>NZ_CP088923.1:0-2400000 GCF_021545845.1 Rhodanobacter thiooxydans
ATGAGTGATCTGTGGCGGCGCTGCCTTGAGCGCCTCGAAGGCGAGCTGAGCGCCGAAGACCTGCATACCTGGCTGATGCCGCTGCAGGCGCGCGAAGATGCCAACGGCCTGCAGCTGTTTGCGCCCAACTCCTACACCCTGGACACTGTGCGCGGGCGCTACCTGGGACAGATCGAGGCGATGCTGCTGCAGCTTGCCGGCAAGCCGTGCCTGGTGCGGCTGGAGGTCGGCTCCAGCACGGTGCGGCCGGCCGTGTCGGCCAAGGCGGCGCCGGCACCTCGGGTTACCCCGGTCCCGGCGGCTCCCGCGTTCAACCACAACCTGGACCCGCACTACACCTTCGAGACCTTCGTCGAGGGCAAGTCGAACCAGCTCGGCAAGGCCGCCGCCATGCAGGTGGCGACCAACCCCGGCCGCGCCTACAACCCGCTGCTGCTGTACGGCGGCACCGGCCTGGGCAAGACCCACCTGATGCACGCCGCCGGCAACCTGATGCGCGAGCGCAACCCGGACTGCAAGGTGCTGTACCTGCGTTCGGAGCAGTTCGTCGGCTCGATGATCGAGGCGCTGCGCGCCAAGAGCATGGACCAGTTCAAGCTGCGCTTCCGCTCGGTGGATGCGCTCTTGATCGACGACATCCAGTTCTTCGCCGGCAAGGACACCACGCAGGAGGAGTTCTTCCACACCTTCAACGCGCTGTTCGAGTCCAAGCAGCAGATCATCCTCACCTGCGACCGCTACCCCAAGGAAGTGGACAAGCTGGAGCCGCGGCTGAAGTCGCGCCTGGGCTGGGGCCTGTCGGTGGCGATCGAGCCGCCGGATTTCGAGACGCGCGCGGCGATCCTGCTGGCCAAGGCGCACGACAAGGGCGTGGCGGTGGACGAGCACGTGGCGATGCTGCTGGCCAAGCGCATCCGCTCCAACGTGCGCGATCTCGAGGGCGCGCTGAACACGCTGGCGGCGCGGGCCAACTTCTACGGCAAGCCGATCACCACCGACTTCGCCGAGGAGACCCTGCGCGACCTGCTGGCCACGCATGCGCAGGCAGTCACCATCGCCAACATCCAGAAGATCACCGCCGAGTACTTCAACGTGCGCCTGCAGGACCTGCTGTCCAAGCGGCGCGTGCGCTCGCTGGCGCGGCCGCGGCAGATCGCCATGACGCTGTCCAAGGAACTGACCGAACACAGCCTGCCGGAGATCGGAGAGGCGTTCGGCGGGCGCGACCACACCACGGTGATGCATGCCTGCAAGACGATCCGCAAATTCATCGAGACCGACGCGCGCATGCGCCAGGACTGGGAGCAGCTGATCCGCACGCTGACCGGTTGAGCGACGATCGGCAAAGATTATGGATAAGCGGGGGCTCAAGCTGTGGATAATGGGTGGACGAATCGAGTGCGGAAGTTATCCACAAATCACCCACCGTAAAACAGCCCGTTCAAACACACCCACAAATCTACCCAGGCTGTTGATTTACCGGATGAAATTCGGTTATGAAAGTTACCCACCGCACCAACAGCAACCACTAACTTCTTTTAAAGACAGAACAGCAGGCATAGGGGAAGCACAGTCATGCAATTCAGCATCCAACGAGAAGCTCTGCTCAAGCCTCTGCAGCAGGTGGTTGGTGTGGTTGAACGCCGCCAGACGCTGCCGGTGCTGGCCAACCTGCTGGTCAAGGTTGGCTCCGGCAAACTGTCGCTGACCGGAACCGACCTGGAAGTGGAGATGGTAGCCACCAGCGAGGCGGAGAAACTGGTCGATGGCGAGGTCACCATCCCCGCCCGCAAGCTGTTCGACATCGTGCGCGCTCTGCCCGACGGTGCGCGGATCGACCTCAAGCTCAGCGGCGATCGCGTGGCGCTGAACGCCGGGCGCAGCCGCTTCACGCTGACGACCCTGCCGGCCAGCGAGTTTCCCACCGTCGACGAGATCGAACTGGTGGAAAAGGTCAGCCTGCCGGAAGAAGCCTTGCGCGACCTGATGGAACGCACGGCCTTCGCCATGGCGAACCAGGACGTGCGTTACTACCTGAATGGCATGCTGCTCGATCTGCAGGAGCACACCCTGCGCTGCGTGGCCACCGATGGCCACCGGCTGGCGATGAAGGAAACCGGCCTGCAGAATTCGGTGAGCACGCGCCGACAGATCATCATCCCGCGCAAGGGCGTCAACGAACTGGTAGGTCTGCTGGAAACCGGTGACGGCCAGGTCGAGCTGGAGTTCGGCCGCAACCATCTGCGCGTGCGCCGCGGCGACGTGGTGTTCACCTCAAAGCTGATTGATGGCCGCTTCCCCGACTACGAGGCGGTGATCCCGTTGGGCGCGGATAAGACCGCCACGATCGACCGCGAGGTGCTGCGGGGCGCGCTGCAGCGCGCCGCGATCCTGTCCAACGAGAAGTACCGCGGCGTGCGGCTGGAGCTGTCGCCGGGCAAGCTGCGCATCGTGGCGCACAACCCGGAGCAGGAAGAGGCGGTGGAGGAGGTCGAGGCCGACACCCATGTGTCCGACCTCGCGGTGGGCTTCAACGTGGGCTACCTGCTCGATGCGCTGGCCGCGCTGCGCGGTGAGCGGGCGCGGCTCAGCCTGCGCGATGCGCAGTCGAGCTGCCTGGTGCAGGAACATGACAGCGAGCAGGCTCGCCACGTGATCATGCCGTTGCGGCTCTGACGGCCAGCGCATGGCGCTCGCCACACGCGGCAAGAACAGGCAACGCCGGGGCTCCCACCAGGGACTCCGGCGTTGCTGTTTGTGGACACAACCCGCATGAGGCTGGAGCAGCTTCGCGTGCGCGGCCTGCGCTGCCTTACTGAGGTCGGCGTGGCGCTGGATCCGGGTGTCAACGTCTTCGTCGGTGCCAACGGCGCCGGCAAGACCAGCGTGCTGGAGGCAGCGTTCCTGCTTTCGCATGCGCGCTCCTTTCGCAGCGGCGCGAAGGAAGCGCTGCTGCAACGGGGTGCCACGCAGCTGTCGATCTTTGCCGAGTTGCGCCATGCCGATGAGCGGGTGTGCCGGCTCGGCCTGGGACGGGATGGCGTGCGCTGGGAGGCAAAGCTGGACGGTACCGGCGTGGCGCTGGGGCAGCTGGTCGGCGAATGCGCGGTGGTCTGTTTTGAACCCGGTGCGCACGGCTTGATCGCCGGTGCGGCGGAAGAGCGCCGGCGGTATCTGGATTGGGGAGTGTTCCACGTGGAACATGCCTTTTTGTCCACCTGGCGCCGCTACCAGCGTGCGCTGAAACAGCGCAACAGCCTGTTGCGTGCCCCCGCACCGCCAGCCGACGAGCTGTTTGCACCGTGGGAGGCGGAGCTGGCCCAAGCCGCCGAGCAGATCGATCGGCAACGGCGTAGCTATCTGGATCGGTTGCGCCCGAAGCTGCTTGACGGCTTCGCCGGCTTGCTGCCGGAGCTGGGCGCTTTCGAGCTGCGCTATCGCCGGGGCTGGTCGGACGAGCTGGACCTGGCCCGGCAGTTGCGCGAGCAGCGGGGTCGGGATCTCGCCCGCGGGCATACCACCCTCGGCGCGCATCGGGCGGACTGGTCGATCATGTTCGAACAGGCCCCATTGCGTGAACATCTGTCCCGCGGTCAGGAGAAGCTTACCGCGCTGGCTTGCCTGCTGGCGCAGGCCAAACTGTATGCGGAGCAGTGTGGTGAATGGCCGATCGTTTGCCTCGACGACCTTGCCTCGGAACTGGACCTGGCCCACCAAGCCGCGGTGGTGACCCTGCTGCTGGCGGCGGATGCCCAGGTGCTGCTGACCGGCACCGAATTGCCGGCCGCACTGCAAGGGTTGCCCGCCCGAGTGTTCCACGTGGAACAAGGCGAGCTGACGCGCCTGCTATAATTAGAAGGTTGCATCTCCCGCGGATTGCATAACCCTGTCCGGCCATTCACGGCGCCGAGTCGGGCGGGTCGCTGGCGCCAGGAAACGGTCAACGCATGAACGAACCCAGCAACGAATCGCACTACGACTCCAGCAACATCAAGGTGCTGAAGGGCCTGGAAGCGGTGCGCAAGCGCCCGGGCATGTACATCGGCGACACCGATGACGGCACCGGCCTGCACCACATGGTGTTCGAAGTGGTCGACAACTCGATCGACGAGGCGCTGGCCGGCTACTGCGACAAGGTGGCGGTCACCATTCTCGACGACGGCTCGGTCAGCGTCAGCGACAACGGCCGCGGTATCCCGGTCGACATGCACCCGGAGGAGCATCGCTCCACCGCCGAGGTGGTGATGACGGTGCTGCATGCCGGCGGCAAGTTCGACGCCAATTCGTACAAGGTGTCCGGTGGCCTGCACGGGGTGGGCGTTTCCGTGGTGAACGCGCTGAGCGATCACCTGTGGCTGACCATTTATCGTGACGGTCATGAGTACCAGCAGGAATACGCGCTCGGCGAGCCACTGTACCCGCTGAAGGAGGTTGGGCCGTCGAACAAGCGCGGTACCACGGTGCGCTTCCTGCCCAGCCCGGCCACCTTCACCAGCAACATCGACTTCCACTACGAGATTCTGGCCAAACGTCTGCGCGAGCTGGCTTTCCTCAACTCCGGCGTCACCATCGAGCTGAAGGACGAGCGCGGGGAAGGGCGGGCGGACACGTTCGCCTACGAGGGCGGCATCCGCTCGTTCGTGCAGCACCTGGCGCAGATGAAGACCGCGCTGCACCCGAACGTGATCAGCCTCTCCGCCGAACAGGACGGCATCGTGGTGGAAGTGGCGATGCAGTGGACCGACTCGTACAACGAGATCATGTTCTGCTTCACCAACAACATCCCGCAGCGCGATGGCGGCACCCATCTCACCGGTTTCCGCGCCGCGCTGACCCGCTCGCTGCAGAACTACATCGAGAAGGAAGGCCTGGCCAAGAACGCCAAGGTCGCGCTGTCCGGCGACGACATGCGCGAAGGCATGATCGCGGTACTGTCGGTGAAGGTGCCTGATCCGAAGTTCTCCTCGCAGACCAAGGACAAGCTGGTCTCGTCCGAGGTGAAGACCGTGGTGGAGCAGGTCATCAACGAGAAGCTCGGCGAGTTCCTGCTGGAACACCCGAACGAGGCCAAGGCGATCGCCTCGAAGGTGGTCGACGCCGCTCGTGCCCGCGAAGCCGCCCGCAAGGCGCGCGAGATGACCCGCCGCAAGGGCGCGCTGGACATCGCCGGCCTGCCCGGCAAGCTGGCCGACTGCCAGGAAAAGGACCCGGCGCTGTGCGAGCTGTTCCTGGTCGAGGGTGATTCCGCCGGCGGCTCGGCCAAGCAGGGCCGCAACCGCAGGACCCAGGCCGTGCTGCCGCTGAAAGGCAAGATCCTGAACGTGGAGAAGGCGCGCTTCGACCGCATGCTGGCCTCGGCCGAGGTCGGCACGCTGATCACCGCGCTGGGCACCGGCATTGGCAAGGACGAGTACAACCCCGACAAGCTGCGCTACCACCGCATCATCCTGATGACCGACGCGGACGTCGACGGCTCGCACATCCGCACCCTGCTGCTGACCTTCTTCTACCGCCAGATGCCCGAGCTGATCGAGCGCGGCCACATCTACATCGGCCTGCCGCCGCTGTACAAGGTGAAGCAGGGCAAGCAGGAGTTGTACATCAAGGACGATGCCGCGCTGAACGACTTCCTGATCTCCAGCGCGGTGGACAACGCTGCGCTGACCTACGCCCCGGATGCGCCGCCGATCACCGGCGAGGCGCTGGAGAAGCTGCTGCGCGGCTACCAGCTCGCGCTGGACCAGATTGCCCGGCTGGCGCATCGTTTCGATGCCGCCGTGCTGAACGTGTTGCTCGAGCACCAGCCGATCACACCCGCGCTGTGGTCCGATCCGGTGGCCATGCAAGCCTGGCTGGATGGCGCCGCGCAGCGGCTGGCGGCCAGCGGCCTGGGCAAGCCGCACTACCGCCTCACGCTGCGCCCGGCCGCTGGCGGGCAGCCGGCCGCGATCGAGGTGGTGAAGGAGCAGCACGGACTCAGCCATACCTGGTTGCTGCCGCAGCCGTTCTTCGCCAGTGCCGAGCTTCGCCCGATCCTGGCGATCAGTCAGCAGATCGCCGGCATGATCCAGCCCGACGCTGTCGTGCGTCGCGGCAATGCCTCGCGCGGCGTGCTCAGCTTCCTCGATGCGCGCAACTGGCTGCTGGACGAGGCGAAGAAGGGTCGCAGCATCCAGCGCTTCAAGGGCCTGGGCGAAATGAACCCGGAGCAGCTGTGGGATACCACGGTGAATCCGGACACCCGGCGCATGCTGCAGGTCGGCATCGAGGATGCCATCGCCGCCGACCAGATGTTCTCGATGCTGATGGGCGAGGCGGTCGAACCGCGTCGCGATTTCATCGAGGCGAACGCGCTGAAGGTCGCCAACCTGGACATTTGACGGCCTCCCCGCCGACGCGAAGCTTCCCGCCGCGCCCGCCGCCCGGGGCCGGTGGGCGCCGCGGCAGCCGGTGCCGAGTGCTCGCGGCGCCGTGCAAATTTGGCATCCCATCGGACGGAACAAGCCAACTAATTGATTTTTAACGATCTTTGATGCGGCACTGCAACTTGTTATCGCGTGCCGGGTCGAGTTAGGCTTCGCAATCCCCCGCGTCATTACGACGCGCCCAGACATCACGAGGATCACCATGAAGCATGCCCGAGGGTTAACCATGCTGGCCGGCGTTGCGCTGCTGCTGGGCGTGGCCAGCAGCCCGGCCCTGGCGCGCAAGAGCGACGACGCCACACCCAAGAAGGAAGCGCTGTATCCGAATGCGACGCGCACCGAGCCGAAGCTCGACCTGAGCAGCGCGAAGGACCAGAAGAGCCTCAACGACGGCCTGGACGCCGTCAACGAAGGCGACAAGGCCAAGGCTGAGCAGCTGCTGCAGCCGATCATCGACGGCAGCAAGAGCAAGTATGCCCAGGCGCTCGCCCTGCAGGGCATGGCCAGCCTCCACTACAACGACGGCGACATCAAGGGCGCCATCAGCACGCTGCAGCGCTCGCTGGCGCTCGGCGTGATGCCGAACGATACCTACTTCCAGCTGATGTACATGCTGGCGCAGTTCCAGTTGGCCGACGAGCAGTACCAGCCCGCGCTGGACACGGTCGCCAAGTGGCGCGCCGAAGGCAAGAAGGAAACCGCCGATTCGTACGCGCTCGAAGGCAACGCCTACTACCGACTCAACAAATATCCCGAGGCGATCGCCGCGATCACCAAGGCCAAGTCGCTGACCGACAAGCCGCAGCCGACCTGGGACCAGATCCTGATGGCCAGCTACTCCGAATCCGGCCAGGACGACAAGGCAGCGCAGCTGGCCACCAGCCAGCTCAATTCGAATCCGAGCGATCCGAACGCGCTCAACAACGCGGTCGCCGTACTGATGCAGGCGCACAAGTATCCCGAGGCGATCCAGATGCTGGAGAAGGCCCGCGCCGCCGGCACGCTCACCAAGGACACCCAGTACGTGAACCTGGCCAAGCTGTACCTGATCGCTGGCCAGGAAAGCTCGGATCCGACGCCGAACGCGCTCAAGGCCCAGCAGGTGCTTGAGGACGGTATCGGCAAGGGCATCGTCAAGCCCGACGCGGGAACCTACGTGTTGCTCGGCCAAGCCGCCGAGATCGGCAACAACGCCGACAAGGCGATCAGCTACTACAACAAGGCCATTCCGCTGGCCAGCGATGGCGAGGCCGCATTGGCCGCCGGACGCCTGCTGCTGAGCGAGAACAAGTACAGCCAGGCCAAGGGCCTGGTCCAGCAGGCCATCGACAAGGGCGTGAAGCACAAGGGCACGGCGTACATGCTGCTGGCCGAGTCCGAACGCGGCTTGAAGAACAAGCCGGCGGCGATCGCCGCGATGAAAAACGCTGCCAAGGATCCGGAGACGGCGGCGAAGGCAAGGGACTGGCTGAAAAAGACCGGCGCCGAATGACCGGTTGAAGCACGTGGCAGGCCACGGGATGGAATGGACGTCCATATGCTTCATCCCCGCGGCGCTATACAAATGCCATGTGCTGTTGTACCGTTTCAACCTTTCCCCCGCGTCTCCCCAGTGGCAAGTTCCTTCCGGATTCGTCAACGCATCTGACGATTTCGGAGTCAAGCCCTGCGGCAACGTTCTCTTCTGATCGATCAGCTCCAGACTAGTGACAGATGGCCTCAAGTAACGAAGAAATCGGGCGCGAGCCGTTTAGTTGGAAACGCACCTGGGCACTGGCAGTTGCCATCGGGCTGCATGCGTTTGCCTTCCTGTTGATCGTGGCGCCGATGGCGCCGCCGAATCAGAACCACAAGGAAAAGGAACGCATCGTCCAGGTGAACTTCATCGAGCCGCCGCCGCCGCCACCACCGCCGCCGCCGCCGCCGCCGGAACCGCCGAAGCAGCCGCCGCCGAAGATCATCCAGCAGGTCAAGGTGCCACCGACACCGCCGCCGCCGACACCACCGCCAGCGGTGGAAGAGGTTTCGGCGAATGCGACCCAGGCAGCGCCGCCAGCGCCGCCAGCGCCGCCGGCACCGCCAACGGATATCACGGCCAGCTCGGATCTCAGCTACAACAGCCGGCTCCAGCCGAAGTATCCGCCGCAGGCCATCCGTCAGCGGCATGAGGGTACGGTGGTGCTGATGATCCTGGTGGGCGTGGATGGCTCGCCGAAGGACATAAAGATCGACCGCTCCAGCGGTTATCACGAACTCGATCGTGCTGCCATGGATGCCGCACGTCGTTGGCGCTTCAATCCAACGATTCGAAATGGACAAAAAGTTGAAGGGTACGCACGCGTTCCGGTCAACTTCAATCTCAACCAGCTGTAACCGGGTTCGCCCGGTTTACGGTTACAGTTCACGCTTGACTTCCCTAGGGTAGCGTTATGTTCCTACAGACTCCTGATACGACCGGTGCCGCACAGGCCATGGGTGGCAATACCAACGCCGAAGCCATGAAACAGATGGGCTTCGACAACCTGATCCAGAACTTCGACTGGCTCGGCTGGGTCGTCTTCGTGACCCTGGTCGCGATGTCGTTCCTGTCGTGGTACTTCATCATCGCCAACGGCATCCGCAACGCCACGGTGAAGGCCCGCGCCGAAAAGGTCATCAACGGGTTCTGGGGCAACGGCTCCACCCAGGACGCGATCCGTGAACTCGAAGCGCAGCCGCGCACCGAGCCGTTCTCCAAGATCGCGCTCGACGCCGCTTCGGCGGTCGCCCACCACCAGCAGGCCACGGCGGCTGCCGGCACCACCGGTCGTCTGGCCGAGTCGCTGAGCCGTTCGGAGTTCATCGACCGTGCCCTGCGCCAGGCGGTGGCCCGCGAGAGCATGCGTCTGGAAGGCGGCATGACCCTGCTCGCCACGGTCGGTTCTGCCGCGCCGTTCGTCGGTCTGCTCGGTACTGTGTGGGGCATTTACCACGCGCTGATCCGCATCGCCGCTTCCGGCAACGCCTCGATGAACGCGGTGGCTGGCCCGGTCGGCGAGGCGCTGATCATGACCGCCTTCGGTCTGTTCGCCGCGATCCCGGCGCTGTTCGCGTACAACTTCTTCAGCCGTTCGAACCGCGTGGTCTACGCCCGCTTCGACGAATTCGCGCACGATCTGCACGACTTCTTCGCCACCGGTTCGCGCGTCGAAAGCCAGAAGTGAGGGATTGACCCATGGCTGTCAGCCTAGGTGGCAATTCCGGCGGTCCGATGTCGGAAATCAACGTCACGCCGCTGGTCGACGTGATGCTGGTTCTGCTGATCATCTTCATGATCACGGCTCCGCTGATGTCGCACTCCATCACGATCGATCTGCCTACGGCCAACCCGAAGACACCGGATTCGGAAATGTCGGTGCCGCCACTGGATCTGGCGGTCAAGCAGGATGGCAGCACGTACTTCAATGACCACCTGGTCACCGAAGCCGAGCTGCGGGCACAGTTTGCGGTGAGCGCGCAAAGGTCGCCGCAGCCGGAGCTGCAAATCCGCGCGGACAAGAACACCGAGTTCAAGATCGTGAAGAAGGTCATCGGCGACGCCAAGGATTCGGGCATGGTGCATGTTGCTTTCATGACTACCGACGCGCCGAAGGAGTAACCAGATGTCCTTCTCTACCAACACCAGTGGACCGATGTCGGAGATCAACGTCACGCCGCTGGTCGACGTGATGCTGGTGCTGCTGATCATCTTCATGATCACGGCACCGGTGCTGGCGCATCGGATCCAGGTCGATCTGCCGCAGCCGAATCCGAATCAGCCGCCGCCGACCAATCCGGCGGAACCGGTCCACCTGAAGATCGACCAGGCCGGTGCGCTGTACTGGAACGATATTCCGGTGGACGAGCTGGGCTTGAAGGCGCAGCTCGCGGTGATCAGCCAGCAGTCGTTGAACAACCAGCCGGAGATCCAGATCGCTGCGGCCGACGCGGTGGCCTACGAGCACGTGGCGCGGGTGTTGGCGGCGGCGAAGAGTTACAAGCTGGTCAAGATCGGTTTCACCGAGAACTTCTGATCGGTCGTCGCCACGGCAACGTACCAACGAAAACCCCCGCCTTGCGCGGGGGTTTTCTTTTGGGGGCAGGGCGTCGCCGTGCCGGCTCAACGCTTGTGAAGAAAACCACATCCTGTGGTTTTCTTCAGTCGCGAGTCCGGTACACGCCCGGACTCGCTCACATGAAACAGTCACGCCAGTGACTGTTTCATGCCTGGCCCTCGGGCAACCGCTCCTGCGTTGCCTCAACTCGGGCATCCCTGCCCTCGCCGTGGCCGGCCTGAGAGGTTGAAAAAATCACAACCCCTCAGCGCAGGATTTGCAGGTAGTTGCGCACGGTGGTGGCCAGCCCCTCGTACAGCGCCTCACCGATCAGCGCATGGCCGATGGAAACTTCGGCCAGGCCGGGGATCGCCGCCTTGAACGTGCCCAGATTGGCTTGGCTGAGGTCGTGCCCGGCGTTCACCGCCAGCCCGGCCTGCTGGGCGCGGCGCGCGGTTTCGGCGCACACGGCCAGAGCCGCCGCGGGCTGCCCTTCGGTAAACGCCTCGGCATAGGGGCCGGTGTAGATCTCGATGCGCTGTGCGCCGATCGCCGCGGCGAGCTCGAAATCCTGGCTGCCGGCGTCGACGAACAGGCTGACCCGACAACCCAGCTCGCGCAGCTCGCCAACCAGCGGACGCAGCTGCGCGAGGTCGCGGCGCAGGTCGAAGCCGTGGTCGGAGGTGATCTGGCCGTCGCCGTCGGGTACCAGAGTGACCTGGGTGGGGCGCACCTCGCGGGCCAGCGCGACCAGCCCCGGATAGGCGCCGCGGGCGGCGGCGAACGGATTGCCCTCGATGTTGTATTCCACTCGTCCGCGCAGCATCGCGGCCAGCGCGCGTACGTCGTCGGGGCGCACGTGGCGCAGGTCCGGCCGCGGATGCACGGTGATGCCGCCGCAGCCGCTCTCGATGCAGGTCTGCGCAGCCCGGCAGATGTCCGGTTCGCGGCCGCCGCGCGAATTGCGCAGCACGGCGATCTTGTTGAGGTTGACGCTGAGCAGGGTCATGGCGGAAGGACGATCCTCGGCGGTGGCGATCAATGGGGGCGCACGGGCCGGTCGATGAGCCGGAAACAGTGCGCCGATCAGTCGCCGCTGGCAAGCGTGCCGAGGCGGATCCGCCGCTCGCCGCCGCGCCAGGCCAGCGCGCCGACCAGGCCATGGTCGAGCGCCAGCCGCTGCAGTTGCCAGGCGTCGGCGTCGTCGCCCTGCAGCCGCCGCAGTTGCAGCTGCCCCCCCACACTGGTGATGCTGAGCCGATGCAGGCCGTACGCGAGGCCGCGGCCCAGCGCCTTCAGCACCGCTTCCTTGGCGGTCCACAGTTCGAGGAAGGCGACGCTGCGCTCGGCCTGCGGCAGCGCCGCCAGTACTGCCGCCTCCTCGGCGCTGAAGAAGCGCCGGGCGAGCTCCACGGCGTGCTGGCGCGGGCGCAGGCATTCGAGGTCGATCCCCGGTGCGACGTGCCGGGCCACCGCGACCAGGGCATGGTCGCCACTGTGCGACCAGTTGAAGTCGAGCGAGGAATCCAGCCCGGCGGCGAGCGCGGGGCGGCCATGTTCGCCTTCGCGCAGCAGCACCCGCTCCGCCGTGGTGCCAAGATAGGCGGCCAGCAGCGTGCACAGCGGGGCGCGCCCGCCCGAGCGCCGGTAGTCCAGCCGCCACACGTGAATCTCGTCATCGCGCAGGCGCTCTGCTACGTTGGCGAGTGTCGATACGGGCGCGGTGATCATCCGCGCATGGTGCCGCTGGTGCTGCCATGGCACAAGCGCGGGCGCGCCCGTCGATGGTCCGGCCGGGAGAAGGTGACTTGATTCAAGGGTGGCTGCTGCTGCTGGTGTCGCTGCTGTATGTCGGGCTGCTGTTCGTGGTGGCCTACACCGGCGACCGCCGGCCGCTGTACCCGCGTCAGCCACGGCTGCGGCCGATCGTCTACAGCCTGGCGCTGGCGGTGTACTGCTCGTCATGGACGTTCTACGGCGCGGTCGGCACCGCCGCGCGCGACGGCCTGGCCTACCTGCCGATCTACCTCGGCCCGATCCTGCTGTTTGTGTTCGGCTACGGCCTGCTGCGCCGGCTGGTGCAGACGGTGAGGCAACGCAACATCACCTCGATCGCCGACTTCATCGGCGCGCGCTTCGGCAAGTCGCACGGGCTGGCCGCGCTGGTGGCGGTGATCGCGGTGGTCGCGGTGGTCCCTTACATCGCGCTGCAGTTCAAGGCGGTGGCGATGTCGTACGGCGTGCTCGGCGGAGTCAGGTACGGCATGGTCACGGCGGGCGGCGTCGACAGCGCGCTGTGGTGCGCGGTGCTGCTGGCGGTGTTCGCGATCCTGTTCGGCACGCGCAGCATCGACGCGACCGAACACCATCACGGCATGATGCTGGCGATCGCGCTGGAGTCGTTGATCAAGCTGCTCGCCTTCATGGCGCTGGCCGGTTACGCGCTGTGGCAGGGGCCGGGGCTGGCCGAGACGGTGCAGCGGCCGGTGGCCCAGCTCAGCCACGGTCTGTCGCCAGGCTTCCTCGCACAGACCATGCTGGCGTTCAGCGCCATGTTCTGCCTGCCGCGGCAATTCCAGATCGGCATGGTCGAGTGCGAGGATACCGGCGACCTCACCCGTGCGCGCTGGATGGTGCCGCTGTACCTGGTCATCGTCAGCGTGGCGGTGTTGCCGATCGTGGCGGCCGGCGCGCACATGCCGCTACTGCGCGACGGCACCGCCGACGCCTGGGTGCTGACCCTGCCGATGGCCCACGGCGACCGCGGCATGGCGCTGCTGGCTTTCATCGGCGGTTTCTCGGCGGCCACCGGCATGGTGATCGTGGCCTCGGTGGCGCTGTCCACGATGATCAGCAACGACCTGGTGATGCCGGCGCTGCTGCGCATCCACGCGCTGCGGCTGGAACAGCGCAGCGACCTGTCACAACTGGTGCTGGGCGTGCGCCGGGTGGCGATCGTGCTGCTGGCAGCGATGGCCTACGTTTACTACCGCGTCGCCGCCAACGCCGAGAACCTGGCAGCGACCGGCCTGCTGGCGTTCGCCGCGGTGGCGCAGTTCGCGCCGGCGCTGATCGCCGCGCTGTACTGGCGCGGGGCCAGTCGTCGCGGCGTGATCGTCGGCCTGGCCGGCGGCTTCGCGGTGTGGCTGTATACCCTGCTGCTGCCGGCGCTGATCCGCTCGGACGACTGGCTGCGGCAAGGCCCGTTCGGTTGGGATTGGCTGCGCCCGCAGGCACTGTTCCACCTGAGCGGCTGGGACCCGGTGATGCACGGCACGTTCTGGTCGCTGCTGGTGAACGTGGGCTGCCTGGTGTTCGTGTCGCTGCGGCTGCGGCCGAGCCTGGAAGAGCGCCTGCACGCGGCGGTGTTCATGGATGCCGACCCGGCCAGCCGTGGCGGTAGCGGCGACTGGCGCGGTCGCGTGGCGGTGGCCGACCTGCGCACCATCGCCGAGCGCATCGTGGGCGAGCGCAGCAGTGCGCGCGCCTTCGACGAGTACGCCCAGCGGCGCAGCAAGCCGCTGCTGGCCGGCGAGGCGGCCGACCGCGCGCTGATCCAGTACACCGAGCGCCTGCTCGCCTCGGCGGTGGGCGCGGCCAATGCGCGGCGCATCCTGATCAGCGCCCTGTCCGGCAGCGGCCTGGACCTGGCCGAGTCGATGGCGCTGCTGGACGAGGCGTCGCAGGAACTGCGCTTCAATCGCGAGCTGCTGTCCACCACGCTGGAAAACGTCTCGCAGGGGATCAGCGTGGTCGACGCGCGCATGCACCTGGTGGCGTGGAATCGGCGCTACCTGGAGCTGTTCGATTACCCCGACGGCATGGTGCACGTGGGCGTGCCGGTGGCCGAGCTGATCCGCTGGAACGCCGAGCGTGGCGAGTGCGGCCCGGGCGAGGTCGAAGCGCACGTGGCCAAGCGCATCCAGTACATGCAGGCCGGCTCGACCCATCTGTTCCAGCGCGTGCGCCCGGATGGCACGGTGATCGAGCTGCGCGGCCGCGCGCTGCCGGGTGGCGGCTACGTCACCACCTACACCGACGTCACCGCGTACAAGCACGCCGAGCAGGCGCTGATCGAGGTGAACGAGACGCTGGAGCAGCGCGTGGAGCAGCGCACCGCCGAACTGTCCGAGGCGCTAGTTGCCACCGCGCAGGCGCGCCGCGCGGCGGAAACGGCGAACATCTCCAAGACGCGCTTCCTCGCCGCCGCCAGCCACGACCTGCTGCAGCCGCTGAACGCAGCGCGCTTGTTCACCTCGGCGCTGCGCCAGCATCCCGGACTGGACGTCGAGGCCAGCGGGCTGGCCGAGCGCATCGACGCCTCGTTCAGCGCCGCCGAGGATCTGCTCGACGCGCTGCTGGACGTCTCGCGGCTGGACGCCGGCAGCTACCATCCCGAAGTCGGCGCGTTCGCACTGGCCGAGCTGTTCGATTCGCTGAAAGCACAGTTTGCGGTGATCGCCGAACGTCGCGGGCTGCGCCTGCGCATGGTGCCCACCGGCCTGGCGGTGCGCAGCGACCCGCAGCTGCTGCGCCGGATCCTGCAGAACTTCCTCTCCAACGCGCTGCGCTACACCAGCAAGGGCGGCGTGCTGCTGGGCGCGCGGCGAGTGGGTGCGGACAAGGTGCGCATCGAGGTGTGGGACTCCGGCCCGGGCATCGCGCCGGAACAGCGCGCGCGCATCTTCGACGAATTCCAGCGGCTGGAGCAGCCCTCGCCGTGGGGCGAGAAGGGGCTGGGCCTGGGGCTTTCGATCTGCGATCGCCTGTCCTGCATCCTCGGTCATCAGCTCGACCTGCATTCGCGGGTCGAGCATGGCAGCTGTTTTGCGGTGACGGTGCCGCGCAACGAGGCGGTGTCGGTGCGTCGCCAGCGCGTGCAGCGCGGCGGCACCGACAAGCAGCTGCCGTTGACCGTGCTATGCCTGGACAACGACGCCAGTATCCTCGATGGCATGCGCGCCCTGCTCAGCCGCTGGGGCGTCGACTGCCGCACCGCGCTGGACGTGGCGCAGGCCCGCGTCGAACTGAGGCGCGGGCCGATCGACCTGGTGCTGGCCGACTATCACCTGGCCGATGGCGTCGATGGCCTGCAGGCGCTGCAGCAGCTGCGCGATGCGCTGGGCGAGCTGCCGCCGGTGGCGATGATCACCGCCGACGGCAGCAGCGAACTGAAACAGCGTGCGCGGGCGCGCGGTTATCCGGTGCTGCACAAGCCGGTACGCCCGGCTGCCTTGCGCGCCCTGCTGACCGCGCTGGTGCGCCGGCAGGGCGAGGACCGGTCAGCCTGAGCCGCGATCAGCGCGGCAGGCTGGAATGGCCCATCAGGAACTCGTCCACCGCGTGCGCGCACTGGCGTCCTTCGCGGATCGCCCACACCACCAGCGACTGGCCGCGGCGCATGTCGCCGGCGGCGAACACCTTGTCCACGCTGGTGCGGTAGCCGCCGTCGGCGTCGGCAGTGGCGCGGGCGTTGCCGCGGGCATCCTTGTCCACGCCGAACGCGTCCAGCACGCCTTGTACCGGCGAGACGAAGCCCATCGCCAGCAGCACCAGGTCCGCCTGGATCTCGAACTCGCTGCCCGGGACCTCGCTCATCTTGCCGTCCTTCCACGCCAGCCGCACGCCGGTGAGGCTTTTCACCTGGCCCTTGCCGTCGTCGTTGAAGCACTTGGTGGCGACCGACCAGTCGCGCCGGCAGCCTTCCTCGTGCGAGCTGGAGGTGCGCAGGCGGAGCGGCCAGTACGGCCACACCAGCGGCTTGTTTTCCTGCAGCGGTGGCTGCGGCAGCAGCTCGAACTGGGTGATCGCCACGGCGCCGTGGCGGTTCGAGGTGCCCACGCAGTCGGAGCCGGTGTCGCCGCCACCGATCACGACGACCTGCCTGCCGGTGGCAACGAGCTGGTTTTTCAGCTTGTCGCCGGCCACGACGCGGTTCTGTTGCGGCAGGAACTCCATCGCGAAATGCACGCCCCGCAACTCGCGGCCGGGCACCGGCAGGTCGCGCGGGGTTTCCGCGCCGCCGGTGAGCACCACCGCGTCGTATTCCTGCCGCAGCTGTTCGGGCGCGATCACGCGGGGGTTGCCGTGCTGCCCGGCGTCCGCCGCGGCGCCGACGAACACGCCGGTGCGGAACTGCACGCCTTCGCCGCGCATCTGCTGCAGGCGGCGGTCGATGTGGCCCTTGTCCAGCTTGAAGTCGGGGATGCCGTAGCGCAGCAGGCCGCCGAGGCGGTCGTTCTTCTCGAACACGGTCACCGCGTGGCCGGCCCGGGCCAGCTGCTGCGCGGCGGCCAGCCCAGCCGGGCCGGAGCCGACCACGGCCACCTTCCAGCCGGTCTGGTGCGCGGCGGGCTGTGGCACCACCCAGCCTTCCTCCCACGCCTTGTCGATGATCTTGTGCTCGATCGACTTGATGCCCACCGCATCGTCGTTGATGTTCAGCGTGCACGCGGCCTCGCACGGGGCGGGGCAGATGCGGCCGGTGAACTCGGGGAAGTTGTTGGTCGAGTGCAGCACATCGATCGCGCGCTTCCAGTCCTGCCGGTACACCAGGTCGTTGAAGTCCGGGATGATGTTGTTGACCGGACAGCCCTGGTGACAGAACGGAATGCCGCAATCCATGCAGCGCGCGGCCTGCTGCGCGGCCTGGTCGTCGGACAGGTGTGCGGTGAATTCGCGCCAGTGCTTCTTGCGCTGCGCAGGCGCCTCGCTGGTTTCCTGCAGGCGCGGGTATTCGAGAAAGCCGGTGATCTTGCCCATCTGTGCGGTTCCTCGTGGACTCAGGCCGTGGCCTTCTCGGTGGATGCGGCGGTGCTCGCCGCCGGCGGTTCGGCCAGTGCGCGCTTGTACTCGTGCGGCATCACCTTGACGAAATGCGTGCGCGCATTGCCCCAGTCATGCAGGATCGCCTTGGCGCGGAAACTGCCGGTATAGCGGAAGTGCGATTCGACCAGCCGGCGCAGGATCGCCTCGTCGGTTTCGCCGGGTGCGCCGCGGGTGACGGGATGCCACAGCGCCCGCGGCACCCGCAGTTCCTGCTCGACGCCGGAGAGCAGCGGTTCCAGGCCGACCATGGCGAGGTTGCAGCGTGACTGGAAGCGCAACTCGGGATCGTAGACGTAGGCCACCCCGCCGGACATGCCGGCGGCGAAATTGCGGCCGGTTTCGCCGAGCAGGACCACGGTGCCGCCGGTCATGTATTCGCAGCCGTGGTCGCCGACACCCTCCACCACGGTGGTGGCGCCGGAGTTGCGCACGGCGAAGCGCTCGCCGGCGACGCCGTTGAAGTAGGCCTCGCCTTCGGTGGCGCCGTACAGCACCGTGTTGCCGACGATGATGTGCTCCGGGCCGAAGCCGTGGAAGTCGTTCGGCGAGCGCACGATGATGCGCCCGCCGGACAGGCCCTTGCCCACGTAGTCGTTCGCCTCGCCGACCAGGTCGAGGGTGATGCCGCGGGCCAGGAACGCGCCGAAGCTCTGTCCGGCGGTGCCGTCCATCTGGATGTGGATGGTGTCGTCGGGCAGGCCGGCATGGCCGTAGCGACGCGCCACCTCGCCGGACAGCATGGTGCCCACGGTGCGGTTGACGTTGCGCACGCCGACGATGAAGCTGGTCCGTTCGCGCTGCTCCAGCGCGGGCCGGGCCTTCTCGATCAGGCTGTGGTCGAGCGCCTTGCCGGTCTTGGCGAGGCCGTGGTCCTGTTCGGTCACGTGCCGTTGCGCCACCCCGGCCGGTACCTCGGGGCGGTGGAACACGCGGCTGAAGTCCAGCCCGCGCGCCTTCCAGTGCGCGATGCCCTGGCGGATGTCGAGCAGGTCGGCGCGGCCGACCAGCTCGTCGAAGCGGCGGATGCCCAGCTGCGCCATGATCCGGCGCGCTTCCTCGGCCACGAAGAAGAAGTAGTTCACCACGTGTTCGGGCTTGCCGCTGAACTTCCGGCGCAGCACCGGATCCTGCGTGGCCACGCCGGTGGGGCAGGTGTTGAGATGGCACTTGCGCATCATGATGCAGCCTTCCACCACCAGCGGCGCGGTGGCGAAGCCGAACTCGTCAGCACCGAGCAGGGCGCCGATCACCACGTCGCGGCCGGTCTTCATCTGGCCGTCCGCCTGCACCCGGATGCGTCCGCGCAACTGGTTCAGCACCAGCGTCTGCTGGGTTTCGGCCAGGCCCAGTTCCCACGGCGTGCCGGCGTGCTTGATCGACGACCAGGACGAGGCGCCGGTGCCGCCGTCATGGCCGGCGATCACCACGTGGTCGGCCTTGGCCTTGGCCACGCCGGCCGCTACCGTGCCTACGCCCACTTCGGACACCAGCTTCACCGAGATCGACGCCTGCGGGTTGCAGTTCTTCAGGTCGTGGATGAGCTGGGCCAGGTCCTCGATCGAGTAGATGTCGTGGTGTGGCGGCGGCGAGATCAGGCCTACCCCGGGCACCGAGAAACGCAGCTGCGCGATGTACTCGGAGACCTTGTGGCCGGGCAGCTGGCCGCCCTCGCCGGGCTTGGCGCCCTGCGAGATCTTGATCTGGATCTGGTCGGCCGAGACCAGGTAGGCCGCGGTGACGCCGAAGCGGCCGGAGGCCACCTGCTTGATGCGCGAACGCAGCGAGTCGCCAGCCTGCAGCTCGAGGTCGCGCTCGATGTGCGCCTTGCCGAGGATGCCGGCGACGGTGTCGCCCTGCTTGATCGCCACGCCGCGCAACTCGCCCTGGTAGCGCGCCTCGTCCTCGCCGCCCTCGCCGGTGTTGGACTTGCCGCCGATGCGGTTCATCGCGATGGCGAGGGTGGTGTGCGCCTCGGTCGAGATCGAGCCCAGCGACATCGCGCCGGTGACGAAGCGCTTGACGATCTCGCCGGCCGGTTCCACCTCGTCCAGCGCGATCGCGGCGGCCGGATCGGCGCGGAACTCGAACAACCCGCGCAGCGTCATCAGGCGCCGGGTCTGGTCGTTGACCAGCTGCGAATACTCCTGGTAGGTCTGCGCGTTGTTGGCGCGGGTGGCGTGCTGCAGCTTGGCCACCATATCCGGCGTCCACATGTGCTCCTCGCCGCGCACGCGCCAGGCATACTCGCCGCCCGCGTCCAGCGCGTCGGCCAGCACCGGGTCGTCGCCGTAGGCGGCGGCGTGCAGGCGCAGCGCTTCCTCGGCCACCTCGAACAGGCCGATACCCTCGATGTTGGAAGTGGTGCCGGTGAAGTACTTGTCGACCAGGTCGCGGTTCAGGCCCACCGCCTCGAAGATCTGCGCGCCGGTGTAGGACATGTAGGTGGAGATGCCCATCTTGGACATCACCTTCTGCAAACCTTTGTCGATCGCCTTGACGTAGTTGTGCAGCGCCTTGTCCACGCTGATCCCGCCGCTGCCCGCGGCGAAGTGCTGTGCCAGCACTTCCATCGCCAGGTAGGGGTGGATCGCCTCGGCGCCGTAGCCGGCGAGCAGGGCGAAGTGGTGCACCTCGCGCGCCGAGCCGGTCTCCACCACCAGGCCGGTGCTGGTGCGCAGGCCCTGGGTGACCAGGTGCTGGTGGATGGCCGAGGTGGCCAGCAGGGCCGGGATCGCCACGTGCTCGCGGTCGCTGCGCCGGTCGGACACGATCAGGATGTTGTGGCCCTGGCGGATCGCGTCGGTGGCCTGCGCGCACAGCGAGGCGAGGCGCGCCTCGATGCCGGCCTTGCCCCAGCTCGCCGGATAGGTGATGTCCAGCTCGAAGCTGCGGAACTTGCCCTTGGAGTAGCGCCCGATCCTGCGGATCTTGGCCATCTCGGCGAAGTCCAGCACCGGCTGGGCCACCTCCAGCCGCAGCGGCGGGTTGATGTTGTTGATGTCCAGCAGGTTGGGCTTGGGCCCGATGAAGGACACCAGCGACATCACCAGCTGTTCGCGGATCGGATCGATCGACGGGTTGGTGACCTGCGCGAACAGCTGGCGAAAATACTGGTACAGCGACTTGCTGCGTTCCGACAGCACGGCCAGCGGCGAATCGTTGCCCATCGCGCCGATCGCTTCCTCGCCGGCCTGCGCCATCGGCAGCAGCTGGAACTTCAGGTCTTCCTGGGTGTAACCGAAGGCCTGCTGGCGGTCGAGCAGGCTGTCGACGACGTGCGACTCGGCACGCGGTTCCGGCAACGCGTCCAGCTTGATCCGGATGTGTTCGATCCACTGCTTGTACGGCCGGGCGTTGGCCAGCTGGTCCTTCAGTTCCTTGTCGTCGATGATGCGGCCCGCCTCCATGTCGATCAGCAGCATCCGGCCCGGCTGCAGCCGCCACTTCTTCACGATGCGCGATTCGGCGATCGGCAGCACGCCGGCCTCGGAGGCCAGGATCACCAGGTCGTCGTCGGTGATCAGGTAGCGCGCCGGGCGCAGGCCGTTGCGGTCGAGCGTGGCGCCGACCTGGCGGCCGTCGGTGAAGGCGATCGCGGCGGGGCCGTCCCACGGCTCCATCATCGCGGCGTGGTACTCGTAGAACGCGCGGCGGTTGTCGTCCATCAGCGTGTGACGTTCCCACGCCTCGGGAATCATCATCATCATCGCGTGCGACAGCGGGTAGCCCGCCATGGTCAGCAGCTCGAGGCAGTTGTCGAACGAGGCGGTGTCGGACTGGCCGGGATAGATCAGCGGCCACAGTTTGGCCAAGTCGTCGCCGAGCACCGGCGAGGAGATCGCGCCGGTGCGCGCGTTGATCCAGTTGACGTTGCCCTTGACCGTGTTGATCTCGCCGTTGTGCGCGATCATGCGGTACGGGTGGGCCAGCTCCCAGGCCGGGAAGGTGTTGGTGGAGAAGCGCTGGTGCACCAGCGCCAGCGCCGACACGGTGCGCGGGTCGGCCAGGTCGAGATAGTACCGGCCGACCTGGCCGGCCAGCAGCAGGCCCTTGTAGACCACCGTGCGGCTGGACATCGAGGGGACGAAGTACTCCTTGCCGTGCTTCAGGCCCAGCGCGCGGATCGCGTGGCTGGAGGTCTTGCGGATGACGTACAGCTTGCGCTCCAGCGTGTCGGGCACCATCACGTCCGGCCCGCGCCCGATGAAGATCTGCCGCACCACCGGTTCGGTGGCCTTGACCGCCGGCGACATCGGCATGTCGGCATCGACGCGCACGTCGCGCCAGCCCAGCACCACCTGGCCCTCGGCCAGCACCTTGCGCTCCAGCTCCTGTTCGCAGGCCAGCCGCGAGGCATGCTCCTTGGGCAGGAAGATCATGCCCACGCCGTACTCGCCCGGCGGCGGCAGCTGCACGCCCTGCTGCGCCATGTCCTCGCGGTAGAGCTGGTCGGGGATCTGGATCAGGATGCCGGCGCCGTCGCCCATCAGCGGATCGGCACCGACCGCGCCGCGATGATCCAGGTTGCGCAGGATCAGCAGGCCCTGCTGGACGATGTCATGGCTTTTCCGGCCCTTGATATGGGCGACGAAACCCATGCCGCAGGCGTCGTGTTCGTTGGACGGGTTGTACAAACCCTGCGCGTGCGGCTGAGCCATGTTCTTTACTCCCGGTATGGGGAGGATCGACTATAGTGCGCCGCAACAAAAGAAAGCAAGAAAATCAAATGGCCGTATATAAGGCTGATTGCGCGAAGCAGGCGGGCGCGGTTCGCCGGCACGACGGAAGCGGCGGCCAGACCGCGTCAGGATGGCGTTGGACGTGGCCTGGCGGTGACCGGACGGCGGATGCGCCGGGTTGGCCGGCTGCCTGAATGGGATCAGTCGGAGTCGTCCGGCATAGCCGGCAGGCCTTCCTGGTCGACCGCCAGCTGGCTGGCGAGCAGCGCGACCTGGGTGCGGTTGTTGACCCCGAGCTTGCGCATGATCGCGGTCATGTGTGCCTTCACCGTGGCCTCGGAGACGCCCAGCTCCCAGGCGATCTGCTTGTTCAGCAGGCCCTCGGCGATCATCGTCATCACGCGGAACTGCTGCGGCGTCAGCGCGGCGACCTGCGCGGCGGCGGCGGCTTCGTCGGGCCTCAGTTCGCCGGGGCCGCCGAGCAGGGCCGGTGGCAGCCACACATCGCCGTCGAGCACGGCGCGGATCGCCGCCACGATGTCGGTACCGGCGGTGGACTTGGGGATGTACGCCGAGGCGCCGTGCGCCAGCGCGCGGCGCGCCACCTGTGCCTCCTCGTGACCGGACACCACGATGGTCGGCAGCCCGGGATACTGGCCACGGATGTGTGCCAGCGCCGAATAGCCGCGCGCGCCGGGCATGTGCAGGTCCAGCAGCAGCAGTTCGGCGTCGGGGAACTGCTCGATCAGGCCGAGCAACGCGTGCACGCTGTCAGCGTTGTGCACGCGCGCCTGCGGCACCGCCGTCAGCACGGCGCGCTGCAGCGCGTCGCGGAACAGCGGATGGTCGTCGGCGATCAGGATGTCGGTCATGGCCGGGATCCGGGATTGGGGATTCGAGATTCGGAAGAGCGGCTTTTGCGTATCCCGAATCCCGTCTCCCGGATCCCGTCGCTTATTTGATCAGCCGCTCGTCCACCAGGTTCTTCACTACGCCAGGATCGGCCAAGGTGGTGATGTCGCCGAGCTGGTCGGGCAGATTCTCGCCGATCTTGCGCAGGATGCGGCGCATGATCTTGCCCGAGCGGGTCTTCGGCAGGCCGGGCGCCCACTGCAGGTAGTCCGGCGTGGCGATAGGGCCGATCTCCTTGCGCACCCAGGCGATCAGTTCCTTGCGCAGCTCGTCGCTGCCGGTCTCGCCCGCGACCAGGGTGACATACGCATAGATGCCCTGGCCCTTGATCTCGTGCGGGCAGCCGACCACCGCGGCCTCGGCCACCTTCGGGTGCGCCACCAGCGCGCTTTCCACCTCGGCGGTGCCGAGGCGGTGGCCGGACACGTTGATCACGTCATCGACGCGGCCGGTGATCCAGTAGTAACCGTCCTCGTCGCGGCGTGCGCCGTCGCCGGAGAAGTAGTTGCCGGGGTAGGCACTGAAGTAGGTCTCGATGAAGCGCTGGTGGTCGCCGTAGATGGTGCGCACCTGGCCGGGCCAGGAGTCGGTGATCAGCAGGTTGCCCTCGGCCACGCCTTCCTGCACGGTGCCTTCGGCATCGACGATCGCCGGCTTCACGCCGAAGAACGGCAGCGTGGCCGAGCCGGGCTTGGTGGCGATGGCGCCGGGCAGCGGCGAGATCATGATGCCGCCGGTCTCGGTCTGCCACCAGGTGTCGACGATCGGGCAGCGTTCGTCGCCCACCACGCGGTAATACCACTCCCATGCTTCCGGGTTGATCGGCTCGCCGACCGAGCCGAGCAGGCGCAGCGACGCGCGCGAGCACTTCTTCACCGGTGCCTCTCCCTCGCGCATCAGCGCGCGGATCGCGGTGGGGGCGGTGTAGAAGATGGTGACCTGGTGCTTGTCGATCACCTGCCAGAAGCGGCTGTGGTCCGGGTAGTTCGGCACGCCCTCGAACATCACCGTGGTGGCGCCGTTGCACAGCGGGCCATACACCACGTAGCTGTGGCCGGTGACCCAGCCGACGTCGGCGGTGCACCAGTAGATGTCGTCCTCACGCAGGTCGAACACCTGCTCGTGGGTGTAGCTGATGAACACCAGGTAGCCGCCGGTCGAATGCTGCACGCCCTTGGGCTTGCCGGTGGAACCGGAGGTATACAGCACGAACAGTGGGTGCTCGGCCTCGACCGGGGTCGGCGGGCAGTCGACCGACTGGCCTTCCATCAGGGTGTGCCAGTAGCGGTCGCGCGGCGATTGCATGTTGACCGCACCGCCGGTGTGGCGCACCACGATCACGGTCTCCACGCTGTGGGTGCCGGGCCGCTCCAGCGCCGCGTCCACGTTGACCTTGAGCGGGATGTGCTTGCCGGCGCGCAGACCCTCGTCGGCGGTGATCACCACCTTGGCCTGCGAGTCGACGATGCGCCCGGCCAGCGAGTCGGGCGAGAAGCCGCCGAACACCACCGAGTGGATCGCGCCCAGGCGGGCGCAGGCCAGCATCGCCACCGCTGCCTCGGGGATCATCGGCAGGTAGATCGCCACGCGGTCGCCCTTGACCACGCCCAGGTGCTTCAGCGTGTTGGCGAACTTGCACACCTCGGCGTGCAGCTCGCGGTAGGTGATCTTGCGCGAATTGTTCGGGTCGTCGCCCTCGAAGATGATCGCCACCTTGTCGCCGCGCTTGGCCAGCTGGCGGTCGAGGCAGTTGGCGGACACGTTGAGCTCGCCGTCCTCGTACCAGCGGATGTGCAGGTCCTTCGGGTCGAATGAGACGTTCTTGATCTTCGTCGGCGGCTTGATCCAGTCCAGACGCTGGCCGATGCGGCCCCAAAAGCCCTCCGGATCGCTGACTGACTCGGCGTACAGGCGCACGTAATCGTCGTGGCGCAGGCGCGCGGCGGCGGCAAACGACGGGTTGACCGGATAGAGCTTGGACATGGCTGGGCTCCTGCTGGCTCGCATGGAAGATGGCAACGGGGATACCGCGGCAGACGCAAGCAAGCGCCCGGCGGCGTGCATGCTTCGAGTGTAGCCCGATCGCCGTGGAGGTGGCGTCGCGCCGCCGTCTCGACTTTGGTCGAAGTTCGACCAATGGCGAATAGTCGCTCGCGCCGCAGCATGGCCATGCTCGAAGTGCCGGGATTCGGGATGGAGGATTCGGGATACGCCAAAAGCGCCCGCAGTCCGGATTCCACTGAAACCCGCTTCCGACAAGCCTTCAAAAACAGCCGATGGAGTTGCCGACGAGCAGCCCATCCCATCGAACCTCTGGGGAGACGCACGCATGAGCCAACGACCTACCCATCGTTATTCCGCGCTTGCCTTGAGCATGGCTTGCGCGCTGATGCTTCCGCTGGCCGGCCACGCGCAGAACAACGCGCGCGAGCAGCAACTCGAACAGCGCGTGGCGCAGCTCGAGCAGCAGTTGAACGAGTTGAAGGCAATGATCCAGGCGCAGAAGGCTGCGCCCGCCCAGCCCGCGTCGCAGACGGTGCCTGCGCAGAACGTGGCGGCGGCCCCGGCGACACCGGTGTTCAGCAGCGCGCCGGGCGTGTCGGTGGCGCTGCACGGCTTCGTCAGCGCCAGCGCATTCAGCCAGAACAGGAGCTTCACCTACGGCAACGGCCAGAACGCGCTGTTCCCGATTCCCGGCTCGAAGGGCTCGCTGTCCGGCGTCGACGTGCGCAACACGCGCTTCTGGCTCGACTTCAAGGGCGCCAAGTTCGCCGGCAACTGGAGCGGCGGCGGGCGCATCGAGATGGACTTGTTCGGCGGCTTCAACGGCACCGGCGCGTACAGCCAGCAGCAGCCGAACCCGCGCCTGCGCCAGGCCTACATGGACCTGACCAACCCGGAGACCGGCACCACGGTGCGCATCGGCCAGCAGTGGGACCTGATGTTCCCGGTCGACGGCTCGCCCACCTCGCTGGCGCACATCGCATTCCCGCTCGGCTTCGGCTCCGGTTATGGCGGCTGGCGCTTCCCTGGCGTGGTGGTGATGCAGGACCTCAATCACGGCAGCACCGGCGCACAGTGGCGGCTGGATGTGGGCGCGTTCGAAGGCACCTGGAACGGACCCGGCAACAACGTCAACTACCTCACCGCAGGCAGCGCTGGTTTCCGCCCGCAGGTGGAGGCACGCTTGCACGTGCAGGACAAGACCTGGCTGGCATACTTCGCCGCGCACTACAGCAAGGTCGATCTGCGCGGCGTGGGCGGCACCGCGCCGACGCCGATCAAGTCCGACGTCAAGAGCGTCGGCTACGAGATCGGCGGCCAGTGGAAGCCCGGCCCGTGGACATTCAAGGGGCTGGCCTACGCCGGCAATGGCCTCGGCGAGATCTTCGGCGCGATGTCGCAGTTCGGCGACATCAGCGAACGCGGCGGCTTCGTGCAGGCGGGTTACAGCTTCACGCCGAACTGGAGCCTGTACGCGTTCTACGCCTACAACAAACCCGACACCAAGGACGTGATCGCCTGGATGGGCCACGGCTCGACCGGCTTGCTGCGCAACCGGCAGGCGGCGCTGAGCCTGCAGTACACCGCCGGGTCGTATGACCTCAGCGCCGAATGGATGCACAACAAGCTCGACTCCACCAGCAACGGCGTGGATCGCAAGACCACCACCGGCAACCAGTTCAGCCTCAACGCGCTTTATCGCTTCTGAAAGTCGCGGCGGCGTGCCACGTGCACGCCGCCGCTGATCACCTCCCGTCGCATCGGGAGCATGACGGGGTGCGGTCCGGTAGGAGGGACGAATCGCATCTCCCCATTTCTCCCCAGGCTTCCTGGGAGAGGCATCTCACTATCTCGGGAGGGGAAACACCATGGCCACAACAGCCATCGACGCCATTGGCGGCAATGCCAGCGGCAAGCTCGACGTCAGCCACAAGCGGGTGATCCTGGCGTCCAGCCTGGGCACCGTGTTCGAGTGGTACGACTTCTACCTGTACGGCTCGCTCGCCGTGATCATCGGCCACCAGTTCTTCTCGGGGTTGAATGAAGCGAGCCAGCTGGTGTTCGCCCTGCTCGCGTTCGCCGCCGGCTTCGCGGTGCGTCCGTTCGGTGCGCTGGTGTTCGGCCGGGTCGGTGACCTGGTTGGGCGCAAGTACACCTTCCTGATCACCATTGTGATCATGGGCCTGTCCACCTTCTTCGTCGGCCTGCTGCCCAGTTACGGCTCGATCGGCGTGGCGGCGCCGGTGATCCTGATCGCGCTGCGCATGCTGCAGGGCCTGGCGCTGGGCGGCGAGTACGGCGGTGCCGCCACCTACGTGGCCGAGCATGCCCCGCCGGGCAAGCGCGGCCTGTACACCAGCTTCATCCAGATCACCGCCACCTTCGGCCTGTTCCTGTCGCTGCTGGTGATCCTGGGCTGCAAGTGGCTGCTCGGCGACAAGTTCAACGACTGGGGCTGGCGCATCCCGTTCCTGCTGTCCTCGCTGCTGCTGGCGGTCTCGGTGTACATCCGCATGCAGCTGGCGGAGTCGCCGGTGTTCGAGCAGATGAAGGAAGAGGGCAAGACCTCGAAGGCGCCGCTGACCGAGTCGTTCGCGCGCTGGGGCAACCTCAAGCTGGTGATCCTGGCCCTGCTCGGCGCCACCGCCGGCCAGGCCGTGGTGTGGTACTGCGGCCAGTTCTACGCGATGTACTTCCTCGGCAGCACGCTGAAGATCGACGCCACCACCACCCAGTTGCTGATCGCCGCGGCACTGCTGATTGGCACGCCGTTCTTTGTGTTCTTCGGCTGGCTGTCGGACAAGATCGGCCGTAAGCCGGTGGTGCTGGCCGGCTGCCTGCTCGCCGCGCTGA
This sequence comes from Rhodanobacter thiooxydans, assembly GCF_021545845.1. Lineage (NCBI taxonomy): Bacteria > Pseudomonadati > Pseudomonadota > Gammaproteobacteria > Lysobacterales > Rhodanobacteraceae > Rhodanobacter > Rhodanobacter thiooxydans. Next base: position 27,775 of record NZ_CP088923.1, read on the forward strand.
CCTACTTCCCGATCTTCAAGGGGCTCACCCACTACGGCAATCCGGCGATCGAGGCGGCCAGCGTGGCAGCGCCGGTCAAGGTGCAGGCCGATCCCGCCGGCTGCAGCGTGCAGATCGACCTGATCGGCAAGAAGGTGTTCACCAGCTCCTGCGACGTGGCCAAGAGCTATCTGGCCAAGCGCGGCGTACCGTACGAGAACGTGGCCGCGGCGCCGGGCACGGTGGCGGTGGTCTCGGTTGGCGGTCAGAACTTCACCGCCTTCGAGGGCGGCGCGCTGGCCAAGGCGGACTTCACCGCACAGAGCAAGGCGTTCGGCGACAGCGTGGGCAAGGCGCTGGCTGCCGCCGGTTATCCGGCCAAGGCCGACCCGGCGCAGACCAACACGCCCATGCTGGTGGTGCTGCTGACCTTGCTGGTGATCTACGTGACCATGGTCTACGGGCCGATCGCCGCGTGGCTGGTGGAGATGTTCCCCACCCGCATCCGCTACACCTCGATGAGCCTGCCGTACCACATCGGCAACGGCTGGTTCGGCGGCTTCCTGCCCTCGGTGTCGTTCGGCATCGTGGCGGCCACCGGTAATTTCTACGCCGGCCTGTGGTACCCGGTGGCGATTGCGGCGATGACCTTCGTGATCGGCACGCTGTTCGTGCGCGAGACCAAGGACGTCGACCTCAGCGACTGAGGGCGGTCGCTGGGACGCGAGGAACGCAGCGGCGCCAGCCGCTGCGTTTTTCTTTGGCCGCGACGACCGGCGGCGCCGCTATGCTGGTGTCCGCGCGGCACGCCAGAAAGACCCGAGGAGATCGCGCATGAGCGAGGCACCGAGCTACGTCCATGGCGCCAGCGCGCAGCCGCTGCTGGGCGACACCGTGGGTTCACTGATCGACCGCATCGCCGCTGCGCATCCCGGGCGGCCGGCACTGGTGGTGCGCGCGCAGGGTGTGCGCCTGAGCTATCGCGAGTTCCATGCCGAAGTGGAACGCGTCGCCGCCGGCCTGCTCGCACTGGGCCTGGTGCGCGGCGACCGCGTCGGCATCTGGTCGCCGAACCGGGCCGAATGGGTGCTGCTGCAGTTTGCCGCGCCGAAGGCCGGGCTGGTGCTGGTCAACATCAATCCGGCCTATCGCCTGCACGAGCTGGAGTACTCGCTGAACAAGGTGGGTTGCTGCGCGCTGGTGCTGCCGCGCCACTTCAAGACCTCGCACTACCTGGACATCCTCGCCGAGCTGGCGCCGGAACTGGCAGTCAGCGCGCCCGGCCAATTGCGCTCGGCGCGACTGCCGACGCTGCGCGAGGTGATCGTGCTCGACGACGAACCGGCGCCCGGCACGCGCCGCTGGCGGGAGCTGGCGGAACGCGGCGACGCCGCGGCACTGGCGCATCTGCACGCGGCGGAGCACGAGCTGGGTTTCGACGACCCGGTCAACATCCAGTTCACCTCCGGCACCACCGGCGCGCCGAAGGGCGCCACGCTGACCCACCACAACATCGTCAACAACGGCTGGTTCATCGGCGAGGCGATGCGCCTCACCGAGCACGACCGATTGTGCATCCCGGTGCCGTTCTACCACTGCTTCGGCATGGTGCTGGGCAACCTCGCCTGCGTCACCCACGGCGCTTGCATGGTGATCCCGGGCGAGGGTTTCGACGCGCTGGCCACGCTGGAAACCGTGGCCGCGGAGAAGTGCACCGGCTTGCATGGCGTGCCGACAATGTTCATTGCCGAACTGGAGCACCCGCGCTTCGCCGAGTTCGACCTGTCGACCCTGCGTACCGGCATCATGGCCGGCTCGCCGTGCCCGATCGAGGTGATGCGGCGGGTGGTCGACGAAATGCACCTGGGCGAGATCACCATTGCCTACGGCATGACCGAGACCAGCCCGGTCAGCTTCCAGACCGTGCCGGACGACCCGCTGGAGCGCCGGGTGGACAGCGTGGGGCGAGTCCATCCGCAGCTGGAGGTGAAACTGGTCGACGAGCGCGGGCGCATCGTGCCGCGCGGCACCCTGGGCGAGCTGTGCACGCGCGGTTATTCGGTGATGCTGGGTTACTGGGAAGACACCGAACGCACTCGCGAGGTGATCGACGAGGCGCGCTGGATGCACACCGGCGACCTCGCCACGTTGGACGACGATGGCTATTGCCGCATCGTGGGCCGGCTCAAGGACATGATCATCCGCGGCGGCGAGAACATCTCCCCGCGCGAGATCGAGGAGTTCCTCTACACCTATCCGAAGGTGCTCGACGTGCAGGTGTTCGGCGTGCCCGATGCGAAGTTCGGCGAGCAGGTCTGCGCGTGGATCCGCCTGCGCGAAGGCAGCGAGGCCAGCGTGGCCGAGATCCAGGATTACTGCTGCCACCACCTCGCCTACTACAAGGTGCCGCATTACGTGCGCTTCGTCGACGCGTTCCCGATGACGGTGACCGGCAAGGTGCAGAAGTATCTGATGCGCGAGGCGATGGTCGCGGAATTGGGCCTGTAGGAGCGCACCCTGTGCGCGATGTTCTTCGTCACGTGACCGAAAAGCATCGCGCACAGGGTGCGCTTGTATGTTTGGTCCCGGCAAGCGAGAAAGAGCTTGCCGGGGTGGAGGGACCAGGTTCGCATCTGGCCAAAGGCACAGACGGTAGGAGACTTCGTCTCGCCCCTCACCACCAGCGCCAATAAGGAATCTATCGGCCTTTGGGACCGACGATTTGTGGCAAGCCAGCGCAGGTGAGTTCCCGGCAAGCGCCCTGAAAGCTACCCGGGAGAACCCCTCATGGCAATGCATGTTGAAGCTCGATTGATTGGCGCCGATGTGGCCAAGGCGGAGCTGGTGATTCGCCAGTCCTGGTCGTCGGATGTGGTGAAGTTGAGCAATGAACGCAAGGCGATCGACCGCTACCTCAAGACGCTGGCCGGCCCCGTGTGCCTGGCGGTGGAAGCGACCAACGTCTTTCACGTCCTGCTGGTCGAGCGGGCTCACGCGTTGGGGCATTCGATCTACGTGATTGATGGCCTGCGGCTGAAGCGCTACCGCGAAAGCATCGGCGGACGAGCCAAGACCGATGCGTCGGACGCCGCCTTGCTATTGCGCTACCTCACGCATGAAAAGAGCGATCTGCGGGCGTGGACCCCGCCGCCAGCGGGCTATGCCACGGTCCAGCGTCTACTGCGCCGTCGCGCCGTGCTGGTTCAGGCACAAACGACCTTGCGTCAGAGCCTGCAATGCCTGCCGGAGCTAAAGACCTCCACGCGCGCCATGCTGGCCAAGATGGCCCACCTGCAGCACCTCATCGACCAACGCGTGCAGAAGGCACTGCTGCATCAAGGCTGGAACGCCGACGCACGACGCTGTGAGGGGATCGAGGGGATCGGCCCCGTCACCGCCGCCGCCCTGACCCTGATCTTCCACCGCGGCGCCTTCAAGAGCGCCGATGCCTACATCGCCTTCATCGGCATGGACGTCCGTGTCCGCGAGTCAGGCACCTTCAGCGGACGACGCAAGCTGACCAAGAAAGGGGACCCGGAACTGCGCCGGTTGCTTTACATGGCCGCCATGACCGCTTGTCGATCGTCCACCTGGAAACCCTTCTACGAGCGTGCCATGGCACGTGGCTTGACCCGCATCCAGGCGCTGGTCGCGCTCGGACGCAAACTCGCACGTATCGCCTTCGCGCTGCTCAAAAACCAGTCCAACTACCGCGCCAAGGCGCATCAGATGGCTTGACCAACAACATAGAATCTCCTACCCGTCGCGCGCTTATCGAGCCAGGCGATCGTGCTTCAGCGGGTCTTTGCCCTCGCGCAGCCGCTTCAGGTCGTACTCGGACAGGCTGTCCCCGCGCGCGTTGCCGGCGATGCGCACCTGCACGAAGGCCAGCGTGGTGGCGAAGACGCCGGCCAGTCCGACCAACAGCCAGAAGCCCCAGGCGCCGGCGCCCTGGCGGGTGAAGCACAGCGCGAACGCGAATACGGTGGAGGCGAGCAACAGCCAGCGCATGAGATAGGCCTCGACAGGTCGAAGCGCCACCGGCGGCGGCGGATGGCCGCATCTTAGCGTCGCCGCGTTGCGCCGGGTGCGCGGCCCGTCACGCCCGCGCCAGGATGTCGCGACGGCTGAGACCCCGTGGCGCGACACTGCGCCGATGGACGAGCTGCCGCCATCGTCATCGCTTCCCACCGTCCGCGTGCACAAGGGTCGCGGCGCCGCCTCCAATCCGGAGGGCCGCTTCGAATCGATCCGCCACCACGCCGAGGACGACGGTTGGCAAAGCGCGCTGCTGGATGAAGCTGCCCCGCGCCCGCGCACGGAGGTCACCGAGGAACGCGCGAAGAGCGTGATCACCCGCAACGACTCGCCCGACATCGCCTTCGAGCAGGCGCTGAATCCGTATCGCGGCTGCGAGCACGGATGTGTTTATTGTTTCGCACGACCCAGCCACGGCTATCTCAATCTCTCGCCCGGGCTGGACTTCGAAACGAAGATCCGCGCCAAGGGCAACCTCGCCGAAGTGCTGCGCACCGAACTGGCGAAATCCGGCTACAGCCCGAAGCCGATCAACATCGGCAGCAACACCGACCCCTACCAGCCGATCGAGAAGAAGTGGCGGCTCACCCGCGCCGCATTGGAAGTGCTGGCCGAGTGCCGCCACCCCTGCACCCTCGTCACCAAGAACGCGCTGGTGGAACGCGACCTCGACATCCTGGCGGAGATGGCGCGCGCGAACCTCGTGCAGGTCTTCGTCTCGGTCAACTCGCTGGATAACCAGCTGGCCGCCAAGCTCGAACCGCGCGCCAGCGCGCCGCACCGCCGCCTCAAGACCGTCGCCGCGCTGGCCGACGCCGGCGTGCCGGTGGGCGTGCTGGTGGCGCCGATCATCCCGGCGCTCAACGACAGGGACATGGAAGCCGTGCTTGAACGCGCCCACGCCGCCGGCGCTCGCTGCGCCGGCTACACCGTGCTGCGCCTGCCGTGGGAGCTGAAAGCATTGTTCCGCGAATGGCTCGCCCTGCACGCCCCGCAGCGCGCCGAGCACGTGATGAGCCTGGTGCAGCAGATGAACGGCGGCCGCGACTACGACTCGGACTTCCGCACCCGCATGCGCGGCCAGGGCGTGTTCGCCGACCTGCTGCGCAAGCGCTTCGAGCTCGCCTGCCGCAAGCACGGTCTCGGCCGCGCCCGCGAGCTGCAACTTGACACTTCGCGCTTCGTGCCGCCGCGCAAGCCGTCGCCGCAGGGGGAACTGTTCTGATCCACGCGATGGACGCCTGGACGTCCATCCGCGGCGGGCTTCAGGGCCGGGCAAGGAACGGGTGAGGCAGCTTCCGCAGCCCGTGCCAGCCCCGCCAACCCAGCCACAGCAAGGCCGCCCCAAACAGCAGCCAGGCCAGCACCAATGGCGGCAGCGTGCTTGCCGCGCTGGCTACCGGGCGGCTGCCCCAGGCCATCGTCGGCAGCACCAGGCTGAGCAGGGTCAGCGCGAATGCGATCGCCAGCAGCGCGCCGGCGCTCCATATCGACAGCGCGCGTCCGCCGAGCAGGTTGAGCAGGGCGGCCACGGTGATCGCGGTCGAACCGAGCTGGGTCAGCAGCAGGAATGACAGCATTGCAGCATGGTCGTGCCAGAACACCATGCCGAGGCCGATCAGCGCCAGCGTCAGCGCATGCAGCAGCAGCGGCAGGCCGAACACGGCGCGCAGTAACTGGCGGCGAAGCTGGCTGCGGTCGCCCAGCCCGGGCAGCAGGGCCAGCAGCGGGAGTTCGCCGTTCGCCCGCTGCCAGCGCTTGCCCAGCCACAGCAGGCTGAGCGCACTGATCATCGGTCCGGCCAGTGCGCCGAACATGGCGAGGATGCCGATCAGGCTGCCTTGCAGCAGCTCCACGTTGTTGCGGTCATGCCGGCCGAGATAGCCGAGCAGCAGGATCAGCAGCACGGGCGTTGCGCCGATCGCCAGGCTGATTCCCAGCTGCCGCACGTAGCTGGGCACGCTTTGCGGCAGGTACCAGCCGCCCAGCGCCACCCGCAAGGCGCGGCGCGGCCGGGCCGGGCCGGCGCCGTCGAGATCGATGCTGGGCCGCAGCCAGTCCGGCCGCTGGCGCAGCCGCTGTGACGAGCCGATCTGCCCCCAGTAACCCCAGCTGCCGCTGCGGTATTGCAGCACCATTGGCGAGGTCCAGCCGCCGGGTTGGCCGTCGCTCGTACGCAGCAATCGCTGCCAGCGCCAAGCAATCAGCAGCAGCAGCATCGGGATCAGCAGCAACAGCGCCCCGACCATGCGCGGGTCGGTGAGCCCGGGCAGCGCGAAGTGGCGCCAGAGCTGGTTCAGCAGCGAGGGGGTCAGGCCGATCATCACGGCGAGATAGCGTGGCGTCAGCGCGAACAGCAGTCCGCCGGTGCCCGCCACGGCCAGCAGCGCGAACGCCGGCAGCAGCGGCTGTCCGACCGAGGCCAGCACGGCCAGCGGCAGGGCGAGGCCGAGCGCGCCGTACAGCAACACGCTGGCAGGGATCAGCCGCTGCACGCCGGGCACGCGCAACAGCCGGGCGTCGATCCCCAGCAGCAGGCCGAGCGGCAGGAAGAACGTGCACAGGAAGAACAGGCCGACGCCATACAGCATGGTGGCGCCAAGCCAGGCTCTCGGTCCATCGCCGAACAGGGCGATCGCCAGCGCGCCGCCGCAGCACAGCGCGAAGATCAGCACGGTCATCCAGCGCAGCGAACGGTGTCCCGCGTACCAGGGGAGCTGCAACAGACGTACGGGATTCATTCGGCGATCTCCACGAACAGATCCTCCAGGCCCAGCGCATCAATGCGGGCACCGGTCAGGTTGGCGGCTTCCGGCCAGCGGCCGTCGGCATCGCGTTCCACCACCAGGCTGAGGCTGCCATCGTCATGCCGGCGCCGGCTGAGGCTGGCTTGCGGAGCGGCGGCGCTCATCCGCGCCGGCAGCCATAGCCGGGCGTAGCGTTCCTTGCTGTCGTCCACGCCGCAGCGGAACAGCAGTTTGCCGCGGTGCAGGAAGGCCACGTCCGAGGCGGCGCGTTCCAGGTCCGACACGATATGGGTGGAGAACAGCACGGTGGCGCCGGACTCGCCGGCGCGCAGCGCCACTTCGCGCAGCAGTTCACGGCGGGCGACCGGGTCGAGCGCGGCAGCCGGTTCGTCCAGCACCAGCAGCTCCGGCTGCGAGGCCAGTGCGCGGATCAGGTCCACGCGCTGGCGTTCGCCCGGTGACAGCTTGGCCAGCAGCTTGTCGACCGGGATCTGCCAGCGCTCCAGCGTATGCCGCACGAATGCCGCGTCCCAGCGCGGGTAGAAGCGGCCGACGAAATCGAGCATCTGCCGCGCGCTGAGCCAGGCGAGCGCCTCCGGCTGCTGCGGCACATAGCCGATACGCGCCTTGGTTTCGTCGCCCAGTCGCAGCGCCGGCGCGCCGAATACGCGCGCCTCACCGGCCTGCGGCTGCAGCAGGCCCAGCATGATGCGGATCAGCGTGGATTTGCCGGCACCGTTGCGGCCGACCAGGCCGAGCACACTACCCGGCTGCAACGCAAGGTCGACGCCGTCGAGGGCCTGGCTGCCGCCGTAACTGTGGTGCAGGCCGTGCACGGCCAACGGGACGATGGCGGATTCCGTTTCGCGAAGCATGGCGTTCATCTCAATCTCCCAGCAGTTTGGTCAGCCGCCGCAGCACCGGCTCGGCTGGCAGTTCGAGTTCATGGGCATGGCGAGCCAGCGCCTGCAGCTGTGGTTCGAGCAGGGCGAGGCGCTGGTGTTCGGTCTGGCCGGCACGGCGCGTGGCGGCCACGGCCATGCCCTTGCCGCGCAGGCGTTCGAGCAGACCTTCGCCTTCGGCGATGCCGTAGGCACGCGACACCGTCATCGGGTTGATCACATGGAACGCAGCCACCTCGCGTACCGACGGCAGCAGTTCGCCGGGCGTCAGCTGACCACCGGCGATCAGCCGGCGCAGCTGCTCGACGATCTGCCGATAGATCGGCTCGCTGGCGGCGGGTTGTATGTTGAGCAATGATGCATCCATGTGTATCAGTACAGCAATACACATGAATGCTGTCAAGCGTGACGGTCGGCGCGGGGCAACACGGCGCGGTCGTGCCGGGGGTCAGCCCGCCGTCATTCCGACGCCGGAAGGTACTTTCCAAACCAGTCCAGTGCGCGCTGCAGCACATCGCGCTGGTGGATGGGGTCGACGAAGTGGTGGCCTTCGTTGGGGTAGACCACCAGCGAGGTGGGCACGCCCTGCGCGCGCAGCGCGTGCCACATCTCGAACGACTGCGGCGCGGGGCATTCGGCGTCGCGGTCGCCGACCACGATCAGCATCGGCGTCCTCACCTGCTTGATGAGGTTGATCGCCGAGCTCTTCGCGTACACCGCCGGGTCGTCGTACACGCTGGCGCCGAAGAACGGCGGCATCCACTGGTCGATCAGGTTCTGGCCGTAGTAGCTCTGCCAGTTGGCGATGCCGGCGCCGGCCACCACGGCGCGGAAGCGCTGGGTCTGGGTGGGTGCGAACATGCTCATGAAGCCGCCGTAGCTCCAGCCGGTAAGGCCGAGCCGGTGGTCATCGACGGGCACCTTCTTCTCCACCGCGTCGACCCCGGCGAGGATGTCGCGCAGGTCGCCGTAACCGAAGTCCTTGCGGTTCGCCTGCACGTACTGCTCGCCCTGGCCGAAGCTGCCGCGCGGGTTCGGCATGAACACGAAGTAGCCCAGTGCGGACAGTGGCGCGCCGCCGTAACCGATGCCCGGCCAGCGCGGGATCACCGCGCTCGACGGGCCGCCGTGCACCACCACGATCATCGGGTAGCGCTTCTTCGCGTCGTAGTTCGCCGGATACAACAGCCAGCCCTGCACGTGGAAACCTTCGTTGTTCCACTCCACCGACTCGGCCTTGCCCCACGATGGCTTGAGCCCGGCGTTGAACGAGGTCACCGCCGGCGGCGGTGCATCACGCAGCGCGCCGGCATGCACTTCGCTGGCGGTGGCGTACGAGTTCTGCACGAACGCGATGCGCGTGAGGTCGGCCGACAGCGACATCGCCATCGACGCGCTGCCGTCGCCGATGCTGGCCGGCACGGTGAAATGCACGCGCTGCTGCTCGGCGCGCGTGGCCGACACGGCGTAATCGGCCAGCTGGCTCCGGCCGTTGTCGACCTGGCTGACCAGCATCGCCTGCGGTGAAGTCCAGCGCAGCCAGCTCGGCGTGAGCTTGATGTCGGGCGTGAGGTCGACCAGCGCGCCGCCGCCAGCCGGCACCGCATAGATGTCGCCGCCGGTGGCGCCCTGGTCGCTCATCAGGCCGCCGATGAAGGCGATCCGCGAAGCATCCGGCGACCAGCGCGGCAGCGCGATCTGCAGACCATGCAGCGAGCCGCTGGCGGTGCTGGCCGGATCGACCAGCACGCTGGCGGCGGCATCGGCCTGCGCGCCCTGTACATAGAGCTTGGCGATCCACCAGTTGTTGTCGCCCGGTGGCGGCGCTGCGGTGTAGGCAATGCGCGAGCCATCCGGCGACCAGTCGAACTCGTACGCGTACAGGCTGGCCGGGGTCAGTTCGCGCAGTGCGCCGCTGGCCACGTCGAGGCTGGCCACGCGCTGCACTTCCACGCCGTTCACGCCGATCTCGCCGGCCGCCGGCTTGGCCGCGGCCACCGCGTTGGCGCGGCGGGTGGCGCCGGGCACGTAGAGGAAGCCGAGCGACTTGCCGTCGGCCGTCCACTGCAGCGCATGCGCGTAGCCGGCGAGCTTGGCCAGCGGCCTGGGCGAACCGTTGCCCGCGCTGTCGCCGTGGCCGGCGTCCGCCACGAAGACGGTGTTCTGCATCGCCTTGGTGCTGGTCAGGTCGACGCTGCAGTTGGAGATGAAGGCGAGGCGCCGCGAATCGGGCGCCCAGGCGATGCCGGATTCGGCGCATGCGCCCGGCTTGCTGGCGGCGCTCACGCGGCGCGCGTGGCGACCGTCGGCAGCCGCCACCTCGATCGCCGGCTTGCCTTCGCGCCGGATCACCCACGCCAGCCGTTGGCCGTCCGGCGAGATCGCCACCGCCTGGATCGCCTGCGCCTTGCCCAGCTCGGCCAGTACCTGCTCGATGCGCGGATCGACCGCGGGCGCAGCGGCGAAGGCCGGCGATGCCAGCGCGAAGGCCAGCAGCGACAGGGGCGGGATCAGGCGCGCAGGTTTCGGCATGGGGGGGTCCGGCGGGGGAACCCCGACGCTACAACCGCGGCATCGCATGCGCCAAGTGCGACACGACATGGCCCTCGGCGGCGTTCAGTGCGTGGCGGCGGCCGCCTGACGCGTCGCCGCCAGCGCGGCAAGCTTGGCGCGGATCGCGGGAATCGCTGCCAGCGCGGCCTTCTCGCCGGCCAGGATGGCCTGGTTCTTCTGCTCGAAATCGGTGGGGCCGATGCGGGCGAGGTCGGGGCGGATCACCACGTCGGCGCGCGCGCTTTCCTGCGCGGCCAGCTGCCGGCCCATGATGGTGAGCGACTGGCCGACGATGTTCATCATGCCTTGCGGGTTGTTGCCGTCGGGCGCGGCGGAGATGTCCACCGCGATCACGAAGTCAGCGCCGAGCTGGCGCGCCGCATCGACCGGAATCGGGCTGACCACGCCGCCGTCGACGTAGTGCTTGCCGTGGATCTCGACCGGCTCGAACACGCCGGGGATGCTGGACGAGGCGCGCACCGCGCGGCCGGTGTTGCCACGCACGAACACCGCGCGCTGGCCGGTTTCCAGCTCGGTGGCGACCGCGGCGAACGGCAGCCTAAGCTGCTCGATCGGCTGCTTGTGCAACAGCTGGTTGACGTAGTCCTGCAGCGCCTGGCCCTGCACCAGGCCGCCGGAGAACAGCCGCACGTCGCGAATCTTCGCCTCGTCCAGGCCGAACGCGGTCTGCTGCAGCGCGAACGCATCCATGCCGCTGGCGTACAGCGCGCCGACCACGCTGCCGGCGCTGGTGCCGGCGACCACGTCCGGATGGATACCGCTGGCTTCCAGCATCTTGATCACGCCGATGTGCGCAAAGCCCTTGGCCGCGCCGCCACCGAGGGCGAGGCCGATCTTCAGCTTCACCGGTGCGGGTGGTACGACCGGCGGCGGCACGGGTTTCGCCGCGTGCGTGCAGGCGCTCAGTGCGAGCGTGGCAAGCAGCGGCAGGAGCAGGCGGCGGAAGGGCATGGGTATCGGTGTCGATCTTGGTTGGTCTCCTCCCCCTGCAACGCAGGGGGAGGTCGGGAGGGGGTGCTTTTGACGTTGGGGCGAAGAGCGACCCCACCCCAACCCTCCCCTGCGGCGCAGGGGAGGGAGCAGGAAGCGTCAGCCCAGCGCGCCGTCGGCCTCCAGGTGGTAGTGCGTGGCCACTTCCACTTCGGCCTTCGAGCCGAGGAACACCGGCACGCGCTGGTGTAGGCCGCCTGGTTGCAGCTCCATGATGCGGCTGCGGCCGGTGGTGGCGGCGCCGCCGGCCTGCTCGATGATGAAGGCCATCGGGTTGGCTTCGTACATGATGCGCAGCTTGCCGCCCTGCTTCTCGATCTTGGCGTCCAGCGGGTAATAGAACACGCCGCCGCGGGTCACGATGCGATGCACGTCGGCCACCATCGAGGCGACCCAGCGCATGTTGAAATCCTTGCCGCGCGGGCCTTCCTTGCCGGCCAGCAGCTCGCCGATGTAGCGCTGCATCGGTGCCTGCCAGTGGCGCTGGTTCGACATGTTGATGGCGAACTCGGCGGTCTCGACCGGAATGCGGATGTCGCGCCGGCTCAAGATGAAGCTGCCCACCTCGCGGTCCAGCGTGAACTCGTGGGTGCCGAAGCCGAACGTCAACACCAGCACGGTGGACGGCCCGTACACCACGTAGCCGGCGGCCAGCTGGGTGGTGCCCGGCTGCAGGAAGTGTTCGGCCTTCGGTTCGGTGACGCCGTCCGGGCAGCGCAGCACCGAGAAGATGGTGCCGACCGAGATGTTCACGTCGATGTTCGAGCTGCCGTCCAGCGGATCGAACAGCAGCAGGTGCTTGCCCTTCGGGTAACCGTCGGGGATCTGTTGCGGGTCTTCCATTTCCTCCGAGGCGCAGGCGGCGAGGTGGCCGCCCCAGGCGTTCGCCTCCAAGAGGATCTCGTTGGAGATCACGTCCAGCTTCTTCTGTGCCTCGCCCTGGATATTCATGCTGATGGAATCAGCGGTGCCGGCCATGCCCAGCACACCGCCCAGCGCGCCCTTGCCGGTGGCCACGCCGATGCGCTTGCAGGCGCGCGCGACCACTTCGATCAGCAGCGAAAGTTCGGCGTTGATGTGGCCGGCGCGGCGTTCCTCGATCAGGAACTGGATCAGCGAGACGGGTTTCATGTCGGGTCCATGGCAAGAGGAAGCGCCATTGTCCGGGCTGCGGCTGAACAGTGCCAGCCTGGCGCCCCGCGTGCCCGCATCCGGCCCGGCTGCTGACATCACGTTGGCAGCAAGGGGCGGGCAAGCTGTACCTCCATAGCGGAGGGACACGACATGCGCGACATGGTTTATTTCCTGGTGTTCGACGGCTTTGCCGACTGGCAGGCCGCGCTGGCGCTGTGCGAGATCCGCCGCCCCGGCGACTGGCAGGTGCAGGCGGTGGGCTTCTCGATGGCGCCGGTGGTCTCGATGGGCGGCCTCACCGTGCAGCCTGAGCTGTCGCTGGACCAGCTCGATCTGAAGCGTGCGGCCCTGCTGATCGTGCCCGGCGGCCACCTGTGGCAGCGCGGCGAGGGCGCCGAGGCGGTGGCGGCGATCCGCCGGCTGTACACCGCCGGCGCGCCGGTGGCGGCGATCGACAGCGGCGTGCTGGCGCTGGCCCGCAGCGGCCTGCTCGACCGCTGCCGGCATACCGGCAACTGGGCCGGACACATCGACGGCCACGTGCCGGCCTACGCCGGCGCGGAGCAGTACGACGCCGGCGTGCTGGCGGTCAGCGACGGCGGCGTGATCAGCGCCAGCCACCTGGGCAGCGTGGAGTTCGCCCGCGAGGTGATCCGCACGCTGGACCTGTACAGCCCCAGCGACCGCGAACACTGGTACCGCCTGTTCAAGCATGCGCAGCCGCTGCCGTGGTGTGTCGGCGAAGCCGTGGCGATGGCATGAGGAGCCCGTCATGAAACCGATGCTGAAAACCCTGCTGATGGCCTACCGCCCGCTCTATCTGAACGGCCTGCTGCTGGATGGGCAGTACAAGCTGCCCAGGGCGGCGCCGGCGGGCGTGGCCACCGCTCCGCGTGCGCGCCGGCATGCCGTGCTTGCCGCACTGACCGCCATCATCCTCCACCCCCGGAGCAAGCGATGACCAGGACCTACCACGGCAGCTGCCACTGCGGCGCCGTACGCTACGAAGCCGACCTCGATCTCGCCGCCGGCGCCGGTCGCTGCAACTGCTCGATCTGTACCAAGACGCGCCACTGGGGCGTGCTCATCAAGCCCGACGCGTTCCGCCTGCTGGCCGGCGAGGAGGCACTGTCGGACTACCAGTTCAACACCCGCAGCGCGCACCACCTGTTCTGCCGGCACTGCGGCGTGCGTTCGTTCGGTCGCGGCCATATCGAAGAGATTGGCGGCGACTACGTGTCGATCAACCTGGCCTGCCTCGACGACGTCGAACCGCAGGAGCTGATCGACGCGCCGCTGCGCTTCTCCGACGGCCGCCACGACAACTGGATGTCGCCACCGGCCGAAACGCGGCATCTCTGAAGCCGTCGTCTCGAGACCACATGCGCAATGCAGCTGTGCGGTTGCTACGACCATGACTTGCGACGCAGGCGCGGCGACGCGCCTGGGGGCATTATGCGCGGATGCGCCGCGCCGATCGCCTGTTCCTCATCATCCACGCCCTGCGCGGCCGGCGCACCGCGCTGCAGGCGCGCTCGCTCGCGCAGACGCTGGGCGTGTCGCTGCGCACCGTGTACCGCGACGTCGCCGACCTGCAGTTGTCCGGCGTGCCGATCGAGGGCGAGGCCGGCGTCGGCTATGTGCTGCGCAAGGGTTCGGACATCCCGCCACTGATGTTCACCGCGAACGAGCTCGAGGCGCTGGTGGTCGGCACGCGGTTCGTGCAGGCCTTCGCCGGCGACAAGCTGGCCGGCGACGCCCGCGCGGCGCTGTTGAAGATCGAGGCGGTGCTGCCGCCGGAACTGCGCGAGCGCGCCGCGCGCACACGCATCTATGCGCCGGTCTGGCGCGACGAGTACAAGCTGGCGTTCGCCGCTCGCATCGACCGCCTGCATGCGGCCATCGAGGCGCGCCTGGTGTTGCAGATGACCTACAGCGATGAAGGCGGCAACGTCAGCCGGCGCGAGGTCGAGCCGCTGTGCCTGGCCTTCTGGGGCGGCAAGTGGACGCTCGGCACGTGGTGCCGGCTGCGCGAGAATTTCCGCAACTTCCGTCCCGACCGCATCGACGAACTCACCGAGACCGGCGAGAGGTTCGACGACCGGGTGGGCCATGATCTGGATGCCTACCTGCAATCGATGCGCGGCTACTACGCCGGCATGGAATAGCCGTCCGTTGGCACAGAAACTTGCGTGCCGCAGCCGGCTCTTATCGGCCCGGCCCGGCTCGGGTACGCTCGGCGGCACGGCATCTGTCCGGAGGAGTCGCACCATGTCGTCAGGCCTGCATCACCCGTTGTTGTCGATCGCCCCGGCCAAGCTGCGGCCGACCCAGCTCACCGTGGGCCGGGCCGAGGTCGCGGGCAAGCGCGCGGAATGGGAAAAGCTCGGCCGGAAGAGGCGCAAGGAGCTGATCCAGGCGCACTGGTTTCCCGGTGTGCTGGGGCCGAAACAGCGCGTCTACATCGTCGACCACCATCACCTCGGGCTGGCCTTGCTGGAAGAGGGGGTGAACAGCGTGCCGGTGATGATCCAGCGCGATTTCTCCTGGCTGGAGCCGGACGTGTTCTGGCGCACGATGGAATTCAACCGCTGGGCGCATCCGTACGACCAGCACGGCACCCGCACCGACTACACCGCGATCCCGGCCAGCCTGGCTGACATGGCCGACGACCCCTACCGCACCCTCGCCGCGCGCGTGCGCACGGCTGGCGGCTGCGCGAAGGACGCCACGCCGTACGCGGAGTTCCTGTGGGCGGATTTCTACCGCCGCCGCCTCAAGCTGCCCGGCGGCAAGGTCGGCGCGAAGGCGCTGCAGCAGGCCCTGCTGCTGGCGCACAGCCATGACACGGCGTACCTGCCGGGCTGGAGCGGGCTGATCGAATGAAACTGGGCCCGGCACCTGCGTCCGCGGCGGGTTCCACCTTCGGCGTCGATGTCCTGGCCGGCGTGTCGATCGCCGGCCTGCTGCTGCCCGAGGCGGTGGCGTACGCCGGCATCGCCGGGCTGCCACCGCAGGCCGGCGTGATCGGCCTGTTCGCCGGCCTGGCCTGTTACGGCCTGATCGGTCGCAGCCGCTTCGCCGTCGTCTCGGCGACCTCGTCCTCGGCGGCGGTGCTGGCAGCGGCGACGCTGGCGCTGGCCGGCGGCGACGGCACGCAGCGCCTCGCTACCGCGGCGATGCTGGTGGTGCTGGCGGGTGGCAGCTTCCTGCTTGCCGGGGCGGCCCGGCTGGGCGCGTTGTCGAACCTGATCGCGCGGCCGGTGCTGCGCGGCTACGCGTTCGGCCTGGCCTGGGTGATCGCGGTGAAGCAGTTGCCGCACGTGTTCGGGGTGTCCACCCGGCACGGCGATGTGGCGCGGGTGCTGGTCGAGCTGGTCGAACAGTTCCGGCAGTGGCAGCCGGCTGCGATCGCCGCAGGTGCGGCTGCCCTCGGCTTGCTGTTCCTGTGCGGCCGGGTACGGCGCCTGCCGGGCAGCCTGCTGGCGATCGTGCTCGGCATCGCCGCTTCCGGCTGGCTGGCTGGGCAGGGCGTGGCGCTGGTCGGGCCAGTACATCTGGCCCTGGCATGGACGGCGCCGGCATGGCCGGAGTCGTCGCAGTGGCTGCCGAACGTCGAGCTGGCGGCGGCGCTGATGCTGATCCTGTATGCCGAGTCGTACAGCGCCATCCGCAGTTTTGCCTTGAAGCATGGCGATCCGGTGCAGCCGAACCGCGACCTGGTCGCGCTCGGCGTGGCCAATATCGTCTCGGGCCTGTTCCACGGCATGCCGGTCGGCGCGGGCTACTCGGCCACCTCGGCGAACGAGGCGGCCGGCGCGCAGTCGCGGCTGGCCGGACTGGTGGCGGCGGTCACCGTGCTGCTGCTGGTGCTGCTGTTCCTGCGCTGGATCGAGCGCATCCCCGAGCCGGTGCTGGCGGCGATCGTGATCCACGCGGTGAGCAAGTCGTGGCGGCTGGCGGTGTTCCGGCCGTACCTGCAATGGCGGCGCGACCGGCTGGTGGCGCTGGCCGCAGTGCTGGCGGTGCTCGCCCTGGGCGTGCTGGATGGCCTGCTGTTCGCGATCGCGTTCAGCCTGCTGCTGTTGCTGCGCCAGCTGGCGACTCCGCGCATCAGCGTGCTCGGCCGCCTCGCCGACAGCCACGACTTCATCGACACGAAGCAGCACCGGGCGGCGCGCGAGCAGCCCGGCATGGTGATTCTGCGGCCGGAGGAACCGCTGTTCTTCGCCAACGCGGAGCCGACGCTGGCGCTGGCGCGCGAGCGAATCGGCGAGCGCGACGGGATCCGCGTGGTGGTGCTGAGCCTGGAGGAATCGCCGGACCTGGACGGCACCGCCGTGGAGGCGCTGGCGGATTTCGCCGTCTGGCTGCAGACTCGTGGGATCGCGCTGCGCGTGGCACGATTGAAGGATGCTGTGCATGCGCTGCTGCTGCGCGCGGCACTGCCCCAGCTGCCGCCCGCGGCGCTGGCCTACTGGAGCGTGGAGGATGCGGCGAAGCCGCCCGCCGCGCCGTCACCGGCGGAAGGAACGGTTTCGTGAGCATGGCAACAAGAGTGGCGTGGCTGGGCCTGGGCGCACTGGTTCTGGTGACGCCGGCATGGGCCGGGCAGGACGCGGCGGCGCGCTTCAGGCAGATCTACCAGCAGGAATGGAGCTGGCGCAGCGCGCAGTCCGGCGTGCTTGCCTCCGGCGAGGTGCAGCCAAACGGTGGCCGGCTGGACAACGTCGATGCGGCCGGCCAGCGGCACCGGCTCGACCGCTGGCAGAAGGTGCTGGAGCGACTCGACGCGATCGATCCACGGCAGCTGTCCGCCGAAGACCAGGTCAACTACGCCGTGTACCGCGCGCAGATCGGCAACCTGCTCGCCGCGCAGCGGTTCAAGGCGTGGCAGATGCCGTTCAACAGCGACTCCGCGTTCTGGTCCGACATCGGCTACGTGCTGGGGGGCGACCGCCTGCGCACGGTCGACGACTACCGGCGCTACCTCGACCGGCTGGAGCAGATCCCGGCCTACTTCGACCAGCAGATCGCGAACATGCGCGCGGGCCTCAAGCGCGGCTTCAGCGTGCCGCGGGCGGTGCTTGGCGGCCGTGACGCGTCGATTGCCGCGGTGGCCGAACTGAAGGACCCGACCCAGAGCAGCTTCTATGCGCCGTTCAGGCGATTGCCGGCGTCGATTCCCGCCGACCAGGCGCAGGCCTTGCAGGGCCGGGCGCTGCAGCGCATCCGTGACGAGGTGATCCCCGCCTACGCGAAGCTGCTGGCGTTCTTCCGCAACGAATACGTGCCGCAGGCGCGCACCACGTTGGCGGCGGAGGCGCTGCCCGACGGCAAGGCCTACTATCGCCAGCAGATCCGCGAGTACACCACGCTCGAGCTCGATCCGGACGACATCCACCGCATCGGCCTCGACCAGGTGGCGAAGATCCACGCACGGATGCTGGAGGTGATGCAGGACACCGGCTTCAAGGGCAGCTTTGCCGACTTCCTGAAGTTCCTGCGCACCGACCCGCAGTTCCATGCGAAGACGCCGGAAGAGCTGCTGATGCGCAGCGCCTGGGTGGCCAAGCAGGTGGACGGCCAGATGCCGCGCTACTTCGGTCACCTGCCGCGCGCGCACTTCACCATCAAGCCGGTGCCGGCCGACATCGCGCCCTACTACACCTCCGGCCGCGGCGGCGCGGACACCTACCTGGTCAACACCTACGACCTGAAGTCGCGGCCGCTGTTCAACGTGCCGGCGCTGACCCTGCACGAGAGCTATCCCGGCCACGCGCTGCAGCTGGAACTGGCCGACGAGCAGCGCGACCAGCCCGCGTTCCGCCGCAACGGCTACATCTCCGCCTACGGCGAAGGCTGGGGGCTGTACTCGGAATACCTCGGCAACGAGATGGGCATCTACCACACGCCGTACGAACGCTTCGGCTACCTCAGCTACCAGATGTGGCGCGCCTGCCGGCTGGTGGTCGACACCGGCGTGCATCACCTGGGCTGGACGCGCCAGCAGGCGATCGACTATCTGACCGAAAACACCGCGCTGTCCGCGCGCGAGATCGCCAACGAGGTGGACCGCTACATCAGCTGGCCGGGCCAGGCACTGTCGTACGAGCTGGGCTACCTGAAGCTGCGCGAGCTGCGCGCGAAGGCGGAGCAGGCGCTGGGCGCGAAGTTCGACCTGCGCCACTTCCACGACACCGTGCTCGCGCTGGGTTCGGTGCCGCTGCCGGTACTGCAGCAGCGCATCGACCGCTTCATCGCCGACGGTGGCCCGGAGCCGGACTACGCGTGCGACTGCGCGAAGGCAAAGGGCGCTCCGGCGCGCTGAACCGCGGGGACCGGTCGTTGGCTTTGCTGTATCTGTGGAGTATTATTTGAAATAACTTCACAGGGAGAGTCGTCTCATGGCTGCCCACCCGACCCGCATCGCCGAAGCCGCGCCCCGCTACGCGCCGCCGGACACGCTCGCCGACCCGGCGCTGCGCGCGTTCTTCAGGCTCGTCGAACACTGGCGACTGCGCATCGCCGACCAGCGCCGCCTGCTCGGCGATCCGCCCGAATCCACCTTCTACAAGTGGAAGCGCCAGCAGGGCGGCGCCCTGGGGCGCGACACGCTGGAGCGGATCAGCTACCTGCTCGGCATCTGGAAGTCGCTGCAGATCCTGTTCCCCGACCCGGCCCAGGCCGATGCCTGGTTGCACAAGCCGAACACGGCGTCGCTGTTCGGCGGCCATTCCGCGCTGGAGCGCATGTTGTCCGGCAACGTGGCCGACCTCTACGTGGTGCGTCAGTACCTGGATGCGCAGCGCGAGTGAAGCGTCGCGGCGACGGGCGTCGCGGCGAGCGAGACGATGCTGCCTGCTCTGCTCTTCCTACTGCAAGGCAGGGGGAGGTCGGCGACCGGAGGGAGTCCTTCAGGTGAGGGGGCAATGCTCTTGATCTTCCATCAGGATCAAGAGCGACCCCACCCCAACCCTCCCCTGCTTCGCAGGGGAGGGAGCACATTCTGGAACCCAGATGCCAAATGAGCTGCCACCTCTCAAGCGTATCCGCTGGAGCCAGGCCTTTCGCATCGTGCCCAGCCGCTTTCCGCCGGTCGGGGTGTACGACCGCATCGCCGATCCGGCCGATCTCGATGCGCTGTTCGCGATCGAGGCGCTGACCAACCCGCGCCTGCGCGAGGAAGCCGGCGCGTTGAAGCTGGTGCCAAAGGAGCACCGCATCAGCGGACCGGGCGCCACCCCGGTGATGGCCGCGTTCACCCATCTCAACCCCGAAGGTAGCCGCTTCTCCGACGGCACGTGGGGCGTGTTCTATGCCGCGCACAGCGTTGCCACCGCGGTCGAGGAAACCGCGTACCACCGCGAGCGCTTCCTTGCCGCCACCGCTGAGCCGGTCTGCGACATCGAGATGCGCTGCTACCGCACCAGCGTCGACAGTAAGCTGCACGATATCCGTGGCGGCTGGGCCGCGGCGCACGATCCCGCCAGCTATGCCGCCAGCGTGGCGCTGGCGCGCGAACTGCGCGACGCAGGCTCCAACGGCATCGTCTACGACAGCGCCCGCCATCGCGGCGGCGAATGCCTGGCCGCATTCCAGCCCGATGTGGTGGCGCCGTGCACGCAGGCGCAACACCTGGTCTATCGCTGGGACGGCACGCGCATCGCGCAGGTGCTGGCGGTATCGGAGCTGGCGCGGCCACGCTAGCCTGTGGACGGACAAGCCCGAGGTGAGCCGATGAAGACCCTGCGCAACCTGCTGCTGTTCCTGCTGCTGTGGCCGTTGCTGGCGGCGGCGCGCGACAACCGTGAGAACGACCACGCGCAGTGGAACGCGGAGATCGCAGCGTTCCAGGCCGCGGATCGGGCACATCCGCCGGCGCCGGGCGCGGTGCTGTTCATCGGCAGCTCGTCGATCCGTATGTGGACCTCGCTGGCGGCGTACTTTCCTGAGGCGCACACGCTCAACCGCGGCTTCGGCGGCTCGCAGATCGCCGACAGCACCTACTTCGCCGACCGCATCGTGGCGCCGTACCACCCACGGGCTATCGTGATGTATGCCGGCGACAACGACCTCGAGGCCGGCCGCCGCCCGCAGCAGGTGCACGATGACTTCGCCGCCTTCGTGCGCAAGGCGCGCTCATATGACCCCGGCGTGTCGATCGCCTTCATCGCGATCAAGCCGAGCGTGGCGCGCAAGGCGCTATTGCCGAAGATCCGCGAGGCGAATGCACTGGTGCGCGACTGGGCGGCCACGCAGCGGCAGGTGGCGTACCTCGACATCTTCACGCCGATGCTCGGCAAGGATAGCCAGCCGCGGGACAAATGGTTCGCCCAGGACGGCCTGCACATGAACCGCACAGGCTACGAGCTGTGGATCGGCATTGTGCGGCCGTGGGTGGATGCGCACGGGCGCCGAGCGAGTCGGCAGTAGTCGGTGCCGGCTGCTCGGCGGAGAACACGTACAACACACATAAGGACACCAGCCTGTTTTGAAAGCTTGTAGCGGTTGGGTGAATCGCCCTCTGCCGAAAAGCGTTGACCACCTGGGTCCATGTCGCAGCCTGAAGGCAGGCGGTATCCATCACCACACCATTGGGATCGAACAGGAGTCGGCGCACCGGGGATTCTTTCCAGGATTTTCACATCGGGTTGAAGCCTCGATTCGGGCGGCGGTGTATGGTTTCCAGAATCAGTGAGGCCGACACGCGTAGCCCTGAAAGAAAGCAAGGAGGAGCAGATGAACACGACCAGCAAGCCCCGGGTGGCAGTCAACGGTTACGGCGTCATCGGCAAGCGTGTAGCCGAGGCGGTCGCCCGGCAGGACGATATGGAGCTTGTCGGCGTGTGCGACATCGGCACCGATTGGCGGTCTCGTATGGCCACCCACAAGGGGTTTCGTCTTTTCGGGGCCGGCACCGAGCACGTGCAGGCGATGCGCGATGCAGGTCTCGACGTCGCAGGGACCCTGGACGACCTGCTCGGGGCGGCTGACCTGGTGGTCGACTGCACGCCGAAGGGAGTTGCGTCGAAGAACGTCGACCTTTACCGGAAGAGAGGGATCAAGTTCATTGTCCAGGGCGGCGAGAAGCACGACGTCACAGGCCACTCCTTCGTCGCCGAGTCGAACTATGACAGCGCCCTCGGCCGGGACAGCACCCGTGTCGTGTCCTGCAACACGACTTCGATCGTTCGCACCCTGACGGCCTTGAAGCGAGCAGGGCTACTGCGCCGCGCGCGCGGTACGCTGCTTCGCCGCGCCACCGATCCATGGGAAAGCCATAAGGGCGGGATCATGAACACGCTGGTACCCGAACGCGAGATCCCAAGCCATCAGGGGCCGGATGCAAAGAGCGTCGACCCGGAACTCGACGTCATCACGATGGCGGTCAAGGTCCCGGAAACCCTCGCACACCTGCACTACTGGTCGGTGCAGATGACCCGCAAGGCCGGAAAGGAGGAGGTGCTGGATGCCTTCCGTGCAGTCTCGCGTATTGCCCTCATCCGCATGGATGAGGGGCTGACCGCGCTCAACACCGTCAAGGAGCTCATGATCGACCTTGGCCGACCGTACGAGAATCTCTACGAAGTGGCGCTCTGGAGCGATATGTTGCGGGTCGAGGGCGACGAGCTCTTCTATGCCTACATGGTCGACAATCAGAGCATCGTGATCCCCGAGACCATCGACGCCATCCGAGCGCTCACCGGCGCCATCCGAGAAGCTCGCCAATCCATCGCAAAGACCGACAGGGCGCTCGGAATCGGCCTGGTCACCGACGCGCTGGCGCGGCCATGAAGGGATCAATCGACAGTCTTGTTGGTCAGCCCGTTTTTGGCGCGCACGCGCATCGCCAGCTATTCGCTGGAGATGGTGATTCGGCCCGGGATGCGTACGTTCTTCGACGCGGCTTGGTGTTCGGGCTACGGTCCGGTGATGCGTCGATCTGGACGTTGCCCTCGCCAGCAGGGACGGGAGATTGATGATGGCCGCCGGGTCGATGTCCGGGCCAGGGGATACGTTTCCCGGGGCATGGTCACCTTCCTAAGGCATGCCTAAAGTGGGTCGCCATCTAGACGGCGACCGAGCTGATAAAGCAGCTGATCGCGGCCGTACTGCAATGGCCATGGACTGCCCTGGTGCAGCGGGCGCCCTACGCAAGTGGGGCGTTTTGCTTTGGCATGCTGGAATCAGCAGCTTCCGCTCCAGGGAGATCATGTGGTCGAGCTGACTCGGGTGGCCGTGTGCTGCCATTCGGTCGCATTGCCCGCAAGCGGATCAGGTCCGCTTGCGACCCAGAGGCAAACATTGCCGGTGCTATCAGCGGCCCGCACCGGAGCCGAGTCGAGTCCCACTGAGTCCCGAGTCCAAAGTGGGGCTCAGCCGACCTCTGCAGTGAGTGTTGCGCCACAGATCTCGCCGAAAGAGCGAATGGTGCGACGGTTCGCCGAGAAGTCAGGTATCCGCGTTGGTCGCCCAGCCCACGCGGTCGCCGCGGGTGAACACGCGTTCGCCGTCGAGCACGTCGCCGGCGGCATGTGCGGGCTCGGCCTCGAGCTTCGCGTAGATCGGCGTGAAGTCGGGATGGGTGGCTTCGAACAGCTGCTCGAAGCTGTCGATCACGAAGTAGGTCTGTTGGTAAGTGTCAATGCGGTAGCGCGTGCTCATCACGCGCTCCAGGCCGAAACCGATACGATTCGGCGAGGGCGAATCGAGGCAGTAGATCGACTCGCCTTTGGAGCTGACGATGCCGGCGCCGTAGATGCGCATGCCTTCGCTGGTGTTGATCAGGCCGAACTCGACCGTGTACCAGTACAGCCGGGTCAGGTTCATCAGCGCGTCGGGGCCGAGCGCGAACGCCTTCATGCCGCCGCGGCCGTAAGCCTGCATGTAGTCGGCGAACACCGGGTTGAGCAGCAGCGGCACGTGGCCGAACATGTCGTGGAACAGGTCCGGCTCGCTCAGGTAGTCGAGCTGGTCGGGCTTCCTGATCCACCAGCTGACCGGGAAGCGGCGGTGGGCCAGGTGGTCGAAGAACACCTCGTCCGGCAGCAGGCCTTCTACCGCGACCAGCTCCCAGCCGGTGGCGGCGCCGAGCACCTTGTTCATGTCGGCGAACTTCGGGATACCGCCGTCGCCCAGGCCGAAGCGTTCCACGCCGTCGAGGAATTCCTGGCAGGCGCGGCCGGGCAGCAGCTCGCGCTGGCGCTTGAACAAGGTGTCCCATACCTCGTGGTCGGTCTGGCTGTAGCTGGCCCACGGCTGCTCGACCACGCCGGTGGCGTACACCGGCACGTAGCCGCGATCGGTCTGCTGGTGTTCGACTTTGCGGGGCGTGTCCATGGCGTGCTCCGGAGCGGGCGTGGGCTGATGCGGCAACAAGCTTACGGTGGTTCGCCCGCACGAAGATTGCTTTGTTGCTGAAGACAGGGCCGCTAGCGCATTATTATTGCGCATTTGCCAGTAACACTGAACGTATATTGCATATGACGACACTCGATCGCACCGATCTGCGTCTGCTCGCCGTGCTGCAGGGCGAAGGCCGCATCACCAATGCCGAGCTGGCCGAGCGGGTCAGCCTGTCGCCGTCGGCGTGCCTGCGCCGGCTGCAACGGCTGGAAGCGGACAGGATCATCACCGGCTACGCCGCGCAGATCGACCCGCAGGCGGTGGGGCTGGGCCTGCAGGCCTTCGTGCGGGTGCAACTGGTGAAGCACGAGAGCGCGGCGATCGAAGGCTTCGTCGAGCGCGTCAACGACTGGGACGAGGTGGTCGCCTGCCATGCGCTGACCGGCGACATGGATTACCTGCTGCATGTCTATGTGGCCGACCTGCAGGATTTCTCGCGCTTCCTGCTCGACCATCTGCTGAACGCCGCCGGCGTGGCCGACGTCAATTCCAGTTTCGTGCTGCGCACGGTGAAGCGCTCGCCGTCGTTGCCGCTGGGCCAGCTGGACCGTTGACGCTCAAGCGGCCTCGCCGGCCAGGGCCAGCGGCGCATCATCGTTGCGCCGGCGAATGCGCAGGGCGAGGAAGGCCGCCGCCACGCCGGTGGCGCCGGCGACCACGAACGGCATCAGATAGCTGCCCAGCTGCACGCGCAGCGCGCCGGCCATGAACGCGGCTGTGGCGGCACCCACCTGATGGCCGGCCACCACCCAGCCGAACACCACCGGCGCGTCGCGCTCGCCGAAGGCATCGGTGGTGAGGCGCAGCGTGGGCGGCACGGTGGCGATCCAGTCCAGTCCGTAGAACACGCCGAACAACGACAGGCTGTACAGCGAGAAATCGGAATACGGCAGATAGATCAGCGATAGACCGCGCAGGCCGTAATAGGCGAACAGCAGCTTGCGCGGGTCGACGCGGTCGGTGAGCCAGCCCGAGGCCGTGGTGCCGAACAGGTCGAAGATCCCCATCATCGCCAGCAGCCCGGCCGCACGTACCTCGGGAATGCCGTGGTCGCCGCACAGCGCGATGAAGTGCGTGCCGATCAGGCCGTTGGTGGTGAAGCCGCAGACGAAGAAGGTGGCGAACAGGTACCAGAACGCGCCGCGCCTGCTGGCGCGCCGCAGGGCGCCCAGGGTCAGCGCAAACAGATTGCCGCTCGTGGTGCCGGCATCGGCGGGCTCGTCCGGCC
This sequence comes from Rhodanobacter thiooxydans, assembly GCF_021545845.1. NCBI lineage: Bacteria > Pseudomonadati > Pseudomonadota > Gammaproteobacteria > Lysobacterales > Rhodanobacteraceae > Rhodanobacter > Rhodanobacter thiooxydans. The sequence goes on from NZ_CP088923.1 coordinate 52,776, forward strand.
CGGCGCCGTAGCGGACCAGGCCGATGTCGGCCGGCCGCTCCGGCAGCAGCCATAGCACCAGCGGCAGCAGCGCGAGGCAGCAGGCGGCGATGGTCAGCACCACCGCGCGCCAGCCGGCGTACTCGGCGATGGCGGCCAGGCCCGGCAGGAAGATCAGCGTGCCGGTGGCGGTGCTGGCGGTCAGCAGGCCCATCACCAGGCCACGATGGCTGCTGAACCAGCGGCCGACCACGGTGGCGCCCAGCACCACCGCCACGCAGCCGGTGCCGGCGCCGGACAGCACGCCCCAGCTCAGCAGCAGCTGCCAGGGCCGGGTCATCGCGGCGCTGCCGGCGGCCGCCAGCGCCATCACGGACAGCGCGATGAGCAGCACGCGGCGGATGCCGAAGCGCTGCATCAATGCTGCGGCGAACGGACCCATCAGGCCGTACAGCAGGATGCCGACCGCCGCGGCGGTCGAGATGCTGTCCCGGCTCCAGCCGAAGGCACGGCCCAGCGGCAGCATCAGCACGCCCGGCGTGCCGCGCATGCCGGCCGAGACGAGCAGGGCGAGGAACACCACCGCAAGCACCACGAACGCGTAGTTTTGGCCGAACGGCCGTGAGCGCTGTATAGTCATGTTACCGATCGGTACGGATGGGAGGCGCAGCGTATGTACCGCTCGGTAACATTGTCAACCGGTCATGCTCAATCAGGTCAGGCCATGTCCCGCCGTTCCAGAACCAGGGAAGCTCCCCCCGCCGAAGCGCCGCGCCGCGCGGCCGACCGTATCCGGGACACCGCTTTCGAGCTGTTCTACCGCAAGGGCATCCGTGCCATCGGGGTGGAGGAGATCGTCAACCGTGCCGGCGTCACCAAGCCCAGCCTGTACCGCGCCTTCGAATCGAAGGACGAGCTGGCGGCGGCCTACCTGCGCGACTACGACCAGCGTTTCCGCCAGCGTTTCGAGGAATTGGCGGTGAGCCACCCCGGCGACCCTCGCGGCCAGCTGCTGGCCTATCTGGAGGGTCTCGCGTCGCGCGCCAGCGGCGTCGGCTACCGCGGCTGCGGATTGACCAACGCGGTGATCGAATATCCCGACCCCGCGCATCCGGCGCACCAGGTCGCGGTGGACAGCAAGCGTGCACTGCGCGAGCGCCTGCGACACCTGAGCGAGGCGATCGGCGCGCGCGATCCGGCGGCGCTGGCCGACGGGTTGCTGCTGCTGATCGAGGGCAGTTACGTTTCCGGCCAGACCTTCGGTGACGGTGGCCCGGCGCGCATCCTGGCGCGCGCCGCGGGCTGCCTGATCGACGCCAGCCGCGAAGGCTGAAGCGCGCCGGCCGCGTCACCCGCTGCGACGGTGCGCGCACGTACTGCCGAAGCGGGGCGTCATTGACGCTAAACTTGCCGGACTGATGAGCACCGATACCGATACCGATACCGTTCCCGAACGCGATCCCTTGCGTCCGCTGCGTTATGTATGGCGGGTGCCGCTGGTGCTGCTGCACATCGTGCTTGGCGTTGCGGTGTGCGCGTTGGTCCTCAGCTGGAACCAGCAGGCAGTGATGAAGGACGGCCGCGAGCCGTTCGCGCACCGCATGATCCGCTGGTGGTCGGTCAGGCTGTTGCGCATCTTTGGCCTGCGCTCGGTGCGTTTCGGCGAGGCGCAGCGCGATCCGGTGCTGTTCGTCGCCAACCACACCTCGTGGATCGACATCGTGATGCTGCACAGCCAGCGCGCGGTCTGCTTCGTGGCCAAGGCGGAGATCGCCGGCTGGCCGCTGGTCGGCTGGCTGGCCAGGAGCGGCGGCACCATCTTCCATCGCCGCGGCAACAACCATTCGCTGTCCGCGGTGATGCAGGTGATGGTCGAGCGGCTGCGCGAGGGCCGTTCAGTGGCGGTATTCCCGGAAGGCGGTACCGGCTACAACGGCGTGCTGAAGGTCTTCCATGCACGCATCTTCCAGGCCGCGCTGGATGCCACGGTGCCGGTGCAGCCGGTGGCGCTGCGTTTCGCCCGCGACGGCCGCCGGGTGATCGATGCCGGCTTCCGCGAGGACGAGAATTTCATGCAAAACATCGTGCGCATGCTGGGCGAGGCACCGCTGGACGCCGAGGTGCATTTCCTGGCGCCGGTACCGGCCACCCCGGATGCGCGCCGGCGCATGGCCGAGCTGGCGCGCGAGCGCATCGCCGCCGCACTGGAAGACTGCCCCGGATGAGCCTGCTGCACGGAAAGGATTTCCGACCTCCCTGGCCGCTGCGCAGCGGCCACATCCAGACCATGCTGTCCTCCAGCGGGGTGCGTCGCCTGCTGCTGCCGCGCGCGGCAAAGACCGTACTGCAGGGCGCCGAGTCAGTGGTGGTCGACGGTGGCAGCGGTGTGCGCCTCACCGGCGCCTACACCGCACAGAAAACGCAGCCGCAGTCGCGCGGCCTGGCCGTGCTGTTCCACGGCTGGGAAGGCAGCGTCGATTCCACCTATGTGCTGCAGACCGGCAGTCGCCTGCTTGCCGACGGCTGGGACATCTTCCGGCTGAATTTCCGCGACCACGGCGACAGCTACGGGCTCAACGAGGCGCTGTTCCACTCCTGCCGCCTCGACGAGGTGGTGCACGCCCTGGGCGACATCGCCGCGCGCTGGCCGGCGCGGCCGATGGCGCTGGCCGGCTTCTCGCTGGGCGGCAACTTCGCGCTGCGTGCGGCGATGCAAACCTCGCGGGTGGGCATTCCGCTCAGCTACGCGCTGGCGGTGTGTCCGATCATCGACCCCGGCGAAGGCCTGTTCTCGCTAGAGGAAACCGCGCCGTGGTTCTACCAGGCGTACTTCATGCGCAAGTGGCGGCACTCGCTGCTGGCCAAGCAGAAGGCGTTCCCGCAGCACCGGTACTTCGAGATGTCCGAACTGAAACAGCACCTGCGCGGGCTGACCGAATCGCTGGTGCTGCGGCATACCGACTTCAAGTCGTTGCAACAGTATCTGGACGGCTATTCGGTGGCCGGCGACAGCATGCAGGCGCTGCAGATTCCCGCCACCATCCTCACCGCCAGGGATGACCCGGTGATTCCCATCGCCGGCTTCGAAAGGCTCGAGTTGCCAGCCAACGTCGAGCTGGACATTGCGCCCTACGGCGGCCACTGCGGCTTCATCCGCGACTGGGGCATGACCAGCTACACCGACGACTACATCGCCATGCGCTTCAATGCGGTGGCGGACGCGGCCGGGCCGGCGGGCTGAATATCGGTACGATCGCCTGGAGAGCGGGTGCCACGGACGAATGCGCACCGTCATCGCGGGTACCGGGGGCGGACATGGTCGGATCAGGACGGAAGGCATGGCGGGTCGCATCCGGCGGGCTGCGTCGAGGTATCTGGCTGGCCTGCCTGCTGCCGTGCCTTGCAGCTGGCGCCACCGACACCAGCTTCCTGCGTTCGTTCGAAAGCGGCGAACCGGCGCCGGCGCCGCCGCTGGCGGGCGCCGCGTTCACGGTCGAGGTGGCCGGCGGCCCCGGTCAGGCGGCGGCATTGACGGCCAAGCCGGGCGTCGGTTTCAGCGGACAGCGTTCGCTGCACTACCGCGGCAGCAGCGGCGGGCGGCAACAGGCGGAGCTGTACGCGGTGAACCTGCCGGTGCAACCGGATACGCAGCTGTCGTACCTGATCTTCCCGCAGTCGAACGCGGGCGACCTGCGCAACCCGGCCGACTACGTGGCGGCGGACCTGTTGTTCGACGACGGCAGCCGGCTGTCCACCCGCGGCGCACGCGACCAGCATCGCATCGGCGCCGCGGCGCGTGCGCAGGGCGAGGGCCGTACGCTGTATCCGGACCAGTGGAACCAGCTTTCGATCGACGTGGGCGCGGTTGCCGCCGGGCGCACGATCAAGCGCATCGTGCTGATGCACGACGGCGCGGCCGCGCGCTTCGAGGGCTACCTGGACGACCTGCGCATCGGCGCCGCACCCGCCGATACGCGCCGGCACCCCAGCGAGTTCGTCGACACCCGCCGCGGCAGCAACTCCAACGCCCGCTTCTCGCGCGGCAACACCTTTCCCGCGGTGGCCGTGCCGCACGGCTTCAACTTCTGGACGCCGGTGACCGACGCCGGCTCCGACTGGATGTATCAGTACCAGCAGCGCAACGGCGCCGACAACCGCCCGCGGCTGGAGGCGTTCGCGCTGTCGCACGAGCCGAGCCCATGGATGGGTGACCGGCAGACCTTCCAGCTGATGCCGGCCGCGATGGCCCATGGCGCGCCCAGCGCGAACCGCGCGGCGCGCGCGCTGAGCTTCAGCCATGCGAACGAGACCGCGCACGCGCACACCTACCGCGTGGCGTTCGACGACGGCATCGTCGCCGAGCTCGCGCCGACCGACCATGCCGCGATGTTCCGCTTCACCTTCGCGGGCGATCGCTCGCAGCTGGTGTTCGACAACCGCGACGACCGCGGCGGCATCGTGCTGGACCCGGCGACGCGCAGCTTCAGTGGCTGGTCCGACGTGAAGAGCCGGCTCTCCGCCGGCGCCACCCGGCTGTTCTTCTACGGCACGCTCGACCAGCCGGTCAGCGAGAGCGGGCGCCTGGGCGGCGAAGGGCGCGACCACGTCGCCGCCTGGTTCGGCTTCGACACGACGAAGACGAAAGTGCTGAACCTGCGCATCGCCACTTCGCTGATCAGCCTGGAGCAGGCGCAGCACAACCTGGCGCTGGAGATCGCGCCGGGCGAGAGCTTCGACGACGTGCGCGGGCGCGCGCAGCAGCAATGGGATGCACAGCTCGGCATCGTCAGCGTGGATGGCGCCAGCGCCGACGAACGGACCACGCTGTACTCCAACCTCTATCGCCTGTTCCTGTATCCGAACGAGGCCTACGAGAACACCGGCAGCGCGACGCAACCGCGTTATCGGTATGCCAGCCCGTTCTCCGCACCGACCGGCCAGGACACGCCGACCCACACCGGCGCGCGGATCGTCGACGGCAAACCCTACGTCAACAACGGTTTCTGGGACACCTACCGCACCGCGTGGCCGGCCTACGTGCTGCTCACGCCCGCGAAAGCCGGCGAGATGATCGACGGCTTCGTGCAGCAGTACCGCGACGGCGGCTGGATCGCGCGCTGGTCGTCGCCCGGCTACGCCGACCTGATGGTCGGCACCAGCGCCGACGTGGCGTTCGCCGACGCGTGGTTGAAGGGCGTGCGCCATTTCGACGTGCGCGCGTTCTACCAGTCCGCCCTGAAGGACGCCACGGTGGTCAGCCCGCTCGCCGGCACCGGCCGCAAGGGGCTGCAGCGCTCGATCTTCAACGGCTACACCGACACCGGCGTGGACGAGGGACTGTCGTGGTCGATGGACGGCTATATCAACGACTTCGCGATCGGCAACCTCGCCGCCGCGCTGGCGCAGCAACCGGCCGCGGACGACCCGTATGCCAAGCACTACGCCGACGACGCGGCGTACTTCCGTCAACGCGCGCTGGGCTACGCCAACCTGTTCGACCCCGCCGTCGGCTTCTTCGTCGGCCGCGACGCCGCGGGCCGGTGGCGTCACGACGCGCAGGATTTCGACCCGCTGCGCTGGGGCGGCGACTACACCGAGACCGACGCCTGGAACATGGCCTTCCACGCGCCGCAGGACGGCGTCGGGCTCGCCGCGCTGTACGGTGGTCGCGCCGCGCTGGCGGCGAAGCTCGACGCGTTGTTCGCCACGCCGGGCGAGTTCCACGTCGGCAGCTACGGCGAACCGATCCACGAGATGCTGGAGGCGCGCGACGTGCGCATGGGCCAGTACGGCCACAGCAACCAGCCTTCGCACCACATCATCTACATGTACGACTTCGCCGGACAGCCGTGGAAGGCGCAGGACAAGCTGCGCGACGTGCTGAGCCGCCTCTACGTCGGCAGCGAGATCGGCCAGGGCTACCCGGGCGACGAGGACAACGGCGAGATGTCCGCCTGGTACCTGTTCGGCGCCGCCGGTTTCTACCCGCTGCGCATGGGCACGCCGGAGTACGTGATCGGCGCGCCTTACTTCCCGCACATGGACATCGCGCTGGAGAACGGCAAGCACTTGGTGATCGACGCGCCGGCAGTCAGCGACGTCAACCGCTACGTGCAGGGCCTGCACGTCAACGGCCAGCCGTGGAACCGGCTGACCCTGCCGCATACGTTGCTGGCGCAGGGCGCCACGCTGCAGTTCGCGATGGGGCCAAGGCCTTCGCGCTGGGCCAGCGGCGAAGATGCCGCGCCGCCATCGCTCACGGCTGCGGGCCTGCCGCAGCCGTGGCGCAATCTGCTCGACCAGCGGCTGGGCCGCACCCACGCCGCGCCCGCCACGGCGGGGCTGCCGCTGCTGTTCAACCACGACTCCGGCGCCGAAGTGATGCTGCCCGGTGTAGCGACCACGATCGACTGGCGCTTCGCGCGGCCGCTGCGGGTGAGCATGCTCACGCTGACCGCCGGCAGCACGCTCGCGGCGCCGTCGGGCTGGCAGTTGCAGGGCTCCGCCGATGGACAGCACTGGTCCACCCTCGATACACGCCGTGACGAACGCTTCGCCTGGCCGCAGCAGACCCGGGCTTTCGCCGTGCGCGAACCGGGCGAGTACGCGTACTACCGGCTGCGCCTGGATCCATCGACGGATGGCGCCAGGCAAGCCCTCGTTGAAATCGAACTGCTCGGCGCCGCACCCAACCCGTAGGAGCCCGCTCGCGGGCGATGCTCCCGCTTTTGCGAATCCCGAATCCCGAATCCCGAATCCCGGCTCCAAAAGCATCGCCCGCGAGCGGGCTCCTACGCGATCCGCCCGGCGCTGCGCTGGCGCATCCAGCAGGCGATGCTCAGGCGGTCGCGCGTGGCCGGCAGCACCTCGTGCTCGAACTGCGCGGAGAGGAACAGCAGCAGCGTGCCGGCGCGCGGGAGGATGTCGCGGTGCGTGCCGTCGCCCAGGTACAGCTGCAGCGCGCCGCCATCGGCTTCCTGCCAGCCCTCGTTGAGGTAGAACACCGCCGAGAGCACCCGCGCGTCGTCGTCGCGCAGGCGGTCGAGATGCCGCGCGTAGCGCGCGCCGGGCACATACACCGCGTAGTGCGCCTCGCTTTCCACCAGACCCAGCATCAGCTCGCGGTTGAGTGTGCAGCGCAACGCGTCGGTGCGGGCGAGGAACGCCTGTTGCGGCCCGCTCGGCGCGGCGGGGTCGAACCACTGCGTGCGGTCGCCGCGCAACTCCGTGGCCGTGTGCGCTGCACCTACCCGCGCCGGCGCCAGCCGCTGCGCCGCATACAGCGCAGTACACTCGTCGGCCAGCGCACGAGTCTGCGCCGCCGTCAGCAGGTCGTTCAGCACGCACCAGCCCTCGCCAGCCAGGGCGTCGGCGGCAGTGCGGAACAGGCTGGCATCATCCATGCGCGCAGTGTAACCGGCGGGGTTTCAGGAAGGCCGCTGGCGCAGCGGCTCCAGCAGCCGGGACAAGCCGTTGTGGTCGATCTCCAGCATCAGCGACAGCAGCCGGCCCAGCTCGCCGCTCGGAAAGCCCTTGCGCGCGAACCAGGCGAGATACGCGCCGGGCAGGTCGGCGAGCAGCCGCCCCTGGTACTTGCCGTACGGCATGTGCACCGTCACCAGTTTTTTCAGGTCCTGCGCTTCCATCGATGCCTACTTTGCGAACGGCTGCCTCACGGCTTCACGAACTTCAACGTCATCCGGTCCGACTCGCCGATCGCCTTCATCTGCGCATGCTCGTTGTCAGGCCCGGACAGATCCGGCGGCAGGCGGTGCACGTTGATGTCTTCCGGGTCGTTCGGGTTGGCATTAATCTGCGACACGCCAGCCACGCGAAAACCGGTCTTGAGGGCCAGCGCGATCAGGTAATCCTCGGGGAGGCGGTGCAATGCCCCGGCGCTTTCCACGCCATCGGCGAACGGTTTGGCGCGGTGTTCGGTCACGCCGAACACGCCGCCGGGCCTGAGCACGTTGAATGCAGCCTTGAACACCGCATCGAGCGTTGCCGGGCTGTGGTTGAGCCAGTCGTGCGTGTTGCGGAAGGTGAGCACCATGTCGGCGGAGTGGTCAGCGCCCAGCTTCACCTGATCCGGCGGGGCGAACGGAACGATTTTTGCGATGTGTCCGTACACCGCCGGGTCGGCCTTGAGCTTGGCGGTGAACTTCGCCGCTGATGGTGGCGCCGCTTCGATCAGGTGGCCGTGCGCGTGGAGGAACGGCGCGAGGATTTCGGTGTACCAGCCACCGCCGGGTGCCAGTTCGATCACCGTCATGTCGGGCTTGATGCCGAAGAACTGCAGGGTCTCGAGCGGATGCCGATATTGGTCGCGGGCCCGGTTCGCGTCGGAACGCCAGTGGCCGTTCACCGCCTGCTGCAGTGCCGCGGTGGTGCGGTCAGGCGCGGTGGCAGAAGTGGCGCTGGCGGCGACAGGGAGCAGCAGTGCCGCGAGCAGCGGGATGAGCAGCTTGCAGGTATGACGAAACATGATTCGACCCTCCTGACGATGCGCGCTCAAGACTACGCCGAAACCGGGCGCCGGACGGAACCGCGCCGGCGTTGCGCAGCGCGGCTCGGGGTCGTTCAATCTGCCGCCACGCAGCGCCCCTGCGCCCACGCGCGCAGCGCGTCTACCTGTTCGCGCATCAGCACCGACAACGGGCGCGTCTGCTGCAGCGCGTGGAGCAAGGTGGCCTGGTCGGGCGGCGTGCCGTTGCCGGCGGCGTCATACAGCGCGCTGACGATGGTTTGCTCGATCTCGGCGCCGGAGCAGCCGTCGCTGGCGGCGGCGAGGGTGGCCAGGTCGAAGCCGGCGGGGTCGAGCTTGCGCCGTTTCAGGTGCATGCCGAAGATCTCGGCGCGCACGGATTCCTTCGGCAGGTCGACGAAGAAGATTTCGTCGAAGCGGCCCTTGCGCAGCAGCTCGGCAGGCAGTTCGTTGACGGCATTGGCGGTGGCCACGACGAACACCTTGGCCTTGCGTTCGGCCATCCAGGTCAGCAGATAGCCGAGCACGCGGCGCGACACGCCACCGTCTTCGCCGCCGCCGGCCAGGCCCTTCTCGATCTCGTCGATCCACAGCACGCACGGCGCCAGCAGCTCGGTGCTGGCCAGCGCCTCGCGCAGGTTCTTCTCGGTCTCGCCCTGGTACTTGTCGTACAGCGTGCCGAAATCCAGCCGCACCAGCGGCACGCCGAAGCCGCCGGCGATCGCCTTCGCGGCGAGGCTCTTGCCGCAGCCCTGCACGCCAAGCAGCAGCACGCCCCTGGGCGGGTCGAGCACGGGATCGGGCGTGGCGGCGAGGAACACCGCGCGGCGCCGCTGCACCCACTTGCGCACGCGGGCCACGCCGGCGATGTCGGCGAAGCTGGCGGTGGCGTATTCGTAGTGCAGCAGGCCGGAGCGGTTGAGCAGCTCGAACTTGGACTGCATCAGCACCGGCAGGTCGTTCGGGCCGAGCGCGCCATCGGCGTAGATCAGCTTGCGCACGATGCGCCGCGCATCCGGTGCGGACAGCCCGAGCAGGTTGCGCACGATGGTGCGCGCGGCATCGTTGTCCACCTCGATACGGCAGTTCTGCTCGCGCTGCCAGGCGGCCGCCTCGCCGCGCAGGATGCCGGCCAGTTCCTTGAGGTCAGGCAGCGCCAGCGGCACGCGCAGCGACAGCGCCTCCAGCTCGCGGGGCAGTTCGACCTTGGCGCCGACCAGCACGATGGTGTGCGCGGCCGAGCGCTGGCGCTGCACGATCTCGCGCAACTGGCGCAGGCTCATCGCGTAGCCGAGCAGGCCGTGGAAATCGAACATCAGGTAGATGCCGCGCTGGTCCTGGGCGCGGATCGCCTCCAGCGTGGCGGTGGCGTCGGGCGCCACGCTGCCGGCGGCGGCGAAGTCCAGCCGCTGCAGGCCGTCGGTCAGGGTCCAGCGCCACAGCGGGTGCAGCGCCTGCGCGATCACGTGGCGGAAGCACTCGATCACTCGCTGCTCGTCCACCGTCTCGATCACCAGCAGCGGCGTGGCCGCACGGACCAGGGTGGTGAGGTCGTCCAGTTCGCTCATGCGTTCCCCCGAAAGGCCGCAGTTTAGCGGGCGGCAGGGTTTCTGGCTCCATCCACTCCGGTATACGCTGCGCCTTCCCTCTCGATCACGGGGCCATCGCCATGCGCCTGCTGCTGCCGTTGCTGCTGGGCCTGTCGTCGCTGCCGGCGCTGGCCGCGCCGCCGCCGTTGGATCGACTGACCCTGCCCAGGGGCTTCCACATCGCGCTGTACTCCGACCAGGTGCCGGACGCACGCGAGCTTGCGCTGGGGGCGAAGGGCACGGTGTTCGTCGGTTCCAACGATGCCGGCAAGGTCTACGCGCTCACCGACAACAACGGCGACGGCGTCGCCGACCAGGTGCGGGTGGTCGCCAGCGGCCTGCAGCTGCCGGTGGGCGTGGCGTTCAAGGGTGGCGACCTGTACGTCTCGGCGGTGAGCTGCATCGTCGTGCTGCGCGACATCGAGAACCACCTGGACGATCCGCCGAAGCCGGCCGTGGTCACCGACCAGCTGCCCAGCGAAACCCACCACGGCTGGAAGTTCATCGCGTTCGGCCCGGACGGCAAGCTGTACGTGCCGATCGGCGCACCGTGCAACATCTGCGACCCGGCGCCGGCGCACGGCAAGCTGATCCGCATGAACGCCGACGGCAGCGACTGGCAGGACGTGGCCCGCGGCATCCGCAACTCGGTCGGCTTCGATTGGCAGCCAGGCACGAAGCGCCTGTGGTTCACCGACAACGGCCGTGACCTGATGGGCGACGACATGCCCAGCGACGAGTTGAACGAGATCACCGGCCCCGACCAGCACTTTGGCTACCCGTACTGCCACCAGGGCGACACGCTTGACCCCGAGTTCGGCAAGGGTCGCCGCTGCAAGGATTACGTGCCGCCGGTGCTGAAGCTAGGCGCGCACGTGGGCGCGCTGGGCATGCGCTTCTATGAAGGCCAACAGTTCCCGGCCAGCTACCGCGGCGCGATCATCGTGGCCGAACACGGCTCGTGGAACCGCACGAAGAAATCCGGCTACCGGGTGATGACGGTGCGCCTGAACGGCAGCAAGGTGGTGGCGTACGAGCCGCTGATCACCGGCTTCGAACAGAACGAAAGCGCCTGGGGCCGCCCGGTCGACGTGCAGCCACTGCCCGACGGCAGCGTGCTGGTCAGCGACGACCTGGCCGGGGCGGTGTATCGGGTGACGTATGGAAGCCGGGATTCGGGAGACGGGATTCGGGATTCGCAAGAGCGCCCGCGCGCGAGCGTAGATGCCCCCGCAAGCCCATGAGGGTAGGCTTGTCGTAGCGCGTTTTTCCGTATCCCGAATCCCGCCTCCCGAATCCCGGAGCTCTTATGCACCTGCACAGCGACTACTTCGCCAACGGCCAGCCAATTCCCGCCGAGTTCGCCTTCGGCAAGCGCGGCGATCCGGTCGCGCTGTCGGGCAACCGCAGCCCGCAGCTGGCGTGGAAGGGCGCGCCGGCCGCCACGCGTTCGTTCGTGCTCACCTGCATCGACCCCGACGTGCCCAGCCGCGGCGACGACGTGAACCAGCCCGGTCGCAGCGTGCCGGCCGACTTGCCGCGAGTGGAGTTCGTGCACTGGCTGATGGCGAACATCCCTGCCGAGTGCGGCGAGTTGGCCGCGGGCAGCTGCAGCGACGGCGTCACCGCGCATGGCAAGCGCGCGCCGTTCGGGCCGCCGGGCAGTGTGCAGGGCATCAACGACTACACCGGCTGGTTCGCCGGCGACGCTGACATGGGCGGCGATTATCTCGGCTACGACGGCCCGTGCCCGCCGTGGAACGACGCGCTGCTGCACCATTACCACTTCAAGCTCCACGCGCTCGACACGGCTGCGCTGCCGCTGCACCACGGCTTCACGTTGGCCGAGTTGCGCGCGGCAATGGCCGGCCACGTGCTGGCCGAGGCGGAGCTGGTCGGTACCTACAGCCTGAACCCGGCGCTGGCCGGCTGAACCCGCGTAGCGCAAACGTCGGCAGCGCGTGCACGGCGCTGCCGGCACCCTTCACACCCGCATGGCGCAGGCTGTGGGTGAATGGCCGCAACGGCGGTTCCCCGCCACCATTCCCCCCGAGGACGCCCCCATGCTTCACTACGCCCTGGTTTTCCTGGTCATCGCAATCATCGCCGCCGTGCTCGGCTTTGGCGGCATTGCAGGTGCCGCGGCCGGGATCGCGAAAGTCCTGTTCATCATCTTCCTCATCCTGGCGATCATCGCGTTCTTCCGCCGCACCAGTTGAGTGCGACCATCGAACCGCGACTGTGCCACCATGAGTCTTCTCCGGAGCATGCCATGAACGAGCAAATCCAGCCCCCCGGGCCGGCCGCCGGTGACCGCATCGACCAGCGCGCCGAGCGCATCAAGCAGGCCACGTCCGAAGCAGTGGCGGCCACCAAGGACAAGGTCGAGCGCGCCGCCGACCGCGTCGAGGAAGGCCTGCACCATGCCACCGACAAGGCCGCCGGCGCCGCCCACAAGGCCAGCGACAAGGCGGCCCAGGTCGGCGAGCGCGGCCGCGAGGTCTACGACGAGACGAGGGACCGCGCCGACGCCTGGCTGGAGCAGGTGCGCGACTACGTGCGCGAGAAGCCGGTGCAATCGGTCGCCATCGCGCTGGGCGCCGGCTGGCTGCTCGGCCGCATCCTGCGGCGTTGACCCACGCGGCACGGGGGCCGGGGATGCACGACGAGGAAGGTGAGTCGCCCCGTGCAGCGCCGTCGCCGGAGCCGTCGCCGCCACCGTCCGGGCTGCTTGACGAGCTCGGCCGGTTCGGCCGCGCGGCGAGGCAGCTGTTCGGCGCCCAGGCGCAACTGCTGGCGGCGGAACTGGGGTTGGCACGCAGCGCCGTGTCATGGCTGTTGCTGGCCGGCTTGGCCGCCACCGTCGCCGGCGTCGGGCTGGGCCTGACCCTGCTCGGCCTGGCCGGCGTGCTGCTGGCAACGTGGTTCGATTCGTGGATCTGGGCGCTGCTGCTGCTGGCGCTGCTGCAGGTGCTGTTCCTGTTCGGCGCGATCGCGCTGTTCCGCCGCTGCATGCACTGGATGAGTCTGCCGGCCACACGCAGCGAGTGGGGTGCGATGATGCGCGCGGGCCTGCAGCCGGCGGAGCCCACCGCCGAGCAGGATCGCCGCGCGGAGGATCGGGCATGAGCCTGTTCAGGCAGATGGCAAAGGTGCAGGCGGCGCAGCGACGCGTGCATGCGGCGCGCCATGCCCTGGCCCCGCCGGCGGCGGCGCTGCTGGGCCGCGGCCGCGAGCATCCGTTGACCATGGTGGGCACTGCGGCCGGCGCCGGCTTCGTGCTGGGCAGCCTCAACGTGCATCCGCTGCGGGTGCCGGGGCTGGGTGCTCTGCTCGGCGACCGCCTGGCCGAAGTGGCCGCCCACGCGGTGCGGCTGGTTGCGGAACTGGCAGCGGTGGCGCCGGTCGCCGCGGCCGCGGCGCATGCGGCGGACGACGAGCCGGCATGAGCGAATCCGCACCGGTACTCCCGCCGGCGCCCGGCGACGTCGTCGCCACGCCGCCGGCGCCACCGGCGACTGGCACGGCGTTGCACCCGGAGCCGCCACGGCTGGCCGCCGCGCGCGCCACGCGCCGCCACCTGCGTGCGCTGCGCGTGGTGCTGAACACACTGCTGCTGCTGGCGCTGCTGTACACCATCACGCTGAGCAAGGCGCTGTTGATCCCGCTGGTGCTGGCCGCGTTCATCGGGCTGGCGCTGAACCCGATCGTGGCCTTCGGCACGCGCCTGCATCTGCCGCGCTGGCTCACCGCCAGCGTGTTGATGCTTGGCCTGATCGTCGGCATCGGCAGTGGCGTGGGCCTGCTGGCGCAGCCGGCGGTCGGCTGGTTCCACGACGCGCCGGCGGCGATCAAGAGCTTCGTGCCGAAACTGCGCAGCTTCACCCGGCCGCTCGAAGCAGCCAACCGCGCCACCCAGACCCTGGTCAGCGGCAGCACCCGTGCGCCTGCGCCGCAGGCCACGCCGATCTCGATCAGCGCCTGGGACGTGGTTGCCACCACGCCGAAGGTGCTCGCCGCGGTGCTCGGCGTGCTGCTGCTGGTGTTCTTCTTCCTGATCTACGGCGACTCGATGCTGCGCCGGCTGGTGGAGATCACCCCCGGCTTCACCTACAAGCGGCACGCGGTGAGCATCGTGCGCGGCATCCAGAGCGAGGTGTCGCGCTACCTGCTCACCGCGCTGCTGATCAACGCCAGCCTCGGCGCGGTCACCGCCGGCATGCTGTGGCTGTACAAGGTGCCCGACCCGCTGCTGTGGGGCGCGGTGGCGATGTTCGCCAACTTCATTCCCTACGTCGGCGCGATCGTCACCACCTCGCTGCTGGCGGTGGTGTGCATGCTCTACGCCAGCGACGCCAGCCTGGAAGTGTTCCTGCCGGTGTTGACCTTCGCCGGCATCACCGCGGTGGAAGGCAACCTGATCACGCCGCTGATCCAGGGCGCCAGCATGCGGCTGTCGCCCATCGCCATCCTGCTGTGGCTGCTGCTGTGGGGCTGGCTGTGGGGCATCCCCGGCGCGCTGCTGGCGGTGCCGATGCTGACCTGCACTAAGCTGATCTGCGAGCGCGTGCGCGGCTGGGAGTGGTTCGCGCACATCGTGCAGCGTTGAGCGTCCGCAAGCGGCGTAACCTCACCACGATGTGGCTTCGTCGTCGCGGAAGAGCCGTGCAGTTGCCGCCGGGATGGTCCGAATCGCTGCCACGAGCAGCTGCATACAGGGGAGCAATGATGGAAACCAGCAACACGATCCACCTTGGCCGGCGGCGCTTCCTGCAGGCCTCGGCCATGGGTGCGGCGGCCTTGTCGACGAGCCTGCTGGCGGGCGAGGCCGTGGCCCGACAGGGCACCGGCTGCGCCAGCTTGCCGCCTTCGATCATGGCGCTGCAGCCGGTACAGTCGCAGATCGTCCCCATCACCGACGCCGAACGCCGGGCCCGCCTGAACCGGGCGCAGCAGTTCATGGCCGAAAACAAGATGGATGCCATCTTCATGGATGGCGGTGCCTCGCTGAACTATTTCACCGGCATGCACTGGTTCACCAGTGAGCGGACCATGGGCATGCTGCTGCCCAGGTCGGGGGATCCGATCTACATCACACCTGCATTCGAACTGAGCCGCGCGCTGGAGCAGATCAAGTTCGGCCATGACGTGCGTGCCTGGCAGGAGCACGAAAGTCCCTACGAGAAGATCGCGCAGATCATGGCCGAGCTGCACGCGTCCACCGGAACGCTGGGCATCGAAGATCAGGTACCGTTTTCCCGCGCCACCAACATCGGCAATGCGATGCCGCACGTGCGGCTCGTGTCCGCCATGCCGGTTACCGCCGGCTGCCGTTCGATCAAGAGTCCGGCCGAGCTGGCCCAGATGCAGGTCGCCAACAACGCGACGCTGGCGGTGTACCACGCCGTGTGGAAGGCGCTCGAACCCGGCATGACGCAGCAACAGGTGCTGGACTGGATCGGTGCCGCCTACGGACGTCAGGGACTGGCAGGCGAGGCGATCGTCAATGTCGGAAAATACTCCGCCCAGCCGCACGGTTCGATCGCTCCGCAGAAAATCGTCGAAGGCACGGTAGTGCTTATCGACGAGGGCTGTTTCGTGGAGGGCTATCAGAGCGACATCACCCGTACCTTCGTCCTGGGCAAGGCCTCCGACAAGATGAAGAAGGTATTCGGCATCGTGCAGAAGGCGCAGCAGGCGGCGCTGAAGGCGGCGCATCCGGGTGCCACGATGGAGTCGGTGGATGCCGCCGCCCGCAAGGTGATTGTCGACGGTGGCTACGGACCGGACTACAAATATTTCGCGCACCGCCTCGGTCACGGCATCGGCATGGACATGCACGAGTGGTACTACCTGGTACGCGGCAACAAGCGAAAGATCCTGGCAAACATGACCTTCAGCGATGAACCGGGTATCTACATTCCCGGCGAGTTCGGCGTGCGGCTCGAGGACATCATGTATGTCACCGATGACGGTGCGCGCTGGTTCACGCCACAGAGCCCGTCCATCGAGCAGCCTTTTGGCTAGGCGTTCCGCCGGACGATTCCATTGATCAAGACCGGACCCAGGTACTGCGCATGCTGGCCGCGTGCCTGCTGGAGAAGGACATGCCGGAACCGGTGATGACCGACGTCCGCTCCACCGGCAAGCCGGTGTGGATCGTCTACCTGCGGAAGCAGCAGCTGTCGGCGCGCGTGCAGGCCTTCATCGAATGGGTGCGCGAGCTGTTCGAGCACACCAGCCAGCCGGGCCAGCACATGGCCGGTGCGCCGAAGGCCGCGTCGAAACCGCTGCATGGGAAGGCGTTGGTCGAAGCCGCGTAGGCGCTGCATCCAGCAACGGCCGCACCTCCGGCCGCGGCGGGTTCAGGCACCGGCCGGCACCAGCAACAGCAGCGCCACGCCGAGCGCGATGCGGTAGACCGCGAACGGGGTGAAGGTGTGGCTGCGGATGTAGCCGAGCAGCCACTTCACCGCGATGAAGGCGACGATCGCCGAGACCACGAAGCCGACCACCAGCGCGGTCCAGTCCTCGTGCGCGGCGCCGCCGTCCTTCGCCACCTTCAGCAGCTCGTAGCCGGTGGCCGCGTACATCGTGGGGATGCCGACCAGGAACGCGAACTCGGTGGCCGCCGCGCGGTTGCTGGTGCCGAACAGCATCGCCGCGAAGATCGTCGCGGCCGAGCGCGAGGTGCCGGGGAAGATGCCGGCGGCCATCTGCGCAATGCCGACCAGGATCGCCACCTTCCACGTCACCGCGCTGCGCTCGGGCTGGCGCGCGGCCAGCCGCTCGGCGGCGATCATCCACAGGCCGCCGATCACCAGCGCCCAGGCCACCGGGGTCACCGTCTCCGGCAGCTTGAAGCCCAGCTTCACCGCGACGAAGCCAAGTACCGCGGTGATCAGGAACGCCACCGTGAGCTTCAGCAGGTAGTCGCGGTTGGCCGCGTCGCGCCACTGCGTCAGCAACTGCCAGATACGCCTCCAGTAGATCAGCGTGACCGCCAGGATTGCGCCGGCCTGGATGCCGATGTTGAACAGGTCCGAGCGCGCGCCCAGGCCGAACTTCTCGGCGATCAGCAGGTGGCCGGTCGAGGAGATCGGCAGGAATTCGGTGATGCCTTCGATGATGCCGAGCAGGATGACATGGAGCAGGTCGGTCACGGGTGGGTCCGTTGGCGGGCGGGGGTGGGACGCCGTCGAGCGGATCGCCGGCGTGAAACGCCATAGCTTACGGGCTTTGCCCTCGCGCCAGATGGCTGCAGGCTGAGCGACCGGTCGGAACGCGCACGCACTGCAACAGTGCAAACCGGCCGCGCCGACGGGTGCGGATGGTGCTAACGCCGGTGCGGGGCGTTCGCGCACGGCGTCGCCAACGCCGTCACGGCAACGGTTTGCGCCCGTGGCACGCGGCTTGCTGAGCATGACAAGCCATGCAAACGCATGGCCGTGTCGCGGTGGCTCATGGACGTCTGGACGGCCATTCGCGCGACGTCATCAGCGGAGGGCGCGGTCCATGCAGCGAAGCTGGTTGTACATGGTGGTCGTCGCGCCGTGCTGTGCCGCTTCCGGCCACGCATCGGCGCAAGTCGGCGAGGTGCCGGCCAGCCGGTGGGTGGTCAGCGCCGGCATGGTCAGCGACTACCTGTTCCGCGGCCTGTCGCAGACCGATCGCCAGCCTGCCGTGCAGGCCGGCGTCGAGTTTGATCATGCCAGCGGCTGGTACGTGGGCGGCTGGGGCAGCAATGTCAGCTGGCTGTCCGATGCCTCGACGTCCGCCGCACTGATTTCAAGCAGCGTGGAGCTCGACCTCTACGGCGGCTGGCGCGGCAGCTTCGGCAGCGACTGGAGCGGGGACGTTGGCGTGTACCGCTACCAGTACCCCGGCAGTTATCCGGCGCGCTTCACCCTGCCGAATACCACCGAGGGCTATGTCGCGCTGGCCTGGAAAAGCGTGTCGCTGAAGTACTCATACGCGTTTACCGACCTGTTCGGCTACGCCGGCAGCCAGCACAGCGGCTACCTGGACCTGTCGTGGAACCAGCCGTTCGCGCCGGGCTGGCTGCTCAACGCGCATGTCGGACACCAGCACGTAAGGAACGTGCGCGGCGCCTCGTTCAGCGACTGGAAGCTGGGCGTGACCCGGAACTTCGGCAGCGGTTGGTCGGTGGCACTGGGTTACTGCGACACCAACGCGAACGCGTCGATCTACACCAATGCGCGCGGCCACTATCTGGGCCGCGCTACCGCGCTGCTGAGCGTGGCCAGGTCGTTCTGAAAGACATACACCCGGAGCCATCCATGAAAATGATCACCAGCGTCATCCGTCCGTACAAGCTCGACGAGGTCCGCGACGCGCTGGCGCATGCCGGCGTGTCGGGCATCACGGTGACGGAGGTGCGCGGCTTCGGTCGCCAGAAGGGCCACACCGAGCTGTATCGAGGAGCCGAGTACGTGGTCGATTTCCTGCCCAAGCTCAAGGTCGAGGTGGTGGTGCCCGACGAGCTGCTCGACGCGGCGCTGGAGGAAATCCAGCGCGCCGCGCGCACCGGCAACGTCGGTGACGGCAAGGTTTTCGTCACCGGCGTGGAGCAGGTGCTCCGCATCCGCACCGGCGAGCTCGACGCCGATGCGCTTTGACCCACTTCCGTCATTCGCGCGCAAGCGGAGATCCCGTGTCTTTGGTCGTTTGCCGAGCATATGAAGGCGCTGGATGACCAGCTTCGCTGTTGATAAAGCGCCTCCCGCTTTCGCGGGGATGACGACCTTTAGCAAGCGTCATCCCCTCTGACCCGCATCCTGTGAGGTTTTCCATGAAACAGTTCAGGTTCCACCGTGGTGTCGGCGCGAGCTTGGCGTTGGCCCTGACCGCGCCGCTGCTGCACGCCGCCACGCCCGCGCCCGTGGTCGACAAGGGCGACGTGGCGTGGATGCTCACCTCCACCCTGCTGGTGCTGCTGATGACGGTGCCGGGGCTGGCGCTGTTCTACGGCGGCCTGGTACGTGCGAAGAACGTGCTGTCGGTGCTGATGCAGGTGCTGACGGTGTTCTCGCTGCTGCTGCTGCTGTGGGTGGTGTACGGCTACAGTCTCGCCTTCAGCGGCGGCGGCGCGGTGATCGGCAATTTCCACAAGCTGTTCCTGCACGGTGTGACCAAAGACACGCTGGCGGCCACGTTCAGCGCCGGCGTGGCGCTGCCGGAGTACGTGTTCGTGGCGTTCCAGGCCACCTTCGCCGGCATCACCGGGGCGCTGATCGTGGGCGCGCTCGCCGAGCGCATGCGTTTTCGCGCGGTGCTGCTGTTCACGGCGATCTGGTTCACCTTCGCCTACCTGCCGATCGCGCACATGGTGTGGGCGGGGCCGAGCGGCTTCCTGTTCGCCCGGGGCGCGCTGGATTTCGCCGGCGGCACCGTGGTGCACATCAACGCCGGCGTGGCCGGCCTGGTCGGCGCCTGGCTGGTCGGGCCGCGGCTGGGCTTCGGCCGCGAGCCGATGAAGCCGCACAACGTGACGTTCACCATGGTCGGCGCGGCGCTGCTGTGGGTGGGTTGGTTCGGCTTCAACGCCGGCTCCAATCTGGAGGCGAACGCGGGCGCGGGGCTGGCCTTCATCAACACTCTGCTGGCGGCGGCAGCGGCAGTGCTGACGTGGCTGGCGGTGGAGGCGGCGATGCGCGGCCACGCGTCGATGGTGGGTGGCGCCTCCGGCGCGGTGGCTGGCCTGGTCGGCATCACCCCGGCCTGCGGCACGGTGGGGCCGATGGGCGCGATCGTGATCGGCGCAATGGCCAGTTTGTGCTGCGTGTGGGGCGTGACCCGGCTGAAGAAGCTGCTGCGCGCGGACGATGCGCTGGACGTGTTCGGCGTGCACGGCGTCGGCGGCATCGTGGGCGCGTTGCTGACCGGCGTGTTCACCGCGCCGGGGCTGGGCGGCACCGGTGCGACGAACTATTCGGTGATCCGCCAACTCGGCGTGCAGGCGCTGGGCGTGGGTATCACCGTGCTGTGGAGCGGCGTGGTTTCGGTGCTGGGCTATCTGGTCGTCAAGCTGGTGTTCGGCCTGCGCGTACCCTACGAGGCCGAGCGCGAGGGGCTGGACATTACCTCGCACGGCGAAAGCGCCTACGATGGCTGAGCGGGGCATCGGGCAGCGGGATCGGATGAGTCATGATGGTGCAATATGGCCTTTGTATTGCACCATCACGTTTCCTTCTGATTGGCCCGAGGCAGCGAAAACTTCCGCCAGCCGTTGCTGCGCAACGGCTGCAGCCATTGGCACGGGCCTTGCTCAAGCCAGCTCACCATCCATCGCCGAGGTTGCTCCATGTCCGCCAACAAAGTGCTCGACCTGATCCAGGAGCATGAGGTCGAGTTCGTCGACTTCCGCTTCGCCGACATGCTCGGCGTGCACCACCACGTCACCTTCCCGGCCCACGCGATCGACGAGTCGACGTTCGAGGACGGCAAGATGTTCGACGGTTCCTCGATCACCGGCTGGAAGGGCATCAACGAGTCGGACATGATCCTGCTGCCCGATCCGGATACCGCCCACCTCGACCCGTTCAGCTCGCACACCCAGCTGATCCTGCACTGCGACGTGCTGGAGCCGTCGACCATGCAGGCCTACGGCCGCGACCCGCGCTCGATCGCCAAACGCGGCGAGGCGTTCCTGAAATCCACCGGCATCGCCGACACCGCGTTCTTCGGGCCGGAGCCGGAGTTCTTCATCTTCGATTCGGTGCGCTGGCAGAACGATCCGGGCCGGGTGTTCTACGAAATCGGCTCCGAGGAAGCGGCGTGGTCGTCGCGCTACAAGTACGACGGCAACAACAGCGGCCATCGCCCGGGCGTGAAGGGCGGCTACTTCCCGGTCAGCCCGGTCGATTCGCTGGGCGACCTGCGCGCCGACATGTGCAAGGTGCTGGAGTCGCTGGGCCAGAAGGTCGAAGTGCACCACCACGAGGTAGCGAACGCCGGCCAGTGCGAGATCGGCGTGAAGTTCAACACGCTGGTGAAGAAGGCCGATGAACTGCTGACGATGAAGTACGTCATCAAGAACGTGGCGCACCAGAACGGCAAGACCGTCACCTTCATGCCGAAGCCGCTGGTCGGCGACAACGGCTCGGGCATGCACGTGCACCAGTCGCTGGCGAAGAACGGCGAGAACCTGTTCGCCGGCGACCTCTACGGCGGCCTGTCGCAGACCGCGCTGTGGTACATCGGCGGCATCTTCAAGCATGCTCGCGCGATCAACGCCTTCGCCAACTCCACCACCAACAGCTACAAGCGGCTGGTGCCTGGCTTCGAGGCGCCGGTGATGCTGGCCTACTCGGCGCGCAACCGTTCGGCGAGCTGCCGCATCCCGTACGTGGCCAGCCCCAAGGGCCGTCGCATCGAGGTGCGCTTCCCCGATCCAATGAACTCCGGCTACCTGGTGTTCACCGCGCTGATGATGGCCGGCCTGGATGGCATCATCAACAAGATCGACCCGGGCGCGCCGGCCGACAAGGACCTGTACGACCTGCCGCCGGAAGAGGAGAAGAACATCCCGCAGGTGTGCTCCAGCCTCGACGCCGCGCTGGAAGCGCTGGACAAGGACCGCGAGTTCCTGAAAGCCGGTGGCGTGTTCACCGACGACTTCATTGACGCCTACATCGAGGTGAAGATGAAGGAAGTGACCAAGTACCGCGCCAGCACGCATCCGCTGGAATTCCAGATGTACTACTCGCTCTGATCAAAGGCGGCTGCAAGCGCGGGCACATCGGAACGACAACGGGCGCCTCGGCGCCCGTTGTCGTTTTGGTCGCCCGAACAATCCGTGCGTTCGCCGATGACATCTGTCCTGGCCGATACCTCACAACCGCCGCGACGACAGCCAGTTACAGTGACGGGACAATGCCTGCAGTGAACCCGCACAAGGAGTCGGCCATGCAGCAACTACCCGCCCAGTTTGAAGACCATGCGATCCGCCGCGTCTACGACGAAGCAAGCGAGACCTGGTGGTTCTCGGTGGTGGACATCGTGCAGGTGCTGACCCGACAGCCAGATTACCAGACGGCGCGCAACTACTGGAAAGTCTTGAAGAACCGGCTGGCCAAAGAAGGAAGTGAGTCGGTTACAAAATGTAACCGACTGAAATTGACCGCAGCGGACGGCAAGAACTACGTCACCGACGTGGCCACCGCCGAAACCTTGCTGCGCTTGGTGCAATCCGTGCCCAGCCCGAAGGCCGAGCCGATCAAGCTGTGGTTGGCCAAGATCGGCTACGAGCGCATACAGGAACTGGCCGATCCGGCCTTGGCGCTGGACCGCGCCCGCGCGACGTGGCAGAAGCACGGTCGCAGCGAGAAATGGATCAGCCAGCGCATGACCGGACAGGAAACGCGAGCCAAGCTGACCGACTACTGGGACAGCCACGACGTAAAGCGTGGTCAGGAGTTCGCCATCCTCACCAACCTGATCCACGAGGAGTGGACCGGCCTTGGCGTGAAGGAGCACAAACAGCTCAAGGGGCTGAAGACACAAAACCTGCGTGACCACATGAGCGAGGCCGAACTGATCTTTACCGCGCTGGCCGAGCTGTCCACCCGGCAGATCGCCGAGACCACGCGAGCCACCGGCATGCCGGCGAACAAGGTGGCCGCGAAGAGTGGCGGCGCGATCGCGAAACGTGCTCGGCTGGAGCTGGAAAGCCAAACCGGCAAGAAAGTGGTGACCGGCGAAAACTATCTGCCGCCACCACGTCAGCGGCGCTTGAAGAAGCCGGGCAAATAGCGCGAAACGGAAAGTGGAACGCAGCAAGTCAGGCGAAGCTGGTTTGACTTGTCCGTCCCGTTTCCGCAGCTCAGAACGTCACCTGCGTGTACAGGCCGATCACGAAGGCGTCCGGGATCTTGCCGGTGCCGCCGGGGCGGAATACGTACTGCAGGTTCGGGCGCAGGGTCAGCCAGGGGGTGATCTTCGCGCCGTAGTCGATCTCGGCGATGGTTTCGTACGTCTGGATGCCGACGCTGCCGGGTGCCACCCGGTTGCGGTCGCGCTGGTAGCGGGTCAGGCGCGGGTTGGTGCGGCCGCTGGCCACCATGAACGAGATCACGTCGTTGTCGCGGCCGGGGAAGGTGCCCTGGTAGTGGCCGCCGAGCAGCCAGAAGTCGCGGAAGCGGGCGGTGGCTTTGTCGCCGACGCCGGCCATCAGGCCGAGGTTCAGACCGCGGTTGGAGTCGGGGCCTTCGCGATAGACCATGCGGTCGGCGATCACGTAGCCGCCGGAGCGGCCGTTGTGGTGCAGGAAGTGGGCGCCGGTGAGGCCGGCTGGCTGGCCGTTGATGTCGGTGTACACGTCCGGCGTGCCGGCGGTGTTGTAGTAGGCGCCGAGCTTGAGAACGCCGGGCAGCTGGCCGCGGCCGGTACTCCAGCCCAGTTCGACCGGCACGAACACGCCGCGGTGCTTGAAGCTGAGATTGAAGCCCTGGTCCTTGTTGCCGGCCTTCTCGTTGTCCAGGTAGGCGCCAACGGCGACGTAGAAGTTCGGCGTGGCGTGCCACTTCACGCGACCACCCCATTGCGCGACGGGGTAGTTGTGCGCGCCGCTGTTGGTGGTCATCGCGTTGGCGTGGCCGCAGATGATGCCGTTCTGGAAACTGCAGAACGCCGGCAGCCGCGCGAAGTCGTCACCCACCGGTGACCAGCCCAGCTGGATGAACAGCCGGTGGTCGAGGAAGTCCTGCTGCCAGTTCAGCTCGGCCAGGCGGAAGTTCTGCCCCGCGCCGTACAGCTCCTGCACCGAGAACTGGTTGCCCAGCGCCTCATTGCTCAGGCTGCGGCCGTCGCGTTCGGTGACGGTGAACTGGATCTTCGCGTTCGGCACGCCCCACAGCTTGTCGAGGTCGAAGTCCGCACCGGCGTCGAGTTGCTGGGTGTAGCGCGCGGTTTGGCGGTGGCCGCCGGACAGGTTGCCCGCGCTTTCGGTGGTCCAGTGTGCACGCAGGGTGATGCCGTCGTTCTGCAGTTGCGTACGCGTGCCGCCCCAGTCGCCGGTCAGCGTGGGTCGGGTGAGCCAGCTGCTGGCCTGCTGCGCCATGGCCGGCAGCGCGCCCAGCCACAACGCGCCGCCGAGCAGCAGGCCGGGGTTCGTGCAGAAAAGATGGCGCATGGGCTCAGGCCCGGCCGGAGGAAGTTCGGCGCTGTCTGCGCCGGCGCCACAGGACGATGAAGGCGAGGATCAGCAGCAGCACCACCACCATCGCCAGCCGTGTCAGCGCGACCAGGTGCGACGGCGCGCCGCCGCCGCGCAGGTTGGCGACCTGCGTCGCGGTGATCCGTGCGGCGGGGTTGCCGTAACGCAGCGTCAGGTAGTTGCCCAGGGTGGCCACCTGGCGGTCGGACAGCGCGTCGGCGAAGCCCGGCATGCGCACGCCGGAGTCGCCGGTCTGCCAGCGGATGCCGTCGAGGATCACCAGCACCAGGTTGGCGGCGTCGGCGCGGCCGGTGGCGGTGTTGTGGAACAGCGGCGGCAAGCCGCCGTCGAAGCTGCCTTCGCCGCTGGCCTGGTGGCAGCTGGCGCAGTGCGCGTCGTAGAGCTGCGCGCCGTTCCACTGCTCGCCGTCGTCAGGCAGCGCGGTGCCGCGCTGGTCGGCGATCCCGTCGAACGCCGCGCCCCAGCTGTCGACGGGCCGGGTCTCGGCCGGGTCATGTTGCGCGGGGACCGTCTTCAGGTAGGTGGCGATCGCCTGCAGGTCGGCGGGTTCGAGATGCTGCAGGCTGTGCTCGATCGCCTCGGCCATCGGCCCGGCCGCTTGCGCCTTGCCGCGGGCGTGGCCGAGTCGCAGGTAGTCGACCAGGTCCTGCTCGCTCCAGTTGCCGATCCCGCTGTCCGGATCGGCGGTGATGTTCGGTGCGCGCCAGCTGCCGACCATGCCGCCGGCCAGTGCCTGCGACGGGCGCTCGGCCATCAGCAGGTTGCGCGGCGTGTGGCAGGTGCTGCAGTGGGCCAGCCCGCGCACCAGGTAGGCGCCGCGATTCCACACCTCGCTCTTGGCCGGGTCGGGCGTGAACGGCTTGCGGTCGAGGAACAGCAGGTTCCACGCCGCCATCGACAGGCGGATGTTGAACGGGAACGGCAACCGGGTCGGCGCCGGCTCGCTGTCCACCGGCGCCACGCCGTGCATGAAGTACGCGTACAGCGCATGCATGTCGTCGTCGGTGATCTGCGCGTAGGCGGTGTAAGGCATCGCCGGGTACAGGTGCTTGCCGTCCGCGCGGATGCCCTTGCGCACGGCGTCGCGGAACTGCGCCTCGGTGTAGTTGCCGATGCCGGCGCCGGCCGACGGCGTGACGTTGGTGCTGATGATGTCGCCGACCGGCGTAGGCACGGTCAGCCCGCCGGCGTAAGGCTTGCCGCCGGGCGCGGTATGGCAGGCCACGCAGTCGCCTGCGGTGGCCAGGTACTGGCCGCGCTGCAGCAGGGCGGCGTCAGTGTTGTCGGCTGCGCCGGCAGGCGTGGCGACGAGCAGGCCGAGCAGGGCGAGCAGCGGGAGGCAACGGATCGGCGCGTTCATGCCAGGCCCGCCTCGTGGCTCGTGTGCGCCGTGGCCGTGCGTGCCTGTTTCGCCGGCAGGATGTGCTCGGCGGTGCGCAGTGCCAGCGCCACCGCGGTGAGCGTGGAGTTCATCGTGGCTGCGGTGGGCATCACGCCGGTGCTGCAGACGAACAGGTTCTCGTGGTCGTGCGTGCGGCCGAACGCGTCGACCACCGAACTGGCTGGGTCGTTGCCCATGCTCATCGTGCCGGTGATGTGCTGGTTGTTGGCGAACTGGCCTTCCGCGCTGTAGCGCAGCCCGATGCCGCCCATCAGCTCGGCGATGCGGGCGAAGTCGGCCTTGGACACTTCCGCGGCGCGGCGCGTGTAGTCGTCGATCGCGTAGTGCGCCTCCGGTTTCGGGATGCCCATGGCGTCCTTCTCCGAACTGAGCGCGATGCGGTTGTCGGGGTTCGGCAGCACCTCCAGCACGTTCTTCACGTTGACCTGGCGCGCGGCGCGCCAGCGCAGCTGCTTCTCGAACTCCGCGCCGTACACGCCTTCCTTGATCAGGTCGTTGGTGACGCTATACACCTGCGAGATGTTGGTGAAGTCCAGCCGGTACGGCGCGTGCTGGCTGCGGAACGCACCGTCGCGCAGGGTATTGATCGAGCTGGGGCTCTGCGGGCCGCGGCCCAGCCACAGTTCCTCGTCGGCGTAGAAGGTGAGCGAGGTGCTGGGGTGGTCCATCAGGTGGCGGCCGACCATGCCGGAGCTGTTGGCCAGCCCGTTCGGGTATTTGCTGCTGGCCGACAACAGCAACAGTTTCGGGCTTTCGATGCCGTTCGCGGCGAGGATGAAGGTCTGGCCGGTGACGCGGTGCTCGCTCTTGTCGGGCGCGTAGTAGTGCACCGCCGCGATGCGTCCGCCGGCGTCGTGCTCGATGCGGTAGACCACCGCGTTCGGCACCACTTTCACTCCGGCCGCCTCGGCCGACTCCACCGCATTGATGCCCAGGTATTGCGCGTTGACCGGGCAGATCGGCTGGCAGCTGTTGTTGCCCACGCAGGCCGGTCGCCCGTCGTAGCCGCGACTGTTGCGCGCCACCGTGTTGGCGACCACCGGATACACCGGCGCCAGCCGTTCGCGGAAGCGGCGCATCGACCACGGCTCGGCCACCGGCTCCATCGGGAACGGGTGCTGTCGCGGCGAGCCGGTGTTGTCCGCGCCGGCCACGCCGAGAATTTCTTCCGCTTCCTGGTACCAGGGGTCGAGTTCCTCGTAGGTCAGCGGCCAGTCCACGCCCACGCCGTACAGGCTCTTGATGCGCACGTCGTTCGGTACCAGCCGCCACGCCTGTGCGGCCCAGTGCCAGGTGGTGCCGCCCACCGCGCGGATGTACTCGGCCTGGTACGGATACGGCCCGGCCTGTTTCAGGTAGCCGTTGTCCTTGGGCACGTAGATCGGATGCGGCGCCCACGCCGACGGCGGGTACGGCGCCATCCAGTTGCCCTTCAGCGGCGAGTTGCGGAACGCGGCGACGATGCGGGCGCGTTCCAGCCGCGGCCCCGCTTCCAGGATCAGCACCGAGGCGCCCTGCTGCGCCAGCCGCCGCGCGGCCAGCGCGCCGACGATGCCTGCGCCGATCACCACGATGTCAGCCGACTGCTGTGCGGACATGCCTTGCCACTCCTTCAGACAGGTTTGCCGGTCCAGCTGCCGTAGCTGCCGTAGGCATAGGTCGGCGGCTTCAGCACGTCGGCCACGATCACTGCGTTGAGCGCGGTCTCATAGGCGACGCAGCGCGCGCCTTCGCCGCTACCGATCACGCCCAGGCACCAGGCGCTGACGATCTGCCGCGGCAGCGGCGCCAGCGCCGCATGTTCGGTATCCAGCACGCCCTGCAATTGCAGTGGGTCGATGTGGCGTTCGTTGATCAGGGCCAGCAGCGCCTGCACGTCGGTCGGAAAAGTCGAATGGGCGGCGGCGAGGGCGTCGTACAGGCGTGTTGCCTGCGCGGCATCCAGCGCCTGCCGTCCGACCAGGATCGCCGACAGCGCGGTGAACGCGCCAAGGTCGGCGCGCGGCGCCGGTTGCGCCAGCGCCCAGGGGATCAGCGAGGCGGTGTAGGCGGTGAGCAGGCCGACCAGCAGGCGCCGCCGCGCAGGATCGGTGGGGCTGCCGCACGGAGTGTCGATGCTCTCGGGCAGGTTCGTCGCCATGATGTTCCCCAGCTTGATGCCACCATCCGGCGACTTGCCGGACACGGCAACGCTACTCTGCTGCGGGCTCAAGACGATGTGAAAAAATCCGGACCGCGAAAGCCGCGATACGTGGTTGGCGCCTCACGAAAGGTAAAGGCCTTGCCGGGCTTTCCGCAGCATCGCCGCGGCCATGCCGACCGGAAAATTTTGCGGTATCTCCATCTTGCAACGTTCACGCATGTGTGACGAGCGACGGATCAACGTCATGCCGCGCGATGGCCCACGACCGTGTCGATCCTTCCATCGATCGCGTCGAGCCGGGGGAGCATCGCCGACCGCGCGGCATGCAACGCGGTGCCGCACGCGGAGGCCGTTGGTCGAAGACGCGTTTCATCGTGGCGTCGGCGGCGGCTTCTCCGGCGCGTACCCGACGGGTCGGCAAGTTCAACTCCGTGAGAGGGGAGAACATCGTGGACAAGTTGATCAGCGTGGCGGCGCGCCTGTTGATGGCGCAGCTCTTCATCATCTCGGGCTGGCAGAAACTGACAGGCTACAGCGGCACCGAAGGTTACTTCGCCCAGATGGGCATTCCCCTGGTTGGCGTGGTGACCCCGCTGGTCATCCTCGTCGAACTGGGTGGCGGGCTAGCCCTGCTGTTCGGGTTCAAGACCCGTTGGGTGGCTGCCGTCATGGCGCTGTTCACCGTAGGCTCGGCGCTGGTCGCGCATACGCATTTGGCCGACCCCAGCCAGGCCATCAATTTCATGAAGAACCTCTCGATCGCCGGCGGCCTGCTGTGGTTCGTCAGGAACGGCGGCGGCACGGCAAGCGTCGACGCTGCGATGGACCGACCATCGCATTCATGACGTGCGACCGGTAGCGTCTCGCCGAAGCGTCGGCGCATGCTTTCCCGGTAGGCGTCGTCGGTCTGCGGCTTCACGAACAGGTCGATGACCTCCGGGTAGGCCTGGCGGATCTTCCGTTCGAGGGCGAGCACCAGATCCTCGATCTCGCTGGCGCGGATGTCGTCGGCGAACTGCAGGCTGAGCGCGGCGACGATCTGGTTCGGTGCCAGTTGCACGGTGAGCAGTCCGTTGACGCATGCTATCGGGCCCTGTTCCTGCGCGATGCGCAGGATCGCCGCATGCAGCCGGCGATCGCCGCGTTCGCCGATCAGCAGGCTCTTGCTCTCGCGGGCGAGCAGGGCGGCGACGAAGGCTAGCAGCAGGCCGATCAGGATCGAGGCGATGCCGTCGGCGGCCGGCAGCGCCAGCGTGGTGGCGGCATAGGTGCCGGCCACGCCGATCGCGATGCCGACCAGCGCGGCGCTGTCCTCGAACAACACCATGAAGGACGGCGGATCCTTGCTGCGGCGGAAGGCCTCGTAGTAACCCAACGGACCCTTGGCAGCCCGGAACTGGTGCAGCGAGACCAGCCAGGAGGCGCCCTCGAACACGAAGCACAGGCCGAACACCACGTAGCTCACCAGCGGGTGGGTGATCGGCTGCGGCTGGCGGACATGGACGATGCCCTGGTAGATCGACACGCCGGCGCCCAGCGCAAACACCATCAGGGCCACGATGAAGCTCCAGAAGTACAGCTCGCGGCCGTAGCCCAGCGGGTGCTCCGGGTCGGCCTGCTGCAGCGAGCGGCGCATGCCGTGCAGCAGCAGGAGCTCGTTGCCGGTATCGACGAACGAATGGACGGCCTCGCTCAGCATCGCCGAACTGCCGGTGCCGATTGCGGCGGCGGTCTTGGTGAGCGCGACCAGCAGGTTGCCCGCCAGCGCGGCATACACGCTCAGGCGTGTGGAGGATATGGAGGCCATGAACTTCCCCGCCGTCGTCGCTGCACTGGTCCAGCGTCGTTGCCGCCGGTTCCGGCGGCAACGGTGTGCCGCCGCCCTAATCCTCCCTGGGCAGCACGGTGAGCACGCGCTCAATAAAGATGTGCAGTTCCTTCATGTAGTTGCTGAGGAACTCGGTGGTCGATTCGTCGCTGACCGTGCCGTCCTCGGAGATCAGCCCCGGCTTGAACTGGATGTACGCCTCCATGGTGTTCATCAGCGGCGAATTGCAGAAGCACAGCACGCCGCGCAGCTGCTGCTGGGCGACCGCGGTGCCGATCGAGCCGGGCGAGGTGCCGATCACCCCGGACGGCTTGCGCGCGAACGAGTTCTTGCCCCACGGCCGGCTGGCCCAGTCGATCGCGTTCTTCAGCCCGCCGGGAATCGAGCGGTTGTATTCCGGGGTGACGAACAGGATGGCATCGACCTCGGCAATCGCCTGCTTGAACGCGCGCGCCACCGGCGGGTAGTCGGCGTCGTAGTCGTAGCTGTACAGCGGCAGGTCGCGGATCGGGATCTCCACCAGTTGCAACGCGGGTGGTGCGAGCCGGACCAGCGCCTTGGACAGCAGGCGGTTGATGGAGCCCTTGGCGAGGCCGCCGACGATGTAGCCGACCTTGAACGTAGTCATGGGAACTTCCTCGTGGGTGACGTGGGGTGGCGCCGCTGGAACCGTCGCGGCGGGTGATCTCTCAGAGCTTGTGAAGAAAACCACTTCCTGTGGTTTTCTTCTATCGCGAGTCCGGTACAGGCCCGGACTCGCTCACGCGAATCAGGCACTGACGTGCCCGATCCGCGCCCGGCCATCGGGCAACTGCTCCCTGCCTTGCCTCAACTCGGGCATCGGGCAACTGCTCCTGCGTTGCCTCAACTCGGGCATCCATGCCCTCGCCATGTCCTCGCCCTGGCCGCGCTTCGAGGTTGAAAAATCCACAACCTCTCAATGGCAGGCCGGGTTTGCTGCGCCCGCCATGGCGAAGAAGGTGATGGTGGCCGGCGCCAGCGCGGCGCGACCGGCCGCTTCCGCGGCGCCCTGCAGCGGCGGCAACGCGTCGCCGGCAGCCAGTGCCAGCGTGTGGCCGTTCAGCTGCACCTGGCCGTCTTCAAGTTTCGCTGCACCCAGGGTGTAGCGCCGGGCCGGCAACGGCAGCTCGATGGCGGCGGGCTGGGTGCGGCTGTTGTTGATCGCCAGCACGGTCACGCCGCCGGCGTGTCCGGGCAGGCACTGCGCGTACAGGTGCAGGCCGGGACGCGACGGGCCGGCGTCGAGCACGGTCGCGCCCATCAGCTGGTGCCACAGCAGGGCCGCCCAGTAATTGGGCCGGGGCGCGAAGGTGTTCTGGTCGAGCAGACCATATTCGCTGGATGCCAGCGTGTTGTGGAACACCACGCTGACGCCGCGCCGGGCCAGCCGCCCGAGCTGGTCGAGGTAGCGGAAGCTGTCCAGGAACGTCGCCGCCCACGGGTTGCCGCCGCAGGCCGCGTCGGCGGTCTCGGTGATCCACACCGGCTTGCCCGGAACGTAGCGGTCGCGCAGGCCTTTCACGTAGAAGTCGTAGCTGGAGTCAGTGCGCGCCAGCCACGCTTCGGACAGTGCGTCGGCGGCCGTGGTCTGCGCGCCGGCGCCCATCGACGCGCAGCGGATCGAGGCCGCGCCGTAGAAGTGGTACGAAAACACGTCGAACGCCGGCTTCGGCGTGGCGGCGAGCATGTCCGCGGTCCTGACCAGGCCGGCGGCCAGCCCGCCACCGCCCATGGCGGGCATCAGCACGCCCTCGCCGACCGAGCCGGGGCCGACGATCCGCATGTCGGGCGCGGCCTTGCGCGCGAACGCGCTGAACACCGCGAAATCGCGCGCATAGTCCTGCGCGGTGTAGCCCTTCGGGGCGCCGCCGTAGACCGGCATGTCCGGTTCGTTGAAGAACTCCGCCGCGGCGATGTGGCCGCCGGCCATCTTGGTATAGGCCACGAACTTCCGTGCCTGTTCGGACGTCCAGACACCGTTCTGGTCGCGCACGCCGGCGCCGATGGCGAAGGAGGTGACCAACCTGGCGTCCACCGCCTGCGCGAAGTCGATCACGCCCTTCCACGGGCGTCGCTCGAGCACGCCCTGGAAACCTTGCGGCACCTCGGCTGGCGCGGGGCCATCGGCATCGTGGAAGTACACCGTATTGGCCCAGGTGCCGCTGGTGCGCATGTAGGCCGGCCCGAGCGCCCCGGCGAGTTTGCGCAGGCGCGGGTTGGACAGGTCGATCGGCGCTCGCGCCTGGAACATCGTCGGATCCTGACCCGCCACCCCGGTCGTCGCCGCGCCCGCACCCGCCTTGGCCTTCATCGCCGCGATGCTCTGCGCGG
Organism: Rhodanobacter thiooxydans; assembly: GCF_021545845.1. NCBI lineage: Bacteria > Pseudomonadati > Pseudomonadota > Gammaproteobacteria > Lysobacterales > Rhodanobacteraceae > Rhodanobacter > Rhodanobacter thiooxydans. Next base: position 84,751 of record NZ_CP088923.1, read on the forward strand.
TGTATGGCTTCCAGAAGTTGCCGCCGACCACTTCGGCCATTTCCACGTTGTAGGACTGGTAGCGCGCGTCGACGGTCGCGATCGCCGGCAGCGTGGCCGGAGCCAGCCGGATCGTCGGAGCCGGCGCCGGTGTTGATGGCGCGGCCGCGCCCGTGGTTGCCGCCAGCGCGGCGAGGAAGGCAGCGCCGACGAATCCGATCAGCCTGTTCGTTGTCATGTGCCGAGCCTCGTGGGTGGACGTTCCGCCAAGCCGCCGCGTGTCGCGATATGCGCGGCGGTCAGTGTCCGCTGGAGTCGCCGCGGCGGGTGGTCTCGAACAGGAACCAGGTGCGCCGTTCGGTCTCGTCGATCCATTCCTCGATCAGGCTGGCGGTGGCGATGTCGCGCCGTTCCTCGCACACGCCGTGGGCCTCGCGCAGGCGCGCGGCCAGCGCCTGGTTGTCCTCGCGCAGCTCGGCCAGCATGTCGGTCGGTTCGACGTAGTCGGCGTCGTTGTCGTTGACGCGCTGCAGCCGCGCGATGTGGCCGATCGAGCGCAGCGTGCTGCCGCCGATCTTGCGGATGCGTTCGGCGATCGGGTCGGTCATCGCGAACAGCTGGTCGCCCTGCTCGTCGAGCAGCAGGTGGTAGTCGCGGAAGTTCGGCCCGCTCATGTGCCAGTGGAAGTTCTTGGTCTTCAGGTACAGCGCGAACACGTCGGCGAGGATCGCGTTCATCGCGCCGCTCACGTCGCGGGTGGCGCGGGCGTCGAGATCGCTGGGGGTAGCCAGCGGGGCGTGTTGTATGCGCTGTGCGGAGGCCTTGCTGGAGCCGGATTTCTTCATGAGGTGAGTCCTCTGGTCGGAATGCTCGGGGGTGGTCAGTAGCCCACCGTGAAACGTTGCCGCGAATGCTTCGGCGCTTCCAGTTCGTCGACGAGGGCGATCGCGTAGTCCTCCATCGAGATCCAGCTCTTGCCGCTGGCGGCGGTGAGCAACTGGTCGCCGCCCAGGCGGAATGTGCCGGTGCGTTCACCGGGGACGAGCTCGGCCGACGGCGACAGGAAGGTCCAGTCGAGCTCGCGCTCGCTGCGCAAGGCGTCGAGGAAGCGACGGCCGCCCTCGGCCTCGGGCCGATAGGCCGCGGGAAAGCCCGGTGCGTCGAGCAGGATCTGACCCGGCGCCAGTTCCAGTGTGGCCGCGCCGCCGACTACCAGCAGGCGGCCGACCCCGGCCTGCTTCACCGCGGCGATCAGCGACGCGGCGTCGGTCGTGGCGAATTTCAGCGCGCTGAGCACCGCGTCGTGGCCGGCGAGCAGCGGCCCCAGTTGCGCCGGCTGGTTGGCGTCGCCGTTCCTCAGCACCAGCTGCGACTGGCTGGCCAGCTTGCCGGTGTCGCGGGCGATGCCAGTCACCTGGTGGCCGCGCCGCAGCAGTTCCGCCAGCAGGCGCGAACCGACGCGGCCGCTGACACCAAGCAGGACAACATTCATGGCTCTCTCCCGTGGAGGTCGTGGTTGATCATGGTTTCCGGCAAGCGCTCACGTGCGGAAGTAATTTCCCAAGGCAACGCGCCAGATGCCGGTGAAGATCAGCGAGAAGCCGGTCAGCAGGCCGATGAAGGCGAGCGAGCTTTCCGGCCAGCCCAGCATGATCAGGAACGCCAGCACGATCGACAGCAGGCCATCGAACAAGACCCAGCCCCAGCGCGGCAGCGGCCTCAGCTGGAACGCCAGGATGCTGCGCGCGACGCCGCCGAGCAGCAGGAAGCTGCCGACCAGCAGGGCCAGCGAGGCCACGCCGGCCACCGGCATGACCAGGATCGCGATGCCCAGCGCCAGGGTCAGCAGCCCGGAGCACAGCTTCCAGCCGAAACCGCGGTGGCTGCGCGTCTGGATCGCGTAGGCGATCTCGAACGCACCGCCCAGGATCAGCAGCCAGGCGAAGAACAGCGCGGTCGCCAGCGCGGCGATCGCCGGCATCAGCAGGGCGAGCACGCCGGCGATGATCAGCAGCACGCCCCAGGCGATGATCCAGCCGCCGCCAGGAACCGCGTTGCTCTTGATGTCGCTGGTCGTAGCCATGGGCGATGTCTCCGTGACAGGCTGTGGATCGTATGGAAGGACCATACGAAACTAGAACGGATAGCTGCGCGGCGTGTGCTGCACCGAAACCCAGTGCGCCGAGGTGAGCTCGTCGATGATCCAGTCGCCGCCGAAACGACCGATGCCGGAGTTCTTCTCGCCGCCGAAGGGGGTATGCGGCTCGTCCTCCACCGAGGTGTCGTTCACATGGGTCATGCCCGCCTCGATGCCCTGGGCGAAACGTACGCCGCGCTCCAGGTCACCGCAGAACACCGCGCTGGAAAGCCCGTAATCGGTGGCGTTGGCCAGCCGCAGCGCGTCGGCCTCGTCCTTCGCGCGCACGATCGGCACGATCGGCCCGAACGATTCGTCGCGGAACAGCGAACTCTCCGGCGAGACGTGGGTGAACACGTGCGGCGGCAGCAGCTGCCCGTCCGGCTCGCCGCCCAGCACCTGGGTGGCGCCTTGCTGCTTCGCCAGCACGATCTTCTCGATCAGGCCGCGCAGCTGGTCGGCGTCGATAATGGGGCCGATCGCGGTGGCGATGTGGTCGGGGTCGCCCACCTTCAGCTTGCGCACGTGGTCCACGAAACGCTCGACGAAGGCATCGTGCAGCTTGGCATCGACGATGATCCGGTTGATGCTCATGCAGATCTGTCCCTGGTGCAGGAAGCGGCCGAACACGGCGGCGCGCACCGCCTGTTCCACATCGGCATCGGCCAGCACCACGAACGGGCTGTTGCCACCCAGTTCCAGCGCCACGCGTTTCAGATGGGCACCACTGGAGGCGATGCGGCCGATACCCTGGCCCACCGCGGTAGAGCCGGTGAACGAGATCAGCCGCGGTTGCGGATGCGCCACGAAGTAGTCGCCGATTTCGCTACCCGCACCCACAGTGACGCTGAGCACGCCGGCGGGCAGGCCGGCCTCCTCGAAGATCTTCGCCGCCAGCAGGCCGCCGCTGACCGGGGTGTCGCTGGCCGGCTTGATCACCACCGCGTTGCCCAGCGCCAGCGCCGGCGCCAGCGAACGCTGGGTGAGGTGCATCGGGAAGTTCCACGGGCTGATGATGCCGACCACGCCGAGCGGGCGGCGGTAGACCCGGTTCTCCTTGCCGGGGATGTCCGAGGCCAGGATGCGGCCGGCTACACGGTACGGAAACGAGGCTGCTTCGCGGGTGATGGCGCGGGCGCTGTCCCATTCGATGTTCGCCTTCAGGCGGGTCGAGCCTGCCTCGTGGATCAGCCAGCTGATGATCTCCTCGCGCCGTTCGTCGAAGATGCGCAGCGCGTTGTGCAGCACCTGTGCGCGTTCGGCCGGTGCGGTGGCGGCCCAGCCGGGCTGCGCGTCGGCGGCGGCGCGGTAGGCGTCGTCCACATCCTGCGCGGTGGCCAGCGGAATCGTGACCAGGGTCTTGCCGGTGTAGGGGTCGATGTCGGTGTTGTGGCGGGTGGAGCGGCCGCTGCGCCAGGTGCCGGCGATCGGCTGGTGGTCGAAGCCGTCATACGGTTTCGAAGGCGACTTTGGTGTGCTCATATCGGCTTCCTGGCATGCATGGTGAGGCGGCAGTCGTTGAAAAACCCGGCAGTCACCGCGCGGCATCCGCGGCGCGGACAGACGTCCATCCGCGAACCGTGGCGCCCTACCGCCGATCACGCCAGACTAACGCGGCGGATGTCTGCAATACGTGGATATGAACCGGCCCTTGCGGAGTGCCCCCGATGCCTGAGCGGAATACCCTGGCGACCCGGATGCCGACGATCTTCTTCGGCCATGGCAATCCGATGAACGCACTGCACGACAACGCCTGGACGCGGGGCTGGGCGGCGATCGGCCAGCGCCTGCCGCGGCCGCGTGCGGTGCTGTCGGTATCGGCGCACTGGTACCTGCCCGACACTGCGGTGACCGCAATGGCGGCGCCGCGCACGATCCACGATTTCGGCGGCTTCCCGCGCGAGCTGTTCGAGGTGCAATATCCCGCGCCCGGCGACCTCGAGCTGGTGCGCCGCGTGCGCGAACTGCTGCGCCCGTTGGAGGTGCGCGCGGATGTGTCGTGGGGACTGGACCACGGCACCTGGTCGGTGCTGCGCCACGTCTATCCGGCTGCCGACGTGCCGGTGGTGCAGTTGTCCATCGACGAGTCGCAGCCACCGGAGTTCCACTACGGGCTGGGCCGGCTGCTGCGGCCGCTGCGCGACGAGGGCATCCTGCTGATCGGCAGCGGCGACGTGGTGCACAACCTGCACAGCTATGCCTGGGGCCGGCATCCGGTCGAACCATTCGACTGGGCGCAGCGCTTCGAGGCGACCGCGCGCGAGCTGATCGTGCAGGGCGACCACGCGACGCTGACGAACTACGAGGCGCTGGGCCGCGACGCGGAGCTGTCGATCCCCACGCCCGACCACTACCTGCCGCTGTTGTACGTGCTCGGCGCCAGCGACCCGGGTGAGCCGGTGACGTTCCCGGTCGAGGGTATGGACGGCGGCTCGATCTCGATGCTGAGCGTGCAGTTCGGCTGAGTGCATTGTTGTAGGGCGGGCACTGCCCGCCGCTCTCGATGGCAGAAGCTGGCGGGGAGTGCCTGCCCTAAGGAATCGGTTGAGCTTCCCGGTTGAGGGCATGGGCGGCGGCTCGATCTCGATGCGGAGCGTGCCGTTCGGCCGAGTGCCACTACAGTCGCGAAGGGCGTGATGGCGACGGAGGCTCGTGCGTTCTTGCCACGACATGGGTCCGCCGTCACAAGGCCGAGGTCTGCGCGTCGTTGTCGATGGGAATGACCTGTCCCGAAATCGACTTGCCTGCATCTGACGCGAGGAACACGATCAGGCTGGCGATGTCCTTCGGGTCGACGAAGCGTTTGATCGACTGGATGCTCATCATGGCTTGCCGCTCTTCTTCCAGCGACGTGTGGTCCGCATCGGCGCGGCCCTGCAGTACGCGTTCCATGCGTTCGCCGCCCACCGCACCCGGCGCGATCGCGTTGCAACGGATGCCGTACTGGCCCAGTTCGCGCGACAGTGTCTTGGTGAAGCCGATCAGCCCCATCTTCGCGACGCAGTAGGCGCTCCGGTTCGGATAGCCGTAGCGGCCGCCGAGCGAGGACATGCAGACGATGCTGCCGGCCGGGGATTGCTTCAGATACGGGATCGCCAGCCGCGTGACGTGGAAGGTGCCGATGACGTCGACGGCCATCACCGCCTCCCACTGATCGGGATCCGCTGTCTCGACGGGCGCGGTGGGGCCGGCGATGCCGGCGTTGTTGACTAGCACGTCCAGTCCACCCAGTGCCTCGGCGGCGCTGGCGACCATGCGTTCGATGTCCTGTCGCTTCGACACGTCGCAGACGAGGGTCACCAGGCCGGGAATGTCATTCGCGGCCGTCTCCAGCGCCTGCACATTGATGTCGCAGACGCAGACGGTGGCGCCGCTGGCGACGAATGCCCGCGCGATTTCCTTGCCGATGCCGCTGGCGCCGGCGGTTACCAGAACACGTTGTGTCATGTCGGTTTCTCCTGACTTCCATGTTTTTCCATGGTGGTCGGTTTCAGTGAGCGGTCCGCGTGCCCACCGGATACATCCCGCCGGTCATGAAACTGATCGAGGGGTTGCCGTCGCTGACATCCCCGATGCAAACCCTGGTGCCCTGCCTGGCCAAGGCGAGAGCCGTCGCCCCGAAGCCGCTGACCGCGCCCGTAATCAGAACGGCCTTTCCCGAGCAATCCAGCAGCAGACTTCATCGGGGTCACTCCACCCGCGCAAGGTTGCGCGATTCCTGCGCAAGACCCCGATCACTTCTCCCGCGCCGTGCGTGGCGCGCCCGGGCTGCGATAGACGCGGCCGCTCTTCATCACGAAGTCCACCCCGGCGGTGGCGCTGATGTCGGCCAGCGGATCGCCCGGCATGGCCACGATGTCGGCGTGTTTGCCCACGGCCAGCACGCCGATGTCGTCCTGGCCGAGCAGCTCCGCCGCCACGCTGGTAGCGGCCTTCAGCGCGCGCAGCGGGGTGAGGCCGGCCGCCACCATCGCCTGGAATTCGAGGATGCCGTGGCTGAAGGGGAACATGCCGCAGTCAGTGCCGTAGGCGATCTTCACCTCGCTCTGCGCGATCAGCCGCTGCGAGTCGACGATCGTGCCGCTGTCGCGGCTGAACTTCCACACCGCCTGGCACGGCAGGGTGTGCTCGTGCAGCGCGTGCAGGTCTTCGCGGGTCATCTGCATGGTCGGCACCAGGAAGGTGCCGACCTGCTGCGCCATCGCCAGCGCGGCATCGTCGATCAGGTAGGCATGTTCCAGGCTGCGCGCGCCGGCGCGGATGGCCTGCCTGCAACCGTCGGCGGCGCCGGTGTGCACCGCCACCGGCATGCCCAGTTGCCGCGCGGTGGCGGCCAGCAGGTTCATCTCGTCGTCGAACCACGTCACGCGGGCGGGGTCGTCGCCGGGGCTGAAGTAGCCGCCGGTGTTGGTGGTCTTGATCCAGTCGCTGCCGAAGGCGTGCTCGCGGCGTACCAGCGCCTTGATCGCGCCCGCATCGTCGGCGATGGCGGAAACGGGGATGTCCCAGCGTGGCCCGTAGAACCCGCGCAGGTCGCCATGCCCGCCGGACGAGCTGATGATGTGCGCGGCGACGATCAGCCGCGGCCCTTCGACGAGGCCGGCGGCGAGCGCATTGCGCAGGTCCACGGTGGGGAAGTCCGGATCGACGCAGCCCATGTCGCGCAGGGTGGTGAAGCCGTAGCGCATGTACTCGCGGGCGATGCTCAGTCCCTTCAGTGCCTTGGTTGCGGACGACGCCAGCGTCTGTCGGGCTAGATCGGCGGCATCCATGGTCAGGTGGACGTGGCAGTCGATGAAGCCGGGGCTCACGGTGCGCCCGGACAGGTCGATCGTCTGCGCATCGGGCGGCCGGCGCACGGTGGGGCCGATCTCGGCAATGCGGTCGTCTTCCACGAGGATCTCGACCGGGCCGGTCAGGCGGTCGGCTATGCCATCGAACATCCGGCCGCACAGCAATACGCAGGTTCCCATGTCAGCTCCCTTCGTCGTGGTGCCTGCGCTGCGGTGCGTCCGATGCCCCCGCCGATGCCGGCCGCGCCGTGGGCAGGTGCCAGCCGTGGCGGATCGCCATGAAGCGCAGCACGAAGCACAGGCCGCCGCCAGCCAGCGCGGCCACCATTGGCGACAGGTGCAGCAGGTGGGCGCTCACCACCACGCCGGCGCCGGCCAGCGCCGCCAGCGCATACAGGTCGGCGCGCAACACGGCCGGAATGTCGGACACCAGCACGTCGCGCAGCATGCCGCCGCCGATGCCGGTCACCATGCCGAGCAGGGCCGCCATCACCGGGTCGATGCCGTGCAGCAGCGCCTTCTGCGCGCCGGCGACCGCGAAGAACGCCAGCCCCACGGCATCCAGCCACAACACGTCGCGGCGCAACCGGTTCGTCACCGGGTACCAGAAGAAGGTGATCAATCCGGCCAGGGCGGACACGCCGGAATACCGCAAGTCGGCGATCGCCGCCGGCGGCACCGCGCCGATCAGCAGGTCGCGCGTGATGCCGCCCGCGTTGCCGGCCGCGAACGCCAGCACCAGCACGCCGAAGATGTCGAGCCGATGCCTGACCGCGACCATCGCGCCGCTGATGGCGAACACGAAGGTGCCGCCCAGGTCCAGCACCAGCTGCAGCACATGCAGCATGGCCCGGGTGGCTTCGTCCGGCCGTTCCATGGTTCAGGGCGCCGCCGCCAGCCATGCCCGCGCGGCCACCATCAGCGTCTCCACGCCGGTTTCCAGGGTCGGATGGAGCACCGGCAGGAAGCGTGGGTTGTGGTTGGTCGGGATCTCGTTGAGCCGGTTCGCGGCCTTGGCCTTGGCGTAGGTGTCGGGGTCGGTGCCGCCGACGAACCAGAACACTGACGGCACGCCCCATTCGGCGCCGAACGAGCCGAAATCCTCGCTGGCCGAGGTCGGCCCGGTTTGCCGGATGCGCTCGGCCGGAAAGTACTGGCGGAACGCCTCGACCACGGTGGTGGTTGCCGCGTCGTCGTTGGTCACCAGCGAATAGTTGTCCAGCGGCGTGATCTCCGGCGGCTTCGGCGCGCCCGAGGCGGCCGCCTCGGCGTTGACGATGCGGGTGATCGCGGCGAGCACGCGCTTGCGTACGCCCTCGTCGAAGGTGCGCACGTTGAGCTTGATCACCGCCTCGTCGGGGATCACGTTTTCCTTGGTACCGGCCTGCAGTGAGCCGATGGTGACCACCGCCGCCTCGGTGGGCGCCAGCTCGCGGGCGACGATGGTCTGCAGCCGCAGCACCGTCGCCGCCGCCATCACCACCGGATCGATGCTGGCCTGCGGCATCGAGCCGTGCGCGCCGCGGCCGAACAGGCGGATCTGCAGGCTGTCGGCGGCCGAGGTGATTACCCCCTTGCGCCCACCGATCGCGCCGGCCGGGCCCACCATCACGTGCTGCCCGAGCACGACATCGGGCTTGGGGAAACGCTTGAACAGCCCGTCGTCGATCATCGCCTGGGCGCCTTGCGCGGTCTCCTCCGCTGGCTGGAACACCGCCATCAGCGTGCCCTTCCAGCTGTCGCGGTTCTGCGCCATCAGCGTGGTCGCGCCGACCAGCCAGGTGACGTGCATGTCGTGGCCGCAGGCGTGCATCACCGGCACGGTCTTGCCCTCGTGATCGACCGCCGTGACCTTGCTGGCGTACGGCGCGCCGGTCGCTTCCTGCACCGGCAGCGCATCCATGTCGGCGCGCAGCATCACGGTGGGTCCGTCGCCGTTGCGCAGCAGGCCGACCACGCCGGTCTTGCCGATGCCGGTGGTCACTTCATAGCCGGCGGCGCGCAGGTGGTCGGCCGCCAGTCCCGCGGTGCGGGTTTCCTGCATCGACAGTTCCGGGTGCGCGTGGATGTCGGTGTAGAGCGCCTGCAGCTGCGGCAACAGGTCGTGGAGATTGCCCGGCAATGGCTTGGCGGAAGGCGGCGATTTCTCGTTCATGGTCGTGGGTATCCCGGTTTCGAGCCTGTGATGGAAGCTGCTTCACGGCAGCGGACATTCCGTGCGTGACCCGGCGATGTGGCGTTGCGTGGTGGCCCGGGCCGGCGCGGGGTCACGCTTGCCGCGCGATCGCCCGGCCGATGCTGTGCACCAGCGTGTCGAAGTCGCCCTGGTACAGGTAGCCGTTGACGTAGAAGCTGGGCGTGCCGTTGACGCCGCTGCGCACGCCGCCCATGAAGTCGCGGCGGATGTGCGCATCGATGTCGGGGCTGCGCAGGGTGGCGGCGAGCGCCTGCTCGTCCAGGCCCAGCGCGCGCACGCCGGCTTCCAGGCCGGCGCCCCCGCGGGGCGCCCAGTCGTCCTGGTTCTCGTACAGCCAGTCGTGCATCGCCCAGAACTCGCCCTCGACCGCCGCGGCCTCGGCCAGTTCGGCAGCCATCTGGGCATAGGGGTGGGCCTGGCTCAGCGGGAAGTGGCGGAACACGAAGCGCAGGTTGCCGGCGTAGCGGTGCTGCAACTGCTTCACCAGCGGGTAGGCCATGCCGCAGGCCGGACACTGGAAATCGCCGTACTCCACCAGGGTCACCACGGCGTGCGCGTTGCCCTGGATATGGTCGTGCGTGGTTACCGGCACGGCCAGGATCGAGTCCTCGTGCAGCATCATGCAGCCTCCTGCGCGGCATCGGCGGGCAGCGTTTTCTGGATGTTGTTCGACGGCAGCGCTTCCAGCGCCTTGATGATGCCGGCGGCGCCCGGGTTCACGCCCATCGGCGACAGGTAGCTCCAGCGGATCACGCCGTCGCCATCGATCACGAACAGCGCGCGGCCCGCGACGCCGTGCTCCGCGTCGTACACGCCGTAGGCGCGCGCCACCTTGCCCTTCGGCTCGAAGTCGGACAGCAGCGGGAAGTGGAACTTGCGCTCGCGCGCCAGCGCGGCATGGCTCCACACGCCGTCCACCGAGATCGCCAGCAGCTGCGCGTTGAGCCGGGCGAACTCGTCCAGCAGCTCGTTGTACAGCGCCAGCTGGTCGCTGCACACCGGGCTCCAGTCGGCGGGGTAGAACGCCAGGATCACGTTGCGGTCGCGGAACTCCTTCAGCGCCACGCTCTGGTCGGGGGTGGAATGCAGGGTGAACTCCGGCGCGGTGGTGCCGGCGGCGAGGATGGTCATGGCAGTCTCTAGTCTGATGGTTCCGTGCTGCAAAATTTGTGTGTCCGCGGGGATGCTTCCATGGTTGTCGGTCGTTGTCGTGACGGCCTCTTCCGCGGCGCGAAGATCGTGATTCCTTGCGGATGACCCGTGCGCAATGGCGTTTCCCTGCAGGAGATCCATGCACGACCACCCATGCGGGAATACCTGTCGAATGATGTGCCTTGGCACCGTTTTGAATCGGTGAAAATCGGCGCGTCCGTGCGCGGGGCACGCCGCTCCCGGCGGGATGATCGCGTGGTCAGTGCGTGGCTGCCGCGGGCATGGCCGGTGGGTTGGCAAACAGTACCGTGAGGCCCTCGGCGATCGTGGGGTGGGTAAAGATGGTGTCGCGCAGGGCGGTGTAGGGAAGTCCGGCCAGCATCGCGGTCTGCACCACCGCGATCACCTCACCTCCCGACACGCCCAGCGCGGTGAAGCCGAGCAGGCGATCGCTGTCGGCGGCCACCAGCGCCTTGAGAAATCCGCCCGTCTCGGACAACGTGCGGGTGCGCAACACCGCCGCCATCGGCGTGCGGGCAACGCGGTAGGCGATGCCGGCGCGCCGTGCCGCCGTCTCGTTCAGACCGACCCGGCCAAGCTCCGGATCGGTGAACATGCAATACGGCACCAGCCGGTCCCGGGTCGTGCGCTGGCCGCCGGCGAGGTTGTCCCTGACCACCCGGAAGTCGTCGAACGCAACGTGGGTGAACTGCGGACTCCCCGCGCAGTCGCCCATCGCCCACACCCCGGGCGCGCTGGTCTCCAGGCGTTCGTTGACCTGCACATAGCCGCGCGCATCGAGGTTCACACCCGCGACGTCGAGACCGATCGCCTGCGTATTCGGCGTGCGTCCGGCCGCCACCAGGATGTCGCTGCCCTCGATGACCTTGGCGCCCGTCGCGGTCTGCACATGGCAGCGGACCTTGTCGCCGGAGCGACCCTCGACCCTGATCGGCCGGGCATTCAGCTCGACCGCGATACCTTCGTCGGCGAAGCGCCGCATCAGCAGCTGCGCCACGTCGGGGTCCTCGTGGCCGGCCAGTTGCGGGCCCTGCTCCACCACCGTGACGCGACTGCCGAAGCGCCGCATCGGCTGCGCGAACTCGAGGCCGACATAACCCCCGCCCAGCACGATCAGGTGTTCCGGCACGTGGTCCAGTTCGAGCGCCTCGACGTGCGTGAGTGGCGTGGACTGGTGCAGGCCCGGTACGTCGGGGATCGCCGCACGGGTACCCAGATTCAGATAGACGAGCTCGCCGCTCAGCACGCGGGTGCCGCCATCCTGCAGTTGCACCTCGATCGTCTTCGGTGCGATGAAACGGCCTTCGCCCATGATCAGCTCCGCGCCGCTGTTCGCGTAGTTGTTGCGGTGGATCGTGATCAGCTCATTGACCATCGTGCGCTTGCGCTCGCGCACCCCCGCCATGTCGATGCCGACCGGACCCGCAGCGATGCCGAACTCCTTGCCGCGGCGAACCAGTGATGCCACATGCGCGCTGTGGATGACGTTCTTGCTCGGCAGACAGGCGATGTTCGGACAGGAGCCGCCGATCCAGCGGCGCTCGATCACGGCGACGCGGTGGCCAGCCCTGGCCATGGTCCAGGCCAGGTATTTTCCCGATTCGCCGCTGCCGAGGATGAGGAAGTCGTAGTGTTGCGGGCTGGATGCCATGGTTGCCACCGGTGACGGTAGACGATCAGAAAGACGGCGTGTGGTTTGCTCTACGGGAGAGTCCGTAAAATAGGTTTGTCCGTGTTGGCGGCGCGTCAACACAGAAACGCAGGTCAATGCGTGAGGGATTCGAGCACGCGGGAACGCCGGCATGCCCGGGCAATTCGGGCGATCCCGTCAACTGCGTCTGCATTCGCCCGCAACCCGGATATCGGAGCGGCGTCGCCGACACGCCCGCGGCCGGCCTGCTCCGTCGGACGGACTAGCGCGCCGCGTCGGCCTCCTGGCGGCGTTCTTCCTGCACGGTGAGGTTCGCTTCGGGTGCGCTTTCGAGCCGGGCCCGCGGGATCGGCTCGCCGCTGAGGTCCGACCGGCCGTAGCTGCCTTCTGCGATTTTCTGCAGCGCACGCTCGATGTTCGCCACGCGGCGATCGTCCACGTTGTGCAGGGCCTGGTCGACTTCCCGCCGCGACAGATCCTGCGCGTCGTCCTCTTCTTCTTCGGCCTCTTCGCCATCGCCATGCTGCAGCTGGAACGCCCGCTTGCCGGCCAGATCGTTTTCCTCGCCGCCAAGCAACTGCTTGCGCAACGCCAGCAGGCGCAGGCGCTGCTGCTCGACGAACTCCTGGCTCAAGTCGGCGTGCCGCTTCGGCGACATGGGATGCTCCTGACCGTGGCACCCGCACCTGGGCGCCGGGTTACATTGCGATCAGCCGGGTGAATGCGCTGTGTAAAAACCACCAGGCGAACTGCCGCCCGATAGGGCGCCGCCCGCTCAGCGGGAGGCTTGCGGCGTGCCGCGCAGTTCCGTCACGGCGGTGGCGGCGTTCACTTGCAGCACGCCGCCGGAGAGTCTGCTGCTGCGTAGCAGCAGGTCGCGGATCGCGCGCACGTCCAGCCTCGGCGCCAGCGACAGCAGCAGGGCGGCCATGCCGCTCACGTGCGGCGCGGCCATCGATGGCCCGGAGGTGAAGTCGTAGCCGCCGCCGGGCTGGGTGGTCAGGATGTCGTGGCCGGGCGCGCTGAGCACGCCGGGCGGCGCCGCCGACGGGCCGCTCACCCTGACCAGCAACACGCCGGGCGTGCTGTCGGGGAAACCCGCCAGGTTGCCCTCCGGCGGGATCGCGGCGACCACGATGCGGCCCTGCTGCAGGATCTGCACCAGCAGCAGGTCGAGCAGCGGGTCGGCGGGGCCACCGAGGCTCAGGTTGATGATGCGGTCGTCGGTGTCGATGATCGCAGCCAGCGCCTTGGCCAGCGTGAAGGAGTTGCAGCGCGCGCCGGCATTCGGCGCGGACGGATACCAGCAGGCCTTGTACACGCTGAGCTGGGCCTGCGGGGCGATGCCCACGATGCCCAGGTGGTTGTCGCCGACCGCGGCGATGACGCCGGCGACCTCGGTGCCGTGGCTGTCGTGGTCGAACGCCGCCGCGTCGTCGTCGACCAGGTTGTGCGCGTCGTGGATGCGCCCCTGGAGGTCGGGATGGGTCAGGTCGACGCCGGTGTCGACCACCGCCACGCGCACCCCGCGACCCTCGCTGTAGCGGTGCGCGCGCGCCGCCTCGGTCTCGATGAAGCCGCGCTGCAGGCCGACGTAGGGGTCGTTGTACGCGTGCCCGCCGCCGGCGCTTTTCGCGTACACGGCGTAGTCGTGCAGCGGTTGCGCCAGCTGCACGCGGCGGTCCGCGGCGAGCGCCTGCAGCAGGCTGTCGCGGCTGGTGCCGGGCGGCGGCTGCAGCACGATGCAGTACAGCTTGAGTGCCTTGATCGGCCAGCCGGCGAGCTCGCTGAAGGCGTAGCGCTGGCGCAGCGCGGCCAGCGTCGAGGCCGCCTGCTGGCCGGCGCCGTAGTAGCGCGACGGGGCGTAGCCGAGCACGCTGGAGCCGGCGTGGATCGGCGGCGACTGCAGCGGGTTGGCGACCGCCAGGATGATGTCGCGCTGGCTGTCCATCGCGGCCGCGTCGCCGGCCGTCATGCGGCCGGGGCCGGTGGCCTGCGGCGGGGTGGACGCGCACGCGGCCAGGGCGAGCGCCATGACGAGAACGGGCAGGCCGCGCTTCATGGCGTGGCAAGGGGCTCCGCCAGCACGATGCCGCGCGTGCTGCGCAGCTGCTGCAGCGCCTGCTGCGTGGTCGAGGCGGAACTGGCCGGCGCCACCGTATAGGCGCCGACGTCGTTGGGGCCGGCCACCACCTGCAGCCGCAGCGCGTGCAGCAGCGCGTTCCAGTCGGCCAGCGTCATGCCGGCGTCGGGCACCACGCGGATCGTCCCCGCCAGCGCGGGCTGGCTTGGCTGGCTCAGCGTGCGATAGGCGGGCGCGCCGTCCGCCGACCACAGCTTCACGCCGAGGATGCCGATACCGAGCGCCTGCACCAGCACCGCGGCGACCAGCGCGCGGTTGATCCAGCCGGCCGCGCGCGGGCGCGCCGGGGCAGCCGGCGCCGCGGGCGCGTCGAGGCGCTGCAGCAGGCGGCCCAGTCCGGCCTCGACGTCGGGCGCGAGCTGCGCCGGCAGCGACAGCGCCAGCCGCAGCCGGCCCTGCTGGGCGAACTCCGCGCGGCAGGCCGCGCATTGCGCCAGGTGGCCTTCCAGCCACGCGCCCTGTTCCGCCGTGGCGCTGTCCTGCAGCACCCACGGCATCATTTCCCAGGCGCGTACGCAGTCCTTGCCGGAATCCAGCGGGAACGTCATGGCATGGCCTCGGTGTGTTGGGGCGGCTCGCCGGCCAGGCTCGGCAGCACGTTGCGCAGCTTGACCCGCGCATGGAACAGACGCGCCTTCACCGTGCCCACCGGACACTGCATGATTACCGCCACCTCGTCCAGGCTGTGCCCCACGCCGTAGACCAGCTCGATCACCACGCGCTGGTCCGCCGACAGGCGGTCGAGCCCCTTGCTCAGCCAGTCGCGCAGTTCGCGGTCCTCGTCCAGGTCGTGGACGGCGCTGCGCTCCTCGCGGCGGGGATCGTCCTCCACCGGCGCGTCGCCGTACTGGCGCAGGGTCTTCAGCCCGCTGCGGTAGGCGATGCCCATCAGCCAGGTGGAGACGCGCGAGTCGCCGTGGAAGCTGCCGGCCTTCTGCCAGGCGATCCAGAAGCAGTCGTTGATGACTTCCTCGATCACGTCGGCGCGGCGGGTCAGGCGGCCGAGGAAGCGGCACAGCCGGCCGTGGTAGCTGCGGTACAGGATGCCCAGCGCGGCACGATCACCGCCTGACATGCGCTGCAGCAGCATGCGGTCGGTGACGTCGGAGTCGAGCTCGTCGTCATGCATGGGATCCTCGCTTGGGTCGAGGGACGGTGCCGGGTTGCTGGATGGGTGCCGCGTCAGTGCGGAAAGGTTGCCTCCGGGTCAGAACGAGCGCGAGACGGTGAGCACCCACGGCGAGGCGTCCAAGGCGTCCGATTGCCAGCGCGTCCGCGGGTCGGCCAGGATGCGCTGGGCTTCCACCCGCCAGGCCCCGCGGCTCCACAGCAGCCCGAGGTGGCCGTAGCGCCGGAACTCCGCCGCCGGGCGCTGGCGGTAGCTGCCGGCGCGGGCGTATTCGGAGGGGCCCGGGCGGTCGTAGCCGTAGCTATCGTACGGCGCGATCGGGGCCTGCGCGATACCCGCGCCGGCGGACAGCGAAAGCTCGCGCGTCAGCGGCCACTGCAGGCTGGCGTCCGCGGCGCCGCGCAGCCGGTTCCGGCCGCCGGTCACGTGGATTGCCGACAGGCCGAGGGTCAGCACGTCGCGATAGCTCCAGCTCAGCCCCGCCTCGGCGCGGTCGAACGCGCGCGAGCGCGAGCTGCCCTGGTAGCGGTAATAAAGCAGGTTCGCCTGCATCTGCCAGTTGCCGGCCGGCGCCCATTGCCGCGAGGCCTGCGCCAGCGCCGCCAGCAGGCGGCCGGGCGAACGTAGCCGCGTGCTGCCGGACAGGCCCAGCGACCAGCCGGCCGGGAAGGTCCACGAGGCAGTGCCCTGCAGGATCGGCGTGTCGGGGGTCATCGCCTGGCCGCGGTCCACCAGTTGCGAGCTGAGCGCGGCCGCGCCGTTGAAGGCGACCTGCGCATGCAGCGCCGGCGCCAGGCTGGCCGCGGCGAGCAGCAGCGCGAGCGCGCCGCGGAAGACCCGACTGCCGCGCGCGCGATACACGTGCGGCCGCGTCACCGGCGCCTCAGCCGCACGCGCGCCACACCGGCCGGAGCGCACCGCAAGCCGGGGTGCGGCGGGGGACCGTGCTGCTTGCCAGAGCGTCGTCAAGCCCATCGGTGCGTGATGAAACGGCCAGTATTGATGCCGGCGGCGTTCGCGCCCACCCGGGCGGGAAGGCGCGGGGAGTTTCCATCGTGCTGCGCTGGCCAGAGCATGTCATGGATGCAGGGTCCCAAGGTAGCCGCCGCGAGTCCGGCGCGGCCGCCGTGAGCGTCGCCCGCATGACATCGGAGTCGCTGCCGCCCGGCGAGGTTCCCGCCGCAACCTTTCGCGCGCCGGGCGGCACCCAGTGAGGTCGGTCCTCCCCTCGACATCACTGCCGGGCCCGGAACATGGAAATCGAACGCATCCCGTTGCAGAAGCACGGCGACAGCCGCGGCATGCTGGTCGCCCTGGAGCAGGACCGGAACGTGCCGTTCGTGATCCGGCGCGTGTACTACCTGTTCGCCACCCACGACGGCGTGCACCGCGGCCGGCATGCGCACCGCCACCTCAACCAGCTGGCGGTGGCGGTGCGCGGCTCGGTCACCTTTCTGCTGGACGACGGCACGGGCAAGGTGCAGGTGGTGCTCGACGACCCCGCGTACGGCCTGCACCTGGGCAGCATGGTGTGGCGCGAGCTGTACGACTTCAGCGAAGACTGCGTGCTGATGGTGCTGGCCGACCACGTGTACGACCCGGCCGACTACATCACCGACTACGCGGCGTTCCTGCGCGAGGTGCGCGGCCCGGTGTACCAGGAGGGCCTGGCCGCATGCCAAAGCCTCTAGTCCTCGTCGGCGCGGGCGAGTTCGCGCAGATCGCCTGCGAGTACTTCGAGCACGACGGCGACCGCGACGTGGTCGCCTTCAGCGTCGAGCGCGACTACCTCGCGCAGCCGCAGCTGGCCGGCCGCCCGGTGGTGGCGTACGAGACGCTGGAAGCACATTACCCGCCAGCCGGGTTCGACGTGTTCGTCGCGATACCGGCCAGCCAGCTGAACCGCCTGCGCACGCGCTTCTACCTCGATGCGAAGCGCCGCGGCTACCGACTGGCCAGCTACGTGAGTTCGCGCGCCTTCGTGTGGCGCAACGCCGAGGTGGGCGAGAACAGCTTCATCTTCGAGGGCAACGTGGTGCAGCCGTTCGTGCGCATCGGCGACAACTGCGTGCTGTGGAGCGGCAACCACGTGGGCCACCGCACGGTGGTGCACGACCACGTGTTCGTCGCCTCGCACGCCGTCATCTCCGGCTACTGCGAGATCGGCCAGAGCAGCTTCGTGGGCGTGAACAGCACCTTCAACGACCACGTGAAAGTCGCCGCCGACAACGTGATCGGCGCCGGCGCGCTGGTGACCCGTGACACCGAGCCGGGCCGCGTCTACGTCGGCTCGCCGGCGCATGCGCTGCCCGGCAAGTCCAGCCTCGACGTGAGGCTGTGACGCGCGCATGTTCGCCTGGGCCAAGCAAGGGCTGATCTTCGACACCGCGCGGCAGGGGGTGGGCGGCTGGATGCGCCACTCGGCGCTCACCCCCACGCCGTACCGCCTCGACGACGAGCTCATCCGCGTCTATGCGGGCTTTCGCGACGCCGACGGGGTCAGCCGGATCGGCTACGTCGACGTACGCGCGGACGACCCCGCGAAGGTGGTGCGGGTCAGCGCCGAGCCGGTGCTCGACATCGGCCGGGGCGGCTGCTTCGACGACAGCGGCATGATCCTGGGCGACCTGGTCGACGCGCCGGGCGGCCTGCACCTGTTCTACGTCGGTTTCCAGCGCGTGGCCCGCGCCAAGTTCCTGGCCTTCACCGGTCTGGCCATCTCGCGCGACGGCGGCAACAGCTTCCAGCGCACCCAGGACACCCCGATGCTGGATCGCGCGCCCGGCCGCAGCACCATCGCCGCGGTGCATACGGCCATGTACGAGAACGGCCGCTGGCGCCTGTGGTACGCGGTGGGCGACGACTGGGAAAGCATCGGCGGCCAGCCGTTCCCGCGCTACCACATCCGCCACGTGGCGACGGACGACCTCTCTGCGATCCCGCGTGCGGACCAGGTCTGCCTGCGCCCGCAGGGCAGCGAATACCGCATCGGCCGGCCGCGCGTGTACCGCTACGGCAGCCGCTACCTGATGTACTTCACCCGCGGCAACCTCAATGGCGACTACTTTCCCGGCGTCGCCGCCAGCGACGACGGCATCGCGTGGCAGCGTCGCGACGCGAGCCTGGGCATCGCGCTGTCCACCAGCGGCTGGGACTCGCGCACGCTGTGCTACCCCGCGCTGATCCGCCGGCGCGACCGGCTGCTGATGTTCTACAACGGCAACGACATGGGCGTGGACGGCTTCGGCCTGGCCACCGCCGACGATGCGGAGGGAGCCGCCGATGTGCAGCGTTAGGCCCTACACCGCTGCCGACGTGCAGGCCTGGGACGCGCTGGTCGGGCGTTCGCGCAACGGCAACCTGCTGCACCGGCGCGGCTACATGGATTACCACGCCGAGCGCTTCGTCGACCAGTCGCTGGTGGTCGAGCGGCACGGCGAGGCGGTGGCGGTGTTCCCCGCCAGCCGCCATGGCAGCGTGGTGACCAGCCACGCCGGCCTCACCTACGCCGGGCTGCTCACCACGCAGGAGCTGCGCGCCGAGTCGACGCTGGGCGTGTTCGGGCAGATCGCCCGCCACTACCGCGCGCTCGGCGTGGAGCGGGTGATCTACAAGGCGGTGCCGCACATCTTCCACGCCTACCCGGCCGAGGAGGACCTGTACGCGCTGCACTGCCTGGGCGCGCGGCTGCAGCGGCGCGACCTCTCCTCGGCGATCGCGCTGCGCGAGGCGTTCCACTTCTCGCAGGGCCGCCAGCGCGCGGTCAACAAGGCGCGCAAGGCCGGCATCGAGCTCAAGCCCGCCGCCGACCCGGCACAGTTCCACGCGCTGCTGAGCGAGGTGCTGCGCAAGCACGACGCGCGGCCGACCCACAGCCTGGCGGAACTGCGCCTGCTGCAGGCGCGCTTCCCGCAGCAGCTGGTGCTGCACGAGGCGCGCCGCGAGGGCGAGCTGCTGGCGGGCGTGCTGGTCTACGACCTCGGCAAGGTCGCGCACACCCAGTACATGGCCGTGTCGGAGCAGGGCCGCAGTGCCGGCGCGCTCAGCTTCCTGCTGGCCGAACTGATCGGCGGCGTCTACGCCGACCGCGCGTACTTCAGCTTCGGCATTTCCACCGAGCAGGAAGGACGCGTGCTCAACGGCGGCCTGGTCACGCAGAAGGAATACTTCGGCGCGCGCGCGGTGGTGCACGACTTCTACGAGTGGCCGCTGTGATGGCCGGCGCCGTGAGCGAAGTCGCCCTGGCCGACGTGCCGTTCCTCGACGTCGGGGCGATCAACGCGCGCCACGCCGACGAGCTGAAGGCGGCGGTGGCGCGGGTGATCGACTCGGGCTGGTACGTGATGGGCGCGGAGCTGGCGGCGTTCGAGCGCGAGTTCGCCGCCTGGTGCGGCGTGCCGCACGCGCTGGGCGTGGGCAACGGACTGGATGCGCTGGCGCTGATCCTGCGCGGCTACCGGCAGCTCGGCGCGCTGCGCGAGGGCGACGAGGTGATCGTGCCGGGCAACACCTTCATCGCCGGCTTCCTCGCGGTCAGCGCGAACCGGCTGCTGCCGGTGCCGGTGGAGCCCGACCCGTCGAGCTTCAACCTCGACCCGGCCTGCGTGGAGGCGGCGATCGGGCCGCGCACACGCGCGATCATGGCGGTGCACCTGTACGGCCAGCTGGCCGACATGCCGGCGCTGGCGGCGCTGGCGCAGCGGCACCGGCTGCTGCTGATCGAGGACGCCGCGCAGGCGCATGGCGCGGCGTGCGACGGCCGCCGCGCCGGCGCGTTCGGCGACGCGGCGGCCTTCAGCTTCTTCCCGGCCAAGAACCTCGGCGCGCTGGGTGACGGTGGCGCGGTGGTGACCGCCGACGCGCAGCTGGCGCGACAAGTCGCGGCGCTGCGCAACTACGGCTCCGAGGTGAAGTACCGCCACCTCTGGCAGGGCGTCAACTCGCGGCTGGACGAGATCCAGGCGGCGATGCTGCGGGTGAAGCTGCGCCACCTCGACGAGGATGTCGCGCGTCGCCGCGCAGTGGCGCGCCGCTACCGCGATGGCATCCGCCATGCGCAGATCCGGCTGCCGCAGGTGACGCACGAGGAGGGCCACGCCTGGCACCTGTTCGTGGTGCGCTGCGCCCGGCGCGACGCGCTGCAGCGGCACCTGCTCGCGCACGGCATCCACAGCCAGGTGCACTACCCGGTGCCGCCGCACCGGCAGCCGGCCTACCCGGAGCTGTACCAGCTGCGGCTGCCGCTGACCGAACGCCTGCATGACGAAGTGCTGAGCCTGCCGATGGACCCCACGCTGGGCGACGAGGCGGTGCAGCGGGTGATCGACGCCTGCCAGGCATTCCGGTGTCCGCCATGAACATCGCGCGCGCCGGCTTCTACTCCGGCCTGGCCACCGCGGCGCGGCTGCTGGCGGCGCTGGTGGTGGTCAAGCTGGTGGCGTGGTTCGCCGGGCCGGAGGGCGTGGGCAAGCTGGGCCAGTTCATGAGCCTGATGTCGCTGCTGGCGGTGCTGGCCGGCGGCGGCATCAGCGCCGGCATCGTGAAGTACGTGGCCGAATACCGCGAGGATCCACAGCGCCTCGCGCGCCTGCTGGCCGCCGCGCTGTGGTACGCGCTGTGCGCCTCGCTGCTGATGGGTTGCCTGGCGCTGGCGTTCAGCCGGCCGCTGGCGTCGTGGCTGCTCGACGACCCGGCCTACGCGGGGCTGATCCGCGTGCTGGCCGTGGCCCAGCTCGGCATCGCGCTGGTCAACTACATTCTGGCCGTGGTCAACGGCTTCATGGACGTGCGCCGGCTGGCGCTGATCCAGGTGCTGGGCTCGCTGCTCAGCATCGCCACGGTGATCGCGCTGGCGCGCTGGCTGCAGCTGTACGGCGCGCTGCTGGCGCTGGTGCTGGGCCAGCTGCTGTGGCTGCTGGTCGGGCTGCCGGCGTGGTGGCGCAGCCCGTACTTCCGGCGCAGCATGCTGCGGCTGCGCTTCGACCGCGAGATGACCTGGCGGCTGGCCGCGTTCTCGGTGATGACGCTCACCGCCGCGCTGGTCTCGCCGCTGGTGAACATCGCGGTGCGCGACCACCTCGCGCTGCAGCTGGGCTGGCAACAGGTCGGTTACTGGCAGGCGGTGGGCAAGGTGTCGGACGCCTACCTGCTGTTCCTCACCGCGGCCATCAACATCTACTACCTGCCCAAGCTGGCCTCGATCCAGGGGCGCGACGCGCTGCTGGCCGAGCTGCGCCATGCGTACCGTTACATCCTGCCGGTGGTGGTGCTCCTGGCCGCCTCGGTGTACCTGCTGCGCGAGCCGCTGACGCGCTGGCTGTTCAGCGCGGACTTCGCGCCGGCCAATGCGCTGTACGCGCCGCAGCTGGTCGGCGACGTCATCAAGATCGCCGCCTTCATCCTTTCCTACGTGATGCTGGCCAAGGCCATGACGCGGCTGTTCGTGATCTCCGAGTGCGTGTTCGCGGCCAGCTACCTGGCGCTGGTCTACGTGTTCACCGCGCGCTTCGGCCTGGTCGGCGCGATGTACGCCTTCGCCGCCAACTACCTCGGCTACCTCGCCTTCAACCTGCTGGTCGTGCGGCGCTACCTGGGAGGGCTGTGAGATGGCGTACGACGTATCCGTAAGCGCCGCGCCGCCGCTGGTCTCGGTGCTGATTCCGGCGTTCAACCACGAGCGCTTCGTGCGCCGCTGCCTGGACAGCGTGCTGGAAGACCCGTACCCGGCGAAGGAGCTGATCATCATCGACGACGGCTCGACCGACCGCACCGGCGCGCTCATCGCCGACTGGGTGGCGACGCACTGCATGGACATCCCGATCGAGTACGTGCAGCGCGGGAACCGCGGCATCGCCGCGACCCTCAACGAACTGGCGGCGCGCGCGAACGGCGAGTTCCTGCGCCCAGGCGCCAGCGACGACTATCTGCTGCCCGGCGGGCTCGACGCCCAGGTCCGCTACCTGCAGGAACACCCGGGCAAGGGCGCGGTGATCGGCGATTCGATCGTGGTCGACCAGGACGACCGCAAGCTGCACGACAGCGGCATGTGCGACCTGCACGGCGCCGACAAGAGCCTGTACCGCTCCGACGACGGCATCCGTCGCGCGGTGATCCGGCAGTGGGCGGTGGGCGGGCCGGTCGCGCTGATCCGCAAGAGCGCGCTGGACACCGTCGACCGCTGGAGCGAGGGGCTGCGCATCGAGGACTGGGACCTGTTCCTGCGCCTGGCCGCGCGCGACGCGCTCGGCTTCATCGACGTCGGCGTGTGCGCCTACCGCATGCACGACGCGAACCTGAGCCGCACCCGGCACCTGGAGACGCGCCTGGGCAACCTCGCCGAATCGCGGCACATCGCGCTGCGCCGCGCCGGCCTGTTCGACGAACCGTACCGCACCCTGCTGCGCGCGCAGGCGCACTACATCGACGCCAAGATCGCCTTCCTGCAGCGCCGGCCGGGGCCGCTGCTGGCGCACGTGGCGGCCTACCTGTCGCTGGTGCTGGCGGCGCGCACCCGGCCGCCGTCGCCGCCGCCCCACGCGGGGCTGCCATGAAACAGCTGCTGCGGCTTCCCTCCAGCTGGCTCAGCCTGCCGCTGCTGTTCGCCTGCGGGCTGACCTGGTTCACCTATGACCTTTCCGTCGACTACCTGCAGGGCCTGTTGCTGCTGGCCCTGCTCGCGGCGGTGATCATCCTGTTCGACGTGCAGGCGGGCGTGCGGCTGCCGGAGTTCGCGCGTTTCCGCGCGCGCCACTACGCCGGCACCCGCGAGGCGTTCCTTGCGCTGGCGCTGGCCTGGCTGATCGTACTGTTCTGCGTGCTCGACCTTACGCTGTTCCCGATCCCGCTGTTCGACAAGCCCTCGGCCTATGCGGTGATGGACGGCGGCCGCGCGCACGTGCGGCACGTCTCGGACATGTGCTGGGTGCTGCCGCCGATCGGCCTGCTGTGCGCACGCAGCCGGCGGCTGCGCATTGCGCTGATCGCCATCGGCTTCGTGTTCCCGGTGCTGGTGATCGACCGCAACCGGCTGTTCGCCACCTTCTTCTCGTTCGCGCTGGTGCTGGTGCTGCGCCGTGACGAGGCGCGGCCGCTGCCGTGGAAAACGCTGCTGCTGCTGGCGCTCGCCGGCAGCAGCATCTTCTCGATCCTCGGCATGCTGCGCTCGGGGCCGCTGGACCACGTCACGCTGCCGTTCAGTGCGGCGTACCACGCCGCGCCGCAAGCCATCAAATGGCTGCTGCTGTACGCCAGCGCCGGCCCCTACAACTTCAGCGCGATCCTGGCCAAGGGCTACCGCAACCCCGACTTCCTGATCAACCAGCTGGTGCCGCTGCACGGCTCGGTGGCGACCGCCGGCACCGGCATCCCGCTGGATGCGTCGAACATCAACGTGGGCACCGAGTTCTTCCCGTTCCTGCTGGCGTTCGGTCCGGTGGGCGCCGCGCTGTCGGTGTTCGCGCTGTACGCGCTGCTGCTGTGGAGCGTGCAGCGGCTGCGCCCGGCGGTGCCGCTGTTCTCCCTGCTGATGTTCCTGCGCATGACCTATGTCGGCGTGATGTCGCCGTTCGCGCCGCAGGCATTCACCTGGACCAACGCCGGCTTCATCGGCATCTGCCTGGTGCTGCCGGTCATCGCCAGCTGGCTGCCGAACCGGCGCGCATTGGCCCCTTCACCTTCCACCCAGCGAGTGGCGAACCATGGAACGCGATGAAATCTACCTGATCGACCTGTGGCGGATCTTCACCCGCCAGTGGCAGTGGTTCGTGCTGGTGCTGGTGCTGACCCTGGCCTGCACCTACGCCTTCGCACATTTGGTGAAACGCCAGTGGGAAGCGACCGCGTGGATCCAGATCGCGCAGGTCGGCTCGGTGCCGGCGGGCCAGGACCCGAAGGTCGAGCCGCTGCAGCGGGTCACCGAGCGGCTGCAGCTGGTGCCGTTCCAGAACCAGGTGCTGGCCAGCGCCGGCTACGCGAAAACCACGCCGGTGGCGCGGCTCTACCGCAACAGCCTGAAGCTGGAACCGATGCTCTACGCCGGCTCGCTGGTCAAGCTGACCGTGCGCGCCTACTCGCCCCAGCAGGCCGGCGAACTCGCTGCGGCCACGGTGGCGCGGCTGCGCGCGGTGCACCGGGAGCTGGAGGAGCCGCCGCTGCAGGCGGCTCGCGCGCGGCTGGTGCGGATCGAAGCCGACTTGGGCACCGCCGAGGCCGACCACGCCCGCTACCAGCAGGCGGCCGAGCCGGGCGGCTTGCACGCGGTTGGCGGCAAGGACATGGCAAACCCGGTGCTGGCCAGCCTGTTGCTGGCCAACAAGAACGAAGAGGTGCGCGGCCTGACCCAGCAGCGCAACGATCTCGTCGAGCGCCTCGGGCCGGCCTACACCTACGACACCTCGATGGTGTGGCCGGCCTATGTGCCGGAGAAGCAGGCCTTCCCGAACCCCGAGCTGACCTATGGCCTCGGCCTGCTGCTGGCGCTGTTCCTGGGCGCCTCCGCGGCGCTGGCGCGGGACGTGGCGCGGCGTTCGCGGGCGTGACCGCCGCGCATTCAACCAAAGCGGCCACGGCCGGCACTCACGGCCAGAGCCATCGAGGCGGCGGAACGCGGATGGGCATGAACGGACAGCACAAACTCGAAGGCGCCGGCATGTCGCTGGACGACGCGCAGCTGCTCGACACGCAGCATGCCTTCGACAGCGTCGCCGCGGACTACGACGGCCCGCGCGGCAACAACGAGCTGATCCAGCGCATGCGCCTGACCATGTGGGACACCATGCAGGGCGAGTTCCCGGTCGCCGCGCGCCTGCTCGACCTCGGCTGCGGCACCGGCATCGACGCCGTCGAGTTCGCGCGCCGCGGCCACCAGGTCGTCGCCAGCGACTGGTCGCCGCGGATGGTCGAGCGCACCCGGGCGCGCGCGGCGGCGGCGAGCCTGTCGCCGCAGGTGCGCGCCATCCACCTCGGCATCCAGCAGCTGGACCGGCTCGACGACGCGTTCGATGGCATCTACTCGAACTTCGGCCCGCTGAACTGCGTGTCGGACCTCGCCGGCGTGGCGGCCGAGTGCGCGCGTCTGCTGCGCCCCGGCGGCCGACTGGTGTTCTCGGTGATGGGTCGGATCTGCCCGTGGGAACTGGGGCACTACGCGCTGCGCGGCCGCTTCCGCCGCGCCGGTGTGCGCGCCGCGCGCGGCGCCACCGCGGTGGGCATGAACCGCCACACGGTGTGGGCCTGCTATTACCTGCCGCGCGAGTTCTACCGCGCGTTCGCCGGCCACTTCGCGCTGGCCGGCTATCGCGCGCTGAGCCTGTTCATGCCGCCGCCCTACCTGGTCGACTACTGCCGCCGCCACCCGCGCTGGTGCGAGCGGCTGGGCCGGCTCGACGACCGCTTCGGCGCGCTGCCGCTGCTGCGCGACATGGGCGATCACTTTCTGATCGTGCTGCGGCGGCGCTGAGCGATGGACGTGCTGCAGGCCGCGCTGGATGTCAGCCTGTGCCGCGCGGCGACGGTCACGCCGGCGGCAACCTCGCGCGCGCCGCTGCCGATCCGCGCCGGGCGCATCGGCGCTTCGCTGGCCGCGCGGGCCTGGCGCATCGACCTGCGCGACCACCTGATCTTTCCCGGCCTGGTCAACGCGCACGAGCACCTGCACGTCAACGCCGTGCCGCCGCTGCGCCACGGCGCGCCGTTCCCCAACAGCTACGCCTGGATCGCGGCGTTCCAGGCGCACTTCGCCGACCCCGCCGTGGCCGCCGCGCTGCGGGTGCCGAAGGCGCGGCGGCTGCGCCACGGCGCGCTGAAGAACCTGCTTGCCGGAGTCACCTGCGTGGCGCATCACGACCCCTGGCACGCGGCGTTGGACGCGCTGGATTTCCCGGTGGCGCTGCTGCGCGACTACGGCTGGAGCTACGCGCCGGGCTGGCCCGGTTACGGGCCGCCGGTGCAGGAGAGCTTTGCCGCCACGCCTGCCGATCGCCCGTGGCTGATCCACCTGGCCGAGGGCACCGACGCCATCGCGCAAGCGGAACTCGATCAGCTGGATCAACTGGGCTGTCTCGCCGCGAACAGCGTGCTGGTGCACGGCGTGGGCCTGCGCGAATGCGACATCGACCGCGTGCTCGCCAGCGGCGCGGCGGTGGTGTGGTGCCCGACCAGCAACCACCGCCTGCTCGGGCGTTCGCTCGACCCGCGGCGGCTGTGCGCGGCGGGGCGGCTGGCGCTGGGCAGCGACTCGCGGCTCAGCGGCGCGCGCGACCTGCTCGAGGAGATGCGCGGCGTGGTCGAGCGCGGCGAGCTCGGCCCCATGCAGGTGCTGGAGCTGGCCACCACCGCGGCCGCGCGCATCCTGCGCCTGCCTTCGCGCGGCAGCCTTGCGCCGGGCGCGCGGGCCGACCTGGTGATCGTCGAGGACCGCGGTGGGGGCCCGGCCGGCAGCCTGACCGGCGTCCGCCGCAGCGACATCCGCGCGGTGGTGCGCGACGGCGTGCCGCGCATCGCCGATCCGGATTTCGCCGCATGGTTCGCCGCCGCTGGCGTGGACACGGTGCCGGTAACGCTGGACGGCAAGCCGAAGCTGCTGGCCGCGGCGCTGGCCGAGCCGGCGCTGCTCGCGCTCGAGCCCGGACTCGAACGCGTCGCTGCGCGCAACGACCGCGCGCGCGATGCCACTGCCGAAGCCAGGTGCTACCCATGACCGCCCAGCCCACACTCGAACCGCGCGCGGCCTACGCGCTGTGGGCGCCCGGCTACCCGGCGCGTGCGCACAACCCGGTGATGCAGGCCGAGGAGCGCGCGATGCTGGCACTGATGCCCGCCAGCCTGCGCGGGCAGGCCGTGCTCGACGTCGGCTGCGGCAGCGGGCGCTACATGCTGCACGCGCTGCGCCGCGGCGTGGCGCGCGTGACCGGCGTGGATCTTTCGCCGCACATGCTCAAGCGCGCCGACACGGAACTGGCCGCGCTGCATGCCGGCGTGCCGGTCGCGCTGGTGCAGGGCAGCGTGGCCGCGCTGCCGCTGCCGGATGCGCAGGCGGACTTTACCGTCTGCGGCCTGGTCGTCGGACACCTCGACAACCTCGAACCAGCGCTAGCCGAGCTGCGCCGGGTGACCCGGCCCGGCGGCACGCTGCTGTTGAGCGACGTGCATCCGATCGGCCATGCGCTCGGCTGGCGGCGCGACTTCAAGGCCGGCGGCCTGAGCTACGCCGTGCGCCACACGCCGCATCTGTACAGCCACTGGCATCGCGCCTGCGCCACGCTCGGACTGCAGATCGAACAGGTGCTGGAACCCATGCTCGACCCGGCCGACGTTCCCGCCGGCGCGCACTTCGACCGCATGGCGCTGGAGGTTCCCGTCGCGCTGGTATTCCAGCTGCGGCGGGCACCCTGACGCCGCTTGCCCGCAGGCCTTCCCATGACTTCCCCACGCACCCTGCTGATCAACCCCACCATCACCTCGCGCACGAGCGCGCGCTTCCCGCTGGCGCTGCTGCACCTGGCGGCGGCGCTGGAGCGCAGCGGCAGCAGCCGCATCATCGACGGCAACGTGGACCGCGACTTCGTCGACGACACCCTGCGCGTGCTGGAACAGGAGCGCTTCGACGCCGTCGGCGTCGGCGTGATGGGAGGCCCGCAGGTGGCGCCGGCGATCGCCGTGTCGCAGGCGATCCGCGCGCGCTTCCCGGCGCTGCCGATCATCTGGGGCGGCTACTTCACCACGCTGCACACGGACGCCACGCTGGCCGCGCCCTATGTCGACTATGCGGTGCGCGCGCAGGGCGAGGAAACCCTGTCAGAGCTGGTCGCCACGCTCAGCGGCAACGGCCCGGCGCTGGAACAGATCGCCGGGCTGTCCTGGAAGAACGCCGGCAGCGTGGTGCACAACCCGCCCCGCCACATCGTGCGCCACGACCCCGCGGGACTGCTGCCTTACGACAAGCTCGGTGATCCGCGTCGTTACCTTGCGCGCACCTACCTCGGTCAGCGCACCGTGGCGCACCAGGCGGCGATCGGCTGCCGCTACCACTGCACCTTCTGCGGCGTGGCCGCGATGTTCGGCGGCGCCACCTTCCTGCCCGCCGCCGCGCGGCTGGAGCGCGAGCTCACCTACCTCAAGCACACGCTGGGCGCCGATTCGGTGCAGTACTTCGACCACAATTTCTTCGACCGCGAGGCGGACATGGTGCCGCTGCTCGAAGTGATGGCCCGCTTCGAACTGCCGTGGTGGTGCTTTGCCCGCGCCGACGCGCTGTTGAACCTGTCCGAGCGCTCGTGGGAACTGGTGCGCAAGAGCCGGCTGCGCATGGCCTACATCGGCGCGGAATCGCCGAACGACCAGATGCTGCACGACATCCGCAAGGGCACGCGCCCGGACCAGACGCTGGCGGTGGTCGAGCAGTGCCGCCGCTACGGCGTGATCCCCGAGCTGTCGTTCATGGTGGCACCGCCCGATAACACCGAGGAAGAAACCGAGCACACCTTCGAGTTCATCCGCGAGCTGAAGCGGATCAACCCGCAGACCGAGGTCGTCATCTACATCTACACGCCGCTGCCGGAGCACAGCCGCCACGAGCAGGACCGCCGCAAGCGGCCGGGCGCGCCGCTGCTCGACCTCGATGGCGCGCCGGTGGTGTTTCCCACCACGCCGGACGAGTGGACCGAGCCGCGCTGGGTGCACTACGCCTGCCACGTCGACGCGCCCTGGCTTAGCGACCGCCTGCGCCAGCGCATCAACGACTTCGTCACCGTGCTGCGCTGCCGCTACCCCACGGTGCAGGACCTGCGCGCGCCGCCGTGGGCCAAGCGCAACCTGAGCGCCATGGCCGGTTGGCGTTACCGCTTCCGCAAGTACGACCGACCGTGGGAGCTGAACCTGGCGAACCGGTTCGTGCGCCTGCGCATGCCGCAGGTATCGGGTCTCTAGGCCGGTGCCGGCCGTGCACGTGGCGCAGATCAATTTCCTGCCGGTGCCGGCAGGCCTCGCCTCGGCCGACGTGTTCGAGCAGTGGCCCACGCTGGCCGACGTGGCCGAAGCGGTGGCCAGCGCCGGCACCCGCGTGTCGGTGATCCAGCTGGCGACGCGCCCGGAGCGCGTGCAGCGCAATGGCATCGACTACCGCTTCATTCCGGTGCCCGGCGGCGCACAACGGACGCGTCGCCTCGCCGAGCTGCTGGGCGAGATCCGGCCCGACGTGCTGCACCTGCACAGCCTAGGCTTCGCCGCCGATGCGTTCGCGCTGGCGCAACGCCTGCCGTCGCTGCCGATCGTGATCCAGGACCATGCCGACCGCCCGCCGCGCCGCTGGCGGTGGCCATGGTGGCGGCGCCGGTATGCCGCCGCGGCGGGCATCGCCTTCACCGCCGCCGAGCTAGCGCAGCCGTTCACCCGCGCCGGCCTGTTCGCGCCGCACACGCGACTGTTCGCGATACCCGAATCCAGCAGCCGTTTCACGCCGGGCGATCGCGCCCGCGTGCGCGCCGAAACCGGCCTGCACGGCGAGCCCTGCGCGCTGTGGGTCGGCCATCTGAACTCGGGCAAGGACCCGCTGGCGGTGCTCGACGGCGTGGCCAGCGCCGTGCAACGGTTGCCCGGTCTGCAGCTGTGGTGCGTGTTCGGCAACGCGCCACTGCTCGAGGCGGTGCGTCAGCGCATCGCGGGCGATCCGCGGCTGGCCGGGCGCGTGCACTTGCTCGGCAAGGTGGCTCACGCCCGGATCGAGGCGCTGATGCGCGCCACGGACCTGTTCGTCGCCGGCAGCCATGCCGAGAGCTGCGGCTACTCGCTGCTGGAGGCGCTGGCTTGCGGCGTGGCGCCGCTGGTCACCGACATTCCTGCGTTCCGCGCGCTGACCGACGACGGCCGCATCGGCCGCCTGTGGCCCTGCGGCGACGCCGCGCAGCTGGCCGAGGCGCTGGTTGATGTCGCGACGAACGGGCCATCGCCGGCGCAGGTGCGCGCACACTTCGACGCCACGCTGTCGTTCGCCGCGCTGGGCCGCCGCTGGGCCGGTGCCTATGCGCAGGTGCGCGCCGACCGGCTGTGGGGGCCGGGATGAAACTCGCGCTGGTGGTGCCGGGCGGGGTGGACCGCAGCGGCGAGTTCCGCGTGATCCCGGTGCTGCTGGCGTTGATCGGGCGGCTGGCGCGCGTGCACGAGGTGCATGTGTTCGCGCTGCAGCAGGAGGCAACGGCGGGCCGCTGGGAACTGGCCGGCGCCACCGTGCACAACATCGGCGAGGGCTGGACCCGGCTGCGCGCGATCGCGGCGATCCGCGCCGAGCATCGCCGCGCGCCGTTCGATGTGGTGCAGGCGATCTTCTCCGGCTCGTGCAGCCTGGTCGCGGTGGCCGCGGCGAAATCGCTGCGGCGGCCGAGCCTGGTGCACGTCGCCGGCGGCGAACTGGTCGCGCTGCACGCGATCGGCTACGGCGGCCGGCGCAAATGGAAAGGGCGCTTGCGCGAGGCGGTGGTGCTGCGCGGTGCCAATGCAATCACCGCAGCCAGCGCGCCGATCGTCGACGCGCTGGCTGCGCTCGGGCTCAAGGCTCGGCGCGTGCCGCTCGGCGTCGACCTGCGCGGGTGGCCGCCGCTGGCGCCGCATGCGCGCGGCACGGGGCCGGCGCGGCTGATCCACGTTGCCAGCCTCAACCGTGTGAAGGACCAGCCGACCCTGTTGCGCGCGCTGGCCGCGCTGGCCAGCACGGGGCTGGCCTTCCGCATGGACATCGTCGGCGTGGACACGCTGCACGGCGAAATGGAACGGCTGGCCTGCCAGCTCGGACTGCAGGACCAGGTGCGCTTCCACGGCTTCAAGACCCAGCGCGAACTGCGCCCGCTGATGGCCTCGGCCGACCTGCTGGTGCTGTCCTCGCTGCACGAAGCCGGCCCGCTGGTGCTGCTCGAAGCGGCGGTAGCCGGCGTACCCACGGTCGGCACCGCCGTCGGCCACCTGGCCGAGTGGACGCCATCGGCCGCGCTGGCCGTGCCCATCGGCGACTGGGCCGCCCTGGCGAGCGCGATCAGCCGGGTGCTGACCGATGAGGCGTTGCGCCTGCAGCTGGCGGCTGCTGCGCAGTGCCGGGCGCTGCGCGAAGACGCGGATCATACGGCGCGGGCGTTTGAGGCGTTGTATTTGCGGTTGGTGGCGGCAGGGGAGTGAAGGGTAGAGTGAGCGTATTGGGCATTGGGCTGGATTTGTCCTGCGATACGGCGCACACCAACATGGTGGATCACTGGGGCTCGGAGGGCACGATCGGTTTGCCGGCTCGCTGATCGCCGAGTTCTAGCGGTAGCCCTATGTTGGACCCAATAAAGACTCCCGCAAAGGGGTCGGAGGCAACTATCCCCGTCCCCCTTTGAGGGGCATAGGGCGTCATGGTCCGCGTGCTCCGGTTCGAGTCGTCAGCGTGGCGCCGGGCGGCGTGGTGATTTTCTGGTCGCGCAGCCAGTCCAGCGCGAGTGGCCAGAGCGCATCCCGAAAGCGGTCGTTGAAGAATGCAAAGTGTCCGATCGCGTCGAAGCCAAGCGCGGCGGCGTCAAGGCGCAGGTGATGCCGTTCCGCGCCCGTAAAGTACGCCAGCAGCCGGTCGATGGCGGCGGGGGTGCCGAACGGATCGTCGTCCAGGCCCAGCGCGAGGATGGGTGCCGTCACCGCAGCGAAGCGATGCACCAGCCGTGCCGCGTCCGCTCCCGGCGAGCGATGGCGCGTGAGGCTGCGCTCGAACAACGGCCCCATGCGCGACCAGTTCCGGGCGACACCCTTGGGCGTGTCCTCCATCCAGCCGAACCGTTTGGCCGGCAGATAGCCGCAAAGCGCGACCAGCAGCGGCATCAGCGCGTGCCAGCGCCAGAGCATGCCCCGACGGGCCCAGTGGGCGTAGTCGCGCCAGTAGGCGTACTGCGCGCCCACCGTGAAAATGCGGCGAACCCGCGCGGCCGTTGGCGCCACCCCGACGAGGAACCCGCCGATCGAGTGGCCGACCACATCGACCGGGCGGCCGGGGCATGCCGACACGACATGGGCCAGGACCGCGTCGAGGTCGCTCCCCCAGTCGAGCCAGCCCGCCTCGAAACCCCGCAGCGAGCCGTAACGCGACCCACCGATGCCCCGGTAGTCGAACGTGACGACGTCGTACCCGTGGTCGAACAGGTAGGCAGCGAACCGCGCATAGTATTTGGACTGCACCGACGTGGCGGGTGCAATGACGGCGACCGGACGCGCCGGATCGGCGTGATCCGGCCGATGCCACCAGCGTGCGTGCAGGCGATAGCCGTCGGCGGCGTGGATGGCGAGGGTTTGCGGATGCATGAGGTGCGTCATGAGGCCATCGATGATGGCATCAATGGGGGGACAGGCTGAATCCGACGGCGGAAACGGGGGGGCAGAGTAGCCTTTCGGAGGCAATCATCCTGAGTCAATTATCTCCGTCTCCCTTGATTCGAGCGCCGACTATCGACCCGGGACAGACACGCCTTGCCCGACCAGCATCGACTGGTTCGCCACAAGTTCTTCGCGGAGTTGCCGCCCTATCTGCGCCCGATGCGGCAGGCCGCGCATTCGCCGCAGCACGTTGCGCAGCATCTGCTGGTCCTGGAACGCGCCCAGCTGGTCGCTGAGCTTGTGCAGTGCCTTGGCGGTTTTGCTCGCGGATTCTTTCGCCGCGTCCTTCGCGATGTCGGGTTCGATCCTGGCCAGGGCTTCCATCTGCATACGCAATTTGCGCACGCGGCGGCGCCAGCGATGCAGGTTGGTCGGCAGCGGGTCGGCCTTGGCTCGCGCCTCTGCCTTGGTCACGCGGTGGCAGCTGCGCTCCAGTGCCTGCCGCAGGTCCGTGGTCTTGAGTTCGTGCCATGGCATGTCGCCCAGCTGCTGCGCGGCTCGCTCGACCACGCGGCGCCGGCGCCGGAAGTCCACGTCCCGCGCCAGCGCCTGTTGAATCAGCTCGTCGCGCCGGCGCACCAGACGCTTGATCGCTGCTGCCCACTGCTTCGCTTTGCCCCTGGCGGCGAGGCCTTCGGCCGTGTCGACCATGACGTGCGCATCGCGCAGCGTCGAAAGGCTGTCGCCCAGGCGCTCCAGCGTCCGGTCGACCGCCGTGGTATCCGGCAGGCGGTCCTCCACCAGGAACAACAGCGCGCGCAGACGCCGGATCGCCTTTCTCGCGCCATGGATGGAAACGTGGATGTGGTGCCGCGAGGCAAGCGCGCGAAGAATCGCCGCACACTCCTTGTGCACTGCCGCCTGCATGCGTTCCGCGAGCTCCGGAGTTGCTCCCGATGGCATTGCGACTTCCACCAGCCGAAACAGCCGTCACCTTAGCGGCGCGGACTGCCGGACACCAGTCCGGTGTACTCGCCTCCCACATGATCGGCACGGAAATGTTGATGCCGCGCAGCACAAGCGAGAACGGTCCGCTGCGTTGCAGCGGGCCGATCGAGTCAGCGGGAAGATGTTGCGTCGACCAGGTGGACCTATCCCGACGCGACCAGCGTGTGCTCCGTGTTCTCACGGGAAGCGAGGGGTTCCAGGGCCGCGCGCACCACATACAGCATGTCCATCCGCGGCACTGGCCGGGTCAGCCAGGTCAGGATGCGCCGGCGGTGCGCGGTGGTGACCCAGCTCTGCCCCTGCAGCCAGAGCTGGGTGCGCACCATGTCGGCGCGTTCCTGGCGCGCTTCGTCCGGCGGGCTCACGCGGTTCCGCAGATAGCGCCCGACTTCGCGAATCGAGCGCGCCCATTCGATGCCGGCGAAGGCATGCAGCCACAGTTCCGAGCACGACACCCGGGTCAGGCTTTGCCGGTGCGAGATCGTCCGCAGCAGCCGCGGACAGTCGCGTTCGAGCCGAGCCAGCACGGCGGCGGAAATCGCTTCGGGGTAGTGGCGTGCAGCCAGCCGCAGCGGCGGCAGCGCCCACCACGGCGGCTCGCTGGCGTCGGCCCACAGCACCGCCCAGTCGCTGGCGGCCAGGTGCGTGGCCAGCCGCGCGATGTCGTGCAGGTGCAGCAGGCGCAGGCTGCGCCCGCACATGTTGCCCGCCGCGTGCAGCAGCAGGTGGCTCATCAGCGCGCCCGGCGACGGGTAGGGGTTCAGCCCGGGCTCGGCGGTACGCGGATAGATGCGCGCGGTGATGTCGACCATCGACACCGGCAGCCGCTCGCGGATGCGCGTGTGCAGCTCGATGTTGACCGGCGTGTCGTGGTGCTCGCCCAGCCCGGCGAACGGCTGGCCGCTGGCCGGCTTGAACACGCGGTGCTTCCATTGTGCGAACGACTCCACGTAGCCGAGCTTGAGCAGCAGCGCGGTCGCCGCGGCGGCATCGTCCTCGCGCACCAGCAGGTCGATGTCGGCCATCGGCCGCTCGCCCGGCGTGTAGATGCCCAGTGCGTGCAGTGCGGCACCCTTCAGCGGCACCACCGCCAGAGCGGTGGTGCGGGCGTCGGCGTCGATCTGTTGCAGCAGCGCGTGGATGCGCTGGTGGCGTCGCTCCACGTGGTCGCGCTGGCTTTCCAGGAAGCGCCGCCATGACTCGTGCTTCCACGCGCAGCAGTGGCACAGCAGCGGCGACACGCCGTGCGCCACGGCGACCGCGGTGGCCAGCCGCCAATCCAGTTCGCTCCATGCCGGCGTAGCGCGGCCCGGCCCGGCCAGTTCCGCGGCGAACGCCTCGGTGATGCGGCGCAGGCCATGGCGGACGATCCTGAGTGGCGGCAGCATGGCGCGCTCAGTACAGCGGCAGGGCGACGTGGCGCGCCGGTGCGGGGGGCGGCGAGGTGGCATTCCGGTTGCGGTGCGCGCCTTCGCTGGCGATCAGCGCCGTCCACTGCGCGTCGAGCGCGGCATGGCGCTGGTCCGGTGCGGCGGGCTGCGCCTGCTGGATGGCGACCTGCTCGTGCAGCAGATCGCGCACGCGGCGGTAGAAGTCCGAGTCGTAGGCGCCGCGGAACATCATGGCCAGGTCGCCGCTGTCCTGCCAGTGGGTCTTCGCGCCCAGCTGCGCCTTCACCTGCTCGTAGAATTTCGTGCCCGGCAGCGGGTAGGACACGCTCACCCCGATGTCGTCCGGCGCGGCCTGCGCGATCAGCTCGCGGGTCGCCAGCAGGTCGGCCAGCTGCTCGCCGAGGTAGCCCAGCTGGATGAAGAAGCTCACGCGGATGCCGTGCTCGCCCAGCCGCGCGCGCGCGGTGACCAGGTCGGCGACGTGAGTGCCCTTGTTCATCGCGTCGAGCACGCGCTGGCTGCCGCTTTCCGCGCCGATCCACGCCTCCGCGCAGCCGGCTTCGCCGAGCGCGGCGGCCATGCGCTCGCTGATCAGGTCGGCGCGGGTCTGGATGGTGAACGGTACCGGCCCGTCGGCGGCGTGCAGGTGCGCGGCGAACGCCGTCACCCAGTCGACGCGGAAGCCGAAGATGTCATCGGCCAGCCAGATGTGATCCGGCTGGAACGTGCGCTTCAGGTAGCTCATCTCCGCCGCCACGTCCTCGGCGCGGCGCTGGTTGTAATGGTTGCCCCAGATCGGCTTGGCGCACCAGTGGCAGCGGAACGGACAGCCGCGTGAGGCCGCCATGTTGAGGCTGAAGTAGCCGTGCCGTTCGTGCCAAAGCGCGCGGTAGCGCTCGATGTCGACCAGGTCCCAGGCGGGGTGGCCGACCAGCCGCGGGTCCGGCGGCAGCGCGCCGAGGCGGGTCAGCCGCAGCTGCCCGCCGGCCAGCGTGGCGACGCCGCCGAGGCCGGCGGCCCAGTCGTCGCCGATTGCCGGATCGCGCTGCAGCCGCCCGACCAGTTCGGCCAGCGCGGCGATGCCTTCGCCGACCAGCACCGCATGCGCACCGGCAGCGAGGAAGGCATCGGGATGGTCGGAGGCGTCGGAGCCAGCGACGATCACCCGCGCGCCGCCGGCGCGCGCCGCGGCAATCATCTGGCAGGCCGCCTCGCGCATGCGGCCCAGGCACATCTTGGTGAGGAAGTTGAAGTTGTCCTCGTACAGCACCACCAGGTCGGGCCGGGTGGTGCGCAGCGAATCCTCGAAGTCGCCGACGCCGTCAGCGAGCATGGCGTCGAACAGGCTCACCGCGTGCCCCATCTGGCGCAGCAGCGCGGCGACCTGGATGGTGGCGAGCGGCGGATACGGCTTGCCGCGCTCCCACTGCTTCGGGTCCAACCGCAGGAAATAGCAGTGGCCGACGTGGATCCTCAGCATCGTGCGGTAGCCTCGATCATGGCCAGGGGCCGACGTGCGGCGCCATCGCTCGACGCTGCCGGGCGTAAGTGCCCCGGCGCGGGGCATCGGTTGCCTGGCGCGGCAAAAATTCCTGAAGAACGGCGAGCCTCGGCTGGTCGATCCCTTCTCCCTTCGGGAGAAGGTGGCCCGCAGGGCCGGATGAGGGCCCGGGCGAAGCAACGAGTCACCGGCATGCCAAGAAATTGGATGTCGTGCTTCGCCCGGACCCTCTCCCCAACCCCTCTCCCGGTGGGAGAGGGGCTTCAAGTAGCTGAGGCTCGGCGTTAAGCAGGAAAATATTCGGTGGGCGGGACCCGGCCCGCGCAACCTTTGCCCGTCGCAGCCGCACCTACCATTCGGCGTGCCCAACGAGGCTGGACCCGCGATCGGCGACGATGACCCTGAACCCACACCACGATGCCTGGGACGCCGCTTCCGATCCGTTCGGCGAGCGCCCGCGCCGGCAGGTTTCGCTGTGCCGGCAGATCATGGGCGGGAACTTCCGCTTCGAAAGCGCCAGCGCGGCGCTGCTGTCTCTGGTCGAGACCGCCTACGCCGGCCTGCCGCCGCACCGCTTCCCGATGGCCGTGCCGGAATTCCGCATCGAACTGCGCCTGCTGCCGCGCCGCGCGGCGCCGCCTGTCGCCGAGCCGCCGCCGGTGCAGATGCAGTCGGGCGCCGGATTGATCTGCGGGGTGATGGACGCGTCGAACTACGTGGTGCTGGCGCCAGCGCAGCGGCAGGCGCTGGTGGTGGCTTCCGCGGACATGCTCGATCGCCCCTACCACCTGCGCTACGAACTGATCGAGTTCGCCGTGTTCACCCTGGCCACGCGCGGGCTTGGCTTGGTGCCGCTGCATGCGGCCTGCGTGGGCCGGCAGGGGCGCGGCATCCTGCTGCTGGGGGCCAGCGGCACGGGCAAGTCGACGCTCGCCCTGCACAGTCTGCTGCACGGCCTGGATTTCCTCGCCGAGGACGCGGTGTTCGTGCAGCCGGACAGCCTGCTCGCCACCGGCGTCGCCAACTACCTGCACGTGCGGGCCGATGCGCTGCGCCGCGTCGACGACGCGGAGGTGCGCCGCTGGATCGGGGCGGCGCCGGTGATCCGTCGCCGCAGCGGCGTGGAGAAATTCGAGGCCGACCTGCGCCACGGCGGTGGTCGCCTCGCGCCGACGCCGCTGGCGCTGGCCGGCGCGGTGTTCGTCTGCGGCGAGACGGCCGACGACCCCGCCGCGCTGCTGGAGGCCGTGCCCGCCGCCGAGATCGCCGCCAGGCTGTGTGCCGACCAGCCCTATGCCTGCGGGCAGCCGGGCTGGCAGCACTTCGCGCGACGGCTGGCGCGGCAGGGCGTGCACCAGCTGCGTCGCGGGCGCCATCCGCGCGATGCCGTCACTGCCTTGTGCCGGCTGCTCGACTGATGCCGCCGCGCTGCGCCGGCCAGGTAACGATGGGCAGGTGTGTGGCGAAGCACTTGGGAGTAGCTTGCCAGGCGTACCCGATGGTTCGTTCAACAGGCAGAAGACGGCGCGGATGGGTTGCGTGCCGGTCGATGCCCTTCACGAGGATCACGAGAATGAAAAAACGTCTTGCGGGAGCGGTGGCCGGTGCACTGGTGGCGCTGGCCCTGGCGCTGCCGGCTGTTGCCGCGCTCAAAACGGGCGCCGTGGCGCCCGACTTCACCGCCGCGGCCAGCCTGGCCGGCAAGCACTTCAGCTTTTCCCTCGGCGAGGCGCTGAAGAAGGGGCCGGTGGTGGTGTACTTCTACCCGTCGGCCTTCACCGGCGGTTGCGATCTCGAAGCACACACCTTCGCGACCCAGAAGGACAAGTTCGATGCGGCCGGCGCCACCATCATCGGCGTGTCGGCCGACAGCATCGAGCGGCTCGACGCGTTCTCGGCCGACCCCAAGTACTGCGCCGGCAAGTTCCCGGTCGCCTCCGACGCCGACGGCAAGGTCGCCGCCTCCTACGATCTGGAGACGGTCGCGGCCAAGCCGGGCATGAAGGACGTGCACGGCGTGGAAATTGACCACGTGTTCATCCCGCGCACCACCTTCGTGATCGCCGGCGACGGCCGCATCGTCGCCGCGCTGTCGTCCGAGACCGACCACCTCAGGCCCGACCAGCATGTGAAGGAATCGCTGGCCATCGTGCAGCGCATGCAGGCGGCCAAGGCGCCCTGAAAGCGGGTGCGGGAACGCCGCGCGTGCGGCGTTCCCGCGCTCGCTGCTGCAACCTTTTCTCCGGCGCACCGCACACACCCGGCGCGGACCTTCCGCACCCGAAGAGGTGTTGCCCTGAACCGCCACGCCGCACGTCGAAACCGCGGCCGCGCTGGCCACGCGGAGCCGTCGTGAAACCGGCTGAGTCGCTGCGGGCGGCGGATCGGCCGGCGGCGCTGCTGCGCTCGCTGGCGCGCACGCTCAGCGGCGTCGAGCGGGTGGAGACGGTCGCGTACGTGCTGCTGTCGCTGGGCGCGGCGTTTGCCGGCAGCCTCGCGGCCCTGCTGCTGGTGCCGCTGGTGCAGCCGGGACAGGCGCTGCCGTTCGGTGGCGTGCTGTTCGATCCACGGCGCAGCGTCGAGCTGCAGGCCACTGCCTTCGTCGCCGCGACCGGCGCGTTCGCGTTGCTGCGCTGGCAGGCGGCACGGCTGGGTGCGCGCCTGGTCGGCCGCTACGGCATGCATTTGCGGCGCGCGGCGCATGCGCGGCTGATCGAGGCGCCGCTGAGCTCGCTGGCCGATGCGACCTCGGCCGAAATCGCCAACGTGCTCACCCACAACGTCGAGCTTATCGTGCAGGGCTTCAGTGCCCTGCAGCAGTTGCTGATCGCCGGCGTCAGCGCCGCCGTCAGCCTGGGCTTTGCGTTCTGGGTTTCGCCGCCGCTGATGCTGGCGGCGCCGGTGCTGATGGGCCTGGGCCTGCTGGCATCGCGCGCCTACGGCCGCGAGCAGTCGCTGGTCGCGCGCCAGTACGTGGTCGACATGACCCGGCTGTTCTGGCACAGCGAGGATTTCCCGCGGCGCCTGCGCCACGTTCGTTCGTTCGAGCGCGAGGCGGCTGAGCAGGCGAGCTATGGCGCCATTTCCGGGCGGCTGTGCCACGGCTACCGGCGCCAGCTGGAGCTGGTGGCGTCCGGGCGGCTGCTGCTGGAATTGCTGGCGGCGGCCGGGATCGCCGCGCTGTTCGTGCTGGCCCATCGCTGGCACGGCGTCGAGCAGGCCGAGTTGATCGCGGTGTGCCTGCTGCTCGGGCGCCTGCTGCCCTACCTGGTGACCACGCGGCAGAGCTTCCAGCAGCTGCGCTCGGCCGCGCCGGCGTTCGAACTGTGGCAGCGCTACATGAACCTGGAGCCGGTGTACGCCTCCGCGGCGTCGCCGCAGGCCGACGCTTCGGGCGCCGCGCTGCACATCGAGCGGATGCGGCTGACCCCGCCGCCCGGCGGGCTGGAGATCGGCGGGCTGGTGCTGCGGCCCGGCGAGCTGACCCTGGTCTGTGGCGACTCCGGCATCGGCAAGAGCAGCCTGGTCGACGTGCTGGCCGGCATGATGACGCCCGAGGTTTTCGTGGCGCACCGCGACGGCCGACCGATCGACTTCGGCGCGTACCGCGAGCTGGTGCGCCACGGCGCCTACGTCAGCCAGGACGTGCGGCCGTGGCAGCACTCCGTGCGCGAATGCCTGCGCTGGGCGGCACCCGACGCCACCGACGCGATGCTGTGCGATGCACTGGCCGACGTCGGCCTCGACAAACGGCTGGCCGAGGCGCCGCAGGGGCTGGATACCGAACTGCGCGGCGCGTCGAGCCGGCTTTCCGGCGGCGAACTGCAGCGCCTGCTGCTGGCCCAGGTGATCCTGCGCCAGCCGTTCCTGGCCGTGCTGGACGAAGCCACCAGCGCCCTCGACGCCGCTTCGGAAACCGCCGTTCTCGCCACGATCAGGCGCCGCCTGCCGCAGACCATCCTGGTCGTCGTGTCGCACCGCCCCGGCGTGGCGGCGATCGCCGACCGGTACCTGACCATCGGCAGCGACCTCGTCGCCACGGTCGCTGGGCGGCCGGTTCGTGGTGTGGCGGTGGCCGGATCGTCCAAGCTTCTCGAAAAAGCATCACCGCTCAGCTGAAAGTCGATTTGCACCAAGACGAGACATTGCCCATGATGGTGCAATGAACGAGCTGGTGTGGCGGACGTGGGCGGAACAGACGGCGACCGGGCTGGCCCTGGTCGACGCGAACCTGCGTCTGCGCTGGCTCAACCCCGCGCTGGTCGAAGGCCTGGGGCTGGGTTTCCGCAACGCGGTGGGACAGTCGCTCGGCCTGCTGCTGGACGATGCCGACGAGGGCGCGGCGCAGGCGGCAAAGGTGTTGGCGGAGCAGCGGTCGACGCAGTGGCGCGCCGTGGCGCTGGCCACGGCCGACGACCGCAAGCTCAGCGCGGACATCGCGCTGCAGCCGTTCGGCGACGGCCTGCTGCTGGAAGTGCACGTGCTGGCCGAACCGTCGCCGGCCACCTCGCCGCTGTCGGCCACCCTGCGCGGCTTCGCGCACGAGGTGAAGAACCCGCTGGCCGGCCTGCGCGGCGCGGCGCAGCTGCTGCAGCGACGGATCGAGGGCGAGGACCTGCAGGCGCTGGCCGGCATGATCATCGCCGAGGCCGACCGCCTCGGTGCGCTGGCCAACCGCCTGCTGCATCACGACGGCGCGGCGCAGCTCGGCCCGGTCAACATCCATCGCCTGCTGGAGCGGCTCGCCGACCTGCTGCTGGCCGAACCCGCGCCGCCGCAGCTGCGCCACGACTACGACCCCAGCGTGCCCGACCTGCACGGCGACGCCGATCGCCTGCAGCAGATCCTGCTGAACCTTGCGCGCAACGCGCTGGAAGCCGGCGCACGCACGCTCACCCTGCGCACGCGGATCGAGCACGGCGTGCGCGTGGGCGAGCGGATGCTGCGCATGGCGCTGCGCGTGGACGTGATCGACGACGGCCCCGGCGTGCCCGCCGCGCTGCGCGACACCTTGTTCCAGCCGCTGGTCTCCGGCCGCGCCGACGGCACTGGCCTGGGCCTGGCGCTGTCGCGCGAGATCGCCCACGAACACGGTGGCGAACTGCGCTACGCCAGCCGCCCCGGCCACACCGTGTTCTCGCTGTACCTGCCCATGGAGCGCCCGCATGACTGATTCGCGCATGCACGCTCTGCTCCCTCCCCTGCGTCGCAGGGGAGGGCTGGGGTGGGGTGCGCTCTTGATCTCTCTCGCGACCCGGCGCAACCCCCTCCCAACCTCCCCCTGCAGGCAGGGGGAGGAGCTCGGCGGAGCGAGCCATGTCCCGCACGTGCTCCCTCCCTTACGTAGCAGGGGAGGGCTGGGGTGGGGTGCGCTCTCGATCTTCCCCGCCACCCGGCGCTACCCCCTCCCAACCTCCCCCTGCAGGCAGGGGGAGGAATCCGTAGAGATGAGCGATGACTGACGAAATCTGGATACTCGACGACGACCGTGGCGTGCGCTTCGTGCTGGCCGAGGCGCTGCGCGACGCCGGGCTCGCGGTGCGCGAGTTCGATGCGGTGGCTGCTGTGCGCGCGGCGCTGCGCGAGGCGCGCCCCGCGCTGCTGCTCACCGACGTGCGCATGCCGGGCGAGGACGGGCTGGGCCTGCTCGGCGGGCTCAAGGCAGAGGGCATCGGTCCGGTGATCGTGATGAGTGCGTACACCGACGTGGCCACCACCGCCGCGGCGTATCGCGCTGGGGCGGTGGACTACCTGGCCAAGCCGTTCGACCTCGATCAGGCGGTGGCCGCGGTGCAGCGCGCGCTGGCCAGCGTGGCCGGGCCGGCAGTGCCCGCCGGCCCGGCGCTCGCGCCGAACCATGCGCTGCTCGGCGAAAGCGCGCCGATGCGCGAGGTGTTCCGGCTGATCGGCCGCGTCGCCGCCAGCGACCTCAACGTGCTGGTCACCGGCGAGACCGGCACCGGCAAGGAACTGGTGGCGCGCGCGCTGCACGAGGAAAGCGCGCGCCGCGACAAGCCCTTCGTGGCGCTGAACACCGCGGCGATTCCGTCGGAGTTGCTGGAGAGCGAACTGTTCGGCCACGAGGCCGGCGCGTTCACCGGCGCCACCCGCCGCGTCGCCGGGCGCTTCGAGCAGGCCGAGGGCGGCACGCTGTTCCTCGACGAGATCGGCGACATGCCGCTGATCCTGCAGACGCGGCTGCTGCGCGTGCTGGCCGGCGGCGAGTTCTACCGCGTGGGTGGGCGCGAGCTGATCCGCTGCAACGTGCGCATCGTCGCCGCCACCCACCAGGATCTCGCCGCGCGCGTCGCCGCCGGCGCGTTCCGCGCCGACCTGATGCATCGCCTCGACGTGGTTCGCATCCATCTCCCTGCACTGCGCGAGCGCCGCAACGACATTCCGCTGCTGGCCCGCCACTTCCTTGCCGCCGCTGCGCAAGAGCTGAAGCTGCCGCCGAAGCGCTACTCGAAGGCCGCGCTGAAGCTGGTCGCCCAGCGCGACTACCCCGGTAATGTGCGCGAGCTGGAGAACCTGTGCCGGCGGCTGGCGGTGATCGCGCCAGGTAGCGAGATCCTGCCGACCGACCTCGGCAGCAGCGCCGAGGCGGCGCGCGGCGGCGAGTGGACCGACGCACTGCGCGAGTGGGCCGCGCAGGCGCTGGCCGACGGCGAGGCGGACATCCACGCGCGCGCCCGCGCGGCGCTCGACCAGACCTTGCTGCAAGCCGCGCTGCAGGCGCACGAGGGACACCGACAGAACGCGGCGCAGGCGCTGGGCGTGGGCCGCAATACGCTGACCCGCAAGCTCGGCGCCTCGCGCACCCGGCGCGGGTGACGCCCGCGACGCCTCCTCCTCCTTGTGTCGTCCTCCCGCGTAGGGCGGGCACTGCCCGCCGCTTCTGCGTAGGCGTCGCATGGCGAATGGCGGGCGGTGCCCGCCCTACGGTCCAAGGGTGATGCGCAGGCGGTGTGTGCCGCCGTCATCGGCCAGCGGCACCTCCTCGCTGGCAACTAGCGTTTGGCCGTCCAGTTCAACCTTCGCCACACCACGGCAAACCCGCTGCGGGTTCTCCACCTCGATCTCGTAGCAGGTGACATGCCGTTCGCCGTGGCGGCGGTAGCTGAGCCGGAAACCTGGCCAGTCCTTCGGCATGCACGGCTCGATGCGCAGCCGCTCGCCATGCAGATGGAAGCCGAGCAATGCCTCCAGTCCGGCGCGATACAGCCAGCCGGCGGAGCCGGTGTACCAGGTCCAGCCGCCGCGGCCGAGGTGCGGCGCCACCGAATAGACGTCCGCACAGGCGACGTAGGGTTCCACCTTGTAGCGCTCGATCGCTTCGGGGCTGTCGCCGTGGCGGATCGGGTTGAGCAGGTTGAACAGTCCGCCGGCACGGTCGCCGTCGCCGAGGCCGGCCCAGGCGAAGATCGACCAGACCGCGCCGTGCGTGTACTGGCCACCGTTCTCGCGCACGCCGGGCGGGTAGCCCTTGATATAGCCGGGGTTCTCGCGGCTGTGGTCGAACGGCGGGGTGAACAGGCGCGCGATGCGATTGTCGTGGTCGAGCAGCAGGCGATCGACCGAGTCCATCGCCTGCACCGCGTGCGCGCGATCGGTGATGCCGGCCAGCACGCTCCACGATTGCGCGATGGCGTCGATGCGG
The DNA here is from genome assembly GCF_021545845.1 of Rhodanobacter thiooxydans. Lineage (NCBI taxonomy): Bacteria > Pseudomonadati > Pseudomonadota > Gammaproteobacteria > Lysobacterales > Rhodanobacteraceae > Rhodanobacter > Rhodanobacter thiooxydans. Next base: position 128,832 of record NZ_CP088923.1, read on the forward strand.
CACTCGTCGCTTGCGTGCGAACCCAGCGGCGTGCCGTCGTCGTAGTAGCCGCGGCGATACCACTGGCCGTCCCACGCCCGTTCCAGCGCGGCACGCAGCGCGTCGGCATGGCTGCGCCAGCGCTGCGCGCGCTCCTGCTCGTCGCGTCGTTCGGCGTACGGCGCCAGCGCGCCGATGGTGGCGAGCAGGAACCAGCCAAGCCAGCTGCTCTCGCCGCGTCCCTCGGCGCCGACCGCGTTCATGCCGTCGTTCCAGTCGCCGCTGCCGATCGGCGGCAGGCCGTGCGCGCCGCAGGCGAGGCTGGTGTCGATCGCCAGCGCGCAGTGCTCGTACACGCTGGCTTGCCGCTCGGAGGGCTCGGGCTGGAAGAACGCGTCGGTGGCGCCGTCGGGTATCGGCTGGCCGGCGAGGAACGGCAGCGCTTCGTCCAGCACGGCTGCATCGCCGCTCACCTCGACGTAATGCATGGCCACGTACGCCAGCCAGAGGCAATCATCGCTGACTTTCGTGCGGATGCCCTGGCCGTGCGGCGGCAGCCACCAGTGCTGCACGTCGCCTTCGGCGAACTGGCGGCCGGCGGCGCGCAGCAGGTGTTCGCGGGCGAGATCGGGGCGGCTCACGCACAGCGCCATCACATCCTGCAGCTGGTCGCGGAAACCGTAGGCGCCGCTGGCCTGGTAGTAGGCGGTGCGCGCCCACAGCCGGCAACCGGCGACCTGGTACGGCAGCCAGTCGTTGAGCAGGATGTCCAGCGCACGATCGGGCGTGCGCACCTGCACGGCATCGAGCAGGCCATTCCACTGCGCGGCGATGTCGGCGTGCACGTCGTCCATGTCGATCACGCGATATTTCTCCACCAGCGCCTGCGCGGCGGCCTCGTCGGTGGCCTCGCCGAGCAGAAGCCGCAGGTCGAGCTGCGTGCCCGGCGGCAGTTCGATGCGCACCTGCAGGGCGCCGCACGGTTCCAGTCCGGCACCGAGACGGCCGGACAGCGGCGCGCCGTCGCGCAGCGCGAGCGGCAGCGCGACCGTGCCGAGCGGCCCCAGGAATTCGTAGCGGTCGCCGCTCATCGAATGCGCGGGTCCGGCCAGGTCGATGAACGCCACGCGGTCGCCGAAGTCGGGCCGCCAGCGGTTGCGCGCGAACAAGGCGCCGGTGCGCTCGTCACGCGACGTGATCACGAACGGCGCCGGCGTGCTGCCGTTCGCGCCCAGCGCCCACTCGACGTAAGCGGTCACCGACAGCCGCCGCGCGCGCGGCGAGCGATTGCGCAGGCGCAGGCGCGACAGCTTGAGCGGGTCGTCCGTCGGCACGCACTGCAGCAGCTCCAGTTCGATGCCGTGCGCGTCGTTCTCGAAGCGCGTCCAGCCCTTGCCGTGGGTGGCCGCGTAGTGCGCGCCGGCCACGCGGATCGGCAGCGCGGTGGCGCTCCACAGCACGCCGGTGTCCTCGTCGCGCAGGTACAGCACGTCGTGCGGGCTGTCGCTGACCGGATCGTTCGGCCACGGCGTCAGCGGATTCTGCTGGCTGTTGAGCGACCATGCGTAGCCGCCGCCTTCGGCCGACAGCATGCAGCCGAACGCGGGGTTGGCGATCACGTTCACCCACGGTGCGGGCGTGGGGCGCTGTTCGTCGAGTTCGATCCGGTAGGCGCGGCCACCATCGACGAAGCCGCCGTAGCCGTTGGCGAATTCCGGCGCGTCGGTGCTGGCGGTGACGGCGGCAGCCGCAGCCGTGGTGGCTGCGCGGATCGCCGATGGCGCGGCGGGGGCGGGCGTCGACCCGGGCGCGGCCGGCGCCGGCGGCGCGCCATCCAGCACCACGCGCGCGACCGTCAGCAGGCCGTTGCGCAGGTCCTCGCCGATCGCGTCGTCGCGCAACGCGAACAGTTCGGCCTTGGGCAACCGGTCACCGGTTTTCAGGCGCGCCTGCTGCGCACTCACCAGCGGATCGAGCGCGGCTTGCCACGCGTCGCCGGCGCCGTGCAGCAACACCACGTCGACGGCGAGTTGCTGGCTGCGCCAATACTGCTGTGCCTGCAGCACCTCGTTCACGCGCGCCAGGTCGTCGGCTTCGCCGAGGCGAAGCAGGATGATCGGCCGGTCGCCGGAGATGCCGGCGGACCACAGCACTGGCGCGCCGCCGCGGCCGCGCGCCAGCGCGTCGGGCGCCGCGCGCTGGCGCGGATCGTTGTACAGCAGCGCGCTCATCCAGCCGGTGAATCGCGCCGCCTGCGCGGCGCCGATGCCGAGTCGTCGGCGCTCGGCTTCGGCCTGTTGCCCGGCGCCGTCGAACAACCGCTCGGCGGCGTCCGCATCGCCGAGTTGGGTGGTCAGCGCCATGGCGCCGTCGCGCGAATCGGCCAATCGCGTCCACAGCAGCAGGGTCACGCTGCTGTCCGGCGCCAGCGTGAAGCGTCGGCGCAGGCTGAATACTGGATCGAGCACGCAGCCGACCGTGTTCGACAACGCGGCCCCCGGCTGCATCGCCTGCGCATCACGCAGCGTGCGCAGGCGACCGAGGAAGCGCGCACGGTCGGTTTCGCATTCGCCGGCATCGCCGCCTTCCGCCCCGGCGATCTGCATCGCCTGCGCGGCCCACACCTCGGCCTCGCTGGCGTCGCGCCGCCGCCGCGTGGCCAGCAGCATGCCGTGTGTGGCGTCCCGCGCGGTCTGCACGAACATCTTGGAGAACGCCGGATGCGCGTCGTCGGCACTGATCTGGCCGAGCACCAACTCTGCGTACGAAGTCAGCGACAGCGTGCGCTTGCGGTCGCCGTGGTTGCTCAAGCTGAGCCGGCGCAGTTCGATGTCGGCGTCGGCGGCTACCGCCACCTCCAGCACGCTATGTACGCTGTGGTGGCGCCGGCTGAAACGGGCGCAGCCGGCGTCGAACGCGACCGCGTCGTCCGGCCTGTGCGTGCCATACGGCTGCCGGCTGGCTGACCAGGCTTCACCGTCATCCTCGTCGCGCAGCAGCAGGTAGCTGCCCCAGCCGTCACCGACCGGATCCTCGCGCCAGCGCGTCACCGCCAGGCCGCGCCAGCGGCTGAAGCCGGCGCCGTTCGCGCCCAGCATCACGCTGTAGCGACCGTTGGACAGCAGGCAGCGCTGCTCCGCATCGATGCTGCGCGAGGAAGGCGATGGCATGGCGACTCCGTCGACGGCGACGAAAGTTCCAGCGTGCGCCGCGCGAAGCATAGGCGGCGTCAATCCGCGCTTCACCCTGCCGCGGAGTAGGATGCATGCCGCATCCATCGAGCATGCGGGTCCGGCGCCGAGGCGCGGCGTCTAGCGCGCCCGGGTGCCCTCACTGCGACAGGCCACGACGAGATCCATGCGTTCCCACCCGCCCAGCCATCCGCTCGGATCCGATACGCGGCTGCAGCGCCTGCAGAACAAGGCGTTCGCCTACTTCCAGTACGAGACGAACCTGCAGAACGGCCTGGTCTCCGACAAGACCGCGCCGGACTGGCCGGCCAGCATCGCCGCGACCGGGCTGGCGCTGAGCTGCTACCCGGTGGCGGTCGAACGCGGGCTGATGAGCCGGCACGAGGCGATCAAGCGCACGCTCGCCGCGCTGCGCTTCTTCCGCGACAGTCCGCAGGGCACCGAACCTGACGCCAGCGGCTACCGCGGCTTCTATTACCACTTCCTCGACATGCAGACCGGCCGGCGCGTGTGGCAGTGCGAACTGTCCACCGTGGACAGCGCCTTCCTGTTCGCCGGCATGCTGACCGCCGCCGCGTACTTCGACGACGACAGCGCCGAGCAGAAGGAGATCCGCGACACGGCGAACTTCCTCTATCAGCGCGCCGACTGGCCGTGGGCGCAGGCCGCGGACGGCACCATCGGCCACGGCTGGCACCCGGAAAGCGGCTTCATCCCGCATCGCTGGCAGGGCTACGACGAGGGCCTGCTGCTGTACGTGCTGGCGCTCGGCTCGCCGACACATCCGCTGCCGCCCGCAGCCTATGCGGCCTGGTCGTCCACCTACGAGTGGAAGCGCTGCTACGACATCGACTACCTGTACTGCGGCCCACTGTTCACCCACCAGCTGTCGCAGGTGTGGATCGACTTTCGCGGCATCCGGGACGCGTTCATGCGCGGCAAGGGCATCGACTATTTCGAGAACAGCCGCCGCGCCACCCTGGTCCAGCAGCGCTATGCGAGCGACAACCCGCTGGGCTTCAAGGGCTACGGCGAGCACTGCTGGGGCATCACCGCCAGCGACGGGCCCGGCCCGGCGACACTGAAGATCGACGGCATCGAGCGCCGGTTCTACGACTACGTCGGCCGCGGCGCGCCGTACGGCATCGACGACGGCACGCTGGCGCCGTGGGCGGTAGTGGCGTCGCTGCCGTTCGCGCCGGAGATCGTGCTGCCGACGGTGCACTACTTCATCCACACGCTGCAGCTGCACGACGCGCATCCCTACGGCTTCAAGGCCAGCTTCAACCAGACCTGGGTCGACAAGCCCGGCCAGCCGCTGGACGGCTGGGTATCGCCGTACTGTTTCGGTGTCAACCTCGGCCCGATCATGCTGATGGTGGAGAACCATCGCAGCGGCATGCCATGGCAGCTGATGCGCGGCTGCCGCGCCATCGTCGACGGGCTGCGCCGCGCCGGCTTCGACGGCGGCTGGCTGGATGCCGGCAAACGGCACGCATGAACACGACAACCTTTCCCGTTACGGAGTGAGCACGATGGAACTTGGCATGGTGGGTCTCGGGCGCATGGGCGCGAACATGGCAGAACGCCTGGTGAAGGGCGGCCACAAGGTCACCGGTTTCGACCCCAGCGCCGACGCGCGCCAGGCCGCGGCGGCGAACGGCATCGCGCCGGTCGCCTCGCTGGCCGCGCTGGTCGCCGCGTTGCCCGCGCCGCGCGTGATCTGGCTGATGGTGCCCGCCGGCAAGGTCACCGACGACACCGTCAGCGCGCTGCTGCCGCTGCTGGCCAAGGGCGACACGCTGATCGACGGCGGCAATTCCAACTACAAGGACACCCTGCGCCGAGCGCAGCGCTACGCCGAGCGCGAGCTGGGCTACGTCGACTGCGGCACCAGCGGCGGCGTGTGGGGGTTGAAGGAGGGCTACAGCATGATGATCGGCGGCGACAAGCCCACCGTCGAATCGCTGCGGCCGATCTTCGAGACGCTGGCGCCGGCGAAGGACCAGGGCTGGGGTCACGTCGGTCCGGTCGGCTCGGGCCACTTCACCAAGATGGTCCACAACGGCATCGAGTACGGCATGATGCAGGCCTACGCCGAAGGCTTCGCGATCCTCAAGCACAAGCAGGAGTTCGCCCTGGACCTGCACCAGGTCGGCGAGATCTGGCGCACCGGCAGCGTGGTGCGCTCGTGGCTGCTCGACCTGGCCACCGACGCGCTCGGCAAGAACCCGAACATGGACGGCATCGCACCCTACGTGGTCGACTCGGGCGAGGGCCGCTGGACCGTGGATGCGGCGATGGAACTGAGCGTGTCCGCCCCGGTAATCACCCTGTCGCTGATGGAACGCTACCGCTCGCGCGACAGCGACTCGTTCGCCGACAAACTGCTGGCGTCGCTGCGCAACGAGTTCGGCGGGCATGCGATCAAGAAGGAGTAGCGTGGTCCGCATCGGTCCCCCGATGCTCCCGTAGGAGCCCGCTCGCGGGCGATGCCCTTGCCGCTCCCATGCCTGCTGCCCGAACGGCTCGCTTCCTCTCCACCGTTAGCGCGCGGGCAGGCATCGAACCCTCATCCCGTCATGCCGGCGAAGGCAGGCATCGCACTTCACCCGTTGCGGCCACGCCGGGGTCCTCGACCTCCTCTCCCCGGTCTCGCCGGGGAGAGGGAAGGGTGAGGGGCACTCTTGACTGGCTCTGGGAAAGTCGCCCGCAGCGCACGCTGGGAAGCATGCGCGAACTTCAACCGCGGACGGGGTTTCGCCAAGTGTGCCCAGCTACAGCAAGCCACCTTGCGCTGGCGCATAACTCAGCCGGCCGTCCACGACATGCGCCGGCGAGGTGTACGGGTGCACCGTGCTGTGCGTGGCGTCGATGATGTGGATGACCTCGATGCCGCGCAGCTTCAGCACGTCGGAAACGATCGAGCGGTGGCAGCGCCACCACACTGCTTCGGCACACATCATGGCGGTGCGCTTGCCGGCGGCCAGCGCCAGCAGCTCGGCGAGGCCGTCGGCAAACTCCGCGGTGGCCGTGTAATCCGCGTAGCCCTGGAACGAGGCGTTGCGCCACCCCGTATTCGGTGAGCCCGGCTGCACCTTGCGCCGGCCGCCGAGTCTGGGCATCCATTGGTAGGCGATGCCATGCGCGGGCAGCGTGGCGGCCAGCGCGTCGCTGGCGAAATGCGGGTAGCGGCGCGAACCGGGAAAGCGGCGCACGTCGGCGATCGCCTCGATCCGGTATTCATCCAGCAAGCCGAGGAATTCCTCCAACGTGCGGGTCGAATGGCCGATCGTCCAGATCGTGGCGGGATCATCGATGGGCATCGCTCAGTCGATCTTGTGCAGCGCCGCGCCCTTGTGCATGGCGACGTGGTCGGTCTTGTCGCTCTGGATCTCGTATTGCGGGTCGGCCTCGCTGCAGTGGCGCAGGTGACCTTTGTATTCCGTATCGCGCGTGTGCACTGCGGTGATCCGGCCAGTCACATAGCCGGCCTCCGAATTCCAGCGCACGTGATCGCCGACCTTGAAGGGATGGCTCATGGCGGTTCCTCATGCATGTTTACCGACCATTGACGCATGCGCTTCGTCCACGCCAGGTGGAGAGAGGCCTCGTGGCGGCGGAACATCCCGGTCCGGCTACTTGGTGCTCATGTTCCTCCCGAAGATGCCAAAGAACGGCACATGCAGGGCGAGCGGCAGGGACCGCCATACATCGAGGTCGCTGCGATCGGCCCACAGCACGTAGAGTGCGAACGGCTGGGCCAGCAACAACAGCCACCAGCACAGCAGGGCCGGTTGTCCCGGCAGGCGGCCGTGGTCGCGCCGGTAATTGCTCATGCCGAAACTGCCGCACAGCAGCGCCCAGGCCAGCCCGAACAGCAGCACGGTGGCCCTGACCTCGACCTTTCGGTGCGGAGGCGCGCTGTTGGCAGAGTGATCATCCGTGGCCCCATGCTACGTCACCGCCCGTGGAGTGACGAGCCAACGCGGGACCGCGGCGGCGCTACCCGCCCCTGGATGGCCGTTGCGTGTGCCGGCTGTGGCCTGGTACGCGGAACGGCGATAATGGCAACTGCCAGCGGCTTCCCCGCCCGCAGAGGTTACGCATGACCGACCACATGCCTGAGGACCTGTCCGCCATCGGCAGGGACCTGAGGGCCTACACCGACGAGCTGCGCCCGTGGCATGGCGTGGTCCGCAACGTGCAGGGGGACTGGGTGCTGCTCAGTCACGACCTGGTCCTGCAGGCCGCACGGGACGACCAGCGCTTCTCGAGCGCGGTGTCGCGCCACCTGCATATTCCCAATGGGCTGGATGGCGCGGAGCACAGCGCCTACCGCGCGGCGCTCGACCGCTTTCTCACCCCGGGGGCACTCGCCCCCTTCCGGGGGGCATTCCACCGGGCGGCGGTCGACGTGGTCGCGTTGCTGCCCAGAGGGGTTGCAGTGGACGCGGTGGGCGGGTTCGGCAGCCGGTTTGCCGTCCGTGCACAGAGTGCGTGGCTGGGCTGGCCGAGCGATCTGGAAGACCGGCTGGTGGACTGGGTGGCCGAGAACCACGCCGCCACACGCTTGGGCGACCGCTCGCGGACACGGCAAGTGGCGGAGGCCTTCGATGCGCTGATCCGCGACGTACTCGCGCGGCGCCGTGATGTCGCGCCCCCGGACGCCGCCTACGATGTCACCGCCCGGCTGATGCGGACCGAAGTGGACGGCTGGCCTTTGACCGATGAGGAGATCGTCTCGGTCCTGCGCAACTGGACCGGCGGTGACCTGGGCACCATCGCACTGTGCGTCGGCGTGCTCGTGCATCGCCTGGCCACGCAACCTGCCATGCAGGATCGGCTGCGTGCGGGCGTGTCCGACGTCGAGTTCGACGCCATCGTCGATGAGATCCTGCGGATCGACGACCCGTTCGTGTCCAATCGCTGCGTGACCACCTGTCCGGTCACGATCGGCGGCGTGGAGCTGCCGCAAGGGGCGCGCGTGAAGTTGAACTGGACGTCCGCCAACCGCGACGAAAGCGTGTTCGGCAACCCCGACGCCATGGACCCGCAGCGCAACGCCACGTACAACCTGGTGTACGGCATTGGCCGGCACGCCTGCCCCGGCCGCCCGTTGGCCACGCTGGAACTGCGCATCGCGATGCAGGCGCTGCTGGCGGCGACTTCCTCGATCACGCTGGCGCCACAGTCGCCGGCCGAACGCGAGGTGGCGCCGGTGGGCGGCTGGGCCAGGGTGCCCGTGATGCTGGCATAAGCGGGGCGTTTCTCCTTGGCTCTTGCAACCGCGGACATCGCCGATTGCCTTGAAGCGGCCGTCCGTTAATCCCCGGCACAGGATCGTGACGCCTCCCCGGATGGCGTGCCGGCATGAACACGCACGAAAGCACCAGCCCCGATTCAAGGATGGCGGCAAAGAGCGAACACCGGGTCGTGCGGAAAGCCCTCAAGCCGGAACAACGCTGCCGCATGGCATATTCAGGGATCGCGGTGCCATGTCTTGTCATCCACCATCTGCGATGGCAAGTATCGTCATACTGGATTGCTTGTTGAGTTCGGCAGCTCGGACATTCACCCCAGCCGCAGCAGCTTCCGCACCGCCGGCAGGTTGCGCCGGCTGATCTCGGGGTTGAGTTCGCTGCCGTCGAGGCGGGCCAGCACGCGGCCGTCGGCGAGGGTCTTGAGGCCGAGCAGGCGCGGCGGCGGGACGAGGCAGTTGCGGTGCAGGCGGATCAGCTGGTCGGGGTAGGTTTCTTCCAGCTGGCGCAGCGATTCCTCGATCAGCAGCTCGCCGCGGCGGTGCTGCACCACCACGTATTTCTCGTCGGCGAGCAGGCAGATCACCTCGTCCAGCGCGATGCGCACCTGCTCGCCGCGCAATCGACCGTGCAGGTAGGCGGGCGGTTCGCGCGGGGCGTCGGCGAGGCGGCGTTGCGCGCGCTGCAGCGCGTCGCGCAGGCGGTCGAGCCGCACCGGTTTCAGCAGGTAGTCGACCGCGCCCAGCTCGAACGCCTTCAGCGCGTGTGCCTCGTAGGCGGTGCAGAAGATCACCTGCGGCCGTGCGCGGCCGGCCAGGCGCTGCGCCAGCGCCACGCCATCGGTGCCGGGCATGTTGATGTCCAGCAGCAGCGCGTCCGGCTGCAGTTCGTCCAGTGCGGCCAGCGTGGCCTCGCCGTCGCCGACGCTGCCGACCACCTCCACTTCGGCGCATTCGGCCAGCAGGGCGGTCAGGCGCGCGCGCGCCAGCGGCTCATCGTCGACCACCAGCACGCGCATCAGCCTTTTCCCCCCGGCAGTTGCAGCCGTACCACGAAGCGCTCGCCCTGCGCGCCGGCCTGCACGCTCGCCTGCGGCCCATAGCGGTAGGCCACGCGCTGGCGCACGCTGTCCAGACCATGACCGTTGCCGGCGGCAGGCGGGGTGGGCGGCAGCGGGTTGCCGATCTCGATGCGCACGTCGCGGCCATCGCGCCAGCCACGCAGGGTCACTTCGCCGCCCTCGCGCAGCGGCTGGATGCCGTGGCGCACCGCGTTCTCCACCAGCGGCTGCAGCAGCAGGCGCGGCAGTGGGAAATCGCGCGGCAGCTCGTCCAGTTCGCGCCGCACGCGCAGGCGTTCGCCCAGGCGCAACTGCTCGATCGCCAGATAGCGTTCGACCAGCGCCAGCTCCTCGCCCAGCGTGCCGTCGGCGCTATCGTGCTGGCCCAGCGCAGCGCGGAACAGTTCGGAGAGATCCTCCACCGTGCGCTCGGCGGCGGCGGGATCGACCCGGATCAGTGCCGCCACGGTGTTCATGCTGTTGAACAGGAAGTGCGGGCGGATACGCGCCTGCAGTGCTTCGACCTGCGCGCGGCTCACTGCTGCCAGCCGTACCTGCCACTGCGCCAGCACGTAGAAATAGCGCAGCATCGCGGCGCCGAGCAGGGCGGTGATCAACAGGTTGTCGCACACGAACACGGGCAGGCTGCCGCGCACCAGGTGCATCTGCAGCGCGCCGTCGAACCAGTGCGCCGCGAGGCTGCCGAGCAGCACGATCAGCAGCAGCAGCAGCCACACGCCCGCATACGGCAGGTGCCCGGGCAGGCGCTGCAGCCATGGCCGCAGCGCGCACAGCACTACCGCCGCCACCATGCCCAGCAGAGTCGCGAACAGCATGCCGACGCTGTAGGCCGACCAGTCGCGCGGGTCGTCGCGAGCCAGCCACATCACGGTGACCGTGAGCGCACCGACCACCAGCAGCGCGAACAGCGCCGGCAGCTGGCAGAAGTCCGGCAGCGGACTTTGTTCGGTGCGGCCGCGTGCGGCGCGGCGGGAGGTGGGTTCGCGCATGCGGGCAAGTATGCCGCAGCGCGGTCGCGCTTACGTCAGCCGCTGGCCCAGCCAGCGGCGCAGGTCGTCGATCTCCTCGGCGCAGACCGCGTGGGCCATCGGGTAGGTGTGCCAGTCCACCGCGTAACCCAGCGCCAGCAGCGCATCGCGCGAAGCGCTGCCACGCGGCAGCACCACCACCGGGTCGGCGGTGCCGTGGCCCCAGAAGATCGGCGTGGCGGCGTTTGCCGCGCTGCGCTCGGCGGCGAGCGCGCTGGCGATCGGCAGGTAGGTGGACAGCGCGACGATGCCGGCCAGCTTTTCCGCATGGCGCAGCCCCGCGGCCAGCGCGATCGCGCCGCCCTGCGAGAAGCCGGCGAGGAAGATCCGCCCGCTCGGCACGCCGCGCTCGTGCTCGCGTTCGATCAGCGCCTCGACCGCGGCGATCGAGACGCGGATGCCGGCTTCGTCCTGCCGCGCATGCGCGTCGAAGCCGATGATGTCGTACCACGCGCGCATCGACATGCCGTTGTTGATCGTCACCGGTCGCACCGGCGCATGCGGAAACACGAAACGCAACGCCGGCCATGCCGGGTCCACCAGCTCCGGCACGATCGGCGCGAAGTCGTTGCCGTCCGCACCGAGGCCATGCAGCCAGATCACGCTGTAGCGGGGCGAAGGGCCGGTTTCGTGTTCGACGGTGGGCAGGGACATGGCATGGATCGATGGTGGAAGACGGGTGTCATCGTAGCAGTCCTGCTCCCCGCCTCGACGCGTAGGAGCCCGCTGGCGGGCGATGCCTTGAAAACCGGGATTCGGGATTCGGGATTCGCAAAGGCAACCGCATCGCCCGCCAACGGCCCCTACAACGGGTGGGTGGTTTATTTTTCGATGTCCAGCTCCAGCTCGTGCGCGAAGAAGGTCAGGCCGATCGCAGTGTCGCCGACGCGCTGGCTGAACGGGGCGCCGATGCCGTGGCCGGCGTTCGTGCGGGTCAGCAGCAGGATCGGCTGCGTCGACGAGCTGGCGTTCTGCAGCGCGGCGGCGAACTTGCGCGATTGCCATGGCGCCACCCGCGGATCGTTTTCGCCAGTGGTGAGCAGCACCGCCGGGTAGGCGGTGTTCGCCTGCACGTGCTGCAGCGGCGAGTAGGCCAGGGTGGCCTTGAACTGGGCCGGGTCCGCGATGCTGCCGTACTCGGGGATGTTGTACGGGCCGTTGGCGAAGTGGGTCTCGTGGCGCAGCATGTCGTAGATGCCCACGCGCGCCACCACCGCGCGGTAGTCGCCGGGGTGCTGCACGATCTGCGTGCCCATCAGCAGGCCGCCGTTGCTGCCGCCCAGGATGCCGAGATGGCCGCGGTCGGTCCAGCGCGCGTCGATCAGCGCCAGCGCGGCGGCGTGGAAGTCGTCGAACACGTTCTGCTTGTGCAGCTTCTGGCCCTGCGCGTGCCATGGCTGGCCGTTCTCGTTGCCGCCGCGGAGGTTGGCGTAGGCGAGTACGCCGCCGCGTTCCAGCCAGGCCAGGCTGGCGCCGATGAAGCCGGGCTTCACCGGCAGGTCGAAGCCGCCGTAGCTGTACAGGATGGTGGGCCGCTTGCCGTTCGCCGTGGTGCCCTGCAGCGACAGCACGGTCACCGGGATCTTGGTGCCGTCCTTCGAGCTGCCGTCGATGCGCTGCACCACCACCTTCGAGTAGTCGGCGGCAGGCTTCACCTCGAACACGGTCTTCAGCGTGCCGTTCTTGCCGTCGTACTCGGCCCAGCGCGTGGGTGTGGTCCAGCCGCTGTAGCTCACCAGCGCCTTGTCGCTGCCGGATTCGGCGGCGATGTCGCCGATGCCGATGCCGTGCGGCGGCAGCGGCAGCCGGCGCACGAATTTCGCGCCGGCGGCGTACTGCTCGACCCACCAGTCCGGACCCCAGCTGCGCACCACCAGGAAGCCGTCGCCGAGCGGGGCGATCTGCTGGATCGCGCCCGCGCGTTCGGCCAGCACCGGCACAGCCTTGCCGTCGCTGCCGATGGCCACGATGCGGCCGCGCGGCGCATCCTGGAATGCGGCGGCATATAGACGTCCATTCACCCAAGCCGCCGTGCGCACGTTGGCGTGGCGGTCGAGCACGCGGGCGAAGCCGTCGTCGTGCTGCAGGAACACTTCGGCCGGGCCGCCATCGCCGTCGTAGGTGAGCACCGCGGCCTGCGCGCTGGCCGGCGCATTCACCAGCACGTACTCGGCGGTTTTCGAATAGCCCTGGCCGAACACCACGTGGTCCGTCGCGGCGGCCTGGCCCAGCGCGTGGTGCACCAGCGTGGCGTGGAACTGTTCCACTTCCTGCCCGGCCGCTGGCGGCGCGAAGCGCACGTAGCTGAAGCCGTGCTCGTCGGCGTCCCAGGCCAGGCCCTGCGGGGTGGTGCCGCCGCCGGCCCAGGGCAGGGTGTCGGGCAGGGTCTTGCCGCTGGCCACGTCGAGCACGCGGATGGTGGTCAGCTCGCTGCCGCCCTCGGCGGTGCCGTAGGCGAGGTAGCGCCCGCGCGGCGACGGCCAGTAGGCGGTGATCGCGGTGCCGCCGTGCTCGACGTTCGGGTCCACCAGCACCTTCGCCGCGCCGTCCGGCCAGGCCTGTGCGATCAGCACCGGCTGCGGCTGCGGCGGGATCTGCTGCAGGTAGAACAAGGTGCCGCCGGCCAGCGTCGGGCCGGAGCGCGTGGTCGAGGTGATCGCCAACTGCTGCACCCGCGCGGTAAGCGCCTTGCCCTGCGGCATCGCGGCCAGGGTCGCCTCGGTGTACGCGTTCTGCGCGGCTATCCATTGCCGCACCGCCGGGGCGTCCGGGTTTTCCAGCCAGCGGTACGGATCGGCCACGCTGACGCCGTGGAACTCGCTGGACGCGGCCTGCCGCGGCGTCGGCGGCGGCAGCGGCTGCGATTCGCCGATCAGCGCCATTTCGCGTGGTGGCTTCGGCGACGGATTCACGGGCGGCAGCTGGGCCGCGATGGTGCCGCCGGCGGCGAGCAGCAGGGGGACGGCAAAGGACGCGAGGCGCATGGCGGGTTCCATGGAAAGACGTGGAGGCCCGGGAGAGTAGCAACGCGCCGCCGCCATTGCAGCCGACGACCGCTGACTATCGGCAGGGTGGCCGCGTACCTGCGGCCGGCTCGGGTATGCTGGCCTTTTTGCCAGGGGAGAACCCATGCGTCGTTTGCTGCTTGCCGCCCTCGTCGCCTTCATTGCTGCGCCGGCCGCCGCCGCGCCGGCGTCGACGCCGTTGGACCTGGAAACCGTGATGGCCAACCCCGACTGGATCGGCCAGGCGGTGGAGCAGCCGTACTGGAGCGTGGACGGACGCCATGTGTACTACTCGATGAAGCGTGATGGCAGCCCGCTGCGCGACCTGTACCGGGTCGACCCGGCGACCGGCCAGAGCGTGAAGCTCGACCCGACCGAGCGGGCGCAGGCCGATGGTCCGGCGGTGTTCGACCGCGCGCACCGGCATGCCGCCTTCATCCTGCATGGCGACGTGTTCGTGGTCGACCTGGCCAGCGGCCGGCGCCGCCAGGTCACGCGCACGCCGCAGGACGAAGTCGCACCGCGCTTCTCTGTCGACGGCCGCGCGCTGCAGTACCGCACCGGCAACGACTGGTACAGCTACGACCTGGCCAGCGGCGTCGCGGCGCCGGCGGCGATCCTGAAATTCGCCGACGATCCGCAGGCGAAGCAGCCCGATGCGCTGGGCAGGCGCCAGCTCGAGCTGTTCAAGACGCTGCGCGAGATCAAGGCCGACAAGCAGGCCGCGCGCGACGAGGACAAGGCGCAGGATGCGGCCGACCCGGGCCGTGCGCCGCCACCGTTTTACCTCGGCGACAAGATCGCTGCGGTGGATACCGAACTGTCGCCGGACGGCCGCTGGATGCTGCTGGTCACCGTGCCCAGGGACTACGCCAAGGGCGAGGCGCCCAAGGTCAACCACTACGTCACCGAGAGCGGCTATACCGAGCCGCAGGACGCGCGCATCTACGTCGGGCGCAACGATCCTGCGCCGCAGTCGCTGCTGCTGCTGGACCTGCGTGGGCACCAGCAGTACCCGCTGAAGACCGACGGCCTGCCGGGTATCAAGGACGACCCGCTCAAGGCGCTGCGTGCGCAGGCCGTGACCGCGCTGGAAAAGGCCGGCAAGCAGGACGAGGCGAAGGCGCTGAAGGCGCCCGACGTGCGCGCGGTGCGCATCATCGCCGGCACCGATGACATTGGTGGCGGCGGCATCGTGTGGAGCGACGACGGCGGCCAGCTGGCGATCCAGCTGCGCGCGATCGACAACAAGGACCGCTGGATCGCCAGCGTGGACTTCGACAGGCACGCGCTGGTGCCGCAGCACCGGCTCACCGACCCGGCGTGGATCAACTGGAATTTCAACGATTTCGGCTGGCTGAAGGACGGCCGCACGCTGTGGTACCTGTCCGAGGAAACCGGCTGGTCGCAGCTGTATGCGAAGCCGCTGGGCGGCAAGCCGAAGGCGCTGACCACTGGCCGGTTCGAGGTGAGCCATCCGCAGCTCGGCGAGGACGGTCGCTGGTTCTACCTGCGCACCAACAAGGTGGCGCCGTACAGCTACGACGTCTACCGCGTGCCGTCCGCCGGCGGCGAGCTGGCGCGCGTGACGAACTACCAGGGTATGGACGACTTCGCGCTGTCTCCCGACGGCACGCAGCTGGCCGTGCTGCATTCCGCGCCGTACCTGTTCGCCCAACTGGCGGTGCAGCCGTCCGCCGGCGGCACGCCGCGCGAACTGACCCGGACGATGAAGCCGGCCTACCTGGCGCACGACTGGATCGCGCCGAAGATCGTCGAGGTGCCGTCCTCGCACGGCGCCGGCTCGATCTACGCGAAGTACTACGGCCCGGCCAATGAAACCGATGCGCCCGCCTCGCGACCGGCGGTGATCTTCGTCCACGGCGCCGGCTACCTGCAGAACGTCAAGCTGTCGTCCACGTACTATTTCCGCGAGCAGATGTTCCACAACCTGCTGGTGAGCCAGGGCTACGTGGTGCTGGACATGGACTACCGCGCCTCGGAAGGTTACGGCCGCGCCTGGCGCACCGCGATCTACCGCCAGATGGGCCACCCGGAGCTGGAGGACCTGCTCGACGGCAAGGCCTGGCTGGTGAAAAACCATGGCGTCGATCCGCGGCGCGTGGGCATCTACGGCGGCAGCTACGGCGGCTTCATGACCGAGATGGCGCTGCTGCGCGCGCCCGGCGAATTCGCCGCCGGCGCTGGGCTGCGCCCGGTCAGCGACTGGACGCTGTACAACCACGAGTACACCTCGAACATCCTCAACGATCCGCAGCTCGATCCCGCGGCGTACCGGGCCAGCTCGCCGATCGAATACGCGGAAAAGCTGCAGGACCCGCTGCTGATCCAGCACGGCCTGATCGACGACAACGTGTTCGCCGAGGATTCGATCCGCCTGTACCAGCGCTTCATCGAACTGCACAAGAAGAACTTCTGGATGTCGCTGTACCCGCTGGAACGCCACGGCTTCGTGCATGCCGATTCCTGGTACGACGAATACCGGCGCATCGACGAGTTGTTCGGAACGTACGTGAAGCCGGTGAGGGATGAGTCGAGGCACTGATCGCGCGTCGTTGCCCGTCGCGCTGATGTAGGTACGCACCTGTGCGCGATGCTCTTGGCTCTGCCCGGCATCAGAGCATCGTGCACAGGGTGCGCTCCTACGGGCAGTTATGCGGGTATGCGGACCGATGCACGAGATACGCGAAAAGCGTTATGGCTGGCGTTGGTGAGAAGGAACTTCCGATGACGAAAGGAGGTATCGACGCATGAATCTTGCCTTGTTCGATTTCGACGGCACCATCACCACCCGCGAGATGTTTGCCGATTTCATGCATTTCGCGGTGACGCCGCGGCGGCTGGCTGTCGGCAAGTGGCTGCTGGCGCCGGTGGTGATCGGCTACAAGCTCGGCCTCGTTTCCAGCAATGCGATCCGCTCGCACGTGGTGCGCTTCGGTTTTCGCGACGAGCCGATGGCGCGACTGGACCAGGCCGGTGAGCGGTTCGCGCGCGAGGTACTGCCCGGCGTGTTGCGCGAACAGGCGATGGAACGCATCGCCTGGCACAAGGCGCAGGGCGACGTGGTCGTGGTCGTCTCCGGCGGGCTCGACGCCTATCTGCAGCACTGGTGCCGCCGGCACGGGCTGGCGCTGATCTGCTCGGAGCTGGAAGTGGTCGATGGCCGCTACAGCGGTCGCTATCGTGGAAGCCAGTGCGTCGGCGCCGAGAAGCCACGGCGGGTGCTGCAGCAGTACGACCCCGGCGACTTCGACTGCGTCTACGCCTACGGCGACACCAGCGAGGATCTTGACCTGCTGGGCATCGCTGATCGACGGTACTTCAACTGGCAGGAAGTGGCCTGAGTCATCGGGCACCCCGCGTTGCGTGCAACGCGAGGTGCCCGGGACAGTGCCGTCGAACGAACCGGCTCAGTGCAGCGAGGCCAGCTTCACGCCCTTCACTTTCAGCGCCTGCGCTACGTCGTACATCGCCTGGTTGAGGATCTTGTGAGTGTTCTCGTCGGCGCCATGGCCGAACTTCGCGTCGATGTCCTGCATCACCTGCACGTGGATGTCGTGCGACAGGGCCTTGTCGAACAGATAGCCCGACCACCAGGTGCCGTCGGTGGTGGTGCCGGCCGTCACCAGCGTGCTGGCCAGCTTCGCGCCCTTCAGGTCGGCCGGCGCGGCCGGCAGCTTCACTCCCGCTTCGGTGGCGCGCTTCAGGCCGTCATTGACGGCGAAGGTCATGCCGGCGATGAAGTTGTCGGTGGCGGTCTTGCCGTACTGCTTGGTGAGCTTGGCCACTTCGGCGTTGACGGTGTCCTGGCCCAGCATCGAAACCAGCGCCGTGGCGAAGTCGAAGTGGCTGGCGCCACCACCGGCTTCGACCAGGGCGGCGGTGACGTTCAGCGCGGGCGCACCGCTGTAGGTGCCGCCGCCGAACCAGTTCATCTGCGAGGCGTACATGCTGTGCGCGGGGGTGGCTGGGGCGTGCTGCGCCTGCACGGCGGCGGTGCCGCCGAAGGCCAACGCGAGGGCGAGTGCGAAGACGGTCTTGTTCATGGTGATCACTCCTTCAGATGGGTAGCGCCAGCGAACGGATGCACGCTATAGACGTACCAGTGCGCATGGGATGCGATCAGCCCGCGAGAGGTTCCGGGTGAATCGGCTGCGCGCGCGGGAACCTCGGGCGCATCCAGTTCATCGGATGGTCGACCACTACCGAAAAAGGCTCTCCGATGCTCGACCTTGACCAGGCTTTTGCCCTGCGCGCCATGCTGCCTGCAGCGGCCGAAACTCCGCACCCGACCCGCGCCGAGGCCGAAGCCGCGGTGCGCACGCTGATCCGCTGGGCCGGCGACGACCCCGCGCGCGAAGGCCTGCTGGCCACTCCGGCGCGCGTGGTGCGTGCGTACGAGGAATGGTTTGCCGGCTACCGGCAGGATCCGGCCAGCCTGCTCAGCCGCACCTTCGGCGAAGTCGGCGGCTACGACGAACTGGTCATCCTGCGCGACATTCCGCTGCAGTCGACCTGCGAACACCACCTGGCGCCGATCCGCGGCGTGGTGCACATCGCCTACCTGCCGAACCAGCGCGTGGTCGGCATCTCCAAACTGGCGCGGCTGGTCGAGGCGTTCGGCCGGCGCCTGCAGATCCAGGAGCGGCTCACCGTGGAGATCGCCGACACGCTGGCCAAGGTGCTGCAGCCGCGCGGCGTGGCGGTGATCATCGAAGCCAGCCACGACTGCCTGTCCTCGCGCGGGGTGCGCCTGCACGGGGTGTCGATGCAGACCCGGCGCCTGCTCGGCGAATTTGCGCGGGAACCGCGGCGTGGCGAGATCCTGGCGACGCTGGCCGGCTGAGAGGTTGTGGCTATTCAACCTCTCAGCCGGCCAGGGATGGCCGGTCGCGGATCGGGCACGCAGGTGCCTGATTCGCGTGAGCGAGTCCGGGCGTGTACCGGACTCGCGATAGAAGAAAACCACAGGGAGTGGTTTTCTTCACAGGCTCTGACCCGGGAACCTCAAGTCACCCCGATGCATCGGATCAGGTGTAAAAGGAGAAAGCCATGTCAGCCCATGCCCATGTTTCACCCGTCGATGTCGCCGCACTGGACGATCACGCGCTGGTGGCGCTGGTCCGCGACGGCCATCGCGAGGCGTTCCGCCACATCATGCAGCGCTGCAACCAGCGGCTGTTCCGCGTGGCGCGCGCGGTGCTCGGCGAGGATTCGGAAGCGGAAGACGTGCTGCAGGAATCGTATATGCGTGCCTATCACAAGCTGGATTCGTTTCGAGGCGACTCGACCCTGCTGACCTGGCTGACCAGCATCGTGCTGAACGAGGCGCGCGGGCGCCTGCGCAAACGGCACACCATGGTCGACCTGGAGCAGGTCGACGCGGCGGTGGACGATACCCACCAGGTCATCCAGTTCCCCTCGAAATTCGGTAGCGAGGATCCGGCCGTCGCGGCTGCCCGCAGCCAGATCCGCCACCTGCTCGAACACGCCATCGACGACCTGCCGCCGGCATTCCGCACCGTCTACATGATGCGCGAGGTGGAGGAGTGTTCGGTCGAGGAAACCGCCCATCTGCTGGCGATCAAGCCGGAGACGGTGAAAACCCGCCTGTATCGCGCGCGCCGGCTGCTGCGCACGTCGTTGCACGGCAGCCTGGCCGAAACCATGAGCGGGGCGTTCCCGTTCATGGGCCAGCGCTGCGCGCGCGTCACCGACGCGGTGATGGCAAGGTTGGACGCCGAGCCGGCCAATTGAACTGATGTAGCGCACCCTGTGCGCGATGCTCTTCGTCATGTGACGGAAAGCATCGCGCACAGGGTGCGCCCCCACGGACGCCGGTCAGTGCGTGGGGGGCGGGGTGATCCGCTGCAGTCGTTCGGCCAGCGTGGCGCGCGACAGCTCGCCCATGTGCAGCTCGCGCAGGCGGCCGTCGGCGTCGAGGAACAGCGTGGTCGGGTAGCCGCGCACGTTGTACTGGTTCGACAGCTGCAGGTTGCCGTCGATCAGCACGTGCTGCAGCGTCAACCGCTGCACCTGCATGAACTGCCGCACCGCCGCCGCCGATTCGCCCTGGTCGGCGAACACGAAGCGCACCTGCGACATCGTACGCTGCGCCTCGGCCAGCACCGGCATCTCGCGCCGGCACGGCCCGCACCAGGTGGCCCACAGGTTGATCACGGTGGGCTGGCCGCGCAGCGTTTGCAGCGGCACCTCGCGTCCGTCCAGGTCGCTCAGCACGAAGGCCGGCAGGCCGGGATGGGTGGTCGTGGCCAGCTTGTACGCGGCCAGCCCGGCGAAGGCCCAGGCCGCGATGCCGACCGCCACGCCGGCGGCCAGCGGCCGGCGCAGCGGCGGCCGGCGCCAGCCGATCAAGGTCGTCGCCAGCAGCAGGCCGAGCAGACCGGCGATCCGGTCGAAGCCCTGGTCGCGGATGTTCAAGATGCTCCAGGGCTGCTGCGCATACTGCGGCCACCAGCCGGCCACGTAGGCGATGCGCGCCACCAGCAAACCGAAGCCGAGTGCCAGGTACAGCGCGTTGCCGGCGTCGGCATGGCCGCGTCGGCGCAGAAAGCCGACGGTGGCAAGCGCAGCGATGACGCCGAACAGCAGCGCCAGCACGGCCGACGAAAGTGCCAGCGGTCCGATGTTCAACGTGATGGTTCCTTGCCGGGGCCGCCGCGGGATCGGCGAGCGTGTGCAGGAACGCACCTTACCCGGTATCGCGCGCCAGCGGACTCAGCGCAACGCCGCTGCCTCGCGCGCCAGCTGCTCGATGCCGGCCCAGTCGCCGCTGGCGAGTTTGTCGGCGGGAGTGAGCCAGGAGCCGCCCACGCAGAGCACGTTTGGCAGGGCCAGGAAATCCGGCGCGCTGGCCAGACTGATGCCGCCGGTGGGGCAGAAGCGGATCTGCGGCAGCGGGCTGGCCCAGGCGCCGAGCAGCTTGTGGCCGCCGGCCGGTACCGCCGGAAAGAACTTCAGATGCCGGTAGCCGCGTTCGAGCAGGGCCATCGCCTCGCTGGCGGTGGCCACGCCGGGCAGCAGCGGCAGTTCGCTGTCGTCGGCGGCGTCGAGCAGGCGAGGCGAGGTGCCGGGCGACACGGCGAAGCGCGCGCCGGCCTGTTGCGCAGCCGCCAGGTCGCGCGCGGACAGCGCGGTGCCGCAACCGACCACCGCGCCTTCCACCTCGGCGGCGATCGCGCGGATCGCGTCCAGCGCGGCGCTCGTGCGCAGGGTGACCTCGATCGTCGGGATGCCGCCGGCGACCAGCGCACGCGCCATCGGCACCGCGGCCCTCGCGTCGTCGATGATCACCACCGGAATCACCGGCGCCAGCCGCATCAGGGCTTCGACTTGCTGCTGCTTGTGTTCGATGGGACTGGTCACGTGGGCTCCGGACTGTTGGCTCCTCCCCCTGCAGAGCAGGGGGAGGTTGGGAGGGGGTTGCTCAGGTTGGCGGGATAGGTCAAGAGCGACCCCACCCCAACCCTCCCCTGCTGCGCAGGGGAGGGGCACGAGCTCACAGCACGCCGGCGCCGAGGTCGGCGTTGGCGGCTGCCTGGCGGAACAGGCCGAACAGTTCGCGGCCCATGCCGCTGTGCTCGCCGGACAGGTCGGCGACGTGCGGCAGGCGGGCGTCCAGTTCGTGCGCTTCCATCAGGACGTCCAGACGTCCGTTCGCCGCGTCCAGCCGGATGAGGTCGCCGTCGCGGATCTTGGCGAGGTTGCCGCCGGCCACCGCCTCGGGGGTCACGTGGATCGCCGCCGGCACGCGGCCGGAGGCGCCGGACATGCGCCCGTCGGTGAGCAGGGCGATGCGGTGGCCGCGGTCCTGCAGCAGCGCCAGCGTGGGGGTGAGCTTGTGCAGCTCGGGCATGCCGTTCGCGCGCGGACCCTGGAAGCGCACCACCGCCACGAAGTCGCGGTTGAGCTCGCCGCGCTTGAACGCGCCAGCCACCTCGTCCTGGTCGTTGAACACGATCGCCGGCGCCTCGATCAGCAGGCGGTCGTCCGGTACCGAGGAGACCTTGATCACCGCGCGGCCGAGGTTGCCGTCGAGCATGCGCAGGCCGCCGTCGGCGCGGAACGGTTCGTCCACGCCGCGCAGCACGCCGCGGTTGCCGCTCTGCTTGGCCACCGGCAGCCAGGCGATGTCGCCGGCCTCGTCCAGCTGCGGCACGCGCGTGTAGCCTTCCAGGCCGGTGCCGAAGATGGTCTGCACGTCGGCGTGCAGCAGGCCGGCGCCGAGCAGCTGGTCGATCAGGAACGCCATGCCGCCGGCGTCGTGGAACTGATTCACGTCGGCGTAGCCATTCGGGTACACGCGCGCCAGCAGCGGGATCACGCCGGACAGCGCGTCGAAGTCATCCCAGCGCAGCTGGATGCCGGCGGCGTGCGCGATCGCCACCAGGTGCAGCAGGTGGTTGGTGGAACCGCCGGTGGCGTGCAGGCCGATCACGCCGTTGATGATCGCGCGCTCGTCGATGAGGTGGCCGAGCGGCAGGTAATGGTCGCCCAGCGCGCTGAGGTCGGCGACGCGGCGCACCACCTCGGCGGTGAGCGCGTCGCGCAGCGGCGTGTCCGGCGGGGTGAAGCTGGCGCCGGGCAAGTGCAGGCCCATGATCTCCATCAGCATCTGGTTGGAGTTCGCGGTGCCGTAGAAGGTGCAGGTGCCAGGCGCGTGGTAGGAAGCGGCTTCGGCTTCCAGCAGTTCGGCCTTGCTCGCCTTGCCGTCGGCGAAGGCTTGGCGCACCTTCGATTTCTGCTCGTTCGGGATGCCGCTGGGCATCGGGCCGCTGGGCACGAAGGCGGCGGGAAGATGGCCAAAGCTCAGTGCGGCGATCAGCAGTCCCGGCACGATCTTGTCGCAGATGCCGAGGAACAGCGCGCCATCGAACATGTCGTGCGACAGCGCCACCGCGGTGGCCAGCGCGATCACATCGCGCGAGAACAGCGACAGCTGCATGCCGGCGCGGCCCTGGGTAATGCCGTCGCACATCGCCGGCACGCCGCCAGCGACCTGCGCGGTGAAGCCGGCGTCACGGGCGATCTGGCGGATCAGCGCGGGGTAGCGCTCGTACGGCTGGTGCGCCGACAGCATGTCGTTGTAGGCGGTGACGATGGCGAGGTTGGCGTGCTGGCCGCTGCGCAGCGCGGCCTTGTCCTCGGTGCCGCAGGCGGCGAAGCCGTGCGCGAGGTTGCCGCAGGACAGGTGCCCGCGGCGCGGCCCGCTGCGGTCCGCCGCGTCGATCCGTGCGAGGTAGGCCGCGCGCGTCTCGCGACTGCGCTCGCGCAGGCGTTCGGTGACTTCGGCGACGACGGGATGGAGCGTGGTCATGATTCGTTCCGGTCAGGTAGGAGCGCACCCTGTGCGCGAACGGCGGGCGCAGCCCGCCTGTGGTGTGGCAAGGCAACCGCAAGAGCATCGCGCACAGGGTGCGCTCCTACGGGGATGCCGTTGGTGGTAGTCACGGGCACCAGTACACCGCCACCGGCACGCGCTGCTGGGTCAGCACCGCACGCACCGGGTAATGCTGCGCGGCGCCGAGACCGAGCCGCGCGTCGGCCAGCAGGTCGCGCTTTTTCTCGCCGGCGACCAGCAGGTACAGCGCGCGCGTTTCCAGCAGCGTCGGCAGGCTCAGCGTGATACGCGGCTCGCCGGCGCCGGGCGCGCGCATCGGCAGCACGCGGGCGCGGCCGTCCGGGTCCAGCGCCTCGGCCAGGTGGTCGCCGCCGGGGAAGAACGAGGCGGTGTGGCCGTCGTCGCCCATGCCCAGCACCACCGCGTCGAACGGCAGCGGCAGCGCGTCGATGCGCGCCGCGGCGGTGGCCAGCCCGGCTTCGGGGGCGGCATCGCCGGTATACAGCGGCACGAACGGCGCGGCCGCGGCGGCGTGCTGCAGCAGGCGCGCCTTCACCAGCCGTGCATTCGAGCGCTCGTCGGTATCAGGCACCCAGCGTTCGTCGACCAGGGTCACCTGCACCCGGGCCCAGTCGAGCTGCTCGCGCGCGAGGCGGTCGAAGAAATCCTTCGGCGTGCTGCCGCCGGAGACCGCCAGCACGGCATGGCCGCGTTCGGCCACACCGCTGCGCAGGCGCTCGGCGACGCGTTCAGCCAGCGCCGTGGCCTGCGCCTTGCAGTCGGTGAAGCTGTGCGTGGTGACGTTCAGGTGGGGAGTCATGGCAGAACTGTCGCGCCGGGCACCCAGGCGTGGCCGCGCGCATCGTGGTGAGGGGACGGCCAGTCTGCCGCAGGCATCGGGGTGATCGGGTGAAGCATCGGTAAACGCGGCCTATTCGCTGTCTTCGTTCCAGGTGCGGCCGTCGCGCTCGATCAGCGCCACCGCGGCGCTCGGCCCCCAGCTGCCGGCGGTATACGGTCGCGGCGCCTCGCCGCTGTCGGCCCAGGCGGCGAGGATCGGGCCGGCCCAGCGCCACGCCGCTTCCACTTCGTCGCGGCGCATGAACAGGGTGGGGTTGCCGCGCACCACGTCGAGCAGCAGGCGCTCGTACGCATCGGGCTGCTGCACGCCGAACGCCTCGGCGAAGCTCATGTCCAGCGGCACGTGGCGCAGGCGCAGGCCGCCCGGGCCGGGATGCTTGATGGTCAGCCACAGCTTCACGCCCTCGTCCGGCTGCAGCCGCAGCACCAGCCGGTTCTGCGACAGCGTGCCGGAGTCGGGACTGAAGATCGAATGCGGCACCGGCTTGAAGGTCACCACGATTTCCGACACCCGGCTCGGCAGCCGCTTGCCGGTGCGCAGGTAGAACGGCACGCCGGCCCAGCGCCAGTTGGCGATCTCCGCCTTCAGCGCGACGAAGGTTTCGGTGTTCGACTTGCTGTTGCCCAGCTCCTCTGGGTAACCCGGCACGCTGGCGCCCTCGGCCACGCCGGCGCGGTACTGGCCGCGCACGGTGAGCTGGGCGGCGTTGCTGTCGTCGATGGGCTTCAGCGAATGCAGCACCTTCAGCTTCTCGTCGCGCACCGCGTCGGGCGCCAGCGAGGACGGCGGCTCCATCGCCACCATGCACAGCAGCTGCAGCATGTGGTTCTGCACCATGTCGCGCAGCGCACCGGCGCGGTCGTAGTAGGCGCCGCGGTGGCCCACGCCGAGGGTTTCGGCCACGGTGATCTGCACGTGGTCGATGTGCCCGGCGTTCCACAGCGGCTCGAACAGCGCGTTGCCGAAGCGCAGCACCAGCAGGTTCTGCACCGTCTCCTTGCCGAGGTAGTGGTCGATGCGGAAGGTCTGCGATTCGCTGAACACCTTGCCGACCGCGTCGTTGATCTGGTTCGCGCTGGCCAGGTCGCGGCCGATCGGCTTCTCCAGCACCACGCGCGAGGCACCCTGGTTGAGCTGGTAGTGGCCCAGCCGGGTGCAGATGTCGACAAAAAGTTCGGGCGAGGTGGACAGGTAGAACACGCGCACGTGCTCGGGCTGTTTGCGCATGAACGCGGCGAAGTCGTCCCAGCCCTCGTCCTTGCGCGCATCCAGCGGGTGGTAGAACACCTGCTGCAGGAACACGTCGAGCTGTGCCGCCGCGCACACCCCGATCATCGCCTCGCGCAGGTGCGTACGGTAGCCGGCGTCGTCCAGCGCCTCGCGGGCGACGCCGACGATGCGACTGCTGCCGGGGATCTGGCCGTCGAGGAAGCGGTGGAACAGCGCGGGCAGCAGCTTGCGCACGGCGAGGTCGCCGGTGCCGCCGAAGATCACCAGGTCGAACGGTTCGACCGTTTGGGAGGAAGCAGTCACGCGATTACCTCGACTCGATGCCGGATGGTGGGCAGGGCGGCCGGTGGCGCGCTTGCCCGGGTTGGCTTTGATCGTACCAGTGAAATACCAGATCGACTACCGCATTGCATACGAATTCATGCGGAGGCTCGATCGGGCAGCCGCGGGCGCACTCGCCATCCCGTTCGTCCCGAGTGCAGGCTACGGGCCGTAATCGCTGGGATTAGCCAAGTCCGTGGGGCACTTCGGGTCCGCCCGCCGAGGCGAACCAGGCTCATGCAGACGGATTCGAGCCGCCGGGCACTCCAGGGTCGAGAGACGTACCGGGCGGCTTGCGGCCAGTGGTTCGCTATTGGTATCGTTCGCGCATGGAAGCCGCCCTTGCCCACGAATACCGCCGGATCTGCCACGACCCGGCCACGCACCAGCCGCTGGCCTACCTGCGCCTGCGCCAGGCGATCCGCAACATCATCGGGCACCGTGACATCGAGCCGGGCCAGGCGCTGCCCAGCGAGCGCGATCTGTCGCAGACGCTGAAGCTGTCGCGGGTGACCGTGCGCAAGGCGATCGCCGGCCTGGTCGAGGAAGGCCTGCTGACCCAGCGCCACGGCGCCGGCACCTTCATCGCCGAGCGCATCGTCAAGCCGATGTCGCGGCTGACCAGCTTCACCGAGGACCTGCGCGAGCGCGGCCTGTCGCCGCGCTCGGAATTCTTCGAGCGCGGCATCGGCGAGGTGACGCCGGAGGAGTCGATGGCACTGAACCTGTCGCCCGGCTCGCTGGTGGTGCGCCTGCACCGCGTGCGCTACGGCCAGGACGAGCCGCTGGCGATCGAGCGCAGCGTGGTTCCGGCCAGCGTGCTGCCCGACCCGCTGCTGGTGCACGACTCGCTGTACGAGGCGCTGGAAAAACTCAACGCACGCCCGCGCCGCGCGCTGCAGCGGCTGCGCGCGGTGTCGCTGAACGCGCAGCAGGCGCGGCTGCTGCACGTCGGCGTGGGCAGCGCCGGGCTGAACATCGAGCGGCGCAGCTTCCTCGACGACGGCCGCGTGGTCGAGTTCACCTGCTCCTGGTACCGCGGCGACATCTACGATTTCGTCGCCGAACTGCAGACCGACTGAAGGAACGCCATGGACGCCCGCGACACTCTGATGTTCCAGGAGGCGCACGAGTCGGCCGCGGTGCTGGCGCGCCAGTTCGCCGCGAACGAGGCGGTGGTGGCCGCGTTGGCGCGTGAGCTGCGCGCGCAGCCGCCGCGCTTCATCGTCACCTGCGCGCGCGGCAGCTCCGACCATGCGGCGGCCTACGCCAAGTACGTGTTCGAGACCCAGCTGGGCATCGTCACCGCCTCGGCCTCGCCGTCGGTCACTTCGGTGTACGCGGCCGAGCAGCGCTGGCAGGGCGCGCTGTTCATCGCGATCTCGCAGTCGGGCAAGAGCCCCGACCTGCTGCGCAATGCGCAGGCCGCGAAGGTCGCCGGCGCGCGCGTGGTGGCGCTGGTGAACGTGGCCGATTCGCCGCTGGCGGCGCTGGCCGACACGGTGATCCCGCTGCACGCCGGCCCCGAGCGCAGCGTGGCGGCCACCAAGAGCTATATCGCCGCGCTGGCCGCGGTGCTGCACCTGTGCGCGCGCTGGCGCGGCGACGCCGAACTCGGCACCGCCCTGCAGGCGCTGCCGGATGCGTTGCGCGCCGGCTGGGACGCGGACTGGTCGGCGCTGGTCGATGGCCTGGCCGGGGCGCACAACCTGTTCGTGGTCGGTCGCGGCTACGGCCTCGGCATCGCGCTGGAGGCGGCGCTGAAGTTCAAGGAAACCTGCGGCCTGCACGCCGAGGCGTTCAGCGCGGCCGAGGTGAAGCATGGCCCGATGGCGCTGGTCGGCCCGGATTTTCCGGTGCTGTGCTTCGCTCAGGACGACGACACGCTGGACAGCACGCTGGCGGTGGCGCGCGAATTCCGCGGCCGCGGCGCGCAGGTGTTCGTGGCCGCGCCCGGGCTGCATGGCGCTGGCAGCTTGCCGGTGGCCGGCGGCCTGCCGGCGCTGTGCACGCCGCTGCTGACCATCCAGAGCTTCTACCGCGCGGCCAGCGCCCTGGCGCTGCGCCGCGGCTTCAACCCCGACCTGCCGCCGCATCTGAACAAGGTCACCGAAACCGTTTGATCCGATGGCATGGGTAGGAGCCCGCTCGCGGGCGATGCCTTGAAAGCCGAGATTCGGGATTCGGAATTCGGGATTCGCAAAAGCAAGAGCATCGCCCGCGAGCGGGCTCCTACGTGAGGTTTCGCGTCCATGGTCGATCACGCATGAAGTCGCTCACCCACGCCCGCGTACTCACCGCCCACGGCTGGCGTGACGACCTCGCCGTGCTGCTCGACGGTGCGCACATCGTCGACCTGCTGCCGCCATCCGACCCGCGCGTGCGCACCGCGCAACAACACGACCTGCGCGGCGCCATGCTGCTGCCCGGCTTCATCGACGTGCAGGTCAACGGCGGCGGCGGCGTGCTGTTCAACGACGCGCCCACGGTGGAGACGATCCGCACCATCGGCGCCGCGCATCGCCGCTTCGGCACCACCGGCTTCCTGCCCACCCTGATCAGCGACAGCGTCGACATCATGCGCGCCGCACTGGCCGCAGTGGAACAGGCGTTCGAGGAAGGCGTGCCGGGCCTGCTCGGCATCCATCTGGAAGGCCCGTACCTCGCCCCTGAGCGCAAGGGCGTGCACGACGCGAAGTGGTTCCACGTGCCCGGCGAGGAAGAACTCGCCATGCTGTGCGCACCGCACCGCGGCGTGCGGCTGCTGACGCTGGCGCCCGAGCGCGTGCCGCACCACGTCATTGCGCGGCTGACTGCCGCCGGCGTGCTCGTCAACGCCGGCCACACGGCGGCCGACTACGCCACCACCCGCGTCGCACTGGCCGCGGGTGTGCGCGGCTTCACCCACCTGTTCAACGCGATGACTCCGCTGGGCAGCCGCGAACCCGGCGTGGTCGGCGCGGCGCTGGACGACCCCGGCAGCTGGTGCGGCCTCATCGTCGATGGCCACCACGTGCATCCGGCCAGCCTGCGCGTGGCGATCGCCGCCAAGCCGCGCGGCAAGATGCTGCTGGTCACCGACGCGATGCCGCCGGTCGGTGCGGACCGCCCCGACTATGTGTTGAACGGCGAAACCATCATCGTGAAGGACGGCATCTGCCAGACCGCCGGCGGCGTGCTCGCCGGTTCCGCGCTGGACATGGCCAGCGCCGTGCGCAACACCGTGCAGATGCTCGGCCTGCCGCTGGACGAGGCGGTGCGCATGGCCAGCACCTGGCCGGCCGAGTTCCTCGGCTTGGGCGAAAGCCACGGCCGCATCGCGCCCGGTTACCGCGCCGACCTGGTGGTGCTGGACGCGGAATACCGCGTGCAACAGAGCTGGGTCGGCGGGAAAAGCGGGTAGGAGCGCATTGCCCAAATAGCCGTCCGAAGCTAAAGTAGCGCGGTTCAGGTGTCCCGACGGCCCAGCGCCCAAGGGATGAAACGGGAAGCCGGTGCGTGGTGCGCAAACGCACTGCAAGGCCGGCGCTGCCCCCGCAACGGTAAGCGAGATCACGAGCGGCGGACGCCACTGTGCATGGCACGGGAAGGCGCCGCTCGGGGCATGCGGATCGCCGCACGCCACTCGCCAGCCCGGAGACCGGCCGGAACGCTTTCCTGGTGGCTCGCGGTGGGCGAGGCCGAACCACGTGTCGGTCGATCCTGCCCGCCCGTCGTTCCGTCTTCCTCCCATGCCTGTCGCCAGCTCATTGGACACATGAGTCGTGCGCGGGTGCACGGCGTAGAGGAACGAACATGAAGAAGACCCTGCTGACCGCGGCGCTGCTCGGCTGCACGCTGGCCGCCCACGCGGCCGACCAGAACGACGCCTCGTCGCTGAGCCCGGTGATCGTCACCGCCACGCGCACCGCGATCACCGCCGACGACGCGCTGTCCTCGGTGACCGTGATCACCCGCGCCGACATCGAGCGGCTGCAGCCGCTGTCGGTGCCGGATCTGCTGGCCGGCCTGCCCGGTCTGAGCTTCGCCAACACCGGCGGTTACGGCGAACAGACTTCGCTGTTCATGCGCGGCACCAACTCCACCCACACCCTGCTGCTGGTCGACGGTGTGCGGGTGGCCTCGGTCAGCGCCGGGCTGGCGGCGTTCGAGCAGATTCCGGTGGAGCAGATCGAGCGCATCGAGGTGGTACGCGGCCCGCGTTCCAGCCTGTACGGCGCCGACGCGATCGGTGGAGTGATCCAGATCTTCACCCGGCGCGGTACGCCGGGCGGCGGCCTGCAACCCACGTTCAGCGTGACCACCGGCAGCAACCATCTGCTGCGCGGGCAGGCCGGCCTGGCCGGCGGCGACGAGCATGCCTGGTACCACCTCAGCGTCGGCGCGCAGTACACGCGCGGCATCAACGCCTGTCGCGTCGGTGCGGCCGAGGCCTTCGCCGGCTGCTTTGCCGACGAGCCGGACCGCGACGCCTTCCGCAACAGGAACCTGAGCGCCGGCGGCGGCTACCGCTGGGACAACGGCGCCGAGCTCAGCGGCACCTGGCTGCGCAGCCTCGGCGAGATCCATTACGACGGCAGCTACCAGAACCGCAGCCGCACCGTGCAGCAGGTCGCCGGCAGCCACCTCAGCTTCAACCCGCTGCAGGCGTGGAAGACCACGCTGAGCGTGGGCCAGAACCTGGACCGCTACGACAACTACGAGAACCAGGCCTTCGTCGGCTACATCTACTCGCGGCGCAACCAGGCGTCGTGGCAGAACGACATCAGCGTGGCCAGCAACCAGCTACTCACGCTCGGCATCGACTGGCAGGGCGAACACATCGACAGCGACACCGGCTTCCTCGCCAATCACCGCAACGATACCGGCGGCTACGCGCAGTACCAGGGCACGTTCGGCCGCAACGAAGTGGAGCTGTCGGCACGGCGCGACCACAACAGCCAGTTCGGCAACCACAACACCGGCGCGGCGGCATGGGGTTATCACTTCGACGGTGGGCTGAAGCTCTCCGCCAGCTACGGCAGCGCGTTCCATGCGCCGACCTTCAACGACCTGTACTACCCGTACGGCAGCGGCAATCCGAAGCTGAGGCCGGAGAAGTCGCGCAGCGCCGAACTGGGCCTGAGTCAGCAGCAGGATACGTGGAACTGGGCGCTGAACGCCTACCAGACCCGCATCGACCAGCTGATCGCGCTGGACAGCAACTGGGTGCCGCGGAATGTGAGCAAGGCCCGCATCCGCGGCGTGGAAGGCCAGCTCGGCGCCAACCTCGCCGGCTGGCAGCTGCAGAGCTACCTGACCTGGCTGCAGCCGCGCAACGAAGACGGCGGCGCGAACGACGGCAAGCTGCTGCCGCGCCGGCGCGAGCACACCGCGCGGGTGGACCTGGACCGGCGCTTCGGCGCCTTCGGCGTCGGCGCCACCGTCTTCGCCGCCGGGCGCGGTTTCGACGATGCGGCCAACCGGCACCGGCTCGGCGGCTACTCCACCACCGACCTGCGCGCCAGTTGGCATTTCGCGCCGGACTGGCAGGTGGAGGCGCGGCTGGCCAACGTGTTCGACCACCGCTACGAGACCGTGTGGTACTTCAACCAGCCCGGTCGCGGCGCGTTCCTGACCCTGCGCTACAGCCCCGCGGCACGCTGAGCCGTGCCATGCATGCAGGAAGCCCGGCCGCGGGTTTCCTGCAGGCGGGTGGACTTCAGGCACATACACAAGGGAGGCGGCAGCTGGCATAAAGCCGACATGAAGGGAACTCTCGCCAAGCCTCGGGCCGTGCTCACGGCCCATTCGCCACGCCCATGGACCGGGGTGGCTGCATGAACGTCTTCGCACCGCTGGTGCGCCGCCCGGTGGGTACTTCGCTGCTTGCCATCGGCCTGCTGCTGGGCGGCCTGTGGGCCTACCTGCTGCTCGGCGTAGCGGCGTTCCCGTCGATCGAATTCCCCGGCGTGGCGGTGTTCGCGCAGATGCCCGGCGCCAGCGCGCAGACCATGGCCACCACCGTGGTCGCGCCGCTGGAGCGGCATCTGGGGCGCATTCCCGGGGTGCGCATGATGGCCTCCAGCGCCAGCGAAGGCGCCGCGCAGATCCAGGTCATCTTCAACATGGACCGCGGCGCCGACAAGGCCGCACGCGACGTGCAGGCGGCGATCAACGCGGCGGCGGCGGACCTGCCGCCCGGCATGCCCAGCCCACCCGGCTACTTCAAGTTCGACACCTCGCAGATTCCGGTGCTGCTGGTCTCGCTGACCTCCTCCAGCCTGCCACCGGATCGCCTGTACGACCTCACCGATACCCTGCTGAAGCCGGCGGTGGCGCAGATTCCCGGCGTGGCCCAGGTGCAGGTGGGCGGCGGCACGCCGCACGCGGTGCGCATCGTGCTGGACACCCGCGCGCTGGTGGGCATGGGCGTTACCGCCAACGACGTGGCCAATGCGCTGCGCGCCGCCAACGTCAGCTCGCCGCAGGGCACGCTCAGCAACGGCGCCATGCGCATGACGGTGAGCGCCAACGACGCGCTGCATACGGCGCGGGATTTCGCCGCGCTGGTGATCGCCAGCCGCAACGGCGTGCCGGTGCGGCTGGCCGACGTGGCGACGATCAGCGGCGGTCAGCAGGACAAGTATGCCGCGGCGTGGTTCAACGGCCAGCGCGCGGTGGTGATGCAGATCAACAAGCGGCCGGAGGCGAACGCGGTGGCCACCGTGCAGGCGATCCGCGCGCGCCTGCCGCAGCTGCGCGGGGTGTTGCCGGCCGACGCCACCATCACCCCGATCTTCGATTTCACCCCGACCACGGTGTCGGCGCTGCACGAGGTGGAGGTGGCGCTGCTGATGGGCATCGCGATGGTGGCGCTGGTGATGCTGGTGTTCCTGCGTCGGCTGCGACCCACCGTGATCGCCATGTTCAGCGTGCCGCTGTCGCTGGCCGGCGCGTTCGTGGCGATGTGGATGCTCGGCTTCACCCTGAACATCTTCTCGCTGATCGCGCTGGTGCTGTGCGTGGGCTTCGTGGTGGACGACGCGATCGTGGTGATCGAGAACATCGTGCGCCACATGGAACGCGGCGAGCCGCCGCTGCAGGCCGCGCTGGCCGGCGTGCGCGAGATCGGCTTCACCGTGCTGTCGATCACCCTGTCGCTGATCGCGGTGTTCGGTCCGATGGTGTTCGGCAACAACATGTTCACCATGCTGATCCGCGAGTTCTCGGTGACCCTGATCGCCACCATCGTGATCTCCGCGCTGGTCTCGCTCACGCTGACCCCGGCGCTGTGCGGCGCCTGGCTGGCGCACGAGCCGGCGGGCGCACGCGTGCCGGGGCGGCTGGAGCGCCTGGCCGAACGCTTCGACAGCGGCATGCTGCGCAGCTACGAGCGCGCGCTGGACTGGGCGGTGCGCCATCGCCGGATCATGCGCTGGCAGCCGCTGATCCTGCTGGCGCTCACCATTGGCCTGGCGGTGGCGGTGGCGATGACCGCCGGCGGCGGCCTGATGCCGAAGGAGGACACCGGCCTGCTGCAGGCCAGCATCACCGCCGACGCCAACGTCTCGCCGCTGCTGCTGGCGTGGCGCACGCAGGAGGTGGCGGCGAAGGTCAAGGCCGACCCGGCGGTGCGCGACGTCTCCGCCTTCCTCGGCAGCAACAACGGCGGTGGCGCGGTCGGCAACCAGGCCAGCCTGTTCGTCGACCTGAAGCCGCCGGGCGACCGGCCGGGCGACCGCCAGGTCAGCTCCCAGGCGGTGGTCGACCGGCTGGACAAGGTCTTCAAGAACGTGCCGGACCTGGACGTGTCGCTCTCGGTCAACCAGTTCATCAGCGGCGGTGGTGGCGGTGGCGGCGGCCGCGGGCAGTACGCGTTCCAGCTCGACAGCGTGGATGGCGTGCCGCTGCAGCAGCCCACCCTCAAGCTGGCGCAGGTGATGCGCGGCATGAAGCAGTTCCGCAACGTCAGCACCAGCTTCGACAGCATCGGCAAGCAGCAGATGCTGCAGGTGGACCGCAACGCCGCGGCGCGGCTGCACGTGAGCGTGGCCCAGGTCGACACCGCCCTGGCCAACGCGTTCGGGCAGACCCCGGTCTCCACCATCTACTCGGACATCAACCAGTACCGCGTGGTGATCACCGCCGAGAGCGCCGAGTCGCTGAGCCCGGCCGCCCTGCTCAATACCTACGTGCGCAACACGCAGGGGCGGATGATTCCGCTGTCCGCGCTGGCGCAGATCCAGCCGCACATCGCGCCGGTCACCATCAGCCATTTCGACCAGCTCGAATCGGCCGCGATCAACTACAACCTGGCCAAGGGAGTCACCCAGGCCGATGGCCTGAAGCTGGTCGAGCAGGCGATGTTCGCCGCGCAGCTGCCGCCGGGCGTGCACAGGAAGTACAGCGGCGACAACAAGAACCTGGTCGACGCGATGAACAATGCGCTGATCATGCTGCTGGCAGTGATCCTGGTGATGTACGTGGTGCTGGGCATCCTGTACGAGAGCCTGATCCACCCGCTGACGATCCTTTCCACCCTGCCGGCCGCCGGCATGGGCGCGTTCCTGGCGATGCTGGTGACGCATACCCAGTTGACCCTGATGTCGGTGATCGCGGTATTGATGCTGATCGGCATCGTCAAGAAGAACGCGATCCTGATGGTGGACTTCGCGCTGGTGGCCGAGCGCGACCACGGCATGTCGCCGCCGGCGGCGATCCGCGAGGCGGCGCTGGTGCGCTTTCGCCCGATCACCATGACCACCCTGGTGGCGATGGGCGCGGCGCTGCCGCTGGCGATCGGTTTCGGCTACGGCTCGGAAATGCGCCAGCCGCTGGGCATCGCCATCCTCGGCGGCCTGTTCGTGTCGCAGCTGCTGACCCTGCTGAGCACCCCGGCGATCTACCTGTGGCAGCACGACCATCGCGAGCGCAAGGCGGCGCGGCAGCAGCTGCGCGCGGAGATCCGGCGCCAGCGCCAGGTGCAACAGCAGATGCCGGCGCTGCCAAAATAGCCCCGGTTCCCCCGATGATCCGTCGGGAATGCTCGACCCTGACAGGTCGGACATCAAGATCTAAGGAGCGCACCTTGTGCGCGATGCTCTTCGCCACGTTACGAAGGGCATCGCGCACAAGGTGCGCTCCTACAGAAAACCGGATACCCCTGCCTTCCGGCACGGGGTGGACTTCAGGCACATACACCGGGACGTGCCAAAGGGCATAAAGTGGGCATGCACGGACTGCCCGCCACTTCCCCGACCTCCCCACGCCCGCCGCGCGCGCGGGCGGAAGCGCCATGAACATCTTTGCCCCGCTGATCCGCCGTCCGGTCGGCACCTCGCTGCTCGCGCTCGGCCTGATGCTGGCCGGCTTGTGGGCTTACCTGCTGCTCGGCGTGGCGGCGCTGCCGTCGCTGGATTTCCCCGGCGTCTACGTGGTGGCCAGCCAGCCCGGCGCCAGCGCGCAGACCATGGCGAACACCGTGCTGGCGCCGCTGGAGCGGCACCTGGGGCGCATTCCCGGCGTCGACGAGATGTACGGCAACGCCAGCGAGGGCCAGGCCTCGGTGATGGTGCGCTTCACCTTCGACCGCACCGCCGACAGCGCCGCGCGCGACGTGCAGGCGGCGATCAATGCGGCCGCGGTCGACCTGCCGACCGGCATGCCGTCGCTGCCGCAGTACTTCAAGTTCGACACCTCGCAGATCCCGATCCTGTTCCTCACCTTGACCTCGACCGGCCTGCCACAGGACCAGCTGTTCGATCTTGCCGACACCATGCTGAAGCCGGCGGTGGCGCAGATCGACGGCGTGGCCCAGGTGCAGGTGTTCGGCGGCACCCCGCATGCGGTGCGGATCGAGCTGGACAACGGCGCGCTGGCGGCCAAGGGCCTCACCACCAACGACGTGGCCAACGCGCTGCGCGCGGCCAACGTCACCTCGCCGCAGGGCACGCTGAGCGACGGCCATACGCAGATGACGGTGAGCGCCAGCGACAGCCTGCAGACGCCAGCCGAGTTTGCCCGCCTGCTGATTTCGGTGAGGAACGGCACGCCGGTGCGGCTGTCCGACGTGGCGAAGGTCTACAGCGGCCAGCAGGACGAATACCAGGCGGCCTGGTTCAACGACGCGCGCGCGGTCGGCCTGCAGATCAGCAAGCGGCCGGAGGCGAACGCGGTGGCCACGGTGGAGGCGATCCGCGCGCGCCTGCCGCAGCTGCGCGCCTCGCTGCCGTCCAGCGTGACGATGACGCCGGTGTTCGATCTCACCCAGACCACCAAGTCGGCGCTGCACGAGGTGCAGGTGGCGCTGCTGATCTCGATCGCCATGGTGGTGCTGGTGATGCTGGTGTTCCTGCGCCGGCTGCGGCCCACGCTGATCGCCACACTCAGCGTGCCGCTGTCGCTGGCCGGCGCATTCGTGGTGATGTGGACGCTGGGCTACACGCTCAATACCTTGTCGCTGGTGGCGCTGGTGCTGTGCATCGGCTTCGTGGTGGACGACGCCATCGTGGTGATCGAGAACATCGTGCGCCACATGGAGCGCGGCGAGCCACCGATGGAGGCCGCGCTGGCCGGCGTGCGCGAAATCGGCTTCACCGTGGTCTCGATCACCTTGTCGCTGGTGGCGGTGTTCGCGCCGCTGCTGTTCGGCAACAACATACTGATCATGCTGCTGCGCGAGTTCTCGGTGACGCTGACCGCCGCGGTGGTGATCTCGGCGCTGGTCTCGCTCACGCTCACCCCGGCGTTGTGCGCCTGGCTGCTGAGCCACGAGCCGGAGCACACCAGGCAGCCCGGGCGCATCGAGCAGGCGGTGGAACGCTTCGACCGCCGGCTGCTGCACATCTACGAGCGTGCGCTGGACTGGGCCATGCACCATCGCCGGATCATGCGCTGGCAACCGTTGACCCTGCTGATCCTGACCTTCGTGCTCGGCTTCGCGGTGGCCAAGACCGCCGGCGGCACCTTCATGCCCGACGAGGACACCGGCCAGCTGCAGGTGGACATCAGCGCCGACGCCAACATCTCGCCGGCCGAGCTGACCGCGCGCGCGCTGGCGGTGGCCAAGATCATGCAGGCCGATCCGGCCGTGCTCGACCAGCTGACCATGCTTGGCCGCGACGGCGGTGGTGGCGGCGCGGTGGGCAACAACGCGCAGATGTTTGTCGACCTGAAACCGCGCGGCAGCGGGCCGGGCGAGCGCCGCGAGGGCATCAAGCAGGTGGTCGAGCGGTTGTCCAAGCAGTACGACAAGCTGGCCAACGTGAAGGTCTCGGTGAGCGCCGCGCAGTTCCTCGGCGGCGGCGGCAGCGGCGACAAGGGCGGGCAGTACGAATTCCAGCTGGTCAGCACCAACGGCGGCGACCTGCAGCCGTGGGCGCTGAGGATGGTGCGGCAGCTGCGCGCGATGAAGGAGTTCCGCGACGTCAGCAGCAACTTCGACCAGGTCGGCAAACAGCAGCTGCTGAAGATCGACCGCGAGGCGGCCGCGCGCCTGCACGTGGGCGTCGGCACCATCGACTCGGCGCTGTACAACGCGTTCGGCCAGCGCCAGGTGTCGCAGATCTACTCCGACATCAACCAGTACGCGGTGGTGCTGAGCACCGGCGCGGCCGAGCGGGTGAGCCCGGAGTCGCTTCTCGACGTGCGCGTGCGCAACGAGCAGGGACGGATGATCCCGCTGTCCGCGCTGGCGACCATCGCGCCGAACCTGAGTCCGCTGCGCATACGCCACCACAACCAGCTGGAAGCAGCCACGATCAGCTACAACCTGGCCAAGGACGTCACCCAGGACGTGGGCGTGAAGCTGGTCGAGCAGGCCGCCTACGCCGCGCGCCTGCCGGCCGGCATGCGGGTGGATTTCACCGGCGCCAACCAGCGCCTGAAGCAGGCCCAGTCCAACGGCATGGTGCTGCTGCTCGGCTCGATCCTGGCCATGTACATCGTGCTGGGCATTCTTTATGAAAGCCTCGGCCATCCGCTGACCATCCTCTCCACCCTGCCGGCCGCCGGCGCCGGCGCGTTCCTGGCGATGCTGGTGACGCAGACGCAGATCTCGCTGATGGCGATCATCGCGGTGCTGATGCTGATCGGCATCGTCAAGAAGAACGCGATCCTGATGGTCGACTTCGCCCTGGTGGCCGAACGCGAACGCGGCTTGCCCGCGCCGGAAGCGATCCGCGAGGCGGCGCTGGTGCGCTTCCGCCCGATCACCATGACCACCCTGGTGGCGATGGGCGCGGCGCTGCCGCTGGCGATCGGCTTCGGCATCGGCTCGGAAATGCGCCAGCCGCTCGGTATCGCCATCGTCGGCGGCCTGCTGGTGTCGCAGCTGCTGACCCTGCTGAGCACGCCTGCGATCTACCTGTGGAACCACGACCGCAAGATCCGCAAGGCGGCGCGCCGCGAACGCAAGGCGGAGAAGAAGCGGCTCAAGGCGCTGGGCGGGACCCAGGCGGCGTGATCCGACCCGTGGCTGTGTAGCTGCGTCGGAATTGCTAAGGTTGACCCTTTCCAACGAAGGGACCGCCCATGCGTCTGCGTCCGGCTGCCTTGCTCGCTCCGCTCGTCCTGCTGGCTGCGCTGGCCTCGTCGCCGTTGATCGCGGCCGAGCTGACCATTCCGCCGATCCAATACCACCAGCGCACCCTGCCGAACGGTCTGCAGGTGCTCAGCGTGGAGGATCACGCCAGCCCGAACGTCGCGGTGCAGGTGTGGTACCACGTGGGCTCGAAGGACGACCCGCAGGGCCGCTCCGGCTTCGCGCACCTGTTCGAGCATCTGATGTTCAAGAGCACCAAGCACATGCACGCCGAGCAGTTCGACCGGCTCACCGAAGACGTGGGCGGAGCCAACAACGCCTCCACCGGCGACGACGTCACCAACTACTTCGAGGTGGTGCCCAGCAATCATTTGCAGACGCTGCTGTGGGCCGAAGCCGAGCGGCTGTCCAACCTCAACGTGGACGAGGCGAACTTCAAGTCCGAGCGCGCGGTGGTGCAGGAGGAATACCGCCAGAGCGTGCTGGCCAATCCATACGGCAAGCTGTTCAACGCGATCGACCCGCACTCGTACACGGTGCATCCGTACCAGCGCCCGACCATCGGCAGCATCGAGGACCTGGACGCGGCCACGCTGCCGGACGTGATCGCGTTCCACCAGACGTTCTACCGGCCGGACAACGCCACCCTGATCGTCGCCGGCGATTTCGACCCGAAGCAGCTCGACGCCTGGGTGGACCAGTACTTCGGCTGGATCCCGAAACCGGCCGCACCGATCCCGCAGGTCACCGTGTGGGAACCGAAGCGCGGGAAGAACCTGCGCTACACCGTCACCAGCGAGACCGCACCGCTGCCCGCGGTGGCGATCACCTGGCTGCTGCCGCCGGCTTCCGACACGGCCGACAGCATCCCGCTCAAGGTCGCCGCTGCACTGCTGGCGAAGGGTGATTCCTCGCGGCTGTACCAGTCCCTGGTGTACCGCCACCAGGTGGCCCAGCAGGCTGGCGCCGACGCCGACGGCCGGGTCGGGCCAGGGCTGTTCACCGCCTACGCGATCCTTGCCAGCGGCCACCGGCCGGCGGAGGCGGAGAAGCTGCTGCACGAGGAGATCATCTGGCTGGCTACCCAGCCGATCCCCGCCGCCGAGCTGGACAAGGTGAAGACGCAGCTGCTGACCAGCGAGCTGAAGCAACGGCAGACCGCGCAGGGCCTGGCCTTCGCGCTGGGTCAGGCGACGCTGATCGACGGCGGCGCGGAACACGCCAACACCGACCTGGCCACCCTGCAGAAAGTCACCGAGCAGGACGTGCACTGCGTGCTGCAGAAGTACGTGACCGGCGCGCACAGCGTCACCATCGACTATCTGCCGCAACCCGCCGGCGCAGCGAAGGCATCGGGAGAAGCGAAATGAGCTGCCGCAAGAACGCCTGCCGTCTGGCCGTCTTTACGGCCATCTTGGTTGCCACCGGCAACGTGGCGGCTGCCGACTTTCCCGCCACGCCGCCCGCGCCCGGCCCCGCGCCGCAACTGAGCGTGCCGACGCCGACGACGCAGACCCTGGCCAACGGCCTGCAGGTGGTCAGCGTGCGCCGCGGCGGCCTGCCGCTGGTCACTGCGCAGCTGATCGTACGCCGCGGCGGCGAGATGGATCCGCCGGCGCTGGCCGGCCTGGCCGACCTCACCGCGAATCTGCTGACCAAGGGCGCCGCCGGCAGGAGCGCGCCGCAGATCGCCGCCGCCGCCGAGGCGCTGGGCGGCTCGCTGGATGCCGCCGCCGGCTGGGACGAAAGCGCGGTGGGCATCACCGTGACCACGCCGAAACTGCCGCAGGCGCTGGGCCTGCTGGCCGAGGTGGTCAGGCAGCCCGATTTCAGCGCCGAGGAGTTAAAGCGGGCGCAGGCGCAGGCGCTCGACGACCTGCGCCTGACGCTGAGCCGGCCCACTGCGCTGGCCTCGCTCGCCGCCAGCCGCGGCGTGTTCGGCGCTGGCGCCTACGGCCATTCGCGCGGCGGCACGCCGGCCTCGATCGCGCGCATCGGCCGCGCCGACGTGCAGCGGCTGCACGCGGCGCTGTACCGGCCGGACAACGCGATCCTGGTGCTGGCCGGCGACATCACCCCGGCGCAGGCGCAGCAACTGGCGCAGGCCAGCTTCGGCGACTGGCGCAAGCCGACCACGCCGCTGCCGGCGCGGCCGGCGGGCAGGGCCGCCAGCCAGCTGCCGAGGATGCTGCTGATCGACCAACGCGGCGCCGGCCAGGCCGGCGTGGTGGCGGCGCATGCCGCGCCGCCACGCGGCGACGGCGACTACTACGTGGGCACGCTCGCCAACGCGGTGCTCGGTGGCTCGTACTCGGCGCGGTTGAACCAGGAAATCCGCATCAAGCGCGGCCTGTCCTACGGCGCCACCAGCCGGTTGGAACCGCTGCGCGACGCCGGCCTGTGGCTGGCCTCGGCGCAGACCAAGAACCCTTCCGCGGCGCCGGTGGTCGAGCTGATGCTGGGCGAGTTCAAGCGCCTCGGCGACAGCCGCATCGGCGTCGACGAACTGGCCGCGCGCAAGGCCACCTTGATCGGCGGCTACGGCCGCAGCCTGGAAACCACCACTGGCCTGGCCGGGCAGGTTGGCGAGTTGGCGGTGTACGGCGTGCCGCTGGACGAGATCGGCAAGTACGTCGCGCGGGTGCAGGCAGTGACGCCGAAGCAGATCGAGAAGTACGC
This sequence comes from Rhodanobacter thiooxydans, assembly GCF_021545845.1. Classification (NCBI taxonomy): domain Bacteria; kingdom Pseudomonadati; phylum Pseudomonadota; class Gammaproteobacteria; order Lysobacterales; family Rhodanobacteraceae; genus Rhodanobacter; species Rhodanobacter thiooxydans. The sequence continues at coordinate 169,374 of NZ_CP088923.1, forward strand.
GAAGCGGCACCTGGCCGCCGGCGCCGGCACGGTGGTGGTGGTCGGCGACGCCGTGCTGTTCGCCGCTGACATCCGCAAGGCGCATCCGCAGGCCGCGCTGCTGCAGTCGACCGCGCTGGATCTGGACAGCCCGACCCTGCAGCCGGCGGGCAGCAGAAAATAACCGTCCTGACCGTGCCATCACCGAACCCCGGCCATCGTGCCGGGGTTTTGACATCGTGGGCGCAACAATCTGTTGCCGAAATCGACCCAGGTCGGGGCTTCGCCCGGCACGGACTGCTTAGTAAACTATGCGGTACACAAAAAGAATCACTACCGCGAGGTCGCCCCCCATGTCTCTCCATCCCCTCATCCGCAGCGCATTTGTGCTGGCCCTGGTCACCGCCGCGCTGCCGGCGGCCGCCACCCGGTTCGAAGTGCAGGCCGGCCGCAGCAACTCGAATAGTCACGGTGCGAACACCGCCTTCATTGAGGCGGTGTTCGACGGGCATCGCATCGGCACGACCCGCTTCAGCTGGTCGCCGGATGTCTCGCTCGGCTGGATCGATGGTCGCCGCCTGGCGAACGACAACGGCCGCTACACCATGCGCGATTCGGTAGCGCTGCTGGCCGCCGGTGCACGCTTCCACTTCGGCGACGCCGGCGACTGGTACCAGCCGCTGTTCTTCAGCGAGCAACTGGCCGCCACCAACCACGCCACCCACGCGCTCTCCAGCCACTACCAGTTCGTCAGCACGCTGGGCTGGCAGGCGAAGCATTTCAGCGTGGCGATCCGACACATCTCCAACGGCGGGCTGCATCGCCCGAACACCGGCGAGACGATGGCGCTGGTCGGTGTCGCCTTCGATATCTGACTGGCGCATGGCCGATCCGTTGAACGAGCACGGCCCCGTTCGGGGCCGTGCTCGTTCCGGTGATTGCCATCGGTTTCAGTGGCCGCCGGCGACCGGTCTGGCCTTCGGCGTGAACGGCGGCCTGGCCAGCCAGATCACCAGCACCAGCGCCAGGAAGATCCAGCCCAGCGCGTGGAACACCTCGTTGAACGAGATCTGGTAGGCCTGCTGGGTGATGATGTCGTTGAGCACACCGGCAGCGGCCTGCTGGTCGCCCTGGCCGAGCTGGTGCAGCGCGGCCTGCGTGGTCGGGCTGTAAGCGGTGATGTGTTCGGTCAACCGCTCGTGGTGGGTCACCGCACGGCGCTCCCACAGCAGTGTGGTGAGCGACGCCGAGAAGCTGCCGCCCAGCGTGCGCAGGAAGGTGGCCAGGCCGGAGCCGGACGCGATCTCGTTCTGCTGCAGGTCCGACAGCAGGATGGTCAGCACCGGCATGAAGAACAACGCCACGCCCAGACCCTGCCACAGCTGCACCATCGCCACGTGGTAGAAGTCGATGCCGATGAAGAAGTCCGAGCGCATGAAGCAGGTGCCGGCCATCACCACGAACGCGACCGAGGCCAGCATGCGCAGGTCGAAGCGGGTGGCGTACTTGCCCACGAAGAAGGTCAGCAGCACCGGCAGCACGCCGATCGGCGCGGTGGCGAAGCCGGCCCAGGTCGAGGTGTAGCCGAGGTTGCGCTGCAGCCACAGCGGCACCAGCAGGCCGATCGCGAAGAACGCGGCGTAGGCCAGGGTCAGCGCGATGGTGCCGGCGGTGAAGTTGCGGTGGCGGAACAGGCGCAGGTCGACGATCGGGTCCTTGTCGGTCAGTTCCCAGATCAGGAACACCGCGATGCCGATCGCCGAGACGATGCTGGTGACGATGATGAAGCTGGAGTTGAACCAGTCCTCGTCGTTGCCCTTGTCCAGCACGATCTGCAGCGCGCCCACGCCGATGATCAGGCTGACCAGGCCGACGTAGTCGACCTTCGGCCGCTCGGTCTTCTCCACTTTTGCGCGCAGCTGGTTCGCCACCACCATGCTGGCGAAGATGCCGATCGGTACGTTGATGAAGAAGATCCACGGCCACGAATAGTTGTCGGTGATCCAGCCGCCGAGGATCGGCCCGGCGATCGGCGCCACCACCGTCACCATCGCCAGCAGCGCCAGCGCCATGCCGCGCTTGGCCGGCGGGTAGATGCCGATCAGCAGGCTCTGCGTGATCGGGTACATCGGCCCGGCCACCGCGCCCTGCAGCGCACGGAACAGGATCAGCATGCCCATGCTCTGCGACACCCCGCACAGGAACGAGGTCAGCGCAAACAGCAGCGTGCAGGCGGTGAACAGCCGCACCTCGCCGAAGCGGCGGCTGAGAAAGCCGGTCAGTGGCAGCGCGATCGCCATGCTCACCGCGAACGAGGTGATCACCCAGGTGCTCTGGTTGTTGCTAACGCCGAGGTTGCCGGCGATGGTCGGCAGCGACACGTTCGCGATGGTGGTGTCCAGCACCTGCATGAACGTGGCCAGCGACAGGCCGACCGTGCTCAGGGCCAGGTGGGGCGGGCGGAATTCGGTGGTCATCGGAACCAGTCGGTCGTTGTAGGAGCCCGCTTGCGGGCGATGCTCTGGCTCTGAATTTCCAGACCAGAAGCATCGCCCGCAAGCGGGCTCCTACGGGGGTTTGGAGTTACTTGCCGCCGGCCATGTTGGCGTGGACGATCTGCGTGATCGTCGCGTCGGCGCTGGCCAGTTGCTGCCGGTAGACGTCGGTGCTGAAGGCGGGCTTGCTCGGCGAGCGCTGCGAAAGCATCGGGCCGCTGCGGTCGTGCAGGCCCACATCTACGTTCAGCGACATGCCGATGCGCAGCGGGTGCCGGTCCAGCTGGGCCGGGTCGTCGAACACGATGCGCACCGGGATGCGCTGCACGATCTTGATCCAGTTGCCGGTGGCGTTCTGCGCCGGCAGCAGCGAGAACGCGCTGCCGGTGCCCACGCCCAGGCTCTGCACCTTGCCCTTGTAGGCCACCTTGCCGCCGTAGACGTCGGACTCGATCGTCACCGGCTGACCGATGCGCATGTCGGTGAGCTGGGTTTCCTTGAAGTTCGCGTCCACCCACACCTGGTGCAGCGGCACCACCGCCATCAGCGCGGCGCCCGGCTGCACGCGCTGGCCGACCTGCACCGAGCGTTTGGCCACATAGCCGTCCACCGGCGCGACCAGGGTGGCGCGCTCGTCGTCGAGGAAGGCGGCGCGCAGGCGTGCCGCGGCGGCCTGCACGTCCGGGTGCGAGGCGACCACGGTGTCGTCGACCAGCACCTTGCTGGTCTGGTACTGCTGCTGGGCGGTGACCAGGTTGCTCTCGGCGCTGGTCAGCGCGTCGCTGGCGTGCGCCAGTTCCTCGGCCGAGATCGCGCCGGACTTGGCCAGCGCCACGCGCCGCTGGTAGTCGGCGCGCGCCTTGTCCACCGCGGTCTTGCGCGCGGCTACGTCGGCCTGCGCGCCGTTCATGCTGGAGTACAGGCCGCGCACCTTGCGCACGGTGGCGGCGAGGTTGGCCTTCGCCCCGGCCAGCGCCACGTCGGCGTCGCTGGGGTCGAGCCGCACCAGCACGTCGCCGGCATGCACCAGGTCGCCGTCGTCGGCGCCGATGCTGACCACGGTGCCGGGCACCTGCGGGGTGATCTGCACCACGTTGCCGTTGACGTAGGCGTCGTCGGTGCCCTCGTACCAGCGGCCGTCGAGGAAGTACCACAGAGACCAGCCGACGGCGGCGAGCAGCATCACGCCGCCGAGCAGGCGCAACAGCAGGCCGCGCGGGTTGTTCCTCGCCGGCGGGCTGACCGGGATGCTGGCAGCCGCGGCGCCGCTCGAATCAGGGATGGTCTGGCTGGACATGGGGCTGCCTCAGGAACGTGACGGGGTGGGGGACGGGATGGCGACGGCCGCATCGGTGCGCGGCTGGTAGCCGCCGCCGAGGGCCTGGATCAGCTGTACCGAAAGATCGGCCTGCTGCGCTTCAAGCGCGGCGCTGCCGCGCTCGACGGCGAGCAACTGCTGGCGCACGCTGAGCGCTTCCAGGTAGCTGCCGACGCCGGCCTGGTAGCGCTGCTCGGCCAGATCCCAGGCTTGTTGCGCGGCATCCTGCGCGCGTTGCTGCGCGGCGATCTGCGTCTGCAGCGACTTGAGCGCGGAGAGTTCGTCGGCAACCTGGTTGAGCGCGCCGACCAGGGTCTGGTTGTACTGCGCCACGGCGAGGTCGTACTGCGCGTCCTTGGCCGAAAGGTTCGCGCGCAGGCGGCCGCCGTCGAAGATCGGCAGGCTGAGCGACGGCCCGACCTGGTAGAACCGTCCGGCCAGGCTGAGCGGATTGGCGCCGCCCAAGCTGACCAGGCCGGCCATCGCGCCGATGCTGATGTCCGGCAGGAACTCGGTCTTCGCCGCCCTGATGTCCTTGCCCGCGGCCTCGACGCGCCAGCGCGCCGCGACCAGGTCGGCGCGATGGCCGACGAGCTCCAGCGGCAGCTTCGCCGGCACCGCCAGCGCGGCCGGCGCCAGCTGCCGCGGCCGTTCGAGCTGCAGGCCGCGGTCCGGGCCCTTGCCCAGCAGCACCGCCAGCGACGAGCGCGCCGCATCGACCGCGCGACGGGCCAGTGCCGCCTGCTGCTCGGCGCTGGCCACTTCGGCGTCGCCCTGCTTCAGCGCGACCTGGTTGTCGATGCCGGCGGCCACGCGCTGGCGGGTCAGTTCGCGCGCGGAACCGGCGCGTTGCAGCTCGGCGTCGGCCAGGTCCTGCTGGGTGAAGGCATAGCCGAGCTGGACATAGGCGCGGGCCACGTTGCCGGACAGCTCGATGCGCGCGGCACGGGCGTCCACCTCGGCTGCGCGCGCCTGGCCCAGCGCCGCTTCCCACGCGGCGCGCTTGCCGCCCCATGGGTCCAGATCCCACTTGAAGCTGGTGTAGCCGTACTTGGCGATGGCGAAATGCGCCTTGTCGCCGAGCAGTGCGGGCGGCGGCCGGGCACCGGCGACCGCGGCGCCGCCGTTCACGCTGGGCCCGCGTGCGGCGTCGGCGAAGCCCGCCGCGGCCTGCGCGGCGCGGGCGCGCGCATCGGCCACACCCAGGCCAGGGTTGTCCTGCAGCGCCTCGGCGATCAACGCGTCCAATTGCCGGTCGCCCAGCCCGGTCCACCAGTCGGTGGTTGGCCACGCGGCCGCGGACAGCTGGGCCAGGCTGCGCCCGGCCTTCAGGGTGGACGGGTCGGTCGGCGTGCCTTCCGGGTGCAAGCCGCCGCTGCTGGCACAAGCGGCCAGCGCAAGGGTCAGGGCAGCCGCAGCCGCCAGTTGATGCAGATGCATGGAGGGAGTCCAGGAGGGGAGGTCAGCTCTTGTCGCGCAGCGCGTGCAGCACGCGCTCCAGGTAGTCCTGCAGTTGCGCCTGTTCGGCCTCGCTCAGCGAACGCTGCGCGGCGGTCAGCACGTGCTCGTTGCAGTCGACCAGCTGCGTCCACAGCGCGTTGCCGGCGTCGGTCAGCTCGATGCGCAGGGCGCGCCGATCCTGCTCATGCGGGCAGCGGCGCAGGTAGCCCTTGCCCTCGAGGTGGTCGAGCTGGCGGGTCATCGCGCCGCCGTCCAGTTCCACCGAGCGGGCCAGCTCGCTGGCCGACATCGGCCCGAGCCGGGCCAGCCGTTTGAGGATCAGGAACTGGGTGAAGCTCAGGTTCAGGCCCTTGGCCGCCAGCTCGGTTTCCATCGCCCGCACGATCTCCGTGCGGACCAGGCCGAGCAGGATGCCCAGGCTTTCCTTGGGCGTGGAGAAGGCAAGCGATTCGCTATTCATGGCCGCGCATTCTATTGCCAAAATTATATTTGTCAATGCAAATATATTCGAGTCAAGTTTTGCTCAGGCAAGTGTTCAGGGCGGCGCGGGTCCGCTGGGACCGAAAGTCGTCGTGCACCAGCGCGTGCAACGCGGGAGCGCGGAAGATGAACAGCTCGAACACGCCCAGCGCCAGCAGGGTCGGCAGTTGCGCCAGCAGGCGGGGTTCGGTCTCGCGACGCACCGATCCCGGGGCGCCGGATCGAGCATCAGCTGGGTATGCACCACGGATTCGGTGAGTGCGTCGGCGTACGTGGCGGGGCGTCCCCGCTGCGGGTACTTCCACTACCGCCCAGGCTTGCCCATGCACACCTCCATGCAGCGCAGCGGGCTGAAGGCCTTCCCGCTCAGGCCGCGTCGCGGCCAGGCAGGTGGCGGCCGCCGTCGCGCGCCAGCCACCCGTAATACAGCAGCGGAATCACCAGCAGGGTCAGCACGGTCGATACCAGCACGCCAAATACCAGCGACACCGCCAGGCCCTGGAAGATCGGGTCGCCGAGGATGAAGAACGCGCCGAGCATCGCCGCCAGCGCGGTGAGGATGATCGGCTTGGCGCGCACCGCGCCGGCCTCGACCACCGCATTCTCCAGGCTCAGCCCCGCCGCCAGCGAATGGTTGATGAAGTCCACCAGCAGGATCGAGTTGCGCACGATGATGCCGGCCAGCGCGATCATGCCGATCATCGAGGTGGCGGTGAACTGCGCGCCGAACAGCCAGTGCCCCGGCATCACGCCGATCACGGTCAGCGGGATCGGCGCCATGATGATCAGCGGCACCAGGTAGCTGCGGAACTGCCCGACCACCAGCAGGTAGATCAGCAGCAGGCCCATCGAGTAGGCGATGCCCATGTCGCGGAACGTCTCCAGGGTGATTTCCCACTCGCCGCTCCAGCGCACCGAGAAGCCGCTGTCGCTGGCTGGCGGCGCGGTGAACTTCTGCGCCAGCTGCTGCCTGTCCAGGCGCGTCTGGCCGATTTTGCCGACCAGCCGGAACATGCCGTAGACCGGGCTGTCCTCGCTGCCGGCGTCGTCGCCGGTGACGAAGGCATAGGGCAGCAGGTCCTTGTGGTAGACCGCGTCGGCCCACGGCCGGGTGACCACCTTCACCACCTCGGAGATCGGCACCAGCTGTCCCGCGGCGGAGCGCACGCGCAGCTTGAGCACATTGTCCATCGAGCCCAGCGCGGCCGGCGGCAGCCGCAGCACGATCGGCACCGCGTACTTGGCGTTCTCGTCCGCCATGTAGCTGGCCGGCGTGCCGCCCATGCCGGTGCGCAGGGCGTCGACGATGTCGGCCTGGCTGATGCCCAGCGCGGCCGCGCGCGCACGGTCGATCTCCACCAGCTGGCGCGTCGCCTGCGGGTTCTCCGTGCTCAGGTTGACGTCGACGATACCCGGCGTACGCTCGAACAGCTGCGCCAGCGCCAGCACGACCCCGCGCTGGTCGCGGTAGTCCGGCCCGTAGATCTCGGCCACGATCGGCGCTATCACCGGCGGCCCGGGCGGCACCTCGGCCACCACCAGGTGGGCGTGGAAGCGCTGCGCCACCGCCGCCAGCGCCGGGCGCACCGCCAGCGCAACCTGGTGGCTTTGCCGCTGGCGCTCGCCCTTGTCGACCAGGTTGACCTGGATGTCGCCCTGGTACGGCTGGTTGCGCAGGTAGTACTGGCGCACCAGGCCGTTGAAGTTCATCGGCGCCGAGGTGCCGGCGTAGAGCTGGTAGTCCTTCACCTCCGGCACACCGTCCAGCACGCGGCCGAGCTCGACCAGCACGCGCTGGGTCTGCTCCAGGGTCGAACCCTCGGGCATGTTCAGCACCACCTGGAACTCGGACTTGTTGTCGAACGGCAGCATCTTCAGCACCACCAGCTTGACCCCGGCCAGGCCGGCGGCCAGCAGCACCAGCAGGCTCATGCCGAGGAACAGCCGGCGCCGGTTGCGCGCCGCCTTCGGGTGGCCGAGGAACGGGCGCATCACGCGGGTGAACAGGTTCTGCAGGAAGTCGTCGATGCGCGAGTGCTGCGCCGCGCCGGCCGCCGGCGCATGGCGGCGCAGCAGCTGGTAGGCCAGCCACGGCGTGACCACGAAGGCCACCGCCAGCGAGATCAGCATGCCGACCGAGGCGTTGATCGGGATCGGCCGCATGTACGGCCCCATCAGCCCGCCAACGAAGGCCATCGGCAGCAGCGCGGCGATCACCGTGAAGGTGGCCAGAATGGTCGGCCCGCCCACTTCGTCCACCGCGGCGGGAATCGCCTGCAGCAGGCTCTTGTCGCCGCGCGCCATGTGCCGGTGGATGTTCTCCACCACCACGATCGCGTCGTCGACCAGGATGCCGATCGAGAAGATCAGCGCGAACAGCGACACCCGGTTGATGGTGAAGCCGATCGCCCACGAGGCGAACAGGGTCACCGCCAGCGTCACCACCACGGCGGTGCCGACCACCACCGCCTCGCGCCAGCCCAGCGCCAGCAGCACCAGCAGCACCACCGCCAGCGCGGCCAGGCCCAGGTGCAGCAGCAGCTCGTCGGCCTTATCGTTGGCGGTCTGCCCGTAGTCGCGGGTCACCGTGGCGTGCACGCCCGCGGGAATGTCGACCCCGCGCAAGGCGTCCAGCCGCTCGCGGATGGTGCCGGCGATGGTGTGGGCATTGCTGCCGGCCTTCTTGGCGATCGCCAGGGTCACCGCGGGGGCCAGCCCGGCGAGCGGCCCGGCCCGGCCCGGCGGCGTGCCGAACGAGGCCAGCCGCGTCACATGGTTGCTGCCCGCCTCCACGCGGGCCACGTCCGACAGATACAGCGGGCGGCCGTCGGCCAGGCCGATCACCAGCTGCGCCACCTCGTCCGCGTTCATCAGCAGGGTGCCGGCCTTGACCGGCAGGTCGCGGTTGCCGCCGATCTCGCTGCCGGCGTCGACCGCCACGTTGGCCGCCTTCAGCGTGCGCACCAGGTCGGCGACGGCGAGCTGGTGGGTGGCCAGTTTGGCCGGATCCAGCTCGACCATCACCGCGCGCTCCGGCGCGCCGATGGTGTAGACGTCGCGCGTGCCGGGCACCCGCTTGAGCTCGGTCTCCAGCGTGTGCGCCACCTTGGCCAGCTGCTCGGGCGTGGTTTCCGGGCGGTCGGACCACAGGGTCACCGCCATCATCGGCACGTCGTCGATCCCGTACGGCTTCACCAGCGGCTGGCCGACGCCAAGCCCGGCCGGCACCCAGTCGGCGTTGGAGTACAGCTTGTTGTACAGGTCGACCAGCGCCTGCTGGCGCGGCACGCCGACGTCGAACTCCACCGTCACCACTGCCATGCCGGCGCGGCTCATCGAGTAGACGTGCTTGACGCCCTTGATCTCGGCGACCTTCTGCTCCAGCGGAAAGCTCACCAGGTTCTCGACGCTCTGCACGCTGGCGCCCGGGTACGGCACCAGCACGTTGGCCATGGTCACTTCGATCTGCGGGTCTTCCTCCTTGGGCGTGATGATCGCCGCGGCGATGCCCAGCAGCAGTCCGGCCAGCGCCAGCAAGGGCGTGATCTGCGAGGCCTGGAACGCCCGCGCGATACGCCCGGAGATACCCAGCCGGGTAGGCTCATTCATGGGTGGACGCACCGCTGGAGGGCCGGCCGGCGGCGTGCCGCGCGACCAGCCAGGCACGGGCCGCCTGCGGGTCGCGGGCCACGCGTTCGCCGTCGTCGAGCCCGGCCAGGATCTCGACGTGGTCGCCGTCCTGCGGGCCGATGCGCAGCTGGCGCAGGCTCACCCCGTACGCGTCGAGCGCGTAGACGCCGACCAGCTCGCCGCGCCGCACCAGCGTCGAGGCGGGCAGCAGCAGGCGCTTCGCCGCGCCGGTGGCGAACGCCACCTTCACCGTCATGCCCGGATACAGGCCACCGTTGTCTGCCGGCAACGGCAGCCGCACGTTGAACGTGTGGGTCTGCGGGTCGGCGTAGGGAAACACCTCGACCGCGCCGGCCGCGATGCGCCGCTCGCCGCGCAGCACCTGCGCCGAGTGGAACTGGCGGATCGCCTCGACCGCGCTCTGCGGCACCTGCACGTTGACCCGCAACTGGTCCAGCGCCTGCAGCTGGATCAGCGGCTGCGGCGACGGCGGCCCGGCCTGCACCGCCTCACCCACGTGCACGAAACGACGCGTGATGATGCCGGCGAACGGCGCGCGCAGCACGGTGTAGTCCAGCTGCTGGCCGACGTTCGCCAGCTGGGCGCGCGCGGCATCCAGCGCCGCGCGCGCCGCATCGCGCGCCGCGCGCTGCTGGTCCATCTGCGCGGCGGACACGTAGCCTTTCGCATAGACCGCCTCGATGCGCCCGAACGACGCCTGCGCCTCCTTGTAGCTCGCCTCGGCCGAGGCGAGCTGTGCCCGGGCGGCCTGGCGCGCGGACTGCTGCTCCACGTCGCTGAAGCGCACCAGCACGTCGCCCTTGGCCACCACGTCGTTGACGTCGTACGGCAGTTCGCGCACGCGCGCATTGGTCTGCGCGGTGATCGTCACCTGCTGCACGGCCTCGACCACGCCGTCCCAGAGCTGCTGCCGCGGCGCGTCCTCCGCGCGCACGACGATCGCCGCCAGCGCCGGCGGTTTCGCCGCGGCGTCGCCGGCGTTCGGCTTGCCGCCGCAGCCGGCGAGCAGGCCCAGCGCGAGCAGCGCGGCGGGCAGCGAGCGGAGGTGGCGCATGCTCATGCGGCCTCGTCGATCATCCGCATGGTCGCGCTTTCGACCTCCTGCGCGATCGCGGCCAGCTGCGCGTCGGACGAGAGCATGCCGAGCATCGGCACCGGCTTGATCATGCCGATGCGCGTGTCGCCGTTCTCGGTGTACACCGAGATGCGGCAGGGCAGCGCCATGTTGAGACGCAGGTCGGTGGCCAGCACGCTGGCGGCGTGGCGCGGGCTGCACACCTCGAACACCTTGCATTGCCCGGCGAACGCGAAGCCCTTGCTGCGCAAGGTGGCGCCCAGGTCGTGCACGTGCAGCACGCCGAACTGGTGGCGACTGACGGCGGCGTCGAGATCGCTGACCGCGTCCTCGAAGGATTTTGTCGATTCCACGATGTAGTACATGTTGGTTGCCTCTCTCGCGCGCGGCGCGGTTATGACTTGATCGCGCAGGCCGGCTTCAGGCCGAGCTTGCGCAGGATGATGGCCAGCGGGCAGAGGCCGCTGAAGGCGGACTGGAACAGGTTGAACCCGACGAAGGCGGTCAGCCACAACCAGCCGGGCGACACGAAGTGGGCGAGGCCCAGGCTGATCAGGATCACCGCGCCGGCAAAGGCTCGTACCGCGTTTTCGATAGTCATGTTGTTCTCCTGCAGTGGATGGAGGGTGGCGCGGCGCGTTGGCCCCTCATGGGGCAGTCTCGCCGCGGGCGGTCATGGGGCCGGCGTCTCGTCGGCCTTGACGTCCGGCTTCAGGCGCTCGATGCCGAACGCCTCCATGATGGTTTTCTCGTAGATCGGGTCGGCCTGGCCCTTGCGCATCTTGCGCAGGAAGTACTTCTCGTAGGCAACCTTGGCCAGGTGCACCCACTTGCCGGTCATCGCCTTGGTCACGTTGCGCGGCGGAATCTGCGGCAACGCGATGAAGGCGAAGCCGCGGTCGCCCATGTCGGCCAGGCACATCGCGTTCCAGGTAGCGCGCGCATGCGGCGGCTTGCCGGCGATGGCGTCGCGCAGGTTGTGCGCGATGGCGGTGACCATCGACTCGATCATCAGCCCGGTCTTGGGCGCGCCGGTGGGTACCGGGGTGACCTCGACCGGCGGAATGGCCACGCACACGCCGGCGGCGTAGACGTTGGGGTAGGCGGGGTTGCGCTGAAACTCGTCGATCAGCACGAAGCCGCCTGGATTGACCAGGCCCTCGACCTCCTTCACCGCGTCGACGCCGGCGAACGAGGGCAGCAGCATCGAGAAGGCAAACGGCAGGTTGTGTTCCTGCTGCAGCTGGCCGCGTTCATCCAGTTGCTCGACATGCATCGCACCGGATTCGACCGAGCGCACCCGCGCGTTGGTGATCCACTTGATGTGGCGCTGGCGCAGTTCCGATTCGAGCAGTCCCTTGGAGTCGCCGATGCCGCCCAGGCCCATGTGGCCGATGTACGGTTCGGCGGTGACATAGGTCATCGGCACCCGGTCGCGCAGCTTGCGCCGGCGCAGGTCGGTGTCCACGATCATCGCAAACTCGTAGGCGGGGCCGAAGCAGCTGGCGCCCTGCGCCGCGCTGATCACGATCGGCCCCGGGTGCTTGAGGAACTCCTGATAGGCCAGCCAGGCCCGGTGCGCGTGCGGGCCGGTGCAGATCGACTGCGTGTAGCCTTCCGGCCCGCTGCCCGGTACCCGCTCGAACGCCAGGCGCGGCCCGGTGGTGATCACCAGGTAGTCGTAATCCAGCTTGCGCCCGTCGCCCAGTTCGATCTGGTGGTCGGCCGGGTGCACCTTGCTGGCACCGGCGTCGATAAAACGGATGTCGCGCCGGGCCAGCGGCTGGGCGACGTCCACCCGGATCTCGTCCTGCCCGCGCCAGCCCACCGCCACCCAGGGGTTGGAAGGCGTGAAGTTGAACTGCGGCCCTTCGCCGATCACGGTGATCGCGTGCCCACTGCCCACGGTGTCGCGGATCTCGTAGGCCGCCGACATGCCGCCCAGGCCTGCTCCAAGGATGACGATGTTTGCCATGGCTCGACACTCCTCTGGGGTGTGTGGAAACGGGACTGCTCATCTCGGCTGGAGCCGACTGCCACGGTAGGCGCCTATGCGTTGCGACAGCTTGACCAGGGTCAATATTTCTAATAGAAGAATCTACATTAGGCATAGCTTATTTAGATAGCTGTGCTAAAGTCAAGCCCTACACCCAGCAGACAGCACCGACCCGGAGGCGCAGCCATGCCGTTACCGAACCATGCGGATCTGGGCGCCATGCGCGCCTGCGCCGATGATGCGTCGCGCCTGCTCAAGGCGCTCGGCAACGCCCAGCGCCTGCGCGTGCTGTGCCTGCTGGTCGACCGCGAGATGTCGGTGGGGCAGATCAACGAGCAGTTGCCCGACCTGGCCCAGTCCGCGCTCTCGCAGCACCTGGCCAGGTTGCGCGAGGAAGGCCTGGTAAACACGCGGCGCGAGTCGCAGACCATCTGGTACGCGCTCGCGCCCGGGCCGGCCGAACGGATCATCGACGCGCTGTATGGCATCTATTGCGCGCCTGCGGAAAAATCGCGCTCGCGGAAGTCGCGGGCCTGAGCCGCGGGCGGCCGCGCTTCGATCATCCAGCGGGGGAGCTTCCATGCCACAGCCTGACGTGACGGCGTTCTTCCACGCCGCCAGCCACACCTTCAGCTACGTGGTGGCGGACCCGGCGACGCGCCGCGCCGCGGTGATCGACGCGGTGCTCGACTACGACGCGGCGTCCGGGCGCAGCGGCCACCAGTCGGCCGACGCGCTGGTGGCGTTCGTGCAGGCGCAGGGTCTGGCGGTCGACTGGATCATCGAAACGCACGTGCACGCCGACCACCTGTCGGCGGCGGCGTACATGCAGGCGCAGCTGGGCGGCCGGCTCGGCATCGGCGAGCACGTGCGCGCCGTGCAGGCGACCTTCGGTGAACTGTTCAACGCCGGCGCCGGCTTCGCCCGCGACGGCAGCCAGTTCGACCACCTGTTCGCCGACGGCGAGCGCTACCGCGTGGGCAGCATCGAGGCCAGCGCGATTCACACGCCGGGCCATACACCAGCCTGCATGACGCACGTGATCGGTGATGCGGCGTTCGTCGGCGACACCCTGTTCATGCCCGACTACGGCACTGCCCGTTGCGATTTCCCCGGCGGCGACGCGGCGACGCTGTACCGCTCGATCCGGCGCATTTTCGAGCTGCCGGGCAGCACGCGGATCTTCCTCTGCCACGACTACAAGGCGCCCGGCCGTGAGACGTTTTCGCACCAGACCACGGTGGCCGCCGAGCGCACCGGCAACGTCCACGTGCGCGACGGCATCGGCGAGGCCGAGTTCGTCGCCCTGCGCCGCGAGCGCGACGCCACGCTGGCCGTGCCGCCGCTGCTGCTGCCCGCGGTGCAGGTGAACATGCGCGCAGGCCGGCTGCCGCCGGCCGAGGACAACGGCGTGCAGTACCTGAAAATCCCGCTGGATGCGTTCTGAGCACTGGCCGCGCTGCGGCACAATGGCGGTTTGTCGCTGCCGGAGTGAGGGATGATCTACGTACTGCTCAGCGTGGCGTGCAGCGTGCTGGTGTCGGTGCTGCTGAAGCTGGCGCGGCGTTTCGGCATCGACGTGGGCCAGGCGATTGCCTGGAACTACGTGGTCGCTGGCGCGCTCACCACGTGGCTGTTGCAGCCCACGCCGGTGAGCCTGCGCGGCCCAGGCGTGCCATGGCTGGCACTGGCCGCGCTGGGCATCCTGCTGCCCACGATCTTCCTGGCGCTGGCCGCATCCGTGCGCCACGCCGGCATCGTGCGCAGCGACGCGGCGCAGCGGTTGTCGCTGCTGCTCTCGCTGCTGGCCGCGTTCGCGCTGTTCGGCGAACAGCTCACCGCGTTCAAGGCGCTCGGCGTCGTGCTGGGCCTGCTCGCCCTGCTGGGCATGGTCTGGCGCAGTGGGCATGACAACGCAGAACGCGGCACGGCCGGTTGGCTGTATCCGCTGGCGGTGTTCACCGGCTTCGGCGTGATCGACATCCTGTTCAAGCGCGTGGCCCAGGCCGGCGTACCGCTGGGCGCGTCGCTGCAGGCGATGTTCGCGCTGGCCCTGCTGGTCGCCTTCGCATTGCAGCTGTGGCGCCGCGCGCGCGGGCAGACTCGCTTCACCGCGCGCAACGCGCTGGCCGGCCTGCTGCTCGGCCTGGCCAACTTCGGCAACATCCTGTTCTACCTGCGCGGCCACCGCGCGCTGCCCGAGCACCCGGCGCTGGTGTTCGCCAGCATGAACCTCGGCGTGGTCGCATTGGGCGCGCTGGTCGGCCTGCTGCTGTTCCGCGAGCGCCTGAGCCGGCTCAATCTCGCCGGCGTGGCGCTGGCGCTGTTGGCGATCGGGGTGATCGCGTACGGCTGAGCAGTGACTTCTGGGCTATGAAATCGCGCTGCCGCGCTGTCTATGCTGCGACGCTTCGGGGCGACGGCGCCCCAGCCAGCGGGAATTCCGGGCCATGCGCAAACTTCCTCTCGTCGCGTTGTCGTGTGCACTGCTGCTGAGCGCGGTCGCGATCGCCGCCCCGGACAAGAAGGACGACAAGTCCAAACCGGAGCAGTCCGACGCGACGCTGGTCGAGCCGCAGTCGTCGGCCAGCGAGGGTTCGGTATCGGTCGAGGGGCATCGCATCGACTACAAGGCGGTGGCCGGCACGCTGGTGCTGCATGGCAAGGGCGACAAGGAGGACGAGCCGCAGGTCAGCATGTTCTACGTCGCCTACTTCAAGAAGGGGGCGAGCGCGACGAAGCGGCCGGTCACCTTCATCTACAACGGCGGCCCCGGTTCGGCCACGGTGTGGCTGCACATGGGCGCATTCGGGCCCAAGCGGGTGGTCACCAGTGACGACAGCCATACGCCGGCGGCGCCGTACGGGCTGGTCAACAACGACTACAGCCTGCTCGATGCCTCCGACCTGGTGTTCATCGACGCACCGGGCGCCGGCTTCAGCCGGTTGATCGCCGCTGACCCGGACAAGTCCAAGCGCGAGGAGCAGATGAAGGATCGCCAGAAGGCGATCTACGGCGTGGACGGCGACGGCCATGCGTTCGCCCAGTTCGTCACCCGTTTCCTGTCGAAGTACGACCGCTGGAATTCGCCGAAGTACCTGTTCGGCGAAAGCTACGGCACCACCCGCTCGGCGGTGCTGGCGAACATCCTGGAGAACGAGGACAGCGTCGACCTCAACGGGGTGATCCTGCTGTCGCAGATCCTCAGTTTCGACACCAGCATCGACGGGCCGGAGTTCAATCCCGGCATCGACCTGCCGTACGAGCTGGCGCTGCCGACCTTCGCCGCCACTGCGTTCTACCACCACAAGCTGCCGCAGCAGCCGGCCGCGCTGGAACCGTTCCTGCGCGAGGTGGAGCAGTACGCGCTGGGCGATTACGCGCAGGCGCTGATGGCCGGCTCGCGCCTGGACGACGCGCGCAGGCAGGCGGTGGCGCAGAAGCTGCACGCGTACACCGGCCTGCCGGTGCCCTACCTGCTGAAGGCGAACCTGCGCGTGACCGGCGGCATGTTCGAGCACGAGCTGCAGGCCGACGGCGACGTCACCACCGGGCGGCTGGACAGCCGCTTCGCCGGGCCGTCGATCGATCCGCTGAGCAAGGATTCCGAGTACGACCCGCAGTCCTCGGCGATCAGCTCGGCCTACGTGGCCGCGTTCAACGACTATGTGCGGCGCGAGCTGAAGTTCGGCCAGGGCCGGCAGTACCGGCTGTTCGCCGACATCAAGCATTGGGATTTCTCGCACAAGGCGCCCGGCGTGCATGGCGAGGCGCTGCAGTCGTCGACCAACGTGATGCCGGACCTGGCGATGGCGATGAAGACCAACCCCAACCTCAAGGTCTCCCTGCACGGCGGCTACTACGACCTGGCCACGCCGTACTTCGCCGCCGACTACGAGATGCGCCACCTGCCGATCCCGGCCAGCCTGGAGCGCAACATCAGCTATGCGTGGTACCCGTCCGGGCACATGGTGTACGCGCACGAGTCGTCGCTGAAGCTGCTGCACGACAACGTCGCGCGCTTCATCGGGCAGACCGACAACGTCAAGTAAGCCGCACCGCTCCGTCCCCACCGGCGCATGTCGCGCAGCCAGTGGGTAGATACCGTCTCGTTCCGCGTTATGCAAGCGAGCATCCAGGTGATGCGTGCGCAGAGGCAACGAGGCGGTGTCTGGGGTAGTCAGGATCAAACAGCGAGTTGGTATGGATGACGCCCCAGACTAGGTGCAGGAGCTTCCGCATGGCGGCACACACGGTCACGATGGGGAGCTTCCCGCGTGCGAGCAACCGTTCGCAGAAGGCACGAACCACGGGGTTGTGGTTCTTGGCGCAGATGGCGGGAAAGTAGAGTTTGGCGCGCAAGCCGGGGGCACCGGTTTTGGAGATCCGGACCTGTCCCTTGAGCGTGCCCGACTCGCGCCGTGCCGGGTTGAGGCCGGCGAAGGCGACCAGCTTGCCCGGCGCGTCGAAGCGTCGCAGGTCGCCCAGTGCGGCGAGCAGGGAGGCCGACGTGGTCTTGGCGATGCCGGGGATGGACGTCATCAACGCCGCGTCGTAGCGCAGCTGGGGATCCTTGTCGATGTGATTGTTGATGCGCTGCTCCAGCGCCTTGATCTGCTTGCGCAGTTCCTTGAGCGACGCTTCCACCGAGTCGCGTACGGCGTCATTGGCGACGTCGAGTCGGTTCGCTTCCATCCGCTCCATGCCCTTGAGATCGTCCAGCCGTTCGACCAGCGCGCGCAAGGTGCGCTGGGCCGCTGTCGGCGGCATCCACGGCGCCATCGGATGGGTGCCGGCCTGCTGACTGGTGGCGAACTGCGCAATGAGCTTGGCGTCTGTGCGGTCGGTCTTGGTTCGCGTCAGCTGGCTCTTGCCGAAGTACTTTACTTGCGCCGGATTGGCCACGTAGACCGTCTTGCCTTGCTGTACCAGGAAGATGGCCAGTGCCTCGTGATAGATCCCCGTCGCTTCCATGCACACCGCCGCTTCCGGCGCGTGCTTGTCCAACCAGGTCATCAACTCCTGGAAGCCTTCTTCACGATTGGCCACCTTGGCGCGTGTCTGGAATTTGCCCGGCTTGGCCAGACCAACGGCCACATCAAACGTGGCCTTGGCCACATCCACTCCCACAACGTTTGTCATCGCCTTACCTCGCATGGTTTGTTCCGATCACCATGCTCATCCGGCTGATCCTTAGGTGTGCAGGCTCACGCCAGTGGCGGGCCGAGGGTACCGTTCAAACTTCTGGATGAGCGAAATCGGAACCGGGGTGTGCATCTACGTCACGGGCTCGAAGCCAAAGGAGCGCATCGGCATCACCCGGTTCCCCCGATGATCAGTCGGGAATGCTCGACCCTGACAGGTCGGACATCAAGACCTAAGGAGCGCACCCTGTGCGCGATGTTCTTCGTCACGTGACCGAAAAGCATCGCGCACAGGGTGCGCTTGTATGTTTGGTCCCGGCAAGCGAGAAAGAGCTTGCCGGGGTGGAGGGACCAGGTTCGCATCTGGCCAAAGGCACAGACGGTAGGAGACTTCGTCTCGCCCCTCACCACCAGCGCCAATAAGGAATCTATCGGCCTTTGGGACCGACGATTTGTGGCAAGCCAGCGCAGGTGAGTTCCCGGCAAGCGCCCTGAAAGCTACCCGGGAGAACCCCTCATGGCAATGCATGTTGAAGCTCGATTGATTGGCGCCGATGTGGCCAAGGCGGAGCTGGTGATTCGCCAGTCCTGGTCGTCGGATGTGGTGAAGTTGAGCAATGAACGCAAGGCGATCGACCGCTACCTCAAGACGCTGGCCGGCCCCGTGTGCCTGGCGGTGGAAGCGACCAACGTCTTTCACGTCCTGCTGGTCGAGCGGGCTCACGCGTTGGGGCATTCGATCTACGTGATTGATGGCCTGCGGCTGAAGCGCTACCGCGAAAGCATCGGCGGACGAGCCAAGACCGATGCGTCGGACGCCGCCTTGCTATTGCGCTACCTCACGCATGAAAAGAGCGATCTGCGGGCGTGGACCCCGCCGCCAGCGGGCTATGCCACGGTCCAGCGTCTACTGCGCCGTCGCGCCGTGCTGGTTCAGGCACAAACGACCTTGCGTCAGAGCCTGCAATGCCTGCCGGAGCTAAAGACCTCCACGCGCGCCATGCTGGCCAAGATGGCCCACCTGCAGCACCTCATCGACCAACGCGTGCAGAAGGCACTGCTGCATCAAGGCTGGAACGCCGACGCACGACGCTGTGAGGGGATCGAGGGGATCGGCCCCGTCACCGCCGCCGCCCTGACCCTGATCTTCCACCGCGGCGCCTTCAAGAGCGCCGATGCCTACATCGCCTTCATCGGCATGGACGTCCGTGTCCGCGAGTCAGGCACCTTCAGCGGACGACGCAAGCTGACCAAGAAAGGGGACCCGGAACTGCGCCGGTTGCTTTACATGGCCGCCATGACCGCTTGTCGATCGTCCACCTGGAAACCCTTCTACGAGCGTGCCATGGCACGTGGCTTGACCCGCATCCAGGCGCTGGTCGCGCTCGGACGCAAACTCGCACGTATCGCCTTCGCGCTGCTCAAAAACCAGTCCAACTACCGCGCCAAGGCGCATCAGATGGCTTGACCAACAACATAGAATCTCCTACGAATCGAATGTACGGCGCAATGCGCTCAGCGCCGAGACGGCACCGTGTGCCGCGGCGCGGTGGAGCCGCGCACCACCAATTCCGGGCTGAAGCCTTCGTTGCGGCTGACCGGTGGCTCGCCGTTGGCCGCGCGCTGCAGGTCGCCGATCAGCCGCTGCGCGGCGTGCCGCGCGATGTCCTCAGTGGCCTGGCGGGCGGTGGTCAGCGCGGGCCACGACTGCTTGGAGAACGGGCTGTCCTCGAAGCCGGCGATGGAGAGTTCGTACGGCACGTTGATGCCGTCCGAGTGCGCCGCCGCCAGCACGCCGGCCGCGATCTCGTCGTTGGAGCCGAAGATCGCGCTGGGCCGCTCCTTCAGCGCCAGCAGCTTGCGCGCGCCGCGGAAGCCGTCGTCGAAGGTATAGTCGCCGGGCACGATCAGCTTGCGGTCGAGCGCGATGCCGTAGTCCTTCAGCGCGTCTTCGTAGCCCTGGTAGCGTTCCAGGCTGGAGTGGTGTTCGCGGCCGCCCCACAGGAAGCCGATGCGCTGGTGGCCGAGCTGGATCAGGTGTTCAGTGATCGCGTAGGCCGCGTCGCGGTCGTCGACGTAGACGCACGGGTGGCCGTCCTGCGGGTCCTTGCGCGCCGAGATGATGCGGATGAACGGGACCTGCGCCTGGCTCAGCGCCTCGATCAGCGCCGGCTGCTCGGACATCGGCGGCGCCAGCACCAGCCCGGCCAGGCGCGAACGCTGCGCCAGTTCGCGCAGCTCGTCGGCCAGCTTTGGCGAGGAAGAGTCGCAGGGGTGGATCTGCAGGCCGTAGCCGCTGGCGCGGCAGGCGGCCAGCACACCGTGCTGCAGGTTGATCACGTAGTGCGCGTTCGGGTTGTCGTAGACCAGCCCGATTGCGTAGGCGCGGGTGCTGCGCAGGCTGCGCGCGGAGGGGTCGGGCCGGTAGCCGAGCGCGTCGATCTCGCGCTGCACCTTCGCCCGCGTGCGGGGGTGCACCGACGGCTCGTTGTTGATCACCCGCGAGACCGTCTTTAGCGAGACGCCCGCACGTTCCGCGACATCCTTGATGGTGGCGCTGCGCACCCGCTGAACCTCGTGGATCGAAAGGACTGGTCGCCGGTCGCGCCATGGTGCCGGTGGCGCCGCACGCGTCGGCGCGGCGGCGTGAGCATCCTAGCTTATGGCCGGGCGGTAGCGAACTCCTGTCTCACGCTGTCCGCTGCTGGCCGACCCGGTGGCCGGCCAGCCCGTAATACAGGATGTACAGGTAGCACGGCACCACCAGCGCGGTGAAGGCGAGCTGGAAGTCGACGTGCTGCTTCAGGTGCACGAACAGCTGCGGCACCACCGCGCCGCCGGCGATGCCCATGATCAGCAGCGCCGAGCCGGCCTCGGTGTGGCGGCCTAGCCCATTGATCGCCAGCGGGAAGATCGCCGGCCACATCATCGCGTTGGCAAAACCCAGCGCCGCCACGAACGCCACCGACACGTAGCCGTGGGTCAGCCAGGCGCCGATCGCAAGGACGACGCCCAGCACGGCCGATAGCGCCAGGTAGCGCTGCTGCGTGATGAAGCGCGGGATCAGCGCCAGCCCGGCCAGGTAGCCGGCCAGCATGGCGAGCAGCGTGTACGAGGTGAAGTGCTTGGTGGCGTCCGGCGGCAGGCCGAAACCCTGGCCGTAGGTGCCGATCGCGTCGCCGGCCATCACTTCCACGCCCACGTAGAGGAACAGGCACAGCACGCCCAGCCACAGGTGCGGGAAGCTGAAGATGCTGCCGCTGCGGTGGCCGATCGCCTGCTCGCTGTTGGCGCCAGCGGGCCTGATCTCCGGCAGCGAGGAGCGCGCGATCCAGATCGCCAGCACCACCAGCAGGCCCGCCATCACCATGTACGGCAGGTGCACCTTGCCGGCGAACGCGTTGAGCAGGGCCTCGCGCGCCTGCGGCGTCGGCGCCGACTCGACCTGCTGGCCGAAGGTGCCGATGCCGCTGAGCACCAGCGCGCCGAACACGAACGGGGCGATCGCGCCGGCCAGCTTGTTGCAGATGCCCATGAAGGCGATGCGCTGCGCCGCGCTGTCGATCGGCCCCAGGATGCTGATGTAGGGATTGGACGCGGTCTGCAGCAGCGACAGCCCGGCGCCGATCACGAACAACCCGGTCAGCGCGCCCGGGTACAGGCGCATGGTGGCGAACTGGCCGAACAGCACCGCGCCGAGCGCCATCACGAACAGGCCGAGCGCCATGCCCTTCTTCATGCCGGTGCGGCGCAGCACCGCGGACGACGGCAGCGCCAGGAAGAAATACGACAGGTAGAACGCCATCGGCACCAGGAACGCGTTCACGTCGTCGAGATCGAACGCCAGCTTGACGAAAGTGATCAGTGGCCCGTTGAGCCAGGTGACGAAGCCGAAGATGAAGAACAGCAGGCCGATCACCAGCATCGGGCCGAGATGGGTGCGTTCGGACGGCGCTGCCGCCAGCGTGGTTGCCATGGATGGTTCTCCCCGGAGTCGCCGTGCCGCCCGGTCGGCTGACCGGGGCAGGCAGGAATGTCCCTTTAATTGCCGAAAAGTGCAACGTTGTCAATAAATCCATCCGGTATGGCTGCAGGCAGGTGCTCGTGCCTGTGCCGTCCGGACGGTCATGTGGAGTCGTCGTCGCGGCGCTGCAGCAAGCTACCTTGCTGTCGCACTTTCATGCGCTTCCGCGCCATACGAAGCCATTTACATGGCTTCATCACGGATGGATCAAGAGTGTCGTGACAGTTATATTGCGTCGCCGCATCGTGCGTTCAAAAATTTGTCGCCAGTCCGGTTGACAACGTTGTCATTCTGACAGCAGACTCCGCCCGAATCAGGCCGTACCGGTTCGCGTCAACGTGTCCGGGTCGGGCCATCGCCAGCTACGGGAGAGGGCAGTGGGGGAAGTCGCGAACCAGCGTCATGCAGCGGCGGTTGCCGACGCGTCGGCGTCGGGCGGGCCTGGCGCCGGGCCGGATCGGCAGCCGCCGTTCCTGGCCGCCGACGTCGGCGGCACGCATGCGCGCATCGGCCTGGTCGTCGGCAACACGGCCGGTCCCCACCCGGTCAGCGTGCTGCACTACCACCGCTACAGCTGCGCCGACTGGCCCGGCCTGGCCGCGATGCTGCAGGACTTCGTCGACCAGCTGGCCAGCACGCCGTACGCGGCGCTGCGCGGTGGGCTGCGTCACTGCGCGGTGGCCTGCGCCGGCTACGTGCTGGACGACGCGATCGTCAACGGCAACCTGCCGTGGCCGGTGTCGATCCGCGAGATCCGCGACGGCCTCGGCATCCGTCAACTAGCGGTGATCAATGATTTCGAGGCGGTCGCCTACGCCACCCAGTTCATCGCCGCCGACGAGACGCGGCCGATCATCGAGGCCGCGCAACCGGCGGCCAGCGGGCCGGCGTTGGTGATGGGGCCGGGCACCGGGCTGGGTTCGGCGGTGCTGCTGCCGGGCCACCCGCGCGCGCAGGTGCTGGCCACCGAGGCCGGCCAGGTCTCGCTGGCGCCGGGCAACGAGCGCGAGATCGAGATCCTGCGCCTGTTCCGCCGCGAGCATGCGCACGTGTCGTTCGAGGATGCGCTGTCCGGCCCGGGCCTGCTGAAGCTCTACGGCGCGCTGTGCGAACTGCGCGGCAGCCCAGCGCGCCTGCTGACCCCGGCCGAGGTCACCGGCGCCGCATTGGCGGGCAGCGATGCCGCCGCGATGGAGGCGCTGGAAGTGTTCTGCGGCCTGCTCGGCAGCTTCGTCGGCGACCTGGTGCTGCTGTACGGCGCCCGCGGCGGGGTCTACCTGGCCGGCGGCATCCTGCCGCAGATCCTGCCGTTCCTGCGCGCCAGCCGCTTCGCCGAACGCTACTTCAACAAGGGCGTGATGCGCGCCTACCTGCAACAGGTTCCAGTACGACTGATCGAGCACGGCCAGCTTGGTGTCATCGGCGCCGCAAGCTGGTTTCTGGATGAACGCCCGGGAGCATGAGAGGGGCACCGTCCGGCGACACGGCGCCAAGCCAAACCACCACACAACGTCCGCGACCGTCGTCATGCCGGTCTTGATTCGAGCCAGCCTCTGAGGGGAGGAGATCATGAACTACCGCAAGACATTGCTAGCCGCGAGCATCATCGCCAGCCTGTGCGTATCCGGCGCGTTGTACGCGCAGGATGCCGCGCAGAGCAGCGCCACCACCGCACAGAGCCGCGCCGACAAGGCCAAGGCGAAGGAGCTTGCCACCGTCACCGTGGTCGGCATCCGCAACAGCGAGGCCGAGTCGCTGGCTCTGAAGAAGGACGCCGCCTCGCACGTCGAGGTGGTCACCGCCGAGGACATCGGCAAGCTGCCGGCCAAGAACGTGGCCGACACGCTGCAACGGCTGCCCGGCGTCAACATCAGCTCGTCCAGCGCCAGCGAGGGCGGCTTCGACGAAAGCGATCGCGTCAGCCTGCGCGGTACCGCACCCAGCCTTACCCAGACCCTGGTCAACGGCCACAGTGTGGGCACCGGTGACTGGTTCGTGCTGAGCCAGGTGCAGACCGTGGGCCGCAGCGTGAGCTACACCCTGCTGCCGTCGGAGATCGTCAGCCAGGTGGTGGTGCACAAGACCTCCGAGGCCAGCATCGTCGAGGGCGGCAGCGCCGGCTCGGTCGACATCATCACGCGCAAGCCGCTGGAGTTCGCCAAGCCGATCACCGCCGAGGCCTCGATCGGCGGCGTGTACTCGGACCTGCCCGGCGACACCAAGCCGCAGTTCAGCGGCCTGTTCAACTGGAAGAACGACGCCAACACCGTCGGCGTGCTGGTGCAGGGCTTCTACGAGAAGCGCAGCCTGCAGCGCAACGGCCAGGAAGTGGTGGGCGGCTACGTGCCCACCACGGTCGGCGGCAAAACGGTGTATTACCCCAACGAGATCGGCGCGGTGCTGTTCACCCAGGAGCGCGAGCGCAAGGGCGGCGTGATCGACTTCCAGGTCAGGCCGACCGACAACCTCACGCTCGACCTCAGCGGCTTCTACTCCAAGCTCAAGGCCGACAACTACAACCGCAACTACATGATGTGGGCCAGCAGTGCGCTGGCCAACGGCGGCGTGCTGACCGCCAATTCGACCAACAACAACGTGGTCACCAGCGGCTCGATCGCCGGCGGCACCGGCGCGTACGGCGTGTACGACCAGATCTCCCGCCCCGGCGCGTCGTCGGAATCGAAGTACCTCACCCTCGATGCGAACTGGGGCGTCACCGACCACCTCAACCTCAAGGGCCAACTCGGCACCACCCGCGGCACCGGCTCCAGCCCGACCCAGGACGTAATCGAGCTGGGCACCGCCGGCGGCGCCGGCGCCAGCTGGGACATGCGCGGCCTCGGCAAGCCGATCAACTGGACGCTGGGCGGCGACAACAGCTCGCCGTCGGGCATCCTGCCTTCGGCCGGCTGGATCTTCGGCGGCCAGCGCATCAAGGTGAAGGACAAGGAGGACTGGGCGCAGTTCGACGGCGAGCTCAGCTTCGACAACGACGCGTTCACCTCGCTGCAGTTCGGCGCCCGTTACGCCAAGCACACGCGGCAGAATCCGTTCGAGATCGCGCAGGGGCCGAACTGGTCCTCCGACTGGCAGAACCCGGCCGCTTACCCGACCGCCACCTACAGCCGCTATCCGGGCGGCTTCAACAGCTCGCTCAGCGGCAGCTTCCCCGGCCCGATCTGGTTCTGGACGCCGGCCCAGCTGGCGCAGATCGACGGCAAGTTCGCCAACCGCGACCCGGTCGGGCGCTTCTACTTCAACGACATCTACAAGGTCAAAGAGAAGGATTCGGCCGCCTACCTGCAGCTGAACTTCGAGTCCGGCATCGCCAGCGGCAACATCGGCGTGCGCTACGTGAAGACCAAGGAGGACATCGGCTACAGCAGCACTGCGCCCGACGCCGCGGCCAGCATGGTCACCGGCCCGATCACCGGCTCGGCGTTCGGCGACTACTACTGGAACACCTACCGGCACAGCTACGACAAGTTCCTGCCCAGCGCCAACCTCAAGCTCGCCGTGCGCGACGACCTGCTGCTGCGCTTCGCCGCGTCGCAGACGATGACCCGTCCGGACTACTCGGCGCTGGCCGGCTCGGTGTCGGCCGACGACCTCACCCACACCGGCAGCGGCGGCAATCCGCAGCTCAGGCCGCTGGTGTCGAGCAACTTCGATGCCGCGGTGGAATGGTACTTCGCGCCGCGCGGCCTGCTGTCGGGCGGCGTGTACGCGATGAACCTGAAGGACTACGTCAGCTTCGGCAACCAGACGCGCAGCTTCAAGGACATGCCGGCCAGCCAGGCCGCCGGCCACGACGTGTTCTCGAACTACCTGATCAGCGTGCCGACCAACGTCAACGGCCAGGTCCGCGGCGTGGAGCTGAACTACATCCAGCCGATCGGCGACAACTTCGGCGTGCAGGCCAACTACACCTACGCCGACGCACACGCCACCGGCGACAAGCCGCTGCAGGGCGCCTCGAGGAACACCTACAACGTGTCGGGCTACTTCGAGAACAAGCAGTTCAACGCCCGCGTCAGCTACACCTACCGTTCGGCGTTCTATGCCGGCGTGAGCCGTACCGACACCTACTTCCAGCAGGGCATCGGCAACCTCGCGGTGTCGCTGGGCTACCAGCTCAACGACCATATCTCGCTGTCGCTCGACGCGATGAACCTCAACGAGCCGAAGCTGAAGTACTACACGCGGAACGCCACCTACGGAAAGCAGCCGTACGCGTTCTACGACAACGGCCGGCAGTACTACCTGAACCTGCGTTTCAAGCTCTGAGAGGTTGTGATTTTTTCAACCTCTCAGGCCGGCCACGGCGAGGGCATGGCGAGGGCATGGATGCCCGAGTTGAGGCAACGCAGGGAGCGGTTGCCCGATGCCCGAGTGGAGGCAACGCAGGAGCGGTTGCCCGAGGGCCGGGCATAAAACAGTCACGCCAGTGACTGTTTCATGTGAGCGAGTCCGGGCGTGTACCGGACTCGCGACTGAAGAAAACCACAGGAAGTGGTTTTCTTCACAAGCGCTGAGCCGGTTCCACCGCGAGGCGGGCCACGGACGGCTCCGCATCCTCCCCAACCGGGCCCGGTCCCATCTTGCCGGGCCCGTTTTTTTGCTAGCGTGATACACCTGCTGCGACGGAGACTACCGATGACCCGCCGTCTGATCCTGCTCGGCTGCGCGACCCTGATACTGGGCCTCGCCGGCTTCGCCCGGGCCGCCGAGCCGCCGGCTCCCGCCCTGCTGCCGCTGCCGGCGCAACTGCGCGTCGCTGCTGGCAGTTTCACCGTCGACGCGCATACGCCGATCGTGCTCGCCGACGAGGCCGCCTCGACCCGGCGCACCGGCGCGTGGCTGGCCGACCTGGTCGCGCGTACCCGCGGCCTGCACTTGCCGCTGAAGCACGGCCCGGCCACCGCCGGCGCGATCGTGCTGCAACGCGATTCCGCCGCGCCGGTGGCGAACCGCGAAGGCTATGCACTGGATGTCACACCGCAAGGCATCCGGGTCAGCGCGCGCGACGACGCCGGCCTGTTCTACGGCGCGGTGACCCTGTGGCAACTGCTCACGCCCGATGCGAAGCAAGGCGCGGTCGATGTGCCGGCGCTGGCCATTCGCGACCAGCCGCGTTTCGCCTGGCGCGGCCTGATGCTGGATTCCGTGCGGCACTTCCAGACGGTGGAAGAAATCGAGCGCCTGCTCGACCAGATGGCCCAGCACAAGCT
Source organism: Rhodanobacter thiooxydans (assembly GCF_021545845.1). Classification (NCBI taxonomy): domain Bacteria; kingdom Pseudomonadati; phylum Pseudomonadota; class Gammaproteobacteria; order Lysobacterales; family Rhodanobacteraceae; genus Rhodanobacter; species Rhodanobacter thiooxydans. The sequence goes on from NZ_CP088923.1 coordinate 196,228, forward strand.
CAACACCTTCCACTGGCACCTCACCGACGACCAGGGCTGGCGCATCGAGATCAAGCGCTATCCCAAGCTCACGAAGATTGGCGCATGGCGCACGCCGCCGGATGCCGGGCACGACGGCGAGCCGCGGCGCTACGGTGGTTTCTACACGCAGGCGCAGCTACGCGAAGTGGTCGCGTACGCCGCCGCGCGCCACATCACCGTGGTGCCGGAGATCGACATGCCCGGCCACGCGCAGGCGGCGGTCGCCGCCTATCCGCAGTTCGGCGTCACCGGCCAGCGGCCGCCGGTGTCGACCGACTGGGGCGTCAACCCGTATCTCTACAACGTCGACGACGCCACCTTCGAATTCATCGGCAACGTGCTCGACGAAGTGATGGCGTTGTTCCCCTCGACCTACATCCACGTCGGCGGCGACGAGGCGATCAAGGACCAGTGGCGGGCCTCGCCGGCGGTGCAGGCGAAGATGCATGCGCTGGGCATTACCGGCGAGGACGCGCTGCAGGGCTGGTTCATCGACCGCGTCGGCCAGTACCTCGACCAGCATGGCCGCAAGCTGATCGGCTGGGACGAGATCCTCGACGGCGACAACGTACCGGCCGACGCCACCGTGATGTCCTGGCGCGGCACCGACGGCGCGATCAAGGCGGCGATGATGGGCCACGACGTGGTGATGGCGCCTGCACCGCAGCTGTATTTCGACCACGTGCAGGGCGAGCTCGCCGACGAGTACGCCGGTCGCCTCGGCGTGGAATCGCTGCAGAGCGTGTACGCCTTCCCGACCGTGCCCGCGGTACTGGGCGCGGCACAGGCACGGCACGTGCTGGGCGTGCAGGCCAACGTGTGGACCGAGCACATGCCCGCGTTCGCCCACGTGGAGCACGCCGTGTTCCCGCGGCTGGATGCGCTCAGCGAAGTGGCGTGGTCGCCGCCCGTGGCCAACGGCTGGCCGGGCTTTCTCGCCAGGTTGCCGGCGCAGTTCGCGCGCTACCGCGCGCAGCATATCGCCTACGCCGACAGCGCCTTCGCGGTGGACATCGGCGTGGATCGCAACGTGGCGTTGGCCACCGGCAAGGCCACGGTGACGCTGTCGAATCAGGCGGACTTTGGCCGCATCCGCTACACGCTGGACGGCAGCACGCCCACGCTCGCCTCGCCGCGCTACGACGCGCCGTTCAACGTGGGCCTGCCGAGCACGGTGCGCGCCGCCAGTTACGCCGCCGACGGCAGCCGGCTCGCCGCGCCGCGCGAACGCGTGCTGGATCGCGCGGCCCTGCTGAGCTTTCCCGGCAACACCTTGCCGAACTGCCCCGCCAGTAACTTCCGCCTGCGCCTGCAACCCATGCCCGACGCGGAGAGCGTGCAGCCGGTGTACGCGGTGAACGTGTTCGATGCCTGCCAGGTGTTTCCCGCCACGCTGCTGGATGGCGTCGCCGCGATCCATGTCGAGGCGGCGCGCCTGCCGCGCAACTTCGCGTTGGCGCACGAGCAGAAGCTGGTGGTGTCGCGTCCGCACGCTCCCCCGTTCGGCGAACTGATAGTGCATGCCGACCGATGCGACGGGCCGGTGCTGGCCAGCATGCCGCTGCCCGATCCGGCGCACAGCGCCCGCAACTTCATATTGACCGCAAAACTGCCGATACAGCAGGGCGAGCACGCGCTGTGTCTGATCTACATCGCGCCAATCGACGGACCGTTGTACGCGTTGGGCCACGTGGCGTTGACGCCATGAGTCCCGTCCTGCGAACCCCACCCCAGCCCTCCCCTGCTGCGCAGGGGAGGGCTGGGGTGGGGTTCGCTCTTGATCTTCTCGGCGACCCTGCGCTACCCCCTCCCTGCCTGCATTCGGGCCATCCATGGCCCTCACCCTGCGGGCGGCTGGCGCCGTGCAAATCGGCAGTCCTGCCGATTTGTCCCCTTGCAGGGGGAGGTATTTCGGCGTTTTTGAGCTTTCGTTCTGCATGAAGCGTCTCGCCTCGCTCGACGCCCTGCGCGGCTGCACCGTGGCAGCGATGCTGCTGGTCAACGACCCGGGCGACTGGGAGCATGTCTACTGGCCGCTGGAGCACGCGGCGTGGAACGGCTGCACGCCGACCGACCTGGTGTTTCCGTTCTTCCTGTTCGTGGTCGGCGTGTCGGTGGCGCTGGCGATCCTGCCGCGGCTGGAGCAGGGCGCTTCGCCGTCCGCGCTGAGCCGCGCCGCGATGTGGCGCGCGCTGCGCATCCTCGCGCTCGGCGTGGCGATCAGTCTGCTGGCGGCGTGGTGGCTGCCGCAGGCACATCTGCGATTCCCCGGCGTGCTGCAGCGGATCGCGCTGTGCTTCGTCGGCGTGGCGCTGTTCGCGATCTATACGAAACCGCGCACGCAGTGGTGGGCGATCGCGGCGCTGCTGCTCGGTTACCGGGGTTTGCTCCTGCTCAGTGGATCGCTGGAGCCGTGGACGAACATCGTCAGTCGCGTCGACAGTGCGGTGTTCGGCCGCTTCGTCTACCTGATCGATCCGGCGACCGGCCGCGGCCACGATCCGGAAGGCCTGCTCAGCACACTCCCCTCGCTGGCCGGCACCCTGCTTGGCTTGCGCGCTGGATGCTGGCTGCGCGAGGAAAAGAACGGACGCCTGCTGTTCGCCGGCATGTTGTCGCTGCTGCTCGGCGCGCTGTGGTCGCCGTGGCTGCCGTTCAACAAGAACCTGTGGACGCCCTCGTTCGTGCTGTGGACCACCGGCTGGGCCACGCTGGCGCTGCTGACGTTCCACATGCTGATCGACCGGCGCGGCTGGCCGGCATGGGGACGGCGCTTCGGCGTCAACGCGATCGCCGCCTATGCCGGTTCCGAACTGATGCAGATCGCGCTGCCCGCGCTGGGCTGGCAGGAGCCGCTCTACCAGCACCTGTTCGCCCGCTGGATGACGCCGCGCTTCGGCCCGTACGTGCCGTCGCTGGCCTTCGCGGTGGTGTTCGTGGCGTTGTGGTGGCTGATCGTGTGGGCGATGGATCGGCGACGTATCCATCTCAAGCTCTAGCGACGTCCGCGTAGCGCCTTGACGAACAGGGCCATCGACAGCAAGCCCAGCAGCAGGCCGGCACCGGCGTCCCACAAGGCGCCGTTGTTGCCGGCGAACAGGTAGCCGACGCCGAATCCCAGCGGAAACAACAGCAGGACCGGCAGGCAACCCGTGTCAGCGGGCGATGGCCGAGCTTTCCGGCAGCGAGGGCGGGTGGCGCAGCAGCGCGTGCTTCGCCAGCTGGGTGTCGGCGAGGGAGAGCTCGATCAACGGCGTCGGCTTGCCGGCGACGAGCGCGGCGATCGGCATGCCGTCGCGGTATAGCACGCGCGCGCCGGCCAGTGCCGGCACCTTGTCGCCGGCCAGCACGGTGCCGACCAGGTTCAGCGGATCGCAGCCGCTGAGGCAGACCAGTTCGCCGTCGTCCGCGCGCGAGCGCACCGCGCGCAGCGGCGCGATCGCCTCGGGCAGGGCGAACTGCTCGCCGACCAGGCCTTCGACGAAACGGCCGCCGCGGATTTCGCCGCGCGCCTCCAGCCGGTGGTAAACGCGCAGCAACTCACGCCACGACGGCAGCCACGGCGCCTCGCGTTCCAGCAACTTCCAGAACACTACGCCGTAGCGGCGCAGCAGGCTGCGGGCGATGTGTTCGATCGCCTCGGGTTCGGCCTTGCCCGTCGTCGTGCCGCGCGCCAGCGCCCAGCGTCCCGCATCCTCGATGCCGCTGAGCTGGTGCCGACGCAGCCGGCGATGCCGCCCGCCTTCGCGCTTCGCCGCTGGAAGCAGCAGGGCGCGCAGGCCGGCGAAGCTGTCGGCGCTGATCCGGCCGGCGGCGACCAGTTCGCCCAGCGCGTCCTCGAGCTCGGTGCGCAGCAGGCGGGTGTCGGCAAGCAGTTCGTCGAAGAACAGCGCGCCGTGTTCGCGCAACACATCGGCGACGGCCTGGGCGCGCGACGACAGCAGGATTTCCTGCGGGTCGCCCGCGGCCACGGACGTCCAGACGGCCATTCCACGCCGCGGCAAAAGCCCGATCGGCGTGCTGCGCACCGGGCCGCCGCCACCGCCGCTGGCGGTGCGCAGGCGCACCCAGCCGATGCGGCCGGCGCGGCACAGCTCGTCCAGCCAATGGATCGCATAGTCCGCGATGCGCGCCGGCAGCAGCTCGCTCTCCCACGCACCGGCTGCCGCCTCGTAGCCTTCCAGCTGCGCCAGCGTGGCGGCCAGTGCGTCCGGTCCGCTCAGTCGGGTGGCCGCCGACACATGTTGCCAGTCGAACAGGAAGCGCATCAGCGCGCGCCGGCTCACCGGCTCGATCTCGCGGCGCAGCCGGCCGATGGTGTAGCGATGGATGCGCGCCAGCAGGTGGCGTTCGCACCATTCGGTGTCGACGGCATCGGTGCTGAAGCGACCCTGCATCACGTAGCCTTCGGACTGCAGGCGCAGCAGAGCCTGTTCGACCTCGCCCCTATCGATGGCCAATGAGGTGGCCAGGGTATTCGCGGTGACTGGGCCGAGTCCGCCGAGGCGATGGCGCACCAGTTCCAGCACGGCGTCCCCGCGCGACCACGCCTGCGCGGCGTACTCGGCGGGTGCGGCGATCGGCGGCTGCATGGCGGCGGTGGAATGCAGCGTTTGCCACAGCGGCAGGTTCTCCGCGCACGTCCATATCTCTGTAGATACCGTCTCGTTCCGCGTTATGCAAGCGAGCATCCAGGTGATGCGTGCGCAGAGGCAACGAGGCGGTGTCTGGGGTAGTCAGGATCAAACAGCGAGTTGGTATGGATGACGCCCCAGACTAGGTGCAGGAGCTTCCGCATGGCGGCACACACGGTCACGATGGGGAGCTTCCCGCGTGCGAGCAACCGTTCGCAGAAGGCACGAACCACGGGGTTGTGGTTCTTGGCGCAGATGGCGGGAAAGTAGAGTTTGGCGCGCAAGCCGGGGGCACCGGTTTTGGAGATCCGGACCTGTCCCTTGAGCGTGCCCGACTCGCGCCGTGCCGGGTTGAGGCCGGCGAAGGCGACCAGCTTGCCCGGCGCGTCGAAGCGTCGCAGGTCGCCCAGTGCGGCGAGCAGGGAGGCCGACGTGGTCTTGGCGATGCCGGGGATGGACGTCATCAACGCCGCGTCGTAGCGCAGCTGGGGATCCTTGTCGATGTGATTGTTGATGCGCTGCTCCAGCGCCTTGATCTGCTTGCGCAGTTCCTTGAGCGACGCTTCCACCGAGTCGCGTACGGCGTCATTGGCGACGTCGAGTCGGTTCGCTTCCATCCGCTCCATGCCCTTGAGATCGTCCAGCCGTTCGACCAGCGCGCGCAAGGTGCGCTGGGCCGCTGTCGGCGGCATCCACGGCGCCATCGGATGGGTGCCGGCCTGCTGACTGGTGGCGAACTGCGCAATGAGCTTGGCGTCTGTGCGGTCGGTCTTGGTTCGCGTCAGCTGGCTCTTGCCGAAGTACTTTACTTGCGCCGGATTGGCCACGTAGACCGTCTTGCCTTGCTGTACCAGGAAGATGGCCAGTGCCTCGTGATAGATCCCCGTCGCTTCCATGCACACCGCCGCTTCCGGCGCGTGCTTGTCCAACCAGGTCATCAACTCCTGGAAGCCTTCTTCACGATTGGCCACCTTGGCGCGTGTCTGGAATTTGCCCGGCTTGGCCAGACCAACGGCCACATCAAACGTGGCCTTGGCCACATCCACTCCCACAACGTTTGTCATCGCCTTACCTCGCATGGTTTGTTCCGATCACCATGCTCATCCGGCTGATCCTTAGGTGTGCAGGCTCACGCCAGTGGCGGGCCGAGGGTACCGTTCAAACTTCTGGATGAGCGAAATCGGAACCGGGGTGTGCATCTACGTCACGGGCTCGAAGCCAAAGGAGCGCATCGGCATCACCCGGTTCCCCCGATGATCAGTCGGGAATGCTCGACCCTGACAGGTCGGACATCAAGACCTAAGGAGCGCACCCCCGGATCGAGTCCGGGGCAGGCTCGGTGCGCGATCGCTCTTCGTCACCAGGCGGAGAAGCATCGCGCACAGAGTGTGCTCCTACAGTGAGGCGGGTCGCTCGCTTTGCCTTGGCGAGCGCCTGCAGTCGCTCGTCCCAGCCGCGGTTGGCGTCGACTTCCGTGAGGGTGACGAAGCCCAGCAAGGTCAGCGCCTCGTGCATTTCGTCGGCATCGCGCGCCTGCGGCCAGGCTTCCGCGCGCACCGCGGCGATCGTCTCCGGGTCGAGCCGGCCGAGGTCGTCGCCGCTGTCGGCGCCGTTCCAGCGGCGCGTCTGTACCGCCTGGGTGCGGCGCTCCTCCAGTGGTGCGTCGTCGAGGAACGCGTACGGTGCGGCGTTCAATACTTCGGCGGCCAGCGGGCTGGGCGCGGTGAGGTCACGCGCCACGATGGCGATCTCGTCGGCCTCCAGCTTGCGCAGGATCGCCAGCAGGCCGTCCACGTCCATCGCCTCGCGCAGGCAGTCGTGCAGGGTCTGGTTGACCAGCGGGTGGTCCGGCACCTCGCGCTCGCCCACGATGTTCTCCAGGCAGGCGACCTGGTCGGGGAACACTGCGGCGAGCAGGTCCTCGCTCTTCATGCGCTGCAGCGGCGGCGGGGTCTTCTTGCCGCCGGTGAAGCGCGGCAACGCCAGCGCGGTCACCGCATTCCAGCGCCAGCGCGCGGGAAACAGCGGGGCATCGAGCAGGGCCTGCACCAGCACGTGCTCGGCGCTGTTCGAGTGCAGGTAGTGCGCCACTTCCTCCAGTGGGAAACTGTGGCTGGTGGACAGCGACAGCACGATCGCGTCCTCGGTCGCCGCCGCCTGCAGTTCGAAGTTGAACTGGCGGCAGAAGCGCTTGCGCAGCGCCAGCCCCCAGGCGCGGTTGATGCGGCTGCCCCAGGGCGTGTGGATCACCAGCTGGGTGCCGCCAGATTCGTCGAAGAAACGCTCCAGCACCAGGGTGTGCTGGCTGGGCAGCACGCCGAGTGCGGCCTTGGCGCGGACGAGGTAATCGACGAGTTGCTGGGCGGCGGCTTCGGCCAGGCCGAGTTCGTCGCGCAGCCATGCGAGCGCGCGGGCGTTGCTCCCCTCTCCCTGCGGGAGAGGGGCTGGGGGTGAGGGTACGCCCGGAGCATGGGGGTTAATGGCTTCGCCCGTACCCTCACCCCAACCCCTCTCCCGCAGGGAGAGGGGCTCAGGCTCAAGTAGTGCGGAAATCTCCTCGCGCAGCCGCGACACGCCGAACGACAATTCGTCGCTGCGCCCCGGCGCCTCGCCCAGCCAGAACGGGATGCTCGGCGGCGCACCGTGCGCGTCCTCCACGCGCAGCCGGTCGCGCTCGACGCGCTGGATGCGGTAGCTGGCGTTGCCGAGCTGGAAGATGTCGCCGGCCATGCTCTCGACCGCGAAATCCTCGTTCACCGTGCCCACGATGATCGCCTGCGGCTCCAGCACCACCTTGTAGTCGGCGGTGTCGGGGATGGTCCCGCCGGAGGTCAGCGCGGTGAGCCGCGCGCTGCGCCGCGGGCGCAGCTGGCGGTTCACCGCGTCGCGATGGATGTAGGCCGCGCGCGGGCCCTGCCTCGTGGTGAAGCCCTCGGCCAGCATGCGCACCACCGCGTCGAATTCGCTGCGGGCGAGCTTGCGGTAGGGATGCGCGCGGCGCACCAGCGTGTACAGCGCGTCCTCGTCCCACTCGCTGCAGGCCACCTCGGCCACGATCTGCTGGGCCAGCACGTCGAGCGGCTGCGGCGGCATCACCAGTGCGTCCAGTTCGCCGCGGCGCACGCAGTCGAGCAGGGCGGTGCATTCGACCAGGTCGTCGCGGGTGGCCGGGAACAGCCGCGCCTTCGGCGTGCCGTCGATGCTGTGGCCGGAACGGCCGGCGCGCTGCAGGAACGCGGCGATCGAGCGCGGCGAGCCGAGCTGGCAGACCAGGTCGACCTCGCCGATGTCGATGCCCAGCTCCAGCGAGGCGGTGGCCACCAGCACCTTGAGCTCGCCGCGCTTCAATCGCTGCTCGGCGTCCAATCGCAGCTCCTTCGCCAGGCTGCCGTGGTGCGCCGCCACGTGTTCCTTGCCCAGTCGCTCGGACAGGTGCCGAGCGGCGCGCTCGGCCATCCGCCGGGTGTTGACGAAGACCAGGGTGGTGCGGTGCGCGCGCACCAGCTGGGCGAGGCGGTCGTAGACCAGCTCCCAGGCGTCGTTGGACATCACCGCGTCGAGCGGGACGGGCGGAACTTCGATGGCGAGGTCGCGGGGGCGGGTGTGGCCTGTGTTTATGATGGTGACATCGCTTCTTGCGTTCGTCTCCTCTCCCCCGGCTCCAATTTCATTTGGGGGAGAGGATTGAGGTGAGGGGCGGGTGCTCGCGGGGAAGCTACATTGGGTAGCCACCTTGTTGTTGCCTCGCGGCGACCCCGAACCCTCATCCGCCCTGCGGGCACCTTCTCCCGGAGGGAGAAGGGAATGTTGAGCTCCGACTAAAAAGTCGGCAACTTTCTCTATGGGCTTCTGCGTTGCCGACAGCCCGATCCGCAGCAACTGCCGCTGGCACAGCGATTCCAGCCGCTCCAGCGACAGCGCCAGGTGCGAACCGCGCTTGCTGCCGGCGATGGCGTGGATCTCGTCCACGATCACCGTGCGCACGCCGGCAAGCATGGCGCGCCCCGAGGCCGAGCCGAGCAGCACGTACAACGACTCCGGCGTGGTCACCAGGATGTGCGGCGGCAGCTTGCGCAGCAGGTTGCGCTCCGCCTGCGGGGTGTCGCCGGTGCGCACCGCGGTGCGGATCGCCACGTCGGGCAGGCCGAGTTTTTCCAGTTCCGCGCGGATGCCTTCCAGCGGCGCTTCCAGATTGACGTGGATGTCGTTCGACAGCGCCTTCAGCGGCGACACGTACAGCACCGTGGTGGCGTCGGCCAGCGTGCCGCCGTGCGCCACGCCCTCGCGCACCAGTTCGTCGATGGCGGCGAGGAACGCGGTCAGCGTCTTGCCCGAGCCGGTCGGCGCGGCGACCAGGGTGTGCGCTCCGGCGCGGATCGACGGCCACGCGGCGGCCTGCGCCGCGGTAGGTGCGGCGAACGCGCCGCGGAACCAGGCGGCGACGGCAGGATGGAAATCGGCGAGCGAGGGCGACATGATTCTGCGAAAGATGGGTACCATCGGCGCTGCACGCAAGCGCGAAGCGCCGGCTCGTGACGCCAGTGGCTTGCGCTGAAAACGTTACGTTAGCACTCTGCGCGTAGCCGTCAGCCGCCTTCCTTACTTCGCCCGAGGTCGCCCATGTCCCGTCGTCCGCGCCGTCTGTCCGCCTATGCTTTCGCCCTCGCCGTGGTCGCCACTGCCACGGCGGCCGGGGAACCGCCGGCGCGACCCTGGATGAACGCTTCGCTGTCGCCTGATGCGCGCGCCGCGCTGGTGGTGCAGGCGATGAGCCAGGACGAGAAGTTCCAGCTGATCACCACCGCCTACGGCAGCGCCTCCGACGGCAAGCCGGCGCCGGCCTGCGCGCTCGGTTCGGCGGGTTGCACGCCGGCGTTCGCGCGGCTGGGCCTGCCGGCGCTGCAGGAGACCGACGCGGGGCTGGGCGTGGCGCGCCCGCTCAACGCGCACAGCCACGACGTCGCCACGGCGCTGCCGTCCGGCCTGGCCACGGCGGCCAGCTGGGATCCGGCGGTGGCCGAGGCCGGCGGCGCGATGATCGGCCACGAGGCCCACCGCAAGGGCTTCAACGTGCTGCTGGCCGGCGGCGTCAACCTGACCCGCGACCCGCGCAACGGCCGCAACTTCGAGTACGCCGGCGAAGACCCGCTGCTGGCCGGCGTGATGGTCGGCCACACGGTGCGCGGAGTGCAGTCGCAGCACGTGGTGTCCACCGTCAAGCACTACGCCATCAATGACCTGGAAACCGCCCGCAACACGATGAACGCGAAGCTCGATCCGGTCGCCGCGCGCGAATCGGACCTGCGCGCGTTCGAGATCGCGCTGGGCATCGGCGAGCCGGGCTCGGTGATGTGCGCCTACAACCGCGTCAACGGCACCTATGCCTGCGAGAACGCATGGCTGCTCGACCAGGTGCTCAAGCGCGAGTGGGGCTACCAGGGTTTCGTGATGTCCGACTGGGGCGCGGTGCACAGCGCGGCGAAGTCGGCGCTGGCCGGGCTGGACCAGCAATCGGCCGGCGAGACGTTCGACCCGCAGGTGTTCTTCGCCGCGCCGCTGCGTGAGGCGATCGCCAAGGGCGAGGTGCCGCAGGCGCGGCTGGACGACATGGTGCAGCGCATCCTGCGCAGCCTGTTCGCGGTTGGCGCGATCGACCACCCCGCCAAGGCAGCGCCGATCGATTACGCCGCCGACGCGAAGGTGGCGCAGCACGCCGCCGAGGCCGGCGCGGTGTTGCTGCGCAACCAGGATGGCTTGCTGCCGCTGGCGCGCACGCTGAAGTCGGTGGCGGTGATCGGGGCACACGCGGACAAGGGCGTGCTGGCCGGCGGCGGTTCGTCGGCGGTGACCGTGCCGGGTGGCAATGCGGTGCCGGGGCTGGCGCCGACCGTGTGGCCGGGTCCGGTGATGTACCACCCGTCCGCGCCGCTGGCGGCGATCGCCCGCCGTATCGGCGGCAAGGCCAGCTACGCCAGCGGCGAGGACATCGCGGCCGCGGCGAAGCTGGCCGCCTCGTCCGAGGTGGCGGTGGTGTTCGTGCAGCAGTGGGCGGCCGAGTCGTTCGATCGTCCGCACATGGCGCTGGATGGCCAGCAGGACGCACTGGTCGCCGCCGTCGCCAGGGCCAACCTGCACACCGTGGTGGTGCTGGAGAACAACAGCCCGCTGGCGATGCCGTGGCTGGAGCAGACCGCGGCGGTGCTGGAGGCCTGGTACCCCGGCAACGCCGGTGGCGAGGCGATCGCGCGGCTGCTGTTCGGCGAAGTGGATCCGTCCGGTCGGCTGCCGCTCAGCTGGCCGCGCGACGAGTCGCAGCTGCCGCGCCCGGTCATCGCCGGCGCCGGCCTGGCCGCGATCGGCCTGCCGCCGCAGGGCCAGCCCGCCGACACGGTCGACTACGACATCGAGGGCGCCGACGTCGGCTACCGCTGGTTCCAGCGCCGCGGCAGCGAGCCGCTGTTCCCGTTCGGCTACGGCCTCGGCTACACCACCTTCGGCTACGGCCCGCTGACCGTCACCACGGATGCGGCCGGCGTGGTGACCGCGTCATTCGCGGTCACCAATACTGGCAAGCGCGCCGGCGCCGACGTACCGCAGCTCTACGTGCAGCTGCCCGGCGAACAGGTGTCGCGGCTGGTCGGCTGGCAGAAGGTGGCGCTGCAGCCGGGGCAGACGCAACGGGTCCGGCTGGCGCTGCCGGCAGTGCGTTTCGCGCGCTATGACGACCACGGCCACGGCTGGCGCGTCGCCGCCGGCAGCTACCGGCTGCTGCTCGGTCGCTCGTCCGCGCAGATCGAACAGCGCGCGGAACTGCGCCTGCCGGCGGTGTTCCCCGCCGGCGCACAGCGCTGACCGGCCGGCATTTCGCTTTCACAACGAAGTCGGCTGTATGACAATACGGCGACGACACGCGCCGGCGGGGACCGGTCGCGGCGTCCTCCCTCCCGCCATCCAAGGACCGACCATGCACGCCGCCACTTCGTTGCGTCTCGCCGTACTCGCTGCCTGCATTGCCGCCGCGCTGCCGCTGGACGCCGCCATGGCGCAGCAAGCCGCGCCGACCAAATCGCCGCCCGCCAAGACCACCGAACTGCAGACGGTCAACGTCACCGCCTCGAAGCGGGTGGAGAACATGCAGAAGGTGCCGATGGCGCTGACCGTGCTGACGCCGGACAAGCTGGAGGCGTTCGGCCAGTCCGGCGACACCGTGCTGCAGCTCGCCTCGCGCGCACCCAGCGTGTACGCCGAGACCTCCTACGGCCGCGAGTTCCCGCGTTTCTACATCCGCGGTCTGGGCAACAGCGACTTCGACCTGAACGCCTCGCAGCCGGTGTCGATGGTGTACGACGACGTCGTGCAGGAGAACCCGATCCTGAAGGGCTTCCCGTTGTTCGACCTGGCCCAGGTCGAAGTGCTGCGCGGCCCGCAAGGCACTCTGTTCGGGCGCAACTCGCCGGCCGGCGTGATCAAGTTCGAGTCGGTGCGGCCCAGCCAGGAAACCAGCGGCTACGCCCGCGTTTCGTACGGCTCGCTCGGCACCGCCAACGCCGAGGCCGCGCTGGGCGGCGCGCTGGGCAGGCACTGGTCCGGCCGCATCTCCGTGCTGGCGCAGCACCGCGACGGCTGGATCGACAACACCTTCACCGGCCGGAAGGACGCGCTGGGCGGCTACAACGACCGCGCCGTGCGGCTGCAGGTGTTGTACGAGAACGACGGCTTCAGCGCGCTGCTCAACGGCCACGCGCGCTGGCTGGACGGCAGCGCGATGGTCAACCGCGCCAATGCGATCGAGCTGGGCAGCCCCAGCTTCGTGCCCGGCTTCGACCGCGACAAGGTGGCGCAGGACGGCCGCAACAAGCAGCACCTGTTCAGCTGGGGCAGCAACCTGCACCTGGCGTGGAACCTGGGCGGCCTGACCTTCACCTCGATCACCGGGCTGGAGCGCGCCACCACCTACAGTCTCGGCGACGTCGACGGCGGCTATGGCGCGGTGTTCCATCAGCCGATGGGGCCTGGCTTCATCCCGTTCCCGGTCGAGACCGCCGACGCGCTGCCGCGCGACCGTCAGATCACCCAGGAATTCCGCCTGGCCAGCAACGGCCAGGACAAGCTCAACTGGCAGGTCGGCGCGTATTACTTCGACGAAGACATCGCGATCAGCAACTTCGACTACGCCACCTTCAACAACCACGCGCTGGACGGCTACGCCAGGCAGACCCAGCGCACCAAGGCGTGGGCGCTGTTCGGCTCGGCCAACTACCAGCTCGCCGACGACTTCGAGCTGCGTGCCGGCGCGCGCTGGTCGCATGACTCGCGCGACTTCAAGGTGGACCGCGTGCTGTCGCCGATCGGCGGCGGCCCGTTGCGGCAGACTGCGCAGCCGCACGACGCGCGCTGGAGCGGCGACCTCACCGGCACCTGGACGCTGAATCCGAACGTCAACGTCTACGCGCGTGTCGCCAACGGCTTCCGCGCACCGAGCGTGCAGGGCCGCGTGCTGTTCGCCGACTTCATCTCGCAGGCCAGGCCCGAGACGATCACCAGCTACGAGCTGGGCGTGAAGACCACCGGCATGGACAACCACGTGCGCTTCAACGCGGATGTCTACAGCTACAACATGCACAACCAGCAGCTCACCGCGGTCGGCGGCGACATCAACGTCACCCGCCTGATCAACGCGAAGAAGACCCAGGGCTACGGCGCCGAGTTCGACCTGGAGGCCTACCTCACCCCGAACTTCGTGCTCACCGCTGGCGGCAGCTACAACTTCACCAAGCTGAAGGACCCGGGCCTGGCGGTGGCGGTGTGCGGCTCCGGCTGCACCGTGCTCGACCCGCTCAACGCCGCGGGCAACGCGCTGGTCGACGGCAACACCCTGCCGAATGCGCCGGAGTGGATCGGCACCCTCACCGCGCGCTACGGCATCCCGTACGGCGACGGCGGCGAGTTCTTCGTCTACACCGACTGGAACTACCGCAGCGAAGTGAACTTCTTCCTGTACGACTCGGCCGAGTTCAAGGGCAAGGCGCTGCTGGAAGGCGGCGTGCGGCTGGGCTACAACTGGGACTACGGTCGCCGCGAGGTCGCCCTGTACGGCCGCAACATCACCGACAAGCGGGCGATCACCGGCGCGATCGACTTCAACAACCGCACCGCGTTCGTCAACGACCCGCGCGTGATCGGCGTAGAGTTCCGCGCCGAGCTGTAAATCGGGTGCGCCGATGCCCCGTCGCGCGACGGGGCATCGGCATCCCGCCCGCGGCCGCCATGCAAGCGGCGCGCGGCCATGCCAAGATGCAGGCCGGCCGCTGCTGCGAGGATGCCGAGGGGAGTCCGCTGGCGGTGCCCCGGTGCAAGGGAAATCTATGCGTACATGGTGTGGGGGAGCGACCCGCCGTCTCGGCATGCTGGTGCTGCTGTGCGGCCTCGGCCTGGCGGGGATGTCGACGGCACGGGCGGCCAGCCTCGATCCGGCGCTGCTGCCGAAGATCCAGGCGGCCACCTTCGAGGTGGTGCAGGCCAAGCCGGCCGTCGACCCGCTGAGCTACGAGCGGCCGCTGCCGCTGGAGCTGCTGCCCTACCAGGAGCGTACCGACAAGTACTACTCCATCGGCACCGCGTTCGCGATCGGCCACAACCGCTACGTCACCGCCGCGCACGTGCTGCTGGCCGGCGTGGACAGCCTGTGGGGGCCGCCCCAGCTGCGCGACGCCGCCGGTCGCGTATACCCGATCGGCAAGATCGAGAAGTTCTCGCTGGGCAAGGATTTCGTGGTGTTCTCCCTGGCGCAGCCGCCGGCGGGCGACGCCGCGTTGGAGCTCGACGCCAGCCCCGCGCTGAACCAGGTGGTCTATGCGGTGGGCAATGCGCTGGGCACCGGCGTGGTGATCCGCGACGGTCTGTACACCTCCGACACGCCGGAGCAGCAGGACGGCGCCTGGAAATGGATGCGCTTCTCCGCCGCCGCCTCGCCCGGCAACAGCGGCGGCCCGCTGCTCGGCAAGGATGGCAAGCTGATCGGCGTGGTGCTGATGAAGTCGGCCAACGAGAACCTCAACTACGCGCTGCCGATCCGCGAGGTGCTGGATGCGCCCGCCGGCAAGGCGGTGATGGATACGCGCGTCACCTACCAGATCGACCTGTTCGACACCGTGCAGAACGACCGGCTCAAGGCGCAGTTCGCGCTGCCGGTCGGCCTGGGCGATTTCTACCGCGAGTACCAGGCCCGCATGGACGCCAACAGCGACACGCAGCTGAAGGCGCTGCTGGCGAAGGAGTCGGCCAACCTGTTCCCGAACGGCGCGGGCTCGGCGCGGCTGCTGCACCAGCAGACGCAACTGGACGGCTTTCCCACGCTGATCGTGCGCGGCACCGACGGCGAATGGCGGCGCGCCGGCGGACAGGCGCAGCGTTTCGCGCTGGACGGCAACGGCTATGTGGCCACCGGCGGGGTGGCGCGCAATGGCCTGGTCCGCCTGCGCCGGCCCGACGGGGTGGCCGCGGCAACGTTCTATGGCGACGCGAAGTCGCGCATGGACCTGCTGGCGCGCACCGGCATGTTCCAGCGCGAGGTTGCCGGCGAGAAGGTCAAGATCACCTCGCTGGGCAAGCCGGTGCGCGAATCGACCCGCCTCGACCGCTGGCAGCGGCCGTGGCATGTCGGCGTGTGGACGCTGCCTTACGCGAATGCGCTGGTGGTGGCGTATACGCTGCCGGTGCCGGACGGCAGCGTGATGCTGGTGCGCTTCACGCCGCCCTCCCACGAGTACGACAGCATGCTGGACCTGGACGAGATGAGCAGCTTCGTCCACGTCACCTACCAGGGCACGCTGGCGCAATGGAAGGACTTCCTCGCTCACCCGGCCTTGCAGCCGGCCGCGTTCAAGAACATCCACATCGGCTTCGACTACGACCGCCGCTTCAGCTACGCCTCGCAGCGGCTGCGCTTCGCCTACCCGTCCGCGGTGCAGGCGATCAAGCCGGACAACCTGCTGTGGCTCGGCTTCCGTTTCTTCCTGGACGACGGCAAGCCGGTATGGGACGTGGGCGACGTGAACGTGTGGAAGGACACCGCCTCCGACGACCACAACAACGTCAACGTGCAGCGTTATGTGGCGCCGCCGCCCGGGCTGGACGATGACTTGAGCAGCCGCTGGCGCAAGCTGTCGGCGCGCGAGTATCCCTACAATGGCGTGGCGCGCTACGAGAACGACCTGATGAAGATCAACGTCGTGGTCGCCCCGGCCGCCCCGGCCGGGCAGCCGTCCACGGTGCTGTACACCGCCTTCTACGGCACCGTGGGCACGCAGCCCCAGGCCGACATGAAGGGCAAGCTCGACCTGCTGACCAAGGACATGCAGGTCACCGAACATTGATGCCTGCGCCGGCGCCCACGGCGGCGCCGGGCAGGGAAACAGACGCGGAACCACCATGCACGCGGTACTGCAGAACCGTCCGGCGGACGGCCCCGAACCCACCGCCTGGCTCGCCATGGCCGATGGCCAGCAGCTGTTCCTGCGCGACTGGCCGCTGGCCGGCGCGCGCGGCGCGGTGCTGCTGGTGCACGGGCTGGGCGAGCACAGCGGCCGTTACCAGCGCCTGGCGACCTGGTTCAACCGGCGCGGCTACGCCGTGCGCGGCTACGACCAGCGCGGCCACGGCCGGAGCCCGGGCCGTCGCGGCGGCCTACGCCATGGCGACGATCTGCTGGAGGATCTGGCCACCGTCTATTACGACTACGCCGGCGGCCTGCCGCATCCGCCGCTGCTGCTCGGCCACAGCATGGGCGGCCTGGTGGCCGTGCGCGCCGTGCTGGACGGCCGCGTCGAGCCGCTGGCGCTGCTGCTGTCGTCGCCGGCGCTGCGTACCCGCGAGTCGCCGCGGATGATAGCGCTGGCGCGGCTGCTCGCCCGCGTCGCGCCAAACCTGCCGCTGCGCAACGGGCTGGATTTCGACCAGCTCTCGCACGATCGCCAGGTGGTGGCCGACTACCGCCGCGACCCGCTGCGCCACGGCTGGATCACCCCGCGGCTGGCCGACTTCATCTTTCGCGCCGGCGCCGCATGCATCGCCGACGCCGCCCGTCTGGCGCTGCCGACCCTGCTGCTGGTGGCCGATGGCGACGGCATCGTGGACCCATCCGGCAGCCGCGAGTTCGCCCGCCAGGCGACATCGACCGGGCAGCTCACCACGCGCTTCTTCTCGCTGCTGTACCACGAGCTGTTCAACGAGAACGAACCGGGCCGCGGTCAGGTGCTGATGCAGCTGGGCGACTGGCTGGGCCGGCAGGACGCGCCGGCGCCACACCGCTGAAAGCCGCGCGCCCGATCCGCGCCTCCGGCCTGCCATGAATTCCGGCGATACTCTCCATCAACCTACAGGGAGAAGGTTGCATGTCGCGTCGATCGTACGAGTGCCTTTCGCGCCGGGTGTGGTCGCGCGCGCTGATTGCCTTGCTGCTGGGCCTGCTGCTGGCGGCCTGCCATCGCGGCCCCGACAACGGCAAGCCGGCCCTGCAAGGTGCGCCGGCCGCCAGCGCCTCCGCGCCGGCCAGGGCGCAGGCGGAGTTCGCGCTGGTCTCGGCCAGCTCGCAGACCACGGATTCGCGCACCGCGCTGGTCCTGCGCTTCAACGCCGCGCTGGCCTCGGCGCAGGCGTTCGACACGCTGGTCGCGGTGACCGGCCCGAACGGCGAGGTGGTCGGCGGCAGCTGGAGCCTCGACGACGACAACAAGACGCTGCGCTTCCCGTTCGTGCAGGCGAACACGCGCTACGCGGTGCAGCTGAAGGCCGGTCTGCTCGCCGCCGACGGCCGCACGCTGGGCCACGCGGTGAAGCACGACGTGTACTCCGGCAACCTGCCGGCGGCGGTCGGCTTTGCCTCGCACGGCAGCGTGCTGCCGGCGCGCGGCACGCGCGGCCTGCCGCTGGTGTCGATGAACGTGCACGACGCCGACGTGGAGTTCTTCCGCGTGCGCGACGACGCGCTGTCGGACCTGTTCTGCAGCTATCCGCGCAACGGCCACCGCGACAGCTACGAGCTCGACCACGACGTCGCCTACTACAACAGCTGCGGCGAGGGTGACGACCGGCGCAGCCGCGTGCCGATCACCCAGCTGGCCGACTCGGTCTACGCCAACCACTACACGCTGGGTGGCGAGCCGAACGAGCGCACCGTGACCTACCTGCCGGTGCAGAACATCAAGGAGCTGGCGCAGCCAGGCGTGTACATGGCCGTGGTCAAGGCCGGCGGCAGCTTCAGGGAGGGCTACGACACCGCTACCTTCTTCGTCAGCGACCTCGGCTTGCACCTGCGGGTGTACCGCGACAACGTGCTGCTGCACGTGGCCTCATTGCGCGACGGCAGCGCGGTCAACGCGGTGGACATCGAGGTCCGCGACGCGGCCGGGCGCAGCAAGCTCAAGGCCACCACCGGCGCCGACGGCGATGCGCTGCTGGCATACAAGGTGAAGGCTTCCGACGTGCTGGTGGCGCGCCATGGCAAGGATGTTTCGGTGCTGCCGTTCAACCGGCCGGCGCTGGACGTGTCCAACTTCGACATCAGCGGCCGCCGGCAGGCGCCGTTCGAGGTATACGCCTGGTCCGGACGCGACCTGTACCGCCCCGGCGAGACGCTGCGCGCCTCGGCCCTGCTGCGCGATTTCGACGGCAAGCCGATGAAGGCGCAGTCGCTGTTCGTGCGGGTGAAGCAGCCCGATGGGCGCGTGCTCGCCGAGCAGCGGCTGGAGCCGCAGCAGCTAAATTACTTCGAGCTGAGCCAGGCGATCCCGGCCGACGCGCCGACCGGCCTGTGGCAGCTGGAATTTCGCCTCGACCCCGCCAGTAAGGAAACCGTGCAGGCGTTCCCGTTCCACGTCGAGGAGTTCCTGCCCGAGCGGCTCAAGGTGGAGTTGTCCAGCCCGCAGCCGCGGCTGGCGCCGAACGAACCGCTGAAGCTGAAGGTCGCCTCCAGCTACCTGTACGGCGCGCCCGCCGACGGCAACCGCTTCACCGCGAAGCTGCTGGTGGCGCCGGAAGTGCATCCGCTGGAGCAGATGACGGACACCTTCTTCGGCGACCCGACGGTCGAGCTGCCGAAGAGCGCCGACGACGTGGTCGACGCGAAGCTCGACGCGCAGGGCGTGCTGGAGCAGGACGTGGCGCTGCCCGACGACGTCAAGCCGGTTGCGCCGCTGGCGGTGACCCTGTCCGGCAGCGTCTACGAAAGCGGCGGCCGCGCGGTGACCCGCCTGCTCAAGCGCACCTACTGGCCGGCCGACGCGCTGGTCGGCGTGCGCCCGCTGTTCAACCCGAAGCAGGGCGCCGCAAGCGAGGCGCCGGCCGGCTTCGAGATCGTGCGGGCGAATGCCGACGGCGCGCTGGTCGCCGGCAGCCACCTGAAGGTGCGCCTGCAGCGCGAACTGCGTGATTTCTACTGGCTGTACGAGCGCAGCGGCGGCTGGCAGTCGAACGCAAACCAGCGCCTGCAACTGATCGAGGAAAAGGACGTCGACGTGGCCGCTGGCAAGTCGGCCCACGTGGAGTTCCCGGTGCAGTGGGGCAGCTACCGGGTCGAGGTGTACGACCCGGCCACGAAACTCACCACGGTGTTCCCGTTCTTCGCCGGCTACAGCTGGGACGACCAGAATCTCGGCAAGGAGGCGCGCCCGGACAAGGTCAAGCTGGCGCTGGACAAGGCGCGCTACCGCGCCGGCGACACCATGAAGGTCACCGTGACGCCGCCGCAGCCCGGCCCCGGCGTGCTACTGGTGGAATCGGACCATCTGCTCTACACGAGGAACATCGACGCGAAGGCCGGCGCGGTGTTCGAGATCCCGGTGACGAAAGACTGGGAGCGCCACGACGTCTACGTGACCGCGCTGGTGTTCCGCGGCGGCGAGGCAGCCGAGCACACCACGCCGGCGCGCGCGATGGGCGTGGAGTACGTGGCGATGGACCGCAACGACCGGCGCATCGCGCTGAAGCTCGACGCGCCCGCGCTGCTGCGCCCGGGCAACCCGCTCGAGGTCGGCGTGCAGGCGAGTGGGCTGGCCGGGCAGCAGGCGTTCGTCACACTGTCGGCGGTCGACCAGGGCGTGCTCAACATCACCAGCTATCCGGTGCCCGACGCGTGGGCGTGGCTGTTCGCCAGGCGCGCGCTCGGCGTCGATGCGTACGACCTGTACAGCCGCATCATCGAGGCGATGGACGGCACCGAGGCCAGGCTGCGCTATGGCGGCGACATGAGCGGCGCGGCCTTGCCCAAGGCCACCCGGCTCAACCCGAAGGTGCAGATCGTCGACCTGTTCGCTGGCCCGGTGGCGTTCGATGCGCAGGGCAGGGCCAAGTTGCATGTGGACGTGCCCGACTTCAACGGCAGCCTGCGCCTGGCCGCGCTGGCGTACACCGACAGCCGCTACGGCAACGCCGACGGCGCAGTCACCGTGCGTGCGCCGCTGGTGGTCGAGCCGAGCACGCCGCGGGTGATGGCGGCCGGCGACAAGGCGATGATCAGCCTGGATCTCAAGAACCTGTCCGGCAAGGACGGCACGGCGAAGGTCAGCGTCAAGGGCGGTGGCCCGATCACGGTGGACAAGGCCACGCCAAGCGTGCCGCTGAAGGATGGCGCCGGCGCCACCTTGCACATGCCGGTGACGGCACAGGCGGGCGCGGCAGTGGCGACAGTGGA
Organism: Rhodanobacter thiooxydans; assembly: GCF_021545845.1. NCBI lineage: Bacteria > Pseudomonadati > Pseudomonadota > Gammaproteobacteria > Lysobacterales > Rhodanobacteraceae > Rhodanobacter > Rhodanobacter thiooxydans. Next base: position 216,571 of record NZ_CP088923.1, read on the forward strand.
CATCCACGCCGAGTTGAACGACTACCGGGTCGACCGCCACTTCGAATTCGCGGTGCGTCCGGCCTGGCCGGAGACGGTGAGCACCACGCCGCTGGCGCTGGAAGCGGGCAAGCCCGTGCACTTCGGCGGCGCCGCGATCGCCGGCCTGCTGCCGGCCACGGTGAACGCGCGGATCACCCTGAGCACCCTGCCGCCGCTGCCGTACGCGGCCGCGCTGCGCGACATGCTGCGCTACCCCTACGGCTGCATCGAGCAGACCACCAGCAAGGGCTACGCCGCCTTGATTCTGGACGGCCAGACGGCCAAGGCATTGGGTACGCAAGTGATGAGCGACGCGATGCGCAAGGCCGCGGTGGATGGCGCGCTGTCGCGGATCGCCTCGTTCCAGGCCAGCAACGGCCACTTCAGCTTCTGGGGCAGCAGCAGCCCGATCGTCACCTTCACCACGCCGTACGTGGTGGACTTCATGCTGGACGCGCGCGACGCCGGTTTCGCGGTGCAGCAGGACGTGCTGCAAAAGTCGCTGCAGCGGCTCAACGACGACCTGCTCGCCGGCGGCCACCCGTACTACGAGTACGAGCAGCACGATCACCTGCGCCTCGCCGACGAGGCGTACTCCGGCTTCGTGCTGGCCCGCGTCAACCGCGCGCCGCTGGGCACGCTGCGCGCGATCTTCGACAACGAGCGACAGAAGCTGGTGGCGCCGCTGCCGCTGCTGCACCTCGGCATCGCGTTCAAGTTGATGGGTGACAACGAGCGCGCGCAGAAGGCGATCGACGAGGCGTTCGCCTGGAGCAAGGAGCGCCCCTGGTACGTCGGCGACTACGGCTCGGAGCTGCGCGATCTGGCGCTGATGGTCGCGCTCACCCACAGCTACGGCATGAGCAAGCCGGCCTACGACGCCAAGCTGGTCGACTGGGCGCGCAACGCCACCGCGAACGTGCGCCAGCGGCAGAAGGAGTTTGCCGACTACCGCTGGTCGTGGTCGTACCTGAGCACGCAGGAACAGGCCGCGATCGCGCGTGTGGCGGCGGCGTTCGACGCGAAAAGCGGCGCGCCGCTGGCCGCCACGATCAGCGTGAACGGCAAGGCCGAGACCGCGCCGGACCAGCGCGTGTGGAGCCGTGCGCTCAACGCGGCCGAACTCGGCGCCGGCATCGGCGTCGGCGTGCAGCCGACCAGCGACGCGGCGGTGTTCGCCACGCTCGACGTGGCCGGCATCCCGCAGCATGCACCCGCCGCCGATGCCAGCCAGATCGACGTGCGGCGCAGCTGGTTCACCACCGACGGCAAATCGTGGAGCGGCGGACCGCTGAAGGAAGGCGACACGCTGATTGTCGAGCTGAGCATCGAGGCGCGCATGAACGTCCCCGACGCGCTGGTCACCGATCTGCTGCCGGGCGGGCTGGAGGTGGAGAACCTCAACCTCGGCGGCGCGCAGTCGTGGTCCGGCGTGGTGATCGACGGCATCGAGCTGGACCAGCACGCCGCGGCGGCGCAGATCGTGCACGAGGAATACCGCGACGATCGCTACGCCGCCGCGCTGAACCTGAGCCGCGGCGACACCGCCCGCGTGTTCTACCTGGTGCGCGCGGTGACCCCGGGCACCTACACCGTGCCGCCGCCACTGGTGGAGGACATGTACCGCCCGGCCGTGCGCGGCATCGGCAAGGCCGAGCCGGCGAAGATCACGGTGGTGGAGCCGTAGCCGCTTTGCTCCTCCCCCTGCCTGCAGGGGGAGGTTGGGAGAGGGTAGCGCTCTTGCCTCTATCTTGAAGATCAAGAGCACCCCACCCCAACCCTCCCCTGCTGCGCAGGGGAGGGAGCAAAGGCAGCCTCGCCGCGCTCTGCAGACCCGCATGGCATCATGACCGCGACCTCATCCGCACCGCTTCTTCCTGCTCCGTGCCGCTCCCGCACCTGGCGCTGGCTGCGCGGCATCGTCATCGCCACCATCGCGTTGCTGCTCGCTGCCTTCGCGCTCGACCGCCTGTTCCCGCTGCACCTCCCCGCGCCCGACACCGGCAGCACGGTGGTGCTGGCGCGCGACGGCACGCCGCTGCGTGCGTTTGCCGACAGCGACGGCGTGTGGCGCTACCCGACTACGGCGAAACAGGTGTCGCCGCTGTACCTGCAGGCGCTGCTGAACTACGAGGACCGCTGGTTCTACCGCCACCCCGGGGTCAACCCGTATGCGCTGCTGCGCGGGCTGGGCGGCGGGCTGCGCCACGGCCGCATCGTTTCGGGCGGTTCCACGCTGAGCATGCAGGTGGCGCGGATCATCCAGCCGATTCCGCACACGTTCCGCGGCAAGCTGGTGCAGATCCTGCGCGCGCTGCAGCTGGAGGCGCACCTCAGCAAGGCGCAGATCCTCGACCTCTACCTCAACCACGCGCCGTTCGGCGGCCCGATCGAAGGCGTGGAGGCGGCCTCATGGGCGTACCTGGGCAAGCCGGCGGCGCGGTTGTCGCATGCCGAGGCGGCCCTGCTGGCGGTGCTGCCGCAGTCGCCCAGCCGGCTGCGCCCGGACCGCCACGCGCAGGCGGCGCGCGCCGCGCGCGACAAGGTGCTCGGGCGCATGCGCGACCTCGGCGTGTGGAGCGTGGCCGAGGTGCACGGCGCGGCGATCGAGCCGGTGGCGGCGCGCTCGCTGCGCGCGCCGCTGTCCGCCGCGCTGCTGGCCGAGCGGCTGCACCGCGAGCAGCCGGCGGCGCGGCGCATCACCAGCACCATCGACGCGAACCTGCAGCGCGCCGCCGAGGAGCGGGTCGGCGCGTATCTGTCGCGGCTGCCGGCGCATACTTCGGCGGCGCTGCTGGTGGTGGACAACGCCACGCTGGAGGCGCGCGTCTACGTCGGCACCAGCGAGTACGCCGACCCGCAGCGGCACGGCTACGTCGACATGGTGCGCGCGCCGCGCTCGCCGGGCTCCACGCTGAAGCCGTTCCTGTACGGGCTGGCGCTGGACGACGGGCTGATCCACTCGCAGAGTCTGCTGGTCGACGCGCCGCAGGATTTCGGCGGCTACAAGCCGGGCAATTTCGACGAGGCGTTCTCGGGGCCGGTCAGCGCGGCCGAGGCGCTGCAGCGCTCGCTCAACGTGCCGGCGGTGGACGTGCTGGACCGGGTCGGGCCGGGCCGCTTCGTGGCGCGGCTGGCGAACGGCGGCATCGACCTGGGCCTGCCGGACGGCGCGACGCCGAACCTGTCGATCATCCTCGGCGGCGCGTCGACCCGGCTGGAAAACCTGGTCGGCGCGTACACCGCGTTCGCCAACGGCGGCATTGCCGGCACGCCGCGTTACACGACGGAACAACCTGCGCGGCCGCGCCGGCTGCTGTCGCCCGGGGCGGCGTGGATCATCCGCGACGTGCTGGCGCACAACCCGGCCGACGTCGAGGGCGCGCCGCTGGCCGGCGCGATCAACCGGCACGAGCGGGTGGCGTGGAAGACCGGCACCAGCTACGGCTACCGTGACGCCTGGTCGCTTGGGGTTACCGACCGCTGGACGGTGGGTGTGTGGATCGGTCGTCCGGACGGCACGCCGTCGCCCGGCCAGTACGGCGCGGTGACCGCCTTGCCGCTGCTGTTCCAGATCGTCGACATGCTGCCGCAGCGCGACGCCAGCGCGCCGGCGCGGCCGGCCAGCGTGACGTCGGTCGCCATCTGCTGGCCGCTCGGCGGCACGCTCGCCGCCACCGATCCCGCGCTGTGCCGCCAGCACCGCACGGCCTGGGTGCTCGACGGCGCGTTGCCGCCGACGTTCGCCGAACGCGGGCTCGACGCCTGGTCCGCCGGCCTGCTCACGCTGCGCGTCAACGACCAGGGCCAGCGCCTGAGCGGTGCCTGCCACGCCCGCCGCGAGCGCACGATCCGGCTGGCGCGCTGGCCCGCGCTGGCCACGCCGTGGCTGGGCGTGGACGACCGCGCCCGTTCTGCGCTGCCGCCGCTCGCGCCCGGTTGCGCCGCCGACGCACTAAACCGCGCCAGCCCGATCCGCATCAGCGGCCTCATCGACGGCGTCACCCTGCGCCGCGCGCCGAACAGCGACAAGCCGCTGCGCGTGACCCTGCGTGCGCTGGGCGCGCAGGCCGGCGTGCAATGGCTGCTCAACGGCCGCCTGCAGGGCAGCAGCGAGGCCGACGCCGCGATCGCCATCACCTTGCCGCAAGCCGGCGATTACCGCATCACCGCGGTCGCCCGCGACGGCGCCTTCGCCACCCTCACGCTGCGCGTGGTGGGGCCGCCGGCGTGAGCGCAGGCGCGGTTAAGAAAGAACTAAGCAGCAGCTTCCAGAATGGCCGCATGCATGATGCCGACCAGCCCTGTCATACCCCCACGGTGACTTCCCGCCTGCGCACGGCGTGCGCCGTCGCGCTCGCGCTGCTCGTGTCCGGCTGCGCCAGCTACGCGCCGTTGCCGCTGGGCTCGGGCGAAGGCGCGGCCGACGTGGCGCAACTGACCGCGCCCACCAGCAGGATGCCGCTGCCGTCGCTGGCGACGCATCGCTTCGATCCCGCCGACGGGCTGGACGTGACCGAGACGGCGATGCTGGCGGTGGCGAACAGCCCGCCGCTGAAGCTCAAGCGCGACGAGCTGGGCATCGCCCGCGCGCAGGCGTTCGCGGCCGGCCTGCTGCCCGATCCGCAGCTGAGTCTGGGCGAGGACTTTCCGCAGCATTCGGGTGGCGGCCTGACCACCGCGTTCAACCTCGGGCTGAGCGAGGACGTCACCGCCCTGCTGACCCGTTCGTCGCGCAAGGCAGCGGCGCGCAGCCAGGCGCAGCAGGTGAACCTCGACCTGCTGTGGGCGGAGTGGCAGACCGTGGCGCAGGCACGGCTGTTGTTCGACCAGGTGCTGAACCTGCGCGCGCAGCAGGCGCGGCTGGCCAGCGAGCAGGCCGCGCTGGAACAGGTCACCCCCTATATCCAGTCGGCGCTGGACGCCGGCAACCTCAGCTACGACAGCGCCAGCGCCGGCCTCAACGCCGCGGCCGACGTGCGCCGCCAGCTGGCCGACAACGCGGTGGCGCTGCACCAGGCCGACAGCGACCTGCACGTGCTGCTGGGACTCGCGCCGACGGCAACGCTGGACCTGGCCGGCGCACCGTACCGGGTCGCGCCGACGCCGGCGCAATTGCAGCAGGCGCTGGCCGACCTGCCGCGGCGGCGGCCGGACCTGCTGGCGCTGCAGGCCGGTTACCAGTCGCAGCAGGAGAAACTGCGCACCGCCGTGCTGGCCCAGTTTCCCGCGCTGAACATCGGCTTCAACACCGCGCGCGACACCGGCGCCGTCTACACCCGCGGTTTCACCGTCGGCATCACGCTGCCGTTGTTCGACCGCAACCGCGGCAACATCGCGATCGAGCGGGCGACCCGGCAGCAGCTCAAGGACGACTACGAATCGCGCGTGCTGACCACGCGCAGCGACATGCAGCGACTGGCCGCCGACCTCGCCACACTGGCGCAGCACGAGCAACGCCTGGCCGCCCACACGCAGCAGTTGGACGCCGCCCGCCGCATCGCCGAGCAGTCGTGGCGGCAGGGCCTGCTGGACTGGCCGACCTGGCTGGCGATCCGCAGCCAGTCGCTGGCCGCCGACCTCGAGCTGCTCGCCGTGCAGCAGCAACAGGCCACCCAGTCGATCGCGCTGGAAGCGCTGCTCGGCAACACCGCGCTGGCCGCGCCCGGCCCCTCCGCCCCCGCACAGGCTCCCACGCCATGAACCGATTCCTGCTGTTGCCGCTGCTGTGCCTGCTGCTGGCCGCATGCGGCCACGACGCCGCCAACGAAGATGCGCCGGTCGCTGCGGGCCAGGTGCTGGTGACCGTCGCGCGGCCGCTGCAGCAGACCTTCCACGACACGGTCGAGGCCTGGGGCAGCGCGGCGGGCGATCCGCAGCGCGCGCGCGCGGTCAGTCTCGGCCATGGCGGCCAGGTGGTGGCGCTGAGCGTGGCGGCCGGGCAGAGCGTACGCCGCGGCCAGCCGCTGCTGACGATCGCCCCCGATCCCGTCGCGCGCAGCGCGTACCTGCAGGCGCAGAGCGCGCTGGAACTGGCCAGCGGCGAGCTCAAGCGGGTCGAACAGCTGGCGGCGCAGCGGCTGGCCACGCAGTCGCAACTGGCCGCCGCGCGCAAGGCGCTGGCCGACGCGCAGGCCGCGCTGGAGGCGCAGCGCGCGCTCGGCGGCGGCAGCGTGCAGGAAATCGTGGCCGCGCCGGCCGACGGCGTGGTCGGTGCGCTCAGCGTGGGGCTGGGCGAACGCTTCGCCGCCAACGCGCCGCTGCTCGCCTTCATCCCGGCGCATGCGCTGGTGGCGCAGCTGGGCGTGCAGCCGGAGGACGGCGCGAAGCTGCGCGCCGGCATGCCAGTGCAGCTGCGTGGCGTGTACGGTGACGCGGCTGCCTTCGCCGGCACCCTGCGCATGGTCGGGCAGGCGATCGACCCGCAGACCCGCCTGCTCGGCGCGCAGGTCGAGCTGCCCGCCGACGCCGGCGCGACCCTGGTGGCCGGCGCCGCGCTCGAGGCGCGCATCCGCACCGACGATTTCACCGCCTGGGCGGTGCCGCGCGCGGCCGTGCTGCACGATGCGCGCGGCGACTACCTGTTCGTGGCCGAGCAGGGCCACGCCAAGCGCGTCGAGGTGAAGCTGCGCAGCCCGGACGGCGACACCGTCGGCGTGCAGGGTCCGCTCGACGCGCAGGCAAAAATGATCGTGCTCGGCGCCTACGAGCTCAACGACGGCGATGCGGTGCGGGAGTCGACCAAGTGAGCATTGCCGCATGGATGCAGCAGCATCGCCGCTCGCTGCTGTTCCTTGCCCTGATGCTGGCGATCGGCGGCCTCGCCAGCGCGCTGCGGCTACCGGTGGCGCTGTTCCCGAACGTGGCGTTCCCGCGCGTGCAGGTCACCCTGGATGCCGGCGACCGCCCGGCCGACCAGATGGCGGTGCAGGTGACCACGCCGGTGGAGGAGGCGATCCGCCGCGTGCGTGGCGTGCGCGACGTGCGCTCCACCACCAGCCGCGGCAGTGCCGAGGTGGCGGTGATGTTCGACTGGGGCGCGGACATGGCCGGCGCGCTGCAGGAGGTCAATGCGGCGGCCGGGCAGATCCTGCCGCAGCTGCCCGCCGGCACCCAGCTGTCCACCCGCCGCATGGACCCGACCACCTTCCCGGTGCTGGCCTACAGCCTGCGCTCGCACGTGCAGTCGCCGAGCGCGCTGCACGACCTGGCCGAGTACCAGCTGCGCCCGCTGCTGAGCGGGATCAGCGGCGTCGCCAACGTTAACGTGCAGGGCGGCGAGGTGGCCGAATTCCACGCCGATGTCGATCCCGGCAAGCTGCGCGCGTTGAACCTGAGCCTGGGCGATGTCGCCGGCGCGGTCGGCCACGCGGCGACGATCCAGGCGATGGGCCGCGTGTCCGACCACTACAAGCTGTACCTGCTGCTGGCGAACAACCAGCCGAAGAGCTTGGCGGCGCTGCGCGCCATCGTGGTCCGCGCCGGTCCCGCCGGCGTGGTGCATCTCGGCGACGTGGCGGAAGTCAGCCTCGACCACGTGCCGCAGTGGATCCGCGTCAACGCGGATGGCCAGAACGCCGTGCTGCTGCAGGTCTACCAGCAGCCCGACGGCAACAGTGTGCAGATCGCCGCCGAGGTGAGGCAGCGGCTGGCCGACTACGCGCCGCAGATGCCGGCCGGCGTGCGGATCGCCAACTGGTACGACCAGACCCAGCTGGTGACCGGCGCCGCCACCAGCGTGCGCGACGCGATCCTGATCGGCGTGCTGCTGGCCGGGCTGGTGCTGTTCGTGTTCCTGCGCAACACGCGGGTGATCCTGGTCGCGCTGCTGGTGGTGCCGGCGGTGCTGGCGATCACCGTGCTGCTGCTGTCCGTGCTCGGCATGAGCTTCAACATGATGACGCTGGGCGGCATGGCGGCCGCGGTGGGCCTGATCATCGACGACGTGATCGTGATGCTCGAACACATCATGCGCCGGCTCAACCAGGGCGAGGGCGAAGTGCACGAACGCATCGCCGGCGCGGCCCACGAGTTCACCCGCCCGCTGACTGGCTCCAGCGCCGCCACCGTGGTGATCTTCCTGCCGCTGGCGTTCCTTTCCGGCGTCACCGGCGCGTTCTTCAAGGCGCTGTCGCTGACCATGGCCAGCGCGCTGGTGATTTCCTGGCTGCTGACCTGGGTCGCGGTACCGCTGCTGGCCGAGCGGTTCCTGGACAAGCGCCATCTGGTCGAGCATCCGCAAGGCCGCTTTACCAGGGGCATGATGCAAGGTTACCGGAACGTGCTGCAGCGCTGGCTGCGGCGGCCGCTGCTGGCGCTGCTGCTGGTGGTGCCGCTGGTGCTGGTCGGCGCAGTGGCTTACACCCGCGTCGGCACCGGCTTCATGCCTGCCATGGACGAGGGCGGCTTCATCCTCGACTACCTGTCCAAGCCCGGCACCTCGCTGGAGGAAACCGACCGCCTGCTCAACCAGGTGGAGGCGATCATCCGCGCGAATCCCAACGTGGACACCTACTCGCGGCGTACCGGCCTGCAGCTGGGCGGCGGCCTCACCGAGGCGAACCAGGGCGATTTCTTCGTGCGCCTGAAAAACGGCTCGCAACTGCCCACCGAGGAAGTCATGACCCAGGTGCGCACCGAGGTCGAGAACAAGGTTCCGGGGCTGGACATCGAGCTGTCGCAGTTGATGGAAGACCTGATCGGCGACCTGGTGGCGGTGCCGCAGCCGATCGAGGTGCAGCTGTACGGCGACGACCCGGCGCAGCTGAACGCCACCGCGGACAAGGTCGCCGGGGCGATCGGCAAGATCAGCGGGGTGGTGGGCGTGCGCAACGGCACCAATCCCGCCGGCGATGCGCTGACCGTGCAGGTCGACCCGGCCAGGGCCGCGCTGGAGGGGCTCGACCCGACCAGCGTCACCGACCAGGTGGCGGCGGCGATCGACGGCACGGTGGCGGCCCAGCTGCCGACAGGCGGCAAGGTGGTGGGCGTGCGCGTGCGTCTGCCGGAGCGCGCGCACCGGCGGCTGGAGCAGGTCGCCGCGTTGCCGATCCGCGCCGGCGACGGCCACCTGCTGCCGCTGTCGCGGGTGGCCACGCTGCGCGAGGTGCAGGGCCAGCCGCAGATCACCCGCGACAACCTGAAGCGGATGGTGGCGGTGACTGGCCGCATCAGCGGGCGCAGCCTCGGCGCCGCCATGGCCGACGTGAAGGCCGCGCTGGCCCGGCCGGGGCTGCTGCCCAAAGGCATGTACTACCAGCTCGGCGGCCTGTACCAGCAGCAGCAGCAGGCGTTCCGCGGGCTGACCATCGTGATGCTGGCGGCGATCGCGCTGGTGTTCACCCTGCTGCTGTTCCTGTACGAGAGCTTCCGCGTCGCCATCGCCATCCTGGCCATGCCGCTGCTGGCGATCCCGGCGGTGTTCGCCGCGCTGTGGCTGACCGGCATCGAGCTGAACATCTCGGCGATGATGGGCATGACGATGATCGTCGGCATCGTCACCGAGGTGGCGATCTTCTATTTCTCCGAGCTGGAGCAGGCCGCCGCCGAAGCGCCGCTGCACGAGGCCCTGCACGCGGCCGGGCAGCACCGCGCGCGGCCGATCCTGATGTCCACGCTGGCCGCGATGCTGACCCTGCTGCCGCTGGCGCTGGCCATCGGCCAGGGCTCGCAGATGCAGCAGCCGCTGGCGGTGGCGATCATCGCCGGCCTGCTGGTGCAGGTGCCGCTGGTGCTGCTGGTGATGCCGGTGCTGTACGCGCTGCTGCGCCGGCGCGATGCGGCAGCGGGCTAAGGCCGGCGTAAGCGAGCGCGTCCATGCTTGTTCCTGATGAGTTGAGCTTCAGCTGGCCGCTCCCTTCTCCCTCTGGGAGAAGGTGGCCCGTAGGGCCGGATGAGGGTTCGGGCGAAGCAACGAGTCACCGGCATGCCAAGAGTTGGGACTTCGTGCTTCGCCCGAACCCTCTCCCCAACCCCTCTCCCGCCGGGAGAGGGGCTTCAAGCAGCTGAGGCTCGGCGCCCACCAGGTGTTCGTTTGCCCTCTCTTTCTATCAAAGGTGCCGACCATGCCGCGACCGATCCGCAAGCTGCTGCCCGCTGCGCTGCTGGCGCTGGCGGTGCTTCCCCTGGCTGCCGCGTCGGCGGCATCGCCGCCGGCTCCGCAGCTGCTCTCGCGGTTGGCGCTGGGTGGACCGGGCGGCTGGGATTACCTGGCGTTCGATGCGCCCAGTCGCCATCTGTTCGTCAGCCGCGGCGACCGCGTGCTGGTGGTCGACGTCGACAGCGGCAAGCAGATCGGCACGATCCCCGGCACCGCGGGCGTGCACGGCATCGCGCTCGCCGACGAGCTGCACCGTGGTTTCGTCAGCGACGGCGCGAGCGCGTCGGTGACGGTGTTCGACCTGGCCTCGCTGAAGACCGTGGCGACGATCACCGGCACCGGCCAGAACCCCGATGCGGTCCTGTATGACGGCGCCTCGCACCACGTGCTGACCTTCAACGGCCACAGCGCCAGCGCCAGCGTGATCGACCCGGCGAAGAACGCGGTGGTCGCGAGCATCGCGTTGCCCGGCAAGCCGGAGTTCGCGGTGGCCGATGGCAGCGGCCGCGTCTACGTGAACATCGAGGACAAGTCCGAGCTGGTGCAGCTGGATTCGCTCCAGGACAAGCTGCTGCAGACCTGGCCGCTGGCGCCGTGCGAATCGCCCAGCGGGCTGGCCCTGGACCATGCGCACCATCGCCTGTTCGCGGTATGCGACAACCGCACGATGACGGTGCTCGATGCGGTGGACGGCCATCACGTGGCCGACGTGCCGATCGGCGACGGCCCGGACGCGGTGGTGTTCGACGGGGCCGAGGCGATGATCTACAGCGCCAATGGCCAGAGCGGCACGATCACCGCGGTGCACGAGGACGACCCGGACCATTACACGGTAACGGCGACGGTGCCCACCCAGGCGAGTGCGCGCACGCTCGCGCTGGATGCGAAGCTGCACCGGCTATATCTCTCCGCCGCGCGGCTGGGTGCCACCCGCCAGGCCAACGGCCGCCGCCCGATCGAGCCGGACAGCTTCGCCGTGCTCACCGTCGGACGGCCCTGAGAACCTATCGCTAGCCTTGCTGTAGGAGCCCGCTAGCGGGCGATGCTCTTGTGCCGGGATTCGGGATTAGGGATTCGGGATTAGGGATTCGGGATTCGGAAGAGCTGCCATGCGCGACGCTCTGCTTTTTTCGAATCCCGAATCCCAGCTTCAAAAGCATCGCCCGCTGGCGGGCTCCTACAAGTGGTGAGTCAGGCTTCCTACGGGCGGAGGTCAGGCAGCGGGATCACCACCTGTACGCGCAGGCCGCTGCCGTAGGGCGAGTCGAGCAGCTCGATGGCGGCGCCGTGCAGCTGCGCCGCGCGCTGCACGATCGACAGGCCCAGCCCGTAGCCGTCGCCGCGGCTGCCGCTTTCACGCTGGAAGCGGGCGAACACGCTGGCGCGGCGCTCCGCCGGAATGCCGGGGCCGTCGTCGATCACGTCGATCAGCGCGGCGTGTTCGCCACGCTCGATCGACAGCTGCACCTGGCCGCCGGCGGGTACGTGGCGCAGCGCGTTTTCGAGCAGGTTGCGCAGCAGCGCGGCCAGCGCCGCCTCGTAGCCGTGCACCAGCAGCCGTGGCTCCAGCCGCGCCACGCTCAGCTCGACGCCGCTCTCGGCGATCACCGGCGCGAGTTCCTCCAGCACGCCCGTCGCCACCGCGGTCAGGTCGACGCGCATGCGCTGGCCCGACGCCGCACCGGCTTCCAGCCGGGCCAGCGCCAGCAGCTGTTCGACCCGCCGGGCCAGCTCGGCGATGACGTGCTGGGCACTGCCGAGCGCAAGCTCCACCTCGGCCGGGTCGGCGCTGGCCATCGCGTTCTCCAGGTTGATCATCGCCGAGGCCAGCGGCGTGCGCAGTTCGTGCGCCACGTCGGCGCTGAAGCGGCGCTCGCGCTCCAGCGCATCCTCCAGCCGGGTGAGTTGTTCGTTCAGTGCCGCCAGCACCGGCTGCAGTTCCAGCGGCGCGTCGCGCAGCAGCACCGGCTCGTGGCTGCCCGGCTCCCGCGACGACAACGCGCGGGTCAGCGCTTCGAGCGGGCGCAGCCCGCGGCGTATCGCCCAGCCCACCAGCAGGGCCAGTAGCGGCAGCCCGACCAGCAGCGGCAGGCTGTGCTCCAGCCATACCGCGTGCATGATCTCGTCGCGGCTGTCGTAGCGCTCGCCGGTGCGGATCACCACGCGGCTCGCCGCGTCGTGCAGGGTGAACACGCGCCAGCGGTACGTTCCCAACCATACGTCCTGGAAATCCGCGTCGCCGGCCTGCGGCGGCGGCATGCCGGCGAGGTTGGCGGTGGCCAGCACCAGGCGGCCGCCGGGTTCGAACACCTGGAAGCCGACCTCGGATTCGTAGGTATAGCGTTGCCGCGGCGGGCTGCCGATGAGGCCGGCCTCGATCGGCACCAGCACGCGGTCGGGGTCGCGGTGCTGCAGCGCCTCCAGGTCGGCCTGTGCGACCAGCACCTGCAGCGTGCGCGCCGACTGCGCCAGCCGGCCGTCGGAGAGTTCGCCCACTTCGCGGGCGGTGCGCTTGAAGCTGAGCACGCCCAGCGGCAGCAGCACCGCGGCCAGCACCACGATGACCAGCCAGCGCAGCCGGCCGTGCAGGCTCGCCGACTTCAGCGGGTTCGCCCACTTCATTGCGGCTCCCGCGGGATCATGTAGCCGAAGCCGCGCACGGTCTGGATGGTGTCGAAGCTCAGCTTGCGGCGCAGCGTGTGCACCAGCACCTCCAGCGCGCTGGAGCCGACCATGTTGTCCAGTCCGTACAGCGAGTTCTCCAGGTTCTCGCGGCGCACCAGCCGGCCGGCGCGTTCCATCAGGATCTGCAGCAGGGCGAATTCGCGCTTGGTCAGCTCGACCCGCTCGCCGCGGAAGCTCACCTCGGAGGTGCCGAGGTCCAGGCTCAGCGCACCGGCCTCGATGCGGTTCGCCGCCAGGCCCTGCGCGCGGCGGGTCAGCGAGCGGATGCGCGCGGCCAGCTCGTCCACGTGGAACGGTTTCACCAGGTAGTCGTCGGCGCCGGCATCGAGGCCGCGCACGCGGTCGTCCAGCCCGTCGCGCGCGGTCATCACGATCACCGGGGTCCTGATGTGCATACGGCGGGTCTCGACCAGCACGTCGAGCCCGTCCTTGCCGGGCAGGCCGAGGTCGAGCAGCACCAGGTCGGCGGTCTGGTCGCGCAGCGCCAGCAGCGCCTCGCGGCCGTCGCGCAGCCAGCTGACCGTATAGGCGAGGCGTTCCAGCGCGCGCTGGATCGCCGCGCCGAGCTGGGGGTCGTCTTCCACCAGGATGATGTGCACCGACAGGCTCCTTCGCACGGCCCGAGAGCCGCCGGCCGATTATCCGGCGATCGGCTTGCAAAGTGCTGAGATCGCGGGCCGGCACGGCGGATTTGCCCGCCACTCGGCCCGGCCTATAGAATCGGGCGAAGCGACGTGGAGTCATTCGGGCTGCCGCAACGGCGGCCCGCGATACCGCGACTTGCAGGCGTTCCATCCGCTGAAGTGCGCGGACGCTCATGAAAAGGCCAGGGTGCGATGCCCCGGCTTTTCTGCCGGAGACACCACCGACAATCTTTCGAGCGAGCACCGCGACTGATGCCTGACGCCATCCTGCCAAGCACCATCCTCGCCCTGCCGTTCGTCGCCGCGCTGTGGCTGTTGCGCCCGCGCGGCCGCCGCGTGGCGGTGTGGCTGATGACCGCCACTGCGCTGCTCGGCCTGCTGCTATCGCTGTGGCTGTACCCGGCCATCGCCGGCGGCGACGCCTTGCGCCAGGTGATTGCGTGGGCGCCCGGGCTGGGCCTGGACCTGGTGCTGCGGGTGGATGGCTTCGCCTGGCTGTTCATGCTGCTGATCTGCGGCATCGGCGCGCTGGTGGGCATCTACGCCCGCTACTACATGCCGGCGGACGATCCGCTCGCGCACTTCTACGCGCTGCTGCTGGCCTTCATGGGTTCAATGCTGGGCATCGTGATGTCCGGCAACGTGGTGCAGCTGGTGTTCTTCTGGGAACTGACCAGCCTGTTCTCGTTCCTGCTGATCGGCTACTGGCACCACGGCGCCTCGGCGCGCGACGGCGCGCGGATGGCGCTGATCGTCACTTCCGGCGGCGGCCTGTGCCTGTTCGCCGGCGTGCTGCTGCTGGGTCATATCGCGGGCAGTTACGACCTCGACACGATCCTCGCCGCGGGCGATGCGGTGCGCACGCATGCGCTGTACCTGCCCACGCTGCTGCTGATCCTGCTCGGCGCGTTCACCAAGAGCGCGCAGTTCCCGTTCCATTTCTGGCTGCCGCAGGCGATGTCGGCGCCCACGCCGGTATCGGCCTACCTGCATTCGGCCACCATGGTGAAGGCCGGCGTGTTCCTGCTGGTGCGCTTCTGGCCGGTGCTGGGCGGCACCGACGCGTGGTTCTGGATCGTCGGCGGCACCGGCCTGGTCACGCTGGTGCTGGGTGCGTACGCGGCGATGTTCGAGCAGGACCTGAAAGGCGTGCTGGCCTATTCGACGATCAGCCACCTCGGCCTGATCACCATGCTGGTCGGCCTGGGCAGCGCGCTGGGCGTGGTCGCCGCGATCTTCCACATCGTCAACCACGCCACCTTCAAGGCCTCGCTGTTCATGGCCGCCGGCGCGGTCGATCACGAGGCCGGCACGCGCGACCTGCGCAAGCTCGGCGGGTTGCGCCGCTTCATGCCGGTCACTGCGACGCTGGCGCTGATCGCCGGTGCGGCGATGGCCGGGGTGCCGCTGCTGAACGGTTTCCTGTCGAAGGAGATGTTCTTCGCCGAGACGCTGGCCGCGCGCCAGGGGCCGCTGCTCAACGCGATTTCGGTGGTGCTCGCGGTGGCCGCCAGCGCGTTCGGCGTGACCTATTCGATCCGTTTCGTGCGTGGCGTGTTCTTCGGCCGCGTACCCGCCAGCTTGCCGCGGGAGCCGCACGAGCCGCCGCTGTGGATGCGCGTGCCGATCGGCCTGCTGGCGCTGGCCTGCCTGCTGGTGGGCATGCTGCCGGCGCGGGTGATCGGCCCGTCGCTGCGCGCGGCGGCCAGCGCGGTGCTGGGCGCCGGCCAGCTGCCGGAGTACAGCCTGGCGGTGTGGCATGGCGTGACCACGCCGCTGCTGATGAGCGTGCTCGCATTCGTCGCCGGCTGCCTGCTGTTCGTCAGCCTGCGCCGGCGCTTCGCCGCGCTGGAGACGGCGCCGCTGACCGGGCGATTCAGCGGCAAGCGCATCTTCGAGCGGGTGATGGCGGTGGTCGCGGCGGACCTGCCGCAGCGGATCGAGCGCCGCTACCCGAGCCGCCGGCTGCAGCCGCAGCTGCTGCTGATCGTGCTGCTGGCACTGGTCGCCGGCACGCTGGCGGCCACCAGCGCGCCGTTCGGCTTCCAGCCGCGCTGGTCCAGCGTGGACCCGGCGTTCGCCTTGCTGTGGCTGCTCGGCGCGGCCTGCGCGATCGGCGCGGCAAGCCAGGCCAAGTTCCACCGCCTCGCCGCGCTGGTGCTCACCGGCGGTGCGGGGCTGGTGTCGTGCGTGAGCTTCGTGTGGCTGTCGGCGCCGGACCTGGCGGCGACCCAGCTGCTGGTCGAGGTGGTCACCACCATCCTGATCCTGCTTGGCCTGCGCTGGCTGCCCAAGCGCATCGAGGGGCTGGCGGCGGAGAGCCGCACGCACCGCTTCCGGCGCCGCCGCGACATGGTCATCGCAACGGCGGTGGGCCTGGGCGTGGCCAGCCTGGCGTATGCGGCGATGATGCATCCGGTGGCCGACTCGATCTCGCGCTTCTTCCTCGAACGGGCGTACGCCGAAGGCGGCGGCCACAACGTGGTCAACGTGATCCTGGTTGATTTCCGCGGCTTCGACACGCTGGGCGAGATCAGCGTGCTGGCGATCGTGGCGCTGACCGTGTTCGCCCTGCTGCGCCGCTTCCGCCCCGCCGCCGAAAGCATCAACGCGCCGGCGCAGCAGCGCCTGCAGACGGCGCTGGGGGCGAGCGGACCCGGTCGCGCCGCGGATCATTCGCTGACCGACTACCTGATGATCCCCGGCCTGATCATCCAGCTGATGTCGCCGGTAATCGTGCTGTTCGGCCTGCACCTGTTCCTGCGTGGGCACGACCTGCCGGGCGGTGGCTTCGTGGCCGGCATCACCGTGTCGGTGGCGCTGATCCTTTTGTACATGGCGCGCGGCGCGCGCTGGGTGGAGGCGCATCTGCGCGTGCTGCCGGTGCGCTGGATCGGGCTGGGCCTGCTGCTGGCGGCCGGCACCGGGCTGGGCTCGCTGGCGTTTGGCCGTCCATTCCTCACCTCGTATTTCCGCCACGTCGAGCTGCTGGTGCTGGGCGAGCTGCCGCTGGCCTCGGCGGTGCTGTTCGACCTGGGCGTGTTCGTGGTGGTGGTGGGCGCCACCACGCTGATGCTGATCGCGCTGGCGCACCAGTCGCTGCGTCGCCCGCGCCAGCCGGCGGCTCCGGCGGAAGGGGAGGGCTGATGGAACTGGTGCTTGCCGCTTCGATCGGAATACTTGCCGCCTCCGGCGTGTGGTTGCTGCTGCGTCCGCGCACGTTCCAGGTGATCATCGGACTGACCCTGATCTCCTACGCCGTTAACCTGTTCATCTTCTCCATCGGCGGTTTGCGCACCGGCGCCGATCCGGTGCTGCGCGACGCGGCCGGCGACATTGCACAGTACGCGGACCCGTTGCCGCAGGCGCTGGTGCTCACCGCGATCGTCATTGGTTTTGCCACCACCGCGCTGTTCCTGGTGGTGCTGCTGACCTCGCGCGGGCTGACCGGCAACGACCACGTCGACGGCGAGGACGGCAGCGCATGAACCATCTGGTGATCGCGCCCATCGTCACGCCGCTGCTGATCGCCGCGCTGCAGCTGCTGGTGGGCGAGAAGCACCGGCGCACGGTGCTGGCGCTCAGCGTCGCCTCGTGCAGCGCGCTGGTGCTGCTGGCCGCGGCGCTGATGCATGCGGTGGCTGGTGAAGGTGCGCTGGCCGCGGTGTACCGCATCGGCGACTGGCCGGCGCGCTTCGGCATCGTGCTGGTGGCCGACCGGTTGTCGGCGCTGATGGTGCTGCTGAACGGCGTGCTGGCGCTGGCGCTGCTGCCGTACGCGCTGGGCCGCTGGCAGCATCGCGGCGGCCACTTCCAGCCGCTGCTGCAGTTCCTGCTGATGGGCCTGAACGGCGCCTTCCTCACCGGCGACCTGTTCAACCTGTTCGTGTTCTTCGAGGTGCTGCTGGCGGCGTCCTACGGCCTCGCCCTGCACGGCTCGGGCGCGCGGCGGGTCAGTGCGGGGCTGCACTACATCGCGGTGAACCTGACCGCCTCGATGCTGTTCCTGCTCGGCGTCAGCCTGATCTTCGGCGTTACCGGCACGCTGAACATGGCCGCGCTGGCCGAGCTGATCCCGCACGTGCCCGAGCGCACCCGCGCGCTGCTGCACGCGGGCGCGGCGCTGCTCGGCGTGGCGTTCCTGATCAAGACCGCGATGTGGCCGCTGGGCTTCTGGCTGCCGCGCACCTATGCGGCGGCGTCGCCGGCGGTGGCGGCGATGTTTGCGCTGATGACCAAGGTCGGCATCTACGTGCTGCTGAGGCTCGGCCTGCTGCTGTTCGGCGATGGCGCCGGTCCGGCGTCGGCCCACTTCGGCAGCGGCTGGATGCTGTGGGGCGGCGTGGCCACCGTGGTTGCCGGCACCGTCGGCATGCTCGGCGCGCGCGACCTGGCCAAGCTGGCCGGCTACAACGTGCTGCTCTCCTCCGGCACCCTGCTCGGCGCGATCGGCCTGCAGCAGCCGGCGGTGACCACCGGCGCGCTGGCCTACCTGGTGGTCTCCACGCTGGCGATCGCCGCGTTCTTCCTGCTCGCCGGCCTGCTCGCCTCCGACGGCGACGACGACACCGACGACACGCTGAGCCTGGAACCGTACGAGCAGCCGGGCGAACCCGCCACCAACGAAAGCCTGTACGCGCAGGAGGACGAGAGCCGGGTGGTGATCTCCGCGCCGATCGCCATGCTCGGCGCCAGCTTCCTCGCCTGCGCGCTGCTGCTGGCCGGGCTGCCGCCGCTGTCGGGTTTCCTCGCCAAGCTGGCCATGCTGACGCCGATGCTGGAAGCCGGCGCGCGGCCTGGCGCGGGGCTGCTGTTCGCGCTGATCATTGTGGCCGGCTTCTGCACGGTGATCGCGCTGTGCCGCGCCGGCATCCAGATTTTCTGGGTCGAGCCGGAGCGGATCTTCCCGAAGGTAAGGCTGGTGGAGAGCGCCTCCATCGCGGTGCTGCTCGGCCTGTGCCTGCTGCTGACCGTGCTGGTCGAGACGCCGCTGCGCTACCTGCGCGACACCGCCGG
The DNA here is from genome assembly GCF_021545845.1 of Rhodanobacter thiooxydans. Lineage (NCBI taxonomy): Bacteria > Pseudomonadati > Pseudomonadota > Gammaproteobacteria > Lysobacterales > Rhodanobacteraceae > Rhodanobacter > Rhodanobacter thiooxydans. The sequence goes on from NZ_CP088923.1 coordinate 235,036, forward strand.
TCAGCTGCATGCGCCGGCCGGCTACATCCACGCAGTGCTGCCGCCGGCGCAGGTGCCGCCATGATCCGCCGCTGGCTGCCGTACCCGATCCTGTCCGCGCTGCTGCTGCTGATCTGGCTGCTGCTGAGCCAGAGCGTCGCGCCCGGCACGATCCTGCTCGGCGCGCTGCTGGGCATCGCGCTGGGGAAGATGTTCGGCCTGCTGCGTCCGCCGAAGGCGCAGCTGCGCAACTACCCGCTGCTCGGCGGGCTGTTCCTGCGCGTGGTGCTGGACATCTTCCGCTCGAACCTGGCGGTGGGCCGGCTGATCCTGCGTCGCGACCGCCGCGCGCGCTCCGGCTTCGTGGCGATCCCGCTGCAGCTCACCGACCGCTACGGCCTCGCCGTGCTGGCATGCATCATCACCTCCACGCCGGGCACCATCTGGGTCAGCTACGACCCGAGCGCGAACATCCTGCTGATCCATGTACTGGACCTGGTCGACGAGGCGGGCTGGATCGACACCATCAAGCAGCGCTACGAACGCCCCCTGCTGGAGATCTTCCAATGAGCCACGGCCTGCTCACCGCCGCCGTCATCGCCGCGCAGATCCTGCTGCTGCTGGCGATGAGCTTCTCGATCATCCGCATGGTGCGCGGCCCGCGCGCGCAGGACCGCGTGCTGGCGCTGGACGCGCTGTACGTCAACGCGATGCTGCTGCTGCTCACCATCGGCATCCGCAGCGGCAGCCTGCTCTACGTCGAGGCCGGGCTGATCATCGCGCTGCTCGGTTTCGCCAGCACGGTGGCACTGTCGAAATTCCTGATGCGTGGGCAGGTGATCGAATGAGCCATCTCGACGCGCTGCCGCCGTGGGCGGCGATCCTGGTCGCCGTATTCGTCATACTGGGCGCGCTGTTCGCCTTCGTCGGCTCGCTCGGCCTGCTGCGCCTGAAGAACTTCTACCAGCGCGTGCACGCGCCGACCCTGGGCACCACGCTGGGCACGTTCTTCATGCTGGCCGGCTCGATCACCTGCTTCTCGGTGCTGCACGGCCGGCCGATCTTCTACGAGATCCTGATCGGCGTGTTTCTCACCCTGACCACCCCGATCACCCTGATGCTGCTGGTACGCGCCGCGCTGTACCGCGACCGTGAGGAAGGCTCGGCGGACGTGCCGCAGGCGCAGCTGCACGAATAGCCAGGGTCAGGATGGATGGCATCCGTCCTTGACCGGCCTGGCCACCTCATGCCGTTGAGTCGGCCTGTAGTCAGCAGGGAAGCCCGTTCGTCCTGAGCGCGGTGCAGCGAAGTCGATGAACCATGCCAGTCGCTGCGGTTTATGCGACGACTCAAGAGTCGCCGGCTTCCGCCTCCGGGCCTTTCGCGACATCCAACTGCTCGCGGCTGCGCCAACCCCTGTGCCAGGCGAGAGCCATCGCGGAGCCATGCTCGTAAGGGCATTTTTCTCGCGATTCGCCGCAATCGCGCGCGTAATGGCCTTCGATCCAGGCCTGCAGCGGATACCGCATCCCGTTTTCCTTGACCATGCTGGCGTCCTCGGTGGGCGTCGTGAAAGTCTGGGTGAGGTCGGCAGAGCGAAGTTTCAAGCATGAAAAAGCCCGCCAGAGCGGGCTTGGATCCATCTGCGCCGGGGGATGGCCGGGACGGTCGCCTCACGGCGGTAGGTTAGCGACACAGGGTGAAGCTGTTCACAGCTTTTCATTTCACGACCAAGTAAGTCGTGATGTCCATCACACTTCGGGCAGCGCGACGGGCGTGATCCACGAGGCGGTTACGGCTCGCCGGCTGTGGCGCGAACGTGCCGCCATCCGAGCCCGTCTTGGGCGCATGTGCGCAGACGAACAGAGTTTGCGGGTGATGGCTAGGAAAGTTTGCTCGCATAGCTCAGACGCATGGCGGCGGTGCCGTATCAGGTTGATTCCGTGATTCGGAAGCTGTCCTTTAGATCGTTCATCCACGAGGGAGGTATGACTTCGTCGTGCTGCAATCGGCCGACGACGATGCCAGGATGGATGCTTAGCTGATGCGCGAATGCGAGTACCGCCAGTTTCGTTTTCAGTTGTACAAGATCACGCTTACAGGCCGAGGGTATCAGCCAGTCTCGAGCCCAGTCGTTGGCTTCTCGTTCCTGCGCGCTTGTCGATGTCTGTCGCACAGGATCGTCCAGAAATACCGACTCCTTGGACTTCCTGTTCTTCCCGTGCAGCAGAATGTGGGCCGCTTCGTGGAACAAGGTAAACCAGAACCGATCGTTGGTCTTGCCGTAGAGTGGTAGCTGGATGAGCGGTCGATCCGCCTCCAACCAACGCGCCACGCCACTGACGTGTGATTTCGGTAGGGCAGGCACCAGCACGAAAATCACCCCCGAGTCGCGGAACAATGCATTCAGGCGCGGCGCGAACTGTTCCGGCGCCAGTACGGTGAGGCCACGCATTTCATCCAAGGCTTGTCTGAACTTGGCCTCGTCGTAGCGCGGGCCAGACTGCTTCTCGGCAACCTGCTCGCCCAAGCGCAACCAGGCGGCAATGGCGCCCAAATTGCACTGCTCCTCGCGACTACGACGGAACTGGTGCTGCAGCGTGCCGTAACGCGCGCGCCAGCCATCCGGCGAGGCGACACCGAAGAAGGACAGGCATTGCTCCACGATGGCCGGCTTCGAATGGGCGTCAATACGGTTCTTGGCGATGCAGCCGTGCTTCATCAGCTCGCGTACCGGAATCTGGTCCAGCCAGTCCTGCCAACCGGCAAAGCGCGTCTTGGCCTCCTGCTGCGCCAAGCGCTCGCGGTACTGTGCCTCGCGCTTCAGCCAGAAGCCCACTGGCCCGCCCAGCACGCTGTTCAGGCGCATGGCCGCATCATCAGTCAACGGCACCTTGCCGTTGATGAGCTGGCTGACATGCTTTTCGGAATAGCCCAGACGCTGGGCCAGCTCCTGCTGCGACCAGCCGCGCTCTTCCAGCAAGTCCGCGATGGTCTCGCCGGGCGGAGAAACCCAATCAGGTTCGAAACGGGTGGCTGACTCAGTCATGGTAGTCACCGATGAATTCAATGCAGACGATGGTCACCTGCGACCAGTCGATCGAGGCATCCGGCTTGCGTGGCGTCGGGTCGTTGGCCGGGGCGAACACCAGCCGGCACCCACCGGCAAGGTCCAGCGCGAACTGGCCGGCACGGTCATGCTTGAGCGGATGCGGGTTCCCGGCCACCAAGTCGGTGACCGCTGCTGCAGCTTCCAGGTCAGCCAGTCGAGCATACAGCTTGCGTGCACAGGCATCCCCTAGCTTCTTGCGGGCCACGGCCTGCTTCTCGCAGAGTTCACGCAGCTTCCTGTCCTTGAACCTGATCTCCAAATTGCGCCCCCGATTCTATATGAGTTTACCTCTTAGGTAAATCGGATTGTATGTCACGGTTCAGGTTTGGACTGTCCCAAGCGAAGCCTGGATCACTTCCTAGACCAACGAGGGAGTCCCCCCGGCTCTGCCGGGGAGGCAGTAGAAGTTTGACGTTTACAGGAGTCCATCGGGGAAACTCCAACTCGTGAGCCGCCAAGCACACGAGAGGAGAGTCCGCCGATGGACGAGTACAAGAGCTTAAACCACACGCCATGGGAATGCCTGTACCACGTGGTGTTCATCCCGAAGTGTCGACGTCGCACGTTGTACGTCGAGCTTCGAAAGTATCTGGGAGAGGTGTTCCGCCGGTTGGCGGAGCAGAAGGAGAGTCGGGTCGAAGAGGGACACCTGATGTCCGATCATGTGCATATGATGCTGAGTATTCCGCCGAAGTATGCGGTGTCGGAGGTGGAGGGTTACATCAAAGGGAAGAGTGCTATCCACTTGGCGCGAGTGTATGCAGAGCGCAAGCGAAATTTTGTAGGGCAGAGCTTCTGGGCGAGGGGCTACTTCGTCTCGACGGTGGGTCGGGATGAGCAAGTGATCCGGGCGTACATTCGCAATCAGGAGGAAGAGGATCGACGATTGGAGCAGTTGCAACTGCTTCGATAGGCAGGCCACCGTAGGGTGGCCCGATCAGAGGGGCCGCGTTAGCGACCCCGCCCAAGCCGCTTTGAGCGGCTCACACAACTAAAGCCCCCGGCTTTGCCGGGGGATACTTACCCGGCGCCCAGGCGACCTTGGGTTTCGTAGTGCCCAACGGGTCGATGCATGCCAGCACCGTCAGCGCGCCTTGCGGCTCCGGCTGCGGCCAACCCAACACCGCGGCCACGTTCGACAGCAACGGCTATGTGGCCTCGACCACCGACTTCAACGGCAACGTCACGACGATGGTTCATGACGCCAATGGCTTGCTGGATCAGCAGGTTGACGGTTCGGGAAGCGCGGATCAACGCACCACCAACATTACCTGGAACACCACGCTGCGCGTTCCGCTGATCCGCACGGTGCTCGATGCCAAGGGCAACACGGTCGGCAAAACTGCCTGGGTCTATAACACCGTCGGCCAGCCATTGGCCCGTTGCGAGATCGATCCGGCCCAAGCCAGTAGTTACACCTGCGCCACTACCGGTACGCCACCGGCCGGCGTGCGCCGCTGGACCTACAGCTACTGCACGGCCGTCGACACCACCCAGTGTCCGATCGTGGGTTTGCTGCTTTCCGTGGACGGTCCGCGCACCGAGGTGGCCGACGTCAGCACCTATGCCTATTACCTGGCCGACATCGCCACCGCGCATCACGGCGACCTGCAATCGGTGACCGATGCTCTGGGCCACACCACCAGCTATCTGACGTATGACGGTGCCGGCCGCGTCACCAGCCTGCGGGACGCCAACGGCGTGGTTACTAACCTGACTTATACGCCTCGTGGTTGGCTCGCCTCGCGCAGCGTCGGTGGTGCCACCACGACCCTTAGCTACACGGCGTACGGTGCGGTCGCCTCGATCACCGATCCGGACGGCATTACGACCCGTTATGCCTACGACGCGGCCCACCGCTTGACCGACATCACCGATGCGCAAGGCAACGTCATCCATTACACGCTGGATAACGCCGGCAACAAGACCGGCGAGCAGATCCGTACTGCTACCGGCACTGTCGTGCACAGCCTGTCGCGCACCTTCAACATCCTGGGTCAGCTCACGGCAGTGGTCGATGGCCTGAACCACGCCGTCTTCAACGCCGGCACCAGTGGCAGCTACGATGGCAATGGCAATCTGGTGCAGTCCACGGATGCGCTGGGCATCCAGCGTCAGCAAGGCTTTGATGCCCTCAACCGGCTGCAAAGCACGATCGCCAACTACAACGGTCCCGACCCGGCCACCAAGAACACCCAGAGCGTGTTCGCCTACGATGCCCGCGACAACTTGGAGGGCGTCGGTGATCCGGACGGCCTCAGCACCACCTACGACTACGATGGCCTCGGCAACCGCACGGTGCTGCATAGCCCGGACACGGGCACCAGCAGCGATACCTACGATGCCGCCGGCAATCGCCTGACGCACACCGACGCGAAGGGCATCGTCAGCACGTCGACTTATGACGCGAACAATCGCCTGATCAGCACCGGCTACACCGACACCACTCTCAATGTCAGCTACGCCTACGACGAGGCCAATGCGGTGACCGGCTGCAGCGCATCCCTTCCGATCGGACGACTGACGCGCGTGGTGGAGGCCGGCGTCACTACCGTGTTCTGTTATGACGGGCGGGGCAACGTCATCCAGAAGCAGCAGGTGACATTGAGCCAGACGGACACCACGCGCTACGCGTATACCGCGGGAAATCGACTGAGCAGCGTGAGTACGCCCGACCAGACGGCGATCAGCTACGCGTATGACAGCGACGGCCGTGTCAGCAGCGTGCAGGTGGCCCCCGCAGGGGCGAGCGTGGCGTCACCGACCGTGGTCAGCAGCATCAACTACCTGCCGTTTGGGCCGATCAGCAGCTACACGCTGGGCAATGGCCAGGTCGTGACACGCACGTACGACGCGAACTACCGGTTGACCGACCTGACCAGCCCAGCGCTCAACCTGCACTTCAATCGTGATGCGTTGGGCAATATTACGGCCTTGGGCAATGCCTCGGGAGCCAATCCCGCCACGGAAACCTACAGCTACGATCCGCTGTATCGACTCACCGGTATCGCCGACAACGGTGCCGCACTGGAAAGCTACACCTACAGCCCGACCGGCGATCGACGGAGCAAGACGGCACTGGGCCTGGCTACCGGTGCCTATCTCTACACCGGCGGCACGCACCAGCTTGCCAGCATCAACGGTATTGCGCGCGCCAACGACGCCAACGGCAACACCACCGGCAGTGTGATCGGCGGCAACACCTATGGATTCGGCTACAACGGACGCAACCGCCTGACGATGGCACAGCTCAACGGCGCGACCGTAGGCATCTACACCTACAACGCGATGGGGCAGCGTATTGGTAAGGTAGTCACGTTCCTACAGGCGACGACTGAACGTTTCGCTTACAACGAAGCTGGCCAGCTGATCGGCGAATACGAGACAAGCAGCGCTGCGCTGGCAAAAGGCAAGGGAAAACACCGCGGCAAGTACCACCACCACGCTGGCACAGTGGCCACAAACAACCGAGACTACGTCTGGTTGGGTGACATTCCGGTGGTGGTGATCGACAACAGCATCAATGGTAGCGTCACCACCAGCGTGGTCAACTACGTGCACGCCGATGGCCTAGGCACGCCGCTGGCCGTCACTGACGGCGCTGGCACGATAATCTGGTCGTGGCCCTATGTAGGCAACCCCTTCGGAGAGCAAGCGCCAACGTCGACGACGGGCTATGTACTCAACCTGCGCTATCCGGGACAGTACTTTGATGCCGAGTCAAACACGGTTTACAACATCCATCGCACCTATGAGCCCTCGACCGGAAGATTTTTGCAGAGTGATCCGGCAGGATTGGCTGGGGGTATCAGTACCTATGCCTATGTCAACAACGCCCCTCTGGACCGAGTCGACCCCGATGGTTTGCGCGACATTTTTGTGGGTGGCTTCGGTGATGCCACCTCAGGGATTGTGCGGAGCTATTACAACAATTATCACCAGAACAATCCGGACTCCGCCTACTACTCGTGGACCGATCTCAATGGAATTTTGCAGGACATTGCCAATGCCAAACCAGGCGACCCAATCAATCTGATCGGCCACAGTTATGGTGGCGACACCGCGGCGAAGGCGGCCATGCAGTCATGCAAGAAGGTCAATCTCCTGATCACCATCGACCCTGTCAGCCGCCATTCGCCAGACTTGAATGCCCTCGCTGGTAAGGTGGGAACATGGGTGGACGTGGACGCCGAAGGCAATAACGTCTTTCAACCTTCTAACTTCATCGCCGGCATCGGCGGTGGCTGGAATGACGAACCCAATGGCATCGCGGACTCTTACATCCAAGACAACCGTGTGAACCATGAAGACTTCGAGTCAATGATGAATGCCTCAGGTGCAGGTGTGAACAGCCCTGCCCAGGTTCTCGGGGGAGCGCCCCTTGCCAACCCGCCATTCTTGCCGAGGTATTGAACAATGACTCGACAGAGAAGCCTGATCACAGCCCTTGCTATCGCTTCATGCGGAATTCCCGTGGCCGCTTGTACGACTTGGCCATTCAGCGATGGCCCAAAGGACGTCCGAGTTACGTCCGTCACCGGCGTTGATTTCAAGGATCAACCGCAGCTCAAATGGGTTAGCCTGAAACCGCGCCCATCAAAAATCATCTTGCGCATCGAATTCACGACCGACACAGACCTGTTGGCGCTTGCTAAGAAGAAGGATTACAACGTGTCCTTTGCACTTGGCCCATGCAGCAAGGAGGGCGTGAAAGACATGGGCGTGGGGTATGGCTACGTCTACTGGAACACGCTGCGCATCTATTCGGATGCAAAGGAAACTTCAGACTACGCCACGGCCATCGCCAAAGGGCCGCCGTATAGCTATCAAGTATTTGCAACCCCGTGGCAGCCAGGCACAGTGCAAGGCCCGATGTGCTTCACCCTTGCCGGGGGCAACATGATCGGTGGCAAGCTGCGGTCCAATGACGCCATGATTCCGAATCAGGCGTTTTGATGGGCTTGTCACGTCTGCAGTACAATTCCGGCCAGACCTGAGCAGGAACCGCTGTGTCATTAGGTAATCCTCCCACTTTTAGTTGACAGCACAAGTGGAGCTAGGCGGCGAGGATCAGTTTCTGCATCGGCGTGATGCCGCCGAGCGCCATGTTCGGGCGCTCATGGTTGTAAGTCCATAGCCAGCGGGTGGCCATGTCCTGTACCTGTTCGATCGAGTCGAACAGGGTTCGGCCCAGCCAGGCGTAACGCACGGTTCGGTTGTAGCGCTCGACATAGGCGTCCTGCTGCGGCTTGCCCGGTTGGATGTGTTCGATCCGGATGCCCTGCTGCTCGGCCCAGGTCAGCAACACGCCACTGATGTACTCCGGACCATTGTCGCAACGGATCGCCCTTGGCTTGCCACGCCACTCGATGATCTGCTCCAGCGCCCGGATCACGCGACCCGAGGGCAGCGACAGGTCGACCTCGATCCCCAGTCCTTCGCGGTTGAAGTCGTCCAGCACATTGAACAACCGGAAGCTGCGCCCGTCGCTGAGCTGGTCGTGCATGAAGTCCATCGACCAGACCTGGTTGATCGACTCGCGCACGAGGCGCTTCCTCGGCTTGATCCGCAGGTTCAATTCCAGCTCCCGGTAGATGCGGTAGACCCGCTTGTGATTCCAGCCGAAGCCCTTCAAGGTTCTACCATTTTGCTGGCGTAAGCACGATTTCCCCGCCATAACTCCAAGAACGTGACGATGTCACGATTCAGGCGGTCGTGAAATGAAAAAATGTGAACAGCTTCACCCCTGTGTAGCTAATCCGCCGCAGTGAGGCGATTGTCCCGGCCATCCCCCGGCATAGATGGATCCAAGCCCGCTCTGGCGGGCTTTTCCATACTTGAACCCTGGTCTGCCGACCTCACCCAAGCTTCCACGACGCCCACAGAAGGACGCCAGCATGGTCAAGGAAAGCGGAATGCAATATCCGCTGCAGGCATGGATCGAAGGCCATTACGCACGCGATTGTGGCGAGCCGCAGGAAAAATGCCCGTATCCGAATGATTCCGCGATGGCGCTAGCTTGGCACGGGGGCTGGCGCAGCCGCGGGCAACTGGACGCTGGGAAAGACCCGGCAGCCAAGCTCGGCGACTGATCTTGCGCAGACCGTACCTCCCGCTGCATCCGGTTCCCCCGCCCACTATTGAAATGAAGCACACGAAGGGGGGGGAGCGTCCGGCGGCGGTCGCTGGCGGGAAGTCACGTATGACGGGCTCTGACAACGTCGTTGCTGAAGTGGCGCTCTTGCGGGCGAAACGAGACGCGGCCCTCCCGCAAGCAACGCCGCCCCATACCAACCGTATGCAAGACCTTGTTTGCAAGGCCAAACTTGGCAAGGGCCCTCGGCGGCAAGCTGACACTTCGTAGGCGTGCAGGCTAGCGGACAAATTATGCTTTACGTACGCGGCCGCTACCACGACCGGTCATGGCTGAACCAGCAAACTATGCTTACGAGAAACCATAGTTCGCTCTTTCCGCTCAAACTATGGCTTCCCGAACACATGAACTTATGCATTTTTTGAAAGTTTGGCGCGTCATTCTTGCAATGTTTGGCGCACAGCCAGTGCGTAGCGCTCGGGCAGGTCGACCGGGCGATTGAGCTGGCCGCTGGTTGGCGGACCCATCGAAGAGACTCAATTCGACCCGAAGGAGCCGGCCGTGAGTGTCCGCTTTGGGGTCAACTTTGCGGGGCTGATGGCGGGCTCCTGACTATAGAGTGGACCCGTCTGTCAAGATAGATTACGTTCGGGTTTAAGATGCACCCACCTTTTCAATCGCTGCGGAATGGCGCTGCCCAGTGGCTTTCGTGGTAATTTTGTGGCTCGGAATCGAGCGTTTCACAGGGGGGAAACCATGATCACCAAAGAACTCGCCTTGCGAGCAGCAGCGCTTGTGGCCGCCGTTTTGGTCGGCGGCTGCGCTACCGCATACCAGCCAAAGAGTTTCACTGGGGGATTCAGCGAAACCGATTTGGGCCCCACGAGTTTCAAGATTGGCTTTTCCGGCAACGGGTTCACTAGCCCTGAGCGGGCGTCGGACTTCGCCCTGCTTCGAGCCGCCGACAAGTCGATCGAAGACGGATGTAGCTACTTCAGCGTCATCAACGAGGCCGAAGGCGGCTCGACAAGCTCGTTTACAACCTCAACCGCAACCTTTGGGCGGCACAGTGCATGGGGCAGTTCATTCACCACTCCCATCTTCAAACCGAATAGCGCCCTGCTCGTTCGATGCTTCACGAACCAAGCGGCCGGAACTTCGCTTTTCGACGCCCATTTCGTAGCTCATTCAATTCGCACCAAATATCATTTGCCGGAAACCAGCAGCCAAGCAACCAATCCGGCAGCTACCAACGCCACCTCGAATATGGCCACGACTTCTAGTCAGAGTGATAGCACCGCTCAGGTGGCAATGTCCCCTCCCACCACCAATATCGCCCAGCAAGTACTCGCCGCGCAACGCGTGGCGCGCGGTCAGGGATGCGGCGACGTAAGTGAAGCGCAAGACGGAACGTTTGAGGCAACGTGCGCTGCGGGAACCTTGATCGTGCAATGCGATGGTGACCGGTGCATACCGATACGCATGAAGAATAACTAGAAAAAGGTAAAGGATTGATCTCGTGTAGGAATAAGGTGGAAAAGGACGCACGGGGAAGCTGAACGTCTAGTGCATATTGCCGCGTCAACGCACTACTCGAGCGTTAGCCAGCAGGGACGTTAGCCGATGGAATTCTCTAAAACCTCCGTCATCAGAATCGAGAATGGCGAGATTCATCTTCGCGTCACAATCGCCGCGGAGGCGAAACTCGCCATCGAAGAAATCCGAATCAAGAAGAAGGAACTTGCGCTCTTCAAACGCGAGGTAGTCGCCAAGCAAAGAGATCTTCGAGCGGAGCAGACCCACACAACTCGTACCCAAGGCCCAATGATGCGCGGTCGTGGCGGGTTTAGCAGATTCGTTCGTACGATTCAGTCAGCATCTCGCTATTCTGGCCGCGCAACTTTGGCAAATAGCCTTGCACAGCTAGAGGACGAGAAGTCGCGCATTGACGCTGACATGCGCGGATTTGACTCTTTGATCCTACAACTCGAAAACTACATCCTACAAAATGGTTAACAACTAGTTCGAGGCGGACGGCTACGCGGCCGCTCAACTCAAGTGTCTAGGTTCGTTTGGCGGCGTTGTCAACAGTAAGGGAGAGACACAATGTGGAAGCTTATACTCACAGTTACCCTGGCGCTCTGTAGCGTGGCTAATGCCACAGAGCCGACGAATTTTCTCGGCTTAACAATTGGAGGGGAGTTTAATCTTCCCGAGTGCACGTGGTTTGGCAGTGGGGTGCTTGCTAGTTACAACGACTCGTACGAGCAACCTGTCCAGCCATGCTGGGAACATGACACGCTCAAAGCGCACCCTGGCGATCTACTTGACGCGAAGGGAGCATTTGAGGTCCATTACATTCCGTCAAGACAACACACGCCCAGCGGAATAAATCCCGACTCTATAACCGTTATAGTCATTAATGGGCGGATCGAAGGCATAACTTTACTGACCGCCGGCTACAACGCGCAAGATGAATTACTCTTATCACTTCGCGAAAAGTATGGCGCGCCGACGAAAATTACATCTAATCCGGTGCACAATGCGATGGGAGCAACGTTTACAAACGATCGTGCGAAGTGGGTCAGGGCAGATGTAACAATTGAGTTCGAAGGCATTGTATCCGAGATCACTTCCGGATTAATAAAAGTGCTAAGCCCGAGTGCAGAGCACTATGTCCTAGACAAACAACAGAAGCAGAAAGCGAACGAAGGCTCGTTTTAGAAACACACTAATACGCTGCTACGGATTGCCCAGCTGACGTCTTTGCGTAGTGTACGGCTAGGTATTTGTCCGTCTAACCAATGATCTAAGCGAACGGCTACGCCGGCTCGTAACTCAAGCGCAAGGCCTCATATGACCGAAGACGATTTCTACCTGCAGGTGGCTTACGCGCTATCTGGCTGCCAGCTGGTGGAGCAGGAGCTGAAGTTATACATATCGCAAGCTTTGGAGTATGTACGGAAATGTGTGGGCAAGCGGTTATCGTTCAAAATGGATGGCAGGGACTATGAGGATGCGTCGTTGGAAAAACTCATCGACGCATTCCGCAAACTGACAAATAACGACGTGCTCGTCGGTGAACTCAGAAAGTTCAAGAATGAGCGTAATTTTATCAGCCACAAAGGAATAACTTATTGTCTCGATCCTATGGGTGATCTTGGAGACATGGGAGTTGCTGAACTCTTGCCGCGGCTTCAAGCAGCACAAGCAGAAGCACGGCGGTTGCGTCGGTTAATTCACGAAGAAAGCAGTTCATTCATAGGGCACCTTTATTTTGGGGAATTCCCGAGTGAAGCTTAACCACTTGTTCGATGCGGACGGGCTTCGCCGCCGCTCAACTCGATCGCTGCAGTCTCAGCCACTTTGAACGGCAGCTTTGCGGCATGAATCTGAGATAGCCGGCCGTCTCTTCCTGGCCGGATAGCGACCGTGCCTCGTGTCGCTATCCGGCTTAAAATTGATCCGATCAGACCTCCGTCTGCTCTGCAACCTCAAGAGCATCTTCTACTTCGATACCAAGGTATCGCACCGTGCTTTCGAGCTTGGTATGTCCAAGGAGCAGTTGAACGGCACGTAGGTTCTTGGTGCGTCGGTAGATCAAGGTAGCCTTTGTACGGCGCATGGTGTGCGTACCGTACGCAGCAACGTCCAAACCGATTCCTGCGATCTACGCATTGACGATTCGTGCGTATTGCCGCGTCGAAAGGTGGTCCGAGTTATGGATCCGGCTTGGAAACAGATAGGCGTTGGATTGAAGATGAGCCTGTTTGATCCAAGCGGAAATTGCATCTCGCGTCGGCGTGGTGATCTCGAACTGGACCGGGCGCTGCGTCTTCTGTTGAAGGACGATGGCGCGCGAGGAAATGTGATCCGCAGAACCGACATCGCACAACCGTAACTTGACCAGGTCACACGCTCTGAGCTTGCTGTCGATCGCCAGGTCGAACAATGCAAGATCCCGAATGTTCCTTGCCAGCTGAAGGTGGATCCGAATCGCCCAGATGTCACGGAGCCTGAGCGGGGCCTTTTGCCCGGTAAGTTTGCCCTTGTTCCAAGGGTCGCGGCGTTGGAAGGATGTATCGATCGTGTTCACGGTGGACTCCTACCGAGGTGGTGGAGCCTGCCAGCGTGCGCCGATATCTTGAATGGGCAATGTTCGACCCAAATCGGACATTGGTATCCATTGCTAAGGGCGGCGCGGTCGCGACGGGCGTGGGCGCGCAGCTCGGGTAGTAGAATCCTCTAGAGCCATACAGCTCGGGTTGCGAATGGTCTAGCAGCCCCTTAGGTTTGTTCTTCACCCGCACTTGGTGCGGGTCTAGCGGGTGCCCCATGGCGACACTGATTCAGCTCGTTCCTGATGCCCAAACCCTGGTAGATCTCCAACCCAGCGAACTGGGTGCCTACCTACTGGAAGTGCTTACAGGTCCGAACTCCCCCGCCCAGCAAGGCATGGTGCACCTCGGAAATTACGTGAATCGGGTAGAGGGCGAATACGACTATCGAGGCCGGCGTGAACTCCAGCAGGAACTTGCAAACTCCATCTCAGCCGCTTGGAATTGGCTGAAGGTCAACGGCCTGCTGTGCTCCGACACAGGAGCGAATCCAGCCTTCGACCGCGTGACCAAGCTCGGTCGCCAGGTTGCAGATGCGAATGGCGTCAGGGCCATGCTGAGCGAAGAACTGTTGCCGAGCGCCTTCCTGCATCCGACGCTTCTGCGGGACGCTCGCCCCCTTTTCATGCAGGGTCGCTTTGACACGGCCGTGTTCGAAGCCTTCAAGGCTCTTGAGGTAACAACACGTGCGGCCGGCAACTACGGCGCCGACAGAATCGGTGTTCCGCTGATGAGTGCCGCATTCCATCCGGACGAAGGCCCTCTAACAGACAGGACACTGGAACGCGGCGAGAGAGTCGCTCTGATGAGCCTTATGACCGGGGCCATCGGCAGCTACAAGAATCCCGCATCCCATCGAAAGGTCGAGATCCAGCGCGACGAAGCGCGCGAAATGCTCATCCTTGCATCGCATCTTCTCAAGATCATCGACGCGAGACTGGCGGCGATCCAATAGCAGGCTATGCAAGGCAGCGCACCAGCACTGGGCGGCTAAGGTCCGCCTCCGACCCGAAGCTGCCGGTTACCGTTCTGTCGGACGAGGGCACGATGAGGCTTGTTGTGGAACGATCCCAATCGGGGGTTTGGTGTATGTATTAACCCAACCTAGGTCGGCCTACAACTGGGTAACTAAGACGTTTACCGCGGGAGTTGTGCAACGAAGTCGCGGATGCACCGTTCTTGTCTAGTGGACGTGTCGTCCGCCGCCGCGGCGCAGTTGAGTACGTCCCGCAATCTTGGGGTGGGTAGAACAACGACTAGCCGAATGCTTCCATTCTTCGCTTTAGTCGAAAAGGTATCGGCGTCGTAGTCCTGCAATTTGCGCAAGTCCAACCAGGTCGGCTCGGCAAGTGGACCCCCAAGTTGCTCACCCAAAAAATAGCCTGGCAATGGATTGCCGTGATAGCAGCACGGGTCTTTCGGTCGACTGTTCTGACGGCTTGTGAGGAGCCTGTAAACGATGTCGTCCTTGCGCGGTGCCGCGAGGATCAGCAGATACTTTGGTAAGAGCCTGCCCGTCTTCTCGTCTTCGTAAAACTCATCGTGTGCGTAGATTTCCCCCGGCGCAACCATCCCGCATCCTTTCGATAGTCGCGTTAAACGCGGATACGTGAGTATTCTTCAGCTGTACGCAGGATCTCGTCCCGGTTCGGGTCTTCTTTCGGAATCGCAAGCTCGTAGGGGATGACGTTGTCGTCGCCGGGCTGAGCCCAAACCTTCGCCCACGCCCCATCTGCAACGTGCGTGGTGTCGACCATCGGCGTTGCAGTGTGATGCCTGAATTCTTCTGCGAGACTGCTCATGAGTCGCAGTTCGCGTTTGGTGAAGTGCTCGTCGTCAAAGTCAGCCACGGCGGTAACCGCTTGCCGCACGTAATTGCCCGCCACTTCCTTTTTGATTTGAACGGCCTTTCGAATTTCGCTCTCTGGATTGTCCCACTCGTCATAGAGAGCTCGTGGAACTGGCCCGTTCTTCCAGGCGCGATATTCCAGCCCAGTTACGGACAAACCCGTTTCAGCAAAGTGTCTGAAGTCGAGTAGGTAGAGAAGTTTAAATAGCTTGATCTTGCCGCAGCTGTGAGTGTTCTTCGCAAAAAACACCATGGCATTGATCAGCTTTTCGCGTTCACGGGATACGCGCATATGGGCTGTCTCGGGCGATTGGCATCACCCTACAACATGAAGGATAGAGCCGGGGACCAGTGAACTCAAGTGAAAGGGTTTCGCTCGTTCATGTAGGTGTGGACCCGTGGCGCGTCCTGCCCCGTGAGACACCTCGCCGTTGATCTGTTGCGATGGCCCGCAAAGTCCATCGCGCGAAATCCTTCTCCTACGACCTTCTGGCCGACTGGCGGCCATACGCTGTGCCACCAGATCAGACACGTAACGTGTCCGGCTGGACCTACCGCGGCACGGTCACGCTTAAGGGCACTACTGACGCTCTGGCTTGGCGGCGTGGTTTCAACGGCATCGCGGTGGGCGACCACGTGCGTGAATTGGGGATGTGGGAGCGCATCCGCATCGACCACGATATCCGTGACCAGGCGGTACCGGGTTGGGACACTGCGCCGAAGTATCCAGAGGTGCACCCAACCCCAGCTCCGAGTGCTAGATAGGCCATCCCCTGCATGTGTTGGCGCTCACCGCTGATGCCCGGCAAACCGGTGCCCGTGCAATCTACAAACGCCCCGTGAGTCAGGAACAAACCGACCGGACGTCTGGCAATGCCGACATCACAAGGTCAGGCGGAACCGACTAGCGGAGCTTTCTTCATGGTGGGGCTTTCATCCATCCCTAAAGAGCCTCAACCCTTAGCGCCTGAAATCGGGCGCTTCTTTTTGGAGTGGCGGCCATGCTCGAAGTCCATACCGCGCCCGATGGTTTCATGGTGTACGACACCGAAGCATGCGAGGCCGTGATCAAGTTCGCCAGCCGCGCCGAAGCGGACGAGATGATCGCCTCTCTCCAAATTGCAGACGTTCACGCGAAGCTTCAACAGTTCACCACCGTTGAGCACGGTATGGCGATGTCACATACGTGGACAAGCGCACCTTGGAGAGTGTTCGCCGGGCGAGAGGGAAGGATGTCGTCTTCGCCAAGCTTATTGGGCGTGTTAGTAAGGCAGCCAGCTGCAATGAAATTCTCGCGGTACTGACTGAGTTTTAATCCGCGCGTTCTGAGGTCACTATGAAAGCGCGTCTGGCTTGAGCGCCAGTAGTCGCGCACCCCATTCGCGATCATAGAAAGGCGCTATGCCTGCAGCCCTGATAGAGAAATATTCGTGCGAGTTCGGGAGAAAAATGCGAATTTTCGCCGGCTTCTCTCTGCCACACGTCCCTTCGACCACCTTTGAAATCGCCTCAGCGATTTGAACACTTTCACTTACCAAGATAGCTATTTGCAGCGGCCGGCTCGGAAGCTGGCTAAGCTCGGCCTCGAGGAAGTAGGCCTGCTCAACTTGAGTAATTCCGGCTAAGAAGGTCATGAGCTTGCTGGCCAACAAGGGATGGCTGTTTGCAATGGCAGCGTTCTCGCGTGCGCCAAGCATCAAAGTTGTTGCGCCTCCGGCCTGCGCAATGCTTGCCAAAGCGTGTGCCAACTCGTCAGCTGAAATCTGCATCTCATACGTCGACCCTGGGTTGACAACACAGTGGACGTTTGGATTCGCTTCAAAGAGACTTTGGACATGGATGTTGAAGGCTGCCTTCCCAGATAGTGGCGCTTTGGCCAGCGCTTCCTCAGAGGTAAAAAGCGCATAGACATGTGCACCGTCATGGCGAATCCAGGCAACGATCTGGCTGTTCCACATCGTTTTCGCCTCACCTTCGGGATGATGAATGAAAACGAACACATGGCTAGCCAAGAGCTTTCTCAGGAATCGGGGCCGTGTGCCTGGCTCTAATACGGCTCGCTTTAGTAGCCTTTCCAGATGTTCAGTTGAAGCCACTCTATCTGTCCTCAAAGCCGGGTTGGCGCGAACTGTTATAGACAAAGAAGTTGCCTCGCAGGCACACGCCAATCCGTTGATTTGTTGTGAAAGATAACGTCCTTACCTGCAGATTCGTTGCCTGTTGCGAGATGGCGGATTGAGCGGTAACTGCCAACATCGTGAGCGTGGAAAACCTGATGCGGCTCCAGGGACAGTCACTTCCCTGCTTGGCGTGCCGGCGGTGCTGGCCAGTTTGGCGAAGGCGACCCGTCGGTGCTTGTACCAAAGATTGGTTCCATAACGAGGCGAGGTTCGGCGAGTTCTTGCCATCCGGCGCGGAACACCTCATTCCCGCCTGGGTAGTGGCGGAGCAGATTGCGTGCTTCACCACGTACCGACGCGGGAACCCTCGCGTTGGTAAGCAGCTCCTTCAAAAATTGGCGCGTTTCGATGACTGCGCGGGAACGTTCGTACGGGAGCGTCATAACTGGTACCGATCCGTTGGTCACGGTGATTGCATCGGTTGCTTCGGCCTATCGCTGGTCCTTGAAGCGCGAAAACCGGCAAGGATGTATGTCGGATTCGGCCACGTAAGGCATGGCCAAGTGAATTTTGGTTTTTGAACTATCAGCGGATGTGCGAGCCAATTAAGTCTTCGACTCCAGCTTTCTGGAGCAACTTTGCGATTTGCTTATTTGCGCGGTCCTTCTGCCAGGTACCGGTCAGAACGCAAATAAGTGCACACGCATACAGGAGCCATTTATCAGGTGCCGCCGGCAGCACGGCCAACAAAATTGCGAATGCACCCCCTATGGCAATCGTGGCAAAGCCGAACCTTTCCTTCATCACCCATTTGGCCAGATTGCGCCTTGTTTCCTCCTGCTCGCGGGCGACTCGCTCCTCTCGTTCCCTCCTCTCGGTCTCGCGCGCCTCACGGTCCTTCTGATCGCGTCTCAGTGCTTCTTCCTGCAGCGAGGCCAGCGCATCTTTCAGGTCGCGAAGCGATGACGAGATCACATCTGGCTGGGTCATAAGTGTCAAGCCGCACGCAACTCAGCGAGCAAATCGAGGCCGGCTTGTCGGCCCATCCTTGCCGCCCAGAGGTAAGACGTGCGCATGAAGCGCGCCAACTCGTCTGCATCAAGGGGGCGTGGCCGGGAAGACGACCAGTCGTGAAGAATCTGGGTGATCTCGGAGAGCAACGCCCAATCAATGCTTTCGGAAGTCAATTCGTTCAGGGATCGGCCGACCGCCACGAACATGCCGTCCATGCCAGCTGCCATCATCTTCGCGAGAAGTGAAATGGGCGGCTCGCTCCGGCCGGATTCATAGCTTCGATATGTCGCCAACGGTATGCCTAGGTGGCCGGCGGCTGCGGGCTGCGTAAGTCCGCGCTTCTCCCGTTCTGCGCGAAGGCGCTCGGAGAACTTGTTGTCGACGTCTACTACGATGTTATCTAACATGATACGATTGTAGCATGTTGAGTCTGCCCCGCCAACGACAACCGTCAGATGTAAAGGCGCAGTTTCGCGCCCGCGGTATGACCATCCGGTCTTGGGCGCAGACAAACGGCTTCAGCACACCGCTCGTGTACGCAGTCTTAGGGGGGCGTGTCCAAGGGATTCGGGGACAAGCGCATGAGGTTGCCGTCGCGCTAGGGCTAAAGCCGCTGCCGTGCGAGGAGTCGCAGGAATGTTGCCTAACGGAGACCCACGATGACTTAGTGCAATAGTCCGGGGGTAAGACGACAAAAGCCCCGGCCGCCAAGTCGAAGCTTTTGCAGGTTACAGCCGTTTTTGAGAGCTCGGCTGTGTTCATCTTCCCCCATTCGTGTTGACCGTGCAAGGCCCTCCACCTGGAGGCCTGGATCACTGTTGCCGAAGTGAGCGGAGATGAATGTAGACAAGCTGACGAGACACCTCGCAGGTCTCCGCGTGAGTCCTGCTGGAATTCGTTACGTTGTAGATTCAGCGTTGGCGCCCCCACAGATACACCTGCGCAGCGGGCCGCAACACAATCTCACTGGTGACATCTCCACCACTCTTTGCACGTACCTTGATGAAGGCGTCGACGGAGATGTTGTGCCGAGGCTGCAGGTAGCCTCGCTCTCCGCCGAACACGCTTTTTTCGTCAACCTTCAGTTCCGTGGCGACGTGGTGTTCGCGATCAACCATCCTTTGCAGGTACCGCTCAGGATCACCAACCGACGGGGACGGCACCAGCGGATTGCATACACACCTGACGCCATCGCTATCGACGACAAACGTGCATGCGTCTTCGAGCTAAAGACCGACAACGAGGCCGATGACCTGACCCGCAAGCGGCCTCACGATTGGCGAAAAATTGACGTTGGCTACGAGTACACGACCGCGAAGCACTGCTTTGCAGAAATGGGGCTACGCCACGTCGTTGTAGTGTCCAGTTCTCTGCCGTGGATCCGCACGCGCAACCAGCAATTCCTCGACCGTCAGTCGGCACCTGAGCCCGATCCTGCTCTTGACCAGCGCATCGTTCGATACGTAAAGCGCAACTCACCAGTGGCGTTACAGCAAATCATTCTGTCGTGTGGCGTTGTTACCGCGAGTCCCGTCCTGAGACTCATCAAGCTTGGCGTGCTCCATGTCGACCTGGACCACGTTCTTCTGTCAGCACCCGATTCGGCGGTCATCTGTGCGTCGCCAGACCAGGCCGCCGCGGTTTCCGCCGGCATCGCATCGCTGCAGTCCGTAGCCTCCACAAGAGCTACCGCATCCATCGAACAAACGGGCGACCCCAAACACTTGGATGAACTGGGTTTCCGCATAGGCTGCCTGCAAGGGAAGGCTGTCGCTCGCACCTCAGGAAGGGCACCGTCACGCAGGACCAAACAAAGATGGACTAAAGCGTTCAAAGAGGGCGGCGCGGTTGCCCTGAACCCGAAGTGGTCAAGATGTGGAAATCGCGACCGAAGGCTCGCGTGTTGGCACGAGACTCTTCTGTTCGAGTTCATCAAGACCGAGCGGAGCAGCACCGAATATCCGTCGCGTACCGACGCAATGGGAGAATACGAAAGGCGCCTGGCGAAGGAGGCCAAGAAGCGTTGCTGTGATGGAAGCCCTGTGCACTATTCCACGTTTTGCAAGCTTTGGGCGCGGCGAGACCACTGCACCGAAGACGCCATGGCTCGAGGGGGACGACGCATGGCCAACGCCGTCGCACCGCACGGCGACGTGGACAAACAAATACGGCTCGCGGATGGCCCCTTTCAAGTCGCGCATATTGACCATTGTCTGGCACCCACATACTCAAAGGATGATACCGGCGCTGAGGCCAAGCCATGGTTGACGATCCTCGTGGACGACTGGACTGGCGAGCCGCTCGCACGCGTAATGACCCACGAGAAGCCTAGCCACAAGACCGATTTGGCACTCCTGCGTGAGTGCGTCCGCAAACATGGGCGCCTTCCGCATACGATTCTTTCTGACCATGGTTCTGATTTCATGGGCACTGTCTTCGTTGCGGCGCTCGCAGCCCTTGGGGTAGATGCGATTTACCGGCCAGAGGCTCATCCGCGCGTTGGCCATCGCGTTGAGCGCACGTTTGGCACCTTCGCAGAAACCGTGTGCCGAGGTTACCCAGGGTTCGCGGTGGATATACCGAATTCGCGGGCCATTTCCGCGAAAAAACACCCTTCGCGAGGCCCCAGACGCGACTTCGATGATCTGCTTCACCATACAGACCACTTCTTGTTCGAAGTCATCCCGACGCTCAAACCGCTTGATGGTGGCAAGTCCAAACGAGAGGCGCGGCAGCGCTTCGAAGAGACATACGGAAAGCAAGGCATAACGGTTGTGATGAATCTTGAGTTCCTGATTGTTACCTCGCCGCCACTGAAGGAAAGCGGGTGCATTGAGCCGTCGGGGGCCATCAGAGTGAAGGAAAAGCGCTTTTACACCGAAGCTCTGATCGGCGTTGACCTTCGACAACATAATTTGTCCCTGCGTCAGGAGCCGGAAGACCCATCGATCCTGTATTACGCTTTCGGTGGGAAGTGGCATGTCGCCAAGTCGAGGGATGCCCTCAAAAGCCACGGCCGCACTGATGAGTCGATACGAGCGGAGGCGCAATGCTTAACGCGACCCACTGCAGCGGACCGTGCGCAACGCCGAAGGACCTTGCACTCGGCCCCCAAATCAAAGCGTCCCCACAAGCCGCCGCCATCCGTTGGCCAGTCGATGGGCGAAAGCGATACGCCAGCAAGCAGCAAGCCAACTGGGCCGGTTGATGCACTCCCAACATTGCCCCTCCCACTAAAAATCTGAGTGCTCCATATGGACTGCACAAAGCGCCGCTTCTTTCAGGAGCTTGCAATGCGCAAGCCAAAGCTTACGGATGTCATCGAGCACAGAAACTTTAGGTTCTGCCTGGATGAGCTCGAAGGGATCTTCCGTCTGTGTCCAACGGAAGCAGCGATACTTCTTGTCGGGCCGACCAACGGTGGGAAATCGCAGCTCCTCGCCTATTTGGTGTCGTTCCTGATGAACGAGATCTACCAAGGCGTCGGCCCGAATGATCGAGCACTGATCGGCTTCTCGGCCATGACCACGCGTCAAGGCCGTACGACCCCGAAATTTGCGCTGCACGAATTGTTGGAAGACGTCGGCCATCCATTTTTCCAGCTAGAGCCAATCTCAAACGAGGCGCCACTGTACCGCCCAGCTATCAAGACCGACGAGACTTACTGCCTCCGTGCACTCAAAGGCGCGTTTCATTCGCGAAACGTCAAGGCCGCCATTGTCGATGATGCTCATTACCTCGTTCGAACCAAAGACGAGGAATACAAGGCATCGCTCCTTGAAGCGATGAAGGGAGTGATTACGCCGCAGACGACGCTTATCCTTGCCGGGGGATATGAGCTGGCCGAGGTCGCGATGGCCTATCGGACCCATTTCGCTGAGCGGCTCCTGATCGTGCATTTGCCTCGTTACGGAAAGAGCCCAAGCGACATAAACGAGTGGCGGCGCGTGGTGGCGACGATGGGCCAATCACCTAAATTGCGTCTCGGCTCAACGCATCTCCTGATAGACGAGGCTGATCGCCTCCGGCACGAATGCCACGGCGTGGTCGGCATCCTCGAAAAGAGGCTCATACGAGCGCAATCTTATGCAGACGCGTGTCACACGCCAATTTCTGCTGAGGTGCTGAAACAGACACGCCCGACCGCATTGCAGTGGGACACCACCGAGGCCGACATCAAGAGCGGCGAAAAGTTGTTGGGAACACGCGTGGAACTAATCGACATTCCGCAATCGCCCAATTCGATCGCGCCGAGTACTAGTGCCAAGGCCAGCGGCGCAGGCAAGCACACGAAGGGCACCTGGAAGAAAGGCGCTCGCCCGTTCGAGCGTAAGCCGCGGCGTGCGCAACCGGCCGTGCGGACATGAGCTCCGTGCTGCTTCCGCTCGAGCCGGCGGGAATGGGCACGAAGTACGTAGAGGCGTTTGGCTCGTACTTCGGGCGCCTGGCACGCCTCCATGACTGCAGTATCGCGCAGCTGGCTCGCTTCCTTTCGTCGTGGCAATCGCGCGAGTTGGGACGCCGTGTTTCATTGAACGAGTCCACTCTCTACAAGTCGAAGGGCGCCGGTATCTTCGGGTATGGTGCCTGCGTAGAGGTATACGTTGACGCGGTGGAACATGCCATGGGCGTGTCAGGTTTACGTTGCTGCACACTGATCCCAATTGGGCAGGCCTTGAATCCCCAGGCTTTCGATTCGGTGCGGAGTAGTCGCGCCTGGTGTGAGCAATGCTTTCGAGATGACATTGTTTCGGGCGCACGGCCGTACGATCGACTGCTGTGGACGCTCCGCGCTATCACGCGCTGCCCCGAACATCGGGTGGCGTTGCGGACTGAGTGTCCGGCTTGCGGAGTGGCACAACATTTCCACAACCGATCCGGCGACCCACTGCTGTGCTGGAAGTGCGACTCAGCGCTCATTGGACTTCCCTCGGACCTGCGTCCAATGCCAGAACCTCCGCTAGGAGAACGCGATCTGAACGAACTGGTTGAAGCTATTGCTAGTGGCGAGCAGGTAGTTCGCGATGAGGCCGCATTTCATACGTTCCAAAACGCGCTGTTTTCCATCGTCTCGCCCGTCGCCGGCATCGTTGCTGGTGTCGCTAAGATAAGTGGGAGTGCGAGGGCCCGCGGTGCTGTGGTGAAACCCAGTTTGGGAACCATGTTGCGGAGGGCACAGGCGGCTGGCGTGACAGTTCTCCAAATACTTGAGGATCCAGAGGTTGCCGCAACGGCAGCGGGGCAACTCATCTTTGACAGCAAAGCGATCGCCGCGAGGGCAAAGATTCGACGCCCAAGCGAAATTGTCGAGGATGTGCGCAACGCCATGCTTGCACAGCTCGAAGAACCAAGGTCAGTACAGATACGGCGGTTGGCCGAGCTTGCGAATTGCTGTGGCGTTTCGGAAGGCTACGTCAGATACCACCTGCCTGCGCTAGTGAAGCGCTATCAGTCCCACCGCGTGGCAGCAAGCATTTTTGGAACGCAATCTTGCTTAGCAAGATGTAAAACGCTTTTGGAAGACCAGAGGCACATCGAACGGTACTGGTCATGCGGACAAACGAAGCGCAAGCTGGCAAAGCTGCTCGCCACCGATGCTGAATGCAATGTGCGTGTGGCAAGGCTCGCAATACGAAGGTACCTTTGCATGGCAAAGGGCAGCCGTCGGGCAGGCAAGGCAGACGTGGTCAAGTCGTCTTCTATTTGAGTTGGCGTTCTGAGGGGGCCCTTTAAGCACCGCGCAGCGGGACAGCCTAGCCGGAGGGCTTAACGTCTGTTCGCGGCCGCTTCCGACCAGTGGCAACCACACTCAGGATTCCGGCGCGCTGATCATGACCGATTAGCGCTACCGAACAACTCATCGGTATGCGCATCCCAAAAGCCTGAGGGACGCGAGAGGTCCTCAACCAATCGATCGTTCTGCAAATCGAACGGCACGACCCGGAGGTGCAACTGCTGCGAATAGGTAAACACGGGTAACGGGTGCTGGAACCGTTGGGTCATGGGGTAGATCAGCAGCATCTGTCCTTTCGCAGGTAGGTAGCGGTGGCCGTAGGCGAAAAGCTGATAGAAGTCGGACTGGCTGAGGCCGTACTTATCTTTGGTGCCACCCAATGCCTGGTCAAGCAGCTTCCACTTGGCGTCCAGTACCCAGGTCTGCTCCCCGCGCTTGATGAGAAAGTCGGGTTTGAGCTGAAACCATTCCTGACTGTCGTGTCCGCACAGGTACTGGCTGGATGCCTGCGTCTTGATTGTCGCGTCCCGGGGCAGCGTCTTGCGCAGGCAGGCCTCGACATAGCGTTCGAAGATCTTCTCCATCGGGAACAGCAGGCTTGTGCCATGCCATTCGCCCATGACCGACAGCGGGGTCTGCTCGCCAAGTATCAATGCGCACCACGGACGTGCTGGTTGGTAGTGCGTGAGTAGGCGATCGTTCCGCCAGCGGCGGAAGTCTTCGTTGACATTACGGCTGCGTGGCACCGGCGCGAGAAAGGTGGCCAGTTCGTGGGCTAGCCGCCAGTTGCCAGCGTCGCGGGTCAGCCGACAGACTCGGTCCAGTGCTAAGCACAGCAGCCGATTCTCGGGTCGGTCGGCGTCAAACACGTCGTGCTCGATCTGGAACAGGTGGTCGCGTCCCGGCGGCTGGCGCAGCTGACGCGGCACATCCAGCCGGCCGCGCAGAAAACGCTGCTCCTCCTGCACGCGGTGGTAGTCGAAGCGAAGGCCGCGTTTTACGAGCTTGTCCAGCGCCTGCAGGAACTGACGTATCACCCATTCGGTCAGCGGCGCGTCAAAAGTCTGGATGTCGGTGGGCGACGTTTCACGGGCTGGCACATCCAGGCAACGTGCCAGCATTTTTCGCAGCAGCCGGCGGGCCGCGTCGCGGTTGTCGCCGTGTTCTGCCGTCTTCGGCAAGATCTCGATGCGCGTGCCGCAAGGCGTCTCGATCACGCCGACATAGCTGTCCAGCCGCAACCAGCGGCGATCATCCACCTGCACCAAAGCAGCGCCTGACTTCTGCAGTCGTGCGCTCTCACGGCACAGCCAGTCGAATGCCGATTCTGATACACGGGCGACGTCTAGCGAGCCCTCTGTAACGGCCGACGTGGTTAGCCGAGCGTATTCCCTGACGACGACAGGCTCGCGCACCTGTTCAGACCTTGCCGTCACCGAGAATGCCTAGGTAACTCTGGGGCTTCTTGAATGCTTCTTCGTCCAATCGCCATGCCTTGGCTTCCGGTAGGACGTCGCCCGTGTTGCCGAACAACGAGTCCATGGAATAAGTGGCAGGCTCGACGAAACGGAATCCCTTGTCTTTGCGATGGTCGTTCAGGACCCACGCAATGCGCTGCCAGTCTTCAAAGAAGTATTCCTGAAGCAGCGGGATGATCTGCTTCAGGAAGATGCTCGACAGCCTCGACAGGTCGTTGCTGTTCTCGAGGGACATGAAATAGGCATGCCCAAGCTGGTGGTCACGATCGAGCAAGATCTCGATGCGGCGGTTCATCGTCTCAAGTACAGCCGACATGTCGATTTCGGCCACTTTGATGCCTGTCAGCTTGTCCGGCCTGGGGGGCATTTCCACAAAGTCGAAGCGTCGACGAAGCGCTATATCGAGGCCGGCCAGTGAACGGTCAGCCGTATTCATGGTACCGATCAGGTACACGTTATCCGGCACGCTGAATGGATTTTTCGAGTAGGGCAGCAAGACCTCCAGCGCCTCGGCAGCGCCAGAGCGCTTGGATGGCTCGATCAGCGTGATCAGCTCGCCAAAGATTCGCGAGACGTTGCCCCGATTGATCTCGTCGATGATCAACACACGGGGATGATCGACGCCCGCTGCGCCGTTCTCCGCCTTCAGAAGTGCCCGCAGCTTGTCGTGGTTGATCGAGCCCGAGTGCAGTTCATAGGTCGTCTTCTGTTGGAAGCGGTTTTCCATCAGCGCGCCGTAGGGCAAGGCGGGCTTATAGGCGCGCAGCCAACGTACAGTTCGCGCCTGGGAGTAGTTGTCGCTCTCACGAGCAACCAACTGATAGTCGCCGGTGATCTCGCCAATGGCGCGGAACTTCAAGTTGCCTTCGCTCACGACAACGAGGTCGCCCTTCTTCATCTGGCGGACAAAGGTGTTGATGGCCGTGATCGGGTAGTCGCCCAGCGAAAGCGGATCACCGGAGGCGGCAAACACCTTCTGGATGTCTTCGCGGGATTGGCACTGAGAAAAGTCTGCATTGTTGCCAAAGCCCATCAGGGCAAGGCCTTTCTCCATGCACTCCTCGTAGATGTGTCCCTCGGTGTTCGAGTCGCCCAGCGACAACTTCCAGATGCGCCGTCCCGACAGGTCCAGTGGGGCGTCATCGCTCCTTCGTACCAGCCGGGTGCGTGCGGATTCACAGAGCTCCTTGAATACGCCGTCTTCCACGTCATAGCGGATCTGCCTGGTATCGGGATCAGAGCTCGCGCTCAAGCCCTCGACGAAGTTCTCGTAGCTGAAGCTCTGGTGGAATGTCACGAATTGCACAAGGCCTTCCTTTGCCAGTTCGTCGTAGCGCTGCTTGAGCGTCTTCCGACGCTCATCGCCTTCGTCGTCGCCCAACCGAAAAAGAAATGAAGGGTCCAGAATTTCCAGAGCCTTCTCGATGGCTTGGTAGGTCTTCCCTGTCCCTGGCGGTCCGAAAAGGATCTGGTTCAAAGGGGGGCGCTCGGCGGCACAGTCTTTCGCCGAGGTCGCAGTGGAGGTTGTTGCAACCGGCGCCACCGGACCGACTGCATGGGTCGCCACCTTGGAAGACAAAAGGTAGGTCCCATTGCCGTCCTGAGTGACGGTGATGACGTCACCGGCCGCTGCACCAATGTCCTTGAAGTAGCTACCCAGCCGGTGACGTAGTCGACCGCTGCCGGGGCTTGAAACGCGTATGTCGGTATCGAACTCCAGGCCTGAGTCGGTGCGGAAGTGAGCCGTGTCGGCGATGTCATCCGGCGTCTTGCCGCCGTACATGGTCTCCGGGAACGGTGCGGAGATGAGGTTGACCGGGAGATAGCCGTTCTTGACAGCTCCCTCGCTCAGCTTGACGACAAACGGTGTGTTGGCCACCCAGTCTTTCCAGAGCCGTTCGCTGAACGCGAAGATGCTCTCATCCGCCAAGCGCAATTTCGCGAGGGATCGATAGAGCTCACTTTGAGGTGTCGTGCTATCCGAAGCCGGCAGGCCGAGAAAGTGCAAAAGAGGCTTGCGCACGTATACGCAGGGGATGCTCGGGTTCTGCAGCGGCTGATAGTGAAAGGCAATTTTCCAGCGATAGGCTGCGCCGAGCGGGCTGCTGTCGATCTCGTCCAGGCGGCCGTCACGAGCGGCCTCGGCAACGGCTACCACATGGCCACGGATGGCCTGAAATGCCTCTTCGGGAGAGCTGCCGAATCGCCGGTACCACCCGTAGTGGTCATCGTAAGCCAGTGACGTGTCGCCCTCGCGCGCGACGGTGTCTTTGCGGGAGAAGATCGCGAACTTGAAGGCGGAGCCCCCCGCGATGCTGCCGTAATCAATCAGCCGGAATTCCAGCCAATAGATGAAGCAGTCCTTGTCACCCGCCGTGGTGTACTGGGCCAGGGTCATGTCGCGTAGTCGCTCCAGCGGCCACACCTGAAGAAACTCGCACCACAGCGTGTCGTCTGTGCTGAAGGCCATGGGTCAAAACTCCATCGTGGTTTGTTGCATCGTGCGAGGCGGGAGGCCGAGGGGCACGACATCGTTATGGCGCATCCATCCGAGCCACTTGTGCAGCTCGGCGGGCGCAAAGCGCTGCTTGCTGGCGTGCCAGTGCTCGCGCACCTCTTTGACGATCCAGCCATCGTGCGGCGTATGGCCATCGAGCAGGGCATCATTCCAGGCGGCGAAAAGGGTGGCGATGATCTCGACCTGTTCGGTATTCAATCCGCCCATGAGATCGATCAGTCGATCCATCTCGGCGCGCGAATCGCCAAGCACGGCGACGCCTTCTTCGGCCAACGCCTTGATGGCTTTGCCGGGCACGTAGCTCACCTTCTCGTGGCCGGAAGGAAGTGTCTCGACGCTGTGGGTGTACCAGCCAGCGAGCTCCGCCTGCTTTTCCAACGCGTAGATGTCAGTGTCCAGTGGGCCGGCTGCTTGGCGCATGTAGCGGCCTCCCAGCTTCAGGCCAAGGCGTGATTCGGCCAGATAGAGATGCTTCATGTGCGCGGTACGGCCGAAGTTTCGCCTGGAGGCGAGACGCGAGACCACGTAGCCACTTACGGCCGCGCGTGGTTCTGCGATATTCACCGTGGGAGCAGGGGCCAGCGCTTCGTGTAGCAGCGCGTCGAGCAGGCGGCTGCGGGTGGTTTCACCGGTGGTGAGGCTGGCTTCCAATTGGTCGCACAGCGCCATCAGCTCATCGACTTTGGCAACTATGCGGCGCTGTTCGGCAAGCGGCGGGACGGGGAGTGGTAGAGGCTTCAACTTGGATGCTTTGATTCCCTTGGCAGTCATGCCCGTTGACTGTTCCTCAATGCTTAATTGCATCAAATCACTCATCAACGAGAACATCATGAACTTCGTATCGGCGTTGCCGTAAGGCTGAAGACAGATGGCACGTTGAGCCATGGCGAAGGGCTCGTCGATATTGTTTAGGCAGACATTTCCCAAGGGCGCCTCGGTAGTGAAGAAGATATCCCCTTGTTTGGGAAATCCTCGGGTCATCCATTTTTCGAAAGTGCCTTTCGAAACGAACTCACGCGGCTCACGGCTTAGGAAGCCCATGCGAATGTTTTTCGCTGTGATCAGAGGAATGCCTGCGCTTGTCTTTGTCGGCGTATTCCCTCGATAGTCGATGAAAAGGAATAGGTTTTCGAAAGACTGAACGCTCCACCCCTGAGGCAGGGGCATTCGAATATCTTCTGGCATCGGGTCGGGTGCGGCTTTGATACGAGCATCACCAGTATTGAGCTTGGCTTCTACCTTTGCCTTAGCAATCGCTTTCACGAACTCAGACGCCGGCTCATCTGTTGCATCTTGCGGCACGAGTTTGCCGCGGACGGCGAGGTTGAGGATGGTTTGGCGGAGTTGTTTGATCTGGTCGGGGCGGGTGGTGAGGGCCGGGAGGGCGTCGAGGGCGAAGCGGGCGTCGGCGGGGAAGGTGTCGGGATCGGGGGTGTTGAGGCGGGCCAGGCTGGCCGCCGCCAGCCGGTCGCGCGTGGCCTCGCGCTGCGCCCGCGCCGCTTCCAGCTGGTCGCACAGCGCCATCAGCTCATCGACCTTGGCGACGATGCGCTGTTGCTCCGCTAGCGGCGGTAGCGGGAATGGCGAATAGGCAAAGTAGTCGGTCGGCACACGCTTCTGCCCCGCAGTGCCTGTCATCCTCGGGATACCTGATTCGATGAAGTGCGGGCTCTTGAGAAAAACGAGCACGTAGTCTGGATTAATCAATAGCGGCCGAACGACGTGCAATTCGGTCGTGCCACTCCCCAGCTTCCCAGCCAAATTTCTGAATACGGTGGACTTGCCGTTCTCGAAGCAGGGAGTGATCTTCGCCAGCCCAACATCACCTTCGGAAAAATGCGTATAGCCCCTCTTGATTTCCCGCCATAAGCGAACCTCATGGCCGTTCGGTTTCCCGTACTCGGCGGAAATCAGGTTCATCGGGACAAAAGACGCCTGCATATCGTCAGCTGCGTCGTTGCGCGGGCTCAGAATCCCGATCTCGGCGATCTGTGACCATGCCCAACCAGATGGGATCGCAAAAGGCGCCTCTTCAGACGGTGGCGCCGGCTTTGCCTTTCTGATGGTCCCTGCTTGGATAAGTCGCGTCTTCTCGGCAGTGATCCTCTCCAACAGCTTGGCGGCGGGCTCGTCACCTGACTCCTGTGCTACCAGTTTCCCGCGGACCGCTAGATCGAGCACAAACCGCCGGAGCCGCACGATCGCATCCGGCGCGTCAGCAATCCGCGCGTAGTGCGCCAGCAAACCTTCCGCATTCATCGCGCCAGCGCCTCGGCCAGGATCGCCTTCAGCTGGTCGCGCAACCGCGCCGTCTCAGCTTCGGCCGCATCCAGTTCGGCAAGCAGGGCTTTCGGGTCGCCGTGATCTTCGGCCTCGGTGTGCGGATTCTTGATATCGAGGTTGTAGCCGCGGGCCTTTACCTCATCCGCAGTGACCTTCCATGCCTGGGGTGTTTCCACCCGGCCTTCGCGGCAGGCGCCGCCCCACCAGTCGACGCAGTCCTGCAGGTGCTCGATCTTGATCGGCCGGGTCATGGAATAGGCCTTCTGGCCTTCGGGTACGCGGTGCTCGTAGTACCAGATGTCCTGCGTGGGGCTGCCCTTTTCGAAGAACAGCAGATTGGTGCCGATGCTGGCGTAGGGTTTGAACACGCTGTTGGGCAGTCGCACGATGGTGTGCAGGCTGCACTCTTCCAGCAGGTGCTCCTTGAGCCGGGTCTTCACCCCTTCGCCAAACAGCGAACCGTCCGGTAGCACGATGGCCGCGCGGCCGCCGGGCTTGAGCAGGCGGATGAACAGCGCCAGGAACAGGTCGGCGGTTTCCTTGGTGCGGAAGTGCGCGGGGAAGTTGGATTCGATGCCGTCCTCTTCCTTGCCGCCAAAGGGCGGGTTGGCAAGGATGATGTCGACGCGCTCCTTCTGTTCCCAGCTGATGTAGGGCCGGGCCAGGGTGTTGTCGTGCTGCACGAAGCTGGGGTCTTCGATGCCGTGCAGCAGCATGTTGGTGACGCACAGCATGTGCGGCAGCGGCTTTTTCTCCACCGCACGCAGGCCCGCTTGCAGGGCCTCTTCGTCGGCCACCGATTTCACGTAGTGGTCGCGCATGTGGCGGATGGCGCAGGTGAGAAAGCCGCCCGTGCCGCAGGCGGGGTCGAACAGCTTTTCGCCGGGGTGCGGGTCGATGCGGTCGACCATAAAGGCGGTGACCGCGCGCGGGGTGTAGTACTCGCCGGCGTTGCCCGCGTTCTGCAGGTCGTTGAGCAACTGCTCGTAGACCTCCCCGAAGTGCTTGCGCTCGGCCAGGTCGTTGAAGTCTACCGTGTTGATCTTGTTGATTACCTGACGCATCAGGTGGCCGGACTTCATGTAGTTGTAAGCGTCTCCAAATAGGCTGCGGATGACGCGGGCGCGGTTGGCCTGCTTGCCCAGCGCGGGCAGTTCCTTGAGTGCGGGAATCAGGTCGTCGTTGACGAAGGCCATCAGCGTGTCGCCGGTGTCACCCTCGGGATCGGCGGCCCAGTTCCGCCACTGTAAGCGCGGCGGGATTGGCGAGGTGAAGCCGTCCTGCATAAGCTCCAACTGCTGATCCTGGTCGTCGATGATCTTGAGGAAGAACATCCAGCACAGCTGGGAGAGGCGCTGGGCGTCGCCATCGACGCCGACATCCTGGCGCATGAGGTCCTGGATGGATTTGACGGTACTGCGGGGTGACATGGGTTACTTACCTAAAGGCTTGAGGAGCTTGAAGAGTGGATCGCGAGCGTCTGGGTAGAGGGCGCCGCGCTCGACTTTGGGGAAGTTTGGATCCGCCCAGAAGGAGCGCAGATCGAGACGAAACTTGGCAATCAGCCTCCGGCCAAAGTCGATCTCATAGTGCTTGTAGTGCTGCTTTTGATCGAAGTCGGGCATCTCAGGGTATTCCCCCAGCAGGAAACCTTCCTGGATATACGGGCGAACGGCGTTGGGCGGGCAGATTCCCGCTAGCTTGACTGTTTGCAGGCCCGCTTCAGCGCTTGCGCTGATCACGCCGCTGATGTTTGGCACCGCTAGTACATAAAAAAACGCGGTGGGGACTTCTCCCATAGAGGCGAACGAGGCGGCGACCCGAATGGATTGCGACACATCGAGGAGTGGTGTTCCGCATATTTCATAGTGCTGGAGAATCGACCATCGGAGGATGCGGTGCCGCGCAACCCGCTGTCTGCCCAAGACCTTTTTGTGTTCAAAGATATCCACCAAGCGCCGTTCGAAATGCTTAAGCCGCTGGAACCTCAACCCTAGTTCATCTGGGCCGGGAGGATTAAGAGGGTGATTGGCATCAGACCGAAGAACGCCCGGCTTCAGCGTTGTATTCCGCAAGCGATTCTTGAAGTCGCTGGCTTGCCCTCTGAAGAGGAGCACGTGCTCTCGGTTATGAAATTGAAGGTCGGCAACCTTCTTCGCCAGCTCTAGATATGATGAAACAGGGTGGCCGCCGCCTGCCCGGATTTCGCTATTGGTGGCGGCTCTTATCTTTTTCGCCTCGTCAAAGTAGGCGAAGACACTGGTCTTTCCAACTTGCTCCATACCTAAGCCGTCTCGTCGTAAAGCGCGTTCTGCAGCTCGTGCACGGCGTTTTCGAAGCCGGCCTTGCTGCCAAAGGGTTTGATCAGCTGGATGGGTGTGCCCATCGCGTTGAAGGGCGGGATCTCCAGCACCCGCACGTTATCCAGATCGGTGACTACGCCTTCATCTCGATATTTGGCGAGCAGCGCTTCCAGCACGGCGCAGGCCTGCGGGCCGTACTTGGTGAACACGTCGCGCTTGGTCACGCTGTCGGCGCGCTCGCGGCGGCTGAGTGGCGGCTGGTCGAAGGCGATATGGCAGATCAGGTCGAATGGGTCGAGATCCTTGCCCACTTCTTCCTGCAGGGGTTCCAGCAGCAAGCCTTCCTCGGCCAGCTCCGCGATGACCGATTCCTTGCGCTCGGCTTCGCGCCAGCGGCGCAGGAAGGCATCCAGACTGGTGAAGTGGCGACGGATTGCGTTGCGGCTGTAGTCGCGAAGGGACTCCGTAACCAGTTTGCCGGATTCGTCGAGGTACTCCACACGCTCCAGAACTACGGTCACCGGGCGCTGTTTGACGTAGAACTTACGCGGCTGGTCGTCATCCACACCGGGCGGTGGAATCGCCGGCGGTGGCTGATCGACGATGGTTTCCTCGCCGGTGGGCTGCGATGGCAGTGGGTTGCCCTCCTCGTCGAGGGGGACGTCTTCCGGTGGCACCGGCGAGTCGTATTCATCGGGCTGGTAAATCTGCACCGGTTCGCCGTCGAAGTCCGGATCGGCGAAGTGGTTGGTGGCCTTTCGGAAGTCCACCAGGGTGAAGTAATACTTGTGCGTGTCCTCGTGCACGCGGGTGCCACGCCCGACGATCTGCTTGAACTCCGTCATGGAGCCGACTTCGCGATCCAGCACGATCAGGCGGCAGGTTTGCGCATCCACCCCGGTGGAGAGCAGCCGCGAGGTGGTGACGATGACTGGATAGGGGGATTCCGGGTCGATAAAGTTGCCGAGCTGCGCGGTGCCTTCGTTGTCGTCGCCGGTGATGCGCATGACGTAGCGGGCGTTCTGCTGCACCAGATCGGCGTTCTCGTTGATCAGCGCCTGGCGCATGCGCGCGGCGTGCTCGGTATCAACGCAGAATACGATGGTCTTCTGAAAGCGGTCACCGCTCTGCTTGAGGTAGTCGGAGATCCACTTCGCCACCCGCTGGGTGCGCTCGTCGATCACCAGCGTGCGGTCGAAGTCCTTCTCGTTGTAGAGCCGGTCGTCGATGAGATATCCGTGCTTGTCGGTCTCGCCCGACTTGGGCCGGTAGCCCTGCACGTCGACATCCAGGTGCACCTTGATCACCTTGTACGGAGCCAGGAAGCCGTCGCTGATGCCTTGCTTGAGCGAGTAGGTGTACACCGGTTCGCCGAAGTAGTGGATGTTGGAGACGTACTCGGTCTCCTTGGGCGTGGCGGTGAGGCCGATCTGGGTTGCGCTACTGAAGTACTCCAGAATCTCCCGCCAAGCCGAATCTTCGGCTGCGCTGCCGCGGTGGCATTCGTCGATCACGATGAGATCGAAGAAATCCGGCGAGAATTCGCGGAACAGCTTCTGGCGTTCTTCCGGCCCGGTGATCGCCTGGTACAGGCCGAGATAGATTTCGTACGCCGGGTCGATGCGGCGCCTCTTGTCCAGCGCCAGCGTCAGCTCGATTTCAGTCCCGTCTGCTCGCTCGATCGTCTTGCTGGCAGTGCTGAGCTTGGCCATCGCCGGCCCGAACGGTCGAAAATCGTTGACCATGGTCTGGTCGACCAGCACGTTGCGGTCGGCCAAGAACAAAATGCGTTTCTTTTGACCGGCCTTCCACAGTCGCCAGATGATCTGGAACGCGGTATAGGTCTTGCCGGTACCGGTGGCCATCACCAGCAGGATGCGGTTCTGGCCCTTGGCGATGGCCTCGACGGCGGCGTTGATGGCGTTGCGCTGGTAGTAACGTGGTTCCTTGCCGCTGCCATCCTCGTAGTACGCCTGCAGGACAGTGCTTTCCTGTGCGGGCTGCAAGCCTTTCCAGCTTCGGTAACGGCTCCACAGTTCGTTCGGGCTTGGGAACTCGTCCATCGACAGCGACTGTTCAAGCGGCACCGAAACGCCGCTGCGGTCGTGGAACTGGAAGCCTTTGCCGTTTGAGGAGAAGACGTACGGGATGTCGAGCGTGGTGGCGTAGCCCAACGCCTGCTGCATGCCATCGCCGGCGGCATGAGTCTGATCCTTGGCCTCGATCAGGGCTAGCGGTAAATGCTTGTAGTACAGGACATAGTCGGCCCGCTTGGCCTTGCCGCGGGTGACCAACCGGCCGCGCACGATGATACGGCCTTTGGTAAAGCCCACTTCCTCACGAATTTGTGTCTGCACGTCCCACCCGGCAGCCACCAGCGCTGGGGTGATGAATTTGGTGCAGACGTCGCGTTCGCTCAGTTTTGCCCCTGCATCCACTGCCCTAGGCCCCTGGTCGCCCGTTCGAAGCGCGGGTGTCCCCAGAGCTTAACAAAGGATGCCTCAAATAATGCTTTCTGAGAGTTTTGGAAATTGGTCGGTTAGAAACAGGCCCTAAAGAGGTCTGTGTGCGATCCCTGTGGAGTTGGCAGCCGTCTAGAGATCGCGCGGCAGCTAACCAGCTCCTGTGGATGGCAGCGCCAAACTTCGAGAGAAATCCTTCAAAATTTGGCGCGAGCGCCAAACTTTCGAAGAATGCATAGAACTGCGTGCCGCGGATGTCTGGTGGGCCCACCAGGACTCGAACCTGGAACCAAAGGATTATGAGTCCTCTGCTCTGACCATTGAGCTATAGGCCCGCAGGCGACGAATGGTAGAGGAGTTGCCGGGGGCGTGCCAGCGCGGGCTTCTACGGAGGCGCATACGAAGAAGCCCCACGTCGGCGGGGCTTCTTCGTCATGCCGGCGTCGCCGCTTACTCCACGTCGAGGAACGAGCGCAGCTGTTCCGAACGGCTCGGGTGGCGCAGCTTGCGCAGTGCCTTGGCCTCGATCTGGCGGATGCGCTCGCGGGTGACGTCGAACTGCTTGCCGACTTCTTCCAGGGTGTGGTCGGTGTTCATGTCGATGCCGAAGCGCATGCGCAGCACCTTCGCCTCCCGCGGGGTGAGCCCGGCGAGCACATCGCGCACGGTTTCCATCAGGCCGGTTTCGGTCGCCGAGTCGATCGGCGAGCTGGCGTTGCCGTCCTCGATGAAGTCGCCCAGGTGGGAATCCTCGTCGTCGCCGATCGGGGTTTCCATCGAGATCGGTTCCTTGGCGATCTTCAGCACCTTGCGGATCTTGTCCTCGGGCATCTCCATTTCCTTGGCCAGCTCTTCCGGCGTCGCCTCGCGGCCGAACTGCTGCAGCATCTGGCGGGAAATGCGGTTCAACTTGTTGATCGTCTCGATCATGTGCACCGGGATGCGGATGGTGCGGGCCTGGTCGGCGATCGAGCGGGTGATCGCCTGGCGAATCCACCAGGTAGCGTAGGTCGAGAACTTGTAGCCGCGACGGTACTCGAACTTGTCCACCGCCTTCATCAGGCCAATGTTGCCCTCCTGGATCAGGTCGAGGAACTGCAGGCCGCGGTTGGTGTACTTCTTGGCGATCGAGATCACCAGGCGCAGGTTCGCCTCGACCATTTCCTTCTTGGCGCGGCGGGCTTTCGCCTCGCCCGAAGCCATGGCGCGGTTGATGTCCTTGATGTCGATCAGCGGCAGGAATAGCTTGCGCTCGATCGCGGCGAGCTTTTCCTGCTCGGCGTCGATCGCCTCGCGGTGGGTCTTGATGTTCGGCGACCACTTCTGGCGCTTGCGGCTGAGCTCGGCCACCCACTCGGGGTTGCCCTCGTTGCTGGGGAAGGCCTTGATGAACTCGGCCTTGGGCATCTTCACCTGCTTGACGAAGATGTCCATCAGCACGCGCTCGTGGTGACGGATGTCGTTGACCACCTCGCGCAGCTTGCGCACGAAGCCGTCGATCAGCGCGGATGGCAGCTTGAGCTTGAGGAATTCCTCGGCCATCTGGTCGCGCAGCTTGACGATCTTCTTGTCGGTGATGCTGGCGGCCCTCGGCGCGGCCTTCTGAAACTTGGCGTAGTGCTCGCGCAGCAGCTCCATGCGGCGCTTGACCTCTTCCGGGTCGGGACCGCTGGGGCCGGCTTCTTCCTCGTCCTCGGTGGCGGTCTCGTCGTCGTCCTCGTCGCCTTCCTCGCTGTCTTCGACTTCCGGGGCCAGCAGCGCGGCGGCTTCCTTCTCCTTGCGGGCGAGGTCGGCGGCTTCCTCCAGATCGAGGAAGCCGGCCAGGATCTCGCTGAGGCGGCGCTTGCCGTCCAGGTGCTGGTCGTATTCCTCCAGCAGCAGCTCGATGGTCAGCGGGAAGCTGGCCAGCGCGGTCTGCACCTGGCCCAGGCCTTCTTCGATGCGCTTGGCGATGGCGATCTCGCCCTCGCGGGTGAGCAGCTCGACTGTGCCCATCTCGCGCATGTACATGCGCACCGGGTCGGTGGTGCGGCCCACCTCGGAATCCACCGCGGAGAGCAGCGCCACGGCTTCCTCGGCGGCGGCTTCGTCGTCGGTGCTGCTGCCGGCCTTGTCGGCCAGCGGGTCGGTATCCGGCGCGGCGTCGTGCACTTCGATGCCGACGCCCTTGAGCACCGCCATGATGTCTTCGATCTGCTCGGGGTCGACGATGTCGTCGGGCAGGTGGTCGTTGATCTCGGCGTAGGTCAGGTAGCCCTGCTCCAGGCCCTTGGAGATGAGCGCCTTGATTTCAGACTGTTGCTCGTGGGGAGCTTTGCTATTCATTCACCGACCGCCGCAAGGTTCAAGAACCGGACATTATAGCGATGTGCTGCTTTTTTGACCAGTTTTCAAGTGGAAAAAGGCTGCGATGGGGTACGCAAAAATCGCGCCAAATCGCGGTGTTGCCGTGTCTTTGCCCGCACCGGGCCGTGCATCGCGCGCCGGCGTCCGTTCAGCCGGTGTCGAGCCAGAAAGTCACCGGGCCATCGTTCACCAGCCGGATCACCATATGGGCGCCGAAGCGCCCGGTTTCCACCCCCGGATGCGCGGCGCGGGCCAGCTCCAGCAGCCGCTCGAACCAGCGCCGGCCATGCTCGGGCGGCGCCGCGCTGGTGAAGCTGGGGCGCATGCCGGAACGGGTGTCGGCGGCCAGGGTGAACTGGCTGACCAGCAGCAGGGCGCCGCCGATGTCGGCGAGCGAGCGGTTCATCTTGCCGTTGGCATCGGCGAACACGCGGTAGCCGAGCAGGCGCTCCAGCATGCGTTTCGCCTGCGCCTCGCCGTCGTCGGGCTGCACCGCCACCAGCGCCAGCAGGCCGGGGCCGATCGCGCCGACCGTTTCATCGCCGACACTGACGCTGGCGGACAGTACGCGCTGGATCAGGGCAATCATGGATTCGGGATTCGGGATTCGGGATTCGGGATTCGGGATTCGGGATTCGCATGAGCATAAGCGAAGGAGGGCTGGCGGCGGTGCGTGTCCTCTACACTTTCGGCCATGCGCCCGGACATCTACCTGATCTATCTGCTGCTGCGACTGCTGGCGCTGCTGCCGCTGCGCATGTTGCATGGCCTGGGTGCCGCCCTGGGCCGGCTGCTGCTGTGGTGCGGCGGCCGCACGGTGCACAACACCGCAGCGAACCTGGCAATCGCGCGCCCGCAGCTGGATGACAAGGCGCAGGCCGCGCTGCTGCGCGAGGTGCTGGCCGAGAGCGGCAAGTCGGCCTGCGAGATCGTCAAGGTCTGGGGCGCCGGCGCCGGGCGCGCGCTGGCGCTGGTGCGCGAGGTGCGTGGCGAGGCGCTGCTGGATGCTGCGCTGGCTGCCGGCAAGGGGGTGATCATCGCCGCGCCGCACCTGGGCTGCTGGGAGCTGCTCAACTACTGGCTGTGTGGCAAGACGCCGATGGCGATCCTGTACCGGCCGCCGCGGATCGCCGCGGTCGAGGGCCTGCTGCGCAAGGTGCGCGGCGCGCTGGCGCCGGAGCAGGTGCGCGCCGACGGTGCCGGCGTGCGCACGCTGTACAAGCGGCTGGCCGCCGGCGGCACGGTGGGCATCCTGCCGGACCAGAAGCCACGCGCGGGCGAGGGCCAGATCGCGCCGTTCTTCGGCCGCGAGGCGCTGACCATGGTGCTGCTGCCGCGGCTGGCCGCGCGCACCGGCGCGACCGTGCTGTATGCGTTCGCCGAGCGGCTGCCGCGTGGCACCGGCTACCGCATCCATCTGTTGCCGGCGCCGCCGGAGCTGACCGACCCCGCGCTGGAGGTGGCCTGCGCGGCACTCAATCGAGGCGTGCAGGCATGCGTGGAGCTGGCTTTCACGCAGTACCAGTGGCAATACAAGCGCTTTTCTGCCGACGGCCTGGTCAGCCCGTACGACCGCCAACACGGCTAGCCGTGCATCGGACTGGCGCTCCGGCGCCGCGCCAGGCTGCGCGGCGCCGCTCATACCGACAACGTGCGACCGCCGTCCACGCGGATGATCTGCCCGGTGACGTACCGCGCATCGCGCAGCAGCCACAGCACGGTGCCGGCGACGTCGTCCGGCGTGCCGGCGTGCTGCAGCGGCGTGCGTGCCAGCATCGCCTGCTGGTCGGCGTAGGGCTTGCTGTCGCTGGGCCACAGCACCGCACCGGGCGCCACGCCGTTGACGCGCACCTCGGGCGCCAGTTCCAGCGCCAGCGAGCGGGTCATCGCAGCCAGCGCGGCCTTCGCCATGCAGTACACCGCGTGTTCCGCCAGCGGCCGTTCGGCGTAGATGTCGACCATGTTGACGATGCCGCCACGCGCTTCGCGCAGCGCCGGGATCGCCGCCTGGCTGAGGAAGAACGGCGCCTGCGCGTTGGAGGCAAACAGCGCGTTCCACTGTTGCGGCGTCGTCGTGCCGAGCGGGGTGGGAAAGAACGCCGAGGCGTTGTTGACCAGTGCGTCGAGCCGGCCGTAGTGCGCCAGTAATTGTTCGATCAGCGCCGGCAGGGCCGGCAGCTCGGCCAGTTCGGCCTGCAGCAGCAGGGTGCTGCCGCCGCGTTGCCGCTCCAGTTCGTCAGCCAGCGCGCGGGCGTCGTCGACGGAATGGCGGTAGTGCAGCGCCAGGTCGTAGCCGGCCGCATGCAGCGTGCGTGCGGTCACCGCGCCGACACGGCGACCGGCGCCGGTGATCAGCGCAACGGGACGATCGCGGCGTGGCGACATGTGCTGGCTCCGGCAGGGATGCAGCGCACAGCTTGCCGCAAAGCGGCGGCGACGTCATGAGTCGTCGCCGCCGTCATGGTGTTTTCGGCTTGCGCGGTCGGCGGGTTGCCTTGCGCGCGGCAGCGGCCAGCGTGCGTGCAGCGCCGGTCACGGCCTTGCCGGCCAGCCGGTCCGTCGCGCGGCGCGTGGGCGTTGCCATTGCCGTGGGTTGTGGGCCGCTGCTGTCGGCGGTGTCTTCCACCGCGATCTCCCCTTCGAACAGTTCGATTGCGGTGCCGGCGACTTGCCCGGTGTCGTAGTAGGCATACGCGCCGACGCCCAGCGCGCCGATCAGCGGCAGCCAGCGCGAGACGCCCTTGCCGAGTGTGCGCCCGGTCAACTTGATGCCGACCTGTTTCGCTATGCGTTCGAGCACGGTGTAGGACATGCGCCGGAACAGCAGCCGGTCGCCCATGCGCACCACCAGGTCGCGGAATGCCTGCGCCGCGGTGTGGCGGAACAGGCACCACATCATCTGCTCGCGCCCGAGGCTGGCGTGGCGGCCGTAGGCGGCGGCGATGTCGCTGACCATCTGCGCCTGGATCTTCCAGATCGCGATCATTTCCGGCAGCAAGGTCAGCCAGCCCAGCGGCCCCGGCGGCAGCGCCAGCGAGCCGGCGGCGAGCGCGGCGCGCTGGGCCGCGCGGCTGGCCAGCCGGCGGGCCTCGCTGGCGGGGTCCGGGGTGTTGCCGATCCTGCTGTCGGGCACCTGGCTGACGAAATCCAGGATCGCCTCGGCGATCCGGCCGTGGTCGGCCGGCGCGATGACAGCGGGTACCTGCTGGCTGCGCTGGGTCATGCGTGGCTCCGTGGGACGTTGCCGGTCGCGACATGCGTCCTTGCAGTCTAGAGACGTTGCATGAAGCGGGGATCAATGATTTCGCCGGAAGGCATGACTTCTGGCGCAGGCCGGGCGGAAAATTTATCAGTAATGTTATAACATTACAAAATAAGCGCCCTCATCTACCTCTGCCGGAATTGCCGATGAAACCTTCCCTGCTTGCCGTGAGTCTTGCCGTTGCCCTGGGTACAAGCATCGCGCATGCCGCCGACACGGCGCCGGCAATGGCTGCCCCCGCCGTCACTGCGATCGGGGGCGGTCCGATCGACGACGGCAGCCGCAACAAGCAGCCGGTCGAGGTGCAGAATCTGGGCGAAATCTCGGTTTCCGGCGCGCTCGACCAGGCACGCAACGCGCTGTCGCCGGATACCGGAAGCAGCCAGTACGTGATCGACCACAAGGCGATCGCACGGCTGCCGCTCGGCGCGTCCACGCCGCTGAATCAGGTGCTGCTGCAGGCGCCCGGCGTGGTGCAGGACTCCTATGGCGGCGTGCATGTGCGCGGCGACCACGCGAACCTGCAGTACCGCATCAACGGCGTGATCATTCCCGAGTCGATCGGCGGCTTCGGCCAAAGTCTGGACGCGCGCACGATCGACAGCGTGAAACTGCTCGACGGCGCGCTGCCGGCGCAGTACGGCCTGCGCACGGCGGCGGTGGTCGACATCACCACGAAGAGCGGCCACGACCTCGGCAACGGTGGCAGCGTCGGCCTCACCGGCGGCAGTAACGGCACGCTCAACCCGAACGCGTCGGTGTGGGGCAGCAACGATCGCTGGAGCTGGTTCTTCACCGGCAACTACATGAAGAACGACGCCGGCATCGAGAATCCCACGCCGAGCAAAAAGCCGATCCACGACCACACCAACCAGGTGAAGGGCTTCGGCGACATCAGCTACCTGATCGACAACGACACCCGCCTGAGCTTCCTGTTCGGCGTCGCCAACAACCGCTACCAGATTCCCAACAACCCCGGGCAGGTACCCGCCTTCGGCTACCACGACACGGTCGATTTCAACTCCGCCGACCTCGACGGACGCCAGCGCGAGAACACCCGCTTCGGCGTGCTGGCGCTGCAGGGCAAGCTGGGCGCGACCGACTACCAGGTGTCGGTGGGCCAGCGCTACAGCAGCCTCGCCTATGCGCCGGACCGGATCGGCGAGCTGATGTTCAACGGGGTCGCCTCCGACGTCAGCCGCAGCAACCGCGCCAGCACCCTGCAGGCCGACTTCGCCACCCCGCTGGGCGACCGCCACACGTTGCGCTACGGCGTCTACGGCAGCTTCGAGCGTGCGGTCAGTGGCAACGACGCATGGGTGTTCCCCGCCGACGCCGACGGCAACCAGACCAGCACCATGCCGATCAATATCCTCGACGGCAGCCGCCTCGTCGCGAAGACCTGGTCGGCCTACGTGCAGGACGAATGGGGCATCGGCGAGGACTGGACGCTGAACTACGGCCTGCGCGGCGACCGCTACCAGCTGGTGCGCGCGGAGAGCCAGCTGAGCCCGCGCCTGGGCCTGGTCTGGCAGGCCACCGGCAGCACCACCGTGCACGCCGGCTATTCGCGCTACTTCACTCCGCCGGCGACCGAGATGATCGCGAGCAGCAACATCGCGAAGTTCGAAGGCACCACCAACGCGGTGGCGGACAGCGGCAACAACACGCCACTGGCCGAGCGCTCGGACTACTTCGACGTCGGCGTCTCGCAGAACATCGGTTCGGCCTGGACCGTGGGCGTGGACGCCTACTACCGCAAGGTGCAGCGCCTGCAGGACGAGGGCCAGTTCGGCTCCGCGCTGGTCTACTCCACCTTCAACTACGCCGCCGGCCGGGTGAAGGGCCTGGAATTCACCGTCAACTACGAGCAGGGGCCGCTGTCGGCGTACTTCAATGCATCGCTGGGCAAGGCGATCGGCAAGCGCATCATCACCAGCCAGTACAACTTCGCGCCGGACGACCTGGCCTGGGTCAACCGCCACTGGATCTTCCTCGACCACGACCAGAAGCTCACCTCGTCCGGCGGCGTCAGCTATGCGCTGGACGCCACCACCCGGGTCGGCGCCGACTACCTGTTCGGCAGCGGCCTGCGCAAGGACGGCGCGGTGCCGAACGGTGCGTCGCTGCCGGCGTACTTCCAGCTCAACCTCAACGTCGCGCACGACTTCGCCTTCGATCGCTTCGGCAAGCTGCACGCGCAGCTGGCCTTGATCAACGCGCTGGACCGCACCTATGAACTGCGCGACGGCAGCGGCATCGGCGTCGGCGCACCGCAGTTCGGCCCGCGCCGCGGCGTATACCTGAGCCTGCAGAAGGATTTCTGAGGGACGGGAATAGGGAATGGGGAATAGGAACGGCAAGAGCGGCGAGTGGCGTCCCCAGCCCTTGAGTCGCAACCCTGAACTTGCAACGGCGTAGGGCGGGCACTGCCCGCCAGCTTTTGATCTTGCAACGCACCGCGGCGGGCAGTGCCCGCCCTACAATTGCAGGCTGTGAGCTGCGGCCCATCCGCTATGCTTGCCGCGTTTTCATGACCGGCAACCGCCATGCCCTCCCGCCTCCCCGAACCCAGCGCCGACGAGCGCGCCCATTCCGACCGCCTGCTGCAGCTGCTGCGCGAGCAGATCGTCTCGCACGGGCCGATGCCGTTCTCGCAGTACATGGAGCGCTGCCTGTACGCGCCGGGACTGGGCTACTACAGCGCCGGGCGCACCAAGTTCGGCGCGGCCGGCGACTTTGTCACCGCACCGGAACTGGGTGAGCTGTTCGCCGGCTGCGTAGTCAACGCGGTGCAGCCGGTGCTGGCGATGCTGGGCGAGCAGGCGGATTTTCTCGAACTGGGCGGCGGCAGCGGTGCATTTGCCGAGGAGGCGCTGAAGGCGCTGGCGGCTGGCGGCACGCTGCCGCGGCAGTATCTGATCCTGGAGCCCAGCGCCGACCTGCGCGAACGCCAGCGCGAACGCCTCGTCGCGAAGCTGCCGGGTGAACTGCATGCCCGCGTGCAGTGGCTGGACCGTCCGCCCGAACAGGACTGGCGCGGGGTGCTGTTCGCCAACGAAGTGGTC
Source organism: Rhodanobacter thiooxydans (assembly GCF_021545845.1). Classification (NCBI taxonomy): domain Bacteria; kingdom Pseudomonadati; phylum Pseudomonadota; class Gammaproteobacteria; order Lysobacterales; family Rhodanobacteraceae; genus Rhodanobacter; species Rhodanobacter thiooxydans. The sequence goes on from NZ_CP088923.1 coordinate 278,776, forward strand.
GACGCGTTGCCGGCCACCCGCTTCGCGATGCGCCAGGGCGAGGTATACGAGGAGTACGTGGCGCTGGACGGCGAGGGCCGCCTGATCCGCGTCGACCGCCCCGCCGACGCGCTGGTGGCCGGTGCGGTACGCCATGTCGAGCGCGACCTCGGCGTCGAGTTCGTCGACGGCTACCGCTCGGAAATCCTGCCGCAGCTGCCGTACTGGATCCAGGCGGTGGCCGGCGCGCTCAGCGCCGGGCTGTTGTTGTTCGTCGACTACGGCTACGTGCGCCGCGAGTACTACCTGCCCGAGCGCGACGACGGCACGTTGATGGCGCATTACCGCCACCACACGCACAGCGATCCGCTGTACCTGCCCGGGTTGAACGACCTCACTGCCTCGGTCGATTTCACCGCGTTGGCCGAGGCCGGCAACAGCGCCGGCTTCGGCGTGGCCGGCTACCTGCCGCAGGCCCAGTTCCTGATCGGCGCCGGCTTGCAGCAGGTGTTCGAGCGCGAGCACGCGGCGACTGCCGACGAGCACGGCCGCTACCGGCTGGCGCAGCAGGCCAAGCGATTGATGCTGCCCGAGCAGATGGGCGAGCGCTTCCAGGCCATGCTGCTGGCGCGCGGCCTCGACGCGCTGCCATTGCCGGCCGAACTGCTCGCCGCCGACCAAAGCCGGCGGCTCTGACGCCATGGACGTCCAGACGTCCACCCCGCTGCGCTGGCATCGCGCCTGGGTCACCCTGGGCGGTGCGATCATGCTGTGGGTGCTGTGGATGGCGCTGACGCCGGACCCAGGCATCACGCTGGAGTTTCCGTATGGCGACAAGCTGCTGCACGCCATCACCTTCACCTGCCTGATGGGCTGGTGGGGCAACGTCTACCGCGCTCGCCGCCCGCGTGGCTGGGCCGCGCTGGGATGCCTGGCCTTCGGCGTGTTCATCGAGTTCGCGCAGTGGCTGGACCCGCCGCGCGACGCCGATGCGCTGGACGTGCTGGCCGACGGCGTGGGCATCGCCATCGCGCTACTGCTGTTGCGCACGCCGCTCGCCAGCGTCCTGGCTGGCGTGGAGGCGTGGTCAGTGCGCCGGCGCGGCGGCTGAAGCGGCCGCTGCCGGTGCCGCGGTCGAGCCGGCCGGCGCGAGCGCCGAACTGGCTGCGGCAGGCACCGCGGACGCTGCTGCCGGCAGCGGCTCCACTGCCGTCGCGTCGGTCGGCCGGCGCACCAGCTGGCCGCGCTTGAACAGCTCGCTGGCGACCTGGTAGTAGGCCACCGTCTGCGCAATCTCCTCCTCGTCCTGCGGCTGCAGCGGCACCGCGTCGTCGGTGGCGTAGTCCGGCTTCATCTGCTCCAGCTTGCGGCCGGGTTCCAGCACGGTGAGCACGTCGCGGTGCAGGTAGCCGAGCTTCTCGTAGGTGGCCGGGAACGCGCGTTCGCGGCCAGGTTCGAGCTGGAACAGGTCGTAGCCGAAGAAGCGCGAGCGGTAGCTGAAGTTGAGCAGGCCGAGCAGGGTCGGCGCGATGTCGACCTGGCCCATCAGGCGGTCCACCCGCCGCGGCGCGACGTGCTTCGGCGCGTAGATCCACAGCGGCACGTGATAGCGGTTCACCGGCACGCTGGTCTTGCCCGCGCTGGAGGCGCAATGGTCGGCGGTGATCACGAACACGGTGTCGTCGAAGTACGGCTTCTGGCGCGCGCGCCGGATGAAGTCGCCGATCGCCCAGTCGGTGTACGCCACCGCACCCTGGCGGGTGCCATTGGCCTGCTTCACGCGGCCTTCCGGGAAGGTGTACGGGCGGTGGTTGGAGGTGGTCATGACGTGCAGGAAGAACGGTTTTCCTTCCGCATGGATCTGGTCCATCTGGCCCATCGCCAGCGTGTACAGGTCTTCGTCGGCCACGCCCCACACGTTCTCGCTGTGGATGGTGGCGCTCTTGGGGATGTCGCGCCGGTCGACCGCGCGGTAGCCGTTGTGGCCGAAGAAATAGTTCATGTTGTCGAACTCGCCGTAGCCGCCGTAGACGAAGTCCGACTGGTAGCCGCGGTCGTTGAACACGCTGGCCAGCGAGAACAGGTTCTCGTTGTTGCGCTCCTTCAGCAGCGAATCGCCGGGCGTGGGCGGCACCGACAGCGCCAGCGCCTCCAGCCCGCGCACGGTACGCGTGCCGTTGGCATACAGCTGGTCGAAGAACAGGCTCTGGTCGACCAGCGAGTCGAGGTACGGCGTGAGGTGGTTCGGGTTGCCGAAGGTGCCCAGGTAGTCGCCGGACAGGCTCTCCACGCTGATCAGCACCACGTTGAGGCGCTGCTCCGGACCGACCCGGCGGATCGCGCGGGTGAGGTCGCGCGGGTCGTCGCTGACGTAGCTGGCCTCGGACGTCTTCAACATCTCGCGCACGCGGCGGAATGCCTCGTCGTCCGGCAGCGTGCGGTAGAACTTCGCGTAGTCGAGGTGGCTGCTGCGGAACGCGTTGAAGAACTGGTAGATGCCGTTGCCGGCCAGCTCGTTGACGTAGTTGTTGTCGACGCGGTCCTTCATGCCACCGTTCACCGCGGCCACCGAGATCACCGTCAGCACCAGCCACAGCAGCGCCACCTTGCTGCGCTGCCAGAAGCGGCTGCCGTCGTCGCGCACGCGCAGCGCGCGCCGGCCGAGCGCAAACAGCACCAGCGTGATCGCCGCCAGCAGCGCCAGCCACAGGCCGATCGGGTAGGACTCGCGGATGTTGCCGATCACCTCGGTGGTGTAGACGAGGTAGTCCACCGCGATGAAGTTGAAGCGCACGCTGAACTCGTTCCAGAACACCAGCTCGGACGCCGCCACGAACAGCAGCCCGTACAGCAGCAGCAGGGCGAAGCCGTACAGCACCCACTGGCCGGCACGCGAGGTGTAGGTGAACGCGGTCAGCGGCAGTATGAACAGGAACGGCAGCAGCGCCGGCCAGGTGGTCTTGAGTGTGGCGTGGTACATCAGGTGCAGCGCGACCAGGCCGAGCGCACAGGTCAGCAGCAGCGCGACGGCAGACAACAGCCAGCGCCACAGTCCGGACAGGCGCCCGGATCGCGTCGGCACGATCCACAGCAACAGCACCAGCGGCCATGCCACATAGACGCAGGTGACCAGGTCGTAGCCCAGCCCCACGCCGAACGCGTACAGCAGGTTCGGCGGCGTGTGCGGCACCTCGCTGCCGGATATCACCAGCAGCACCACGCGGGTGGCAAGCGAGATGAGCAGGAAGGTGACTACCAGCCACCACAACGGGCGGAAACGCTGACGCAAGGGAGAGGTCGGGGTGAACGCGCTCGGCACGGGCAACTCCAGAAAGGGGATCGACGGGTGCCCGGGCGGGCGTTGTCATACGGGCTTTATACCGCGGATCCGCTTGGCGAAGGCTGAGTTCTCAGCGCGGCGATGGCGTGGATCCGCGCCGCCTCCATCGCCTGGCCGATCGCCGGGCCGGCCAGGCCGCGGGCGACGAAGTCGGCGGATTCGACCGCGGCGGCGGCGGTGCGTGCCGCGCGCAGGTAATCCGCCTGGGGGTAGGCGTCGTACTCGTGGCCGCGCCGACCGCGCTGGTCCGCCTCGCAGGCGGCGAGGAAAAGCTCCAGCCGCGCCGGCCGGCGCAGGGCATCCAGTGCGCCCAGCAGCTTCAGCACGGTGGTAGGTTTCAGCTCGAGTGCGCGATGCACGTTCAAGTGCTCCCGGCAGACCAGCTCGGCCAGCGTGGCGTGCTCGGTGGGTACCTTCAGTCGTGCCGCCAGCGCGCGCAGCGGCGCCACGCCGCGATGCTCGTGGCCGATGTGGCGCGGCAGCTCGGCGGCCGGGGTCAGCGCCTTGCCGAGATCGTGGGTCAACGCGCAGAAGCCCACCACGTCGTTGCCCGGCGCCAGCCGCGCCGCCGCGTCCAGCACCAGCTCCATGTGCACACCGGTGTCGATCTCCGGATGGAACTCGGCGCGTTGTGGCACGCCGTACAGCGCATCGACCTCGGGAAACAGCACGGCCAGCGCGCCGCACTCGCGCAGCACGCGCAGGAACATCGACGGCTGCGGCTCGCCCAGCGCCTTGCGTGTTTCCGCCCACACCCGTTCCGGCACCAGGTGGTCGACCTCGCCGTCGGCCACCATCTGCCGCATCAGCGCCATGGTTTCCGCGGCCACCGTGAAACCCAGCGGCGCAAATCGCGCGGCGAAACGCGCCACCCGCAGCACCCGCACCGGATCCTCGACGAACGCCGGCGACGCGTGGCGCAGCAGGCGCGCCTCGAGGTCGCGCACGCCACCGAACGGGTCGGTCAGCACGCCGTGCTCGTCCTCGGCGATCGCGTTGATGGTGAGGTCGCGGCGGGCCAGGTCCTGCTCCAGCGTGATCGTCGGGTCGGCCTGGAACACGAAGCCGTGGTAACCGCGCCCGCTCTTGCGCTCGGTGCGCGCCAGCGCGTATTCCTCGCTGGTCGCGGGATGCAGGAACACCGGGAAATCCTTGCCCACCGGCTTGTAGCCCAGCGCCAGCAGCTGCTCCGGTGTCGCGCCGACCACCACGTGATCGCGGTCGACCACCGGGCGCTTCAACAGCTTGTCGCGGACCGCGCCGCCGACCAGGAAGATTTGCATGCGGGGATTCTGCCATGCGTGGCCGGATCGGGAGCGAGGTCGCTTTATGCCGCCGCAGCGCTCACGTAAGCTGGGGAACCGGAATCCACGGGTGGGCAGGGGGCCTCCGACGATGGTGGCAAGGCAGGCGCATCCGCTGCTGCGCAACCGTGCCGTGGGTCTGCCGGCGGAGGTGGTGCGGCGGCTCGACGAAGCCAGCGGCGCGATGGCCGGCGGCGACCTGGCGCGCGCCGAAGCGGCCCTGGCCGCGGCCCTGGCGCTGGTGCCCGGCAACGTCGAGGCGTTGCGCCTGTCGGCCCAGCTGCAGCAGTTGCACGGCGAGCACGCGCAGGCGGTGGCGATCCTGCGCCAGGCGCTGGCGAAGGATCCGCGCGATGCCCTGCTGCACATCGGCCTGGGCGTTTCGCTGCAGGCCCGGGGCGAGAACGAGGCGGCGCTGTCGGCGCTGCAGCGGGCCTGCGAGTTGGCGCCGGACTTCGCCCCGGCGTGGTTCAACCTGGGCCGGATGTTCCAGCTGCTGGGGCGCCCGGCGGGGGCGATCACCGCGCTGCACCGCGCGCTGGATCTCGACCCGGAGCATCTGGCGGCGCGCCTGCTGCTGGCCGCGGCGCAGGCCAGCCTCGGCGCCGAGGTACAGGCGGCAGCGAACTACCGCGAGGTACTGCGGCGCGAACCCGGCCATCCGGAAGCCTGGAGCGGGCTGTCCGCGCTGGACGCCGAGTGTTTCGGCAAGGACGACGTGGCCCGGCTGCAGCAGGTGCTGCAGATGCCGCAGCCGACGCCGCATGCGCGCATCCAGCTCGGCTTCGCGCTGGCCCGCGCGCTGGAGGACCAGGCCGATTACCGTGCCGCCTTCCGCGCCTTGCGCAAGGCCAATGCATGGCGACACCGGCAGCTGAACTGGAACGCGGCACGCATGCGGGCGCATGTCGACGCCGTGCTCGCGGCGTTCGCCGAACCGTTGGCCGGGGCCGCAGACGCCACGGTGGGCGGGCCGGTGATCTTCCTGATGGCGCTGCCGCATGCCGGCGCCAGGCTCACTGGGCAGGTCCTGGCCGCGCATCCGTACGTGGGCGGTGTCGACGAGTCGGCCCACCTGCAACGGGTGGTCAGCGAGGAGTCGGCCCGGCGCGGGAAGCCGTTGCTGCAGTGGCTGGGCACGGCTACGCCGGCGGACTGGGCGCGCCTGGGCACGGACTACCTGGCACGCATCGGGCCGGTGGCCCGCGGTCGCCCGCGTCTCGTCGACGCGCACCGGCTGAACTGGCGCCTGGTCGGCGTGGCGATGGCGATGCTGCCCGGCGCACGGGTGGTGCACTGCCGGCGCAACGCGCTGGAAACCTGCTTCGCCTGCTATCGTGAGCTGTTCGCCGGCGGCCACGACTTCAGCTACGACCTGGACGACCTCGCCAGCTATTGGCGCGACCACGAGCGGCTCGGCCGGCATTGGCAGCGGCTGTTCCCGCAACGCTTGCTGGTGCACGACCACGAGGCGCTGCTGGCCGAACCCGACGCCACGGTGCGCCGCCTGCTGACGTTCTGCGGACTCGATTACGACGAGGCTTGCGTCGGCTTCCAGCACGAGCCGGCGGATACGCGCATGGCGCTGCGCACGCGCCAGTCCTGGTCGCGCGAGCCGGCAATGGCAGCACGCTACGGCGCCGAGCTGGATCGCTTGCGCCTCCTGTTAGGCGCGCGCTGATCCGCCGGCCTCTCCCTCAGCGCCGCAGTGAACGCGCCGCGGCCTGCCGGCGGTGCCGCGGCGGCTCGCCCAGCCAGCTCGACAGCCAGCGCGTGAGCGCCTGCGGCACGATGCCCAGCGCGGCGTAGCCGTCCACCGTGCCGACCGAGTCGGTCAGCAGCGAGCGGAAGTTGTCTAGCGAAAAAGGCTTGCCGGGCAGTAGCCCCGCAAACTGCGCCTGCAGCCGGCCGAGACTGTCGGGCAGCGCGATGATCGGCGTGCGCAGGCCGGCGGCGGCGCGGATCGCGCGCACGATCTCGCCCAGCGTGAGCACCTCGGGGCCGTACAGCTCGAAGCTGCGCCGTACGCCGAGCTTCGCGTCGCCGACACAGCGGGCGATCACCTCGGCCACGTCGCCGACGAAGGTGGGCGCCATCCGCGACGGCGCGCGCGCCAGCGGCAGGGCCGGCAGCTGCCGCAGCAGCTTGGCGAAGCGGCTGACCAGGCCGTCGCCGCGGCCGAAGATCACGCTGGGCTGGTAGATGGTCCAGTCCAGTGCGGAAGCCCTGACCAACGCCTCGGCCTCGCCGCGGCTCTTCAGGTATTGCGACAGGCCCTGGCCCGCCTTCAGCGAGCTCATCTGGTGCAGGCGATGCACGCCGCCAGCCTCGCACGCGGCGATCAGCCGGCGGGTGAGTTCCACGTGCACGCGCTGGAAGCTGTCGCGGCCGCGCGGGTTGAGGATGCCGACCAGGTTGATCACCGCGTCGGCGCCGGCCAGTTGCCGGCGCAATACGGCGTCGTCGTGGACGTCGGCGCTGCGCACGCTCACCCCGGGCAGCACGCCGAACTCGCGGTGCCGCTCGCGGTTGCGGCTGAGCAGCACGATGCGGTGGCCGTCGGCGACCAGCCGCGGCACCAGGTGGCTGCCGACGAAGCCGGTGCCGCCGAGGATGACGAGTTGCTGTGCGGCCATGGGAACGACCCTCGATGGACCTTCAGGGCGAGACGCTGCCGGCGCCGGCCGAGGTCGCCGCCGCCTCGGCCGGGCAGGCCACCGTCCGGTGCGCCGCGGCGGCGGTGGGCAGCGCGTACGGCTGGCCGATCGCGCCCAGGCGGCTGGCCATCGGCATCACCGTGTCGCCGCGCAGGCGCCAATCGTAGATCACGCTGAACGCCATCACCCGCGCCACGTACTCGCGGGTTTCCTTGTACGGAATGGTGGCGATGAACAGGTCCGGCGCCAGCGTGCCGCGTGCGGCCAGCCACTGCTCGACCTTGTTCGGCCCGGCGTTGTAGGCGGCGCTGGCCAGCCACGGCGAGCCGCCGAAGCGCGCAGCCATCTGCGCCAGGTAGCGCGTGCCCAGCGCGATGTTGGTGACCGGGTCGTACAGCGTGTCGCCGCCGCCCCAGTCGAGCCCGTTGCGCTTCGCCACCAGCGCGGCGGTGGCCGGCAGCAGCTGCATCAGGCCGCGGGCGTCGGCGCCGGATTGCGCGTCGCTCATCCAGGCGCTTTCCGCGCGCAGCAGGCCGTAGGCCCAGGCCGGCTCGATTCCGGCCTGTTCGGCCTGCGGCACCAGGCCGTCCTGGCTGGCCAGCGGGAAGCGCAGGTCGTACAGCCGCAGCGCATCGCCGCTGCTCATGGTAAACACGGCGCGGTCGTACCAGCCGCGGCGGTTGGCCATGTCGGCGGCGACCCGCTGGGCTGCCGGGTCGGCATCCTGCAAGGCGCGCGCCCATTCGCGCCGGGCCAGCTTCGGCAGGTTCACCGCGTAGAGCTCGAACGCACGCAGCAGGCCGGGGTTGGCCAGCAGGGCTTGTTCGCGTTGCGGGTCGTCGGCCAGGGTCAGCGGGCAGATCGCGTACGGCTGGTCGAGCCGGTCGGCGGACAGGAAGCCGAAGAAGGTGGGCTTGTCGGCCTGGGCGTCGAACAGCCGGCGCGCCTCGTCGTCACGGCCCAGTGCGGCCAGCGCGCGGCCGCGGAAATACTGCCATTCACCGTCCTGCTGCTGGCTGGCCGGCATCGCGTCGAGGCCGGCCAGCACCGCGTTCCAGTCCTGCTGCGCCAGCGCCACGCGTACCCGCCACTCGCGTGTGCCGTCGGTCTGTGCGGCGGCAGGCAGGGCGATCAGCCGGGCCAGTGCGCCGCCGTCGAAATCGGTGGCGTGGTACAGCGCCAGGGTCTGCAGGATCTGGTTACGCTGCGCCTCGCTGAAGCGGAAGCGGGAGCGCAGCTGCTGCCAGGCGGCGTCGGCGGCGTCGGCATCGTGCCGGGCCTGGCGGGTCAGCGCCAGCGTGGCCGCCTGGCGCTGCCGCGGCTGGTCGGGCCAGCTGCGCGCGGCGTTCAGCGCGGCGGCCGGGTCGCGCAGTGCCTGCGCCAGCTGCCGCGCGCTGGCGCGGTCGGGTTCGGCGAGCCAGCCGGCCAGGTTGGCGATGGTGCCGGCCTGACCGGCGTCGGCGGCGCGGTCGATCCGCGTCCACAGCCGCGCGTCGGTCAGCAGGCCCTGGTCGTGCGCGGCGGCGAGCACCGGGTCACAGGCGTCGGGCAGGCTCGGCCGGGTCCACAGCGTGGCCAGGTCGCGTTCGAACTCCAGCGTGCCGCCGCCGGCCAGCCGCGCCTGCAGCGCGTCGCAGGCCAGCGTGTCGCCGAGGCCGGGCTGGTACAGCGCGAGGAACGTGCTCCAGTCCTGCCGGCGCGCCAGTTCCAGCAGGAACGCGCGGCGCAGGTCGGCGGCGGGGATCCAGTCCGGGTACTGCGCCAGGTACGCCTCCACGCTGGCCCGGTCGAGCTGCCGGATGTCGTGTTGCAGGGCCGCCGCCTGCAGGTACGGGTACAGCGGGTAGTCGCGCAGGCCGCTGGCCAGCGATCGCCAGCCATCGCCACCTTGCTGGGCGGCGGCGTAGGCCTGCCTGAAGGCGGCACGTTGGGCGGCGTCGGGTTCGGCGGCGTGCGTCGGCACGCCCGCCAGCAGCCAGCCGGCGAGCAGCAGCCCGACGAGCAGGATGCGCCGCGGCGAGAGGAAGACGGACATGCAGACTCCTGCGCTGGATCGCGGGCAGTGTAGTCGATGCGCCTGAACCGCTTGTCGCGATTCGGTGAGCGTTGGCCCCCCTGCTAAGCTGGCACGCTTCGTCTCCATGCATCCACGGAACCGGCATGTCGCCAGCAGCTTCGCCCGTCTTTCGTCGCGCCTGGCCGGCGTGGCTGGCGCTGCTGCTGGCCACGCTGGCCGGGGCGAGCTGGTGGTGGTCGGTCGGCCGGCCGGTGGCGCTGCCGGACGCGCCGTCGACGCGGATCGCCTGCGTCTCGTACGCGCCGTTCCGCCTGGCCGGCGAGACGCCGCTGGACGCGAGCGCCTTCATCAGCCCCGAACGCATCGACGCCGACCTGCGCGCGCTGTCGCAGCGCTTCGACTGCGTGCGCACCTACTCGCAGGGGCAAGGCCTGAGCGCGGTGCCGGCCATCGCCGAGCGCTACGGCATGAAGGTGCTGCTGGGCATCTGGCTGAGCGGCGATGCGAAGGCGAACGCGCAGCAGATCGCGCTGGGCATCGCCACCGCGAACAAGTACCCGCAGGTGCTGCGCGGGGTGATCGTGGGCAACGAGGTGCTGCTGCGCGGCGAGCTGACTTCGGCGCAACTGGCCGGCTACCTGCATCAGGTGCGCGCGGCGGTCGGCGTGCCGGTGACCTATGCCGACGTGTGGGAATTCTGGCTGCGCCATCCCGAGCTGGCCGGCTCGGTGGACTACCTCACCATCCACATCCTGCCGTACTGGGAAGACCAGCCGGTGCCCCCCGAATGCGCGGTACAGCACGTGGCGACGGTGTACGCGAAGGTGCAGCAGGCATTTCCCGGCCGCCGCGTGATGATCGGCGAGACCGGCTGGCCGAGCGCGGGACGGCCGCGCCAGGCGGCCAGCGCCAGCGTGGTCAACGAGGCGCGCTACCTGCGCGAGTTCCTGCGCTACGCCGCCACCGTGCACATGCCGTACAACGTGATCGAGGCATTCGATCAGCCGTGGAAGCGCGCGCAGGAAGGCACTGCCGGCGGCTACTGGGGCATTTTCGACGCACAGGCGCGGCCGAAGTTCGCCATGCAGGGGCCGGTGACCGAGGAGCCGCACTGGTGGGCCGGCTGGCTCGCCGGCGCCGCCGGTGCGGCCCTGTTCTCGCTGGTCGGCGGCTGGCGGCGACGCTGGCGCGGGGGGCGCGGTTGGCTGGCGTTGGCACTGGCCGGCGCGGCCAGCGGCGGCGCGCTGGCGTGGCAGTTCCGGCAGATGCTGTACGCCTGCCGCGACGGCTGGGAGTGGGCGCTGTCGCTCGCCGCCGGCGCACTGGCCCTGCTCACCGCGTTGCGGCTGGCGCGCTGGATCGCCGCGCGGCTGGCCGGCGAAGCGGCGCCGCCCGCGCCGCCGCGCTGGCTGCGCGCGGGCTGGCTGTTCGCGTTGGCCTACTACGGCCTGCTGCTGGCGGTCGACGGCCGCTACCGGGATTTCCCGCTCGGCCTGTTCTGGCTGCCGTGCCTGGGCTACGCGCTGCTCGGCTGGCTGGGCGAGCGCCGCGCGCCGGGGCTGCCGCTGCTGGAGGAGCGCTTCCTCGCCCCCGGGCTGCCGCTGCTGGCTGTGGCGGTGCTGCTGCAGGAAGCCGGCCTCACCGTGGTGGCGTGGCTATGGCTGGGCTTGAACCTGCTGCTGGCCGTGCCGGTGCTGCTCGACTGGCAGCGCGCGCGGCGCCTGCAGCCGCAGCAGGCGTAGGCTGCCCAGCAACAGGGCCAGCGCGCCGCTCTCGAAGCAGTACAGCAGCAGCGCGAACATGCCAAGCGCGGCGGCCAGCCAGGCCAGCCAGGCGCGCTTCTGCAGCAGCGCCAGCGCAGTGGCGGCGAGCGCCGCGATGCCGTAGACGTCATAGAGGAAGCCGAGCACCAGCCACTGCCGCCAGCGGCACCACCACGGCGTGTGGCCGGCGCTGCACAGCTGGCCGATCGCGCTGGATTCGACCAGGCCGTAGCGCAGCCAGGCGGCGAGCGCCGCTACCGTCAGCAGGGCCAGCCAGGCCAGCGCCTGCTTCGCCATCGGTGCGCTCATCGGCGTGTGGTCGGCACGGGCTGGCCGCCGACGTGCGCCGGCAGGCTGATCTCCGCCGCCAGCGGCAGGTGGTCGGAGAACGCCTGCGGCAAGGCCCAGGTTTTCTCCAGCCGGATCGCCGGCGAGGTGAGGATGTGGTCCAGCGCGCGCCGCGGCTTCCAGCTGGGGAAGGTCGGCGTCGGTTGCGCCGGCGGCTGCAGGGTGGACTTGGCGAACAGCTGGCGCATCTCGGTGCTGCCGGGCTCGGTGTTGAGGTCGCCCATCAGCACCGCGTGCGGGAAGTCGTGCAGCAGCTCGGCGATGAAGCCGAGCTGGCGCGCGCGCGCCGGCGCGCTCAGCGACAGGTGCGCGATCATCACCGCCAGCGCGTGGTCGCCTTCGCCGAACTGGGCCAGCAGCGCGCCGCGGCCGGGGATGCGGCTGGGCAGCGGGTAGTCCAGTACCGTGTGCGGTTCCAGCCGGCTGATCAGGCCGTTCGCCGAGTGCGCCAGCCGGGCCATTGCGCGGTTCGGCTGGTGGCTCCAGAACGGCAGGCCCGCGGTCTCGGCGAGGTAGCGGGTCTGGTTGAGGAAGCCCGAGCGCAGGCTGCCGGCGTCGGCTTCCTGCAGGCCGATCACGTCGAACTGCGCCAGCACCTCGGCCAGGCGGTCGAGGTTGTCCATCTTGCTGCGCCCCGGCAGCACCGCGTTGAGGCTGCGGGTGACGTACTCGCTGTAACGCTGCACGCTGGCGCCGGCCAGGATGTTGCAGCTCAGCAGGCGCAGATGGCGTTCGGCAGGGGCGGCAGGGAAAAGGGCGGCACGGGTCATCGCGACACACTACACGGGAAAGGGGCACCGGCGCGCATACGCTGGCGCCGGGCACTGCGCCCAGCATGATCCAGCGCAGATGAACGGCGCGTCAGCTGCCGCTGCCGGCAGTGCCTACTTGCCGGCCAGCTCGCGCTTGACCAGCCACTGCGTCACCGCCAGCATTTCGTCGAACGAGTGCACGGTGGCCACGCGGTACTTGCCGTTGACCACGATGGTCGGGGTGCCGTCCACCTGCCATTTCTGGATCAGCGCGAGGTCTTCCTTCATTTTCGCGGTGGCCTCGGGCGAGGTGGCCAGGCGAATGAACTCGGCACGGTCGACGCCCTCGCGGGCGTAGAAGTTGGCCAGTTCGTCCAGCGAGTTGATCGGGTAGTGCTGGGCGAACTTGGCGTCGAACAGCTTCAGATGGGTGCGCGCGACTACGCCCAGCTGCTTTGCCGCGTAGTAGGCCCGCGCATACGGCAGCCACTCCGCGCTGAACGGTGCCGGCACCAGCTTGAATTCGACTCCGGCCGGCAGCTGCTGGCGCAGCTTCTCGGCGGCCGGCGCGAACTGCGCGCAGTGGATGCAGCCGTAGGAGAACACCTCGACCACCTCCACCTTGCCCTCGCTGCTGTAGCGCTGGTGCGGAGCGGGCAGGGTGACGTACTCGCTGCCTTCGGTATACGGCGCCGGCGCGCCGGACTGCGCGGTGCAGGCACTGGCCAGCAGCAGGCCGGCGAGCAGGGTGAGCACGCGCAGGTGGGGAAATCGCTTGAACATGCAGGTCTCTCTTCGCGGGTAGGCGGTGGGGTCGCCGTGCGGGCCAGATTAACCGAACAGGCCTGACCAGACCGGCTTACTTGCCGGCGGCTTCCTTGGCCACCAGCCACTGGGTCAGCTCGATCGACTGCGCGTAGCCGCCGGCGGAGCTCGCCGTGAAGCGGTACTTGCCGTTGACGATCATGGTCGGCGTGCTGTCCACCCCGTAGGCCTTCACCAGGTCGTCGGCACGCTTCATCTTGGTGTTGACGGTGAACGAGTTGGCGACGCCGACGAATTCCTTCGGGTCGACGCCGTACTTGGCGTAGAACTTCGCCGCGTCCTCGATGGTCGGCCATGCCGAGCGCGGCTTCAGCCCGCTGGCCTTCAGGTTGTAGGTGGACAGCTCGCCGCTCTTCCACACCGCGTCGTACATCGCGTCGTGGGTCTTGCCGACCAGGTCCAGCGCCTGCGCCGCGTAGAACGCGCGCTGGTACATCGGCCAGTTTTCGTCCGGACGGAACGAGGCGGCCAGGTAGTTCATCACCGCGTTCGGCGGCAGGCTACTGGCGATCTGCTCGACGGTGGAATGGAAGCCGTTGCAGGCCGGGCAGCCGTAGGAGAACACCTCGGTCACCTCGATCTTGCCGGGATGGCTGGTCGGCTGCGCCGGGTCGATTAGGAAGTAGTGCTTGCCTTCGACCCACTTGCCGTTGTCGACGAACGGCGCCGCGGCCACGGCCGGGGCGGTCACGGCGGGTGCGGGCTCGCCGAGGGCGGTCGCCGCGGCGGCGCTGGCGGGCACCGCGCTGCCGGCGGTTGCCGGTGCGGTGCTGCTCGCGGGGCTGGCCGGCGCGGCCTCGGCGCTGCGGGCGGCGGCCGGTGCCGCGGGCTGGGCGGTGTTGCCGCTGTTGCTGTCATGGCTGCACGCGGCAAGCGCGAGCAGGGCGGCACACAGGAACGGCAAACGCTGCAGCATGGTGAACCTCGAAAAGGCGGAACGTGAAACGGCAGCGCCGGGAGGGTGCCCGGCGCGTTTCGATCAGGGTGCGCTGGCCGGCTGGCTGGCGGCACTGTGCAGGCCCTCGATGTAGCTGGCCAGGGCGGCGATGTCGTCGGCGCTCAGCTGCTTGGCGATCGCCGGCATGACCTGCGCGTGGGCGTCGTCGCCCCAGGTGGTGCCGTCGTGCCAGGCCTTCAGCGTGGCCTCGACGTACTGCGCATGCTGGCTGGCCAGCTGCGGGTACATCGCGCCCGGGTTGCCGCGGCCGTCGATGCTGTGGCAGGCCATGCAGGCCGGAATGCCGCGCGTGGCGTCGCCCTGGCGGAACAGGGTCTGGCCGTGTGCCACCAGCGCCTGGTCGGCTACACCGGGCAACGCGGTCTTGCTGGCGAAGTAGGCGCCGAGATCGTGCATGTCCTGCTCGGACAGCGGCGTGGCCATGCCCATCATGATCGGGTTCTGCCGCTTGCCGGCCTTGAAGCTGGTCAGCTGGCGCGCGATGTACTGCTCGCTCTGGCCGGCCAGCTTCGGGTACTGCGCGTCAGCCGAATTGCCGTCCATGCCGTGGCAGGCGCCGCAGACCGCGGCCTTGGCCTGGCCGGCCGTGGCGTCGCCGGGCTTGACCGCGACGCTGGCGGCGGGCACCGGCGCGGCAACTGCAGCCGGCGGGGTTGCCGCGGTGCCGGCTGCGGCCGGCTGGGCGTCCTGTGCAAGCAGTGCAGTGCTGGTCAGCGCAAATACCAGGGCTACGGCGGACCTGAGGACAGCGGGCCGAAAACCAGCGGACCGAAAACTCATACACTTGACTCCCGAGAGACTTGCGAACACTGCCAGGGATGATGGCCACGCGGCCTGCGACAGGCAGAAGCCGCAGAATTATCCCCGTGCCACCATAGCTTGGTCAAACCACCCCCATGTCCAATCCCCTGCAAGGCGCGCAGTTCGTACTCGCCGCCCATCGTGTCAGCCAGCTTCCCGCCGACCGCGGTGCCGAGGTGGCGTTCGCCGGGCGCTCGAATGCCGGCAAGTCCAGCGCGCTGAATGCATTGACCGGGCACAAGGGCCTGGCGCGCACCTCGAAGACGCCGGGGCGTACCCAGCAGATGGTGGCGTTCTCGCTGCCGCCGTACAAGGATGTACCAGTGTCGCGGGCGCAGGATGCGCAGGAGCGACCACCGCTGGCGCAGGCCGAGGGTGAGCCGCCGCTGGAGGTGCGCCTGGTCGACCTGCCCGGCTACGGCTACGCCAAGGTGCCGCAGGAGCTGCGCGAGCACTGGCGGCAGGAGATCGATCGCTATCTGCACCAGCGGCGCAGCCTGCGCGGCGTGGTGCTGATTGCCGACATCCGCCATCCGCTGAAGGAGTTCGACCGGATGATGCTGGACTTCTGCTTCGCCACGGGCCTGCCCTGCCACCTGCTGCTGACCAAGGCCGACAAGCTCTCGCGCAACCAGGCCGCGCAGGCGCTGGCGGCGATGCGCAAGAGCTTTCCCGATGGTCTGCACGCCACCGCGCAAGTGTTCTCCTCCACCGCCGGCAGCGGTGTGGACGAGGCGCGCGCCGCGGTGGTAGCGCTGTTGCGGCAGCCGCGCGAAGGCACGCACCAAAATCGCGAAGGCTAACGCGTAGGAGCCCGCTCGCGGGCGATGCTCTGCTTTTGCAAATCCCGAATCCCGAATCCCGGCTCCCGGCTCCAAGAGCATCGCCCGCGAGCGGGCTCCTACGCTCGGACGCGAAGGGTGGTCAGCGGCATGTGGCATCCATGAACACCGCGCACAGCGCCTCCATGCCGGCGCGGTCGTCCTCGTCGAAGCGGTCGGTGACCGGGCTGTCCACGTCCCACACGCCGAGCAGGCCGCCATCGGCCTTCACCAGCGGCACCACGATTTCCGACTGCGAGGCGGCGTCGCAAGCGATGTGCCCGGCGAACGCATTGACGTCGCGCACCAGCTGGGTCTGCCGCGTCTGTGCGGCGGTGCCGCAGACGCCGCGGCCCAGCGCGATGCGGATGCACGCCGGCTTGCCCTGGAACGGGCCGACCACCAGCTCGGTGCCGTCGTACAGGTAGAAGCCGGCCCAGTTCAGCTGCGGCAGGCTGTGGTAAACCAGCGCACTGAAATTCGCCGCGTTCGCGATCAGGTCGCGCTCGCCGGCGAGGATGCCGCGTGCCTGCCGCAGCAGGTCGTCGTAGTGTTCGCGCTTGCTGGCGTAGCTGTGGGTTTTCAGATCGAACATGCGCCGTGGCCTGCAGCAAAACCCGTATTATGCGCCGGCTACCAGCATGGAGATGCATGATGAGTCTGACCGAGCAGGGCGAGGGAATCGAGGCGGGACGGCTGGACATGTTCGTGGATGGCGCGTTCGCGTTCATCCTCACCCTGCTGCTGATCGGCGGCGAGTCGATTCCCAGCTTCATGTACGCGCTGCTGTTCCTGATCGGTCCGGTGACGAATCGTTTCAACCGGCGCTACGCGCAGCCATGACGGCCGCGGTGTTCATCGCCGGCACCGACACCGGCATCGGCAAGACCCATGCCGCCTGCACCCTGCTGCATGCGTTGCGTGCGGCGGGCCGCGATGCCTGCGGCATGAAGCCGGTGGCCAGCGGCTGCGCGGAAACGCCCGACGGCCTGCGCAACGACGACGCGCTGGCGCTGCTGGCGGCCGGTGGCGTGGAACTGCCGTACGCGCTGGTCAATCCGGTGGCGCTGCGTGAGCCGCTGTCGCCGCACCTGGCGGCGGCGCACGACGGTGTGGCGATCACGCTGGCACCGCTGCGCGTGGCCTTCGAGCGGCTGCAGGCGGCGCATGGCACGGTGGTGGTGGAAGGCGTCGGTGGCTGGCTGGTGCCGTTGGCGCCGGGGCTGTTCGCCGCGGACATCGCCAAACAGTGGCAGCTGCCGGTGATCCTGGTGGTCGGCCTGCGGCTGGGCTGTCTCAACCACGCCCAGCTCAGCGCGCGCGCGATCGTGGCCGACGGCTGCCGCCTGCTCGGCTGGATCGGCAATGGCGTCGACCCGGCGATGGACGTGCCCCAGGAGAACCTGGCCACCTTGCGTGAGCTGTTGCCAGCGCCATGCCTGGGCGTGTTGCCGCACGGCGTGGCGCCGGCGCAGGCCGTCGGCTATCTGCGTGCCGCGGTGGCGGCGTTGGACTGAACTTCACGTGCGGCGTGCTGGGATGGATGTCCGTCTGGCATTCCGGAGTCCCCATGGCCCGCAACCACTATTACCTCTCGATCGCCGACCTGGCGCATGCGCGCGGTGACGATCCGCGCTTCGCCTACGACGGCGCTGGCCCGAGCGACTTCGCTGCGGCGCTGCAGCAGGCCTTGCGCGACGACGGCCTGTTCCAGCGCTGGCGTGCGGCGCAGCCCGACCCGGATGCGGTCGACGCCAGCCTTGGCGCGACCGACCCGGCGGCGCAGGTGCGGGCGAAGGTCGCCGACCTGCGCACCGACGTGGACCTCCTCACCGATCTGCCGATGAGCGTGGTGCGTCACCGGTTGTACCTGCTGATCGGCGCGGCGTGGCAGCTGCGCGACCTGCGCGCGGCCTGAGGTGGCGCGCAGGCGCTGACGCGGGATCCCGCGGTTTGGAAACTCGCCGCGCTGTCGCTACAGTCGACGGTCACGACTTGCCCTGCCCGCCGACGGGCACATCTCAACCTGGGAGACCGCATGCTTCGCCTGCGCATGATCATGATCGCCACCACCATGGCCCTCGCCGCCTGCTCGCAGCCGCCGCGCGGGGCCGCCAATCCACCCGCGCAGGCCGCTTCCGTCGCCGCCGCCAGCAGCACCACCGCCATGACCAGCAACCCGTTCTACAGCGCCAGTACGCTGCCGTTCCAGGCACCGCCGTTCGACCAGATCCATGACGCCGACTACCAGCCGGCGATCGAGGAAGGCATGCGCCAGCAGCTGGCCGAGATCGAGAAGATCGCCAACGACCCGGCCGCACCCACGTTCGAGAACACCTACGTGGCGATGGAGAAATCCGGCGCGATGCTGCACCGGGTGATGGCGACGTTCAGCGCGGTCACCGGCGCCAACACCAACGACACGCTGCAGAAGGTGCAGGAAGAGGAAGCGCCCAAGCTGGCCGCGCACGAGGACGCGATCCACCTCAACGGCAAGCTGTTCCAGCGCGTGCAGGCGGTCTACGACCAGCGCGACACGCTCAAGCTCGACCCGGAATCCGCCCGCCTGGTCGAGGTGGTCTACAGGAACTTCGTGCACGCCGGCGCGAAGCTCTCCGACGCCGACAAGGTGAAGCTGAAGGAGCTCAACAAGGAAGCGTCCACGCTGAGCACCGCGTTCACCAACAAGCTGCTGGCCGCCACCAGGGACGCCGCGCCAGTGATCGCCGACAAGGCGAAGCTGGCCGGCCTGTCCGACGCCGAGCTGGCTGCCGCCGGCCAGGCCGGCAAGGATCGCAAGCAGGAAGGCAAATACGTGCTGAGCCTGCAGAACACCACCCAGCAGCCCGAGCTGCGGGACCTCGCCGACCGCGCCACTCGCCAGGCGTTGTTCGAGGCCTCGTGGAACCGTGCCGAGCAGGGCGACGCCAACGACACCCGCAAGACCATCGAGCGGCTGGCGCAGATTCGCGCCGAACAGTCGAAGCTGCTCGGCTTCCCGAACTACGCGGCGTGGAAGCTGGACGACCAGATGGCGAAGACGCCGGAAACGGCGTTGAAGTTCATGCACGACCTGGTGCCCGCGGTCACCGCTCGCGCGAAGACCGAGGCGGCTGACATCCAGGCGGTGATCGACCAGCAGCACGGCAGCTTCAAGCTCGCCCCGTGGGACTGGAACTTCTACGCCGAGCAGGTGCGCAAGGCGAAGTTCGACCTCGACGAGAACCAGATCAAGCCGTACTTCGAGCTCGACGACGTGCTGCAGAACGGCGTGTTCTACGCCGCCAACCAGCTGTACGGACTGACCTTCAAGGAGCGCCACGACATTCCGGTGTACCAGCCGGACATGCGCGTGTTCGAGGTGTTCGACCAGGACGGCAAGTCGCTGGCGCTGTTCTACACCGACTACTTCAAACGCGACAACAAGAACGGCGGCGCCTGGATGGACAACCTGGTCAACCAGTCAAAGCTGCTCGGCACCAAGCCGGTAGTTTTCAACGTGTGCAACTTCAGCAAGCCGGCCGCGGGAGCGCCGGCGCTGCTGTCGTTCGACGACGTGATCACCATGTTCCATGAGTTCGGCCATGCGCTGCACGGCATCTTCGCCGACGAGCAGTACCCGACCCTGTCCGGCACCAACACGGCGCGCGACTTCGTCGAGTTCCCCTCGCAGTTCAACGAGCACTGGGCCACCGACCCGAAGGTGTTCGCCCACTACGCCAAGCACTATCAGACCGGCGCGCCGATGCCGCCGGCGCTGGTCGACAAGATGAAGAAGGCCGGCAAGTTCAACAAGGGCTACGACATGACCGAGCTGGTCGCCGCCGCCTTGCTCGACATGAACTGGCACACGCTCGGCGCCGACGCGCCGCTGCAGGACGCCGATCAGTTCGAGGCCGCCGCACTGAAGAAGGACGGCATCGACCTCAGCTACGTGCCGCCGCGTTACCGTTCCAGCTACTTCCAGCACATCTGGGGCAACGGCTACGCCGCCGGCTACTATGCCTACCTGTGGACGCAGATGCTGGCCGACGACGCCTTCATCGGCTTCAAGGAACACGGCGGCCTGAGCCGCGAAAACGGTGACCGCTTCCGCGCGATGGTGCTTTCGCGCGGCAACACCGAGGAGCTGGCGAAGATGTACAAGGACTGGCGCGGCCACGATCCCGAGATCGAGCCGATGCTGGAAAACCGCGGGCTGAAGGACGCGCCGAAGAAGTAAGTCGTAGGCTCAGGGTGTGAAAAAGGCCGGTATTGCCGGCCTTTTTCGTGGTTGGAGTCTGAAGTGGGGACTCCTCTCGATGGTTTGTGGTGATCTAACCGCCACAGACCGACATCAAGACCGACCATAGCAACGCTCGAAGACGCCATCAGTTTGCCCCGCGCAGTCTGCTTCTTGGCCGCGTGGCCATTGCTGGTGGCTAAGCGTGAGAACGGCGGCAGAATCCCGATGGTCGTTGTGTCGGTGGTCGGGATGGGGCTATCGCGAAAGGTATTGTCGATGACAGCTTGGGTTTCCCCGGGCTTGAGCGCTTCCTTCGTAAGGAGTTGTACGACCCCTTAACCGCTCAAAGAACGAAAGTCCGTTTGGACGGAAACTTCTAGCAACACAGCATCCCCAGGCAATTGCCTGGGGATGCAATCTAGTGCGCGTCGTGCGGGGACTTACCCTTCGAAGTCACCGACGCCGCAGGCGTCAGTACACAGTCGTTGCAGCGTTGGCAAAAGTCGTGATCGCGGCGACGTCTGTGATCGGCACGGCTTGGACGGCCGCGGTGCCGCGAAGATCATTAAGGATCTCCTCGACGGCAGCATGGACGCGCTCGTGTTTCGCATCAGGCATGCTGACTGCGAAAAGCAGACTTTCCGGCAGCAATTGATGCCGTTGCAACAAGCGCATCTGGCCTACCCAGCGAGCGCCAATGCCGTATACCAAATTCGGTTCGTCCTTGGCCAAATCGAGCGGTTTGATGGCGAGCTGTGGCCGGCCTTCCCTCTGATGAAGGAACGGAACGTGGATGTGCAGATCCTGATTGCCGATGTCGCCCGGCTGGAAGTAGTCGCGCAACTTAGCCTTGCGCAAGGTCTCCCTCACGCCACGCTCCAACCATTGGTCGTGGTAGGCCTTGTCCGCAAAGTCGCGTTCGACCATCGTGGCGAACAGCTTGTGCAAGGTGTCCGCCGGCTGCTCGGCTAGAATTACGCGAGTCTCGCTGAATCGCAACAAGGCCTCGCGCGGGCGAACCAACCCGGCAAAGGCCTGCTGTGCGAACGTCGGGTTGCCATGGCCGCGATCGGCCACCAGCTTGCCGACCCGCGTCAGCTCTTCCTTCAGGTAGTCCATGGCCTCGCGATAGATGCGTCGGTCCAACTTCTCGAAGAAGCCGGTGATGCGAGCCGTCCTGCGGGGCAGCATCAGACGCGCTTCCAGGTAGCCCGTAGCCGGGCACGCCAACACGACGCCCACGTTGGCGAACTCGCCCGTCTCCGCGTAGGGCAGGAAACGGATGATGGCGTATTGGCAGGCGTACCTGTTCATGGCGCGAGCCTCCAGAAATCCTCGTGCGTGCAGCGGTTCAGCAGCGCCAGTGCGGCGTCGGGGTCGAAGCTTGCAGGAACCGTGCGTTCCTCGTCTGCGAACCACCATTCGTCGGGCACATTCTGGCAGGCCGTCGGCCACGCCGCCAGCGCCGAACGGAGTCGCTGGGTATAGCTCAGCCGCTCCACAAGGTCATGAAACGTATCGTAATCACACCAGCGAACACATGCGTCTCGCTGAACGCGCGGGCATCGAACGCCGTATCGAAAGCCACGTTGTGGTCGATCACCACCAGTTGGCCGTTGTCGGTGTCCCACAGCAGGTTCGGGTTGCCGCTTTGCGTGGTCAGGGTGCGATCCGGGTTGTGTATCCACTAGTCGAATACCAGTACGTCCCGTTGCAAGGGCATGGGCACGTCATGCAGGTGGGAAACAGTCAGCTCCTGCGTATGCGCAACCACTCGGGAGCCGAAGGCTGGCCGAGCGCCAAGGTCGCTTCCTTCCGGATGCAGCTCGACCAGTTCCCGCGGCGCCTGCACGATGGCGAATGGCGGCAGCGGCAGACCCAATGCTTGCGCGAGATGGCCGGCGAACCACTCGCATAACAGACTTCGCCGGCCGGCACCCTGACCCTTCACGTAGTAGAGCTGGTCGTCGTTGCATCGACAGAGAAACGGGCGAGTCACACCCTGCTCGCTGCGCTCCAGTATCTCGACAATCTGCAACGGCTGGATCGGCATGGTCTGACCTCAACGCTCCGTCCAGTGGCCGTTTTCGTCGTAATTGAAGGATCGTTCGTAGCCAAAGGCATTCCAAACCATATCGAACAGGGGCCGCATGGCTTCGGCGGATTCGATCGACCAGTCTTCGACCAGAAGCTCCGGCAGAATCAGTGCATCGCGGTCGGCGTAGTAGGCCCTGCGTGTGAATCGGTTGTCTCCGGCCAAGACACACCCTGTCACACCAAGCAACGAGAAGAAGATGTATGCCGGCGCTGCCAACCCAAGGTCCGGCAACGCCTGCTGATAGGAACGCAAGGCGTTGATGATGTCGCGCTCATAGAGTTGGCTTGGCAGGACTTTCTCACCCTGCTATTCAGGCCAAACTTGTACAGCCTCAATCATGCCGCTGCGATATAGCTGAGCATAGGCTCTGGCCATTCCATCGCACTCATTGTCGTACTTGACGCGGCCGTCCAGATTGACTCGTTGACTCCACCCACCCGCCCCAGGCGGCTCGACTCGATTTAACGCCTGCATCTGTTGCTGAGTACGTGGACTGATATCCACGAGAAACTCACTGGTCAGGCTCTGCAGTGGAACAATGTGCAGGACAACCCGCACACCGGGTACGAGCGGAATCGGTACTTCGCCATTGCCTAGTGCCAGCAATCGTTTGGCACGGAAGGCGCGAATGCGCTCAGCCACCGACTCTGAGAGCGTGAATGCCTGGCGCAGTTCGCCAACGTCCAACGGGTAGCTGCCTGCTGCATTGCGTCCATAGAAGTGCGCATGCCCTCCCGCAGTGACCCGATGAGGCGCGTTCCAGCTCTTTTGGATCCGGATTACTAGCACCTCGCCACCACCGGAGAGCGGCACGAAGCGGTACTGGACGCCAGCCAATCTCGGTGAAACGCCGTCGGCGCAAAGGCTTTCCAGCCGCTGCAGGACTTGATCGGCAGATGGCATTGTCAGGGCGCATAGCTGTTGAGGAATGCCGTCCGACGCCTCCATGCCGTAGATCAAGTCGCCGCCTTGTGTGTTGGCCAATGCGGTCACCGACCTGAGGAACTTCACTTTGCCCGAGTCGCCGCCGTCAGGCAGTGTGCGTTTGTACTTGATGTGCTTGCTCTCCGGCGTACCCGCCTGGATCAATTGCAATAGATCGGCTTCCGTGATGGATCCGATGGGCTTGGCAATCACCGTAGCGGCATCCTTCCAGCTCAGGCGAACAGGCGTTCGAGGGTGGCGGGTAGAACGGTGGCGTTGGCTTCGTGCAAGATTCTGTGATGAGCCTTGAGGGCCTTGACGCGCTTGCTCAACTCGCGGGTCTTGAGTTGAGCTTCCATCGGTGACGTGGGCATCCTGTACGCCAGAAATGCCGATGGTTGCAGGCGTCGGCGGCGCAGGTTGGTGCCGCCACTCAACGCCGACAATTCGGGCCACACCGATGGCGTGCGGAAGCAGGCATCCAACGCTTCCGGTAAAACCAGTTCTTCACCTTCGGTCAGGATCAGGCGTTCGTCCATGCGCATCGCTCGTCGGGCGGCGACAGCCTGAACAATCCCGATATACGGATGCTCACTGTCCCCTGTAGCTCTGAACTGTGTCACGGCCAGCCAGGCAGGGCAATTCCGCGAGTCTAGCCATTGGCGGCGATGGTGTCGTTGGGCACCAGCCGGGCGTAGTGCTCCGCATCGCTCACCTTGGCGTACGAGACGAGCTCCCGGTCCGATCGCCCGCCGAGTGACGGCGGTGGCGCGCACGGCTTCGACCGCGTGGAATAATCGAAGCTCCCCGACCGGAGCCGCCAGCGCTTGGACAGCCATCATTTCCTGCAGACTGCGGTGGTGTTTCTGCTCGCCACCGTGATCGTGGTGCCGCTGACCAAGCGCTTCCGGCTGGGTGCGGTGCTCGGCTACCTGATCGCCGGCGTGGTGATCGGGCCGCAGCTGCTGGGCCTGGTCAGCGACACCGAGGGGGTGGCGACGATCTCCGAGGTCGGCGTCGAGCTGATGCTGTTCGTGATCGGCCTGGAGCTGTCGCCGCAACGCCTGTGGGTGATGCGCCGCTCGGTGTTCGGCACCGGCCTGCTGCAGGTGCTCTCGACCAGCGTGGCGATCGCGGCGGCGGGCTATTTCCTGTTCGGCCTCAGCGGCAAGGGCGCGGCGATCGTGGGGGGCAGCCTGGCGCTGTCGTCCACCGCGTTCGGCCTGCAGATCCTGGTCGAGCGCAAGGAGGCCGGTTCGGCCTACGGCCGCCAGGTGTTTTCGATCCTGCTGTTCCAGGATCTGGCGGCGATCCCGCTGATCGCCGCGGTGCCGCTGCTGGCTTCTTCCACCGCGCAGGATTTCAACCTGCTCGCGGTGCTGCGTACGGTCGGCGTGATCGTGGTGGTAATCGTCGGCGGCCGCTATCTGTTGCGCCCGGTGTTCCGTTTCGTGGCGAAGGCCGATTCGGCGGAGGTGTTCACCGCCACCGCGCTGCTGGTGGTGTTGGGCGTGGCGCTGCTGATGGAGATGGCCGGCGTCTCGGCCACCCTGGGCGCGTTCCTGGCCGGCATGCTGCTGGCCGACTCGGAGTACCGGCACGAGCTGGAATCGAACATCGAGCCGTTCAAGGGTCTGCTGCTGGGGCTGTTCTTCATCAGCGTCGGCATGTCGATGGACCTGTCGCTGCTGCTGCACCGGCCCGGGCTGATGTTCGGCCTGGTCGGCGCGCTGCTGTTGTTGAAGAGCGTGCTGCTGTGGCCGCTGGGGCGGCTGCTGGGCGGGCTCAACCGTTCCGACACGCTGCGCCTGGTGGTGCTGCTGGCCTGCGGCGGCGAGTTCGCCTTCGTGGTGTTGCGCCAGGCGGCCGAACAGCGATTGATCGACGCGGTCCAGCGCGACGCGCTGGTGCTGGCGATCACCTTGTCGATGGCGCTGACCCCGTTGCTGGTGGTGCTGGCGGCGAAGGTGCTGGAAGTGCGGCCGAACAAGCCGTCGCGCGAGTTCGACGCGATCGACGCCGGCACGCCGCGGGTGATCATCGCCGGCTTCGGTCGAGTGGGCCAGATCATCGCCCGCGTGCTGCGCGCGCAGAACATCCCGTTTGTGGCGCTGGAGCATTCGGCCGACCAGGTGGACCAGTCGCGCCGCTTCGGCAGCGTCAACCTGTTCTTCGGCGACCCGGCGCGGCCGGAACTGCTGCGCGCGGCGCGGGCCGACAAGGCCGAGGTGTTCGTGCTGGCCACCGACGACCCGGAGGCGAACCTGCGCACCGCGCGGCTGGTGCGGCGGCAGTACCCGCATCTGAAGATCATCGCCCGCGCACGCAACCGCCAGCACGTGTTCCGGCTGATGGACATGGGCGTGGAGGAGCCGGTGCGCGAGACCTTCCACTCCAGCCTCAAGATGACCCGCAAGACGCTGGAGGCGCTGGGCCTGCCGCACGAGCTGGCGGTCGACCGGGTCGAGCGCTTCCGCCGCTACGACGAGGAGTTGCTGAAGAAGCAGGCGCTGGTCTACGACGACGAGGCCAAGCTGATCCAGAGCACGCGCGAGGCGATGGTCGACCTGCAGCAGCTGTTCGAGGCCGATGCCGAGCGCAGCGCGGAACGCGAGCGCCAGCGCGACGCGGATACGCCGCTGGCCGGCGAGGAAGGGGAGTAGCGGCGGCTCAGAGCTTGTGAAGAAAACCACTTCCTGTGGCTTTCTTCGATCGCGAGTCCGGTACACGCCCGGACTCGCTCACATGAAACACCCACTTGAGTGACTGTTTCATGTCTGGCCATCGGGCAACTGCTCCTGCGTTGCCTCAACTCGGGCATCCATGCCCTCGCCATGCCCCTCGCCGTGGCCGGCCTGAGAGGTTGAAAAAATCACAACCTCTCAGTCCGACGGCTGCGCCGGCTGGCGCAGGGTCTGCCGCACGCTGGGGATCGCGCTGCTGCGCGCGGCCAGCTCGTGGGCGATGTCGACATAGCCCAGCTGCCGCGCCACGTCGGCCGCGGTGCGCCCAAACGCATCGGCCGCGTTGCGGTCGGCGCCGCGCGACAGCAGCACGCGCGCCGGCGGCAGCAGCGCATGCATGGCGCAGGCGTGCAGCGCGGTGACTCCGCGCTGGTCGGCGGGTTCGACCTTGGCGCCGGCCTCCAGTAGCAGCGGCACCAGCGCGCCCAGATGGGTGGCGTCGCAGGCGCTGCCCGGGCGCAGTTGCGCGCCGAGCAGCAACAGCAGCGGCGTCTTGCCCTCGTGGTCGGCGTGGTTGATGTCGGCGCCGTGCTTGAGCAGGCGGTCGAACAGGCGCCGTGCGCGCAGGCTGTCGTTGTGCTCGAAACCGAACTGCGCCGCCGCATGCAGCGCGCTGCGGCCGGCGTCGTCGACCGCGTTGACCGCCGCGCCGGCGTCCAGCAGTTGCTCGACGATCTCCGGGTAGCCCATCGCGGCCGCCACCATCAGCGCGGTGGCCTGGTTCGGCAGGCGCTGGTCGACGGCAACCTGGTGCTGCAGCAGCAGGGCGACCAGCGCCTCGCGGCGCGCGGCCACCGCGGCGGCCAGCGGGGTGACGCCGCTGCGCGCGGGCAGTGTGGCGTCCGCGCCGGCGCCGAGCAGGCAGGCGGCGATGTCGCGGTGGCCGGCGCCGCAGGCGTGCAGCAGCGCGGTGGCGCCCTGATCGTCGCGGGTGTCCACGGCGAAGCCCAGTTCCAGCAGACGCTGCACGCTGGCCAGCGCGCCGGCCTTGGCGGCGGCGGGCAGGTCGTCGGCGCGCAGCGCGCGGTTCGGCCGCGGCCAGTCGCGCCAGTCCAGCCAGCGCTCCACCGCCGGGTGCTCCAGCGCCAGGCCCAGCGGGGTCTCGCCGTTCGCGTCGGTGGCCTCGGGGTTGGCGCCGTGGGCGATCAGCGCGCGCACCAGCGGCAACGCTTGCGCACCGTGCTCCAGGGCGGCGAACAGCGGCGTGCGGCCGTCGCGGTCGCGGGTGTTCGGGTCGCCACCGCGCGCCAGCAGGGCCTGCAGCAGCGGCAACTGCGCGTTGGCCGCGGCCAGCTGCAGCGGCGTGCGCTCGCGGGCGTCGGCGCCGAACGGGTCGGCGCCGCGTTCGAGCAGGTTCAGCGGCAGCGCGGCGCCCTCGGCGGCCCCGTTCAAATGCGCCAGCGCCTGCGCCAGCAGGCCGGCGCCGGCCGCGCTGGCGCCGGCCTGCAGCAAATCATCCAGCGCCTCGGTGGCGTCCGGCAGCTGCGGCAGCAAGGCGTCGAACAGGCGCTGGCCCAGCGGCGGCAGATGCGGTGCGTCGGCGGTTTCGGCGTCGTCGATGCGCGGCGCTTCCAGCCGGGCCTCGGCATCGAGGCCGTGGTCGAGCAGCCAGCGGCGCGCCGCGCCGTGGCCCGCCCCGGCCAGTTCCAGGTACAACCGGGCCAGCTCCGCCTGCGGCCAGTCGCGCACCCGCTCGGCGAAGCCGGAGGCGATCGCCCAGTGGCCGAAGCGCAGCGCGTCCAGCAGATGGGCGGGGGTGTCGTTGCCTTCGGCCAGCACGTCATGGCTGAGGCTGGCCGGCAGCGGCGTGTCGGGGTCGAGCAGGGCGACCAGATCCCAGCGCCCGGCCCCGGCGGCATGATCGAGCGCGCTGCGGCCGTCGCCGCCGGCGGCCTTCGCATCGGCGCCCAGTGCCAGCAAGGCGCGCACCGTGTCGGCGTGCGCGCGCGGCGACTGGCAGGCCAGGGTCAGCGCGTCGCGGCCGTGGCTGTCGCGCAGGCCGGCGTCCGCTTGCGCCTCGGCCAGCAGCTGCACGATGCCGCCGGCGCCGGCACGCGCCGCTTCCATCAGCGCGCTGCTGCCGTGGCGATCGACCAGGTTGACGTCGGCGCTGGCGGCGCACAGCGCGCGGGCAATCTGTTCATGGCCTTCGGCGGCGGCGGCGAGCAGGGCATGCCGGTGCCGTGCGTCGACCGCGTTGACCGCGGCGCGCTGCTTGAGCAGCAGCTTCACCCCTTCGGCGTCGTCGTCGGCGATGCCGGCGGCGGCGACCAGCGCCGGTTCGCCGTCGGCCGGGGCTGGCTTGGCGCCGCGTTCCAGCAGGAATTTCACCAGTGGCCAGTTGGCGGCGCGGCAGGCGGTGGCCAGCGGGCTGACGCCGGCCTTGTTCAGGGCGTTGATCGGCGCGGCCGCGTCCAGCAGCATCGCGGCCACGCCGGCATCGCCGCTGAGCACGGCGCCGTGCAGCGGCGTGTTGCCCTCGGCGTCGGTGACCAGCGGGCTGGCGCCGTTGGCAAGCAGGGTCAGCACCGCCTCGGCGCGGCCGTGCCAACTGTCGCGGGTGGCGGCCAGCAGCGCGGTGATGCCGCCGCTGGCGCGATTGACGTCGGCGCCCTTGGCGATCAGCGCGCGCAGCAGGCGGGTGTCGGGCAGCAGGGCGGCCAGCATCAGCACCGGGCGCTGATCGCGGTCGTCGCCGGGGGGCACGGTGTCGGGGGCGGCGCCGGCATCGACCAGCGCCAGCGCGCGCTCGATGTCGCCGTCGCGGGTGGCGGCCAGCAGCGCGGCGGCCTGCTCCGGCGTGCCGGCGGTGCGTTCCTGCTCGCTCAGCACCGGGCGCGGCGCGGTGTCGACGCGCGGGTCGGGGTCGCCGCGGCGACGCGGCTGCTGGCGTTCGCACAAGAGCGCGCGCAGCGTGCGGTTGGCGATCACCAAGCAGCCCAGCGGCAGCAGCACGGCGCCGTAGATCGCCAGCGCGGCGACGCGCGGCTCCGGCGGCAGCACGCCGTACAGGCCGGTCAACGCGATCGCGCCGAAGGCCAGCACCAGCAGCGCGAACGCGGCCGGCAGGAAGTGGCTGAAGAAGCGCTCCTCGCGCGACAGGTGGCGGCTGAACGCGATGCTGCGCAAGGTGGCGGTGAAGATCCACGAGCCGTCGCGCTGGCTCGGATAGGCGTCGTCCCACACGAACACCAGGCCGAACGCCGGCCACAGCCGCCACAGCGCGACCAGCGCCAGCACCAGCGCCGCGGCCAGCACCAGCGCCGCGCCGAGGCTGGGTTCGTGGGTCAGCTGCAGCATCGGCCAGGCCACCAGCACGAACACCAGCACGGTGTAGCCGGTGAACATCACCAGGTGCGCAGCGCCACGGCGCAGCACGGTGCGGCCGAAGCGCGGCTCGGGGTCGAAGCCGATCGCGTGGCAGGTCGCCGCCATGGTCAGCGCATTGGCCAGCAGCAGCGGAACCAGGGTCAGCGGGTGCGTGACCAAGCCGGCAACGGCGACCGCGAACCATCCGGGAATGAACCAGGCCAGGGCGTGCAGGAGGGGCGGGCGGCGGCGCGATTTGGGCTGGGTCATGGGAGGCAGTATAGAAATCGTTGGCGGCGCAGGCGGTAACCAGGCGTTAACGCAAGCCGATGATGCGCGATTCATTCGTCCCGATCATCCCGCGGCGCGTGGGTATAGGCGGGGTGGTTGGCGGCGGCCAGGGTTTCCTGGGGCGGCAGCTGCAGGTGCCAGCCTTGCGTGCGCAGGTGCTCGAGCACCTGCGCGGTATCCTCGACCGGCAGCTTGCGGGCCTCCTCCAACTGCACCTCCATCACGAAACGCAGCTCGCCCAGCAGCAGCGCCAGCGGCTCGGGCAGCGTGTCGAACGCGTCGCGCTGCGCCAGCCATAGATAGCTGTCGGCTTTGCGCAGGCTGGCGTAGACGAAACATTGCATGGCGGCACCGTGTGGATGGGTGGGCGGACGCGGGGTGGCGAGAGTAGCAGCGCGGGGTACGGGACCCTCCGCCCTCCAGTTTGCCTGTCCGATTGAAATGCGCTCGTTAGTTATTTGTTGCGACCGCACTTGCAACGCCTTGTCCAACAGGGCAAAGTCCTGCAAAGGAAGTTCAAACGCACGTATGAAATTGTTCTTCCGGCCGATCCATCGTCACTACCCGAGCTGTTCCAACACCATGCAGGAGCTAGCGATGCATACGTCTTTCCGTTCCCTCACGGGCGCCGCCCGTCCACTGGCGCTTGCCGCGCTGAGCATCGCGTTTGTGGGCGCCCTGGTCGCACCCGCGAGCGCGGATGCCAGTGCGTTCCAGCTCAAGGAAAACAGCGCCAAGGGCCTGGGCCGCGCCTACGCGGGTTCCGCTACTGCCGGCGGCGACGCCTCGGTGGTGGTCAACAACCCGGCCGCGATGTCCGAGCTGAAGGGTACCTACCTGCAGGCCGACGTCACCGCCATCAATTTCAGCGCCAAGTTCGACGGCAGCGCGCATGACGTACTGGGTCGCCCGATCAGCGGTGGCAACGGCGGCGACGCGGGCACCACCCTGCCGGTGCCGGCGCTGTTCTTCGCCACCCAGGTCAGCGACCGCATGCACGTGGGCGCCGGCTTCTCGGTGCCGTTCGGCTTCCAGACCGAATACGACAAGAATTGGGTCGGCCGCTATAACGGCATCAAGTCCAAGTTCCAGTCGCTGGACGCCACGCTGTCGGCGTCGTTCGACGTCACCGACAACTTCAGCCTGGGCGCCAGCTTCATCGCCCAGAAGACCAGTGCCGAGCTGACCAGCGCGGTCAACTACAACGCCGTGGGCCTGGGCATCCAGCAGGGCATCGGGGCCAAGACCGCCGCCGGCGTCGCACAGATCCAGGCCGCGGCCGCCGCCGGGCAGCTCTCGTCGGCCCAGGCTGCCGCCATGATCCAGGCAGCCGTGCAGCAGGGTCAGGCTGCCGCGGCCGGCGTGGCGGCGGTGACGCCTCCGGGTTCGGATGGCTATGCCCGCATCAAGGGCGACGACTGGGCCTACGGCTGGCAGCTGGGCGGCTACTGGAAGCTGACCCCGAACGACAAGCTGGCGCTGAACTACCGTTCCAAGATCAGCCACACCCTGGAAGGCACCGGCAACTTCACGACCACGCCGGGCTACGATCTGCTGCTCGCCAATCCGTCGCTGGCCAGTTCGATCCCGCCGTTCTCCCACACCACTGGCAGCGCCGACTTCACCACCCCGGCAGTGGCCAGCGCAAGCTACTGGCATCAGGCCGAAAAGTTCGGCTTCGGCGTCGACGTGGCCTGGACCAAGTGGGACGTGTTCAAGAACCTGACGGTGAACTACGGCAACTCACAGCCGCGGACATCCGAAGCGTACAACTGGCGCAACACCATCTACGCCTCGATCGGCGGCGACTACTACCTCAACGACAGGCTGACCCTGCGCGGCGGCATCGCGGTCGACAGCAGCCCGACCCACCTGAGCACCCGCAGCCCGCGCGTGCCCGATTCGACCCGCAAGA
The DNA here is from genome assembly GCF_021545845.1 of Rhodanobacter thiooxydans. Lineage (NCBI taxonomy): Bacteria > Pseudomonadati > Pseudomonadota > Gammaproteobacteria > Lysobacterales > Rhodanobacteraceae > Rhodanobacter > Rhodanobacter thiooxydans. The sequence continues at coordinate 309,847 of NZ_CP088923.1, forward strand.
TGGTCACTGTCGGCATCGGCTACAAGGCCAGCGAGCACCTCGAGATCAATGCCTCGTATGCGCACATCTTTGTCAACAACGCGCACGTCAATGTCACCGACAGCACCCGCGACACGCTGACCGGCAACTTCGACGACTACGGCAATCTGCTGAGCGTGTCGGCGATGTACAAGTTCTGACGCCTGGCATGCGGTAACCGTACGAGTGAAACCTCCCCGCCCCGGCGGGGAGGTTTTTTTATGCTCGGGGGGGAATGTCAGCCGCGGCGCAGCAACAGAATGAGCATGCGCCGGAAGCGTTCGCCGTAGGGCGGATTGAGCAGGCCGGCGCCGTTCCAACGGGCCTGGCGGAACACCGGCTTCAGGTGCGAGAACGTGCGGAAGCCGGCCTCGCCGTGATAGCCGCCCATGCCGGAAGCGCCGACACCGCCGAACGGAAGGTCGTGCTGAGCGATGTGGTACAGGGTGTCGTTGATGCTGACGCCGCCGGCGCGGGTGCGCGCCAAAACGCGGTCGATGCTCGCCTGGTCCTGTTCGAACAGGTACAGCGCCAGTGGGTGCGGGCGGGCGGCGACCTGGGCGATCGCGTCGTCCAGTGCGTCATAGGGCAGCAGCGGCAGCAGCGGGCCAAAGATCTCCTCGCGCATCACCGCCATGCCGTCGTCGACGTCGGTCATCAGCTGCGGCGGCAGCAGCCGGCGCGCCGAGTCCGCCGTTGCTTCGCCGAGCGGATGCGCGTGTGCACCGGCCGCCAGCGCATCGTCGCGCAGCGCCACGAGGCGCCGGTACTGGCGGTCGGAGACGATGCTGGCGTACTGCGTGCTCCGCTCCAGTTGCGGGTACATCCGCGCCACCGCCTTGCCGGCCAGCTCGATGAACTCCGCCACACGTGCGCGCGGCAGCAGCACGTAATCCGGCGCGATGCAGGTCTGCCCGGCGTTGACCAGCTTGCCGAACACGATGCGCTCCACCGCGTGCTCGAAACGCGCACCCGGGCCGATGATCGCCGGCGACTTGCCGCCCAGCTCCAGCGTCACCGGGGTGAGGTTGGCGGCGGCCGCGCGCATCACATGGTGGCCGACCGCGGTGGAGCCGGTGAACAGCAGGTGATCGAACGGCAGCGCAGAGAATGCCTGCGCCACGTCCGCGTCGCCGTTCACCACGACCACCTCGTCGGGCGGGAAGTATTTCGCCACCTGTTCGGCGAACAGCGCCGAGAAGCGCGGAGTGAACTCGCTCATCTTCAGCATCGCGCGGTTGCCGGCGGCCAGCGCGTCGACCAGCGGGCCGACAGCCAGGTACAGCGGGTAGTTCCATGGCACGATGATGCCGATGACGCCTAGCGGCTGGGGGATCAGCACGTTGTGGGCGGGCAGGAAGGCGAGTCCCGCCAGCGAGCGCCGCGGACGCATCCAGCGGCGACCATGGCGCAGCGCATGGCGCATCGCCGACAGGCTGGGGAAGATCTCCAGCATGTCGGTTTCCTCTTGCGGCCGACAGCCGAAGTCGGCGCTGATGGCTGCCGCGAACGCCGCGCGCTGTTCGCGCAGCATCTGCTCCAGTTTGCGCAGGCGTTGCGCACGGATGGGCCAGTCGGGCATCGGCTCGCGCGCCTGCGCCTCGTGCAGGCGCTGCAGCATGCTGGCGAGATCGGCGTCCGTCGCATCGCGCGCGGCGCTTCGCTCAGGATTCACGGCGGAATTCGTCAAAGAAGGCATGGTCGACCTCATACACCATTTTGGGCCTGATGCCGATGAGTTTGTCCTGGAACGGTTCGACCAATTGCCCGTCGTCGATCAGCTCGATCGGCACCACGCCATCGCGCGTGGCTTCGGCCTCGCCATCCGGAGTGAAGCGGCCGGTGGTGATGAACACGCCCTTCTCGGCGCGGCCAAGCAGGGCATTGTGGAACTCGCCCACCGCGCTGCGGGTGACGGTGTCCTTGTAGCGCTTGGCCTGGAAGGCCACGCGCAGGCTTACGAAGGCTGCGGTATGGCAACGCCGGAATGTTTCCCTTTTCCCTCGCCCCTCTTCCCGAGCGCCGTTTGGGAGGAGGGGCAAAGCCTGGCTCTGCTATTCCCGATTCTCTATTCCCTACTCCCCGATAGTCAGCAACGACGCGTTGCCGCCGGCGGCGGTGGTGTTGATGGTGAGCGTGCGCTCGCCGGCGAAGCGCAGCAGGTAGTGCGGACCGCCGGCCTTGGGGCCGGTGCCGGAGAGGCTTTCGCCGCCGAACGGCTGCACGCCGACCACCGCGCCGATCTGGTTGCGGTTGACGTAGCAGTTGCCGACGCGGGCGTGGCTGCGGATGTATTCCACGGTGTCGTCGATGCGGCTGTGCACGCCCAGGGTGAGGCCGTAGCCGGTGGCGTTGATCTGCTCGACCACCTGCTTCAGCTCGCTGCCCTTCCAGCGCAGCACGTGCAGCACCGGGCCGAACACCTCGCGGGTGAGCGTGGACAGCACGGGGATCTCGTAGGCGCGCGGCGCGAAGAAGGTGCCGTGGGCGGCGACCTCGGCGTCGAGCGTCGCCTCGGCGATCAGCTTGGCTTCCTTGTCCATGCGTGCGGCGTGGTCGACCAGGATCTGCTTCGCATCCTCGTCGATCACCGGACCGACGTCGGTGGACAGCTGGCCGGGGTCGCCCACCTTCAGCTCGGCCATCGCGCCGGCGAGCATGCTGGTCACCTTGTCGGCGATGTCCTCCTGCACGAACAGCACGCGCGCAGCCGAGCAGCGCTGGCCGGCGGACTGGAACGCGGAGGCGATCACGTCCTTGACGATCTGCTCGGGCAGCGCGGAGGAGTCGGCGATCATCGCGTTCTGGCCGCCAGTCTCGGCGATCAGCGCGGCGATCGGTGCATTGCGCGCGGCCAGTGCGCGGTTGATCGCCCAGGCGGTTTCGGTGGAGCCGGTGAAGGCCACGCCGGCCACGCGCGGGTCTTTCGTCAGCGCGGCGCCCACGGTGGCGCCGTCGCCGGGCAGATATTGCAGTATGGCCTCGGGCACGCCGGCCTCGTGCAGCAGCTTCACTGCGGCATAGCCGATCAGGCTGGTCTGCTCGGCGGGCTTGGCGATCACGCTGTTGCCGGCGGCGAGCGCGGCGCTGATCTGGCCCAGGAAGATCGCCAGCGGGAAGTTCCACGGGCTGATGCAGACGAACACGCCGCGGCCGTTGAGGAACAATTGATTGCTCTCGCCGGTGGGGCCGGGCAACTGCTCGGGCTGGCCGAACAGGCGGCGCGACATCGTCGCGTAGTAGCGCAGGAAGTCGGCGGCCTCGCGAACTTCGGCGATCGCGTCGGGCAGGCTCTTGCCGGCTTCGCGCACGCACAGCGCGATGAACTCGGCGCGGCGCGCTTCGAGCTGTTCCGCCGCGTGTTCGAGGATCGCGGCGCGACTGGCGGCGGGCAAGCGGTCCCAGTCGGGCTGGGCGGCGACGGCGTTGGCCAGCGCCCGGTCGACCAGCGCGGCATCGGCGCTGACGTAGCTGCCCACGGTCTGGCGGCGATCGGCGGGGTTGGTCACCGTGACGGTCGGGCCGTTGCCCTTGCCGCCGGGGACCAGTGGTGCGGCGTGCCACGGGCCGCTCTTCGCGTTGACGGCCTCGGCGAGGGCCTTCAGTTCGTTGTCGTTGGAGAAGTTGATGCCCATGGAATTCTTCCGCAGTTCGCCAAAGAGGTTGACCGGCAAGGGAATGCGCGGGTGGGGAATGGACGCGAAGTGGCGCACCGTCTCGCAGGGATCGGCCACCAGCTCGCGCACCGGCAGCGTCTCGTCCACCACGCGGTTGACGAAGCTGGTGTTGGCGCCGTTCTCGAGCAGGCGGCGCACCAGGTAGGGCAGCAGGTCCTCGTGCGTGCCCACCGGCGCGTAGACGCGGCACGGCACGTTGAGCTTGTTCGCGCCGATCACCTCGGCGTAGAGGTCGGTGCCCATGCCGTGCAGGCGTTGGAACTCGAACGGTCGGCCGCGCGCAATGTGGTGCACGGCGGCGATCGAGTGCGCGTTGTGGGTGGCGAACTGCGGGTAGATCAGCTCGCTGCCGGCGTCGAACAGCTTGCGCGCGCAGGCGAGGTAGGAGACATCGGTATTCGGCTTGCGCGTGTACAGCGGATAGCCCGGGAGCCCCTGTTCCTGCGCGCGCTTGATCTCGGCGTCCCAGTAGGCGCCCTTGACCAGCCGTACGTACCAGCGGCGGCCGGTGGCACGCGCGGTTTCGACCAGCCAGTCGATCACGAACGGGGTGCGCTTGGAGTACGCCTGCACCACGATGCCGAGGCCGTTCCAGCCGGCCAGCGAGGGGTGCGCGAAGACGTCGCCGATGATGTCCAGCGAGAGTTCCAGCCGGTCGGCTTCCTCGGCATCCACCGACAGCGCGATGCCTTGTTTCATCGCCAGCTGCGACAGCTCCAGCAGTTTCGCGGTGAGCATGCGCCGTGCGTCTTCGCGCCTGGCCACCTCGTAGCGCGGGTGCAGCGCGGACAGCTTGACCGAGATCGACGGCGCGTCGGTGTGGTTGGCGAACGGGCCGCGCGCGCCGATGCGGGCGATCGCGCGGCGGTAGTCTTCCTGGTAGCGCTCGGCGGTTTCCGCAGTGAGCGCCGACTCGCCCAGCATGTCATAGGAATAGCGGTACACCGCGTATTCCTTCTTGGCGCAGCGGTCCAGCGCCTCGTCGATGCTGCGGCCCATCACGAACTGGTGGCCCATGATGCGCATCGCCTGGCGCACCGCCAGCCGGATCGCCGGCTCGCCGGCGCGACCGGCGAGGCGCTTCAGCGCGCCGGTGAAGTCGCGGCGGGTGTCCTCGGCCAGTTGCACCAGGTGGCCGGTGAGCATCAGGCCCCAGGTGGAGGCGTTGACGAACAGCGACTCGCTCTGGCCCAGGTGCTTCTTCCAGTCCGCCTCGCCGAGCTTGTCGCGGATCAGCTTGTCGGCGGTGGCCTTGTCGGGGATGCGCAGCAACGCCTCGGCCACGCACATCAGCAGCACGCCCTCCTCGGAGGACAGGTCGTACTGGCGCATGAAGGATTCCACTGCGCTCTGGTCCTTCGCGCGTGCCCGCACGCGCGTGACCAGGCCGGCGGCGACGTCGATCACCTGCTCGCGCTCGGCCGGCGGCAGGGTGGCCTGGGCGAGCAGGTCGTTGACCGCTTCGGTCTCGTCGCGCAGCCAGGCGGCGGTGATCCGCGCGCGCGCGGGCGCGCCGTCGGGGGGAAGTTCGGGGCGGAGAATGGCTTGGGTCACGGGCTTGTCGCTGGGATGTGCGGATGTGGAGGGAGCCCGGAATTGTACGCGTGCCGTGCAATCCGCGGGAGTCGGGGCGTCGCGCAGGGGGAGCTCTGTCGCGCAACATCATTCCTTGATCCAGGTCAAGCAGGTGCGACATTGTTGCCCGTTGCGTTGTCGCGGCCTATGATTCCTGTGTTCCAGGCACGCCGGGTCTCGATGATCGTGCTTCGACCAGCTACCGCCGGCTTGCCCCGCGTGACGATGTGGCTCAAGCCCAACCGCACGCTAAGCCGGCGCGGTCTGCGTCGGCTGATCGTGGTTCTGGCGGCGCTGGTGCTGATGACGGCTGGACTGGTGGCGTGGCAGGGGAATGTGTTCGCTCCGCTGTTTGCCTTGGTGGAATCCGCTGCCATGGCCATCGCCTTGAGTGTGGCCTGGCGGGCTGGCGACCGTAGCGAGCGCATCACCCTCGACGCAGAGTCGCTGGAGGTGCAATCGCTGCCGGGTCGGCGCCGCACGCGTTTCCCGTCGTACTGGGTGCGCGTGCTGCTGGAGCCAGGCGGCAGTCGTCAGCGGTTGCTGTTGTCGTCACATGGACGCGAGCTGGAGATCGGCGCTTTCCTGGCGGAACAGGAACGTGCCGCGCTGTCGAAGAAGCTCATGGTGTTGCTGGCCGATTTCAACGGGCAGCCACGCAAGTAGGTTCAAAAGAGTCTGTGTTGATTATCCAAGTACGCCGCGCCGGGAGCTGTTTGCCCGCGGGGCAAGGAAGAGGGAGGGAATGTATGTCGATACATGACCGAGCGATGACGCCGCTCCGTGGGCAAACGGACCCGGCCCTGCGGGTTGCCCTGCAGCGGCCGTCACGCGCCAGCTCGCGGCTTGCCCATGCAGCCAGCATGGGCTTCACCACGGACCACCACCTGCCAGCCGCTGCAGGGCAACGCGACGTACTTGGATCATGAATACAGACCCTAAGGTGCAAGACATGACATCTGGCGGCATCAGGCGATCATTCACGGCAGTGGCGGCCCTCGCCCTTGCATCGTTCGGCAGCGCGGCGCTAGCCGCTCCCGGTCCGTGGCAGCTGAACATGGAGCGCGGCGCGAGCACCTGGTCGCCGGTGCCGTACCACCTGAACAACGTGGCGCTCGGCGTGTGCACGGTAATCGGCGTGCTGGTGTTCAGCGCCATGTTCATCGCCATCTTCCGCTTCCGCAAATCGCGCGGCGCGGTGGCCGAGAAGTGGTCGCACAACACCACCGTGGAGGTGGTCTGGACCACCATCCCGGTGCTGATCCTGATCACCCTGGCCTACCTGGCCACCAGCGGCCTGACCAGCTGGGCCGACACCACCGGTTCGCAGATGACCGTCAAGGTCACCGGCTACCAGTGGAAGTGGCGCTACGACTATGTCGACTACCTGGGCAAGTCGATCGACAAGGTCGGCTTCATGTCCAGGCTGGACACGCGCAGCGACCAGACCCGCCAGCTCGGCTCGGGCATGGATCCGTTCGCGGTCAAGGTCGGCAACGAGAACACCTACCTGCTGGACGTCGACAAGCCGCTGGTGGTGCCGGTCGACACCAAGATCCGCTTCGTGATCACCAGTGGCGACGTGATCCACTCCTGGTGGGTGCCGGCGACCGGCTGGAAGATCGACGCGATCCCCGGGATCATCAATGCGGCGTGGGCCAACTTCACCACGCCGGGCACCTATCGCGGCCAGTGCGCCGAACTGTGCGGCCAGGACCACGGCTTCATGCCGATCGTGGTGGTGGTGAAGTCGAAGGCCGATTTCGCCAAGTGGCTGGCCGAGCAGGAGGCGTCGTCGGCGGCGCCCGCTGCGGCGGCGCAAACCGCCCAGGTCGCCGCTCCGCCGGCCGGCAAGCAGGGCTGAGGCCGCTTGCCGCTACGGTTTTTTTGCAGTCGCATTCCATATCAAGGTTAGAGGTGCAAGGCCATGTCCTACGCAGCCACCCATGATCAGCACGACGATCACCACGGCGCGCCGAAAGGTTTCTTCCAGCGCTGGTGCATGTCCACCAACCACAAGGACATCGGCACGCTGTATCTGATTTTCTCGTTGACCATGCTGTTCATCGGCGGCAGCTTCGCCATGCTGATCCGTGCCGAGCTGTTCAAGCCCGGCATGCAGCTGATGCAGCCGTACTTCTTCAACGAAATGACGGCGATGCACGCGCTGGTGATGATCTTCGGCGCGATCATGCCGGCCTTCGTCGGCCTCGGTAACTGGATGATCCCGTTGATGGTGGGCGCGCCGGACATGGCGCTGCCGCGCATGAACAACCTGTCGTTCTGGATCCTGCCGTTCGCGTTCGTGCTGCTGCTGTCCACGCTGTTCCTGCCCGGCGGCGGCCCGGCCGGCGGCTGGACCATGTACCCGCCGCTGTCGCTGCAGAGCGGCTCGCTGGCCTACGCGGTGTTCGCCATCCACCTGATGGGCATCAGCTCGATCATGGGCGCGATCAACATCATCGCCACCATCCTCAACATGCGCGCGCCCGGCATGGACCTGATGAAGATGCCGGTGTTCGTGTGGAGCTGGCTGATCACCGCCTTCCTGCTGATCGCGGTGATGCCGGCGCTGGCCGGCGCGGTGACCATGCTGCTGACCGACAAGTACTTCGGCACCAACTTCTTCAACCCGGGCGGCGGCGGTGACCCGGTGCTGTACCAGCACATCTTCTGGTTCTTCGGCCATCCCGAGGTGTACATCATGATCCTGCCGGCGTTCGGGATCATCTCGGAGATCGTGCCGACCTTCGCGCGCAAGCCGATCTTCGGCTACAAGGCGATGGTGTTCGCGATCGCCTGCATCGCCTTCCTGTCGTTCATCGTGTGGGCGCACCACATGTTCGCGGTGGGCCTGCCACTGGGCGCCGAAGTCTTCTTCATGTACGCCACCATGCTGATCTCGGTGCCGACCGGCGTGAAGGTGTTCAACTGGGTGGCCACCATGTGGGGCGGCTCGATGACCTTCGAGACGCCGATGCTGTTCGCCATCGCCTTCATCATCCTGTTCACCATCGGCGGCTTCTCCGGCCTGATGATGGCGTTGGTGCCGGCCGACTTCCAGTATCACGACACCTACTTCATCGTGGCGCATTTCCACTACGTGCTGGTCACCGGCGCACTGTTCGCGATCATCGGCGCTGCGTACTACTGGATGCCGAAGTGGACCGGCAACATGTACAACGAGTTCTGGGGCAAGGTGCACTTCTGGAACAGCGTGATCTGGGTCAACGTGCTGTTCTTCCCGCAGCACTTCCTGGGCCTGGCCGGCATGCCGCGCCGCATCCCCGACTACAACGTGGCGTTCGCCAACTTCAACATGATCAGCTCGATCGGCGGCTTCCTGTTCGGCGCCACCCAGCTGATCTTCGTGGGCGTGCTGATCCACTGCGCGTTCTTCTCGAAGAAGAAGGCCACCGATCGCGTATGGGAAGGGGCCAAGGGCCTGGAGTGGACCATCCCGTCGCCGGCGCCGCACCACACCTTCGAGGTGCCGCCGGTGATCAACGACGATGAACTGGCTCACGGCCACGTCAACGATTGACCGTCATGCCGGCCGTGGCCGGCATGACCTCGGGAGCAAGCAGAGATGGCGCAGCAGACGATTCATACGGCAACGGCCCAGCCGGACGGGAAATCCCGCCGCGGCGTGCGGCGCACGGTCACGATACTTGCCGTGGTCGCGCTGGCGGTCTACCTGTCGACGTTCCTGCAGATTCTGCTGATGAAATAGCGGTCCACGCGTTACAGGTGTCCTTCAACCGGCGCGGTTCGGCGGCCGGCGTGCAGTTCCCCGGTCGCTGCGACGGGGCAAAGTCATCAAGAGAAATCCACGGGGTTACACCATGGGTCAGCAACACGACGCTTACTTCGTTCCGACCAAGAGCTACTGGCCGTTCGTGGCCGCAGTGGTCATGTTCACCACCGTGTTCGGAGCTGCGCACTGGCTGGGCGCGGAGCCCGGCGAGAGCGGTTTCGGCAAGTCCGTGCTGACCATCGGCGTGATCGGCATGCTGGCCATGTTCTTCGGCTGGTTCCGCTCGGTGATCAACGAGTCGCTGGCCGGCAGCTACAACCACCAGGTGGATACCTCATTCCGCATGGGCATGATGTGGTTCATCTTCTCCGAGGTGATGTTCTTCGGCGCATTCTTCGGCGCGCTGTTCTACATCCGCATGTTCTCGGTGCCGTGGCTCGGCGGTCACGGCCACGGCGTGCTGACCCACGAATTCCTGTGGAGCGACTACACGGCCGCGTGGGGCGCCAATGGCGGCAACGGCCCGGAACAGGCCGGCGGCGCGTTCCGCACCGTGCCGGCGTGGGGCCTGCCGCTGCTCAACACGGTGATCCTGCTCACCTCCAGCGTCACCGTGACGATCGCGCACCACGCGCTGCGCGCCGGCCATCGCGGCAAGATCCTGCTGTTCCTGGGGCTGACCGTGCTGCTGGGCGCCACCTTCCTGTACTTCCAGGCGCACGAGTACATGGAGGCGTACAAGGAATTGAACCTGACCCTGCACAGCGGCGTCTACGGTTCGACCTTCTTCATGCTCACCGGCTTCCACGGCCTGCACGTGACGCTGGGCACGATCATGCTGGCGGTGATCTGGCTGCGCGTACTGAAGGGGCATTTCGACAAGGACCATCACTTCGGCTTCGAGGCGGTGGCGTGGTACTGGCACTTTGTCGACGTGGTCTGGCTCGGCCTGTTCATGTTCGTTTATATCCTCTGACTTCACGCGACGTCCTGTCGCGAAAGGCAAAGATCAAGAAACCGGCCATCCGTGGCCGGACTTTTCAGAAGAGCGACGCGAGATCCTGCTGCGGAGAGCGAATCAAGAACCGGCCATCGGGCAGCTACTCCTGCGTTGCCTCAACTCGGGCATCCATGCCCTCGCCATGCCCTCGTCATGGCCGGTTCTTGCTTTCACGCGACGTCGTGTCGCGAAAGGCAAGATCAAAACCGGCCATCCATGGCGGGATTCTTCATAGGAGCATTGCTCCGGATCGGGTTCGGGCATGAAAAAAGCCCGCCGGATAGCGGGCTTTTCGTTTGGCGGGAAATGGCCGCGGTCGTGGCGGCTACAATCATTGGCCCACGTCGTGCGGGTGCAGCCAGCCCATCCAGATGCCGAACGCGACCATGGCGATGAACACCAGCGACAGGCCGATGCGGCGGGTCAGCGCCCATACCGTGCGGCGGTCGTCGTCCTTGTCGGTCATCATGAAGTACAGCGCCTGACCGAGGCTGAAGATCACCACCAGCAGCACCACTACCAGCGCAATTTTATAGATGGTTTCCACGTGATTGATCCGGTCAAGTTCGACATGGCGAGTATAGCGGCCACCGGCAGGCGCCCGGCGTGAGCGGATTCCGCCGTCCTTCGTGGTGGGCGCTGCTGCTGACCGTGGCCGGAGCGTTGCTGTTCGTGCGTCTTGGCGTCTGGCAGCTGCATCGCGCCGACTTCAAGGAAGACCTTCTGCGACGGTATGCCGCGGCCGCGGCGGCGCCGCTGCAGGACTTTGCCGGGGTGGCCGAGGCGCCGCCGGCGGACGGCTTCCCGCGGGTCAGAGTCGATGGCCATTACCTGGCCGACCGCGTGTACCTGCTGGACAACCCGAAGCATGACCGCCGCGGCGGTGTGCAGGTGTACGCGCCGCTGGTACTGGATGGCCACGCGCCGTTGCTGCTGGTCGACCTCGGTTTCCTGCCCGGCAACGGTAGCGACAAGCCGCCCCAGGTGCCCCCATTGCCGATCGGCAGGGTGAGCCTGCAGGGGCTGTACGTGCCGCCGCCGCCGGTTGGCTTCGAGATGGGCGGCAATGCGCTGGCGCGGCAGACGCAGTGGCCGAAGAGCTCGATCTTCCTGGACCCCGCGCAGGTCGCCGCCGATCTCGGACGGCCGCTGTATCCGAGGGTGCTGGCGCTGGACCCTGACCTGGCGGCGATCTACGAGCGCGAGCGCAACCTCGATTTTTCCTCGATGCCGCCGGCGCGGCATCGTGCCTACGCGTTCCAGTGGTTCACCTTCGCGCTGGCCGCGGTGGTGATCCTGCTGGTCGTGCATCGCAAGCGCAAGCCGCGCCGCTCCGATTCCACCAAGGTCGATGAGAACCGATGAAAGCCGCTGACCCCGCCAACGTGCGCAAGAGTCGACTCTTCCTGCTGCTGATCGTGCTGGCGTTCGTCGTGCCGATGATCGTCGCCGGCTTGCTCAGCTGGAGCGGCTGGCAGCCTGGCACCAGGGGCAACGGCGAGCCGATCCTGCCGCAACGCAACTTTGTCGACGAACAGCTGCGCGTGCGGCTGGCGGATGGCCAGGCCTACGCCTGGCGCGACACCCAGCCGCGGCTGACTCTGGTGGCGCTGGCTGGCCCCGAGTGCGCCGCGCGCTGCCTGGCCACGCTGACCAGCATGGCCGCCGCGCGAGTCACGCTGAACCGCAACCAGTCGCGCCTGCGCCTGCTCTACCTGGGCACGCCGCCTGTGGATGACGCGCGCGATGGCATGCGCAACTACTGGCAGCTCGGCACCGACATCGACGGCAAGCTGGCCGGGTTCCGCCCGGACGCGCCGGACAGCGTGAGCGCGCTGCTGGTGGAATCCAACGGCACCGCGTTGTCGCTGTATCGCGCCGGCTTCGATCCGAGCGGCTTGCGCAAGGACCTGCAGAAGGTGATCAAGTGATGTCGTCGCGCTCGCTGCGTTGGTTGCGCTGGCTGGCACTGTTCGCGGCAGTGTTCGCGTTTGGACTGGTGATGTTTGGCGCCTTCGTGCGGCTGTCCAATGCCGGCCTGTCCTGCCCGGACTGGCCGACCTGCTACGGCCAGGTGACCTGGCCGCAGCATGCGCAGGCGGTGGCGCATGCCGACGCGGCGTTCCCGGATCGCCCGTACGAGGCGCACAAGGCCTGGCGCGAGCAGGTGCACCGCTTCCTCGCCGGCACGCTCGGCGTGCTGGTGCTGCTGCTGGCGTTGCTGGCGAGCTGGCGGCGTCGCGATGCGCTGCTGGCGGTACTCGCCGGCGCCGTATTCGCCGCGTTCGGCGTGGGCCTGTACATGCGCGGCGAACACCTGTGGTCGTCGCTGCTGGCGGCCTGCGCGATCGCGCTGCCGCTGATCGCCGCGATCCGCCTGCCGCGGCCCGGCGCCTGGAAGATCTGCGTGCTGGCGCTGGCGGTGATCATCTTCCAGGCGATGCTCGGCATGTGGACGGTGACCTTGCTGCTCAAGCCCATCGTGGTGATGGGCCACCTGCTCGGCGGCATGGCCACGTTCGCGCTGCTGGCCTACGCCGCGCTGCGTTTCGCCGGCGTGGCGGCAGCGGGCGATGGCCTTGCCGACCTGCGCCGGCTGGTGGCCGTCGGCATCGTGCTGCTGCTGTGCCAGATCGCGCTGGGCGGCTGGACCTCGGCGAATTACGCCGCGCTGGCCTGCGGCTACGGCCCGGGCTCGTTCCCCGAGTGCCTCGGCCAGTGGGCGCCGCCCGCCGATTTCCGCGAGGGCTTCGTGTTGTGGCGCGGCATCGGCGTGAACTACGAGGGTGGCGTGCTCGACATGGCCGCGCGCAGCGCGATCCAGATCGCGCATCGGCTGGGCGCGCTGGTGGTGTTCTGCTACCTCGGCTGGCTGGCGGTTCGCACGGCGCGGCATGGCCTGCGCGCGCTGGGCTTGGCGATCGCGCTGGCGCTGGCGGCCCAAGTGCTGCTGGGCATCAGCAACGTGTACTTCGGCCTGCCGCTGGCGGTGGCGACCGCACACAATGGGATAGCGGCCCTGCTGCTGTTCACCCTGTTGGCCACGCTGGCGCGCACGCAGCGGCGGCATGACGCGTCGATGTTCCTGTCGTTGGGGCGAGCGTGAAGATGAGCGTTTTCCATGAGTACCTGCAACTGACCAAGCCGCGCATCGTCGCGCTGCTGGTGTTCTGCGCGGTGATCGGCATGTTCCTCGCCGTGCCCGGGGTGCCGCCGTGGCGGGTGCTGGTGTTCGGCACGCTGGGCATCTGGCTGGCGTCGTCCTCGGCGGCCGCGTTCAACCAGCTGATCGACCAGCGCATCGACAAGGTGATGGTGCGCACGGCGCACCGGCCGCTGGCCACCGGCCATCTCAATCCGCGCCAGGTGTTCGTGTTCGCGCTGGTGCTGGGCATCGCCTCGATGCTGGTGCTGGTGCTGTGGGTCAACACGTTGACCGCGGTGCTGACTTTCGCCGGCCTGATCGGCTACGCGGTGATCTACACCGCGTTCCTGAAGCGCGCCTCGCCGCAGAACATCGTGATCGGCGGCCTGGCCGGGGCGATCCCGCCGGTGCTGGGCTGGACCGCGGTTACCGGCGCGCTGCACCCGTACGCGCTGCAGCTGTGCCTGATCATCTTCGTGTGGACGCCGCCGCACTTCTGGGCGCTGGCGATCTTCCGCCGGGACGACTACTCGCGCGCGCAGGTGCCGATGCTGCCGGTGACCCACGGCGTGGTGTTCACCCGCTGGCACATCCTGTTCTACACCGTGCTGCTGGTGCTGGTGACCCTGCTGCCGGCGCTGACCGGGATGAGCGGGCTGGTCTACCTGGGTGGTGCCGCGGTGCTGGGCGGGGCGTTCCTCTATTACGCGGTGCGTCTGCTGAATCCGCCGGACGAGCTGTACGCGATGAGGGTGTTCAGCTACTCCATCGTCTACCTGATGGCGCTGTTCGCGTTCCTGCTGGTCGACCACTGGCTGCTGCCGCCGCTGATGCCTTCAGGCCCGTCGTCGGTATCGATCGGCTGAGAGGTTGTGATTTTTTCAACCTCTCAGGTCGGCCAGGGCGAGGGCATGGCGAGGGCATGGATGCCCGAGTTGAGGCAACGCAGGGAGCGGTTGCCCGATGCCCGAGTTGAGGCAACGCAGGAGCGGTTGCCCGATGGCCGGGCATGAAACAGTCACGCGAGTGACTGTTTCATGTGAGCGAGTCCGGGCGTGTACCGGACTCGCGACTGAAGAAAACCACGGGAAGTGGTTTTCTTCACAAGCGCTGAGCGGCGATCGTGCGAACTTTCGTCGTCGCGGGCATTGACAATGCGCTGCTGCAATACAACAATACGCGCGCCCTCCGGCGCGCTCGCGCTGGCTGGCTTCCTGTCCTGACTAACCAAGGCATATGGACGTTTACCCTAGTCGCAACGTCGACATCCGCTCGCATCGGGTGCCGGCATTGCATAACAAGCTGATGATCTGCGGCGACCGCCCGCGGTCGGCTGGCGCTTTCCTCGACTAGGGAAGACCGGCCCACCTCCCGCGGCGCCGTGGGCGCCGTAACGAGGAGATGGGCCATGAAGCTCCTTCGCGATTCCGCTCTGTTGCGCACACTGTGCCGGCTGCTGGTCGACCGTCGCAAGACCGTGCGCGCGCCCTACACCATCACCGTGCCCGCCCCGCTGGAACGTCCCGCCGGCGGCAGCGTGGTCGAGCTGCCGCGCCGTGCTGACGCCGGCGAGCGCGCCGCGTCGACGCAACAGGTCCGCTTGCCATCGTCCGGCCATCTCGCGCTGGTATCCAGTCGCTGATGGTCGCCCCGACCTCATGCAAGGGGTGGCCTCCGCCAGCGGCGGAGCCATCGCGGCCGCGTGCGCGGCCATGCGCAACCATGCCGGCGCGTCTGGCGGATTGATTCCGCGGACTCGCACCGGTGGCAGGCAACAGCGGGTTCACGGAAGCGGGTCATGATCAAGCAATCCATCCAGGGCGCCCTCCCGAAGGCGCCGGGCAAGAGCGCGCCGGCACCGGCGCACGTGGCGGCCGCGCAGGAGGCGTTCCGCGACAACCAGGCGCTGCTTGCCGCGCTGGACACCACGCCGGCCGGCCTCGACGAGGGGCAGATCGCCGCGCGGCTGGGGCGCGACGGCGTCAACGAGGTCTCGCACGAGAAGCCGCCGCACTGGTCGGTGCAGCTGCTGCGCGCGTTCAAGAACCCGTTCATCATCGTGCTGCTGGCGCTGGCCGGGGTGCAGCTGTTCACCGATTCCAGCGACCTCACCGGGCCGGCGATCATCGCGGTGATGGTGGGCATCAGCGTACTGCTGAGCTTCACCCAGGAGTTCCGCTCCTCGAAGGCGGCGGAGAAGCTGAAGGCGATGGTCCGCAACACCGTCACGGTGACGCGGCGTGCCTCCGACGGCCACAGCGAGCGCATCGAGGTGCCGGTAGGCGAACTGGTCGCCGGCGACATCGTGCACCTGGCCGCCGGCGACATGGTGCCCGCCGACCTGCGCCTGCTGCACGCGAAGGACCTGTTCATCAGCCAGGCGATCCTCACCGGCGAGTCGCTGCCGGTGGAGAAGGCGGCGCCGGACGCGCCTGGCGTGGCCGGGGCGGACCACGCCAGCCCGCTGGACCTGCCGACGATCTGCTACATGGGCACCAACGTGGTCAGCGGTACCGCCACCGCGGTGGTGGTGGCGACCGGCCCGCGCAGCTATCTCGGCTCGCTGGCGCACAGCATCGTGGGCCAGCGCGTGCAGACCAGCTTCGACCGCGGCGTGAACAGCGTCAGCTGGCTGCTGATCCGCTTCATGGCGGTGATGGTGCCGGTGGTGTTCCTGATCAACGGCTTCGACAAGCACGACTGGCTGCAGGCGTTCATGTTCGCACTGTCGGTGGCGGTCGGACTCACCCCGGAAATGCTGCCGCTGATCGTCACCGCGAACCTGGCCAAGGGCGCGCTGGCGATGTCCGGCCGCAAGGTGGTGGTGAAGCGGCTCAACGCGATCCAGAACTTCGGCGCGATGGACGTGCTGTGCACCGACAAGACCGGCACGCTCACGCTGGACAAGATCGTGCTGGAGCGGCATCTCGACCTGCATGGCGAGGAGTCCGACGAGGCGCTGGAGTACGGCTACCTCAACAGCCGTTTCCAGACCGGCCTGAAGAATCTGATGGACAAGGCGGTACTGGAGCATCGCGACCTGGAGCCAGCCGCGGCGCACTACCGCATCGTCGATGAGATCCCGTTCGACTTCCAGCGCCGGCGCATGTCGGTGGTGCTCGGCAACGGCGACGGCCACGACTTGATCGTGTGCAAGGGCGCGGTGGAGGAGATGCTGTCGATCTGCGCCTGGGCGAGGACCGGCGGCGAGGTCGTGCCGATGACCGACGCCCAGCGCGACGAGATCAAGGAGATGACGCACGGGCTCAACGAAGACGGCCTGCGCGTGCTGGTGGTGGCAGTGAAGCAGCAGCCGCCGGCCGGGCGGCCGTACGGCGTCGCCGACGAGAGTGGGCTGACCGCGGTGGGCTGCCTGGCCTTCCTCGATCCGCCGAAGGATTCGGCGGCCACGGCAATCGCCGCGCTGCATCACCATGGCGTGCAGGTGAAGGTCATCACCGGCGACAACGAGGCGGTGACGCGCAAGATCTGCCGCGAGGTGGGGCTGGACGTGGAGCATTCGGCGCAGGGCCGGCAGATCGAGCCGCTGGACGACGCGGCGCTGGATGCGCTGGTGGCGCGCACCACCGTGTTCGCCAAGATGTCGCCGCTGCAGAAGGCGCGCGTGGTGAAGTCGTTGCAGCGTCAGGGTCACACGGTGGGCTTCCTCGGCGACGGCATCAACGACGCGCCGGCGCTGCGCGAGGCGGACGTGGGCATCTCGGTGGATACCGCCACCGACATCGCCAAGGAGTCGGCCGACATCATCCTGCTGGAAAAGAACCTGATGGTGCTGGAGGAGGGCGTGATCGAGGGCCGCATCACCTTCGGCAACATCATCAAGTACATCAAGATGACCGCCAGCTCGAACTTCGGCAACATGTTTTCGGTGCTGGTGGCGAGTGCGTTCCTGCCGTTCCTGCCGATGCTGCCGCTGCAGATCCTGGTGCTGAACCTGCTCTACGACATCTCGCAGCTGTCGATCCCGTTCGACCGCATGGACGACGAGTACCTGCGCAAGCCGCGCAAGTGGAACGCCAGCGACATCGGACGCTTTATGGTGTGGATCGGCCCGGTCAGCTCGATCTTCGACATCACCACGTTCCTGCTGCTGTGGCACGTGTTCGGCGCGAACTCGGTGGCGCACCAGTCGTTCTTCCAGTCCGGCTGGTTCGTCGAGAGCCTGCTCACGCAGACGCTGATCGTGCACATGATCCGCACGCGCAGGATTCCGTTCCTGCAGAGCATCGCCTCGGCCCCGGTGCTGGCGCTGACCAGCGCGATCATCCTGATCGGCCTGTTCATCCCGTTCATCGGGCTCGGCGCCAAGATCGGCATGGTGCCGCTGCCGCCGGCGTTCTTCGGCTGGGTGGCGCTGACCGTGCTCACCTACGGCGTGCTGACCCAGCTGATGAAGCTGGTGTACATCCGCCGCTACGGGCGCTGGCTGTGACCATGGCCGGGAGCAGCGACCATGCGCCACCTGGTGGTGCCATTCGTGCTGGCCGCCATGCTGCTGTCGCCGTGCGCGGCGCGGGCGGGAGCCAGTCTGCTGGTCGATGACGCCGGCACCGTGCCGGATGGCCGCTGCCAGCTCGAATCCTGGTTGCGCTTGCGCGGCGGTGGTGAGGTCACGGCCGTGCCGGCCTGCGGCTGGGCGGGGTGGAGTACAGCCTGGGCGGCAGCGCCAGCGCCGGGGCGCCGTCGGGGCCGTGGCTGAGCGCCGGCCTCAAGCGCACCCATGCTCGACATGGACGAGGCCGCCCCGGGCGCCGCCGTCTCGCTGGGCAGCAGCGGGCGCCGCTCCGATCACCGCCTGGCGGCGGGTACGGCCAACCTCGTCGTCAGCCTGCCGCTGGATCCGTCCTGGGCCGTGCACGTCAACCTGGGCTGGAACACCGCGTGCGAAGGGCCACCGCGACCAAGCGGCGGCATGGGCATGCAGTACGCGCTGGCAGCGCACTGGAGCGGCCTCGCCGAACTCTACGCCGCGCGGCGTCGTCGGTGGCGCGGCGCAGGCCGGGCTGCGGCGCTCGTTTGCGCACGGTCTCAGCTTCGACCTGCTCGCCGGCCACGACCGCGACGGGCGCTGGCTCACCTTCGGCTTCAACTACGCGCCGGGCGACTCCTGACGCCTGGGCGAGCGGCGCCGGCGTCAGTCCGCTTCCAATGTGTCATCCGTCGCCGCCGCCCGCGTGGCGTAGCGCCGCGCCACCACCGCGCACACGATCAGTTGCAGCTGGTGAAAGATCATCAGCGGCAGCACCAGCGCGCCGAGGCCGCCGAGCTGGCCGGCGAACAGGATCTTCGCCATCGGGATGCCGCTGGCCATGCTCTTCTTGGAGCCGCAGAACACGATGGCAATCTCGTCTTCGCGTGAAAAGCCGAGCCGGCGTGCGGCCCAGGTCAGCGTAGGCATCACCAGCGCCAGCAGCAGCGCGCACATCGCCAGGGTGGCGAGCAGGGCGGAGACCGGCGTGTCGCGCCACAGGCCGTCGACCACGGCGGCGCTGAACGCGGTGTAGACCACCAGCAGGATCGTGCCCTGGTCGGTGTAGCCGAGCAGCGGCCGGTGGCGGTCGACCCAGCCGCCGATCCGGCGCCGCGCGACATGGCCGAGCGCAAACGGCAACAGCAGTTGCAGCATGATGTCCAGCACGCCGCGCCATGAGGCGCCGCCGCCGTGGCTGGCCAGCAGCAGGCCGACCAGCAGCGGGGTCAGCACGATGCCGATCAGGTTCGACATCGACGCGCTGACCACCGCAGCGGAGACATTGCCGCCGGCGATCGAGGTGAACGCGATCGACGACTGCACCGTGGAAGGCAGCGTGCAGACGAACAGCACGCCGAGATACAGCTCCGGCGTCAGCAGCGCGTGGCCGAGCGGTCGCAGCGCCAGCCCGAGCAGCGGAAACAGCACGAAGGTGCTGGCGAACACGGTCAGGTGCAGCCGCCAGTGGGTCAGCCCCTGCACGATCGCCGCGCGCGGCAGCTTGGCGCCGTGCAGAAAAAACAGCAGTGCGATCGCCGCGTCGGTGATCCCGTCGAGCACCCGTGCGGTGCCACCGCGGCAGGGCAGCAGCGTGGCCAGCAGCACGGTGGCGAGCAGGGCGAGGGTGAAGTTGTCCGGACGAAAGCGACGCAGCGACATGCGGCCAGCTCAATCCAGCCCGCAACGCGTGCGGCGCCGGTGCCTCCACCACAGCACCAGCACGGTCAGCAGCAGGATTCCCCCCAGCACCCACAGGCTGCTCTGGCCGCGGTGGATCCATTTCACCAGCCACTCGTGGTTGTCGGCGCCGAAGTAGCCCAGGTAGACCCAGATCGGCACGCTGATCAGCGCGGCCATGGTGTCGATCAGCAGGAAGCGCAGGAACGACACCCGGTGGGTGGTGCCGGCGGTGAGGTAGACGGTGGTGCGCATGCCGGGCAGGAAGCGGGCCAGGAACAGCAGCCGGTTGCCGTATTGGTCGAACTTCTCCTGCACCTTGACGTAGCGCGCCGGGGTCAGCACGCGCGCCACGAAGCGCCATTGCAGCATGCGCGCGCCGTAGTGGTGGCCGAGCAGGAAGATGGCGCAGTCGCCCAGCAGCACGCCGGACATCGCCAGCGCGAACATCGTATGCACGTTGGCGTAGCCGAGCCCGGCGATCACGCCGCCGGCGACCAGGGTGACGTCTTCCGGCAGCGGCAGGCCGGCGCCGCAGATCATCAGCGCGATGAACACGGCCACGTAGCCGTTCTCGGCGAAGATCGTCACCAGTTGCTGCAGCAGGTCCATCAGTGTCCTTGTGCCCCCCGGTGCGGGCCCTGGCCGGCCGCAGCCGGGCATGATCCCACAGTCGGGTGGAGTCCGGCGGCCGCTGCGGCAAGGGTGGACTGGTGGCAGCTCATCGTGGTCAGGCCGAGGTCACCGGCGGACGCACGCGGGCGGCCAGCAGTTCGCGCAGTTCGGCCTTCTCGGCGGGGTCGAGCGTACTCTCGCGGCTCTTCGCGGTGAGCGCGTCGCGACGCTGGGTCGCAGCCTGGTCTTCCATCCGCGCCAGTGCGTCGAAGAACTCGCTGCGCTGCGCCTCGGGCTCGCCCACCGCCAGCGCCGCCATCAGCTTCTGCAGCGAAGGGTATTCCGGCCGCTCGGCGAAATGCTCCACCAGCATGGCGGAGTTGATGCCGGGCCGCGCGCGCGCGAGGTCGAGCAGCTCGGCCAGCAGCGCCACGCCGGGCTTGTCCAGGCGCAGGAAGCGGTAAGGCCGCTCCACCTGGTCGGCCATGCCCGGCTGCGCCAGTAGCAGCGAGATCGCGCTGCGCACCAGGCTGCGCTGCACCGCGGTGGGCCGCTGCACGGCGCGACGTGTGGCAGGGTCGGCCTGCAGTACCGCGCGGGCGCCGCTGCGCTTCTCCAGCTCCTGTGCCATCAGGTCGCGGAAGGCGCCGTCGGGCAGGCGGGCGATCAGCGGGCGGGCGCGCTCGGCGAGGCGGGCGCGGCCGTCGAGGCTGGCCATGTCGACGTCGCGCGCCAGTTCGTTGAAGAAATAGTCCGACAGCGGCATTGCTTCCCGGATGCGCTTTTCGAAACCCTCCTTGCCTTCCTTGCGCACCAGCGTGTCCGGGTCCTCGCCGTCGGGCAGGAACAGGAAGTACGCCTGGCGCCCGTCGCGCAGCCGCGGCAGCGCCGCTTCCAGCGCCTTCCACGCCGCGGCGCGGCCGGCGCGGTCACCGTCGAAACAGAACACCACGTCGGGTGCGGCGCGGAACAGCACCTCGGTGTGTTCCGGCGTGGTCGCCGTGCCCAGCGTGGCCACCGCGACCGGCAGGCCCGCCTGGTGCAGCGCGATCACGTCCATGTAGCCCTCCACCACCACGATGCGCTCAAGCTTGGGGTTGGCCTGCTTCACCTGCCACAGCGCGAACAGCTCGCGGCCCTTGTGGAACAGCGGAGTCTCGGGGGAGTTGAGGTACTTGGGGGATGAGCTTTGTTGAGAAGTGCGGGCGGGGATGCCTGCTTCTTGATCTTCGCGCGCAGGAGGTGCGCTGGAAATGATGCGACCGCCGAACGCGATCACGCGGCCGCGGCGGTCGAGGATCGGGAACATCAGCCGCTCGCGGAAACGGTCGTACTTGCTGCCGCGCTCGCTCGACGCGACCATGCCTGCCTCGTTGAGCAGTTCCATCCGCCGCGGCGTGTTGCCCAGCGCCTTGATCACGCCATCGTAGCCGGCCGGCGCCCAGCCGAGGCGGAAGCGTTTGATCGTCTCCGCGTCCAGGCCGCGTTTCCTGCAATACGCCTGGGCATCGGCGCTGCGCGGCAGCTCGCCCTCGTACCAGGCCGTGGCGGCATCGAGCAGCGCGTACAGGTCGGTCTTGTCCTCGCGCGGGCGCTCGTCGCGGCCGCCTTCGCGCGGCACCGTCAGGCCTACCGACTGCGCCAGCTCCTCGACGGCGTCGGGAAACTCCAGCCGCTCGTAGTCCATCAGGAACTTCACCGCGCTGCCGTGCGCGCCGCAGCCGAAGCAATGGAAGAACTGCTTGGCCGGGCTCACGTAGAACGAGGGCGTGCGCTCGTTGTGGAACGGGCAGCAGGCGGTCCACTCGCGCCCGGCCTTCTTCAGCGGCACGCGCCGCTCGATCACGTCGACGATGTCGACGCGGGCGAGCAGTTCGTCGATGAAGCTGTCGGGGATCAGGCCGCGCATAGACCGCCTAGTCTAGTCGGTCGCCGCCGACGAGGCTTGGGCGGCTTGCGCTGACCTGGGGCGAAATGTCGCAGGGAGGACGGCGAGCTGCCGTCTCCAGGCCGTTCCCGTCCCGCCGCCGATCCGAAGCGTTGCTAGACCAGGCTGACCACGCCGATCACCGCCAGCACGGCCAGCAGGAACAGGATCAGGAAGCACACGAACAACACCTTGGCGATGGTGGCGGTGGCGCCGGAGAGACTGCCGAAGCCGAGCCAGCCGGCGACCAGCGAGACGATGGCGAAGATGATGGCCCACTTCAGCATGCGCTTCTCCTGCGGCGGCGCCCGCGGCACGGTGGGGTCGCCCGTTGCCCCGGTTGTAGCGGAGCTGGCGTGAATGCGATGCATGGCGGCTTGCCGGTGCGCCGGCGGCGCGGCAAGCTTCCTGGCCCGCCCGGAGTGACGAACCATGCTGATCAATGCAGTGATGATGCTCAGGCAACGCGCGATCGTGCGCGCGTTCGAGCGGGCGGCCGCGACCACGGCGGCGACCGCCTGCACGGCGGGGCTGCTAGGGTTGAAGCCGGGCATGGCCTGGCATCGGCTGGTGAGCCTGGCGGTGCTGCGCTGTCCGGGCGAGGGCCGCTATTTCCTCGACATGGAGAACTGGCAGCGGCTGCGCCGGCGCCGCCAACGTATTGCGCTGGCCGTGATCACCGGCGTGCTGGTGCTGCTGGGGCTGCTGTTCCTGGCCGGCACGCTCAGCCGGCCAGGCGCGCCTTGATCCGCCCTGAGACCACGCCCATGTCGGCGCGACCGGCGGCCTTCTCCTTCACCGCGGCCACCACCTTGCCCATGTCGCGCGGCGAGCTGGCGCCGGTGGCGGCGATCGCGGCGGTGATCAGCGCGTCGATCTCCTCGTCGCCGAGCTTGGCCGGCAGGTAGCCCTCGATCACCACCATCTCGGCGCGCTCGACGTCGGCCAGGTCCTCGCGGCCGGCGGCGGCGTACTGGCTGACTGAATCCTTGCGCTGCTTCAGCATCTTCTCCAGCACGCTGAGCACCTGCGTGTCGTCCAGCTCGATCCGCTCGTCCACCTCGCGCTGCTTGATCGCTGCCAGCATCAGCCGGATCACGCCCAGCCGGTGCTTGTCGCCGCTGCGCATGGCGGTCTTCATGTCTTCGGTGATCTGCTGCTTGAGCGTCATGGGCGGAACCTCGGAAGGTGGATGTAATGATTCTACGGAAACGACAAAGCCGGCGTTGTCCTGAGGACAACACCGGCTGAGGTCGAATCCGGAGTGCTTGCGGTGGCTGCGACTGGCCGCGCCAACCGTGTTTCCTGCATGCGCCGCGTGAGGACGCGGGCGGCTCGCCGACGGGCGAGCGGGCGGAAACTCAGTACAGGCGGACCTTGCGCGAGACGTCGCGCGACAGTCGGCGCAGGTGGCGCTTCACCGCGGCGGCACGCTTGCGCTTGCGCTCCTGGGTCGGCTTTTCGTAGAACTCGCGCTTGCGCGTCTCAGCCAGCACGCCGGCCTTTTCGCAGGTACGCTTGAAACGACGCAGTGCGATCTCGAACGGCTCGTTCTCGCGAACTTTTACGTTGGGCATGGAAACTCCGAGTGGTAATCTGCCCCGCTGACGGGGTTATTGGGTAGAGCGAGCCGCGAAGTATACCGTGGAAACAGGCAAATTTTCAAAGCCCGTGCTGGGCATCGAGACCTCCTGCGACGAGACCGGCGTGGCCCTGCTGCGCTGGGAGCCGGACGCGCCCGGCCGCGGCCTGCTGGCCCACACCCTGTACAGCCAGATCAAGCTGCACGCCGACTACGGCGGGGTGGTGCCGGAACTGGCCAGCCGCGACCACGTGCGCAAGCTGCTGCCGCTGATCCGCGAGGCGCTGGCCCAGGCCGGGCTGGGCGTGCGCGACCTGGGCGGGGTGGCCTATACCGCCGGCCCGGGCCTGGTCGGCGCCCTGCTGGTGGGCGCTTCGGCCGGGCGCGCGCTGGCCTGGGCGCTGGGCGTGCCGGCGATCGGGGTGCACCACATGGAAGGCCACCTGCTGGCGCCGCTGCTGGAGGCCGATCCGCCGCAGCCGCCGTTCGTGGCCCTGCTGGTTTCCGGCGGCCATTCGATGCTGGTCGAGGTCGAGGCCATTGGTCGCTACACGATCCTGGGCGACACCCTGGACGACGCCGCCGGCGAGGCCTTCGACAAGACCGCCAAGCTGATGGGCCTGCCGTATCCGGGCGGTCCGGCGCTGGCGAAGCTGGCGACGCAGGGCACGGCCGGCGCGTTCCGCTTTTCCCGCCCGATGACCGACCGGCCGGGGCTGGATTTCAGCTTCTCCGGGCTGAAGACCCAGGTGTTGCTGGCCTGGCAGCAGTCTGACCAGTCCGAGCAGACCCGCGCCGACATCGCCCGCGCGTTCGAGGAAGCGATCGTCGACACGCTGGTCATCAAGTGCCGCCGCGCGCTTGCGGCCACCGGCGCGCAGCGGCTGGTGATCGCTGGCGGCGTGGGTGCGAACCGCCACCTGCGCAGCGAGCTGGCCAAGGCTGGCGAAAAGGATGGTTTCCGGGTGTACTTCCCGCGGCTGGACTTCTGCACCGACAACGGCGCGATGATCGCGCTCGCCGGCGCGATCCGCCTGGCCGGCGGCCAGCATCAGGACGAAACCGTGCAGGTGCGCCCGCGCTGGGATCTGCAGACTTTGCCGGCAGCCTGAGCGACAGGCACGACCTTGTGTTGGGGAGCCCGCTCGCGGGCGATGCTTTCGCTTTTTCGAATCCCGAATCCCCAATCCCGAATCCCGGACTTCAAAGCATCGCCCGCCAGCGGGCTCCTACGAGTGCAGGTGGGGGTCACCACTGCATGCGGCCGGGCAGCAGGCCCTTCAGCTCCGCCTCGGTGAGGTTGCGCCACTGGCCCGGCTTGAGATGGCCCAGCTTCACGTTGTCGATACGCACGCGGCGCAGCTGCGTGACGCGATAGCCGAACGCGGCCGCCATCAGCCGGATCTGCCGGTTCAGGCCCTGGGTCAGCACGATCGAGAAACCGAACTTCGCGATGCGGCGGGTGCGGCAGGGCCGGGTCATCTGGCCATGGATGCGCACGCCTTTCGCCATGCCGGCGAGAAACTCGTCGGTCACCGCCTTGTTCACCGCCACCAGGTACTCCTTCTCGTGGTGGTTCTCGGCGCGCAGGATCTCGTTGACGATGTCGCCGTTGCTAGTGAGCAGGATCAGCCCCTCGGAATCCTTGTCCAGCCGGCCGATCGGGAAGATCCGCTGCGGGTGGTCGACGAAGTCCACGATGTTGCCGGCCACCGCCTGGTCGGTGGTGCAGGTGACGCCCACCGGCTTGTTCAGTGCGATGTAGACCGCCTTCTTCGCCGCCGGCGTGGCGGCCAGGATGCGCGCCTTGACGATTTCGCCGTCCACCCGCACCTCGTCGCCTTCCAGCGCCTTGGCCCCGGTCGAGACCACTTCGCCATTGATGGTCACGCGCCCGGCCGCCAGCCACTCGTCCGCCTCGCGACGCGAGCACAGGCCGGCTTCGCTGATGTACTTGTTGACGCGCATGGGATTAGAACCGGGATTGGGGATTCGGGATTGGGGATTCGGCAAGGCGCATTCCCGCGGGCTTGTGGCTTCTGCGAATCCCCAATCCCGAATCCCGAATCCCGGCCTTCAAGACCTCAGCCCCACGCCGCGCTTGAGCAGCTGCAGTGCGAACACGCTGAGCACCGCCACGAAGCCCAGCATCACCACGAAGGCCCAGCCCACGTGCACGTCGCTGATGCCGAGCACGCCGTAGCGGAATGCGTTGACCATGTACAGGATCGGGTTGGCGCGCGAGATCGCCTGCCACGGTTCGCCCAGCATGTTGATCGAGTAGAACACGCCGCCGAGGTAGGTCAGCGGAGTGAGGATGAAGGTGGGCACCAGCGCGATGTCGTCGAATTTCTTCGCGTACACCGCGTTGACGAAGCCGGCCAGGGAGAAGATGGTGGCGCCCAGCAGCACCGAGGTGAAGGTGATCAGCGGGTGCATCACGTGCAGGTCAGTGAAGAACAGTGCGATCAGCAGCACCAGTACGCCGACCACCAGGCCGCGCACCACCGCGCCGGCGACATAGCCGGTCAGGATCACCCAGTTCGGCATCGGCGACACCAGCATCTCCTCCACCGCGCGGCTGAACTTGGCGCCGAAGAACGAGCTGGAGATGTTGCCGTAGCTGTTGGTGATGATGCTCATCATCACCAGCCCGGGCACGATGTACTGCATGTAGCTGAAGCCGCCCTCGACGCTGCCGATGCGGCTGCCGATCAGCTTGCCGAAGATCACGAAGTACAGCGTCATGGTGATCGCCGGCGGGATCAGCGTCTGCGTCCAGATGCGCATGATGCGCACGATTTCGCGGCGCAGGATGGTGTTCAGTGCAACCAGGTTGGCGGCGGCGTTGCGGCTCATGCAGCGCGCTCCCGATCCGGCGCGTGCCGGCCGCTCTCCACCAGCCGCACGAACAGTTCCTCCAGCCGGTTGGTCTTGTTGCGCATCGAGGTCACCGTGATGCCGTGCGCGGACAGCGTGGCGAACAGCGAGTTGAGGTCGTGCGAGCGGGCCATCTCGGCTTCCAGCGTGTGGTCGTCGCGGCGGCGCAGGGTGACGTGGGGGATGCTTGGCAGCGCGGCCGGGATGGCGGCCACGTCGAGCACGAAGGTCTCCACGTCCAGCGTCGCCAGCAGGCGCTTCATGCTGGTGTTCTCGATGATGCGGCCGTGGTCGATGATCGCGATGTTGCGGCACAGCGACTCGGCTTCCTCCAGATAGTGTGTGGTCAGAATCACCGTGGTGCCGGCCGCGTTGATACCGCTGATGAACTGCCACATCGAGCGGCGGATCTCGATGTCCACACCCGCGGTAGGCTCGTCGAGGATCAGCAACCGGGGCTCGTTCATCATCGCGCGGGCGATCATCAGGCGCCGCTTCATGCCGCCGGAAAGCATGCGCGCCTGGTCGTGCGCCTTGTCCCACAGGCGCAGCTCCTTCAGGTACTTCTCCGCGCGCTCGGCGGCGATCTTCCGCGGAATGCCGTAGAAGCCCGCCTCGTTCACGCAAATGTCGAACGACTTCTCGAACTGGTTGAAGTTGATCTCCTGCGGCACCAGGCCGATCAACTTCATTGCCTCGCTGCGCTGCTTGTTGACCGATACGCCGAACACCCGGGCGTCGCCGGAGGTGGAGTTCACCAGCGAGGACAGGATGCCGATCAGGGTGGACTTGCCGGCGCCGTTCGGGCCGAGCAGGGCGAAGAAGTCGCCGGGCTGCACGGTGAGGCTGATGCCCTTCAGGGCCTCGACGCCGTTGCCGTAGGTTTTGCGCAGGTTGTCGACGGCGAGCGCCGGGACCGTATCGGGAAGCTGCGGGGACATGGGCTGCACCGGAGGGGTTAACCCGTATTATAGCGGGCCACGCCCCGTCGTCCGGCCCTGCCGGATGGCACTCACCGTTTCCGGAAACGCTCCATGGCCGACCCCTTCCAGCTCCGCCTCGTCGACAGCCGCATGCTCGCGCCCACCGTGCGCCACCTGGTGCTCGAGCGCGTCGATGGCCAGCCGCTGGCGTTCCAGCCGGGCCAGTTCGTGCAGGTGCATTTCCACTACGACGACGGCACGGCGACCAAGCGCAGCTACTCGGTGGGCACCGTCGGCGACGGCAGCTTGCCGGGCGGATTGACAGAAGTCGGGCGCATCGAAATTGCGGTGAGCTATGTCGAGGGCGGCGCGGCGACGAAACTGCTCGGCGAGCTGCCGGTCGGCGGGGTGGTCGATGCCAGCGGTCCCTACGGTCGCTTCTATCTGCAGGAAAGCGATCGCCACCCGCGCTACCTGCTGCTGGCCACCGGCACCGGCGTCACCCCGTATCGCGCCATGCTGCCGCAGATCGGGAAGCTGCTGGCCGCGGGCGGCCGCGAAGTGGTGCTGCTGTACGGCGCCCGCAGCGAGGCCGAGCTGCTCTACGGCGAGGAATTCGAGGCGTTCGCCCAGGTCCACCCCGGCTTCGCCTTCCATGCCTGTCTCAGCCGCGAGGCCCGCGCCGTGTCGCGTCCCGACGACCGCTATGGCCACGTGCAGAACGTGCTGGCCGAACTCGGCCCCCACGCCGACCGCGACATCGCCTACCTGTGCGGCAACCCCAACATGGTCGACGCCGCCTTCAATGCGCTGAAGGATTTCGGCCTGCCGGTGGCGCAGATCCGCCGCGAGAAATACATCTCGTCGCGCTGAACACGGCCGCGGCGAGGCGCCCGGCTGTGACGCCCGGCGGGGTTACCGTTCACCGACGCGTCACGGCCGTTTCACTTGCCCAAGGCTAAATGACCGTGGCGGAGTGACGGACCAGTCGCGTCAGGGTCACGGTTCGCTCGGTCAATGTGATCGCCATCACATTTCCGGCAATGGGTGCGCCGGAATCGATCAAGGTCGGACGGACTGGGGTCGATAGCCCGCTGAGAGGCTCCATGTTCAAGGGAGCGGTATCTCGACGAGGTGAGCGGTATGAGCGGTCCGCTTGGCTTTGCATTGGCAGGTCTGGCCATGCTCGTGGGCGCGTCGAACGTCTGGGCGGCGAGCGGTCGCGTCGTGTTTTCCGGTGCGGTGGTCGAGCCGACGTGTGTCGTCGCCGAAGCCGGTTCCATCGCGCAGGAAGCCGGCAGCCCGGCGGCGCAGCATCTGGCTTGCGGCCGCACCGCCACCGATGCCGGCCGCAGCTACACGCGCGAGGTGATCGACCTGACTGCGGCCAACCGCGGCCACGATCGTTTGCTGGATTATTTCGTCAGCTACGCCCGGCGCAATGCCGACGGCGCCGCCGCGGCGAAGCTGGTCGTGCACACCTACGATTGAACCGAGCGACGCCGCGTAGGCGCGGATGCCTGCCGCGCGAGCCCTGGTGACGCGTCCGAAATTACTGGTAGGAGAGCGTGAACGTCGCCGTGGCGCCAAGCAGGCCGGCGCTTATCGTGCTCCCGGTCTGGTAGTAGCGGGTGAAATAGTTCACCGTGAGCGTACCGTTCGGCGTGGCGCCAATGGTCTGGGCCACGCCGAATGACACCGGTGTCACCCCCGACGAATCCAGTACCTGCACGCCGACGCCGCCGGTGCTGCCGCTCGACGGCGCGATCACGCCTGGTTTGCCGGCGACCGGCGTGGCCGTGTCCAGCGTGATGCGCACGGTGGCGCCGCTGGAACAGGTCAGCCCGATCGAGAACGGCGTCGTGCCGGCGACCGAACCGACACCGCTGAAGGCCTGACTGGTGACCGTGGGCAGCGCCACGGTGATGTTGCTGGTGCTGACCTGGCAGGCGGGCGCGGTGAAGGTCAGGCTGTTGGCCAGGTTGATCATCGCGTCGTAGATGAAGTTGCCCGGTGTGCCCGCCTTGAAGCTGGCCAGCGGACCCTGCAGCGTGGTGCCGTTGGCAATCGTGCCGGTCTTCACCAGCTCGATGGTGACGGCATCGTTCTCGTACCAGGCGCCGTTTCCCAGGTTGAAGTAGTCGTACGGGTAGATATAGCTGCCGCGCTGCAGTACCCGGTAGCCCATGCCGGTAGTGCCGATCGGGAACAGGTTGTCTGTCGTCGCGGGGGTGCTGCCGGCTTTGTTCACCAGGCCCCAGCGGTCGTTGCCGCCCTTGCTGTCGCAGGTGAAGGAAACCGGCTGGTTGATCGGCGTGGGATACGACGTGTACAGCACGCTGCCGACCGGGGTGGCCGGATCGTTGACGATAGTCGCGGGCAGCGCCACCGAGTAGGTCCCCTGCGAGTTGCCCGGATCGAAATAGCATTTGGCCCAGCCGCGGCCGGGCATGATTGCAAGCAACGCGATGAGCAGCAGCAGCCCGCCGCGGGCCAGGCCCATGGTTGGTGTCCGCTGGCGCGGTGGATGGATGCTCATGGCGGCGTGCTCTCGAAAGCGGCGGCCGGACCGGTGGCGGGCGACTCGCTGCAGACGGCGTCCTGCACGGCATAGCGCCCGACCCCCTCGCCGCGGGCGGCGGGGACGTGGTAGGTGAAGCTGCAACGGCGCTCGTGGCCTGCGTCCTGCCAGGTCACGGTGGCGCGGCCGGCTTCCCGGCTGGCCCGCATCATGATGTGTCCGGCCTGGCCGACGATGCCGATGACCTGGTCCTGTCCGTCTTCCACTTCCGCGCCGAACGGCAGCAGCGTGCCGTCGGCCTGGTGCGCCCGGACCAGCATGAAGCGGCCGCTCTGGCTCTTGAACTTCACCATCACCACGGCGCCGGCGCGCGGCGCCACCTGGGTGCTGGTGTTGTCCAGCTGCACGTCCAGCGGCAGGCCGGCGGGGTCGATCTCGATCGTGTCGAGCACGTAGGGGCTGAGGTAGGGCACCAGCGCGTAGCCGGTGTGGTCGATGCGCACGCCGGTCGCATTGCCGACGCGCGCACCCTCGGCGTCGGGCACCTGCACGATCGCCACGGTGTCGCCCAGCGGCTGGCCGAAGGTGACCCCGCCTGGGTGCGCGACGATGCCGCCCGCCACGTTCAGTGATGCCTGGGAATAGCCGCTGCCCGCGCCGAAGTTGGCGTTGAGCTGCGCATGGCTGCCGCGGTAGCCGGCGTTGACGCTGGCGGTGCTGCCGGTGGCGCTGGGGCCGCTGTCGTGGGTGGCGGTGGCGCCGTAGTAGAAGCGGTCGTCGGCCCCGGCGTTGCCGCCGAGCGTGGCCTGTTCCTGCATGCCGCCGTTGCCGTCGCGGCTGAGGCTGCCGGTGAAAATGGGGCTGTGCGAACCGTTGCCCAGCGGGATCGTGAGGTTGACCATGTAGCGGTTGTCGCTGCGCCCGAACAGGTCGCGTTCGCGGCCGGCCGAGAGGTTGTAGTTCACTCGGCCGATCGAGTTGTCGTAGCCGAGCTGGAACTGGGTATCGGTGCCGCCGCGGTTCCAGTAGTCACGCACCGAGCCGTTGACATAGAGCGAGCCGCCGCGGCTGCCCAGCCGCTGGCTGAGGGTGAGGCTGAAGCTGTTGCGCTGGCGGTCGACGCCGTTCGGCACCAGATAGTCGCGGTAGTCGACGCCGGCCAGCGCGGCCTGCTGCGCCGGGGTGAGCAGGTCGGAAACCGGCATGCCGTTGATCGTCAGCGGCCGGGCCGGGCCGCTGGCGAAGACCGGCAGGCCGCGGCGCGCATAGTCGCGCGCGCGCGCGGCATCGCCGAGGGCGAGGAAGCCGCTGGTCGAATAGCGGTAGGCGGCCACGGTCAGCGAGGTGCCGGTCTGCGCCAGTATCTTGCTGTAGCTGAGGCGCACGCTGCGGCCGGACAGCGTGTCCAGCCCCGGAATGCGCGTGCGCGCGCTGGTGATGTCCATGGCCAGCGCGCCGTAGCGCGTGTTCAGCGC
This sequence comes from Rhodanobacter thiooxydans, assembly GCF_021545845.1. NCBI lineage: Bacteria > Pseudomonadati > Pseudomonadota > Gammaproteobacteria > Lysobacterales > Rhodanobacteraceae > Rhodanobacter > Rhodanobacter thiooxydans. Next base: position 341,111 of record NZ_CP088923.1, read on the forward strand.
GCCGCCCAGCAGCAGCGCGCCGTAGCCGGGCGAAGCCGCCGCGCCGGCATAGCCGGTCAGCAGGTTGGAGAAGCCGCGCTGCAGGGTCGCCTGCACCAGGTTCGGCTGGTGCTCGATCGTCGCGTTGCGCAGCTGGCCGGCGGCCACGCTGAAGCGGGTGACGCCCGGGCGCAGCAGCTGCGGCACCGAGGCGTACGGCACCGAGAACGTGTGTACGCGGCCATTCGCCTCGGTCACGCTGACCTCGATGTCGCCGCCGTAGCCGGTGGCGTAGAGGTCGTCGATGACGAACGGACCGGGCGCCACCGTGGTCTGGTAGATCAGCATGCCGTTCTGGCGCACGGTCACCCTGGCGTTGCTGTCGGCGATGCCGCGCACGGTCGGCGCGTAGCCGCGCTGCGACTGCGGCAGCATGCGGTCGTCGGTGGCGATCTGCACGCCGCGCAGGCCGATGCTGTCGAAGATCTCGCCGCTGGTCCAGGCATCGCCCAGGGTCAGCTGCGCGTGCAGTTGCGGCAGGTCGCGTTGCGCGTAGGTGGCGATGTTCTGCCAGTGGTGGCCGGAACGCGCGCCACCGCCGAATTGCCAGCTCAGCGAGGAGTTGTGGCGCAGGTGCCAGCGGCCCAGGTTCAGGCCGGCGTTCAAGCCGAGGTACGACGAGGTTTGCGACAGCCCGTGGCTGCTGGTGCGGTAGCTGTTGAAGTTGTAGTTGAGCAGGCCGGCGTTGACACCGGAGTCCCAGTACTTCGGGTCGACGTAGCCGCGTGCCTGCTGCCCCAGGTAGGCCTGCGGCACGCTGGTGTCCAGGCGCAGGTCGGACATCTCGAACGCCATGCTGGCGCCGGGAATCACGCTGGCCATGTCGACGCAGACCTTGTTGTCGGTCAGCCCGGCGCTGGTGCGGGCCGACAGGTCGGCCGGGTGCAGCCCCAGCTTGTCGAGCAAGGGCCGGGTCACGCAGGGGGTGGCGCTGGCATCAGCCGATGCCGCGGCGAAACGCACGTCGCTGCGGCCGACCGGACGGTCGTTGAGGTAGAGGTCGACGCTGTAGGTGCCGGCTGGCACGAAGTTGCCGCGCTCGAAGCGGGACAGGTCGGTGGTGTTCTGCCCCGCACCGGAAAGCATGCTGCGGTCGAAGCTGGCGTCCATGGCGTCGACGGCCGGTGTGCTGGCGTCGGCGTTCGGGCCGGCGGCAGTCGTTGCGGCCACGGCGTGGCTACCCCAGCCGCACAAGGCCAGGCCGATCAGCGTGGACAGCAGCTGGCGGCGGGCCGCCACCGGGGCGCTGGCGCGCGGCCGGCTCACGGCGTGATGGTGCCCTGGTAGGACGCGGCGGCACCGAAGTCATTGATGACGGTGTAGTCGACCGTGCTGCCCGCCGCCGGCGCGCGGTCCAGCCGCTTGACCGGCAGGCGCAGCGACGACCGTGGCGCCACCATGCCGTTGGCCGGCGCATACGTCGCGCCGCCGACACTCAGCGACAGCTTGCTGAAAGTGATGTGGTACGGCGTGGGGTTGCGGGCCTCCAGTGCGTAGCCATTGCCGTCCGTGACCACGCCCCAGGTGATCTGTTGGGCCGCGGTGGCAGGCTCGCCGGCCAGGTTGGCCGGGCGGAAAAAGAGCTTGAGCCGCGAACGCACGGCGAACTGCAGCGTGTTCTGCTCTTCGCCCGGCTTCGCCGTGGGCTTGGGCGGAATCTCCAGCACGTTCAGCCAGAACAGCGACTCGCGATCGGTGGGCAGCGGCTGGCCGGTGTAGACGATGCGCAGGCTCTGGCCCTTGCCCGCGTTCATGCGCGCCAGCGGCGGCGTGATCAGGAACGGCACCTTGGCGCTGTCGGGGGTGGAATCGGGATTGCCGCCGTCGATCCACGCCTCGATCAGGGCCGGCTGGTTGCCGGCATTGCTCAGGCGCACGGTGACCTCGCCGTTGGCCGCCGGAAACACCACGCGCGTACCGGCAATCACCACGCTGGCGTGGGCGGAGCCGGTGCTGGCGCCAAGCACCAGCAAGGCTGCACCGAGGGCGCAGAGCAGGCTTTTCATCAGGGTGTCCGTGCGGATCAATGCATCGCGGCGATCGACAGCAGGAGCGCTGCAGCCACGTCCCCCCTGGCTGCAGCGCGTCAATGCCTGCTTACAGATAGGTCAGCGTGAAACCGACCGACGAGGTGACCAGGCCCGCCGTGGTGGCCGTGGCGGTCGAGACGTACTGAGCCGTGAGCGTGGTGAAGCCGGTGCCGCCCCTGACCGCGATGACCGGGGCGTTGGCCTGGGTCGACGTGTTGATGACCGCGCTGGTGCTGTTCAGCAGCTGGATCTGCACGTTCGAGCCACCGGCGGTGGCGTTCTTCAGGTTGCCGCTGGTGGTGTCGATGCTGGGGCCGGCGGTGAACGCCATGTTGGCGTTCGCGGTATTCGTGTCGCAGTTGCTCAGGTCGACGGTGAAGTTGGTGGCGCCGGCCACGTTGCCCGCGGCCGCACCAAACGCGGCGGTCATGACGGTCGGCAGGGCGACCACGTTGCTCGTGCTGTTGTTGATCTGGATGACGCAGGTGTCGGCCAACACCTTGCCGGTGAAATTGATGGTGCCGCTGCTGGCCGCCTGGGCAGTCGGAGCAAGGGCGGTGGCGGCGACGGCGGCAACCAGGGCGGTGCAAAGCAGGGTCTTGTTCATGGGTCGATCGTTCCTGTAAGTGCGTACGGGTGATGGTTCTGCATGGGCGGCAGCGGGTAGCGCCGGACCAGCTGGCTGGAGATCCGTCCGACGTGTGTTGCGGTTTCGGGAGTCCCCCCGGACATCGAATGCCGGCCTTGGCTTCTAAGGCGGCTGACTGCTCAAAGCAAGCGGTGTGCCAGAATCTGCACGTAAACGGTTACTCAAACCAGCCAAGCCGCTCGCCGGAGTGGCGTATTTGAAGCTGGGCAAGGCTTTTCGCATAATTTGTCAGCTTTCCCTGACAAAAATCGGCACTTCAAACTGCGAACTATGTCACTTATTCATCGCGCCGTCATCATGCCATTTTTATGCGTGGCGACCTTGAACCGGGAATTTGAAAACCCTTCTGTAAAGTGACCTTGACCTGGCTCGGGAAGCCTGCCTATCCTGCACTTGTCAAGGTTGCTTGACATGACCGGCGGGGTGCCAGGTGTGTACGGCGTCGGCCGCCAGGCGAAACGCAGGAGGGGATGGGGTATGCCGCGTTTTACGGAAAGGCGTTACCGGCGCCGGGTGGCGCTGGCGATGGTGCTGTATGTCGCCGTGCTGCCAGTGGCGTGGCCGCTGGTGCGCGGCACGGCCAGTGCGCCGTTCAAGGTCGCGCTGGCGCTGCTAGCGCGCCATTACGGCAGCGAGGCGAGCTGCGCCGGCGATGACGCCGGCATACCGCTGCGCTGGCGCCTGCTGCTGGTTGCCGGGCTGACCGCCCTGGTGGGGTGGCTCGCCTGGCGTCGCCGGGACGGCTTCGACCACGGGATATTCGTGGGTATGGCGGCCGCGGCGGTGCTGTTCGTGCTGGTGCAGGGCATCCTGCGTTGGCGTCGCCGTCGCTCCTCGACCGTGCCATCCCATGACGCCTGAGTCGCTGTCCATCACCACTACTGGAGCTTCCGATGCGCGCCGTCCATAAACGCTATCTGCGCGAGTTCTTCCCGGCCATGCTGGCCTATGTGGTGCTGATCGTGCTGTCGGGGCTGCTGCTGCCGAAGCTTGCCAGCCTGCCCTGGCGAGTGGGGCTGGCGTTGCTGCCGCTGCTGCCGATCGTGCTGGCGATCCGCGCGATGGTGCGGGTGGTGCGCGATCAGGACGAACTGGAGCGGCGCATCGACCTGGAATCGTTTGCGATAGCTGCCATGGCGACCGGCTTCGGCTTTTTCAGCTTCGGCCTGCTGCTGTTGGCAGATGTGGGCTGGCAGGTGCGCGGCGGAACGGTGGCGATCTGGGTGATGCCGTGCCTGTTCGCGACGTTCGGCCTGGCCAAGCTGGTGGTCGCCCGGCGCTACCGCCGCCATGCATAACCACGTGCGCGAACTGCGCGGCGAACATGGCTGGTCGCAGGCCGACCTGGCCAAGCGGCTGGACGTGTCGCGGCAGACCGTCAATGCGATCGAGACCGGCCGCTACGACCCCAGCCTGCCACTGGCGTTCAAGCTTGCGAAACTGTTTGGCCGTCCAATTGAATCGATTTTCGATCCAGGGAGCAGCACGTGAACAAGAAGTCCGGAGCACGCATGGGGGCGGTGGTCGCCATCGCGGTGGCGATCTTTGCCGCCAACCACAGCGGCCATCGCCGCGGGCAGGACAAGGGCCTGCCGCCCGCGGCCATCGCCTCACCAGCGCCTGCCGTGAAAGTGGCTCCGGCCAAACCGGCGACATGGAAGCTCGGCGCCGTCACCCTGTCCGCCTGCGAGCTGGCGCAGCCGAATAGCGGGCTCAGCACGGCGGCGTGGTGTGCCGATTTTCCGGTGCCGGAGAACCGCGACGATCCGCACATCCGCACGATCAAGCTGAAGCTGGCCGTGCTGCGCTCGCGTGCGCAGGTGGCCAGCCCGGACATGCTGGCCTTCCTCGCCGGTGGCCCCGGCCAGGCGGCGACCGATTCGGCCGGCACCGTGGCGTCGGTGCTGAAGCCGCTGCTGGCGCATCGTCACGTGCTGCTGCTGGACCAGCGCGGCACCGGCGGCTCGAATGCGCTCGACTGCAAGGCAACCGCCGAGGCCACCACTCCGGCGGACGACAGCACGTTCGATGCCGACAAGCTGCGCGCGGCCGCCGCCGCGTGCCTGAAGCAGCTGGCCGGTCACGCCGATCCGCGCTACTACACCACCACCATCGCGGCGCAGGATCTGGAGGACGTGCGCAAGGCGCTCGGCGCACCGCCGCTCGACCTGGTCGGTGTGTCCTACGGCACGCGGATGGCGCAGCAGTACCTGCGGCGCTTCCCGGATGCGGTGCGCAGCGTGGTGCTGGACAGCGCGGTGCCGAACGAACTGGCGCTGGGCGAGGATTTCGCGCGCAACCTGGACGACGCGCTGAAGGCGCAATTCGTCCGCTGCACTGCGGAGCCGGCGTGCAAGGCGAAGTTCGGCGACCCGGACCAGACCCTGTACCAGTTGCGCGACGCGCTGCGCGCCAACCCGCACCAGGTCAGCTTCCGCGACCCGCAGAACTACCAGACGGTGAAGCGGATGCTGGACGAGGATGCGCTGGCCAGCGTGGTGCGCATGTTCGCCTATACGCCGGCCACCGCCGCGCTGCTGCCGCTGTCGATCGACGCCGCCGCACGCGGCGACGTCGGCCCGTTGCTCGGCCAGGCCAAACTGCTTTCCGGCGAGCTGTCCGAGCTGATGGGCAGCGGCATGCAGTATTCGGTGATCTGCGCCGAGGATGCGGACCTGCTCACGGCGCGCCCGCAGGACGCGCAGACCATGCTGGGCACGCGCATGGTCGATGCGCTGAAGGCGGTCTGCTCGGTCTGGCCCAAGGGCACGCGCCCGGTCGATTTTCACGCTCCGCTGAAGACGGCCAAGCCGGTGCTGCTGCTGGCCGGGCAGTATGACCCGGTGACCCCGCCGCGCTACGCCGACGAGGTGGCGAAGGGCCTGCCCAACGCGCGCGTGCTAGTGCTCAAGGGCCAGGCGCACAGCGTGATGGCGACCGGCTGCACGCCGCAGCTGATCCAGCATTTCGTCGAGCAGCCCGAGCCGAAGACGCTGGACGCGAGCTGCCTGGACCGCCTGCAGCCCACGCCGATCTTCATCGACTTCAACGGTTCAACCCCTTAAGGAGCCGCGCCATGATCGAGGTAAGGGATTTGCACAAGGCGTTCGGCGCGGTGAAAGCCGTCGACGGCGTCAGCTTCACCGCCCGCGACGGCGAGATCACCGGCCTGCTCGGTCCCAACGGCGCGGGCAAGACGACCACCTTGCGCATGCTCTACACGCTGATGACGCCCGATCGCGGCCAGGTGCTGGTGGACGGCATCGACGCGGCGGCCGACCCGCTCGGCGTGCGCCGCCAGCTCGGTGTGCTGCCGGATGCGCGTGGCCTGTACAAGCGACTGACCGCGCGCGAGAACATCGACTACTTCGGCCGCCTGCACGGCCTGCCGGAGGATCTGCTGGCTAGCCGGCGCGAGGCGCTGGTGAAGGCGCTGGAGATGGTCGACATCGCCGACCGCCGCACCGAGGGTTTCTCGCAGGGCCAGCGGGTGAAGACCGCGATCGCCCGTGCGCTGGTACACGACCCGCGCAACGTGATCCTCGACGAGCCGACCAACGGCCTCGACGTGATGGCCACCCGCGCGCTGCGCCAGTTCATGCGGCGGCTGAAGGACGAGGGCCGCTGCGTGCTGTTCTCCAGCCACATCATGCAGGAGGTCGCCGCGCTGTGCGACCGCATCGTGGTGATCGCGCACGGCCGCGTGGTAGCCGACGAATCGCCCGACGCGCTGCGCGCGCAGACCGGCGAATCCAACCTGGAGGACGCCTTCGTGAAGATCATCGGCACCGATGAGGGACTGGCGGCATGAGCACGACCCCATCGAAAACCCGGCCCAGCAGCGCCTTCCTCACCGTGTTCCTGAAAGAGGTGAAGGAAAACCTGCGCGATCGCCGCACCTTGATGAGCGCCTTCCTCACCGGCCCGCTGCTGGGCCCGCTGCTGTTCGTGATGCTGATCAACCTCACCTTGAACCGCGAGCTGGACAAGGCGGAGCAGCCGCTGCCGGTGCCGGTGATCGGCGCCGAGTACGCACCGAACCTGATGAACGCACTGAAGGCGGGCGGCGTGCTGGCCGCCGCGCCGGTGGCCGACCCCGCGCCGGCGGTGCGCAAGCAGGACGCCGACGTGGTGCTGCGCGTCGCCCCCGGCTACGGCAAGGCCTGGCGCCAGGGCGAGCCGGTGCAGGTGGAGCTGTTCTACGACTCCTCGCAGCGCGACGCGAACAGCTCGGTGGAGCGGGTCACCCAGCTGGTGGAAGGCTACGCGCGCCAGCAGGGCGCGATGCGGCTGGTGGCGCGCGGGCTGTCACCAAGCACCGCGTGGCCGCTGCAGGTGGCCAGGCGCGACCAGGCCACGCCGCAGTCGCGCGCCGTGCTGATGTTCGCGATGCTGCCGTATTTCTTCGTGATCACCATCTTCATGGGCGGCATGTACCTGGCGATCGACCTCACCGCCGGCGAGCGCGAGCGGCAATCGCTGGAGCCGTTGTTCGCCAACCCGGTGGCGCGCTGGAAGATCCTGTGCGGCAAGCTGGCGGCGATCTGCGCGTTCTCCACCGCCAGCCTGCTGATCACCCTGCTGGCGTTCGCCGTGGTGGGGCAGTTCATTCCGGCGGAGAAGATCGGCATGGAGCTGGACCTGGGCCTGCACTTCGCGACGTACGCGCTGCTGCTGATGCTGCCGCTGGTGCTGCTGCTGGCCGCGCTGCAGTCGATGGTGGCGGCGTTCGCCAAGAGTTACCGCGAGGCGCAGACCTACATCTCGCTGTTGATGCTGGTGCCGATCATTCCCAGCCTGCTGCTGTCGTTCATGCCGATCAAGGCGCAGGCGTGGATGTACGCGGTGCCGCTCTTGGGCCAGAACCTCGGCATCATGCAGCTGCTGCGCGGCGACGGCGTCAGCGCCGCGCAGATCGGCCTGTGTCTGGCCGGCAGTCTGGCGGCGGCGCTGATCGCGCTGCTGGCGACCGCCCAGCTGTACCGTTCGGAGAAGCTGGCGATCTCGGCCTGAGTCTCTTGAAATCGTAGGAGCCCGCTGGCGGGCGATGCTCTTGGGACCGGGATTCGGGATTCGGGATTCGCAAAAGCAAGAGCATCGCCCGCCAGCGGGCTCCTGCATGGAGATCGGCTTCAGCGCGGTGGCGCGGTCAGTTCCTTCGCGTCGAGGTAGCCATCGTGGTTGCGGTCGAGCTTGTGGAACTGCCGGCGCAGGTTGTCCTGGTATTCCGTGAGCGTGATCGGCTGGCCGCGGCCACCGGGCAATTCGTCGGTTTCGAGGATGCCGTCGCCGTTGCGGTCCATCGCCTGGAAGCCGCGGCCCATGTACGCCAGGTACTCGGCCTCGCTGACCCGGCCGTCGCCGTCGCGGTCGAACGCCTGCAGGTACTCCGAACGCGTGTCCTGCGCCAGCGCGGTCGCCGCCGCCAGCAGTGCCAGCGCGGCAGCCAGCCGCACGTTCAGCGGTGGCCGCCGTGGATGCCGATGAACTGCAGGAACTCGGCGCGGGTGCGCGCGTCCTCGCGGAAGGTGCCGAGCATCTGGCTGGTCACCATCGACACGCCGCGCTTGTGCACGCCGCGGGTGGTCATGCATTCGTGGCTGGCGTCGACCACCACCGCCACGCCGGCCGGCTGCAGGGTCTCCTGGATGCACTGGGCGATCTGCGCGGTGAGCGTCTCCTGCACCTGGAAGCGGCGCGCGAAGCCGTCCACCACGCGCGCCAGCTTGCTGATGCCGACCACCCGGTTGGTCGGCAGGTAGCCGACGTGGGCACGGCCGATGATCGGCGCCATGTGGTGCTCGCAGTGGCTCTCGAACTGGATGTCGCGCAGCACCACCATCTCGTCGTAGCCGTCCACCTCGCTGAAGGTGCGGCGCAGGTAGTCGCCCGGGTCGGACTCGTAGCCGGAGAACCAGTCGCGGTACGCCTTCACCACCCGCTTGGGCGTGTCCAGCAGGCCCTCGCGAGCGGGATCGTCGCCGGCCCAGCGCAGCAGCGTGCGCACGGCCTCCTCGGCCTGCTCCTGGCTGACATCGTTCGGGGGCTGGTTGCTCATGCAGATACCTCTGGCGTGCGGATGGTGCAGTTTAGCGTTCGCGCCAGGTGCGCGCATCGGATCGCGGTATCCCGCTCAGGCATCGTCTTCGCGGGTGAGGTCGGTACTGTCGATTCCACTTTCGGAAGAATTTTCCACGGGTTCCAAATCGTCGCCTGCGGATGACAGCTTTTTCGGCATCGACCGCTTGGGCTTGATGCCGAGGTCACGCAGTTGTTCGGCCTGTCGAACCAGGCCGCTTCTTGGATTGACCAGGGCCTTTTCCGCCGCCTGCGTCGCCACCGTCGCTTTGGCGAGTGCATCGCCAATGGAAACGACGTGCTCGCTGAAGCGCACCGCGGCGTCATACATCAGGCCACCACGCTTGACGATTTCCTCCATGCTGCGCGTGGTCTTGTCGACACGCCAGATGTACTCGATGGTACGCAGTACCGTGAACAGTGTATTCGGTGACACCAGTGCCACGTGGCGCTCCAGCGCGTATTGCGCCAGGCCCGGATCGGCTTCGCTCGCCGCCATCAGCGCGCTTTCGATCGGTACGAAGAGCAGCGTGAAGTCCACGCTCTTGAGGTTGTACAGCGAGGGATAATTCTTGCTGGACAGATCCTTGATGTGCCGTTTGATCGATGCGGAATGATCATCCAGCGCCATGGCCCGCGCGTCGTCGTCGGCCGAGGAGACGAAGCGTTCGTAGGCGATCAGCGACACTTTTGCGTCGATGACGATGGCGCGTTCCCGCGGAAGGTCGAGCACCACATCGGGAATGAGCCGGCCGTCGACCTCCTCGGTGTGATGGCTTGCCTGCGTGCGGAACTCGATTCCCTCGCGTAGTCCGGCTAGTTCGAGGATGCGCTGCAACACCGCTTCGCCCCACATGCCTCGCGTCTTGCTCTCGCCTCGCAGCGCATTGGTCAGTGACTGCGCTTTTGCGCCGATGTCCTGGTTCAACTCGGTGAGGTGGCGGATCTGCGCGATCAACCCCTCGCGCGCGGTAAGGTCAGCCTCGCGGGTCGCCTCCACCTTGCCCTTGAAGTCGTCGAGCGTCTTGCTGAAGGGGCCAAGCAGGTTGGACAGCGTGGCCTTCTGCTGCTCGTTGAGCCGGGCACCCTTTTCCTCCAGCAGCGTGCTGGCCATCAGCTTGAACTCCTTGGCCATCTCTTCCTTCGCGTCGGTCAGCAGCTTGCTTGTATCGATTTCGCGCTGCCGAGCGGATTTCACTTCCTGTTCGAGCCGCGCCTGCGATTCGAGGAGGGCGCTTTTCTCCTCGGCAAAGGCCCTGCTGGTGGCAGTCAACAAGGCGATCTGCTCATTGGCTGCCGCCAGGCTGCGTGCGGCCGCGCCGTGCTGGCTGGACATGCTGGCCAGTTCGGCGCGTCTTGCCGAAAGATCCTCCTGCGCGGCCCTGAGTTCACGCTCCATGGTCACGGCCCGCTCCGCTTGGGCCTGCGCGTACGCCAGTTGCGACGAGGTTTCGCGCAACCTGCTCTCGGCGTCGCTGCGCGTCTTTTCGGCATCGCGCCCGCGCACCAGCACGGTTACCTGCAGGGCGATGACCACGAGTACGACAGCGACAAGAGCGGTCAGCAGCAGTTCGGTGGCAGACATGACGTGTTCCGTGGATGGCAAGCTGCCAGTTTACGCGCTGGCGTATCAGCCGCTGCGTCGCCGGTGCCGAGCTTGCCTGAACTGGCGCAAGCGATACGGGAGGATCGCCCGCACCGGCTCGATGCGAAGGGTGGAACGTTTTCCCGGGTCGATGCATCCAGTGTACGTCCAGCCGTCTCACCGGCTGTGCCCATTTCACGTCACCATTGCTGCAGCGGTGCATCATGGGTCGATCCATCGGCCCGGGAGACAGACATGGAACACATCCACGATTACCTGATCATCGGCGGCGGCATGACCGCCGATGCGGCTGCCAAGGCGATCCGCGAGGTCGATGCCGCGGCGAACGTCGGCATGGTCGGCGCCGAGGCGCAGGCGCCGTACCAGCGTCCGCCGTTGTCCAAGTCGCTGTGGAAGGGCGACAAGTCGGTGGCCGACATCGACCTGGCTACCGCGGCCAGCGGCGCTGTGCTGCATATGGGGCGGCGCATCGAGTCGCTGGACCGGGTCGCGCGTACCGCGCGCGACGACCACGGCGACAGCTACCGCTACCGCCGCCTGCTGCTGGCCACTGGCGCCACCCCGCGCCGGCTGCCGTTCGAGGGCGGCGAGCGGATCATCCATTTCCGCACGCTGGACGATTACCAGGCCTTGCGGCGCTACGCCAAGCCTGGCGCCTTCATCGCGGTGATCGGCGGCGGCTTCATCGGCTGCGAACTGGCCGCATCGCTGTGCGCCCTCGGCTGCAAGGTGAGCCTGCTGTTTCCCGGCGGGACGATCGGCGCGGGGCGCTATCCCGAGGGCCTGGCGCGCTATCTCGACGCGTACTACCGCGATCGCGGCGTGGACGTGCGCAGCGGCGTGCGCGTGGAGGGCAGCAACCCCACCGATGGTGGCGTCGAGCTGACGCTGTCCGACGGCAGCCTGCTGCGCGTGGAGGCGGCGGTGGCCGGCCTCGGCGTGACGCCGAACACCGCGCTGGCCGAACAGGCCGGGCTAGCCGTCGACAACGGCATCGTGGTCGACGCGCAGCTGCGCAGCAGCGATGCGGACATCTGGGCCGCCGGCGACGTGGCCAATTTCCACAATCCGGCGTTGGGCCGGCGCCTGCGCGTGGAGCACGAGGACGCGGCGGTCAGCATGGGCCGCCATGCCGGCCGCGCGATGGCCGGCGTGGCCGGGGAATATACCGTATTGCCGTTCTTCTATTCGGACCTGTTCGACCTCGGCTACGAGGCGGTCGGCCTGCTCGACACGCGCCTTGAGGTGGTCGAGGACTGGCGCGAGCCGAACCGCGAGGGCGTGGTGTATTACCTGGACGGTGGCCGCGTGCGCGGCGTGTTGCTGTGGAACACGTGGGACCAGGTGGGTGCCGCGCGCGAGCTGGTCGCGCAGGCCGGCCCGTTCGACGCCGCTTCGCTGCGCGGGCGGCTGCCGCAAAAACCCTGACCCACACCACGTTGCTGTAGGAGCGCACCCTGTGCGCGATGCTCTTCGTCAGGTAGCGAAAGAGTATCGCGCGCAGGCGCGTTCCTACAAAAAAAACGGCGGTTTTGCCCCACCTGCAGCCGCGTAGGGCGGGCACGGCCCGCCGGCTTTGGTTTTCGCAGCCGCGTAGGTTGGGGTGAGCGCAGCGACCCCCAACGTCACGGCGCGAGCATGTTGGGGTTCGCTGCGCTCACCCCAACCTACCCCGGTCGCGCTACCTCACTCCACCCGGCAGAACGCCGCCTTCAGGTAGCGGCCTTCCGGCACGTCGGTGCGGAACGGGTGGTCGGCGCCGGGGCCGCGCACTTCCAGCACCTGGATCTCGCGGCCGGCGTTGAGCGCCACCCGGCGCAGCATCTCCAGGAACTCGGCCTCGCCGACCAGGCCGGTGCACGAGCAGGTCAGCAGCAGGCCGCCAGGCGGGATGATGTCCAGCACCATGCGGTTCATCGCGAAGTATTTCTTCAGCGCGTCCATCACCTTGCTGCGGTCGCGGGTGAGCTTGGCCGGGTCGAGCACCACCGCGTCGTAGCGCTCGCCGCGCGTCACCGCGGCGCGCACCCAGTCGAAGATGTCGGCCTGCTCGAACGTCGCCGCGACGTTGTTGGCGGCGGCGTTAGCGCGGGCTACTTCCAGGATGCTCGCATCCAGATCCACGCCGACCGCCTCGCGCGCGCCGGCCGCCATCGCGTGCACGGCGAAGCCGCCGGCATTGCAGCACAGGTCGAGCACGCGACGGTCTTTCGCCAGTTCCGCGAAGCGCTTGCGGTTGTCGCGCTGGTCGGCGAAGAAGCCGGTCTTGTGGCCCAGGCCCGGCGCGGCGTGGAAGCGCAGCCCATGTTCGTGCACCTCGAATGGCGCCGGCACCTCGGGGCTGCGGCAGTCGAACGACTCCTGCTTCTGCACGTGCGACTCGGCAAACCAGTACAGCTGCGCGCCGGGGAAATGCGTGAGCAAGGCGGTGTGAATCGCCTCGCGGAAACGCCACATGCCGGCAGCGAAGTATTCGATGACGAGGACGTCGGCGTAGCGGTCCACGATCAGCCCGGAGAGTCCGTCGCCCTCGCTGTGCACCACGCGCCAGGCGTCGCTGACGGCATCGAGCTGCAGCCAGTCGCGGCGCAGCTGCACTGCGCGGGCGATCCGCGCGGCGATCCAGTCAGCGTCGATCACCGCATCCGCATGCGTGTCGAGCAGGCGCAACGCGATGCGCGCGTGGCCGTTCCAGAGCGCGCGACCCACGAAGCGGCCTTTCGCGTCGTGCACCTCGACCACGCTGCCCGGCGGCAGCTCCGCCTCCGGCTTGTGCAGCTGCGCCGACCACACCCACGGGTGGCCGGGAGCGCGGTCGGACTTCAGGCGGATGACGGGGAGCGCGGCGGGCGTATTCATCCGCGCATGATAACCGCTGCCCGGGTTCCTCCCCTGCCTGCAGGGGAGGCTGGGAGGGGTTGCTCGGGCTGGCAGGGAAGATCAAAGGCACCCCACCCCGGCCCTCCCCTGCGTCGCAGGGGAGGGAGCAGGAGCGTCAGCGCAGGCGCAGCACCAGCCAGGAGAGCAGCGCCAGCAGGTTGATGCCGAGGCGCGACACCGCCGGGCCGGCCGCGGCGAGCACGAAACCCTGCGTGCCGAAGTGCCAGTCCAGGTCCAGCCGCGGCGCGGCCTGCAGGGTGGCGAACACGTTGACGAAGGCGCCGCAGTGCAGGCCGTAGCTGAAGAGCGGCGTAGCGATCAGCGGCAGCTGCAGCAGCTGTGCCCAGCGCGACATGCGCACGCCGTGTTCGCTGCCGGCCACCAGCTGGATGCCTGCGGCCAGCACGAAGCCGTACAGCGCCAGGCCGAGCAGGGCGACCAGGCTGTCATGCGCACCGAACGGCAGCAACCGGCGCAACATCGCGGCCACACCGTAGAAGCCGCCGGCGATTTCGAGGACGCCGATCAGACGGAACAGGACGGTGCGCATGCGGGGCCTTGTGCGGAAAAAGACGCAAGCTTAGAGCCTGTCCGAAGTCTCCGGAAACCCCGCGCCAGGAGCTGTCGGCGCGCGGGCTCTCATACCAACTTGCGTTCAATAAACTAGATATACTCTTGCCATCGCCTGGAAGGGAGATGGCAAGTGAAGACACTGATCGGCAACGACAAGGCCACGGTGAAGCGACTGGCGGAGCGACTGAAGCAAGCCGGATCGCATCGCGAGTACCAGCGAATCCAGTGCGTGCTGCTACGGGCCACACTGGGGAGCTCGGCGCAGGAGATTGCCCAGATCCTGGGATGGTCGGCGTCGACCGTCCATACGATCCATTCGCGCTGGGCCAAGGAAGGTGAGGCGATCTTCGCGCTGAACGAGCGTGGCGGCCGCCATCATCAGTACTTGAGCGAGGAAGAGGAGAAGGCACTGCTGGAGCCGTTTGTGCGACAGGCCGAGATGGGTGGGATGTTGCGTGCCTTGGACATCCGGCAGGCATATGCGGCACGGGTCGGCAAACCGGTGGCGCTGTCGACAATCTATCGCCTGTTGGAGCGGCATGGTTGGCGCAAGGTGATTCCACGGCCCCGCCACCCGAAGGCAGACGTTTCGGCCCAAGCGGCATATAAAAAAACTGCGGCGCTGCGTTCGCGCCGAGGTCGCGCGTCAGGCTAGGTGCGGTCGCCCGGTTCGCTTGATGTTCCAGGACGAGGGGCGGTTTGGCCTGCTCGGCTCGCCACGGCGATGTTGGGCGCCCTCACCGACACGTCCTGTCGTGGGGGCGCGGCTGGAACGTCAATACATCTACGCCTTCGCCGCCGTGAGTCCTCACGACGGCGTCCTCGACAGTCTCATCTTGCCGTGGGTCAATGCCGAGGCCATGTCCCTGTTCCTGGCCGAAGTGGCCGGTCGCCATCCTGGCGAGTTCATTCTCATGGTCATGGATCAAGCCGGCTGGCATCAGGCAAACGCCCTGGTCGTTCCCGACTCCATGCGCCTGGTGTTCCTTCCCCCCTATAGCCCCGAGCTCAACCCAGCCGAGCATCTCTGGAAGGCCTTGCGCGAGCAAGACTTCGGCAACGAGGTCTTCAAGAACCTCGATGCCGTCGAAACGACCCTAGCCGGCGGATTGCGCGCACTGGAAGTCGATCACGACCAAACCCAGTCTTTGACCGGCTTCAAGTGGATAACTTCTATATCATTGAACGCAAATTAGTATCAGGCGATCAGCACGCCGCGCGCTTCCTCGACGATCGCGTGCGGCACGAAGCGCGCGCTGTCCTGGGTGATCAGCGTGCTGTCCTCGCGGATGCCGATGCCGCAGGCGCGGTCGCCGACTACCCAACTGCCGAGCAGCGGGTGGTGGCCGTCGAAGGTCGGCAGCGGGTGGCAGACCTGGCGGATGCATGGACCGTCGTAGGGGCCGCCGGTGGCGAGTTGGCGTCCATCGTCCAGGCGCATTGCGATATTGGCGCCCTCGCGCGAGTGCAGCGGCTTGCGCACCCAGCCGCGCGGCAGCTCGCCGCCATCGTCGAACATCGCCGGCAGCAAGTTCGGGTGGCCCGGGTGCGCTTCCCACAGCAGCGGCAGGATGCCCTTGTTGCTCAGCAGCGCCTTCCACGGCGGTTCGATCAGCTGCAGGCCGGCGCGCGGCAGGTACGCGCCGAACGACTCGCGGAACAGATCCTCCAGCGGGTACAGCTTGAACAGGCAGCCGATCACCTGGTCGTCGAGGTCGGTGAAGCGGCCGTCGGCGGAGATGCCGATGTCCTCGATCGCCAGCAGCCCGCAGTCGATGCCGGCCTGCAGCGCGCAATCACGCAGGTAGGCCACGGTGCCCTGGTCTTCCGCCGAATCGCGCACGGCGGCCAAGTGGAACGGTCGCGCGATCCGGCGCGCAATGGTGCCGAACGCCTCCACCAGCGACTCGTAGATGGAGTTGAACTGGTCGCTGCCGGCCGGCAGCTGGCCGCGCGCGAGCTGGTCCTCCAGCCATTGCCATTGGAAGAACGCGGCCTCGAACAGAGAGGTGGGTGTGTCGTAGTTCAGCTCGTAGAGCTTGGCCGGGCCGGTGCCGTCGTAGGCGAAGTCCAGGCGGCCGTACAGGTAGGGGTCGCGCCTGCGCCAGCTCTCGGCGATCCAGTCGCGGTACGGCTCGGGGATCGCCAACTGCTGCATGTGCCGCTCGCTGCCCACGATGCGCTCGACCATGTCCAGCGCCATCGCGTGCAGTTCTTCGCTGGGCGCTTCGAGGTCGTCCTCGATTTCGCGCAGGGTGAAGGCGTAGTACGCCGACTCGTCCCAGTACGGCGCATCGTCGATGGTGTGGAAGCCGAAGCCGCACTCGGCGGCCTTCGCGCGCCAGTCGGGGCGCGCGGCGGTGGCGACGCGGCGCATCAGCCGCCGATGCCGCGGCTGCTGCCGGAGCTGCCGAAGCCGGAACGGCTGACCGTGACCGCGCGGTTCGGCGTGGCGTTGACCGGCACCATCGCGGTGCCGGCCCCGCCGCGATAGACGCCGCCCGTACCGGCGCCGGCGGCGGGGCGCTGCCAGCCGCCGTTGCTGTCGCGGAACGCCGGCGCGCTGTTGAAGCCGTTCGCGGCCATGCCGTTGCGCATCATCTGCGACAGGAAGAAACCGGTCATCAGCGGGCCGAAGAACGAATGGTTGGCGCCATCGCTGCGTTCGGCGCACTGCTCCTTGCCGTAGCTGGCCTCGCACGCCTCGCGGTTGGCGAAGCGCGGCGCATTGGTGGTCGCATCCCGCTGTGCCTTGGCGAACGCCTGCTGGCAGGTATCGCGGTCGTTGGTCTGCGCCACGCAGGCCTCGACCGAGGTGTACAGGCCTTCGCGCGACGCGCTTTCGCTGCGGTCGCAGGCGGTCAGCAACAGCGGGGCCGTGCTCATCAGCAGCAGGGCGGCGGTCTTGGATCGCTTCATGGGATGCTCGGCTCGCGGGTATCCGTCCAAGCATGCCTGCTTGCGTGCGCGGAAGGAAGTTCTTGCGGTAGGAGCCGCGGTAGGAGTCCGCTTGCGGGCGAGGCTCTTGGAGCTGGGATTCGGGATTCGGGATTCGGGATTCGCAAAAGCAGAGCATCGCCCGCAAGCGGGCTCCTACCTGGTTGTGGAGCTATTCGAGTCCGTCGGCCAGCTCGTGCAGGTCGGCGACGTGCTGTTCCCACCAGCGCGATTCGGCGGCGAACGGGAACGCGGCGGGGAACGCCGGGTCGTGCCAGCGCGCGGCGATCCAGCCGGCGTAGTGCAGCTGGCGCATCGCGCGCAGCGCCGGCACCAGCGCCAGCTCGGCGTGGTCGAACGGGCGGAACTGGCGGTAGCCCTCGAGTACGGCGTCCATCGCGCGCTCGTCGTTGGCGAGCATCCACAGGTCCTGCACGGCGGGGCCGCTGCGGGCGTCGTCGAAATCGACGAAGTGCGGGCCGGCATCGGTCCACAGCAGGTTGCCGGGGTGGCAGTCGCCGTGCAGGCGCAGCTGGCGTACCGGGCCGACCGCTTCCAGGCGTGCGGCGATCGCCGCATCCAGCCGCGTCGCGGCGGCACGGTAGTTCCCCTGCAGGGCGGCGGGCAGCAGCGACGAGGCGAGCACCGCATGCATCGGCTGCTGCACCATCGTGTCGCGGTCGAGCCGGCCGCGATGCGCGAACGGCGCTCGCGCGCCGACCAGATGCAGACGTGCGATCAGCCGGCCCAGCCACTGCAGTTGATCGGTCGCCTCCAGCTCAGGCGCGCGGCCGCCGCGGCGCGGCGTCAGCGCGTAGCGGAAGCCGCCGTGATGCAGCAGGGTGCGGCCGCCGAAGGCCAGCGGCGCCACCACCGGCAGTTCGGCCTCGGCCAGTTCCTGCGTGAACGCGTGTTCCTCGATGATCGCCGCGTCGCTCCAGCGGCCGGGCCGGTAGAACTTCGCGATCACCGGCGCGGCCGGCTCCAATCCATCGTGTTCCAGGCCCACCTGCCACACCCGGTTCTCATAGCTGTTCAGCGCGAGCAGACGGCCATCCGGCCACAAGCCGCAGGCGCCCACCGCGTCGAGCACGAGGTCGGGAGTGAGGCTGGCGTACGGCGTGCCGGCTGTCATCGGGTACCGCGCCTCTTTCGTTCGCCTCCTCTCCCCACGCAGGGGAGAGGATTGAGGTGAGGGGCGGGTGCTCGCGGGAACGTCACGATCAACGCACGCCCATGCCGCGTGCCGGGATCACCGCCATGGTGAGGCGCGCGATGCACACCAGCGCGCCCTCCTCGCTCTCGATGCGGATCTCCCACACCTGGGTGGTGCGGCCGATGTGCAGCGCCTTCGCGGTGCCGGTGACGCTGCCCTCGCGCACGCCGCGCACGTGGTTGGCGTTGATGTCCAGGCCCACCGCCCGTTCCTTCTCGGGATCGAGCGTAAGCATGGCCGCGGTGCTGCCCAGCGTCTCGGCCAGTGCCACCGAGGCGCCGCCGTGCAGCAGGCCGTACGGCTGGTGGGTGCGCCGGTCGACCGGCATGCTGCCGGCCAGCCAGTCGTCGCCGACCGCGGTGATACGGATGCCCAGCGTCTCCATCAGGGTGTTGGCGCACCAGCCGTTGAGGCGGGCGAGGTCGGTGGATTGTTTCCAGAGGCTCATCGTTGATTCCTGTAAAGCGAACCCGCATTGTTGTCCGCTGTGATCGTCGCGACAATGCACCCAGTGCCCATCGTCACCCTCAAATCTTCCGGCCGCCGCTTTCCGGTGGCCCCCGGCGAAACCGTGCTGGAAGCGGCGCAGCGCGCGGGCGTGGCGTTGCCGTATTCGTGCCGCGCCGGCGTTTGCGGCAGCTGCAAGGCGACCCTGCTGGAAGGGCGCTGCGAATACCCGCGCAACCCGCCGCTGGCGCTGGATGCCGGTGCGCTGGCCCATCACGCGGTGCTGCCGTGCCAGGCGGTGCCGTGCGGCGACCTGCTGCTGGAAGCGCGCGAGGTGGCCTCGGTGGAGGACATCGCGCGGCGCCAGCTCGGCGTGGTGGTGGCCGCCAAGTGGCGGCTGGTGGCGGACGTGATCGGCCTGCGCCTGCTGCCGGATCGCGGCGAGCGCCGGCTGCGGCGGCTGCCCGGCCAGTACCTGGACGTGCTGCTGGAGGACGGCCGGCGCCGGCCGTTCTCGATCGCCAACGGCCCGCAGCGGGACGGTTCGATCGAGCTGCATGTGCGCCACGTCGCCGGTGGCGGCTTCACCTCGTGGGTCAACGACGTGCTCGAGGTCGGCGACCGCCTGCGCGTGGAGGGGCCGCTGGGCACCTTCGTGCCGCGCGAGGATTCCGAGCGGCCGATGATCTTCATGGCCGGCGGCACCGGCTTCGCCCCGGTCAAGGCGATCGTCGAACACTTCATTGCACTGGGCACGCGCCGGCCGATGCGGCTGTACTGGGGCGCGCGCAGCGCGGCCGACCTGTACCTGCGAGCGCTGGCCGAGCGGTGGGCGCGCGAGGTGCCGAACCTGACGTTCCACGCCGTGGTCTCCCACCCCGAACTGGCCGATGGCCTGCGCATGGGGCTGGTGCACGAGGCGGTGCTGGCCGATCAGCCCGGCCTCTCCGGCCACGACCTGTACATGAGCGGCCCGCCGGCGATGATCGACGCCGCGCACCCGCTGTTCCTCGCCGCGGGGCTGCCGGAGGATCGGCTGTACTACGACTCGTTCGAGTACGCGCCGGACGTGCTGGCGCAGATCATCGCCGGCCGCGCCGGCATCCACGACCTGCCGTTGCCGTAGGAGCCCGCTCGCGGGCGATGCTCTTGGAGCCGGGAGCCGGGATTCGGGATTCGGGATTCGGGATTCGGGATTCGCAAAAGCAGAAGCAAAAGCATCGCGCGCCAGCGCGCTCCTTAGGTCTTGATGTCCGACCTGTCAGGGTCGAGCATTCCCGACTGATCATCGGGGGAACCGGGTGATGCCGATGCGCTCCTTTGGCTTCGAGCCCGTGACGTAGATGCACACCCCGGTTCCGATTTCGCTCATCCAGAAGTTTGAACGGTACCCTCGGCCCGCCACTGGCGTGAGCCTGCACACCTAAGGATCAGCCGGATGAGCATGGTGATCGGAACAAACCATGCGAGGTAAGGCGATGACAAACGTTGTGGGAGTGGATGTGGCCAAGGCCACGTTTGATGTGGCCGTTGGTCTGGCCAAGCCGGGCAAATTCCAGACACGCGCCAAGGTGGCCAATCGTGAAGAAGGCTTCCAGGAGTTGATGACCTGGTTGGACAAGCACGCGCCGGAAGCGGCGGTGTGCATGGAAGCGACGGGGATCTATCACGAGGCACTGGCCATCTTCCTGGTACAGCAAGGCAAGACGGTCTACGTGGCCAATCCGGCGCAAGTAAAGTACTTCGGCAAGAGCCAGCTGACGCGAACCAAGACCGACCGCACAGACGCCAAGCTCATTGCGCAGTTCGCCACCAGTCAGCAGGCCGGCACCCATCCGATGGCGCCGTGGATGCCGCCGACAGCGGCCCAGCGCACCTTGCGCGCGCTGGTCGAACGGCTGGACGATCTCAAGGGCATGGAGCGGATGGAAGCGAACCGACTCGACGTCGCCAATGACGCCGTACGCGACTCGGTGGAAGCGTCGCTCAAGGAACTGCGCAAGCAGATCAAGGCGCTGGAGCAGCGCATCAACAATCACATCGACAAGGATCCCCAGCTGCGCTACGACGCGGCGTTGATGACGTCCATCCCCGGCATCGCCAAGACCACGTCGGCCTCCCTGCTCGCCGCACTGGGCGACCTGCGACGCTTCGACGCGCCGGGCAAGCTGGTCGCCTTCGCCGGCCTCAACCCGGCACGGCGCGAGTCGGGCACGCTCAAGGGACAGGTCCGGATCTCCAAAACCGGTGCCCCCGGCTTGCGCGCCAAACTCTACTTTCCCGCCATCTGCGCCAAGAACCACAACCCCGTGGTTCGTGCCTTCTGCGAACGGTTGCTCGCACGCGGGAAGCTCCCCATCGTGACCGTGTGTGCCGCCATGCGGAAGCTCCTGCACCTAGTCTGGGGCGTCATCCATACCAACTCGCTGTTTGATCCTGACTACCCCAGACACCGCCTCGTTGCCTCTGCGCACGCATCACCTGGATGCTCGCTTGCATAACGCGGAACGAGACGGTATCTACCGGTTGCCCTTGGCTACCGGCAGCTGCGCCGCGTGCCAGGCCAGCACGCCGCCGCCCAGCGTGTAGACCTTGCCGAAGCCGGCCTTGGCCAGCCGCTGCGAGGCCTTCAGCGAATTGCCGCGGCCATCCTTGTCCATCACCACCACCGGCAGTTCCTTCGCCTTGGCCAGGTCCTTGTGCTCGGGGTCGAACTGGCTCATTGCCACGTGGCGGGCGCCGGGCACGTGCATCTTCTCGAACTCGGCGATTGCCGACAGGTCGATCAGCAGCGGGCTTTCGCGGTTCATCAGCTGGGTCAGCCCGGCCGGGCTGAGCTCCTTGATCTTGCTGAACAGCGTACTGACCTGCATGACGATCAGCGCCAGCAGCAGGATCACGAACAGGGCGGACAAGGCGGCATGGTTGCCGACAAATTCGGGCAGCTTGTGCAGGAAATCGTTCATCGTCAGTCCACAGGTGCCGTGGCCGCACCAGTTCGGGTAAACCGGCAATTATACGGATATGTCGCGGGGCGCGCGGCTCAGTCCTGGGTGATGTCCGGCAGGCCGCTGGTCAGCCACCAGCGCTTGGCCTTCTCGTCGTAGTGCCAGCGCTGGTGATCGACCACGCTGCGCTCGGACTGGGTGTGGATGTTGACCAGGTTGATCAGCACGGTCTGCTGCACGTCGAAGTCGCCGCTCGGCACCGGGCCGGCGCCGTCGTCGTACTCGCTCACCCGCACCTGCTGGTAGCGCGCCAGCTGCAGCGGGGTCAGCGGATGGGCGGTGCGCATCGCCGGGTCGATGAACTGCGCGGCGCTGCGGAAGTCGCCCCAGCGCAAGGTGCTGCCGTAGGCCTTCAGCGTGGTGGTCAGCGCGTCGCTGCGGGTCTTGGTGGCGCAGCTGGCCAGCAGCAGCACGGGCAGCACGACGAGAATGCTCAGGATGCGACGCATGGATGGCTCCTCCCCCGATGGATATCCGGCCATTCTGCACCAAGTGGCGGCGAGCGACTTCAGCCGCGGCGTTTGGCGACGAAGCGCGCGCCCAGGGTACAGGCGGGCGCGCCGACCTCGTCGGGCACCACGCAGTCGACGCCGATGCGCGCCTTGCCGCGTGCCTCGATCGTACTGAAGAAGGTGGCCCAGTCGGCCTCGGCGGCGAGCCGTGCCTCGCTGCGGAAGTCCCGCCACAGCGGCGTCAGGTAGCGCACGGTCGATTCGGCGACGAACACGTCGCAGTCCAGTTCGCGCCGGCGCAGCGCCAGTTCCACCAGCGCCCAGCCGCTCAGGGTCATCAGGCTGACCAGGCTGCCGCCGAACGCGCAACCCTTGTCGTTGACGTTCGGCGGCAGCGGCGCGTGCAGGGCCAGGTGCCCGTCGTCGCAACCGGCCAGTTGCAGGTCCATCGCGCGGGCCAGCGGGATTTCGTCGCGGATGAAGCGGATCAGCTGTTGCGCGTGCAAGGTGGCGTCGTCGGTGCTGCTCACGTGGTCGGGGTTCCTGCGGAGGGGAGCCCGCCAGTGTAGGGCGGCCGCTACACTGGGGCCATGACAGTGACCGCACGACAACACCCCCGGGACAAGCCGGATCTGCGCGGCCGCAGCGTGGTGATCACCCGCCCGGCCGGCACCGCGTCGGCACTGGCGCGCCGGGTGCGTGCACTCGGTGGCGTGCCGCTGCTGCTGCCGGGCCTGGCCCTGCGCAGCGTGGCGGATGCTGTGGACGCGCGCCGTGGCCTGCGCGCGGCGCTGGCGGCGGAGCTGATCGTCTTCACCAGCCCGGCCGCGGTGCGCCACGCCGCCGCCTTGTTGCCGCTGCGAACCACGGCCGCGGTGTTGGCGGTAGGCCAGGGCACCGCGCGGGCCCTGCGCCGGCACGGCATCGCCACGCCGCTGGCGCCGCAGCGGCAGGACAGCGAAGGCCTGCTTGAACATCCCGAGTTGCGGGAACTGCGCGGTCGCCGGGTGGCGCTGGTCGGTGCGCCCGGCGGTCGCGGCGTGCTGCGCGAACAGCTCGCCGCCCGTGGCGCGCAGTTGCAGGAGGTGCATGTCTACCGGCGGGTGCCGCCGCGGCTGGACCGGCGTCACATCGAGGCGTTGCTGCGCTTGCCGGCTTCGGCGCGGGTGCTGCTGTCCAGCGCCGAGGCGCTGCATCACCTGCAGCAGGGGCTGCCGGCGGCGGCGTGGGCGCGGCTGTGTGCGGCGACCGCGGTGGTCAGCAGCGAGCGGCTGGCGGTGGCGGCGCGTGTGGCCGGGTTCGCGCGCATCGTGCCGGCCGCCTCGGCGCTTTCGGCCGACCTGCTCGACGCGGCCGCCCGCACGGGCTGAGCGGTTGAGTTTTTCAACCTCGAAGCCCGGCCATGCATGGCCGGGCGCGGATCGGGCACGCCAGTGCCTGATTCGCGTGAGCGAGTCCGGACAAATCCGCCGGGAGCGGATTTGAACAGCCGCAGGCTGGCCCACAGGGGGGGCATGCCATGGATGGCATGCACACATGTGCCGGACTCGCGATCGAAGAAAACCACAGGATGTGGTTTTCTTCACAAGCACTGAGCCTTTCACGCCGGTGCTACGAACGCGTCCGTATGGGCTGCTAGCATGCGCGCATGAGCAACGTAGACCAGCCGAACGAGTCCATCGCGCCCGAGGGCGCCCGTCCCGATTCCGCTGCGACCGGCGCCGCGCCGATCGATCCACCCATGCGCGCCTCGCGCCCGGCGCGATCCGCCCCGCGTCCGCGCCGTGGCGGCAGCCTGGCACTCGCGGTGCTGCTGGCGCTGCTCGCGGTGGGCGTCTCCGGCTACGTCGGCTGGCGCCAATGGCAGCAAGAGCAGCGCAGCGCCGCTGACAACCAGAGTATCGCCAGCCTGCAGCCGCGCGTGGCCACGCTGGAAACCACGCTGACCACCCTCGGTGACCAGCGCAGCAGCCTGAACCAGCGGCTGGATGACGCGGCCCGGGTCAACCGTTCGCTGCGCGAGGAGCTGCTCGGTCAGGCCGAGCGCACGCGCCATCTCGAGGATGCGGTGGCCAAGCTGGCCGAGAAGAGCCTGAGCGGCGGCGACGGCGTGCTGCTGGACGAGGCCGAATCGCTGCTGCGCATGGCCGGCGAACGTTACACGCTGTTCCATGACGCGCAGGGCGCGGCCGCCGCGTATGCGCTGGCCGACCAGACCCTGGCCGCGGTCAACGACGGTGCCTTCGGCGGCCTGCGCCAGAGCGTCAACGCCGAGCGCGAGGCGCTGGTGAAGAGCCAGCCGGCCAGCCAGGCCAGCGCGCTGCAGCAGCTGGTGGCCTTGCGCGACGCACTCGCCACGCTGCCGCTGAAGCCGCTCGACAGCACCCCGACCGAGGCCACCGATACCTGGTCGCGCATCCGCCGCGCGCTCGCCAGCGTAGTCAGCGTGCAACGCGACGATGGCGCGCCGCTGGCGGTCGCCGATGCGCGCTTCGCGCGCGAACTGGCCGCGCTCGACCTGGCCCAGGCGCAGGCCGCCTTGCTGGCATACGAAAGCAAGGGCTATGCGGCCGCACTGCAGCGGGTGGATGGCGCGCTGGCCAGCCAGTTCGACGCCAGGGCGCCGGCGGTGCAGCAGGCCCGCGAGACCTTGAAGCGGCTCGCCGGCCAGTTGCCGGCAAACGCGCCAGTGCAGTTGGGCGCCGCATTGAGCGAACTGCGCAATCTGCGCGCGGTGCATGCGCTCAGCCCCGCGCGCAGCAGTTCCGCGGCGGCGGGCGGGGCCCGGCCATGAGACCCTGGTACGCGATCGGCCTGCTGGTGCTCGCCGCCGCGCTGGCCGCCTTCGGCTGGCACTGGGTGGCGGAGGATCCTGGCTACGTGCTGCTGCGCCTGCGCGGCTGGCGGGTGGAGACCACGGTGGTGGCAGCGGTGGGCATGCTGCTGCTGGCGTGGGCGCTAGTCAGCGTATTGTGGCGGTTGCTGCGCTGGCCGTTCGGCGCGTTCTCGCGGCGCCAACGACGGCTCAGCCAGCAGCGCCTCGGCGCCGGCCTGATCGCGTTGATGGAAGGCCGCCATGGCGACGCCGAGCGCGACCTCAACCGCGCTTCGCGGCTGGACAGCCTGCGCGGCCCGGCCCTGCTCGCCGCCGCCGAGGCCGCCCTGCGCCGCGGCGAACACGGCCGCGCGCTGGAAGCGCTGGACCAGGCGGCGCAGTCCGCACCGCAGGCGGCCCGCGTGCTGCGCGCCCGCCTGCTGCGCCGCGAAGGCAAGCCGGCCGAGGCGCTGGCGTTGCTTGCGCCTGAAGCGGACAAGGGCACGCTGACGCCGGGCGGCTGGCGCGAACTGGCGCACGCGGCGCTGGCCAGCGGCGACCTGCGGCGCGCGCGCGAAGCGCTGGCGCCGCTACAGAAGAGCGGCGCGCTCGGCCACCGCGCCTATGCCGCGCTGGAAGCGCAGGTGCTGGTCGCCACCCTGCAGGCCGCGGCGGACGGCGCCGACCTCAACGCGTTGTGGACGCAGCTGCCGAAAACCCAGCGCCGGGTGCCCGCGGTGATCGACGCCTACGCCCGCCGCGCCGCCGCGTTCGGGCTGACCCTGCCGGCGATGGACGAAGTGGAATCCGCGCTGCGCCGCGAGTGGTCGCCGCTGTTGATCGAAACCTACGGCAGCCTGGCCGGCGACGACGTCGAGGCGCGCCTGCGCCGCGCCGAAGGCTGGCTCGACGCGCACCCGAACGACGCCAACCTGCTGCTCACGCTCGGCCGCATGTGCGTGCGGCTGAAGCTATGGGGCAAGGCGCGGCAATACCTGCAGCGCTCGCTGGCGCTGTCGCCAGGCAGTGCCGCCTGGGAAGCCCTGGGCGACGCGTTCGCAGGCCAGGGCGATACGGAGCAGGCGCAACGCTGCTATCGCAACGCACTGGCGTTTGGCCGTGGCGATGCGGTTGCTCCGCTGGCGCAAACCGCCAACCCCGGTCAGCCCGATACGCAGCCGATTGCGATCGAGGAGCGCGACATGCATGGGGTGCCGCGGTTGCGCGAGTAGATCCTGGCGGCGACATGGCAGGGCTGGGCCATCGGATGCCTACCGGGCCGCTGGCAGGTCGAACAGCTTCGGATCACAGGTTGCGGCGACGTCGTAGCCGAAGGCGTAGTAAAGCTGCGACTTCAGCTTGCCATCGGCGATCAGGAACAGGTTGCTGCCCTCACTGCCCAGGCAGGTTTGTACGCGAGGCGTGTTGCCTGCCGATGCCGTTCCGATGTGAAGAATCGTTCCGGCAGATGCCGGGTCGGCACTCACCGTTGCCGCGCCGATCACCGCAGCCCCGATGAACGGGTCGCCTTTCAACGCGGCCGGCGCCCGTTTCAGCCGATAGCGGAATACCGGATTGCCGAACAGCGCGTCGGTGACCGGCTCGGTCGATGCGCCTGGCGCCTCCAGTGCGTCGCCTTGCAGGTGCAGGCAGCACTGCACGGCACCGCCAGCGGTGGGATATTGCAGCTGGACCGTGGCCGTCGCGGCAAGATGGCCATCGGTGGTGTAAAGCCAGGCTATGCCGTCGGTGGCGGCCACGAAGCCGGTTTCGACCCGGGCAACGTCCTTTGCCGGTTCGGCAGCACACACCGCGGCGGCGGTACAGGCCAGCACGATCAGGGTGCGATGTATAGGTCTCATCATCGTTCCGTCGTCCGACCCGGGTGGCGGGAGCAGGTTATCGGAATTTCCCTGGACGGTGCTGGGTCAAGCTAAATCCGCGGTTGGCACGAATCAAGCCGGTTGGCACGAGTCGTTGCGGCCGCGGGCAAGTGTTCCGGACCGCGAACTTCCATCCGCCATGCCGGTCCCATGCCAGACCCTGACCGGAGCAACGCATGGAACACGGACACGTCGGACTTCTGGGTATGGCTTGCATCGGCCTGCTGATCGCCACTTCCGCCATGGCTGGATCGCCAGCGCCCGCGACGACGCCGGATAGTTACGCGAAGCCGGACCAACGCGTCGCCATCGGCCACGGGCGCAGCCTCAACCTGCGCTGCAGCGGCAGCGGGCCGGTGACGGTGCTGCTGGAGTCCGGCTCGCACGCCGACTCGCAGAGCTGGTTCCGCGTGCAGCCGCTGCTGGCGAGGCAGGCGCGTGTGTGTTCCTACGACCGCGCGGGCTACGGTTTCAGCGACGCGGGCCCGCTGCCGCGCGGGCTCGAGGCCGACGTGGCCGACCTGTATGCGCTGATTCGCGCGGCCGACCTGCATGTGCCGCTGGTGCTGGTGGGGCATTCGCTGGGCAGCAACATCGTGCGCCGCTACACCAGCGAGCATGCCGGCGACGTCGCCGGCATGGTGCTGGTCGATCCGTCTGCCCAAGACCTGGGCCGTTTCCTGCCGGCGCAGTGGATGAAGGACGATGCGGCGCTGAACCGGCAGCGCGATGCGTTCATCGCCAGCTGCGAGCAGGGCGCCGAACATGGCCAGTTGGCCGCACCGTCGCCGGCGCTGGCGCAGTGCATCGGCGGGCCGGCGCCATGGGAAAGCCCGGCCGTGGCGGCAGCCAAGCACGCGCGCAAGCTGCAGCAGGCGTTCTGGCATACCTTGCGTTCGGAGCTGGCGCAGAACGTGTCGGTGTTCGCGCCGCCGGTGCCGGCGGACGAATCGCACGGCGATACCCCACTGGTGGTGCTGCAGGCCGCGGGCACCTATGCCGACGCGCCGGCGGGCATGCGCAAGTCGCTGGAGGCGGCGCGTGACGCAACCCAGCAGCGCATCGTGGCGAGTTCGACCCGCGGCGAACTGCGCAAGGTGGCCGATACCTCGCACGACATCGAGATGGACCAGCCGCAAGCCGTGGCCGATGCCGTCACGCGCGTGCTGAAGCAACTCGCGGCGAAGCACGGTTGACGGCTACAGCGGCGTGAGGTTGGCGTAGGCCGCCACCAGCCACTTGCTGCCAGCGCCTTCGAAGTTCACCTGCAGGCGGGTGTGCGCGCCGCTGCCTTCGGCGCTGATCACCACGCCCTCGCCGAAGCTGGGATGGCTGACGCGCTGGCCGAGTTTCACCGGCAGCGCTTCCTCCAGCGACGGTGCGATCTCGTGCGGGCGGCCGGCGTACAGCGGGCGGGTGACGTGCACGCGTGGGCGCACCTCGTCGATCAGTTCGGCGGGCATTTCGCCGAGGAAGCGCGACGGCCGCGCCAGCATCTCGGTGCCGTGCATGCGACGCGATTCGGCGTGGGTGACCACCAGCCTCTCGCGGGCGCGGGTGATGCCGACGTAGGCGAGCCGGCGTTCTTCCTCCAGCCGGCCCTCGTCCTCGGTGGAGCGCTGGCTGGGGAACAGGCCTTCCTCCATGCCGACCAGGAACACCAGCGGAAACTCCAGACCCTTGGCCGAGTGCAGCGTCATCAGCTGCACGCAGTCGTCCCAGGCTTCGCCCTGGTTCTCGCCCGCTTCCAGCGTGGCGTGCGAGAGGAACGCGGAGAGTTCGCTCAGGCCGGCGTCGATGTCCTCGGCAGTGCGCTCGAAGCGGCTGGCCACGTTGACCAGCTCGTCCAGGTTCTCCACCCGCGACTCGGCGTTGCCGCGTGAATCCTTCTCGTAGAAGTCGCGCAGGCCGGTGTGGGTGATCGCGTGGTCGATCTGTTCGGCCAGGGTGAGGCCTTGGCTCCCCTCTCCCTCTGGGAGAGGGGCTGGGGGTGAGGGTACGGGCGGAGCGGAGCCTTCCGGCGATCCCGTACCCTCACCCCAACCCCTCTCACCCGCAAGGGGACTCCCTGAGGGTCGCCGGAGGGAGAGGGGCCTGAAGGCGTGTGCCATCTGGTCGATCAAGGCCAGGAACCCTTTCACCGCATTCTTCGCGCGGCCGGCCAGTTCGTTGCCGCCGGCCAGCTCGGCCAGCGCGGCTTCCCACAGCGAGGTGTCCTCCGCGCGGGCGCGGCGGCGCAGCGCGTCCAGCGTGCGCTCGCCGATGCCGCGCGGTGGGGTGTTCACCGCGCGCTCGAACGCGGCGTCGTCGTGGCGGTTGGCGGTGAGGCGAAGATAGGCCAGCGCATCCTTGACCTCGGCGCGCTCGAAGAAGCGCTGCCCGCCGTAGACGCGGTAGCCGATGTTGCGCTGGGCCAGCTGCTCCTCGAAGTTGCGCGACTGCGCGTTCGAGCGGTACAGGATCGCGCAGTCCTTCGCTGAACCCTGCTCGTCGATATATTCGCGGATGCGCTCGACCACGAAGCGCGCCTCGTCCTGTTCGTTGTAGGCCGCATACAGTGCGATGCGCTGACCATCCTCGCCCGCGGTCCACAGCTGCTTGCCGAGGCGGCTGCCGTTGCGCTGGATCACGCTGTTGGCGGCCTTCAGGATGGTCGAGGTGGAGCGGTAGTTCTGTTCCAGCTTGATCGTGCGCGCGCCGGGGAAGTCGCGCAGGAACTGCTGCACGTTCTCCACCTTGGCGCCGCGCCAGCCGTAGATCGCCTGGTCGTCGTCGCCAACCACGAACACCTGGCCGGTGTTTCCCGCCAGCACGCGGATCCACGCGTACTGCAGCGTGTTGGTGTCCTGGAACTCGTCGACCAGCAGATAGCGCCAGCGCTGCTGGTAGTGCGCAAGCACGGCCGGGTTCTTCAGCCACAGCTCGTGCGCGCGCAGCAGCAGTTCGGCGAAGTCGACCAGGCCGGCGCGGCGGCAGGCGTCCTCGTAGGCCTGGTAGATGCGCACGAAGGTCTGCGTGACCGGATGCTCGCGGTGCTCGATCGCATCGGGCCGCTTGCCCTCGTCCTTCCAGTTGTTGATCTGCCAGCAGGCCTGGCGCGGCGGGAACTTCGCATCGTCCAGGCCCAGCCCGGCGATGACGCGCTTGACCAGCCGCAGCTGGTCGTCGGCGTCGAGGATCTGGAACGCTTCGGGCAGGCCCGCCTCGCGCCAGTGCCGGCGCAGCAGCCGGTGCGCGATGCCGTGGAAGGTGCCCACGGTGAGGCCCTGGGTGCCGCCCGGAATCAGCGCTTCCAGCCGCGCGCGCATCTCGCCGGCGGCCTTGTTGGTGAAGGTGACGGCGAGGATCGCCCACGGCGGCACCCGCTCGGCCTGGGTCAACCAGCCGATGCGGTGGGTCAGCACGCGGGTCTTGCCGGAGCCGGCGCCGGCCAGCACCAGGTAATGGCCGGGCGGGGCGCACACAGCTTCGCGCTGGGCGGCGTTGAGCGGGTCGATCAGGTACGAGACATCCATCGCACCCATTGTAGTGGGCACCGACAAAAACCGCCGCGCAGGCGGCGTTTTTCCTCACGGCGAAACGGGGCCTGGCTCAGCGCTTCTGCAGGAAGCCGCCCAGCGCCAGCAGCGCGCCGACCACGATGCTGGCGATGCCGATCCATTGCGGCACGCCCTTGTCGTGGGTGGCGGTGACCTTCGCCGAGCCGATCTGCAGCAGCGTGTCGGTGGTCTGGTAGCTGGCGTGGCCGAACACCACCCACAAGCCCGCGACCAGCAGGACCAGACCGACGACGATCAGTGCGAAGCGCATGGGTTCTTCCGGCGGGGGAACGAGCTTCGAGTATGCCGGGGCGGCTCGCACAGATGAAGTGCACAGGGCCTGGACAAAACGCTGGGGATGGAACGGCTCATTCCGAAGAGTGAGGCCTGGATGGCCGCCTTTTGATCTTGTTCTGCACTCAGGGATGAGCGCACATCGCAGAGTGCGGTCATGGATGGCCGCTTCTTGAACTTGGCGTTCATGGACGAACGCACAAATACCGCGCAAAAAAAGCCCCGGAGGCTAGGGGGAGCCTCCGGGGCGAGGCAGGCGCAAAGACCTAGGGGAGAGGTTTGCGTCTGTGGCTGCCCAGGGAGGTGGGCTCGCCGTGGATGCCGTTGCGTGCATCCGTGGAGTTAGTGCGCGGTTTGCCGAAAAAGTTGCAGGGTTTCCGAAGAAATTTAAAGGCGGTTCATCCTCATGAAACGTTAACCGTCAAGTCCTTGTTGCGCATGTGAAACCGCGATCGGCGGCGTCAATGCGCTTCGTCCCAGTTCGCACCCACGCCGACGTCGACCAGTAGCGGCACCGCCAGTTGCGCCGCGCCGGACATCCGTTCGTTCACCGCGGCGCGGACGGCGTCGACGGCCTCCGCCTGTACCTCGAACACCAGCTCGTCGTGCACCTGCATCAGCATGTGGGCGTCGTCGCGATCGGCCAGCCACGCCGCCACGCCGATCATCGCGCGTTTGATGATGTCCGCCGCGCTGCCCTGCATCGGCGCGTTCACCGCGGCGCGCTCGGCGCCCTGGCGCAGGCCGGCGTTGCGCGAGGTGAGGTTCTCCAGGTACAGGCGGCGGCCGAAGATCGTCTCCACGTAGCCGTCGCGATGGGCCTGTTCGCGGGTGGCGTCCATGAACGCGCGCACGCCGGGGTAGCGGGAAAAATAACGCGCCATGTAGTCGCTGGCTTCGCCACGGTCCACGCCGAGCTGGCGCGCCAGGCCGAACGCGCTCATGCCGTACATCAAGCCGAAGTTGATCGCCTTGGCGGCGCGGCGCTGGTTGGCGCTGACCTCCTCGGGCTTCAGCCCGAACACCTCGGCGGCGGTGGCGCGGTGCACGTCGCCGCCCTCGCGGAACGCCTTGAGCAGGCCCTCGTCGCCGGACAGGTGCGCCATGATGCGCAGCTCGATCTGCGAGTAGTCCGCCGCCATCACCCGCCAGCCCGGCGGCGCGATGAAGGCCTGGCGGATGCGTCGGCCTTCCTCGGTGCGTACCGGGATGTTCTGCAGGTTCGGATCGGACGAGGAAATCCGCCCGGTCGCCACCGAGCCCTGGTGGTAGCTGGTGTGCACGCGCCCGGTGCGCGGGTTGACGATGCTGGACAGCTTGTCCGTGTACGTGCTGCGCAGCTTGGCCAGACCGCGATAGTCAAGGATCAGCCGCGGCAGTTCGTGGGTGTCGGCGATCGCCTCAAGCGCCTCTTCGTTGGTGGACGGCTGGCCGGTCGGCGTCTTCAGTTTCGCTTCGAGGTGCAGTTCGTCGAACAGCACGGCCTGCAGCTGCTTCGGCGAATCGAGGTTGAACTCGCGCCCGGCCAGCGCGTACGACTGCTGCTGCAGTTCCAGCATGCGCTTGCCCAGCTGCTGGCTCTGCCGGCGCAGCTCGTCGCCGTCGATCAGCACGCCGCGGCGTTCCATCTCGGCCAGCACCGGCACCAGCGGGATCTCGATCTCCTCGTACACGCGGCGCAGCGACGGCACGCTCACCAGCTTCGGCCACAGCGCATGGTGCAGGCGCAGGGTGACGTCGGCGTCCTCCGCGGCGTAGCGGCAGGCGGTGTCCAGGTCCACCTGCGAGAACGAAATCTGCTTCGCGCCCTTGCCGGCGACTTCCTCGTACTTCACCGTGTCGTAGCCGAGGTACTTCTTCGCCAGCGAGTCCATGTCGTGGCGCGTGGCGGTGGTGTTCCACACGTAGGACTCCAGCATCGAGTCGTGCCTGAGCCCCTGCACGGCGATGCCGTAGTGCGACAGGATGTTGATGTCGTACTTCGCGTGCTGGCCCAGTTTGGGCCGCGCCGGATCCTCGAAGACGGGCTTCAAGGCGGCGAGCACGCTGTCGCGATCGAGCTGCTTCGGCACGCCGGGATAGTCGTGGTCGAGCGGGATGTAGCAGGCCTTGCCCGGCTCCACCGCGAGGCTGAGGCCGACGATGTCCGCGCGCATCGCGTCGATGCTGGTGGTTTCGGTGTCGAACGCGATCAGTTCGGCGCTGCGGAGTTTTTCCAGCCAAGCGTCGAGCTGTGCCTGGGTGGTGACGAGTTCGTAGTCGCCTTTCGCCGAGAATTCGAAGCCCCTCTCCCCTCGGGAGAGGGGTTGGGGCGAGGGTTCGGCTGAGCCGTGCGCTCCGGTCGCACCCTCACCCACGGCCCCTCTCCCAAGGGGAGAGGGGAGAGCAGCATCCGTCGGCCCGTCCAGCTCCTTCAGCGCCGCCTTGAATTCGTAGCGCGTGTACAGCTCGCGCAGCAGCGTGGTGTCGGCCTCGCGCCGGGTCAGGTCGGTGGGGCCGAACTCCAGCGCCACGTCGGTCTTGATCGTCGCCAGCTGGCGCGACAGCGGCAGCTGCGGCAGCGTGGCGCGCAGGCTCTCGCCGATCTTGCCGCCGATGCGGTCGGCATTGGCGATCACGCCGTCCAGCGTGGCGTATTCGGCCAGCCACTTGGCGGCGGTCTTCGGGCCGCACTTGGGCACGCCGGGGATGTTGTCGATGGCGTCGCCGGTGAGGGCGAGGAAGTCGATGATCTGCTCCGGCTGCACGCCGAACTTGGCCAGCACGCCGGCGCGATCCGTCGTGGTGCCGGTCATGGTGTTGACCAGGGTGACGCGCGGGCCGACCAGCTGCGCCATGTCCTTGTCGCTGGTGGAAACCTCCACCTCGATGCCGAGCGCCTGCGCCTGCAGCGCCAGCGTGCCGATCACGTCATCGCCCTCCACGCCGTCCACGCGCAGGATCGGGAAGCCCAGCGCGCCCACGGTCGCCAGCATCGGCTCGACCTGGGAGCGCAGCTCCTCCGGCATCGGCGGGCGGTTCGCCTTGTAGCGGTCATACAGCGCGTCGCGGAAGGTGGGGCCGGGCGCATCGCTGACGAAGGCCAGGTAGTCGGGGTTCGCCTTCAAGGTGGCACGCAGCATGTTGACCACGCCGAACAGCGCGCCGGTGGGCTCGCCGCGCGCATTGGAGAGCGGCGGCAGCGCGTGGAACGCGCGGTACAGGTAGGACGAGCCGTCGATCAGGATGAGTTTGGGCATGGTGTGCTTCGCGTGAGTCAGCATACCCCGCCCATTCTCGCATGCACGGCGAAACGTCGCGCTTCACGAGCGGCCGCCGACGGACTGTTATGCTGCTGTCCCCAAACGAGGTTGCCGTCATGAAAACCGCTGCCTTGCTGGTTGCCGCCAGCGTCCTGTTCACGTCGAGCGTACTGGCGCAGTCGGCCCCATCGGCGAGCGTGCCGCCACCCCCGGGGATCAACGACCCGGGCGTGAAGGCGGTGGAACCCCCGGCCAAGCCGGCGGTCAGGCATCGCTCGACCCACGTCGCGCCGTCCGCGTCCGGCCAGTCGCTGGATCTGAAGCCGCAGGCGCTGCCCGCAATGCGCGACGAAGGCAGCGCGCAGAGCGGCCGCGAGCAGGCGCCGCCGGAAGTGCGGATCCGCCAGGAAGGCGACAACAGCATCCAGGAATACAGCCGCAACGGCCGCGTCTACATGGTGGTGGTCACCCCGAAGAACGGCATCCAGCAGACCTACATGGTTGATCCGCAGGGCCGGCTGGTCGACGAGCACGGCATGAAGCCGGTGGGGCCGGTGATGTACAAGGTGCTGGAGTGGGGCAAGAGCCGGCCGCCAGCCGAGAATGCCAGCGAGGCGCCGCCGGCCGACAGCGGCCACTGAGAGGTGCACCGCGGGTCTACGCCGGCTCGTCCAGTTCCGGATAGTGGCGAAAGATGCCGTTCTCGTTGAACGGCAGCCGCCGCGGTGAGGCCAGATAGGCCGCGACGCGCGACCGCTCGGCCACCCGCTGCTTCAGCGCTAGCAACAACGGCAGCCGGTGCCCGAGCTGCTGCATGGTGCGCGGGTACGCATACTCCAGCCCGCTGATCAGCTGGAACAACGAAAGGTCGACGTAGGAGTGTCCGTGCAGGGCATGCTGGCCGCCGCCGCGTTCCAGCACCTGCTCGAAGTAATCGAGGTATTTCGGCAGCCGCGTTGCGCGCAGGTCGGCCGCGCGGCGGAGCGCCTCCACGCGCTGGTCCTCGTAGTACAAGCTGCTGGCGATCGGGTGGTGCGAGTCGTGCACCTCGGCGACCAGGTCGGCGATGGTCAGCTGCAGCTGGTGGGCGTACAGCCGCCGACCCTCGCTTTCCGGCACCAAGCCGAGCGGCGGGCCGAGGTATTGCAGGATGTTCGCGGTTTGCGCGATCAGCAGGCGGCCAGCCTTGAGGAACGGCGGCGCGAACGGCAGCGCACCCTCGTGCACGCCGTCGAGGTAGCGCACGATGGCGTCGTCGCCCTGCTCGCGGGCCACGTCGACGTAGCTGGCGCCGGCGTCTTCCAGCGCCAGCCGCACGAACTCGCCGCGGCCCTGGATGCCGGTCCAGTAATACAGTTCGTAACGCATGGCCATGTCCCCGGACTGGATCCGATGCTGGCACGCGCGACTTCTACGGGACGTGTAGGAGCGCGCCCTGTCCACAGGGGACTTCCTTCGGTCGTGCGCGATGCTTTTGCGTCACGTGACGAAAAGCATCGCGCACAGGGTGCGCCTACATGGGGCCCTCGACCTCAGTGGCGGAAGTGGCGCATGCCGGTGAACACCATCGCCATGCCGTGCTCGTCGGCGGCGGCGATCACCTCGGCGTCGCGCATCGAGCCGCCGGGCTGGATCACCGCGCTGATGCCCGCGGCGGCGGCGGCGTCGATGCCATCGCGGAACGGGAAGAACGCATCGCTCGCCATCACCGAGCCGCGCACTTCGAGCTTTTCGTCGGCGGCCTTGATGCCGGCGATCTTCGCGCTGTAGACGCGGCTCATCTGGCCGGCGCCGATGCCGATGGTCTGGCGCTCCTTCGCATAGACGATGGCGTTGGACTTGACGAACTTGGCCACCTTCCAGGCGAAGATGAGGTCGTGGATCTGCGCTTCGGTGGGCGCCTTGCGGGTCACCACCTTCAGGTCCGCCGCGCTGATCATGCCGGTGTCGGCACTCTGGATCAGCAGACCGGAACCGACCCGCTTGGAATTCATGCCGGGGTGTGCGGCACGCAAGTCGCCGCCAGCAGGCGTCGGGATCACCAGCACGCGCACGTTGCCCTTCTTGTGGAAGGCCTTCAGCGCGTCATCCGCATAGGCCGGCGCCAGCACCACCTCGACGAACTGGCGCTCGACGATGGCCTTCGCGGTGGCGCCGTCGACTTCGCGGTTGAACGCGATGATGCCGCCGAAGGCGGAGGTGGGGTCGGTCTGGAAGGCCAGGTCATACGCCTTGCCGATGCCGTCCAGGCTCACCGCCACGCCGCACGGGTTGGCGTGCTTGACGATCACGCAGGCCGGCTTGACGAAGCTGCGCACGCATTCCCACGCCGCGTCGGCGTCGGCGATGTTGTTGAACGACAGCTCCTTGCCCTGCAGCTGACGGAAGGTGGCCAGCGTGCCCGGCACCGGATACAGGTCGCGGTAGAACGCAGCCTGCTGGTGCGGGTTCTCGCCGTAGCGCAGGTCCATCAGCTTCACGAAGCGGCCGTTGACCTGACCCGGGAAGGCGGCATGGCCGGCGATCGCGTCCTGCGTGTCGTTGAGCTCCAGCCCGGACAGGTAGTCGCTGATCGCGCCGTCGTAGCTGGACACGTTGTTGAACGCCGCCACCGCGAGCCTGAAGCGGGTGGCGCGGGTGAGACCGCCCTGGCTTTCGATCTCGGCCAGCGCGCTCTCGTACTGCTCAGGCGCGGTCAGCACGCCCACGTCGTTCCAGTTCTTCGCCGCCGAGCGCAGCATCGCCGGGCCGCCGATGTCGATGTTCTCGATCGCCTGCTCCAGCGTGCAATCGGGCTTCGCCACGGTGCTCTCGAACGGGTAGAGATTGAGCACCAGCAGGTCGATCGGCGCGATGCCCAGCTCGGCCATCACCTGGTCGTCGGTGCCGCGGCGGCCGAGCAGACCGCCATGCACCTTCGGGTGCAGCGTCTTCACGCGGCCGTCCATGATCTCCGGAAAACCGGTGATGTCACTGACTTCGGTGACCGCGATGCCCGCTTCGCGCAGCGCCTTCGCGCTGCCACCGGTGGAAAGCAGCTCGATGCCCTTCGCGGCCAGCCGCCGGCCCAGCTCGATCAGCCCGCTCTTGTCGGAAACACTGAGCAGGGCGCGACGGACCGGGACGAGCTGGGGGGCGGACATGGATTACTCCGGGATTCGGGATTTGGGAGACGGGATTCGGGCGCGGAGGGGGAGCTGGACAATCGGGGTGGGATGAGTGCGCAGTACGCAGATGGCGAAGCGCTTGGGAGCCGGCTTTTGCAAATCCCGAATCCCGTCTCCCGAATCCGGGCTCTCAGAGCAAGCCGTGTGCAGCCAGCTTCTTGCGCAAGGTGGCGCGGTTGATGCCGAGCGCGCTGGCGGCGCGGCTCTGGTTGCCATCGTGGAATGCCAGCACCTCGCGCAGCAGCGGCACCTCGACCTCGTGCAGCACCAGCGCATGCAGGCCCTCGGCGCATTCGGTGTCGCCGATGTCGGCAAGGTAGCGGCGCACCATGCGGGTGACGCATTCGCTCAGCGCGCTCTGCCCTTGGAGGCTGGCGCCAGGCGAACCCGTGCCCTGCAACGAGGCCTGTTTTGCGGCCTCGGCAGCAGGCAGTCTTACAGCATTCACGGACATTTTCCCTCGCGTGCGAAGTGGCGACTGCATCGGTCGCTGCTTATGGTTATGGCTGCTCTTGCGTGTCGCGGCGTCTGTGGCATGTCGTCAGACATGTCGGCGCGAGCGGTCGAGTCTACCCGCGCGGGCCGACAATTTTAAGTACCGCGAACGTCATTATTCGAAACCGATCTCGAATGCCACCGCCTTGTCGCCCGGATCCTCCACCTCCAGCAGCAGCACGGCGCTGCCGCCAGGCGCCAGGCCATGGCGCTGGATGGTGGCGTCATCCAGGTAATCCGCCGGCTGCAGCCGACGCATGGCGATGCGCCGACCCTGTGCGTCGGACAGGGCGATCGTCAGCACCGGCCAGGGCTGGGCGAAGGCGGCATCGTTGCGCACGCTGGCGCTGATCATCAGCGCACCGGCGACGCTGGGATGGGCTTGCACGTTGCTGGCCAGCAGGTGCAGCTGCCGCGGCGCGGCGACCAGCGGCAGTTCGCAGCCGAGCATGGCGCAACCGCCGCGCAGCCAGTGGCCCACGACGGGTTGGCGGATCAGCTCGTCGCGCTTGGCCCAGGCCAGCTGCGCGGCGAGCAACAGCGTGAGCAACAGGCAAGCCACCATCCACGGCCAGTGCCGCTCGCCGGACGAGTACAGGTGCCGCCGGCTGCGTCGGGCCGCCCGTCCGTGCGGTGGCACACGCGGCTCGCGGGCGAAACGCGGTGCGAACACCAGTTGCGAAAAATCATCGATCGCCGGCCGCGGCGTGGCCGCGGCGACCGCCGCATTGGCAACGACTACCGCCGGCGGTTCGGGACGCGGTCGATAGACCACCAGGTCCAGTTGCGGCGGTTCCAGCGCGGGCTGGTTCAGCGACAGCTCGACAAACGGCTCCGGCGGCAGCTGCTCGGCGAGCGTGGCGAGGCTGTCGAAGCCGGCTTCACAATGCCCGCACACGACGTGGCCGTGCGCCTGCGCCAGCGTCTGCGCGTCAAGCGAAAACACGGACAGACATTCGGGACACTGGGTATACATGCGGACCGTTGCGGATCGATACCCGGCAAGCTTAGCAGGGTGGTCGCGGCGGCTTCAGTGCATGCCCGACGCTATGGACGGCCATGCCGGCGACCTCGGCCAGATGCTCAGCGGCGGCGCCGGCCGCTGATGCGCACCCAGTCCTCGCGGGTGTCCACGCGCAGCTCGTCGAACCATTCGGCGTAGCGCTGCAGCAGCTCGTCCTGCTGGCCGGCAAGGATGCCGGAGATGGCGAACGGCGCGCCGGGCTTCGCGGCGGCGGCGAAGCTGGGGGCCAGTTCGCCGAGCGGGCCGGCCAGGATGTTGGCGATGAAGACGTCGGCCGCCTCGGTGTCGAAATCTTCCGGCAGGTACAGCGCGAGACGGTCGGCCACACCGTTGCGTTCAGCATTGTCGCGCGAGGCGGTGAGTGCCTGCGGGTCGTTGTCGATGCCGGTCGCGCTGGCGGCGCCCAGCTTCAGCGCGGCGATGGCCAGGATGCCCGAGCCGCAGCCGTAGTCGGTGATGGTCTTGCCGCCGAGGTCGAGGCCGTCCAGCCATTCCAGGCACAGCGCGGTGGTTGGATGGGTGCCGCTGCCGAAGGCGAGGCCGGGGTCGAGGCGTATCACGACGCGAGCGGAGGTGCCGGAGGCATCCTCATCCATCGGCGGCTCGATGTTCCACGGATAGATCCACAGCCGCCGG
This sequence comes from Rhodanobacter thiooxydans, assembly GCF_021545845.1. Lineage (NCBI taxonomy): Bacteria > Pseudomonadati > Pseudomonadota > Gammaproteobacteria > Lysobacterales > Rhodanobacteraceae > Rhodanobacter > Rhodanobacter thiooxydans. The sequence goes on from NZ_CP088923.1 coordinate 380,121, forward strand.
CCGAACGACATCGGCTTGAACTGGTCCATCCAGGCGCGTTCCCAATCCTGGTCGGCGACCTCGGTGAAGTCCAGCTGGCCGGGTTCGAGCCAGGGCAGCAGTTCGCTCAGCGCGGCGGCGAGGCCGCGGCGGTCGGCACGTTCGTCGAACAGTGCGTTGAGCGTGATCGTGGGCCACAGCGGCAGCTCGCCCACGCCCGGCTCGAAGATCGCCTGCTCGTCCGGCGTCTCGGCATCGGCGTCGCGTAGCGTGACCGACAACGCGCCGAGGTCTTCCAGCGCTTCTTCCGCGCGGGGCTGCTGTTCGATGCGGACGATCAGGGAGAGTTCGAGGAAAGGCATGGGCATGTTCGGTAGCGGTGGGAGCGCACCCTGTCCACAAGGGACTTCCTTCAGTGGTGCGCGATGCTCTTCGTCACGTGACGGAAAGGCATCGCGCACCGGGTGCGCTCCTACGTGAGGTCAGGCGGCGGTGGCGCCTTTATCCTTCTGCTCGGCCATCCGCTTCTCGAGGTAGTGGATGTTCTGGCCGCCGTGCTGGAAGCCGGCGTCGGCCATGATCCGCTGCTGCAGCGGGATATTGCACTTGACGCCTTCGATCACCGTCTCGGCCAGCGCCAGGCGCATGCGCGCGATGGCGGTCTCGCGGTCGGGGCCGTGCACGATCAGCTTGCCGATCATCGAGTCGTAGTTCGGCGGGATCTTGTAGCCGTCGTACAGGTGGGTGTCCACGCGCACGCCGGGGCCGCCGGGTGCCTCGAAGCGTTTCACCGTGCCTGGGCTGGGCATGAACGTGTCCGGATCCTCGGCGTTGATGCGGCACTCGATCGCGTGGCCGGTGATCTTCACGTCCTCCTGGCGAATCGACAGCTTCTCGCCGCCGGCGATCAACAGCTGCTCGCGCACCAGGTCCACGCCGGTGATGAACTCGGTCACCGGGTGCTCGACCTGGATGCGGGTGTTCATCTCGATGAAGTAAAAGCGGCCGTTCTCGAACAGGAACTCGAACGTGCCGGCGCCGCGGTAGCCGATGCGCAGGCAGGCGTCCACGCAGACCTTGCCGATCGTCGCGCGCTGCTCGGGCGTGATGCCCGGCGCCGGCGCTTCCTCCACCACCTTCTGGTGGCGGCGCTGCATCGAGCAGTCGCGCTCGCCCAGGTGGATGGCGTGGCCCTGGCCGTCGGCGAGCACCTGGACCTCCACGTGGCGCGGATTCTCCAGGAATTTCTCCATGTACACCTGGTCGTTGCCGAATGCCGCCTTGGCTTCCTGCTTGGTCATCACGATGGAGTTGCCCAGGTGCGCCTCGGTGCGCACCACGCGCATGCCGCGGCCGCCACCGCCGCCGGCGGCCTTGATGATCACCGGGTAGCCGATCTCGCGGGCGATTCGCATGTTCTCGTCGACGTCCTCGCCGAGCGGGCCGCCGGAACCCGGCACGCAGGGCACGCCGGCCGACTTCATCGTGCGGATCGCCTCGACCTTGTCGCCCATCAGGCGGATCACTTCGGCGGTCGGGCCGATGAAGACGAAGCCGGACTGCTCCACCTGCTCAGCGAAGTCGGCGCGCTCGGCGAGGAAGCCGTAGCCGGGGTGGATCGCCTGGGCGTCGGTGATCTCCGCCGCGGCGATGATCCGTGGGATGTTGAGGTAGCTGTCGACCGACGGCCCGGGGCCGATGCAGATCGACTCGTCGGCGAGGCCGACGTGCTTCAGATTGCGATCCACGGTGGAATGCACCGCCACGGTCTTGATGCCAAGGCTGTGGCAGGCGCGCAATACACGCAGCGCGATTTCGCCGCGGTTGGCGATGACGACTTTTTCTAGCATGGGATTCGGGATTCGGGATTCGGGATTCGTAGGAGCGAGAGCCGGCTTTGCATCAGTCACCTCTCTTGGCTTCGATGGATCGGATAAGCGCGTTGAGTTTGGCAAACACTCGATCGGTCAGCTCGGTTACGTCATTTGCGCCGGAGACATAGGCGAGTCGTTCGGCGATTTGCAGTTGCGTGTCCAGTTCGGACAAGGAGCCGCGAGCCATGGACAGGAACCGCAGATACTCAGGTGTGGATCGGCGGGCCGCACCCTCCGCAATGTTCGACGGGATGCTGATCGCGGCACGCCGCAGTTGCGAAGTGAGCGTAAAACGTTCGGAGTCCGGGAAACCGGCACTGATTCGATAAATGGCTTCGACAAGGTCCATGGCATCGCGCCACACTTCAAGCTGGTGGTGTGGCCGCTTTGCCGAATCCCGAATCCCCATTCCCGAATCCCGGCCGCTCAGCCAATCACGAACATGGGTTCGTCGAATTCCACCGGCTGGCCGTTCTCGACCAGGATCGCCTGCACGGTGCCGGCCACGTCGGCCTCGATCTGGTTGAACATCTTCATCGCCTCGATGATGCCCAGCGTCTCGCCGGCCTTGACCTGCTGGCCGACCTTGACGAAGGCGGGCGTGCCCGGGGTGGCCGAGGCGTAGAAGGTGCCGACCATCGGTGCCTTCACCACATGGCCTGCCGGCAGCGCATCCACGGCGGGCGCCTCGACGGCGACCGCCGGTGCGGCAGCGACCGGTGCGGCGGCCACGGCGACCGGGGCCACTGGCGCGGCGGCGACCGGTGCGGCGTTCTTCGGCACGCGCGACAGGCGCACGACTTCCTCGCCTTCCTTGATTTCCAGCTCGGCGAGGTTGGATTCCTCGAGCAAGTCGATCAGCTTCTTGATTTTGCGCAAATCCATCGGATCAGCCTTTGGTCAGTCAGGCCACCGCCGCGGTGGCTGGGAGTTGAATGGGGTGGCCGCGTGGCCGCGGCATCAGGGAACGCGGCCGGCCTGCAGCCGCTGCAGCGCGACGTCCAGCGCCAGCCGGTAGCTGTCGGCGCCGAAGCCGCAGATCAGGCCGAGCGCGATGTCGGACAGATAGGACTGGTGGCGAAACGGCTCGCGGGCGAACACGTTCGACAGGTGCAGCTCGATGAACGGAATCGCCACGGCGGCGAACGCGTCGCGCAGCGCGATGCTGGTGTGGGTGAACGCGCCGGCGTTGCACAGGACCATCGCGGTGCCGTCGTCACGGCCCTGGTGGATGCGCCCGACCAGCTCATGCTCGGCGTTGGACTGGAACCAGACCAGCTCGTGCCCGGCCGCGCGCGCCCGCTCGGCCAGCTGCTGGTTGATCTCGGCCAGGGTCTCGTGGCCGTAGATGTGCGGCTCGCGCGCGCCCAGTAGGTTGAGGTTGGGTCCGTGCAGGACCAGGATTTTCGCCACGGTGGTGTTCCGGCCAGCGTCCGGGGGATCCGGAACCGGGCGCAGTGTGCACGCAGTCTAGGATGTTGTCCAGTTCGCTGCAGATCGGCGATGTTTGGCGGAGAAGCGTTGGATTTCCGTGCGTGGGCGTATGTCAGTGCCCGACCTGCGCCGGCGCCAGCCACCGCACCAGCTGCGCGGGCGGGAGCGGGCCGGCATGCGTGGCCAAAATGCGCCCATCGGCGTCGATCAGCACGCTATAAGGCAACACCTGACGCGTATTGCCGAGTTTCAATGAGGTGCTGGGTGGGCCAAGATCGCCGATCAGGATGGGGTAATCCACCGCATGTGCGGCCAAAAAGGCGCGAACGTGCGCAGGCTCATCCATTGCAATTCCAACCACGATCGCCCCCTGTTCGCCGAACTTGGCCTGGGCCTCGGCCAACGCCGGCATCTCCTGCAGGCATGGCGCGCACCAGCTGGCCCAGAAATTCAGCAGCACCCGGCGGCCGCGGTAATCGTCCAGCCGGTGCGGCTTGCCATCCAGGTCGGGCAGCACCAGCGGCGGCAGCGGCTGGCCGAGCAGGCTTGGCGGCGGCGAATCGACTTGCCGCTGGTGGCGTTGCGCGTAGCCGCCCAGCGCGGCGGCCAGCACCGCCAGGCCGATGATCAGCCAGTTGCTGCGGCTCAGCATCAGCGCGTCGCTTCGGTCAGCGCCTGCTCGACCATCGAGTAGGTCAGCACGGTGGGCAGCTGTCGGCCCGGTCCGAGGTTTTTCGGGAACACCACGTACAGCGGCACACCGGGCGAGTGGTATTCCTGCAGGAAGGCGCTGATGGCCGGGTTGACGTCGGTCCAGTCGCCCTTCATGTAGACCGTGTCGGTGCGCCTGAGCAGGTTGCGGAACGCCTGCGTGTTCAGCACCGCGTGCTCGTTCGCCTTGCAGGTGACGCACCAGTCGGCGGTGATGTCGACGAACACCGGGGTGCCGGCGGCGCGCAATTCGGTAAGTTTCTGCGGGCTGTAGGCGACCACGCCCTGCTCGGCCGTGGCGGCCGCCGACGGCGGTGGCACGTGGGCCAGCAGGTACAGCGGCGCCAGGGTGGCGAGCGCCAGCATTACCACCGCGACCTTGCTGGCCGCGCCGCGCGAGCGGCTGCGCTCGAACCACCACAGCGTCATCGCCAGCAGCACCATCGCCACCAGCACCAGGCCGACCGCGTCGGCGCCGCGCTGGTTCGCCAGCACCCAGACCAGCCAGGCGGCGGTGAGGAACATCGGGAACGCCAGCACCTGCTTCAGCGTTTCCATCCAGCGCCCCGGCTTCGGCAGCAGGCGCGCCAGCGCGGGCACGAAGCCGACCGCCAGGAACGGCAGCGCCAACCCCACGCCCAGCACAATGAACACCAGCAGCGCCGACAGCATCGGCGCGGCGAACGCATAGGCCAGCGCGCTGCCCATGAACGGCGCGGTGCACGGGCTGGCCACCACCACCGCCAGCACGCCAGTGAAGAAGTCACCGGCCGGCCCGGAACGCGATGCCAGCGACGCGCCGGTGTTGCCCAGCGAGGCGCCGAACTGCACCACGCCGGACATCGACAGGCCTACCGCCAGCATCACGCAGGCCAGCACGCCCACCAGCAGCGGCTGCTGCAACTGCGAGCCCCAGCCCAGCGCATGACCCGCGGCGCGCAGGGCGAGGATGCCCAGCCCAAGCGCGGCAAAGCTGCACAGCACGCCGGCGGTGTAGAACAGCGCATGGCGGCGCGCGGTGGCGCGGTTCTCGCCGCTTTCCAGCACGCTGACCGCCTTGATCGACAGCACCGGCAGCACACACGGCATCAGGTTCAGCACCAGGCCGCCGCCCAGCGCCAGCAGCAGGGCGGCGAGTAGGCTGACCTGCAATGGGCCGCCGACAAGATCGGCCGGTGGCAGCTCCGGCGCCGGTGTGCCGGCCGTTGCCGCACCGCTGTTCAGCTCGATGTCCACCGTGCGCGTCATCAGCGGATAGCACAGGCCGCCGTCCTGGCAGCCCTGGAAACTCGCCTGCAGCGCGAGATGCGTGCGGCCGGCCAGGTCGCCCTCCACCGTCACCGGCAGTTCGACCTGGTCGAAGTAGACGATGACCTCGCCGTAATGTTCATCGCGATGCGCGACGCCGGGCGGCCACGCGGGCGTCAGCGTGAGACCAGCGGCGTCGGCGAGCTTCAGCGCGGTCTGGTCGCGGTACAGGTAGTAGCCCTTCGGCATCGTCCAGCGCAGCAACAGGTGTTTGGGACCCTGCGCCAGCGCCTCGAAGTGGAACGCCTGCTCGGTCGGCAGCGGTGCGCCCACCGCGGTCGTACCGGTGCTGCTGCCCAGCCGGCTGAGTGCCGCACCCAATGCATTGCCGGCCGCCGGCGTCGCCGCCACGCCGGCGTTGGCCGGCAGCGGCAGGTCCAGCTTCTCGGTATGCGGCGGATAGCAGATCTTCGGGTCGACCTCGTGGCAGCCCTGGTATTGCACGCTCAGGGTGAGTCGCGTGGTGCCGGCGGCGACCGTGTACGGGATGCTGGCGTCGACGCCGTGGCGGTAGGTTTCCACGTCGCCGAGATACTCGTCGTGGTCCTTCCTGCCGTCCGGCAGCTGCGCCTCGCCGAGCGTGACGCCGTCGCCGCCCTTGAACTTCATGCGGCCGCGGTAGAGGTAGTAGTCCGGTGCGATGGTCCAGTGCAGCTTCAGCACGCCCGGGGTGCTGGTGTCGGCGCTGAGCTTGTAGGCCTCGGTCACCGGCAGCAGGCTTTCCGTGTCCTGCGCCGGCGCGGGCGCGGTGCACAGCAGGCCGAGCAGCAGCAGGGCCAGTGCGGGCAGGCGGGCGGCCAGGCGGCCGGAGATCAGGCGCATCGCGATTCCAGTGGCACAACGGCAGGACAGCCATTATGGACCATGCCGATCGCGCTTCCGTTCCTTACGGCCTTATGCCTCCTCGGGGGCCAGCGCTGGCGCGGCGCGCCGTGTGCGCACCAGCCCGGTGGTGAGCGCGGTGCCGAGCAGGATCACCGCGCAGCCGCCGAGCAGGCGCGCGCTCACCGGCTCGCCCAGCAGCAGCGCACCCCACAGCACGCCGAACGCCGGGATCAGGTACGGGATCACCATGATCCGCGTCGCGCCGACCCGCGCCAGCACCCAGAAGAACAGCACGTAGGCCAGCGCCGTGCACAGCACGGCCAGCCCCGCGGCGGCCAGCCAGGCCTGCAGCGGCGGTGGCTGCGCCGGCCACGCCAGCAGCGTGGTCGGCAACAGCAGCAGCGCGGCCACCATGTGGCTGCCGACCGTCACCACCAGCGGCGTCACCCGGCCCAGACGCAGGTGGGTGTAATGCACCGCAAAGCCGTACAGCACGGTGGCGGCGACGCAGGCCAGCAGCGCCACGCCCGCGCCCGGCCCCAGCGCGAGGCTGCCCTCAGCCAGCCAGACCACGCCGGCAAAGCCGATCGCCAGCCCGGCGCCGCGCCATACATCCAGTCGCTGGCCCAGCCACAGCCAGCCGATCAGCGCGGCGAACATCGGCGTCATGCCGTCGATGATCGAGGCCACGCCCGCCGGCAGGCTGCGCGTGGCGAAGGTGAACAGCACGAACGGCAGCGCCGAGTTGGTCAGCCCGACCACCGCGATCGGCCACCAGTGCGCCCGCCATTCGGCCAACCGCGCACGCGAGACCAGCAGCGGCAGGAAGCACAGCGCGGCGCCGATCGCGCGCAGCCCGGCCAGCGGCAGCGCGCCGAAGGCGCCGGCACCCATGCGCATGAACAGGAACGAGCCGCCCCACAGGGCGCCCAGCGACAGCAGCACAGCGTAGTCGATCTTCTTCATCTTGGGGAGGCGGCAGCGGGGTGGCGAAGATGCAATTTAACGCCCTGCCGCTGACAAGGATTGTCAGCAGTCTTGCGCTGCCTCGCCGGTCGCCTCGCGCACCCAGTCCAGGTAGGCCGCGTGGCCGCGCTCCACCGGTACCGCGACCAGCTCGGGCAGCTCGTACGGGTGCAGTTGGAGCAGGCGGCTTTTCAGCGCGTCGAAGCGGACGGCAGTGGTCTTGATCAGCAGCAGTTCCTCGCGGTCCTGGCTCACCGCGCCCTGCCAGCGGTAGGTGGAGTGGACGCCGGGCAGGCGGTTGACGCAGGCGGCCAGCCGCTCGCCGACCAGGGCTTCGGCGATCGCCTGGGCGCTGGCGGCGTCGGGACAGCTGCAATAGCAGAGCAGGACGGTGGCGGGGTCGGTCATGCCTGAAGCGTACCCGGGTCGCGCCGGCCGTGCGTGGCCATGGGCGATTTGGCGGCCAGCCCTTGAAACGGAGCCCGGTCCGCCCAATTAGCTGCTGCATCCCCGGTTCGCCAAGCTCTTGCAGCGGGGTCGCATACCCGTAAAATTGGCACTCGTTCACTTCGAGTGCTAGCAAGACCGCCGGCCCGGGTCTTGAAAGCCTTGTCCGTCCACCATCCAAGTCAGCTGGAGTCATCCATGAGCACACTGCGTCCCCTGCACGATCGCGTCATCGTCAAGCGTCTCGAAGAAGAGCGCGTCTCCGCCGGAGGCATCGTCATCCCCGACAGCGCCACCGAGAAGCCGACCCGCGGCAAGGTCGTCGCCGCCGGCACCGGCCTGATCATGAGCGACGGCAAGGTGCGCCCGATGTCGCTGAAGGCCGGCGACGTGGTGCTGTTCGGCAAGTACGCCGGCCAGGAAATCAAGATCGACGGCGAAGAGCTGGTCTTCCTGAAGGAAGACGACATCGTGGCGGTGATCGAGGGCTAAGAGCCGGGATTGGGGATTCGGGATTCGCAGGCGCATCGCGCTTCGTCCCGATCATCGCCGTCCCGTCCCGTTCTCGCCACATCCGCTTTTCCGAATCCCAAATCCCGAATCCCAAATCCCGGAGTCAAGTTATGGCAGCCAAAGAAGTCCGTTTCGGCGAAGACGCCCGCTCGCGCATGCTCAAGGGCGTGAACACGCTCGCCAATGCCGTCAAGGTCACGCTCGGCCCGAAGGGCCGCAACGTCGTGCTCGAGAAGAGCTTCGGCGCACCCACGATCACCAAGGACGGCGTGTCCGTCGCCAAGGAGATCGAGCTGGCCGACAAGTACGAGAACCTCGGCGCGCAGATCGTCAAGGAAGCCGCCTCCAAGACCTCCGACGTCGCCGGTGACGGCACTACCACCGCCACCGTGCTGGCGCAGGCGTTCATCCAGGAAGGCCTCAAGGCCGTCGCCGCGGGCATGAACCCGATGGACCTGAAGCGCGGCATCGACAAGGCCGTCGCGGCCGCCGTCGGCGAGCTGAAGAAGCTCTCCAACCCGACCGCGAACGACAAGGAAATCGCCCAGGTCGGCACCATCTCGGCCAACTCCGACACCAACATCGGCGACATCATCGCCACCGCGATGAAGAAGGTCGGCAAGGAAGGCGTGATCACCGTCGAGGAGGGCTCGGGCCTGGACAACGAGCTGGACGTGGTCGAGGGCATGCAGTTCGACCGCGGCTACCTGTCGCCGTACTTCATCAACAACCAGCAGAGCCAGCAGGTCGAGCTGGACGACCCGTACATCCTGATCCACGACAAGAAGATCTCCAACGTGCGCGAGCTGCTGCCCGTGCTGGAAGCCGTCGCCAAGGCCGGCAAGCCGCTGCTGATCGTGGCCGAGGAAGTCGAGGGCGAGGCACTGGCCACGCTGGTGGTCAACACCATCCGCGGCATCGTCAAGGTCGCCGCCGTCAAGGCGCCGGGCTTCGGTGACCGTCGCAAGGCGATCCTGGAAGATATCGCCATCCTCACCAACGGCCAGGTCGTGTCCGAAGAAGTGGGCCTGTCGCTGGAGAAGACCACCATCGGCGATCTGGGCCGCGCCAAGCGCATCGTGATCACCAAGGAAAACACCACCATCATCGATGGTGCCGGCGAGGCGGAGAAGATCCAGTCGCGCATCAAGCAGATCAAGGCGCAGATCGAGGAGACCTCCTCCGACTACGACCGTGAGAAGCTGCAGGAACGCGTGGCCAAGCTGGCCGGTGGCGTGGCCGTGATCAAGGTCGGTGCCGCGACGGAAGTCGAGATGAAGGAAAAGAAGGCCCGCGTCGAAGACGCCCTGCATGCGACTCGTGCAGCCGTGGAAGAGGGTGTGGTGCCCGGCGGCGGCGTTGCGCTGATCCGTGCGCTGAAGGCAGTCGAAGGCCTCAAGGGCGACAACACCGACCAGAACCTGGGCATCGCGATCACCCGCCGCGCGCTGGAAGCGCCGCTGCGCGCGATCGTCGCCAACGCCGGCGAAGAGCCGAGCGTGGTGCTGAACAAGGTGAAGGAAGGCAAGGGCAACTACGGCTACAACGCCGCCAGCGGCGAGTTCGGCGATATGGTCGAGATGGGCATCCTGGATCCGACCAAGGTGACCCGCACGGCGCTGCAGCACGCCGCGTCGGTCGCCGGCCTGGCGATCACCACCGAGGCGATCGTCGCCGAACTGCCGAAGAAGGAAGAGCACAACCACGGCGCCGGCGGCATGGGCGGCGGCATGGGCGGCATGGGCGGCATGGATTTCTGAGTATCCCCCGCCGTTGCGCGGCGACGGATCAACTCGGCGCGTTCGAGCGGCAGGGCTGCCGCTCAACGCACCGGAAATCCAAGGCAACACGAAAAACCCCGCTACGGCGGGGTTTTTCTTTGGCCGCGTTGCGGCCTCGCCGTAGTGGCATGTTGTTGCATGCATCAAAAATGTTGTCGTGCTGCCGGCGAACGGACAGGGACGAGTCGATGAAATGCGGCGGGTTCCCGCGCCGGCTCAGGCGGCAGGGCGTGAGCTTCGAGCCGGTGCTTGGAAATGCATTCGACGAGACCGTTGCCGCGCCGGGTATGGCAGCTTCCCTGGCGATGAGCTTGGATGCCGCGTACTTTGCTACAGGTATCGACCATTGGCACAACCGCCGCCCCGACGATTGATTGGTACGCCTGCGCATCGCAGACAGGTCTCGCGGAGGGGCGGAAAGCCTTCGCGTCCAGTGTCGGCAGCAAAGTAAAAGCCCCGGGAGTTGCCTCCCGAGGCTTGGCGTTGCCGCATTCGCCGAAGGCTCAGTGCCCGTGGGCGTGGGCATTGCCGCTGACGTGGGCGTTGCCGCTGGCGTTGACGCCCCGCACGGCGTCACCGATCGAGCCGGCCGCGCGGTCGGTGGACTGGATCGCCGCATGTGCGTCGTCGCGCACCTCGCCGCCCACGCCCCGGCCCATCTCGCCAGCCTTGCCGGCATTGGCGGCGGTATCGAGGCCTTCGCCCGCGTCGGCGTTGGCGCCGGCATGCGCGTCGCCGGCGCCCGCTTCGATCGTGTCGTTGGCATCCGCGTCGGTGCCGGCGTGGTCGTCGATGTCCGAGCGGGTCTTGTCGACGGTCTTGCGGGCATGCTGTTTTACGTGGGAACTGCTGCGATGCAGGGTCCGTTCCGTCTGGGTGGTGGCCTGATCGGCGGCGTGGATGGCGCCGGGTGCGGCGACGCCGGCACGGATACCGGCATCGGCCCGGGTGCCGCCGCCCAGGTGGGCTTGGGCGAAAGCGGATGCGGTGAATACGCTGGCACCGATGACGAGCACGGAAAGCATGGTCTTGCGCATGGGATGAGCCTCCACGATAGGGGAAAGGCCGCCGAGCACGCCCCTGCGCGCCGCTCTGCGGGCAGGTCGAACCTAGGCGTCGCTGGCGAACTGTCGTCTGAACGTGGGGTCGCCGCCTTCAGCCGCCGGACAGTTCGCTGAACGGCGATCCCGACGCCGGCGCCGAATCCCTCGCGTCACTGGATGGTGGCGGACGACGGCCTCTGCGCGGCGTCGCGATGGGCAAGCACGCCGGTCGCCGTCGCCGCCGGCTGCGGCAGCAGGTTGTCCAGTTTGTCCTTCATGCGCAGCTGGTCGATACTGGCCATGGCCTGGTCGAGTTGCTGCTGCGCGTCGCCCGCGGGCAGCGGCGGCGCGCCGGGGGCTTCGGTGAGCGCGGCCAGCTGCGGGCCGACCAGTTCGGTCAGCGCGAAGTACGGGTCGTCGTGGATGCCGACGTGGGCCAGCAGCTTGCCGGGCAGCAGCCACGAAGCGGTTTCGACGCTGCTGCGCTTGCCCGGGCGCTTCGGATCGACCAACAGCCACACCCCGGCCTGGCCCAGCATGTCGCCGCCGTCGACGAAGCCGGTGGTCTGGTAACTGTTGCTGAGCGCGGGCAGGTGGTCGCCGTAGAACAGCAGCACGCTGGGCCGCTGACGCCCGGCCAGCAGTTTTGCCAGCCGGCCGAGTTCGGCGTCGGCGTGCTTCAGGTGGTAGAGGTAGGTTTGCAGTTCCAGCTTGTCCTGACCCGAGATGCCCTCGGGCACCGGAATCGCGTCGCGCTCGGCAACCTGGGCGGGCTCGACGTCGTACGGGCCGTGTGCCTCGATGCTGATGGCGAAAATGAACTGCGGCGGCCCGTCGTCCTTCAGCTGGACCATGATCTCGTCGGTCATCGCGCTGTCGGCCATGTACTGGCCGTCGTTCGTCGCGGTGGGCGGGAACGAGGACTGCGACACGAAGCGGTCGAAGCCGATCGCCTTGAAGGCAGTGGTGCGGTTCCAGAACGCCGGATCGTTGCCGTGCAGCGCGGTCGTGCGGTAGCCATGCCGGTTCAGCGTGCGCACCAGCCCCGGCAGTGCCTTGTGGCTCATCTGCAGGTAGGGGAACTGCAGGTTGTCGAAGTAGCGCAGCGACAAGCCGGTGAGCACCTCGAACTCGGTGCGGATGGTGCCGCCGCCGAAGGTAGGCACGTGCAGCTTGCCGCTGGTGCCGCGCGCGGCGAGCCGGCGCAGGTTTGGCGTGAAGTTGCTGCGTTCGTAGCCGCGCATGATGCTCGGGTCGAAGAACGACTCGCTCTGCACCACCACGATGTCGGGCAGTTCGCTGCCGGCCGCCGACGCCTGCATCGACTGCAGCAGGGCCGGCGTGGATTGCTCGATCAGCCTGGCCGCCGCGGCGCGGTCGGGCTTGCGCTCGCCCTTGTTGTATTCGAGATGGAACAGCATCAGCGTGCTGACCAGGCCGGAATGGGCGGTGGTGGAGATCGCCGACCACGGTTCGAGCCACAGCGTCCTGCCGTTGTAGACCTTGGCCCAGGCGGGCAGGCCGAGCAGGATGCTGGCCAGTGCCAGCGCCAGCACGCCGCCGCCGAGCAGCCGCGCGCCGCGGGTGCGGCGCGGGAACAGCGGCGGTTCAAGCCGCCACGCCGCGACAACCAAGGCCACCGCGGTGAGCAGGCCCAGGTACGGCCACGGGCTGTGCGGCAGGTAGCCGGAGAGGATGTGCATGCCGCCCTTGTGCAGCTGGCCGACGATGCGGAAATCGTCCGGCAGCAGCGGCGTGCCGAGGTTCGCCACCTTCAGCACGTTCACCGCGTACAGCAGCCCCTGCAGCAGGAACGCCAGCGCGAACGACAGCAGCGCGCGCCGGCTGATCGCCAGCAGTATGCCGGCCAGCAGCAGACCCGGCCAGGCGTTGGCCAGCGGGACCCGGGCCTGGTCGAACAGGCGCAACGGGGCTACCCCGACGCCACCGTCCAGCAGCCCGGTCAGCAGCACGAAGGCCAGCACCAGCAGCAGCAGTAGCGCGGCGCGGAGGACGATGACGCGCCAGCGTGCGGACGGATTGGCGGAATTCAGGGGCATGGCAGTTCCGTGGCTACTGTCATGGTTTGGACTTGTCAATGTAATGACATCGAGATGAACCGCGGATAGGCGTGGCCGGCGAGTTTCGGGCTTGCATGCGGCTTGTTCAAGCTGGCCTCACGGGTGGCCGGCCGGCTTCGGCAACCACCCCCCATGCGGCACAATGGCCGGATGACCCATCCGGAATCCGCCGCGCTGCAGGCGCTGATCGACGACCGCTATGCCGAGCTGGCCGCTCGTTGCCGTGCCGCCGGCGTACCGCTGCACGACGACGCCGGCGTGGCCGAGCGCATCCGCCGCACCCTGCTGGCCAGCGACTTTGCCTTCGAGGTGTGGTGCCGCCAGCCGCAGCTGCTGGCGCCGGCCGGGCTGGAGCGGCTGCGCTCGGGCAGCGACGCCGGCGCGCGCCTCGACGCGTTGAAGCTGCCGGCGGACGAAGCCGCCTGCATGACCGCGCTGCGCCGCTTCCGCCATGCCGAGGCGCTGCGGCTGGTGTTCCGCGACGTCAACGCGCTGGACGAGCTGCCGGAAACGCTGTCCGCCACCAGCGTGCTGTACGAAGCGCTGCTCGAACGGGCGCTGGGCTGGTCCGAGCACGCGCTGGCCGCGCGCTACGGCCACAGCCGCGACCACGACGGTGTGCGGCAGCGGTTGCTGGTGATCGGTTTCGGCAAGCTCGGCGGCAGCGAGCTGAACTTCTCCTCCGACATCGACCTGGTATTTGCCTACCCGCAGGGCGGCCACAGCGACGGTGCGCGTCCGCTGGACAACAGCGAGTACTTCGTGCGGCTCGGCCGCCAGCTGGTGCGCCTGCTGAACGAGCCCACCATGGACGGCATCTGCGCGCGGGTCGACCTGCGCCTGCGCCCGTTCGGCAACGCCGGGCGGCTGGCGCTGTCGTTCGCCGCGATGGAGCAGTACTACCAGAGCGAGGGCCGCGACTGGGAGCGTTACGCCTGGATCAAGGCGCGCCCGGTGGCCGGCGACCTCGCCGCCGGCAAGCAGCTGCAGGAACTGCTGCGTCCGTTCGTGTACCGCAGGTACCTCGACTACACCGCATTCGCGGGGCTGCGCGAGATGAAGGCGCTGATCGACGCGGAGGTGGCGCGCAAGGACCTCGCCGACAACCTCAAGCTCGGCGCCGGCGGCATCCGCGAGATCGAGTTCATCGTGCAGCTGACCCAGCTGATCCGCGGCGGCCGCGAACCCAGCCTGCGCGTGCGCGGCCTGCTCGGCGCGCTGACCGCGTGCGAGGCGCGCGGCCACATCGGCGCGGCGCGCGCGCGCATGCTGCGCGAGGCGTACGTGCTGCTGCGCCGGGTCGAGAACCGCGTACAGATGCTGCGCGACGCGCAGACCCACGACGTCCCCGCCGACGCGCTCAGCCGCGAGCGCATCGCGCGCGGCCTCGACTACCCCGACTGGGACAGCCTGCACGCCGCGCTGGCCAGGCAGCGCGCCAATGTCAGCGAGGAATTCGCCGCCGTGCTGATGCCGCAGGGTGGCCGCGCCGCCCGCGTGCCGGCGGCCGACAAGCTGCTGTGGCAGCGCGCCTGCGACGAATCGCTGGATGCCGCCACGCTGGAGGCTTCCGGTTTCGCGCCCGGCGACGAACTGGCGGATGCGCTGCTGAAATTGCCGCAGGCCGCGGCGGTGCGCGCGATGTCGCCGCGCTCGCGCGAACGGCTCGACCACCTGATGCCGCAGCTGTTCGACGCCGCGCGCGCCACCCGCGCGCCGGTGGCCAGCCTGCTGCGGCTGTGCCGGCTGATGCAGGCGGTGGCGCGGCGCTCGTCCTACCTCGCGCTGCTGGAGGAGCAGCCGGCGGCGCGGCGGCGGCTGGTGCGGCTGTTCGCCGACAGCGCCTTCCTCGCCGAGCGCGTCATCGCGCAGCCGCTGCTGCTGGACGACGTGCTCGACCCGCGTATCGACCAGTTGCCGCTCAAGCGCGCCGACATCACGGCCGAGATCGCCCGCGTGCTGGGCACGCTGGAGGAGCGCGAGGCCGAGGCGGAGCTGGAGCGGATCAACGAGTTCAAGGCCTCCACCGCGTTCCGTCTCGGCCTGGCCTTCAACGACGGCCGCGCCGACGCGGTAGCCACCGCGCGCCGGCTGGCCGCGCTGGCCGAGTCGGTGGTGGGCGCGGTGCTGGCGCTGGCCGCGCGCGAGCTGGTCGCCCAGCACGGCCGCCTGCCGGGAGCCGACATGCAGCCGGGTTCCGGCTTCTCCGTGCTGGGCTACGGCAGTCTCGGCGGCGAGGAGCTCGGCTTTGCTTCCGACCTCGACCTGGTGTTCGTCTACGACGGTCGCCGCGCGCAGGCATTGAGCGACGGCGCGCGGCCGATCGAGGGCTCGCGCTGGTACCAGCGCCTGGCCCAGCGGGTGATGAACTGGCTCACCGTGCTGACCCGCGGCGGTCGCCTGTACGAAGTCGATACCCGCCTGCGCCCGGACGGCTCCAAGGGCCTGCTGGTCGGCAGCCTGGACGCCTTCGTGGCCTACCAACAGAGTCGCGCGTGGACCTGGGAACACCAGGCGCTGCTGCGCGCGCGTCCGGTGGCCGGCGATGGGGCGCTGAACGCCGAGCTGGCCAGGGTCCGCCGCGCGATCCTGGCGGTGCCGCGCGAGCGCGGCACCGTGCTGGCCGAGGTCGGCAGCATGCGCCAACGCTGGCGCGCCGAGCGCGACCGCTCCGACGAGCGCCAGTTCGACCTCAAGCAGGGCCACGGTGGCCTGCTCGACATCGAGTTCGCGCTGCAGGGGCTGGTGCTGGCGCACGCGGCCGAACAGCCGGGCCTGCTCGGCGTCACCGCGAATGCCGGACTGATCGAAGCCTGCCGCGTCGCCGGGCTGCTCGACGATCGGCAGGCGGCGACCCTCGCCGCGGCCCACGCCGAGCTGCTGCGTCGCGCGCTGGCCTGCACGCTCGACCTGCGCCCGCGCATCGCGCCGCGCGAGGCGGCGTTGGAGCAGCTGTGCGGCAGCGTGCGCGGGGTCACCGATGCGCTGGGTTTTGCGTTTGGCTGAATCGCGGGCGCGCTGCCGGGATTGGTCCGGACCTTGCTCAATCCGCCAGTTGTGCCGCCTGTTGCCGTGCCATCCGCTCCCGCAGCGCAGCGGCGATCGCGACCGTTTCGCGCAGCGGTGACGGTGGCCGCGCCGGCGCGTCGTCGTCGAGGCCACGCAGCCGGCCAGCTTCGCGCAGCGATTGGTGGAAGCGCGCAAGCTTCGCCGGCAGCGGCGCGGTGACCAGGGTCTCGACCGGGCAGCCGACGGCGCAGGCCTCCGAGAGCATGTTCACCGAATCGGGCGTGACCACCAGCCGGTCGGCCCAGCCGAGCACGCCGGGGTAGGGATTGCGGCCGTCGTCGGGGCCGGCCCAGAGCAGGCCGGGCACGTCGCGCAAGGCACGGCGAAACACCTCGACCAGCGCCGGTGGGGTGCGGCGCGAACCCAGCACCAGCAGGCTGCCGCCTCCGTGGCGCTGGCGTTCGAGCAGGTGTGCGGCCAGCTGGCGGGCGTAGTCGGCGTCCAGCGCGATGCCGCGGCGCGGACCGCCGAGCAGCACGCCCACGCGCGGCGACGGCAACTCGGCAAAGCGGGGGCAGGCGTCGCGGCCGTCGGCCAGCCACTCCTCGTCGACCGGGTTCAGCGAGCCCAGCGGCTGCAGCACGTTGGGGCCGTCGAGCTGGTCATGGCGGGGTGCGATCACTGCGTCCCAGTGCGCGGGGTCGATGCGCGGGTCCAGGATCTGCACCGTGTAGCAGCGGCCATCGGCCAGCCGGCGCAGCAGGCGGGTGCACAGCGCGGCGGCGCGACCGCAGCCGATCGCCACGGCCGGCCACGGTGGCGCGAACAGTCGCCGCTGGCGGGCGGGCAGGGCGAGCCGGCCACCCAGGGTCAGCCGCGGCGCCAGCCACGCCCACGGTGCCCGCGGCTGCAGCACCAGGTGGCGCAGCGGCAGTTGCAGGTATTCGGCCAACGCCAGCGCCTGGCGCTGGTTGCCGGCGGCGCTGTCGGTGATCACCCAGCATTCGCCGCGCAGTTTCAACATGCGTGCAGGCGCCGCGACATTGTTTCCCGAATGAACACGGTATGTTCCCTCAGTGGGTGGGCCGTTCGCTTGCAAGCGCCTATACACTTGCACAATGGCATCATTGCCGACACGTCTTCCACCGAGGATACCGATGAGCGAGTTGCTTTCCGAGGCCAGTCTGGACCAGTTGTTCCGCAATGCCCGCACCTTCAACGCGTGGCTGCCGAAAGAAGTGAGCGACGAACAGCTGCAGCAGGTCTTCGATTTGGCCAAGTTCGGTCCGACCAGCGCGAACTGCTCGCCGATGCGGGTGGTCTTCGTGAAGTCGAAGGCGGCGAAGGCGAAGCTGGAGCCGTTCCTGTCCGATGGCAACCGCGCCAAGACCATGGAGGCGCCGGTCACCGCGATCGTGGCCACCGACTACGCGTTCTACGAGCAGTTGCCGAAGCTGTTCCCGCATGCCGACGCGAAAAGCTGGTTCGTCGGCAACCAGCCGCTGATCGACAGCACCGCGTTCCGCAACGCCACCTTGCAGGGTGCCTACCTGCTGTTGGCGGCGCGTGCGGTCGGGCTGGACTGCGGCCCGATGTCCGGCTTCGACAACGCCGGCGTGGATGCGGCGTTCTTCGCCGGCACCACGGTCAAGTCGAATTTCCTGATCAGCATCGGTTACGGCGACGCCAGCCGCAACCTGTTTCCGCGCAGTCCCCGCCTGACGTTCGACGAAGCCTGCACGATAGCCTGAAGCCCGCGTCCCACCCCCGTTTTTCCGTCCCCTATTTTCCAAGGAGTCTTTCCATGCGCGCATTGAAGTATCTCGCTCTCGCCGGCCTGCTCGGCGCCGCCGTGTCGGTCCAGGCCGCCCCGGTCACCTACAAGCTCGACCCTGCCCACACGATGGTGCTGTTCAGCTGGAACCACTTCGGCTACTCCAACCCCACCGCCAACCTCGGCCTGGGCGAGGGCACCCTGGTGTTCGACGAGCAGCACCCGGCCAACTCCAGCGTGGAGGTGAAGCTGCCGCTCGACCTGCTCGACACCCATGTGCCGGCGCTGGACGAGCACCTGAAGAAGGCGGACTTCCTCGACGCCGCCCAGTATCCGGTGGTGACCTTCAAGAGCACCGCCGTGCAGGCGCTCGGCGCCAACAAGTTCAAGGTCAGCGGCAACCTCACCGTGCACGGCGTGACCAAGCCGGTGGTGCTCGCCGCGACACTGAACAAGATCGGCCCGCACCCGATGACCAAGGCGCCCTCGGTCGGCTTCGACGCCACCGCCAGCATCAAGCGCTCGGAGTTCGGTGTCGCCGGCTATGTGCCGAACGTCGGCGACGAGCTGACCATCCGCATCACCACCGAGGCCTCGGTGCCGAAGCAGGCCGCGGCCAAGTAAGTCGCCGTCGCCCACAAAAAAACCGCGCCATCCCGGCGCGGTTTTTTTTGTGTGGATGCGCTGGCTCAGTTCGCCCTCACACCGACGTCCTTGAGCGATTCCAGCTTGGTCAGGTCGATGCCGACCACCGCCTGCTTCAGCTGCTCGATGCCGTCGACGTAGCCGTTCGCCTTCACCGTGAAGCGCTTGCCGACCACCATGCTTTACTCACCGTACTTCGACTGGGTGTCCCATTCCTCGTGGACCAGGTTGCCATTGGCGCCGTAGGTCTTCTCGTAGCCGTGCTCGGTCTGCTTCTCCTCTTCCGGCGCCATCGCGGAGGCCAGCGACATAAAGCCCCCGGCGCCGCTGCTGCCGGTGACATGCATGCCGCCGACCGCCGCGCCGGTCAGCGCGGCAGTGCCGATCACGCCGGCAACGACCAAGCCGACGATCCAGCCCAGCACGGTCGCGCTGATCACGCTGACCGCGGCGTAGCCGCCGGCTTTCTCCGGTGGGCACTTGATGGTGTGCGGCAGGCCCAGATACAGCAGGTAGATGCTGTAGACACCGCCGATCAGCACGATCGGCAGGCCCAGCCAGGGCCCGATCACGCCGCTGCCGGCAACCCGGCTGGCGGTCCATGCGTAGGCCACCGCCTTCAGCGCCTGGTTCATGTCCTTCTCGCCGCCGAAGGTCGGCGCCAGCGCGTTGACGATCAACGCCACCACGTAGACCGGCACCAGCGCCAGCACGTAGTGCAGCAGCATGCCGGCGATGCCCATGCCGCTCCCCGGTGTTCCGTGTGCTGCCCCCGACAGGGGGCTGCAGCCCTGCTACCATTTGCAGCTTGATGTCCAGTCCGGAGTCCGCCGATGTCGTCCCCCCTTTCCGCGGCGGTGCCGCTGGTGCCGGCAAATGCCGAAAATCGTTACGAAGTGACGCGCGCCGACCTGCCGTTGTCCTGCCCGATGCCCGGCATGGCGCTGTGGAATTCCCATCCGCGGGTGTACCTGCCGATCGTCGACGACGGCGGCGAGACCGTCTGCGCCTACTGTGGCGCGCATTACGTGCTGCGCGACTGATTCTCCGGCAGCGTTCAGCTCGCTGGCGGCATTGTTCTTGCTTGTCTCCAGAGGATGAAAGCCTCCAGCCCAGAGCTCATGTCCAGCATGGTCGTGCCCGTCAAGCTGCTGACCGTGGTCCAGCTGATCCCTGCGCTGCATTCCGGCGGCGCGGAGCGTTCGGCGCTGGAAATCGCCCGCGGCCTGGTGCAGGCCGGCCACCGCTCGGTGGTGATCTCGGCCGGCGGGCGGCTGGTCGCGCAGTTGCAGGCCGAAGGCAGCGAGCACATCACGCTGGACCTGGGGCGCAAGTCGCTGGGCACGCTGGGCCGGCTCGGTGCGTTGCGGCGGGCGCTGCGTGAGCTGAAGCCCGACATCGTGCATGCCCGTTCGCGGCTGCCGGCCTGGATGGGCTGGTGGGCGCTGAAGGGAATGACGCCGCGGCCGCATTTCGTCACCACCGTGCACGGGCTCAACTCGCCTGGGCGCTACAGCGCGATCCTGCTGCGCGGCGAACGCGTGATCGCGGTCTCGCAGACCCTGCGCGACTACGTGCTGAGCCATTACCGCTGGCTGGAGCCGGGCAAGGTGCGGGTGATCCCGCGCGGCATCGATCCGCTGACGTTTACCTACGGACACCGGCCGGATGACGCCTGGCAGAAAGCCTTCTTCGCCGAGTTTCCAGCACTGGCCGGCGCGCCGCTGCTGACCCTGCCCGGGCGCGGCACGCGGCTGAAGGGCCACCATGATGCGGTCGAGCTGCTGGCCGACCTCAAGCGCCGCGGCATCGAGGCGCGGCTGCTGCTGCTGGGAGTGGTCGAGCCCGGCCGCGAGGCCTATGTGGCCGAACTGCGCGAGCTGATCCGCGTGCGGGGAGTGGCCTCACAGGTGGTGCTGACGCCGTCGCGCGACGACGTGCGCGACATCTACGCGATCTCGGCGCTGGTGCTGCAGCTGTCGAACCGGCCCGAGTCGTTCGGGCGCACGGTGATCGAGGCGCTGTCGTTGTGCCGTCCGGTGCTGGGCTACGCGCACGGCGGCGTGGGCGAGTTGCTGGCCGAACTGTACCCGGCCGGCCGCGTGCCGCCGGGCGACCGTGAGCGGCTGGTCGAGCGGGCCGCCGAATTGCTGCGGGTGGCGCCGCCGATCTCGCCGCTGCAAAGCTACCGCTTGGTCGACATGCAGCAGGCCACGCTGGCGCTTTATGACGAAGTGACCGGCGGCTAGAGCCTGCCTCCGGGTCCGCGAACGTTCGCGCTCGCCTACAATGCGTGACCACTTTCGCTGCGGTTCGCGCATGCATTCCTTCACCACCTCGTTCAAGGCCGCGCTGCGTTCCCCGCTGCTGCCATTCTGGCTGGTGGTCGCCTTGCTGCCGTTCGGGCGCAGTTCGGAGCTGGGCACGTTGCTGTGCCTGCTCGGCGTGATCATGCTGTTTGCGCGAAACCCGCAGGCGCTGCGCGAGCACCCCGGCGCGCAACTGCTGCTGTGGTTGCTGGCCGCCTACACGGGGGCGGCGCTGTTCTCCGCCGTCGATGCGATCCGGCCGGGCAAGAGCTGGGGCACCGTGGTTGCGCTGCTGCGCTACGCGCCGCTGGGCCTGTACGCCTGCTTCGCGATTCGCCGCGAGGAGAAGTTGCTGGCGCTCTACGTGGCGGTGGCCTGGGTGCTGGCGTTGTGGTGCGCCGATGCGTGGCTGCAGGCGCTGACCGGGTGGAGCCTGGGCGGGCACGCCGAGGCCGAGCGCGTTTCCGGCATCTTCGGCGCCGACAATCTCAAGCTGGGGCCGACGCTTGCGGTGCTGTCGCCGTTCGCGCTGTGGGCGGCGCGGCGGCGCTGGGGGTTGCCGGGCCTGCTGCTGGCGTTCGCCCTGATACTGGGGCCGGTGCTGCTGGCCGGTTCGCGTGCCGCCTGGTTGAGCTATGCGCTGGTGGCGCTGGGTTTCGCCTGGCGCGAGGCGCGCTCGCCATGGCGCTTTGCCGGTTTCTGCGCGGTTGCGGCGGTGCTGCTGGCGCTGGCCGGCGGCATCGCCTGGAAAACCTCGACGCGGTTCCATGACCGCATGGAGCGCACCTTGCTGGTGCTGCACGGCACCGACCAGTCGCTCGATACCGCGCTCAGCGGCCGGCTCGACATCTGGCACGCCAGCATCAAGATGTTCGCG
Organism: Rhodanobacter thiooxydans; assembly: GCF_021545845.1. Taxonomy (NCBI): domain Bacteria; kingdom Pseudomonadati; phylum Pseudomonadota; class Gammaproteobacteria; order Lysobacterales; family Rhodanobacteraceae; genus Rhodanobacter; species Rhodanobacter thiooxydans. The sequence continues at coordinate 401,697 of NZ_CP088923.1, forward strand.
GCGCACCCGATCAACGGCGTCGGTGTGCGCGGCTTCCGCTACGCGTATCCGCAGTACGCGCCGGCGAACGATCACTTCGTGGCCACCGGCGAGGCCTGCGGCGTGGGCGAAGGTGCCTGCCACGCGCATCAGCTGGTGCTGGAGATCCTCACCGAGACCGGCACGCTCGGCCTCGCGCTGTGGCTGGCCGCGGTCGCGCTGGCGTGGCGCGCATGGCGCCGGGTCGGCGCCGCGGCGCGAGCGCGGGCGTTCCCCGTCACGCTGGCGCTGGGGGTGATGCTGTTCCCGCTGAACACCCACCTGGCGTTCTACTCGGCCTGGTGGGGCCTGCTGTTCGCCTGGCTGCTCGGGCTGTGGTGCGCCAGTTTATTTGTAACCGGCATCCCTGCCGGCAAAGAAGAGCCCGGCATCCGTGCCGGACTCCTCAAAGAAGCACGCTCCTTGGAGGCGCGCGATGGGGCGTGAAGCGCTGTCGGTGGTGGTGACCACCTTCAACAGCGCCGGCACGCTCGACGCCTGCCTGCGCGGGGTGGCCTGGGCCGACGAGATCGTGGTGCTGGACTCGGGCTCGACCGACGCCACCGCGGCGATCGCCGCGCACTACGGCGCGCGCCTCCACGCGCAGCCGTTCGCCGGCTACAGCGCACAGAAGCAGGCGGCGATCGACCTGGCCAGCCACCGTTGGGTGTTGCTGCTGGATTCCGACGAATCGCTCGAGGCGGACGCCACGGCGCCCCTGCAGCGGGCGCTGCTCGCGCCGGACTGCGCGGGCTACCAGTTGTGGCGGCGCGAGTGGCAGTTCTGGCGCTGGCAGTCGCGGCGCGGCCGACTCAACCACTACGTGCGCCTGTTCGACCGGCAGCGTGCGCGCATGAGCGACCATGAAGTGCACGAGGAAGTGCAGGTGGACGGCCCGGTGGGCGTGCTCGACGTGGTCATCGACCACCACGGCGAGCCCGACGTCGCCGGCCGCGTGGCCAAGGCGAACCGCTACTCCAGCCTGCAGCAGGCCGACCTGGCCAAACGCCGGGTCGGCTGGCTGCGGCTGCGCATGGTGGCGTATCCGACGGTGGCGTTCCTGCGCTACTACGTACTGCGCGGGCACTGGCGCTCCGGTTGGGCCGGCTTCATCGCGGCGCGCATCCATGCGTTCTACGCGTTCCTGAAGTACGCCAAGCTGTACGAGCGACGACGGCCGCGGGACTGATCCGGCGGGCTCAGTCGCCGCTCAGGATCTGCAGGAAGCGGTCGGCGATCACCAGCATGCTGAAGTGCTGCTCCACGTAGTCGCGCGCGGCGGTGCCCATCGACGCCAGCAGCGCCGGATCGCACAGCTTCAGGATTGCCTCGCGCCACGCCGCCACGTCGCCCGGCGGCAGCAGCAGGCCGGTCACGCCGGCCTGCAGCGTCTCGGGTATCCCGCCGATGTCGCTGCCCAGCACCGGGACGCCGGCGGCTTGCGCCTCGACCGAGACGCGCCCGAAGGTTTCCGTGGCGACCGACGGGAAGGCCAGCATCGACATCGCGCTGTAATACGGCAGCACGTCGGGGATCCAGCCCAGGAAGTGGTGCCGGTCCGCGGTAGGGTCCGCTGCGGCGCGTTCGCGCAGCGCCGCGGCATCCGGGCCGTCGCCCAGCCACAGGCAATGCAGCCGCGGCTGCTGCGCCATTGCCGCGCTGGCCGCCTCGAACAGCGGGAAGATGCCCTTGCCGCCATGCATGCGGCCGCTGTAGCCGAGTACGATCGCCTGCTCGTCCAGGCCAAGCGCGCGCAGGATCTCACGGCGCCGCTGCGGGTCGGGCCGGCACAGTTCCGTGTTGACCGGGTTGTAGAGCACCCGCACCAGATGGCCGGGGACGCCCCGGTCCAGATAGGCCTGGCGCGCATGCTCGGAGACGGCGAGGAAGCGTTGCGCGAGGCGCGGGATCAGCCAGCCGGAAAGGCGCTTCATCGGCGGCGTGCGATGCCGGAACAGCGCCACCGGAATGCGCAGCAGCCGCCCGATCAGGATCAGCGGCCAGTACTCCTTGCCGAAATTGCCCACCAGCCAGTCCGGTTTCAGCTGCCGCGCCGCCCTGATGACGGCGAGATAGCCGCGCAGGTCGAACGCGTTGCGGAACTTCGCCTTGCTCAGGCGGACATCCGAGCCGGCCAGCCCCTGCCAGATCAGTCCGTTGGGGTAGACCACTGCGCCGACCTGATGACCGGCCACGGCCATCGCCTGCGCCAGGGCGACGAAGTGGCTGGCGGCGCCGGTGTTCTCGGGATTGGTGCCGACGAAGAGCAGCTTCACGCGCGGCGATCCTCGTAGCGCGACAGCACGCGCAGGGCGAATTGCGGCAGCAGGTGGTGGCGCGCCACCTGCACCCGCGGCAGCTGCCACAGGTCCATGCCGGCAATGGCGCGGCCGCGCCGGGTGGTGGTGGCGGCATCGAAGCCGGCCTCGCGCGCCACGCCGGCCACGCGGTCGTCGGCGTCGCCGTACGGGTAGCAGAACTGGCTGACCGGGGTGCCGAGGCGATCCTCCAGCGTGGCCTTGCTGCCGTGGATCTCGTCGTGCAGCTGGGCGTCACTGCATTGCGTCAGGCGAGGGTGGCTGCGGCTGTGCGCGCCAATCTCCATGCCGCCGCGGTGCCAGTCGCGGAGCTGCTCCGCCGACATCAGCGGCTTGCGCACGCCCAGCCGTTCGGCGTCCCACTGGTTGTAGCGGCCGATGCTGCCGCTGACGACGTAGCAGGTGGCGCTGAAGCCGTGGCGCTGCAGGATGGGCAGGGCGGCGTCCAGGTTGTCCACGTAGCCGTCGTCCAGCGTGATCACGGCGACGCGGCCGCTGCGCTCGCCGCGCAGGTAGGGCATCGCGGCCGACATCGACAGTCCGCGGTAACCGAGCCGGCGCAACAGCCACATCTGCCGCGCGAACGCCGCCGGGCTCACGAACAGGCTGCGGTACACGCGCAGGTCGGGCGGCGCGCGCGCGATGTTGTGATACATCAGGATGGGCAGGGGCGGTGTGCCCTGCGCAGCGGCGTCGTTCACTTTCCAACTCCTGTGCCGGTGCGGCGCTGGGGAAGCGGCGCACCGCTGCGCGAACCCGCCGGTCCGTTCGCACCGCCAGCCTGGAAGGGCCGGCGGCCTGTGCGGATCAGGGTGGTTGCGCAAAGTCGCCACTCGCATGCGAGGCGGGTCGGCGGAGTCGACCCGGGTCCCGGAATTGGCGCAATTCTCGGCGGGCCAGGCTTTCACCCGGCTTACGGATCAGTAGATCGCGGGCGCCCCGGGCGGGCGGGTCTTGAAGCGCTTGTGCACCCACAGGTACTGCTCGGGCGCTGCGCGCACCATCTGCTCGATGCAGGCGTTGACGCGGGCGGTGTCGGCTGCTGCGTCGGCGCCGGGGAAGCCGTCCAGTGGCGCGCCGAGGCGCAGCGCGTAGCCCCCGCCATCCGGCAGGCGGCGGTGGAAGAACGGGATCACCAGCGCGCCGGACATGCGCGCCAGGTGATGGGTGGCGGTGATGGTGGCCGCCGGCACGCCGAAGAACGGCACGAACACGGTGTCCTTGCTGCGCATGTCCTGGTCCGGCGCGTACCACAGCGTGCCGCCGCCGCGCAGGTACTTCACGGTGCCGCGGAGGTCGTCTTTCTCGAACATCGCGTCGGCGTAGTCCAGTCGCGCGCGCAGCACGACCCACTCGAATACGGCCGAATCCATCCGGCGGTACATGCCGGCGATGCGGATGCGCCGCGAGACCAGTCGCGCGCACAGCTCCAGGTGCGAGAAGTGCCCGCCGACCAGCAGCACGCCCTTGCCCTGCGCGCGCGCCGCCTCGAGGTGTTGCAGCCCCTCGATACGGGTCGGGATGGCGGCCATGCGCCGCTCGCTGCCCATCCAGCCCAGCGCGAACTCCACCAGCATCAGGCCGATGTCGCGCAGGTTCGCGTCGACCAGCGCGGCACGCGCGGCAGCGTCGAGTTCGGGAAAGCACAGCGCGATGTTCGCCGCGGCGATGCGCCGGCGCTCGGAAGGAACCAGCCGCACCAGCGCGCCGAGCCGCCGGCCCAGCCACATCAGCGCGCGCTGCGGCAGCCGCGCGATCAGCCAGATCACGCCCGCGCCCAGCCACGCCGGCCAGTGGCGCGGCGCGAGCAGCGAGCGGGTGAAGCGGGGGCGTGGCATGCCGGGCATCGTGCGCATTGTAGAGGAGGCCGCCAGCCGGCACCGCGCCGCGACGGCATGCCGCGTGCCCGGCGGGGGCGGCGCGCGCTCTCGTATACTGCCGCGCTGGACTGACGGGCCCCGACGTTGCGTTACCTCTATACCCTCGCGATGTATCTGGCGACGCCGCTGCTGGTGCTGCGGCTGCTGGCGCGTGGCGTGCGTTCGCGGCCGTACCACTGGCGCTGGCCGGAGCGCTTCGGCTTTTTCGACCCGCCCGGTTTCCGCGGCAGCCTGTGGGTGCATGCGGTGTCGGTGGGCGAGGTGAACGCGGCTGAGCCGCTGATCAAGGCGCTGCGGCGCGACTACCCGAACGCGCCGCTGGTGATCACCACGGTTACCCCGACCGGTACCGCACGCGTGCAGCAGTTGTTCGGCAACAGCGTGTTCCACGTCTACCTGCCGTACGACCTGCCGTACTCGGTGGGCCGCTTCCTGAAGAAGATCCGGCCGCGGCTGGCGCTGATCGTGGAAACCGAGATCTGGCCGAACCTGTACTTCGCCTGCCACCGGCGCGGCATTCCGCTGATGATCGTCAATGCGCGACTGTCGGAGCGCTCGCTGCGTGGCTACAAGCCGTTGCGCGGGCTGCTGCGCTCGGCGCTGCGCTGCGTGCGGCTGATCGCTGCGCAGTCGCGCACCGATGCGGCCCGCTACCGCCTGCTCGGGGCCGCCCCGGAGCAGGTGCTGGTCACCGGCAACATGAAGTTCGACATGCCGATCCCCGACGGCGCGGTGGCCGAAGGCGCCACGATGCGCGGACACTGGGGGCCGCGGCGGCCGGTGTGGATCGCGGCCAGCACCCACGAGGGCGAGGAGCAGGCGGTGCTGGAGGCACACCTGCAGGTGCTGAAGCGTCTGCCCGACGCGCTGCTGCTGCTGGCGCCGCGCCATCCGGAGCGTTTCAAGCTGGTCGAACACACGGTGCGCAGTCTCGGCTTCACGGTCGCCACGCGCAGCCTCGACGGGGTGCCGTCCACTGCGCACCAGGTGTTCGTGATCGACGCCATGGGGCAGCTGATGCCGTTCTTCGCGGCCTCCGACCTGGCCTTCGTCGGCGGCAGCCTGGTGCCGATCGGCGGCCACAACCTGCTGGAGCCGGCGGCGCTGTCGGTGCCGGTGCTGGTGGGGCCGCACACCTTCAACTTCGAGGAGATCACCCGCAGCCTGATCGAGGAGGGCGGCGCCGAGCGCGTGGCAGATGCCGCACGGCTGGGGCCGGCCGCGCTGAAGCTGTTGCTCGATGCGGTCGCGCGCGCGCGCATGGGGCAAGCCGCGCAGCGCGTGTTCGAGCGCGAACGCGGCGCGGTGCAGCGGGTCATGCGGCTGATCGACGCCCTGCTGCAGGAGTGACCGCTCGGAAAACGGCACGACCGGGCGTGGGCCCGGTCGCGCTTGCGTGCAACGCGCGGTGGTTTACTGCAACAGCGCGTTGATCTCCTCGATATCCTTCAGCTCGGCGGTGCCGGCGGTCTGCCTGAGCAGCAGCTTGTTCAGGATGAACTGGTGGCGGGCCTGCGAGTAGCTGCTCTCCGAGGAGGTCAGGACCTGGATCGCCAACAGCACGTTGGTCATCGTCTGGGTGCCCACCTCGAAGCCGGCACGGGTCGCCTCCAGCGCCTTGCGGCCCGACTCCACCGAGGCCTTGGCCGATTCCACCTGGGCGATGCCGGCGATCACCGAGCGGTAGTAATTGAGCGTGTCGCGCACTACCTGGCGGCGCTGCGCTTCCAGCGCGTCGGTGGCGGCGTCGCGCTGGTAGATCGACTGGCGTACGCGCGACTGGGTGAAGCCGCCGGAGAAGATCGGCACGTTCAAGGTCAGGCCGATGGTGGTCGAGGAGGGGTCGCGGTAGCGTGCGCCGGCGTTGCTGTCCGACCAGCCGGCACCCTTGCCGTAGCTGACACCGGCGGTGATCGTCGGCAGGTGGCCGGCGCGCGCGGCACTGATGTTGTGCTGCGCCGTCTGCACGTTGTACTTCTGGGTGAGCAGGTTGGGGTTGGTCTCCAGCGCCTGCTTGACCCAGCTGTCCTGGTCAGCCGGTGTCGGCGGCTGCATCGGCAGGTCGTCGCGCAGCTTCTTCAGTTCACCGGTCGGCTTGCCGGTGACCTGGGTGAGCGCCTCGCGGGCGTCGTTGAGTGTATTCTGCGTGGCAATGGTCTGCGACTTGGCCGCCTCGTAGTAGGCCTTGGCCTGGTACACGTCGGTGATCGCCGAGAGGCCAACCTTGAAGCGCTGGTCGGACTGCTCGTACTGCTGGCGGAAGGCATCCTCGTTGGCCTTGGCGAAGGTCAGCTCGTCCTCGCTGGTGAGCACGCCGAAGTAAGCCGCGGCCACGCGCCCGTAGAGCTCCTGCGCCGCGGCCTGGTACAGCTCGTCCTGCGCATCGGAGGCCGAGTGCGCGGCCTTGAGGTTGGCGTACTTGCTGAAGTCGAGCACGGTCTGGCTGAGCGTGCCGTTGATCGAGCGCGTGCGGCTGTGGCCGATCTGGTTGCCGCCGTTGATCTGATTGAGGCTCATGCTGGCGCCGATCTGCGGCAGCAGCAGCGCGCGCGCCTGGTCCACCCCCTCGGCGGTGGCCAGGCGGGTGGCGTCGGCCTGCGACAACACCGGATCGTTGGCGCGCGCATCGCGATAAGCATCGAGCAGATCCTCGCTGTGACCGGGCAGCGAGACGGCAGCCAGGGCCAGGGCAAGGGTAAGCAGCTTCAAACGCATGGGGTGCCTCGTGAGGATCGGTGCGGGGGCGGAATCAGAACACGAACCGCGGTGGTGGTTCGGCGTGGGTCAGGTAGGGCAGGTCGGTTTCGAACAGGGTTTCTTCGCGGTAGCGACCGGCGCCTTCGTGGGTGAGCAAGGCGGCCTGCTGCACCGGCGACAGGCCGCGAATCACCAGCGCGCGCGCACCGGGCTTGAGCCAGTCCAGCCAGCGCGACGGCACCGCGTGTACCGCGCCGGTCACCACCAGCGCGTCGAACAGGCCGTCGGGCTGCCACTCGCGCACCGCCTCGCCGGTGGCCAGTATCGCATTAGTGACGCCGGCGGCCTGCAGGCGCTGCGTGGCGGCGGCGGTGAAATCGGCGTGGATGTCGACACTGGTCACCTGCCCGCCAAGGCCGGCCAGGCAGGCGGTGAGGAAGCCCGAGCCGGTGCCGATCTCCAGCACGCGGTCGGTGGGTGCCAGCTCCAGCGCCTGCAGCACGCGGCCTTCCACCACCGGCTTCATCATCACCTCGCCGTGGCCCAGCGGCAGGCACAGATCGGCGAACGCCAGCTGGCGATGCTGGGCGGCAACGAAGTCCTCGCGGCGCACGCGGCCGAGCACCTCCAGCACGCGGCCGTCCAGTACTTCCCACGGGCGTACCTGGTTTTCCACCATGTTCACCCGCGCCTGTTCGATATTCATTACCATCTGCCATGTCCCGTGGGGAGCGAAAAAGACCAAGAAGGATAAGCGCTGGCGCCTGCCTCGACAACGACACTCCGACACTCCGGGGTGCTGGCAAGCCTGACGGTTGCCTGCGGGGCCACGAAGTGCCGGAAGTCACCGCCGCGCGTTGACGTTCGTCATGGTGTCCGGCGCACAGGCGGTGGACACTGACGGCGTTGGCGTCGTTCTGGAAATAATTGAACCGTTGCGTATAATAAAGCTTGGCTATTTCTTTGTGAAGGTGTGAAGGTAGTGGCATGAACAGCGCGCAGGTCAAATCCCAGGGCCCCGGCCGCCCGAAGGACATGGAGAAGCGTGCGGCGATCCTGTCGGCGGCGAAGGCCCTGTTCATCCGCAACGCGTTTGCCGGCACCAGTATGGACGCGATCGCCGCGGACGCGGGCGTGTCCAAGCTCACCGTGTACAGCCATTTCGGTGACAAGGACAACCTGTTCCGCGAGGTGATCCGCTCGCGCATCCAGGACTTGCTGCCGGAAGAGACCTACTTCTTCGATCCAGCTGCCGACATCCACGACACCCTGCTGCGGGTGGCGCTGACTCACGCCCATCTCGACTGCAACGCCGAGACCGTCGGCACCTTCCGCGCCATCCTCAGCGATTGCCGCCAAGGCAACCCGCGCTACGGCAAGCTGATCTGGGAAGAGGGCGCGGCGCGTACGCATGGCCTGATGGAACGGCTGCTGCAGCAGGCGATCGACGCCGGCCAGCTCGACATTGACGACGTGGTGCGCGCCAGCGGGCAGTTCCTCAGCCTGATCAAGGGCAACCTTATGATGCGCCAGATGTTCGGCTGCACCGACTGTGCCGAGAGCTACGCCGAGGAAATCGAGAGCACCGCGCGGGCCGGCGTCGCGATGTTCCTGCGCGCCTACCAGCCGCGTTGAAGCAGCGTTGGCGAAACGAGCCAGGTGAAGTCCTCTTCACCTGGCTTTTTCATGCGCGTTCCTAGGCTGGTCGGACTTCCGACGGCATCGGCACGCTCGCCGCTGCCCATCCGTGCCCGCAGGAGCAAGCCATGGCCAAGACCAAGCCGTTCGTCAGCGACATCGAGAACATCCGCAAGCGTGCGCGCCAGGATATCGACAAGGGCGCGATAACGGCGGGTTACCGCGCCGATCGCGGAACGGTGGTCAAGTTGCTCAACCATGCGCTGGCCACCGAGATCGTCTGCGTGCTGCGCTACAAGTACCACTACTACATGGCTTCGGGCATCCACTCGCAGGCGATCAAGGCCGAGTTCCTGCAGCACGCGAACGAGGAGCAGGGCCACGCCGACCTGATCGCCGAGCGCATCACCCAGCTCGACGGCAAGCCGAACCTGTCGCCGGACGGCCTGCTCAGCCGCAGCCATGCCGACTACGTGGAGGGCGAGGATATCGTCGACATGATCAAGGAGGACCTGATCGCCGAGCGCATCGCGATCGACAGCTACCGCGAGGTGATCGCCTACATCGGCACCGACGACCCGACCACCCGCCGCGTGCTGGAAGGCATCCTGGCGATGGAGGAAGAGCACGCCGAGGACATGAACACGCTGCTGGAGCAGCTCGGCAAGAAGGGCGAGCCGGCCAAGCCCTCGCCGGCCAGGAAGGCGGCGGGCAAACGCGGCTGACCGCTCGCCGGCACCGTCTCACCAGCCGGCCAGCACCAGCTTGCCGAGCGTGCGGCCGGACTCCAGCTGGCGGTGCGCCTCGCGCAGGTTCGCCGCGTTGATCGGTGCCAGCAGCGCGCTGCGCGTGCTGCGCAGTTCGCCGGAGTCGACCAGCGCGGCGATCCGTTCGAGGATGCGGCCCTGTTCGGCCATGTCGGCGGTGCCAAAGCGCGCCCGCGCGAACATGAACTCCCAGTGGATGCCGATGCACTTGGCCTTGTACGGATCGCCGACCCTCAGCGCGCCGGCCGGCTCCACGATCAGGCCGACGTGGCCTTGCGGCGCCAGCAGCTGGCCGACCGCGTCCCAGTAGTGGTCGGTGTCGGCGAGGTTGAGCACGGCGTCGACCTGGTTGAAACCCAGGGCCTCCAACTGCAGTGCCAGCGGATGGCGATGATTGGCCACGTGGTGCGCACCCATCGTGCGGCACCAGTCGGTGGTTTCGCTGCGCGAGGCGGTGGCGATCACCGTGAAGCCCGCGCGCCGCGCCAGCTGGATGGCGATCGAGCCCACGCCGCCGGCGCCGCCGATGATCAGCAGTGACTTGCCTTCGCCGCCATCCTCGCTGTCGAACGGCATGCGCTGAAACAATAGCTCCCACGCGGTCAGCGCGGTCAGCGGCAGCGCCGCCGCCTCGGCCAGGTCCAGCGAGCGCGGCGCATGCCCGACCAGCCGCGCGTCGACCAGCTGGAACTGCGCGTTGCTGCCCGGGCGGGTGACGTCGCCGGCGTAGTACACGCGGTCGCCCGGCCGGAAACCGTCGACCGCGTCGCCGGTCGCCTCTACCACCCCGGCGGCGTCGTAGCCGAGCACCTTCGGCTGCGTCTCGATCTGCGGCTTGGGTGAACGGATCTTGGTGTCGACCGGATTCACCGAGATCGCCTCCACGTGCACCAGCAGGTCATGCTCGCCGGGCGTCGGCGGCGGCAGCTCGACGTCGAACAACGATTGCGGGTCGTCGATTGGCAGGTAGCGGGTGAGTGCGACGGCTTTCATGGGACAACTCCATGGATGACTCGAAGGCCGCCCTTTGCTTCCTTCCGCAGGGAGGCGGGCAGGCGGCCTGATCCCCGATCGTACGCCCCGGCGGCGTGACGGGACGGTACCGGCTCGGCGCTGGTCACGCGGCGCCGAGCCGAGCCTGTAAGCTTGGCCCATTCCCCGCAGGAGCCGCGCGATGCAGACCCCGGATATTTCGAACTCCTCGCGTCACGGCATCCGCCGCGCCATCCTGGCATTGCTCGCGCTGCTGGTGCTGGGCGTGGCGGCGCTGATGTGGTGGTGGGACACCGAGCCGGCGCTGTTCGATCCGGCGGCGGCGACCCAGGCGCAGCTGCAGGAGCTGAAGCGGCCGGTCAGCACCGGCGCGACCACCACCGCCACCCTGATCGCCTCGGTGCGTACGCTGCTGGACAAGCGCGGCGGCTACCTCAGCAACGACAAGCTGCCGCCGGGCGTGCTGCTGGACAACATCCCCAACTGGGAATTCGGTTCGCTGACCGCCTCGCGCGACCTGGTGCGCGCGCTGCGCAACGACTTCAGCCGCTCGCAGACGCAGTCGACCGAGGACAAGGACCTGGCCGAGGCCGACCCGCTGCTCAACAGCCCGAACGACCGCTGGCTGCTGCCCAGTTCGGAGAGCCAGTACCGCAAGGCGATCAAGCATCTGGAAGGCTATCTGGCCCGGCTCGGCGACAGCGAAACCAGCGGCGCGCATTTCTATGCCCGCGCCGACAATTTGGCCGACTACCTGCAGCTGGCCTCGGCGCGGCTCGGTTCGCTGTCGCAGCGGCTATCAGCCAGCGTGGGCCAGATCCGCATCGGCGAGGTGGCCGGCGCCGACCAGCCTGCGGCCGCCGGCACGGTGGCCGCGCCCGGCGGCGGCCGGCTGGTGAAGACGCCATGGACGAAGATCGACGACAACTTCTACGAGGCGCGCGGCTACACCTGGACGCTGCTGGAACAGCTCAAGGCGTTCCGCCAGGACTTCGGCCCGATCCTGCGCTCCAAGCACGCCGACGTCAGCCTGGAGCAGGTGATCCGCGAGCTGGAGGAGGCGCAGCGCCCGCTGCACAGCCCGATGGTGCTGAACGGTTCGCCGTTCGGCTTCTTCGCCAACCACTCGCTGGTGATGGCGAACTACGTGTCACGCGCGAACGCGGCGCTGATCGACCTGCGCGAACTGCTCAGGCGCGGCTGAGTGCATGAGCGACAAACCCCGCCGGGGCGGGGTTTGTGCATGGATACTTCTGGTTGGCGGCAGGCTCAGCCGCTGATGGCGTCCTGGTAGCGCTGGAAGCCGGCGAGGATCTCGGCCTTCGCCTCGTTGGCGCCGACCCAGCCGTCCACCTTTACCCACTTGCCCTTCTCCAGATCCTTGTAGTGCTCGAAGAAGTGGCCGATGCGTTCCAGCCAGTGCGGCGAGACGCCCTTCATGTCGTTGATGTGCGCGTAGCCCGGGAACACCTTCGGCGAGGGGATCACCACCAGCTTCTCGTCGCTGCCGGCCTCGTCGCTCATCTTCAGCATGCCGACCGGGCGGCAGCGGATCACCGAGCCGACCGCCAGCGGCAGCGGCAGGATCACCACCGCGTCCAGCGGATCGCCGTCGCCGCCCAGGGTGCGCGGCACGTAGCCGTAGTTGCACGGGTAGCGCATCGGGGTGGACAGGATGCGGTCCACGAAGATCGCACCCGACTCCTTCTCCACCTCGTACTTGACCGGCTCGGCGTCCTTGGGGATCTCGATGATGACGTTGATTTCTTCCGGCACGTTGCGGCCGGCGGAGACGAGGTGCAGACCCATGGACTGTCCTTGGCGAGGAAGGGGAAAAGAGGGTCCGCAAGAATACGCCAAACGCTGCTGCGATGCAGCAGTGGCGGGCTTCGCTGCGCCGGCGTTCAGGCCTTCGTCGGCTTCCGGTACGGCCGCTCGCGCAGCCATTTGGTGGCGATCCACTTCTCGCCCTCGAGCACCGGCAGGCCGGCGTGCAGCGAGCTGCGGTCGCCGCCCTCGTAGGCGAAATACACCGCGGCGCCGCGTCGTGCGGTGACGGTGAGGCCGAGCTCGGGGAACGCCGTGCCGCCGCCCCGCAAGGGCGTGTTCAGGTACATCACCACGCTGGCGATGCGCTGCCCGCCTGCGGCGGTGATCGCCTCGTAGCCGGGTTGCTCCGGGTCGAACCAGTCGAAGTGCGGCTCGTACTCCTGACCGGGCAGGTAGTGCAGGATCTGCAGTCCCTCGCCGTGGCTCGCCGGCACGCCGGTGAGGGCGGCCAGGCGCTGCTCGATGCGGCCGACCGGCGGCACTTCGTCCAGGGTGAAGAACATGCCCTCGCTGGTGCGCCGCCGGTCCACCTGCTGGCGGCCGGCGCTGTCGACGGTGAGCGCGCGCTGCAGGCGCGGCTGCGCCAGCGCGATCAGCTCGTCGCATTCGTTCTCGTCGAGGAGGTTCTCCAGCACGCGCAGCACCGGCGCGTCGACGCTGAGCGAGACGCCGATCGTGCGATCGCCGGCGCGGACCTCGGGCGCCTCGGGGTGTTTTGCGCGCAGCCCCTGCAGCGATCCCCTGGTCGTGCCGGCGAGCAGCGTCGCCAGCGGCAGCTTCAGCACTTCGGCGACGATGCCGCGGCTCTGCCGCGGATCGTAGCCGTGCTCCTTCATCAACTGCAGCACCGCCGCCGTGCCGTGGCCGGCGCGTGTGGTGGCGAGGATCCATTCGCGCAGTTCGTGGCTGATGGTGGTGCGTGGGTGCATGGGGTCGGGATTACTTCAGCTGGTCCCACAGGAAGTCGTAGGCCATCGCGTGCATGTGGGCGGATTGCCGGTTGTCCGCACCGGCGCCGTGGCCGCCTTCGAGGTTCTCGTAGAACCACACGTTCCGGTGGCCTTGCGCCTGCATCCGCGCGGCCATCTTGCGCGCCTGCACCGGGCCGACGCGGTCGTCGCTGGTGGCGGTGTAGAACAGCACCGGCGGGTAGTGGCCGTCCTTCTGCACGTTCTGGTACGGCGAGAAGGTCTTGATGAAACTCCAGTCGGACGTGTCCGGGTTGCCGTATTCGGCCATCCACGAAGCGCCGGCGGACAGGTGGATGTAGCGCTTCATGTCCAGCAGCGGCACCTCGCAGGCGATCGCGCCGAACAGCTGCGGGTACATGGTCAGCATGTTGCCCATCAGCAGGCCGCCGTTGCTGCCGCCTTCGGCGCCGAGGTGCTGCGCCGAGGTCACGCCGCGCTTCACCAAGTCTTCGGCTACCGCGGCGAAATCCTCGTACGCGCGTGGGCGGTTCGCCTTCAGCGCAGCCTGGTGCCACTGCGGGCCGTACTCGCCGCCGCCGCGGATGTTCGCGATCACGTAGACGCCGCCGCGTTCCAGCCAGGCGCGGCCGACGCTGCCGCTGTAGTACGGCTGCAGCGAGACCTCGAAGCCGCCGTAGCCATACAGCAGGGTACGGTTGCTGCCGTCGAGCTCGATACCTTTCGGGGCGATCTCGAAGTACGGCACGCGGGTGCCGTCCTTCGATGTCACGAAGTGCTGGCTGACCGCGAACTTCGTGGCGTCGAAGAACGCCGGCGCCTGCTTGATCGTCTCGACCGCCGCGTCGTCCAGCACGCCGCGCTGCAGCGACGAAGGGGCCAGGAAGCCAGTGACGTCGAGCCAGTACTCGTCGCTGTGGTCGGGGTCGGTGTCGATCACGCTGATCGTGCTCAGCGCCGGCGCGCCCGCCATCGCCATGCGCTTCCAGTCGCCGTCGGGAGTGGCCATCCGCGGCGGAGTCAGCACCTCCAGCCGGCTCTTGACGTCGTCCATCAGGTTGAGGATCAGGTGGTTCCTGGTCCAGGCATACGAGTCCAGCGAGGTGTGCACGTCGGGTTTGAACAGCACGGTGAAGTGGCGCTTGCCGGCCATGAAGCCGTCGAATGGCGCCGCCAGCAGCGCGCCGGCAGGGTAGCTGCTGCCGTCCACCGTCCACGGCGAGCGGGTGCGCACCAGCAGCCAGTCGCGATGGGCGTCGGCTTCCGCGTCGGCCGGCACTTCGACGCGGGCCAGCTTGTCGCCGAGGCGCTGGTACAGGTCGCTGTGGTAGAAATCCCGGGCGACGGAAACGAAGTCGCGCTCGTAGCCCGGCGTGCGGTCGTGGTGGGCGCTGACCGCCAGGTCGCTCGGCTTGCCCTCGTACACGGTGGTGGCCGCGGCCAGCGGCGTGCCGCGCTTCCACTCCTTGGCGATGCGCGGATAGCTCGACTCGGTCATCGAGCCGGGGCCGAAGTCGGTGCCAATGTAGAGGGTGTCTTCGTCGATCCAGTCGACCTCGCTCTTCGCCACCGGCAAGACGAAGCCGTCCTTCACGAACGCCTTGTGCGGGATGCTGAACTCGCGCACGGCCACGGCGTCGCCGCCGTCCGGCGACAGCGAGACCAGGCAGCGCTCGTACGCCGGCTTCAGGCATCGCACGCCCTTGAACACCCAGCGCTTGCCTTCGGCCTGGTTCAACGCGTCGACGTCCAGCAGCACTTCCCACACCGGCACGGCCTTGCGGTACTCGGCCAGCGTGGTGCGCCGCCAGATGCCGCGCGGATGCGCCTTGTCGCGCCAGAAGTTGTACAGGTGGTCGCCCATGCGGTTGACGTAGGGGATGCGCGCTTCCGAGTCGAGCACCTCGAGAATGCCGTCGCGGGTATGGGCGAACTCGGCGTTGTCGACGAACTGCTTCGCGGTGGTCGCGTTCTGCTGCTTCACCCAGTCCAGTGCGCGCTCGCCGTGGATGTCCTCCAGCCACAGGAACGGGTCGTCGCTGGCCGCGTTGGCGGCGGGAGCGGGGGTGGTGTCGCGGGCGTGGCTATCGTTCATGCCCGCCAGTGTGACGCCGAGCGCCAGCGTCAGCCAGACTGCTTTCATCGTGTATCCCCAGGTGTGCGGTTGGAGGTGGTCGCGGTGGGCGCGGCCTGCCCCGCCGAGCGTAGCCGGGCTTGGCCGGCCGCCGCCCGTGACTAAAGTCAGGCGCGCGAGCCGGAAACAGAAATCCCGCCACGCGGCGGGATTTCTGCGAGAGACGGTGGCGCGGCTTACAGCAGCGGAATCATCAGCAGCGCCACGATGTTGATGATCTTGATCAGCGGGTTTACCGCAGGGCCGGCAGTGTCCTTGTACGGGTCGCCCACGGTGTCGCCGGTGACCGCAGCCTTGTGCGCCTCGGAGCCCTTGCCGCCGTGGTGGCCGTCCTCGATGTACTTCTTCGCATTGTCCCAGGCGCCGCCGCCGGTGGTCATCGAGATCGCCACGAACAGGCCGGTGACGATGGTGCCGATCAGCACGCCGCCGAGCGCCTTCGGTCCGAGCAGCAGGCCGACCACGATCGGCACGGCGACCGGCAGCAGCGACGGCACGATCATCTCGCGGATCGCCGAACGGGTCAGCATGTCCACCGCGCGCGAGTATTCCGGCTTGCCGGTGCCCTGCATGATGCCGGCGATGTCGCGGAACTGGCGGCGCACTTCCTCCACCACCGCGCCGGCGGCGCGGCCCACCGCCTCCATCGCCATTGCGCCGAACAGGTAGGGGATCAGGCCGCCGATCAGCAGGCCGATGATCACCATGTGGTCGGACAGGTCGAAAGTCAGCGGGGTGTACGTGCTGCCCGCGGCCGCCGCCTTGGCCTGCGCGGCGACGTCGAGGTTGTGCGTGTAGTCGGCGAACAGCACCAGTGCAGCCAGCGCGGCCGAACCGATCGCGTAGCCCTTGGTTACCGCCTTGGTGGTATTGCCGACCGCGTCGAGCGGGTCGGTGACGCCGCGCACTTCCGGCGGCAGGTCGGCCATCTCGGCGATGCCGCCGGCGTTGTCGGTGATCGGGCCATAGGCGTCCAGCGCCACGATCATGCCAGCCATCGACAGCATGGCGGTGGCGGCGATCGCGATGCCGTACAGGCCACCCAGACTGTAGGCGCCCCAGATCGCCGCGCAGATCACGATCACTGGCATCGCGGTCGACTTCATCGACACGCCGAGGCCGGCGATGATGTTGGTGCCGTGGCCAGTGGTGGAGGCCGCCGCGATGTGCTGCACCGGGCCGTACTGGGTGCCGGTGTAGTACTCGGTGATCCACACGATCAGGCCGGTCAGCACCAGCCCGATCAGCGCGCAGTAGAACAGCGCATGGCTGGAAACCACGCTGCCGTCGGCGGCGGTCAGGCCCTGCGGCAGCAGGTTGCCGGTGACGAACCAGAACGCGACCGCGGAGAGCACCGCCGACACGATCACGCCCTTGTACAGCGCGCCCATGATCGAGCCGCCGGCCTTCACCCTGACGAAGAAGGTGGCGATGATCGAGGCGATGATCGACACGCCGCCAAGCACCAGCGGATACATCACCGCCGCCAGGTTGTCGGCGAAGCTCAGCCCGGCCAGCAGCATGGTGGCGATCACCGTCACCGCGTAGGTCTCGAACAGGTCGGCGGCCATGCCCGCGCAGTCGCCGACGTTGTCACCCACGTTGTCGGCGATCACCGCCGGGTTGCGCGGGTCGTCCTCGGGAATACCGGCCTCGACCTTGCCGACCAGGTCGGCGCCGACGTCGGCGCCCTTGGTGAAGATGCCGCCGCCCAGGCGCGCGAAGATCGAGATCAGCGAGCTGCCGAAGGCCAAGCCGACCAGCGCGTGCAGGGCGGCTTCGCCGGTGACGCCGAAGTGGCCGAGCACCAGCCAGTAGCCGGCCACGCCGAGCAGGGCCAGGCCGACCACCAGCATGCCGGTGATCGCGCCGCCGCGGAACGCCACGTCCATCGCCGCGCCGAGGCCGCTGCGCGCCGCCTCGGCGGTGCGCACGTTGGCGCGCACCGAGACGTTCATGCCGATGTAGCCGGCCGCGCCGGACAGCACCGCGCCGAGCAGGAAGCCGATCGCGGTCGGCCAGGTGAGGAAGAAACCGATCAGCAGCAGCAACACCACGCCGACCAGGCCGATGGTGGTGTACTGGCGGTTGAGGTAGGCGCGCGCGCCTTCCTGGATGGCCGCGGCGATCTCCTGCATCCGTTCGTTGCCCGGCGATTTCGCCAGGATCCAGCGCGCGGACAGCGCGCCATACAGAACCGCCACCACCGCACACGCAACGACGATCCACCAGCCATACTGCTGCAGCATCGGAGCCTCCCCATGGGTTGTAAGTGGCCGTCCGGAACGGGCGGTCGCAGGGAGTATAAGGCAGACGCGGCGGCGCAGGCCGTTGTGCGGCGCAGGGCCGTCCGCCAAAGAAAAGGGCCATGCGCGGATGCTCAGCCCCCGGAACGCTTGCCTCGGCGCGGATTTACCGCAGCGCGTAGTCCAGGATGATGCCGGTGGCGATCGCGACCAGCAGGTAGTCGTTGTTCGCGCGCACCCAGTGGTAGCCGCGCGGCGGCGGGTGCAGGCGGTAATGGCGGTAGTCGCGCACCACGTAGCTCGGGCCATAGTAGCGGTGGCCGCGTTCCCAGCGATGGGGGTGCGCCGGGTAATAGCGCGGGCCGGCGTAGTGGTAGTCGCGATGGTCGTAACCGTAGCGACGGTCGTCATGGCGGCGATGGTCGCGGCGCCAGTCGCCGTGGCGACGGTCGTCATGCCAGCGGCGGCCGTCGTGATGACGGTCGTAGCCACGGTCATGGCCATGCCGGCCATGATCATCCGGGCCGGGCCCCGGGGCGGCCAGCGCGAGGCTGCCGGTGGTGAGCAAGGCGAGGGCGATGAGCAGGCGGTGGACGAGTTTCATCTCGGGTCTCCTCCCGTGGCAGGTCGTGGCCGCAACAGCGCGGCGATCGACCCGGGCAGGGTGGATCGTAGGAAATTGCGGCTGAACGAAACCCGATCCCGCGGCCCGGTTCCAGGTGGCCCTCACCAGCAAGGCGGCCTCAGCGCCGGAATGCCGCCAGCCTGTTCGCCACCGCCACGTTCTTCAGCCGCACGTAGCGCGGCAGCCCGTCCTTGCCGTACGGCAGCGGCGCTTCGCCGCAGATCAGCGGGGCGAGGTAACGGCGGGCGGCGGCGGTGATGTCGAAACCGTCGCGGCTGATGAAGTTCTTCGGCATCTTCTTTTCGCGGTTGGCGATCTTCGCCAGCGGTGCCGGTTCGATCTTCCAGCGGTACGGCGCGTCGGACGTGCGCACGATCACCGGCATCACCGCGTTCATCCCGGCCAGTGCGTAGCCGACCGCGGCACGGCCCACCGCATAGGCCTGCTCCGCGTCGACCTTTGAGGCGGCGTGCCGCGCGGAGCGCTGCAGGTAGTCGGGCAACGCCCAGTGGTACTTGTAGCCGAGCTTTTCCTTCACCAGTGCCGCCAGCACTGGCGCCACGCCGCCGAGCTGGGCGTGGCCGAACGCGTCACGGGTGCCGGCCTCGGCGAGGAACTGGCCGGCTGTGTTGCGCACGCCTTCGGAAGCGACCACGGTGCACCAGCCGACGCGCTCGACGGTGGTTTTCACTTTCGCCAGGAATGCGGCCTCGTCGAACGCATTCTCGGGGAACAGGATGATGTGTGGCGGCGCGTCCGCACCTTCGCCAGCGAGGCCGGCGGCGGCGGCGATCCAGCCGGCGTGGCGGCCCATCACTTCCAGGATGAACACCTTGGTCGAGGTCTCGGCCATCGAGGCCACGTCCAGGCTGGCCTCCAGCGTGGAAATCGCGGTGTACTTCGCCACCGAGCCGAAACCGGGGCAGCAGTCGGTGACGGCGAGGTCATTGTCCACCGTCTTCGGCACGCCGATGCAGCGGATGTCGTAGCCCAGTGCCTTGCCGATCTGCGACAGTTTCAGCGCGGTATCGGCCGAATCGTTGCCGCCGTTGTAGAGGAACCAGCGGATGTCGTGCGCACGGAACACCTCGATCAGCCGCTCGTACTCGGCGCGGTTCTCGTCCAGCGACTTCAGCTTGTAGCGGCACGAGCCGAACGCGCCGCCGGGCGTGTGGCGTAGCGCGGCGATCGCGGCGGCCGATTCCTTCGAGGTGTCGATCAGCTCCTCGCGCAGCGCGCCGAGGATGCCGTTGCGCGCGGCGTAGACCTTCACGCCCTTGCCGCGGGCGGCTTCGATCACACCGGCGGCGGTGGCGTTGATCACGGCGGTGACACCGCCGGACTGGGCGTACAGCAGGTTGCCGGCGATGGCGGGTGAACGGCGGTTCGGGCTCATGGGATCCTCGGTCAGGCAGCGGGGTGGTTGGCCACGGTCGCCGGCAAATCTTTTCTGCAACAGGTACTTGGCCGAATACGACGAAGGTCGCTGTTTGACGGCACTCGGTGCAGCGGCTAATTTGACGGGCAATTCCGTGCATCGGGCAGGCGGCTGCAACATGCGGCGGCCTGCCGAACTTGTGGAGCATTATGCGACTCGTCCTACTTGGTGCGCCCGGCTCGGGCAAAGGTACGCAGGCGACCCGACTGAAGACGGCGCTGGGCGTTCCGCATATCTCGACCGGCGACATGCTGCGCGCCGCGGTCGCCGCCGGCACCGCGATGGGACTCAAGGCCAAGGCGGTGATGGACGCCGGCCAGCTGGTTTCCGACGACATCCTGCTCGGCATGCTGGAAGAGCGCCTGGCCCAGGCTGACGCGAAAACCGGCTTCATCCTCGATGGCTATCCGCGCAACCTGGCCCAGGCCGACGCGCTCGACCACCTGCTGGCCAAGCTTGGTCAGCCGCTGGATGCGGTGGTGAAGCTGGAGGTGCCGAACGAGGTGATCATCGGGCGCTGCGAAATCCGCTTCAAGGCCGAAGGCCGCGCCGACGACAACCCGGATACCGTGCGCAAACGCCTCGCCATCTACGCCGAGCAGACCGCGCCGGTGGCGGATTTCTACGCCAGCCGCGGCAAGCTGCAGGTGGTGGACGGCGTCGGCGAACTGGACGAGGTCACCGCGCGGATCGAGCACGCGCTGCAGAACGAAGCCGCCGCTGCGAACGGCTGAGCCCGCTTCCTGCTCCCTGCAAGGGAATCGCTCGTCATGCGTCTGCACATCCTCGGCATCTGCGGCACCTTCATGGGCGGGGTCGCCGCACTCGCGCGCGAGCTGGGCCACGCGGTCGAAGGTTCCGACGCCAACGTCTATCCGCCGATGAGCACCCAGCTGGAGGCGCTCGGCATCGGCCTGATGAGCGGCTACACCGCCAGGCACCTGCAGCCGGCCCCTGATCTCGTCGTGGTCGGCAACGCGATGAGCCGCGGCAACCCGGCCGTCGAGTACATGCTCGATGCGCGTCTGCGCTACATCTCCGGCCCGCAGTGGCTGGGCGAGACGGTGCTGGCCGACCGCGACGTGCTGGCCGTGGCCGGCACCCACGGCAAGACCACCACCACCAGCCTGCTGGCGCATTTGCTGGAGAGCGCGGGGATGGCGCCGGGCTTTCTGGTCGGTGGCGTGCCGGGGAATTTCGGCGTTTCTGCGCGGTTGGGGGGCAGGCAGGCATACGCAGGCCCCGGACCCTCATCCGGCGCTGCGCGCCACCTTCCCCCGGAGGGGGAAGGGAGTGTCGTGCCGCCGATGGCGGCGCCTTTTGTCATTGAAGCGGACGAATACGACACCGCGTTCTTCGACAAGCGTTCGAAATTCGTGCACTACCGCCCGCGCATCGCGATCCTCAACAACCTCGAATACGACCACGCGGACATCTTCCCCGACGTGGCGGCGATCCAGCGCCAGTTCCACCACCTGGTGCGCACCGTACCGGGCAACGGCCGGCTGATCGTCAACGCGCACGACGAGCGCCTGGCCGAGGTGCTGGCGATGGGCTGCTGGACGCCGGTGGAAAGCTTCGGCATCGGCACCGGTGACTGGCAGGCGGAACTGATCGAGGCCGACGGCAGCGCGTTCAGGGTGACGCACCACGGCGAAGGTGTGGGTGAGGTGCGTTGGTCGCTGCTCGGCCAGCACAGCGTGATGAATGCGCTGGCCGCACTGGCGGCCGCCGCCGTCGCAGGCGCCGATCCGCAAGTGCTGCTGCCGGCCTTCGCCAGCTTTGAGAGCGTGAAGCGGCGGATGGAACTGGTCGGCGAGGTGAACGGCGTGCGCGTGTACGACGACTTCGCCCATCACCCCACCGCGATCGCCACTACGCTGGCCGGGCTGCGCGCCAAGGTGGGCAGCGCGCGCATCCTGGTGGCGCTGGAGCCACGTTCCAACTCGATGCGCCAGGGCGCGCACGCCGAGGCGCTGGCGCCGTCGCTGGCCGACGCCGATGCGGTGGTGTTCCTGCATCGCCCCGAGCTGTCGTGGGACGCCGGCCGGGTCACCGCGGCGTTGGGCGGGCGCGGCGCCACGGCGCCGACGGTCGATGCACTGATTGCCGCGCTGCGCGCGCAGGCACGGGCGGGCGACCAGGTGATCTTCATGTCCAACGGCGGTTTCGAGGCGGCGCCGCGCCGTTTCGTGGAAAGCCTGCGGCAGGCCTGAGCCGGCTGCCGCAGACCGGAGCGCCGGCTCTGGGTACACTCGCTGGATGGTCGCCCAATCCCAGTCGCTGCTCGTCGAGATGCCGCTGTTTCCGCTGGCCTCGGTGCTGTTTCCCGGCAGCCAGCTGCAGCTGCGCATCTTCGAGCCGCGCTATCTAGATCTGGTGCGCGAATGCACGCGGCATGGCACTGGTTTCGGCGTCTGCCTGATCCTCGAGGGCAAGGAAGTGGGCGAGCCGGCGCTGCCGGCGGCGATCGGCACCATCGCGCGGATCAGCGATTTCCACCGTGGCGACGATGGCCTGCTCGGCATCGTCGCCGAGGGCGGTCCGCGTTTTCGTGCGGTACGCAGCCGGGCACGCGTCGACGGCCTGCTGCGCGGCGACGTGGAGGTCTGGCCGGACGAGCCGGAGCAGCCGGTGCCGGTCGAGTTCGCCCTGCTGCAGACCATCCTGGAGCGGTTGATCGAGACGATGGCGCCGCAGTGGCGCGATGCGCCGCGCAGCGCCTACGACGACGCCAGCTGGCTGGGCTTCCGGCTGGCCGAGCTGCTGCCGCTGGACGCCGGCGAACAGCAGCGCATGCTCGAACTGCCTGATCCGGTGCAACGGCTGGCCGAACTGCGCGACATCCTGCCGCGCTTTCAGAAGCCGTGAGTCCGGCGGGTTCTACACTGAACACTTTATTCGACGGAGCAACGCGCATGACCGACCTTGCCGGCAAGACCCTGTTCATCAGCGGTGCCTCGCGTGGCATCGGCCTGGCGATCGCGCTGCGCGCCGCGCGCGACGGCGCCAACATCGTGATCGCGGCCAAGAGCGGCGTGCCGAACCCGAAGCTGCCCGGCACCATCCACACCGCGGCGGCGGAGGTCGAGGCGGCCGGCGGCAAGGCGCTGGCGCTGCAGGTGGACATCCGCGAGGAGGCCCAGGTGGTGGCCGCCGCCGCGCAGGCGGCCGAGCGTTTCGGCGGCATCGACATCGTGGTCAACAATGCCAGCGCGATCTGGCTGGCCGGCACCGAAGGCACGCCGATGAAGCGCTTCGACCTGATGCAGCAGGTCAATACGCGCGGCACCTTCCTGGTCACCCAGGCCTGCCTGCCGTACCTGAAGAAAGCGGCCAATCCGCATGTGCTGATGCTGTCGCCGCCGCCCAGCCTCGACCCGAAATGGTTCGCGCCGCACACCGCCTACACCATCGCCAAGATGGGCATGAGCCTGTGCGTGCTGGGCATGAGTCCGGAGTTCGCCCCGCTGGGCATCGCGGTGAACGCGCTGTGGCCGCGCACGGTGATCGCCACCGCGGCGATCGGCATGATCGACGGGGTGAAGGCCGAGCATTGCCGTAAGCCGGAGATCGTGGCCGACGCCGCCCACGCCATCCTGACCCGCCCGGCGCGCAGCTACACCGGCCATTTCGCGATCGACGAAGAGATCCTGCGCGAGGCCGGCGTGAGCGATTTCGACGGCTATGCCGTGCAGCCGGGCGCCGCCCTGCTGCCGGATCTCTTCCTCGACTGAAGTCGGCCGTGCCAAGGCCCGAGCCGGGCGCTAGCATGCGCAACCCTTCCCCTTCTCGCACGCCGGAACACCCATGACCCGCCCCGATGCCACCACCGAAGCCCTGATCTCGCTTGGCAAACGCTACTGGCTGCCGGTGTACAAGCCGCGCGAGCTGGTGCTCGACCACGGCAAGGGCGCGCGGGTGTGGGACACCGAGGGGCGCGACTACGTGGATTTCGGTGCCGGGATCGCGGTGAACGCGCTCGGCCACCAGGATCCGGACCTGCTCGCCGCGCTGACCGCGCAGGCGCACAAGCTGTGGCACAGCAGCAACGTGTTCTACACCGAGCCGCCGCTGCGCCTGGCCGAGGAGCTGGTGCAGGCGAGCGGTTTCGCTGAACGTGTGTTCCTGTGCAATTCCGGCGCCGAGGCGAACGAGGCGGCGATCAAGCTGGTGCGTAAGTGGGCGGCCGCGCAGGGGCGCGCGCCGGAGCGGCGCGTCATCGTCACCTTCAATGGCTCGTTCCACGGCCGCACGCTGGCCACCGTCACCGCCACCGCGCAGCCGAAGTACCAGCAGGGCTACGAGCCGCTGCCGGCGGGTTTCCGCTACCTCGACTTCAACGATGCCGCGGCGCTGGAGGCGGCGTTCGCCGCCGGCGACATCGCCGCGGTGATGCTGGAGCCGGTGCAGGGCGAGGGCGGCGTGGTGCCGGCCGCGCCGGGTTTCCTCAAGCGCGTGCGCGAGCTGTGCGACGCACACGGCGCCTTGCTGGTGCTGGACGAGATCCAGTGCGGCATGGGCCGCACCGGCACGCTGTTCGCGCATGCGCACGACAATGTCGCACCGGACATCGTGACCCTGGCCAAGGCGCTCGGCGGCGGTTTCCCGATCGGCGCGATGCTGGCCGGACCCAAGGTGGCCGAGGTGATGCAGTACGGCGCCCACGGCACCACCTTCGGCGGCAACCCGATGGCCGCCGCGGTGGCGCGCGTCGCGCTGGCCAAGCTGTCCTCGTCGGCGGTGCTGATGAACGTGGAGCGCCAGGCGAACGACCTGCGCGCGGGGCTGGCGCGTATCAACCACGAGCTGCAGTTGTTCGACGAGGTGCGCGGCCGCGGCCTGATGATCGGGGCGGCGCTGGCCGAGGCACATCGGGGCAAGGCCGGCGCGATCCTCGACCACGCCGCCGCGCACGGCCTGCTGCTGCTGCAGGCGGGGCCGGACGTGCTGCGCTTCGTGCCGCCGCTGACCATCACCGACGAGGAACTCGCCGACGGCCTCGGGCGCCTGCACGCGGCGTTGAGCGATTTTGCGGCAGGCTGAGGCTGGCCGGTCAGGAGAGTTCCGATGAAATACCTGCACACCATGGTGCGCGTGCGCGACATCGACGCCTCGCTGCGTTTCTACTGCGAGGGCCTGGGCCTGCGCGAGGTGCGCCGCATGGAAAATGCCCAGGGCAAGTTCACCCTGGTGTTCCTCGCCGCGCCGGACAGCTCCGAGGCCGAGGTCGAGCTCACCTGGAACTGGGGCTCCACCGAGGACTACGGCAGCGCGCGCAACTTCGGCCACCTGGCGTTCCGCGTGGAGGACATCTACGCCACCTGCCAGCGCCTGATGGACATGGGCTACACCATCCACCGCCCGCCGCGCGACGGCCACATGGCCTTCGTGCGCTCGCCCGACCTGATTTCGGTGGAGCTGCTGCAGGACGGTCACCTGCCGCCGACCGAGCCGTGGGCCTCGATGCCGAACACCGGCGCGTGGTAATCAGCCGGGGCGCGGCTTGCCGAGGCGAAAGCGGCAGGCCTGCCCGCCGCGTACCAGGCATTCCATGTGCTGGATATGCCGTCCGGTGGCGGCTTCCATGAAGGCGAGGTCGAAGCGGCAGACGTCGGGGTGGGTCTTGGCGAGGTCGTGGAACACGCAGTTGTAGGCCTCCACCTGGGTTTCGCCGTCGCGCTTCACGGTGGCGGCTTCATAGCCCAGCGTGTCCAACTGTTCGGCCAGGCGCGCGGCGATCGCGGCGTCGCTTTCGCCCTTGATGCGGCTGGCCGCCGCGTGGCCGAGTTCCTCGCCCATGCTCGCCAGCAAGGCCTGCACGCCGGCCTTGCCGGCGCTGGCGTACAGGTGTTCGAGGATGCTGCCGGCGATCAGGCCGTAATGGCGCGGAAAGAGTTCGCGGCCCGCCTGCGTCAGCAGGTAGCGTGCCTGCGGCCGGCCGCCGGTGGGGCGCGCCGTGCCGCGTTCGACGTGACCCGTGACGATCAGCGCGGAGAGGTGCTGCCGCACGGCGTTGTGGGTCACGTGCAGCGCCAGGCACAGCGCCTCCACACTGGCGCCCTGCGGCGCGGCCAGCAGTGTCCGCAGCAGCTTCTGCTGGGTCTGGCCGAGCTGGCGCAGGGCGCCCACGGACTTACTGGGCCTTTTGCGGGAACTGCGCGGCGATGCCGCCGGACAGCGCATCGGCGATGGTGTTCATGTGTTCTTCCATCATCGTCCAGTCCTTCGCGCTGGTGGCTTGGTCGCCGGCCATGATCGCGCCCACCAGCGACTGGTGGTCGGCGGCATGTTGCAGCAGCAGGCCGTCGACGGTGGCTTCGGGCCAGTGGTTCGGATTGGCGCCGTGCAGGAATTTGGCGATCTCGCCGGCGTTCGTGGCGAGAGCCTGCATGGCCTTGTCGGCAGCGGCCTTGTCGCCGGCGTGGGTCGCGTCGGTGAGTGCCTTCACGCCGCCCCAGTGACCGGCGAGCAAGGTGAGCAAGCCCTTGCCGGCGTCGGCGCCGTAGAAGCCGGCCACCGCGTCGGAAATCTGCTTGGCGTTCGCCACCACGGCGTCGGCGGTCTTGGCTTCAGCCGCCTTGTTGCCGGCTTTCACGGCCGTCGCGTAGTCGCGCGTGGCGACCAGATGGCCGTGCCACAGGCCGCGCAGCGCGGCGTGCAGCTTCGGTGCGGCGGGTGCGGCGGCGGCTTGCGGGGCGGCCTGCATGCCGGGCATGGCCGGCTGCGCGAGCGTAGTGAGGGGGAGGCTCAGACCCATGGCAAGGGCACAGGCAATGGCAAGGGATTTCATGATGTTTGTTCCGGTGATAGGTCGTCGGATGGCGACCCCGTCATCCTGAACGACGGCGACAAATAGTAAACATGTTCATGTGTAAAGCTTGTCATTGCGTGATTTTTTTCCGGGTCAGCCCGCCTTGGCTGCGCTCGCGGCCTCGCGCGCCGCCTGCAAGGTGTCGGCGATGTCCTGGTCGGAATGGGCGCTGGAGAGGAAGCCCGCCTCGAAGGCACTGGGGGCGAGGTACACGCCGCGCGCCAACATGCCGTGGAAGAAGCGGTTGAACAGCGCGGTGTCCGCCGCCGTGGCCTGCGCATAGCTGCTGACCTTCTGTGCCGTGAAGAACAGCCCGAACATGCCCCCCACGCGGTTGGTGGAGAACGCCACCCCGGCGGCATCCATCACCGACTGCAGGCCGTCGCAGAGCAGGCGGGTGCGGGCGGCCAGTTGGTCGTGGAAGCCGGGCGCCTGGATCAGCTCCAGCATCGCCAGGCCCGCCGCCATCGCCACTGGGTTGCCGGAAAGCGTGCCGGCCTGGTAGATCGGGCCGCTCGGGGCGATCTGTTCCATCAAATCGCGGCGACCGCCGTAGGCACCCACCGGCATGCCACCGCCGATGATCTTGCCGAACGTGGTGATGTCCGGCGTCACCCCGTAATGCGCCTGCGCGCCGCCGAGCGCCACGCGGAAGCCGGTCATCACCTCGTCGAAGATCAGCAGCGCGCCGTGCCGCGTGCACAGTTCGCGCAGGCCTTGCAAATAGCCGTCCATCGGCGGGATGCAGTTCATGTTGCCGGCCACTGGCTCGATGATGAGCGCGGCGATCTCCTCGCCTTGCGCGGCGAACAGCACCTTGGCGGCATCGAGGTCGTTGTAGGGCAGGGTGAGCGTGAGGTCGGCGTTCGCCTTGGGCACACCGGGCGAAGTCGGCACACCGAAGGTGAGCGCGCCGGAGCCGGCCTTGACCAGGAAGCTGTCGCCGTGGCCGTGGTAGCAGCCCTCGAACTTCACGATCTTGCTGCGGCCGGTAGCGCCGCGGGCAAGGCGGATCGCCGACATGGTGGCCTCGGTGCCGGAGTTCACCATGCGCAGCATCTCGACCGAGGGAATCAATCGGGTGATGGTCTCGGCCATGGTCACTTCAGCCGGGCAGGGCGTACCGAACGAGAGGCCGTTTCGCACCGCGCGCTCTACCGCCTCGCGCACCGCCGGATGGTTGTGGCCGACGATCATCGGCCCCCATGAGCCGACGTAGTCGATATAGCGGGTGCCTTCCACATCCCACAGATACGCGCCGTCTGCCCGCGCGGTGAAGAACGGTTCGCCACCGACCGACTTGAACGCGCGCACCGGCGAGTTCACGCCGCCGGGCATCAGCTTCTGGGCGCGCTGGAAGAGTTCGTGGTTGTTCATCGTGAGGGTTCTCGATCGGAGGGGTACAGGTCGGCGAAGTGCTGCGCGGCGGCGCGCACGTCGGGAGCGGCGAACACGGCGGTGATGGCCGCCAGGTAATCGGCGCCGGCTTCGACCAGTGAGGCGCCATTGTCCGGCGTGATCCCGCCGATCGCCACCCGCGGCACGCCCAACGCGGCGCTTTGCCTCAGCAGGTCGATCGGGACGCGCGCTGCCAGCGGCTTGGTCGGTGAGGGAAAGAACGCGCCGAACGACACGTAGCTGGCGCCGGCGCGTGCGGCAGCCTGTGCGCGCGGCAACGAGCCGTAGCACGACACGCCGACGATCGCATGCTCGCCCAGCACGGCACGCACGGCAGCGGGATCGTCGTCGTCCTTGCCCAGGTGCACGCCGTCGGCGCCGACGGCTTGGGCCAGTGCGATGTCGTGGTCGATGATCAGCGGTACGTGATGAGTGCGGCACAGCTGCATGAGTGCCGTCGCTTCGGCGTGGCGCCGCGCCGCGTCGTCGCTCAGGTCGCGGTACTGCAGCAGCCTTGCGCCGCCGGCCAACGCCTGGGCGACGACGGCGAGCAGGTCGTCGCGCGGCCCGTCGGTGATGGCGTACAGGCCGCGGTCGGCGGAGAGTATTGGCGTCTTCTTCAAATCGTCGCCTCGTAGGTGGGTGGGGAAGGTAGCGGCATCATTGTCGCGCTTTCGTATTGTCGGGCGAGTTGCGAGAATGCTCCATTCCCTAGCGATCCGAAGAAACCCGATCATGAGCCAGAGCTCCACCGAAACCGCCTTGCGCAAATGGATGTGCGTTGTCTGCGGCTACATCTACGACGAAGCCATGGGCGTGCCCGATGAAGGCATTCCCGCCGGTACGCGCTGGGAGGATGTGCCCTACACCTGGACCTGCCCGGATTGCGGTACGACCAAGGACGATTTCGAGATGATCGTGATCGACTGAACGCCGATCCCTGCCCGCAAACGGCCCGATTCCGTCAGTGCATTGGCCGGGCCGGCTGCTTTGATGTTCCTGCGCCGGTCAAGCGGCGCGCCGTACTCAGGAACATCCCATGCGACAGTTCATTCCGTTCGAAGACGACTGGGGTGTACTGGAAAACCTGCGTCCCGAGGACCTGATCCCCTATCGCACCGGCATGCTCGACGTACCTGGTGCGGTTGTTCAGCGTATCGGCCCGATATCGCCCTCGATCTTCAACACATCCCCCGGCTGCGCACCGATACGTCGCGCCGTGCCGGCAGACAGCTCCAGCACGTAGATTGCCGGCGCGTCGCTGGGGTAGGTCGGGCAAGGGTCGGCCTTGCATGGCGGCACGTCCACTTGCATCGAGACCAGCCGACGCTCCGCATCGAAGTACAGGATGTCCAGCGGGATCAGGGTGTTCTTCATCCAGAACGCCTGCGGCCCGGTGTGGGGAAACACGAACAGCATGCCGTGGTCGGGCGCCAGCGCGGTGCGCATCATCAGGCCATGCTGGCGGCTGGCGTCGTCGGTGGCGAGCTCCACCGGAAAATGCTGCCCATGCAGCTCGAGCGCCGATGCCTTGGATGGCGTGGGAGCAGGGCCGGAGCAACCGGCCAGCAGGAAAAACATCGGGGCAACCCATCGTTTCATTGCAGCTGCTCGTCGCGGGCGGGAAGGCGCGACGGGCAGTGTAGCGCTGCGCGCGAGCGTTGCTTTCCGGAGAAAAGTGCATGCGCCCCCTTCCCAGACGCCCAGCTCGGCGCTATGATTCACGCCCCTTCGACGAGGCGCCCTTTCGCGAAGGTCTCCGCGACACCCCACGCTAAAAATTTCCTTGCTGCGGGTGTTGACGGTCGCAAAAAGCGATGTAGAATGGGCGGCTCACCCGGAACGAAAGGTTCCGGGGCGATCACCGAAGTGGTGGTTGGCGAGAAGATCTTTGACAGTGTGCGCAGGTGAATTGTGTGGACGTCTTGTGCTGATGGGTTGCGACCTGTCCAAGCAATGCAAGCGTCCCACCAAAGAAAGTCAGTAATGAGTTTTTTCGGTTGGGAAGAACGCTTCAGAAAGATAGATGGCATTAAGCCATCGATAACTTAAGTGAAGAGTTTGATCCTGGCTCAGATTGAACGCTGGCGGCATGCCTAACACATGCAAGTCGAACGGCAGCACAGGTAGCAATACCGGGTGGCGAGTGGCGGACGGGTGAGTAAAGCATCGGGATCTACCCTGACGTGGGGGATAACCTCGGGAAACCGGGACTAATACCGCATACGTCCTACGGGAGAAAGCGGGGGACCTTCGGGCCTCGCGCGGCAGGACGAACCGATGTGCGATTAGCTAGTTGGCGGGGTAACGGCCCACCAAGGCGACGATCGCTAGCTGGTCTGAGAGGATGATCAGCCACACTGGGACTGAGACACGGCCCAGACTCCTACGGGAGGCAGCAGTGGGGAATATTGGACAATGGGCGCAAGCCTGATCCAGCAATGCCGCGTGTGTGAAGAAGGCCTTCGGGTTGTAAAGCACTTTTATCAGGAGCGAAATACCACGGGTTAATACCCTATGGGGCTGACGGTACCTGAGGAATAAGCACCGGCTAACTTCGTGCCAGCAGCCGCGGTAATACGAAGGGTGCAAGCGTTAATCGGAATTACTGGGCGTAAAGGGTGCGTAGGCGGTTGTTTAAGTCTGTCGTGAAATCCCCGGGCTCAACCTGGGAATGGCGATGGATACTGGGCAGCTAGAGTGTGTCAGAGGATGGTGGAATTCCCGGTGTAGCGGTGAAATGCGTAGAGATCGGGAGGAACATCAGTGGCGAAGGCGGCCATCTGGGACAACACTGACGCTGAAGCACGAAAGCGTGGGGAGCAAACAGGATTAGATACCCTGGTAGTCCACGCCCTAAACGATGCGAACTGGATGTTGGTCTCAACTCGGAGATCAGTGTCGAAGCTAACGCGTTAAGTTCGCCGCCTGGGGAGTACGGTCGCAAGACTGAAACTCAAAGGAATTGACGGGGGCCCGCACAAGCGGTGGAGTATGTGGTTTAATTCGATGCAACGCGAAGAACCTTACCTGGCCTTGACATGTCCGGAATCCTGCAGAGATGCGGGAGTGCCTTCGGGAATCGGAACACAGGTGCTGCATGGCTGTCGTCAGCTCGTGTCGTGAGATGTTGGGTTAAGTCCCGCAACGAGCGCAACCCTTGTCCTTAGTTGCCAGCACGTAAAGGTGGGAACTCTAAGGAGACTGCCGGTGACAAACCGGAGGAAGGTGGGGATGACGTCAAGTCCTCATGGCCCTTACGGCCAGGGCTACACACGTACTACAATGGTCGGTACAGAGGGTTGCGATACCGCGAGGTGGAGCCAATCCCAGAAAGCCGATCCCAGTCCGGATTGGAGTCTGCAACTCGACTCCATGAAGTCGGAATCGCTAGTAATCGCGGATCAGCTATGCCGCGGTGAATACGTTCCCGGGCCTTGTACACACCGCCCGTCACACCATGGGAGTGGGTTGCTCCAGAAGGCGTTAGTCTAACCGCAAGGGGGACGACGCCCACGGAGTGGTCCATGACTGGGGTGAAGTCGTAACAAGGTAGCCGTATCGGAAGGTGCGGCTGGATCACCTCCTTTCAAGAAACGACGGCGTGATTCTTCACGCAAGACGTCCACACAAGACACCTGTACTTTACGCAAAGTCCCTTTTGCGAAGAGCGAACATCAAGACCGGCCATGCATGGCCGGACTCTTCAACAAAGCCGCTCCGAACCCAAGTTCGAAACAGGCTGGTGCAGGCTCTGGGGCTCAATCTCTGGGTCTGTAGCTCAGGTGGTTAGAGCGCACCCCTGATAAGGGTGAGGCCGGTGGTTCGAGTCCACCCAGACCCACCATTACCTCACGCGGAGTCATCCGCGAAGGGCAGATCAAGGCCGCCCTTCCGTGGGCGGACTCCTCAAGGGGCCATAGCTCAGCTGGGAGAGCACCTGCTTTGCAAGCAGGGGGTCGTCGGTTCGATCCCGACTGGCTCCACCATCAAGCGCTGCGTGAAGTATCAGCACACCAAAGATTTTGAAATCATCCGGCATCGAGGCCGGCGTGATGTTCTTTGAAAACAAGTAAACGAGTGACAAGCGTCTTGGTTCGAACCGAACCGAGGCAAGTGTTAAGGCACGAAAACGAAGTAACTTGGCTGCACCTGAGGAGGGTGCATGCCCCGAGGCGACTTGGGGTTATATGGTCAAGCGACTAAGCGTATACGGTGGATGCCTTGGCAGTCAGAGGCGATGAAGGACGTGGCAGCCTGCGAAAAGTGTCGGGGAGCTGGCAACAAGCTTTGATCCGGCAATGTCCGAATGGGGAAACCCACCGCGCAAGCGGTACCGTGCACTGAATTCATAGGTGTACGGGGCGAACCCGGGGAACTGAAATATCTAAGTACCCGGAGGAAAAGAAATCAACCGAGATTCCCTCAGTAGCGACGAGCGAACGGGGACTAGCCCAAAAGCGCACGGTGTTTTAGTTGAACAGCCTGGAAAGGCTGGCCATAGACGGTGATAGCCCGGTAAGCGAAAGGGCACCGTGCGTGAAATTGAGTAAGGCGGGGCACGTGAAACCTTGTCTGAACATGGGGGGACCATCCTCCAAGGCTAAATACTCCTGACTGACCGATAGCGAACTAGTACCGTGAGGGAAAGGCGAAAAGAACCCCGGAGAGGGGAGTGAAATAGACCCTGAAACCGTATACGTACAAGCAGTGGAAGCCCGCAAGGGTAACTGCGTACCTTTTGTATAATGGGTCAGCGACTTACTGTCAGTGGCAAGCTTAACCGTATAGGGGAGGCGAAGAGAAATCGAGTCTGAATAGGGCGCATAGTCTCTGGCAGTAGACCCGAAACCGAGTGATCTATCCTTGGCCAGGTTGAAGGTGCGGTAACACGCACTGGAGGACCGAACCCACATCTGTTGCAATAGATGGGGATGAGCTGAGGATAGGAGTGAAAGGCTAAACAAACTCGGAGATAGCTGGTTCTCCTCGAAAGCTATTTAGGTAGCGCCTCGGACGAATCTTCCTGGGGGTAGAGCACTGTTATGGCTAGGGGGTCATCGCGACTTACCAAACCATGGCAAACTCCGAATACCAGGACAGACTATCCGGGAGACACACGGCGGGTGCTAACGTCCGTCGTGAAAAGGGAAACAACCCAGACCCGCAGCTAAGGTCCCAAAGTCATAGCTAAGTGGAAAACGATGTGGAAAGGCATAGACAGCCAGGAAGTTGGCTTAGAAGCAGCCATCCTTTAAAGAAAGCGTAATAGCTCACTGGTCGAGTCGGTCTGCGCGGAAGATTTAACGGGGCTAAGCTATGCACCGAAGCTCGGGGTGTGCACGCAAGTGCACGCGGTAGAGGAGCGTTCCGTAAGCCTGTGAAGGTGGATTGTAAAGTCTGCTGGAGGTATCGGAAGTGCGAATGCTGACATGAGTAACGATAATGGGGGTGAAAAGCCCCCACGCCGAAAGCCCAAGGTTTCCTCGCGCAACGTTCATCGGCGCAGGGTGAGTCGGCCCCTAAGGCGAGGCAGAAATGCGTAGTCGATGGGAAGCTGGTTAATATTCCAGCACTTTTCTACAGTGCGATGTGGGGACGGAGAAAGTTAGGTCTACCGGGCGTTGGTTGTCCCGGGGAAAGGCGGTAGGCATGGATCTTTGGCAAATCCGGGATCCTTTATGCCGAGCACCGAGACGAGTCCTATTGGACGAAGTGACCGATACTACGCTTCCAGGAAAAGCCACTAAGCTTCAGCTGTAGAAAAACCGTACCGTAAACCGACACTGGTAGGCAGGGTGAGAATCCCAAGGCGCTTGAGAGAACTCGGGTGAAGGAACTAGGCAAAATGGCACCGTAACTTCGGGAGAAGGTGCGCCCTTCGACGTGGTCACGTGCGTGACTGAGCGTTGAAGGGTCGCAGTAACCTGGCCGCTGCGACTGTTTATCAAAAACACAGCACTCTGCAAACACGAAAGTGGACGTATAGGGTGTGACGCCTGCCCGGTGCTGGAAGGTTAATTGATGGGGTCAGCCGCAAGGCGAAGCTCTTGATCGAAGCCCCAGTAAACGGCGGCCGTAACTATAACGGTCCTAAGGTAGCGAAATTCCTTGTCGGGTAAGTTCCGACCTGCACGAATGGCGTAACGACAGCGGCGCTGTCTCCACCCGAGACTCAGTGAAATTGAATTCGCTGTGAAGATGCAGCGTTCCCGCGGCAAGACGGAAAGACCCCGTGAACCTTTACTATAGCTTTACACTGAACGTTGAGTTCTTCTGTGTAGGATAGGTGGGAGGCTTTGAAGTGCAGACGCCAGTTTGCATGGAGCCATCCTTGAAATACCACCCTGAAGTGCTTGACGTTCTAACCTCGGCCCGTAATCCGGGTCAGGGACCGTGTATGGTGGGTAGTTTGACTGGGGCGGTCTCCTCCCAAAGAGTAACGGAGGAGCACGAAGGTACGCTCAGCGCGGTCGGACATCGCGTACTGTGTGCAAAGGCATAAGCGTGCTTGACTGCGAGATCGACGGATCAAGCAGGTACGAAAGTAGGTCTTAGTGATCCGGTGGTTCTGTATGGAAGGGCCATCGCTCAACGGATAAAAGGTACTCCGGGGATAACAGGCTGATACCGCCCAAGAGTTCATATCGACGGCGGTGTTTGGCACCTCGATGTCGGCTCATCACATCCTGGGGCTGTAGCCGGTCCCAAGGGTATGGCTGTTCGCCATTTAAAGTGGTACGCGAGCTGGGTTCAGAACGTCGTGAGACAGTTCGGTCCCTATCTGTCGTGGGCGTTGGAGATTTGAGGGGGGCTGCTCCTAGTACGAGAGGACCGGAGTGGACGTTCCGCTGGTGTTCGGGTTGTCTCGCCAGAGGCATTGCCCGGTAGCTATGAACGGAAGTGATAACCGCTGAAAGCATCTAAGCGGGAAGCACGCCCCAAGATGAGATCTCCCGAGAGCTTGACTCTCCTCAAGGCACCATCAAGACCAGGTGGTTGATAGGTCAGATGTGGAAGCGCAGCAATGCGTTCAGCTAACTGATACTAATGAGCCGTGCGGCTTGACCATATAACCCCAAGTAGCTTCGTGGGTCTTGGCAAAGCCTGATTCGCATTCACCTCGACGCTTGTCACTCGTTTACGATTTATCTCACGTGAGATCCCTCTCACGAAAGAAGAGTCAACACCCCGCCATCCATGGCGGACTCTTCAAGAATGCGGAGCCGGCGCGTCAGCGCTGCTCCCACCCCTTCCCTGGCGGCCATAGCGGCGTGGTCCCACCTGATCCCATCCCGAACTCAGAAGTGAAACGCGCATGCGCCGATGGTAGTGTGGCTTGGCCATGCAAGAGTAGGTCACCGCCAGGGGCTTTATCCTGAAACACCCTCACCGGCAACGGTGGGGGTTTTTCTTTGGTGCAGTGACACCGCCGCTCGCCACCTGCAACAGCTCGCTGCCTGGGGCTTTTTCCTGGAAGGCCTCCCCCTCCGGGGTGGCCTTCGCTTTTTGGGCGGGCGGTGAACCTTCGACGCCTCAGCTTCACCGTGTCTTGATTGCCGACCATGGGCGCATTCCCTTATCGCCTATGATGTCGGAACGCCGCGATCCGGCGCATGCCTGGGGAGCGGCCCTTGTTTGTCCACGTCGAAACGCGTCGCCGACCCCGATGGCACTGGGCAACCCTGTTGGTGGTGACGGTCTGCGTGGCCTGCTTCGTGGGCCTGGCGCTGATACCGGTCACGCAGCGGGTTTCCCTGTTGCTGGAATGGGGCACGGTGCCGGCGAATATTTTCGATCCGCATGAGGCGCTGTTGCCGCAGCTGACTGATCCGGCCCTGCTGCGTCTGTTCACGGCGCTGTTCATCCACGTGACCTGGCTGCATCTGCTGAGCAACCTGCTGTTCCTGGTGATTTTTGGCCTGCCGGGCGAGCGCGCGCTGGGGTCGTTGCGGTTCCTGCTGCTGTTTGTGGTCGGCGGGGTCGTGGCGAACCTGATCGGCGCGTTGTCCCTGACGGGCGTGCGCCTGCCCATCATCGGCTGCAGCGGCGCGGTATCGGCGGTGGTCGGTACGTACGTGGCGTTGTTTCCGCGTGCACGGCTCGGCCTGGTGCTGCCGCTGGGGCTTTACCTGGAATTCGTGCGGGTGCCGGCCTTCCTGCTGATCGGGCTGTGGGTACTGCTGCAGTTGCTGTTCAGTTATGCAGGGCCGAGCTACGGCGCCTATGTGTGGTGGGCACACATCAGCGGCTTTCTGTTCGGCGTGGTGTTCGCGCTGTTTTCTCGCGATGCGATTGCCCGGCGCCTGAGCGGTTGAAGCTCAGCCCGCGATAGTGGTCCAGCGGTGGTCGCGCGAGAAGTGGCGCAGCAGCCGGCGGGCGGTGGGCGTGGCGGCAACCGCGCCGAAGATCTCCTGCGGGTTCGCGCCTTCGCGCTGCAGGTCGGCATGCTTGCGCCGGATGTAGGCGCGCATCACCTCGGCGTTGAACTCCGGGTGGAACTGTGCGCTGACTGCATGCGGCCCGTAGCGCAGCAGCTGGTGCGGATCCCGCGCCGAGCGGGCCAGTACCGTGGCCTCCGCCGGCGGTTCGATCACGCTTTGCTCGTGGGTGGTGTGCGCGCGAAAACTGGCTGACAGTGCGGGCGCTAGCGGGTCGTGTGCGGCGAGGGCCGTCAGCGCAATCGTCTGGGTGCCGATCTCGCGCCCGCCCGGCAGGTAGTCGACGCGCCCGCCCAGCGCATGAGCCATCAGCTGGTGGCCGTAGCAGACGCCGAAAAGCGGCAGCTCCGCATCCATCGCATCGCGGATCCACCCGGCCGTGTGCTCGCTCCACGACTCGCGCGCGGTGACCATGGCGGCCGAACCGGTGATGATGGCGCCGGCCACTTCGTGGGGCGGCGGCAGCGCTTCACCGACCGCGACGTCGACGATCCGCAGCTGCTGCGGATGCAGCCCGGCACCGAGGCGGAACCAGTGCGGGAAATCGCCATGGCGGGCGCGGATGGGTTCCGGCGCACGGCCGGTGCGGATGATCAGGACGGGTTTCATGCGGAGGGTCAATGGCGGCATCGGGACGTCTTTACGGCTGTGCATCGTCGAGCGCGTCGATCGGTGGAAGCACGGTGAGGACTTCCTGTGCGGTGGTCAGTCCGGCGGCGACCTGGTCGGCAGCCGAGATGCGCAGCGGGCGCATGCCTTCGGACAGCGCTGCCTGCCCGAACCGGCCGAGGTCGAGCTGGGCCGAAACCATGCCGCGCAGGCGTGGCGAGAGCTTCAGCATCTCGTAGATGCCGGTGCGTCCGAGAAAGCCGGTATGGCGGCACTCCAGACAGCCGACCGGCTGGAATACCTGCGGTGGCACCGGCACGTCCCAGCCATGGGTGAGCACGGTCCAGGCCTGCGGATCCTGCCTGGCCACCTGCTTGCAGTGCGGGCACAGCGTGCGCACCAGCCGCTGCGCCACCACGCCGGTCAGGGTGGACTGGATCAGGTAGTGCGGCACGCCAAGGTCGAGCAGGCGGGTGACCGCACTCGGGGCATCGTTGGTATGCAGCGTCGACAGCACCAGGTGGCCGGTGAGCGAGGCTTGCACCGCCACCTGCGCGGTTTCCAGGTCGCGGATCTCGCCGATCATGATGATGTCCGGGTCCTGCCGCAGCAACGTGCGCACGCCGGCGGCGAAATCCAGCTCGATCGCTGCGTGCACCTGCATCTGGTTGAACTCCGGTGAGACCATCTCGATCGGGTCTTCCACCGTGCACACGTTGAGCTCCGGCGTGGCCAGGTGCTTCAGCGTGGAGTACAGCGTGGTGGTCTTGCCTGAGCCGGTGGGCCCGGTAACCAGCACGATGCCGTGCGGGCGCTCGACCATGCCGCGCCAGTGGGCGGCTTCGTTGGCGGAGAAGCCGAGCTGGGCGAAATCCTTCACCACCAGGTCGGGGTCGAAGATACGCATCACCACCTTCTCGCCGAACGCGGTGGGCATGTTGGAGATGCGCAGTTCCACCTCGCGCCCGCCGGAGGAGCGGGTCTTGATGCGGCCGTCCTGCGGGCGACGTTTCTCGGCCACGTCCATGCGGGCGAGGATCTTGATGCGCGCGGTCACCGCCGTCATCACCGGCGAGGGCAGTTCGAACACCTTCTGCATGGCGCCGTCGATGCGGAAGCGGATGTGCCCGGTCTCGCGGCGTGGCTCCAGGTGGATGTCCGAGGCGCGCTGCTCGAATGCGTACTGCAGCAGCCAGTCGACGATGTGCACCACGTGGCGATCGTCGGCGCCTACCTCGCCGCTCTTGCCCAGTTCGACCAGCTGCTCGAAGTTGAGGATGGCAGAAGACGTGTCGCCGCCGCTCTTGGCGTCCTGCGCCAGCTGGATCGAGCGCTGGACGCCGTAGAACTCCTGCAGGTAGCGGTTGATGTCGATCGGGCTGGCCACCACGCGCTTGACGTCCCGCCGCAGCATCTGCGCCAGGTCGGGCGCCCAGCCGGCCTCGAACGGCTCGCAGGTGGCGAACGTCACCTCGCCCGGGGCAGCCGCGATTGGCAGGATGCGGTGGCGCTTCGCGTAAGCATGGCTCACCACCTGGGTTGCGGCGGCCACGTTGATCTTCATCGGATCGATCTTCAGATACGGCAACCCGGCGTGGCCGGCCAGCCACTCGGTCAGGCCTTCCAGGCTCAGTGGCCGGCCCGGATCGTGCTGGTTCGCCAGCCTCGCGTTCGCGATCAGCACTAGCGGGTGCAGTTCGACCGTACTGCGGCCGGCTGGGACGCCCATGCGCACCTGCTTGGCGTCGTCGGCCAGCAGATAACCATCGACCACCAGCGTGGCCAGCAGTTCATCCAGCCCGAGCCGGCCGCGGCGGCCGAGCAGGGATGCGATTTGCGGTGAAGCGGCCATCCGGGTGTGTCCCTTCAATGCGCATTCCAGCCGGAATCCGGCGGAAAAGCACGCTGCAGCTATACTAACGCGCTTTACCCAAGGTCACGGAAAACCATGTCCGCACGCACCTTCCAGGATGTGATCCAGACCCTCAACCGCTACTGGGCGGCGCAGGGCTGTGTGCTGCTGCAGCCGCTCGACACCGAGGTCGGCGCCGGCACCTTCCACCCCGCCACCTTCCTGCGCGCGCTCGGCCCCGAGCCCTGGGCCGCCGCCTACGTGCAGCCCTCGCGCCGGCCCACCGACGGTCGCTACGGCGAGAACCCGAACCGCCTGCAGCATTACTACCAGTACCAGGTGGTGATGAAGCCCAATCCCGAGAACATCCTCGATCTCTACATCGATTCGCTGAAGGAATTGGGCCTCGATCCGCTGGTGCACGACCTGCGTTTCGTCGAGGACAACTGGGAGTCGCCCACGCTCGGCGCTTGGGGTCTCGGCTGGGAGGTCTGGTTGAACGGCATGGAAGTCACCCAGTTCACCTACTTCCAGCAGGCCGGCGGCCTCGAGTGCCGCCCGGTGACCGGCGAGATCACCTATGGCCTGGAGCGCCTGGCGATGTACCTGCAGAACGTGGACAACGTCTACGACCTGGTCTGGACCGAAGGCCCGTACGGCACCGTCACCTACGGCGACGTGTACCACCAGAACGAGGTGGAGCAGAGCACCTACAACTTCGAGCATGCCAACGTGCCCGAGCTGCTGCACTGGTTCGACGTGTGCGAGGCCACGGCCAACCAGTTGGTCGCGGCGAATCTGCCGCTGCCGGCGTACGAGCAGGTGATGAAGGCCAGCCATACCTTCAACCTGCTCGACGCGCGCCGCGCGATCAGCGTCACCGAGCGTCAGCGCTACATCCTGCGCGTGCGTACGCTGTCGCGCAGCGTGGCCGAGACCTATGTGGCGCAGCGCGAGAAGCTCGGTTTCCCGGGGTTGAGGAACGTTTTCAGGGAGCGGGCCGCATGAGCGCCGCCAAGTCACTGCTAGTCGAACTGGGCACCGAGGAACTACCGCCGAAGGCACTGGACGAGCTGTCCGCGGCCTTCCTGCGCGGCATCTGCGACGGCCTGGCCAAACGCGGTATCGAGGCCGGACTCGACCTGGCCCAGGCTTACGCCTCGCCGCGTCGTCTGGCCGCCTACATCCCGGCCGTGGCCGCTGCGCAGCCGCCGCAGTCGCTGGAGCGGCGAGGGCCGGCGCTGAACGCCGCGCTCGATGCCGAGGGCCGACCGTCGAAGGCGCTGCTCGGCTTCGCGCAGTCCTGCGGCGTCAGCGTCGAACAGCTGGAGAAGCTGGAGACCGACAAGGGCGGCTGGTATGTCTGGCGCGCGGTCAAGCCGGGCCAGCCGGTGGCGGCGCTGCTACCGGAAATCGTCGACGAGGCGCTGAAGACGCTGCCGATCCCGCGGCCGATGCGCTGGGCCGACCACGACTACAGCTTCGTGCGCCCGGCGCACTGGCTGGTGATCCTGCACGGCGCCGACATCATCGACGGCAGCGTGCTGGGCCTGACCAGCGGCCGCAAGTCGCGCGGCCACCGCTTCATGCACCCGCAACCGGTGCACCTGGCCGACGCCGACGGCTGGCTGGATGCGATGCGCGCCTGCAACGTGCTGGCCGATCCGCGCGAGCGACGCCAGCGCATCCGCGAGCAGATCGGCCTGGCCGCGGCGGTCACCGGCGGCGTGCCGCGGTTCGACGAGGCGCTGCTCGACGAGCTGGCCAACCTCACCGAGTGGCCGGTGGCGATCGCCTGCACGTTCGAGCGCGAGTTCCTCGGCGTGCCGCCGGAAGCGCTGGTGACCACCATGGTGGCGAACCAGAAGTTCGTGCCGGTGTTCGACGCCGAGGGCAAGCTGACCGAGCATTTCATCGGCATCGCCAATATCGAGAGCCGGAACCCGGCCGAGATCCGCAAGGGTTACGAGCGGGTGATCCGGCCGCGCTTCGCCGACGCCAAGTTCTTCTGGGATGAAGACCTGAAGACGCCGCTGGCGAGTTATCAGGAGCAGCTCAAGGGCGTCACTTACCAGCAGGCGCTAGGCAGTCTGTGGGACAAGAGCGTGCGCGTCGCCGAACTGGCGCGGGTGGCCGCGAACCGGGTCCGCGTCGATGCCGCTGCCGCCACCCGCGCGGCGAGCCTGAGCAAGTGCGACCTGCTGACCCGCATGGTGGGCGAGTTTCCCGAATTGCAGGGCGTGATGGGCCGCTACTACGCCAGCCACGACGGCGAGATGGCGGCAGTGGCCGAGGCGTTGGACAGCTACTACCAGCCGCGCTTCGGCGGCGACGCGATCGCCGCCGACCGGCTCGGCCAGGTACTGGCCGTGGCCGAACGGCTCGACACCCTGGCCGGCATCTTCGCCGTCGGCATGAAGCCCGGCGGCAACAAGGACCCGTTCGCCCTGCGCCGTGCCGCGCTGGGCCTGGCGCGGACCCTGATCGAGGGCGGTCTGGAACTGGACTTGCGCGCCAGCTTCATCGAAGCGCTCGAGCTGCTGCCGGATACGGCACTGGCCGCGGGACTGAAGCCGGGCAAGGACGGCAAGCCGCCGGCCTTGAACGCAGGCCAGCGCCGCGCGATCCTGACCGACGAGCTGTATGACTTCGTGTTCGACCGCCTACGCGGATACTACGCCGAGCAGGGTTTCGACAACGCCCAGTTCGAGGCGGTGCTGGCGGTGCAGCCGGTCAGCCTGGCCGATTTCGACCGCCGTCTGCGCGCAGTGGCCGAATTCGGCCGCCGTCCGGAAGCCACCAGCCTGGCGGCGGCCAACAAGCGGGTCGCCAACATCCTGCGCAAGCAGGCCGAGGAGGCCGACGCGCCTCCGGTCGGGCGAACCGTCGACCCGACGCATTTCGAGGCGGATGCGGAGCGCGACCTGGCCGACGCACTGGTCTCGGCTCGGCAGGACAATGCCGCCGCGCTGGTCGCCGGCGATTACACCGCGGTGCTGGCGCGGCTGTCACAACTGCAGGCCGTGGTGGATGCCTTCTTCGACAGCGTGCTGGTGAACGCCGCCGATCCGGCCGTGCGGGCCAACCGGCTGGCCCTGCTGGGCCAGTTGAAAGCCCAGTTCGGAGCCGTCGCCGACATCGCCCTGCTTTGACTACCGGCACAAGAAAACGTGGCAACCCCGCACGGGCTGCCACGCTTTCATTGTCGCCACCGGGCGTTGGACCGGTCAGGCCGTATTGCGTTGCTGGCGGATCCGCTCGGCGAGACGCTGGTTGAAAGTCACCATGGCCAGCGGGTCCACGTGGGAGCCGCCGGGGCCGAGCATTTCGTAGAGCTGGCTGAGCAGGTCGGTGTTGTCGGACAACGAAAGGCGGCTGTCGGCCAGGCTCAGTTCCGACTGCAGCATGCGTACGGCAGTATCCAGCCGCTGTGCATCCACCGTGGTGGCGGCAGCCAGGTGGCGGTGCACCGGGGCCGGATGGGCGTGGTGGCGGTGCGGTGTAGCTTCTTCCGAGCTGTACTGCTCATCCATGCCGGTGGGCGTGGGGTCCACCTGCAGCGTGCCCTCCCCGGCCACCAGCCAGACCAGCGAGATGCCCAGCGTCTTGGCCAGTGTCACGCATCGTGCGCGCGACGGATCGGTGTTGCCATCGCGCCAGCTGCGTACCACGCCTTCCGAGAAGCCGCACATTCGGGCGATCTCGGTGGCGCTTCCCACACGCTGGATCAGCAACTTGATGCGTTCGGCGAAGGTTTCTGCGGTTTGCGGAGCCATGGGGGTTTGCATGTCCATAGGAAGTACCGCCGTGGGTGAGGGCTAGCGTAAGTTTATGCCGCAAGTCAAGCGAAGAACACCGAAACAGAATGTTAGGGAAGTGTTGACCCACGCGTTTTCTTGAACTAACGTCGCAACAACTTACGTGAGCCGTCTGCGTAGGAAACCTAGTCTAAATCATGTGTGTCGGCACGGGCTTGCATAGTTTCCTGGATGCCGCCTTTGGATGCCACGAACACACAAAAAGTTTCTTGTGCCCGGATGACTCGGGCCAAACCATGGGGAGTCACTACTGATGAATTTGCGTAGAAATTCCAAGACGGGGCAACTGCAGCGCACTGCACTCGCTCTGGCGCTGGGCTTGGGCTTCAGCGGTCTGGCCTTCGGTCAGGCGACCACCGGCAGCATCTTCGGCCAGGCGCCAGCTGCATCCGGTGAGACCGTCACGGTAAGTGGCTCCACCGGTATTACCCGCGAGGTTGCTGTTGACAGCAGCGGACGCTACCGCATCACGAATCTTCCGCTCGGCACCTACACGGTCACCCTCAAGAAGGACGGCGTGGCGGTCGACTCGCGTGACAATGTCAACCTTGTGGTTGGCGCTGGTACGGCGGTGTCCTTTGCAAGTGCGGAAAACGCTCAGAACCTGGGCGCGGTGACGGTTCAGGCCAATGCGCTTCCCGTGATCGATGTCTCCTCGGTTGATTCGCGCACGGTCATCACCGCCCAGGAACTGGCCAAGCTGCCGCTCGGCCGCACCGCCGAGTCGATCGCCCTGCTGGCTCCGGGCGCGGTCGCCGGTAACGGTGCCTTTGGTCGGACGGTTTCGTTCGGCGGTGCCGGCGTCACCGAAAATGCGTACTACATCAACGGCTTCAACACGACCGATCCGTTGAAGGCTCTGGGTGGCGTTGGCCTGCCGTATGGCTCGATCGACCAGCAGGAAACCTACACCGGTGGCTACAGCGCCATGTATGGTCGTTCGGACGGCGGCGTGATCAGCCAGGTCGGCAAGCGCGGTACCAACGAGTGGCATTTCGGTGCGCAGGTGACTTGGTCGCCCAAGTCGCTGGCCAATGATCCGGAAAGCATCTACTACCCGAACAACCAGCTGCCGTCGGGCTATGTCTATAACAACCCGAACCTGCCGGGCACGATCTACCGCAACCGCAAGAACAATACCAGCTGGGATACCACCTATTCGGTCTATGCCGGTGGTCCGCTGATCCGCGATCGCCTGTACATGTTCGTGTCGGCCGAGTCCGAAAAGCAGCA
This sequence comes from Rhodanobacter thiooxydans, assembly GCF_021545845.1. Taxonomy (NCBI): domain Bacteria; kingdom Pseudomonadati; phylum Pseudomonadota; class Gammaproteobacteria; order Lysobacterales; family Rhodanobacteraceae; genus Rhodanobacter; species Rhodanobacter thiooxydans. The sequence goes on from NZ_CP088923.1 coordinate 445,375, forward strand.
GGGTACGAGCACCTCGACCTCCGACGCTGGCGCGCCAGCGGTCAACAAGTACAAATACAGCCTGCCCAAGCTGTACACCAAGTTCGACTGGAACATCAACGACAGCAACATCCTGGAATACACCCACATCAAGAGCAACACGTCCTACAGCGGCGACCTGTATAGCTACAGCTATGCCACGGGCATGCACAGCGCCGGGATCACGGGCCATCCGACCTCGACCAAGGATGCCAACAGGTACGATATCGCCAAGTACACCGGTTACATCACCGATGACCTGACGCTGTCGGTGACTTACGGCAAGAGCAAGACCGAGAACTACACCGTCATCCCGGGGCTCAGCGCCACACTGCCGTTCCTCTCGGGCGTGACCAACCAGAATCCGGCCATCACCGGCGGTACCCCGATCCGCAACGGTGTTACGAGTTACGCGACCACCACCCCGGATGCGGGCAGCAAGACGCGCGGCCTGCGCGCCGACTTGGAATACCAGTTGGGTGATCACCACCTTGCCCTTGGTATCGACAACCAGTCTTACTTCGCCCACAACCAGGGCCGGGACATGGGTGGTCCGGGTTATATCTGGATCTACAGCAAGACCGGCAAGCCCACCAGGGCGATCAACCCAACCCTCGGCGTCGGTGCTCCGGGCGGCAATGGCTACTACGTCCAGAAGTACATCTTCAAGACCACCACCAGCATGTCGGTCAAGCAGAAGGCGTTCTATCTGGAAGATCGCTGGCAGATCAGCGACAACGTGATGCTCAGCCTGGGCGTGCGCAACGACCACTTCACCAACTACAACAGCGCAGCCAAGCCGTACGTCGATCAGAAGAACCAGTGGGCACCGCGTCTGGGCGCCAGCTGGGACGTGTTCGGGGACTCCTCGTTCAAGGTTTACGGCAATCTTGGTCGCTACTTCCTCGCGTTGCCCAACAGTGTGGCCATTCGTGGCGCCTCTGCCTCCACTTACACGCGTGAGTATTCCACCTACACCGGTATCGACCCGGTGACTGGCGCCCCGACCGGCCTGACCGCACTGGGTCCGGGCCCGGTGTCTGCCAATGGCGAATACGGTATCGCACCGGACAACAAGACCTTCGCCCCGACCGATCTGAAGTCGCAGTACCAGGATGAAGCCATTCTCGGTTTCGACAAGACGCTGGGCTCGGATTGGGCCTATGGCGCGAAGGCAACCTACCGCGAGCTGCAGTCCGCGATCGATGACATCTGCGACGGTGGCAAGATCGAAAGCAAGCTGATCGCGCAGGGCGTCAACACCTCCACGCTCGACATCCACAGCTGCTACATCTTCAACCCGGGCCGCACCAACAACTTCCTGCTCAACGACTCGAACGGCGGCTACAAGAGCGTCCAGATGTCGCAGGCTGACTGGGGCTTCAACCAGGGTGCCAAGCGCAAGTACTACGCGCTCGACATGTACCTGGAACATCCGTTCAACGGCAAGTGGCAGGCGCGTGTGGACTACACGTTCTCGCGCAGCTGGGGCAACACCGAGGGTCAGGTGCGTTCCGATCTGGGCCAGGATGACGTGTCCAAGACGGAAGACTGGGATGCAGCTGAGCTGATGATTGCCAGCGGTGGCCTGATGGCGAACAACCGTCGGCACCAGTTGAAGATCCGCGGCAGCTACCAGATCACGCCGGAATGGCTGGTCTCCGCTGCAGCGCGGATCCAGTCGGGTACGCCGAAGAACTGCCTGGGTTATTTCGGTCCGAACCAGACCGATCCGATCGGCTACGGTGGTGATTACCACTTCTGCTTCGGCAAGGCCAGCGGTCCGGGAGCTGCGGGTAATACGCCGTGGACGGAGAAGGTCGATCTGGCGGTGACTTATCGTCCGGCGTTCGCCGACCACAAGCTGGGCTTCTCGCTCAACGCCTTCAACGTGCTCAATCAGCGTCGGGTAACCAATACGGTCCCGCGGTCGCAGACCAATGTGGGCACGGTCTCGAACACCTATGGTATCGGCACCTACTTCCAGGAGCCGCGTTACGTGCGTCTCTCCATGACGTATGACTACTAAGCAATACGTACAAAGGGATGAGCATGCTGCTCTGATGCTCTGAACTTGCCTTGAAGAAACGCCACCCTTGATGGGTGGCGTTTTTTTGTGTCTGGTTGTGTCCGCAAGTCATACGCGGCAATACTTGCCGGATCCCCTCGCACGCTCCACGGTGGGCGTGACGATACCAACCCAGGCCATCGCATGAGCCAATTCGCATTGCTGGGCAAGCGCCGCTTCGCGCCGTTTTTCTGGACCCAGGCGCTGGGGGCGTTCAACGACAATGCGTTCCGCAATGCGCTGGTGATGCTGGTGGCGTTCCAGATGGGGTTGGGTGATCGCACGGTATCGCTGTACACCAACCTGGCGCCGGCGCTGTTCATCATCCCGTTCTTCCTGTTCTCCGCCACCGCCGGGCAATTGGCCGAGAAGTACGAGAAGAGCCGGATCATCCGTTACGTGAAGTTGTTCGAGATCGGCGCGATGGCGCTGGCTGCGTACGGCTTCTATACCCACCACGCCATGCTGCTGCTGATCGTGTTGTTCATGATGGGCATGCACTCGGCCATGTTCGGACCGATCAAGTACGCGATCCTGCCGCAGGCGCTGAAGCCGGCCGAACTGGTCGGCGGCAACGGGCTGGTGGAGATGGGTACGCAGATGGCGATGCTGGTCGGCATGATCGCCGGCAATTCGTTGATGCTGGTGGCTGGCGTGGGGCCGCTGCTGGCGGCCGGCGCGACCATCGCGGTGGCGGTGGCTGGCTATCTGGCCTCTCGCCGCATCCCGCTGGCGCCGGCCACTGCGCCGGAACTGAAGTTCAACTGGAACCCGTTCAGCGAGACCGCGCGGGTGCTGGCGATCACCCGCGCCGATCGCCCGGTGTTCAACGCGGTGCTGGGCATCTCGTGGTTCTGGTTCTTCGGCACGGTGCTGATCGCGCAGCTGCCGATCTACACGCGCGAGACGCTGGGTGGCGATGGTTCGGTCAATACCTTGGTGCTCACCCTGTTTTCGATCGGCACCGGCGTCGGTGCGCTGCTGTGCGAGAAACTGTCGGGTCGGCGGGTGGAGATCGGCCTGGTGCCACTGGGCGCGTTCGGGCTGACCGCGTTCGGGATGGACCTGTACCTCGCGCGGCACGGCGTTGCGCCGGTGCGCGGGCTGGATTGGCTGGCCTTGCTGCAGGCGGCGGGCAGCTGGCGCGTCATGCTCGACCTCACCCTGATCGGTGTGTTCGCCGGCCTCTACGTGGTGCCGCTGTTCGCCTACGTGCAGGCGCGAGCGCCGCGCGAGAAGCTGTCGCGGATCATCGCCGGCACCAACATCCTGAACGCGCTGCTGATCGTGCTGGCCGCCGGCTTCGGCCTGGGGCTGGGCGCGCTGGGGCTGGATGCGCCGCAGATCTTCCTGGCTGCCGCTCTGCTCAATGTGCTGGTGGCCTGGTACATCTTCACCCTGGTGCCCGAGTTCGTGATGCGTTTCATCACCTGGGTGCTGGTGAACACGCTGTACCGGGTGCGCGCCGACGGTGCCGAACAGATTCCCGAGGAAGGGTCGGCACTGCTGGTCTGCAACCACGTCAGCTACATGGACCCGCTGCTGCTGATGGCGAAGCTGCGCCGGCCAGTGCGCTTCGTGATGTACTACAAGATCTTCAACATCCCGCTGCTCAGCTTCGTGTTCCGCACCGCCAGGGCGATCCCGATCGCCGGGCACAAGGAAGATCCGGCGGTGCTGCAGCAAGCCTACGACGCGATCGACGCCGCGCTGGCCGCCGGCGAGGTGGTGTGCATCTTCCCGGAAGGCGGCCTGACCACCGATGGCGAGATCGCGCCGTTCCGGCCCGGCGTGGAAAAGATCCTGGCGCGGCGGCCGGTACCGGTGGTGCCGATGGCGCTGCGCGGCCTGTGGGGCAGCGTGTGGAGTCGGCGCGATTCGATGCTTCATCGCGCGCGCCTGCCGCGCCGGTTCCGGGCGCGGGTGGAACTGGTGGTGGACGCACCGCAAGCGCCGGCGCAGGTCTCGGCGGCGACGCTGGAGGCGCGGGTGCGCGAGTTGCGCGGAGAACGGGCCTGACCGGCCGACTCAGCCGATCCAGCCGCCGACCACCACCAGCGCCACCACGCTGAGCCACGCCAGCAGCGCGCGCAGCAGGGCGCTGCGCAGGCGTCGCAATTCGGCCAGCGGATCGCTGTGCTCTTCGGCGTAACCGTCGCCGGCCTCGATGTCGATCAGCACGTCGGCCTGCGCCGCGGCGCCCAGGAAGCCCGGGCCGGTCGCGTACCAGCCGGTCGAGGCGGCCTGGTTATGCCAGCGTCGCCAGGCGCCGATCACCGCCTCCCAGTGGCCGACCACGGCCAGGGTGAAAGTCAGCAGCTGCGCGGGCAGCCAGTCCAGCGCGTTGGCCACGTAGCCGGCAGCGCGGCGGCTGTCCGCGTCAAGCCGCAGCGTGTCGTCGCGGCCCAGCGTCTGCGCCAGTCGGTACGCCAGCGCGCCGGTCGGGCCGAGCAGGAAGAACCACAACAGCACGGCAAAGCGTCGGCGCAGCGCGGCATAGGCGATCGCTTCGCCCAGCGCCGGTGCGTTCCAGGCAATCGGCTGACCGCCATCAGCCAGCGCCTGCGCCGCGGTTTCGCGGCTGGCGCCGTCCGGGGCATCCAGGATCGCCTCCAGGTCGGCCTCGAACTCGCGCGGACCGAGGCAGTACAGCAGCACCACCAGCGCAAACAGCAACGGCAGCAGTGCGCCCAGCGGCGAATGCCCAAGCAGCCACTCCAGCAACGCGCACAGCACCAGCGGCAACAGCAGGGCCAGCGCCACGCGGCCACCGCCGCTGGTATCCGCCAGTTGCGCCACCCAGCGGCGAAACAGGCCATCGCCGCGCCAGCGTGCCAGTTGCGGCATCACGTGCAACAGGCCGAGGGCGACGAGGGCAACCAGCAGACGGATGGCCATGATGAAAGGGCTCGCGGACAGTGGCTGCCATTGTAAGAGCCCGCCCGCGATCGCCAAGTGCCGGCCCGGTGTCGCGCAGCGACGTCAATCGTCGCGGGTCGCGCGGCGGGAGATCGCGTCGATGGTGGGGTCGATGGCATCATGCTCCCCCCGCGGGCCGCAACCGTCAGCGTCGAGCGCACGTTCCACCAGCTGGCGCGTGACGAACTGGTTGGCGCTGCGCTCCATCTTCATGCGTTCGTACTTGCAGCGGCTGGCGGTGGTCATCGCTTGCACCAGCTGCCGCAGGCTCGGTGCGGTGCGCAGCGGGATGCCGGTACGTGATGGCGCGTCCGAACCCGGCAGGCGCACACGTGGCACCCACCGCATCGCGCCCGCGCCGGCGAGGGTGGTGGGGTAGTCGCCGGGACGGTTCGGCGCGATGGCTGGCGCAACGGCTGGCGCAACGGCGAGCATTGCCGCGTGCGGGCGTGGTGCGACGTCTGCAGGCAACGTGCGTGCGGGGTTTGCCGCCTGTGCCGACCGGGAATGCCTGGGTGATGGCGAACGCGGGCTCGCGGCTCGCCGCTTGCCGGGCCGCGCGAGCAAGTGGAGTTGCATCGCCGCGCAGGAGGGTAGTGGTCGGCCAATACGGCGGCGCCGGGCGCAGCAGCAGCGCCAGGGTGAACAGATGCAGCTCGGCGACGCCGCCGAGAATCGCTCCGTGGCGCCATGCGGCCCGCCAGCGGCGCGCACGCGATGGGTCACCGGTATGGGGCAGTGTGCTTCCGTGCGGCATGGCCGATCCCTGGCGGCGGATACGGCAAAGACCGGTGGATCGACGTGAAGTTCGCGCCGCTGGATCAGCCTGGCGTGGCGGCGGTCAGCGCGTCCAGCTCCAGTCCGGCCCGCTGCCGCAGCCAGTGCGCGAGCAGCTGGTAGGACACCGACAAGCGCGTCGACGGCAGGAAGCTGCCGTCGGCGATGCCGTCGACGATCTGCGCCGGGGTGAACCAGCGCGCGTCTTCCAGTTCATGGTCGCGCATGCGGATCTGCCGTGACACGGCGGTGGCGATGAAGCCGACCATCAGCGAGGCGGGCATCGGCCACGGCTGCGAGGAGTGGTAGCGCACCTGGTCGACGATCACTCCGGCCTCCTCGGCCACCTCGCGGCGCACCGCGTCCTCCAGTGCCTCGCCCGGTTCGACGAAGCCGGCCAGCGTGGAGTAGCGCCCCGGCGGCCAGCCGGCCTGGCGGCCGAGCAGGCAGGCACCGTCGTGCTCGACCAGCATGATCACGGCGGCGTCGGTGCGCGGAAAGTGCAGCCGCGCGCACTCCGCATTGGTGCATTGCGCGCGGTGGCCGGCGGCGACCAGCAGCAGCGGCGCGCCGCAGTGGGTGCAGAAGCGCGTCTCGCGTTGCCAGTGCGACAGGCCCTTGGCATAGGCGAACAGGCTGGCCTCGTCGGCCGCCAGCTGCAGGCCGGCGCCGCGCAGGCTCATGCGGCGGGCGTCGAGCGCGTGCTCCAGCTCGCCCATGCGGGCAGGGTCGTCCGCCACCAGCAGGAAGTGCGGGCGTTCGTACGCCATACCGAGCAGGCTGGCGCGCAGGTCGCCGAGCCATTGCTCGCGTTCGTTCGCATCGAGCCAGCGCAGCGCGTCGCGGTCGCGGTGCAGAAAGGCCTCGCCGGCACCGTCCAGCAGCAGGTAGCGTGCCTGCGGCGAGCGCGCCTGTTCGACGATCCATGCCGATTCGTCGCGCAACTCGGCGACGCGGTCGAGCACCAGGCTGAGCCCGGAGAAAGTGTTCAGTGGAGGCTGGGCGGCCCGGTCCATCGGCACCGCCCTCAGGCCGAGAACGAGGAGCCGCAGCCGCAGGTGGTCTTGGCGTTCGGGTTGCTGATCACGAACTGCGCGCCGCTGAGGTTCTCGGCGTAGTCGATCTGCGCGCCGCCGAGGTACTGCAGCGAGAGCGGGTCGCACAGCAAGGTCACGCCGTCGCGCTCGATCGCCAGGTCGTCCTCGGCCTGGGCCTCGTCGAAGGTGAAGCCATACTGGAAGCCCGAGCAGCCGCCGCCGGAGATGTACACGCGCAGCTTCAGCGCCGGGTTGCCTTCCTCGGCAATCAGCTCATGCACCTTGTGCGCGGCGGCGGCGGTGAACACCAGCGGGGCACCGCTGCTGCGGTAATCGGGAATAGCGGTGAAAGTTTCCATGGGCATCTGGGTGGGGGCGAACGGAGCTGTAGTCAAGCATACCGCGTCAGGCCGACACAGCCTCATCCAGGGTGGCGTCCGGCGCTGGCAATTCGCGTGGAGCCTCCCCGGCCTGACGCGAGATGCGCCCGTTGACCTGCGCGCCGGCGGCCATTTCCAGCGTGTGATAGCGCAGGTCGCCGTCGATGTGCGCCTGCGGCGCCAGCTCCAGCCGCACGCTTACGTTGACGTCGCCGGTGACGTGGCCGTTGATCACCGCTTGCGGCACGTGGATCTCGCCGTGCACCTGGCCGTGCTCGCTGAGCGTGAATACGGCATCGTCGCCTTCGCCCAGCACGCTGCCCTCGATGCGACCGTCCAGGTGCAAGGCGCCACTGAAGCGCAGGTCGCCGCGGATCACCGTGCCGCGGGCGATCAGGCTGGTTTCGTTGCTCTGTTTGCGATCGTTGCGATCGCTGCGTCTACGGTTGAGCATCGCGGTCCCCTTCGGTGTTGGTGATGTTTCCGCTCAGGGCGGCGCCCCAGGCGACGGCACGGTTGACCGGCTCGCCTCCGGCAGGTTGAAGGCTGATGCGCAGTCGCGTCGGGTGGAAATCCGCCGGCAGCACGATGGTGCCGTGCAACTGCTGGAAATAGGCGAAGCGGAATGGCAGGCCATCCTTCTGTGCGGCATCGCCCAGCACCGGCCACTCCAGCCGGGTGACCTGGTTGCCGCGCAGGCCTTCCACGCTGAGCAGCACGTTGCCGGAAATCTCCTCGCCGCGCTTCGCGTTCTGGGTCAGGCTGAGGCTGACGTTCCAGCCGCGCGAGCCCACGATCGGCTGCAACTTCACTTCCTGCAGCTTCAGACCCTGCCGCTGGGCGTCACCGCCCACCAGGCGTGAATAGAATCCGAGGTCGGCGCGCAGCCCGTTCAGCTCCTCCTCGCGTTGTGCCAGGGTGCCGCGCAGCGAGCGGGTGGCGACATCGTTGACCTGGGCCGCGCGCTGCAGGTTCGCCACCTGCTGCTTCAGAGCGTCGATCTGCGCCAGCAGGGCGTTTTGCTGACGATGGTCCACGGCGACCGGCGCGGTCGCCCGCCCCACGAGCGCACCAACGACCAGGCCCGCCACCAGCAGGCTGCCGAGCCAGGCCAGGCCCAGCCACAGCAGGCGCCGGCGCCGACCGGCGTCGTCGTGCCGGCGCACGATGAAGCGCGGAGGTGGTCGTGAAGCCATGCGGCGCGTTCCGGCGAAAGTCAGAGGTATAGCGCCGGGGTGACGAAAGCGTCAAGGAACGGCGGCACGCTTCGGCACGCCGCAGTGCGCCGGCTGAAGGCCGCCAGGCCGCGCGATTCAGCCCCCCATCTTGCTCTGCAGGTAGCGCTCGGCGCCGATGTCCTTGACCAGGCTGAACTGGGTTTCCAGCCAGTCGATGTGTTCTTCCTCGTCGTGCAGGATGTCCTTGAACAGGCTGCGGCTGACGTAGTCGGCAACGCCCTCGCTGTACGCGATCGCCTCGCGCAGATCCTTCGCCGCGGCCAGTTCCAGGTCCAGGTCACCCTGCAGCGATTCCAGCGCATTCTCGCCGATGCGCAGCTTGCCCAGGTGCTGCAGGTTCGGCAGGCCATCGAGGAACAGGATGCGCTCGATCAGGTGATCGGCGTGCTTCATCTCCTCGATCGACTCCTTGTATTCGTGCTCGGCCAGCTCGGTATAGCCCCAGTTCTTGAGCATCCGGCTGTGCAGGAAATACTGGTTGATCGCGGTCAGCTCGTTGTAGAGCACCTTGTTGAGGAACTCGATGACCTTCGCATCACCTTTCATGACTTCCACTCCGATCGAAGACAACGCGAACTATACAAACTTCGCGTGTGATCGGTGGCAACGCGCATGGCAACGATCCGTCGCTGCAGAGTCCAGGACTCTACACGGGGCAGGGGAAACGGAGCTCAGGCCGCGGCGAGCGGCAGCTGGCAGGTGACCTGCAGCAAGGCCTGGTCGAACGTGGCGCGCGCTTCCTGCTCGCAGCAGCCGCAACAGTCCGAGCAGCCGGTTCGGGCCTGCAGTTCGGCAAAGGTGCGCACGCCATCGGCCGCCTCGCGGCGGATGGTGTGATCGGTGACGGCGTTGCACATGCAGATATACATGGCGCGCATTGGAACGCGAATGCGAATGATTGTCAACAATCAGCCGGCCGGCTGCGACCATTCGCTCAGGCGGCGGCACGTCCGTCGCGGGGGCCGGTGGGCGGGTTTCCGGTCCCCTCGCGCGGCGGCAGGCTGCCCAACTGCACGCCGAACAGGTCCTCGACCAGCGGTGCGAAGTGGCGCAGCGCCCGCTCATAGACCTGCCGTTTGAAGTTGACCACGTGTGCGGCGGGGTACCAGAAGTCGACCCAGCGCCACAGGTCGAACTCCGGCTTGTCGCAGGCATCCAGGTTCAGCGCCTCCTCGTCGCCGACCAGCTTGAGCAGGAACCAGACCTGCTTCTGGCCGATGCAGGTCGGCCGCTGATGCCGGCGCACGTAGCGCTCCGGCAACCGGTAGCGCAGCCAGCCATGAGTGGCGCAGATCACCTCGACGTGGTGCGCGGCCAGCCCGGTCTCCTCTTCCAGCTCGCGGTACATCGCCTCCAGCGGCGTTTCGTCCGTGCGCATCCCGCCCTGCGGGAACTGCCAGCCGTCACGATTGACCCGGCGCGCCCAGAACAGCTGGCCGGCTGCATTGAGCAGCACGATGCCAACGTTCGGACGATAGCCATCTACATCAATCATGTCGCCTCCTGGGGCCGATCGGCGCGGTATTGCCGGCAAGACCGCAGCGAGGCCCTGGCGTCGATTCAACCACAGCGTGCGAAGCAGCGGCAAGCGGCGGGCTTGAACCGGCGAGGCTACACGACTAAACTGCCGCGCCCCGCCCGCATCGTCCCGATGCCGGCACGGCGGGTTCCCTCAAGGCTATGTAGCTCAGCCGGTTAGAGCACAGCACTCATAATGCTGGGGTCGGTGGTTCGAGTCCACCCATAGCCACCAAATCAGTGTCCATTCCTGTCCGTTCCCCTCCAAGTTTACCTTGTAAACTCAAGCCACACAAGGGTTTGATGGGCTTGTGGTGTCCGGCCGCGTCCAATCGCGTCCATTGTAATCCGGGGGCAACAAGGGGCAATATTGGGGGCAGGTACTAATGCCTCCAGGGAGTTGCCCCCTATGGCGCTTTCCGATGCCACTGTTCGCAAGGCCAAGCCCTCCGATAAGCCGCAGCGGCTGTTTGACGGTGGAGGCCTGTATCTTGAAGTCGCTCCATCCGGGGGCAAGTGGTGGCGGCTCAAGTACCGGTTTGGGGGCAAGGAGAAGCGGCTATCCCTTGGCACCTATCCCGACACCGGTTTGGCCGATGCACGCGAAAGGCGCGATGCCGCACGTAAGCTGCTCGCTCAGGGCGTAGATCCCGGCGTGCAACGCAAGGCCGAAAAGGCTGCCGGCGTGGATCGCGCCGCCAACAGTTTCGAGGTTGTCGCTCGCGAATGGCTGGCGGTGAAGAAACCTGAATGGACAGCCGGCCAGTTTGCCAAAGAATGCGGGCGATTGGAAAACCATGCGTTCCCCAGAATCGGTGCCCTACCCGTCGCGGACATAGGGGTGGGAGAGATTCGCCCGTTGTTCGCTTACCTGATCAAACAGGGGCACATCGAGCAGGCTCATCGCCTACGCCATCAACTCAGCCGGGTGTTTCGATTTGCCGTCGCCACCGAGCGGGCCAGTCGCGACCCTGCGGCGGATCTGCGCGACACCTTGCCAAGCCGTAATCCCCAGAATCACCCGACGATCACCGACCCCGAACGTGTGGGTGAGTTGATGCGTGCTATCGATGGTTTCACTGGCACTCTCCCCGTGCAGTGCGCCTTGAAGTTGGCCCCCTTGTGGTTCTGTCGGCCGGGCGAGATACGCATGGCGGAGTGGACGCACTTTGACCTGGATGGCGAGCACCCGTCTTACACGGTGCCCCCTATGAATCGAAAGCTGAAGAAGGCGGCCAAGGAAAACCCCTCCACGCCGCCGCATATCGTGCCTTTGAGCCGACAGGCGCTGGAGATACTTCGCGAACTGCGCCAGTTGACGGGCCATGGACGCTATCTGTTTCCGGGGGCCCGCGATCCGAAGCGTCATATGTCAGATGGTGCGGTAAATGCGGCGCTGGCTCGCATCGGCTACAAAGGCATCATCACGGGGCACGGATTCCGCCACATGGCGCGCACGTTGTTGGGGGAGTTGGGGTGGAATCCTGAAGCCCTGGAACGTCAGCTATCTCACAAGGAGCCAGGAGTGGCTGGTGTGTACAACAAAGCCCAGCATCTGCCCGAGCGTCGAAAGGTCATGCAGGCGTGGGCGGATTACTTGGACAGCCTCCGAGCAGGGAGCACAGCCAGTGCCACCTGAAGTTAGCTCTCTAGTCGTGAGGTGTCTGGTGCCATGACCGGAAGGGCTGGAGTAGCGGTGTCGGTGGGATGTTCAGTTGGCGGTCTGTGTCGTGAATCGCCCTGTACGAATCTATGGCCAAATCGCTCTGTTGTGGCCAGCGTCGACTACACTCAGGCAATAGGCGTGTACGAGAGCGGCCGAGCAATGCGATCGGAAACGTGGAACAGGCGACGTCCTAACTCAGTGTTCCACCGCCTATCCGTCGACCGAATTACAATAAGGGGTTCGACGTGACAAAAGTTTCTTGTGTCGATTTGTTCTGCGGCGCGGGCGGGTTGACGCATGGCTTCGTGCTCGAAGGATTGTCCGTGGTCGCCGGCATCGATTTGGACCCGGCCTGCCGCTTTCCTTACGAGACTAACAACCAGGCCCAATTCCTCGAACGTGACATCAGCAAAGTCACTGCCGCTGAATTGAAAGTGCTATTCGGGGATGCCGATCTGACGGTCCTCGCGGGCTGCGCGCCGTGCCAGCCCTTCTCGACCTACGCGCAGCGCTACGAACTGGATGGCAAAGACGGGAAGTGGGGCTTGCTGTATGAGTTCGCACGTCTGGCCGAAGGTGCGAAGCCCGATGTCATCACGATGGAGAACGTTCCGACCGTAGCGAAGCATGAGGTGTTTCATGACTTCGTCGATACCCTGAAACGGCTCGGCTACAAGGTTTGGTTCGATATCGTCGATAGCAGCTGCTATGGCGTTCCCCAGAGTCGGCGACGCATGGTGCTGCTGGCGTCCAGGCATGGCGATATCAAGATGATCGCACCGACCCAGAAGGAGCCGAAGACGGTTCGTCAGGCCATTGGCCGCCTACGCCCGCTGCGTGCTGGCGAGACTGCCCCCCGGGACAAATTGCATGTCACATCGACGCTGTCAGAAACGAATTTGAAACGGATCAAGGTTTCAAGGCCCGGCGGCACCTGGCGCGACTGGCCGGCCCATCTGGTTGCCGACTGTCACCGTGCGGAAAGTGGCCGCACCTACCCGGGTGTCTACGGTCGGATGGAGTGGGACAAGCCTGCACCCACGATGACGACGCAGTGCTATGGATTCGGAAATGGTCGATTCGGACACCCGGAACAGGATCGAGCCATATCTCTGAGAGAGGCTGCAATCTTGCAGAGCTTCCCGCGGGACTATGCATTCGTGCCGGAAGACGGAGAGGTGAGCTTCAAGGCACTCGGACGGCTCATTGGTAATGCGGTTCCCGTAGGCCTCGGCCGTGCAATCGCGCGAAGCATCAACACGCATATCGCGTCGATCAATGAATGACTGAGGTCTAGTCCGTGTCACGCGTCCAGCCATCGTCGGCTATGGCCAGTCGCCGTATGGCCAAGGTGCGGCAGAAGGGTACGGCTCCCGAGATCGCGATGCGGCACCAGCTGCATCGAATCGGGTTGCGCTACAGGGTGGATTACGAGGTTTTGAAGAAGCCTCGCCGTGTGGCTGACCTGGCTTTCCCTCGGCTAAAGATCGCGGTTTTCATCGACGGATGCTTCTGGCATGGCTGTCCTGAGCATGCTTCGTGGCCGAAGCAGAACGCAGAGTTCTGGCGGCAAAAGATCGAGGCGAATCGACTCAGGGATCTGGACACGAACGAACGGCTTCGCAACGAGGGATGGAAAGTATTGCGATTCTGGGAGCACGAGTCTCCGGCCATAGCAGCAGAGGCCGTGGCTGAAGCGGTCGCCTCGAATAGGCTGGAGCGCTCTATCTCATCAGCCAGTTAGCATAAGCAAGAATTGAACAGGGGATGATCGACCACATGGAAATCACCAGTGATCAGAAGATGGCAGCCTACGATGCTCGACCCGAGCCTGGTCAGCTAGTAGAGGTACGCCGGAGACAATGGGTCGTTTCAGAGGTCAACTCGTCTGCCTTGGATTCTTCGCGTCTCTTGGGGATTGGAGAGGTCTCGGCCAACTACTCTGTCGAAAAAGCATCGGCCCCTTTATCTAACAGCCAGCATCTCGTTTCGATGAGTTCCATCGATGAAGACGGCTTGGGAGAGGAGTTGGAGGTCATCTGGGAGATCGAGCCAGGTGCACAAGTCATTGAGCGTGCGGGCATGCCATCCATCACGGGGCAGGATGACTCGGACACGCTCGAAGCCTTCCTCGATGCGGTCCGTTGGGGTGCGGCGACCAACGCTGATAGAGGCTTCTTGCAGGCGCCATTCCGAAGTGGCGTCAGCATCGAGGACTTTCAGCTCGACCCACTGGTGCGCGCCATCGACATGGCTCGCGTCAACCTGCTCATCGCCGACGACGTCGGCCTCGGCAAGACGATCGAGGCCGGACTGGTCATCCAGGAGATGCTGCTGCGGCACCGTGTCCGAACCGTCTTGGTCATTTGCCCCGCCTCGCTCCAGGAAAAATGGCGCATCGAGATGCTGGAGAAGTTCGGTCTCGACTTTTGCGTAGTCGACACCGCCTACATCAAACAGTTGCGGCGCGACCGCGGTATCCACGTCAACCCCTGGACCTCGCATCCACGTCTGATCGCGTCGATGGATTGGGCCAAAAGCGGCGAGGGGCTGCGCGCCATGCGCGACGTTCTGCCGCTACTTGCCGGCCATCCGCGCAAGTTCGATCTTCTGGTGGTCGACGAGGCGCACAACATTGCGCCCGCCGCGGGCGCGCATTACGCGCTCGAGAGTCAGCGCACCCGATTCATCCGTTCCATCAGCCCACACTTCCAGCATCGACTGTTCCTGACCGCAACACCCCACAACGGCTATACCGAGTCATTCACTTCGCTGCTGGAACTGCTCGACGACCAACGGTTCGCCCGCAACATCCTCCCCGACGAGAAGCAGTTGAGCCAGGTGATGATTCGTCGCCTGAAGAGTGATCTGGTCGACGCTGAAGGCAAGCCCCTCTATGCACAGCGCAAGTTGCAGGCGCTGGTGATTCCTTACACAGATGAGGAACGGAAGATCCACCAGAAATTGAACGACTACTGTGCCAGTCGAGAGAAGGATGCCGAGAAAGCCGGCAGTACGTTCGGTACTTCGTTCATCAATCAGCTCCTCAAGAAGCGTCTGTTTTCGTCGCCTGCCGCATTCGCTTCCACGCTCGAAAAACATATTGCGTCCATTGCGAATGGCGCAAGGCCCAAGGTGCAGGACGCCATGGCTGAGCGCATTCTGCGCAAGGCCATCCTGAAAGTGGATGAGGACTACGCCAACGATCAGGAAGTCGAGAACGCCCAGTCGGAGGCAGTCGAAGAAGCATCGCGTCATACCCAGCCGCTGACTCCGGAACAGCAATTGCTGCTGAACGACCTAAGGCAATGGGCGCAGCGAGCCAAGAACCAGACCGACTCGAAGGCCAGGGCCATCATCGAATGGCTGGAAGCCAACCTGAGGCCGGACGGAGAGTGGAGCGATCGCCGGGTGATCCTGTTCACCGAATACCGCACCACGCACTCGTGGATGCACGAGATTCTCGCTAGCCACGGTTTCGGCGGCGAACGCCTCGGCCTGCTCCACGGCGGGCTCACCCAAGAAGAGCGGGAGCCCATCAAAGCCGCTTTCCAGGCCTCTCCCAAGGATTCACCCGTCCGCATCTTGCTTGCCACCGATGCGGCTTCGGAAGGCATCGACCTACAGAACCACTGCAATTGCCTCATCCACCTGGAGATCCCTTACAACCCCAACGTGATGGAACAGCGCAACGGTCGTATCGACCGTCACGGGCAGCGCGAAAACGAAGTGTTGATTTGGCACCCGGTCGATGGCGGCGACAAAAGCCGGGAGCCGGTGGGTGGCCACGGCGAGGACATCTTGCGTGCTCTGCGCAAACTGGAGTCGATGCGTGCCGACATGGGTAGCGTCAACCCGGTCATTGCGCCTCAGATGTCTGGCCTCATCGAAGGATCCCTGAAAGATCTCGACACCCGTCTGGCAGAGGCCAAGATCGCCAAGGCCCGGCGTTTCGTGCGTGCCGAACGGGAACTGAAAGAGCGTGTGGCGAAATTGCACGAGCGCCTTCTGGCCACGCAACGGGATTTTCACCTCACTCCCGATCACATCCAGATGGCGGTGAAGACCGGCCTCGCGTTGGCGGGCCGTCCCCCACTGGAATCCGTCACCCTCGCAGGCGCGCCCGAGGGGAGTGTTTTCAAGATTCCGTCATTATCGGGATCTTGGCTTCGATGTTCTGAAGGCTTAGAGCACCCGTTCCGAAAGGGATTTATCAGGCCGATTACCTTCGACCACGCCGTCGCAAAGGGGCGCGATGATGTCGTACTCGTCCATCTGAACCATCGCCTGGTTCAGATGTGCCTACGCCTGTTGCGTGCCGAAGTCTGGGCGCAGGACGACGTCAAGAAGCTGCATCGCGTCACTGTGCGCACTTTGCCTGATGGACGCATCGAGGGCCTGGCCGTGGTCGTGATCTCGCGTCTGATCATCACCGGTGGCCATCATCATCGCCTGCACGAGGAGCTGACCGTCTCGGGCGGCTATTTGCGCGATCAGTCGTTCCGGCGCGAAGAAAGCGTCACCCGCGTCCAACAGTGGCTGGACGAGGCGCAGTCAGTCTCGGCAAGTGATTCCTTGTTTGACGCCCTCCGGGTCCGCTTCGATCGTGCTCAACCTGCCATCCTGCAGTCGGTTGATGCCCGGTCTAAAGATAGGCTCAAATCTCTAGCCAGCACGCTTCAGATTCGCAAACAGCAAGAGATCGACGACATCGGCGCCGTGCTCGACGAGCTAGAGAAGGCGATCCAGAGCGAGCTAAAGAAAGATCAGCAGCCCGAGCAGTTTTTGCTCTTTACCGAGGACGAGCGCACCCAGCTTCGGCGCGACACGTCGGCGCTGGAAGCTCGCCTCGCACGCATACCGGCCGAGCGCGTCCAGGAAGTCGAGGCCATCGAAACCCGTTACGGAAAGCTCGATGACCGAACTTTCCCAGTCGCCGTGGTGTTCCTCGTTCCCGAGTCCGTTGCAAAAGGAGGTGCGGTATGAGCGCCAACGGTCCGCATCACGACTGGCTGGCGTTCATCGAGATCTCGGGCCCATTCCTTGCCGTTCCTGTCCTCAAGGAAGCTTTTCCCCAGGGGCTGGAAGAACTCGATGGACTCAAACGCAAGCGGCTGCGTCAGGCCTACGAGGAGTGGCGTGATGCGCTGGAGACGGATGACCCTCAATTCCCCGAACTGCACACCGCCTGGATCGACGAGGTGCTCTCGCGCGGACTGGAGTTTGACGAAGACGGCAAAGGCGACGTTCTGAAGCGCGTCGACTGGTGTGTGGCCAACTTGAATGTCGGCCTGCCTGAACATGGCGTGGCAGTGTCCCCCGACCTCGCGGTCGTCGACGAACAGCGGGCCAATAAGCCGCTGATACTCATCCAGACCTATGGGCAGGATGTGGACCTTGATGCCAACTTGAAGCGGGACGGTTGGGCCGCCACACCTGCTGATCGCATGGTTCAGTTGTGCCGTGCTGCCGGCTGCCGCCTCGGGCTGGTCACCAATGGCGAACGCTGGATGTTGGTTGATGCCCCGGTGGGTGCAGTGACCACCTTCGCCAGCTGGTACGCCCGTATTTGGGGCCAGGAACCGATCACCCTGCAAGCCTTCGTTCACCTACTGGGCATTCGCCGCTTCTTTGTCGATAAAGCCGAGCAACTACCTGCGCTGTTCGATCGATCCCTGAAATATCAGGACGAGGTTACAGACGCCCTCGGTGAACAGGTGCGGCGTGCCGTCGAAGTGCTGATCCAAGCGCTCGACAAGGCCGACCAGGACCGTGACCGCGAGTTACTACGCGACGTAAAGGAGTCAGTGCTCTACGAGGCTGCGCTGACGGTGATGATGCGGTTGGTGTTCCTGCTCTCCGCTGAGGAGCGTGGCTTACTACTGCTGGGCGACGAGCGCTACGAGGCCAATTACGCACTCTCGACCCTGCGGATGCAGTTGCGCAAGGAATCCGAAGAGATACTTGAACGCCGCTGGGATGCTTGGTCGCGCCTGCTGGCAATCTTTCGCGCCGTGTTTGGTGGCATTGAGCACGAGAATCTTCGCCTGCCCGCGCTAGGCGGGTCCCTATTCGATCCGGATCGCTTCCCCTTTCTAGAGGGTCGCGCCAAGAGCTCTAACTGGCGCACTGACGCGGCTAAGCCGCTGCCGATCGACAACCGCAGCGTGCTGTTGCTGCTTGAGGCCATTCAACAGTTCCAGGGGCGCACGCTGTCTTACCGCGCGCTGGACGTCGAGCAGATCGGCTACGTCTACGAGGGCCTGCTGGAACGCACCGTCAAACGCACTGTCGAGGTCACGCTGGAACTCGACGGCACCAAGAGTGCCAAGTCCCCTTGGGTCAAGTTGGCCGAACTGGAATCAGCCAGGCTGGACGGTACCGACCACCTTGCCGAACTGTTGCAGGAGCGCTCTGGCAGCTCTGCTAGTCGCGTCCGTAACGAACTAGCCAAACCTGTCGATGGCATGCTTGCCGACCGCTTGCTGGCCGCGTGCAGTGGTGATGTAGGGTTGCGTGACCGCATCAAGCCCTATGCAAACTTGGTGCGCGTCGACTATCGGAGCTACCCACTGGTCTATCCCGCCGGGGCTTTCATTGTCACTACGGGCTCTGACCGGCGCGAGAGTGGCACCCACTACACGCCGAAATCGCTCACCGAGGCCATTGTCACTGAGACGCTGACGCCGATCGTTTACGCGGGGCCTGCGGAAGGCGCCCCACGTGAGCGATGGCTGCTCAAACTACCCGCTGAACTGCTCGACCTCAAGATCTGCGACCCGGCCATGGGCTCAGGCGCCTTCCTGGTGCAAGCATGCCGCTGGCTGGCCGATCGCCTGGTCGAAGCCTGGGTACAGGCTGAGGCGGCAGGTAAGACGGTGGGCGTGGACGGCGAAGTGTTGGACGTCGGCGGCACCAAGGAACTGTTGCCCGGCGACATCGAGGCACGCACCGTGACTGCCCGCCGACTCATTGCCGAGCGTTGTCTCTACGGAGTGGACCTAAATCCCCTGGCCGTCGAACTCGCCAAGCTCTCCATCTGGCTGGTGACCCTGTCCAAGGATCGCCCGTTCGGCTTCCTTGATCACAACCTGCGCTGCGGCGACAGCCTGCTCGGCATCCATCGCCTGGATCAGCTCACCCAGCTCACGATGAGCCCCACCGGCCAGGGCCAGCTACGCCTGTTCGGCCAGAACGTCGAGCGAGCCGTATGTGAAGCCATTGAGCTGCGTATACGGCTGCGTGAGATGCCGATCCGCGACATCCGCGATGTCGAAGCCATGGCACTTCTGGATGCTGACGCACGTCGTAGACTCGAAGTATCGGAGTGCATCGCCGATGCGTTATTCGGGGAAGTGTTCGCATCAGGTGGCAATGGCGTAGCACTGGAAAACACGCTGGCAAAGTTGGCTATCCAAGCAGGGCAGGTCATCGACGGCGACCGGGACGTGCTCGTCTTAATGCGCCGGAGATCGACCGTCGCTCTCTCGAACGATCTCCCTGCAGACAAACCAGCGCGTCGTCCTTTCCATTGGCCCTTAGCATTCCCTGAAGTCTTTAATTCACCAGATGGTGGCTTTCATGCAGTGATTGGTAATCCCCCATTTCTTGGCGGCCGCAGGATCACATACCGACACTCTGAGGCGTTACTCCACCATTTGAAATCGTGGCTTCACGGTGCTGCAGGAACGACAGATCTGTGCGTCTACTTCTTACTCCGTGCGGCAGTGGTGACGGGTCGGTCTGGATTTATTGGCCTCGTCTTAAGTGACATAATTTCTCAGGGCGAGTCAAGAGTTAACGGTCTGGATCGTCTCTTGTCGGAAGGGAGCTCTGTCTACAAGTGCGTGCCATCTATGGATTGGCCCGGGCAGGCGGGAGTGAAAATAGCGCTTGTTTGTATCTCTAAGGCCACATGGAATGCCCCCGTTACGATTGGGGAAGTCACATTTGATGGGACGGTGAATTCATATTTGCAAATTTCAGATAGCGGCCAAGAGTTCACGCCACTTAAATTGATGCAAAACGACGAACTTTGTTTCTCTGGCCATTATTTAATGGGCCAAGGATTTGTTCTAAGTTCTGTTGAGCGAGACAGGATACTTGGCGCTAACAAAAACAATGAAGAGGTGATTTATCCGTATATCCGCGGCGATGACATAAACAATGAACCAAGTCAGTCATCTGGCACCTATGCAATTAATTTTTCTATGCGTGAACTCGCAAAGTGTGAAGATAGGTACCCAGAATGCTTGCGTGTGATTCGTGAACTTGTAAAGCCAGAGAGAGATATTGTCAAAAGAAAAGCAAATCGTGAAAGGTGGTGGAGATATGCGGAGGCGCGACCTGGACTCGAAGGTAAACTATCAAGGCTTGATAGGGTCATAGTGCAACCGTTTACGGCCAAGTACATTTTTCCAACCTTCGTCCCCGCTAGGAGTGTTTTCGCTCACCCTTTGGTTGTAATTGTTAGACCAAGCTTCGACGTTTACGGGTGTCTTCAATCATCCATTCATGAAAAATGGGTCTGGCAAAATTGTTCGACTAGCCTGGATTTGCTTCGATACACGGCAACCACCGTATTATCAACATTTCCATTTCCAATTGAATCAGAGGACATTGGGTCTGTCGCGAAAGGCTACTACGAATTTAGACAATTCTTGATCGAAAGATACGAAATCGGGCTGACAAAGATCTACAACAAATTCCATGACATCGACAATACATCTTCGGACATCGTTGAATTGCGGGAACTGCACCGCCAGCTCGACATCTCCGTGGCAGGTGCTTATGGATGGCAAGATGTTTCCCTTGATCATGCTTTTCATGAAACGAAGCAGGGAGTTCGATTCACTATCAGCGAGCCGGCACGAATAGAAGTGCTGCGACGACTATCGGAGTTGAACCGCCGGCGTTACGAGGGAGAG
The DNA here is from genome assembly GCF_021545845.1 of Rhodanobacter thiooxydans. Classification (NCBI taxonomy): domain Bacteria; kingdom Pseudomonadati; phylum Pseudomonadota; class Gammaproteobacteria; order Lysobacterales; family Rhodanobacteraceae; genus Rhodanobacter; species Rhodanobacter thiooxydans. The sequence continues at coordinate 465,923 of NZ_CP088923.1, forward strand.
GTTACCCGAGGACTACATACTGACGCTGCGCCGCGGGCTTCATCCCGTGCCCTTCGCGATGGTCGCGCCGCCAAAGCCACATCGGTTCAATCTCTGCTCGACTTTGAGGCAGGCGCGACTACCACCAATAGCAGCGCCCCAGCCACGCCGGTGCTCGGCTTTTTGCGCGCACACGAAGGCTGGCATGCCAAGTCTGACATCCTCACCGCCACCGGCATCTCGGGTGGTCAATGGAACGCCGCCATCGCCGACTTGATCGGTGCCGGCAAAATCGAGCGCCGGGGTGAAGGACGCGGGGCACACTATCGTGTCCTTACAGGGGAGGAAAAATGAAAGAGTACCGACTGAATGTCGATCCGCGTATCTTGGAGCTTCTCGGGCCGAACCTTTACACCAACATCTATTACGTCTTGGCAGAGCTGATCGCCAACGCGTATGACGCCGATGCGAAGAACGTTTACATCATCTCCAACAAGGATGACATCCGTGTCGAAGATGATGGCCACGGCATGTCCTACGAATCAGGTGATATCAACAGGTACTTGAATGTTGCGGGCGTTTCCAGAACCACGGAAGACGATTCAAAGACGAAATCTGGGGCTCGTCGCAAGATGGGGCGCAAGGGCGTGGGCAAGTTGGCCGCGCTCTCCGTTTCGGAGAACGTCGATGTTTTGACGGTCGCCGACGGAGAGAAGTCGGGGTTCGTACTAGCCCGCCGTCCCGAGAACGGCAATGAACTGAAGGCCATCGAGGACGAGAAGGTTGTTTTCGAGCACGTCACAGATCATGGCTCCGCGATCATCATGCGCCATCCGCAGTACCGGCTTCACAAGACCCTGGCAGCCGTCAAGCGCAATCTGCTGAAGATATTTCCTCTGGTCGACACGAATTTCCGAATACACGTCATTCGCGGCACCGAGTCGGTGACGATCGAAGATTTCGACCGGAGCATCATGGGTGAGTTGAGCACCTTGGTCACGCTCGGCGAAAAGTTCGCGCCTCTATGCGATCTCGTCCCTGACAGCTACCCCGATAGAAGGGGTGACCTGATAACAGCGCTAGACAAAAGAGTTCTGCCGATCGTCATGAAAGCGAATGACGGGAAAGAACACGAATATTCGCTGGAAGTGCTGGGATGGATCGGGACGTACAGATCCACTCGGGGGCGGAAAGCGGAAATGACCGACTTCCCAGACAACTTCATCTCGCTTTTCGCCAACGAAAAGATGGGTGAGTTCAACATCCTCCCGGTTGTTGGTCAGAACAAACTCAACGAGGTCTACGTCGTCGGACAGTTGCACGTCGACTTGTTCGAGTTGACGGAATTGCCGGACATGGCATTGAGCAACAGGCAGGGATACAAGTCAGACGACCCGCGCTATGAGGCCGTGCGCGAATATGTGCGAAGCGAACTGCTAGCCGAGATCCTCAGAAAGCGCGAAACGTTCACGGACATCGTCAATGCCGAGAAGAAGCGGCAGAAGGAAGCGGCTCAGAGAGATGACGAAGCTAAATTGAGGGCGTCTGTAGATGCTTTTCGCAAGAAAGCTAGCGAAGGAGCCGCCAATGCGTTGGCTGCGCTTGGCGTGAATGTTTCCCGTGAGGCGATGGAGGAGGCTATCTCCAAATCGATCAATGCCAACAGTCCCGACCTTGGACTGAAGGCGTCAGTGGATTCTCAGAAGAAGAAAATTCTCATCAGCCAGACTTACCCGGACAAACCGTTCGCCGACATCATCTATCAGATGTTGGAATTCAACGGTGTTCTGCCGGATGACATCCTGTACACGAATTGCGACGACGAGGTATGTCGGGTGCCAGAAGGCCGTGGTGTCTACGACTATCTGCGGGAGTTTTTCGTCGAAAGCTACTCAACCCAGAAGATATTCGTGCTCTTCGTGACCAGCGAGAACACCAAGGTTTCCTGGGGGGCGATCACGGAAGTCGGTGCGTCTTGGATCACGCAAATCGATCACAAGATCTTCAACATCCATCCCTTCCGGCCAGAGCATCCACTGAACGACGAAGTGCAATGGCAGAGCACCAACCGCGAGGAACCTACAAAGGGTGATCTTTGGATGATTCGACTGAACGCGGATGTGTTCTGTCAGAAGATCGAAGCCACTTGTAATGCGTTGGGGTACGCGAAGAAGACTCGTGTACGGAACATGGCTCATCTGGGGACGCTCGTCTCCATCAGGAGTAGTTGAGGTAATGCATGTCCGATAAGCTCAACATCAACGCATGGATCGCCGTGGATCACGGAGTCTCCACCCCTCCGAGGATTGCGCCCTACGTCCTGGTCCTGAAGGGCGAACGCTCTTCGTATCAGGCCATCGCAGAGGACGATTGGGTTCTGGTGTTGGACACCTCGGGCGCCGTCGCCCGCGTCGGCCGCGTGCTGCGAGTTCGTTCCGATCTCGACACCACCACGCTCTATTTCGACCGAGTGTTCGCGGTTGGTGAACCCACATCCCTCGCTGTCACCTCATTCACGCCACCCGCTCCGGGAAGCATCGGCCGAATCCAGTGGGCGGATTTCGTAGAGGCGCTGTCCAATGTGTTGGGCAAGACCATTGTTGAGGTGCCGACGGTAGGCTCTGACGCCCGTTCTTCTCACTATCAGCAGGAGCTCGCCTACATTCGTGAGCTGCTGCAATTGGCCGTAGTGGACGACCTGCTCGGTCCGGCCGGCGGCCCTCACGAACGCATCGTCGACATGGGTGTGCGAGATCGATATTTGGTGGGCAAGCTCGCCCCGCGTGAGGCGGCCCAAGGCGGCATCGAGGGGCTCGAAGGGCCATTGGCGGACGATGAAGCCGAGGAGCCAGCTGATCAGAAGGTGCCTGGGCAGCATGAGCCCGGCGCGGAGTTCGGAACAGCGACCGGTCGGGTGGAGCCCGAGTCCGACTCTAACGACGAGGTCGACGCTGCGAGCAATCAGTCACTGGTGCCGAGCAGCATCGGCATGACCTTCTGCGTAGATGGCGACGTCGATCGGATCGAAGTCGCAGTGTGCTGGGGGCGCTACGAGCGCAGTAATGAGCACGAGATATTTCGAACGCGCAAGAACAAGGAGACCGGGGCTGAAGAGCTATCCAAGGCCAAGGTCTGGCAGCGTATCCCGTGCGGCGGCAAGATCGTTCTGCCACTTACCGAAGGCGTGATTCCGCACCAAGCGCCGGACAAGGACTACCCCGAGGTACGCGTGCAAGGTTCTGTGCGCGCCAAGAATGCGAATGGCGATCGATTGGTGACGTTGTTCCTGGTCAATGCCCAGGAAGAACCCGACACGAACCGAGACATCGCCTGGGTATTCCAGCCGGAGCTGATCGTTCGCTCGGCGGCAGAAGCCAGCAAGCGGGACATCTTCCGTCGTCGGCCGGTGCTGGGTACGGATGGTACGGATCCGGAACGCGAATCGCTGGAGATGATCTACCGCAACCGGGTGGAGTTTGCGGTAGGGCATGGCGTTGCCGTTCATGCCCAAACGGCCGCGGACGTAAGGCTGGCGACGGAGGTGCGTACTGCCGTCATGCCAGAGTACGAGGTACAGGTCACCGAAACGCCAGGACTAGATCCCGGCGATCGTTCCACGATGAAGGACATGGTGAGCAGTGGTCTGCTCGACATGCAGCGCCTCGCAACTCTAGACATCGATCCGTTGGTTGATGCACTGAACCTGCTGACCAAGGACTACGCCGCGTGGATCGGCGAGCAGCGTGCTCGGGTCGGCGTCGACGTGCTTGGCTGCGATGCGCAAGCGCAGCAGGCGATGGATCGATGTAACGAGATCCACTCACGTCTGCAGCAGGGCATCGATACGCTGAGGACAAACGAAAAAGCGCTGGCTGCCTTCCGCTTTGCGAATCAGGCGATGGCGACGCAGCGTGTGCGTAGTCAGTACGCTCTCGAGATTCGTCGTGGCAGGGACGTGACCGTCGACCAATTCGATGTGCTGAAGAACCGCAGCTGGCGCCCATTCCAGTTGGCATTCCTGCTGTTGTCGATCCCATCGCTGGCAGACCCGAGCCATCCGGATCGGGTGCAACCGGTTGAAGCCCACGCCGACCTGTTGTGGTTCCCCACCGGTGGCGGCAAGACCGAGGCTTACTTGGGTGTGGCTGCCTTCACCATGGCCATTCGGCGCCTACAGGGAAATCTAGGCGGCTATGACGGCTCGCGTGGTCTGGCGGTGATCATGCGATACACCCTGCGCCTCCTGACATTGCAACAATTCCAGCGCGCCACTGCATTGATCTGCGCGATGGAGGTACTGCGACGCGAGGCATTGGCAAAGGGCGATGAGTCGCTCGGAATGGAGCCTTTCACCATTGGCCTGTGGGTGGGTAACAAGGTGACTCCCGGTACGACTGAGGACAGTCATCGAGCCATCGAGGACATCCGTAACCCCGGCAAATACAACGCCGGCGCGTCCTCTCCTGCGCAGCTAACCAGTTGCCCCTGGTGTGGCTCCGAAGTTGCCCCGGGTCGCGATATAGAAGTCGACAAGGCGCGTGGGCGTACTTTCGTCTACTGCGGCGACAAGAAGGGGCGTTGCGACTTCTCGAAAGGTAAGACTAGCAAGCTCTCCCACGCGGGCATCCCCGTGCTGGTCGTGGACGAGGAGATTTACCACCACCCCCCAACGATGATGATTGCCACTGTGGACAAGTTCGCCATGATGGCTTGGCGCGGCCAGGTGCGCACGCTGTTCGGCCGGGTGACTCAGGAATGCGAGCGGCATGGCCTCCTGTGGCAGGGCGCGGATTGCAACGGAAATCATCAGGCTGGCAAGGGGCTCGGAGCCACCAAGGTCAAGAATATCCGCCCGATCCGCCCGCCGGATCTGATTATCCAGGATGAGTTCCATCTCATCAGTGGGCCACTGGGCACCATGGTCGGTCTGTATGAAACCGCCGTCGACGATCTGTGCGGCTGGAGGCTCGGCGAACACACGGTCAAGCCGAAGATCATCGCGTCGACAGCCACGGTGCGTAAAGCCCGTGAGCAGGTGAACAACGTCTTCATGCGGCGCGTGTCGGTGTTTCCTCCGCATGGTCTGGACGTCGAGGACAACTATTTTTCGGTCCAACGACCGATCGAGGAAAAGCCGGGGAGGCGCTACCTGGGAGTCTGTTCCCCCGGCAGTTCGCGCCCTGCGATGCTGATCCGTGTCTACACGGCGTTCCTAACCGCTGCACAGGCGTTGTTCGACCACTTCGGCGAGCCTGCAGACCCCTACATGACCATGGTTGGCTACTTCAACTCTCTCCGCGAGCTGGGGGGCATGAAGCGCTTAGCCGAAGACGACGTGCAGACTCGATCCTATCGGGTGCAGATGAGCATGGTCGAGCGGCCCGCCCTGGCACAGCGCAGCATAAGCAACATCCGCGAGTTGACCTCGCGAGTCTCCAGTCAAGACATTCCAAAATACCTCGATCAGTTGGAGGTCAAGTTCAAGTCCGAATTCGACGCTGCTACTGGCACGTACGTAACCAAGTGGCAAGAGGGTGATACCCGTGCGATCGACGTGGTATTGGCGACCAACATGCTATCGGTGGGTGTGGACGTCAATCGGTTAGGGTTAATGGCGGTCAACGGTCAACCAAAGGGCACGGCGGAATACATTCAGGCCACCAGCCGGGTGGGTCGTTCCTTCCCTGGGCTGGTGTGCACCGTACTCACATGGGCGCGTCCGCGCGACCTCTCGCACTACGAAACCTTCGAGCACTACCACGCCACGTTCTACAAGCACGTCGAGGCACAGTCAGTGACTCCTTTCTCGCCGCGCGCGATGGACCGCGGACTTACCGGCTCACTGCTGAGTTTGATGCGCCTCGAAAACGATGCGTTCAGCCCTAACGACGGGGCAGGCAAGCTGGATAGGTCAGACCGGAGCGAGATCACCGAAGCCATCGACGTGCTGGTAAAGCGGGCATGGAACGTTAGTGATCTGTCCAGCACAAAGAGCCTTGCCACACAGGAGCTCAAGGAACGCGCTGATGAATGGGCGAAGGAAGTGAGCGTCCCAGGTCGAACATTGGCGTACGAAAAGCGAGGGGCACAAGCAGCAACGACGGTCGCGTTGATCAAGTCCCCGGGAATTCGCGCTTGGGACAACTGGACCGTACCCATGTCGATGCGTGAGGTGGAGCCTGGCGTGCGCTTGATCATGAATACCAGTCACATCACAGACGCTCACGATTGGAAGCCTCGTCCTGCGGCGAAGGATGAGGATTGAACATGACGACGAGCAATAAGACTCCAGTTGGCGAAGTTAGACCCAGCCAGTTGCTCTGGACCTACGGGCCAGGGGCGTTGATCGACCTGCCGAGCTTGTCCGTGGTGACACTCGGCATCGACCGTTGGGAGAAAGACCGCTGCCAACCGATCCAGGAAGCCAGGCTTCTGGCCGCCGTGCGAAAGGTGCTCGGGTCGCAGGTCGAGAATCTACGGATGCCGCCATTCCAGAAGAGCGAGCTCCTCGACGTCTGGTCGGCAGAAGCGAACATAGGCGTTCCTGTTCGACCATTTCCACGCTGGATGCGCTGCGTGAAATGCGGCCTGCTGTCGCCCTTCGATGCGGGACTGTTCGAGATCAAAGAGAACCGCTTCAGGCCCGAACGAACTCGGTTCGTCCACAAGAGTTGTCGAGGCTCGAAGGGCGACCAGCCCGCCAAGGATGCCGATGCCGTACCGGCGCGTTTCCTGCTGGCTTGCCGCGATGGACACCTCGACGACTTTCCTTGGCACTACTTCGTCCATGGCGGCAACAGTTCATGCAAAGGCAAGCTGCGCTTCTTCGAGAGTGGTGCCTCGCTGCAAACGGAGAATCTGTGGGCGAAATGTGATGCGTGCGGTGCATCGAGGAGCATGGCTCACGCTTTTGGCAAGGCTGGAAAAGAGAATCTCCCGGGTTGTCGAGGACGTCATCCCCACTTGGATCATTTCGACAACGAATGTGACGAGGAAGCGCGCGCGGTTCTGCTGGGCGCCACCAATAGTTGGTTCCCGATCACTCTCTCGGCGCTCGCAATCCCTCAGGCCAATGATCCGCTCAGTCAGCTGGTTCAAGACGGCTGGGAGTTCTTCGAAGAGCTGGAGTCCGAAGCCGAAGTGTCGGTGACGGTGAAGGCGCTAAGGAAGACCGGGGCGTTACCAGGGATCGACAAATATCCAGCCGCATCGATCTGGTCGGCCATCGAGGCACACCGCGCTGGTGGCGGGCAAGCGGACGTAGGCGAAGCCGACATCAAGGGCCCCGAATGGGATGTGCTTACAGAGACGAACCCGCCTACTGATTACCCGCACTTCATGAGCAAAAAGGTGGACACACCACCGCAATTTGCGAGTCACATCAGCAGAGTGTTGCTTCTGGAGCGACTGCGTGAGGTCAATGCCTTGCTAGGTTTCACTCGTGTGGAAGCGCCAGAAGAGACGGGCGATCCGAACGAGCGGCCACAGATGGCCAGCCTCTCGCGAAGCAAGCCGGAGTGGGTACCTGCGAACCAAGTGCACGGCGAAGGAATCTTCATCCAATTCGACGAGCAAGCTCTCATGGATTGGGAGGTGCTGCCCGCGGTGAAGAAGGTCGACTTGATGCTGCGGGGTGGCCACAAGGGCTGGCGCAACTCACGACATCTTGATCCGGATGACGGCTATCCGGGCATTCGCTACGCCATGCTCCACACGCTTTCGCACCTGCTGATCCGTGAGCTGGCGCTGGAATGCGGCTACAACGCCGCGAGTATCCGTGAGCGAATCTACGCCAATACTGAGGACGACAATCCTCAGGCCGGCATCCTCATCTATACGGCAGCCGCCGATTCGGATGGGACGCTGGGCGGGCTCGTCGATCTCGGCAAGCCAGAAAATCTCGGGCGCCTGCTGCAGCAAGCTTTGAATCGCTCGAAGATCTGCTCCTCGGACCCGCTTTGTTCCGAGCACAGTCCCGAGAAAGATCGGTCCTTCATGCGGCGGCCTGCCACGCTTGTAGCTTGGTGGCCGAGACATCTTGCGAACGCGGCAATCGCTACTTGGATCGGTCATTGCTGGTTTCTACCCTGGAACGCATCGACGCAGCCTTCTTCAGGGGCTTGTGACATGGAAAAGCTCTTGGACGCCATCGCAGTCTTGGTCTGCCTGGTTTCCCCAGAGAAGATCGATGCCCTAGCGGTTCGGGTGCGTCGGGACGGCACCAGCAAAACGGCCGGCTCGCTGTCGGACGTGGTCAGCACCCCTGCCGCCGCTCAAGTCGTTGATCAACTCATTGATGCTTGGCGAGCCACCTCTGTCAGTGCCGAAGAACTGGCATTGATGCTGCTCGCCGCCTGTCGTGTTTCAACGAAAGTTGCTGCCGAGCAATCTACGGAGCTAGTTTGGACTGGACCGACAACCCCCGTCGTCCCAGCTCGACGAACAGAGCAGGCGTTACTGCAGGTAATCAATGCCGCCGAGCACACCCTGTTCATCGTAAGCTTCGTCGCATATGACGTGGCAGTCATCGTGAAAGCACTGAATGCAGCAGACGCGAGAGGTGTGCGCATTTCCATGCTACTCGAGTCTTCGCAAGGCCATGGCGGTAGCATCAGTATCGATGTGATCGGCAGGATGCGAGCTCTTGTTCCGGCTGCGAAAATCTATGCATGGATCGAAAAGGTGGGAGTATTTTTGGGTGGCCGGGTGCATGCAAAAATTGCCGTCGCGGATGGTCGAGCCTGCTTCATCACTAGCGGAAACCTGACCGGGCACGCGATGGAGAAGAACATGGAAGCCGGGGTGTTGATTTCAGGTGGGTCAATTCCTAAATCTCTCGAAGTACACATGCAGACGCTCGTCGATATGAAGATAGTTTCTCCTGTATGACGGATTCTGTAGAGCTACGAGCTCCTTTCGATTGTCAGCACCACCAGATCCCACGAGATGGATCCGTTGCGATCTGGAGTACGTTCTGCGCGTAACGACCAGGTGCGTTCGACTGAAAATAATTTCAGATCTATATCACTCCATCGAGAGCGGTAGACGGCTCTCGATGCCGTCGTAGCCAGCCGCATCAAGTCACGCCAACTCGACTCCTCTCGTTTCTTCACCTTTCCTCGCGACTACGCATAGAGCCCGGCTTCAAAGCCGGGCTCTATGCGTTTGTGTCGCTCAAAAGGAGTTCTTCATGCATATCGCGCAATCGTTGACCTACACCCGCTACAAACTCACCGGCGAAACGACGGAGCAGGACGTACTCGCCGCGGCCGAAGCTATCCTGAAGAGCCGGCTGGAACGCCAAGGGAGCATTGGCACTCCGATGGACGCCAGCGACTTTCTGCGCATGCGCTTGGGCGCGCTCCTGCACGAAGAGTTTCACGTCCTGTGGCTGGACAACCGCCATCGGATCCTCGATTGCCAGAAGCTTTTCACCGGTACCGTCGATGGGGCAAGCGTCCACCCGAGGGAGGTGGTACGAGCGGCGCTGGCCATCAACGCCAGTGCGGCGATCCTGGCGCACAACCACCCCAGTGGCTTAGCTGAGCCAAGTGCTGCTGATCGGGCCCTCACCAACGAGCTTCGTGATGCGTTGAGGCTCATTGGCGTCCGTATTCTGGATCACATTGTTGTCGGCAGTGAGTGCGTTAGCATGGCGGAGCGTGGTCTTCTATGAAGACCCGTGATGATTCAAGAACTTTGAAGCGAACGTCGATGAGGTTGACCATCCGAACTGAAAGCCAGTGATCAGGTGGGCTGACTTCATCGATGGCTTGTTGAAGAAGGCCAAGCATAGCGATGCTCCACGCAAGTCACTTTCAAGAGCTGCTTGACCGGGCTTGGTCAAAGTTGGTCGCGGCATCGCTGTCAGGATTCGTCGGATCCGGTGCAGGCATAGGGAGCGTAGTGTGTCAGGCTGAATAACTGGGAGTGGCGACGATGGATGCGGGAGCTTTGAAGGATCAGCACCGGCGCGTGCGGGGTGGTCAGCCGGAGCCCTTGCGTGTCCGCATCCATCGTGCGATCAGCTGGCTGACGCGTGCGGAGCAAGAGGCGGAAGATCCGGATGCCCGTTATATCTTCCTGTGGATCGCCTTCAACGCCGCTTATGCCAGCGAATTCGGTTTCGAGCAGACCGAGCGCCAACATGTAAAACAGTTCATCGACAAACTGCTTGAGCTGGACGCCGAGGGCAAGCTCCACCACGCACTATTCACTCAGTTCAGCGGTCCTATTCGCACACTGGTCGAAAACAAGCACGTCTTCGAGCCGTTCTGGCGTGCACTCCGCGAACATGATGGTAGCGGTGCCTGGGAGGCTTCATTCGTAGCCAGCAAGAAGGTTGCCATGAAGGCCTTGATGGGCAAGGAAACTGGCACGCTGCTCTCCATCGTGCTGGATCGCCTCTACGTGCTCCGGAACCAATTGGTCCACGGTGGTGCCACGTGGGGTGGAAAGACCAACCGGGCACAGGTGAAGGATGGCGCGTCGATCCTTGGGACGCTGGTGCCCATCATGCTTGAGGTGATGATGCAGGCCAACGGTGACGTGTTCGAGGCTATTGCCTACCCCGTGCTCTAACGACGCTGCGCGCCAGCGAAACTTCGTGGCATGTGCGCATGACGGTGAATAGCGACACTACTTGTCGCGTCAACGTGGATGATGGACTGGAGACAAGGGGGTGCCTCCATGACCATCAAGACAAGAAATCGGCGCAAGCTTTGTGATACGTCGTTGGCGACGGACGAGGTTCCGGTCATCGTACGTCTATGGATGCTGCGATGCCTCGTGCCCTTGCACGGACACCGTTCGTTTGTGCATAAGGGATACCTGGATGACGACGAAGAGATCGCCGGGGTCATTGGCCTTGCTGGCTGGGAGAATGATCCGGACGAATTCGATAAAAGCGCGGTGATTACCGAATTGCGCCGTCTTTATCGCGGAATGGAGCGTGCAGCAGGAGACTGCCGTTTGCCCAAAACACTAGGCTGCAATATTGGGCGCTTGGCTAGCCTGATTGGCTTGAACGAGGTCGAACAGGCAATCATGGCTTTCGCCGTCATGCTTCGTAGTGACAGGTACTTACGCGCGGCGACAAGTTTTCTTGGCGTTCAATCTACCCAGCAAGTATGCGCGAGTCTTGCCACCATCCTTAGTCTGCCAGGAGTTCATATCCAACGTGCCCTTTCCGGGCAAAGTACGTTGTCACGATCTGGCTTGGTTAGTCTGGACAAGGATAGCTGCTTCAACCTGCATGACCGGTTGAATATCGTCTCCAGCAACTTTGTGGACATCATGCTCGGCGAGGATGCGGATCCAGTAGACCTTCTGCGAGGCAAGGTGGAAGTGGCTACCCCGCCGATGTTGACATTGGCCGATTACCCGCATTTGGGTCCGTCGTTGGATATCTTGTTGCCTTATCTGCGGCAAGTAGTTGAGCAAGGATGCAGGGGAGTCAATATTCTTCTTCATGGGTCGCCAGGCACGGGCAAGAGCGAGCTGGCGCGTGTGCTGGCTGCGAAGCTGGGCTGTGAACTGTTTGAGGTTGCCAGCGCCGATGAGGATGGGGACCCCCTCGGGGCGGAGGATCGCCTGCGGGCGGTGCGTGCCGGGCAATGCTTCTTCGCCAGTCGTGGTGCGATGATTGTCTTCGATGAGACGGAAGATGTGTTTTACGACGGCGGGCTGATGCGGGAAAGCACAGCCAAATCGCACAAGGCGTGGATGAACCGCCTGCTGGAGGGCAACGCGGTCCCGACGTTGTGGCTGTCCAACCGGATCGACGACATGGATCCGGCCTTCATCCGTCGCTTCGACATGGTGGTGGAAGTCCCTGTGCCCCCAAGGGCGCAGCGCGAGCGCATCGTGCGTGCGCTGTGCACGGACGCCGTTGAAGATAGCGTCGTTCGGCGACTGGCGCAGGAAGAATGGCTTGCGCCAGCCGTGGTAGCACAGGCCAATGGAGTCATGCGCCGACTGGGGTCCAGTCTACCGCGCGAGCAAGCGGGGGAGGTCTTGCTGTATCTGGTGGACAGCACTCTGACGGCACAGGGCCATACCCGTGTCGGCGCCAAAGATGCGCGGTCGTTGCCTGACATCTACGACCCGGCATTCATCAATGCAGATGTGGACTTGGCGGAAATCGCTGTGCGGCTCAAGGGTTCCCGCTCGGCGCGCCTGTGTTTGTACGGGCCGCCCGGTACGGGCAAGACGGCCTACGGTCGTTGGCTGGCCGACCAGTTGGACATACCTCTATTGGTGAAGCGAGCCTCAGACCTGATGTCGCCGTACGTTGGCGTGAATGAGCAGAACATTGCTGCGGCTTTTCGTACGGCTTCACGTGATGGAGCATTGCTCCTCATCGACGAGGTGGACAGCTTCCTGCGTGATCGCGGAGGCGCCAGCCATAGTTGGGAAGCTACACTCGTCAACGAAATGCTGACGCAGATCGAAACCTTCGAGGGCGTGTTCGTGGCCTCGACCAATATGATGGCTGGGTTGGATCAGGCGGCGCTGCGGCGCTTCGACCTGAAAGTGAAGTTCGATTACCTGCAAGTGCAGCAGGCAGTAGGCCTGTTGCGGCGATACTGCAAGCTCCTTGGACTGGCGATGCCCAAGGACGTGGAACGCATTGTCGCCACGCATCTGAGCCATATCACGCCCGGTGACTTTGCCGTCGTGACGCGACAGCAGCGATTCCATCCGGCAGCATGCTTCGACGATTTCCTCATGGCCCTGAAGGATGAGACGTCGCTCAAGGCGGTTTGTAAGCCCCGTATCGGCTTCTTGCACTGATTTGTTGCGGGGAGAATGTTGCCTGACACTTGCCAATGAGGCAGTTGAAATCGGAATGGTCTTGTACAGCGGAGGTAGTTTGATGCCGTCGAGTATCGCGTGGCTGGACGTGTCGGCCGAGGAGCAACGAAAAGCACGCGAATTCATCGCGTTGTTCACCCAACCAGAGAGTCGTGACGAACTTGGCATCGGGCAAATCCGCGACGCGCTCAGCAACGCCCTCTTCCCCGGCACCTCAGTCATCCAGACTCGGGCGCGGTACTTCCTCTATGTCCCATGGGTCTATTTGGAAGGACAGCGACGCGGCAAATCCCGAAGAGATCTGACGAGCTGGGTTGAGGCGCGGGAGCGGCGACTGATTGAAGTGCTCCGCAAGGCAGGAACTTCCGCTGGCGACCTCGATGGTCTGATCGGAGTGGAGGCGGGAGAGCAGTTGAAGGTACTCCCGTCATCTATCTACTGGAATGGACTAATCACGTTCGGAATCTTGCGTCGCGACGTTGCAGCTGAGCAGCTAGGCACTGAGCGAACGCGACACGAGAGCGGCGAATCGGATGAGCTAGTCGAACGCGAATCGACCACATGGTCGCCTTCGATCCCTCAACCACCAGAAGGGTTTCTCGAACAGCTTGATACGGCATTCGCATTGCGTCCTGAGGAGGCTCGTTGGTTAGCCGAGCGGATCAATCAAAGTCCGGCAACGCGCGACAGTTTGCTGGCGCGGATTGTGAGTGGCTCCGCGCGCACCTTGGACAACAGTTTTGGCCCTTGGGACGACCCTGCTGGAAAGCTGGACCATCCAGCGCTACGCACTCAGTTGGAGCATGCCGAGTTGTTCAGCCTTGGCATGCATGGGGCGTCGTTGCTCTACAACCTGCTCGTTGCAGAAAGGTACGTTGATCGCGGCTACAACCGCTTACCGAATGCCATCACGAAGTATCAAGACCTCATCGAGAAATGGGCTGCCGAGTGTACGGGCAACCGGCAGCGCTTAGCCGCGTGGGATAGGACTGCTATGTGGGATTTGGTGCGCTCGAAGAATACGCGTATCGGGTTGCCGACGACCACATTCGTCGAGAACTGGCTTGGCTACGTCACGAGCGGCCGCGCAACGAACACAGTTGATGATCCGGCATTGCGTAACCTGGTACGAGAGAGAGAGTTGCGCCGCGGCAAGCAGTCGCGCCTCCAGAACGACAAGCTGCTGGCCAACTGGTCAGGTGAGTCGGGGGCAGGGCGCCTGAACTACCGCTGGGGAACGGTTCGCCGGATCGTGCGAGACATCCATTCCGCGCTGGACTTGGAGGCCGGGCATGCTTGAGCCCAACTTGCGTTCGATCCTCCTGGACGAGCTGCGTCCGCCGGATGGCTTCCGGCTCGATGGTGCCGTTGCCACGACATTCACGCTCAGCCTCGTCGCCGCGGTGTTGCCGCCGTTGGCGTTCGCATCCGCACAGCTGCAAGGGACGTCCGATCCAATCGCGGCGCTGGAAGCGATACGTTCCTCGGCTGACCGAATGGACATCTTTTGCCAGGTCGGGCAGATCGGTGTGCCAACCAATGCCCCGGACCTCGTCGCATTTCTGGAGACGATGATCCACGAAGTAAAGGCGCCCCGTTCTGGGTACCTGTTCCACCCGAAGTTCTGGGCGCTGCGCTTTATCGCGGACGGTGGCGATACGCGCCACCGGTTGGTCGTGCTCACCCGCAACCTGACCAACGACCATACGTGGGATGTCGCAGTCCGGCTTGACGGTCAGATGCGTGGCGGGCCCAAGGCCATAAATCGTCCGGTTGCCGAACTGATTCGGACGCTTCCCGACCTCGTCGTCCACACACCAATTTCTGCAGAGCGTCGGGATCGGATCAATGCCCTCGCCGAGCAGTTTCGCCGTGTGGAGTGGGATGCCCCCGAGGATGTTCGCCTGGAAGCGTTCCACGTATTCGGCATCCCGTCGGTCCAGGCCGTGCCAGACTTCTCAGGTTACAAACACCTCGTGATTTCTCCGTTCATCAAGGATGATGGCTTGGACATGGTCACGGCTGACAAGTCGTCGGAAAACATCACGGTCATCTCGCGAGTGCATGACCTCGACCAACTCTCGCCTGAGTGGGCTGGGTCGATAAGCAGCTTCCAGCTGACGGGAAGCGCGAACCTCGATGACGACGACGAGGGCATGGCCGACCCTGAGAGGCTCACCGGACTGCACGCGAAGGTCTATGTCGTCGAGCGCAACCGACGTGCGCACATCTTCATCGGTTCCGCCAATGCCACCGGCCCTGCGTTTGATGGCAACGTCGAAATCCTCGTCGAAATGTCCGGCGGAGCGACCAAAGTCGGCGTCGACAGCATCCTAGGGAAACGGGACGACAAGGGGGCGTTGCGGGCGATGCTTGATGAGTACCCGGCTGCAGGTGGCGTCGAGGAGTCAGCACAGGACATTGCACAGCGGGAGCTGAAACGCGTAGCCCGAACAATCGCAGAGATTGGGCACGTCGTCACCGTCGGCGATGGCACCGCGCCCTACGACTTGGCCGTTACAACCAGCGAATCCGTGCCGTTGCCAGCGGGGTACAGGGCGAGCCTCCGCCTTCTGACTGTCCCGGGGAAGGCCGTCCAATTGGAGCCTCCAATAGCGGCGCCGCTCAGTGGCACCTTCCCCAGCATTCCGCTTGCGGACATCACGCCATTCCTCGTATGGGAGGTGACAAGCCCAGCGAGTATCCCGCCGCTGGGAACTGTAGTTCGCGCGAAGCTCATCAACGAGCCGATCGGACGACTAGACGAAATTCTTGCCCGACAGGTTGACTCCCTGGAGAAATTCTTCCGATTCCTCACGCTCCTACTCGGATTCGGCGCCTCCGGCGGTGTCGGAGACGAAGCGGTTGCCACTGGTGACGGCACTGGAAATGCGTTCTTCAGAAATGGGGGAGGCGGAGTGTTCGAGATGGTGGTCCGTGCGCTCGCGGATCGCCCAGAAAGCATCAAGGACCTCGATGGCCTCATTCAGCGCATGGAGTCCTCGGAGCAAGGGCGCCAGATCGCTGGCGATAAGTTCCTCGTGCTCTGGCAGAAGGTGCGCAAGGCGGCGGGTCTCGCAACGGGAGCGACTCGTGGATGATCGTATCCAGAGGTTTGATGCTGACTCGATCATTCGTGGCTTGAAGGGGTTTCAGCGCGATACAGTCGAGCACGTCACCCGTCGGTTTTACGGTCCGTCGGGTTCTCGCCGCTTCCTCGTGGCCGACGAGACTGGGCTCGGCAAGAGCATGGTCGCTCGCGGGGTCATCGCTCGCACGATCGAGAAGCTCCAGGACGATGACTCGATAGAACGCATCGACATCGTCTATGTATGCTCCAACGCTGAGATCGCCAGGCAGAACCTATCACGGCTGAACGTGTTGCCAGCAAGTGATGATGGTTACAAGCCGGTGGAGAGTGCCAGTCGCCTGACCTTGCTTGCAAAGCATGCACGGCATTTCGCTCGCACAGCTGCTGGGGCCAGCAAGCCGGTAAATCTGGTGTCGTTCACTCCCGGAACATCGTTCGACATGGGCTGGCAGACCGGCACAGCCGAGGAGCGCGCGCTGCTGTTCCTGCTGCTGGAACCCCATTTGGTACTTTCAGATGGCCATCAACGTCGAACAGCATTGAATTTGCTGCGCGGTCACGTCAGCACGGTGGAGAGGTTCGAGGGGCGCCTCGCTGGTTTGGAGGCGGAACTGGATGGGCAGCCCGATCCGGAGATCGCCCGAAAGTTCATCGAGTTGGCCGATGAGGCCGGGCTGATCGAGAAGACCCGATGGCTGATTGCTGAACTCGGACGCAAGCAGGATCTCCCCGAAGAAATGCGCAAGCGGGCTACTCAGCTCATTGGGGCGCTTCGCAGCGAGCTCGCTAGGGCAAGCGTTGAGACGCTCAAGCCCGACCTTGTCATCCTGGACGAATTTCAGCGATTCCGAAACCTGCTGGAGAAACGCAGCGATGCTGGACAGCTGGCGCACAACTTATTCGAGTACGGCACCGCAAAGGTGCTGCTGCTTTCCGCAACACCGTACAAGCCGTTCTCCTATGCCGAAGAGCATGAGGACGACCACTATCGCGATTTCAAACTGACTCTGAAGTTCCTTGCCGAAGGGGGCGCCCGACTCGACATCGATGAAGTGCAGGCGACATTCGCCAAGTTCCGTGACGCCGCCACCACTGGCGAGCAGACTTCCGAGCTGACCAAAGCGTTGCGTCGGAAGTTGATCGCCGTGATGTCGCGCAACGAGCGATCGGATTTCGGGAGCACTACCCGCCTGGTCGAGACGGTTGCCAAGAGCGAAGTTGAGACAGAGGATTTGTCGGGCTTCGCAGCGCTGCGAAAGCTCGCAGCGCATCTCGGTACGACGATGACAATTGAGTATTGGAAGTCCGCGCCATACTTCGTCAATTTTTGTGACACCTACCAGATCGGACGTGATACCAGGGCTGCACTCGACGACGAAAAACGGCGCGGAGACCTCCTTCCCTTGCTGCAGGGAACCCAGCGCCTGTCGCCTCGTAGCGTCAGCAGGCGTAAAAGGATCGACTACGGCAACGCTCGCATGCGTGCCCTCGCAGACCTTACCGTAGATGCCGGCTGGTGGAAGCTCCTTTGGGTGCCGCCGTCGCTGCCGTACCTGACGCCCGGTGGGCCGTACGCGGAACCGTTCGCGCAGATGATGACCAAGCGGCTGGTGTTCTCGTCGTGGGCGGCCACGCCAACCGCGGTCGCATCGTTGCTTAGCCACTCAGCGGAGCACCACATCTACTCGGCCTTGGAAGCTGACACCGCCCAGCGGGTTGCGCCACGCCTTCGGTATCGGGTCGAGGCAGGACAAGCGGCAGCGATGACAACGCTTGCCCTGTTTTGGCCCATGCCGGGGCTCGCCGCGCTGGCCGATCCGCGCGAACTCGCACGCGGTTCGGGAACACCACTGGATGAGACGACTACGCGGGCTGAGGTGGCCAGCCGGCTTCACGATCTGCCCAGGGGTCCTACCCAGCACGGCACAGCAGGCGAGGCTTGGTACTGGATCGCAACACTCTGCCGCCCCGACTCCCGGCCAGACGGCGTCGGCACCCCTGCCGAACGCATGGGCAGCGGCAGCGGTGGAGACAGCGAGGACGAAAGTGACTCTTCGCTGATCGCGGCGCACGTGGAACGGGCGCTCAACACCAGCATGGCTGATCCCGATTTGCCGCCGTTGCCGCCAGATCTTGCCGAGACCGTCGCCAGTCTCGCCCTTCACTCACCGGCCAATATCGCGTGGCGCGCGCTCGGCAGGATCGCCGGTGGCCAGGCCAATGTCACACAGGCAGGTATCTGGCACGCTGCTGTCGTTCTTGGCGAGGGACTGCGCAGTCTGTTCAACCGGCCTGAAAGCACGCTTCTTCTGCTCAGCATGTTCCCCGAGCCTAACGAGCCGTACTGGCGGAAGGTTCTGCGTTACTGCGCCTGGGGGAATCTGCAGGCCGTCCTTGATGAGCACCTGCACCACTTCTACAGCGACAAGGGTTCGCCAGCTCTCACCGACAAAAACCTCTTCAGCTATGCAGAGGCCGCCGCTGCGACGATGAGCCTGCGCGTCGCCCAGTACAGCGCATTCAACCCGCTTGATGTCAACAGTCCGATGCGGTTCGGTTGCCGGTTCGCGCTGCGCTACGGCGGCAAGCGCGAGTCCGAGGAGGACGCGCGCATGCCTGAGGTGCGTGAGGCGTTCAACAGCCCGTTCTGGCCGTTCGTCCTAGCCACCACCAGCGTCGGCCAAGAGGGTATCGACTTCCACCGCTGGAGCCACTCCGTTGTGCACTGGAACACTCCGGCGAATCCGGTGGATTTCGAGCAACGTGAGGGGCGTGTCGATCGCTATGCCGGGCACGCAATCCGTCGCAACCTCGTGGCGAAGCACGGCGTAGCGATTTTGCGCAGCGCAGAGAAGGATCCGTGGAAGGCTGCCTTCCGTCTCGGTCTGGACGAACAGGAGCGCTTCGGCGATTTCGCGCCGTGGTGGGTCTACCCTGGCCCGGCGAAGATCGAGCGTATCGTCATGCCGTACCCGCTGAGCATCGACAACCAACGCCTCGCTTCACTGAAGCGGGATGTAGAGCTCTACCGCATGACGTTTGGGCAGCCCAGGCAGGAAGACATGCTCGAACTGCTCAAGCAACGTTACGAAAGTGAGTCGGAAGTAACGCGCCGCGGTCTTCTTCTCGACCTTCGTCCGCCTCAATCGACCGATGCATAGCGCATGGATTGAAGCCTTTTCAGGTTCCATATCAACCTTGAAACTGCATGACGAAGTTCCGTGGGTGACACGCAATTTCGGTTTGTGTAAGCCTCGACGATGTTGCAAAGAGCGACACTGAATGTCGCCAAGCAGCGCCAGTATGGCCTCCATCAACCAACGGAGGTAAGTATGGAAAACGCAACGCACGAGAACCACTCGCTGAAACTGGTAGGGGGCAATGTCGACGAGAAACGTATCGCGGCACGCAGGTACTGTGCGGGGTTGTCCGCGGGCTTCCTACAGTTTTCCAGTGGGGCCGAAAAGTCCCTGCAGCCGGGCATGTTGGCGCAGTGGAAGCCTGGCATGAAGAATCGCAAGACGCCGGAATACGACGTGCCGATGATAGTGGTGGAGGTGCTGGAGCAATCGGTCATCGACGCCACGTTCGAGTCGGGTTCCATCTACTTCCGCGAGCGTCTGGACATCGTCCTTGGTTTTCTGGACGACGACAACGATTTCTGCATGCTTCACTACGACTCCCGTCGTTTCGAACCCTATACAGGGACCTGATTAGCACCGACGCTTTGCCATGAAAGTTTTCGAAGGCGCGCAATTTTCATGGCTGAGCTAAGTTGCTAATCAGGTGGATCATTGAGGAAGGGGGGGCTTGGCGCAAACTCTTGCGATGAACTGCAAGTATCACCGCAGCTACTTTGAGGTATCGGGCTCATTTGTAAAATAGGGGGCAGTTCATGGGGCAAGGAAGTTCTGCGACCAGCAAATACACGAGACTGACGGTCTATGCGTTCCTGACCAACTTCGTGCTTTGGAGCTTGATTCGAGCACCTAACTCGCGTCCAAACTTCTTTGTACTTCTGGCAGGGTATCTTTTAGGCGCTGCCATCGGCTGGATCATCCATCCCTTCTTCAGACCTGCCCGGGACAGATGGACAAAGAGTGGCTACGATCGCCTAGTCATGCGGATTGTCCGCGCGATCTTTGTGGGCGGCCTTGTGGCATTGTTGGCGCAATGTGCGACGCTGGGGGGCGCTCGATGAACGATCAAGGGCAGCGAATCAACGTCATCGAAGAATGGGATGACCTGCAGAACGATCGGCGATGCCCGGCTCCAGATGAGCGAATCGACCCAGAGCAAGCCTCTGACGCACTTGTTTGGGCAACGGAAGCTTGCGAGCGCATCAGAGCGTGGCGCTACCGCCCCGTCCTGTTTACCGATGCCACTCTATCGCGAGTGCGCAATGCGATCTCTAATATTGCCGAGCGAGTGGAGCGGGTGGCCGACTACGCCTGGAGTCTAGGAGAAACTGCGCACAGCCCGCTCTACAGCGTACTTTCGGAGGTGTACTGGCATCTCCTTGGAGAGCGGCGATCCATTGAGCGTGCGAACCATTTTGCTCGGCGGGCAGAGAGGGGTGTTGATGAAGTGGACCCGTATGTCTTGGAAGAGGGGGCGGGCCTCGCGCAGTTGGCAATTGCCGAGCGATATTTCGATGGGGTCGGAGTCGATGTTGATCGGGCCCAAGCACACAGCTTGATGTTCGAAGGTGATTCCCCTAGCGACGAATGCAAGAGTGATTTCGAGAAGGCGGAGAGGTGGCGCATCTACGCGCGTGCTGGCTTTGATGACCCCGGACTAGCGAAGCGAGCACTGAAGCTGCTGGTGGCCAAAGGATATCTTTCGGCTGCGACAGACTTGGCGCTCATCCTAGAGCGCAACGACATTCCCTTGATAGAAAGGGAACCTGTTTCAGTGGATGACCAGATCCAAGCCGAGACACCGGAGACCGAGGATAGACAATTGCCCAAAATAAAGAAGAATCGGCGCGGTGAGGCGACGACTGAGAGCTTGCTCAACAAAGAACTTGAGCAACTGAACGGAATGGTGGGATTGGCTGGCGTCAAAGCACAGGTCAAGCAATTGGTGGACGACGAGCGTGTCCAGGCAATGCGCCGATCGCAAGGACTGATACGAACCGGAGCGAGTTCTCGTCACTTGGTGCTGACTGGGAACCCTGGCACAGGCAAGACGACAGTAGCCCGCATCCTGTCGAGGATTTTCTATCTCTTGGGCACCCTAGAGGAAGATGTATTCATCGAAGTTGATCGTGGCGGATTAGTTGCGGGCTTTGTTGGGAAAACCGCTGAAAAGACTGGCGAGGTCATCGACTCGGCGTTAGGTGGCGTATTGTTTATTGACGAGGCATACACGCTCAATAACGACGGTGGTGGCTATGATGATACGTTTGGGTTAGAGGCAATCAATACACTTCTAAAGGCCATGGAAGACCAACGAGACAAACTCGTTGTGATTGTTGCTGGGTATACTGGCAAAATGGAGCACTTCATGGATAGTAACCCTGGACTTCGCTCCCGATTCAATACGACGATCCATTTTGACGACTATGTGGCTGACGATATGATAGCCATACTTGATGGCCTGTCACGTCCGGATGACTATGCACTCGATAAGACCGCACTTGCGGTTGCCAAGAATGTATTTCTTCAATTGAAAGAAAGTGAGAAGGGGAGTAAGGAGCTGGAGGGGAATGGACGATTTGTGCGAAATTTCTACGGGCGATGCCAAGATGCCCATACCAACCGTATCGCGTCCATGGTCAATGAGGGCAGACATCCTACCAAACGTGATTTGGCGCAGATTACTGCAGATGATGTAGCGTTAGCTGCGGAGACCTATGGTGTTTCGGGAGCCCTCAACTTCGCCAACCATGACATGGTGCTTGGTTCAGGCAATGAGCCTGCAGGTGATCTCCCGTTACTTGAGCCGCTTGGTATTTGGCATGGATTAGGGATCTTTGAGTAATGAGTAATAATCTTACTGCCGCGTTCTTGGATGTGCGTAAAGCTCGCAGGGTTCTAATCAGCTACCATCAGCGCGTTCTTGAGATGGTCAGGGCAATTGGTGAAGAGGTTAAAAATGAGTTCGCCTACTATGGCGTTGAATGGTCTGATGATCCTGCTGAGGAGTTGAAGAATTGGGATACGTCTGTGGAGCTCATTACGAGCTCGGGGGTGGCTCCATTCCAGGATATTGTCTTCATCTGGGAGAAAAAGGACGAAGGAGATAGCCACTCTTATCCTAATGCCTTCTATGCGTGTTTCACTCTGGACAGCAATTTCTGGGATGAGTGGGGTGACGACAACCAGCGTCGCGACCGCCTTAGTTGGCCCGAGCCAGAGGCCACGAAATCCGTGCTTACCCTTGCCGCTATCAAATTCAAGGAAGGTTCGCGGGTAACCAAACCAGACCCTCGTAAGAGCTGGTGGGATAAGATCTATATTGATACCAGCGCCAACGCTTTATCTTTAGAAAAGGAGCGGGGGTACCAATATGTATACATCAACATCAGTTTGGAAAGCATTCCAAATAAGCGATCGCTCATCGAGGTGACTCGTAAATTCTTGGAAGATGCTAAAAGGTCTTTGTGAAGGCTTATGCGTCAGCTACTTTTGGTAGAGTTCCGCCATCTCGGCGTACTCGTTGGCCAGCGTTCGGCGCAGTGAGGCTGGCTTGACCACTTCGACGTTCGGCCCGAAGCTGCGCAGCCACCAGCGCAGTTGGTCGGTATTGGCCACGGTAGCGTTGAGGCGCTGTTCCTCGCGACCCCGGATGGGAGTGAGTGTCTGGTCTGGCGACAGCTTGCGTTCGTCCAGATAGCCGGCCAGCCATGGGGAGACGCGCAGTTCGATATTGATGTCGCCGCCGAGCGGCAGCTCGAAGCCGTGTTCGGCGATGTAGCGCCGCAGATTGAAGCCAGCTGGTTTGGTGGTGGGCTCGTCCAACAGCGTGGCGGAAACCATGCGATGCAAGGCGAAGTTGCGGGCCTCTGGATAGTCGCGGGCTGTGGCCACCAGATAGTAGCCGCCGCCTCGACTGACCAGGCCCAGCGGGTTGACCGGGTAGCGTTTGGGGCGTTCCTGCCCCGCTGCGCGATAGCTGATCTCAAGGCGTTTTTCCGTCAGCAGGGCTTGATGGACGGCCTCATGCACGCTTCCGGAGACGGATGCGGGCAGAAGCGGCTGGTTTTCTGGCACGACGGCGACCTTGTCTGACCAGCGCGCGAGTCCGGTCTGGGCAGTTTCATCCAGTACCTTGCGCGCGGACTTGAACAGAGGCTCCAAGGCCACGAGCGCGTTGCGCGGCAAAAGCGAAGCCAGGTGGTGTGAGGCCAGTTCCAGTGTCAGTGCGGTCGCCGGATTCAGGGCCGGCAGGTGGGTCAGGTCGGCTTCCCGCGTCCAACTCCAAAGAAAAGGGCGGCTCTCACTGGTGGTCAGCGGGAACAAAATTGGTGGAGCGGAAAGCTTGATGAGATCCCGTTCCACGCTGCGTTTGTCGATCTCATAGCCGAGACTTTGCAATTTGCGATGCAAATCCGTCGCCGTGATGCCATTCGGGAGCCGTGGGATCTGTCGCAGCATCTCCAAGTAGCGCAGGGAGGTATCGTTCATGGGCATCCCGGACTGACTCCCCGACTGGGGATTATCCTCATCATGTCATGCCACGCGACGCATGGTGTCGCTTCGCCGGTGGCACGGTCTTTCGATCATGTTTCTTTCGCTTTGCTTCATTGCATCGAGCATGCCGACGAAGTAGTTCCTGTGGAAGCGGGAGGCGTCGGCCTGGTCTCTGGCACGAGTTGAATCAACGACCAGCCAGCGCCTGCAGAAGGCGAACCATCGCGATCGTGTCCTGGCCGCAATAGCGGCGGAGGGCCGTGTCCAAAGTGGCGCGCCGGTCGGCGGGCGTCTCCGGATGGGTGGCTTCAAGGTAGGCCAATTGAGCCTGACCACCGTCGGCGACATCATCCAGCTCGCTGTAATCGAGCTCAGGTGCGATGGTGGGCAATACCTTCTTGATCGACCACGAGCCCATCATGGCGGGGTGGTAGTAGTGCTTTTGGGTGATGGGTAGAAGATCCACCATGCGTTCGTTCAAGGCCAGCAAGGCATCCGCCAAGTCCGGGAACCATTCGGCCAATTCCTTGACCCGGCTGGCTTCGAAGCTCCTGTTGTAGACGAGGACGGGGCCAGTTTTTCCAACTGAGCGAAGCAGGGACTCTGCAAAGTCACGCGTCGGATCGTCGCCGCTCAAATCGAGAAAGGCGCGTTCCTTGAGGTTGCCATCGCGCTGTTCGATCTGGCATGACCATTGGAAGGGGACTTGCTGATAGGGGCGCGTGCTGGCCCAGCGCGGGATGGCGTGATTGATTGTCTCGAAGTCGAGGTAGTAGCGGGGGTAGTCGAGCCCATCGAGTTGCTCTGCGGCGGCCGGATCGAGGAAGGGCTTCCCCGTCGCCGAAGCCTTGCGGATGCGCTGATGAATGGGATTAGTCAGCCGTTCGGCGGGAACCTTCCGGAGGTCCACGTAACCTTCGTCGATAAGCGCACGGGTAAGTGCAGCGGACCGTTTGAGGATCGTTACCGGATATTTGGGCCCTTGTGGTTCCTGCGAACGGCAATGCTCGAAGAAGGGGCAGTCGAAAGGCGTGGAGCAGTGTTCGCCCGTGGTGATGGATGGCTCGTTGCCACGGAGAACCTTCTGAAGCTTGCGTACCCAGGAGGGTACTTGCTCGATGAGATCGGCTATTTCGGCCGTGATGTCTTCGGCCACCAGCAGGCCGTCGTAGTCGTCATCACCTTCGTAAACGAACGCTGTGTCGATGTGCGCCAGATACACGCGGCGAAGCGTGATGCCTGCGTTCCGGATCACCCATGCCTGGATCGCACAATCGACAAGGTGGTACTCCTTCACGGAGGTGGAGGATTTCACCTCGATCAGGTCGTAGCCGCCCGGAACCGGCTTCAGGACATCCGCACGAACCAGGACATCCTGGTGTTGGAATGCCGCCTCGAACAGTGTCTGGCGCTTGCCCTTGTTCTGCAGCGCTTCGGCGGTCTCGGCAAGGGCCTTGGAAGTGTTCTCCACATGGCCGATCAGCAAGCCGGGACCGTAAAGCTCCCGAGCCAGATCGCCGACGTCGTTGCCGGCATTGAGAACGGTCTGGTTTGCGGGAGTGGTCTCCATCGCATCGCGCTGATACGTGCCCAACCACAAGCGACGCGCGCATTGTAGGCCGGCGACGATGCGTGACTTGGAGAGGCGGGTGACGGTGGGCGTAGGCATCGACGAACCTGCGAAATGGCGGATGGATGATGGCCATCCTATCCACAATTACGACAAGCAGTGTCGCATTTGGCGGCGGCGATCTAGGCTGAGCTGGCGACATTCGATGCCGCATTGGGGCGGTGAAATGGGCTTTCGACCATGAGGAAGCGCCGTGAGCCCGGAACTGGAACAGGCTGCAGATTGCCAGCGTGTTGACCCATCAGTGCCAGGACAGATGACCAAGCCCGCCGGACAACTTGACCTACATCACCAGCCTGTTGACCATCCGATTGAAGGTCATTTGTCGACCCAGAGCAGAGATGGTTACTTTGCCAACGAGATTGGGCGGCGCCGACCAGATTGGTGGGCCGACTCGTGGCGGTTAGACGGCTTCACCGTGGGTGATGGGTCCCAGCTGGGTGATGGGCACAACCGTTTCTCGATCTCACCCCGTGAGTCGGACGAGCGCGACAATGCAGGCACAACGTCTCTGAGGTAAGGGTCCATGTGCGAATCCATCCCGCTGCTGTTGATTCCGTACGAAAAGCCGCGGCCGCAGGTTTACGTGCTTGGGCGGAGTGAGGACGTGGCGGCCCTTGGCGACCTTGACAACTTGGACCCGGCTCTAGACTGCCGAGCCTGGCCGCTCGATCACAGACTCCCAGACGACGCGTGGAATGTTGTGGTCCTTTGGAACCCGTCGCTAGCGCCTTTGCTGGCTTTACCAAAGTACTCGCCGATATTGCTATGTCGGGAGCTCGAAGGCGTTCCGCGGGAGATCACGGGTGTCCCGACGGTTCGAGTCATCTTTCTCGGGAGCAGCCGGGAAGCATTGCTTCAGCTCCTCATGTGCACGGTTCTGTCCACGAGCTACCAGGGCCCGATTGGAGTTGACGAAGCAGATGTGAGGATCATGCTTGAACCGGGCGGAATTGGTCGGCTCTTCGCACACCAAGCCCCGACTCTGGCCCGAGCCTCGAAAGGCCTCCGCCGTAAAACGCGTCGTACTCTGGTCGCCATGGGGCCGACCGCTGCCTTCTCGCTCACCATCTGCGCACCGGTTCGACCTGGCTCCATGCGCGGATTCGACAATGCAATGAAGACGGTGTTTAAACCTGCGGATTTCGGAGAGTACCTTGTGGTGGCTTTCCTGGCATCGCCCCAGCAGCACGTCAAAATGTGGCTACTTGCCATAGATCGGGAGAACCTATGATTCTGAAAGCTGCCCCGCATCTCTGCCCGGGAAAACTGCACACCGCTTTTGTCTTCAGTGTGCCTGGTCGTCACGAAGAGAAGGGTTCACAACCCGTCGCTGGTGCAACAGGAACGAACCTGAATAACGCTCTCGCCATCTTGCACGTAAGACGGCCTGACCTATTTGAATCGAGCGAAAAGTACGACTACCGCATAACGAATGCCTACCACAAGCCGATCTGGCCGAAGCAAAACAATGGACGATCAGAAGCTACCGCGGATGAAATTAAGGGCCCGAGTAATAGGGACCGCGTAGTCCGTGAATTGGAG
The DNA here is from genome assembly GCF_021545845.1 of Rhodanobacter thiooxydans. Lineage (NCBI taxonomy): Bacteria > Pseudomonadati > Pseudomonadota > Gammaproteobacteria > Lysobacterales > Rhodanobacteraceae > Rhodanobacter > Rhodanobacter thiooxydans. The sequence goes on from NZ_CP088923.1 coordinate 492,621, forward strand.
GACTGCACCCTGATCGTCTGGTGTGGCAAGAAAGCCCAGCATGTGGAGCGCCTGGTAGCCAATCGACTGGCTCGCAAGATTCACATCGAGGTTCCGCATCTCAGCCCGAGGGCGCTCTGGTCTCTCAAAGTGCCTCCTGGCAGCCCGAGTCTTGAGGGCGCGACTGTGTATGAGGCCCGCATCGAGCTCTGGGTCGCACGGGTATTGGAGCAATGCGATCGTCCGGTCCGATGAACTCTGGCGTGTATGGCGCGATCGAGAATGGGGCCAACGTATGACCGATAAAGTCGAGAAGCAGGCTCTGCTGTCAAGGATCGACAAGTTCGTCACCCGATCCGAGTTCATTGCTGAGCAGATGAAGGCCGAACGCCCATGCAGCTCTTCTGCCGAGTTGGCCAATGACATGTTGCTCGCCTCGCATTTGGTCAGGCAGTTCGTCGCACGCTTGACTAGGTACGATGGCGGAAGCGGTCAATGCAGTGGCGACGTTGAGCAGCCTGGCCGCCGGCCGTATTCAATTTCGCGGGCGATGCTGATCAGTTGCCTTGGCGATGGTTGGTAGGTGGTTGGCGTTTTGCACCATCATCGTTATAGGCCTGCCGTTCAAACATACGAAGCCATGTCAAAACACAACGAACTGATCGCATGGTTGCTTGCCCGCGACGAACATTTGCGCCCTCCTTACGTACTCATCACCGAATTCACCCCGCTGCGCTCCCCTGACGAATGGCTCTACGGCCTGCCGCTGCGAGCCTGGGAGTACGGCGAACGAGTCGCGTCGCGTAGTCATGGCGAGTGTGGTTTCAGTCGGATCAACGAAAGCGACGGCTACAAGGCTTTCTATCAGTGGGCTCCCTTGGTCGGTGCGGGGTACCTGCTTGAATGGGATCCACAGCAAAACGTCTTCAAGGTCGAACTGCAGTGGGTCTCATGACTGACCGATCCGCGCGTAAAATTCAGCCGAAACGATTTGTCGCAGGCCATGGATAAGCTGGCCTCAACTCAGTTTGGGCGTATCCCGTCTTACAAGGTGATAAAGCGCCCCGTCATCGCGCCGGTCATAACCCATAGAGAAATTCGGCCATGACTGAATTTTTTTCGATCTTGTACGGACCGCCTGAGGCAAATCGTCCCCCAACCCATGCGGTGGTGTCTGAAAAGGGGGAGGCAGCGATGTCGGTGTCGATTGAAAAAAATTTCAGGCACATATCACCCACATGAGGCAGGGAAAGCTCTGTCTCGCGTGAGGGCGTATCCGCCCTGAGGCGCCCGTCGAAGGGAAAAAGCATGATCCCGCAGAAGACTGACACGCTGACCTGCGTGCTCGTCGTTGTTGCTTCGCTGTTGCTGGGCTTTGCCCGCTGCAGCGGCTGCAGCTCGAAAGCGCCCTGATCCAACCACCACGCGGCATAAACGCCAAAGGCCTGGGAATCCCCCCGGGCCTTCGGCGTTTATGCCGCCTCACAAGAGGAGAAACACATGCACTTGGTCGAAACGATGGCCTATGCCGGCGAGAAGCCGTGGCATGGCCTGGGTAACAAGCTAGCCCCGCAGCAGCCCATTGAGGTCTGGAGGAAGAACGCGGGGATGGACTGGCGGATCGAGCAGTCCGAAGTCCGTTACATCTCTGGCAACAACAATGTCGGGGTCATCAACGCCTTTCCGGAACAAAAGGTGCTCTACCGCTCCGATACCAAGGCTCCGTTGGCGGTTGTGTCCAAGCGCTTTCACGTAGTGCAGCCCGCGGAGATCCTGGAGTTCTATCGCGACCTGACCGCCTGCAACGGCTTCGAACTGGAAACAGCAGGTGTTTTGCGCGAGGGCCGAAAGTTCTGGGCGCTGGCAAAGACCGGCCAGAGCAGCATGCTCAAGGGTCGCGACAGGGTGGATGGCTATCTGCTGCTGGCCACTGCATGCGACGGCACGCTGGCGACCACGGCACAGTTCACCTCCGTGCGGGTGGTCTGCAACAACACCCTGCAGATCGCGTTGGGGAATGCCAGCAGTGCGATCAAGGTGCCGCACCGCAGCCAGTTCGATGCGGAGGCGGTCAAGCGCCAGTTGGGGATCACCGTGTCCTCCTGGGATGGCTTCGTGGCCCGAATGAAGGCGTTGGTCGACCGTCCGGTCGATCCCGACTCGGTCGAAGGGCTGCTGCGCCGTGTACTGACCTACGCAGCACCGGACGGCAAGTCACCGGTGGTCAACGAACAGGCCTTGGCCACGGTGTGCTCGCTGTACGAGGGCGGCGGCCGCGGCGCTCTGTTGGCCTCCAGCGGCGGAAGTGCGTGGGGGCTCCTCAACAGCGTGACCGAGTTCGTCGACCACCACCGCCGGGCGCGCAGCGATGATCATCGTCGTGATGCGGCCTGGTTCGGTCAGGGCGCGCAGATCAAGGAGCGTGCCTGGGACGAAGTGATGAAGCTCGTCGTCTGATATCCATTCGATGCAGACGTCAAAACGCCCGGTCTACTGGCCGGGCTTTTCTTTGGGAGTCGCGACAAACAAACCCGCGGTCTTGACCTTGGTGGAAACGCGTTCGTTCTGACGCAAGGAATGGTTTCAAGTACGTACGCCAAGGCATCGGTGAGGCGTTTCGGCTTGCTGAATCGAGCAGGAGGGGGTAGCGCCCTCTCCTGCCACAACGCGGACCTGCTACCTCATTATTTTGCTTTCTTTGCGACCAGCTCTCGGGCTTGGCTGAGCAGCTTTGATCGTTCACCTTTTGAGAGCTGGGCGAAGGCCAAGAGCATCTCGGCTTGATCGTCTTCTTCAGCGAAAAGGTAGGCCAAGGGAATATCCAGCGCGCGAGCCAGCGTTGCCGCCGTATCCATATCCGCCCGATTCACACTCTGCTCGTAACGGTTGATGCGAACGCTGCCATTGGCTTTGTCGTCGGACACGAGGCCTCCCAAAGCGCGCTGCGACAGGCCCCGCAAAGTGCGGGCGGCCTTCAGGCGCTTGGCAAAGATGGCGGCGACGGACGAAGACAAGCGTGGGCATCGGCAGCTGGATCCCTATCAGCATTGCCTATGTACGTCGCGCGCAATAGTCTATACCGTAAAAGTATATATCTGTGCACGGGCCGTTACTTCAGATGGCTTACCCACATGGCCACAGGGGGCCATCGAACGACCAATGCGAGGCCTGGCATTCACCCCATCTTCTGCCTTCTTTCCGGGCCACCTTGCTCGGGAGGTCAGCGCGCCTATTTCACCACCCCAAAGGACTGCATGGCATGAAAGCACTGAATCATCCCTTTGAACTTACATCGGAGCAAAAGAAACAGCGTGCTAGATACGACTTCGCGGTCGTCGGTTTGCTCTTCATCTTCTTGTTAATCGTGTCGGCCACAGACATTGAGGCTGTTATGCCCGTCGTCGAGGCTGCGCTTGGTATCGCTGTCGGCTTCACCCTACGTCGCGGAACACAACGCGGCTGGATGCACTACGCGGAGAAGTACCAGCCTGGTGCAACCTACACCTTTACAAAGACCCTGAAGCTCGGCGTGCTGTGGCGCGCGCTGGCGGCTTGGTTCGGAGGGTGTGTTGTCCTGGAGCTACTTACGTCCATGGCAAGTGGAAGCCTCGCCCTCGGATTCGAGTTCTTTGTCGGTGCATACATCACTATCAACGCAGCACATGCGATTGCCCTTCGTTTTGGCTGGAAGTCCGCGGACAGTATGTTGACCAATGTCACTCCAGCTACGGCGTCCGTCTGAGGGGCAACCCCCGCGATATCGCATTACATGCCAGGAGCGCAGGCCTGTCGGGGCCTGCGCTCTTTTGCATTCAACAGGAGTTGAATCCATGAAAAAGTACAAAGAAATCCTTCTGGCCATGCTCGCGACTTCCGTGTTGTTGGTCCTTGCCGGCTGCAGTAAGCCGATCTTGGACTACCGCAATGCCAACCTGTCCGATGGTCTGATCTATGCCGAAAATGCCAATGAACCCTTCACTGGCACGGTGACGCACGTCCCCGATAATTTCTTGTTGGGCGATTCCGCGGGCTACACGAAGTTCATGCAAGAAAGCGGCGACCAACGCTATGCCCTCGCCCAGTTCATGAAAATTGCCTTGGGTAATGACTCGCCGGTGTTCTTGTGCACCGTCTCTGTACGCAAGGGTTACGCCGATGGAAAGGCAACCTGCCAACTGCCGAGAACCAATACCAAGATCATGGAGGCAAGCTTCGACGGCGGACGACTTTCTGGAAAATTCGTCTACTACAACCCGGACAAGCCCAACCAAACGCTGATTGAAGGAGGTTTTGACGAAAACCAACCGGATGGCACCGAGAAGATTTACAGCTCATCCACCGGCGAGCTGGTCAAGAAAGTAGGCTGGTCCAAGGGCACGTACGATGGCGCCTATGCCCGCTACAACGAAACTTCCGGAAAGATCATCCAGGAAGGAACGTACGACGAAGGCAAGCTAGATGGACTCTGGAAGGGTTATACCGCTGATGGCAAGCAGCTAATTTTTCGAGAGCGTTTAAAGAAGAATCAGCTCGACGGTGTAGCTGAAAAATTCGACTCGGAAACGGGAAAGCGCACATCGCTCGTCGACAAGTGGGTCGATGGCAAGATCAACGGGGAGCAGAAGACCTGGGACAAGAACGGTATCTTGCTCACGGATGAGGTCTACGACGATGGCCAGAAAGTGGCTGACAAGAATACCAAGGAAGCATCGTCCGCCGACAGCGAATCGCTCCGTGGCCGTTTGGATCAGGCACTTGCCGGGCCGGCATCCACATCCACATCCACCCCGTCGACCCCCGCAGCCACTTCAGCAAACCGGCCCACCACCGATAGCACTGCTGCGAACGCTTCACCTGTACCTCCTGTCACTGTGGATGCCTGCGTGCAAGGGTGGACCGAAGCCCAGCATAAGGAAGCTGCCAAGGCGGGCGTCGACGATGCCGTCAGCGTGGATCAGATCAGCGAATGGGAAGCATGGTGCAAGGACGGCAAGCAGGCCCCGCCCGGTGGTTGAGTGTCGATCACGTTGACCCGAGTGCAGGCCGCGGGTCGACCCCGGCCTGCACTCGGGGATGTGGGTGTCCTGGAGTTAGTGTAAAAGCCCCACACGCTGGACATCCTCACTCGCCCCATCACCCTGCAGCAGCAAGGCCGGGACATCTACTAGCGCGCCAGTTGGTGAGGTCAATCTGATGCAAACGTCCTAACGCCCGGCCTTTTGGCCGGGCTTTTTCTTTTGGGAGATACAAAAATGAAAAAGCAAACGGCCTTGCGGTTGGTCGACACGCGCATGCTCGATCGGAGCCAATGGTTGGAAGTGCGCCAAGGCGGCATCGGTAGTTCGGATGCGGCGACGGCTGTTGGTCTCAACCCCTACAAGAGTCCTCTGGAGCTGTGGGCGGAGAAAACCAGACGAGTAGCCGCCCACGCAGAATGCCCCAGCATGGAGGATCCACGTTACTGGGGCACGTTGCTCGAACCCTACGTGGCAACCGCCTACCAGCAAAAGACTGGGCGTAAGGTCAGGCGCGTCAACGCCGTGCTTCAGCACCCCACGTTCAACTTCATGCTGGCGAACCTAGACCGGGAGGTCGTGGGCTGTCCGGACGTTCAGATCCTGGAGTGCAAGACGGCCGGCGAGTTCGGCGCGCGCCTGTGGAAGGATGGGGTGCCGGAGTACGTGCAGCTGCAGGTGCAGCACCAGCTCGCCGTGACGGGCCAGCAGGCAGCGGACGTGGCCGTTCTGCTGTGCGGGCAGCAGCTTGAGATCCATCGCATCCAGCGGGACGACGAGGTCATCGCCCGGCTGATCGTGCTGGAGACGAAGTTCTGGGAGTACGTGCAACACGACATCGTGCCACCTTCCGATGGCAGCGAGTCATCCGCGCGGGCCCTGCGCCAGCTCTACCCCGGTAACGATACGTCGCTCGACTTCACGGACGACGAGACCTTGTGTCAGACCTTCACGTCGCTGTCGGCGCTGAAGACCGAACTGGATGAGAAGGAACACCTGGCCGAGCAACTCAAGCAAGCCATCCAGCAGGCGATGGGCGATGCCTCGCGGGCGATCTTCCATTCCGGCGAGGTTACCTACAAGCGATCCAAGGATGGCACCAGCGTCGACACCAAACGGTTGGCAGCCGACCACCCCGCACTGGCTGCGCGGTACACCGTACCCCGTCCGGGCTCGCGCCGCTTCGTGCTGTCTCTCTCACCCGATGCCACTGAAGGAGCTTCCCCATGTTGAAAGGTCTGGCTATCACCCCGCCCGTGATCGGGCGGATTTCGATCGGGCGCGTAGTCGAGCGCAATGGCAAGCGGCTGCCGGAGAAGGACGATCAGTTCACCCTCACTACCCAGGTGCAGAACCGCGATGGTTGGATCCAGCATCCGCTGGACGAAGCCTTGCGCAAGGAGGCGGGCGGCAAGTTGCGATCCATCCCAGTACGAATGCTGTTCAACGACCCGGCACTTAACCTGCGGGCCGACTACTCGCTGTTCGATCGCACCACGGGCCGGCCGGTGTGTGTGGGCAATGGCGAGACCTGCCGTCGCACGGGTAAGGACGGCGTCGACGCCCTTCCGTGCGTGGGTCCAGATACGTGTGGCTTTGCCAATGGTGAGTGCAAGGCGTATGCGCGCTTGAACGTGCTGGTGGGCGATGGCGAGGCCGATGCACTCGGCTCATTCGTGCTGCGCACCACGTCCTTCAACACGATCCGCACACTGGCGGCGCGACTCCAGTACTTCCACGCCGTATCAGGTGGACGACTGGCGTGCCTGCCGTTGGAGCTGAAGCTGCGGGGCAAGTCCACGGCCATGAGCCACCGCGCGGCGATTTTTTACGTCGATCTGGTGATCCGTACCGGGCTGACGTTGGAGCAGGCAATCGTCGAGGCGCGGCAGCTGGATCAACAGCGGCGGGATGGCGGCTTTGATCAGGAGGCGCTGGATGAGGCGGCCCGCATAGGGTTTGCCAATGGGGCGTTCGAGGATCTGGCCGAAGACGTGCCTGCGATGGTGGAGGAGTTTTACCCCGGCACCGGGCTGATAGATGGCGAGGCAATGGCCACACGAGAAGTGACGCCCAATCTGTGCGGCAAACTAGACGACAAGGTCGCCCGTCTGGGACCTCGTTGACGTCAATAAAGAGGAGAACGTGGATGTTTCGAGTGATTGGCATCGTAGTGGTCTACGGGTTTGCGCTCTATGGCCTCGGCCACTATCTGGTCCGTACGAAAGCGAACCAGATCTAGGGGATGGTATCGGACAAGTCGACAGGAGCACTGCTCAACCAGAGGCTTGCCGGTGCTATTGCCGTGCGATCTTGGCAACGCAGCTTGACGAGACGGCTTGTGTAGTCGAACTGCTGGAACAACCCATGTCAGGTGAGGTACGGACTGGTAACGGGAAGGGGGCTTCGGCTCCCCTCCCCAGTTTGCAAGGCTTCTTTTTTTGGCTTGGGCGCGATGAAGGGCGCTGGCGGCGTCATGGTTCGTAGCGAGGGTTGCCAAGAATTGCATCGACGAGAATCATGTCATGACCCACTCTGCGTGGCGCACCACGTTTTGGCCTGGATCCAAATTGCTTCATAGTGCCACGCATGAGATTTCGCTTGTGTCCGGTCATGACGTAACCGTCGCCCTTCGCCAGGTACTTAATCGCCTCTTTGATGCCCATGAGCATCCGCCAATCGCTGATGTGGACAGATCCGATGGCGTTGTACTCGTAGTGGTGGCGCCGAACGTAGCAATTAAAATAACTGGCCCGCAAAGGCCCACATTTCTTGAGCCACTTCTCGCCCAGCAGTTTCGACAGGTGACATGCGTTCTGATGCTTGTGCCCATCGAGGGCGACGAGCAGGTGGTAATGCATGCCGCGATCGAAGCCACATTCCCGCTTGCAGATCCTCCGCAGCACGTCGGGAACGATGCGCCCCTCATCAAGATCACGTAGATAGCGTTCAAGGCACTTCTCGGCCAATCGAACATCCTCCGCCGTGTGGTGGGTTGGCCGGATGTATAGATCGACACGTAGGACAAGTAGCCTTGAGTATTGTTGAAAGCCTTCGGCCATGTAACGGCAGCAAGAGAGAAAGTTCTTCCTTTCCAGCTTGGTGCGGTTCGCCTCGATGCGCTTGAACCAGGAGGAACGGCAGCATCGCCGTACGAAGCGAGCGATCCACTCGATCCTTCTGCGCACCTTTTCGTTGCTGAGATCGATGATCATCCCATTGGCGTGCCTTATGGCTGGCATGGCCTTCTGACAGGCTCGCAACATGACAGCGATGTGGGGGTTGAACCTCGTGACCATGCTTTCGGTTTGGGCCAAGTCCTCATGCTTGGCGAAGGGGATTGCAGGCCAGGAGTGGCGCCCCCTGTAGCGACTGCTGGGGCTGGCCATCTCGATGAGGGGAATGCCTGTGCAGCACACTTGCCATACTGCATTGCCAAGCGACGTGAGGCTGTACGCACGACTGACGTGCTTCCATGTAGGCCTCGGACGCCTGTTGGCTTTGATCATGCGCCCTTGGCCTCCGCAGATGCGCTTGGCGAGGTGCTCAAGCTTAGCTATCCATCTCAAGCATTCGCTTTCGTCCGATATCGATGTATTGCCGTCACCATCGTGAAGGAAGCGTTTCGCGGCGATATGGTAGTTTCGTTCCTCCTCGGCGATCTGTCTTTCCATTTCCTTCATCATGAAGTCCACGTCGTCTACCGGCAGGTAGTCATCAGCTGCAGTGTTCATAGCCGCCTCCCATGACTGGCTTTTAGCCGGGACCCATCCACCAAGAGCTAGCGCTGACTTTTGCTATTAGATAGAGGGAACCGGAATTCCCCTTGGCCACCGATGGCACTATGGAAAGTCCATTTTGATGGCTGGCCACGGGATTACTGGCGAAATTGTGTTCGCCATAGGATTGTGGACTTGGTGATTTTTTTCGATCAGCGAGTAGTTCGTGCGAACATTTCGATCTCGCACGATCTCGGTGCTTCGAATGGATGATGAGCGGCCGGTAGCACACTCGCGCTGGGCATCTTTGTCATGGGGACGCAGATCGAATTGCTGATAGATCGCGAAGCTGCGCGCTGAAATCCCGCTTTCCTATGCGAATGACAAGGGCGTGAACGTGAGCAAGGATGTGGCGAAGCTTATGGCCAAGGGCATCCTCTCCAACGTGCGCAGCTTGGGCGGACCGCGCCATGAGCATGACCTATCTGCCTTCGGACCTATTGCCACAATCCCTTCGCAGTTCAGTCGGTACACAAACGGCTTTTCAGGCGGCGCCTCTGCCTTGGAGCGCGCGCAATTCCGCACGGCACAGGCCTAGATGGCCGTGCGGTAGTCCGTACTAGATACCCCCAAGACCCATACGACGATGCGACGGTCGCATATGTCGCACGGGGAGAGGGGTGTTCCAAAAAAATCGCACCTCCAAAAGCAGATCGGACCGCTTTGGAAGTGCGCAAGTAGAAATCCCTGGTGCCGGTCTGGTCACCCCCTGAGGAGGGTGGCCAATCCGGTTGTGCGTCAGTTGATCATGTTGATCAGCGAACGGAAGTGCACGTACTGCTTGCCGCCATTCGTTGGGATGATCTGGATCTTGCCTTGTTGCTGAAGGTGAAGAAGCGCAGGCAACAGGTACTTGTCTAGCTTCAGGTCGCTCGTCGTATTGATGTGGTGAAGGCTGTCCAGTGAAACTACCGTGCTGCCGCCAGAGTTCAGATTCAAACGACGGAAGAATGTCTCGAGTTTCAAGCAATCTTCCACGACACGCGGGATCACCTTGGCCAGAGAGAACTGATCCCGGTACGCTTCAATGTGGTAGCGGATGATGCGGATAGCGCATTCCATCGTGTCCAACGTGATCTTCGTATCGCCGATGAAATATGCGAAGACAGCAGCCAGGCGAGCAGCGTGCATCGAGGCTTTGGCAGCGAACGCACGGACATCCAACAAATCGCCGGGCTTGTAGCCTTCATCAGCATCGTTGCCCTTGCGGTTTGCTGCGTGTGACGATGAACGAACTCGCATCTCGCGATCGAACGCATCCCAGCAATCGCGTGCATCAGCGTTGAACTCGACAATGTCCTGTTCCGTGACGCCGGCCTTGACGCGACGGGCACGCTCAGTGATCAACTCGGCAATACGTGCCAAGAATGCATCAAGCGGCTCGTTCGTGGCATCCAGGTTCTCGGTAGACGTGAAGCCGGGCCTTGGCTCCTTCGGCGTTATGGTCAGGAATCGTGCCCATACGCCCATGCCAAAAGCCTTCTTTCCAGCGGCTTCACAGAACTTATAAAAATTTTCGGCCTGGATCAGGAGGAGGGCCATGACGCGCGAATTGACAACCAAGGTAGTGCCGGTTCCGATGCGATGACTATCCGTCCGGCCGTGACTCCATAGCTGGCACAGATCTGCGATGTACTGATAAAGGTGCGCAAGCAGCTTTTCGCCTTCATCACCCGCAAGGGCAATCGATTCACCGACCCCTGCCAGCCGCTTCAAAAAGGCGGCAGCGGTTGTATCGGAGATCAACCAGTTTTGAAGGCGAGGTTCGATTGGTTCTTGCTCGACGAGCGAGTTGAGCTCGACTTGGATATGATGAAGCGGCTCACCCTTCTGGCGTGCCTTGCTGAGCATCTTGGTCAGGTCGTCGCATTGCCTTCTCCAACTACGGTGCCTGGCCGGATATTCCTTCGTCGCTTTTTCGAAGGCTCCCGCAGCGGTGCGGTCACGCTCCTGAAAAAGTCGGAAGAACGTCTCGAATGCCGGGGACTTTCCTAGGCCGGTTTCGGCGAGGATGAGGAAGTAAAGGCTCAATGGTACGAAGCGGCCATCCGGCATCTTCAGTACCGCGACTCCTTGTACGGCAAGCGAAGCTGCAGCCTGGGCAACAACTATGTAGAGTTCAGGCGAGAGCTGATGTTGAACGCTTACGCACTCCGCTGCCTTTCGGATCAAGGGTGGCGTGGCCATGAACGGATATTCCGTTTCGGTCGGCGCGAAGTGTTCGAGCTTCTTGCGCCAGAAGTGAACATTGAGACCTGTCACGACACCACCTCCGAGAACAGGCGGGTGCGGATGTCGGTGATCACGAGATTGTTCATGGGAGCCCCCCACGCCCATGCATTGCACGGGCGTGGGGGGCTGAACAGGCTGATGGCTTTGATGGCGGGTGTTTGGCTATGAAGCCTGGGATGCCAATTCATGATGTTCATTTGGCACCGCCTTGCAATTGTTCATTGGATTCAGTGGGCCACGTAGTGGCAGCATCGAAGAGCTTTCGCAGCCTTCGGTGATGCAGGTTGATTCCCGAGGCTTTCAGCCTCTTGCAGATCTTATCTTTGGAATCGCCACGCTTGATGGCCTCGTGGATCACCGGAATCAGCTTGGCGAGCTGCCCAGCCTGCCGTTCCTCAGGGGTTGGTTCGGTTGACTCGATGGCCGTCATGGCCGCCAAGACCATCTCGTCGGTGATGACGGTGGATTCTTTATTGGTATTCATCTTCAGTGATCCATGCTCAGGAGTTCATGCTCGTTGAGCGCGAACTTGATGTCTGGGTTGGTTTGGGCGCCCTTGCGGGAGCGATGGGTTATGGCATCGCGCCAGGCACGAATCTCTTCAGCGGGGAAGATCTTCTTGCGGCCGGGCGCCCGAACGATCGAGTCGGGCATGGGGAGCCACGGAAATGGCGCCACCTTGCCTTGATCGATGCGGTTGCCATCGTCGTCGTATATCGGGACGAGGCCGTACTGATGGGCACTCGAATTGGAGAGGCCGACGAATTTCAGGCTCGGAGGGAGGCCGACATTTCCCGACATTGGAAAATTCTCGGTATTACCATGGGCGCTATGACGTGCAGCTTTAGGACGAACGCTGCCGTCACCTTCATCACTGAAGGTGTTTGGGGAGTGCATCGCCATGGTGGTTACTCGCTGTGCGTGGCAGCCGTGTAGGCTGCGATTTCGTGGCGAAAAAACCACTGGCTACCGCCCTTCCAGTGCGGTTTCGGAAGGCGAGTAACGATCTTGTCGACAGCGTCCATGTGCTGCTGGCGCTTCAGTGCGATCTGGAAGTTCTGGCGATAGAAGCCCATGCCGGTGCAACCATCCTTGAAGCTGATTTCGGCATTAGGGTCAGGAACGCCAGCAGCTTCAAAAGCTGCTTTCGTGGAATGGAAAGGTTCCACAGCGGAGGGCGTGTATTCTACGAAGGGCATGTTGTGCTCCATCGAAAAGGCTAAACGACCCGGTGTTGACATCGTTGCTCTCCATCCACTTAGATCAGCGGAATGAATGTGCTAGCAAGGATGTGGCCGGGGCCTCGACGCAACGCCTTGCGCCGACCTGGGCGTCAATACCGCGCGCCAAAGGTTTTTCGATGGTTGCCCTTCGCCGTGTGGCGATGTGAGAAGCAGCTGCAGGGCTCCAAGATTTAGCAGCGGCTACCTGTTGCGACAGGCCATGGATGCGAAACGTCCCAGCAGTCTCGCCCACACCCCTATTTAAAGCAGAATTGCTCCGTCTGCGCAAGGTGGCGGCGCAGCTATTTCCTCGCCATCATCCATCGCTCCATCGCTGGATAGAAGATTCAGATGCCTTGTGTAGATTTCGGCCTGGACAGATATAGACGGTTTGTTACGATGTGATCAGCCAGACGGACGTTCAACTCGTCTACCCTAGTAGGACACATGTGTCTGTTTTTTCATCGGCGAGAAAAGCTGGGGGCAACTTTGGGGGCAGGTGCTGTTTTCTCTTCCGAGAAAAACTAGTGGAATTGTCAGTTTACTGATATTTTTCCAGTCCGCCCATGACCAGGTCGTGTGTTTTCCCGCCGGTCCACCATCGTCACCACGCGCAGGCGTCCGCCATGCATATCTTCAAGGTGTTCCAGATCGAGGCGGCGCACCGGCTACCGAATGTGCCGGCGGGACACAAGTGCGCGCGGCTGCACGGGCATTCGTTTCGGGTCGAGATCCACGTAACCGGGGAGCCGGACCCGCAGTTGGGCTGGGTGATGGACTTTGCCGACGTGAAGGCGGCCTTCGCGCCGCTGTTCGACCAGCTCGATCATCACTACCTCAACGAGATCGAAGGGCTTGAGAACCCGACCAGCGAGATGCTGGCGCGCTGGATCTGGCGGCGGCTGCAGCCGCGCCTGACGGGGCTGGACAAGGTGGTAGTGCATGAAACCTGCACTTCCGGGGCGAGTTGCAGTCGCGACAGCTTTTGACGCGTCGCAGTGTGTCGGGGAATAGACATAAGCCGGTGTTTACAAATGAATATTTGCTTACACACCTATTCGATCACCAGAAATATATTGCAATGCACAAAAGTTGCTGCTAGAGTGCCTGCCACTACCCCATCCTCAACGAGGACTACGTCATGACGCAGCAACTCAACACCCAGTTTTTTGCTTTCACCAAGCAGTTCACCGACAGTGCCTTCAAGGCCCAGTCGGTGGCTCTGAAGGGGCTGGAGACGGTCGCCGAGCTGCAGCTCAAGGCGCTTGAGGAGCAGACCAAGGCTTCCACCGAATTCGTCGCCGAGGCGCTGGAAACCCGTGACATCAATGGCCTGCGCGGCCTGTGGGAAAAGGGCGCCAACCTGGGCTGCGAAAACGCCGAGCGTGCCGTGGCGGTTTCGCAGGAAGTGCTCGCGGTGACCCAGAAGACCGCCGAGTCGCTGAATGCGCTGGTGCAGGAGCAGCGCCAGGCCGCCAACGACGCCGTGGCGGCGCCGGTCGCCGCCGCCAAGAAGGCGGCCGCCAAGTAATTCCGCCGTACTGTCGCGCTTGGATGTGATGGAACAGGGCCGAACCTCGTGTTCGGCCCTGTTCGTGTGTGGGCTCGCCACCATGTATGAGGCGGTCGACCAGATCACGGATTCCGGCAACCGGACGTCATGCCGCAGCCTGCATGGCTTGTCGCTGCAATTGACGCACTGATATACTTTTACGGATTGGATCGTGGCCCGCAGCTGTGTCGGTGCCGCCTGGTGCAGGCCGCGCGGAGACGTTACGTGCTCAACAGTCCAGCCTCTGGTCGACGCCTCGCCTTGCGCATCATCCTGCTGCAGCTTGCTGTGGCGGTACTGGTCGGCCTGGTTTTCCTGGCGCTGGGGTATCGCGAAGCGATGGCGGCAGCGGCAGGCGCGACGATGGTGGCGCTGGGTACCGCGCTGATGTCGGCGCGGTTCTTCAGTGGCGTTAGCGGCGCTGGCGTGGTGTTGGGCCGTCTGCTGACGGGCATGCTCCTGAAATGGATCGTGATCGTCGGGGGGCTGGTCGTGATCCTGTTCCAATTCAAGTTGCCACCGCTGGCCGCCATCACGGGGTTGGCGGCGGCTTACGCGGTTTATCTGCTGGCGTTCAGATTCAAGGGTTGATCCATGGCAAGCGAGCCGACTGGCGGTCTTACCGAGTACATCCAGCACCATCTGCAGCACCTGACCCCGCATGCGAGCAAGGAAGGCTTCTGGGCGGTGCATGTCGACTCGGTCACCGTGTCGCTGGTGCTGGGCGTGCTGTTCTGCCTGTGGTTCTGGCTGAAGGCGCGCAAGGCCACCGCCGGCGTGCCGGGCAAGGGCCAGGCCTTCGTGGAGATCGTGCTGGAGTTCGTCGACGGCCAGGTCAAGGATGTGTTCCACGGCGACCGCCGCGTGCTGGGCCCGCTGGCGCTGACCGTGTTCGTCTGGGTATTCCTGATGAACGCGATGGACCTGCTGCCGGTCGATCTGCTGCCGTGGATCACCGAGAAGTTCGGCATCGGCCATTTCCGTGCCGTGCCTACCGCCGACATCAACATGACCTTCGCGATGTCGCTGACGGTGTTCGTGCTGATCATCTTCTACAGCTTCAAGGCCAAGGGCGCCGGCGGCTACATGCACGAGCTGTTCACCGCGCCGTTCGGCAAGCACCCGCTGCTGTGGATCCCGAACTTCCTGCTCAACATGGTCGAGCTGGCGTCCAAGCCGGTGAGCCTGGCGATGCGACTGTTCGGCAACATGTACGCGGGCGAGCTGGTGTTCATGCTGATCGCTGGCCTGTTCAGCGCCGGTGCGGGCCTGGCCGGCTGGGCACTGTACGGCGCCGGCATCATTGGCTACACGGTGTGGGGCATCTTCCACATCCTGATCATCTCGATCCAGGCCTTCATCTTCATGGTGCTGACGATCGTGTACATCTCGATGGCACACGATCACCACTGATCGGCGTTGTCGAAACCATCTGTTCAACCGCTTTGCCTCTTCCAGTTTGATTTTCTCAGGAGACCGTCGTGGAACTCATCACTCACATTGCTCAAGTCCAGTCCTTCACCGCCATCGCGCTGGGCCTGATCATCGGCCTCGGCGCGCTGGGTGCCTGTATCGGCATTGGCGTCATGGGTTCGAAGTTCCTTGAGGCCGCCGCCCGCCAGCCGGAGCTGGTGCCGCTGCTGCAGGGCCGCATGTTCCTGCTGGCCGGCCTGATCGACGCCGCGTTCCTGATCGGCGTGGCCCTGGCGATGTACTTCGCCGTGGCGAACCCGCTGCTGTCGAAGCTGGCGGGCGCGTAAGTCCCCCGGTGACGCCGCGGCGTCGCCGCTGCAGCCCGGGTGTCGTGACGCCCGGGCCTGTTTCAACCCGTATTTTTTGCAGGTAACGCAGCGATGAATTTCAACGCGACCTTGATTGGCGAAATGATTTCGTTCGCCATCCTGATCTGGTTCAGCGTCCACTTCATCTGGCCGTACATCAATAAGGCCATCGAAGACCGGCAGGTCAAGATCGCCGAAGGCCTGAATGCCGCCGAGCGCGCCCACGCCGAGCTGAAGAGCGCGGACGTGAAGGTGGCCGGCGAGATCAAGCAGGCCCGCCTGCAGGCCTCGGAGATTATCGACAAGGCCCAGCAGCAGGCGAACCAGATCATCGACAAGGCCCGCGCCGAGGCGATCGCCGAGATCAACCGGTTGAAGGCGGCCGCGCAGGACGACATCGCCTCGATGGCGCAGCGCGCCCGCGACCAGCTGCGTGAGCAGGTCGGTGCGCTGGCCGTGCAGGGCGCCAGCAAGATCGTGCAGCGCGAGGTCGATGCCTCGATGCACAAGGCCCTGCTCGACCAGCTTGCGGCAGGTCTTTGATCCATGGCCCAGGCAATCACCCTCGCCCGCCCGTACGCCCGCGCCGCGTTTGAAGTGGCGCATGCGGCCGGCTCGCTGGCCGCATGGTCGCAGGCGCTGGCGTTCGCCGCCGCAGTGGCGAACGATCCTCGCGTGGCCGGCTTCGGCAACGATCCGCGGGTGCTGCCGGCGCAACTGGTAGGCCTGCATCTGCCCGCCGGCGTGACGGCCGACAGCCCGTTCGGGCATTTCCTCGCCGAGATGGCCGAGCAGCGCCGACTGGCGTTGCTGCCGGAAGTGGCTGAGCTGTTCGAGGCGTTCAAGCGCGAGTCCGAGTCGCAGCTGCTGGTCAAGGTGACCAGCGCGATGGCGCTGGACGCGGCGCAGGCCGAACAGCTCAAGGCCTCGCTGAAGCGCCGCTTCAAGCGCGAGATCGAACTGGACACCCGGGTCGACGCCTCGCTGCTGGCCGGCGTGGTGATCGATACCGGCAGCGAAGTGATCGACGGCTCGGCCCGCGGGCGTCTCGCGCAGCTTTCCAGCGCTTTGGCAAATTGATTTAACGCGAAGTCCATTTCGCGAAGAGCAAAACCGGCCATCCAGGGCCGGGTAGAAAATTTAACGCGAAGTCCGTTTCGCGGAGAGCAAAACCGGCCGTCCGGGCCGGACTCTTCAAAAGAGCATTCAATTCCCGGGATAGATGACCATGTCCAGCACTACTTTGAATCCGTCCGAGATCAGCGAACTGATCAAGAGCCGTATCGAGCAGTTCAAGCTCGGCGCGGAAGCGCGCAACGAGGGCACCATCATCAGCGTGTCCGACGGCATCGTGCGTATCCACGGCCTGGCCGACGTGATGCAGGGCGAGATGATCGAGCTGCCGGGCAACGCGTACGCGCTGGCGCTCAACCTCGAGCGCGACTCGGTCGGCGCGGTGGTGCTGGGCGAGTATCAGCACCTGCGCGAGGGCGACACTGCCAAGACCACCGGCCGCATCCTCGAAGTGCCGGTTGGCCCGGAGCTGCTCGGCCGTGTGGTCGACGCGCTGGGCAACCCGATCGACGGCAAGGGCCCGGTCAACGCCAAGCTCAACGCGCCGATCGAGAAGGTCGCGCCCGGCGTGATCTGGCGCAAGTCGGTCGACCAGCCGCTGCAGACCGGCTACAAGTCGGTCGACGCGATGATCCCGGTCGGCCGTGGCCAGCGCGAGCTGATCATCGGCGACCGCCAGACCGGCAAGACCGCGCTGGCGATCGACGCGATCATCGCGCAGAAGGATTCCGGCATTAAGTGCATCTACGTCGCGATCGGCCAGAAGCGTTCGTCGATCGCCAACGTGGTGCGCAAGCTCGACGAGAACGGCGCGCTGGCCAACACCATCATCGTGGTCGCCTCGGCGTCCGAGTCGGCCGCGCTGCAGTACGTCGCGCCATATTCCGGCTGCGCGATGGGTGAGTACTTCCGCGACCGCGGCCAGGACGCGCTGATCGTCTACGACGACCTGTCCAAGCAGGCCGTGGCCTACCGTCAGATCTCGCTGCTGCTGAAGCGCCCGCCGGGCCGTGAGGCGTACCCGGGCGACGTGTTCTACCTGCACTCGCGCCTGCTCGAGCGTGCCTCGCGCGTGTCCGAGGAGTATGTCGAGAAGTTCACCAGCGGCGAAGTGAAGGGCAAGACCGGTTCGCTGACCGCGCTGCCGATCATCGAGACCCAGGGCGGCGACGTCTCCGCGTTCGTGCCGACCAACGTGATCTCGATCACCGACGGCCAGATCTTCCTGGAGACCGACCTGTTCAACGCCGGCATCCGTCCGGCCGTGAACGCCGGCATCTCGGTGTCCCGCGTCGGCGGCGCCGCGCAGACCAAGATCGTGAAGAAGCTGTCCGGCGGCGTGAAGCTGGCGCTGGCGCAGTTCCGCGAGCTGGCCGCGTTCGCGCAGTTCGCCTCGGACCTGGACCCAGCCACCCGCGCGCAGCTGGACCGCGGCCAGCGCGTCACCGAGCTGATGAAGCAGAAGCAGTACGCGCCGCTGTCGATCGCCGAGCTGGCGCTGTCGGTGTACGCCGCCGAGCACGGCTACCTGGACGACCTGCCGGTGAACCAGGTGCTGCCGTTCGAGAAGGGCCTGCACGCGTTCATGCACCAGAACCACGGCGACCTGATGAAGACCATCGTGGCCACCGGCAACTGGGACAAGGACATCGAGGCCGTATTCAAGGCTTCGCTGGACGAATACAAGAAGACCGGCAGCTGGTAAGAGAGCCGGGATTCGGGATTTGAGATTCGGGATTCGGTAAGAGCTTGAGTGTGCGGCTTCTACAAATCCCGAATCCCACGAGTGAGCAAAACGAGCGAGTAGAGCATGGCCAGCGGACGCGAAATCAAAACCAAGATCAAGAGCACGCAGAACATGCGCAAGGTGACGCGCGCGCTCGAGATGGTCTCGGCCTCGAAGATCCGCAAGGCGCAGGATCTGATGAAGGCCTCGCGCCCGTATGCGCGCTCCATGCGCAAGGTGATCGCCCACGTGGCGCAGGCCAGCACCGATTTCAGCCATCCGTTCCTGGTCCAGCGCGAC
The DNA here is from genome assembly GCF_021545845.1 of Rhodanobacter thiooxydans. Lineage (NCBI taxonomy): Bacteria > Pseudomonadati > Pseudomonadota > Gammaproteobacteria > Lysobacterales > Rhodanobacteraceae > Rhodanobacter > Rhodanobacter thiooxydans. The sequence goes on from NZ_CP088923.1 coordinate 511,282, forward strand.
CACGTGGCGCGGGTCGGCTACATCGTGGTGTCGACCGATCGCGGCCTGTGTGGCGGCCTCAACTCCAACCTGTTCCGCCGCCTGCTGCCGGCGATCGCCGACTGGCAGCAGCAGGGCGTGCAGGTGGACGTGGTAGCGATCGGCCAGAAGGCCGTGGCGCTCTTCCGCCGCATCAAGGGCGTCAACCTGGTCGGCAGCGTCAGCCACCTCGGCGAGAAGCCGAAGCTGGAGCAACTGGTCGGCGTGATCAAGGTGATGATGGACGCCTACCAGGCCAACGGCCTGGATCGCGTGTTCCTCGCCTACAACGACTTCGTCAACACCATGACGCAGAAGCCGACCATCGATGCGCTGCTGCCGCTGCCACTGGTGGCCGCGGAGATGGAAGAACACCAGGCGGCCGGCGAATCGGCCTACGCCGGCGTCAAGCTGGAGTCGAGCCACGACTGGGACTACCTCTACGAGCCGGACGCGCAGACCGTGCTGGAGCATGTGCTGACCCGCTACATCGAGTCGGTGGTGTACCAGGCGGCGTTGGAGAATCTCGCCAGCGAGCACGCCGCACGCATGGTGGCGATGAAGAGCGCGTCGGACAACGCGAACAAGGTGATCGGCGAACTGACCCTGGTCTACAACAAGGCCCGCCAGGCCGCGATCACCCAGGAAATTTCGGAAATCGTCGGAGGAGCCGCTGCGGTGTAACCGCGGTAGGTCCCCAAACATTCATGGCGACGCGAAGCGGCGCCGCAACAAACCTAAAGAGATTCATCCGGAGCTATCAGCATGAGCCAGGGCAAAGTTGTTCAGATCATCGGCGCGGTCATCGACGTGGAGTTCCCGCGTGACCAGGTGCCGCAGGTGTATGACGCGCTGAAGATCGACGGCACCGAGATCACGCTGGAAGTGCAGCAGGTGCTGGGCGACGGCATCGTCCGCACCATCGCGCTCGGTTCCACCGAAGGCCTGAAGCGCGGCCTCGTGGCCCGCAACACCGGCGAAGGCATCAAGGTGCCGGTCGGCAAGCAGACCCTCGGTCGCATCATGGACGTGCTCGGCAACCCGATCGACGAAGCCGGCCCGATCGGCGAGCAGGACCGCTGGGTGATCCATCGCGAGGCGCCGAGCTACGCCGACCAGGCCGCGGCCAACGACCTGCTGGAAACCGGCATCAAGGTGATCGACCTGGTCTGCCCGTTCGCCAAGGGCGGCAAGGTCGGCCTGTTCGGCGGCGCCGGCGTCGGCAAGACCGTGAACATGATGGAGCTGATCAACAACATCGCCAAGGCGCACGCGGGCCTGTCCGTGTTCGCCGGCGTGGGCGAGCGTACCCGCGAGGGCAACGACTTCTACCATGAGATGAAGGACTCCAACGTCCTGGACAAGGTGGCGATGGTCTACGGCCAGATGAACGAGCCGCCGGGCAACCGCCTGCGGGTGGCGCTGACCGGCCTGACCATGGCCGAGTACTTCCGTGACGAGAAGGACGAGACCGGCAAGGGCAAGGACGTGCTGCTGTTCATCGACAACATCTACCGCTACACGCTGGCCGGCACCGAGGTATCCGCACTGCTCGGCCGCATGCCGTCGGCAGTGGGCTACCAGCCGACCCTGGCCGAGGAAATGGGCGTGCTGCAGGAGCGCATCACCTCGACCAAGACCGGCTCGATCACCTCGATCCAGGCCGTGTACGTGCCCGCGGACGACCTGACCGACCCGTCACCGGCCACCACCTTCGCCCATCTGGACGCGACCGTGGTGCTCTCGCGCAACATCGCCAGCCTGGGCATCTACCCGGCAGTGGACCCGCTCGACTCGACCAGCCGCCAGCTCGATCCGAACGTGATCGGCCAGGAGCACTACGACGTGGCCCGCAAGGTGCAGGGCACGCTGCAGCGCTACAAGGAGCTGAAGGACATCATCGCGATCCTCGGCATGGATGAGCTCAGCGAAGAAGACAAGCAGGCGGTGGCCCGCGCGCGCAAGTGCGAGCGCTTCTTCTCGCAGCCGTTCCACGTGGCCGAGGTGTTCACCGGCTCGCCGGGCAAGTACGTGTCGCTGAAGGAAACCATCCGCGGCTTCAAGATGATCGTCGATGGCGACGTCGACCACCTGCCGGAGCAGGCGTTCTACATGGTCGGCGGCATCGACGAGGCGATCAAGAAGGCCGAAGAGATGGGCGCCAAGAAAGCCGCCTGACCCTGAAGCCGGGATTCGGGGTTTGCGATTCGGGATTCGTTGAGCTGCGTCATCGCGCTTTTGACGAATCCCCAATCCCGAATCTCGAATCCCGTTCGACCGAGCGTAGCGAGAGAGAACCATGACCCACACCATTCGCGTCGACATCGTCAGTGCCGAAGCCGAGATCTTTTCCGGCGACGCGACGATGGTCGTTGCCACCGGCGAAGTCGGCGAGCTCGGCATCACGCCGCGCCATGCACCGCTGATCACCCGTCTCAAGCCGGGCCACGTCGACGTGCTGCTGGCCAGCGGCGAGCGCCAGCAGTTCTGGATTTCCGGCGGCATGCTGGAAGTGCAGCCGCAGGTGGTCACCGTGCTGGCCGACACCGCCGCGCGCGCCGCCGATCTGGACGAGGCCTCGGCGCAGCGCGCCAAGAAAGAAGCCGAGGACGCGCTGGCCAAGCGCAGCGACGCGATGGAAATCGCCGAGGCGCAGGTCAAGCTGGCCGAGGCGATCACCCAGCTGCAGGCGCTGGAGCGGCTGCGCAAGAGCCTCAAGCACTAGGCTTTTGCGATCATCCCTGATCGCGAAGATCAAACGGGCGGCCATCCCTGGAAATGAGATTCGTGCACTCATCCATGAGTGCAGAGCGAGATCAAAAGGCGGCCGTCCATGGCCGCACTTCCAACAGAAGCGGTTGCCTCGATGGACATTGCGGAACAGGACGCCGGCCTTGTGCCGGCGTTTTTGCATCGGCACGATACAGTCTGGGCAGCGCAGGGAAGATGCCGATGACAGGATCGATGTTCACTATCCGCCAGGGCGGCTGCGTGCTGTTGCTGCTGTTGGCCGGTTGCGCCGCGCCGCGCCAGCAGCCATCGCCGCCGGCCATCGGTGATGCGTCATGGCGGATGGTGGTGCCGCCCGACACGGTGCGCTACCCGCTGGCGCTGGGCGAGGTGTCCAGCGGCGCCACACCGTTTCGGCGCGTGGCGCCGGTGTATCCGCCCGATCGGCTGGCCAGCTGTCCGCCGCCGCAGGAAGTGCCGGCATTGCTGATCGTCGATGGGCAGGGCAAGGTCGGCGAAGTGCGCGTGACTGGCGAGCCGCAGGCCGATGCGGGCCGCCAGGCATTCATCGACGCCGTGCGCGCGGCCGCGCTGCAGTGGCAGTTCAGTCCGCTGACGATCAACCGCTGGGCCGCCGATGCCGATGGCAACAGCCACGTGGTGGACAGCGAGACGAAACCGTTCAGCCTGGCCTACGTGTTCCGCTTCGAATGCCATGCCGGCAAACCCACGGTGTCGACCGCGGCGACGAAGCCCTGAGTCAGCTGTCCGCCATCGTCCGCGCCGCGCGGGCTGCTATGCTTTTTTTCGATCAGGACGCGTCAAGGCCTTATTCCATGAACCGAGCTCCGCTCCACGTCGTCATCCTCGCTGCCGGCGCCGGCACGCGGATGAAATCGAACCGGGCCAAGGTGCTGATGCCGCTGGCCGGCCGGCCGCTGCTGGCGCACGTGATCGACGCCGCGCGCGCGCTGCGGCCGGCGGCCATCCACGTCGTCTACGGCCATGGCGGCGAGCAGGTGCAGGCTGCGTTCTCCGGCCAGGCCGACCCCGGATCAGGTCCGGGGCAGGCTCTGCGCTGGGTGCTGCAAGCGGAGCGGCTGGGTACCGGCCACGCGGTGGAGCAGGCGCTGGCCGGCGTGCCCGATGGCGTGGGCGTGCTGGTGCTGTATGGCGACGTGCCGCTGACCCGGGCCGAGACCCTGCAGCAGCTGGCGGCGGTGGAAGGCGGCTTCGGCCTGCTCACCACCCGGCTGGCCGATCCGCACGGCTACGGCCGCGTGCTGTGCGACGGCAACGGCCGCGTATGCGCGGTGGTCGAGGAGAAGGACGCCGACGACGGCCAGCGCGCGGTGAACCTGGTCAACACCGGTATCCTGGTGGCCGACGCGCAGGCGCTGCGCGGCTGGATCGGCCGGCTCGACCGCAACAACGCGCAGGGCGAGTATTACCTCACCGACATCTTCGGCATGGCCGCCGCCGAGCACCGGCCCGCACTCAGCGTCGAATGCGCCGACCCGGTCGAGGCCGCCGGCGCCAACAACGCGCTGCAACTGAGCGAACTGGAAGCAGCGTATCGCCGTCGCGCCACGCACGCGCTGATGGCGGCCGGCGTGCGGCTGGCGGATCCCTTGCGCATCGACGTGCGTGGCACGGTCGAGGCGGGACGCGACGTCGAGCTGGATATCGACGTGATCCTCGAAGGCCGCGTGTCACTCGGCGACGAGGTGCGCGTCGGCGCGTTCACCCGGCTGAAGGACGTGCAGCTGGCCGCTGGCACGGTGGTGCTGCCGCACTGCGACCTGGACGGCGTGGTCACCCATGGCCCGTGCAGCATCGGCCCGTTCGCGCGGCTGCGCCCCGGCACCGAGCTCGATGCCGGCGTACACGTCGGCAACTTCGTCGAAACCAAGAAGACGCACCTGGGCGAAGGCAGCAAGGCCAACCACCTCAGCTACCTCGGCGATACCGTGGTGGGCCGCGGCGTCAACATCGGCGCCGGCACCATCACCTGCAACTACGACGGCGTGAACAAGTTCGCCACGCACATCGGCGACGGCGCCTTCATCGGCTCCAACAGTGCGCTGGTGGCTCCGGTGACGATCGGCGCGCAGGCCACCATCGGCGCCGGCTCGGTGATCACCCGCGATGCGCCGGACGGGGAACTCACCGTGGCGCGCGGCACGCAGCAGACGTTTCCCGGCTGGAAGCGGCCGGTGAAGCGGGAGTGAGCGAAGAGGAGTGAGCGAAGGCAGCGGCGGAGCGCGCTTCGGGCTTTTCTCTCACTCCACGCTCTACGCGTAACGCCAGCCGTCGATCTCCACCAGCAGCTCGCGGCGGCAGATGTCGCCGTGCAGCAGCAGTGTCGGCACGCCGGGCAGGCGGCGTTGCACGAACGTGCGCACACGTGCGGTGTCCGCGCCGTGGCGCACGTAGATCTTCAGCGGGGACTGGCCGTCGAAGCCCGTTGCCATGCCGGCGCTGGCCAGCAGTGCCTCGAGGTTGAGCAGGGTTTCCTCCAGCTGCGCGTCGAGGTCGTCCTGGTGCGCCGACGCGTGGCCGACCACCGCGGCGGTGCCGGAGATCGCCAGCACGTCCTGCGCCGGCAGCAGCATGGCGCGGGCGAAACTGGGTGGGGTGCGGCCGTACTGCCGCGGGTAGCGCCAGGCGCTGACCTGGCGCGGGTTTTCCACGCGCATGCCGGGCTGGTCGCTGGCCAGCAGGTAGACCTGCAGGCGGCGCCCGTCGCCGTGATGGCCGATCGCGGTGGCGGCGGGGAAGCCCTCGGCGAAGAAGTCACCCATGCCGGCGACGCGGCCGTCGCAGAAGTGCTTGTAGCGCTCGGCGTCGCCTTCGCCGTGGTTGATCGCGCCGAGGTAGTTCCACACGCGCAGCACATGTCGCGCCTCGCGCGTGGCGACGAAGCGGTGCAGCTGTTCGTAGGCCAGCCGCGCCGTGGCGGTCGGGCCGCCGTGTTCGCGTTCGTCCAGTTCGATCGCCGCGAACAGCCAGCCGCCGCCGGCGGACCAGCACAGCGCGCCGTCGCGGCCGTAGCTGACCGGTGCATCGACCTGCCACAGCTCCAGCGGCGCAGGCGCATCGAAGCTTTCCAGCGCCACCTGCAGGCAGCGCGGGTCGGTACTGGCCGGGGTGCTGACGCCGAAGCCGAACAAGGCCAGCGTACCGGGTTCGGCCAGCAGCGCGCTGGCCGCGCCGGCGCGGTAGCACACCTGCAGCGCGCGGCGCGGCAGCGGATCGATCTGGGGGTTTTCACAGCCCTGCATATGGCTTGCAACCAGGAACGACAGGGGCGCTATGTTACACTCCGCGCCCACTGCCACCGGGGGGAGGCAATGCATTCAGCGTACGGAATCGAGCATGGCGGAACAGACAGCGGCGCAGCACGAATTGGCTACCCTGGTCGTGGCATGCCTGAATCTCGACTCCGTCACCCCCGAACAGATCGACCCGGATGCACCGCTGTTCGGCGGCGAGCTGGGGCTGGATTCGATCGACGCGCTGGAAATCGCCCTGGCCGTGTCCAAGCGCTACGGCTTCCAGCTGCGCTCGGACAACCCGGACAACCGGCAGATCTTCACCAGCCTGCGCACGCTGTCCGCGCACGTCGAGCAGCACCGCGCCGGTTGACGCCGGCGGTTCGGCCCGGCCGCGTCCGCGACGCTTCCTTCAGGTGGCGTTCCATCGTCCGTGGCAGGCTCGACATTCCAGTGGAGCCAATGCGGAACCCGGCATGACGTCCTCCTCACTTTCGTCCGATCACGCCATGCGGCGCTACGGCCTGCTGTTGCTGCCGGCCTATCCGCTGCTGGCGATCGCCGGTGCGGTGACCCAGCGGCAGGTCTTCGCGTTGCTGGCGCTGACCCTGCTGCTGACCGTGCTGCTGCTGCCGCAGCTGCTGGCACGCCGTGCCGCGTCGTGGCTGCTGTGGTCGGGCATGCTGACCGGTTTGCTGCTGGCCTGGCGGTACGGTTTCGCCGAGCTGTTGCTGGAGGCGGTGCCAGTGCTCATCAATGCGCTGCTGGCGTATTGGTTCGGCCGCACGCTGGGTACCGCCGAGCCGTTGGTGCAGCGCTTCATCGTCGCCATCGAAGGCGCCGAGCGCCTGCAGCAGCCGGGAGTGGTCGCCTACGCGCGCCAGGTCACCGGGTTCTGGACAGCGCTGCTCGGCGCCCAGGCGCTGCTGCTGGCCGTGCTGCTGCTGTGCGCCGACCAGAGCGGGCTGCTGACACGCGCCGGCGTCGCCTCGCCGCTGCCGGTGCCCGAGCGCTGGGCCGCGACGTGGCTGCACCTGGGGGGTTACCTGCTGCTGGGCGCGGCGTTCCTGCTGGAATACATCTATCGCCGCTGGCGACTGCGCCATCTGCCGCATCCCGGCCTGCACGACATGCTGCTGCAGCTGGCGTTGCACTGGCCCCGATTGCTGCGCAGCAAGCGCGCGGTGACGCGATGAACGCCGGCTTCGAGCAGGTGCTGCGCGTCGGTGCGGGGCATCCGGCGTTGCCCGGCCACTTCCCCGGCACGCCGCTGGTGCCGGGGGTGCTGCTGCTGGAGCAGGTGGCGCTGGCCCTGCGCGCCTGGCGTGGCCTGCGACTGGGCCGCGTGCTGGAGGCGAAGTTCGCGGCACCGCTGCTGGCGGAGGAAACCGCCACGCTGCGGCTGAGCGCCGCCGACGGATCGCGCATCCGTTTCGAGATCCGGCATGACGGCATGCTGCTGGCGCGCGGCCTGGTCGAGGGAGCGACGTGAGCACACATGGACACTGGCAAAGCCGGCCCGAAGGCGGCGGCCGTTTTGCGCTGTGGCTGATCCGCACGATTGCGCTGCACGGCGGGCGCCGCCTGGGGCGGTTCTGCCTGTACCCGATCACGCTGTACTTCTTCCTGCGCCGCGGGCCGGAACGACGCGCCTCCCGCCAGTACCTGCAGCGCGTGTTCGGCCGGCCGGCCACGGTGTGGCAGGTGCTCAGGCACATCCACTGCTTCGCCGCCACCACCCTGGACCGGATCTTCCTGCTGGCGCACGGCGAGCGACCGTTCCGGATCGAGACCGAAGGCCTGGAGCTGCTCGACGAACGGATCGCCCAGGGCCGCGGCGTGCTGCTGTTCGGCTCGCACCAGGGCAGCTTCGAGGCGTTGCGCGCGATCGGTGCGCGCCGGCCGCAGATGGCCTTGCGGGTGGTGCTGGACAAGCAGAAGACGCCGGCAATGACCGAGCTGCTCGAGGCGCTGGCGCCGGAGGTGGGCGCCTGCGTGATCGACGCGGCGCAGGACGGCACCTCCATCGCGCTGGCGATGGCCGAGGCCTGCCACGCCGGTGCGCTGGTGGCGATGCTGGCCGATCGCGGCCGCGGCCACGAGGTGCTGCGGCGTACCAACCTGCTCGGTTCCCCCGCGCCGTTTCCAATCAGCCCGTGGCTGCTGGCGCATACGCTGCAGGTGCCGGTGGTGCTTTGCTTCGGCCTGTACTTGGGCGGCAACCGCTACCGGCTGGTGTTCGAGCCGTTCTGCGAGCGGGTGGAGGTGCCGCGGCGGGATCGCGGTCCGGCACTGGACGCCCTGATTGCCCGCTATGCGCAACGGCTGGAACACTACATCCATGTCGCTCCCTACAACTGGTTCAATTTCTATGATTTCTGGCAAGACGCGCCCGCTGCTGCTGAGCCTGCTGCTGATCCTGCTGCCGTGGGCGAGCACGTCGGCGTCTGAGCCGGCTCCGGCCGCCTCGGCGGCGGCGCTGGTTGCCGCGCTGGGCCAGCCGGCACCCGCGCATACCGCGTTCGCCGAGGCGCGCTTCCTGCAGGTGCTCGACCGGCCGCTGGTGGTCTCCGGCGAATTGTCGTGGCTGGGCGGCGACCGGTTGCGGCGGCGCGTCGAGCATCCGCAGCAGGAAACCGCCACCATCGCCGACGGCGAGGTGACCCAGCAGCGCGACGGCCGCAGTCCGCGGCACTTCTCGCTGAAACGCGCGCCGCAGCTGCAGGTGCTGCTGGACAGCTTCGTGGCGCTGCTCAGCGGCGACGCCGCGCGCCTGCAGCAGGCATTCGAGATCCGCCAGGGTGGCGACGCCGGCGGCGCGTGGACGCTGACCCTGGTGCCGCGCGAAGCCCGCGTGGCAAAAACCGTCGCCAGCATCCGCATCGACGGCTACGCGAACGCCTCGCGCTGCATGCATCTGCAGGAAGCCGATGGCGACCTCGCCGTCGACCTGCTCGGCCCGCTGGCCGCACGGATGCCGGCCGAGCCTACCCGCGAAGCGCTGCAGGCGCTGTGCCAGAGCGCGCCCTGAGCATGCGCCGGGGCGCACGCGCGGCACTGCTGATCGGATGGTTGCTGGCCCTGGCCGGGCTCGGCTGGATGGTCAGCCAGCGGCTGCACGTCAGCACCGACCTGCGCAGCTTCATGCCTGCACCGACCACGCCGGACCAGCGCCTGCTGATGGAGCAGGTCGGCGAGGGACCGGGTTCGCGCCTGCTGCTGCTCTCCATCCGTGGCCAGTCCGATGCGAGGCTGGCGGCGCTGAGCCAGGGCCTTGCCGCCGCGCTGAAAAAGGACGGGCGCTACAGCCAGGTGCTCAACGGCAGCTTCGACCTCGGTGCGCTGGACGAGCGGCTGCTGCCGTACCGCTACCTGCTGTCGCCCACGCTGGACACGCAGCGGCTCGACCAGGCCTATCTCGCCGACCAGCTGCAGCAGCGGCTGGACGACCTGTCTTCGCCCGCCGCCGGCTTATTGAAAGGCCTGCTGCCGCGCGATCCCACGCTGGAGGTGCTGAAGCTGGCCGAGCGCTGGGCGCCGGCGAAATCGCCGGAGCTGCGCGAGGGCGTGTGGTTCTCGCCGCAGGGCGAGGCGCTGCTGCTGGTACAGACCGTCGCCGCCGGCTTCGACCCCGGCGCGCAACAGCAGGCGATCGACGGCATCCGCCGGGCGTTCGCCGCGTTGCCGGGCAGTGCCGGCGCAACGCTCGAGCTGAGCGGGCCAGGTTACTTCAGCGTGGTGGCCGCGGCGCAGACGCGGCACCAGGCGGACTGGATCGGGCGCATCTCCACCGTGGGCTTCATCGCGCTGCTGCTGCTGGCGTACCGCAGCGTCGGCTCGCTGCTGCTGTCGGCGCTGCCGATCGCCAGCGCCGCGCTGGCCGGTATCGCCGCGCTCACCGTGGCCTTCCCCGCGGTGCACGGCATCACCCTGGCGTTCGGCTTCACCCTGCTCGGCGTGGCGCAGGAGTACCCGATCCGCGTGCTCAGCCACCGCCGTGCGGGCGAGGATGCGCTGGCCAGCGTGCGCACGCTGTGGCCGCTGCTGCTCACCGCGATCGCCTCGGCCTGCATCGCCTACCTGGCGTTCTACGCCTCCGGCGTGAACGGGCTGAAGCAGCTGGCGCTGTTCACCATCGTCGGCCTGCTGGTGGCCGGCTTCAGCACGCGCTACCTGCTGCCGTACCTGCTGCCGCGGCGGGTGCGCGACGTGGCCGGGATGCGCTGGCTGATACAGGCGCGCACGTTCGTCGATCGCCTGCCGCGGTCGCGCTGGATTCCCGTGGTGGTCGCCGTGGCGATCGTGGCGATGCTGGCGCTGGCCCGCGGTTCGTTCTGGCAGGACAACCTCGCCGCGCTGACCCCGTTGCCGTCAGATCTGCTGCAGCACGACGCGCGCCTGCGCGAGGCGCTGGGCGCGCCCGACGTGCGCTACCTGCTGGTACTCGAGGCGCCCAGCGCGCAGGGCGTGCTGGAACTGTCGGAGCGGCTGCAGCCAAAGGCGGACGCGCTGCTGGCGCAGCACGCCGCCGACGCGCTGGAACTTCCCTCGCGCTACCTGCCCAGCGTGGCCGTGCAGCGTGCGCGGCAGGCGAAGCTGCCCGACCGCGCCACGCTGCAGCACGCGCTGGATGAGGCGTTGCAGGGACTGCCGTTCCGCGCCGACCTGTTCCGCCCGTTCGTCGACGATGTGCAGACCGCGCGCGGCTTGCCGCCGCTGACACCCGAGCGCTATGCGCAGACGCCGCTGGGTCAGCGCCTCGCCGCGATGCTGGTCGAGCGCGACGGCCACTGGCTGGGCCTGGGCACGGTCAGCGGCGTGCACGACGTGGCCGCGCTGCAGGCGCTGGGCGCGGACAGCCACGGCGCGGTTCGCCTGCTCGACCTCAAGGCCGCCTCCGAATCGCTGGTGGTCGACTACCGTTCGCGCATCCTGCAGGCGCTCGCGGCCGCCGCGCTGCTGCTGGTGCTGACCATCGCGCTCGCGCTGCGCAGCCTGCGTCGCGCCTGGCACGTGCTGGCGCCGATGACCCTGGCCACCTTCCTGGTGCTGGCGGTGGAGCGCGCGACCGGCGTCGAGATCTCGCTGTTCCACCTGGTTGCGCTGATCCTCGCCGGCGGGCTGGGCCTGCACTACGCGCTGTTCTTCGAGCGCGACACCGGCGACGCTGCCGAGCAGCGACGCACGCTGCACGCCACGATCGTCTGCGTGCTGTCCGCGCTGCTGGTGTTCGGCATGCTGGCGTGGGCGACGATTCCGGTGCTGCGCGCGATCGGGCTCACCGTGAGCCTGGGCGTGGCGTTCCACTTCGGCCTGTCGATCCTGATGGCGCCGCATGCTCGACAAGACTGACTGGGCGCAGCTGATCCCGCACGCCGGCGCGATGTGCCTGCTCGATGCGGTGCTCGCCTGGGACGAGCGCACGATTCACGCGAGCAGCGCCAGCCATGCGCGCGTGGACAACCCGCTGCGCGGCGCGCACGGCCTGCATGCGGTGCACCTGGCCGAATACGGCGCGCAGGCAGCGGCGGTGCACGGCGCGCTGCTGGCGCGTGCGCGCGGTGACGAGACGGTACGTCCCGGCCGGCTGGTCAGCCTGCGCGAGGTGCAGCTGCACGAGGAGTACGTCGACGGCCTCGACGGCGCGCTGGACGTCCATGCCGAATGCCTTTACGCCGACGACGGCGGCGCGCAGTATGCGTTTCGCGTCGAGCATCGTGGCCGGCTGCTGGCCAGCGGGCGCGCCGTGGTGATCCATCCCTCCCGCTGAATCGCTTGCGAGCCACGCCATGTCCGAAGCCCCTCCCGCCCGTCGCGCCCTGGTCACCGGCGGCAGTGGCGAGCTCGGCGGCGCGATCTGCCACGCGCTGGCCGCGGCCGGCTGGCACGTGGTCGTGCATGGCCACCACAGCCTGGCGCGCGCGGCGGAAACCGCCGCGGCGATCGTCGCGGCCGGCGGCAGCGCGCAGGCGGTCGCGTTCGACGTCACCGACGCGGAAGTGGTGCGCGCCGCGCTGGATGCGCTGCTGAGCGAGGAGACCATCCACGCGCTGGTCAACAACGCCGGCATCCACGACGACGCGCCGATGGCCGGCATGAGCGACGCGCAGTGGCACCGGGTGATCGACGTCTCGCTGCACGGCTTCTTCCACGTCACCCAGCCGCTGCTGCTGCCGATGGCGCGCGCGCGTTTCGGCCGCATCGTCTCGATCGGCTCGGCGGCGGCGCAGCTGGGCAACCGCGGCCAGACCAACTACGCCGCGGCGAAGGCCGCGCTGGTCGGCGCCAGCAAGTCGCTCTCGCGCGAGATGGCCTCGCGCGGCATCACCGTCAACGTGGTCGCACCCGGCGTGATCGAGGGGCGCATGGCCGAGGCGACGTTTCCGCCCGAGCGCATCCGCGAACTGGTGCCCGCGCAGCGCGCCGGCAAGCCGGGGGAAGTCGCCGCGCTGGTCGCCTTCCTGTGCTCCGACGCCGCCGCCTACATCAACGGCCAGGTGATCGGAGTGAACGGCGGCATGGGCTGATGCTTCTTGCGCAAGGCCCCGTGCTTCGATGACCGTGCTGTAGGAGCCCGCTGGCGGGTGATGCTCTTGCCGTTACGAATCCCGAATCCCGAATCCCGGCCCCAAAAGCATCGCCCGCCAGCGGGCTCTTACGGCGGAGTTGCGTCGATCAACCGTCCAGCGCCACCGGTTTGGCCGGCGCCATGGCGGTGTCATCGACCACCAGCGGTGCGCCGCGCGAGCGGCGGTAGCTGGCGACGATGTGGCCGTAGTGGACCACCCGGCCGATGGTGTAGGTGGTGATGCGGGTGACGTCGCGCACCGGCTTGAGGTGGCTGGGGCGGAACGCGCCGTGGTAGCGCGAGGCGATCGGCACCGAGACAACGCCGAGCCGTTGCTCGCGCGAGGCGGCGATCAGGATCGCCGCCTCGAACACGAAGTTCTCCGCCGGCAGGTCGACCAGCGCCAGCGCCGCCTGCGGATACCAGCGCTGCCCGCTCTGGGTGTCGGCCACCGGCTGCGCGCAGGCCCACGAGATGCCCCAGTCGGCCACTGCGTTGGCGCGCCGGCGGCCCTTCGGCTGCTGTTCGCGGTCCAGCAGGCGCGCGCCGATCACGATGTGCTGCGGGTGGCGCTGCGCAGCAGCCACGATGCGTGGGATGTCGGCGGCCAGGTGCTGGCCGTCGCCGTCCATGGTCAGCACGGCGTCATAGCCCTGGCGCAGCGCCTCGCGGAAGCCCTGGCGCAGCGCCTCGCCCTTGCCGCGGCGCGTGGCGTGGCGCAGCAGGGTCACCGGCAGCGCGGCGACGATCTCCGGCGTGCGGTCGTCCGAGCCGTCGTCGACCACGATCACCGGCGCGCCCAGCGCCAGCACGGATTCGACCACCGCGCGGATCGCGGCTTCCTCGTTGAGGCAGGGAATCAGCACACACCAGCGTGCGGCGGCAGTGTTCAAGCGACGTGCTCCATGTCGATACACAATCCCAGTGTAGCGGCGGCGGGCAGCACGCCGCGGCTGCCGTGGTCGGCAAGCAGGGTCAGCAGCGACAGGCTCGCCGCCGAGGGGCTGCCGGTGCGCCAGCCGTCCAGCGGTTCGGGCAACGGCATGTCGATGACCGCGCCCGGCTGCAGCGCGAGATCGAGCCGGGCCAGCGTGGCCGGGCCTGCCTGCGGCGCCAGCACCAGCGCGCAGCCGAACGACTGGCGGCATTCGGTGACTTCACTGAGCGGGCCGCTGCCGGCGGTGTCGCTGCACACCAGCAGCACCGCGCGCTGCTCGGCCAGCACCTGGCTGGCCGCTTCCAGCAGGCCGGCGCCGAAACTGGCGCGCTGCGCGCTGACCGCGGTGGACGGCGCGTGGCAGCCGGTGGCGATGGTCCAGTAGCCGACCGCGGCGTTGTGCACCGAGTTGTGGAAGCGGGTCGGCGACAGCTCGGCCGGCGCCTGGGCGAGGGTGGCGCACATGTAGTCGGTGATTGGCTGGTCGCCGTGCGAGGAGGCGAACACGCAGGCCAGCGCGGCGGCATCGCGTCCGCTCATCGCCAGCGCCTGGCCGGCCGCCTCGACCGCCAGCAGCACGCTCTCCGGCGCGCGGCGGCGTTCGTTCGGCGGCAGCATGGCGGCAGCCGGACGCGGCGGTGGCGGCGCCGGCGTGGCGCCGGCCAGCAGCGCGCGCAGCGCGGCGAAGTCGGCCAGCTGCGGCGACCACAGGCCGACGCCTTCCACCCATACGCGCAGCGCACTCATGCGGCGAACCCGGCGCGGGCGAACGCGAGGCAGGCGTTGTTGCCGCCGAAGCCGAACGAGTTGCTCAGCGCCACGTTCACTTGCTGGCGTTCGTTGCGCCAGGCGAAATGCGCGCCGCAGCCCGGGTCGGGCGCATCGCCGCCGAGGTTGCCGGGGATCAGGCCGTGCTCGATCGCCTGCAGCGCGACGGTCGCCTCGAGGATGCCGGCGGCGCCCAGCGTGTGGCCGGTGAAACCCTTGGTCGAACTGGCCCGCGTGCTGCTCGGGAACGTGCGCGCCACCAGCGCCGCTTCCACCTCGTCGTTCTTCTGGCTGGCGGTACCGTGCAGGTTGATGTAGTCCACCAGCGCCGCGTCGAGGCCGGCGCGCGCCAGCGCGTCGTTGAGCGTCAGTTCGGCGCCGAGGCCGTCCGGGTGCGGCGTGGACATGTGGTAGGCGTCGCTGGATTCGCCGTAGCCGAGCAGCCGCGGTGCATCCGGCGCCGCCTCGATGCGCTCCAGCAAGGCGAAGCCGGCGGCCTCGCCGATCGAGATGCCGTTGCGTGCGGCGTCGAACGGGCGGCACGGCTCAGGCGAGACCAGTTCCAGCGCGTTGAAGCCGAACAGCACGCTGTCGCACAAGGTGTCCACGCCGCCGACCAGTGCCGCGTCGACCAGGCCGAGGCGAAGCATCCGCTCGGCGCTGGCGAACACCTTGGCGCTGGACGAGCAGGCGGTGGAGACGGTCAGGCACGGCCCTTCCAGGGCGAGCGCGGCGGCGACGAAGCCGGCCAGCGAATGCGGCGCGTGGATCGCCGGGCGCAGCATGTCGTCGGGCATGCCGCCGTCGGCATCGAGCCGGCGGTAGGCTTCCTCGGTGGCGCCAATGCTGGCGGTGGAGGTGCCCAGCAGCAGCGCCACGCGGGCCGCGCCGTAGCGTGCGCGCGCCGCGCGCACGCGGTCGAGCAGGCCGTCCTGCTGCAGGCCCAGCCAGGCCAGGCGGTTGTTGCGGCAATCCCAGGCGGCCAGCGCGGCGGGCAGGGCGACGTCTTCCACGCCATCGACGCGGCCGATCCAGCACGCCAGCGGCGCGCTGCTGAAGTCGTTCGGACGCAGGCCGCTGCGGGCGTGCGCGAGCGCATCGAGCTGCGCCGCCAGGCCGCTGCCCATGGCGGAGGTGGCGGTGTAGGCGGTGACCGCGAGGGGAGTCATCGGGGAAGGCATCCGGAAAGCGTAGCCGCCGCCCCGGTGAATGCCTAGTCTGCAAGCGACGCACGTTCAGCCGCCGAAGTGCCGCGGAAGGCGCGCGGCGACTATGCTGGCGCGTCCCGACTGCCACGCCTGCTCCGTGCCGCCGAATCCGTCTCCAACCCGCACTCCCTGGCGCTACCTGCGCGACCGTGACGTGCAGTACGCCGCGCTGGTCACCGCGCTGGCGCTGCTGCTCAGCGCGGGCCTGGTCTGGCTGGGCTATCTGATCCACGTCTGCCGGGTCGCCGCGCGCAGCCCGCTGGCGCCGCCGCGGCGCATGGTGGCGCTGGTGTTCGGCCGCCGGCTCGAGCGCGATGCGCCGGAGCACGACTACCAGCAGCGGCTGCGCCGTGCGCTGGCGCTGGCCGAGCAGCAGCACACCGGCCACCTGCTGCTGCTCGGCGGCTGCAGCGGCAGCCAGTGCAGCGAGGCCGCCGCCGGCCAGGCCTGGCTGCGGCAACACGGCCTGGCCGACACGGTGCGGCTGGAGCTGGAGCAGGATTCGGTCGATTCGCTGGAGAACCTGCGCCACGCGCGGCGCCTGCTGCTGGCCGAGGCGGGCGACGGCGGCCTGCCGCCGGTGGCGCTGGTGACCAGCCGTTATCACCTGGCCCGCTGTCTGCTGCTGGCGCGCCGGCTCGGCTTCGACGGCAGCCCGGTCGCCGCCGAACCGGCGTTGCCGCGGCAGCGGCGCTATCTCGGCCTGCTGCTGGTCGAGGCCAGCTACCTGATGTGGATCGATCTGGGCCTGCGCTGGGCGCAGCTGATCGGACACCGGCGGATGCGCGCGCGGATCAGCTGAGCGCCGCCTTGTGCGCCGTGCTGCCGCCTGGCAGGCGGCAAGGGCCGTGCGCCTTGCGGCGGCTGACCATGGCGTTCCGCCAGACGCTGCTGGTCGACCCACGGCCGATCAGCATGCCCGCCGGCCTGACCGCGGTGCAGGTGAGCAAGGCGGTCAACGGCGCGCTGGTCGGTCGTACCTGGGTCGTTACCGCCGAGCATGCCGACGGCATCGACGCGGCGCTGAACGGCAACGATTACCAGGCGAAGAGCCACGTCGCCTTCGACACGCACCAGGTCAAGATCAGCTATGTCGACAGCACCAACCTCAAGTACAAGGTGAAGAAGGACGGCACCCGCCTGATCCACACCGGCTACATGAACTGGATGCGTCAGTGGCGACATCGGCCGGGATCTGCAGTTGATTTCCGCCGGCGCCGAATCGATGCCGATGGCTTCGCTGGGCGGCTGATTTCCTGGCCATCCGCGATGACGACGGCCCTGCGCGGGGCCATCATCGTTTCCGCGCGACGCCACGTCGCATCCACCGCAGCGCTCGCCTTGCTAAGCTCGCCGCACCGAACCGACGACGCCAGACGATGAGCGAGCAAGCCAACCAGGCCGAAATCTTCCTGCGCGAACTGCAGGACCGCATCTGCACTGCGATCGAGCAGGCCGATGGCGGCGCGCGGTTCACCGAGGACGCGTGGACGCGCGAGGCCGGCGGCGGCGGGCGCACCCGCGTGCTGCGCGACGGCGCGGTGTTCGAGCAGGCCGGGGTGAATTTCTCGCGCGTGCACGGCCACCCGCTGCCGCCCAGCGCCACCGCGCACCGGCCCGAGCTGGCCGGCGGCAGCTTCATCGCCACCGGCGTGTCGCTGGTGCTGCACCCGAAGAACCCGCACGTGCCCACCACCCACGCCAACGTGCGCTATTTCGAAGCGCACAAGGAAGGCGTGGAGCCGGTGTGGTGGTTCGGCGGCGGTTTCGATCTCACCCCGTTCTACCCGGTGGACGAGGACGTACGGCACTGGCATGCGGTGGCGCGCGAGCTGTGCGCCCCGTACGGCGCGGATGTCTATCCGCGCTACAAGCAGTGGTGCGACGAATACTTCTACCTCAAGCACCGCGACGAGACGCGCGGTGTGGGCGGGCTGTTCTACGACGACCTCAACGAAGGCGGCTTCGAACGCTGCTTCGCCTTCACCCGCGACGTGGGCCAGGGTTTTCTCGATGCCTATCTGCCGATCGTCGAACGCCGCAAGGCCTCACCGTACGGCGAGCGCGAGCGCGAGTTCCAGCTGTACCGGCGCGGCCGCTACGTGGAGTTCAACCTGGTCTACGACCGCGGCACGCTGTTCGGCCTGCAGTCGGGCGGGCGCACCGAGTCGATCCTGATGAGCCTGCCGCCGCGCGTGCGCTTCGAGTACGCGTACCAGCCGGAAGCCGGCTCCGCCGAGGCGAAGCTTACCGATTACCTGCAGCCGCGCGACTGGGTGTAGGAGCGCACCCTGTCCACAAGGGACTTCCTTCGGTCGTGCGCGATGCTCTTGGCTCCGTTCAACATCAGAGCATCGCGCACGACCGAAGGAAGTCCCTTGTGGACAGAGTGCGCTCCTTAGGCCTTGATGTCCGATTCACCGACCACGTTCGTCACCGCGCATGAGCCAGCCTGCCGACACCATCGCCGCTATCGCCAGCGCACCGGGCGCCGCCGGCGTGGGGGTGCTGCGCGTGTCCGGGCCGGCGGTACCGGCGATCGCGCGGGCCCTGCTCGGCCGTGCGCCGCAGCCACGTCACGCGCACTTCGCCGCGTTCCACGACGGCGTGGGTGAGCTGATCGACCATGGCCTGTTGCTGCATTTCCCTGCGCCGGCGTCGTACACCGGGGAACACGTGCTGGAACTGCAGAGCCATGGCAGCCAGGTGCTGCTCGATGCGCTGCTGCGCCGCGTGTGCGAGCTCGGCGCGCGGCTGGCGCGTCCCGGCGAATTCACCGAACGCGCGTTCCTGAACGGCAAGCTCGACCTGGCCCAGGCCGAAGCGGTCGCCGACCTGATCGCGGCCCGCTCGCAGGCCGGCGCGCGCGCCGCGCTGCGGTCGATGGAAGGCGTGTTCTCGCGCAAGGTCGATGCCTTGCTGCAATCGCTGATCGCGTTGCGCGTGCATATCGAGGCGGCGATCGACTTCCCCGAGGAGGAAATCGACTTCCTCGCCGACCCGGCCATCACCGTCCAACTCGACAACCTGCGCGCCGAACTGACCGAGCTGCTGCGCGAAGCGCAACGCGGCGTACGCTTGAACGACGGCCTCAAGGTGGCCATCGTGGGCCGCCCCAACGCCGGCAAGTCCAGCCTGCTGAACACACTGGCCGGCAGCGAGCGCGCCATCGTCACCGCGATTCCCGGCACTACCCGCGACGTGCTGCGCGAAACCTTGAGCCTCGATGGCATCGCGCTGGAACTGGCCGACACTGCCGGCTTGCGCGAGACGGAAGATGAAGTCGAACGCGAAGGCGTGCGCCGCGCGCATGGGGAGCTCGCCCGCGCCGACGCCGCGCTGCTGGTCACCGACGCGGCCCACGCCGCCGCCGACCTCGCCCTGCTCGACGTCCTGCCCGCCGGCGCCGAACGCCTCGTGCTCATCAACAAGATCGACCTCGCCCACGCCGCGCCGCACGCGGAGACCCGCGACGGCATCCGCTGGCTGTGGGCCTCGGCGAAAACCGGCGAAGGCCTGGACGCCGTGCGCGAACATTTGAAGCAACTCGCCGGTGCCAGCGTCGGCGAAGGCGCCTTCAGCGCGCGTCGCCGCCATGTGGTCGCCCTGGAAAGCGTGCGCGCTCATCTCGCCCACGCTGCTGCCGTGCTTGCCACCAGTCGCGCCGGCGAACTCGCCGCCGAGGACCTGCGCCAGGCCCAGCACGCGCTGGGCGAGATCACCGGCGCCTACAGCAGCGACGATCTGCTCGGGGCCATCTTCTCCAGCTTCTGCATCGGCAAGTGATCAATCGCCCTGCTGCGCGAGGAAAGCATTCATCTCGCGCAGGCTGGGCATGCCGCCCTGGGCGCCGAGCCGGGTGACCGACAGCGCGGCGGCGGCGCAGGCCTTACGCACCGCGGCGGGCAGGCCTTCGTGCAGGAACACCGCCAGCGCGGCGTTGAAGGTGTCGCCGGCGCCGGTGCTGTCGACCACCTCGACGCTGAAGCCGTGCTGGTGGACGGGCTTGCCCCCGTCGCGGTACCACGCGCCTTCGCCGCCGCGGGTGAGTACCACGGGGCAGGGCGAGCGCCGCATCAGATCACGGAAATCCTCGTGCGGATCGGCGCCAAGCAGGATGGCCAGTTCGTGCTGGTTCGGGGTGACGTAGCGGGGGAGTTGCAGCCAGTCGGTCGGCAGTTTCTGCGCAGGAGCGGGGTTGAGGATCACCGGCACGCCGAGGCGGTGGCCCAGGCGCAGGGTGGCTTCCACCGTGTCCAGCGGGATCTCCATCTGCACCAGCACGGCATCGGCGCGCCCGATCAGCGACTGCGCCGCTTCGACCTGCGCGGATGTGACGAGGGCGTTCGCGGCCGGCACCACGATGATCTGGTTCTCGCCGCCGGCGACGGTGATCGAGGCGGTGCCGCTGGCGCTGTGGTCGAGGCGCGCGATGTGATCCAGGCCGACACGTTCGGCGACGAGGCCGGCATGCAGCAGGTCGCCGAACGCGTCACGGCCGAGTGCGCCGACCAGCGCCACCTCGGCGCCCAGCCGCGCCGCAGCCACTGCCTGGTTGGCGCCCTTGCCGCCGGGCACGGTGAGGAAGCGGTCGCCGAGGATGGTCTCGCCGGGGCCGACGAAGCGCGGCGCCTGGGTGACCAGGTCCATATTGATGCTGCCCACGACGACGATGCGCGTCATTGGTTGCTCCTCTGCGCCGGTTTCACGACGGAGGGAGAGCTTAACCGCTGTGGCTGGCAGGCGTGGTTGCAGCCGCGATGGTTTCGCGAAAGAGGAAGCGAAGAGCAACCCCACCCCGACCCTCCCCTGCTTTGCAGGGGAGGGAGCAGAACTCAGTCAAGGCGACGGGACGCGACCGATGCCGGTGTCGCCGGGCAGCAGGGCCGGCGCGGGGCCGGCCACGGCGAGCAGGGACTGCGCGTAGCTGTCCTCGATGCTGACGGTGGAGACCTCGTCCCAGGAGAAGAACGAGGGCTCGCGCATCCATTCCGCGTCGGGGCTCAGTTCCTGCAGGTTGAAGCCGTCTTCCTCGACATCGATCAGGCGGCCGATGTAGCAGACCTCGTCCTCGTCCTCGCTGTCCACGTGCACGCCGATCACCGGCGCCTGCGCGCCGGCGGCCTGGATCACCTCGCGGATGCTGTCCAACGGGAAGCCGCGCGGCATGCGCGGCAGGATCTGCTTCAGCGCCAGCGCCTTCTGCATGAAGGCGTGATGTTTGTCCGGAGCTTCCAGTTCGGTGACGTCGCGGTGGCGCATCACGTACATGCCGTCGTAGCTGATGCCGTCGCCGACCACCCAGAGCAGGAAGAATTCGCGCCCTACCCCGCCCACGTAGCCGCAGAAGCTGCCGTGCTCAAGCTCCTCGCGCCACAACCGCACCAGCGTCTGTTTCTGCTGCGCCTCGCGCAACTGGGCGCGCTGGCCGGTGTTCTTCAGTTCAATAACGTTGTTCACAATGCTCATTTTAGCAGATCGGCCTGACCCGCTTGTTCAGAGGATGTAGCGACTGAGGTCTTCGTCCTTGGCCAGGCCGCCCAGGCTTTTATCCACATGTTCGGCGTCGATGAGGTACTTTTCGCCGGATTTGTCCGCAGCCTCATAGGAAATCTTCTCCAGCAGACGCTCCATCACGGTATGCAGGCGGCGGGCGCCGATGTTCTCGGTGCGCTCGTTCACCTGGAACGCGACTTCGGCCAGCCGGTCGATGCCCGAGTCGGTGAACTCGATGGTGACGCCCTCGGTGCCGAGCAGGGCCACGTACTGCTTGGTCAGCGCGTTGTGCGGCTCGCGCAGGATGCGCTTGAAGTCATCCACCGACAGTGCGCTCAACTCCACCCGGATCGGCAGGCGGCCCTGCAGCTCGGGGATCAGGTCCGACGGCTTGGCCAGCGAGAACGCACCGGAGGCGATGAACAGCATGTGGTCGGTCTTCAGCGGACCGTACTTGGTCGATACGGTGGAGCCTTCCACCAGCGGCAGCAGGTCGCGCTGCACGCCCTCTCGACTGACTCCGGCATGGCCGTGGTCGGAGCGCTGGGCCACCTTGTCGATCTCGTCGATGAACACGATGCCGTTCTGCTCGGCCGCCTCCACCGCTTGCGCGCGCACCTCCTCGTCGTTGAGCAGCTTGCCGGCCTCCTCGTCGATCAAGAGCGGCCGCGCCAGCTTGATCGCCAGCTTGCGGCTCTGCGTCTTGGCGCCGCCGATGTTCTGGAACATCTGGCGCAGCTGCGCGCCCATCTCCTCCATGCCCGGCGGCGACATGATCTCCACGCCCACGTTCATGGCGAAATCCAGCTCGATCTCGCGCTCGTCCAGCGCGCCCTCGCGCAGCTGCTTGCGCAGCTTCTGGCGGGTGTCGCTGTCGGTCGTCGGCGCGGGGTCGTGGCTCCAGTCGGTCGGCGTCTGCCGGCGCGGCAGCAGCGCGTCGAGGATGCGGTCCTCGGCGCGGTCCTCGGCCTGGCTGCGCACGCGCTTGGCCGCCTGCTCGCGGGTCAGCTTGTAGGCCACGTCGGCGAGATCGCGGATGATCGACTCCACGTCCTTGCCCACGTAGCCCACCTCGGTGAACTTGGTTGCCTCGACCTTGACGAACGGCGCGTTGGCCAGCGTGGCCAGGCGCCGTGCGATCTCGGTCTTGCCCACGCCGGTGGGGCCGATCATCAGGATGTTCTTCGGGGTGACCTCGTTGCGCATCTCCGCCGGCAGCTGCATGCGCCGCCAGCGGCTGCGCAGCGCCACCGCCACCGCGCGCTTGGCGTCGTGCTGGCCGATGATGTAGCGGTCGAGTTCGTTGACGATTTCGCGGGGGGTCAATTCAGACATGAGATCACCGGAAAGAGGGTTTTTCAGCCGTCATCCCGGCGAAAGCCGGGATCCAGCGTCGTTGCCGTGATAGGCGCTGGATTCCGGCCTTCGCCGGAATGACGATGTGGGGTCGAGGCGGCTTACAGTTCTTCGATCGACACGTTGTGGTTGGTGTAGATGCAGATGTCGCCGGCGATCTTCAATGCCTTCTCGACGATGGTGCGCGCGTCCAGTTCGGTGTTTTCCAGCAGGGCCATCGCGGCGGACTGGGCGAACGGGCCGCCGGAGCCGATCGCGATCAGGCCGTGTTCGGGTTCCACCACGTCGCCGTTGCCGGAGATGAGCAGCGAGGTTTCCCGGTCGGCCACCGCCAGCATCGCCTCGAGCCGGCCGAAGCGGCGGTCGGTGCGCCATTCCTTGGCCATCTCCACCGCGGCGCGGGTGAGGTTGTTGTTGTGCCTCTCGAGCTTCTGCTCGAACAGCTCGAACAGGGTGAAGGCGTCGGCAGTGGCGCCGGCAAACCCGGCCACCACCTCGCCCGCCTTGCCCAGCCGGCGCACCTTGCGCGCGTTGCCCTTCATCACCGTGTTGCCCAGCGTGACCTGGCCGTCGCTGCCGATCACGACGCGGCCACCGCGGCGCACGCAGACGATGGTGGTGGCGTGGAAGGATTCCATGGGGGCTCCGCAAGAAGATGTTTGAGCGGATGAGATGGGGCCGCAGAGGGAACGCTTCAATGTCGAGCTTCTGCTCCTCCCCCTGCGTGCAGGGGGAGGTTGGGAGGGGGTAAGGCTTTTGACCTTCAGATCAAGAGCACCCCACCCCAGCCCTCCCCTGCAAGCAGGGGAGGGAGCGTCGGGCGTCACGGCTTGCGTTTGGCCCGCGGATGCGCGGCGTCATACACCTTCGCCAGGTGCTGGAAATCCAGATGGGTATAGATCTGAGTGGTGGCGATGTCGGCGTGGCCGAGCAGTTCCTGCACCGCGCGCAGGTCACCGGAGGACTCCAGCATGTGGCTGGCGAAGGTGTGGCGCAGCAGGTGCGGGTGGATGTGCTTCGGGATGCCTTGCTGCAGTGCCAGCTTGTTCATGCGCAGCTGCACCGTGCGCGGATTGATCGGCGCACCGCCGCGACCGCGGAATACCGGGCCGTCCGCCGGCATGCCCTCGGCCGCGCCGAGCGCGCGCAGCGCGGCGACGGCGTGGCGGCCGACCGGCACGATGCGGGTCTTGCTGCCTTTGCCGAGCACGCGTACCTCGCCGTCGTCGAGGTTGAGGTCGAGCCAGTGCAGGCCGACCAGTTCGGACAGGCGCAGTCCGCTGGAATAGAACAGCTCCAGCATCGCGCGATCGCGCACGGCGAGCTGGCCGCCGCTGTCGGTCTCGACCAGCGCGGTGGCCTCGTCCACGTCGAGCACCTGCGGCAGCTTGCGGCGCACCTTCGGGCCGCGTACGCCGAGCAGCGGATCATTTGTCAGCCGGCCTTCGCGGGTGAGCTGGCGGAACAGGCTGCGGCAGGAGGACAGCAGGCGCTGCAGGCTCTTCGGCGCCAGCCCGGCGCGATGCTCGCCGGCGATGAACGTGCGCATCCGGTTCGCGTCCAGCGCATCGAACGCGGCCAGCTGCTGTTGCTGCATGAAGCGCAGCAGCTTGGCCAGGTCGCGGCGGTAGCCGGCCAGCGTGTGCGGCGAGGCATGCCGCTCGCCGGCGAGGCGGGCCAGCCACTGCTCGACCTGTTGTGCGGGGGGCATGGCCGGCTCAGGAAACATCCCGCGAGCGGGCCAGCGCGGCGGTGATGGTGGCCGAGATCATCTTCAGGAACAGCGTGCCCATGCCGGGCTGGAAGCGGTCCGGGTTGGCGCTGCCGATCGCCAGGATGCCGCAGTCGCCCAGGCGCATCATCGCGACCGAGCGGATCTGCCCGGCGTCGACGCCGAACAGCCGTTCGAGCTTCTCGGCGGACAGGCGACCGGAAACCGGCTCGTTCTTCTGCAGGAACTCGCTGAACTCAGGCAGTGCGGCGACGCCGCCGGGAATCTGCTGCAGCCAGTCCGCGCGCGGTAGCCGCGGCTCGTCGCCGAACAGCAGCAGGCGCACCTGCTCGGTGTGGAAATCCGCGCTGAGCTTGGCGACCACCGTGCGTGCGGTGACCTCCATCGTGTTCGCGCGCAGCAGCGCCACGGTGAGCGCGTGCACGCGCTCCATCAGCTTCTCGTTCTCGGCGGCGATCGCGATCAGCTCGGCCAGCTGGCGTTCGAGTTCAGCGTTCTTGTCGCGCAGGCTCTGCAACTGGTACACCGCCAGCGACGACACTGCACCCTGTCCACGCGGCATGGTCAGCCTGGCGGCCAGCTCCGGGTATTCGCTGAGGAATTCCGGATGGTGCTTCAGGTAGGCGGCCACCACGCGGGCCTGGGTGGCGTCATCAAGCAGGGTGGCAGTCATGCGCGAGAATCCTCGAAGCGTTGCGGAGCGCGCGAAGGAAGCGCGCCATCCGGCCGGAGTGTGCGATGGACGCGGGCGCGCTTCAACCGTGGCGTCAGTCGACGGCCGGAACCGGCCACTCGCCCTCGAACGCGAACGCCGCCGGGCCGGTCATCCACAGCGTGTGGCCGGGGCCAGCCCAGTCGATGCGCAGCGTGCCGCCGGGCAGCTCGACCGCCACCGCGTCGTCGACCTCGCCGCGCCGGCGCAGTACCGCCATCGCGGCGCAGGCGCCGGTGCCGCAGGCCAGGGTCCAGCCGGCGCCGCGTTCGTGCACGCGCAGGCGCAGGTGGCTGCGATCCAGCCGTTGCACGAAGCCGGCGTTGGCGCCCTGCGTGAAGCGCGGATGTTTCGTCAGCAGAGGGCCGAGCCGCTGCAGCGCGGGGTCGGCGAGGTCGTCCACCGCCACCACCGCATGCGGGTTGCCCATCGACACCGCGCCGATGTCCAACGTCTCGCCGGCCAGGTCGATCGCGTAGCGGTCGGCCACGGCGTCGGCCGCGAACGGAATCCGCGCGGGTTCGAACACCGGCTCGCCCATGTCCACGGTGACCTGGTTGGCGCCGAGCGGGCGTACCGTCACCGGGCCGGACGGGCTCTCGATCATCACGTCCTGGCCGATCGCCAGCGCACCGGCACGATGCAGCCACGCCGCCACGCAGCGCACGCCGTTGCCGCACTGGCCGGACGGCGAACCGTCGGCGTTCCAGATGCCGTAGTAGAACGCGCAGGCCGGGTTGCGCGCCGGCTCGATGCTCAGCAGCTGGTCGAAGCCCACCCCGGTATGACGGTCGGCCAACGCACGGATCTGCGCCGCGTCCAGCGAAAAGCCGCCGTGGCGGCAATCCAGCACGACGAAGTCGTTGCCGATGCCGTGCATCTTCCAGAAGCGCAATTGCATGGACGGCCGCCGCTCAGTGCTGGCCGGCCGCCGGGTCAACGACGCTGGCCGGCACCGCGGGCACCGCCGGTTTCACCGTGGTCGATGCCGCCGCGGGTTGACGCGACGGCAGCACCAGCGGCCCCTTGTTGCCGCAGCCGGCAAGCGTGGCGATGGCGAGGCAGAACGGCAGCAGCAAGAAGGATCGGCGCATGGTCGGGATTCCTGAAGACGGAGGCAGTATAGCGAGGCGCGACGGGTCGGCCGCGGCATCGCCCGTTATGATGCGCATACGAAGTGCACGACGCGGCAACGAGGTGATGACGATGGACTGGAGCGCGCTGCTGCGCATGCCGATGACCGTGCTGCTGGTGCTGGCGGCGGTGTTTGCATTGATCACCCTGGTGCAGCTGGTGGCGCTGCGCCAGCGCCTGCAGGATGGCCGGCATCTGGCTGCCAGCTGGCGTGCGCTGCTGTGCGTGAGCGCCTTCGCGCTGACCCTGCTGCTGGCCGGTGCCGGACTCGCCCTGCGCGGCTATCGACTGCTCGGCGAAGAAGCGCCGGTGGTCGAGATCGACGCGCGCATCCTGTCACCGCAACGCTGGGCGCTCACCCTCAGCTGGCCCGACGGCAGCACGCGCCAGCTGCGGCTGGCCGGCGACGCCTGGCGCGTCGAGGCGATCGTGCTGAAGTGGAAACTGCCGGCCCTGCTGGCCGGCGTACCGCCGCTGTACCGGCTCGACCGGCTGTCCGGCCGCTACGATGATCCCGCGCAGGAAGCCGCGGCACCGCGCACGGTGATCGGCTTCGGCGAAGCCGGCGCGTTCGACCTGCTCAACCTGCAAAAGCAGTACCCGCGCTGGGTGCCGGAGATCGACACCGTCTACGGCAGCGGTGCGTTCCTGCCGCTGGTCGATGGCGGGCACTACGCAGTGAGCCTGATGCGCACCGGTGCGCTGGTGGCGCGGCCGGATGCCGCGACCGCGGAGAAAATCAGCCACCCGCTGGGGGGCTGAGGCAGGCCGACAGCGCCGGATCGCGGCGCAGTTGCGCCCATTCGAGCTTCAGCCACGGCGTGAAGCGCTCCGGGTCGCGGGCGATCTCGCGATCGAGTGCGGCCGGCGCCACGAAGCGCCAGGCCTCGACCTCCGTGGCATTGGCGCGCACCGGCTGCGTGCAGGTGCCGGCGTAGACCCAGCACAATTCATGTTCGGCGCCGAGCCCGCGGTAATCGGCCTGGTATTCGAACTTGAACAGGTAGCGCAGCGGACAGCGCATGCCCAACTCCTGCTGCAGGCGCCGTTCGGTGGCCTGCTCCATGCTTTCGCCCCGGCGCGGGTGGCTGCAGCAGCTGTTGGCCCAGTAACCGGGCCACAGTCGTTTGCCGCGGCTGCGCTGCTGCAACAGCAGCTCGCCGTGCCCGTTGAAGATGAACAGCGAGAAGGCGCGATGGCGCTGGCCGCGACCATCGTGGGCGGCCGCCTTGCTGGCGTAGCCGACCGTGCGATCGTCGGCGTCGACCAGGATCAGCTGCTCGGCTTCGGAGGAGACCGTGGGGTGGCGTAGCGACGCGTCAGCCAAAGGACACCTCCAGCGCCTGGTAGCCGGCGTCGCGCATCGCCCGGGCCACGCGCGCACCGCCATCGGGGCACAGCGCAATTACCGCGCCGCCACCACCGCCGCCGGTCAACTTGGCGCCCGCGGCGCCGTGCTCGCGCGCCAGCTGGACCAGTTCCTCGATCTCGCGGCTGGACACCTGCAGCGCGTTCAGCTGGCCCTGGCAGATGTTCATCAGTTCGCCGAGCTCGCCCAGGTCGTGCGCTTCCAGCGCGTCGAGCGCGTGCCGGGTCAGCACGTCGATTTCGTCGAAGATGCGCTCGTACCGCGCCGGATGCTGCAGCCACGCCTGGCGTACGCGCGCCACCATCCGGGCGGTCAGGCTCTCGCTGCCGCTCAGGCCGATCACCAGTGGCAGCGGCTGTTTCAGCGCGAGCGGGCGGATCGTCGCCGGCTCGCCACGCCGGTACAGCAGCGCCTGGCCGTGGGTGGCGACCGTATTGTCGATGCCCGAGGGCGTGCCGTGGGCGATCTTCTCGCACTCGAAGGCGAGCGCGCAGACGCTGGCGTCGTCGAGACCCAGCGCGCAGTGCCGATCGAGTGCGCGGATCACCGCCACCGCCAGCGCCGCCGAGCCGCCCAGGCCCATCGCTCGGGGCATCTCCGGCACCACCTGGATGCGCAGCGCGCGCCGAGCCAGGCCGAGGCGCTCCAGCAGCAAGGTCAGGGACTGCAGGAAGGAACCCGGCCGCGCCGGCTGCTGCAGTCGCTGCTCGACGCCCCAGCGCGGGATCAGCAGCGTGGTGCCGTCGCGCGCGTCCTCCACGTGCGCGCGGATCGCCAGCGGCAATGGCGCGGCGATCGCGTGGCGGCCGTACACCACGGCGTGTTCGCCGAGCAGGATCACCTTGCCGTGGCCGGCCGCCCATTCCTGCGTGCCGGTCCGCCGGTTGCCGCGGGCCGCTTGCCCCGGCGCCGCCTGCCCGCCCAGCTCGGCCACGATCAGTTGCGCCTTCCACAGCTTGATTTCGCCATCGGCCAGCAGGCGTTCCACCACCTGATCGAACATCTCCGGCGTGGCGCCGGCCGCCAGCGCCACGCTGCGCGCGTGCAGGGTCATGTGGCCCTGCTGGATACCGTCGGTGACCAGCGCACGCAGGGCAGAGAAGTTCTGCGCCAGGCCGACGGCCGCCATCACCTCGGCCAGCTCGCGCGCGCCGGGCGAACCCAGCAGGCGGTGGTTGATCGCCACCATCGGGTTCGCCTGCAGCGAACCGCCCACGGTGCCGACCTTGAGCGGCAACTCGATGCTGCCGACCAGGTCGCCCTGCGCGTTGCGCGACCAGCGGGTCAGCGCGCGATAACCCCGGCCGCGCGCGGCATAGGCGTGCACCGCCGCCTCCAGTGCGCGCCAGTCGTTGCCGGTGGCCAGCGCCACCGCGTCCACGCCGTTCATGATGCCCTTGTTGTGGGTCGCGGCGCGGTACGGGTCGACCCGGGCCAGATCGTTGGCCAGGATGATGCCGTCGCGCACCTGCCCGCCATCGTGGCCCTTGCCCGCCAGCGCATGCGTCGGGATCACCGCGCTGGCGCGCACCAGCGCGCGGTCGGTCAGGTTGGACAGGATGCGCAGGCAGGTCTTGCCGCCGGTGATCGCCTCCGCCAGTGGGGCCACGCCCTCGCACATGGTGTTGACCAGGTTGGCGCCCATCGCGTCGCAGGTATCGACCAGCAGGTGCAGCACCACCATGTCGGGGCCGCCGTCCGGCGCGGCGTGGATCAGTACCTCGACGTCCGCCACGCCGCCGCCGCGTGCGACCATGTTCGGGTGCAGGCTGTTGGCCAGGTTGATGATCTCGTCACGCCGCTGCAGCAAGGCCGTGCGCGCCTTGCCCGAGTGGGCCAGGCCGGTCAGCTGGACCTGGCCGATCAGCAAGGGGCGGGTGCTCGCGGTGGTGAAGCCGCCGCTGCCGCGCACCAGTTTGGCGGCGGCGCTCAGCGCGGCCACGATCGACGGCTCCTCGACCACCAGCGGCACCACGTAGTCCTTGCCGTTGATCAGGAAGTTCAGGCCCAGCCCCACCGGCAGCCCCATCACGCCGATGACGTTCTCGATCATCTTGTCGGCCTGCGCCGGCTCCAGCCGCTGCGCGCCGCTGGTCAGCGCGCGGTGGTCGGCTTGCGTCAGCAGCCCGCGGCTGCGCAGCAGCTGCAGCCGCTCGGTCACCGCCAGTCGATGGAAGCCGGGCAGGCGGGCGGGATGGTCGGGCGCACTCGTCGCGTGATCGCGCGGCGTGTCGTCGGCCTGGGTTGCGGCAGGCGAGTCGGCCTGCCCGGTTGCGGGTAACGAGTCCACGTGGGTTTTCCTGGATAGGTCGGTTGAATCAGTGCACCTGCACGCTGGCGGCAACGGCCGGGCGTAGCTCGAGCACGGGAAAGCCGGCGGCGCTGGCGGCCTGCCGGAAGGCTTGCAGGCGCGCGGCGTCGGTGGCCAGCGCGATGCCGATGTCGCCGCCGCCGGCGCCGCAGGTCTTGTAGGCAACCCCCAGGCGCGCTGCCAGCGTGGCCAGTGCGCGGTGCTCGGGGCTGAAAATGTCCAGGCCGCTGGCCGCGCCCAGGCGATCCAGCGCCTGGGCGCAAGCGGACACCGCCTCGAGCAGCGCGGCGGCGCTGGCCGCACCGGCGGCCGCCGTGGCGCAGTCGCCGAGCTCGCGCATCGCCGCGGCGTGGCGCGCCGGCGCCTGCGCGCGCCAGGCGGCCAGCCGCTGCAGGAAGACGCCGGTCGAGGCCGGCCGGCCGGACCACACGCAGCACCACTCCAGTCCGTGCGGCCATGTCGCCGGCGCGATCCGTGGCTGCCCGTCGTGCAGCCGATAGAGCAGCAGGCCGCCGGTCAGGCTGGCGGCGACGTCCAGCCCGCTGCCGTGGCCGCCCTGCGCCCGGCGGTGCGCCGCGAGCAGCGTGTCGAGGGACGGCGCAGCGCGCCGGCCCAGCGCACGGATCGCACTGGCCAGCGCCACCGTCAGCGCCGCGCTGGAACCCAGGCCGAGCTTCCGCCGGCCATCGCCGCCGGCGTGGAACGCGCGGGTGTCCAGGCTGGCGCGGAACGGCGGCGGCCGGTCCTCCGCACCGAGCGTTTCCAGAATGGCGCCGACCAGCCGCAGCGATGCGCTCGCCGCCGCATCCAGCGCCGGCCAGATGATCCGTCCGGCCGCATCCAGCCGGCCGTGCGCGGCATCGATGCCGAGCCCGGGCGCCGTGATCTCGTAACCGCTGCCGTCGGTGTCTTCCAGCACCACGCGTGCCCGGCGATCGATCGCCAGGACCAGCGCGGGAGCGCCCTCCAGCACCGCGTATTCACCGGCGATCACCAGCTTGCCCGGCGCCGAAGCCAGCACGCGCATCAGGGCGCCTCGCTGTCGTCGAGCCGCCGTGCACCTTCGCCCAGCCGGCTGCTCAGCAGTTGTGTGACGCCGGGCAGCTCGGCCAGCGCGGCGGCGACCCGGGGCGCCGCGTCCGGCGTGCAGATCGCCTTCACCTGGGCGCCGGCATCGACCGTGAAGAAGACCTGCTCGCCCGCGTCCTCGCGCAAGGCGCGAATGCGCTGCATGCAGTCGACGGTGGCGCCGTTCCAGTACAGCAGCGGCGGCCGGCTGGACTGCATCACCGCATGCATCTTCAGGCAGTTGTGCTCGCTCAGCTCGGCCAGCGCGGCGAAGTCGCGCGCCTGTACCGCGCGCTGCGCGGCCGCCAGGTCCGCCGCCGCGCCGTCCACCCACGCCGGGTAGAACGGCGACGTGCGGCGGCTGCGCTCCATGCCGGTGCCCGAGCCGACGTGCTTGCGGCGATCCGAGGTCACCGCGACGACCACCGCCAGCGGCCATGCGGCGGCGTCGAGCAGGGGTTGCGCGACCGCGTCCGCGCCGTCGGCGCGCTGGCCGGCGGCCATGCTGACGAACCCGCCGAACAGCGAGCGCGCCGCCGAACCCGAGCCCTGCCGGGCCAGCAAGGACAGAGTCTGGCGGTCCAGCGCGAGGCCGAGTGCGGCATCGGCCGCCACCACCAGCGCCGCGAAGCCGGATGCAGAGGAAGCCAGTCCCGCCGCGGTGGGAAAATTGTTGCGCGTGTCGATCCGCGCGCGCTGCGCGGTGCCGGCGCGCCGCCGCAGCAGATCCAGGCAGGCGCTGGCCCGGGCCAGCGTTGCCGGGTCTTCCACCCCGTTCAGGCGCAGCTCGTCATGCCGCAGCGACGCATCGAACTCGACCCGGGTGCGCGTCCACAGCGCGTCCAGGGTGACCGACAAGGAGCCGGTGGCCGGCAGGTTCAAGCTCGTGTCGCGTTTGCCCCAGTATTTGACCAGGGCAATGTTCGGTTGTGCTTGCGCGGTGGCGGCCATCGGGATTCCGTTGCGGGAGCGGCCGCGCCATCGGCGCCGGACGAGCGCGTGGGTCCGGAGCGGTCGGCAGCTGCCGCTTGCCGGGCGCGCGTGGCGCGCGGGAAACCGCGGTGCGATTGCCGCGGTCCCGGCCAGCCACGACGCCGGCGTTCCCCCCATTGTGACGGCGACGAGCCATGCGCGACCTGATGTACATCAGGCTGCGTATGGCCGATCTGGCACACCGTCGCGTGGGTCAGCCGAGCGTCTGCTCATAGCGCCAGGCATCGGCGCCGTCTTCGTAGTAGTGCGCGTAGCGGCCGCTGCGGCGGAAGCCGTGGCGTTCGTACAAGCGGATCGCGGCGGCGTTGTCGGTGCGTACTTCCAGTTTCAATGCGCGCGAGCCGCGGCGCCGCGCGGCGTCGACCACCGCGGCCAGCAGCGCGGTGCCGACGCCCCGGCCGCGCGCTTCCGGCGCGGTGGCCAGCGAGTACAGCCGCGCCATGCGGCTGCCCTTGCGGAAGAACAGCACGGCGCTGCCGAGGAGCAGGTGGTGATTGGCGCTGGCCACCAGCACCAAGGCGGAGTCGCTGTCCAGGTGCCGGCGATATTGCGCGCGGCTCAGCCGGTCGCCGTCGAAGCTGCGCAGTTCCAGCGCGACCAGCGCGTCGAGGTCGGTCGTGACCGACCGCCGCACGCGCACACCGGCGGCGCCGGCGGGTGCGTTGCGGGGTGGCTGTGGAAGCGGTGGCGGCAGGGTCGGCACGCGCGGACTGTAGCAGCCGCAGCCGGCGGCGCGCGGCAGCGGTTTACCCCCGCTTCAGCACCGCCCTTGTGCCTGGCCGGCGCGGTGCGCAAACTGCGCGCTTTGCAAGAGCCGTCACGCTAGCGCGCGGCGCCCGTCATCGCCGTATCGCCCGAGTGGTGCCATGACCCGTCTGGTCGTCGTTGTCGAAAAAGCTTCGGACTGGAGTTCGTACTACCCGTCGGTCGACGTGATGAGCGCGATGGACTACCTGCGCACGCCGGTCGGCGGCGAC
Organism: Rhodanobacter thiooxydans; assembly: GCF_021545845.1. NCBI lineage: Bacteria > Pseudomonadati > Pseudomonadota > Gammaproteobacteria > Lysobacterales > Rhodanobacteraceae > Rhodanobacter > Rhodanobacter thiooxydans. Next base: position 543,934 of record NZ_CP088923.1, read on the forward strand.
GACGAACGCACTCACGTGATCAACCTGTGCCGCAGCTACAAGTACCTGGGCACCGGCTATTACGTCTCGCTGCTGGCCGAGGCGCGCGGGCACAAGGTGATGCCGTCGGTGCGCACGGTGAACGACCTGCGCCGGCGCTCGCTGTACGGCCTGGATATCGACGACCTCAACGCCAAGCTCACCCACTTCCTGCCGGCCGGCGGCCGCGACACCACCGACTTCGGCACCCTGGTCTACTTCGGCGGGACCGCCTATCCGGCGCTGCAGGACCTGGCCCGGCAGGTGTTCGAAATGTTCCCCTGCCCACTGCTGCGCATCGAGTTCGAGCGCGACCGCGTGTGGCAGGTCAGCTCGATCAAGCCGGTCGGCCTGCACACCCTGGTCGACACCCAGGAGGACGCGTTCGCCGAGGAGCTCGACCGCTTCTCGCGCAAGTTGTGGCGCAAGCCGCGCGCGCGACGCCAGTACCGCTACGACCTGGCGATGCTGGTCGACCCGAAGGAGCAGATGCCGCCGTCGAACAAGAAGGCGCTGAAGGCGTTCGTGGCCGCCGGCAGGGAACTCGGCATCGAGGTCGACCCGATCGGCAAGAACGACTACCAGCGGCTGGCTGAATACGACGGCCTGTTCATCCGCGAGACCACCGCGTCCGACAACCACACCTACCGCTTCGCCCACCGCGCCGAGAAGGAAGGCATGGTGGTGATCGACGACCCCAGCTCGATCCTGCGCTGCACCAACAAGATCTACCTCAACGACCTGATGGTCTCGCGCAAGCTGGCGGTCCCTCGTACGGAAATTCTCTACCGCGACGACAGCAAGGGCATGAAGGAAGTGGTGGCCCGGCTCGGCTTCCCGCTGGTGCTGAAGATCCCGGACGGCTCGTTCTCGCGCGGCGTGGTCAAGGTCGAGGACGAGGAGGCGCTGGCGCACGCGGCCAGCGGCCTGTTCCAGCACAGCGCACTGCTGCTGGCGCAGGAATACGTCTACACCGAATTCGACTGGCGCATCGGCGTGCTCAACCGCCAGCCGATCTACGCCTGCAAGTACTACATGTCGCGCGGCCACTGGCAGATCTACAACCACGGCGCCAAGGGCACGGCGAAATCCGGCGGCTTCGAGACCATCGCGCTGAAGGAGGCGCCGGCGGCGGTGGTCAAGCTGGCGCTGAAGGCGACCCAGCCGATCGGCGACGGCCTGTACGGCGTGGACCTGAAGCAGGTCGGCAACCGGCCGGTGGTGATCGAGGTGAACGACAACCCCTCGATCGACGCCGGGGTCGAGGATGCCTACCTCGGCGAGGAGCTGTACCTGCGCGTCATGCGGGAGTTCCTGCGCCGGATGGAGCGCAAGCGCCAGGGCGACACCGCCGACTGACGTTGATTCGCTCCCTCCCCTGCAACGCGGGGGAGGGTCGGGGTGGGGCGCTCCTAATGCCAGACCGCGCTACGGACCATGCGCCGCCGCGGCCGGCACAGCGCCAGCAGCTGCCGCGGCAGCGAAGGCTCCAGCGCCAGCAGCACGACCAGCGGCGCGCCGAGCAGCCAGAACCCCGGTGTCCAGCCGAGCGCCTCGGTGTACGCCGGCACCAGCGTACTCAGCAGCAGCACGCCGCCGGCGAGCAGCCACAGCAGGGTGGCGCCGAGCAGGCGCTGGTGGCGGATGGAAGGCGGGGCTGGCGTGCGCATGGCGGTGGTCTCGTCGGGAGGAATGGGTGCAGGCTGGCGCGTCGCCATCTCACCGGTTGCGACCTTCCGCGCGACGGCCCACGTAGAATGGAGCGCAACCACCCGCCGGGAGTCCTCATGCCAGCCACCCAGTTCGCCGTGTTCGGCCATCCGATTGGTCACTCGCTGTCGCCGCCGATCCACCAGACATTCGCGCAGCAGTTCGGCATCGAGCTTGCGTACCGCGCGATCGACGTGGAACCGGCCGGGTTTGCCGCGGCGCTGCGAGCGTTCTTCGCCGACGGCGGCCGCGGCGCCAACGTCACCCTGCCGCACAAGGCCGCCGCCTTCGCGCTGGCGGACGAGCGCAGCGCGGCAGCCACCCGCGCCGGCAGCGCCAACGTGCTGACTCCGCTGGCCGACGGCCGGCTGGCCGCACACAACACCGATGGCGATGGCCTGGTGCGCGACCTCGCCGAGCGTCACGAGGTGGACCTGCGCGGCCACACTGCGCTGCTGCTGGGCGCCGGCGGCGCCGCGCATGGCGTGGCGTGGAGCCTGCTGGACGCCGGGGTGGCGACGCTGACCATCGTCAACCGCTCGCCGGGGGCGGCCGACATGCTGGCCGACGCGATCGGCGATCCGGCGCGGGCGCACACGCGCTACTGGGAAGACCTGGCCAGCATCGGCAGCTACGACCTGATCGTCAACGCCACCTCGGCCGGCGTGCTCGGTGTGGCGCTGCAGCTGCCGTTCTCGCTGATCGGCGCGCGCGCGCTGTGCTATGACCTGTCCTACGGTCCGGCCGCCGCCAGCTTCCTGACCTGGGCGAAAACCGCCGGCGCGCGCCATGCCTTCGACGGCCTCGGCATGCTGGTGGAAACCGCCGCCGACGCGTTCGAGCTGTGGCATGGCCAGCGCCCGGACACCGAGCCGGTGTACCAGTCGCTACGCCAGCAGGGCGCGTGAGCGCATTCGCCTGAGAGGTTGTGATTTTTTCAACCTCTCAGGTCGGCCACGGCGAGGGCATGGCGAGGGCATGGATGCCCGAGTTGAGGCAACGCAGGAGCGGTTGCCCGATGGCCGAACATGAAACAGTCACGCCAGTGACTGTTTCATGTGAGCGAGTCCGGGCGTGTACCGGACTCGCGATCGAAGAAAACCACAGGATGTGGTTTTCTTCACAAGCTCTGCCGGGCCGGCGGCGGCGCCGACCGCCGCCATGCGCTGGCCTGGCCGGCGCGGCTGGAGGTGACCACGTCGGTGCGTTGAGGCGGGCCGCCACACGGCTGCAACACGGCCCGGCGATGATGGCCGGACCGCCGGGAGCGCGTCGGTGGCGACGCGCTCCAGTGCGCGGCCATCGTTTGTGCAGCAGGTGTCATGCTCCGTTTCCCCTCCGCCGCATTGCACCGCTACATGCTTGCCCTGGTCTGTTTCGCCTTGCTGGCCGCGGCCGCCGGCATTTTCCGCTACGGCCGGGCGAGCGCGAACGTCGCGTCGGACGCCGCTATTCCATCGTCCGCCGACCCGGCAGACGCCCCGGGCGACGGGGCGCAAAGCGGCAGCACGATTTTGCTCGGCCTGGCCCGCGACGCGATGCATGATGGACGCCTGGTCGCGCCGGCCGGCAGCAATGCGTTCGAGTTCTACCTGAGCGTGCTGCAGCTGGAACCGGACAACCGCACCGCCAACGAGGCCCTGCGCGAATCGTTCCCGCGTGCCGCCGAGGAGATCGAGCGCACCATCAACCAGAAGGGCCTGGACGAGGCGCGCCGTGAGATCGACCTGCTGCGCGAGTTCGACCGCAACAACTTCACCCTGGCGCTGCTCGGCGGCAAGCTCTCCGCCGCACGCAACATCGAGCGGCGGCAGCACGAAACCGAAGCCGAGCGCATCCGCCAGGCGAACGCGGCGCGCGGTGCACTGTGATACCCGGTCAGGCGGACGCCAGGTAGGCGTCCTTCAGCCGCACGTAGTGGTCGGCCGAGTAGTGCAGCTGCTCGATCTCGCGCTCGCCGAGCCGGCGCACGAACCTCGCCGGGTTGCCCAGCCACAGCTCGCCCTCGCCGACCACCTTGCCCGGCGGCACCAGCGCACCGGCACCGACGAAGCCGTGCTTCATCACCACCGCGCCGTCCAGCACGCTGGCGTGCATGCCGATCAGGCAGTAGTCGCCGATCGTGCAGGCGTGCACCACCGCGGCGTGGCCGACGGTGACGCCCTCGCCGATCAGGCACGGGTAGCCGGGCCCGTATGGGCCGGCGTGGGCGACGTGCACGATGGCGCCGTCCTGGATGCTGGTCTTCGCGCCGACGCGGATATGGTTGACGTCGCCGCGCAGCACCGCGCCGGGCCAGATCGAGGCATCGTCGCCCAGCACCACGTCGCCGATCACGCTGGCGGCGGGGTCGACGTGGACGCGCTGGCCGAGGCGGGGCACGATGCCCTTGAAACTGCGCAGAGGATTCATCGGCCCATTCTAGCGGCACCGCGCCGCCGTGCTTGATTTCGGCCGGCGCGCTCGCCACGCTGGCGGCCTGCCAAGGAGCGCCCATGAGTGACCACAACCCGCTGCTCGCCGCCGACCCGCTGCCGGCGTTCTCGCAGATCCGCCCCGAACACGTCGAACCGGCGGTCGACACCATCCTCGCCGACTACCGTGCCGGCATCGACGCGCTGACCGCACCTGGCGCGCCGCACGACTTCGGCCACGTGATGCTGACCCAGGAGCGGCTGGAGCAGCGTCTGGCGCAGGCCTGGGCGCCGGTGTCGCATCTGCACGCGGTGGCCGACAGCGAGGCACTGCGCAAGGTCTACGGGCCGGCCGAGGAAAAGCTCACCGAGCACGCGATCGAGCTGGGTCAGAACCGCGACCTGTACGCCGCGGTGAAGGCGCTGGCCGAGGCGGCGGATTTCGCCGCGTTGCCGCGGCCCGAGCGCGCGCTGGTCGAACATGCGCTGCGCGACTTCAAGCTGTCCGGCGTGGCGCTGGAGGAACCGGCGCGTTCGCGCTTCCGCGCGATCGGGGTGGAGCTGAGCAAGCTTTCCACCGAATTCTCGAACGCCGTGCTCGACGCCAGCGAGGCGTGGCACGAGCACGTCACCGACGAACGCGACCTCGCCGGCATCCCCGAATCCGGCCGCGCGGTACTGCGCCAGTACGCCGCGGACCAGGGTCTGGACGGCTATCTGGTCACCCTGAAACAGCCCAGCGTGCAGGCGGTGCTGACCTATGCCGACAACCGCGGCCTGCGCGAGCGGGTGTATTGGGCCTACCAGACGCGCGCCTCCGACCAGGGCCCGAACGCGGGCAAGTTCGACAACAGCGCGCGCATCGAGCGGATCATGGCGTTGCGCCACGAGGCCGCGCAGCTGCTCGGCTTCGCCAACGCGGCGGAGGAGTCGCTGGCGACCAAGATGGCCGCCTCGCCGACCGAGGTGATGGAATTCCTGCACGACCTGGCGGCGCGCGCGAAGCCGGTGGCGCAGCGCGAACTGGCCCGGCTGCGCGAATTCGCCAGTACCGAGCTGAAGCTCGACAACCTCGAATCGTGGGACGTCGGCTACGCGTCGGAGAAGCTGCGCCAGCGCGACTACGCGCTGGACGAGGAACAGCTGAAGCCGTACTTCCCGCTGCCGGCAGTGATCGACGGCCTGTTCGGCCTCGCCGGGAAGCTCTACGGCATCACTCTCGCTCCGCGCGAGGGCATCGACGTGTGGCATCCGGAAGTGCGCTACTACGACGTACGCGATGCGAGCGGCCGCGTGTTCGCCGGCGCCTACGTGGATCTCTACGCACGCAATGGCAAGCGCGGCGGCGCGTGGATGGACGTCTGCCGCGCCCGCTTCGACGACGGCGAACAGCGGCAGTTGCCGGTGGCCTTCCTCACCTGCAACTTCGCGCCGCCCACCGAGGGCAAGCCGGCCCTGCTCACCCACGACGACGTGCTGACCCTGTTCCACGAATTCGGCCACGGCCTGCACCACCTGCTCACCGAGATCGCGCTGCCCTCGATCGGCGGCATCGATGGCGTCGAGTGGGACGCAGTGGAGCTGCCCAGCCAGTTCATGGAGAACTTCGGCTGGAACCGCCAGGCGCTGGACCTGTTCGCGCGCCACTGGCAGACCGGCGAGCGGCTGCCGGACGAGCTGTTCGAACGCATGCTGGCCGCGCGGCACTTCCACGCCGGCCTGTTCCTGGTGCGCCAGCTGGAATTCGCACTGTTCGATTTCCTGCTGCACCTGGAGTATGACCCGGCCCAGGGCGCGCGCGCGCTGGCGGTGCTGGAGGAGGTGCGCAAGCAGGTCGCGGTGCTGCACCCGCCGGCATGGCAGCGCTTCCCGCACGCGTTCAGCCACATCTTCGCCGGCGGCTACGCGGCCGGCTACTACAGCTACCTGTGGGCCGAGCTGCTCAGCGCCGACGCGTTCGGCGCGTTCGAGGAGCGTGCGGGCGAACGCGGCAGCGTGATCGACCGCGCCACCGGCGAGCGCTTCCGCCGCGAGTTCCTCGCCGTCGGCGCCAGCCGCCCGGCGCTGGAGAGCTTCGTCGCCTTCCGCGGACGCAAGCCCGAGCCGGAGGCGCTGCTGCGCAGCCATGGGCTGGGCTGACCGACATCCCGCGTAGGAGCCCGCTCGCAGGCGATGCTTTTGCTCTTGCGAATCCCGAATCCCGAATCCCGGCTTTCAAAGCATCGCCCGCGAGCGGGCTCCTACACGGGCACAAAAAAGCCCGCCGAAGCGGGCTTTTTCGAGGCGTTGAAGTCCGTGGACTTCAGGCCGCCTGCACTTCCTCAGCCTGCAGGCCCTTCTGGCCCTTGGTGACGATGAACGTGACGCGCTGACCTTCCTGCAGGGACTTGAAGCCCGTGCCCTGGATCGCGCGGAAATGCACGAACAGGTCATCACCGCTTTCCGGGGTGATGAAGCCAAAACCCTTGGCGTCGTTGAACCACTTGACTGTACCGCTCTGACGATCCGACATGTAACTTTACCTTTGAAGCATGGATGTGTCTGCGGTCCGATACGCTAAGGCACGGCCGCAATAGGAGCAAAAATAGGAGTTTCCTCGGATTCTTGCTCGGGCAGCATACACTGGAATCCGCGCTTCCGGGGGTTTTTCGCAGCTTCCGTTCATCTTTGTGCCGCCGCCCGGCCACACCCCCGCGCCGCAGGGGGCCGCCGGCGCTTCCCGTACAATGCCGCCATGAAGATCGCCTCGTGGAACGTCAATTCGCTGAAGGTGCGCCTGCCGCAGCTGACCCAGTGGCTGGCCGAGGCGCAGCCGGACGTGGTGGCGCTGCAGGAAACCAAGCTGGAGGACGCGAAATTCCCGCGCGACGAGCTGGCCGCGGCCGGCTATCGCGCGGTGTATTCGGGGCAGAAGACCTACAACGGCGTGGCCATCCTGGCCCGCGACGAGCTCACCGACGTGGTCACCGACATCCCCGGCCTGGACGATCCGCAGCGGCGCATCCTGGCCGCCACCATCGGCGATCTGCGCGTGGTCGACCTGTACGTGGTCAACGGCAAGGCGGTCGGCGACGAGAAGTACGCGTACAAGCTGGATTGGCTGGCCAAGGTGCGTGAATTCCTGGCGAGTGAGCTGGAACGCCACCCGAAGCTGGTGGTGCTGGGCGACTTCAACATCTGCCCGGACGATCGCGACGTCTACGATCCGGTCGCCTGGGGTGAGGACATCCTGTGCTCGCCGCCGGAGCGCGACGCGCTGAAGGCGATCACCGGGCTCGGCCTGCACGACAGCTTCCGGCTGTTCCAGTCCGACGCCGGGCACTACAGCTGGTGGGACTACCGGCAGGCCGCGTTCCGCCGCAACATGGGCCTGCGCATCGACCTGATCCTGATCGGCGAAGCCCTGAAATCCGCCGCCACCGCGGCGGCGATCGACCGCGAGCCGCGCCGCTGGGAACGCCCCTCCGACCACACGCCGGTGACGCTGGAACTGGATATCTGACCGAAATGACCTCGAAGACCGAATGGCCCAGCTCGCTGGACGACAACGAACTGGACGAGCTGGACCGCTACCTGCGCGCGCACACCGGCGAAGGCGACCTGTTGCTGGACGGCGTGCACGGCCTGCTTTCGGCGCTGGCGGTCGGCCCGCTGCTGGTGCTGCCGGACGAATGGCTGCCCGAGGTGCTGCACGAGCCGTTCACCGACGAGGACGAAGGCAACCGGGTGCTGGCGCTGCTGGCCAAGCTCAACGATTCGATCATCGCCGAACTCGAGGTCGACGCCTACGAGCCGATCCTCGGCGAGGTCGAGATGGAAGGCGGCCCGATGCTGTCCGCCGCCGGCTGGTGCGAAGGCTTCAGCCGCGGCATCGACCTGCGCGCCGGGCTGTGGGAAGGCCGGCTGGGCGAAGACCCGCAGCTGATGGAACTGCTCGGCCCGGTGATGGCGCTGGCGGTGGACGAGGGCATTCTCAGCGCCGACGCCGAGTTCGAGAAGCTGAGCGATGACGAATACGACGAATGCCTGGCCCAGCTGCCGGGCGTGCTCGGCGCAGTGAACCAGTACTGGCTGGCCAAGCCGGCCACCGAGGCGGAAGTCGAAGCGATGGTGCGCCAGCAGCAGCCCGCCGCCGGCGATGACGGCAACCCGCCGCGCCAGCGCAGCGGACACTGGGTGCATTGAGGCGGGAGCGAGTGAGAGCTAAGGCGGTGCCGGCCTTCTCTCATTCCCCACGCCTCTTCCCTCGCCCTTCGCCCTTGCGGAATGTCGTGTCGGCGGAACGATCCGTTCCCGCCGTGGCGCTTGGATAACATGCTCCGCGCGATCATCTTGGTGCCATTGCATTCACCGGAGACCCGCCATGAGCGATCGCCACATTACCCGCCGCTTCCGCGGCATGGACACGTCCGACGGCGCCGGCGTGAAGCTGAAGCGGATCATCGGCCAGCCGGGACTGGACATGATCGATCCGTTCCTGATGCTGGACGAGTTCCGCTCCGATAGCGCCAACGACTACATCGCCGGCTTCCCCGAGCATCCGCATCGCGGCTTCGAGACGGTCACCTACATGCTGGCCGGGCACATGCGGCACGGCGACAACCACGGCAACCGCGGCGACCTCACCCCGGGCAGCGTGCAGTGGATGACCGCCGGCCGCGGCATCCTGCACTCGGAGATGCCGCAGCAGGAAAACGGCCTGATGTGGGGCTTCCAGCTGTGGGTGAACCTGCCGGCGAAGGACAAGATGATTGCGCCGCGCTACCAGGACATCGGCCCCGAGCGGATTCCCGTGGTGCGCCCGGCCGAGGGCGTCGAGGTGAAGGTGATCGCCGGCACGCTGGCTGGCGCCACCGGCCCGGTCGAGGGCATCGTCACCGCGCCGGTCTACCTGGACTTCGGCCTGCAGCCGGGCGCGAAGTACACCCTGGAGCTGCCGGTTGGGCATCATGGCTTCGCCTACGTGTTCGACGGCGAGTCGGCCCTGGTCGGCGGCGAGCAGTTGCAGCGCAGCGAGCTGGGCGTGCTGTCCGAGGGCGAGCAGCTGCAGCTGGCCGGCGGCGACCAGCCCTCGCGCCTGCTGGTGGTCGCCGGCCAGCCGCTGAACGAACAGGTCACCCGCTACGGCCCGTTCGTGATGAACACGCCCGAGCAGATCCACCAGGCGATCGCCGACTTCCGCGCCGGCAAGTTCTAATAAAGCAACGCGCCTCTCGCGATTGCCCCCTCTCCCTCCGGGAGAGGGTTGGGGTGAGGGTCCCCGTGTCCAGCGCTGTTTGGGCGAAGCCCGCTTTGTTGAAGGCAGCATATGAGCACTCGAGCTCTGCGTTTTCATCGAGGAGCGCTTCGCATCGGCCACGATGCGAGAGCGAACCCTCACCTCAATCCTCTCCCGGAGGGAGAGGAGGCAAACGCAAGGAGCGCATTGCTTCATGGAAGCAGGTTCAGCCCTTCACGCTGCCCAGCAGCAGCCCCTGCAGGTAATGGCGCTGCAGCGCCAGGAACAGCGCCAGCACCGGCAGCACGGTGACCACCGAGCCGGCCATCATCAGCTCGCTGTCCTGCGCGTGCTCGCGTGCCAGCGAGGCCAGCCCGATCGGCAGCGTGTAGTGCTCCTGCCCGGTCAGCACGATCAGCGGCCACATGAAGTCGTTCCACGCGGCGAGGAAGCTGAAGATCGCCAGCGTCACGATGATCGGCTTCAGCAGCGGCAGCACGATCCGCGCAAAGATGTGCCACTCGCCGGCGCCGTCGATGCGCGCCGCCTCCAGCAGTTCGTCGGGGATGTCGCGCGCGTACTGGCGCACCAGGAAGATGCCGAACACGCTGGCCAGCGCGGGCGCGATCACGCCGGCGTAGCTGTTGACCAGGCCGAGGTACTTCAGCAGCAGGAACAGCGGCAGCATGGCCACCTGGGCGGGGATCACCAGCGCGCCGAGCAGCGCCTGGAACAGCCGCTCGCGGCCGGCGAAGCGCAGCTTGGCGAACGCGTAGCCGGCCATCAGGTTGAAGACCAGCGACAGCGCGGTGATCGCGCCAGCCACCAGCACGCTGTTAAGCAGGTAGCGGCCCATGCCGGCGCGCACGAACAGCTCGCGGTAATTCGTCCCGCTCGGATGCTTCGGCAACAGCGGCGGTGGCAGCGCGCTGGCCTCGCCCGGCGCCATGAACGACACCGACAGCATCCACAGCAGCGGGAACAGCGCCACCGCCGCCATGCCGATCAGCAGGCCGTTGACCAGCGCCTTCGCCAGCCGCGGGTTCACGTTTCCTCTCCACGCCGCGACAGCCTCAGCATCAGCGCGGTCACCGCGAACATGACCAGGAACAGCAGGAACGCCACCGCCGAGGCAGAGCCGAGGTTCCACCACTTGAAGCCCTCGTCGTACATCAGGTACAGCACGCTCACCGTGCTCTGCAGCGGGCCGCCCTCGGTCATCACGTAGGGTTCGGCGAACAGCTGGAAATAGCCCGACACGGTGAGGATGGCGACCATCAGCATGGTGGGTTTCAGCATCGGCAGGGTGATGTGGCGGAACTGCCGCCAGCTTGAGGCGCCGTCGATGCGCGCGGCCTCGTACAGCTCCGGCGGGATCGCCTGCAGCCCGGCCAGGAAGATGATCATGTTGTAGCCGAAGTTCTTCCACACCGCGAACGCGATGATCGTCGGCATCGCCCAGTGCGGGTCGCCCAGCCAGTCCACCGGCTGAATGCCGACCAGGCCGAGCACGTAGTTCGCCATGCCGTACCTGGTGTTGAACAGGTAGCGCCAGATCACCGCCACCGCCACCACCGTAGTCACCACCGGCGCGAACAGCGCGGTGCGCAGCAGCGGCTTGCAGCGCGCCAGCGGCGAGTTCAGCAGCATCGCCGCGCCCAGCGAGGCGCCCATCGACAACGGCACGCCTGCCGCCACGAAGTACAGCGTGTGGCCCAGCGCGGACCAGAACAGCGGCCGGTGCAGCAGCTCCCAATAGTTGCCGAGGCCGACAAAGCGCAGGTTGCGGATGTCGGCCAGCGCGTAGAGGTCGTAGTCGGTGAGGCTGAGCACCAGCGCGGCCAGCACCGGCAGCAGGAAGAACACGCCGAGCACGACGAGTGCCGGGGCGAGGAACAGCCAGGCGCTGCGCGGCGAATTCATCGCGCTCGCCCGCGTGCGTGGTCGAGCACCCAGCGGCGCTTGGCCAGGATGGCGTCGGTGCGCCGGTCGATCTCGGCGGCGGCCTGGTCGATCGTCAGCCGGCCGGCGACCGCCTCGGCGGCGACCAGCTGCATCTCGTTGACGATGCGCTCCCACTCCGGCACCGGCGGGGTCGGCTTCACGTGTTCCAGCTGCTCGCGGAATGCGCGCAGCTTCGGATCCTCGCGCAGCGCTGCGCCCTGCCACGAACTGCGCCGCGGCGGCAGGTCGCCGAGCAGTTCGTAGAAGCGTTGCTGCACCGCCGGCTGCGACAGGTACTCGATCAGCTGCCAGGCGGCGTCCTTGTGCTTCGACGTGCGGAAGATCACCAGGCTGGAGCCGCCGGCCGCGCCGATGCCGGCGCCGTCGGGACCGGGCAGCGGCGCGGTGGCCCAGTCGCCCTGCTGCGATGCGGGCAGGCGCGAGCGGAACTCGCCGATGTTCCACGGCCCGGACAGGTAGAACGCGTACACGCCGCGGCCGAATTCCGTCCACGGGTTGCCGGCCTCGACGTTGCTGATCGGCGGCGCCTGCTTCAGCCGGAACGTGTCGACGTAGAAGGAGAGCGCGCGCTTGAAGCCGGCGCTCTCGAAGTTGCCGTAGCGGTCGCCGTCGCGCAGCAGCGGTTCGCTCTGCTGCAGCGCCAGCGACATCAGCTGCTCGTACTCGTTGGTCGGCAGCAGGATGCCGTAGCGATGCCGCGCCGGGTCGCTCAGCGCGGCGAGCTGGCGCCGCCACTCGGCCCAGCTGCGCGGCGGCGCGTCGAAGCCGGCGGCCTCGAGCAGATCCTTGCGATAGAACAGCAGTCGCGTGTCGACGTACCACGGCACGCCGTACAACGTGCCGTCGATCACGTTGGTGGCCCAGATGCTGGCGAAGTAGTCGTGTGGCTGGATCACGGTCGAGTGGTCCACCCGTGCCTGCAGCGGTTCCAGTGCGTCGAGCGCGGCCAGCTCGGGCAGCCAGGTGTTGCCGAGCTGGCTCAGGTCTGGCGTGGAACCGCCGGCGAACGCGGTGAGCAGTTTCTGGTGCGCCGCGGTCATCGGCAGCTGCTGCACCTTCACCTGGATGCCCGGGTGCGCGCGCTCGAACGCCGGCAGCAGCTTGATGATCGCCTCGCCCTCGCGGCCGATCGTCCAGAAGGTGAGCTGCGTTCCCGGCGGCGCCGGTGCGCAGCTGCCCAGCAGGACGCCGCCCGCGGCGATCGCGGCCAGCCACAGGCCGCGCCATGACCGTGGCGCTCGCGCGCCCGGCTTCATTTTTCCGCCGCCCCCGCGCCGAGCCAGCCGCCCTCGAAGCCGGCGCGCTCGAGCCCCTTGCGGATGTACGGATTTTTCTTCATGACCTTCCATACGAAGCCGTTGCGCCAGTTCTCGATCATCAGCACGATCGGGCCCTGGTCGATGCCCAGCTGCAGGGTATCGACCCAGCCCACGCCGGGCACCAGTTTGCCGGTGCGCAGCGTGGTGGGCGTGTGGAAGCTGAGGTTGAAGGCGTCGACGAAGCCGTACTGGTTGTAGATGTACTTGCCGTAGCGCTGCTGCATGGTCGCCAGCGCGGGGATCACGAGCTCCGGTGCGAACGCGATCGAACCGGCCGCCGCGGTCGGCGCGATGGTGCCATCGTCGGAAATGTCGTCGAGTCCGACGCCGCGTGCGGTATAGCCATGGAACGTGCGCTCGCCCTCGGCGCTCTTCACGACCAGGCCGCCGGGCCCGTTGCTGGCGGTGAGGCCCCATACGTTGGCGCCGTAGCCGGTCCAGTGGCCCGGGTTGGCGATCGCGTAGCTGCGCTGCGCGTAGGTGGCGCGGCGGCTGTTCTCGAAGTAGTCCAGGCCATGCTCGCGGCTCCAGGCGTCGCGGATGCCGCGGAAGTCGACCCAGCTCTGGCTGTACTGGTGACCGAACATCGGCGCGAAGTTCAGGAAGGTCTGGCCCTGGAAACTGCCCCAGGTCAGGTGGTTGGTGGACAGCCACGCCGTCCACGCCTCCGGCCCGACCGGGTGGGTCGGCGAGCCGAGCGCGAGGAGGTAGACCAGCATGCCCTCGTTGTAGCCCTTCCAGTCGGACGGGATGAACTGGCCGCCCGGGGTCCAGCCCATGCTGATCAGCGGCTTGCGCGGCTGCATCCACGGCCAGTCGACGCGGCGGTAGATGGTGTCGGCGAGCTGGCGGATCTCGGCTTCCTGCGGCGTGTCGCGGTCGTAGTACGACTGCGCGAACAGCACACCGCCGAGCAGCAGGGTGGTATCCACGCTGGACAGCTCGGTCCAGCGCGCGAAGCGCTTGCCGCTGTGCATGTCGAGGAAGTGGTAGAAGAAACCGTGGTAGCCGCTGGCGTCGTCCTCGCTGCCGTTCTGCGGCGCATCGGCGAAGAAGCGCAGCGTGGCCAGAGTGCGTTCGACCGCCTGCTGGCGCGTGATGTAGTGGCGCTCCACGCCGATGCCGTAGGCGGTCAGCCCGAAGCCCACCGCGGCGATCGAGGAGAACGACTGACCCGGCCAGGAGTCGGGCAGCAGCCCGTTCTGCGGGTTGCCGCTCTGCCAGAACCAGTCGAAGCTGCGCCGCTGGAGATCGTCGACCAGCGCCTGTTGCCGGGCCGGCAGGTCGGCGTAGCCGAGGTTTGGTTGCCGCGCGGTGGCGGGTGTCTGCCAGCCGGCGCCGAATGCCAGCAGGGCGGTAAGGGCAATCGCGCGCAGGATACGGAAGGATCTGGACATGCTGAAACGCTCTCTCTTGCGGGGGAGTGTCGGGTGCGGCCCCCGGTGCGATCCAGGGGCGCCGAGTGGGGTATCTCAGGCGACCATGGCCGGCGCCGTGCAGCAGCGATCGATGAAGGCCTGGTGCGCCGGCATCACCTCGACGCAGCTGGCGACCACGTGGCTGACGCTGGCCATGAACCCGGCCAGCTCCGCGTCAGGCATCTGGTCGACCAGCGGGTGGTAGCTCTGCGGCGCGATGCGCTGGCCCAGCATCACCTGCACCCAGCTCGGGGTCGCGAACATCTCCTCGCCGTCGCGGAAGAAGCGGCCGCTGTCGCGGAACAAGCGGATGTTGTCCGCCAGCTGCGGGGGGATCGACATCGTGCGGCACTGGTTCCAGAACGGCGTGTCGTCGCGTTCGGTGGCGTGGTAGTGCAGGATCAGGAAATCGCGGATGTGCTCATACTCGAAGCGCGACTGCGCGTTGTAGCGTTCGATCAGCAGCGGGCTGAAGTCGCGCCGCGGCAGCAGGTTGAGCAGGCGCGCGATGCCGGACTGGATCATGTAGATGCTGGTCGATTCCAGCGGCTCCAGGAAACCGCCGGCCAGGCCCAGCGCAACCACGTTGCGGTTCCAGGCCTGCCGGCGCACGCCGGTGGTGAAGCGCAGCAGCCGCGGCTCGCCCATCGGCACGCCGTCGAGGTGGCCGAGCAGGGTGGCGGCGGCCTCGTCGTCGCTGATGTGGGCGCTGGAATACACGTAGCCGTTGCCGGTGCGGTGCTGCAGCGGGATGCGCCACTGCCAGCCCGCCGGTCGTGCCGACGCGCGGGTGTACGGCGTCGGCGGGCCGACCTTCTCGCAGGCCACCGCCAGCGCGCGGTCGCACGGCAGCCAGTGGCTGAAATCGAGGTAGCCGGTGTGCAGCGCCTGCTCGATCAGCAGGCCGCGGAAGCCGGAGCAGTCGATGAACAGCTCGCCCTCGATGCGCTCGCCGTTTTCCAGCACGATCGCCTCGACGAAGCCGTCGTCTGCCCGCAGCACGGTCTGCGCCACCTTGCCTTCGGTGCGGCGCACGCCGCGCTGCTCGGCGTAGCCGCGCAGGAAGCGCGCGTAGCGACCGGCGTCGAAGTGGTAGGCGTAGGCGACGTTGGCCAGCGGCGAGCCCGGCGGCGCGTCGCTGGCCGACGGCATGAAGCGGCCGCGCGGCGCGGCCACCGTGTTCAGCGAATACGCGCCGATCTCGTCCGCCTTGCCCGCCTGGCGCGCCTTGATCCAGTACTGGTGGAACGGCAGCAGGCCGACGTCGTGGCCGATCGTGCCGAAGCCGTGCACGTAGCTGTCGCCGAGCCGGCCCCAGTCGTTGAACTGCACGCCGAGCTTGAACGTGCCCTGGGTGTTGCGCACGAACTCGACGTCGTCGATGCCGAGCAGGTTGTTGAACAGCTTGAGGTGCGGCACGGTGCCCTCGCCCACGCCGACCGTGCCGATCTCCTCCGACTCCACCAGGCGGATCGAGCAGCCGGTGTCGAGCACCTTGGCGAAAGCGGCGGCGGCCATCCAGCCGGCGGTGCCGCCGCCGACGATGACGATGTTCCTGATGCGCGGGTCGGTCATGAGAACCTGTGCCGGGGTCGGGTGGAAAAAGCAAAGCCCGCGAGGGGAGCGGGCTTTGCGGTGCTGCCTCTATGGTCGCCTCGATGCCATCCGATGTGGCGTCAGAACTTCATGCCGACCGTGAGCTTCAGCGTGCGCGGCACGAAGGTGATGTTGCCGGTCGGGTTGTACATCGCGGGGTTCGGGTTTGCTACGCCGCCGGAGCCCCAGTTGACCAAGATGTCCGTGTAGTTCCTGAAGTTGAACACGTTCAGCACGTCGAAGCGGCCGTACAGCTTGATGCCGTGGCCGAGGTCGAAATCCTTGGTCGCCTGGAAGTCGATGTCGCGATAGCCGAACGCCTTGCCGCCGACCAGGAACTTGCCGTTGCCCCGCGGCGTGGCCGCCATCGGCGTGCAGCCGCTGCCGTTGGGATAGGTCACGCCGTAGCAGGCGATGTCGTTGTACGGGATCGGCGTGGCCAGGGTCAGCTTGGCCGACAGGGTGATGCCCCACGGAATATCGACCACGCCGGTGGCGACGAAGCGGTGCTTGGCGGCGGCGTTGGAAACGACGAACGGGTACTGCTGGATGGTCGCCTCGTCGAACGAGTAGTGTTCGTTGATGTCGCGGTTCTGCTTCGCCCGCGTGTAGGTGTAGGCGAAGGTGGCGCCCCAGCCGGTTTCCTTCGTGTACGGCTTGTCGGCCGACAGCAGCAGCTGGGTGGTGCGCGTCGCGATGCCGTTGTTGCCGATGATCAGGCCCCCGAAACCCGGTACGCCGTTGCCCCAGGGCTGGCTGCCGTTCTTGAAGAACGCGCCGTCCGGGTAGCGGTTGCCCAGGGTGAAGGCAAAGCCGTCGTGGCTGAGGATGCGCGTGATCGCGGCGCTGGTGTTCCAGTCGCCGATCCGGTTGCGCATGCCGAGGCTGAACTGGTCGGAATACGGCGCCTTCAGGTGGTTGTTGATCGCATCCACTTCCTGCCCGGTGTTGCTGGAGGCAACCAGCGCCTGCAGCGCGGCAAGGTTGTTCTGGTACTTCGGATCCCAGGCGAAGCAGGGCGAACTGTTGTTGTGGCAGAGCCCGGTGGCCGGGTCCTGGAAGTACACGGTGAGCTGCGGTAACGCGGACTTGGTCTGCTCCAGCTGCAGGTAGTCGTACAGGTCGCGGTCGTAGGCGCGGCCGGCGCCGCCGAAGATCACGTGCTGCTGGTCGGCGTCGAGGTCGTAGGAGAAGCCCAGCCGCGGCTGGATCTCGCCCTTGTACGCCTTGCGGTTGTGGCCGGTGCTGATGTAGTCGTTGATGTTCACGCCACCCAGCGCAAGGGCCTGGGCATAGGTCTGCCCGGCCGGTGCGCTCGGATCGGGGTTCGGGCTGTTGAAGGCGGCGATCACGTTGGCCGGCGTGACGTAGTTGAGGTAGGACGGGTTCTTCTCGTAGTCCCAGCGCACGCCGAGGTTCAGCGTGAGCTTGTCGTTGACCGCCCAGTCGTCCTGGATATAGGTGCCGAACTGCTTGTCGCTCGATTTGGCCACCGGGCTCAGGCCGGGTACCGGGTTCGGGAAGAACACCTTGTACGGTGTCGCCGCGGTGCCGGTCGGATCCACGTTGTAGGTGAACTGCGGGTTGCTGTTGCCGGCGTCCTGCGCGTTCAGGTCCACCTTCTTGTACTTCACGCCCAGCTTGATGACGTGGTCGCCATGCCACTGGAAGTCGTTGAAGGTCAGGTCGTCCTGGATCGCGGGACCCTTCTGGCCCTTCTTCTGCGTCGCCAGCGCGTTGGCCGAGCCGGTGATCAGGATGGTGGCGTCCTGCTGCGGCGCCCAGGTGTAGGCCGCGCCGTCGGCGAAGCGCAGCGGGGTCGGGTTGTTGTAGGCGTTCTCGTGGGTGAACAGGAGCTCGTTGAAGTACGCATCGCCGCTGTGCTGCCAGCGCGCCGCGAAGCGCGTGTCGCGGTTGATCACGTCGATGCCGGCGGATGCGGCGCTCTGGTTGCCGATGTTGTCGTACTGGCCTTCCTTGCGCAGCTGCGCGCTCAGCTCGAAGCGGTCGCGGTCGGTCGGCTCCCAGTCGATCTTGCCGAAATAAAGATCCTCGTTGAACGGCAGGTCGGCCGGGCCCAGCTGCGCGGAGGCGCCGGCCGGCAGGAACGCGGCCGTGTTGGTGACGCCCGGGGTCACCGTGATCGGCGTGTCGAACTTCTTCGCCTCGTAGGTGAAGAAGAAATGCATCTGGTCCTGGATGATCGGGCCGCCGATGGCGAAGCCGTATTCCTTCTCGTGCGACGAGGTCTTCCTGCCCGCATCGTTCTCCGAAGGAGTGCGCGCGCGCAGCGAGTCCCTGGTGTAGGTGCCGAACACCTCGCCGTGGAACTCGTTGGTGCCGGACTTGGTGTCGGCGGTGACCGCGGCGCTGGAGATCTGGTCGTACTCGGCCTTGTAGTTCGAGGTGATCACCTTGTACTCGCCGATCGCCAGCTGCGGGAACGGGTTGCCCTGACTGGCGAACTGGCCGCTGACGCCGCCTTCCTTGACGTAGCTCTTCTGGCCCACGCCGTCGATGTAGACGTTGACCGAGCTGTTGTTCTGCGCGCCGCCACGCAGCGAGGTATGGCCCGCGGAGTCGAGGCTGAACACCATGCCGGGCACGGTGTCGGCGAACTCCAGGAAGTTGCGCGAGGCCTGCGGGATGGTGTTGATCTGCTGCAGCGAGATCGTCGCGCCGACTTCGGAGGTCTTCACTTCCGTCAGGGTGGCCGCGCTGACCGTGACGCCGGAAAGCGTGGTCGCATTCGCGGCCGACGCGCCCGGCGCCGCCGCGGTCAGGTCCAGCGTGGCGGTCGAGGCGACCGTGAGGGTGACCGTGCGTGCGGTGCCCGCCCCGGCGTCCACCTGGTAGGTGCCAGGCGGCAGGCCGACCAGCGTGTAGCCGCCGTCCGCGCCGGCGGTGGTGCGCCGGGTGGTGCCGGTAGCGACGTTGCGCGCGGTGATCGTGGCGCTGGCCGCGGCCTTGCCGCGCAGGTTGGCGTCGGAAGTCTGCGCCCACGAGACCATCGGTGCACTGGCCACCGCGATTACCGTGGCGTTGATCAGGCTTGCGAGCAGCTTCTTTCTGAGTTGCTTTGGTGTGTTCATGCTTTCCCTCCCATACCGGATGACCGGATTCCCCGAATTGAAAACAGCGTTCTATGAAGCGTCTTGGGACGCCGCGGGTCGCCCGCCGCCGCAGCTGGCACGGGTGACGATCTCGCAGGCGAGCGTGTGACTGGATGGCGTGGCGTGCCTGGGGTCCTCCAGCTGCGCCGCCAGTTGTTCGAGCGCGCTGCGGCCCAGGTCGGCGATGCGTACGCGCACCGTGCAAAGCGACGGGGTGACGTAGCGCGCAATCGGGATGTCGTCGAAGCCGGCCAGCGCGGTATCGCGCGGCACGTCCACACCGGCCTCCTTGAACGCGGACAGGCAGCCGACCGCCATCATGTCGTTGGCGGCGAACACGGCATGCGGCCGCGGCGTTCGTGCCAGCAGCTGGCGCCCGGCGCGGTAGCCGGCCTCTTCGCTGAAGTCGCCGGGCAATACGTCCGGCGCCGCGTGCGGCGCGTGTTTGGCCATCGCGGCGCGGTAGCCGAGTTCGCGCTGCTGCGCGTCGAAATTGTCGGCCGGGCCGGCGATGAAGGTGACCCCGGCGTGGCCGGCGTCGAGCAGGTGCTGCACCATCGCGTAGGCACCGCCGTAGTTGTCGATGTTGAGCACGCCGTACGACGGGCTCTTCACGGCACTGTTGAGCAGCACGGCCGGCAAGCCGGTGGGCAGGTTGCTGCGCAGGAAGGCGGCGTCGACGTGGTTGGACAGGATCAGCAGGCCATCGACGCGGCCCTGCATGGCGCGCAACGCGGTAGCGGCGTCCTCGGCCCCATCGTGAGAGCTGGACACCAGCAGGTGCAGGCCGCGCGCCCGGGCGGCCAGGTCGATGCCGCGGATCAGCTCGGAAAAGAACTCGCCATGCAGGTCCGGCAGCAGCGCGCCGACCGTGTTGGTGCGGCGGGTGATCAGCATGCGCGCCGCGGCATGCGGCACGTAGTGCAGACGCTCCGCGGCTTCATGGATGCGCTGGCTGGTCTCGGCAGTCACTCCGCCGCCCCCATTCAGTGCACGCGACACCGAGGCCACGGAAACCTTGGCCTCGCGCGCTACATCTTTGATAGTGGCTGCCGACATCCTGGATGGGTCCGCTGAGAAGGACAAGAACCGCAGTGCGACGCCAACGTAAACGTTTTCATGACGCCTTGTAAAGTGCTTGTAAAGCAGAATTTTTTTGCTGCGCCGCCGCAGTTTTTGGGCGTTCGAGGTTTGCATCGCAGATGGATCACCGGTAGCGCCGCCGGTGGCTTGTGGAACGCGTGTTGTGGCGGCGCAGCAGTCGGCTCGTTGGCACGATTTGGGCATGGCTCCGGAGGAATCTCCCGATTCTGTGAATGGCGTCGCCAAGTCATGGGTTCATGCCTGTTGTTAAAGATTTGCCTGTGTCGTTAAATGAAGGTTAATCTTCGCCGGGTCAGGCGGCTGTATCCTCAACTTGCCGAGACCATGAAGAAACTGTTGGCAAACTATTGTTTCTCCACGCCATGATGACTTTACTGACCTTGTTGCTCGTGATTCCCGCCGTGCTGGCTGCCAGTGCGGTCAGGCACGTGCCGGCGGATCAGGTCTACAGCCTGTATCGCCGCGGCAAGCTGGTGCGGGTGCTGGGGACCGGTACGCACCTGGTGCTGCCGCTGCTGGATCGGGTCGGGCACAAGATCAACCTTGCCGGACAGACCCTGCACTTCGAGGAGCCGGTGGCCGGCGCACGGGACGTGCGCGGCACGGTGTACTGGCAGGTGCTGGAGCCGGAGCGCGCCGACCCGGTGTTCGAGCAGGTCGACCAGCTGATCCGCCGCGGTGCGCAGGAAGCCCTGCGCCGCGAGCCGGACGCGGACCGCCACGACCTCGGCGCAAAAGTGAAGCAGTCCTTGAACAGCGCGCTGCGCGAGCGCGGCATGATGGTGACCCGGGTCGAGCTCGACGTGGCCTGAGTGGTGAACCGCGCCAGGGCGACCAAGAGCGCCCGCGCCGCAGGGGATTTGCAAGCCTTCGACCCGCTTCGGCGGGTCTTCTTTTTGGCGCCATTGGCAAGGTCGTGCGGCGCGCGGATACTTTGCGCCCCCACGTTCCCGAGCCAGCCACGATGACCACCCGCGACGCCTTGCAGGCCCGACTCGAACAAGGCATCGCCGCGCTGGGCCTGTCGCTGCCGGCCGACGCGGTGTCGCGGCTGCTCGACTACCAGGCCTTGCTGGAGCGCTGGAACGCGGCCTACAACCTCACCGCGGTGCGCGACCCGGCGGAGATGGTCACCCGCCATCTGCTCGATTCGCTGGCGATCCTGCCGTACGTGCAGGGCCGGACCCTGGCCGACCTCGGCACCGGCCCCGGCCTGCCCGGCATCGTGCTGGCGATTGCCGCGCCGGGACGGAAGGTCCTGCTGGTCGATTCCAACGGCAAGAAGGTGCGCTTCCTGCGCGAGGCGATCCGCGCGCTGAAGCTGGACGGCGTGCGCGCGCTGCAATCGCGGGTGGAAGACGTGGAAGGGCAGTTCGACTGCATCACCGCGCGCGCGTTCGCCAGCCTCGCCGACATGCTTGGCTGGGGCGGCCACCTGCTGGCGCCGGACGGGGTCTGGCTGGCGATGAAGGGCAAGCGGCCGGACGAGGAACTGCCGGGCATCCCGGCCGGCTTCGTGGTGCGCAGCACGCATGAGCTGGTGGTGCCGGGGCTGCCGGCTGAGCGCCACCTGCTGCAGCTCGGCCGCGCCGCGTGAGCGATGTCCCTTCCCCTGCTTGCGGGGGAAGGTGCCGAAGGCGGAAGGGGGCGCAGCCGCGCGGTTCTACAACGAAAAGCAAGAGCACCCCATCGGCCCTCCGGGCAGCTTCCCCTGCTGTGCAGGGGAAGCGAAAGCAGGGCGGTGGAGCTTTGCGATCGTTCAGTCGTCCAGCACGCTGCCGTTGCTTGCGATCACCTGCGCATACAGCTTCGCGGTGGCCTTGGGCGTGCGCTGCTGGGTGGTGAAGTCGACGTGGTACAGGCCGAAGCGCTTGGAGAAACCCAGCGACCACTCCAGGTTGTCCAGCAGCGACCAGGCGTAGTAGCCCTTCAGGTTCACCCCCGCCTCGATCGCCTTGTGCAGCGCCTTGAGGTGCCTGCGCAGGTAGTTGGTGCGTAGCGGGTCGTGCAGCACCTCGGCCTCGACTACCGGCGGATCGTAGAACGCAGAACCGTTTTCGGTGATGTACAGCGGGATGTCGCCGTAGCGGTCCCTGAACCAGGTCAGCGTGTCAGTGAGGCCCTGCTCGAACACTTCCCAGCCGGTCTCGGTGTAGGTCTTGTTGGGCTGGCGCACCGGCGCGGCTTGCAGCGGGTACTGGTTCGCGTCGTGCTTCACCACGGCGCGGGTGTAGTAGTTGATGCCGACGAAGTCGACCTTCTGCTTCGTCAGTTTGAAATCGTCGGCAGGGAAGTCCGGCCAGGCGTCGCCGAAGATCTCCTTCAGCTCGGGCGGGTAGCTGCCCAGCAGCGCCGGGTCGGCGAACTGCTGGTTCATGTAGGCGTGCGCGCGGCGGGTGGCGGCCAGATCCTCGGCGCGGTCCGAGTGCGGGTACTTCGGCTCGATGTTGAATACCACGCCGATCTCATTCTTTCCATGCGCGCGATACGCCTGGATGCCGGCGCCGCTGGCGCGCATCAGGTTGTGCGCGGCGATCGGCGCCTCGTACTTGCTGCGATGGCCCGGCGCCAGCGCGCCGTGCAGGTAGCCGCCGTCGGTGACCACCCAGGGTTCGTTGAGCGTGGACCAGCGCGGCACGCGGTCGTCCAGGGCCTTGAACATCACCTCGGCGTACTCGGCGAACCAGTGCGCGCTGTCGCGGTTGAGCCAGCCGCCGCGATCGTCCAGCGCCGCCGGCAGGTCCCAGTGGAACAGCGTGGCGTTCGGCGCGATGCCTTGCTCCAGCAATGCGTCGACCAGCCGCGAGTAGAAATCCAGCCCTTTCGGATTGACCCGGCCGGTGCCTTCGGGCAGCACGCGCGCCCAGTTGATGCTGAAGCGGTAGCCCTGCAGACCCAGCGCCTTCATCAGCTGCACGTCTTCACGATAGCGGCGGTAGTGGTCGCAGGCGACGTCGCCGGTGTCGCCGTTCGCCATCATCCCCGGCGTGTGCGCGAAGCGCTGCCAGATGCTGGGGCCGGCACCGTCGGCCAGCGGCGAGCCCTCGATCTGGTAGGCGGAAGTGGCGGCGCCCCAGTGGAAGCCGTCGGGGAAGCGAAAACCGGGGCGGGGCATGGGCGATCCTTCGGGCAAGGCTTGATGTAAACGATTACACGGGCAGAATAGCCCAATGCCCCGCGGAAGTGCAGACCAGCGCATGCTGCGCGGGACGGCCATCGTGGCCAACCGCACCGGAGATGCCGATGGCTGCCGTATGTCTGGACCAGTTGCGCAAGGTCTACCCCAATGGCCACGTGGGCGTGGCCGACGCCAGCTTCGAGATCGCCGACGGCGAGCTGCTGGTGCTGGTGGGCCCATCCGGCTGCGGCAAGACCACCCTGCTGCGCATGATCGCCGGGCTGGAGTCGATCAGCGGCGGCACGCTGAGCATCGACGGCCGGGTGGTCAACGCGGTGGCGCCGAAGGACCGCGACATCGCGATGGTGTTCCAGAACTACGCGCTGTATCCGCACATGACGGTGGCCGAGAACCTCGGTTTCGGTTTGAAACTGCGCGGCCACAAGCAGGTCGAGATCGACCGCCGGGTGGCGGCGGCGGCGCAGACGCTGGAGCTGGAGGCACGCCTGACCGCACGCCCGGCCGCGCTGTCCGGCGGCCAGCGCCAGCGCGTGGCGCTGGGCCGGGCGCTGGTGCGCGAGCCCAAGGTGTTCCTGCTCGACGAGCCGCTGTCCAACCTGGATGCCAAGCTGCGCCTGTCGATGCGGGTGGAGATCGCGCGGCTGCATCGCCAGCTCGGCGCCACCATGGTCTACGTCACCCACGACCAGATCGAGGCGATGACCCTGGGCCAGCGCATCGTGGTGCTGGACGGCGGGGTGATCCAGCAGATCGACACGCCGATGGCGCTGTACGACAAGCCCGCGAACCTGTTCGTGGCCGGCTTCGTCGGCAGCCCGGCGATGAACCAGCTGCGCGGCACCCTGCACTGCGAAGGCGGCTGGACCCTGGCCACCGCCCACGGCCCCATCGCGCTGGGCGAACCGCCACAGGCGGCGGCGTGGCTGCCGTGGCGCGGGCGCGAGGTGGTGCTGGGCATCCGCCCCGAACATCTGCAGCCGCTGGAGGCCGGCGCGGCCGCCCTGCATGCCCGGCTGGAGGTGCTCGAACCGGTCGGCAACGAGGTGTTCCTGAACCTGCGCTACGGCGAGCAGCCGCTGGTCGCGCGGGTGGCGCCGCGCGCCCTGCCCGAGCCGGGCGGCCTGCTGGCGCTGGGCCTGGCGGTCGAACGGCTGCACCTGTTCGATGCCGTCAGCGGGGCGCGGATCGGTGCCTGAGGCCGAAGTCCCCGGGAGGCAAGCTGCGACAGCAATGCTAATCTAGCCGTCCTTCGCGAACTGTAGCTATTCACCCATGGCCCGCATCATCGCTGTCGCCAACCAGAAGGGCGGCGTCGGCAAGACCACCACTGCCGTCAATCTCGCTGCGGCGCTGGCTGCGGCGAAGCGCAGGGTATTGCTGGTCGACTTCGATCCGCAGGGCAATGCCACCATGGCCTCGGGCGTGAACAAGCGCGACATCAAGGCCAGCGGCTGCGAGGTGCTGCTGGAGGAAGTGGAGATCGCCGCGGCGATCGTGCCCACCGAAGCGCACTACGACCTGCTGCCGGGCAACGGCGACCTCACCGCGGCCGAGCTGAAGCTGATGGACGCGCTGGCGCGCGAGCACCGGCTGAAGGAGGTGCTGGCGAAGATTGCGGCGGAATACCACACCATCCTGATCGACTGCCCACCCTCGTTGAACCTGCTCACCCTGAACGCGCTGACCGCCGCCGACGGCGTGCTGATCCCGGTGCAGTGCGAATACTTCGCGCTGGAAGGCCTGTCCAGCCTGCTCGACACGATCAAGGCGGTGCGCCACCGGCTGAACCCTCAGCTGGAGATCGACGGCCTGCTGCGCACCATGTACGACGTGCGCAACAACCTCGGCAACGAGGTCTCTGCCCAGCTCACCCAGCACTTCGGTGACAAGGTGCTGCGCTCGATCATCCCGCGCAACGTGCGCCTGGCCGAGGCGCCCAGCCACGGCCAGCCGATCCACCTGTACGACCGCAGCTCGCGCGGCGCGATCGCCTACATCGGCCTGGCCGGCGAGGTGATCCGGCGCGAGCGCGGGTTGCCGCGCGGTGCCGCGCACGCAGTCGACCCGGTCGACGACATCGAACCGCCCGTGCACGGCGACAGCGGCCCGACGCTCAAGGCGCCGGCCGCCAACCACCAGGACTAAGGCATGGCAGCTGCAAAAAAACGTGGATTGGGGCGCGGGCTGGACGCGCTGCTCGGCGGCGACGGTGACGCCGCGCCGTCGGTGTTGACGCAGGAAGGCGAATTGCGCGTGCTGCCGATCCAGCAGATCCAGCCCGGCAAGTACCAGCCGCGGCGGCACTGGAACGACGAGGCACTGGACGAGCTGGCCGCCTCGATCAAGGCGCAGGGCCTGATCCAGCCGGTGGTGGTGCGCGAGATCGGCAAGAACAGCTACGAGCTGATCGCCGGCGAACGCCGCTGGCGTGCCGCGCAGCGCGCCCAGCTGGGCGAACTGCCGGCGCTGGTGAAGGCGGTGCCGGAGGCAGCGGTGCCGGCGATGGCGCTGATCGAGAACATCCAGCGCCAGGACCTCACCCCGCTGGAGGAAGCCGACGCGCTGAAGCGGCTGATCGACGACTTCGAGCTCACCCACCAGCAGGCCGCCGACGCGGTCGGCCGTTCGCGGGCGTCAGTGTCGAACATGCTGCGGCTCACCGAGATGGCCGAGCCGATCCGGCGCCTGCTCGACGACGGCAAGCTGGAGATGGGCCACGCCCGCTGTCTGCTGACCCTGGACGAGTCCATCGCCGTGCCGTTGGCGCGCCAGGCCTCCACCCTCGGTTGGTCGGTGCGCGAACTGGAGGAGGCCGCGCGCCGCGCGCAGACCACGCCCAAGGGCAAGGCCAAGCATCCGGCCGCGCGCGACCCCAACGTCGCCGCGCTGGAACGCGAACTGGCCGAACGCCTGGCCACCCGGGTCGAGCTGGCCCAGGGCCGCGGTGGCCACGGCAAGCTGGTGATCCACTACCACAGCAACGACGAGCTGGAAGGCATCCTCGGCAAGATCCGCTGAGCCTTGCCGTTTGCCGCTTCGATGCGGTCCTGCTTGTTCCCTTCTCCCTTTGGGAGAAGGTGGCCGAAGGCCGGATGAGGGTTCGGGCGAAGCGCAAGGTTCGCTCCGCCCGAACCCTCACCCCCAGCCCCTCTCCCGAAGGGAGAGGGGAGTCGCCCCCTCGTCGCATGGACTAAAATGCGCCCCTGCCGTTGCATCGCGGCACCCGTCTACGCAAAGGCCTCGCCATGCCGCAACTCTCCGTCGTCGTCCCCGTGTTCAACGAACGCGACAACATCCCGCCGCTGCTCGCCGAGATCGCCGCCGCACTGCGCGGCCGGGTCGACTACGAAGTGGTCTATGTCGACGACGACTCCAGCGACGACAGCCGCGCCGTGCTCGTCGCACAGAAGGCGCTGCACCCGGAGCTGCGCGTGCTGCACCATGTCACCCGTAGCGGACAAAGCACGGCAGTGTGGAACGGCGTGCGTGCGGCGGCTTCGCCGTGGATCGCCACGCTGGACGGCGACGGCCAGAACGACCCGGCCGACATCCCGAAGCTGCTCGCCGCGCGCGCCGCGGCTCCGGCCGAAACGCGGCTGTTCGCCGGCTGGCGCACTACCCGCCGCGACAGTTTCAACAAGCGGATCTCCTCGAAGATCGCCAACGCGGTGCGCTCGCGCATGCTCAGGGACGCCACCCCGGATACCGGCTGCGGCCTGAAGCTGTTCGAGCGCGAGGTGTTCCTGCGCCTGCCCTACTTCGACCACATGCACCGCTACCTGCCGGCGCTGGTCAAGCGCGCCGGTTTCCAGAGCCAGAGCGTGCCGGTCGGCCACCGCCCGCGCACCGCCGGCGTGTCCAAGTACGGCATGCTGGATCGGCTGTGGGTGGGCCTGGCCGACCTGCGCGGCGTGGCGTGGCTGATGCGCCGCGGCAAGGTGACCGAGGTGCAGGAGAACTGAGCCGCGCCCGCCGGGCGTGTGCCGCGTCTTGCTGCGGCATGAATGTACCGGTCAGCCGGCGCCGGCAAGCGCGTGGCCACAGTTGCCGCAGAAGCGGTCGGCGACGTACACCGGCGTCTGGCAGCCCGAGCCGTATGGCGGCGTGGTCATGGCAGGTGATGGTGTCGGCGACGTGGTTGCACCTTGCATCGCCTGCATCATCGCCTGTGGCAAGGCGGCATCGGCTTGCCCGCCCAGCCTGTTCATCGCGCCAGCACCGCGCTTTTCTGCATGTCGGTGCGCGAAGTGGGTGCCACGATCACGCTCTGCTCCTGCGCGAAGCCTACCCGATGCAAGGCCAGCTGGCGCGCGTAGTCGGGCACGCCACGCAGGTCAACGATGAAGCGCTGCGCATTCTTGCCGAAGTTCATCTGCGCCGACTGGTAGTTGCCTTACATCTCCACCCATACCAGTCGCGAAACGAAGTCGAAGCGCCCCCACAAAACATGGCCGGCGCGCAGGCAGTAGTGGCCCACCACCAGCATGGCCAGGCCGAGGGTGAGCAGGGAGAACAGGTGGACGTCCCCGACCTCGGGGCGGAGCTTTGCGCCGAACACCAGCAGCCAGGCCACGCCCAGCGCAATCAGTGCCACGCCCACCACGTCCAGCCAGGCGATGAAGCGGTAACGCGGCATGACGAAGGCCGCGCCCGGCTCCACCCTGTTCTGGCCGGTGCCGGACATGGGCTGGCTTTCCTCTACCAGTTCGGCGGCGAAGGTATCGGCGCCGCTGTCGATCAACGGCACGGTCTTGGCGTAGCGGCGGTTGGGGCTGCGCTCCACCCAGGTGTCCTGCAGGGTGCGGTCGAGCTCGTCGAGCAGTTGCTTGGGGTGGCAGTTCATCGACAGGCTGGTCTGTTCGCGCGCCATGTTGGTGGGCGGCAGGCCGGTCATCTGGTGCATCAGCACCACGAAATACAGGTCTGCGCCAAACAGCGCGGCCAGCAGCAGGAACAGGGTCTGCACGTTCTGCGACAGCCAGTCCAGGCTGGGCAGGCCGGAGGCGACGAAGGGCAGCGGCACCGGCACGAAGATCACCGCCAGGATCAGTCCGATCAATCCGCGCATGCCTACGTTGGCTGGCGCAGCCACGCCGCTTTCCAGTGGGCGCAGAAGCAGCAGCACGCTGAAGCCGAAATAGAACAGGCCCATTCAGTCCCGCCTTGCCGTTGCCGAAGCCCAACCAGGCCACCAGGAAGGAGAGCAGCGTCACCACGATGGCAATGGCGGTCTGAAATTGCCGCTGGGCGATGAACCGCACGGGGCGCGCTGCGAAAATCAGGTTGCGGATGCAGGCGCGCAGCAGGTTGTTCAACGGTCCCTGTGGCTCGGAAGAGGACGGTGCGTTCTGGCGCAGCGTCTCTTTCAACTCGTCCGACCCCCCTTGCGGCCGGTGGCGTCGGTGGTCAACTCGGGGACCAGCCCTGCGGGTCGGCTGCGGTCGAAGAAAAAACACAGTTGCATCAGTACGCGTCGGCCTTGATTCAAGCCCGCCACCAACAGGCCGATACCAAGGAGCAACGGAAGCACGCTGCGCAGGCCGCGGCTGAGCAACAACAAGTCGATTCCGCCACCCGACAGCATCACGTTGGCGGCGACCAGGAACCAGTTTTCCGCGTAGAACGGATTGGGGAAATCGAGTTGCCGACTGTCGGCGTTGTATTCGTAGGCATGAAATGTTCGGAGATGAGATGGTGCGCAGGCAGCGCAAGGCGGATAGTCATGCTGGATTCAGTCTTGTTTGTCGCCGCACTTTTCTGCAAGCTAGCCGGGTAGCCAAGCCTGCACGCTGCGTGACGCGACGGGCCTGCATCACAGGGGATTCAAGGATGACGACACGATCCGCCACGCCATACCCGCAGGGCGTGCATTCGCGGTGCGCCGCCATGCGGCGTTCGCCACGGGATCCTCGTTGCCTGACGCCACCATCTCTTGCCCCCTGTCCGCCATGGCGCCAGACCGCCGCGCGGCTCGGTCGCCCCTTGCTTTGAATTGAATCCATCTTGTGGAGAGCGCTTCATGCAGTGTCCGACCTGTGGGCTAGCCAATCCCGATGGCCGCAAATTCTGTGGCGGTTGCGGCGCCAACCTGGCCGGTGGACCCAATCCGGCAGCCGCCGGCTGGGAGTGCGCGCAGTGCCATCGAACCAATCGAAACGGCGCACGCTTCTGTTCTGGTTGCGGAGCGCCGGCAACGGCTGCTTCAGCACCCGCACCGGCACCCGCACCCGCACCCGCACCCGCACCCGCACCCGCACCCGCACCCGCACCCGCACCCGCACTCCCGCCCACGCCCACGCCCACGCCTTCCGTTGTGGCACTGAAGGGCATGGCTTGCCCGCAGTGCGGTGCCCCACATCCCGCCGGCGCGCGCTTCTGCAAAAGCTGCGGCGAGCCGCTGGCGCAGGCGGAGCCCGTTTCGCGCGAGGTCGAGCCTTTACTGGCGCCCGCAGCCGCTCCGGTATCCGCCGCGGTTCCCGCCGCGGCGCCTGCGCCGGCCGTCGTCACGTCCCGCGTAGCGCCCTCACCTGCTGCGACGTCTCCCGTGCGCTCAGCTACCCCCGGGGCTGGCAAGCCGGCGGCGAACCAGGTACGCGTCGGTGGCAGCAAGACCTACGCCGTCGCCGCGGCGGTGGTGCTGGTGGTGGGTGTCGGTGTCGTGGTGGCATGGAAACTCATGGGTTCCGGTGGCGCGGCGTCGGAGCAGGCGGCCCAGCCCGCCGCGGCCCACAGTGTCGCGGTGCCGGGAACTCCCGCTGAACCCGTCGCGACATCATCGGCGCCTGTCGTGCCGCCGGTTGCCGAGGCTCCGCCTGCGCCTGCGCCTGCGGCCGCGCCTGCGCTGCCGCCCATGGCGGCGCCAGTGGTTGCAGCGCCTGCCCCGGCCTCGACAGCCGCTGAGCCGGTTTCCGCGCCGCCGTCTGCGGCGCCGCTGCCCACGCAGAAGGTGCAGGCGCCCATGCCTGCTCCAGCGGCCGGACCGTCGATGCGCGACATCGCGGCGAAGCTGGTGCACAAGGGAGAGCAAGCCTTCGCCGAGCAGAACTACAGCGCCGCCGTTGCCAATGCCAAGGCAGCGTTGGAAGTGAAGCCGGGCGATGCCCGAGCCAACAAGTTGCTGCGTGAGGCCGAACAAGCCCAACAGAAAGCCATGAACAGCATTTCCATCCAGTGAAGGGAGAATCGCCATGAATACGCGTATGCCTTGCGCCAAATCGTTTAGCTTGTTCGGCGCCAGCCTTGGGCTGGCGTTGGTAGCCGGTTGCGCCCAGATGCCAGTGAGCAACGGCGGCACGCAGAGTCGGGATGGCGCGAGCGCAAGCGCCGAAGGCCAGCAAGCCGGCGCGTGCAACCCGGTGCTGGCCGGCACCGTTGGTGCGCTGGCTGGCGCACTGTTCGGCAACGGCAAGGGACACCTGGTGGGGGCCGCAGTGGGTGCGGGTATCGGCGCGTTGGCCTGTATGGCTTACAACTATCACGCACGCAAGGTGCGCGATGCGCAGTCGGTGGAGGCGGATTACACCCGCCAGCATGGCAGCTTGCCGGCGACGAATACGGTGTCGTCCTACGCAAGCTCCATGCAACCATCCGGCACGGTGAAAACCGGCTCGCCGGTGGAGATGCAGTCCACCGTGGTGGTGCTGAACGGCACGCGCGATGTGCAACCGCAGCTGGCCGAGACGCTCACGTTGTTCTCGCCGGACGGCAAGCAGCTCTCCACCGTGACCAAGCAGGCATCCGACATCAATGGCACGGGCGAGTACCGGACCAACTTCAGCTTCAACTTGCCCAAGGGCATCAAGGATGGGCGCTACGTGGTGCGCTCCTCGCTCTCGATGAACGGCAAACAGGTCGGTACCAATGAGATGCCCATGCTGGTCGTGGGCTGACCGAGCACATGCGGCGCCAGTACGCCGACGCCGCCCAATAGCCATATTCAGGGGGAACGAAGATGACCGAGAAAGCGACGGGTAACATTGGCCTGTTGATGCGCTGTTACGAAGCGCTGCATAACTGGCAGGCGCTGGCGATGCTGGCTGGTGGCGTGGTGATCGGCCTGGGCCTGGCGGTTGCCGCGGGCGCGCTGGCGGCCAAGATGGGCGTCATCGTGGGCGTGTTGCTGATGCTGATCGCCTTGCTGGTCTATCTTGCCGGGATCAACGGCGCCGGCCTGCTGCTGGTGGATCAGGCCGATGGACGGCCGGGACGCGGTTTTGCCGCCGCCTTCTTCGGCGGGCTGGGGGCCACGCTGAACGTGCTCCTGGCGCTGCTTTTGCTGGCGCTTGGTCTGCTGTTGGTGTTCGTGGCGCTGTATCTGTTGGCTCTGCTCGGCAGGATTCCTGGCATCGGGCCGCTGTTTGCCTTTCTGCTGGCCGGGCCCGGCGCCATCGTGCTGCTGTTTTGCTATGGCGTGCTGGCCATCGGTATGCCGCTTCTGCTGGTGGCGGTGTGGCGTGGCGAGGGCGTGCTGGGCTCGCTTGGGCGTGCGGTGGACATCGTACTCAAGCGCCCGCTCGACGCATTGTTGCACTTCGTGCTGCTGTGGCTGATCGTGGCGCCGGTGGCGATCTTCGTGCTTGCCCTGCTGGCGGTGTCGGCCGGCGCCAGCATGTCGATGTACAGCCACGGTTTCGGCGACTATGGATACGGCGCCGGCCTGGAATACATGTTGATGTCCAGCATGCAGGGGTTAGGTGCGGCCAGCGTGTCGGTAGGCATCGTGTTCGCCGTAGTGGTAGCGCTGTTCGCGTTGGTCTATCTGTTTGGCTACATCATGGTCTACGATTCGCTCAATGCGGGCCTGGCCTCCACGGCGGAAAGCCGGTTGCGCGGCGGCTTCAATCAGCTCAAGCAGAAGGTGGAGCAGCATCGGCCACAAGCTACCGCTGCACGCACAGCGCCGGTCTGCAAGGGTTGCGGCGCACGGCTGATTCCCGGCGACCAGTTCTGTGGTGAGTGCGGGCAGCGCACCTGAGGATCGTGTTCACCAGCGCCGTGGTGCCCCCGGCGGCGTATGCTGAAAAGCAACCGTCGGGAGCACTCCATGAACATCGCTGTGAAACGCGCCTACGAGCCGTCGGCCAAGTCCGACGGTTATCGCGTGCTGGTGGAGCGGCTGTGGCCGCGCGGCATGAAGAAGGAAGAGGTGCCGCTGAACCAGTGGGCCAAGGAGCTGGCGCCGTCCACGGCGCTGCGCAAATGGTTCGGCCACGATCCGGCGCTGTGGGACGGCTTTCGTCACCGCTATGCCGCCGAGCTGGACGACCTGGCCGAGTACTGGCAACCGCTGGCCGAGCGCTCGGCGCGGCACCAGGTCACCCTGATCTACAGCGCCCACGACGAGGAGCACAACGGCGCCCTCGTGCTGCGCGACTACCTGGAAAACTGGCTGCACACGCACGGCCCGCGCTGAGGGCCGCGCTATGGAGCGACGGGCTCAGGCCTGGCGTTGCGGCGTGCCGGCGCGCGGCCAGTTCGCCAGCGCCGCGCGCGCCTCGGCGCGGCCCAGTTCGATCAGTTCGCGCGCACGGTAGAACTCGTAGGCCAGTGCCATGTTGTGCGGCAGCTGGATCAGCAGGTCGGGCGCATATGCGGCCAGGCGCAGACGCGACAGGTTGGCCTGCATCAGGTCCATCGCCTGGGTCAGCAGCTCCAGCGTGCCCGGCTCGCGCGGACGGCTTTCGCCGCGCGGGATCATCCGGCTGATGAACTCACCGATGCGCTGGCGGTAGCCTTCTTCCGCAGGGTGCGCCTGGATCGGCGGTTCCGGCGGTGTGGCGGCCACTGCCGGGCCGTCCACGCTGACCGCGATCAGGTAGTCGGCGGTTTCGCGGATCAGCGGGGTCACCGGCACTGGGTTGAGCAGGGCGCCGTCGACCAGCCGGCGGCCGTCGATGAGATGTGGGCGGAACACGGTGGGGATCGCGAACGAGGCGCGGATCGCGTCGAACAGGCCACCGCTGGTCAGCCACACCTCGCGGCCACGCTCGATGTCGGTGGCCACCGCGGTGAACGCCAGCGGCAGTTCCTCGATCTGCGCGTCGCCGACCAGCCCGCGCATGGTCTCGATGATTTTCTCTCCCTTGATCAGGCCGCCGCCGGAGAACGTCCAGTCGACCAGCCGCAGCACGTCGAGCTTGGCCAGCGCGCAGACCCAGTCGCGATACACGTCGAGCTTGCCCGCCGCGTGGATGCCGCCGATCAGCGCGCCCATCGAGCTGCCGGCGATCGCCACGATCGCGTAGCCCTGCGCCTCGATTTCCTCGATCACGCCGATGTGCGCCAGCCCTTTCGCGCCGCCGGCGCCGAGCGCCAGCGCCACGGTCGGCTTGCGTGCCGCCGGCGCGCTGCCGCCGGCATCGGCGGCGGTCATCGGCTCGCCCTTCAACGCGGTGCCTGCTGGTAACCGCCCAGCGCCAGTTGCAGCAGGATCTTCATCTCCTCGCGCAGCGACAGCGGCGCCACGATTTCCGCGTCCGGGCCGTACTTGAGCACGTCCATCAGCAGTTCCTTCGAGTTGGAGTACGGCAGCTTCAGCTCGTAGCGGCCATCCGGCAGCCACTCGCCCTTCTGCTGCGAATGCCAGTGCTCGTCGGCGACCCAGCGCGCGGCATGTTGCGAGAAGCGGATCGTCGCCCACGCCTTCGGCTTGCCGGCGAAGATGCCGTAGCTGGAAGCGAGCAATTCATTGAGCTCGGCGTCGGCCACGTCGGTGGCGGGCGTGTCCAGCGCCTGCGCGTCGGCGATGCGGTCGACCGCGAAGCTGCGCAATGCCTGGCGGTCGTGGTCCCACACGTCGAGGTACCAGTTGTCGCGGTAGTGGGTCAGCCGCTGCGGCGACACCGTGCGCCGGCTGTCTGCGTTGGTGGTGCGTGCGCGGTAGCGGAAGCGCAGCTGCCGGCGCTCCAGCACCGCGCCGGCGACGATGCGGAACACTTGCTGGTCGAGCTTGCGCTCGCCCCACGGGATCACCCGGATCCGCTCGATCGGCAGCGTCTTGCCGTTGTCGTGGCTGGACAGCAGGCCCTCGATGCGCGACTTGAACGGCGCCAGCGCGCCGGCCAGCACGCCGGGGCCGGAACGGCCGATCAGCTCGTTCAGGGCCAGCAGCGCGGCCAGCTCGTCGGAGGTCAGCCACAACCCGGGCAACTCGAACTTCTCGCCCTCGCCGGCTTCGTAGCGGAACGCGGCCTGGTCGATGCCGGCGCTTTCCACCGGCGCGCCCAGCGCGTCGCGCAGGAAGGCCACGTCGCGGTACAGCGTGGCGCGCGAGCACTCCAGCTCGCCGAGCAGGCGCGACAGCGCAATCGGGTAGTGCGCCGACTTCAGCAGCCGGTGCAGGGTCAGTATGCGTTCGTAGCGATCCATGGGCGTCGGCATATCGTGGGAAAGAGGCCTTGTGTAGCATGGCGGCGGCCTGTGGCGGCCGCAAGTCGCCGCATCCGTCGCCGTCGACGCCCCTTGGGCGCCTCATGCCGCCCATCCGCGAACTGCCCCGGACGCTCTGCCTGCCACCGGCATGAACGGCGCGCAGCCGTCGGGTTACACCCGGATCCTGCTGCGGGTACTGGCGATCGGTGGCTACGGCCTGTGGATCCGGCTCGGCATGGCGCTGGGGATGGAGCGGAGCGGGCGCATGCGACATGCGGATGCCGCTGATCCTCGGCAGCGCGTCTACGAGACGGCGCTGGCCGGCGCGTTGCCGGCCAACGGCTGAGGCCGCTCGGATGACGCGGCGGCGCCGTTCATTGCAAATTCAAGCCGTCCCGATAAGGTAGCGGTCTTACTAATGTTTAACAAAAACGGATCACCCCCGATGAAAAAGACCTTGATTGCCGGCTTGCTGCTGGCTGCTTGCGCGAGCTTCACTGCCCAGGCCCAGGACGCCGACACCAACCCGGCCAACAACGGCGGCTGGAGCGGTTCGGGCGAGTTCGGCTTCGCCTCCTCCACCGGCAACTCGCGCTCGGAGAACATCAACGCCAAGCTCGGCCTCAGCCAGGAGAACGAGCAGTGGAAGAACAGTTTCTTCGTCGACGCGCTGCGCTCGAAGAGCCAGCAGACCATCGTGGACAGCAACGGCAACACTCTCAAGCAGTTCAACACCACCGCGAACCGCTATGACGGCGGCGCCTCGGTCGGTCTCAAGCTCGACCCGCGCAGCTACATCGTCGGCGCCGCCCGCTATGAGCACGATGATTTCGGCGCGAACCTGTGGCAGGGCATCGTCTCGCTCGGTTACGGCTATATCGCGCTGAAGGACGGGCGCAACGAGCTGTCGTTCGAAATCGGCCCCGGCTACAAGCGCTACCGTCCCGCCGACCTCGAGGTGGTGACCGGCGGTGTGGTGACGAAGGAGCGCCAGCCGACCGAGAGCGAGATGGTTGCCCGCGGCCTGACCAACTACAAGTACAAGCTCACCGAGAACACGGCATTCGAGGACACCTTCCTGATGGAAGCCGGTTCGAAGAACACCTACCTGCAGAACGACGCCGGCGTGGCGGTCAGCATGACCCGCAAGCTGGCGCTGAAGGTCGGCTTCCAGATACGCCACAACAGCGACGTGCTGCCGGGCACCAAGAAGACCGACACGCTGACCACCAGCAACCTGGTCTACAGCTTCTAAGCGGCAACCGACGCCGAAGATCGGCGCCATCGGTGCCGATTGCCTACGGAGCGCCAGCCCTTATGGCGTGGCCCCGCTGAACTTCTCCGCCGTGGCGCCCTTCACCGGGCCGATCTGCGCGCTGCCGCTGACCTTCAGCACCACCTCGCGGCGGAATTCCAGCGTGCCCTGCACCACCGCGTGCGGGCCGATCACGATCACCGGCTTGCGCTCGCTGCCCCAGCGGAACCAGCCGTTGTTCGGCTTGTCGACCAGGATGCCACGCTCGACGCGCGAGTCCGCGCCCACCGTGATGTCGCCGCTGACCGTGCCGATGCCGCCGGCGACGTGGGCGCCGTCCAGCACGATGGCGCCGTTGACGTTCTCGACCCGGCCGCCGACCTCGGCGCCGCGGGCCAGCTGGATGCGGCCGTTGACCGCGTTCACCTCGCCGCTGACCCGGCTGGCGCTGCCCAGGCTGATCGCGCCGTTGACCGTGCCCAGCTTGGTGGCCTGGGCCTTGTCGCCCAGCTCGACCTTGCCGTTGACGGTGCTGGCCTCGTGCACGCTGGCGCCGCCGGCGATATGCACCGCGCCGTTGACCGTGCTGACGTCGCCGACCTGTTGGCCGGCCTCGACCTGCACTGAACCGTTGACCTTGTCGATGTCGTTGTCGCGTGCGCTGGCCTGCGGCGGCAGGCCGAGGCCCAGCGCGAGCGCGGCGAGGATGAGGATCGTCGGGAATCGACGCATGGCGTTACTCCTGCAGGGAAATGGCCAGGCTAGGATGCGCCGCCGGCGCGCAGGGTTGCGCATGACCTGTGGCAGGGGGCGCATTTGACGCTGCCGGGGGCGGCCGGCACCATTGCAGCCTTGCATCTCATCGTTGGACGCCTCCTTCCATGCACAAGCTCGTTCTGATCCGCCACGGCCAATCGCAGTGGAACCTCGACAACCGCTTCAGCGGCTGGGCCGACGTCGACCTTACCGAGCAGGGCATGGCCGAGGCGCGCGAGGCCGGCCGCCTGCTGCGCGAGGACGGCTACCACTTCGACGTGGCGCACACCTCGGTGCTCAAGCGCGCGGTGCGCACGCTGTGGGGCGTGCAGGACGCGATGGACCTGATGTGGATTCCGGTGCTCACCGACTGGCGCCTCAACGAGCGCCACTACGGCGGCCTCACCGGCCTCAACAAGGCCGAGACCGCGGCGAAGTACGGCGAGGACCAGGTGAAGATCTGGCGCCGCAGCTACGACATCCCGCCGCCGCCGCTGGAGCGCGCCGCGAACGAATCGGTGCATGACCCGCGCTACGCGAAGCTCGACCCGAAGGACATCCCCGACACCGAATGCCTGAAGGACACCGTGGCCCGCGTGCTGCCGTACTGGCACGAGGTGCTGGCGCCGGCGATCAAGTCCGGCCAGCGCGTGCTGGTGGCCGCGCACGGCAATTCGCTGCGCGCGCTGGTGAAGTACCTGGACGGCATTTCCGACCAGGCGATCGTCGAGCTGAACATCCCCAATGGCGTGCCGCTGGTGTACGAGTTCGACGACGAACTGAAGCCGCTCAAGCGCTACTACCTCGGCGACGCCGAGGCGATCGCGGCGAAGATGGCCGCAGTGGCGAACCAGGGCAAGGCGAAGTAGGGCCCGTTGGGCCGGGATTCGGGACTGGGGATTCGGGATTTGGCAGAGCAAAAGCCGCCAGTAAGCGGTGCTTTCGTGCTTTTGCGAATCCCGAATCCCGGCCCTGTCAGTCGCCCGCGCAGGGCTGCCGCACTATCCTGACCACCGACCCATCCACCGGACTGCGCCATGCCCGCGCACCTGACCAACTACCTCGTGATGCTGCCGATCCTCGCCTGGATCGTATGGCGCCGCGTCAGCCGGCAGTTCGGCCGCCAGCCGATCCGGCGCAAGCGGATGATCTTGCGCGTCGCGCTGTTCGCATTCCTCGGCGGCATGCTCGCACTCAGCGGGTTCCACCACATGGCATTGGCCGAGGGCCTCGCCGGCGGCGTGTTGCTCGGCGGGGCGCTGGGCCTGCTCGGGCTGCGCCTGACCCGCTTCGAGACCGATCCGGTCAAGGGCGACTGCTACGTGCCGAACCCGTGGATCGGCGCGCTGCTCACCGCGCTGCTGCTGGGGCGGCTGGCTTGGCGGATGCTGGTGGTGTGGCCGTCAATGCAGCAGTCGGCGGCGGTCCCGACCGGCACGATGCCGCCGATGGGTTATGCCGCCAGCCCGCTGACCATGCTGGTGATCGGCCTGCTGGTGGGTTACTACCTCGTCTACTTCAGCGGCCTGCTGATCCACCACCGCCGCTTTCAGCGGGCACATCCGGGTCGCGACGTCGCGCTGTAGGCCGCGACGGCAGACTGGGCCGGCGCGGCGCGCCGCTCCTCAGGAGGCCGGCGCGTCGAGGTAATCCAGGCTGGCCTGCAGCATCGAGGCCATGCCGATCTTCAGCGCATCCTCGTCGAGGAAGAATTTCGGCGAGTGGTTGACCGGCGCCTTCGAGGCATCCTGACCGACTGGCGTGGCGCCGACGAAGAAATACACGCTCGGCACTTTCTGTGCGAAGTAGGCGAAGTCCTCCGAGGCCATCCACGGCTTCGCCTCGATCACGTGCTCAGCGCCGATCGCCGTGGCGATGCTGGCTTTTACCCTTGCGGCCAGCGCGGGGTCGTTGACCAGCACCGGGTTGCTCTCGCCGAGCGGGATCTGCGTCTCGACGGTGGCGCCATTCGCGGCGGCGAGGTGTTCGGCGATGCCCTTGAGGTTGTCGATCGCCTGCTGGCGCATGCCGGCGTCGAACGTGCGCAGCGTGCCTTGCAGTTCCACCTTGTCCGGCACGATGTTGTAGCGCGAGCCGCCGTCGACGATGCCGAAGCTGAGCACCGCCGGCAGCGTGCCGATGTCCAGCTTGCGGCTGACGATGGTCTGCGCGGTGCTGATGATCTCGGCGGCGGTGACGATCGGATCGACCCCGTTCCACGGCATCGCGCCGTGGGTCTGGCGGCCGTGCACCACCAGGCGGAACCAGTCCGAGCCGGCCATCGTCGGCCCCGACCGCACCGCCACCGTGCCCACGTTGAGTGCGCTGACCACGTGCATGCCGAACATCGCGTCGGGTTTGAAATCGCGCAGCAAGCCCTGCTTGAGCATCAGCGCGGCGCCACCCTCCTCGCCGGCCGGTGCGCCTTCCTCGGCTGGCTGGAACACGAACAGCACCGAGCCGTGCAGCCGATGCTTCATGCCGCTCAGTGCCTGCGCCATGCCCAGCAGCATCGCGGTATGCGCGTCGTGGCCGCAGGCGTGCATCACCCCGACGGTCTTGCCGCGGTACTCGCCCTTCGCCTTCGAGGCGAACGGCAGGTTCACTTCCTCGGTCACCGGCAGCGCGTCCATGTCGGCACGGAGCGCCAGCCGTGGCCCAGGCAGGTCGCCTTTGAGCAGGCCGACCACGCCGGTGTGCGCGATGCCGGTGTGTACCTCCAGCCCCAGCCGCTTCAGTTCCCGCGCGACCAGCGCCGAGGTGCGTACCTCGCGGTTGCTAAGTTCCGGATGCTGGTGGATGTCGTGCCGCCATGCGATGGTCTGTGGCAGTGCCTGCTGCGCCAACGCCTGTGCGGCGGAGGCGTCGGCGGCGTGCGATGGTGC
The DNA here is from genome assembly GCF_021545845.1 of Rhodanobacter thiooxydans. Taxonomy (NCBI): domain Bacteria; kingdom Pseudomonadati; phylum Pseudomonadota; class Gammaproteobacteria; order Lysobacterales; family Rhodanobacteraceae; genus Rhodanobacter; species Rhodanobacter thiooxydans. The sequence goes on from NZ_CP088923.1 coordinate 583,214, forward strand.
CATGGCGGCAGCGGCCAGGACCAGGGCGAGGGCGGTGCGGTACATGGGCGTCTCCGGGGCGGGGAAAGCCGATGGTAGCGCGCCGCCACCATGCCCGCTCGGCGCGAGCACCGCGTGGCGCTGGCCGGGGCTGCGATGCTTCAGTCGCGCAGGTGATCCGCCGGCTGCGCTGGCGCAGCGGATGCATGCCGGCCAGCCAGCCGGCCACGTCCGCCGCCGGCAGCGGACGGGCGATGCGGAAGCCCGGTACTTCGTCGCAGGCCATGTCGCGCACGGCGGCCAGCACGCGCCCGGTTCCACCCCTTCCATCACCACGCGGAAACCCAGCTCGTGGGCCAGCGCCACCATCGAGCGCACCACCGCCGCGTCGTGCCGGCTGGTGTCGAGTCCGCACACCAGCGACTTGTCGATCTTCAGGCAGCTGGCCGGCATCTGGCGCAATGCGTCGAGGTTGCTGTAGCCGATGCCGAAGTCGTCGATGGCGATGCTCACGCCGGCCTCGCGCAGCGCGGCCAGGTGGCAGCGAGTGGCGTCGCTGTGGTGCATCGCGGTGCCCTCGGTGAACGCCAGCTCCAGCAGCTCCAGCGGCACCGTATGCCACCGCGCGGTCGCGCCCAGGCGCGCCTCCAGCGCGGCATGCGCGGCGTTCATTACCCGCCGCACAGCTCGCGCGCCTCAACCCGGAGCAGGCCTACGCCGGGCTGCAGGGTGAGCGGCACGCCGAGGCAGTCGATCGGCTCGCGCAGCGGGGCCAGCCGCCGCGGGCTACTGCGGCACTGGCGAAGGAGCGACGCGCCGATGGCCGATCACTCGGGCCGGTGTTCCAGCGCCAGGTATTCCTCGCTCTGCATCTCGATCAGGCGCGACTCGGTACGGCCGAACTCGGCGCGCAGGCGTTCGCCGTCGTACAGCTCGGTGATCGGCGCGGCGGCGGACAGCACCAGCTTGACGTGGCGGTCGTAGAACTCGTCCACCAATTGCACGAAACGCTTGGCGGCGTCCTCGCTGTAGACGGTGAACTGCGGCACGTTGGCCACGATCACCGCCGGCACTGCCCTGGCCAACGCAATGTAGTCGGCTACCGCGCGTGGCCCTTCGCACAGCGCGGCGAACTCGAACCAGGCGATGTCGTCGGCGCGCTTGACGAACGGAATCTCGCGGCCGTTGATGTGCGCGCTGCCGTGCTCCTGCACGTTGCCGCGGGCCTGGCCGGCGAAGATGCGCTCCAGCGCGCGGTGTGCCTCGGCGCCGGGCGGGGTGAGGTAGACCGGCGCGCGGGTCAGCGCACGCAGGCGCCAGTCGTGCGAGGAGGCCATCTCGACCACATGGCAGTGCCGTTCGATCAGCGCGATCGCGGGCAGGAAGCGCGCGCGCTGCAGGCCGCCCTGGTACAGGTCGGCCGGCGCGGTGTTGGAGGTGGTGACCAGGCTCACGCCGCGCGCGAACAGCGCGTCGAGCAGGCCCGAGAGGATCATCGCATCGCCGATGTCGTTGACCAGGAACTCGTCCAGGCACAGCACGCGGCAGCGCGCGGCGAGGCCGGCGGCCACCTCGACCAGCGGGTTCTGCTGCTCGCCCAGCATGCGCAGGTGCGCGTGCACCTCGCCCATGAAGCGGTGGAAGTGCCGGCGCAGCGCCACGCCGTGCGGCAGGCTGGCAGCGAACAGGTCCATCAGGAAGGTCTTGCCGCGGCCCACCGTGCCCCACAGGTACAAGCCCGGCACGGCCTCCGGCGGCTCGTTGCCGAGCAGCGATTTCAGCCGGCCGAGCAGGCCATTGCCGTTCGCCGGTTCGATGCACAGCGCCGCATGCATGCGGTCGAATTCCGGCAACAGCGCCAACTGGGTCGGGTCGGACTCCCAGCGGTGCGCGGCGACGCCTTCGAGATAGCGCGCACTGGGCGCAGGCGAGGGGGTTTCACTCATCGAGCGGACGGGTCTTCGGAGGGGTGGCCGGCGTCAGGCATGCCGCTTCGGCGGCAGCCAGCCCTGCACCGCATGCTTGATCGCGCCGCGCAGGTCCATCAGCCGGCGGTGGAAGAAGTGGCTGGTCTCGGGCATGCGCACCAGCTCGGGCCGATGCGCCAGCGTTTCGACCCAGTCGAATACCGCCTGCGGTTCGACGATCTCGTCGGCCTCGCCCTGCACGATCAGCCACGGGCAGCTCGGCAAGGCGATCACGTCGAATGGCCAGCGCCCGACCGGCGGCGCAACGCTGACCAGCGCGTCGGCGTGCAGGCGCACCGCGTTGGCGATGCTCACGTAGCTGCCGAACGAGAAGCCGGCCAGCCACAAGGCGTCGTGCGGGCGCATGCGGCGTACCCAGGCGACCACCGCGGCCAGGTCCTCGCCCTCGCCTTGGCCCTTGTCGTATTCGCCGTGCGAACCGCCGGCGCCGCGGAAGTTGAAGCGCACGGTGTCCAGCCCGGATTCGCGCAGCGCGCGCTCGACCATCGTCACCACCTTGTTGTGCATGCTGCCGCCCTCGATGGTGAGCGGGTGACAGATCACCGCCACGCCGCGGCGCGCGCAGGCCGCTTCGGCGACGTCGCTGATCGCCTCCAGCTTGCCGGCCGGGCCGTCGAGCGTGAAACTGGCGGCGATATCCGGAAAGCCGGCAGGTGCGGTGGAGAGCTCGGTGGGAGTCATGCAGGTGATGATAACCGTCGGACGCGCCGGCTGCCGCGGACGCCGCGAATGAACCACCTGGCCCACGCACTGCTGGCCGGCGATGACGAGGCCCTGCGGCTGGGCGGATTGCTGGGCGATTTCGTGCACGGCCCGGCGAACGCGGCGCCGTTGCCGCCGCGGGTAATTGTTGGCATCCGCCTACACCGCGCGATCGACGTTTATACCGACGCCCACCCTGAAGTACTCGCCGCGCGGACGCTGCTGCCCGCGCCGTATCGCCGCTACGCCGGCATCCTGCTGGACATGTGGTTCGACCACTGCCTGGCGCGGGATTTCCCGCAGTGGAGCGCGCAGCCGCTGGCGGAATACTCCGCCGCGCTGCGCGCGCTGCTGTGGCGGCAGGACGCGCTGCTGCCGCCGGCGCTGCGGCGCTTCCGCGGCTACATGGAGACGCATGGTCTGCCGGCAACGTACACCGACGACGCCATGCTGGGCGAAGCGCTGGGCGGCATCGGCCAGCGCCTGCGCCGCGCCAACCCGCTGGCCTCGGCGCTGCCGGTGCTGCAGCAGCGGGAGGCGCAACTGCAGCAGCGCTTCGAAGCATTCTTCCCGGAATTGCGGGAGTTCGCGCGGGAGTGGGTCGAGGCGCACCTGGAGTGAGCTTGGCCTCCCTTCCCTGCGAAGCGGGAGGAAAACGAGAATGCCGCCCGGAGGCGGCTTTGGTTTTTGCTTTGGTGGAGCGCGGGCGGAGCCACGTACCCTCTCCCCAGCCCTCTCCCGAGGGGAGAGGGGGCCAACGAAAACGCCGCCCGAAGGCGGCGTTTGAAGAAAGCTTGTTGGATCAGGCCAATTACTTCGCCTGATCGGCCAGCCAGTGCACGGCGTTGGTCACCTGTTCGGTGGTGAGCGCCGGGTTGCCGCCCTTGGGTGGCATGAAGTTGCCGTCCGGGCCGTGGTAGCCGTCGGTCGCGTGCTTGACCAGGGTGTCGATGCCTTGCGCCAGACGCGGACCCCACATGCCCTTGTCGCCGGTCTTCGGCGCGCCGGCGACGCCGGTGGCGTGGCAGCTGGTGCACAGGTGGTCGTAGATCGCCTTGCCGTCGGTGGTGCCGCCATAGGCAACCTGCGAAGCGGCGGCCTTGGCGGCGGCATCCGCGGCCACCTGCATGGCGGCGCGACCGGTGTTGCCGGCGTAGACGGCGCCGTCCGGCGCGAGCCGCGCGCTGACGCGGGCCGGCTGTTTCGGGTTGGTTTCCTTCGGCTCGTGGTCGTGGATCGCCAGCGCCGCGAGGATCAGCACCACGGTCAGCACGACCAGGCCGCCGATCATGATCGAAAACTGACGCAACACGCTCTGGTCGGATTTGCTCATGGAACCGCTCACGCACGTACTCCTGTCAGAGGGCAGGACGGAACGCCGCGATGGCTGCCCGGCCTGCCTGAATAGGCTGTTGCTGTCGTGCCGGCCGGGAAGTGCGCCCCGGTGCGGCTCGCCGCGAGTGGGTCCGCGGCGCGAATCACGCTTGCCGCCCGACACGATAGGGGTCGGGCAGGCAACAAGCACCGATTATAAACGAAGCGCGCGACAAGTTTCAGGTGGCCGTGGCGCCCCCGCCGGCGGCGCCCTGGGGCCTGCGGATGGCCGCGCGGCGGGCGTTGCCCCTGCCATCGGTCATGCCGCACCCCTGTCAACCGGCATTGTCCAAGGTCGTTGAACTGCCCCTATGCTTCGCTCACCCTGATGCGTGCCGGCAGGGCCCGGCGCGCATCCGTCGTTTCGCCATCGCTTGCTGCACAGCCGTGCGCCGGTGGGCCGCACCGTCCAGTCCAGGAGTTTTACATGTCGCGTTTTTGGAAGATCGCGTTGATCGTCGTTGCGGTGGTCGTGGTGGCGGCGGTGGGCTTCCGGCTGCTGCACAAGCCCGCTCCCGCCGGCGCCGCCTCGACGCAGGCGGCAAGCAAGAACAAGGGCGGCAAGGACGGCAAGGACGAAACGCCGCCGGTGCCGGTCACCGTGGTGCCGGTGGTCAAGCAGAACGTGCCGGTCTACCTGACCGCCCTGGGCACGGTGCAGGCGCTCAACACGGTGACCGTGAACCCGCAGGTGGGCGGCCAGCTGCTCAGCCTGCATTTCAGCGAGGGCCAGCCGGTGAAGAAGGGCCAGCTGCTGGCGCAGATCGACCCGCGCATCTACCAGGCCGCCTACGACCAGGCGGTGGCGCGCCAGCGCCAGGACCAGGCCCTGGCGGCCACCGCGAAAAGCAACCTGACGCGCAGCCGGGACCTGGCCGCCAAGGGCTACATCTCCAAGCAGGACCTGGACACCCTGCGCAACACCGCCGCCCAGTACGAAGCCGCCGTCGCCGCCGATGCGGCCAACGTGCGCGACACCCAGGTACAGCTGAACTACACCCGCGTGCTGTCGCCGATCGACAGCCTCGCCGGTATCCGCGCGGTCGACCCGGGCAACGTGGTCACCACCTCCAGCGCGATCGTCACGCTGACCCAGCTGCACCCGATCAATGTGATGTTCACCCTGCCCGAGCAGAACCTCGACATGGTGCGCCGCGCCGCCGCGAAAGACGGCGCCGCGCTGCAGGTGACCGCGCTGGACCGCACCGACGCGCACCCGATCGCCGATGGCGGCGTGCTCAAGGTGGTCGACAACCAGATCGACACCAGCACCGGCACGTTCCGCCTGAAGTCGGAGTTCCCGAACGCGAACAACGAATTGTGGCCCGGCCAGTTCGTCAACGTGCGCCTGCTGGTGAACACCGTCGACGGCGGCCTGGTGATTCCCGCGCAGGCGGTGCAGCGTGGGCCGGACGGCGACTACGTCTACCAGGTACAGGCCGACAGTACGGTGAAGATGCAGGCGGTGACGGTGGCCGGCGAGGTGGGCGACAGCCACGTGATGGTCGGCAGCGGCCTCAAGGCCGGCGACCGCGTGGTCACCGAGGGCCAGTTCCGGCTGAAGCCGGGCAGCAAGGTCAATGCGCTGAAACCGGGTGAAGTGCCGGCGGCACCGACCGCCGCCGAACTGGAGAAGGCCAAGCAGAACGCCAAGGGTGGCGGTCGCCGCCGCGGCTGAGCGGTTGTGATTTTTTCAACCGCTCAGGTCGGCCAGGGCAAGGGCATGGCGAGGGCATGGATGTCCGAGTTGAGGCAACGCAGGAGCGGTTGCCCGATGGCCGAACATGAAACAGTCACGCAAGTGACTGTTTCATGTGAGCGAGTCTGGGCGTGTACCGGACTCGCGATCGAAGAAAACCACAGGATGTGGTTTTCTTCACAAGCTCTGAGCGGCTGTGTGCCGGCCGGCAGCATGCACCGCGGCCGCGAACGGCTGGCGGTGCCCGGCCATGATCGCGGCTGAAACCGCACCAACACGTCACGGATAGCCATGGGATTCTCGACCCTCTTCATTCGCCGCCCGATCGCCACCTCGCTGCTGATGGTGGCGGTGCTGCTGCTCGGTATCCTCGGCTACCGCCAGCTGCCGGTGTCCGCCTTGCCGGAGATCGAGGCGCCCAGCCTGGTGGTCAGCACGCAGTACCCGGGCGCCAGCGCCAGCACCATGGCGGCGCTGATCACCACGCCGCTGGAGCGCAACCTGGGGCAGATCTCCGGGCTCACCATGATGAGCTCGGACTCCTCCGCCGGGCTGTCCACGATCATCCTGCAGTTCTCGATGGACCGCGACATCGACATCGCCGCGCAGGACGTGCAGGCGGCGATCAACCAGGCCAAGGGCACGCTGCCGGGCAATCTGCCGTATCCGCCGGTGTACAACCGGGTGAACCCGGCCGACGCGCCGATCCTCACCTTGAAGCTCACCTCCGACAGCCGCCAGCTGCGCGAGGTGAACGACCTGGCCGACTCGATCATCGCGCAGAAGCTGTCGCAGGTGCAGGGCGTGGGCCTGGTCTCGATCGCCGGCAACGTGCGCCCGGCGGTGCGCGTGCAGGTGAACCCGGCGCAGCTGTCCAACCTCGGCCTGACCATGGAGGACGTGCGCAGCGCGCTGACCCAGGCCAACGTCAACGCACCCAAGGGCACGCTGAACGGCAAGACGCAGAGCTACTCGATCGGCACCAACGACCAACTGAGCGACGCGGCCGAGTACAAGAACACCATCATCAGCTACAAGAACAACTCGCCGGTGCGGCTGTCCGACGTGGCGAACGTGGTCGATGGCGTGGAGAACGACCAGCTTGCCGCATGGGCCAACGGCCAGCCGGCGGTGCTGCTGGACGTGCGCCGCCAGCCCGGCGCCAACATCGTGCAGACGGTGGAGCAGATCCGCCGCGTGCTGCCCGAGCTGCGCAGCGCGCTGCCGGCCGACGTGCACCTGGACGTGTTCGCCGACCGCACGGTGACCATCCGCGCCTCGGTGCGCGACGTCGAGTTCACCCTGATCCTCACCGTGTTCCTGGTGATCGGCGTGATCTTCGTGTTCCTGCGCCGGCTGTGGGCCACCATCATCCCGTCGGTGGCGGTGCCGCTGTCGCTGATGGGCACGTTCGGCGTGATGGCGTTCACCGGCATGTCGCTGGACAACCTCTCGCTGATGGCGCTGACCGTGGCCACTGGCTTCGTGGTGGACGACGCGATCGTGATGATCGAGAACATCGTGCGCTACATCGAGCAGGGCAAGGACGGCAAGGAGGCGGCCGAGGTCGGCGCGAAGGAGATCGGCTTCACCGTGCTGTCGCTGACCGTGTCGCTGGTGGCGGTGTTCCTGCCGCTGCTGTTGATGCCCGGCGTCACCGGTCGGCTGTTCCACGAGTTCGCCTGGGTGCTGACCATCGCGGTGACCATCTCGATGCTGGTGTCGCTGACGCTGACGCCGATGATGTGCGCCTACCTGCTCAAGCCCGACCAGTTGCCGGAGGGCGACGACGCGCACGAACGCCACGCCGCGGCCGGCAAGCGCACGGTGTGGTCGCGCACGGTCAGCCTGTATGAGCGCTCGCTGGACTGGGTGCTCGATCACCAGCGGCTGACCATGCTGGTCGCCGGCGCGGCGGTGGTACTCACCGTGTTCCTGTACATCGTGATCCCCAAGGGCCTGCTGCCCGAGCAGGACACCGGTCTGATCACCGGCGTGGTGCAGGCCGACGACAATATCGCCTTTCCGCAGATGGAAGACCGCACCAAGGCGGTTGCCGAGGCGCTGCGCAAGGATCCCGCGGTGGCTGGCGTGGCCGCCTTCATCGGCGCCGGCACCATCAACCCCACGCTCAACCAGGGCCAGCTCTCGATCGTGCTGAAGGACCGCGGCGACCGCGACGGCCTGGACGAACTGCTGCCGCGGCTGCAGCACGCGGTGGCCGGCATTCCCGGCGTGGCGCTGTACCTGAAGCCGGTGCAGGACGTGACCCTGGACAGCCGCGTGGCCGCCACCGAGTACCAGTACTCGCTGTCCGCGGTGAAGTCGTCGGAGCTGGCCGGCTACGCCAACCAGATGACCCAGGCGATGCGCCAGCGGCCGGAGCTGGCCGACGTGGACAACAACCTGGCCGACAACGGCAACGCGCTCAAGCTCACCATCGACCGCGAGAAGGCCAGCCGCCTAGGCGTGCCGGTGCAGACCATCGACGACACCCTGTACGACGCCTTCGGCCAGCGCCAGATCTCCACCATCTTCACCCAGCTCAACCAGTACCGCGTAGTGCTGGAGGTGGCGCCGGAGTTCCGCACCAGCGACGACCTGCTGACCAAGCTCACCGTGCGCGGCAACGGCAATGGCGCGCTCACCGGCAGCACCGCGACCAGCTTCGGCCAGCTGAAGTCGAGCAACTCGGCCACGCCCTCGGGTATCGGCAACACCGGCAACATCGGCTTCGAGATCGGCGCCGGCGGCAGCATCCCGCTGTCCTCGCTGGTCAGTGCGCAGATGACCAGCGCGCCGCTGGTGGTCAGCCACCAGCAGCAGCTGCCGGCGGTGACGCTGGCGTTCAACGTGGCGCCGGGCTACTCGTTGTCCGACGCGGTGGCGGCGATCCATCAGGTCGAGGCGCAGCTGAACTTTCCGCCGCAGATCCGCGGCGAGTTCGTCGGCAAGGCCGCTGAGTTCGCCTCCTCGCTGGGCGATGAAGTGCTGCTGCTGCTGGCCGCGATCATCGTGATCTACATCGTGCTGGGCGTGCTGTACGAGAGCTATATCCACCCGCTGACGATCATCTCCACGCTGCCGCCGGCCGGCGTCGGCGCGCTGCTCGCGCTGATCCTGTGCGGCATGAGCCTGTCGGTGGACGGCATCGTCGGCATCGTGCTGCTGATCGGCATCGTGAAGAAGAACGCGATCATGATGATCGACTTCGCGATCGAGGCGCGCCGCACTGGGCTCGATGCGCGCGACGCGATCCGCCGCGCCTGCCTGCTGCGCTTCCGCCCGATCATGATGACCACCGCCGCGGCCATGCTCGGCGCGCTGCCGCTGGCGCTGGGCAATGGCATCGGCGCCGAGCTGCGCCGGCCATTGGGCGTATCGATCGTCGGCGGCCTGCTGCTGTCGCAGCTGGTCACGCTGTACACCACGCCGGTGATCTACCTGTATATGGAGCGTTTCTCCGACTGGCTGGCCGAGCGCCGCGAGCGGCGTGCGCTGGCCCACGCCCAGGTCAGCCGCGCGGCGTGATTCCGCCGCGGTGTTCTGCTCCCTCCCCTGCTTGCAGGGGAGGGCCGGGGTGGGGTCGCTCTTCATCGCGAGATCAAAAGCACCCCCTCCCGACCTCCCCCTGCTGCGCAGAGGGAGGAGTTGCTTTGCGCGCGGACGTCCAGCTCTCTCCCCTGCTCGCAGGGGAGGGCCGGGGTGGGGTTGCTCTTCATCGCGAGATCAAAAGCACCCCCTCCCGACCTCCCCCTGCTGCGCAGAGGGAGGAGTTGCTTTGCGCGCGGACGTCCAGCTCCCTCTCCTGCTTGCAGGGGAGGGCCGGGGTGGGGTCGCTCTTCATCGCGAGATCAAAAGCACCCCCTCCCGACCTCCCCCTGCTGCGCAGAGGGAGGAGTTGCTTTGCGCGCGGACGTCCAGCTCCCTCCCCTGCTCGCAGGGGAGGGTTGGGGTGGGGTTGCTCTTCGCGCAGCCTCGCGATCAACCTTTCCGCGGCCCGGACGTTGAGAGTGGGATGATTTGTCCCCCGCACCCTCGTCCGTTTCCGTCCGCGTTGACTCCATGAACCTCTCCGGCACCTTTATCCGTCGCCCGATCGGCACCTCGCTGCTGGCGATCGGCCTGTTCGTGGCCGGCACGATCTGCTACTTCCTGCTCGGCGTGGCGGCGCTGCCGAACATGCAGTTCCCGGCGATCTTCGTGCAGGCCAGTCAGGCCGGCGCGGACGCCAGCACCATGGCGTCGACCGTGGCTGCGCCGCTGGAACGGCACCTGGGCCAGGTGCCCGGCATCGAGACCATGCGCTCGTCCAGCTCCGAGGGGCGCAGCTTCGTCTTCATGCTGTTCCGCACCGGCACCGACCTGGATGCCGCCGCACGCGACGTGCAGGCCGCGATCAATGCGGCCGCGCCGGACCTGCCCAGCGGCTTGAGCGCCGCGCCGAGCTACCAGAAGGCGAACCCGAACGATGACCCGATCATCGCCCTGGCGCTGACCTCGGACACGCAGTCGGCGGCCGACCTGTACAACCTGTCCGACACCCTACTGGCGCAGCGGCTGCGCCAGCTGCCCGGGGTGTCCTCGGTGGAGATCGCCGGCGCGGCCACGCCGGCGATCCGCGTCGACGTGAACCTGCGCGCACTGAACGCGATGGGGCTGTCGCCCGACCAGCTGCGCAACGCGCTGGGCGCGGCCAACGTGACTTCGCCCGAAGGCTTCCTGTCCAACGGCGCCAGCACCATGGCGATCAGCGCCACCGCCCAGTTGCACAGCGCGGAGGACTTCGCCCAGCTGGTCATCGCCAGCCGCAACGGCACGCCGGTGCGGCTGTCCGACGTGGCCAGGGTCTACGCCGGCCAGCAGGACGCCTACCAGGCGGCCTGGTTCCACGGCAAGCCGGCCGTGCTGATGTACGTCTACAAGAAGGCCGACGCGAACATCATCGCCACCGTCGACCTGGTCAAGGAGCAGCTGCCGGCGCTGCGCAGCTACCTGCCGCCGGCTACCGCGCTGACCCCGTTCTTCGACGGCACGCCGACCATCCGCGCCTCGCTGCACGAGGTGCAGGCCACGCTGCTGATCTCGCTGGCGATGGTGGTGCTGGTGATGGCGCTGTTCCTGCGCCGGCTGGCGCCCACCCTGATCGCCGCGGTGGCCGTGCCGCTGTCGCTGGCCGGCGCATTCGTGGTGATGTATGTGCTCGGCTACACGCTGAACAACCTCACCCTGCTGGCGCTGGTGATCGCGATCGGCTTCGTGGTGGACGACGCGATCGTGGTGATCGAGAACGTCATCCGCCACCTCGACGCGGGCATGTCGCGGCTGCAGGCCACCCTGGCCGGCGCGCGCGAGATCGGCTTCACCATCGTCTCGATCACCGCCTCGCTGATCGCGGTGTTCATTCCGCTGCTGTTCGCCGGCGGCATCACCGGCATGTTCATGCACGAGTTCTCGGTGACCCTGGTGGCGGCGATCGTGGTCTCGGCGCTGGTCTCGCTGACCCTGACGCCGGCGCTGTGCGGGCGCTTCCTCGGTGGCCATGCGGCGAAGGAGCAGGCGCCACCGTCGCGGCTCGCCCGCGCGCTGGACGGTTTCCATGCCGGCATGCTGCGCATCTACACCCGTGCGCTGGATTTTTCGCTGCGTCACGCGCTGGCGTTCTCGCTGACCCCGCTGGCGCTGATCGTGGCCACCTTCTACCTGTTCGGCGTGGTCAAGGCCGGTCTGTTTCCCGCGCAGGACACCGGCCTGATCTGGGGCCGCGCCAGCTCCAGCGCCACCGTCTCGTTCGCCGAAAGCCGGCAGCGGCTGGAACGGCTCACCGCGATGCTGATGGCCGACCCCGACGTCGCCACCGTGGGCTCGCGCCTGGGCAGCAGCCGGCAGGGCACCAGCGGCTCGTTCAACATCGACCTGAAGACCCGCGCCGACGGTCGCCATGACGACACCTTCGCGGTGCTCGCGCGGCTCAGCGCCAAGGCGGCCAACTATCCGGATCTCAACCTGCGCCTGCGCCCGGTGCAGGACCTGCCCAGCGGCGGCGGTGGCGGCACCAGCCAGGGCGCGCAGTACCGGGTCTCGCTGCAGGGCAACGACCTGGCCAGCCTGCAGCAGTGGCTGCCGAAACTGCAGGCCGAGCTGAAGAAGAACCCCAAGCTGCGTGACGTCGGCACCGACGTCGACGAGGCCGGCCTGCGCCAGAACATCGTGATCGACCGCGACAAGGCCGCACGGCTCGGCGTGTCGATCGGCAGCATCGACGGCGCGCTGTACGACGCCTTCGGCCAGCGCCAGGTGTCCACCATCTACTCGGACATCAACCAGTATCAGGTGGTGGTCAACGCGCTGCCCGCGCAGACCGCCACGCCCGAAGCACTCAACCGCATCTACGTGCGCTCCAGCAGTGGCCGCATGATCCCGATCACCGCGTTCGCCAAGCAGCAGCCGGGGCTGGCGCCCTCGCAGATCACCCACGAAAACCAGTACACCACGATGGATCTCAGCTTCAACCTCGCGCCGGACGTGAGCATGGGCGAGGCGATGGCGGTGATCCAGGCCACCGTGCAGAACATGCGCATGCCCGGCGACATCCGGGTGCAGATGGGCAACGACTTCCGCCGCTTCCAGCAGTCGCAGAGCGGCATGGGCTGGCTGATTCTCGCCGCCGTGATCACCGTCTACATCGTGCTCGGCATGCTGTACGAGAACCTGATCCATCCCGTCACCATCCTGTCCACCCTGCCGGCCGCCGGCGTCGGCGCGCTGCTGGCGCTGTGGCTGACCGGCACCGAGCTGTCGGTGGTGGCGCAGATCGCGCTGGTGCTGCTGATCGGCATCGTCAAGAAGAATGCGATCATGATGATCGACTTCGCCCTGGTCGCCCAGCGCGAACACGGCAAGAGTCCGCTGGAAGCAGCGCGCGAGGCGTGCACCGTGCGCTTCCGCCCGATCATGATGACCACCATGGTCGCCATCCTCGCCGCCCTGCCGATCGCCATCGGTCTCGGCGAAGGCAGCGAACTGCGCCGCCCGCTCGGCATCGCCCTGATCGGCGGCCTGCTGATCTCGCAGAGCCTCACCTTGCTCAGCACCCCGGCGCTGTACGTGATCTTCTCGTGCGTGGCCGAACGCAGAAGGGCGTGGTGGATGCGGCGGCAAGGGCGCAAGGCGGCACGGCGGAGGCAGTTGGCTGGGGCGTAGTTCCACTTGTCGCGAATGCAGCAAACGGATGCGACACCCATTTCATCAATCGTTTGCTGCTGAAACCCGTAAAAATTCCGCCCCCTCGGGTACCCCTAAGAGGATCGCTCTCCGGGGTCAACCATACACAATGACCACGTTTTCCGTCCGTGCGGTAGCGAGCATGGGCGGTTGCTTGTCTCACGTTCACGCTTTTCTGAGCTGCCTGCGCGGCAGCGAACTTGCGGCATGGCGATTATGTGCGGCATGTCGATTTCTGAGCTGCCTGCGCGGCAGCGAACTGTTTCAGCCGGCGATCCCTTCGTTTCGGCTTTTTCTGAGCTGCCTGCGCGGCAGCGAACCAGCGCAGGGTTTCGAGCTTTCGCGGGTGACGTTTCTGAGCTGCCTGCGCGGCAGCGAACCCGACCCAGCTTGACGTGGACGTGGGCTACTCTTTCTGAGCTGCCTGCGCGGCAGCGAACGATGACTGGCGCCAGCGCGCCGGCCTGAACTGTTTCTGAGCTGCCTGCGCGGCAGCGAACATGTAGGCGAGCACGTCGGCGCGCAGCAGTACTTTCTGAGCTGCCTGCGCGGCAGCGAACGAAGGTTTGGGCTCTCGTCTCGTTCCTGATCTTTTCTGAGCTGCCTGCGCGGCAGCGAACCTGCACCACGCGCTGGCTGGGCACGTCGGCCTTTTCTGAGCTGCCTGCGCGGCAGCGAACATGCCAATCCCCACCTCCACCGCGCCGGACAATTTCTGAGCTGCCTGCGCGGCAGCGAACGCGATGCTCGAAGCGCACAACCCGTTCCCCGAATTTCTGAGCTGCCTGCGCGGCAGCGAACGCCGATGGAAGCGGGTGCTGGGTAGGCAGAGATTTCTGAGCTGCCTGCGCGGCAGCGAACAACCAGAGCGTCGAATACCCCGGCTTCTACAATTTCTGAGCTGCCTGCGCGGCAGCGAACGGAAGGGTTCTTGCCGATGACAACTTTCACCTTTTCTGAGCTGCCTGCGCGGCAGCGAACAAGAATTGGCACCGCGAGGGCGCCGCCTACATTTTCTGAGCTGCCTGCGCGGCAGCGAACCAGCTCGTCGAGCAGCTCCGGGTGGCCGGTCATTTCTGAGCTGCCTGCGCGGCAGCGAACGAGCCCCAGCGCGGCCTTGGCCAACGCCCATCTTTCTGAGCTGCCTGCGCGGCAGCGAACTGCCCCTGCTGCAACCGAACCTTCTCCCAGCTTTTCTGAGCTGCCTGCGCGGCAGCGAACAAACCCGCCGTCGGCGGTCCCGCGCGCGTGCTTTTCTGAGCTGCCTGCGCGGCAGCGAACAAGGCGCAGCGCCTGGCTGGTCAGCTCGACATTTTCTGAGCTGCCTGCGCGGCAGCGAACGGTCGTACATCGCCATCAGTTTGGCGTTCTGCTTTCTGAGCTGCCTGCGCGGCAGCGAACATTCCGTTGTCGTCCGGCAGCAATGTGCCGGTTTTCTGAGCTGCCTGCGCGGCAGCGAACCGCATCAAGGCCGGCGTGGCGGATCTGCGCATTTTCTGAGCTGCCTGCGCGGCAGCGAACGCGGTCGGTGCCGCGCAGGGTGGCCTCCATCATTTCTGAGCTGCCTGCGCGGCAGCGAACGTCTGCATCGGTTCGCGCGGGTCGGTGCCCTTTTTCTGAGCTGCCTGCGCGGCAGCGAACATCACGCCGCTGCGCCGAGTGGCAACGATGAGATTTCTGAGCTGCCTGCGCGGCAGCGAACTTCGCTTGCCGGATGTTGACGCCGCTCACCATTTTCTGAGCTGCCTGCGCGGCAGCGAACCGATGCGCACGACGCCGCTGCCGGGGTCGACCTTTCTGAGCTGCCTGCGCGGCAGCGAACTCGGCCAAGGTCATCGCCCACGTCGACGGCATTTTCTGAGCTGCCTGCGCGGCAGCGAACGACAAGCCTGGCGCCCGCGAGCTGGCCCAGGTTTTCTGAGCTGCCTGCGCGGCAGCGAACCTGGGCGCTACGAGGTGTTGCAGGAGGTCGGTTTTCTGAGCTGCCTGCGCGGCAGCGAACATTCGCCTGATCGCCGCGCTCAAGGCGGGCCATTTCTGAGCTGCCTGCGCGGCAGCGAACGCCGTTACCCACCACGCACGCCTCGAACGTCATTTCTGAGCTGCCTGCGCGGCAGCGAACCGTAGGTTGCCCACGGGTATCCGCATGGGTGCTTTCTGAGCTGCCTGCGCGGCAGCGAACGTCGAGGATGGATGCGCCCTCGACTGCTTCCTTTTCTGAGCTGCCTGCGCGGCAGCGAACATCCACATCCACCGCCTGCGCTGGTTGGGCGATTTCTGAGCTGCCTGCGCGGCAGCGAACTGTACGCCAGCGCGGAGACGGCGAAGTCTGCGTTTCTGAGCTGCCTGCGCGGCAGCGAACTCGGCATCGCACAGGTCGGCATCGCACAGGTTTTTCTGAGCTGCCTGCGCGGCAGCGAACGTACTGGTGACCGCAGCCGGCACGCTGGTCACTTTCTGAGCTGCCTGCGCGGCAGCGAACGAGCTGGCAGCTGGACGGCGACACGGCGGTGCTTTCTGAGCTGCCTGCGCGGCAGCGAACAAGGTGCGCGTACCGCTGTGGATGCGTTGTATTTTCTGAGCTGCCTGCGCGGCAGCGAACGGGAAGCGGTCGTCGGCCAGGTGCTGCTGCGTTTTCTGAGCTGCCTGCGCGGCAGCGAACCGCCACCTGCTGATCGTGCTGGCGTGCGTGCTTTTCTGAGCTGCCTGCGCGGCAGCGAACGTGAAACACGCGCTCTAGGGAGCGCTTGAACTTTTCTGAGCTGCCTGCGCGGCAGCGAACGATGCGCCGGATCATCGTGTCGGACAGTGCTCTTTCTGAGCTGCCTGCGCGGCAGCGAACTCGCGCCAGCTCGTCGTCACCTCCGACACCGATTTCTGAGCTGCCTGCGCGGCAGCGAACCGCGTCACCATCCGCTGGCGTGCCGGCATCAATTTCTGAGCTGCCTGCGCGGCAGCGAACTTCTCGCGCATGTGAGTACGAATCCCCGCGAATTTCTGAGCTGCCTGCGCGGCAGCGAACGCTCGACGCGACGTTCTCCATTCGGCAGCAATTTTCTGAGCTGCCTGCGCGGCAGCGAACTAGTCGGTATTCAGCACCAGCGTCTTGGGCGTTTTCTGAGCTGCCTGCGCGGCAGCGAACCTCGACCTTGCGGCCGCGGCTGGCGGCGACGTTTTCTGAGCTGCCTGCGCGGCAGCGAACGCGACCATCGGCCTATGCAAGTGGCACCACCATTTCTGAGCTGCCTGCGCGGCAGCGAACTCGATCTGCTGGATTACGCCGATTTTTGGGACTTTCTGAGCTGCCTGCGCGGCAGCGAACGTCCACCTTAGCGCCGTTGTGCCGCACCTTCGTTTCTGAGCTGCCTGCGCGGCAGCGAACGCCTCACTCATGATCGCCGCCACGTTGATGATTTTCTGAGCTGCCTGCGCGGCAGCGAACACGGCGTTCAACAGCCCCCAGACCGTGCCCTTTTTCTGAGCTGCCTGCGCGGCAGCGAACTCGCAGTCGGCGATCATCTGGGCGATCAGCTTTTTCTGAGCTGCCTGCGCGGCAGCGAACCCGCCGATGACGCCGTGCAGATAGATGGTGGCTTTCTGAGCTGCCTGCGCGGCAGCGAACATCCAGCGCGAGGAGCCACGGCCCTTGTGCGTTTTCTGAGCTGCCTGCGCGGCAGCGAACAACGACCCATGCGGCCCGCTGGGTACCATCGTTTTCTGAGCTGCCTGCGCGGCAGCGAACAACCAGAGCGTCGAATACCCCGGTTTCTACAATTTCTGAGCTGCCTGCGCGGCAGCGAACGCGTTCGACTGGGAATCGTACCGGGGCAAGGCTTTCTGAGCTGCCTGCGCGGCAGCGAACTACCAGCAGACCGTCAGCAGCGCCAAGCAACTTTTCTGAGCTGCCTGCGCGGCAGCGAACGCCATGGACCGCTTCCGCGAGTGCGGCACGGTTTTCTGAGCTGCCTGCGCGGCAGCGAACGCGTGGTCGCAGGCGGGCGTGGCGACGGTACCTTTCTGAGCTGCCTGCGCGGCAGCGAACCTGCATCGCACGATTGAATGCGGTTCGATCGATTTCTGAGCTGCCTGCGCGGCAGCGAACGCCGCAAGCACCTGCGCATCGAGCTGGTCGACTTTCTGAGCTGCCTGCGCGGCAGCGAACGCACCATGGGCCTACCTTCCGGCGCACGGGTTTTTCTGAGCTGCCTGCGCGGCAGCGAACGCCTTGTCGAAACCGATGTTCTGCAGCCCCTCTTTCTGAGCTGCCTGCGCGGCAGCGAACGGCTGCATTGGTGAATATCTGGACACCAATCATTTCTGAGCTGCCTGCGCGGCAGCGAACCCCAGGCACAGGCCTAGGTCTTCGTTTTTGCATTTCTGAGCTGCCTGCGCGGCAGCGAACGGTGCGAAGTCGCCGCTGGCGACCTCGACGAATTTCTGAGCTGCCTGCGCGGCAGCGAACGTGATCATGAAGATGATCAGCAGAACCAGCATTTTCTGAGCTGCCTGCGCGGCAGCGAACGAGGCACTTATGTAGCTAAGTATTTAGCTAACCGCCGGTAAGTGCAAAAAAGAGGCCAGCTCCCCAATTGGAAAGCTGGCTTGTAAGTGTTTGAGTTTTAACGGGCGACTGATGCTGGTCAGAAAAGGGTCAAAACCACGGGATGGTGGTGGCTCCGCCAAAGCCGTAGCTGTTGAAGTTGCCGGGAGTGACTTGTGGCTGCAGTGGACCCATGGCGACGAAGAGGCAGAAGGGTTGCCCCGTACTGCGGCTGTGCAGGTGTACGTAGGGCAGCTTGGGGCGGCGTTCCATGCTGGCTGGAATGGCGGCCTGGGCCTGTTCTGCGGTCTCGCTCTTGCGATGCATGCGCCGGCGCCGCAGGCGCTCGGCACTAGTCTTGAACTGCTTGCGCTGCACGGTGCGGTGCGGTGCACCAGCAGGCGCGGCGGCGAGACTGTCGGTGCGGACGTGGTCGCGCATGCCTTTCAGCCAATCCGTGGCCAGCAGCTGTTGCAGGTCGGTTTCGCTGCCGTGCAGGCGTAACGTGGTGCCCAGTGTACGCGGGTTCAGACCGTAGCCGGGGAAGCTGATGCCGATGCCGTCGCGATGCTGGTGCACCAGGGCGATATGCAGGTGGTCGTACAACGCCCCGAGCAGTTGCGCGGGTCCGGATTCGGGGTCGGGGATGACCCGGATATCGATGTAGTGCGTGGTCATGGCGTCAGTTCGCTTCGCCGAACACGCCGCCACGGATGAGGGTGGCGATTACGAAATGCTGCTGGTCGGGCTCGGGTGCCTTGTCCTTGATGATCCAGTTGTCGAGAAGGTTGTAGAAGTCAGTCTTTTCCCTGGGCTGACGATATGCCTTGCCCTGGGTGGTGACCGAGCCGTAGGGCTCGATGGCGATGGGGCCGTTCGCGGCCGCTTCGGGATACCAGGTGTCGATGGTGCGCAGGGCGTTGCCGATCTTCTGCGAGTGGATGGCGGCTACGTCATCGACGTCGTACAGCGTTTTGCTCTTGTCGCCACGACCGCGGTCCAGGATCAGTTCCTGCGAGGGGAACACCTCCTGTCCGGCGCCGATGCGCACGAAGGCGGTGACCTGCAACAGCACATGGCTATTGCCGGCAAGGCCGTCGGCGATGAGCGCCGCCAGCTCGGACAGCGACTTGGCCTCTGCGGAAGGTGCCTTGAGGTCGAGCAGCGAATGGGCAAGTGCATCGAAGGTCCAACGGGTCTTTGCCTGTCCATTCTCGACATGGGCCACGGTTACCTCCACCTGTTCGGCGCCGATACGGTTGCGCCACAGGAAGCGGCCGTTGGCGAGGTTGGCGGCATAGCGATTGGCCAATTCGGCAAAGCCGTTCTGTTGGACGTAGCCGGCCACGGTGGCCAGCAGCTTCTGCCGGTAGGCGGCGTCGTTGCAGGCGGAGGGCTGGCCGGTGCCGGCCAGCACGCGCAGGGTGAACTGCACCTTCAGCGTGTCCGCATCGGCGGGCAGGGTGGCTACGTCCACGGTTTGCAGGTTGGGGTTCTGGATGTCGGCGTCCAGTTTGGCCGGGTCCGTTGCACCACCTTTCAGGCGGTTGGAGATGGTGCCGCGCACGGATTTTTCGCGCAGCGTGATCGGAGCCCAATTTTGCGACTCGCCGCGCGCGGCCCAGGTGCCGCCGGACAACAGGGCATCGGAAGGGTCGAGCTTGCGCTCGAAGGCGAGGACGGAAGCGGTCTTGATTTCATTGGCCATGATGGAATTCCTTGTCGTGTCAGAGTGTGGTGTCGGCGGAGCGATAGTCGTTGCGGCAGCGATACAGGCCCTCGTCGGGGCGGTTGTCGGCGTACCAGAGCAGGTCTTGCGGTGCGCGCAGGCGGTGCGGGCCGATCCATTCGCCCATGGAGTACAGGCTTTCGACGAAGCGGAAGGGCGTGGTGGCGTCGCGCGCATGGTCCACGCTGCCCGCAGCGTGCAGCTCGCCCAGGGCACCGTAGCCAACCGGGATGGGTATCACCCAACCGAAGCCTTTCTTGCGGTCGTGTTGCCAGGCGCCTTTGCCGTCATCCGCCTTGCTGTCGTAATGCCAATTGATGCGCGAGAGCGAAAGCCACGCATCGAGGCGGGTGGCTTGAGGCGAATGCTTGCGCAACTCGTCCAGGCGGCTATCGACCAGGTCGTCGCGGGCCACCAATGCCGAGCCCGGCAGCAGGCGGGCGCGCAGCTTGCGGAACTCCCTGGCCTGGTCGTCGCTGTCGCCGGTGAAGTCGGCCAGCCATGGGCGACGACTCGAAGCCTGCGCCTGCGGGGCTGGTAGCAGCGTGCCACCGGCGATACGCATGCCCTGCAGCAGGTCGAGGATGGCGTCCAGCTCGCGCCGCTGCTCGTCCTGGCCCCATGCCCCGGCATTTACCGCCAGCACCAGACTGAGGTCGAGATGGATGCGTCCTTCCTCGACGATGGCGGCGGTGCCACCGTCCTTGCCCACCGGATTGCGGGTGAGACGGAAGCTTTTGACGAAGCCGCCCTCGGTGGTCTGCTCCCGGCGGTCGTGGCAGACCACGCCCACGGCACCGAACTCCAGATCCAGCCCGGCCGCACGGGTCTTGCGTTCCAGCGCCCACATCAGCCCGAGAAAGGCGGTGATGGACGGGAAGCCGTGGGTCAGTGGGCTGGAGACGGCGTTGGCGTTGTGCACCTTGAGGTGCGGCAACACCAGCAGATGGGTGAAATGCGGGAGAGTATTCATGCGGCACCCGCCTTGGCGCGGCGTTGCAGCGGGATGGGCCAGGCCACGTCGAGGATAGCGTGGCGGGCGAAGTGACGCATTTCCGCCTCGCCGAGCATGGCCAGTTTGTCGCTGCGCTTGCGCAACTGGCCGTTGAGCCAGAGGCCGAAGCGCATGGCCACCTCATCGGCCCAGTCGCCGCGTTGATAGGCCTGGTTGAAGGCGACATCGTCCTCGCGCCAATGCGGATGTTCGGGGTCGTCGCGCAGCGGAAGCTCGGTGCGCTCGGGGTCGAGCCAAAGTTGTTCGCATGGAGGCAATTGGAAGTCGGCGTTCCTGGTCCAGCCTGCGCCTCCGCGCGCGCGCGCATCTGCACCGAATAGAGACAGAGCCTCGGCGATGTCCTGCAGGAAGCCAGTTACCCGCTCGCGGGTTTCCTTGTTCTGATCCGGGTTGGCCTTGAGGAAGTCCGCAAGCCCGCGAACGAGTTGGCGAACCTCCTCGAAGAGGATGAAGGCGCCGCGCTTATCGTCGAATACGGATTCAAGCTTGAACAGGTTGACGCCATCGCGTGGCTTCCATGCCGGTGGCGGCAACGAAGCCAGCAGGTAGTTCACGCCGCCGCGCGCCTTGTTCTGCGGGCTCACGTTCTGGGCATTGGAACCACCGATCGTCCGCGCCACGAGATCGAGGTATGTCGAGTGATCGGCGAAAGTTGGCTTCTGTTTGCGCGTGCCGCGTGCTGCAAAGGCACCTTCTCTGACGCTTCGAATATCCTCATGCACAACCTGTTCTAGGCTGCTGGAGAACATCGGTTGTAGGAGGTGGTACTGCCCATCGTCTGTGGGGTCTTCACCTTTCAGCCAGTAGATCTGTTTTGCCAGTGTGCTGGATACGAGCTTGTCGTCTGGTTGCAGTACTTGTCTGAAGGACTTCATCAACGCCGCGGCTGCAGCAGGATTGTCGTCCAACGCATTTGTAAGGTCGGCATCGTCTTCATGCAGCCACTCAAGCAGGCGCTTTCCATCGACTACTTCTTTGAGAAATGAATACACGTCAAGGTGCTTCGCGTCGCTGATGGCGAAATCAAACTGTTGTACAGCAAGGCTGTGTGTTCCGATTTCGTCGCGTGCGGTGAGCTCTGCGGTGCCCATGTGGACGCTGCTAGCGCCCTTAATGCCGCTGTGTGTGAATTTGATTGGGTGTGTTACCACCCGCAGGTTGTGCGCGCGAGATGCCGCATCAGCCAACCAAGTGGCGTAGTCGTATTTCGATGCCGTGTCGGCATCGTCGTCCTTGCCTTTCAGCTTGGCCTCGCGCCGGGCTTCGATGAAGCCGGTGATGGCGGTACGGAAGGCTTTTCCCCGGTCAGTCAGTTCGCTCATGTCCCCTCACCTTTGCGGTTTTCCATCGGTACGAAGTTCTAGCCCCGGGTGATCGCAGTACTTGCGACATTTATCGAGCGTGGCAGCCCCGGGGCCGAGTGATTACAATGCAGTCATTGCAATCACTTCTGGAGGCCTGCCCATGGCCACCATGACTATTCGAAATCTGGATGACGATCTGAAAGCGCGGCTGCGGGTGCGGGCAGCGCGGCACGGACGTTCGATGGAGGAGGAGGCGCGCAGCATCCTGCGTGCCGCCCTGGCCAATTGTGTCGAAGACGATTCGGGTGCGTCGTTGTATGCCGCCATCCGCGCCCACGTGGAACCTTTCGGAGGCATCGACCTGGATTTGCCGCCGCGTGAGCCGCAGCGCGATCCGCCGGACTTCGGCGAGTGATCGTGCTGGATACCAATGTGCTGTCGGAGTTCATGCGGCCGCAGCCGGACGAGCGCGTGGTGGCATGGCTGAAGCGGCAGACACGCTCGAACCTGTTCACGACGGCGGTGACGCGCGGCGAGATGCTGTATGGGGTACTGATCCTGTCCGACGGTCAACGCAAGACGCACCTGCGGCAGGAGGTTGCGGCGATCTTTGCCGTCGACATGGCGGGGCGGGTGCTGCCTTACGACGAAGCGGCCGCCGATGCGCACGCTGCCATCGCCGCGGCACGGCGCACGCAGGGGCGCCCGGTTGGCCAATCCGATGTGATGATTGCTGGCATCGCGCGATCGCACGGTGCCACCCTTGCCACGCGCAATGTGCGCGATTTCGAAGGTTGCGGCATCCCCCTGATTGATCCCTGGCATTGATCTGCCTCAGCGTTGTCTGGTGAAGCCGAGCCATGGGTGCCAGCGCCAACCTTGATGGTTCTCTTTGAGAAAAGGCACTTCCACGGTGGTGAATCTGCGGGCGGCAAGATCGAGCGGCAGGTCCTGCGCTTCGGCCTGCTCGCCCACCAGCGACGACAGGTCGAACTCGCCCCAGCAGCTGATGCCGGGAGCAACATTCAGCGCGACTTCGTGAAGCAGTTCCTTGGCGGAGATATAGAGCTTCTCGCCACGTTTGCCACCCGGCGCGTCTTCCACACGGTGCGGCTGCAAAGCGTCCCCATCCTCTTCCGGCAGCCAAGCCAGCGTGGTGCCGGGTTGCTCGTCGTGGCGAAACGGTTGCTGCTGCGCCAGCACACCGGTAAGCGCGGCCCGGGGAGATTCCCAGGCCGCGGGCGCGTAATCGCGTTCCAGCCGTGGGGATGGTGCAGCGCTGCGGCGTGTGGAGCGAGTGGCTGGCGCAGGTGGCATCGGCAGCATGGCGGCGCGGATACGCGCCTGTTCCAGATCCACCCAGCGCTCGCATGGCTGCAGCTGGAGCGTGCGCGGTCGGATGCGCGGCTGGGCGTCGATATGGCGGTATTCGTTCTCGGCAAGGAGCATGTGCAGGCTGTGGCTGACCAGCAGGAAACGGCCGTTGTCGCGTTCGGTCTCGAAGCCGGGGCGGGTGAATACCGGCTGGCGGCCGTCACGCCGTTCGATGCCTTTGAGGTTGGTATCGAACACCAGCACGTTGGGTGCGTGCGGTGGCTTGCGTCGATGGCGCTGCACGCGGCCGGCGAGCTGGATCAGCGAGCGCATTGAGGACGGTTCGGCTACCGCCCAGTCGGCATCCCAGTCGCGGCCCACTTCGCACACCGGCGAGGCCAGTACCATGAACAGCTGGTCGGGTTCGGGGTGCATATCGAGTGCGCACCGTATCTGCGGCAGTTGCCATACCGCGTCTTCATTGCGTCGATTGAACGCGGCATCCAGCATGGCTTCGATGGCCGAGCGCTGCACCAGCGGAAAACGGGCGTGATACACGCACAGGTGGATGCGTGTACCCTCCGGCGCGGTCTGCGTGTAGAGCCTGCTGGCCACCTCGAAGATCGGGTCGATGTTGGCCATGCGCACCAGGCCGAAGCTGACGCGCTTGCCGGTGACGGGATCCGGTTGGGCGTGATCGCGGTGCAGGCGCAGGCACGAGTCGCGCACATGACTGGCAAACTCGGCATGGATGCGCTCGTGTTGTCTGGCGGCGATGTCGATCGGCAGCAGCTCGGCGAGGCGCAGGGGTTCGGCGCCTTGCAGCTTGGCCACGCGACGTTCGACGAAACGCGCGTGGGCGGTGGCGAAGCCGTCAACGTCGGAAAGGGTGTCGGCTTGCGCACTGAATTCGTCTGTCCACAGGCAAGGCACTTCGACAGGCCGCTCGGCACTACCGTCGCGCCCACGGTTGCGCTGGTAGTGGCGGCGACCGGCGCGATAGGCCATGAACATGCCCTCCACCAGGGCCGGCGGCAGGGTGGCCGAGGACAGCACCACGCGGCTGCCGAGCAGGCCAGCCCAGTGCATCAGCCGGGTCAGCGCGGGCAGGTCATCGAGCTCGTAGTCGTCCAGTTCGTCGAGCACCAGGTCGCTGCTCATCAGCCGCAGCATCGGCGCGATCTGGCGGCCGGCACGCAGCGATTCGGTGGCGGGCGCGAGGTGATCGACGGTGCATACCAGCATCGGCGCGGAGATCAGCTTGCGGATCTCGGGGTCGGCCAGCGCACGCGACAGCAACGGGTGGTCGGTCACGTTGCCCTCGTAGAGCACGTGGCTGTCTTCCTCGATCAGCGCCTGCACGGACGCTGAGCCGCTGGCTTCGGCTTTCGCTTCGTAATGTTCGAACAGGGCGTGATTGGCCGATCCGCCCACCATCACCGCCAGCTCGTCATCGTTCAAGTGCAGGTCGTGGCGATAGCTGCGTCCCGTCTGCAAGGTGAGCGTGCGCAACCCCAGCGCATAACTCATCCGCAGGCCCAGTTGCGGGTCGGCCAGGGCATACAGGACGCGGGCGTTGGCCAGCGTCTTGCCGCAGCCGGTGGAGGCCATGTTGACGATGAAAGCGCCATGTTCGCGCGCTGCCTCGCGCAGGCCGGCGGCGGCATCGAAGGCCTTGTCCTGCCAGGCGAAGCGTGCGTCGCCGCTGCGCTTGCGCAGGCCGCGGTGGTTGGCGAGGCGAGGCAAGTGGCGCTCGAAATTGGGCAGCGCATGGGCGATCAGGCTGGCGGTATGGCCGACGCCGAGGAGGTGTTCCAGCAGCGACTGGTTGAGCCGGGTTTTCCCCTGCCTGTCCTTGCGGGTGTTGGCAAACACGCGCTGACCCGCCTGCACGAAACGCGTTCGCTCGGCCACCGGATTGCCGGCGTCGTCCGCGCCCAGGCTGGAATAGTGATGGTCGGCCAGCATCAGCGCGAGCCGGGCCAGATGCATCGCGTAGGGATTGCCCAGCCAATCCGCATCGCGCCGTGCACGAAGCTGCAGCAAGGCCTTGGCGCCGCGCCGGGCCTGCGTGCGCCATGCGGGTGCCATGGCGGGAAGCTCGCCCGCCAACTGCCAGTACGGCAAGGCTTGCCCCGCCGTGGAGTGCTGGTCGATCTCGTTCCAGTCATGGGCGACTTGCGCCAGCGGAGTTTCCAGCCAGGTCTGCTCGAAGCGACCCGCGCGCTTGCCCAGCCAGTCCTGGCCGCTGTCGTCCGGTCTGGGCACGGGGACGAGCGGCAGGCGGTGATGCGTGACGATCAACCAGCCGATCGCGGCGGCGAGAGGTGCCTGCGCGGCGAGAGCGCGAAATGGCGTGCGCTCGATACCTGCATCCACCCCATCGCGCAGGTAACGGTCCGGTGCGGTCCAGTCGGCGTCGTTGCCTTCCTCCTCGCTGGCGAGCCGGCTCAGCCAGCCGGCATCGTCGTCCTTGCCCACGAAGGCCAGGAACAGCCGCAGCGATACCCATTCGTGACGGTAGCGGTTGCGCTCGTCGAGCTTGCCAACGAGGCGTAGCTGGAACGCCACGCTGGCCTTGCCAAGGTCGTGCAGCAGTGCGGCGAGCTGGGCCAGCAGACGAATGTCCTGCGCGCTGTGCCAATCGTTCTCGTCGCCCTTGCGCAATACGTCGCTGGACGTGGTGTTGGTCGGCACCGTGCCCTCGGCGTTGAAGCGTCGCGCGTCACCGACGACCCACAAGAGCTCGCTGTGGTCGGCGCCGCGTATCCAGTGGCAGGCCACCGCGGTGTTCTTGCGTGCGGTCTTGCGCAAGAGTCTCCGCAAGGTATCCAGCCCGGCCTGGGTAATCGGTGTCTGCCAGGTACGGTCGCCACGCCGTTCGGCGAACTGGTCGAGGATGCGCCGGGTTTCGGTGAGTGCGCGCTTGTCGCACTGGCTGACCAGCAGCACATTCATGCGGGTTTTCCGTTCGCTAGCGCGGCCGTGTCCAGTGCCACCGCCTTCAGGGTATCGAACATGAAGTCCAGTGCTTCGCTGCGGGTAAGCGCCTCGATGCAGTTCTGGCGAAAACCCTGCTCCTCGTCGCCGCGCATGGCCGAGAGAAAAGCCTGAGGCAGGATATAGGCGTCCTTCACCAGATCAGCCACGTCGAACACCAGGCCGCCGCGCCGCGTCTTGCCATGCAGGATGGCGAGGCCATGCGGCAGGCCCAGTACCCAGGTCGCCGTGGCGCCCAGGCCGTAGGCGAGGTAGTTGCCGTGGTCGAGGAAGCGGTTGGCCGGATCGCTGCCGGTGCCGCGTTTGGCGCGGGTAAAGTCGCCGTAGCCGACGGTGTCCACCGCCAGCTTGAACAGGGCCTTGGTGAGGCGGGCTTCCTCGGTCAGCAGGCTGATATTGTCCGGTGCCAGATCAATGGCGCTCTGCGTGCGTTCCAACAGTTCGACAAGCCGGGTGCCATCCACGGCGAAACCGGCGTGGCGCAGCGCATGCTGTTGCCAGGCTTCGGCGATGCGCCGTGCGCGGGCGTGCTGGAAGGCCTTGGCGGCGGCGAGGCGAAGGCTATCGTCGAACCAGAACCGCACCCAAGCCTGCAGGTATTCGGTGGGTCGGTATTCGGATTGCGGCGAGAACCAGGCCACCTCGATGTCGACCTCGTTCGCGGAAAACAGCGGCGTTCCGCCGCCGCCGCAGAATCCGACCAGCACCCCAGCCTTGGCCAGTTCGCGCATTGCCGCCTGGGTAATCGAAGTGCCGGTACCCAGCAGCATCGTGGTGGTATTGGCGATCGGGATGTTCCAGTACAGCGACTGTTTGCCCTGATCCGTTACGTATTCGACCCGGCCACCATTCACCAGCACCCGGCAGTGCTGCAGGTAATAGATGTTTGCGCGCTTGGAATGCAGTATCGACTTGAGGTCGGTAGGGCCAATCTCGTCCATATGGATTTTCCCCTGAATGCCGAGAGCGGGCGCGTCTTTTACTGCGCGCGATACGCGAAGATTGCGCATCCCGCATCTCATATACCGAGAATATAGTGGCAGGGCGGTCGACTGGGTCCCGCGAGGTATCCTCGACGGCCTCGCCGTCGGCCAGCCAATACACCCAATGACGCTGTTGCGGAATGTATGAGCAGCCCAGCTGAACGCTGCGCCAGAATGCTCACAGGCCGTTAACCGCAAGGCAGTTATCACGGACTTCACCGTTCCGGACGAAGTTGCGTGCGATGGGCAACGAGACCAGCAAGGCAGATTTTTCCAATGTGCAGGGCGCGGTGAAATCCACCGCGCCGGATGCGCCGGCCAAGGCGAATTTCAGCAACGTGCAGTCGCAGGTCGGCTCCGCCGTTGACCGGGCCACCATCTTACCGTGGCCGCTGGCGACAACCTGACGAAGATCGCCAAACATTTCTACGGCGACGCAAATGCGTGGAAGCAGGTCTTCGACGCCAACCGCGACCAGCTTTCCGATCCGGACCGGATCAGGGTCGGCCAGGTCCTGAAGATTCCCGCCAAATCCTGAAGCAGGAGGTACCTCCATGAAGATGACTCGCCAACCCTTGATCCTTGCCGCGCTGCTGGCCGCGGCGCTGGCGCTGGGCGCCTGCGGCAAGAAGAACGGCGAAGCGGCGCCGGCGCCGTCCGAAGCACCGCCGGCGGCGGCCACCGCGCCTGCCTCCGCCCCTGTGCCCGCACCGGCCACCACCGCTCCGACCGCCATGAACAACGGCGCGCCCGCCGCAGTCACGGTCGGTTCGATGGAGCTGGGCTCCACCGTCGATGCCAACCACAAGATCCTCGCCAGCGGCACCAGCTTCGCGCCGAAGGACACCATCTATGCCTCGGTCGACACCACCGGCAGCGGCAATGCGACGCTGGCGGCGAAATGGACCACCCAGGACGGCCAGGTGGTGCACGAGGACAGCAAGTCGCTCAATGCGATGGGCCCGGAGACCACCGCCTTCATGATCAGCAAGCCGGATGGTTTCCCGGCCGGCAACTACAAGGTGGACATCTCGCTGGACGGCAAGCAGGTCGCCAGCAAGGATTTCTCGGTCAGGTAAGTTACGATGAAGGCAAAGAGGCATGAGAAAGCGTGGCTATGCCGCGCTTTCTCGTGGGCTGGCGCATATGCGCCGCTTTCGCTTGGAACAGTGGCTCGTCCGTGTGCGGGGGAGTTCTCGACCATAACCGCACAGCTGGCACAGAATAGAACCCTTCAACTGGTGAAAATCTCGGGGGTCCGCTGCGTGTCGTCGGTGATTCGATGAGGCCGCAGCTCTTAGCTGCGGATCACCTCCATCGCGCTCTTCAAGGCGCAAGAGGGCGGGTCGCTTCGATGAGGCCACAGCTCTTCGCTGCGGATCACCGCCGCAGCAAGCCAAACCCACTCCCAAGCCTGTCTCGCTTCAATGAGGCCGCAGCTCTTCGCTGCGGATCACCACCTGCGAAACTTCGCGTAGACGCGCGCTGGCGAGCATGTGGCCGTCCTTGTCGGTCACCTCCAGCAGCTCGCCCTTCTTCGCCAGCTTGGCGCTGTAATGCTGGATGTACAGCGGCAACGCCTCGTGGTGCGGCACGGCCAGCGGGCGTGGCGCCAGCTCGAGCTGATGCAGGAACTGCACCTCGTCCGGCAGGCAGATGGTCACCAGCGAACAGCGCGGGCACTTGGGGCTGTCCACCAGCGGCGCGGGGATGCGTCCGCCGGCAGCCATGGCGCGCAGTTCGGCGATGGCGTTGCGGGTGAGCGTGAGCAACTCGTCGTCGAAGGCGACGGCGACGCGCTCCTTGCTGGCGACGTAGTAGATGGCGCCTTCCTCGCAGGTGTAGCCATGCTCGCGCAGCAGCAGGCCCTGGGCGCACAGCTGCACGCGCTCCGGGTCGTAGACGCCGCGCACCGTGTGCGGACGCCTGCCGCGCTTGTAGTCGACGGGAGTGACCGTACTGCCTTCGCCTTCGATCAGGTCGAGCTTGGCGACAAGCCCGAGCTTGTTGGAGGAGAGGGTGATGGAGCGCGCATGGATTTCGGCGTGTTCTTCCTCGGCGGTTTCGGCATCGGGCAGGTCGCCGGAAGGTTTGTCCACGCGCTGGTGCTTGTGGCGGCCTTCCACGGTGTCCGTCGAATCGGCCCACTCGCCTTGCACCCATTCCAGGTAGGCCAGGCGCGGACAGTACACGTGCTCGTTGAGCATGCGCACCGGAATCGGCGGTTGATCGCCGCCCAGTTCCGGAAACGGAAGTTCGAGATCCCCCTGCTTCGGTTCCATCGAAAGCCGCTCCCCATGGCGTTCGCCGATCCGTATCCGGGTTTTACTACCGAGCGGCTGGGACGGCAACTTCTTGCGCCATGCGTGGCAGCTTCAATCGCCGATCAGGGCAGCCAATTGATCGCGCGCCGTGCGCGGCAGCTTGAGTTCGGTGGCGATGGCCGGCCAATGAGCCACGGCGTCGCGCACTTCGGCCTCGATGGCTTTCGCCTGCGTTCCGTCGAGCCGGTAGAAGGTGTGGGTGGCTCGCAGGTTGGCCAGCCGCGGGCTGGGATCGTGCGCATCGATCGCCAGTGCATGTTCGCGCTTGTCCGGGTTCGGATTGATGTCGAAAGCGGGTGCCAGCCGCCATCCGTCGGGTGTGCGCAGGAAACCGTGGTTGCGCAGGTGATCGTCGCGGTTGCCGATCAGGATGGAGAACGCGATGCGCCGGTAGAGCTGGGCAAGGTCGTCGCCAATGCCGCCCGGGTCGCCGTGGCGCTGGATGGCCTGTGCGATATCCAGATAGCTGCCGCCCTCGCCGTCATTGCGGCCGGTGAGGGTCATGGTCGAGGCATACAGGCGACGCGAATCGCCCTGACGGTCGAAGCGCCGCACGGTAAAACTTCGATAGCCACGGCCAAAGCGCAACAGCCGGGCGTCAGGGACGATCAGGCCGGCAGCCCTGGCGAGCCGCCAGGCCAGGTATTCCCAGGCGCCGACGTCCCGACGATCGTCATGGGCAGGAAACTTGGCCAACCACAGCGCTCCGTGCTCGTCGGCAAACGTAGCCTTCGGACGCGCCCCGCCCATGCTGGTGCCGGGGGCCATCAGTTGCGCCAGCCAGCGCGCGTACTCGGGGCGCTCCTCGGCATCCTCGTGGCCCAGTTCGCGGGCAATCGCTTCCAGCTCACGCAAACGCGTCGCCGGCGGAGCGCTGCGCTCGCGCTCATCGACCCAGGCGTGTGGCGGCTCGGTTCGGCGAAGACGCAAGGCGCCCATGCGCGTGCAGTCGTCCACCCCGGTCAGGAAATCCCATTCGGAGAGACGCCGCAGGCGCCGCTTCGCTTCGCGCGCTTCCAGCGCCTCGCGCCGCTCCATCAGCATGCGGCCCCAGCGATCCGGCGAAATGTCGCGGAAGATGCCGAACAAGGCCTGCTCGCGCGCAGGCCACGACGGCCCTGCGACCAGAGGCAGGTCGGGCGCGATGGCCACGCTCCGGCGTTGTTCGAGGTAGTCGCGGTGATAAGCGAAGCCGATCGCCTCGCCGGCACCGTGCCGCTCGCAGCGCAAGCTGCCGATGGCCATGGTTGGTCCGAGCGTGGCGTCGTCCAGCACCACGTCCAGCACGGTTTCGGAACGCGCGCTCACGGCTTGCGCCTGCCGCGCGGCGCGCCCACCTGGCGAATGTCCTGCAGGCGGCGGCCGAGTTCGTCCTCCTTGGCCAGGAGGTCGATGTCGTGATCCAGCCCCAGCACCTCCATCGTGCGCAGCAAGGTGGCCAGACTGCTCGAACCTTCGCCTTGCTCCAGTTTGCGCAAGGTGGGCAACGACACATCGGCCCGCGCCGCCAGCGCCGCCTGCGTCATGCGCCGCCGCAGGCGTGCTGCACGCAAGCGGGCGCCGAGTGCTGCGAGGCGCTCGGTGGCGGCGGGGAAGATGGGCGGGGCACGCTTTGGCATGGAAAATAAAATATGCTTTTCATAAGCATAAAGCAATTTTATTTTCTATATTGAGGCACAGATTTGAACATCCCCAAGCCGTAATGGCAGGCGAAGCCCAGTGCCAGCGGGCCGGTCAGTGGTTCGGCAAAAGTCAGTCTCCAGAAACTGCCCAGGCGATCCGGTTGGCTTAGTCCGCGTCGATTGCGGAAACGCCGGAAGTGGATCGGCCAGCGCATGCGGCCCTTGCCGACGTCCACTTCGGCGCGGCTAGGCTAGTCTCAAATGTCGAGACTCACGCGCTGCACCCATTGGGCATGTGCTCCCCCTTGGCTGCCCACCGTTGGCAAGAAAGCATCAAGACGCGCTTTGCTACATCCCCCCGAACAACGCCTCCAGATCCTTCTCGTCAAACCGCAGCCGCGTCGTGGCGCCGCCGCCTTCGAGCACGGCACGGGCCAGTTCGGCTTTGCGGCCTTGCATGGCCTGGATCTTTTCTTCCACCGTGCCTTTGCAGATCAGGCGGTAGACGAAGACCGGTTTCTCCTGGCCGATGCGGTGGGCGCGGTCGGTGGCTTGCGCTTCCACGGCGGGGTTCCACCAGGGGTCGTAGTGGATCACGGTGTCGGCGGCGGTGAGGTTGAGGCCGACGCCGCCGGCTTTCAGGCTGATCAGGAACAGCGGCACGCCGCCTTGCTGGAAGCGCTTGACCATGGCGGTGCGTTCGCGCGCCGGGGTCTGGCCGGTGAGGGTGTGGTGGGCGATGCCGCGCTGGTGCAGTGCTGTTTCGATCAGGCCCAGCATTTCGGTGAACTGCGAGAACAGCAGCACGCGGCGGCCGTCGGCGAGCAGGCCGTCGAGCAGTTCCAGCAGGGCGTCGAGCTTGGCGCTGGCCTTCACCTTCTTCGCGCTGGCGAGCTTGACCAGGCGCGGGTCGCAGCAAGCCTGGCGCAGCTTGAGCAGGGCGTCGAGCACGATGATGCCGCTCTGCGCGAGGCCGCGTTCGGCCACTGCCTGGCGCACGCGTTCGTGCTGGGCCAGGCGCAGGGTTTCGTACAGGGCACGCTGGTCGTCTTCCAGTTCCAGCGTGCGCACGATCTCGGTCTTGGGCGGCAGGTCGGTGAGCACGTCGTCCTTGCGCCGGCGCAGCAGCAGCGGGCCGATGCGCCGGTTGAGCCGCTGCTGGCGCTCGCGGTCGCCGTGCTTCTCGATCGGCGTGCGGTAGTGGCGCGCGAACTGGCGCTGGCTGCCGAGCAGGCCCGGTTCCACCGCGTCGAACTGCGCCCACAGTTCGCCGAGGTGGTTTTCCAGCGGCGTGCCGGTCATGGCGAGGCGGCGCGTGGCGGGGATCTCGCGCACGACCTGTGCGGCCTGGCTGGCGGCGTTCTTGATCGCCTGCGCCTCGTCCAGTACCAGCAGGGAGAATTTCGCCTCGATGAGCTTGTCGCGGTCGCGCGGCAGCAGCGGGTAGGTGGTGATGACCAGGTCGTGCGCGGCGATCTCGTCGTAGCGGTCGGCGCGGTCGGCGCCGTGGATCACCAGCACCTTCAGCGCCGGGGCGAAGCGCGCCGCCTCGGCCTGCCAGTTGCCGACCAGGCTGGTCGGTGCCACCACCAGTGCCGGCGCATCCAGCCGGCCGCGCTGCTTTTCGCCGAGGAGGTGCGCCAGTACCTGCACCGTCTTGCCCAGCCCCATGTCGTCGGCGAGGATGCCGCCCAGGCCCGCCGCGCCGAGAAAGTCCAGCCAGGCCAGGCCTTCGCGCTGGTACGGGCGCAGGGTGGCCTTGAAGCCCTTCGGCGCCCTGGCGCTGCGCGTGGCAAGGTCGAGCAGGGCGAGCTGCGCGCGCAACGCGTCGCCGCCGCGCCAATGCAGCTGGGTATCGTCGGCCAGTGCCTGCAGCGCACGGGCCTGGCTGCGGTGCAGGCGCAGTGCCTCGCCGCCTTCGAGCCATTCCAGTAGCGGTTCGATCAGCGCGCGCAGGCGCGCCAGCGGAATCTCGACGCTGCGATTCTCATCCACCATCACGCGCCAGGCGGCGCGCTTGTTTTCGCGCGCAGGGGCGATGCGCGGAAAGGCCGGGTCGGCCAGCACGCGGCGCAGGATCGGCAGCAGGTCGACGCGCTGGCCCCCGACGTCGATGCCGAGCGAGACGTCGAACCAGGCATTGCCGCTGGGCTGGATGTCGGCGTGCCAGGCATCGATGTCGACCAGCTCGTCGTGCGGGAAGCCGGGTTCGTACTCGATGCGGAAGCCGGCGGCAGCGAGCTGGTCGATGGCGTCGCGCCAATCGCGCGGCGCCAGCGGCGGCTTGCGCGGATGCGGGTGCAGCAGCACGTCGTTGGCGGCGAAGTCGTGGCCGTGGGTGATGTACTCGTACAGGGCCGGACCGCAGCGCATCGCGCCGAGCTGTTCCAGCCGCTGGGCTGCCTGCTGCTCGGCCGGCAGGTCGCGGTGGATCTCGCGCAGGCGGCCGTCGTGCAGGCTTCGTTCGACCGCATGCTTGCGGGTGGCTGGCGGCAGGCGTACGCCGGCATAGTCGAATTCGACATGCGCGACGCCGATGTCGTGGGATTTTCCTGCCCATTGGCGCAGGGTGACGGTGCGTAGGCGCAGCACCGGCTGCGGGCGCTCACGCACCACTTCGGCCGGGCCGCGGTCGATCGGCTCGGGCAGCGCCGGGCCGCCGCGCTGCAGGCGCTGGCGCAGCGCAGCGACTTGCGGAGGTTGCAGCACGGGTGCGTGCGGCAGGCGATCGAGCAGGTGCGGGTCACCGTCGACGCGGCCGTAGCGCCCCTGCGCGGGCTGCACGTACCACAGGCCGGCACCGCGCAGCAGCACGGCATCCTCGGCGTCCACCCGGGCGCGCAGCCGCTGGCTGCCGTCGACGGCCTCCTGCCAGTACAGCTGCAGGGGCCGCGCCTCGGCGCGTTGCAGCGGTGTCGAGCCGCGCTCGAACCAGACCGGGAAGTGCGCCAGCAGGCATTCCAGCGCCTGTTCTTCATGGACGGCACGGATCGGCGCCCAGCGCTGGCTGCCGACGATCACGTACTGGTGCGGTACCAGGGTGGCCAGGGCGGTGGCGGCTTCGATCGACCAGCCGCCGGCTGGCGTGGGCACCGCCCCTTGGCGCGGATCCAATTGCAGCGGCCGCGGATCGACCAGTTCGCTGCGGTTGCGTTGCTTCGATGGGCGCAGCCACGCCGGCCAGGCCAGCAGGTCCGCGACCGGCGATCCACCGCCGGCGCGCAGCAGCACGCCGAAGCGGCGGTCCGGCTCGGCCTCGTGGCTGGGTGCGGGTGGCTGCAGCGTGCGCAACCAGTCCTCCCACGAGGCCAGCCCCGATGTGCTGCTGTCGGCGGTATCCGCTTTGGCGCGCTGCGGCTGCAGCCGGGCCGGTGCGGTCGGCGCTGCTGTCCGCACGACGTCGCCGGTTGCCACCAGCAGCATGGCGGCGGCGTGCTTGCAATCCACGCCGACCGGGCAGCTGCAGTCGCAGTCCAGGGTCAGCCATTCGCCGTGGTCGTGCACGTCCACCTGGCAGTCGTATTGCTCGCCGTGGCTGCCCTCGACCTGCGCGCTGAGCATGTGCACGCCATTCTCGATGCGGCTGCGCAGTGTCGACACGCTGCCGTCGGCGGCATAGACACGGGCGCGTGCCAGCGTGCGGTCGTCGAAGTTCGAGCGCCATTCGGCGTCTTGCAGCAGGCGGGTGAGTTCGTTGCGCATGGATCGGAGGTGAGCGGCGTACGGCAAACGCCGATTCTTGCATGCCGACGGCGTCGTCGGTGGCCCGGGGCCGGCATTCGCGCGACAATGGAACATTGCCTTCCGCGGTTCCGCCGCTCTTGCCAGGGAATCCCCGCACGCCATGTCCCAGACGCCGAAGATCATCTACACCCTCACGGACGAAGCCCCATTCCTCGCCACGCAGTCGCTGCTGCCGATCGTTACCGCGTTCGTCGGCACCGCGGGCATCAAGGTGGAGACGCGCGACATCTCGCTGGCCGCGCGCATCGTCGCGCTGTTTCCCGAGGCATTGCAGGAAAGCCAGCGCGTGCCCGACGACCTCGCCGAGCTGGGCCGCCTGGCCACCATGCCGGAGGCGAACATCATCAAGCTGCCGAACGTCAGCGCCTCGATGCCGCAGCTGAAGGCGGCGATCAGGGAGCTGCAGGGTCAGGGCTACGCACTGCCCGATTACCCGGATGCGCCGAAGGACGCGCACGAGAAGGACGTCAAGGCGCGCTACGACAAGGTGAAGGGCAGCGCGGTGAACCCGGTGCTGCGCGAGGGCAATTCCGACCGTCGCGCACCGGCCTCGGTGAAGAACTACGCGCGCAAGCATCCGCACAAGATGGGCGCGTGGAGCCGCGATTCGAAAACCCACGTGGCGCACATGGACGGCGGCGATTTCTACGGCAGCGAAAAGTCCGCCTTGATCGACAAGGCCGGCAACGTCAGCATCGAATGGTTCGGCAAGGACGGCAGCCACGCCGTGCTGAAACCGAAGACCGCGCTGCTGGCCGGCGAGATCATCGACGCTGCGGTGATGTCGCGCCGCGCGCTGGCCGCCTTCATCGACGCGCAGATCGAGGACGCAAAGAGGCAGGGCGTGCTGTTCTCGCTGCACCTGAAGGCCACCATGATGAAGGTGTCCGACCCGATCATGTTCGGCGTAGCGGTCGGCGAGTTCTACAAGGACGTGCTGGTGAAGCACGCCGATGCGCTGAAGCAGGCCGGCTTCAACCCGAACAACGGCATCGGCGACCTGTACGCGCGCCTGGGCACGCTGCCGGAGGCGACGCAGGCGGCGATCAAGGCCGACCTCGACGCCGAGTACGCCAAGCGCCCGCCGCTGGCGATGGTCAATTCCGACAAGGGCATCACCAACCTGCACGTACCCAGCGACGTGATCGTCGACGCCTCGATGCCGGCGATGATCCGCGACTCCGGCAAGATGTGGAATGCGCAGGGCCAACTGCAGGACGTCAAGGCGGTGATCCCCGACCGCAGCTACGCCGGCGTGTACCAGGCGGTGATCGAGGATTGCAAGGCGCACGGCGCGTTCGACCCGGCGACGATGGGCAGCGTGCCCAACGTGGGCCTGATGGCGCAGGCAGCCGAGGAATACGGCTCGCACGACAAGACCTTCCAGATCGCCGGCGACGGCGTGGTGAAGGTGCTCGACGAGGCCGGCAGCGTGCTGCTGCAGCACGAGGTGGAAGCCGGCGACATCTGGCGCATGTGCCAGGCCAAGGACGCGCCGGTGCAGGACTGGGTGAAGCTGGCGGTGAGCCGCGCGCGGCACACGCCGGCGGTGTTCTGGCTCGATCCGGCCCGTGCGCACGACCGCCAGGTGATCGCCAAGGTCGAGCGCTGCCTGAAGGACTACGACACCAGCGGGCTGGACATCCGCATCATGGATCCGGTGGCCGCCACCCGGTTCTCGCTGGAGCGCATCCGCCAGGGCCTGGACACCATCTCGGTCACCGGCAACGTGCTGCGCGATTACCTCACCGACCTGTTCCCGATCATGGAGCTTGGCACCAGCGCCAAGATGCTGTCGATCGTGCCGCTGATGGCCGGCGGCGGCCTGTTCGAGACCGGCGCCGGCGGCAGTGCGCCCAAGCACGTGCAGCAGTTCCTCGAAGAGGACTACCTGCGCTGGGATTCGCTCGGCGAGTTCCTCGCGCTGGCCGCATCGCTGGAGTTCGAGGCCGGCCGCCAAGGCAGCGCCGAGGTGGACGTGCTGGCCAAGACGCTGGACCAGGCCAACGGCAAGTTCCTCGACACCGACAAGTCGCCCTCGCGCAAGCTCGGCGGCATCGACAACCGCGGCAGCCACTTCTACCTCGCGTTGTACTGGGCGCAGGCGCTGGCTTCGCAGGACGTGAATCCGGCACTGAAGGCAAAGTTCGCGCCGCTGGCCAAGGCGCTGACCGAGCACGAGGCGGCCATCGTCGACGAACTCAACCGCGTGCAGGGTAAGCCAGTGGACATCGGCGGCTACTACCATCCCGACTTTGCGCGGGTGAGCGCGGCGATGCGGCCCAGCGCTACGTTCAACGCGGCGCTGGCCAAGCTGTTGGCGTGAGGCGCTGAGCGTTGACTGTGTGACGGGGCGCCGTGCGGCGCCCCGTTTTTTTTCCGCCGCCAGCCACCTGCCGCTCAGCCTCACCTTGCGACAATGGCCGCCTTCAAAACCGGAGTCTGCCGTGATGCGCCTGCTGCCCCTGGCTTTCCTGCTCGTGTCGGGCGTGCTGGCGCCGGCGTGCGTGCCCGCGGCACCTGCGCAGGTGCCGGCGACGGCCGGCACCGCCGCGCGGCCGTCGCCGCAGGACGTGGCCGATCTGCCGGTAGTGGTGGTCAGCGGCGTGGTGCCCGGGCCGGGCTTGTGGAAGGTGAGCAAGGGCGGCCACGTGATGTGGGTGCTCGGCACGCTGTCGCCGCTGCCGCGCGCGATGCAGTGGCAGTCGCGCGAGGTGGAAGAGGCGGTCGCCGCCTCGCAGCAGGTGCTGCTGGAGCCCTCGGTACAGTTGAAGGCCGACGTCGGTTTCGTCGGCAAGCTGTTCCTGTTGCCCTCGGCCTACGGTGCGCGCAAGAACGACGATGGCGCCACCCTGCAGCAGGTGCTGCCGCCGCCGGTATACGCGCGCTGGCAGGTGCTGAAGCAGAAGTACCTGGGCGACGATCGTGGCGTCGAGCGCTGGCGGCCCTTGTTCGCGTCGCAGGAGCTGTACAGGAAGGCGCTGAAGGCGAACGGACTGAGCCGCTCCGGCGGCGTGCGGGCGAACATCGACGCCCTGGCCAAGCGCCATGGCGTGCCGGAACTGGCGACCGACTACCACGTGCTGATCGAGCATCCGCGCGCGGCGATCAAGGCGTTCAGGCAGGCGGCGCCGCGCGACGTGACCTGCTTCATCCGTACCCTGGACAGCATCGAGCACGACCTGCCGGCGATGACCGCGCGCGCGAACGCCTGGGCCACCGGCGACCTGCAGGCGCTGCGGGAACTGCCCGACAGCGATCGCCGCGATGCCTGCGTGGCGGCGATCGCCGGCGCCGGCTTTGCGCAGGCGCTGGGCCTGGCCGACGTGCCGGCGCAGCAGCGCGCCACCTGGCAGGCCGCCGCGCGCAAGGCGCTGCACGACAACGCGCAGAGCTTCGCGCTGCTGCCGATGGACGAGCTGCTGAAGCCGGACGGCTATCTCGCTGCCTTGCAGGCCGAGGGCTACCAGGTCGACGCGCCGGAGTGAGACCGTGTAGGAGCGCACCCTGTGCGCGATGCTTTCCGTCACGTGACGAAGAGCATCGCGCACAGGGTGCGCTCAAACGCTCAGGCGCTGGCCAGATCCAGTTGTGCGATCTCGCTGTCGCTCAGCTGCAGGGAGGTGGCGCCGAGCAGTTCGTGCAGCTGCTCCACGCTGGTGGCGCTGACGATCGGCGCGGTGAGGCCGGGGCGCGCGATCAGCCAGGCCAGTGCGACCTGCACCGGGGTGGCGCCATGTGCGGTGGCCACCGCGTCCAGCGCGGCCAGTACCTGCAGGCCGTGCGGGTTCAGGAACCGCTTCACCGCGCCGCCGCGTGCGCTACTCTTGGCCAAGTCGGCGCTGCTGCGGTACTTGCCGCTGAGGAAGCCGCTGGCCAGCGCGTAGTAGCTGATCACGCCGATATTCTCGCGGCGCACCAGCGGTTCCAGTTCCTGCTCGTAGCCGGTGCGGCTGACCAGGTTGTACTCCGGCTGCAGACTTTCGTAGCGCGGCAGGCCGTGCCGTTTCGACATGGCCAGCGCGTCGGCGAAGCGCGCCGCGCCGAAGTTGGAGGCGCCGATCACGCGCACCTTGCCGGCCTCGATCAGCCGGGCGAACGCGCCCAGGGTTTCTTCCATCGGCACGCTGGCGTCATCTTCATGCGCCTGGTACAGGTCGATGCAGTCGACCTGCAGACGCTTGAGCGAGCCGTCCACCGCCTGCTGGATGTTGACCGGCGACAGGCCCGGCTGCTCGGCCCACTTGGCGACCTTGGTCGAGATCACCACCCGCTCGCGCTTGCCGCTTTGCTTCAGCCACTTGCCGAGGATGGTTTCCGACTCGCCGCCGTGGTTGCCCGGCACCCAGGCGGAGTAGACGTCCGCGGTGTCGATCAGGTTGCCGCCGGCATCGACGAACGCGTCGAGCAGTTCGAACGAGCGCTTTTCGTCCGCGCTCCAGCCGAACACGTTGCCGCCGAAGGCGAGCGGGGCGATAGAGAGCGGTGAATTGCCGAGCGGGCGTGGTTGCATGGCATGCCTCTGGTGGCGGCGAACTTGGGGGTTGGCGCGCGAGCGGTCGTACGCCTTCCTCCAAGTGGCTGCATATCGGCGGCATTCAAGCCCGCGCGGCGCTCAACGCGGGGTCATGATCCGCGGCCACACGCTGGCGCAGCAGGCCAGCAGCCGGGTGGTCTTGATGGCAGGGTCGGTGCCGGCGGCGGTGCCGTCGGACGGGCTGGGTACGGGCTCCGGCTCCGGGCGCCAGTCCAGGTCGTCCTTGTGCAGCAGGTGGCCGTGCAGGAACAGCAGATCTTTCCACAGCGAGTGCATGGGGAAGCCTCCTGAAGGGAGTCCTGGGCTTGGGGAGTGCTCAAGATACGTGCGCGAAGGGCCGCCAAAAAGCGATATATTCGCAAGCCAGACTTGAGCGAAATTCAAGATGGGAAGACTACCGCTGGGGCTCTTGCAACAGTTCGTGCTGGTCGCCCGGCAGGGCAACCTGTCGCGCGCCGCGGCGCAGGCCAACCTCACCGTCAGCGCGCTGAGCCACCAGATGCGCCAGCTGGAGGAGCGCCTGGAACGGCGCCTGTTCGAGCGCGGCCCGCGCGGGGTGAAGCTGACCGCCGAGGGTTGCGTGCTGCTGGAAGCGGTCGGCACGCACTTCGACGGCATCGAGCATGCGCTGGCGGGGTATCGCACGCGCCACCACGACGCGCTCACGCTCAGCGCCAGCCCCGGCATCATGTCGAGCTGGCTGGTGCCGCGGCTGCCGCGGCTGGTCGCCGCGCATCCGGAGCTGGAACTCAGCCTGCAATCGGCTTCGACCCTGGTGGATTTCGAGCGCGAGCCGGTGGACGTCGCCCTGCGCTACGGCCGTGGCGAATGGGCCGGCCTGCACAGCGAGCGGCTGTTCGGCGAGTGGATCGCGCCGGTGGCTGCGCCGGCGTTGATCGCGCGGATGGGCGGCGCCGACCCGCGCGAGCTGTCGCGCTGGCCGCTGCTCGGCGAGCCGAGTCCGTCCCGGCGCTGGAGCGACTGGTTCGGCCGCAGCGGCGGCACGCCACCGGCACGTTACGTGGCGCAGTTCGACAGTCTCGACGCCTTGCGCCACGCCGCGCTGGAAGGCCTTGGCGTGGCGCTGGGGCGGATGGTGACCTCGAAGTCGCTGATCGACGCCGGCCGCCTGGAAGTGCTGGGCGACAACTACCTGGCAGTGGAGGAGGCCTACTGGCTGGTGTACCCGCCGCGCTCGCTGGAGCACCGCGGCCTGCAGCTGTTCCGCCAATGGCTGCTGGCCGAGGCGGACGACTACCGCCGGCAGATGTCGGCGTTCCGCCCCGACGACAAGCCGGTCGGCT
The DNA here is from genome assembly GCF_021545845.1 of Rhodanobacter thiooxydans. Classification (NCBI taxonomy): domain Bacteria; kingdom Pseudomonadati; phylum Pseudomonadota; class Gammaproteobacteria; order Lysobacterales; family Rhodanobacteraceae; genus Rhodanobacter; species Rhodanobacter thiooxydans. The sequence goes on from NZ_CP088923.1 coordinate 623,596, forward strand.
GACGCGGTTCCGCAAAACGGCCAAACGCGTCATCATCGTGGGTCGTTGCCGAACGTCGGGAGTTGAATCATGAAATCACGCGCCGCCGTCGCTTGGGCCGCCGGCCAGCCGCTTACCATCGAGCAGGTCGACGTGGCCGGGCCGAAGGCCGGCGAGGTGCTGGTGCGCATCGTCGCCACCGGCGTCTGCCATACCGACGCGTTCACCCTGTCCGGCGCCGATCCGGAAGGGCAGTTCCCGGTGATCCTCGGCCACGAGGGCGGCGGCATCGTCGAGGAAGTGGGTGCGGGCGTCACCTCGCTCAGCGTCGGCGATCACGTGATTCCGCTCTATACGCCCGAGTGCGGCGAGTGCAAATTCTGCCGCTCGGGCAAGACCAACCTGTGCCAGAAGATCCGCACCACTCAGGGCCAGGGCCTGATGCCCGACGGCAGCTCGCGCTTCTCCTTGAATGGCAAGCCGCTGCTGCACTACATGGGCACCAGCACGTTCAGCGAATACACCGTGCTGCCGGAGATCTCGCTGGCGAAGATCAACCAGGCCGCGCCGCTGGAGAAGGTCTGCCTGCTCGGCTGCGGCATCACCACCGGCATCGGCGCGGTGTTGAACACGGCGAAGGTGGAACCCGGCGCCACGGTGGCGGTGTTCGGCCTGGGCGGCATCGGCCTGTCGGTGGTGCAGGGCGCGGTGATGGCGCAGGCCGGGCGCATCATCGCGATCGACCGCCACCCGGAAAAATTCGCGATGGCGAAGGCGCTGGGCGCCACCGACTGCATCAACGTCAACGATTATCCGGACACGCCGATCCAGCAGGTCATCGTCGAGCTCACCGACGGCGGCGTGGACTATTCGTTCGAGTGCATCGGCAACGTGCAGGTAATGCGCTCGGCGCTGGAGTGCTGCCACAAGGGCTGGGGCGAGTCGATCATCATCGGCGTGGCCGGCGCCGGGCAGGAGATCAGCACGCGGCCGTTCCAGCTGGTCACCGGACGGGTATGGCGTGGCTCGGCGTTCGGTGGTGTGAAGGGCCGCTCGCAGCTGCCCGGCTACGTCGAGCGCTACCTGGCCGGCGAGATCCGCATCGACGAGATGATCAGCCAGGTGCTGCCGCTGGAGCGCATCAACGAGGCGTTCGAACTGATGCACGGCGGCCAGGTGATCCGCTCGGTGATCCACTACTGACGTAGAATGCGCCCACGCCGCCGCCCCATCCTGCCGGCAGCGTCCATCGTCATTTATCTCCGCGCACACCATGCCCAAGGTTGTCCCATGAACCGCACCGCCATCCTCGTCAGCGGTGCCTTTTTCCTTGCCCGCTACCGCAAGGTCTACGGCGAGCGCGACGCCGGCGATGCGCGCGCGGTGGCGAAAACCGTGTTCGGCATGGCGCTGGAACACCTGAAGGCGCTCGACCGTCCGCGCGAGCAGCTGTACCGCATCTACTTCTACGACTGTCCGCCGCTGGAAAAGAACTTCGTCAAGCCGATCAGCGGCAGCAGCATCGACTTCGGCCGCACCGGCGCCGCCGCGTTCCGCCGCGAGCTGCACGACCAGCTGCGCCGCCAGCGCAAGATGGCGCTGCGGCTGGGCCGGTTGGCCGAACGCGGCGAATGGCAGTTGAAGCGCACGCCTACCAGCAGCTGCGCGAGGGCAGCCTGCGCTGGGACGACCTGCGCGACGAGCACTTCGAGCCGGACATGCACCAGGCCCAGGTGGATATGAAGATCGACATCGACATCGCTGCGCTGACCTACAAGAAGCTGGTCGATCAGATCATCCTGGTCGCCGGCGATGCGGATTTCATTCCGGCCGCGAAGCTGGCCCGCTACGAAGGCATCGATTTCATCCTCGACCCGATGTGGCAGGGCATCGCGCCGGACCTGCACGAACATATCGACGGCCTGCAATCGGTGTGCCCGCGGCCGTTTTGAGCCATCTACCCGGCCTGCACATGATTTTCGTGATATTGCGTCAAATCCGGACGGCCAGCGCGCCAGGGAGTCAACGATGAACCGCGGGATACGAGTGGCAAGGATGGGTACGGCGCGCCTGGTCGCGGTGCTGCTGGCTGCTTGCCTGGGCCTGCCCACGATGGCCGGAGCGCAGACGGCACGGGCCGCCTCGGCCGAGCCGGACCAGCCGGCGGACGAGCTGGTGCCGCCCACCAGCGCCAGCGACTTCACCGCCGCGCAGCTGGACAGCGTGCTGGCCGGCAGCTGGCGTTCGGCGGCGAACCGCGCCCGCGACGCGTATCGCCACCCCAAGGCCACCTTGCAGTTCTTCGGCGTGCGGCCGGATCGCACGGTGATCGAGATCACCCCCGGTGGCGGCTGGTACGCCGAGATCCTGGCGCCGCTGCTGCACGACAACGGCCACTACATCGCGGCGGAAAAGGCGCCCGCCGCCGACAGCGAAGCGCGCGACGACGACAGCGCGCTGCGCAAGAAATTCGCCGCCGACCCGGCGCACTACGGCAACGCCCGCATCGTGCCGTTCGACCCGAAGGCGCCGGTGCTCGGTGCGCCGGCCTCGGCCGACCTGGTGCTGACCTTCCGCAACGTGCACAACTGGGTCATGGCCGACACCGCGCCGGCGATGTTCAAGGCGTTCTACGCCGTGCTCAAGCCCGGCGGTGTGCTCGGCGTGGTCGACCACCGCGCCGCCGACGGCGCCTCGCTGGAAGCGGTGAAGTCCAGCGGCTACCTGCCCACCGGCTACGTGGTGAAGCTGGCCACCGAGGCGGGCTTCGCGCTGGACGAGAGCAGCGAGATCAACGCGAACCCGAAGGACACCAGGGATTACCCGAAGGGCGTGTGGACGTTGCCGCCCACCCTTGCGCTCGGCGAGCGGGACAAGGCGAAATACCAGGCGATCGGCGAGTCCGACCGGATGACCCTGCGCTTCGTCAGGCCCGCGGCGCCGGCGACCGCGTCGCGCTGAGCCGAAGCGCAGCATGCTGCTCGCGCTGAACAAGCCGTACGGCGTGCTGTGCCAATTCACCGACGAGCTCGGCCGCGCCACGCTGGCCGACTTCGTCATGCAAAAAGACGTCTATGCGGCTGGACGGCTGGACCAGGACAGCGAGGGCCTGCTGCTGCTGACCGACGACGGCCGCCTGGCGCACCGGCTCACCGACCCGCGCCACAAGCAGGCCAAGACCTACCTGGCGCAGGTCGAGGGCACCATCGACGAAGCCACGCTGCAGAGCCTACGCCGCGGCGTGGTGCTCAACGACGGCCCGACCCTGCCGGCCGAGGCCGCCTTCGCCGCCAAACCGGACTGGCTGTGGCCGCGCGACCCGCCGGTGCGCTTCCGCCAGTCCATCCCCACCAGCTGGCTCAGCCTGACCCTGCGCGAAGGCCGCAACCGCCAGGTGCGCCGGATGACCGCGGCGGTGGGCTTTCCCACCCTGCGCCTGATCCGCGTGCGCATCGGCGAGTACGCGCTGGATGGCCTGGCGCCCGGCGAGACCCGACACATCAGGTAGGGTCCCGCGGGCGGGTGATGCTCTTGCCGAATCCCGAATCCCGAATCCCGGCCCCGAAAGCATCGCCTGTCAGCGGGCTCCTACGGGGCTGCTGCGAGGTTGAAGAACGCCTCGGCGGTCGCGGCGCTGTTCGCCGCGGTGACTTCCGCACTTTCGCCGCGGTCGCGGGCGATTTCCTCGCAGATGTGCTTCAGGTACATCGGCTCGTTGCGCCGGTGACTGGGTGGCGGGCGCACCGTACGCGGCAGCAGGTAGGGCGCGTCGGTCTCGATCATCAGCCGGTTGGCCGGAATCGTGCGCACCAGTTCGCGCAGGTGGGTGCCGCGGCGTTCGTCGCAGATCCAGCCGGTGATGCCGATGTGGCAGTCCAGGTCGAGATAGTCGCGCAGCGCCTCGCCGGTGTCGGTGAAGCAGTGCACCACCGCGCCGGGCACCTGGTCGCGCCAGTGCCGCAGCAGCGCGACGAAGTCCGCATGCGCGTCGCGCTGGTGCAAGAACAGCGGCATCTGCAGGTCCGTCGCGATCTGCAGTTGCCGTTCAAATACGCGCAGCTGCACCTCGCGCGGCGAATAGTTGCGGTTGTAGTCGAGCCCGGTTTCGCCCACCGCGCGTACCGCCGGGTCCCGTGCCAGTTCGCGCAGCCGCGCATCGGCGGCGTCGTCGTAGTCGATCGCGTGGTGCGGATGCACGCCGGCGGTGGCGAACAGCGTGCCAGGGTGCGCCCTGGCCAGCGCCAGCGCGTGTTCGCTGCCCACGCGCGAGGCGCCGGTGACGACGATCCTCGTCACTCCCTGCACGCGGGCGCGCTGCAGCACGGCGTCGAGGTCGTGCTGAAACGATTCATGGGTAAGATTGGCGCCGATGTCGAGCAGTTGCATGGTGTTGCCGGTGGTCGAAAGCGGCATTGTCCCAGAGCCGGCCAGCGGTGCAAACGCGCGCTGGCCGCGGGCACGACGCGGCCTGCGATCCGGGTCATGCCGGGCGCGGCACCGGAAATTTTCCTAGGCCGCGGAAATCGTACGCGACGGCCACAGGCCTCACAATGAGCGTTTGTGCCGTCGCGATGGCTGCCAGCGGGATGCATTCACCTGCCGCCGGCCGGATGTGCTAACTATGCTGCGTGCCGTTTCGTCGCGGGGGGCGTCGACGGCTGTTCGCAGGTATCGAGCGGGGTGGAGGATGTCGGCAATGATCGAGCCGGCGGTTGGCGGGTCGGGTCGGGCCGTGGAGGACCGCGAAGCGGAAGTCTGCGCCTGGCTGGTCGCGCGCGGTCGTCTGAAAGAGGGCGACCTGGGCCGTGCCCGCCGCCTGCACGAGGAGTCGGCCGAGGGCACGCTGACCGCCCTGATGGCGCGGCTTGGGCTGGTTTCCGAGCGCGACCTGGCCGAGGCCTGGGCCGAGCTGCTGCAGGTGCCGCTGCTGGCCGCGCGCGACGCGCCGGAGCTGCCGCCGGCCGACCTCGATCTCTCGCTGCGCTTCCTCAAGCAGCAGCACGTGGTGCCGGTGCAGGACGGCGAGCACGGGCTGGCGCTGCTGGTGGCCGATCCGGCCGACCCGTATCCGCTGCAGGCGGTGGCACTGGCCGCCGGGCGGCCGGTGGCGCTGCGGGTGGGGTTGCGTTCGGAGATCGACGGGCTGATCGAGCGTTATTACGGCACGGGCCGTTCGGCGATGGGCACCATCGTGGAGAATCTCGACGGCAGCGCCGCAGAAGAGGACGACGTCGAGCACCTGCGCGACCTGGCGTCCGAGGCGCCGGTGATCCGGCTGGTGAACCTGATCCTGCAGCGCGCGGTGGAGCAACGCGCGTCGGACGTGCACATCGAGCCGTTCGAGAACCGGCTGAAGGTGCGCTACCGCATCGACGGCGTGCTGCACGAGGTGGAGGCGCCGCCGTCGTCGTCCACCGCCGCGGTGATCTCACGCGTGAAGATCATGGCGCGGCTGAACATCGCCGAGCGCCGCCTGCCGCAGGACGGCCGCATCCAGCTGCGCGTGCAGGGCAAGGAGCTCGACCTGCGCGTGTCCACCGTGCCGACCAGCTTCGGCGAGTCGGTGGTGATGCGCATCCTCGACCGCGAGTCGGTGGTGTTCGACTTCGCCTCGCTCGGCTTCACCGACCGCTTTCAGCAGCGCTTCGTCGACGTGCTGGAACGCCCGCACGGCATCCTGCTGGTGACCGGCCCCACCGGTTCGGGCAAGACCACCACGCTGTACACCGCGCTGTCGCGGATCAACACCAACGACGTGAAGATCATCACCGTCGAGGACCCGGTCGAGTACCAGCTCGAAGGCATCAACCAGATCCAGGTGAAACCGCAGATCGGGCTGGATTTCTCCGGCGCGCTGCGTTCGATCATGCGCCAGGACCCGGACGTGATCATGATCGGCGAGATGCGCGACCTGGAGACCTGCCGCATCGCGATTCAGTCCGCGCTCACCGGCCACCTGGTGCTGTCCACGCTGCACACCAACTCGGCCGCCGGCGGCATCACCCGTCTGCTCGACATGGGCGTGGAGGACTATCTGCTCGGCTCCACCATCAACGGCATCCTGGCGCAGCGGCTGGTGCGCCGGCTCGACCCGGAAACCGCGATGCCGTACGACGCGCTGCCGGAGGTGATCGAGCAGTTCGAGCTGCACAAATACACCGACGAGCGGCCGATCCGGCTGTGGAAACCGGGCAGCAACGCGGCCAACCCCAGCGGCTACCGCGGCCGCCGCGCGATCATGGAGTTCCTCACCATGAGCGATCCGCTGCGCCGGCTGGTGATGCAGCGAGCCAGCGAGGGCGACATCGAGCGACAGGCGCGCAGCGAGGGCATGCGCACCATGTACGAGGACGGCATCGCCAAGGCCGTGGCCGGCATCACCACGCTGGAGGAGGTGCTGCGTGTCACGCAGGAAGGCTGAATTGAAGGCCGGGATACGCCTGAAGGCCGGGATTCGGGATTCGGCATTCGGGATTGGTAGAAGCAAGAGCGGATACGACGGCCCGGCGCGTACCTGCTTTTGCGAATCCCGAATCCCGAATCCCGAATCCCGGCTCACGGGGCATGCCCAGTGAGCCAATACCGCTACAAGGCCGTCAACGAATCCGGCGAAGTCCTGCAAGGCCGGATGGAGGCGGCCAGCGTGGAGGAGGTGATTGGTCGCCTGCAGGACCAGGGTCACACGCCGCTGGAAGCGCAGCCGGCTGACGGCGCCGGCGGCGGCAGCGGGCTGGCCGCGCTGTTTCGGCGTGGCCCGTTCAGCGGCGACCAGCTGGCCCAGTTCACCCATCAGCTGGCCACCCTGCTCGGCGCCGGCCAGCCGCTGGACCGCGCGCTCGGTATCCTGCTGGAACTGCCAGAGGGCGAGAGCGCGAAGAAACTGGTCGAGCGTGTGCGCGACCGCGTGCGCGGCGGCAACAGCCTGTCCTCGGCGCTGGACGAGGAACACGGCGTGTTCCCCAAGCTGTACGTCAGCCTGGTGCGTGCCGGCGAGGCGGGCGGTTCACTGGAAGAAACGCTGCGCCGGCTGGCCGATTACCTGGAGCGCGCGCAGCAGCTGCGCGGCAGCATCGTCAATGCGCTGATCTACCCGGCGTTCCTGCTGGTCGGCGTGCTCGGTTCGCTGGTGCTGCTGCTGGCCTATGTGGTGCCGCAGTTCGTGCCGATCTTCGAGGACATGCAGGTACCGGTGCCGTGGATCACCGCCGCGGTGCTGGCGCTGGGCAACGCGCTGCAGGCGTGGTGGTGGCTGATCGTGCTGCTGCTCGGCGGCGGCCTAGCCGCCTGGCGCGCGCGGCTGCGCGAACCGGCGGCGCGGCTGGCCTGGCACGCCCGCCTGCTGCGGCTGCGCGTGGTCGGTCCGCTGCTGCTGAAGGTGGAAACCGCGCGCATCGCGCGCACGCTGGGCACCTTGCTGAAGAACGGCGTACCGTTGCTCAGCGCATTGACCATCGCGCGCCAGGTCACCGGCAACCGCGCGCTGGACGCGGCGCTGGACGCGGCGCACGAGCAGGTCAAGGGCGGCGCGGGCCTGAGCCTGGCGCTGGGCCAGTCGAAACTGTTCCCGCGCCTGGCCATGCAGATGGTGCAGGTGGGCGAGGAGGCCGGCCAGCTCGACACCATGCTGCTGAAGGTCGCCGACACCTTCGAGCTCGAATCCAGACGCGCGATCGACCGCCTGCTGGCGGCACTGGTGCCCGCGCTGACCATCGTGATGACCGTACTGGTGGCGATCATCATGGCCGCGATCCTGCTGCCGCTTTTGAGTCTGACCAGCAATATTCAATGAAACGTGGAGACATTTATGGCTGAACGTGCAATGGAATTCGGGATACGGGATACGGGATTCGGCAAGGCGCGCCAGCGCCTGCCGTCCGCTTTTACGAATCCCGTGTCCCGTATCCCGAATCCCGGGCGCGCTTCGCGCGCCAGCGGCTTCACCCTGCTCGAGATGCTCGCGGTGATCGTGCTGATCGGCATCATCGGCGCGGTGGTGGTGACCCAGGTCGGCAAGAACGTCGACAAGGGCAAGTACGGCGCGGGCAAGGCGCAGCTGATGACGCTGAACCAGAAGATCGAGAACTACGCGCTGGACAACGGCGCGCCGCCGCAACAGCTGGAAGGGCTGGTGACCAAGCCGGCGAACGCATCGAACTGGCAGGGCCCGTACGCGAAGGAGTCCGACCTGAGGGACCCGTGGGGCCATGATTTCGGCTACCAGTACCCGGGCCAGCATGGCAGCTTCGACCTGGTCTTCTACGGCCAGGACGGCAAATCCGGCGGCGACGGCTACAGCAAGGACGTCGGGAACTGGCAATGAAGCAGGGAATCGGGAATCGGGAATCGGGAATGGGCAAAGCAGCCCCCGCGAACTTGCGGGAGCCCGGCTTGCCTATTCCCTATTCCCGATTCCCGATTCCCGGGCGCGGCGGCGGCCGCGCCGCCGGCTTCACTCTGCTGGAAATGCTCGCGGTGATCCTGCTGGTCGGCATTGCCGCGGCGGCGGTATCGGTTTCGGTGAGCCAGGGGCTGGCCAGCGCGCGGGTGCGCGCGGCCAGCAGCGAGCTGGCCGGCGCGTTGCGCGCGACCCGTGCGCAGGCAATCGTGCGCGGCGAGGAGCAGCACTTCGACCTGGACACCCGCGCCAACAGCTACGACGGCGCGAAGCGTCAGGACGTACGCCTGCCCAGCGGCCTGCGCGTGAGCATCACCAGCGCGAAGGAAGACCAGCCGAACGACCACACCGGACGCATCCGCTTCTTCCCCGATGGCAGCTCCACCGGCGGGCGCATTACGCTGAAGAGCGGCCGGCGCGAGTGGCACGTCAACGTGGCGTGGCTGACCGGCGAAGTGCGCGTGGTCGATGCGGTGGCGCGGCGATGAGAGCCGGGATTCGGGATACGGGATTCGGGATTCGGCAAGGCGCGCCAGCGCCAGCCGTCCGCTTTCCCGAATCCCGAATCCCGTATCCCGAATCCCGCCAGCAGGGCTTCTCCCTGCTGGAAGTCATCGCCGCGATCATGCTGCTGGCGATTGCGTTCACCGCGCTGATGAAGGTGGCGGGCGCGTCGATCGGGCTGAGCCACAACGCGGCCGCGTACAGCGAGGTGGCGATGCGCGCGCGCAGCCTGCTCGACGGCGCGTTCGTGGGCGAGCCGGTCAGGCCGGGCAGCCGCTCGGGCCGCTTCAACCCGCAGTACCGCTGGCAGCTCGACGTGACGCCGTGGAGTCCGGGCGGGCCGGCGATGCCGGGCGAACCGCTGCAGCTGTATCAGCTGGACCTGACCGTGGCGTGGGGTTCGCCGGCGCATCCGCGCAGGGCGCACTTCCGCACGCTGCGGCTGGGCACGCCCAACCTTGCCGGCAACGCGCAGGCAGTCCGGTGAAACGCGCCGCGGGTTTCACCCTGCTGGAGGTGCTGGCCGCACTGGCGCTGCTGGCGCTGCTGCTGGTCGGGGTATACGCGGGCATCCGCACCGCCAGCCACAGCGTGCGCTCGGGCACCGCGGCGATCGAGCGGACCGACCAGGTGCGCTCGGCCCAGCAGTTCCTGCGCCGCGAGCTGGCGCAGAGCATGCTGCAGCCGATCGGCCGCAGCGACCGCGGCGAGCCGCTCTATTTCGAGGGCAGTGCGCGCGAGATGCGCTACGTGGCGCCGCTGCCCGGCTACCTCGGCAAGCTCGGCCCGCAGCTGCAGCGGCTGCAGCTGGTCGACGACGGCCACGGTGGCCTGCGGCTGGAGTTGAGCCTGGCCCTGCTGCCGCCGGACGGCCAGCCGCCGCAGCCGCTGGGCGAGCCGCAGGTGCTGTTCGACCAGATCAAGGCCGGAGGCTTCAGCTATCGCGGCGTCGACCCGCAGGGCGCCGTGGTGCCATGGTCGCCGGCGTGGCCCGACGGCCGCCGGTTGCCGCAGCTGGTGCGGATCGAGCTGCAGGCGCCGGGCGTGGTGGCGTGGCCGCCGCTGGAGGTGCCGCTGCGGGCCAGTCCGCTGCAGGCAGGCATGTCGCCGATGCAGGTGCGCGGCGGGAGCATCCGGTGAAGCCTGCGCTGCCAGGGTTGCCGACCCGCCAGCGCGGGGTTGCCCTGCTGCTGGTGCTGTGGGCGTGCACCTTGCTGGCGATCCTGCTCGGCGGCTACGCCGCGCTGGCGCGCACCGAAGGCCTGCAGGCGCGCTACCAGTTCGCCCAGACCCAGGCGCATTACGCCGCCGAGGCCGGCCTGATGCGCGCGCTGTACGCTTTGCAGGATCCGCAACCGGCGCGGCGCTGGACCGGCGATGGCCGGCCGTATGCATTCGACTATGACCGCGCCAAAGTCGTCGTGCGCGCGATCGACGAGGGCGGCAAGGTCGATCTCAACGCCGGCTCGCCTGAGGTGCTGCGCGGCCTGTTCCAGGCGGCCGGGCTGAACGCGACCGAGGCGCAGGCGCTGGCCGGGCACGTGCTGGACTGGCGCAACCCGACCGTGCTCGAGGGAGACGCGGCCAGCCAGCGCGCAGCGTACAAGGCGGCCGGCCGCGATTACGGCCCGCGCGGCGGCCCGTTCGCCAGCATCGAGGAGCTGCAGATGGTGCTCGGCATGACGCCCGCGCTGTATCGGCAGGTGGCGCCGGCGGTGACGATCTGGGCCGGCACCGCCAGCCCGGACCCGAACACCGCGCCGCCGCTGGCGCTGGCCGCGATCCCCGGGATGACGCCGGCGCAGCTGGAGCAGATCCGCGCCGCACGGCAGCGCAACGCGGCCGACCCGCGGCTGGTCCTGAACAACGGAACCACGCATAGTATTCGTTCGGAGGCCACCTTGGCCGACGGCACGCGCGCAATCCTGCGCGCCACGATTCGCCTGCAGGCGGGGCAGGCGCAACCGTACCTGGTGCTGCGCTGGCAGGAAGGGGAGGCGGAATGAATACGGCAACGCCGTCACTGCGGCCGTGGGTGGAGCGTGTACGCCGGGGCTGGCGCGCCTCGCCGTTGCCGGGCTTCCTCGGCTGGTGGGGCGGCGAGCTGCGCGAGCTGCTGCCGCCGCGCTGGCGCGGCTGGTTCGGCAGCGGCGCCGACTGGCACCTGCTGCAGCACGCGGATGCGCAGTGGACCCTGCGTCGCAGCGGCCACGCCGAGGTGCTGGCGCGCTGGGAAGACGGCGCCATGATGGCCGCCGACGGTGTGCACGTGGCGCCGGCCGCACTGGACGACGCGCTCGGCCGGGTGGACCGCGAGGACCTGCGGCTGGCGCTGCTGCTGCCGCCGGCGCTGGCGCTGCGGCGCACGCTGACACTGCCGCTGGCCGCGCGCGACAACCTGCTGCAGGTGGCTGGCTTCGAGGTCGACCGGCAGACCCCGTTCCAGCTGGCGCAGGTGTACTACGCCGTGCGCGAGCCGGTCACGCCGGCGCCGCCGGGGCGCTTCAGCGCCGAGCTGGTGGTGGCCACCCGCGACACGCTGGACCCGCTGCTGGCGCGCCTGCGCGCGCAGGGTATCGAGGTCGACGCGGTGGATCTGACGCTCGGCAATGGTCGTCTCGGCGCCAACCTGCTGCCGCCGCAGCAGGTGCCGCGCCGCCCGCGCCCGCGCCGCCGGCTGAACCTGATGCTGGCCGCGGCCTGCGTGCTGCTGGCGCTGCTGGTGCTGGGCGAGTGGCTGCACAACCGGCAGCTGGCGCTGGCGCAGATGCAGGCCGAGGTCGCGGCGATGCGCGGCGAGGCGCAGCAGGTGGCCGCGCTGCGCCAGCAGCTGCAGGACAACGCCGGCGCCGCCGGCTTCCTGGCCCGGCGCAAGCACGACACGGTAGCCATGCTCGGCCTGCTGCAGGAAGCCACCGAACGCCTGCCCGACAGCACCTGGCTGGAGCGCTTCAGCGTCGACAACACCGGCCAGGTCGGCTTCCAGGGGCAGAGCCAGCAGGCCGCCAAGCTGCTCGATGTGTTGAAGGATTCGAAGCTGATCATCGATGCCAGTTTCCAGGGCAGCATCCAGCCCGACCCGACCACCGGCAAGGAACGTTTCTACCTGACCGCGCGCGTGAACCAGCCGAAGCCGCCGGCGGCCAAGCCGACTCCCGGCGGGAGCGCGCCATGAAACTGACCGCCATGAGTCCGCGCGACAGCCGCATCGCGGCGATCGTCCTGCTGCTGCTGGCGGTGGGGCTGGCCTACTTCGTGCTGCTGCACTGGTGGTTCGTGGTGCCGCTGCGGCAGATCAGCGGCGACATGGCCGACCTGCGCGACACGCACAGCCGCTACACCGCGGCGATCGCCGAGAAGCCCGAGCTGCAGCAGCGCCTCGCCGCGCTCGGTGCCGGCCAGGCGGCCAGCAGCGCGTTCCTCGCCGCCGACGATCCCAACACCGCCGCCGGCGACCTGATGCAGCGCGTGATCGACGTGGTCGCCGCCAACGCCGGCGGCAACCGCTGCACGGTGAGCCAGAAGATGCCGCTGCCGAGCCCCCCCGCCTCGCCCGGCGAGCCGTACCGCAAGGCGGCGGTGAGCATCAGCCTGAACTGCGACATGGAACCACTGGCGGCCGTGCTGCAGGCGCTGGAGCAGGGCACACCGTACCTGTTCATCGACGACCTCAGCATCTACCGCAACCCGGTGGTTGCGCAACAGGACAGCTCGGCGGGGCTGGAAGTGCAGTTCAGCCTGTCCGGCTACGTGCGCCCGAGCCGTGCCGCGCCGGCAGCGGCGGAGCGTGCACCCGACGATGCGGGAGTCGGGCCATGAACGCCGCCAGCCAGCGTCAGCTGACCCCGTGGCTGGTCGCCCTCGTGCTGTTGCTGGGCGCCGTGCTGCTGTTGCTGCTGGCCGGTCTCGGCCGCGGCGTGCGCTGGGATGCGCCGCGCCAGCCGCCGCCATTGCCGCCGACTGGCCGCCAGGCTGAGCTGCCGACCCCGGTGCCGCTGCCGCAGTACGCGCAGGTCTGGCAGAAACCGCTGTTCAGCCCCGACCGCAAGCCGGCTGCCCGCGCCGATGGTGGCAGCAGCCTGGGCGACCTCGAACTGACCGGCATCCTGCTCACCCCGGGCCTGCGCATGGCCCTGCTGCAGGATCGCAACGGCGACCGCCAGGTGCGCCTGCGCGAAGGCGAGACGCTGCCCGACGGCAGCGTGAAGCTGGTCGAACTGCGCCCGCGTTCGGCGCTGTTCGACTCCCCGGCTGGGCGCACCGAACTGAAGCTGCCGGCCGGCGCGCCGATCGATGCGCCTCGCGCCGCGGCGGAAACACGCGACCAGCCGGCCGGTGCGGCGGCGATGCAGCTGGCGCCGGACGAAGGCAAGGAGGCGGCCGGGCGCAGCGGCTCCGGCCAGGGCACCATTGCGCCGCCGAGGCGCGCCGCCTCGCCGGCCGCGCCATCGTCCGCAGCGGCATCGGCCGCCGAGCGGCTGCGCAGGAACATCCAGCAACGTCGGGCCGGTCGTGCCGCCGCGGCTCACGAAGGAGAACACTGATCCATGTCCCGCATGCTCATCCAGCCTATCCTGCGTACCGCCGCGCTTGCCCTCGCGGTGGCCCTGGCCGCCTGCGCCAGCCTGCCGCCGCCGCATGACGACGGCGCGCTGCAGCGCGAGGCAATGGCCGGCACGCAGAACCCGGTGCCGGCGCCGCTGCCGTTGAACAACGAGGGCGGCAGCCGCGGCGCGAGCGCGGCGACCGCCGAGGTCAGCCACGGCAGCGGCCGCTTCATCCGGCCCGGCGCGCTGGCCACGCCGCGTCCGGTGGCGAGCGGCAACGGCGCGGTCACCTTCAACTTCGAGAACCAGCCGGTGCAGGCGGTGGTCAAGGCGATCCTCGGCGACCTGCTCAAGCAGAACTACACCATCGTGCCCGGCGTGCAGGGCAACATCTCGTTCGCCACCTCCGAACCGGTCGACGCCAGCCAGGCGCTGCCGATCCTGGAGACGCTGCTGTCGTGGACCGGCAACGCGCTGGTGCGTCGCGACGGCGGCTACGTGGTGATGCCGCAGAAGGATGCGGTGGCCGGCAACCTGGTGCCCAGCCTCGGCGCCAGTGCGCCTGCGGGCGGCCTGCAGGCGCGGCTGTTCCCGCTGCACTACATCTCCGCCACCGAGATGCAGAAGCTGATCAAGCCGTTCGCGCGGCCCGACGCCACCTTGCTGGTGGATCCGGCGCGCAACCTGCTGGTGATGTCCGGCACGCCGCAGGAACTGGCGAACTACCAGAGCATGGTGCGTACGTTCGACGTCGACTGGCTGCGCGGCATGTCGGTGGGCGTGTTCAACCTGCAGTACGCGAACGTCGGCGAGCTGATGCCGAAGCTGGACGCGATGTTCGGCGAGCATGGCAACACCCCGCTGGCCGGCATGCTGCGCTTCATCCCGATCGAGCGCACCAACGCGCTGGTGGTGATCAGCACCCAGAGCGACTACCTGCAGGAAGTCGGCGACTGGATCGCCCGCATCGACCGCGGCGGCGGCAACGAGCCGCAGCTGTTCGTCTACGACGTGCGCAACATCAAGGCGTCGGACCTGGCGAAGTACCTGGCGCAGATCTACGCCAACGGCGCCGGCAGCGGCGGTGACAACGGCGGCCAGGTCGGGCCGGGGCTGACCGGTGTCACCCTGGGCAGTGCCGAGAACGCCGGCGCGACCAGCATGGGCAGCACCGCCGGCGGTTTCGGCAACCCGGTCGACGCCTCGCGCGGTGGCGGCCAGGTCAACAGTGGCATGGGCAGCGGCGGCTTCGGCGCCACCGGTGGCGGCCGTGACAGTGGCGCCGCGGCCGGCCGCTTCGGCAGCAGCTCCGCCGGTTTTGGCGGCAACCCGGTCGGCGGCGGCAACGGTGCGGCCAGCGAGGCGCAGTACAGCTCCAGCGACGGCAGCGTGCGGATCAGCTCGGTCGACGGCAGCAACCAGCTGCTGGTGCGCGCGCGCCCGTCGCAGTGGGAGGAGATCAAGACGGCGATCAGCAAGCTCGACAACGTGCCGCTGCAGGTGCAGATCGAGACGCGCATCCTCGAGGTCAATCTCACCGGCGAGTTCCAGTTCGGCGTGCAGTGGTACCTGGAGGGGCTGACCGGCAGTACCGGCAGCACCTCGAACGGCACGTTCGTGCCGGGCCAGCCCTACCGCCACCGCCAGCTGGGCCTGGGCCAGGGCGGCAACGCGTTCGGTGGCGAGCCGTTCTTTTACTCTTTCCTCAACAGCGACCTGCAGGTCGCCGTGCGCGCGATGGAGACCAGCGGCAACACCAAGACGCTGTCGGCGCCGTCGATGGTGGTGATGAACAACCAGGTGGCCAGTATCGCGGTCGGCAACCAGATCCCGATCAACCAGACCAGCGTGAACACCGGCATCGGCACCACCACCAGCTACAGCCAGGTCAACTACCTGAGTACCGGCGTGATCCTCAACGTGCAGCCGCGGATCAATCCCGGCGGTCTGGTTTACATGAACATCAGCCAGGAAGTCAGCCAGGCCGACAAGTCGGTGCCGCTGGTCAACGGCAATCCGGCCATCTCGCAGCGCAAGCTGGCCACCCAGGTCGCCGTGCAGAGCGGTCAGACCGTGCTGCTCGGCGGCCTGATCCAGCAGGCCGAGGGCAATACCGACACCGGCATCCCGGGGCTCAACCGCGTGCCGGTGCTGGGTCGGCTGTTCGGCAGCACCAACCGCAGCCGCAACCGCACCGAGCTGATCGTGCTGATCACGCCGCGGGTGATCCGCGGCGGCGCGGACGCCAAGCAGATCACCGACGACTACCAGAGCAAGTTCGAGTCGCTGGAGCCGCTGCGCACGCCGGCCGGCGCCGGCACGAAGCCGTAGCGGGCGATCGCCCCGGCACGCTGCCGGGGCAGCCGTACGGCGGCGCCCGCTATCATCCGCGCGATGAGTGCGCCGCCTTCGTTCCCGATCACCCCGCTGCTGCCCGAGATCCGCGCATCGCTGGAAGCGGTGCCGCGACTGGTGCTGGAGGCGCCGCCGGGCGCCGGCAAGACCACCCAGGTGCCGCTGGCCCTGCTCGATGCGCCGTGGCTGGCCGGACAGAAGATCGTGATGCTGGAGCCACGCCGGATCGCCGCGCGCGCCGCCGCGCAGTTCATGGCGCAGCAGCTCGGCGAGGCGGTCGGGCAGACCGTCGGCTACCGCATCCGCTTCGAGTCGAAGGTGGGCGCGGCCACGCGCATCGAGGTGGTCACCGAGGGCATCCTCACCCGGCTGATCCAGCACGATCCGGAACTGGCCGGCATCGGCGCGATCGTGTTCGACGAGTTCCACGAACGCCACCTCGCCGGCGACCTCGGCGCCGCGCTGGCGCTGGAGGTGCAGGCCACGCTGCGGCCGCAGCTGCGCCTGCTGGTGATGTCGGCCACGCTGGACGGCGAGCGCATCGCACGCTGGCTGGACGCGCCGCGCCTCACCAGTCCCGGGCGCAGCTTCCCGGTGCGCATCGAGTATCCGCCGGCGCGCGCGCAGGAGACGCTCGAACACCAGCTCGCCCGCGTCGCGCGGCAGGCGCTGGAAGAGAACGACGGCGACGTGCTGGCGTTCCTGCCAGGGCGGCGCGAGATCGCGCGGGCGCAGGCGCTGCTGGCGCAGACACTCCCCTTTCCCTCCGGGGCCGCATCGCTTCACCGGGACAACGCCCACAAAGGGGCGCTGCTGGCGCAGACATTCCCCTCTCCCTTCGGGAGAGGGGTTGGGGGAGAGGGTACGGGCGGAGCGCGGCATCACGCTCCGTCCGAACCCTCATCCGCCCCTGACGGGGCACCTTCTCCCGAAGGGAGAAGGAACAGCATGGCTATCGACATCGTGCCGCTGCACGGCGAGCTGTCGCTGGCCGAGCAGCAAGCCGCGCTGGCGCCGGCTGAAGCGGGCACACGGCGCATCGTGCTGGCGACCAACGTGGCCGAGTCCAGCGTCACCCTGCCGGGCATCCGCGCGGTGGTCGACGGCGGGCTGGCGCGCGAGCCGCGCTTCCATCCGAACTCCGGCTTCACCCGGCTGGAAACCGTGGCCATTTCGCAGGCCTCAGCCGACCAGCGCGCCGGCCGCGCGGGGCGCGTGGCCGCGGGCACGGCGTACCGGCTGTGGCCGCAAAGCAGGCGACTCGACCCAGCGCGCAGCGCGGAGATCGCGCAGGCGGAACTGTCCGGCCTGGCGCTGGAACTGGCCGCCTGGGGTAGCGACGAGCTGCGCTGGCTGGACCCGCCACCGCCCGGCGCGCTGGCACAGGCGCGCGAGCTGCTGACGGATCTTGCTGCGCTGGACGCCGATGGCCGCATCACCGCGCTGGGCCGGCGCATGCTGGAACTCGGCGCCACGCCGCGGCTCGGTGCCGCCGCCCTGCGCGCGCCGCCGGAGCTGCGCGCACTGATCGCCGATCTGCTGGCCTTGATGGAGGCGCGTTCGCCGCTGCGCGGCAGGCAGGCGCGCAACGATGATTTCCGCGCACGGGTGGCTGTGCTGCACGCGTGGCGCGACCGCCGCGGCGGCCTGCCGCGCGGCGATGCTGACGGCGGCGCGCTGGCGGCGATCGAGCAGGCCAGCAAGGGCTGGCGTCGACGCCTGGAGCTGCGCAGCGCCGCCAGCGGCGGTCGCTCCAGCGCATCCTGCGCCCGCGACACTGGGTCATCCCTGACCGGCGCGCCGGACAGCCACGTGGTCGGCGACCTGCTGCTGCACGCCTTTCCCGACCGCATCGCGCGCCGCGACGAGGCCAACCCGCTGCGCTACACGCTGGCCAATGGCCGCGGCGCGCGCCTGCACGAGCACACCGCGCTGCTCGGCGAACCATGGCTGGTGGTGCTGGACCTGCGCCTGGAAGCGCGCGACAGCCTGGTGTTCGCCGCCGCGCCGTTCGACCCGCGCGTGCTGGAGCGCGACTTCCCGCTGCGCTTCACCCGCGAGCGCACGCTGCGCTGGAACGATGAGCGCGGCGCCGCCGAGGCGTTCGACGAGCGCCGCTTCGGCGCGATCGTGCTGGAGCGGCGCAGCGTGCCGGTGAAACCCGCCGATGCGCTGCCCGCATTGTTGGCCGCCGTGCGCGCACGGGGTCTCGATGTGCTGCCGTGGAGCGAGCATGCGCGGCGGCTGCGCGCACGCATGCAGGCGCTGCGCGCGTGGATGCCCGAGCTGGGCCTGCCCGATGTTTCCGATGCCGCCTTGCTGGCCTCGCTGGAGGGCTGGCTGGCGCCGTACCTCGAGGGCAGGCACCGCCTCGCTGCGCTCGCTGCGGAGGAACTGACGCAGGCGCTGGTCTCGCGGCTGGACCACGCGCAGCGCCGCACGCTCGACACGCAGGCGCCGGAAAGCCTGCAGGTGCCGAGCGGGCAGCAGCGCCGGCTGGAGTACAGCGAAGACCAGCCGCCGGTGCTGGCGGTGAAGCTGCAGGAACTGTTCGGCCTGGCCGACACGCCGTGCGTGGGCGGCGGGCGCATCCCGGTCACCCTGCACCTGCTGTCGCCCGCAGGCCGGCCGATCCAGGTGACCCAGGACCTGAAGGGCTTCTGGGAACGCACCTACCCGGAGGTGAAGAAGGAACTGAAGGGCCGCTACCCGCGCCACCCGTGGCCGGACGACCCGTGGACCGCCACGCCCACGCATCGCGCCAAGCCACGCGGGCGGCATTGACCCACCGATGAGCGTGGCGCATGCGGCGCAGTTGTGTACCATCGCCGGTCACGGCATCGCGTGGTGAATCCCTTGCCCCGGAACAAGGACTACGACGAAGACCAACCGACGGCGGCCAACGGCCGTGGCGAGCCCGATGCCGCGTTTCCTGTGCCATCGCCGTGGCGCCTGACGAGCTGGCTGTGGAGCCTGCTGGCGCTGCTGTCGGGGCTGGCGCTGACCGTGTTCATCCATCAGCAGCAGCAGCAGCGGCTGCAGGTCGAGCGCACCTTGATCCGCGACGAGCTGGCCAACAAGGCGCTCGCTTCGCTGCAAGGCCGGCTGCATGCCGCCGAATCGCTGCTGCGTGCCGCGCAATCGCTGTTCCTCTCCTCCGAGGAGGTGGATGAGGGCGAGTACACCGGCTTCTACGCCAACATGAGCCCGCGCGAACAGTTTCCCAGCCTGCTCGCGCTGGCCTACGCGCGGCGCGAGCTGCGGCCGGACGGCGAGCACTACATCACCCGCTGGGTCCGGCCGTTGGCCGGCAACGAGAGCGTGGTCGGGCTCGACGTGGCCACGCAGCCGCACAACTTCGCCAGCCTGCTGGCGTCGCGCGACAGCGACCAGGCGACCCTGTCGGCGCCGTTCCACCCGGTGCAGCTGATCGGGTCCGGCACGGCCGGCGAAGGCATCACCCTGCGGCTGCCGATCTACAGCTCCGGGTCGCCGCCGCAATCCACCGCGGAGCGACGCACCCGCATGCGCGGCTCGATCGCGGCCTCGTTCCGGCTGGAGGGGTTGATCGGCGAGGCGCTGCCCGAGCGGCTGGCGCGCAACCTGCGCCTGCGGGTCAGCGACGTCAGCGGGTCGCAGGTGGTGTTGCTGTTCGACTCGGATACCGGCCCCTGGTGGTCGGGCGCCGATTACCGCTACGAGCGCAGGCTCGCGTATGGCGGACGCACGTGGAGCGTCGAGGTGCGCTCGCTGCCGCAGCGTGCCCATCGCCTGATCGGCGGCGGGCGCGGCATCCTGCTGGCCGGCGTGCTGGGCAGCGTGCTGCTGGCGCTGCTGGTGTACTCGGTCGCCAGTACCGGCCAGCGCGCGCTGGCACAGGGCTGGCGCATGAGCCACCGCTACCGCGAGAGCGAGAAGCGCTTCCGCGCCCTCAACGACTTACTGCCGGCACTGGTGCTGCTGGCCGAGGCCGCCGACGGTACGATCACCTACGCCAACCAGGCGGCGCGCGACCGCCTCGGCCTGCGCGTGACCGAGCGCAAGCTGCCCGAGCTGTTCGGCGACCCGGAGCTGCGTACGCAGCTGCAGCAGGACGACACCCGCGGCTGCGGCCGGGTCGACGCGATCCTGCGCAACGACGTCGGCGACGGCTTCTGGGCCAGCGTGGCGATCTCGCGGGTGACCCTGAGCGGGCGCAGCAAGCTGCTGCTGGTGGCCAGCGACATCAGCGAACAGCGCCAGCTGACTGAGCTGCTGAGTCACCAGACCAGCCACGACGCGCTTACCGAGCTGTACAACCGGCGCGAGTTCGAACGCCGGCTGCACCGCGCGCTGGACGCGACCCAGGACGGCGCGCCACTGGCCGTGCTGCTGTATATCGACCTCGACCAGTTCAAGTTGATCAACGACACCTCCGGCCACCTCGCCGGTGACCAGCTGCTGGCGCAGCTGGCGATCGTGATGCGCAGGCAGCTGGGCGGCACCGACATGTTGGCGCGGCTTGGCGGCGACGAGTTCGGCGTGCTGGTGACCGAGGTGGCCGATCGCGCGGAAGCCGAACGGATCGCCGAGCGCATGCGCCGCTGCATCGACGGCTACGTGTTCATCTGGGAACAGCGCAGCTATATGGTCAGCGCCAGCATCGGCGGGGTCACGATCGACCGCCCCGGCATCCTGGTGAAGAACCTGCTGGCCCAGGCCGACACCGCCTGCTACATGGCCAAGGAGCTAGGCCGCAATCGCGTGCACTTCTATTCCGAGCGTGATGACCAGACGGTGCGCCGGCACAGCGAGATGGAGTGGGCGAACCGCCTGCGCTGGGCCATCGACGAGCACCGCCTGGTGCTCACCTACCAGGAGATCTGGCCGTTGCCGCTGGTCGCCGGCGGCGAGCTGGATGTCGAGGTGCTGCTGCGCTTCCGCGAGGAATCCGGCCAGCTGGTGGTGCCCGGCGTGTTCATGCCGGCGGCCGAGCGCTACGGCCTGATGCCGGTGGTCGACCGCTGGGTGATCGAGACCACGCTGGCGAACTTCGACCGGCTGCATCCGGCCGGCAGCGCGCTGCGCATGGTGGCGATCAACCTGTCCGGCGCTAGCGTCGAGGACGAGGAACTGGCCGGCCGCATCATCGCGCTGCTGCGGCGCTACCGGGTCGAGCCGTCGCGGGTGTGTTTCGAGATCACCGAGACCGTGGCGGTGCGCGACCTGTCGCAGGTGGTGCGCTTCATGGAGCAGCTGCGCGCGGTGGGTTGCCGGATCGCGCTGGACGACTTCGGCGCGGGGATGTCCTCGTTCACCTATCTGAAAAACCTGCCGCTGGACATCATCAAGATCGACGGCAGCTTCGTGCGCGACATGCTCACCGATCCGGTCAGCCACCTGATGGTCAGGGCGGTCACCGACATCGGCCACCGGCTCGGCCTGGAAGTGGTTGCCGAATGGGTGGCCGACGCGGAAACCGTGCGCGCGCTGGCGGCGCTGGGCGTGAACCGGGTGCAGGGCTTCAGCCTGCACCGGCCCGAACCGGCGCTGTTCCAGCGCGACTGAGGCGGCGCTGCCGGCGTCCGCTCAGCGGGCGGCGCTGCTCGCGGCCGCTGCCGGCGAACGCTCGAAGCTGCCGGCGTCGCCGGGGAACACCACCGGGCTCTCGTAGCCGTCGGCGGAGACCGCCGACACGCCGAAGAACCAGTCGTCGATCACCACGTCCTGCAGTATCGCGTGGTCGACGTCGCCCACCGCAAGTGCGTGCTGCCATTGCGCCGCGGTGGTGTCGCGCCAGTGCACCCGGTAGCCGGCGGCGCCGGGCACCTTGCGCCACTTCAGCGTGGTGTCGGTGGCCACGGCGCCGGCGATGTCGATGCCGGTCGGCGGCGCCGGCGCGCGGCTCAGCGCGGCCATGGCGATGATGTTCAGGGCGGTGACGCGGGCGAGGTAGCGAAAGTCGATGCCGTCGATGGTGTCGCCGTAACGGACACCGCCCTCGCTGCGCAGGTCCTGGTGCTGCCGGGTGTAGTTCTCGTGTGCCTCGGTGACTCGCACTGCGGGGTAACCCGCTTCCAGCAACGGCACCTGGTCGCCGCCGCGGCCGTAGCGGTCGGTGCGATAGACCATGGCCACGCGGAAGTCGGGCAGGTAGTTGCCGGCGAGGCGGTCGAGGTAGCGGGCGAGATTGCGCGAAGGCGAATCCACCTCGCCACCGTGGTAGCGGCGATAGTTCGCCTGGGCCGGCGTCTCGTTGCTCTTGGTGCCCTCGGAGAACACCCGCACCGTGGTGTTGTCGGTCACCCCGTTCTGGCCCTGACTGTTGCCCACGATGTCGTTGTTGAGATCGGCTTCCACCTGCCAGCCCTGCGCGACCGCGTAGTCGGCCAGCACCTTGCCGCCGTACAGGCCCTGCTCCTCGCCGGACAGCGCGGCGAACACCAGGGTGGCGTCGTTGTCCTGCTTCGACAGCAGCCGCGCGGCCTCGATCACGGCGGCCACGCCGGAGGCGTCGTCGTTGGCGCCGGGCGCATCGCTGCTGGCGTTCATTACGTCGCTGACGCGCGAGTCGAGGTGGCCGCTCATCACGATCACCCGCTGCGGGTCGCGCTGGCCGCGCTTGATCGCGACCACCTCCATCACCTCGGTGGGCACGGGGATGCGCTTGCCGCTGAATACCTGCGCGGGCGTGACCACCTCGATGCAGCCGCCGCAATCACGCGAGATCGCCTCGAAGCGCGCCTTCACCCAGCGTCGCGCGGCGCCGATGCCGCGGGTGTCGGACTTCGTGTCGGACAGCGTGTGGCGGGTGCCGAAGCCGACCAGCCTGGTGATCGTGGCACGCAGTTCCGCCTCGCTGGGAGCCTGGGCCAATGCGTGCAGCGCCGGCTGTTCGTGCGACATCGCCGGCGGGGTTTGCGCCGGTACGGCGGTCGCGGGGGCCAGCAGGGCGGCCAGAAGCAGAGGGGTGATCCGGGGCATCGCGCGCACTCATCGTCGGCGGAGTCCGCACCATACAATGCCAGCGCGACTTGTCGGCACCCGTTCGTGCCGTCCATCGGCAA
The DNA here is from genome assembly GCF_021545845.1 of Rhodanobacter thiooxydans. NCBI lineage: Bacteria > Pseudomonadati > Pseudomonadota > Gammaproteobacteria > Lysobacterales > Rhodanobacteraceae > Rhodanobacter > Rhodanobacter thiooxydans. Next base: position 646,422 of record NZ_CP088923.1, read on the forward strand.
GCAGCCCGGTCGTTGCCGACCGGGCTGCGGGTCCGTGCGTTCATCGCCGATGCGCGTCCATGCGCACCGCGGGCTTGCCAGCCGCTTACGGCGTGTAGCTGCCGGTCAGCGTGACGCCGCTGTAGCTGCTGTAGGCACGCACCATGATGTAGTACGTGCCTGGCGTCGGCGCCGAGGCGCTGCAGCTCTCGTTGTTGCCGGTGATGTACGGGCGGCAGTCGTAGCTGGTGGTGGTCGGCGTGGAACCGAGCTTGACGTACAGGTCGGCGTCGCCGGTGCCGCCGGCGATGTTGAAGTTGAGGTTGGTGGCTCCGCTCGGCACGACCATCGTGTAGTACAGCGCGTTGCCGGTGGTTGCGCTCAGGCCGGACACCGGTGCGCCGTTCTGCAGCACGTTGCCGCTGCTGGTGCTCCAGCTGGCCTTGACGCTGACCCCGGAGAATGCGGCGTAGCCGTTCAGCATGACGTAGTAGGTGCCCGCCTGCGGCGAGGCCACGGTGCAGCTCTCATTGTTGCCGGTGAGGTACGGACGGCAGTCGTAGCTGGACAGGGTCGGGGCGGAACCGAACTTGGTGTACAGGTCGGCGTCGCCGGTGCCGCCGGACTCGGAAATCACCAGGTTGCTGGCGCCGGCCGGGATCACCACCGTGTAGAACAGCTGTGCGCCCTGCGCGCCGGACTGGCCGGTGAGCGCCACGCCGTTCTGCAGCACGTTGCCGCTGCTGCTGGCGACCGTCACCGACTGCGTCTTGGTGTTGGTCGCGCCGCCGTTGTCGGTCACCGTCAGCGATACGCTGTAGGTGCCGGCGGCGGCGTAGGTGTGGCTGGGGTTGGTGGCGGTCGAGGTGCTGCCGTCGCCGAAGTTCCACGAGCGCGAGGCGATGGTGCCGTCACTGTCGGTGGAGCTGTCGGTGAAGTTCACGGTGAGGCCGCTGACCGAGTCGCTGAAGTTGGCGACCGGCGGAACGTTGGCCGGCGGTGCGGTGCCACCGATGTTGGCGGCGGCCGTGCTGATGATCAGCTCGCCGCGGCCGCTGGCCAGGTCGTAGCCGACGCTGGCGGTATAGCCGCCGTTGTTGCCCGAGGTGATGTCGTGGAAGGCGGCGCCCGGCAACTGGTACAGCAGTGGTGCGGCAAAGCCCACGCTGGAGCCCTTGATGGCGATGATGCGCGCCCAGGTGCCGGCAAACAGCGGCGCGGACAGGCTGGTGCCGCCGTACTGCTGGGTGGCGCCGTTGACGATGATCTTCGAGCCGGAGTTGGGATCGGCGTCATAGGCAATATCCGGCAGGCCGCGCGTGGTGCCCGGGGCCACGCCGTTCTGCCAGCTCGGCTGCGGCTCGAAGGTGCTGGAGCTGCCGCCGGCGCTGACCCACACGGTGGCGCCGTTCCAGGTGGTGGTGGAAGCGTCCAGCGTGGTGCCGCCCACCGCGACCACGTACTGCGACGCGGCCGGCCAGCTCGGCGTGACGCCGCCGTTCTTGCACTCGTCGGCGCCGGAATCGCCGGTGGAGATCGAGAAGGTCTGTCCCTGCGCCACCGCCTGCTGGAAGATCTGGTCCTGCGCCGCGGCCGATCCGTCGCTCTTCGCACTGGTCTCGCACTCGCCCAGCGACACGTTGATGATCTTGGTGGCGTTGGCGGTGACGATGGTGTTGAAGTCGGCGGTGAGATCCGCGTTGGACAGGGTCGGGATGTTGTAGAAGATCAGGCTGCCGACCTGGCCACCGGCCATGCCGACGACGTCCTGGCTGTCCAGGCTCCACTCGCCCAGGCCGCTGGTGTCGGTGCTGGTGCCGTTGGTGTTGACGGTCTGGGTGGTGACCGTGGCCAGGCCGTTCTGCGAGGTGAACGTGTTGAGGTCGGTGATGGTCTGGGTGATCTTGCCCTGGGTGACGATGCCTACCGGCACGCCGGCCGCCGTGGCCACGCCGTTGCCGCCGTAGATCGAGGAGAACTCGGTCGGGTTGTGGCCGGTCACCGCCTGGGTGGTGTAGGCAGCCTGCACCGGTTTGGCGAAGGTGTGCGCCTGGTGCACGGTCTGCAGGCCGATCACCGACAGCACGCTGTCCTGCAGCGTGGCCGGAATCTGCACGTCGCTGTTGTTCATGAAGGCCATGCGGCCTTCCTTCGTGCGCACCTTGGCGAAGCTGGTCTTGAACGCGGCTTGTGCGGTGTCCGCGCGGCCGTCCGCCGAGACCATCAGGCGATTCGGCGCGATCTTGACGTTGGTGAAGCCGACCGAGCTCAGCCACGCGGCCACCTGGTTTGCCTGGTCCGCGGTCGGCGAATAGTTGGCGACGAACTGCTCGCTCGACATCTGATGCTGCACCATCGACAGCGTCGAGGTCCTGGCCGTGGCCAGGAAGGTGTGCAGTTGGGCCGGGTTGCGCAGCTTCAGCGCCACCTCGACGTGGATCGGTTGCGAGGTTGCCAGCGGGCCGCTGACCACGTCACCCTGGCGCAGCACGGTAGCGTGCTGGTTCAGCGCGACGAAGGTATTGCTGCTGGCCGAGGCGGCGTTGGCCGAGGCGATCGCCGCCAGGCCGATGGCGGCCGTCAGCAGCGTGAGACGGAAATGATTTTGCATCTATGGCTCCCAAAAGTTTTTTCGAGGCAAACGAAGCCGCTGGGGCCGCGTGGACCTCATGGAATGAACGTCGCGGACAGGCGCGACGCGATCGGTTTTGGAATGGCCCAGCGATTCCGTGCGCAGCGGATTCGTCGTACTCCCCCGGAATCGCGCCACGTGGTGGACGTCCGCCGCGATCAGCGCCGGTGCGGAATGTCGTCACGGAACCGTTCGCCAAGCTCCCCATTGGCGAACTCGCTGACGGTAGGATTCACCGCGGAAAACCGTCAATAGGATTTTTTCAGGGAACGGGTGATTTGCATCGCAGGTTTTCGGGATTATCAGACTGTCGGAATGGCGCAAATGCTTGCGATTATCCCGATGCGGTGGCGTGGTCGCCGATGGCTCAGTGGCGCGCCCTGCCACGATAAAAACACCTGCGGAAACCGGTTCGATGGCCATGGATTCGCGCAGGAAGGCGATTATCCATGACGACCAAGCGAGGTTATGCCATCAGCGCAAGAAGTTTCTTCATGGTTGTTTTCCAGGCGTAATTGCTTACGCCACAGATAATATTATCTTGCGCTGCCGTTCAGCCCATGACTGCCTTGTGGTCAGCTGCGATTCATGCGCGAAGCCACGCGGCCCTACCGGGCCGGCGTCACCGCCACCGCGACGCCGGCGATGCGTGCCGCGCGGGCGGCGTGCGACCATGCGCGGGTGACCCGGACCGCGACTCCCCGACTGGCGATCATCGGCGGCGGTCCGGCGGGACTGATGGCGGCCGAAGCCGCGTGCGCGGCGGGCGTGGCGGTCGACCTGTACGAGACCAAGGGTTCGGTGGGGCGGAAATTCCTGCTGGCCGGCAAGGGCGGCCTCAACCTGACCCATGGCGAGCCGCGCGCGCGTTTCGTCGAGCGCTACGGCGCGCGCCGCGACGCGGTGGCGCGCTGGCTGGACGCGTTTGATGCCGAGGCGTTGCGCCGCTGGGCCCGCGGTCTCGGCGTGGAAACCTTCGTCGGCAGTTCGGGCCGGGTATTTCCGCTCGACCAGAAGGCGGCGCCGCTGTTGCGTGGCTGGTTGCACCGCCTGCGCGAAGCGGGCGTGGCCTTCCACATGCACCACCGCTGGCTGGGCTGGAGCGATGGCGCGCTGCGCTTCGCCACGCCGCAGGGCGAACGCACGGTGGCAGCCGAGGCGGCAATCCTCGCGCTCGGCGGCGCCAGCTGGCCGCAGCTGGGCTCCGATGGCGCCTGGGTGGCGCCGCTCGAGCACGCGGGCATCGACATCGCGCCGCTGCAGCCGGCCAACTGCGGCTTCGAGCTGGCGTGGAGCGAGCATCTTGCCAGCCGCTTCGCCGGCGCCCCGCTGAAGCCGGTGGTGGCGCACTGGGTCGACCGCCATGGTGTGGCCCGTTCGCGCCAGGGCGAGTTCGTACTCAGCGAGTACGGCATCGAGGGCAGCCTGATCTACGCGATCGGCGCCGAACTGCGCGAGCAGCTTGCCGAACGCGGCGAAGCCGTGCTGAAGCTGGATCTGGTGCCCGGCTACGACCAAAGCGCGTTGGCCGGCCGCCTCGCCGCACCGCGCGGCAGGCACAGCATCGGCGACTGGCTGCGTCGCCGCGCCGGGCTGGACGCGGCGAAATGCGCGCTGCTGTTCGAGCTCACCGACAAACCCACCCTGGCCGATCCGGCGGCGCTGGCCGCGCGGCTCAAGGCGCTGCCGCTGCACCTGCGCGCGCCGCGACCGGTCGCCGAGGCGATCAGCACCGCCGGCGGCGTGCGGCTGGAGGCAGTGGACGAGAACCTGATGCTGCACGAGCGCCCCGGCGTGTTCTGCGCTGGCGAAATGCTCGACTGGGAGGCGCCTACCGGCGGCTACCTGCTCACCGCCTGCTTCGCCAGCGGCCTACTCGCCGGCCGCGCGGCGGCGCGCCGGCTGCTGGGCGCGTAGCCGGCACGGTTTCAGTCGGCGACCAGGTTTTCCGGTGCGGGTTTCACGGGTTCGGCCGGTGTGCCCTGCTGGGTGCGGCGCAGCACCTGCGGCATGGACCGTCCCACGAAGTCGATGAAGCTGCGCAGCGCCGGGGTGTGGCCGTGGCGCGAGGGATACACCGCGTGCACGTTGCCGGCAGGCAGCGACCACGCCGGCAGCAGCGGCACCATCCGGCCTTCGGCAATCGGCTCGCGGCAGACGAACTGCGGCAGCTGCGCCGCGCCGACGCCGCCGACCACCGCCTGGTACAGCACCTGCAGGTTGTCGCTGATCAGGCTGGGGTGGTGCTCCACCTGCTGGATGCGGCCGTCGGCGGCCTGCAGGTGCCAGAAGTGCCGCCCTTCCGCGCTGATCAGGTCCACGCTGGAAAGGCGCTTGAGTTCCAGCGGCTGGGTCGGCTGGCCCTGGCGCCGCAGCAGTTCGGGGCTAGCCACCAGCACCTGCGGGTCCAGGCCATAGCTGCGCATCACCAGGCTGGAATCCCGGAGTGAATCGCGCACTCCGAATGCGATGTCATAGCCGCCGGCGATCACGTCGACATGGTGGTGGCAGATGTCCAGGTCCACCTGCACCCCGGGGTGCTGCCGCAGGAACTCGATCAGGATCGGCGCCAGCAGCAATTGCGCGAGCAGCACCGGACAGGCCACGCGGATGCGCCCCCGCGGCGCGGCCTGCGCTTCGTCGATCACGCGCTGGGTCTGCTCGGCGGCGGCCAGCAGCAGCCGGCATTGTTCGTAGTAGCGCTGGCCGATCTCGTTGACGTGCGAGCGCCGCGTGGTGCGCTGGATCAGCCGTATGCCGAGGCTGGTCTCGAGTCGCGCCACGCGGAAGCTCAGCTGCGACTTGGCCACGCCCAGCGCCTTGCTGGCGGCGGTGAACGAACCCAGCTCCACCACCTGCACGAAGTAATAGATGTCGTTGAGATCCTGCACGGCGTGTCCAGTGAGTGGCGGGCGAGGCGGTGGATCGAGGGTAACTGTCTTGTTGCGTTACGCAATCATGAGGAATTGTTCGCTGATCATGGATATTAAACGCAATGTGAAGGGACTTATCAATGCATTGCATAAGGGAAATACTACGCCGCAGGACATGGCTGCAGGCGTCAGAGGCGCGTGCTACGCGGGATGGCAGCCGGTCGCCTCGAGTGTTCACGCTAGCCTAAGGAGTTCGAGTCATGCGTGCGATTTCGCTGTTGCTTGCCGTCGTGCTGTGCACCGCACTGAGTGCCGGCGTCATGTTGCTCGGGGCCCGCGATGTGCAGGCCCAGCAGGCGGGCGGCAGCGCCGCGCCGGACCCGCATGCCGCCCCTGCCGGCGGGCTCAGCCAGGGCGACATCGCCAGCATGCTGCCGGCCACCGACATGGGCGCGGGCACGGCGCGCGCCGGCAACCCGCACCCGGCGAGCATGAGCGACAGCCCGGCCACCCCGTTCGACGCCGCCTCGATCCCGGCCAACCCGCTGGCGCCGAACGCCGATGCGATCGGTGCGAAAAGCTGCGTGGCCTGCCACACACAGGAAAACGTGCAGGCCTCGCACACGCTGCACGTGGCCTCGTTCCGCGCCGGTGCGGCCAACACCGGCCCGCAGGCCGCCTGCGAAAGCTGCCACGGCCCGGGTTCCGCACATGCCAAGAACCCCACCGCGCCGGGCCTGATCATCGGCTTCACCCACGACGCGAAGACCTCGCCGCAGACCCAGGTCGGGGTGTGCCTCGCCTGCCATGCCGGCGGCGCGCGCCAGCACTGGATCGGCTCGATCCATCAGAACCGCGGCCTGTCCTGCACCGACTGCCACAACCCGATGGCGCGACTGTCGCCCGAGGGCGTGCTGACCAAGTCCTCGATCAACGAAGTCTGCGCCACCTGCCACCAGGACATCCGTGCCAAGTTCAACCGTCGCTCGCACATGCCGCTGCCGGAAGGACAGATGGCCTGCACCGACTGCCACAACCCGCACGGCTCGATCACCAAGCCGTTGCTGAAGACCGACACCGTCAACCAGACTTGCTACGCCTGTCATGCCGAGAAGCGCGGGCCGTTCCTGTTCGAGCACGCGCCGGTGCGCGCGAATTGCCTCAACTGCCACGACGCGCACGGCTCCAACCAGCAGACCCTGCTGGTCGCGCCGATCCCGATGCTGTGCCAGCAGTGCCACACCGTGACGCGCCATCCGAACGACCTGCAGAGCGCGGCCAACCTCGGCACCGGGCCGTTCCCGGACGAGCGCCTGATGGGCCGCGGCTGCCTCAGCTGCCACACCAACATCCACGGTTCCAACAATCCTTCCGGACCGAAGTTCCACAAGTGACGGAGGCCGACCATGCATGAGCAGAAAGGAAATCGCATGACGCCGAAAACTCTGACGATGGGGCTGCTGGCCGGCCTGTTCGGCATGCAGTGCGCGATGGCCGGCGACACCAGCGGCACCATGCGCGTGGGCGACACGCAATACGGCAGCGCGCTCGACCCGACCGGCTGGGCGCCGATGCTGTACAGCGCCGATCCCGACGGCGTGTCCTGGCTGCACCCCGGCATGCTGCGCACCCCCACCGGTGCGCTGAACCCGTACCCGCCGCTGCCCGATGAGGACCGGCCGATGAGGCTGGACGACTGGAACTACGCCGGGCTGCTGCAGCTCGGCTACCTGCACGTCGGCGGCGATCGCAACGCGGAGTACTTCCGCCAGTACGCCGACTGGAAGAGTGGCGCCGTGCTCGGCCTGTTCGCGCTCGATTTCCACAACCGCCGCACCGGCCAGTACGTCGAGCTGCGTGGTAGCCGCCTCAGCGGCGACGACCAGTTCTACCGCCTGCGTGCCGGCCGCTACGGCAGCTACCGGGTGGAGGGTTTCTACCGCGACATGCCGCACACCGTGTCGACCAGTGCCTACCCGATCTGGAACGGCGTCGGCGGCACCGACCTGACCCTGCCGGCGCCGCTGGTGGCCGGTGCCAGCACGCCGGCGCAGGTGGCCGCGGCGTCGGCCGCCGCGCCCCGGCGCAGCATCGGGATGACCCGCACTCGCGCGGGGCTGGGCTACGAGGGCTTGCTGTACCGCGACTGGATCGGCTCGGCCTCGATCACCAACGAGAAGCGCACCGGCACCCGCCTGTGGGGCGGCTCGATGTTCTTCAACTACCCGTTTCCCAACAACGGCGGCGTGCTGGAAACGGTGCGGCCGACCGACTTCCGCACCACCGACATCAACCTGAGCTTGCGCAACGTGGGCAAGGTGTGGCGCTTCCTGGCTACCTACAACGGCTCGTTCTTCCGCAACCACAAGGACCACCTGAACTACGAGAGCCCGTTCCGCCTGTGGAACGTGGTCGGCACGCCGCAGGTGGCCGACATCAAGAACGGCCAGTTCTCGCTGGAGCCGGACAACGACTACCACAACCTGCGCCTGGATTTGTCGCGCGAGCTGAAGTGGAACGGCCAGTTCACCGTGGCCGGTGCGTGGGGCACGATGCGCCAGGACGACGCGCTGCTGGCGCCCACCACCTGTACCGGAGTGGGCGGCGTCTTCATCGCGCCGCCGGTGGACTACACCTTCCAGTGCGCCAACTGGAACACCACCGATGCACTGTCGCGCAAGAACGCGAACGCGCGCATCGACACCGGCCTCGTCGACGCCCGTGTCAGCTTCCACCCCACGGCGGCGTTCGGCTGGCACGCCGGGCTGCGCTGGTACCGCGAGGACAACAAGACCCGTTATCTCGCCTACAACCCGCTTACCGGCCAGTACGGCTACATCGCCGAGAACGGCTCGATGGGCAGCGTGGTACCCAGCGAGACCGGCATCTTCGACCCGACCAATCCGCTGTACCGGTCGATCAACGTCACCGTGCGCAACAACCCGTTCGGTTACACCGACACCCTCTTCGAGCTGGGCGGCGACTGGCAGTTCGGCCGCAAGAGCTCGCTCGGCGTCGTCTACACGTTCGACCACAACCGGCCGAAATACCGCGAGCGCAAGCGCGTGGACGACCAGCGCATCAAGTTCGACTGGGTCAGCCGCGACGTGATCGGCGCCACCGTTCGGCTGAGCTGGGAATACGCGAAGCGTGACGGCGACAGGTACAACTACGATCCGTTTGCGCAGTTCCTCTCCGAATCGCTGCCCGGTTTCGTCGAGCCGGTCGACGGCCTGCCGGCGTACACGGTCGCCGATATGCGCAAGTACGACCTGTCCGACCGCACCGAGAGCAAGGCGCGCGCGATCATCACCTACCCGTGGGGCGAGTCGGCCACGCTGTCGGCCACCTTCTACGGCAACCGCGACCGGTACGACGCGCTGATCGGCCGGCAGAGCACCCGCACCACCGGCGCCACCGTGCAGTGGGACTGGCAGCCGACGCCGGCCACCACGGTGAACGCCTACCTCGGCGCGGAAACCTCGCGCCTGGGCATCTCCAACGTCGGCGACGCGGACAGCCGCGACAACGGCAAGGCGCTGGGTACGCCCGGCCAGACCAACCCCAACCTCGGCGGCCCGCTGTACCCGTTCGCGAACCAGTGGTGGGAACTCGACCGCGAGAGCAACCGCAACGGCGGCTTCAGCCTCAGCCACGACTTCGGTCGTGTGCGCGCCGACGTGCGCTACGACTACAACGGCTCGTTCGGCCACGTCGGCTACAGCTACGCCACCATCGGCGCATTGGCCAACCGCGTGCCGGCCGCGGTGGCGGCCGCGGCGGCGGGCTTCCCCGACAACAAGTACCGCAGCAACACGCTCGACCTCGGCCTGAACTTCACCATCAACCGCAACGTCGGCGTGCGCCTGTTCGGCCGCTACCAGACCGGCGCCTTCAGCGATTGGCACTACGCCGGCTTTGACAACAAACTCAGCTACGACCACCGGCTGTACATCGACAAGGGCGGTCAGCTGCACTACAGCGTCAGCCTGGTCGGCGCGATGCTGAACCTGAAGCTGTGAGGAGCGCCGTGATGACCTCTCGTACCAGCCTGCTGTGCATGTTCCTGTTCGGCGCGGGCCTCGTCGCGGGCGCCGGGGCCAGCGAGCCACCCCACACCCACATCCCACCGACCAAGGTCGTTGACCTGCGCCGCCTGCAGCCAGTCAGTGGCGATGCCGCCGCCGGCGCCAGCAAGGCCACGGTATGCGTGGCCTGCCATGGCGCACGCGGCCTGTCGATCGCGCCGAACTTCCCGAACCTGGCCGGGCAGTCGGCCACCTATCTGTACGTGCAGATGAAGGAGTTCCACGAAGGCCAGCGCATCGGCACGGTGATGAACGGCCAGTCTGCGACACTGAGCGACGCCGATGCGCGCGACCTGGCCAGCTACTACGCCGCGATGGCGCCGAGGCCGGCCGGCCGGACCGATGCCGCGTCGCGCGGCGCGCAACTGTACCTGGCCGGCGATCCGGCCAAGGGCATTCCGCCCTGCCAGGGCTGCCACGGCCCGGACGGGGCCGGTCCGCGGCCGCATGCCAGCAGCGCGCCGCAACCGCCGTGGGCGGCCTTCCCTCGCCTGCGGGGCCAGTCCGGCCAATATCTGGCCCATGAGCTGCACGACTTCAAGACCGGCGCGCGTGCCGGCACCAGCAACGCAAAGGTGATGCAGGACGCGGCCGCCATGCTCGACGACGAGGACGTGCAGGCGCTGTCGGTCTACCTTGAAGCGTTGTGATGTCGGCGGGGCTCAGCGCGCCGGCCGCTTCACCAGCTTGATCTCGAACAGCTGCGGCCAGCACTTGCCGGTGACGAACAGGCGTTTGCGCGCCGCGTCCCAGGCGATGCCGTTGAGCACGTCGTCGCCGGGGTCCGGCAGCCGGCTGATGTCGAACAGGCCGGTGAGGTCGATCCAGCCCGTCACCTGCCCGCTGGCTGGGTCGATCCGCGCGATGCGGTCGGTCAGCCACACGTTCGCGTAGATCTCGCCGTCCACCCATTCCAGTTCGTTGAGGTTGCGCACCGGCTCACCGTCGGCGGTGACGTGGATGCGGCGCACCACCTCGAGCGTCTCCGGATCCAGCACGCGCAGCACCGGCGTGCCGTCGCTCATGTACAGGTGCGTGCCGTCGCGGGTCAGCGCCCAGCCCTCGCCCTCGTAGCGGAAGCCGCGTTGCGGCGTGAGGCTGGCCAGCTCGTAGACGAAGCCGGTGCCGCTTTGCCAGGTGAGCTGCACCAGGCGATCCTTCCAGTCGACGATGCCCTCGCCGAAATACTGCTTCGGCAGGCGATGGCGCTGCACCACTTCGCCGGTTTCCAGCGCCACCTTGCGCACGCTCGACTGGCCGACCTGGCCGGTGCTCTCGTAGAGGTAGCCGTTCTTGTAGAACAGGCCTTCGGTGTAGGCGCCGGTATCGTGCGGGTAGGCACGCACCACCTTGTAGCCGTAGACCGGGATGGCGGCCTGCGCGGCGGCGCTGCCGGCGAGCAGGGCGAGGGCGAGGAGGCGGCGGGGCCAGCGCGGCATCGGGTCGGCTTCCAGAAGGCGGGGTGCCTAGCCTAGCGGACGCACGCGGAAGTTGCGGCCCTTGATCCGCCCGGCGCGCAGGCGCTCCAGCGCCTTGTTCGCCAGTGCACGGCTGATCGCCACGTAGGCACGGGTGGCGAACACGTCGATCTTGCCGATGTCCTTCGCCTCCAGCCCGGCGTCGCCGGTGAGCGCGCCGAGGATGTCGCCGGGGCGCAGCTTGTCCTGCCGGCCGGCGTCGATCACCAGCGTCTTCATCGGCGCCAGGTGCAGGGTCTTGCCGCGCGGCGGCGCGAGCTTCAGCGTGCGCCATGGCAGCGGCACGCCCTGCGCTTCCTCGATGTTCGCCGCCTTCGGCCGCTCGCGCGGCGTGCACAGCGTGATCGCCAGGCCCGTTTCGCCGGCGCGGCCGGTGCGGCCGATGCGGTGGGTATGCGTGTCCGGGTCATGCGCCACGTCGTAGCTCAGCACCAGCGGCAGCGCGGCGATGTCCAGTCCGCGCGCGGCCACGTCGGTGGCCACCAGCACGTTGCAGCTGCGGTTGGCGAAGCGCACCAGCACCTCGTCGCGATCACGCTGCTCCATGTCGCCATGCAAGGCCAGCGCGGAGTAGCCGCGGCGGTCCAGTTCCTGCGCCACCGCGTCGACGTCGCGGCGCATGTTGCAGAACACCAGCGCGTGCTGCCCGCGCTCGCCGGCGAGCAGTTGCGCCAAGGCGTCGAGCTTCTGTGCGGGCTCCACTTCGATGAACTGCTGCTCGATCGCTGATCTTCGCGCGGCCGGCGCTTCCACCGTGACCACCACCGGGTCCTTCTGCACGCGCTGGCTCGCCGCGCGGATCTCGTCCGGATACGTGGCGGAGAACAGCAGGGTCTGGTGGTGCTTGGCGATGCGCCCGATGATGTCGTCGATCGCCTCGCTGAAGCCCATGTCGAGCATGCGGTCGGCCTCGTCCAGCACCAGCACCTTGATGCCGCCGCCGTGCAGGCTGCCGCGCTTCAGGTGTTCCTGCACGCGGCCGGGCGTGCCCACCACGATGTGCGGATCGTGGCTGAGCGAGGCCAGCTGCGGCCCCAACGGCATGCCGCCGCACAGGGTCAAGAGCTTCACGTTGGGGATGTTCGCGGCCAGCTTGCGGATCGCCTTGCTGACCTGGTCGGCCAGTTCGCGGGTGGGGCACAGCACCAGCGCCTGCAGCCGGATCGTGTCCGCATCCAGCGCCTGCAGCAGGCTCAGCCCGAACGCGGCGGTCTTGCCGCTGCCGGTCTGCGCCTGCGCGATCACGTCGCGGCCTTGCAGCATCGGCGGCAGGCTTTGCGCCTGCACCGGGGTCATCTCGGCGTAGCCGAGCGTGTCGACACTGGCGAGCAGGGCGGGTTTGAGCGGGAGCGTGCTGAACGTGGGCATCCGCACATGATCGCATGGCGGCCGTCGCGCCACGGGCTTGCATCCGGCCGCCGGCTCGCGGACCCTGTACGACCGTCGCCCCACGAATCGCCGCCATGGATACCGTTTTCATCGAAGACCTGCGCATCGACGCCGTCATCGGCGTCTATGAATGGGAACGCCGGGTGCGGCAGACGCTGTCGTTCGACATCGAGATGGCATTCGACAATACCGTGCCGGCGGCCAGCGACGACATCGCGCTGACGCTGAACTACAAGGACGTGTCCAAGCGCCTGATCGGCTACGTGGAAGCCTCCAGCTTCGGCCTGGTCGAGACGCTGGCCGAGCGCTGCACGGCGATCATCCGCGAGGAGTTTGGCGTGGCCTGGGTGCGCCTGAAGCTGTCCAAGCCGGGTGCGGTGCGCGGTGCGAAGGCGGTCGGCGTGTGCATCGAGCGCGGCACGCGGCGTTAGAGCCTCGTCAATGATGGTGCGCGTCTACCTCAGCCTGGGCTCCAACCTCGAACCGCGCCGCTATCTGCCCGCGGCGATCGCCGAGTTGCGCGCGCGCTTCGGCGAGCTCGCGGTGTCGCCGGCGTATCGCAGCAAGTCGGTGGGCTTCGACGGGGCGGATTTCGTCAACCTGGCGGTGGGACTGGATACCGACCTTCCGCCCGAAGTGCTGAACGACTGGCTGCACGCGCTGGAAGACCGCCACGGTCGCCGTCGCGACGTGCCGCGCTATGCGGACCGCACGCTGGACGTCGACATCGTGTTCTACGGCGCGCTGGTGCTCGACGGCCCCGGCCACCTGCAGGTGCCGCGCAAGGAATTGCGACATGCGTTCGTGCTGCGCCCGATCGCGGACATCGCGCCGGCGTTCCGGCACCCGCAGAGCGGGCGCAGCATGGCCGAGCTGTGGGCGGCGTTTCCCGCCGCCAGCGAGCCGCTGCAGGTCGAGTCGCTGGCGGACTGAACCGGGTGCGCTTTGCGCGCTTTCGCCGCTCGCGGCAGCGCTCGGCGGACCGGCTCCGGTCAGAGCTTGTGAAGAAAACCACATCCTGTGGTTTTCTTCAGTCGCGAGTCCGGTACACGCCCGGACTCGCTCACATGAAACAGTCACTGGCGTGACTGTTTCATGTCCGGCCCTCGGGCAACCGCTCCCTGCGTTGCCTCAACTCGGGCATCGGGCAACTGCTCCTGCGTTGCCTCAACTCGGGCATCCATGCCCTCGCCATGCCCTCGCCGTGGCCGGCCTGAGAGGTTGAAAAAATCACAACCTCTCAGTGCGGCCAGCGCGAGCGGCGGCTTCATGAACATCGAAGGCGAACTCATGGTCGCTGCATGCCGATCGGGCCTGCGAGGGAGTGCGGGGTCGCACCTGGCCATGGTCGGCGACTACGGTGCCATCGTGCTCGACATGCTGCTGCCTGGGTTGGCCGGCGTGGAGCTGTGCCGCAAGCTGCGCAAGGACGCCGGGATAGTCACGCCCGTGCTGATGCTGAGTGTGCGCGGCTCGACCGACGACAGGATCGATGGCCTGTGGATCGGCGCCGACGACTGCCTGGCAAGACCCTTCGCGGCGAGGGAGCTGCTGGCCCGCCTGTCGGTGCTGATCCGCCGCGATCGGCGCCAGGTCTCCGCCGAGGTGCCGATCGTCAACGACCTGGGGCCGGAAGTGCGGATCTTGCGTGCGACGCGCGCCGGTTGCGCACTCAACCTCTCGCCATCTGCCTCAAGCTGCTGACCATAAGCTCATGCGCGAATCGCCGCACATCGTGAAAAGGCGGGACCTGACCACACCGCCATGACGGCTGCATTGGCGTCAGCGCTCCCGCGGATCGCCCGTGTTTGGTCCGGCGCGGATGCCTACGGCTTTTCCAGCCGCCGCAGGAACACGCCCATTTCCTTCTCGGCCTGCTTGTCGCCGCGCGCGGCCGCCGCGGCGATGCCACGGCGCCAGGCATCGGCGGCCGCCGCGGCGTCGCCGTGGGCCAGGCAGGCCTTGCCGAACAGTTTCCACGCCGCCGAATAGGTCGGGTCGAAGTCGAGCGCGCGGCGCAGTTCGTCGGCCGCCGCGCCGGCGTCGCCTTCGGCCAGCAGCGCGTTGCCCAGCGAGAAGCGCAGCAGCGCACCGTCGCGCGGGCCGCCGCATTGCTGGCGCAGGTTGGCGATCAGGTTCGCGCTCATGGCTGCACGCGGTAGCGCCAGTCGTCGGCCGGGTAGATCCGGGTCGGCTGGGCCGGTTCCGGCGGGATCAGCCCGGCGCGCAGGTCGGCCAGCGAGGTGGCCGGCCAGACCACCAGCCACGACGAACGGAATGGCTGCGCCAGCAGCGCGTAGCGCAGGTCGTTCGCATCCGGTCTGTGTACGTGCAGCACGATCAGGCCGTTGGGATGGGCGCGGGCGAAGTCCTGCACGGCCTGGTTCTGCACCACCGGGTTGCCCAGTAGTTCCGTGATCGGCCGGGTCAGCCGGCCCTCGAAATGGAACTGGCCCTCGTAATTGCCGAGGAAGGCGATCGCCTGGTTGGCCTGGTCGGCGGCGCCGAGCAGGCGCGCGGCGGGGCGCAGGTCGTAGCGCGGCCACAGGGTCAGCGTGAACAGCGTGTTGAGCGCCAGCACGCCGATCAGCCCGGCCACCGCCAGGCGGCGCAGCTCGCCGCGGCCGCGCAGCAGCAGCAGTGCGCCCAGCAGCAGGAACACCACGCTGAAGTAGCGGCTGTACGGCGCCGCCGCGTCGGCCCACTCGCCATGCAGGTGATTGCCCGCCACCAGCAGCGGCAGCAGGAACAGCGCCACGGCAAACGCGATGCCGCCCACGCCCAGCGGCCAGGTGCCGAGCCAGCCGTTGTAGGCCAGGTTCGGCCGGCGCTCGCGCAGCACGGCGATCGCACCGGCCAGCAGCAGGGTGATGCCGCCGAGTTCCGGCAGCGGGTAGTACAACTGCTTGCCGCTGATCAGCGACAGCATGAGGAAGGTGGGCAGCAGCCAGCACAGCGCGAAGCGCAGACCCGCTTCCAGCGGCCGGCGCAGCGCGGTCACCGCCAGCCAGGCGCGCGGCCAGCCGCTGAACGGGAACAGCATCACCGGCAGCCACAGCAGATAGAACCAGATCGGTTCGGCGTGGTTCTGCAGGTCCTTGCCCTGGGCCAGCTTGTCGACCACGCGGCCGGCGGTCTGGGTGAAGAACAGCCGCTGCCG
Source organism: Rhodanobacter thiooxydans (assembly GCF_021545845.1). Lineage (NCBI taxonomy): Bacteria > Pseudomonadati > Pseudomonadota > Gammaproteobacteria > Lysobacterales > Rhodanobacteraceae > Rhodanobacter > Rhodanobacter thiooxydans. The sequence goes on from NZ_CP088923.1 coordinate 662,021, forward strand.
GTACGCCCCGCCGCCGGAGTAGCCAGCCGGCAGCGCCCAGGCCAGCAGCATCGCGCCGCCGAGCAGCAGCGCCAGCAAGCCGCGGCCGTACCAGCGCGCGCGATGCTGGCCGGCCCAGTCGTTCCACAGCGGACCGAGCAGCCAGGGGAAGACCACGTGCAGCAGCATCACCGGGCCCTTGGTCAGCAGCCCGAAACCTACACACAGGCCGAACAACAACCAGCGCGGCTCGCTGCGTTGCGCCTTCGGCGTCAGGCACAGCAGCGCAGCCAGCGTCCACACCGCCAGCAGTACGTCATACATGATCTGCAGGCCGAACAGGAACGCGTAGCCGAACGCCAGCAGCATCCACGGCGCCGCCTTGGCCATCCACGGCCGCTGCGGGAACAACCGCCGGGCCAGCAGTGAGACCAGCACCAGTTGCGTGCCGCCGACCAGCACCTCCAGCACGCGCGGCCAGACGTCATTGACGCCGAAGGCGAACCAGCCGGCGTGGATCAGCCAGAACAGCAACGGCGCCTTCTCGCTGTACGGCAGGCCGTTGATGTGCGGCACCAGCCAGTGGCCCTGGTTCCACATCTCCCACGCCACCGCCAGGGTGCGGGTGGAATACAGCGGCATCGGCCCGTGCGAGAAGATCGCCAGCAGCGCCACCACCGCCCACAGCGGCAGCCAGGGCCAGACCGCACGCAGTTGTTCGGAACGGTTGTAGGGAGGGCTCATGGACACGGGCAGGCTCATGGCGGGCGGAAGACGGATTCTAGACCGCGCGGGGCGACGGCAAGTCCAGCGGCGCGGGGCCGGCGGTTCAGGCCGGCCCCCAGTAGCCGATGCGCCGGCGGATCTTCAGCTTGCGCCACAGGTTCAGCGGCTTGCGCCGGCGATTCCGCGCGCCGCGGGCGATGAAGGTGTCGATCGCCTGCAGCACGCGCTCGCTGGAGTGGCCGTCGCGGTAGGGGTGGATCGCGTCGGCGTACGCGCGGATCGCTGCCATCAATTCCGGCGGGCGGCTCAGCGCGCGCTCGATCGCCGGCTCGAAGTCCTTCGCCTCGTGGATATCGATCAGCTGCGGGCCGGGCCGGCGGTTGTCGAAAGTGACCACCGGCTTGCCGGTGAGCAGGAACTCGTTGAGTGCGGAGGAGGTGTCCGAGCACATCATGTCGACCTGCGGGAACAGCTCCAGGATGTTGTCGTTCTCGGCGAAGGTGAGGTACTCGTTCTGCAGCGCCTTGAACTTCGCCGTGGTCTCCGGGTTCATCTTCGGGTGGAAAGTGACGATCCAGCGCCAGCGGCCGTCGCGCGACAGCCGCTTCACTTCCTCGTACAGCGTCTCGGCCGCGCTCCACGAGGGCGAGAAGGTGGAGTGGTACAGGATCACCGGCGGCGTGCGCACCGGCGGCAGCGGGCCGCTGATCTCCTGCATGAACGGGTCGAGCTTGGGGAAGCCGGTCTCGATCACGCTGAAGTGACCGACCTTGTCCGCGATGGCCTGGAACTGCGCGGTGTCGCGCGGGCCGGTGGTGCAGTACAGGTCGAAGAAGCCGCGCACGTAGATATGGCGTGGCTTGCCGGCGTCGAAGCCGTGGAAGGTCTCCACCTTCACGCCGGGAAAGAAATGCGGCACGGCGTTGGACGAGGTGATCACTGCGAGCGGTTGCCACGCGCGTACCTCGGCCACGCTCAGCAGGCGTTCGCCCGCGACCAGGTCCTCTGCGCCGGGGCCGTCGAAGAACCAGGCCGCCTCGTCGCCGCGGGCGCGGATGGCTTCCTGCAGCGGGCGCAGGATGGCCAGCGCGTAGCGTTCGGAGCCGTAGAGCAGGTAGTGTTTTCTGAAAGACATGGGCGAGTCGGAAGCGGTGTGAATTGCAAGAGTTACAGAATGCAGGTTATGGCAGGCCCCGCACCCGCACCTTCCCACAGGGGGATTTCCTGCGGTCACAATCCTCTCCCGGAGGAAGAGGAGGCGAAGGTGCCGGGCGGGTTCGCTTGAGCGTGCGCCGTCGCGAACCCGTGCTTCAGCGATCCAGGTGATGCTTGTTCAATAAATCGGTCGCGTCCGCGACCGATTTGGGGTTGTTGACCATTTCGTAGTAGCGCATGCGCTTGTACAGCGCGTAGCTGGCGGCGGTCTGCGCGATCAGGAAGCCGCGCCAGCCGTCCAGGCAGGCCAGCCGGAACAGGTAGTCCTTGAGGAAGGCCAGCGCGTAGACGAACGGCGCCTGCCACATCCGCACCGGCTTGCGCCGGTCCAGCCAGTCGCGGCACTTCAGTTCGGCGTAGCGCAGCACCTTGAGCTGCTTGTGCGCCAGGGTGGGGTTGTTGGCGTGGTCGAACGGCGCGTCGAAGGTGGGCGCGCGGCCCTCGAAACGCAGCGATTCGTGCACCCGCACGTCGCTCCAGCGCGCGCGGTCGCGGTGGTACAGCCGCGCCAGCTGCTCGCCCACGTTCGGCCGATACCAGCGCATCGGCCGGCCCATGTAGATCGTGCGTCGGCGCAGGTACGCCGCCGGCGCATCGCCGGCCATCAGCGCGGGCAAGCGGCGTTCCAGCTCGGCGGCGAGTGCCGGGCTGAGGTATTCGTCGGCGTCCAGCACCAGGATCCAGTCGTGCGTGCACTGCGTGCTGGCAAAGTTGCGCTGCGCGCCAAAACCCAGCCAGTCCTGGTGTACCACGCGCGCGCCATGCGCCTGCGCGATCGCCACCGTGTCGTCGTCGCTGCCGGAGTCGACCACCAGCTTCTCGGCCGCGAACGGCACGCTGTCCAGGCAGCGCGCGATGCTGCCGGCCTCGTTGCGGGTGATGACGGCGAGGGTCAGCGGGAACGTGGGCATGGGCGGATTCTAGCCGAAGCCGGGATTGTGCCTGCGCGCCGGAGGCATGAACGGGTTGTGCACCGGGCCAAGCCGGTCGCATCCTTGTGCGGGAATCCATGACACTATGCGCCGATCGACCGCGGATCCGGCGTCACCTTCCTCTTCTCGCAACGGTAGCCAACGGCAGCGCATGAAACGGATCCTCGTCACCGGCGGTGCCGGCTTCCTCGGTTCGCACCTGTGCGATCGTCTGCTCCACGACGGCCACGACGTGCTGTGCGTGGACAACTTCTTCACCGGCAGCAAGCGCAACGTCGCGCACCTGCTCAGTCACCCGTACTTCGAGCTGATGCGCCACGACGTGACCTTCCCGCTGTACGTGGAAGTGGAGCGCATCTTCAACCTGGCTTGCCCGGCCTCGCCGGTGCACTACCAGCACGACCCGGTGCAAACCACCAAGACCAGCGTGCACGGCGCGATCAACATGCTGGGCCTGGCCAAGCGGGTGAAGGCGCGCATCCTGCAGGCTTCCACCAGCGAGGTTTACGGCGATCCGGAAGTGCATCCGCAGGTCGAGGGCTACTGGGGCAAGGTCAATCCGATCGGCATCCGCAGCTGCTACGACGAGGGCAAGCGCTGCGCCGAGACGCTGTTCTTCGACTACCACCGCCAGCACGCGCTGGACATCAAGGTGGTGCGCATCTTCAATACCTACGGCCCGCGCATGCACCCCAACGACGGCCGTGTGGTGAGCAACTTCATCATGCAGGCGCTGCGCGGCGAGGACATCACCATCTACGGCGACGGCAGCCAGACGCGCAGCTTCTGCTACGTCGACGACCTGATCGAGGCGATCGTGCGCATGATGGAATCCGAACGCGGCTTCACCGGCCCGGTGAACATCGGCAACCCGGTCGAGCACACCATGCTGGAGCTGGCCGAGAAGGTGCTGGCCCTGGTCGGCGGCCGCTCGAAACTGGCGTACCGGCCGTTGCCGTCGGACGACCCGCGCCAGCGCCAGCCCGACATCGGCGTGGCGCGCGGGCAGCTCGGCTGGCAGCCGACGGTGGCGCTGGAGGATGGCCTGAAGGAAACCATCGGCTATTTCCGCCGCCTGCTGCAGGACGGTGCTTCGGCATGACCAGCTTCGCGGTCGTCGTGACCAGCTACAACTACCGTGCGTTCGTCGGCACCGCGGTCGACAGCGCGCTGGCGCAGAGCCGCGCGCCGATGCAGGTGATCGTGGTCGACGACGGTTCCACCGACGGCACGCCGGCCCACCTGCGCGAGCGCTACGGCCACGATCCGCGGGTCACCCTGGTCTGCGGCGAGAACGGCGGCCAGCTGGTGGCGTTCCAGCGCGGCGTGGCGCATGCCCGCGCGGACGTGATCTGCTTCCTCGACGCCGACGATCGCTGGGAGCCGGATTACCTGGCGCGCCTCGGCGAGCTCTACGACAGCCGCCGCGACGTCGATTTCGTGTTCTCCGACATGCAGCTGTTCGGCGACGAGCAGCGCTGGATGGGCTACGCCGCGCAGTCGCGCGACCTCGGCTTCACGGCGATCAGCACTTACTTGCTGATGCACTGGTACGGCGCCCCCACCTCGGCGTTGTCGATGCGTGCGCTGTGGGCGCGCCGCACGCTGGAGCTGCCGGCGGAGCTGGGCCAGACCTGGCGGCTGTCCGCCGACAACTGCCTGGTGTTCGGCGCCAGCGTGCTGGGTGCGCACAAGTACTACCTGCGCACCGGCGCGGTGCATTACCGCATCCATGGCAACAACGGCTGGTGGGGCCGGCAGACGCCGGCCACGACCTACCTCAACCGGTTCCGCTCGCGCTGCCTGATCGGGATCTACGCCCGCAGCATCGGTCTGGACGAGCGTTGCCTGGAAAGCGTCAAGCACGAGTTCCGCACCAAGCCGGATCCCTCCTGGCGCGAGGCCCGGCACTACGCGAAGCTGGCGCGCCTGCGCCACGGCTCGTGGCTGCGCAACCAGCAGCATGCCGCGTCGATCCTGTGGTCGACACTCAAGCGACGCCGGTCTCGGGCGGCCGCGCGGCCGGCGACGGACTGAGCGGGTTGCCATGCGCATCAGCGTTGCCGTGATCACCTACAACTGGCCCGCGGCACTGGAACGGGTGCTGCGCGCGCTGGCCGCGCAGAGCGAGCTGCCGCACGAGGTGATCGTCACCGACGACGGCTCGCGCGAGGAAACCCGCCAGCTGCTCGAGCGGCTGGCCGTCGACTACCCGGTGCGCCTGGTGCACCTGTGGCAGAGCGACGACGGCGCGCGCATGAGCCGCGCACGCAACCGCGCGATCGCTGCTGCGCAGGGCGACTACGTGATCCTGCTCGACGGCGACATGGTCGCCGAGCGCCACTTCGTCGCCGACCATCGGGCGTTCGCGCGCCGCGGCTGCTTCGTGCAGGGTTCGCGCGTGCTGACCGACGCCGCGCTCACCGCGCGCATGCTGGAGCGCGGCGCAGCCACGCCGGGCTTCTTCAGCCGCGGCATCGAGCGGCGCCGGCACACCCTGCGCCTGCCATGGCTGGCGCGCTGGTATGCCAGGCCCGGCACCAAGCAACGCGGCATCAAGAGCTGCAACATGGCGTTCTGGCGTGACGACCTGCTGCGCCTGAACGGCTTCAACGAGGCGATGACCGGCTGGGGTCGCGAGGATACCGAGCTGGCGCTGCGCGCGTTCCATGCCGGGCTGCTGCGGCGCGAGCTGCGCTTCAGCGCGCTGGCCACCCACCTCTACCACCCCACCCGCAAGCACGTGGTCGGCAACCCGAACGACCGCATCGTGGACGACACGCGCTCGCGCCGGCTGCTGCGTTGCGAGCGCGGCGTCGAGCAGCATCTGGCCGAGTTCGCCGATGCGCCGCCCGACCTGCGCGCGCAACCGGCTCAGCCGAGCTGACGCAAGGCGGCGTCCAGCTGCGCGGCGAAGCCCGCCTCGTTCGACTCGAACCAGGCCCGCGCCTGTGCGCCCAGCGCCGCGCGTTCGGCTTCACTCATCGCCAGCAGGCGTTCGATGGCGGCCTCCAGCGCCGCCTCGTCGAAGCGGTGCAGGGTGCTCAGGTTGAATGGCCCGGTTTCACCCGCGTCGATCAGGATGCCGCGTGCCGGGGTGACCAGTTCGTTCATCGGCGGTGCGTTGCAGGTGAGCACCACCGCGCCGCAGCTCATCGCCTCGACCAGGTAGTGGCCCCAGCCCTCGGTCTCCGACAGGCACAGGTGAAACAGGTGGGTGTTCTGCAGCCGGCGGATCTCGCGCACGTCGCTTGGGTAGCCGATCCGGTGCTCGATGTTGTCCGGCACCGGCCCGGTCAGCGGGGTGGCGGTGCGCGGCGACTGCAGTACCAGCAGCCGCGGCCATTCCGGATGCCGCTGCCACAGTGCCAACAGCCGCTGCGTGCCCTTCATCCGGCTGGCGCCGGCCAGGTGCAGGAAGGTCGGTTGCCGCGGAATCTCCGGCTGCAGGCAATCGGTGCTGCGGAAGCCGATGTGCAGGGCGCGGCAACCACGGGCGGAGAACAGCTCGACGGCATGGCGGGTCTTGCACAGGATCGCGTCGTGGCGGGTCAGGTAGCGCTGGCTGCGCGACGACAGCCATTCCGGATTCGGCACCAGCAGGTTCAGCCGGGCCAGCCCGAACCAGTCCGGGCGCACATGCTCCAGCGCGATGTTGATGTCGTAGGGCTTAGCATGCCGATCGGCGTGGCGCAGTCGTTGCCACCACATGCGCGCATGCGCCAGCCATGCCTTGCGGCGGCCGTCATGCCGGTGCGGGCCGAGCCGAGTCACCTGGACCTGGTGGCCCAGCGCGACCAGGGCCGAAGACAGCAGCCGGATGTCGTGGCTGAGGCCGCGCTGGTTGTCCCATGCAAGCAGATTGATGCGGGCCATGGGGGTCAGCGGGACGAGACGCTGCAGCGCAGGCGGCCGATGCTGACGGCCAGGCCCGACACCAGGAACAGATAAAGCGATTGCGGCATGGCCCGATAGAACACGTTGTCGCCGAACGCGCACAGGACGTACATGCCGATCACCATCACGCCGGCTGCGGCCGCCGCGGCGACCGGCTCCTGCGGGTGGCCGAGGTGGCGGGCGAAAAAGCCCAGCGGCACGGCGAGGAACAACAGCAGCACCAGCAGTGCGGGCAGGCCGCCGGCCACCATCGACTCAAGGTACTCGCTGTGCGGGTGCACATACTTGGCAATCAACGGACTGGCCTGGCCTATGGCCACCTGCTCGCGCACACGGACGCCGAACTGGTCCAGGCCGATGCCGGCCAGCGGGTGCTCGCGGAATGCCTGCCACGCCGTACGCCACATCTCCAGCCGTTCGCCGACGGCCGTGGCGCCGCCATCGCTGCCGCCGTTGCCGAAACTGGCGATCTGGACCGGGACGGCGGTCAGCCGCTCGACCATCTCCCGGTGCAGCGTGGCGGTGACCGCCAGCATGCCGATCACGGTCACCGCGAACAACAGCAGCACCCGGCGCCAATGCCGCGAACGCATGGCGTACCACAGCATCAGTCCGAGGTAGACCGGAGCGAACGACAGCAGCGGGCCGCGGCTCTGGGTCAGCACCGCGCCGTACAGGCCGACCACCACGGCCGCGATGTGCAGCCAGCGCTCGCCGCGCGAGGTCCCTGGCCGCAACGCCTGCAGCATCGCCAGCAGCACCAGCACCAGCAGGTACATCGCAAACTCGACGGCGGCCCAGTCACCGCCGTTCAATCCGTAGGGGCGGTCGACGCCCAGCGCGTAGCGCTGGTACAGGCTCGCCGCGCCCAGCAGCATGGCGGTCAGGCTGAAGCCGATTGCAACCACCCGCTGCTTCACCGGCAGGGTGAACACGGCCGCGATGCCCAGGAACAGCACGGTCTGCGCCGGCAGGTCGAGGGTGGACCAATCGAGCCGGTGGCCCAGGAAGTTGCCGATGTCATACAGCAGGCGCAGCGCGCAGACGGCGATGACCGGCCAGGCCAGTCGCCAGGCCTGCCGGCTCTCCGCCCGCGTGGCCAGCAGGACCACGCCGACCACGAACAGCAGGGTCATCGGCAGGATCTTGAAGCGCCCGGATACGGCGAAACACAGCGGCATGATGGCCAGCAGCAGCGAAACGGTCCAGAGCTGCCATGAAGCGGGTTGAGCGCGCACGCGAGAAACCTGTCGAACCAACGTGTAATCCCTGTCTGATAATGCTAATGGGCCAGCGTCCTCGACACGGCATGCGCGCGTTGCATCGTAACGTGTAGGTTCATCTTCCATGTGCGCCGTTCCATGGGCATGTCGTGAAGTTGCGAAGTACGTCACCGCTCAGGGCTTGTGAAGAAAACCACTTCCTGTGGTTTTCTTCAGTCGCGAGTCCGGCACATGTCCGGACTCGCTCACGCGAATCAGGCACTTGCGTGCCCGATCCGCGTCCGGCCATCCATGGCCGGGCTTCGAGGTTGAAAAACTCACAACCGCTCAGGGCGCGTCGTCCGCTTCCTGGTCCGCGGCGATGCCGGGTACGCAGCCGGGCGTCACCGCATCCACCTTGAACATCCACCACTCGCGGCGGTTGGCGTGACCCACGTAGGTGGCGCGATGACGATCCACACACGTGCCCATCGCCTCATCGAGGCTGAAGATCCAGCGCTGTGCAGGATCTTGCCGGAGCCAGTCGATCGCCTCCGCATATTGTTGCGGCCAGGGTTTCAGGAAGCCGAACTCGGCGACCGGGCCTTGTGCCATCAGCAGGTTCTGCTCCTTCCAGGCGAGCAGGCCGATGGTGGCGTCCGGCCCGGCGATCGCGCGTGCCTGCGCCATCACCTCGCGCGCCGAGCGGTCGCCGTTGAGCATCGGGTAGCCCCACAGGCCGTACACGCTCCACAGCGCGCCGGCGAACAGCAGCCAGCCCAGCGGCGCGCGGCGCAGCCGGGTGAGCGCCACGATGACCAGGCCGGCCACGCCGATGGTCAGCAGCATCCACCAGATTTGCGGGTCGAGGCTCTGCTCGATCTTCACCGCCCAGGCCGGATGGCGATGGATCGCCAGCGCAGCGGCGATGCTCAGGCCGCCGGCCAGCAGCGTGGTCAGCGCGCACACCGCGAGGCGCACGCCGCGCCGGCGCAGCAGGCCGGGCAGCAGCGGCGCCAGCGCCAGCGCGGTCATCGGCAGCGCCGGCAGGATATAGACGTCGCGCTTGCCCGGACTGAACGAAAAGAACAGCAGCACCAGCACGATCCAGCCCAGCGGCAGCAGCAGGCGCGCGTCGCGCCGCTTCAGCCGCCGCCACCACGCCGGGATGGCCCACGGCAACAGCAGCGACAGCGGCAGCCAGTCGACCACGATGATGCCGAGGAAGTAGAACGGCGAGTGGAGGTGGCCGGTGGGGGTGGCGTAGCGGTGCACGGTCTGCCCGAACAGGATGTTCTGCACGTACTCGGCGTGCTGCGGGTCGCCGTCGGCGTGCGCCACCAGCAGCATCGGCAGCAGCCAGCCGAGAATCGGCAGGAAGAACATCGCCAGCCCGCCGGCCCAGCGCCAACCGCCGACGGGCAGCGCCAGGTGCCGCCAGTGGCCGCGGCGCGCGACCAGGTACGGTACCAGCATCAAGAGCGCCAGCACGCCGACGCCCTTGGTCGCCACGCCCAGCCCGGCGAAGAAGCAGCCCGCGGCGAACCAGCGCCACGACGGCCCCAGCAGCAGGTGGCGCAGCAGGCCGTAATTGGCCAGCGTCATCCAGCCCAGCAGCAGCGGGTCGATCTGCGCGTTGCGCATCTGGTAGGTGAAGTGGATGGTGACCAGCAGCGTGGCCGCGGCCAGCAGCGCGCTGCGGTGGTTCCACAGCCGGCGCGCCAGATCGTAGACCAGCGCCAGCGCGGTGAGTGCGGCGAGCAGCGAGGGCAGCAGGAAGGCGATGCGCCAGTCGCGCATCACGTAGTAGCTGAGCGCCTGCAGCCACATGAACACCGGCGGCTTGTCCGGGTACAGCTCGTGGCCGCGGTGTGGGAACAGCCACTGGCCATGCTCGACCATCCACCGCGCCACCAGCGCGAAGCGCGGCTCGTCGGACGGCCATGGGTCGCGCAGGCCGAGGCCGAGGCCGAGCAGCAGCAGCGCGAACACGCCGAACAGCAGCAGCTCCGAACGGGCGCTGCGCAGCCACAGCGGGCGCGCTTGGGACAGGGAAGGCTTCACGCGGGAGGGTCGGCGGCGGTTGGGGGAGTGCCAAGCATAGCCCGGCCAGCGGTCCTGCCAAGCTGGCAAGCTGCCTAGCGGGACTTCTGCAGCACGGCGTAGTACATGCCGTCGAGGTCGCCGTCGCCGGGCAGGATCTGCCAGCCGACGGCGGCAGGTTGACCCACCGGCAGGGTGAACGGCACGGCCTGCGCATCGGCTTGCGCGGCCAGCAGTTTGCCGACAATCGCCTCGTTCTCCGCGCGCAGCACCGAGCAGGTGACGTACAGCAGCCGCCCGCCCGGCGCCAGCAGCGGCCACAGCGCGGCGAGGAGACGGCGCTGCTGCGCCTGCATCGCAGCGATGTCGCTCTCGCGCCGGTGCAACCGCACGTCCGGCCGCCGGCGCAGCACGCCGCTGGCCGAGCACGGCGCGTCGAGCAGGATGCGCTCGAACGGCCGGCCGTTCCACCAGCCCTTTGGCGCGCCGGCATCGCCGGTCACGATCTTCGCGTCCAGGCGCAGGCGCATCAGATTCTGACGGATGCGTTCGGCGCGCGACGCGTCGAATTCCAGTGCGGTCAGGTCGATGTCAGCGCGTTCGAGCAGGTGGCAGGCCTTGCCGCCGGGCGCGGCGCAGGCGTCGAGCACGCGCAGGCCGTCGTGCAGGTCGGCGAGGTCGGCGGCGACTTGGGCGGCGCCATCCTGCACCGCGAACAGGCCGTCGTCGAAACCGGGCAGACGGGTGACGTCGCTGCTGTGCGGCAGCACCAGCGCATCGGCTAGCCAGGGATGCGCAGTCGCGGCGTAACCGGCGGCCTGCAGTCGGGCGATCAGCGTTTCGCGCTCGCTGCGCCGGCGGTTGATCCGCAACATCAGCGGCGGCTCGTTGTTGTCGGCGGCCATTACCGCCTCGGCCTGCTGCGGCCAGTCGCGCTCAAGCGCGGTGGCCAGCCAGGCCGGATGGGCGTGGCGGGTCTGCGGCCGGGCGTCGAGTTTCGCCAGCCGGCTTTCGCGCTCGCGCTGCCAGCGCCGCAGCACGGCGTTGACCAGGCCGGCCAGCTGCGGTCGCTTCAGCGTACGCACCGCCTCGACCGTGGCGGCCACCGCGGCGTAGTCCTGCAGTTCGAGGATCTCCAGCTGGACCAGACCCAGCACCAGCAGCGCGTGCACGGCTGGGTCCTTGTGGCGCAGGGATTTCTCCAGCAGGTCGTCGACCGCGGGGTCGAAACGCAGCCACCAGCGCGCGCCTTCGCTGAGCAGGGCCATCAGCAGGGCGCGGTCGCGCGGGTCGGGCAGCCGCGGCGCGGAGCGCTCCATCACCTCGCGCAGCGAGGCGCCGCGCAGGGCGATCTCGGCAAGCCCCCTGGCGGCCAGTGCGCGGGTGTCGGCCTTCATCGGCGCTGGCGCAGTTCGGGGCGGGTGTTGAGGTAGTCGATCGCACCGACGCGCTTGCCGCCGGCACGCTGCACCGCGGTGACGCGCAGCGCGCCGTGCCCGCAGGCGAGGTCGATGCCGTCGCGGCTGGCGCCCAGCACGCTGCCCAGGGCGGCGTGGTGATCCGCCTCGATCGCATGGGCGGCCCAGATCCGCAGTGGTTCGCCGGCGATCTCGCCTTCGGCCACCGGCCACGGGTCGAACGCGCGCACCTGGCGTTCCAGCTCGAGCGCGGGACGGTTGAAGTCGAGCTTCGCCTCGGCCTTGTCCAGCTTGTGCGCGTAGGTCACGCCGGCTTCCGGCTGCGGCGTGGCGACCAGTGCTTCGCCGGCCAGCGTGCGGCGCAGGCCGTCGGCCAGTACCTCCGCACCCAGCAGGGAGAGGCGGTCGTGCAGCGAGCCGCCGGTGTCGTCGCGGCCGATCGGGGTGCGTCGTTCGAGCAGCACCGGACCGGTGTCCAGGCCCGCCTCCATCTGCATCAGGTCGACTCCGCTCTCGGCGTCGCCGGCCAGGATCGCGCGCTGGATCGGCGCCGCGCCGCGCCAGCGCGGCAGCAGGCTGGCGTGCACGTTCCAGCAGCCGAGCCGCGGGATCGCCAGCACCTTGCGCGGCAGGATCAAGCCGTAGGCCACCACCACCAGCAGGTCGGGGCAGTAGTCGGCGAGCCGTTGCTGCACCTCGGCGGGCTTCAGCGATTCGGGTTGCTCCACCGCGATGCCGGCGGCCAGCGCGGCCTGCTTCACCGGGCTGGGCGCGAGCTGGCGGCCGCGCCCGGCGGGTCGGTCGGGCTGGGTATAGACGGCCACCACCTCGGCGCCGCTGGCGCGGCAGGCTTCGAGACAAGGCACGGAGAATTCCGGGGTGCCGGCAAAGACCAGCCGCAGGGGCTGGGGGCTCAAGCGCTGGCCGCCTGCTTGCGATGCTTCTCCAGCCGCTTCAGCAGCAGGCTGCGTTTCAGCGGCGACAGGTAGTCGACGAACACCTTGCCTTCCAGGTGGTCCATCTCGTGCTGCACGGCCACCGCCAGCGGGCCTTCGGCCTCGTAGACGAAGTCCCTGCCGTCGGTGTCCTGCGCCTTCACCTTCACCCTCAGCGCACGGGTGACGTCGGCGTACAGGCCGGGGAAGGACAGGCAGCCCTCCTGGTACACCTGTGCGCCATTCTTCTCGACGATCTCGGCGTTGATCAGCACCAGCGGCTGGTTGCGCTCCTCGCTCATGTCGATCACCAGCACGCGCTGGTGCACGTTGACCTGGGTGGCGGCGAGGCCGACGCCGTTGGCGGCGTACATGGTTTCGAACAGGTCGGCGACGAACTGCTTCAGCTTGGCGTCGAACACGGTCACCGGCGTGGCGCGGGTGCGCAGTCGGGGGTCGGGGAATTCAAGAATGGACAACAAGGACATTGGGATCACCTCGGCGCCGAAAGTGCGGGCGAATTGGTAAAAAGCCACCCGAGGCGCCATCTAGAATGGATCTTATTGTACGTCGGCAAACGCCCGAGTACAGACGATTTTTGCCAACTCGCGCCTGTTGCGAGCGTTAACCATTCGGTTACACTCGACCGAGCATCTGGGGAAGGGGGATTCCCGCCAATGATCAAGAAAATTATCGTGTTGCTGGCCGGCATGCTGGTCACCGTGGCCGTGTATGCGGCCGGTGCGCAACTGCGGGCCGATCATCCCGACAGCTACACCGTGCGCCGGGGCGACACCCTCTGGGATATCTCCGCCAAGTTCCTGTCCAAGCCGTGGCTGTGGCCGGAAATCTGGCAGGCCAATCCGCAGGTGCGCAACCCGCACCTGATCTACCCCGGCGACGTGCTCAACCTGTCCTTCATCAACGGTCCGCGCCTTGGCCTGCAGCCGAGCGTGCATCGCGAAGGCGAGGCGGTGCCTGCGATCCCGCTGTCCGAGTTGCGGATGTTCCTCAAGGACATGCGGGTGATGGACTCGAAGGCGGTCAGCTCCGCGCCGTACGTGGTTGGCCTGGAGGAATCGCGCCTGCGTGGCGCGGTCGGCCAGAACATCTACGTGCGCGGCCTGCAGGGCGAACCGGGCCAGCGCTGGGCGATCGTGCGGCCGAGCCACGTGTTCCGCGGCTTCAATCAGGGCGACGCGGCCAGCGCCGATCTGGTCGCGCATGATCTGGACAGCAACGCGGCGATGGTCAACGCGCCGTGGCGCGAGGATTCGCGCAACGACGGCCACTACGGCAAGGGCGACGACCTCGGCGTCGAGGTCAGCGTGATCGGCACCGCCGAGACGCTGCGCACCGGCGACCCGGCGACCCTGCTGCTGCTCGGCGCCACCCAGGAGATCCGCAGCGGCGATCGCATCATGCCGATCGACGACAAGCCGTACGACGCCTACTACTACCCGCATGCGCCGAAGTCGGTGCCGGCCAACGCCAAGGTGATCGGCTTCGCCGACGCGATGGACGCGGCCGGGTCGCGCCAGGTGGTCATGTTGTCGATCGGCGCGAAGGACGGCGTGGACAACGGCCAGACCTACACGATGATGCAGCCCGGCGAGACGATCCACGACGACGTGGCCAGCAACAGCTGGCGGCGTGGCGTGGGCGAGAAGGTCAAATTGCCCGACGAGTACATCGGCCACGTGATGGTGTTCCGCACCTTCGACCGGGTCAGCTACGGCCTGGTGATGGACGGCCTGCGGCCGGTGCACGTCGGTTCCCGTCTGGTTCTGCCCGAATAAGAGCCTGCGACCAGCGTTGCGGCATCTGCCTACGGGACGGCGCGGCTTCCACCGCGCCGTTTCCTTTGCGGCCCGCTCCGTAAACTGCCGCCATGAGCATGGACGATCCTGATGAACTTCGCGCCTGGCTGATCGCCTTGCGCACGCCCGGCCTCGGCCCGGGCGGCCTGCGCGAGCGGCTGGATGCGGCCGGCGGCGACATCCGCGCCGCGCTGGCGCAGTTGCGTCGCGACGCGGCGCGGCTGGACGAGCTGGCGCAGGCTTGGTTGGCGCGGCCGAACGAGGCGCGACTGGACGCCGACCTGACCTGGCTGGCCGAACCCGGGCATCGGCTGCTGCGCTGTACCGAGGCGGATTTTCCGCCGCAGCTGGAGCACATCCCGCAGCCGCCGGCGGTGCTGTTCGTGGTCGGCGACGCCGGCTTGCTGCTGTATCCGCAGGTGGCCATCGTGGGCGCGCGCGGCGCCAGTGCGGTGGGCCTGACGCATGCCCGCGCGTTCGCGCTGGCGCTGGCCGAAGCCGGTTTCGCCATCACCAGCGGCATGGCCGACGGCATTGACGGCGCCGCCCACCTGGCCGCGCTGGATGCCGGCGCGAAGACGCTCGCGGTGGTCGGCACCGGCGCGGACCGGGTGTACCCGCGCAAGCACCATGCACTGGCCCGGCGGCTGGCCGCGCAGGGCGCGCTGGTCAGCGAGTTCCCGCCCGGCACGCCGGCGCGCCCGGACCACTTCCCGCGGCGCAACCGGATCATTGCCGGACTGGCGCTGGGCACGCTGGTGGTCGAGGCTGGCCTGCGTTCGGGCTCGCTGATCACCGCCCGGCTGGCCGCCGAGCAGGGCCGCGAGGTGTTCGCGCTGCCCGGTTCCATCCATCATCCGCTGGCCCGCGGCTGCCACCGGCTGATCCGCGATGGCGCCCGGCTGGTCGAGACCGCCGCCGAAATTGTCGAGACATTGACATCGGCAGCGCGCATGCTTGGCGGCGAACTGGCCGCGCGGCTGGATGCAGCCGGCGGTGCGGCGGCCGGCGTGTCGCGGATCGCGGGCGGCGACGCGGCAAGCGCACCTGTCGGCGCCGACGGCGACCCCGGGTATCGTTGGCTTTTGACCGAACTTGGCCATGAACCAGCGACATTGGACGAACTTGTGCAACGTACCGGGCAGTCCGCTGCTGCACTTTCCTCGATGCTGCTGATGCTGGAACTGGAGGCGAGGGTGGCGAGCCTGCCGGGTAACCGCTACCAGCAATTGCCCGGCGGCTGAGTCGCCATCGGGCGCTGTTTGCGGGGGTACCGGGCTTGACAGTCGTTGGCGCGGCATGGTTTCAACTATATATATGCCCGGCACGGAAGCGCCGGTGATTCACTTTCGGATATCCCGTTTTCATGGCAAAAAACCTGCTCATCGTCGAATCACCGGCCAAGGCCAAGACGATCAACAAATACCTTGGCAAGGACTTTCAGGTCCTCGCCTCCTATGGCCACGTGCGCGACCTGAAGCCGAAGGAGGGCGCAGTCGACACCGAGCACGGTTTCGCGATGGCCTACGAGGTCATCGAGCGCAACGAGAAGCACGTCGACGCGATCGCCAAGGCGGCCAAGCTGGCCGACGACATCTATCTGGCGACCGACTTGGACCGCGAAGGCGAGGCGATCAGCTGGCACATCAGCGAGATCCTCAAGCAGCGCGGTCTGGTCAAAGGCAAGCAGATGCACCGCGTGGTGTTCTCCGAGATCACGCCGAAAGCGATCAAGGCCGCGGTGGCCGCGCCGCGGCAGCTCTCGCACGACCTGGTCGACGCCCAGCAGGCGCGGCGCGCGCTGGACTACCTGGTCGGCTTCAACCTGTCGCCGGTGCTGTGGCGCAAGGTGCAGCGCGGGCTGTCCGCCGGCCGCGTGCAGTCGCCGGCGCTGCGCATGATCGTCGAGCGCGAGGAAGAGATCGAGGCGTTCAAGGCGCGCGAGTACTGGACCATCGAGGCCCAGCTCAAGCACGCCGAAGGCGACTTCACGGCGCGCCTGTCCAGGCTCAACGGCAAGAAGTTCGAGCAGTTCGACCTCACCAGCGAGGCCGACGCACTGGCCGCCCGCGACGCGCTGAAGCAGGCTGCGCGCGGCCGCCTCACGGTCAGCGAGGTCAGCTCGAAGGAGCGCAAGCGCCGTCCGGCCGCGCCGTTCACCACCTCCACCCTGCAGCAGGAAGCGGCACGCAAGCTCGGCTTCACCACCAGCCGCACGATGAAGGTGGCGCAGGGCCTGTACGAGGGCGTGGCGCTGGGCAGCGAAGGCAACGTCGGCCTGATCACCTACATGCGTACCGACTCCACCATGCTCGGCGACGACGCGGTGGCCGAACTGCGCCAGCTGATCGCCCGCGACTTCGGCAGCCAGGCGCTGCCGGATGCGCCGCAGATGTACAAGACCAAGTCGAAGAACGCACAGGAAGCGCACGAGGCGATCCGCCCGACCTCGGCCATGCATACGCCGAAGTCGGTGGCGTCCTTCCTCAACGACGACCAGCGCAAGCTGTATGAACTGATCTGGAAGCGCACCGTCGCCTGCCAGATGATCCATGCCACCCTGAACACGGTCACCGCCGAATTCGCCGTGCGCGGCGTGGCCGGCGGCGACGCCGCGTTCCGCGCCAGCGGCACCACCGTGGTCGATCCCGGCTTCCTGGCCGTGTACGAGGAGGGCCGCGACCAGAAGGGCGCCGAGGACGACGACGAGGGGCGCCGGCTGCCGCGCCTGGCGGTGGACGAGCAGGTGCCGCTGCACGACATCGCCGCCGACCAGCACTTCACCGAGCCGCCGCCGCGCTACTCCGAGGCGAGCCTGGTCAAGACGCTGGAGGAATACGGCATCGGCCGCCCCTCGACTTACGCCAGCATCATCCAGGTGCTGCAGAACCGCGAGTACGTGTTCCTCGACAGCCGCCGCTTCAAGCCCAGCGACGTCGGTCGCGCGGTCAGCAAGTTCCTTACCCAGCACTTCACCCGCTACGTCGATTACGACTTCACCGCGAAGATGGAAGACGAACTCGATGCGGTCAGCCGCGGCGAGGAAGCCTGGATGCCGCTGATGGAGCGCTTCTGGCAGCCGTTCAAGCAGCAGGTGGACGAGAAGACCGAATCGGTCGACCGCAGCGAGGCCACCGGCGCGCGCGAGCTGGGCAGTGACCCGAAGAGCGGCAAGCCGGTATCGGTGCGGCTGGGCCGGTTCGGGCCGTATGCAGCGATCGGCACCAAGGACGACGAGGACAAGCCGCAGTTCGCCTCGTTGCGGCCCGGCCAGAGCATGCACACGATCACCCTGGCCGAGGCGCTGGAGCTGTTCAAGCTGCCGCGCCAGCTGGGCAGCGCGCCGAACGGCGAGGAAGTCAGCGTGGCGATCGGCCGCTTCGGCCCGTTCGTCAAGCAGGGCGGCACCTATGCCTCGCTGAAGCCCGAGGACGATCCGTACACGATCGAATTGCCGCGCGCGCTGCAGATCGTGCAGGACAAGCTGGAGATGCTGGCCAACCGCGTCATCCTCGATTTCGGCAACGGCGTGCAGGTGCTGAACGGTCGCTACGGTGCCTATATCACCGACGGCGAGAAAAACGCGCGCATCCCGAAGGAACAGGAGCCGAAGGAGCTGACCGAGGCGCAGTGCCTGGAACTGCTGGCTGCGGCGCCGGTGCGCAAGGGCCGCTTCGGCAAGAAGACGGCGACCAGGAAGACGGCCGTGAAGAACGCCGCGCCGGCGAAGAAGGCGGCGGTGAAGAAGGCTGCCGTCAAGAAGACCCCGGCGAAGAAGACGGCAGCAAAGAAGACCGCGACCAAGAAGGCCGCCGTAAGGAAGCCTGCGAAGGGCAAGGCCGGGGCCTGAGTGCCGCAGCGCTTCACCCTCGCCGAACTCGACGGCGCCGCCGCGCTGCTGCACGGCGGCGGCGTGCTGGCCTATCCCACCGAGGCGGTGTTCGGCCTCGGCTGCGACCCGCACGACCGCGCCGCGTTCGAGCGCGTGTTTGCCCTGAAGCAGCGTCCGGCGACCCAGGGCGTGCTGCTGATCGCCGCCGATTTCGCCCAGGTCGAGCGCTACATCGAACTTGGCGCGGTGCCGGACGAGGTGCTGCGCGAGGTGCGCGCGAGCTGGCCCGGCCCGTACACCTGGATCTTCCCGCGCTCGGCCGAGGTGCCGGCCTGGGTTGCCGGTGCGCATGCCGGCATCGCCTTGCGGGTCACCGCGCACGGGCCCGCCGCCGCGCTGTGCCGCGCGTTCGGCGGCGCGCTGGTGTCGACCAGCGCCAACCCGTACGGTCAGCCGCCGGCGCGCAGTGCGCAGACCGTGGCGGACTACTTCGGCGACGCGCTGGATGGCCTGCTGGACGCCCCGCTGGGCGGCCAGGCCAGTCCCACGGTGATCCGCGATGCGCTGTCGGGCGCTATCATCCGCGCCTGAACGTTCAGGGGGCGTGCCGGTCATGCATCAGCTGAACCGGAGTGGGATGTCGGCGACGGCCGTTCATGCCGCCGTTCGCCGTGCGGCGCGATGCTGCCGGGCGTGACGCACCGAGGATCAGGAGACCGCACTTGGCCATCGTTTACGACACCTACCAGCGCGAGGCGCCGCTGCGGTTGCCGCTGCTCGGCGCGGACGACCCGGCGCGGGTGGTGGCCTGGCGCCATGGCGCGGCGGTAAGCGCAACGAGCTTCCTGGCGCAGGTGCAGGCGGTGGCGGCGACCCTGCCGACTGCCGCCGCTGCGGTGAACCTGTGCGAGGACCGCTATGCGTTCCTGGTCGCGTTCTGCGCCATCGCGCTGCGCGGCCAGGCCAACCTGCTGCCGTCGTCGCGTGCGCCGCAGGCGGTGGACGAGGTGATGGCGGCGCACCCGGGCTGCTATGCGCTGGGTGAGCAGGCGTTCGACCCGGCCCCGCGCGGCTACCGGCAGCTGCCGCCGCTGGATGGCGCCGCGGCAAGGGAACCCGCCGCGCCCTGGCCGACGCTCCCGGCCGGGCAGGTGGTGGCGATCGGCTACACCTCCGGCTCCACCGGCACGCCTGGCGCGAACCCGAAGAGCTGGGCCAGCTTCCATGCCAGCAACGCCGGCAACCTGGCGCGGCTGCGCGCGCTGGCCGGGCCGCGTTTCGGGATCGTCGCCACGGTGCCGCCACAGCACATGTACGGCATGGAGATGTCGGTGCTGCTGCCGCTGCTGGGTGGCGTCGGCGTGCACGCCGGGAGGCCGTTCTTCCCGGCCGACGTGGCCGCCGCGCTGGCCGAGCTGCCGGCGCCGCGCGTGCTGGTGACCACCCCGGTGCATCTGCGCGCGCTGGTCGAGTCGGGCATTGCGCTGCCGCCGGTCGCCGCACTGCTGTCGGCCACGGCGCCGCTGCCGGCGGAACTGGCGCGCACCGCCGAGCAGCGCTTCGGCGCACCGCTGCTGGAGGTGTTCGGTTCCACCGAGACCTGCGTGTTCGCCAGCCGCCGCCCCGCCGTGGACGAGGGCTGGTCGCTGTACGACGGTGCCAGCCTGCACCCGCAGCCGGACGGCACGCTGGTGCAGGCGCCGCAGCTGGACGCGCCGGTGGCGCTGGCCGACATCGTGAGCCTGTCCGACGGCGGCCGCCGCTTCCGCCTGTGCGGCCGCCACGCCGATCTGCTGGAGATCGCCGGCAAGCGTGCCTCGCTGGCCGACCTCACCCGGCGCCTGCTGGCCATCCCGGGCGTGCGCGACGGCGCGGTGTTCCAGCTCGGCGGCGGCGACGCGCTGGGCGTGCACCGCATCGCTGCGCTGGCGGTGGCGCCGGGGCTGGACGAACACGCCATCCTCGATGCATTGCGCCGCGCGATCGACCCGCTGTTCCTGCCACGCCCGCTGAAGCTGGTCGAGGCGCTGCCGCGCAACGAGACCGGCAAGCTGCCACGCGCGGCGCTGCTGGCGCTGCTTGGCCAGCACGACGATGAATGAGCCGCCGGCCCGCGCCAGGGCGTGCGGCTTCGCTGCCGTCGGCTGACCGCGCAGCCGCTACAATGCCGGGCTGCGCCGGCTGGCGCGCCTCACTCGGAGCAGCCCAATGAAGGTCCTGGTCATCGGCGGCGGCGGTCGCGAACACGCACTGGCGTGGAAGCTCGGGCAATCCCCCCAGGTCGACGAGGTGATCGTGGCGCCAGGCAACGCCGGCACCGCGCGCGAGCCGGGCGTGCGCAACGCCGAGGTGGCCGCGGACGATCTCGACGGCCTGCTGCAGCTGGCGAAGCGAGAAAAGGTCGGGCTGACCGTGGTCGGCCCCGAGGTGCCGCTGGTGGCCGGCGTGGTCGACCGCTTCCGCGCCGCCGGCCTGCGCATCTTCGGCCCGCGCGCGATCGCCGCGCAGCTGGAAGGCTCCAAGGCGTTCGCCAAGGATTTCCTGCGACGGCACAACATTCCCACCGCGCACTATGCGGTGTTCACCGAACTCGATCCGGCGCTGGCCTACGTGCGCCAGCAGGCCCATCGAAGCGGGGGCGCGCCGATCGTGATCAAGGCCGACGGCCTGGCTGCCGGCAAGGGTGTGGTGGTGGCGCTGACCCTGGCCGATGCGGAACTGGCGCTGCACGACATGCTCGGCGCGCATGCGTTCGGCGACGCTTCGGCGCGGGTGGTGGTCGAGGAGTTCCTCGACGGCGAGGAAGCCAGCTACATCGTGATGAGCGACGGCAGCCACGCGCTGCCGATGGCCTCCAGCCAGGACCACAAGCGCCGTGACGAAAACGACCTCGGCCCCAACACCGGCGGCATGGGCGCGTACTCGCCGGCGCCGGTGGTCACGCCGGAGGTCGAGCAGCGCATCCTCAGGGAAGTCATCGAGCCGACCCTGCACGGCATGGCGGCCGAGGGCGCGCCGTTCATCGGTTTCCTCTATGCCGGTCTGATGATCGACAAGTCCGGCGCACCGAAGGTGATCGAGTTCAACGTGCGCTTCGGTGATCCGGAAACCCAGCCGATCCTGCTGCGGCTGAAGTCCGACCTGGTCGAGCTGATCGACGCGGCGCTGGACGGCCGGCTAGAGCAGACCCGCGCGCGCTGGGACGCGCGTCCGGCGATCGGCGTGGTGATGGCGGCCGGTGGCTATCCGGGGCGGGTGCGCCTGGGCGACCCGATCGAGGGCCTCGACCTCGCGGCAGGCGCCGAGGTCAAGGTATTCCATGCCGGTACCCGGCTCGACCCGCAGGGGCGGGCGGTTACCGCCGGCGGCCGCGTACTCACCGTGTGCGCGCTGGGCAACGACCTCGCGGCGGCACGCGAAAGCGCCTATGCGACGCTTGGCCGCATCCATTACGACGGCGCGTTCTGCCGGCGCGACATCGCGCATCGGGCTCTGCACCGGCCCTGAGCCGCGCCCGCTGGCCGCATACGCCGACGCATGGTAGCCCATCAGATGGCTTGACTTTTCCGCGCAGCGCTTTTTGGGCTATGCTTGAAACTTCCCCCGCGTAGAGTCGTGGCGCAAAGCGCCTGAACGACTTCGTGCTTGATTTCACGCTTTGACGAGGTTTTCCCATGCGCAAGATGGTTTTGTCGCTGATGTCGGTTGCGGCATTGGCTCTGGCGGGTTGCAGCAACGCTCCCAATCCGTCGGAGTCGACGGGCTCCGCGGCGCCTGCCGCCGCGAAAACCGCTTCGGCGGCACCTCAGATCCCGAGCCAGGTGAGCGGTACGATCACGCTGCGCGCCGGTACGCCGGCGCCCTCGTCGAACGCCACCCTGGTGCTGAACCTGGCCGACGTGTCCTCCACCGCGACGGGTTCCGCCCCGCTGGCCAGCAAGACTTCGCCGGCCGGCGCGTTCCCGCAGCCGTTCACGCTGAGCTTCAACCCGGCCGAAGTGAAACCGGGCGACCTGTACGTGATCCAGGCCACCCTGACCGACGGCGACCGCAAGTACACCATGCCGATCCAGGCGCCGGTGCTCGCCAAGGGCAGCAAGAACGATGGCGTGGCGATCGAGCTGATGGCGGAGCAGACGCCCAGCGAGAAGATTCTGGCCGAATTCGCCGAGGCGAAGGCGCAGATCGGCGGCATGAAGATCAGCCACGGCACCAAGCTGGAGGCCAACGATTCGCGCGGCTGGCAGCTGTTCCGCCAGGCCGGCGAAGTGAAGTACATCCGCGAAGAGGTCGACTACGGCGACAAGGGCTATACCAGCACCGACTATGCCTACAAGGATGGCAAGCCGTGGGCGGTCGTGCAGGAGACCAAGGCCAGCCGCGCCGGCAAGCCCAGCGCGATCGACCGCGCCGGCTGGAGCGACGACGGCACGCTGGTGCTGAAGCAGCACCAGGTCGGCAGCGACGTGCAAGCGCTCGATCCGGCGGCGGCAGGCACGCTGAAGAAGCAGGCCATCACCATCCTCGGCATGGCCACCGGCGGCAAGAACAAGTAAGCGGTTTCGGCTCCCGCCTCGGGCGGGTGCCCCGACAAAAAAAGCCGCCCGCAATGCGGGCGGCTTTTTTCATGCGGCGGCCCGGCCGGGCCGCGATGCCGGTGGTCAGAGGTTGATCCGCACGCCCATGTTGACGCTGTTGTACTTCTGGCTGTTGTCGCTGAAGCGCCCGCTGTAGCCGATCCAGCTCTGTACGCTCGGGGTCAGCTGGGCGGACAGGCCCAGCGTCGCGGTGCCCCAGCTCTGGTCGGGGTTGAAGCCGGACAGGGCGAACGTGCCGTTCATGCTGTTCAGGCCGGCGCTGACCATGCGCGGGTCGGCCTTGCTGTCGTGGTTCCAGGCCAATTCGACATAGGGCGACATCAGCAGGTTGTTGACCTGCCACTGGCCGCGCAGGCGCCAACCCAGCGTGGCCAGCAGCGAGTCGCGCTGCTGCCGCCCGAACCACATGGCGCTGCTGTCATTGCCGTTTTCGCTGTAGCCGCTGACCTTCACGGTCTGCCAGTCGAGGTTGGCGAATGGCCCGGTCTGCAGCTTGTCGGAAAGGTCGAACCACCAGCCGCCGGTGACGCCGCCGCCCAGGTGCGAGCCGTCGGTCTTGCCGGTTTCGGTGCGCTGCGCGGCACCGATGCTCATGCGGCGTTCGATGTTCTTGAAATTGGACTGGCCGAAGTTGACGTAGCCACCCACGTAGCCGCCGCCGTTGTGGTAGCCGAGATAGCCCAGGCCGCTGATGTCCTGCAGCTTGTAGCCGCCGCCACCGGAAAAGTCGGCGTTGTGCTGGCCGATGCCGAGCGCGATGCCGGCGGTGACGTGCTCGCCGGCGAAGAAGTTGGCGCCCAGGGCGAAGTTGAAATTGTCGCTGTTGGTGCGTGGGGAATGGCCGCTGGCGTCGAAGCGCTGCTTCGCGTAGTCGATGTTGACGAAGGTACGCACGTCGCCGTCCTTGCCGGTGGTCAGCATCTGCTCGCGCATGACGCGGTTCTGCGCGGTGCTGGCGGCCAGCGGCGCCTCGCCGAGCAGCGAGATCTGCTCCGGCGCACGGATCACCGACAGCACGTACTGGCTGAGCATCGCATGGGCGGCGGTGGTCGGATGCACGCCATCGGCGAACAGGTAGGTCTGGTTCGTGCCCGCCGCGTAGCTGTAGGGCAGGCCCGAGCCCTGCGGGCCGCACTGGATCGAACTGCCGCTGCACGCCGGCGTGGTGACGTTGCTGAAGCCGTAGGCCGAAGGGTTGGCGACCGCCTCGTTGAGCAGGGCGAAGGTGTTCACCGGAATGATGTTCAGGCCGTTGTTGCTCAACTGCATCAGCCCGCTGTTGAGCACGCCGTTGTAGAGCACGGCGAGCTGGCTGGCGCCGGCCTGCGCGGCGGCGCCGCCGGCGGCGGACGCGGGCGTCTTGCCGAGGTCGGGCAGGTTGTAGACCACCACGTACCGTGCGCCGGCGGCCTGCAGCGCGCCCAGCACGCCCAGCTCGGCCTGCGCCGCGCTGGCGGTGCCGGCGGCGATCGCGTTCGGGTTGGTCAGCGCTCCGCTCAGATAGAAGATGTCGTTGGCGCCGCCCCAGACCTGGTACAGGGCGTTGCCGTCGGCCTTGCCGCCGGTCGTGCCGAGATACATCTGCAGCTGTTGCGGAATGGTCGGCACCGCGGCCACGTTGTTGACGAAGCCGGCGCCGCCCCAGGCGAAATCGGTACCGCCGGCCGCCGATGGCTTCAGCGTGAAGCCGAGGCCGGACGCCACGTTCTCCGCCGTGGTGGTGCCCGGGTTGGTGGTGAAGCGCAGCGGCGGCTGGATGCCGGGCGCGGTAGCCAGCGAGATGTTGCCGTTGTCGCTGAGGCTGTCGCCGAAGACGATGACGTTGCTGAAATCGGTGGCCGCGGCAGCCGTGCTGAACAGCAACGCGGTGGCGATGGCGCCGGCCAGATGGCGGGGACGAAGCATGCTGACACTCCTTCGGCCGGGATGGCCTTGTTAGTCTGAAGTTACGTTACGGCATTCCATACGGAACCGCATGCTGCAGCGCATCGCCGCCGTATGCAAGCAAGTCGCGGGGAATTCAGCGCTTGCCGGCGCGCGCGAACGCGTCGGCAAAGGCATTGCTGGCCGGGGCGGGAGCCGGTTTGGGCGCGCCGCCACCCGGGCGCGGGCCGCGGTTGTCGCGCTGGCCGCCGCGGGTATCGTTGCCGGCGGCGCCCGCACGGCCGCCACGCGCCTGGCCCGGCTCGTCGTCCAGCCGCATGCTGAGGCCGATGCGCTGGCGCGGCAGGTCCACCTCCATCACCTTGACCTTGACGATGTCGCCGGCCTTCACTGCGTCGCGCGGATCCTTCACGAAGGTATGCGACAGCGCCGAGACATGCACCAGCCCGTCCTGGTGCACGCCGATGTCGACGAACGCGCCGAACGCGGCGACGTTGGTGACGCGGCCTTCCAGGATCATGCCGGGGCGCAGGTCCTTCAGGTCCTCCACGCCTTCGGCGAAGCTCGGTGCGACGAACGCCGGGCGCGGATCCCGGCCCGGCTTTTCCAGCTCCTTCAGGATGTCGCGCACGGTGGGTACACCAAATTTTTCGTCGGTGAACTGTTCGGCTTTCAGGCCGCGCAGGAAGGCGCTGTCGCCGATGATGTTGCGCACCTCGCGGCCGCACTGCGCGATGATCCGTTCGACCACCGGGTAGGCTTCCGGATGCACCGCGCTGGCGTCCAGCGGGTTGTCGCCGTTCGGCACGCGCAGGAATCCGGCGCACTGCTCGAACGCCTTGTCGCCGAGCCGCGGCACCTTCAGCAGCGCCTTGCGGTTGGCGAACGGGCCGTTCGCGTCGCGGTGCTTCACCACGTTCTCGGCCACCGAGGCGGACAGCCCCGCCACGCGCGAGAGCAGCGCGGCGGAAGCGGTGTTGACGTCCACGCCGACCGCATTGACGCAGTCCTCCACTTTCGCGTCCAGCGCGCGCGCCAGCTTGATCTGGTTCACGTCGTGCTGGTACTGGCCCACGCCGATCGCCTTGGGCTCGATTTT
This sequence comes from Rhodanobacter thiooxydans, assembly GCF_021545845.1. Taxonomy (NCBI): domain Bacteria; kingdom Pseudomonadati; phylum Pseudomonadota; class Gammaproteobacteria; order Lysobacterales; family Rhodanobacteraceae; genus Rhodanobacter; species Rhodanobacter thiooxydans. The sequence goes on from NZ_CP088923.1 coordinate 687,601, forward strand.
CACCAGCTCGGCCAGCGGGTCCTGCAGGCGCCGTGCGATCGAGACGGCGCCGCGCAGGCTCACGTCCAGCTCGGGAAACTCCTTTGCCGCCAGTTCCGAGGCGGAATACACCGAGGCGCCGGCCTCGCTCACCACGACTTTCGAGAGCTTCGCTTCGGGCAGCTTCCTGATCAGCTCGGCGGCCAGCTTGTCGGTCTCGCGCGAGCCGGTGCCGTTGCCGATCGCGATCAGGTCCACGCCGTGCTGCCGGCACAGCTTGGCCAGCGACACCAGCGATTCGTTCCACTGCCGCCGCGGCTCCAGCGGGTAGATCGTGTCGGTGGCCAGCAGCTTGCCGGTGGCGTCGACCACCGCGACTTTGCAGCCGGTGCGGATGCCGGGATCGAGCCCCATCACCGTCTTGGCGCCGGCCGGCGCGGCCAGCATCAGGTCCTTCAGGTTGTCGCCGAACACGCGGATCGCCTCGTCTTCGGCGCCTTCGCGTACGCGGCCGAACAGATCCAGCGTGAGGTGCAGGTGCAGCTTCACGCGCCAGGTCAGGCGCACGGTCTCGCGCAACCACGCATCCGCGGCGCGGCCGCGGTTGTGGATGTCGGCATGCGCGGCGACACGGCCTTCGCCCTCGGCATGGCCCTGCTCACTGTCCGCGGCGGGCGCGAGCTCGAGTTCGATCACGCCCTCGTTGCGCGCGCGCATCAGCGCCAGCAGGCGATGCGAGGGAATCTTCGCGATCGGTTCGACGTGATCGAAGTAGTCGCGGAACTTCGCGCCCTCGTTCTCCTTGCCCGCGACCACCTTCGCGCGGATCTGGCCTTGCGCCCACAGCCAGTCGCGCAGCTCGCCGACCAGGTGCGCGTCTTCGGCGATCGACTCCATCAGGATCGCGCGCGCGCCGTCCAGCGCGGCGCGCGCGTCGGCCACGCCCTTGTCCGCATCGACGAACGCTTCGGCGAACGCCTCCGGCGTGCGCGTGGGATCTTCGCGCAGGCCCAGCGCCAGCGGTTCCAGCCCGGCTTCGCGGGCGATCTGCGCCTTGGTGCGGCGCTTGGGCTTGAACGGCAGGTACAGATCCTCCAGCCGCGCCTTGGTATCGGCGGCGAGCAGGTCGGCCTTCAACGCATCGCTGAGCTTGCCGTGCTCCTCGACGCTGGCGAGGATCGCCGCGCGGCGCTCTTCCAGCTCGCGCAGGTAGCGCAGGCGTTCCTCCAGCAGGCGCAGCTGGGTGTCGTCGAGGCCGCCGGTGACCTCCTTGCGATAGCGGGCGATGAACGGCACGGTGGCGCCGCCGTCGAGAAGATCCACCGCTGCGCGCACCTGTTCGGTCTTGGCGGCGATGTCGTTGGCAATGCGTTGTTCGATGCTGAGCATGGGCGGTGATCGGTTCCTGGCGGCGTGGTGCGCCGGTTGAAAAAATGAAGCGACCGATGATACCAAGCGGCCGCGACGCTGCCGCCGCAGAAACGAGAACGGCGCCGCGGATCGACCGCGGCGCCGTGGTTGGAATCAACGCCAGCTCAGGCGCTGAACGAGTTGCGGCTGTCGGACGCCGACGGGTTGGGCTTGAACTCGCTGGCGCGGCCGTTCAGCACCAGGGTGCCGGCGATCATGTCGTGCAGGCCTTGCTTGCGCTGGGTCCAGGCGACCATCAGGAAACCGAGGCCCAGGATGATGGCGCTGAGGAACTTGGCGAAGTAGCGGCCCAGCGCGCGCGGGAAGCTGATCCGCCGGCCTTCCATGTCGGTGATGCGAATGCCCAGTGCCAGCTTGCCCAGCGTGCCCTGCCAGGCCGAGCTTTCGCATACGGTGAAGTACAGCACGCCGAGTACCACGATCAGCAGCATCGCCGGCCACATGGTGGCGTAGTAATGCATGTTGGCGGCCATCATGGCGTCCGGGTTGCCGACGGCGTCGAGGCTGGCCTGCTTCAGCGCCGCCTTGGCGTCGTCGCCGTCGAACGCCTTCTCGATCAGCATCTGCGGGATGTACAGCACGATCGCATCGAGGATGTAGGCGGCCACGCGCTTCCAGAAGCCGGCGTAGTCTTCCAGCGCGGCGGCGGTGGTCTGCGGCAGCAGCGGGGCGGAAGGCGCAGCGTAGGGATTGGCGCTTGTCGGCGGCGGCGCGGCCGCCACGTCGGGGAACAGCACCGACAGCGGCTGCCAGTCGGCCAGGCCTTCGTGCCAGGCAAGATCGTCGTGGCTCACCTGGCCGCTGCGCAGCCACTGGCGCACATCGTCTTCCTTGTACGGGCCGTGCCGTTCGCCGTCGCGGCCGATCCAGATTTCCATGCGTGCACTCCCCATGCCGGTGAAAGTGCGCATGATGCCATGAGCGGATTGCCGCGCGGAGGTCAGGCGGCGTCGCGGCGCTTCAGATGCACCAGCAGCAGCGAGATCGCCGCCGGGGTGACGCCGCTGACGCGCGCGGCCTGGCCGACCGTGGCCGGCAGCGCACGCTTCAGTTTCAGCAGCACCTCGGCCGACAGCCCGCGCACCTTGTCGTAGTCGAAGCCGACGGGAATCGCCAGCTGCTCGTGGCGGCGCTGGCGTTCGATCTCCCCGCGCTGGCGCTCGAGGTAGCCGGCGTATTTCACCTGCACCTCGACCTGGGCGGCGACGTCGTCGCGCGCCACCGTCGGCCCTAGTTCCGGTACGCCGGCGAGCTTCGCGTAGTCCAGCTCAGGCCGGCGCAGCAGGTCGATGGCGCTGGTCTCGCGGCTGACCGCGATGCCGAGCTGGCGCTCGACCGCGGCGCCGCGCGCATTCGCCGGGGTCACCCACAACGCGCCCAGGCGCTGCAGTTCGCGTTCGACCGCGTCGCGCTTGGCGCGCAGCGCGTCGAAGCGCGCCGGCGTCACCACGCCCAGCTCGAAGCCCTGTTCGGTGAGGCGCAGGTCGGCGTTGTCCTCGCGCAGGTGCAGCCGGTATTCGGCGCGCGAGGTGAACATGCGGTACGGCTCGATGGTGCCATTGCTGGTGAGGTCGTCGATCAGCACGCCGAGGTACGCCTCGTCGCGGCGCGGGTACCAGGGTGCCTTGCCGTGCACCGCCAGCGCGGCGTTGAGGCCGGCGACCAGGCCCTGCGCGGCGGCCTCCTCGTAGCCGGTGGTGCCGTTGATCTGGCCGGCGAAGTACAGGCCGGGGATCGCCTTCGTCTCCAGCCACGGCTGCAGGCCGCGCGGGTCGAAGTAGTCGTACTCGATCGCATAGCCGGGGCGGGTGATGTGCGCGTTCTCGAAGCCCTTGATCGACTGCACCAGCGCCAGCTGCACGTCGTACGGCAGCGAAGTGGAGATGCCGTTCGGATAGATCTCGAAGGTGTCCAGCCCCTCCGGCTCGATGAAGATCTGGTGCGAGGACTTCTCCGCGAAGCGCACCACCTTGTCCTCGATCGACGGGCAGTAGCGCGGGCCGACACCCTCGATCTGGCCGGTGTACAGCGGCGAGCGGTCCAGCGCGCCGCGGATGATCTCGTGGGTGCGCTCGCCGGTATGGGTGATCCAGCAACTGACCTGGCGCGGGTGTTCGTCGCGCGTGCCGAGGTAGGAGAACACCGGTGCCGGATCGTCGCCGGGCTGCTCTTCCAGGCCGCTGAAGTCGATGCTGCGCCGGTCGATGCGCGGTGGCGTGCCGGTCTTCAGCCGGTCGGCAGCGACCGGCAGCTCGCGCAGTTTCGCCGCCAGCGTGCTGGCCGGCGGATCGCCGGCGCGACCGCCGGCGTACTGCGCCTGGCCAATGTGGATCTTGCCGGCGAGGAAGGTGCCGGCGGTGAGCACCACGGCGCGCGCATCGAAGGCGAGCCCCATCTGGGTGACCACGCCGCAGACGCGGCCGTGCTCGATGATGAGGTCGTCCACCGCCTGCTGGAACAATTCCAGGTTCGGCTGGGTTTCCACCATGCGCCGGATCGCCGCCTTGTACAGCGCGCGGTCGGCCTGGCAGCGGGTGGCGCGCACGGCCGGGCCTTTCGACGCGTTCAGCGTGCGCCACTGGATGCCGGCGCGGTCGGCCGCGTGCGCCATCGCGCCGCCCAGCGCGTCGATCTCCTTCACCAGATGGCCCTTGCCGATGCCGCCGATCGCCGGGTTGCAGCTCATCTGGCCGATCGTCTCGATGTTGTGGCTGAGCAGCAGCGTGCGCGCACCGGTGCGCGCGGCGGCCAGCGCGGCCTCGGTACCGGCGTGGCCGCCGCCGATCACGATGACGTCGTAGTGGGTCGGATGGCGCATCAAACTGACCTGGGCGTGCAGAAACTGACGAAACGGGGCGCCATGGTAGCGCCATCAATGCCTTGCGGGCCGCGCAGGGTAGCTGGCACGCTTCCTGCTTCCGGGGAACCAGCACTTTCACGGGCAGACGCTGCGCGACCACGCGCGCCGAGGTCGAACGGACAGGGGTTCGATCGCGTACCAGGAAAGGAAGCAAGACGGCACCCCTCGGGGTGCCGTCGTCTTTTGCGCGGCCGGCAAGGGCCGTAAAGACGAAGCCCCGCGGTGATGGCCGCGGGGCTTCGTGCTGTTAGATCTGGCGCCCGGCGGTCTCAGGAACAGGGGGAATCCAGGATGACCGTGTTGCCGAGCGCCAGAAACCGTAAATCTGCTGGCGCCGCCCCATGGCGGCTGCCGTGGAACGTGGGGCGATATTCACCGCAAACGCGTGAACACGGGGTGACTGAAAAGGAGTTTTGTGCCCGATCGCGGCAGCAGATGACGTGTTGCGTCAGTTGTGTGATTGCCTGCCCAAATTCTCCGTGATCCAGCTCACATATGGCATGGCGGTTGCATCGTCTGCTTACCCACCCACCAGGGAAGTAATGGACATGAGCTTCGACTTCCAACCGGTTTATCCGCACCATGACTTGCTGGTCGAAATCGGCCAGGTCGAGATGGCCATCGACGGACTGAGCGAGCGCGACGACAGCGAGCGCGTGGAGCTGCAGCCGACGCTGGAGTCGCGCATGCAGAGCCTGCTTGAGGCGCTCGATCATCTGGACGTCTGAATGAGATACCCCGCCCGCGTGCATGGCGGCATCGCCGCGCATGCCAGGGCGACCCGGCGGGAGGGTGCAATGCGTCCGCCGCGGTTCAGTGGTTCAGCACGCTGTCGATGATCTCGGCCAGGTTGCGCGAAAGCCCGGGTTGCCGGGCCAATTCCACGATGGCCGCCTGCGCCGCCTCGCGCCGCCGCGGCTCCAACCGCTGCCAGCCGTTGAACGCCGTGGCCAGTCGCGCGGCCACCTGCGGGTTCAAGGCATCCAGCGCCACCAGCCGTTCGCCCAGCAGTCGGTAGCCGGCGCCGTCGGCACGGTGGAAACCGCTCGGGTTGCTGCGCACGAATGCACCCAGCAGCGACTGCACCCGGTTCGGATTCTTCAGCGTGAATGCGTCGTCGCGCTCCAGCTGTCGCACGCGATTCAGCGCTGGCTCGCCCGGCAACTGCGCCTGCACCGCGAACCACTTGTCCAGCGCCAGTGCGTTGCCGGCGTAGCGTTCGCGATAGTCGCGCAGCGCCGCGGCGGCCTGCGCAGCGCCGCTGCGCACCAGCACCGACAACGCGGCGAGACGATCGGTCATGCCGGGGGCGTCGCGGTATTGCGTGGCGGCCAGCGCGCCGGCACCGGTCGGGTCCAGCAGCGCCAGCAGTTCCAGCACGCGGCGCTGCAACCGGCGGCGCGCCTGGCTCGATGCATCGAGCTCGATGCCGGTTTGCGCGAGCAGCGCGAGGTACCGCCGCTGCAGGTTTTCCGCGCCCAGCCGCTCGGCCAGCTGCCGTTGCAGTGCCTGGCGTGATTGATGGATACGCTGCGGGTCGATCGCGGTTTCGCGCTCGGCCAGCTCGATCTCGCCGGGCGGGGTGAGCAGGTCGGCCAGCAACGCGTCGTCGACGGCGGCGCCGTCGAACAACCGCGCCAGTGCATCGCACCAGGCGTGCAGCGCGGCACCGGCGGTGCCGTCGCGCAGCTCCTCGTAGGCGCGTGCGGCCAGCTGCTGGCTGGCTTCCCAGCGGTTGAAGCCGTCGACGTCGTGGGCCAGCAGCAGCGCCAGCTCGTCCGGCGTGTAGTCGTACTCCAGGATCACCGGCGCGGAGAAGCCGCGCAGCAGCGATGGCACCGGCGCGGCGCCGACGTCGGTGAAGACGAAGTTCCGCTCGGCGCGGTCGAGCACCACCACCAGCTCGGTAACTGGTTTGGACGTCTGGCCGTCCAGATGCAGCGGCAGCATGTCGCCGTGCGGGGTGAACAGCGCCAGCTTGACCGGGATCGGCAGCGGCGCGCGGGGCTCCGCGCCGTGGCCAGCCGGGATTTGCTGGGCCAGGGTCAGCGTATAGGTATGGGCCGCTGCGTCGTAGTGCCCGTGCGCCTTCAGCCGCGGCGTGCCGGCCTGGGCGTACCAGGCGAGGTAGGGCGTGAGGTCGCTGCCGTTGGCCTCGCCCAGCGCGGCGAGGAAATCCTCCAGCGTGGCAGCGTGGCCGTCGTTGCGCTCGAAGTAGCGGTCCATGCCGCGGCGGAAGCCGTCCCGGCCCAGCGCACTGGCCAGCATGCGCACCAGCTCGGCGCCCTTCTCGTACACCGTGGCGGTATAGAAATTGTTGATCTCGCTGTACTGTGCCGGGCGCACCGGATGCGCCAGCGGACCGGCGTCCTCGGGGAACTGCGCACGGCGCAGCAGGGCGACATCCTCGATGCGCTTCAGTGGCGCCGAATTCATGTCGGCCGAGAAGCTCTGTTCGCGGAATACGGTGAGGCCCTCCTTCAGCGAGAGCTGGAACCAGTCGCGGCAGGTGACGCGGTTGCCGCTCCAGTTGTGGAAGTATTCGTGCGCCACCACCGCCTCGACGTGACGGTACTCCTCGTCGGTGGTCGAATCCGGCTCGGCCAGCAGGCACTTCGCGTTGAAGATGTTGAGCCCCTTGTTCTCCATCGCGCCCATGTTGAAGTCGTGGGTGGCGACCACGTGGAACACGTCCAGGTCGTAGTTGCGGCCGTAAGTCTGCTCGTCCCAGCGCATTGCGCGCTCCAGTGCGTCCATCGCGTAGTGGCAGCGCCCGATCGCGTCGGCCTCGGCCCAGATCTTCAACTGCACGGCGCGGCCGTCGGCGGTGACGTAGTCGCGCTCGATCACTTCCAGTCGGCCGGCGACCAGCGCGAACAGGTAGCTCGGCTTCGGGTGCGGGTCGACGAAGCGCGCCCAGTGGCGGCCGCCTTCCAGCTCGCCGGCGCCGTCCGGGTTGCCACCGGCCAGCAGCACCGGGAAGCGGGCGCGGTCGGCGCGCAGGGTGACCGTGTAGCGGGACAGCACGTCGGGCCGGTCGGGAAAGAACGTGATGTGGCGAAAGCCCTCGGCCTCGCACTGGGTCAGCAGGAAGCCGGTTTTGCGCGGGCCGGACAGGTACAGGCCTTCCAGCGCGGTGTTCGCCGCTGGGCGCAGCCGCACGCGGGTCTCCAGCACGCTGCCGTCGCGGACGCCGTCCACTACCAGCACGCTGTCGTCGTAGCGATATTCGCCGGCGGACAGCGTGCGACCGTCCAGCGCGATCACCAGCAGCTGCAGGTTCTCGCCGTCCAGCCGCAGCGGCGCGTCCTGCGCGACGTCGCGGCGCAGATGCAGGCGCGCGAGTACTTCGCTGGCGTCAATGCCGAGGTCGAAGTCCAGCTCGATCGCCTCGACCCGCCAGGCGGGGGCGCGGTAGTCGCGCAGGCGGATCAGGCTCGGGGTGGCGGCTTGCGGCAGTGCATGCATGGGATGGGCGCGGGAATGGGGACCGCTGAGGGTAACATGGGGTGTTGCAGACGCAGGAGAACCCCGTGGACGCGAAGCGTTATGCCGCCGGACAGGACCGCCTGGGCGAGCAGGAGATCGTGGTGCTGGCCGAGCCCGGTAGCGGGCGGTGCGTGCGCATCGCGCGCCATGGCGCGGCACTGCTCGATTTCGAGGTCGGCGCCGCCGGGTCGGTGCGCGACCTCGCCGACGGCTACCGCGATGCGGACGAAGTGACCGCCCGCGCGGGTTCGCGCTTCGCCATCATGGCGCCGTTCGCCGGGCGCATCGCCGACGCGCGCTACACCTTCGACGGCCACGCGCAGGATCTGCAACCCGGCGTGACCGGCGCCGCGCGGGCCAGCCGGCACGGCTTCGTGCGCGACGTGGATTTCGAGCTCGCCGCACTGGCCGCGGACGACGACCGCGCGCAGGCCACCCTGACCACCCGCGCGATCCGCCCGCAGCCCGGCTACCCGCATGCGATCGACCTCGCGGTGACGTTCACCCTGGATGCCGGTGGCCTCACCCTGGAGGCGTGCATGCGCAATGTCGGCGACCGCGCCGCGCCGTGCTTCTTCGGCTGGCATCCGTATTTCCACGTGGCCGACGGTGAGGTCGACGACTGGCAGCTGCAGATTCCTGCGCAGACGCTGATCCGCACTGGTGCCAACCTGATCGCGCTGGCCGGCGCGGAAGCGTATGTGGCGCTGGACGATGCGCCGGCGCTGGATTTCCGCGAGTCGCGGCGGATCGGTGACAGCATCATCGATCAGGGCTACACCGACCTCGACGTCGACGCCGACGGTCGCATCCGCACCCGCCTGCGCAACCCGGTCAGCGGTTTCGCCATCGCGGTGTGGCAGGAGCATGGCGTGATGCACGCGTTCACCGCCGACACGGTCAGCCGCGACGCCCGCCGCGCGGTCGCGCTGGAGCCGATGGAGTGCATGGCCGACGCGTTCAACCGGCCCGAGTGCGCCGCGGCGATCCGGCTCGAACCCGGCGCCGAGCGCCGCTTCCGTTGTGGCGTGGAGATCGAACCGTGATGGATGCCTTGCCCGATTTCGAGCAGATTCTCGATGCCGCCGCGCGCATCGCGCCGTACGCCAGCGTCACCCCGGTGCTGCGCGGCGCGGCGCTGGATGCGCTGGCCGGCGCGGAGCTGCACTTCAAGTGCGAGAACCTGCAGCGTGGCGGCGCGTTCAAGTTCCGTGGTGCCTGCAATGCGGTGTGGTCGCTTGACGATGCGCAGGCCGCGCGCGGCGTGGTCACCCATTCCTCCGGCAACCACGGCAACGCGCTGGCGCTGGCTGCCGCCACCCGCGGCATCGCCGCGCACGTGGTGGTGCCGGAAGGCGCGGTGCGCGCCAAGCTCGAAGCGATCGAGCGCGCCGGCGCCACCCTGCATCGCTGCGCGCCGACCCAGGCTGCGCGCGAGGCGATGTGCGCCGGGGTGCAGCGCGCCACCGGCGCCGAGTTGGTGCATCCGTATGCCGACATCCGGGTGATGGCCGGCCAGGGCACGCTTGCGCTGGAGCTGCTGCGGCAGGCGCCGGGACTGGACGCACTGGTCACGCCGGTCGGCGGCGGCGGCCTGGCCAGCGGCGTGGCGATCGCCGCGCACGGCCTCGACCCGGCGCTGGCCCTGTTCGCCGCCGAGCCGCTCGGCGCCGACGACGCGGCGCGCTCGCTGGCGCAGGGCACGCGGGTCACCACGGTGGTGCCGGATACGATCTGCGATGGCCTGCGCGCGCTGGTTGGCGAGCACAACCTCGACGCGCTGCGCATGCATCGCGTCGAGGTGATCACGGTCAGCGACGCGGAGACCGTCGCTGCGATGCGGCTGCTGTGGTCGGAGCTGAAGCAGGTGGTGGAAGTGTCCAGCGCCACCGTGCTCGCGGCGATCCTCAAGCAGCCTCGGCGCTTCGCCGGCAAGCGCGTCGGCGTGGTGCTGACCGGCGGCAACGTGGATCTCGACGCGCTACCCTGGTGAACCGACGGGTGGATCAACCCGGCGCCGACTCCACCAGGGTGCTGCCGGCCGGCGCGTCGCCGGCGTCGCTGCCGACCGCAGCGGGCTGGTGCTGCGCCAGCGCGTGCAGATCCAATTGGCCGACCGGAATCGGCGTGTAGTCCGCGCCGAACGCCACTTCGCCCGGCCGCCAGCCGGCGGGCTGGCGCACGGCGACCCAGAAGCGCTTCAGCGCAGCCCAGTGCAGCCCGATCAGGCCGTAGTTGTTGTCGGCGTCGACGATCGGATCGCCCACGCCGGTCGGCCGCGGCGGTTCGCCGTACAGCGCGGTGCCGAACAGCACGTCCCACACCGAGAGCACCTGGCCGTAGTTGCAGTTGTGCAGCGTCGGCCGCTCGGGATCGACCAGCATGTGGTGCAGGCGGTGGAACTTCGGGGCGACGAACACGCGGTCGAGCACGCGGCCGAAGCCCAGCCGGACGTTGGTGTGCGAGAAGTTCTGCACCAGTTCACCGAGCAGCATCAGCCAGGCGAACTCGTCCGGGTCCACGCCGATCACCAGGCCCACCGTGGCCAGGATCATCGACTGGATGAAACCATCCACCAGGCTGCCGCGATCGTTGGTCCAGCAGCTCATCTGGCGCGTGCTGTGGTGCATGCTGTGCAGCGCCCACCACCACGGGATCGCGTGCTGGGTGCGGTGCATCCAGTAGTACGTGAAGTCGTACACCACGTAGTACACCGCGAACAGCACGTAAGGGTGGTCGTTGAACCACGGCACCAGGTTCTTCAGCGCCAGCGGCGAGGCGCTGCCGGTGGCGGCGGCCGCATCGGCGCTGGCGAACAGGTGGCTGAACGGCATCAGCACCAGGTAGGTGAACAGCGGGAAGATGCCCAGCAGCATCAGCAGCGTGTAGTTGCGGTCGACCCGGGTGAGCTTGCGGTCCGTCCACTTTTCTGCGGGGAAGAAGGTCTCCAGCGGGCGGAAGATGAAGCCGATGATGGCGAGCTGCAGCGCCGCGATCAGCAGCGCGGCGGCGATGTCGCGCGGGTCGCCGGCCAGGCCGTCCAGGTGCAGCGCACTCAGCAGCGGGATGATCGCGTGGTCAGCCAGCCAGCTGACCAGAAAATTCCATAGTTGGGGCAGATCGAACATCGGCGCTTCTTCGGATTCGGCAGCGGACCAATCATATCGCCGTGCGATGGCGCGGACGCTGAATGCTCAGGAACGGCGCTTTGCTCCCACGCCGCTGACCGCGAACAGCCCGAGCAGCACGAACACGATGCCAACCAGCTCCATGGCCGAGGGCTGCTCGTGCAGGATCAGCCACGCCAGCAGCACGCTGACGACCGGCACGCCGAGGCTGGCCACGCTGGCCACCGTGGTCGGCAGCCGCTGCAGCACGATCGACCACAGCCACCAGGCCAGGCTGGAGGCCAGCAGCACGCTGTAGGTCAACCCGCCGACGAAGGCCCAGTTCCACTCGATCGCGCGCTCCGGCACCACCAGCGCGATGCCGCCGAGCGCGATGCCGCCCAGCAGCATCTGCCACGCGGTGAGGTTGAGCACTGACGACGCATGCCGCAGAAACATGCGCTTGCTGAGCACGGTGCCGGCCGCCCACGCGACGCCGCCGGCGATCGCCAGCGCGGTGCTCAGCGCACTGCCCATGGCGCGCCACGGTTCGATGATGCACAGCAGCCCGAGCGCGGCCAGCGCCAGTCCCAGCCAGTGCCGCGCCGTGGGGCGGTCGCCCAGCAGCAGCCAGGCCAGCAGCACCGCCCAGAACGGCATGGTGTACGCGAGCAGGGCGACGTGACCGGCACCACCGTCGAGCAGCGCCCATTGCTCCAGCCCCTGGAACGCGGTGGTCTGGCACAGGCCGATCAGCAGCGTGGGTCCCAGCGGCGGCGGCCGCAGCGATTGCCGCGACAGCAGCAGCGCGGCAAACAGCACGGCGGCGCCGAGCAGGTAGCGCAGCGCGGCGAAGTGGAACGGCCCGGCGTACGCCAGCACCTGTTTCATCACGACCCAGCTGTAGGCCCAGATCAGGATGGTGACGAGCAGCGCGGACAACGCGCCGCGGGATGGCGAGGGCGGCATGGGCGATCGGGACGGGAAGGGGCGACAAGTCTAGCGGCGTGGGTTAGCTTGTGGCGCACCCTTCGACCATCCGCCAGCCATGACCGGGACCGCCGAACTGCCACGCTGCCACTGGGCCGCCAACGGCGACGCGCTGATGCGCGACTACCATGACACCGAGTGGGGCGTGCCGCTGCACGACGACCGCGCACTGTTCGAGTTCCTCTGCCTCGAAGGCGCCCAGGCCGGCCTGTCCTGGCGCACCGTGCTGGCCAAGCGCGACAACTACCGCAGGGCCTTCCATGGTTTCGAGATCGCCCGGGTCGCCGCGATGAGCGATCACGAGCTGGAAAAGTGCCTGCTCGACCCGGGCATCATCCGCAACCGACAGAAGGTTTCGGCCACCCGCGACAATGCGGTAGCGGCACTCGAAGTGATCGCGCAGTTCGGCAGTCTGGACGGCTATCTGTGGTCGTTCGTCGATGGCCGGCCGCTGCGCAACCGCTGGCGCAGCCAGGCCGAGGTACCGGCCAGCACCGCCCTGTCCGATCGCATGAGCAAGGCGCTGAAGAAGCGCGGCTTCCGCTTCGTCGGCAGCACCATCTGCTACTCGCTGTTGCAGGCCACCGGCATGGTCGACGATCACCTTGTGGGTTGTTTTCGCCACCGGCAGGGGTGAGCGCGGCGCGCCGCGCATACGCAAGAACTTGCGAGACGCGGCGACGGCGACATGCCGAAATGTGCGCCCTTTCACAGCAACGGCATGAGCCTGAACGCCAACGGTACCGTGGACGAAATGTGTGCTGAACGGCACGCCGTGCGCACTTGTGAAAACTTCGTTCTCCGATGGAAGCTGCGCGGGTCCCGAGTCGGGCCGTGTGCGCCAACCCGCGCGCGGCGAACGACGTCGAGGCATCTGCACGGGCCGGCACGCCGCGAGCCGCATCCCGAAATCCATGAACGCCATCCCCGGAGGCACGCAATGAAATCACGTCATCTCATGCTCAAGCTGGTCAGTGCCGCGGTGCTCACCGCGCTGGCCGCCTCGCCGCTGCTGGCGCAAACCACCGGCACCACCGGCACCACGACGACTACGACCACGACCACCACCACCACCACGACCACCCATGAATCGGTGACGTTGAGCAACCAGTTCGGCACGTTCGCCGGTTCGACCACGAACTCGCAGGCGCTGGTGCAGGGGCTGCGCGATGGCACCGCGATCACGCTCACCGGGCCGGCGCCGACGACAACGACGACGGGTACCACCACCGGCACCACCACCGGCACCACCACGGTATCGACGACCTTCCAGCCGGCCACCGGCCCGATGGGCTACGGCAACGTGAAGATCGCCCTGTCGCTGGCCGAGGCCAGCCTGGCGAAGGCCGGCATCACCGATCCCACTGCCGCCGAGGTGGCTGCCGCACTGAACGGTGGCACCCTGGTGATGGCCGACGGCACCAGCATCGACCTGAAGGGCGTGCTGGCGCAGCGCGCCGCGGGCCAGGGCTGGGGCGAGATTGCCAAGGCTGACGGCTTCAAGCTGGGCGACGTGATGCGCTCACCGAAGGCGGCCGCCCACGGGCACGAACACGCGCATGTGGAGAAGGTCGAAGTGGCCAAGGTGCACGGCGTCGACCGTCCGCACAAGTCCGAGCAGGTGGCCAAGGTCGACCGCCCCGAGCGTCCGGAGCGTCCGTCCAAGCCCGAGCGTCCCGAGCACCCGAGCCATGCCGGCCGTCCGGGCGGCTGAGCCAACCTTCCACGTCGCCAGTCACCCCGCAGGCCCGGCGTGATGCCGGGCCTGCTGCCATATCTTCAATGACCCAAGGAAACCTTGACCCATGCGTAATGCACACCCCTGGATGATCGTCGGCGGACTGCTGCTGATCGGCGCGCCTGCGGCCCACGCCGCCACGTCGGACAGCGACCAGCTCAGCCTCACCGCCGGCGCCGACTACAGCAGCGGCAAGTACGGCACCAACACCAACACTGACATCTGGTCAGTGCCGGTGACGGCGGCGTACCAGACGGATCGCTGGACCTTCAAGCTCACCGTGCCGTACATCAACATCAGCGGTGCGAGCAACGTGATTCCCGGCGTGGGCAAGGTGAAGAACGGCAACCCGAGAGGGCGCGGTCACGGCAAGGGCGGCCTGCCTCCCATACCGGGCACCACGACCAGCAGCGGTTCGGCCTCGGGCCTGGGCGATGTCACCGCGTCGGTGGGCTACGAGCTGTTCACCAGCGCGGACCGCACGTTCGGGCTGGATCTCACCGGCAAGGTGAAGTTCGGCACCGCCGACGAGGACAAGGGCCTGGGCACCGGCAAGAACGACTACGGCCTCTCGCTCGACACCTACAAGGTGGTGGGCGACTGGACCGCGTTCGGCGGCGTGGGCTGGATGAAGTACAGCAGCTCGCAGTACATCCAGCTGCGCAACGCCTTCAACGCGAACGTCGGCGCCGAGTACAAGCTCAGCTCCAACGACGGCATCGGCGCGTACTACTACTACCGTGAGCGGATCGCCACCGGCGGCGCGTCGCAGAGCGAGCTGACCGGCTACTGGAACCACAAGTTCAGCAGCAACCTGCGCCTGCAGGCCTACGCGATGGGCGGTTTCTCCGACGGCAGCCCGGATTACGGCGTGGGCGCGTCGCTGAAGTACAGCTTCTGACCGGACCGGCGCCGTGCACGACATTGCACGGCGCTCCATGTCGGCGCGCGCTATTTGCGCCGTGAGCCGCGCAGCGAGTCGATCGAGAAAGTGGCGATTTCACCGCCGGGCACGCGGCGCGGCTGGCCCACCGGCGGGCCCCAGGCGTGCGCGCTGACCACTTCCCAAGTGGCCGGAATCCGCCCGTCTTTGCGCATGCTTTCGTACGCGGCCAGCATGCGCCGATAGCGCGCCTTGCCGGTCAGCCCGCGTGCGCGTGCGCGATCTGCGTTGGTGGCGCCCAGACCGCGCAATTCCTCCAGCAGCTTGCGCGGTTCACTGTAGGTGAGGGTGTAGCGGAACACGTCCAGTACCGGATCGCGCAGGCCGGCGTTGAGCATCGCGTCGCCGACATCGTGCATGTCGAGGAAGCGGCCCACGTGCGGCTGCTGGTCGGTTTCAGCCCAGGCCGCGCGCAATTCCATCAGGGTGTCCGGGCCGAAGCTGGAGAACGCCATGAAGCCGCCGGGCTTGAGCACGCGCATGCACTCGCCGAACAGCGCCGGCAGGTCGTCGACCCACTGGAAGCACAGGTTGGAATACAGCACGTCCACGCTGTGGTCGGCCAGCGGCAGGTGCGTCGCCTCGGCGCAGACGCGGCGGAACGGTTTCAGCCAGCTGCTGTGCTGCTTCGCGGCACGCAGCATCGGCAGCGCCAGGTCGAGCGCGATCACCTCGGCCTTGGGGTATTTCTGCTTCAGCAGCGCGCTGCCGCGGCCGGTGCCGGCGCCGACGTCGACCACGCGCAGCGGCGTTTCCAGGTAGAAGCCCAGCCGTTCGAGCAGGGCATCGCCCACCTCGCGCTGCAGCGCGTCGTGCTGTTCGTAGCTGGCGGCGGCGTGGCCGAAGTTGCGGCGCACGCGCTGTTGGTCGAGTTGGAAGTCGCTCATCGAACCTGCTCAAGGTGAGTGGGTGCCAGCAGCGGCTGCAGCGCCTGCGCCACCGCGTCGGCGTGGCCGAAGAACGGCGCGTGGCCGGCCTGCTGGATCTCGGTGTACTGGCCGCCGCACTGGCTGGCCGACCAGGCCATCGCCTGCGGCGGCACCAGCCGGTCGCGGCGGCCGCTGATCCAGGCGCTGCGTACGGCCAGGTCAGGCAGGGCGGCGCGACGGTCGCTGCTTTCCAGGATGCGGATGCCTTCCTGCAGCACGCGCAGGTCCGGTTCGCCGCGGGCGAACACCAGCTCGCGCAGGTGGCGCAGTTCGCCGCGCGGGTCGGTGCTGCCCATCGCCTCCAGCGCCAGGAAGCGCTCGATGGTGGCGTGGTAGTCGGTTTCCAGGTCGCTGGCCAGTTGGTGCACCAGCTTGTCGTCGCTGCCGTACGGCCAGCCGGCGTCGCGCACGAATTTTGGCGTGGCGCACAGCATCGCCAGGCCACGCACCTGCCGCGGCAGTTCCAGCGCGGCGGTGAGCGCGATGGTGCCGCCCAGCGACCAGCCCAGCCAGATCGCCGGTGGGGTGATGGCGGCGATCGCCGCGGCGCAGGCACGTGGTTCCAGTGGCAGGCCGCAGTCGCGCGAGCGGCCATGGCCGGGCAGGTCGACCACGTACATGGTGCATTGCGCTTCCAGCGCCTCGACCAGCGGCGTCAGCACGCCGCCGTGCATCGCCCAGCCGTGCAGCAGCACCAGCGGGACGGGGCCGTGGCCGCGCCGGTCGACGTACAGGCTCATGCCTCGCTCCAGTAGGGCAAAGCGCTTCTTGCGTTCGCCTCCTCTCCCCTCCGGGCGACCCTCAGGGAGTCCCCTTGCGGGTGAGAGGATCGAGGTGAGGGGTCGGGGCTTGCCAACGTGTGGTTCAGAGCACGCTCTGATGCTGGTTTCTCGGCAGCGTGTCCCCTCACCCCAGCCCTCTCCCCTCCGGGGAGGGGGAGTTTGCTTGTCGGGAGCAGATCGGGCCCCACGGCGCCGCGCCCGTCGAACACGAAGCAGTCGCCCTGCCAGTGCGCGCCGTCGGTCTGTTCGAGGTAGTTCAGGATGCCGCCGTCGAGCTGGTAGACGTGCTGCATGCCGAGGTTCCGCATGTGCAGCGTGGCCTTCTCGCAACGGATGCCGCCGGTGCAGTACGAGACCACCGTCTTGCCTGCGTAGCGCGCACGGTCGGCGGCGATCGCCGTGGGGAAACCGGTGAAGCTGGCCAGGCGGTAGTCGACCGCCTGCGCGAACCTGCCGGCGTCGGTCTCGTAGTCGTTGCGGGTGTCCAGCAGCAGCACCTCGCGACCGTCGTCGTCGCAGCCCTGGTCCAGCCAGCGCTGCAGGGTGGCCGCGTCCACCGCCGGCGCGCGGCCGCCTTCGGGGCGGATCGTGGGCAGGCGCATGGTGATGATCTCGCGCTTCAGGCGCACGCGCAGGCGGCCGAACGGCACCGTGGCGGAGAGCGATTCCTTCGGCGCGAGGTCGGCGAAGCGCGGGTCGTCGTGCAGCGTAGCCATGAAGCCGTCGATCTGCGCGCGGCTGCCGGCGAGGAACAGGTTGATGCCTTCCGGCGCCAGCAGGATCGTGCCCTTCAGCGCCAGCGCCTCGCAGCGCGCGAGCAGCCGTTCGCGCAGCGCGGGCAGGTCGTCCAGGCTGATGAACTTGTAGGCGGAGATGTTGACGATCGACATGCGGGGGCATCGGCGGAGCAGGCGGCGATTATACGTGGTCGCCGCCGGACGCCCGGGGCGCAGCTTGCAGACGCAGCGTTTCCAGCGCAGCCAGCAGCCGGTCGATGTGGGCTTCCTCGTGCGCCGCCGACAGCGTGATGCGCAACCGCGCCTGGCCGGCGGGCACGGTCGGCGGGCGGATCGCCGTCACCAGCAGGCCCTGTCGTTCCAGCGCCTGCGCCGCCGCCAGTGCAGCGTCGGCACCGCCCAGCAGCAGCGGCTGGATCGCGCTGGGCGAGGGCGCCAGCGGCAGGCCAAGCTCGGCTGCGCCGCGGCGGAAGCGGGCGATCAGTGCGGTGAGCTTTTCGCGTCGCCATCCTTCGGATTGCACCAGTTGCACCGCCGCCAGCGCGGCGGCGGCCAGCGCCGGCGGCATCGCGGTGGTGTAGATGTACGGGCGCGCGAACTGCAGCAGGCCGTCGATCAGCGCGGCCGGCCCGGCTACGAACGCGCCACTGCAGCCGAGCGCCTTGCCCAGCGTGGCCATCAGCAGCGGCACTTCGTGCTGGCCCAGATTCGCCGCGTCGAGGCTGCCGGCGCCGTGCGCGCCGAGCACGCCGAGGCCGTGCGCATCGTCGACCATCAAGGTGGCGCGCTCGCGCGCGCACAGCTGCGCCAGCTCGCGCAGCGGCGCGACGTCGCCGTCCATGCTGAACACGCCGTCGGTGGCGAGCAGCGCCGCCGCGTCGGGGTTCGCCGCCAGCTGGCGCGCGGCGGCGTCCACGTCGGCGTGCGGATAGCGCTTCAGCTCGGCGCCGCTGAGCTTGGCGCCATCGAGCAGGCAGGCGTGGTTGAGCTTGTCCTGCACGCAGGCATCATCGCGCGCCAGCAGCGCCTGCAGCACGCCGAGGTTGGCCATGTAGCCGGTGGAGAACAGCAGCGCTCGCTCGCGCCCGGTCCAGACGGCCAGCGCCTCCTCCAGTTCCGCGTGTTCACGGCGGTGGCCGCAGATCAGGTGCGCCGAGGTGCTGCCGACGCCTTCCTCGCGCGCGGCGCGGGTGAGCGCGGCAACCAGCTGCGGGTGCTGCGCCAGGCCGAGGTAGTCGTTGCTGCAGAACGACAGCAGGCGCTGGCTGCCGCTCTCCAGCCACGGGCCGTCGGCGTGGTCGATGGTGCGCAGGCGGCGGCGCAGCTGCGCATGTTCGCGCTCGGCGGTGTGGCCGGCGAGGCGTTGCAGGAGGTCGGGGCGGGGCATGGGTCAGTGTTCGGCGCGGGGTGAAGAGCACCCCCTCCTGACCTCCCCCTGCTGCGCAGGGGGAGGGACCGAACCAAAGCTGCGCGCTCTGCTCCCTCCCCTGCTCACCCCAACGGGGTGAGCAGGGGAGGGTCGGGGTGGGGTGCTCTTACGCTGCGGCACTGCAGCCACAACCGTGGCCGCAGCTGTTGGTTTCGCTGTCGACGATGTTTGCATGCACGGTGCCGGCGCTCTCGACCACTTCCATCGGATGCAGGTCGAGTCGGCGGAACAGTGCGCGATCGGCTGCCACGTCCGGGTTGCCGGTGGTCAGCAGCTTCTCGCCGTAGAAGACCGAGCCGGCGCCAGCGAAGAAGCACAGCGCCTGCACGGCGTCGTCCATCTGCTGGCGGCCGGCCGAGAGGCGCACGATGGACAGCGGCATCAGGATCCGCGCCACCGCGATCGCGCGCACGAACTCGAACGGATCGAGCTTTTCCGCGTTGCCCAGTGGCGTGCCGGGCACCGGCACCAGCTGGTTGATCGGCACCGACTGCGGGTGTTCGGGCAGGTTGGCCAGCGCCTGCAGCAGGCCGGCGCGCTGCTCGCGCGTCTCGCCCATGCCGACGATGCCGCCGCAGCAGGTCTTCAGGCCGGCGTCGCGCACCTGTACCAGCGTGACCAGGCGATCCTGGTATTCGCGGGTATGGATGATCTCGCCGTAGAACTCCGGCGCGGTGTCGAGGTTGTGGTTGTAGTAGTCGAGGCCGGCATCCTTGAGCTGCTGCGCGTGGCCGTCGCCGAGCAGACCCAGGGTGGCGCAGGTTTCCAGGCCCAGCTCCTTCACCGCGCGCACGATCGCGGCGACCTTGGGGATGTCGCGGTCCTTCGGGCCGCGCCAGGCCGCACCCATGCAGAAACGGCTGGCGCCGGCGGCCTTGGCAGCGCGCGCGCGGTCCAGCACCTCGTCGATTTCCATCAATTTCTGCGCGGCCACGCCGGTGTCGTAGCGCGCCGCCTGCGGGCAGTAGGCGCAGTCCTCCGGGCAGCCGCCGGTCTTGATCGACAGCAGGGTGGACACCTGCACCGCACTCGGGTCGTGGTGCTGGCGATGCACGCTGTGCGCGCGATGCAGCAGCTCGTTGAACGGCAGCGCGAACAGCGCGGCGACTTCCTCGCGCGTCCAGTCGTGGCGGATGGCGGCTTCGGGCATGGCGGGCTCCGTGGCAGAGCCGGCGAGTTTGGGCGGGCCGACCTCTGTCGTCAACTCTTCTACATGCTGACTGGTTGACGAGCTGATGCCGCGCGGTGGCCGCAAACGGAAAGGCGGCCCGCAGGCCGCCTTTCCTCGACTCGATCGCGCCGGCTCACTTGCCGCGCGCGTCCTTCACCTGCTCGGCGGTGATCAGCTTGCCCTGGTTGCCCCACGAGCTGCGCTCGTGGTTGGCGATGTCGGCAATGTCCGCGTCGTTCAGGGCAGCGGCGAACGGCGGCATCGCGGTGGGGTAGCTGGTGCCGTTGATCACCTGGCCCTGCAGGCCCTTCAGGATCACCTCGATGTGCTTGGCCGGGTTGGCGTCCAGCACCACTACGTTGTCCTTGAGCGGCGGGAACGCACCGGGCAGGCCCAGGCCGGTGGCCTGGTGGCAGGCCGCGCAGTTGGTGGCATACAGCGAAGTGCCGCGGGTCGGGTCGAACTTGTACGGACCGCTGGCGGCCGCCGGCGGTGTGGCGGGTGCGGCAGCGACTGGCGCCTTGCTCACCGGCGGCTTGGCCGCCGTCTCGTTCGGGCCGCCCACCAGCAGCACGCCTTGCGCGCCCAGCTGCATGTGCGCCATGGCGTGGTCGACGAACGGGTAGTGGCCGGCCTCGTCCAGCTTCAGGTCGAACACCGCGCCCTCGCCGGGACCGACCGAGTAGGTCGAGACGCCGTCGATGGCCTGCGCCGGGTTGCCGCCGGGATAGACCTTGTCGAAGATCGCGCCGATCACGTGGAACGCGCTCCACAGGCTGGGGCCGGCGTTGACTACGTACAGGCGCACCCGGTCGCCGGGCTTGGCGGTGAGCGGGTGGTCGCGGTACTGGAACGCCGCGCCGTTGAACACCACCTCGTCCGGCTGCATCGCCTGCATCTTCTCGTAGTTGCCGGCCATCAGCTTGCCCGACACCTGCTGGGTGTACCACTCACCCTGTACCAGCACGTAGCTCTCCTGCGCGGGCGGCAGCGGCGTGGCCGGGTCGACGATGATCGCGCCGTACATGCCGTTGCCGATGTGCAGCAGCACCGGCGGCGTGCCGCAGTGGTAGAGGAACGCGCCGGGCACCTTGGCCACGAACGAGAACGTGATCGACTCGCCCGGCATGATGTCCACGTAGTGCAGGCTGGGCGGAGTGATCGCCGAGTGGAAGTCGATCGAATGCTGCATGGTGCCGCGGTTGGTGAGGGTGAAGTTCACCGTCTGCCCCTGGCGCACATGGATCACCGGGCCGGGCACGGTCTTGCCGAAGGTCCAGGCCTGGTACTGCACGCCGCTGGCGATCTCCACGCTGTCGTTGCTGGAGGTGATGTGCACGTCCACGCTGTCGCCCGGCTGCAGTGGCGGCAGGCTGGCGTCGCGGGCTTTCTCGATGGGCTGGCTGGAGGCCAGCGACAGCGGCGTCACCGCGGCAGCGGCGGCCTGCGGGCTGGACGAGCGCACGTTCAACGCGCTGTGCAGGCCGGCCAGCAACAGCGCCACCAGGATCAGCACGCCGGCCAGCGCCGGTCCCTGCACGCGCCAGGGCAGGCGCGGCACTTCGGCCAGCGGCAGCGTGTCGTTCCAGTCGGCCACGCGGCGCCAGCCGGGCCAACGGCGCTCGATCAGGTAATCCAGGCTGTACGGGCTGGGGCCGGCGCGCAGGTTGATCACGATCAACGCCGCGAAGATCAGCACATAGCTGATCGCCGCGCCGATGTTGTTGGCGCCCACCGAATACGGCCCGCCAAAGCCTTCGGCCGTGCTCCAGATCAACAGGCTGAACAGGATGCCCACCACGTAGGTGATCTTGCGCGCGAAGCCCAGCAGCAGCGCCAGCGCCAGCAGCGTTTCGGCGATGCGCGTGGCCCACACGAAGAAGCCCACGTGCGGCGTCACCAGGCCGATCCACAGGTCGAACCACCACGCCGACCAGGCCGGCTGGCCGGTGGCGGCGTTGTGCAGGTAGCCCACGTAGTGGTTGGCGAAGTCGGACGTCCAGGTGAGCGCGGCGCTCACCGCCCAGATCAGGCCGAACGCCACGCGCAGCGCGGTGCCGGCGACGGCCGGCCAGGTGGACGGGGCGGGCTTACCGCCGTCGGGTACAGACATGAGAAAACCTCCATGATGGATGAGTTTGCAGCTGCAAGCAGACGTCGCAGAGCGGCAACATTGCATTGTACGTCGCCAATATGGGCGCAGGGTGATACCCCGTGCGCGGCTTGCCGCTACCATGCCGGCGGAACATGGGGAGGACGAATGGATCAGCCAAGCCTGCTGCAACCCTGGCGAGCACTGCGGCGGTGGCTGTTGCCATGGCGCTGCCTGTTGTGCGGCGCGCCCGGCGCCGCCGGCGCCGACCTGTGCGCCGAGTGCGCGGCCGAACTGCCGCGCAACCGCAGTTGCTGCGCGCGCTGCGCACTGCCGCTGGCCGCGCCGGCGGCCTTGTGCGGCGAGTGCCAGCGCCGCGCGCCGCCGTGGGACGCGGCGTGGGCGCCATTCCGCTACGGCTGGCCGCTGGACCGGCTGGAATCGCGCTACAAGTTTTCCGCCGATCTCGCGGCCGGCCGCGTGCTGGCCCAGCTGTGGCAGCGCGAACCGTGCCCGATCCGCCTGCCGCAGTTGCTGCTGCCGGTGCCGCTGCACCACAGCCGCCTGCGCCGGCGCGGCTACAACCAGGCGCTGGAACTGGCCCGCTCGCTAGCGCGTGCATCCGGCGTGCCGCTGCGCCACGACGCGCTGCTGCGCCGGCGTTCCACCACCGCGCAGACCGAGCTCGACGCGCTCGCCCGCCGCCGCAACGTGCACGGCGCGTTCGCCCTGCGCGAAGGCGTGGCGCTGCCCGCGCACGTGGCGCTCCTCGACGACGTGATGACCACCGGCGCCACCCTGGCCGAATGCGCCCGCGTGCTGCGCCGCGCCGGCGTGCAACGGATCGACGTGTGGGCACTGGCGCGCGCGCCGTCGCCGCGGGTCAGCGCGGCGACGGGTTGAGATAGACCGGGTTGCCGAGCAGCAGGAGCTTGCCGGCGTCGTCGCGAACTTCCACGCGCAGCCAGTGCATGCGCCCGTCGCTGGTCCAGTCGAAGCCGATGCGCTGGTCGCCGCTGCCGATCGCCGCAGCGACGGCGGGCGTGAACGGCTTGCCGTCGAGCAGTACTACCAGTCGTTCTCCACCGACCCCGACGGCATGCACCTCGAAATGCACGCGCGTACCGGTGGCGGTGTGCAGGGCATCGCCCATGGTGGCGTGCTGGTCGCCGCTGCTTGCTTCGAGTTCCAGCAGCCGATCGCTGCTGCCCTCCACGTCGACGAACACGTGGCCGGCGCGGATGCCGGCCAGGATCGCCGGCATCGACAGCTCCGCCGCGTGCACCACCGTGGTCGGCCGGCCGACCAGGCTGGAGCCGGGCCTGGCCGCGCTCAGCAAGGCATCGTGGTTGTCGCTGCCGCCGATGCCGGTGAGCCGGTAGCCTTGCGCCAGCTGCCGTTCCCAGAACGGCACGCCGGACAGCACGGTGCCCGCATCGCTGTCGTTGACGATCTCGATCGCCTGTACCTGCGTCATGTCGACCGCCGGCGCGGCGGTCCAGCCGCAGCCCATGCAGTTCTCGCCGCTGGGACGGATCGGGTGGTTGATCGAGAGCAGGCCCTGCAGCGGCGCGACCCGCCGCAGCAAGGCGTTCCAGTCCTTCACTTCGCGGCCGTCGATGCGGAAGTCCACCGGTGCGGTAGTGCCGAACAGGTTGGCGTGACCGCTGAAGGTGGTGATCTCGCGGCCGGGGATCAGCAGCAGGCGGTCGAAGTACGGTTGCAGCTCGCGCATCGCGTTCGCCTGTGACACGGTGTTGTGGTCGGTGATCGCGATGAAGTCCAGGCCCTGTTTCGCCGCTGCCTCGACGGTGAGGAACAGCGGACAGGGTACGCGCCGGCCGGATTGCGCGGGGCAGCTGGCGTCGCTGTGCGCGTCGTGCATGTGCAGGTCGCCGCGGTACCAGCGCGCCTCGCGGTGCAGCGGCGGGTTCAGCACGGCCGGCTCCCATGCGGGATCGCCCGGACGGCCGAACCAGATGTTGGCCGTGTAGCGGGAATGGCTGTCCTTGCGGATGTTCGGGATACCCAGCAGCAGGGTCCAGCGGCCCGGGCGGATCGCGCCGGGCAGGTAGGAGGGCGTGGCGTCGGTGGCGGACACGGTGAATACGCGCTTCGAGCCCCCGCTCCAGCCGCGAAAACCGTCCTGGCCATGGAAGCCGTCGGGGCCGAGCAGGCCGAGGTCGACCGTGGTGCGCTCGTCGTCATGACCGCTGTAGTCGAACTGCACGGTGACGCGGCTGGTGCCCGCGGGTACCTCGAACGGCAGCATGCGGTAGGTCTGGTGATCCCGGCCATCCAGTTCGCCGCGCAGGACCAGGTCGGGCTGTTCGTGCCCAGGCCCCTGACCCGCGGCCTGGACCATGCCGAGCAGCAGCGTCAGGCCAGCCAGCAGCAGGCCGGCGAGGAGATGAAGCAGGCGTGGACGCAGGTGCGGATTCATGGCGGATTTCCAATGACGGGTTCATGGCCGGCGGGCGCTCGCGGCGCCCGGCCGCTGTGCGCGTCGGGTTTGGGTCGGTTGGTGGGATGCGAAATGGAGTCTCCGGTGCGGAGGGTCGGCCGGGCGGCAAGCCGCCCGGCCGCACGACTCAGAACCGGTACATCACCGCGGCACGGTACGAACGGCCCAGCAGCGGCCGCGCGATGAACGTGTTCGCCCCCGCGTCCGCACTCTGCAGTTCGCCGGCGCGCGGGTTGCCCTCGGTCAGGCCCAGCGAGTTGGTGAGGTTGTCGGCGTACAGGTACACCGAGAACGCGGGCGACACGTCGTAGCGTGCGCTGGCGCCGAGCACGTCGTACGACGGCAGCCGCACCGAGTTGGCGGTGTCGACGAAGCGCTCGCCTTCATGCTCGTAGGACAGCTGCAGGCGCAGCTGCCCGTCGAGCAGGTTCACCCCGGGCACCACGCGGTAGCTCAGCTTCGGCACGCGGATCAGCTGGTTGCCGGTGTAGTCGCGCAGGATCGGGCCGGTGCTGCCCTTGTCGGTATAGCGCAGTCCTTCGTACTGCGGGTCCTGCCAGGTGGCGGTGAGCTGCACGTCGAACCAGCGGGTCGGGAACCAGGTGCCTTCCAGTTCCAGGCCCTTGGTCTTGGTGCTGGCGTAGCCCTGCTGCGCGACCGAGGTGTTGTTGTTCGGGTTGAACACGTAGTTGTTGAAGCCGACGTTGTCGTACTTGGTGTAGAACGCGGTGGCGTATAGGTCGAACTGGCGGTCGGAATACTTGTAGCCCACCTCGCCCAGCTTCATGGTCTGGATGATCGGCGTGGCGGTCGCGTTGGTGATGTAGCTGCTCAGGTTCGGCAGGCGGAACGCCGAGGTCCAGCGCGCGAACACGCCGGAGCGCTCGGAGAACTGCCAGTTCACGCCCAGCGTCCAGCCCGGCTTGCTGAAGCTGTGGTCGTACGACGCGGTCTGGCCGGTACCGGTCTGTACCTGCGAGGTGGCCAGCGTGCCGAGGTTCACGGTCTGCTTCCGCTCGACCCAGCCCTTGGTGTTCACGCGCTCCCAGCGCACGCCGCCGTCGATGCGCAATGCGTCGGTCGCCTGCCATTCGTCGGACAGGTAGAACGCATGGGTCGCCGAGCTGCCGCTGGCGTTCTCCCACTCGTAGCCGTAGCGGTAGATGCCGTGGTCGGTGAGCGTGCCCAGCGGCCGGCCTGCGGCATCCACCGCGACCAGGTCGAGCAGGCGCGCGTTGTCGCGCACGTCGAGCAGGGCGGTGGAGGAGTAGCGGCTGAAGTCCTGGTTGAAGTGCGCGTAGTAGTAGCCCAGCGTGACGTCGTGGCTCTGCCCGCCGAGGTCGAACTGGCGCAGCAGCCGGGTATCGTTGACGAACTCCTGCACCGGCATGGTCACGCCGCGCAGGCCGCCGATCACCACCAGGCCGTTGCCGTTCTGGTTCTGGTTGTCGAACACCTGCGCGGGGTTGTCGACGTAGTGCAGCTGCAGGCCGGCCGCGCCGGCCGGCTGGAACTGCCTGGCCTGGGCCAGGAACTTGTCCGCGCTCATCAGCGAGTTCGGGAACACGCCGTTGCGCTGGGTTTTGGTGTCGCTGTAGCGCATCGACTCGGCCAGCTTCCAGTCTGCGCCGAGGTCATGGTCGAACTTCAGCGTCAGCTGGTCGCGCTTCACGTGCGTGCCCACGCTGTTGTCGAAGTCGTACAGGCTGCCGTTGCCCTGCTTCATCAGCACGTGCTCGGTCTGCGGCCCAGCCATGGTGCCGAAGTTGCCGTCGAAGCCGGGCACGGCCTTGATCTTGCCGTTCGGATAGGTGCGCATCGGGATGCCGAGGTACAGCGCGACCTTGTCGTCCATGTGCTTGACGTCGGCGCTGAAGCGGCCGTGCTCGAAATCCTTCGCCAGGTTCAGGCGGATCTGGCCGCCGTCGTTGGCGTGGAATCCCGGATCGCGGATGCCGTCGTCGATGCGGTAGAAACCGCCCACGCCGAGCTTCCAGCCACTGCCGACCGGCGTGCCGTACCAGAAGTCGGCACGCTGCAGACCGTAGTCGCCCACGGTGTATTTGACCAGGCCGTCCGGCGTGTCGCCGACCCGGCGCGGGATGAAGTTGATCGCGCCGGCCGGTGCGTTCGAATAGAACACCGACGAGGGGCCGCCACGCACCACCTCGATCCGCTCGATCGTCTCGTCCAGGCGGAACGCCTGGTCGGCGTTGAGGTAGCCGAGTGCCGGATCGTGCTGCACCGGCATGCCGTCCTCCAGCAGGGTGACCGAACCGAAGCCGTCGACGGGAATGCCGCGCGCGCGGATATTGCCGCTGGCCTCGCCGCCGGAGGCCTCGACCCAGAAGCCGGGCACCGATTTCATCGCCTCGGTGACCGAGGTCGGCGCCTGCATGCGCAGGCGGTCCTCGTCGATGGTGGTGATCGAGTAGCTGGTCTCGGCCTTGGTCCGCGTCTGCACGCCGGAACGCGCGGTGACCACCACGCTGTCGAGGTTCTTGGCCTTGTCGGTGGAAGCGGTGGTGGCGTCCGCTTCGGCAGGCGTGCGCTGCTGGGCGTGGGCGGAAAGGGCGAGGCCGAGCGACAGACTGCCAAGCAGGGCCATGCCGACGGATCGGCTGATGAGGGAAGTACGCAAGTTGAATGCTCCGGGGGACGGGGAGATCGCGGAGCCGTGCGGGAAGTGTGCGCAACCTGGCGCCGCCTGCGTTCCACCGGGAGTGGGTCGGCGAGGCGGCGCGGGTTTCGTGCAGAGGCATCCCTGCCTGTGGGTTTCCCTGGTTCCGTCACAGGCTCTGATGGCGCGCAGCCTAGAGGCAGCCTGTGACAGTCAGTCAGACTGTTGCGTGACAATGTTGAAATTTGGATGTCTGAATCACGCGTTGCGGCAAGCTTGCCGTCATGTGGAGATCACCGAAGCGCGATTCTTCAGCGCACCGCCAGCGCCAGCACGATGCCGATCCACAGCG
This sequence comes from Rhodanobacter thiooxydans, assembly GCF_021545845.1. Taxonomy (NCBI): domain Bacteria; kingdom Pseudomonadati; phylum Pseudomonadota; class Gammaproteobacteria; order Lysobacterales; family Rhodanobacteraceae; genus Rhodanobacter; species Rhodanobacter thiooxydans. The sequence continues at coordinate 714,714 of NZ_CP088923.1, forward strand.
TCAGACCGAGCCAGTTGTTGTGGCGGAACGCGGCGAGGCAGGCGTCGCGGGCGCGCCCGCGGATCAGCCACAGCTGCCAGCCGAACAGTCCGGCGGCGGCGAGCAGCGCCAGCCAGTACGGCCAGCCCAGCCCCGCGCGCTGGCCGACGAACAGCATCGCCAGCAGGAAGGTGCCCATCAGCATGCCGAGGATCGGCACATCGGCGTCGCCGAACAGGATCGCGGTGGATTTGGCGCCGACCTTGAGATCGTCGTCGCGGTCGACCATCGCATACTCGGTGTCGTAGCTCACCGTCCACAGGATGTTGCCGATGAACAGCAGCCAGCCCAGCGGCGGCACCGTGCCGGTCACCGCGGCAAACGCCATCGGGATCGACCAGCCGAACGCCGCGCCCAGCACCACCTGCGGCAGGTAGGTCCAGCGCTTGGTGAACGGGTAGATCGCCGCCAGCGCGGCGCCGGCGAACGCCAGCTTGATGGTCAGCGCGTTGGTGAACAGCACCAGCACGAAGGAGAACGCCAGCAGCGTGCCAAACACGATGAGCGCCTCGCGCGGCGTCACCCGGCCGCTGGCGAGCGGCCGCCCCGCGGTGCGTTTCACCTGCGGGTCGAGCTTGCGGTCGGCGTAGTCGTTGATCGCGCAGCCGGCCGCGCGCATCGCGAACACGCCGAGAGTGAAGATCAGCAGCAGCTGCCACGGCGGGAAATCGCCGGCCGCCAGCCACAGCGCCCACCAGGTCGGCCACAGCAGCAGCAGCGCGCCGATCGGGCGATCCATGCGGGTCAGCACCAGGTAGTCGCGCGCCTTGGCGCGATGCTGCGCCGGCAGCTTGCGCAGCAGCCAGTCCAGCACCCGCGTGGCGCGGGTTGAGCTGTCGGCCGGCTGCACCACACGGGCGACGGGTTTCGCCGCGGCTGGCCGCGGCCGGTCGGCGGGGGAGGGCGCGGCAGGGCGCTGCTGGCGTTTGCGGGAAGGGGGAGCCATGCGTCGAAGTCTAGCGCGCCGTGCCGGGGTGAGCCGGGCGGTGGCTCTAAAGTTCACCGCGCCACGGCCGATATGGCGGGTGAGCGAACCCGTTCGGGGTAACGCCAAGCATGCGCCGCAGCCCGGGGCCGTCGGCGTCGGAGCCACGATGGCCGAATACGAAACCAGCGAGGACGACCTCCCGCTGTCGTCGGATGCGCCGGCGCTCGACGGCGATGCGTCCCCGCCGGCCGCGGAATCGGCGATGACCGACTCGTTCGTGCACTCGCGCCTGCTCGATTCGGTGGCCTCGTTCACCCACCACCGCGACATCGGCGCGCTCGACCACAGCCTGGTGCTCTCGCTGGCCGAACTGACCTCGGCGGCGCGCGTGGTGCTGGCCAAGCTGGCGATCGACGGCGCGTCCGTGGAAGCGATCGTGCGCTGCGTGCCGGACGCGCAGGGCGCCTACCAGCTGCAGGAGGGCGATCCGGACGAGGTCGATCCGGCGCTGCAGCTGTTGCAGCGCTGCATGCACCGGCTGGAGGCGCAGACGGAAACGGTGCAGGGCCGGCATCGGCTGGTGGTGCCGATCCTGTGCGACGGCCGCGCGATCGGCGCGCTGCAGCTGGACAGCGACCTGCCGCCGGCCGCCAGCCGACCGCTCACCGACGGCTTCGCCCGCATCTACGCCAACTACACCGCGCTGCTGCACGAAAGCGAGCACGACAAGCTGACCGGCCTGTACAACCGGCGCAGCCTGGAACGCCAGCTGCAGCGGCTGCTGCACGAGCGCACGCTGCGCATGGCGCTGCCGCCGGCCGGCGGCTCGCCTGGCGAGCTTGGCGGGGAGCCGCCGCAGGTGTGGCTGGCGATCCTCGACATCGACCACTTCAAGCGCATCAACGATACCTACGGACACATCTACGGCGACGAGGTGATCCTGCTGCTGGCCCAGCAGATGCGCGCCTGCTTCCGCCGCGGCGACGTGCTGTTCCGCTTTGGCGGCGAGGAGTTCCTGATCCTGTTCGGCGCGGCCGGCGAAGCCGTCGTGCACGCCGTGCTGGAGCGCTTCCGCCAGCGCATCGCCGAGCACGGGTTTCCGCAGGTGGGTAGCGTCACCGTCAGCATCGGTTACGCCGGTGTCGGTCGCCACGACTACCCGTCCAGCGCGCTGGACCGTGCCGACAAGGCGCTGTACTACGCCAAGCAGCACGGCCGCAACGGCGTCTGCGGCTACGAGAGCCTGAGCGCGCGCGGCCTGCTGGGGCAGGGAATGGCGCCGGGCAGCATCGACTTGTTCTGAGAGGTTGTGACTATTCAACCCCTCAAGCCGGCCATGACGAGCGCATGGCGAGGACATGGCGAGGACATGGATGCCCGAGTTGAGGCAACGCAGGGAGCGGTTGCCCGACGGCCGGACATGAAGCAGTCACGCCAGTGACTGTTTCATGTGAGCGAGTCCGGGCGTGTACCGGACTCGCGGCTGAAGAAAACCACAGGAAGTGGTTTTCTTCACAAGCAAGCCTTGAGTCAATCGCGCAGCAGCAGCCGGTAGGCCGGGTGCGTGCTCTCGTCCACGTGCGGGTAGCCGAGCGCGGCCAGGAACTGCCGCAGCAGCGGCAGCTCGGCCGCCGGCACCTGCAGGCCGACCAGGATGCGGCCGTGGTCGGCGCCGTGGTTGCGGTAGTGGAACAGGCTGACGTTCCAGTCCGGATGCAGCCGGCCGAGAAAGTCGGTGAGCGCGCCGGGCCGCTCGGGGAATTCGAAGCGGTACAGCCGCTCGTCGCGCGCCAGCGGCGAGCGGCCGCCGATCATGTGGCGCAGGTGCAGCTTGGCCAGCTCGTCATCGGTGAGGTCGAGCACCTCGAACGCCTGCGCGCGGAACGCCGCGGCCAGTGCTTCGCGCTCGCCGCGACGGGCGATCTGCACGCCCACGAAGATGTGCGCCTGCCGCGCGTCGCCGATGCGGTAGTTGAACTCGGTGATGGCGTGCCGCCCCAGCGTGGCGCAGAAGCGGCGGAAACTGCCGCGTTCCTCCGGGATGGTCACAGCGAACACCGCCTCGCGCTGCTCGCCCAGCTCGGCGCGTTCGGCCACGAAGCGCAGGCGGTCGAAGTTCATGTTGGCGCCGGAGACGATCGCCACCAGCGCGCCGTCGCCCGCGTGCGCGGCGGCGTACTGCTTCAGCCCGGCCAGCGCCAGCGCGCCGGCGGGCTCGGCCACGCTGCGGCAGTCCTGGTGGATGTCGCGGATCGCCGCGCAGATCGCGTCGGCGTCCACCCGCAGCATGGCGTCGACATACCGCTGGCACAGCGCGAAGGTCAGCGCGCCGACCTGCTTCACCGCGGTGCCGTCGGCGAACAGGCCGACCTCATCCAGCGCGACGCGTTCGCCGGCTTCCAGCGAGCGCGCCATCGCGTCCGAATCCGCCGCCTGCACGCCGATCACGCGCACTTCCGGCCGCAGCGCCTTGATGCACGCGGCCACGCCGGCGGCAAGGCCGCCGCCGCCCACCGGCACGAACACCGCCTCCAGCGGGCCCGGATGCTGGCGCAGGATCTCCAGGCCGATGGTGCCCTGGCCGGCGATCACTGCCGGGTCGTCGAACGGGTGCACGAACACCGCGCCGCGTTCGGCCTGCAGCTGCGCCGCGGCGACCTGCGCGTCGCTGTAGGAATCGCCGGTCAGCAGCAGCTCGACCATCGCCCCGCCGAGGCGGCGCACCGCGTCCACCTTCACCGGTGGCGCGGTCACCGGCATCACGATGGTGGCGCGGATGCCCAGCTTGGCCGCGGCCAGCGCCACGCCCTGCGCATGGTTGCCGGCGGAGGCGGCGACCACGCCGCGCGCGCGTTGCGCCGCATCCAGCTGCAGCATGCGGTTGTACGCGCCGCGCAGCTTGAACGAGAACACGCTTTGCTGGTCCTCGCGCTTGAGCAGCACCGGCCGGCCCAGCCGCTCGCCGAGCAGCGGCGCGGCTTCCAGCGCCGAGACCTGCGCCACTTCGTACACGCGCGCGGCACGGATCTGCGCCAGCAGCTCGCCGTGGTCGTGCCCGGTGAGCGGGGCGACCGCGCTCATGCGGCGAGCGCGGTCGCCGGGTGCGCCACCTGCAGCACGTCGACCAGCTTGCGCGTCTGCTGCAGGATCTGGCCGAGTGCCGCTTCGTCGCACTGCAGGCTCAGCGTGAGCCGCGAGACGGCCGGGTCGTGCGTGGCCGTCACCGTCAGCGTGTCGATGTTGTAGCCGCGCGCGGCGAACAGCCCGGCCACGCGCACCAGCGCGCCGGCTTCGTTCTGCAGCAGGATGGACAGGGTGTGGTTCATGGCGGGACTCCGATGGTGAATCCCCCTCCCTTTGGTGACCGAAGGAGGGAGGGTGTCGACAGGCGGGTGAGGGTTCGGGCGAAGCGAGGCGCCGAGGCTCGCCCGTACCCTCATCCGGCCCTTCGGGCCACCTTCTCCCGATGGGAGAAGGGAAAGGTCAAGAACTTCAGAACATGTGCGATGGCGAGTCCTTGCGTGCGGCCGGCGCCGCGCGCGAGGCGATGAAATCGCCGGTGATCATCTGTGCGTAGCTGGCGCCGGGACCGACCATCGGGTACACGCCGGCGTCCGGGTCGATCATCACTTCCAGGAACGCCGGGCCGGGGTAGGCGAGGAAGTCGGCGATCATCGGTTCCAGTTCATCCATGCGTTCCAGCCGCTGCGCCCAGCCGAAGCCGTCGGCCTGCGCGGCAAGCACGAAATCCTTCTTGTGCAGACTCTTGTCCGAGGCGGCGAAGCGGCCCTTGAAATACAGCTTCTGCCACTGCCGCACCATGCCGTCGCCGACGTTGTTCAGCACCACCACCTTGATCGGCAGCCCGTAGGTGGTGACGGTTTCCAGCTCGCCGAGGTTCATGCGGATGCTGGCGTCGCCGTCGATGTCGATCACCAGCTTGTGCGGATGCGCGAACTGCGCGCCGATCGCGGCGGGCAGGCCGAAGCCCATCGTGCCCATCGAGCCGGAGGTGAGCCAGTGGCGCGGCGTGCGGAAGTCGAAATACTGCGCCGCCCACATCTGGTGCTGGCCGACGCCGGTGCTGACGATGGCACGGCCCTGCGCATGGCGGTTGATCGCCTCGATCACCGCATACGGCTGGACCAGCGCGCTTGCGCGGTCGTAGTTCATCGCGTGCGCGCGCTTCAGTTCGGCCACGTGCGCATGCCAGGCGGCCAGCTGCGGTTTCAGGCCGTGCGCGCGGCCGTAGGCGGTGAGCCGTTCCAGCGCGCGTTTCAGCGGGCCGACGTGCTGCCAGTCGACGTGCTTCACCTTGCCGATCTCGGCCGGGTCGATATCGACCTGCGCGATGAACTTTGCCCGTGGTGCGAACTTGTCCGGCACGCCGGCTACGCGATCGTCGAAGCGCGCGCCCAGCGCCAGCACGAAGTCGCAATCCTCCACCGCGTAGTTCGCGTAGGCGGTGCCGTGCATGCCGAGCAGGTGCAGCGCCAGCGGGTCGGTGCTGTCGAAGCCGCCCAGTCCCATCAGGGTGGTGGCGACCGGCAGGCCGAACGCGTCGACGAAGGCGCGCAGCGCGTCCGCGGCCTCCGCCGCGATCACCCCGCCGCCGGCGTAGATCAGCGGGCGCTGCGCCTGCAGCAGTGCGGCGAAGAACGCGGCGCAGTCGGCGTCGCCGAGCACGGCCTGTTCCACCGCACGCAACCGCGTGCGGTAGCCGGCCAGCGCCAGCTCGCCGCTCCCGCGCCAGGCCAGGGTGGTGTTCTGCACGTCCTTGGGCACGTCCACCACCACCGGGCCGGGGCGGCCGCTGCGGGCAAGAGTGAACGCGGTGCGCATGGTCGCTTCCAGCTGCGCCGCGTCGGTGACCAGGAACACGTGCTTGGCGCAGGCGCCCATGATGTTGCTGACCGGCGCCTCCTGGAACGCGTCGCTGCCGATCGCCGCGGTGCCCACCTGGCCGCAGATCACCACCAGCGGGATCGAGTCGGCCATCGAGTCGCGCACCGGGGTGACCGTGTTGGTGGCGCCGGGGCCGGAGGTGACGATGACTACGCCGACCTTGCCCGACGCGCGCGCGTAGCCGGCGGCCATGAAGCCGGCGCCCTGCTCGTTGGCCGGCACCACCAGCGGCATGGATTCGCTGCCATCGGCATGCGGATGTTCCGCGTTGTGGCGGAACACCGCGTCGTACACCGGCAGGATCGCGCCACCGGAGTAGCCGAACAGCACGCCGACGCCCTCGTCGGCGAGTACCTGCACGATCACCTCGGCGCCGCTCATGCTGTGGCCGGCCAGCGGGTGCCGGTCGGTGGTGGTTTCGGCTTTCAGTGCGGGTGCATTCACGAGTGGATCCCCAAATGGTGTGTCGTGCTCCCTCCCCTGCATCGCAGGGGAGGGCTGGGGTGGGGTTGCTCTCGATCTTCAAGTCAAAGTCAAAAGCGCAACCCCCTCCCGACCTCCCCCTGTTCCACAGGGGGAGAAGCCAAAGAGCGTCAGCCAGCTTTCTTCAGCGGTGCGGAGGCGGGTGCCGGGTTCGGCTGCAGCCACGGCATCTGCGCCCGCAGCTTCGCGCCGACCACTTCGATCGGATGCTCGAGGTCGGCCTGCTTCAGCCGCTTGTAGTTCGGCAGGCCGGCCTGGTATTCGGCGATCCAGTTCTTCGCGAAGGTGCCGTCCTGGATGTCGTGAAGTACCTCCTTCATGCGCGCCTTGGTGCCGGCGTCGACCACCCGCGGGCCGCTGACGTAGTCGCCGTACTGCGCGGTCTCGGAGACGAACTGCAGCATCTTCGCCAGGCCGCCCTCGTAGAACAGGTCGACGATCAGCTTCAGCTCGTGCATCACCTCGTAGTAGGCGATCTCCGGCTGGTAGCCGGCCTCGACCAGGGTCTCGAAGCCCTTGATCACCAGCTCGCTGGCGCCGCCGCACAGCACCGCCTGCTCGCCGAAGAGATCCGTCTCGGTCTCTTCCTTGAAGTCGGTCTGGATGATCATCGCGCGGCCGCCGCCGATGCCGTCGGCGTAGCCTTTCGTCTTCGCCTCGGCCTGGCCACTGACGTCCTGGTGCACCGCCCAGATGCACGGCACGCCGCGGCCACGCTCGTACTCGCTGCGCACCAGCGCACCGGGGCCTTTCGGCGCCACCAGGATCACGTCGACGTCGGCGCGCGGCTTGATCTGGCCGAAGTGCACGTTGAAGCCGTGCGCGAACAGCAACGCCGCGCCGGGCTTGAGGTTCGGTTCGATCGCTTCCTTGTATAGCGCGGGCTGCACCATGTCGGGGGTGAGCACGGCGACCAGGTCGGCGCCCTTCACGGCGTCGGCCGGTTCGGCGACCTTGAAGCCGTCGGCCTTCGCCTTGTGCCAGGTCGGGCCGTTCGGGCGCAGTCCGACCACCACGTCGAGGCCGGAATCGCGCAGGTTCAGCGCGTGCGCGCGGCCCTGGCTGCCGTAGCCGAGCACGGCAATGCGGGATGAAGCGAGGGGGTTGGAAGTTTGCGGGCTCACGTGGTGTCTCCTGATTGAGCCCCTCTCCCGTCGGGAGAGGGGTTGGGGTGAGGGTTCGGTTGTCGATGGAGGCTGCGGCGGTGCCGTACCCTCATCCGGCCCTTCGGGCCACCTTCTCCCGTTGGGAGAAGGGCGTTTCCTGTGCAGTTGTGGTGAGTGAGGTGGTGGCGCCATCGGAGGCCGAGCCCACCAGCAGGGCGAACTTGGCCAGTACGCCGCGGCTGACTTTCGGTGCGGGCGGCTGCCACGTCGCACGGCGCGCGGCCAGGTCGGCATCGGTGGCGATCTCGCGCGTGCGCGCGTCGATGCGGATGCGGTCGCCGTCGGCGAGCAGCGCGATCGGGCCGCCACGCGCCGCTTCCGGCGCGATGTGGCCGACCATGAAGCCGTGGGTGGCGCCGCTGAAGCGGCCGTCGGTGATCAGCGCCACGTCGTCGCCGAGGCCGCGGCCGATCAGTGCGGCGGTGACGCCGAGCATCTCGCGCATGCCGGGTCCGCCGGCTGGGCCTTCGTTGCGGATCACCACCACGTCGCCCTTCGCGATGCGGCCTTCCTGCACGGCGGCGAAGGCGGCTTCCTCGCTCTCGAACACGCGTGCGCTGCCCTCGAAGTGGGTGCCACCGTGGCCGGCCGAGTGCTTGCCGGGGATCTTCAGGATGCAGCCGTCCGGCGCCAGGTTGCCGTACAGGATGGAATAGCCGCCGTGCGGCTTCAGCGGTGCGCTCACCGGCGCGATCACCGGCTGGTCGGCGAAGCGCGGCGCGGCGGCGGCTTCCGCGAACAGGCTGCGGCCGGTGACGGTGGCTGCGTCGATCAGCATGCCGGCTTCGATCAGTTCCTGCGCCACGCGCGCGGCGCCGCCGGCGTCGAACATCTCCACCGCGGTGTAGCGGCCGGAGGGCAGCAGATCGGCGATCACCGGGGTGGCCTCGGTGGCCGGCTGGAAATCCTCCAGCGACCACTCGGCGCCAGCCTCGCGCGCGATCGCCAGGGTGTGCAGCACCGCATTGGTGGAGCCGGCGGTGGCCGCCACCATGCGCGCGACGTTGGCCAGCGAGTCGCGGTTGATCAGCGCGCGCGGCGTGCGGCCGGTGCGCAGGCAGTCCATCACCAGCTCGCCGCAGCGGCGTGCGGCGGCGCGCTTGTCGGGATGGGTGGCGGGGATGTCGTTGAGGCCCATCGGCGACAGCCCCAGCGTGGTCAGCACCATCGCCATGGTGTTGGCGGTGAACTGGCCGCCGCAGGCGCCGGCGCCGCCGCAGGCGTCGCATTCCACCTGGCGCAGCTCGGTGTCGTCGATCCTGCCCGCGCCATGCGCGCCCACCGCCTCGAACACCTGCTGGATGGTGATCGGCCGGTTCTTGTGCAGGCCATGCGCAATGGTGCCGCCGTACAGCGCCACCGCCGGGATGTCCAGCCGCGCCATCGCCATCGCGGCGGCGGGGATGGTCTTGTCGCAGCCGCACAGCACCACCATCGCGTCGCACAGATGGCCTTCCACCGCCGCCTCGATCGAGTCGGTGATCACCTCGCGGCTGACCAGCGAATAGCGCATGCCCGGCGTGCCCATGGCGATGCCGTCGGTGACCGCGATGGTGTTGAACTCCACCGGCGTGCCGCCGGCAGCGCGCACGCCTTCCATCGCCGCCTGTGCGAGATCGCGCAGGTTCAAGTTGCACGGCGAGACGTCCGACCAGGTGTGCACCACCGCCACCAGCGGCTTCTTTAGCGCGGCATCGTCCAGGCCGGTGGCGCGCAGCATGGCGCGGGCGGGGGCGCGGTCGGGGCCGCTCTTGATCAGGTCACTGCGCATGAAGAAAGCTCCGGAGGACAGCCGTTTGCGTTTGCCGCCTCTCCCCCTTGGGGAGAGGATTGAGGTGAGGGGCGGGTGCTCCCCATGAAGCCGGTCGAAAGCGAATAAGAAAGCGCCCCCTGCGCGCGAGGGAGGTCGACGGGACGGCCAGGGAGTCGGCGCCATCGCGGCGTGCAGGAACCGTCCGCGCCGCATGCGCGCAGGGGGCAGCAGAAAACGCGGACACGTCCGTGTGGCCGCTGGGGAAACCGGGTAAGGGCATCAGCCGCATGCGCGCGCTCCGGCGAAGAACGCGGCGGCGGTGTCGGCGTGGTCGTCGATCGCGGCGATCACCGCGTCGCGCACCTCGTCGGTGCCGGCATCGCCGCCGATGTCGCGGCTATGCGGGCCGTGGCGCAACACCTGCTCCACTGCCGACTCCACCGCAATCGCCTCGGCCTCCAGGCCCAGCGAGTGGCGCAGCAGCAGCGCGGCGGAGAGGATCGCGCCAACCGGGTTGGCCACGCCTTGCCCGGCGATGTCCGGCGCCGAGCCGTGGATCGGCTCGTACAGGCCGCGCCGGCCTTCGCCCAGCGAGGCCGACGGCAGCAGGCCGAGCGAGCCAGCCAGCGCGGCGGCTTCGTCGGTGAGGATGTCGCCGAACAGGTTCTCGGTGACCACCACGTCGTAGCGGTTCGGGCGGGTCAGCAGCAGCATCGCCATTGAGTCGACCAGCTGGTGCTCGACCTTCACGTCGGGGTAGTCGGCGGCGACGCGTTGCACCGTGCTGCGCCATAGCCGCGAGGTCTCCAGCACGTTGGCCTTGTCCACCGAGGTGAGCTGCCGGCGGCGTGCGCGCGCCAGCTCGAACGCGCGGCGCACCACGCGCTCGATCTCGGTCACGGTGTACCTGCACTCGTCGGTGGCGGCGTTGGCCGTGCGCGTGCGCGCGCCGAAGTACATGCCGCCGGTGAGCTCGCGCACGAACAGTACGTCGACGTGCTTCAGCTTGTCGTTCTTCAGCGGCGACAGGTTGGCCAGCGTCGGGTGTACCTGCAGCGGGCGCAGGTTGGCGTACACGCCGAGTGCGGCACGCAAGGCCAGCAGGCCCTGCTCGGGCCGCACCGGTGCGTTCGGATCGGACCATTTCGGCCCGCCCACAGCGCCGAGCAGCACCGCATCGGCGGACTGGCACGCCGCCAGCGTGGCGGCCGGCAGCGGTTCGCCGGTGGCGTCGATCGCGCTGCCGCCGATCAGCTGCTCCTCGAACGCGAACACGTGCTGGTAGCGCGCTGCCACGGTTTTCAACACGGCCACCGCGGCAGCGGTGACCTCGGGGCCGACGCCATCGCCGGGCAGGGTGACGATACGGGCTTTCATGCGGTTACTCCGTTCGATCGAAGCGGGTTTTGTTGATGAGTGCGGCCATGAATGGCCGCTTCTTGACGTTCGCGTTCACGGACGAACGCATCAATTTGGTCACGGTGCTGCAGCAGGTAGCCGAGCTGGTCGACGCCGTTGAGCAGGCAGTGCCGTGCGAACGGTTCCAGCCGGAACGGGATGCGGCCGCCGTCTGGCAGCGCGATGTACTGCTCGCGCACATCGATCGCCAGCTCGATGCCCGGGTGCCTGAGCAGCCAGCGGTGTTCCAGTTCGTCGATGACGATTGCCAGCAGGCCGTTCTTCAGCGCGTTGCCGCGGAAGATGTCCGCGATCTCGCTGCACAGCACGGCGTGGATGCCGTAGTCCAACAGTGCCCACGGCGCGTGCTCGCGCGAGGAGCCGCAACCGAAGTTGCGCCCGGCGACGAGGATCGAGCAGCCGCGCGCTTCCGGCCGGTTCAGCGGGAAGGCGGGGTTGTCGCTGCCGTCGGCCTGGTAGCGCCAGTCGTTGAAGCACAGCTTGCCCAAACCCTCGCGCGTGGTCGTGGTGAGGAAGCGCGCCGGGATGATGCGGTCGGTGTCGATGTTCTCGTCGGCCAGCACGGCGGTGCGGGAGTGGAGGCGGGTGACGGGTTTCATGCGGGTTTCCTCGTGGCGGCTTCTGCTCCTCCCCCTGCGTGCAGGGGGAGGCGGTGAGGGGGTAACGCTTTTGACCTCAAGATCAAGAGCGAACCCCACCCCAGCCCTCCCCTGCGGAGCAGGGGAGGGAGACAAGCGGAGCGGGTCGTATCCATGCTCATGCCGCCACCTCCACCAGGTACTCGCGCGGGTCGGCGATGCGCCCGGCGACGGCGCTCGCGGCGGCGGTGGCCGGGCTGGCCAGCACGGTGCGCGCGCCCTTGCCCTGGCGGCCCTCGAAGTTGCGGTTGGACGTGCTCACCACCAGCTGGCCCGGCTGGGCCAGGTCGCCGTTCATCGCGATGCACATCGAGCAGCCGGGCACGCGCCACTCGGCGCCGGCGGCGGTGAACACGTGGTGCAGGCCTTCGCGCTCGGCGTCGCGGCGCACCGACTCGGAGCCGGGCACCACCAGCATGCGCACGCCACTGGCAATGTGCCGGCCGTGCAGCACGCGCGCCGCTTCGCGCAGGTCGGACAGGCGCGAGTTGGTGCAGCTGCCGACGAACACCACGTCCACCGGCGTGCCCTGCATCGGCTGGCCGGGCTTGCTCTGCATGTAGTCGAGTGCGCGGCGCTCCTGCGCATTGGTGGCGGCCGGCACCGGCGCGTCCATGGCGATCGCCATGCCCGGATGGGTGCCGTAGGTGACAGTCGGCTTCACCGCGCTGGCGTCGATGCGCACCTCGCGGTCGTAGTGCGCGCCGTCGTCGCTCTTCAGCGTGCGCCACTGCGCCACCGCCGCGTCCCACGCCGCGCCCTGCGGCACGCGCAGGCGACCCTGCAGCCATTCGAACGTGGTCTCGTCCGGCGCGATCAGCCCGGCGCGGGCGCCGGCCTCGATCGACATGTTGCAGACGGTCATGCGCTCGTCCATCGACAGCGCCTCGATCGCCGCGCCGCGGTACTCCAGCACGTGGCCGGTGCCGCCATCGACGCCGATGCTGCCGATGATGTGCAGGATCAGGTCCTTCGCGCCGACGCCGGCGGGCAATTGGCCGTCCACATGGATCGCCATGGTCTTCGGCCGGCGCTGCAGCAGGCACTGCGTGGCCATCACGTGGCCGACCTCGGTGGTGCCGATGCCGAACGCCAGCGCACCGAACGCACCGTGGGTGGAGGTGTGGCTGTCGCCGCAGACGATGGTCATGCCCGGCTGCGTGGCGCCCAGCTCGGGGCCGATCACGTGCACGATGCCGCGCTCGGCGCTGTCCCAGCCGTGCAGCTCGACGCCGAATTCACGGCAGTTGCGTTCCAGCTGCGCGACCTGCGCCTGCGCCTCGGCGTTCGCGTAGGGACGGCTGCCGTCGGCGTTCGCGGGCAGGGTCGGCGTGGAATGGTCCAGCGTGGCCAGCATGCGATCCGGCCGGCGCAGCTTCAACCCGCGCTCGCGCAGCTCGCTGAACGCCTGCGGCGAGGTGACCTCGTGCACCAGGTGCAGGTCGACGTAGAGGATCGCCGGCGTGTCGGCAGTCTCGGCGGCGACCACGTGGGCGTCCCAGATTTTCTCGAAGAGCGTCCGCGCACTCATGCCGATGCCTCCATGGGGGCAGGCTGTTGATGAGGAGTCCGGCCATGGATGGCCGGTTCTTGATCTTCGCGGTCAGGGATGACCGCACTGACCATGGCCAACCAGCCGTAGCGATCCTCGGTACGCCCGTCGAACAGGCCGAAGAACGCCTGCCGCAGCTGTTGCGTGATCGGGCCGGGCGCACCCTTGCCGATCGCCTTGCGGTCGACCGAGCGCACCGGGGTGATTTCGGCGGCGGTGCCGGTCATGAACACCTCGTCGGCCGAGTACAGCGCCTCGCGCGGCAGCTCGCGTTCTTCCACCGCGATGCCGAGGTCGGCGGCCAGCGCGAGCACGCTGTCGCGGGTGATCCCGGCCAGGATGCCGGCGCTGGACGGCGGCGTGAGCAGCTTGCCGCGCTTGACCAGGAAGACGTTCTCGCCGGCGCCTTCGCTGAGCAGGCCGCCGTGGCCCAGCGCGATGCCTTCGTCGTAGCCGTTGCGGCGCGCCTCCAGCCCGATCAGCTGGCTCGAAAGGTAATTGCCGCCGGCCTTGGCCCAGCTCGGGATGGTGTTCGGCGCGGGGCGGTGCCACGACGACACGCACACGTCGGCGCCGCGTTCGGCCGCCTCGCCCAGGTACGCGCCCCAGGCCATCGCCATCAGCGCCACCTCGACCGGCGCGCCGTCCTTCGCCAGCACGCCCAGGCCACCGGCGCCGCGGAACACGATCGGCCGCACGTAGGCTGACGGCATCGCGTTGGCGCGGATCAGCTCCAGGCAGGCGGCGTTGATCTCGTCCTCGCTGTAGCCCACGTCGATCTCGTAGACGCGGGCCGACTCGAACAGGCGGCGGGTGTGGTCGGCAAGGCGGAAGTAGGCCGGACCGCGCGGCGTGGCGTAGACGCGCTCGCCCTCGAACACGGAGGAGCCGTAGTGCAGCGCGTGCGTGCTGACGTGGACGTTGGCCTCGGCCCACGGCTTGATGCGGCCGTTGTGCCAGACGAATGGGGTGTTCATGCGGTGGTCTCCTTGTGCGCGTCCGGGCGCGCGGCCATGGAAGGCCGCTTGTTGGTCTGTGGGTGCAACGTGGATTGGCGTTCGATCCGGTTGACGATGACCAGCGCGGCCAGCGCGGCGGCCTCGACGATGTCGGTGCTGCTGCCGTGGCCGCGCCAGTCGCGCGCGGCGTGGCGCGCGCTCAGCTGCGCGTGGCCCTGGGCGTCGGCGCCTTCGCCGAGCGCGTCGATCTGGAAGCGGGTGAGCGCCAGCGGCGTGCCGGTGGCGCGTTCGATCGCGCGTAGGACTGCGTCCACCGGGCCGTCGCCGATCGCCGCCTCGCCGACCTCGCGGCCGTCGTCGTGGGCCAGCTTCACCGAGGCCGACGCGCTGCCGCCCAGGTGCGAGCTGGCGTGCAGCTGCACCAGCTGCCACGGGCCGCCGGCGTGCGGGTCGTGGCCCAGCGCCAGCGCTTCCAGGTCTTCGTCGTGCAGCTCGCGGCCGTGGTCGGCCAGCGTCTTGAAGCGACCGAAGATGTCGTCCAGCGCGGTGTCGTCCGGCGTATGGCCCAGTGCTTGCAGGCGCTGGCGCAGCGCGGCGCGGCCGGAGTGCTTGCCCAGCACCAGCTTCGTCTCGGCGATGCCGACGTCCTGCGGCCGCATGATCTCGTAGGTGCCGCGGTGCTTGAGCATGCCGTGCTGGTGGATGCCCGATTCGTGGGCGAACGCGTTGGCGCCCACGATCGCCTTGTTGCGCGGCACCGCCTGGCCGGTCAGCTCGGCCAGCAGGCGCGAGGCGGGGTACAACTGGCGGGTGTCGATGCGGGTATCCACGCCGAAGTGCGGCGCGCGCACCTTCAGCGCCATCACCACCTCCTCCAGCGCGGCGTTGCCGGCGCGCTCGCCGATGCCGTTGATGGTGCATTCCACCTGGCGTGCGCCGGCGCTCACCGCAGCCAGGCTGTTCGCCACCGCCATGCCGAGGTCGTCGTGGCAGTGGCTGGAGAACACCACCCGCTCCGCGCCCACGACGTGGCGGCGCAGGTACTCGAACAGCTCGACGATCTCGGTCGGCGTGGTGTAGCCCACCGTGTCCGGCGCGTTGAGCGTGCTGGCGCCGGCGGCGACCGCGGCGCTGAACACCTCGGCGAGGAACTCGGGTTCGGTGCGCAGCGCGTCCTCGGCGGAAAATTCCACCTCGTGGCACAGCCCACGGGCGCGCTCGATCGCACGCGCCGCAGTCTCCAGCACCCGCGCCTTGCTCATGCCCAGCTTGTGCTCGCGATGCAGCGGGCTGGTCGACAGGAACAGGTGGATGCGCGAATGGCGGGCCGCTTCGAGCGCACGGGCGGCGCTGTCGATGTCGCCGTCCTGGCAGCGCGCCAGTGCGCACACCGTGGTGCCTTGCAACGCCCCGGCGATTTGCGCGACTGCAGCAAAATCGTCCGGGGAAGCCTGCGGAAAGCCGGCTTCGAGCACGTCCACGCCGAGCACCTCGAGCTGCTGCGCCATGCGCAGCTTGGCGCGCCGGTCCATCGAGAAACCCGGCGCCTGCTCGCCGTCGCGCAGGGTGGTGTCGAAGATGCGCACGCGTCCGGCGACTACGTCGTCGTCGCTGGCGGGGCCGCTTTGCTGGTCGGGGGTTTTCATCATGGCTCCGCTGTGGGCGGCGCCGAAGGCACAAAAAAACCCCGCATCCGTCACCGGGTGCGGGGTTCTTCGGGTGTTTTCAGGCTTTTCTAGCTACCTGGACACTTGCCCTCAGCCCGCACCTCCGTTGGTAATAAGGAGTACGAGTACAAGGGTAATAATGAGCGTGCCGCGAAGCCGCAGCAGGCCGGCGCCCGTCGCGGGACGGGTCATTTCGGCGGTGCGGCGGTGGCTGTTGCGCTGCGGCATGTAGTCGACCCTACGGCAGCCGGTCGTGGGTGTCAACCATTTTCTCATGAAAATTTTTCCTGACGCTGCGGAAACGTGATACGGACGGCTGGACGTCTGAACGATACGCCCGCGTGTGGTCTTCAGTGCGCGGCGATGGCGTGCAGTAATAGAGGCGCAACATGGTTTTCAGCTGCTCCAGCGCCGCCTTGCGGCCCGACAGGCCAGGCTCTGCATTCACCGCTACGGCGGCTTTCATCAGTTGCTGCACGGCCACCGTGGCTGCACGCAGCGCACCGGGCGACAGCCGCGGCAGGTAGCGACCCAGCAAGGCCTGCAGCTCGGCCCGCAGGCGACGGCGGATGGCCATGCTGTGACCGGAGGGTATCGACACGGGGTCGACCAGCACCGCGAGCACCGGATGACGCCAGCGGAACGCGACAAGGAAGGCGGCCAGCCAGTCGATGTCCCTCCCTTCGGCCTGTGCCTGCAGTGTCTCCAGCTGCTGGAACAGCGCCCCGGTGCAGTCCTCCTGCAGCGCTTCCGTCAGCGCCTCTTTAGTGGGAAAGAACTGGTACAGGGAGCCGATCGCTGCGCCGGCGCGGGCGGCGATGGCGGTCATCACCGCGACGCTGCCGGACATACTGGCCTGAGTCGTGATGGTTGAGCCCGCGTGGTTCGAGAACCCTTTCGGCAAGAAGCGGATCCGTTCGGCCGGCAATGATTCGTAACGGTCCACGGGTGGGACCGCGCTTCGGTTGCATCGCATGCGGCACCACCGCTTTGCAGGTTTCCATGGGAACGTTTACGCTCGCTTGAGCGATGCAAGCCCGGTGCGCACAAGACAGAAGGTTCGGTGGCACTGGCGGTATTCCGACGGAAGCCTTGATGCCAGCCGGATTTGTGCGGGTGGTGTTTCCCGATTTCGACGACACGCGGGTTCACATGGGCTCATTTAAGCGGTTTCCCTCCATCGACGCCATGCGCGGCATTACCGTGGCCGGCATGCTGCTGGTCAACGGTCCCGGCAGCTGGGACCACGTGTTCTGGCCGTTGAGTCATTCCGCATGGAATGGCTGTACGCCCGCCGACCTGGTGTTTCCGTTCTTTCTGTTCCTAGTGGGCGTATCGGTGGCGCTGGCGATCTTGCCGCGGCTGGAGCAAGGCGTGGCGCCTGCGTCGTTGCGCAACGCGGCGTTGCGGCGGGCCCTTCGCATCGTTGCGCTGGGGGTGGCGCTCAATGCGCTGGCGGCTTGGTGGCCGCCCGGCCACGAGCTGCGCTGGCCAGGCGTGTTACAGCGGATCGGCGTGTGCTTCGCGGTGACGGCAATGATGGCCGTCTACACGCCAAGGCGAGCTTGGTGGATCGCCATCGTGGCCTTGCTTGCCGGCTACACCGCGCTGCTGCTCTCCAGGGGCACGCTGGCGAAATGGGACAGCATCGTCGATCACGTGGACGGTGCAGTATTCGGTCGCCATGTGTGGGAAACCAACGCGATCACCGGCCAGGTGCACGATCCCGAAGGCTTGCTCAGCACCTTGCCCGCCATTGCCAGCAGCTTGCTTGGTCTGTGTGCAGGCGTGTGGCTGCGCGCGCGCAAGCTCGGGTTCCTGCTGATGGCGGGTGCGGCCGCAGTGGCGCTGGGCTGGCTGTGGTCGCAGTGGATTCCGTTGAACAAGAACCTATGGACGCCATCCTTCGTGCTGTGGACGGGGGGATGGGCGATGCTTGCCATGCTTGTGTTTCATTGGCTGGTGGACGTGCGCGGCTGGCCAGCCTGGGGACGTCGCTTCGGCGTCAACGCCATCGCCGCCTACGCCGGATCCGAGCTGGTGCTGGTTGTGCTGCCGGCCATGGGCTGGCAGCAGTCGATCTACCAGCATCTGTTCGCCAGTTGGATCGCACCGCTGGCCGGGCTGCGCGTCGCTTCGCTGGCGTTCGGGCTGGCGTTCGTGGCGCTGTGGTGGTTGATCGTGTATGCGATGGATCGGCGGCATGTCTATCTGAAGCTGTGAACGGTGTGCTTGCTCCGTGACCCGTGGGGCGCGCCTGTCTCCGTCGGCTCGATGCGTGACTGGGCTGGATAGGGGCGTGCAGCGCGTCGGCGGTGCGCGATATGAAAACGGGATTCCGAACATGCGTGAAAAAAGCGCCGCGCGTGACGTAAAACTGGGTAATCGGGCATGGGCGATGCTGGTGCTTGGGATGTGCCTGGCGTGGCCTTGCGGCGGGCGCGCCGCCGCATCTGCGCAACCGGTCTTCGACACTGCGCCGGCACGGGCGGCCCTGCAACGCCTGCTGCAGCAGCAACAGGCGCAGTTCGCCCTCGTCGCATTGGATCGCGGGCAGGGTGCGGATCGTTTCCGTATCAGTGGCGCGCCGGGGCACATCGTGGTGGCGGGCACCTCGCCTGCGATCATCCTGACCGGCGTGGAAACGTACCTGGAGCAGGTGGCACACGTCGGCATCGGCTGGCCTGGCGATAGCCTTTCGCGCCTGCCGGCCACGTTGCCGGCGCCGTCCTCGCCTATAGAACACCGTGCCGTCGTGCCGGATCGCTACGCGCTGAATGACACCGACGACGGCTACTCGAACGCCTATCTCGACTGGCCGGCATGGGAACACAAGATCGACCTGCTCGCCCTACACGGCATCGACGAGGTGTTCATGCCGGTCGGCACGGAAGAGGTGTACCGCCGCACCTTCCAGGATTTCGGCTACAGCGACGCGGAGATGCGTGCGTGGATTCCCGCCGCCGCGCACCAGCCGTGGTGGCTGCTGCAGAACATGTCCGGTTTCGATGCACCAATGTCGCCGCGACAGTACGCACGGCGTGTGGCGCTGACGCAGAAGATCGTGGCGCGCCTGCGCGCGCTGGGCATGACGCCGGTATTCCCCGGCTATTTCGGCACCGTGCCCGACGGCTTCGCGGCGAAGCATCCCGGTGCGAACGTGGTGTCGCAGGGCCAGTGGGCAGGGTTCACGCGGCCAGGCTGGCTCGACCCGCGCGATCCGCTCTACGCGAAGGTCGCGGCGGATTTCTATCGTCGGCAGCGCGTGCTGTTCGGCGACGGCACGATGTACAAGATGGACCTGCTGCACGAAGGCGGCCGCGCCGGCAACGTGCCGGTGGCGGATGCCGTGCACGGCGTGATGAAGGCGCTACAGGCCGCGCATCCGGGCGCGCGCTGGGTACTGCTGGGCTGGCAGCACAACCCGCTGCCGGCGGTGATCGACGCGGTTGATCGCCGGAGCCTGCTGATCGTCGACGGCCTGTCGGACCGCTACGACGGGCTGGACCGCGAGAAGGACTGGCACGGCGCGCCATACGCCTTCGGCAGCATTCCCAACTTCGGCGGCCACAGCACGCTTGGCGCGAATGCCGGCGTGTGGCTCGAGCGGTTCGCCGCGTGGCGCGACAAGCCGGGAAGCACGCTGCGCGGCATCGCCTGGATGCCGGAGGCCAGCGGCATCGACCCGGCGGCGTTCGCGCTGTTCACTGCGCTGGCCTGGGAGCCGGTGCCGCACGATGAAGCTGCATGGTTCAAGGCTTATGCCGACAGCCGCTACGGCGGCGCCGACGCGCATGCCGAGGCCGCGTGGCACATCCTCGGCGGAACCGCCTACGCCATGCCCTCGGACGGCGACTCGGAGCCGCAGGACAGCCTGTTCGAAGCGCGCCCTTCGCGGGACGTGGCCACGGCGGCGAGCTGGTCGCCGAAGGCGATGCGTTACGACGCGGGGCATTTCGACCAAGCCATCTGCGAACTGTTGCAGGTGGCGCCCGCGCTACGTGCCACCAGCGCCTACCGCCACGACGTGGTGGACGTCGCGCGGCAGGCGCTGGTCAACCACGCCCGCGTGCTGCTGCCACGGGTCAAGGCGGCCTACGAGGCGGAGGACGCCGCACGCCTGCACGCCCTCGACGCCGAATGGCTGGGTGACATGGTCCTGCTCGACCGCCTGCTCGCCAGCGATCCGCATTTCCTGCTCGGCAACTGGCTGGCGCCCGCGCGTGCGGCGGCCGGCAATGCCGCCGAGGCAGCGCAGTTCGAATACGACCAGCGCACGCTCGTCACCATCTGGGGCGATCGCGGCGGTGCCGACCGCGGCGGCCTGCACGACTACGCGAACCGCGAATTGTCCGGCCTGGTGAGCGGCCTGTATGAACCGCGCTGGCGGCGCTTCTTCGCATCGCTGGAGCAGTCGCTGGCGACCGGCAAGCCGCCCGAACCGATCGACTGGTACGCGATGGAATATGCCTGGGCGGCCTCGCAAAAGCTGGAGTCAACGACGCCACAGGGCGATCCGTGGCAACTGGCCTCCGACGTGGCGCGGCGGCTCGGAACCTGCAGGCCGTGAGGCTGCAATCCGTGCAGGGCGTTGCAGGCACAGGCAGTCGCCTATCGTGTATGACGCACTGCATCACGGATTGGATGGCGCGCCCTGCAATGTTTCGAGGTGGTGTGACGCGCCGGTTGTTTGCGCGCCGGTTCGGCTGACCCGGCCAACTCTTGCCCATCGCACGCAGTGCGACCATTTCGCATCCTGATTCCCCACCTGTCGCCGCCCATGATACGTCGTGGGTAGATGCTGCAACCTCCTGATGCGAAGGAGGAAGCCCCATGGCAGCCAAGAATCAAGTGCAGTTCCAACCCGGCCTGAGTCTGACGGCCTTTCTTGACCGTTACGGTAGCGAGCAGCGGTGCCGCGAGGCGCTGATGAAGGCACGCTGGCCGAAGGGATGGCGCTGCCTGGACTGCGGTCATACGAGTCATGGCCATCTCAGGCGTCGCGACGTGTACCCGTGCAATCGCTGCAAGCGGCAGGTGTCGCTGACCAGCGGCACGCTGTTCGCCGAAACCAGGTTGCCGCTGCGGACGTGGTTTCTGGCGATTTACCTGCTGACCCAGCACAAGGATGGCATCTCGGCGCTGGCGCTGCGGCGGCAATTGGGCGTGTCGTACCACACGGCGTGGCTGCTCAAGCACAAGTTGATGCAGGCGATGGTCGAGCGCGACAGCGAGCAGGTCCTGGGCGGCATCGTGATGATGGACGATGCGTACTGGGGCGGCGAACGCCACGGCGGCGGCGTGGGCCGCGGCAGCCCTGGCAAGACGCCGTTTGTGGCGGCGGTGCAGTGCACTGCCGAGGGGCACCCCATCGCCATGCGGATGGATGAGGTGGCCGGGTTTCGCAAAAAGGCGTTGGCGGCATGGGCCCAACGCCACCTGGCGCCGGGCACGGCGGTTGTCACCGATGGGCTGAAGTGTTTTCCGGGCGTGACCGATGCCGATTGCACGCATACCGCCATGCCCACCGGCGGCGGCGTCCCCACTCGGGGGCATCCCATCTTCACGGGGGTCAACACCGTGCTGGGTAACGTCAAGAACGCGCTGCATGGCACCTACCATGTGCTGCGTCCGAAGTACCTGCAGCGCTATTTTTCCGAGTTCTGCTACCGCTTCAATCGCCGCTTCGACCTGGCCGCCCTGGTACCGCGCCTCATCGTCGCCGCGGCGCGGACGCCGCCGCTGAGCTATCGGCTCGCAACGTTGGATGCGTAATGTGGGGAATCAGGAGCCAAGTTGTGCTCGGTAACGAGGTTATCCCCGGAGGCGTTCGATCGTTTCGGGCAGCTGATTCCTGCTGATTGGATCGAGCACGCCCTGCAGGCCACCGGCACGGCCTCGCTACGCCGTCGCCGCCTACCTGCCGAACGGCTGATCTGGTTGGTCATCGGGCTGGCCTTGTTTCGCAATGAACCGGTATGGCACATCGTGCGCCAGCTGGGCTTGGCGTTGGACAGCGAGACGCGCGTGGCACCCGCACCGAGCGCGACGGTGCAAGGACGCCAGCGGCTGGGCGAAGCGCCGTTGGCGCATCTGTTCGATCAGATCAGCCGTGCATGGTGTGCCGCGCCGCTTCCTGCGACCGGACTGTTCCAGGGACTGCGCCTGCTCGCTGTCGATGGCGTGGTGTGGTCGGCGCAAGATACCGCCGAACATCGTGACGTCTTCGGTGGCGGTCATTCGCAACACGGCGAAGGGAGCTGGCCGCAGGTACGTGCGGTCTGTCTGATGGACGTGCATACCCATCTGATCCGAGCGGCAGCGTTCGGGGCCTATACCACCGGCGAGCTCAGCTATGCCCACGACTTGAGGGCGGCCACGCCCGATCATTCCCTGACGATCTTCGATCGTGCCTACTATTCGGCCGCGCTCCTATGGGCTTGGCAGCAGGCCGGCGAACAACGTCATTGGCTGATGCGAGCCAAGAGCTCACTGCGCTACGAGGTGATCCGTCCGCTGGGCGAAGGCGACGCCTGGGTGCGGCTACCCGTCTCGCCGCAAGCGCGCCGGCAACATCCCCACCTGCCAGTGTTCTGGGAAGCGCGATTGATCATCTGTTCGTCCGGGCGACGCTACCTGACCTCGCTGGCCGATCCGATCCGCCACCCCGCCGACCAGGTCGCCGCGTGCTACCGCCAACTCTGCTAGGGCATCAGCCAGTCCCGCAACGCGGTGTCACTGGCTGCCAGCGGTTCGGCGCTGGCGCTGCGCGCCAGCATCGCGGCCAGCGCCGGGGGCAGGTCGAGCGGGTGGCCGAGCAGCGGCTCCACCACGCCCTCGAACTTGGCCGGGTGGGCGGTGGCGACCACCGCCCACGGCGCCTCGTCGCCATCCGCGCGCAGGCGGTCGAGCAGGTGCATCGCGGTGGCGGTGTGCGGGCAGAACACTTCGCTGTGTTCGCGCGCATGGGTGGCGATGGTGCGGCGGATGGTGGCGTCGTCCACGCTGTGGGCTTGCAGCAGTTGGCGCAACGCGGATTCATTCGGGAAGATCCAGCGCAGCCGCTCGAAGTTGCTCGGCGCGCCGACGTCCATCGCGTTGGCGAGGGTGGCGACCGCTTCGCGCGGGCGGTAGTCGGCACCGGCGAAGAACTCGGGCAGGGTGGCGTTCGCGTTGCAGGCCAGCCGTACTTCGCCGACCGGCAAACCCATTTCACGCACCCACAGGCAGGCCAGCGCGTTGCCGAGGTTGCCGGTGGGCACGATGAAGTTCAGCGGCGTGCCGTGTTCGCGCCCCCAGCCCAGCGCGGCGTGCGCGTAATAGCTCATTTGCGGCAGCAGGCGGCCGAGGCTGATGCTGTTGGCCGAAGACAGCGGCACATCCGCCTGCAGCTCCGCGTCGTTGAGCGCGGCCTTGACCATGCGCTGGCAATCGTCGAAGCGACCGGCCACGCGCAGTGCGGTCACGTTGTCGCCGAAGCAGCCGAGCTGGTGCGCCTGGCGCGGCGAGACCAGGCCGTCCGGATACAGGATCACCACGCGCACATGCGGCTGGCGATGGAACGCGGCGCCCACTGCCGCGCCGGTATCGCCCGAGGTGGCGACCAGGATCGTCAGCGGCCGTGCATCGCTGCGCGGCAGCCGGCGCAGGCAGGCGGCGAGGAAGCGCGCGCCGACGTCCTTGAAGGCCGAGGTGGGGCCGTGGAACAGCTCCAGCATCGCCGTGTGCGGATGCGCCGGCAGTGCGCGCAGCGGCGTGTCGAAGGTGAGCGCCTCGGCGCAGATCGCGGGCAGTTCATCGGCCAGCGCATCGCCGGCGAAGAACGGCGCCAGCAGGGTAGCGGCGGTATCCGCCAGCGTGCCGTGCGGGTCGAACGCGGCCGGATCGAGTCGCGGCAGGGACTCGGGCACGTACAGGCCGCCGTCCGGCGCCAGCCCGGCGGCGATCGCCTGGCTGATCGGTACGGCCAGTCCGGCGTTTCGGGTGCTGTGGTAGCGAAGCAGTTCGCTCATATGCCTGACTCGTGTGCAGGGCGGGCATTGCCCGCCGGTTTTTGATGCTTGGCGGCGAGAGTGGCGGGCAGTGTCCGCCCTACAAGAGCGTTCATTCGTCGGCCTTGAGGGTTGCGATCAACGCGGCAGCAGCCGTAGGGCGGGTGCTGCCCGCCCTACGCCGGTCATGGCTGCGACTCCACGTCGAGGGAGTCGATCAACGCGGCAGCCGGCCCGTTGACCGGCGACACCCACGCGTCGCTGTCCAGTCCGCCCTCGGCGAACGCGGCCTGCATCGCCGCGGCGGCCGCTTCGGCGTCGGCGCGGTTGTCGTACCAGCCGAACACGCTGGGGCCGGCGCCGGAGATGCTGGCGCCCAGCGCGCGGTGGTCGAGCGCAGCCTGTTTCACCTGGGCGAAGTGCGGGATCAGCGACGCGCGGCGCGGTTCCACCAGCACGTCCTTCAGGCCTTCGCGCACCAGCGCGGCGTCGCCACGCCAGCAGCCGGCCAGCACCAGGGCGAGATTCGAACTCTGCGCCACGAACTCGCCCAGCGCGTAATGGCCGGCCAGCGCCGCGCGCGCCCGGCGCGTCTCCAGCACCACGTGCGGATGCACCAGCGCGCAGTGCCACGCCGCCGGCACGTCGATGCGCAGCAGGCGGTCGTGGGTGGCCAGCACCAGTCCGCCGAGCAGCATCGAACCGAGGTTGTCGCCGTGGCGGCTGCCGCTGGCCACCGCTTCGCCGTCCAGCGCGAAGCCGTACAGCGCCTCGCGCGGCAGCGGCTTGGGCAGCAGTGCGTTGGCGGCGATCAGCGCGGCCACGCAGGAGGCGGCCGAGCCGCCCATGCCCGAGCCGAGCGCGATGCCCTTGTGCAGCACCAGCTCGAAGCCGTGGCGCAGGCCCAGCGCCTTGCGCAGCGAGAGCAGCGCGGTGCCGGCGGTGTTGGCCCGCGGGTCGGTGGGCAGTTCGGTGACGCAGCCCGAGATCGACGCGATGCGCACCACCGGCTCGCCGATGCGGCGCACCTCGGCGCGGTCGCCGGCGCCGGCCACACTGTGGCCGAGCAGGTCGAAGCCGACGCCGACATTGCCTACGCTGGCCGGCGCGAACGCGCAGGCGGCTTGTGGAGGATGAGCGCGGCGCGGTGCAGCCATGACGGGTTCCAGTAGCGGGGTGTTCATGCGCGTGCCTCCAGCGACTCGGCGATGCGCAGCAGGTCGGTGAACACGCCGGCGGCGGTCACTTCGGGGCCGGCGCCGGGGCCTTGCACGATCAGCGGATTATCGCAGTAGCGGCGGGTGCTGAACTGCACGATGTTGTCGGTCAGCCGGGTGTGCGCGAACGCATGGGAGGCGGGCAGCACCTGCAGCCGCACGCTGGCGCGGCCGTGCCGGTCCAGCTGCGCCACGTGGCGCAGCACGCCGCCTTCGGCGCGCGCCTCGGCCAGTTTCGCCGCCATCGGCGCGTCGAGTGCGTCGAGCCGCTGCATGAAGTCGTCCAGCGGCAACGCGGCCAGCGCGGGCGGCACCAGGCTTTCCAGGTCGACCTCCGCCAGCGACAGCGGCCAGCCCGCTTCGCGTGCCAGGATCACCAGCTTGCGCGCCACGTCCAGCCCGGACAGGTCGTCGCGCGGATCGGGCTCGGTGTAGCCCAGCGCGTGCGCCTCGCGCACCAGCGCGGAGAACGGCTGGCGGCCGTCGTGGCGGTTGCACAACCAGGCCAGCGTGCCGGAGAACATGCCGTGCACCGCGAACAGTTCGTCGCCGGTGTCGAGCAGGTCGCGCAGCGTCTGCACCACCGGCAGGCCGGCGCACACGGTGGCTTCGTAGCGGAAGCGCGCGCCGCCGGCGCAGGCCGCGCGGATCGCCTGCCAGCGCGGCAGCGGGCCGCTGCCGGCCAGCTTGTTCGGCGTCACCACGTGCAGCCCGGCGGCGAGCCAGCGCGGGTAGTGCGCGGCCACCGCGTCGCTGGCGCTGCAGTCGATCAGCAGCGCGTGGCGGCCGTCGCTGCCGCGCACGTGGTCGGCGAACGCGTCCAGGTCGTTCGGCCGCCAGGTCTGCGCGCCGCCGTGGCGGGCGTTGAGCTCGGCGTCGTCGCAGTCCAGCCACATGCGTTTGCTGGCCACCACACCGCAGAGTTTCAGTTCCAGCGCGCCGTCGCGAGCCAGCCGTGGTTGCGCGGCACGCAGCTGTTCCAGCAAGGCGCTGCCGACGCGGCCGGGGCCGATCACGCCGACCGCCAGCACGCGTCGCCGGGTCGTGCCGGTGCGGGCCAGCGACAACGGCGGCGGCAGGGAGTGCTGGACTTGCTCGGGTGCACAGGTGATCACGGTGGCCTCTCCGGTGGAGGCCCGTTCTCGCTGGCGTGTCGGCATGGGCCGGCCCGCCTCTTCGAGGGCGGGCCGTTGCGTGGGAAAACTCAGCTACGCACGACGCTCCGCCCGGGACCCGTGGTACCGGTGGTAATCGTGGTGGTAATGACGGCGATGGCGCCGGCGTGCATGGCCATGCGCCCGCTGCGAAGCGGGACAGGATGCATGCGTGCTGGCGCGGAAAGCGGCGACATAGAGTCGACCTTAAAGCCTATGCTGCACTGCGGTCAACAGGTGCATTTGCAACTTTCGTGCAGCGCCACACCTGCGGCAGGTTGTCGCGGCAAGCCGGTTGCCGTCGGCCGACGCTGCTCGCGAGGCCTACAATTCGCCGGATGAATAGGTTCGTTTCACTGTGCCGGCGGCTGCGTAGGCAGGCGCCGCGTGCGGCTTTTGCGCTGTTTGTGCTCGGCATGGGCAGCGCGGCGATGGCCGCCACACCGCCGCAGGCCGGCGCCGCCCCGGGCGTACCCGACACCATGCAGCAGCGCGTGGCGGCATGCACCAGCTGCCACGGCGTGCACGGCGAGGGTTCGGCGGACAACGTGGCGATCCCGCGCCTGGCCGGCAAGCCGGCCGGCTACCTGGTGCAGCAGCTCGAATACTTCCAGACCGGCCAGCGCCGGCACGCGCCGATGGAATACGTGGTGCGCCAGCTCAGCCCGGCGTACCTGCGCGATATCGCCGCCTACTTCGCGCAGCAGGACGTGCCCTACCGCAGGCAGCCGGTGCCGGCGGTGTCGGCAGAGATCCTGCGGCGCGGCGAGCAGCTGGTGCTGCGCGGCGACTCCACCCGCGGCGTGCCGTCGTGCGTCAGCTGCCACGGCGCCAAGCTCACCGGCGTGGAACCGATGATGCCCGGCCTGATGGGCCTGTCCTACGACTACCTCAACACCCAGCTGGTGTCGTGGCGCACGCGCCAGCGCGCGGCCGAAGGGCCGTACTGCATGGGCGTGGTCGCCAACCGCATGCGCGAATCGGACATCGCCGCGGTATCCGTGTGGCTGGCCGGCCAGGAACCGCCGGCCGACCTGCACCCGGTGCCGGCCAGCGCGCACACCGAACCGTTGCCGGGCTGGTGCGTGATGGGCAAGAGCGGAGCAGGTCAATGACGTGGTGGCGACGCGGAAGATGGGTGCTGGCGCTGCTGGTGGTGGTCGGGGTGGGCTGGCTGTACTTCGGCCACGCCGGCCAGTCGGCGTCGTCGCCGGCGCAGCGCGAGGCGGATGCCGCGGCGTTGCGCGACCCCGCGCTGATCGCGCGCGGCGAATACTTGGCCACGGTGGGCGATTGCGCTGCCTGTCACACCGCGCGCGACGGCCAGCGCTACGCCGGCGGCCGCTCGCTGGGTACGCCGTTCGGCGACGTGCCGGCGCCGAACATCACGCCCGATCCGGACACCGGCATCGGCCGCTGGAGCGTCGATGATTTCTGGCGCGCGCTGCACGAAGGCAAGGGCCGCCAGGGCGAGCTGCTGTACCCGGTATTCTCCTACACCTCGTTCACCAAGGTGAGCCGCGACGACGCGCTGGCGATCTTCGCCTACCTGAAATCGCTGCCGCCGGTGCATCGACCCGATACGGAGCTGGGGCTGGGCTTTCCCTACAACGTGCGCAACAGCCTGGTGGCGTGGCGCGCGCTGTACTTCAAGCCGGGCGAGTTCAGGCCCGATCCGGCGAAGCCGCCCGAATGGAACCGCGGTGCCTACCTGGTGCAGGGCCTGGGTCACTGCAACGAGTGCCACACCACGCGCGATTCGCTCGGCGGCATTGCGCCGGAGCGCCACCTCACCGGCGGACAGATCCCGCAGCTGGACTGGTACGCGCCGGACCTCAGCACGCAAGCCGGCGGCGGCCTCGACGGCTGGCGCGCGCAGGACATCGTCGACCTGCTGAAGACCGGCCAGTCGGCGAAGGGCACCGCGTTCGGGCCGATGGCCGACGTGGTGCGCAACAGCACCCAGCACCTGAGCGACGCCGACCTGCAGGCGGTGGCTACTTATCTGCAGTCGCTGCCGCCGCGCCCGCAGCCCGTGACCGCGCCGTTCACGCAGGCGGCCAGCCACGAGCAGGGCGGCCAGCTCTACGCGCAGCGCTGCGCCGACTGCCACGGCAAGGATGGCCGCGGCGTGGCCGGCGTCTACCCGCCGCTGGACGGCAACACCTCGGTCACCGAACCGACCGGCATCAACGCGATCCGCAGCGTGCTGCTCGGCGGCTTCGCCCCAGCCACCGCCGGCAACCCGCAGCCGTACTCGATGCCGCCGTTCGCGCAGTCGCTCAGCGACAAGGACGTCGCCGCGGTGGTCAGCTATATCCGCCAGTCGTGGTCGAACAAGGCCGCTGCGGTGCAACCAGCCGACGTCGGCAACTACCGCAACACGCCGGTCGACTGAGCTGTGGCCGGAGTTTTGTCCACGCCACGTGTTGCTCCCTCCCCCTGCTTGCAGGGGAGGTCCGGGGAGGGGTCCGCTCTTGATCTTTCTACCGTCCCGACGAAGTACCTTGGCCCTGCAGTGACCGGTTGCCGGCGCACTGCGGCGTCCGAACGCAGGCCCCCGGCGGGCGCGATTTGACGTGGGTCATGGCGAGCGTGCCGTCGCGCCTGCACGCTGCGCGGGATAGCCATCCACCGTTTGCTCACCACGGTTCACGGGCATGATCCAGCTCAGCTACAGCACCTTCGGCCTCACCCAGCTGCCGTTCCTGGACGCCATCGACGCCGTGGCCCGCGCCGGTTACGCGGGCATCGAGCTGTCCTTCCACCGCGACCAGTTCAACCCCTTCAACCTCGACGAGGCCGACCTCGACGCCGTGCGCGCGCGCCTGGATGCAGCGCGCATCGTGCCGGCCTGCGTGGCCACCGCCTCGCACTTCTTCACCCCGTCGCGGCCGCACGAGCCGTCATTGATGACACTGGACGTGGCCGGGCGCAAGCGCCGTATCGACCTGGTCAAGCGTGGCATCCGCGTGGCGCGTCGGCTGGGCGTGAAGCTGGTCACCTTCGGCAGCGGCTTCCTGCGCGAGGAGCACGTGCGCCAGCCGCAGGTCGATCCGGGCGAGCTGCTGGCCGACAGCATCCGCGAATGCCTGCGCGAGATCCGCGACGACGAGGACATCACGCTGCTGATCGAACCCGAGCCGGGCATGTATGTCGAGACGCTGGAGCAGGGGCTGGCGCTGATCCGCGCGGTCGGCTCGCCGCGCTTCGCGCTGCACATCGACATCTGCCACGCCTACTGTTCCGAGCCGGACTACATCGGCGCGCTGGCGAAAGCCGCGCCGCATGCCCGCTACCTGCACATCTCCGATGCGCGCCAGGGCCACAACCTCAGGATCGTGCGCGACGATGCCGTGCCGGCGCTCGACCTCGATGCCGCCAGCGCACTGGTGTACTTCCCCGATACGGCGGACTACCTGCTGCTGGATCGTCGCCACCCGCTGTACTTCGCCGACCGCACGCCCGACCCGGCGCGGCGCCGGCGCATCGACGCGCTGCTGGCGCAGGCCGGCATCGATCAGGCGGCGGGCCTGGTCGACTACGCCAGCCTGTACGCCGGCGCCTCGCCGCTGGACGACGAGATCTTCACCTACTTGATCTCGGTGCCGGGGCTGAGCTTCGACGTGCTCGAACGGGCCTGGCCGATCGTCGCCCACCTGCGCGGCGTGCGCGGCCCGGCGCTGTTCGAGCGGATGGTCGCCAACACGCGCACCGGCATCGTGCATTTCCACGAGATTCCCGGCGAGGGCACGCTGGACCTGGCCGCCAGTTTCCGGGCGCTGAACGCGCACGGCTTCGACGGCTTCGGCTCGGTCGAGCTCTATCACCACGTCGATGGCTGGCAGCAGGCGCTCGACCAAAGCTACCGCCACCTGGCCGCCATCGCGCAGCCGACATGAGCGCGTCCGGCCGTTCCACCGAGCAACCATCATGATCGACTTCGAGGCATTGGGCTGGCGCAGCGATACCGTCGGCGAACTGGACCACCGCCTGCTCAAGGCGCCCAGCGTCAAGCTGCGCGGCGCCCGTGCGGGCGCCGCGGGCGACGTCGTCTACAGCATCGACCTGCGCCTGCGCCGGCCGAACGCCGACGCCTGCCTGTCCAGCACCGAGCTGCATTCGATCGAGCACTTCCTGCTCGAAGGCTACGGCCGCCTGCTGCCACGGCATTTCATCGGCGTCGGCGTGATGGGTTGCCAGACCGGCTTCTACCTCACCCTGCTCGGCGAAGGCCGCCGCGCGGTCGTCGAGGGCGCGCTTGAGGCCATCCTCGAAGGCGTGCTCGCGGCCGACGCGGTGCCGTATGCGCGCATCGACCAGTGCGGCCACTGGCGCCACCACGACCTGGCGCAGGCGCAGGCCGTGGCGCGCGAGGTACTGGCGCAACGCGCGGCGTGGCAGGACATCACATGAGCGCGGCGAAGGGCGCGCGCTGGCAGGTCAGCGCCACGCGTCGGATCGAATACGACCTGCTCAACGTGGCCGACGTGTTCGATCCGCGCAGCGATGCGCTGCTGTCGATGGGCCGCGTGCGGGACGGGCGCCGCTTCGTGGTGGTCGACGAATGCGTGCACGCGCATCACGGCGCACGCATCCGCGCCTATTTCGCCCAGCACCAGGTCGATGCGCGCATCATCACCCTGCCGGGCGGCGAGGGCGGCAAGACGCTGGACGCGTGGCTTTCGGTACTGCGCGAGCTGGACGGCTTCCCGATCCATCGCCGCGACGAGCCGGTGATCGCCATCGGCGGCGGCGTGCTGACCGACGTAGTCGGCTACGCGGCGGCCAGCTACCGGCGCGGCGTGCCGCACATCAAGGTGCCGACCACGCTGATGGGCTACGTCGACGCGGCGGTCGGGATCAAGACCGGGATCAACTTCAACGACCACAAGAACCGTCTGGGCAACTTCGAGCCGCCGCGCCGGGTACTGCTGGACCGCAGCCTGCTGCGCAGCCTGCCGCCGCGACACCTGCGCAACGGCGTGTGCGAGATCGTCAAGCTGGCGGTGATCCGTGACGCCACGCTGTTCGGTCTGCTGGAACGCCACGGTGCCGCATCGCTGGCGAGCGCCTTCCAGGATGCGCGCGGCGGGGAGATCCTCGACCGCGCCATCGGCGGCATGCTGGAAGAGCTGGCGCCGAACCTGCACGAGGAAGAGCTGGCGCGCAAGGTCGACTTCGGCCATACCTTCAGCTACGGCCTGGAAACCCGCTACGGGGACGACCTGCTGCACGGCGAGGCGGTGCTGCTGGACATCCTGGTGTCGACCGCGATCGCGCTTCGGCGCGGCCTGCTCGACGCGGCCGCGGCCGGCCGCATCTTCGCCCTGGTCGAGCGCCTGCAGCTCGCCCCCGAGCTCGCCCTGCTCGACGCCGAACTGATGTGGCAGTCGCTGCTCGATCGCGTCGAGCACCGCAACGGCCTGCAGCGCGTGCCGTTGCCTGCGGGGCTGGGCGAGTGCGTGTTCGTCAACGACATCGCGCGCGCGGAAATCGAAGCCTCCATCCATACCTTGAACCAGCGGACCACGAGCAGCCATGACCGAATCGCCGAATGTTGACGCCGGGGAAATCGCCCACTTCAACCGCATCGCCCAGCTGTGGTGGGACCCGCACGGCAAGATGGGGCAACTGCACGCGATCAACGACCTGCGCCTGCGCTTCATCACCGACCGCATCGGCGCACCGGCGCCGCGTATCGTCGACGTGGGCTGCGGCGGCGGCATCCTGGCCGAGGCGCTGGCCAAAACCGGCGCACGGGTGACCGGCATCGACCTGTCGCGGCTGTCGCTGGACATCGCCCGCCAGCATGCCGAACGCGGCGGGCTGGCCATCGACTACCGCGAGCTCAATGCGGAGATCCTCGCGCGCGATGAGCCCGGCAGCTTCGACGCCGTCACCTGCATGGAGATGCTCGAGCACGTGCCGCATCCGGAGCAGGTCATCGCCGCCTGCGCGGCCCTGCTCAAGCCGGGCGGCGTGGCGTTCTTCTCCACCATCAACCGCACGTTCAAGGCGTTCGCCTTCGCCATCGTGGCCGGCGAGTACATTCTCGGCCTGCTGCCGCGCGGCACGCACCACTACAGCAAGCTGATCCGGCCGGTGGAGATGCGCGCGTGGGCCGGTGCGGCGGGGCTCGAATTCAGGGCGGTGGACAGCCTCATGTACAACCCGCTGACGCGCCGCTTCCGGGTCGCGCCGAACCGCGAAGACATCAACTACATGGCCTGCTTCGTCAGGAAGGGCTGAAACCCATGCGGCGCTTTCTCGCCTTGTCGCGCTCCTTCCACGGCGTGCTCGACATCGCCATGCCCGGCTTCGTCGCGCTGCTGTGGCTGGGGCACTTCCCCTCGTGGCGGGTGCTGGCGCTGTCCCTGGCGACCGCGCTGGCCGGCTATACGGCCATCTACGCACTGAACGACCTGATCGGGGTGAAGGACGACAAGGAAAAGGTCGCCGGCGGGATCACCCCGGGCTACGCGGTCGAGGCTTCCGCCATGCGCTACCCGCTGGCGCAGAACCTGATCAGCATGAAGGGCGCGCTGGCGTGGTTCGGCTGCTGGTTCGCGCTGGCCGTGCTCGGCACCTGGCTGCTGAACCCGCGGATCCTCGTCATCGTGTTCGCCGCCGCGGCGCTGGAAGTGGTCTACGTCAAGCTGCTCAAGGTCACCTGGTGGCGCACCGTGGTCAGCGGCCTGGTCAAGTCGGCCGGGCCGATCGCCGCGGTGTTCGCGGTCATTCCCGAGCCGTCGTGGTCTGGGCTGCTGGGTTTGCTGGCGTGGCTGATGCTGTGGGAGATCGGCGGGCAGAACATTCCGGCCGACTGGAACGACATCGAAGAGGACCGCCGCATCGGCGCGCGCACCATTCCGCTGGTGTTCGACCTGCGCACGGCGGGCGTGCTGGTGGTGGTCTGCCTGGGCCTGGCCGTGCTCGCCAGTGCGCTGCTGCCGCGTCTGTCGCCGCTCGATGGCGGCTGGCCGTTCCAGTTGGCCATCGTCGCCGCCGGCGCCGGCCTGCTGCTGCTGCCGGCGATCCGCCTCGCGCGCACGCTGGACGGCCGCCAGGCGGCGCGCCTGTTCGACCGCGCCAGCCTGTATCCGCTGGCGCTGCTGGCGATCGTCACGGTGTTCGTGTTGATCCGCTGAGGCGGCACGGCGGCTTCGGCAGCGAACTGCCGACGCGCTTTACTTCTCAAGACAACTGCATGGCGCAACTGTCGTAGGTTTTTTGTCCGGCCGCAGTGACCCGGGTGGTTCAAGAGCAAGAGCTTTCGTCCTCCTGCGGAGGCCGAGGTACTTCTCTTTTGCTTGTCCAAAAGAGAAGTACCCAAGAGAAAACGACACCCCGCTTCCGCGCCTTGCGGACATCCTGTCCGCAAGGTCCGCGTTCGGGCTCCGGGGTTTGTCGACAGGGCATCCTGCCCTGACGCCAAACTGGTCGGCATCCATGCCGACCACCCTGCGGGCTGATCCTCCACCCGCCCGCCGCTGCAGAGGGGCCCCGGTAGAGCAGCGCGCCATCCTGGCGCGCACTCGGTGCGCGACCGCTGCGCGGTCGCGAAAGCCGTAAAACCAGAAGCGAAAGAGTCCCGCCGCAAGCGGGACTTTTCAATGCGGCAAATGTCTCGGTTCGGCCAAAAGCGGACAACCGAGCGGTAAGGCTCGTCGGCGGCATAATCGCCCCGACTACAAGACCGCCTTCAGCGCGTCGTCAAGAGACCTTCATGGATACAGCTGCGCCCAAGCCCAATCTCAACGAGTTGCGACAACTGATCGAAGACTTTGACCGGTTGCACGGCGGCAAGGACACCCCGGAGCAACTTCGCGCCATCGACATCACGCCCGAAGGCATGGGCACGTCCCAGTGCAGTCAGAAGATCCAGCAGCACTTAGAGGCCTTGTCGGCGCCGGATTCCCGCGGAGTAAGAACCCACCTCGTCTCTCTTCGCACGCAGCTAATCCACGCCAGCCTGATCTTTGACACGCCACTCGATTGGCTATTCGACGTCATCGACGGGTACATGTACTGCATGCCGGCCGCGACCGGACGCAAGACGGGTGCCGCGATCGACTGGCAGGCGCTGGCCGCGGCAATCTGCGTCAAAGCGCGCTTCGCGCACCCACGCGATGATCTGGAGCGACACTACCCACGCGAGTTCGGCGTCGGCAAGGCGGCCCGCCGACTGCGGGAGCGCGGATACGCTATAGAGCAGCACGGGGACCGGTTGGGTGTGTCGAACGCCGATGACGATCGGCTGGTCGCACGTATCGAAGAGCTGGTCCGTGCTTTGGGCGGGCTGAGCGTAGCCCGCAAGATATTCCAGACCGTGCAATCGACATACGACGCCCCGCTCGCGCGCTACTTGATCACGCGCAAGATTCACGTGGGTCGCCCGATGTCGCTGGACGTTCCGTGGGGCTACCTGCTGGCGTTGGCGGGCAAGCACCTGTATGAAAAGGCCCGCTCGACCGACCCGCAGGTTGCCTGGGACGAACTGGTCGCCCTGGCGACAGACTATGCGGCCCTGCACGATGTGCAGGACTACTCGCCGCCGATCTTCGAATCCCTGACGACGGACGAGTTGCCTGACTCGCTCGCACGTCGGGCGCTGTATGACACGATTTATACCTTTCCCCAGCTCCGTCCCACGGACGTGGTCCGCATCCTACGGCCGTTGCTATACAAGATTCCGTCCGACAGACCCTACGGCGCCGGCTGGACCTTAAGCGACGTCTACGCGGTGATTGAGCGCATCTACCAGTGCATCGGCGACCGGTGCGGCCCGGTTACCTTAGACGTCGGTGACGTCAGCCGGTCGGTGCCAGGCGTAACCAGGGCGGTTGCCAAGGACATCATCCTCAGCGTCCTGTCCCATCCGCCGGGGGGTCCTAGCCGCCTGTTCTCCCGGCCCACGGGTCGAACGGCCAAGCAGTCCGACGGCGGACCGGATACGGGAAACAACCTGTACTTCAAACCGTTGCTGCCATTGAACGGCGGCAAGTTCGTCGTTCTTGATAAGTCCGTGGCTGGTGTCGCCTTCGTCGAGGCCGTCATTTCCGCGTTGCGCGATATCGAGAAGGGACAGTTCCAAAGCGAGATCGTCGGCAGGGGGTTGGAAAATCTTGTGCGGCATGAGTTGGCTGCCCACGGCATCACCACCTACACCGGGCAGTACGTCACCCAAGCGGGCATCGACGGCGAATGCGACCAGGTGATCGACGAAGCCGGGCATCTAGTGTTTCTTGAGTCCAAGGCCAAGCCCCTGACGCGAAACGCCAACGCCGGCAGTGACGTGGACGTCATTGTCTCGCTCGCGGCCAGTGCCATCGCTGCGCAAGAGCAAGCCATGGGCCATGAGGTGCAATTGCGGCGGGACAAGAAACTCCACCTGGCCGAATCCAACCACGACTTGACGTGGCAGGAACAGGACGTCGACCGTATCGCCGTAGCCTTGTTCGACTTTGGCGTTTTCCAGGACCGTACGGCACTAAGCAAGCTGCTTCAGCAGATCCTTCCAGCGCGGTACAACGCGATCGACAGCGAGGCGCAGAAGCTGCACAAGAAGACGCTTAAGGATTTGAACTACAAGACGCTGCCAGCGTTGATCGATCATTTGGGCTCGTGGAACGACTTGGGCCTCGAGAAGCGGAACCCGTTCTTCGCCTGCTGGTTCTTGAGTGCGCCGCAGCTGCTCGTCCTGCTTGATGGCGTGAGCGAGCCGACGGAATTCTTGTCTCGGCTTAGTTTTCTAAGAAGGGCGAGCTACCAGACCTACAACTTCTACGCTGAGGTCAAGCACGGCCTGACGCTGCGGGCGCAGATGGCCCAAACGTCGCACTAGCGCGCTCAATGGGGTAGGAAATCCTGAGGCCCGGTTGCGTCACCGCGGTGCAGGCAACGTGGTTGGCCAGTGGGATCGTGGTGCTGCAGGGGGAGACAGGTGCTCCGATTCACCGCCGCTTCCCTCCACCCCACGTGGCACTCTTGCACGCGGTGGCCGCTTCCGTGGCATTCCGAGGGACCTCGGCTTGGTTTGTGGGGGCGTCGCTAGTCGCACTTCTCGAAACCTGAGGCGCGCGGAAGCAGGCCTCCACGGCTTGAGTCGCACTAGCGTGGCTGGTTGGCAAGAGGCCACGAATCGTGCCAATTCCGGGCGACGCAGATCGCACGCAAGCTCGAAAGCACCGGCGCCCCCTTTCCGACTTAGGAGTAACTTACGCCGCCGATCAGAGCCGCAGCAGTCCGCTTTGGGTCGAGAGCAGACCCTTTGGGCCGATCAAGTCAGTACTGTGGCGGATCTCCTGCAAGCCGGTCCTGAGGTCGACTCAAGGTGCGCAGCGCGAGACGTTTTTCGCACGCGTGACGTGAAGGGCGGCAACTGCCAACTGCATCAAAGGCGCAGGTGGCGAGGTTTTGGATCTTCTGAAGAGTGCGGGCCACGATGGCCCGCTGCTCTACCCGGGGCCCCTCTGCAGCGGCGGGCGGGTGGAGGATCAGCCCGCAGGGTGGTCGGCATGGATGCCGACCAGTTTGGCGTCAGGGCAGGATGCCCTGTCGACAAACCCCGGAGCCCGAACGCGGACCTTGCGGACAGGATGTCCGCAAGGCGCGGAAGCGGGGGGGCGTTTTCTCTTGGGTACTTCTCTTTTGGACAAGCCAGTACTGTCCGGTTAATCCGGAAATAGAATCAGTTGGTTAGCGTCGTCGTCGGCAGAAAGCTGTGGTTCCTGCCGCCGCAAGGCGCATTCCAGCGGGGTTTGCTCGAACAACGTCACACTCAGAATCTGTAGAAGTTCATAGAGTGAAGTCGTCAGCTGGAGACGCTTGCGCACGATGGCGATCAGCACGTAGACGGCGACGGCGATCCAGACCTGCGTCTTCACTGCGTTGGGCGAGGTGCCGAAGAACGCCTTGATGCGCAGGTGCTGCTTGATCCATTTGAAGAAAATTTCGATCTGCCAACGGTGGCGATACAGGGCACTGATGGTCGCCGCAGGAAGCACAAAGTGATTGGTCAGCAAGACGATGGACTGACCGCTGTCGGTGTCACGCACGCGTACACGGCGTAGCGGGCCAGGGTATTTCTTGCGGACGACGTCCCGTGTCAACACGACGGTCTGATCGCAACCGATGAGCGTGCGATCAGACACCGGATGGGAGTAGCGTCGCCGCACTCGGAGGTTCTTCTTGGTGCGCATCAGGAAGAAGGAACCTTCGCAGTGGAATCGATAGAGCCGCTCGAAATCGAGATAGGCGCGGTCCATCAGATAGATCGCGCCAGGTTCAGGCACGAGCTCGTCGAGCATGTGGACATCGTGCTGGCGGGACTCGGAAAAGCTGATGACCGTAGGGATTGCGCCGCGAATGTCGAGCAGCGTATGTACCTTCAATCCACCGCGGCCGGGATGCATCGCCCGCGCCCACGGGAACACCGACAGGCACAACTCGATCGTGGTGGAGTCGAGCGCATAGGCAGTGTGTGCCAATTCGACGTCGAGCGGTTCGTTGACGTAGAGACGGCGCGCCGTGGCGATCAGGGTTTGCGCGAACTCGGCATAGATGCGCCAGTCACGTTGTTCATTGGCATCGGCCAGTGTGCTGCGTGCTACATGCCCACGAATGCCCAAGTGATAGAGCTTGGCCTGATGAGCGCGCAAACAGATCTCGATATCGCGCAGGCTTTCGCGTCCGGTGAGTTGAGCAAAGGCCATACACAGGAACTGATCGAGGCACGCGAATCGCTTCACATAACGATTGCCATCGAACTTGGCAACGAGGCGACGAAACGTATGCATCGGCAGATGCTGCATGAGCTGCGTAAACACAAAGCGCCCTTCATGCATGACGACGTCCTCCGAGGTGACGTCGTCCAGCCTGAGGCAAACCGGGTTGAAATCGCTAACACCCGGAAAGCGTCGGTTACTGCCCTCAGATCAACCGTTTACCAAGCTCCGCGTGCGCTTTCCCCGGACAGTACTGGGACAAGCAAAAGAGAAGAACCTCGGCCTCCGCAGGAGGACGAAAGCTCTTGCTCTTGATGCGTTGCGGCACTCAGCAGAAAGCCAGGGCGGCGGGCAGTGCCCGCCCTACAAAAACGCATCGTTCAACGCGACAGGTCGATGGCATACGTCGCCGTGCCGTCACCGTGATCCTTCAACTGGCGGATGTTGTCGAGCCCGGCGGCGCGCGCCACATCCTGCTTGCCGCTGGCGCCGGTGAACACCACCGGGCCGCGGGTCTTCAGCGGGGCGAAGGTCCATGACATCGGTTCGAGGTCCTTCGCGCCGATCCGCTGCCTGCTCTCCAGCCACTTCGCCAGTATCTGGCGGGTGCCGTCCGGCGCGGCCAGCACGATGTTGCTGCCGTCGAGGCTGGGGAAGTGGCCGCCGCCGCTGGCGCGGTAGTTGTTGGTGACCACGATGAACGGCTGGGTCGGCTCGATCGGCTTGCCCTGGAAGGTCAGCGTGGTGATGCGCTGGCCGGCCGGCTTGGAGACGTCGATGACGTAGTGGATGCCGCCCTGGATCTGGTCGAAGTTGTAGCCGGTGAAGCGGCTGTTGATCAGCGCCTGCTCGCCGCTTTTCGCCGGGTCGATGCGGTTGAAGCGCTTGGCGGATTCTTCCAGCCACGCCTTCACTCCCGCGCCGTCGGTTTTCACCGCGGCCAGCGTGTTCGGGTAGAAGTACAGGTCGGCGGCGCTGCGCATGGTGAGCGGGCCGGGGGCGACGTCGGTGTAGTCGTCGGGGCCGCCAAAGCCGGTGCGGAAGGCGGCGGCGGCGCCCAGCACCGGCAGATTCGCCAGCTCGGGGTGCGTGCGCGGCAGTTCGCGGCGCACGTAGTCGATCTGCGCGGCGTTGACCGGCGCCAGCGCGGTCATGTTGCCCTCGTCGGCGAAGTAGCTGCTCAGGCGCAGCGCGCTTTCGCCGATCGGCGTGTTGACATAGGCGATGGTCGCCTCGTGCGCCTGCCGCACCAGCGGCGCGATCGCGGGGTCGGCCGGCACGCAATCGTGCTTCGTCTTGCAGATCGGGCGCACCTCGCTGTGGGTGTTGTCCAGGTCGACCACCCAGCGGCCGCCCTTGCGGTTCAGCACCAGCTGGATCACGCCGAGGTCCTTGCCGAAGAAACCGCCCATCACCGCGGGTACGTTGCGCACGAAACCGAGCCGTGCGTCGACGTCCTTCATGCCGGCGTAGTACGGGCCGGGGAATTCCGTGTGCGAGTGGCCGAGCAGCAGCGCGTCGATGCCGGGTACGCCGGCCAGATACCAGCCGGCGTTTTCCATGTCCGGGGTGTACGGCGCGGTGTTCAGGCCGCCGTGCAGGATCGCCACCACCAGGTCCGGGTGCTGCGCCTGCAGCTCGGGCAGGTACTTTCGCGCGGCCTCGACCACGCCGCTGACGGTGACCTTGCCGGCCAACTTCTGCTTGTCCCAGTCCATGATCGGCGGCGGGGTGAAGCCGATGATGCCGACTTTCAGCGGCACCTTGATCTTGCTGCCGTCGGGCGTGTAGGCCTCGATCTGCCGGGTGACCACCGTCCACGGCTGGAAGATCGGCTTGCCGTCGCGCGCGCTGTACACGTTGGCCAGCACCAGCGGGAAGCGCGGGCCGGCGCAACGGTCGTGGTGGCCGCCGTCCACGTTCATCGGCGTGCCGGTGACCTGCGACAGGAAGCGCAGGCCGTAGTTGAACTCGTGGTTGCCGGCGGTGCCGCCGTCGTAGCCCATCGCGTCCATCGCCTGGTAGATGGCCAGCTCCTGGTCGCAGGCGACCGGCTTCACCAACGCCTGGTAGTCCGCCAGCACGCTGCCCTGGATGGTGTCGCCGCTGTCGAACAGGAAGGTGTTGGGAAACTCGGTGCGGGCGCGGCGGATCAGCGTGGCGGTGCGCTCGTAGCCTAGCGAGGGGTCCGGCTTCAGCTTGTAGTAGTCGTAGCTGAGCACGTTCGCGTGCACGTCGGTGGTTTCCAGGATCGCCACGCTCGCGCGGGCGCCGTCGGGCGTCTTGCCGGCCGCCCAGGGCAGGCTGGAACAGCCGGCGAGCAGGGCGGCGCCGAGGACGAGCAGCGGGGTGGCGAGCGGCAACGGGCGAGGCGACATGGGAGTCCGTGGGAAAGGCGGGTTCGGATCGCGGAAATTAGCAGATCGGGGTGACCGGGTGCTTGCGCATTGCTCCGGTCGCGGCCCTGGCCCCGGCCACGCCGCCAAGCTCAACGCCCGTGGAACGGCGCGCCGGCGCCGCAGCGCGTGACACCTGCAAGACCGTAAGATGTCACCAGGATGACAGCGGTCCCGCGGGGGGACTTCCAGCCATGCGTCGAATCTCGTTGCACCCCACACGGGCAGTTGCGGTGGTGCTGTGCGCGCTGGTTTTCTTCGCCGCCTGCATCGCGCTCACGGCGTGGCAGGAGCCGTTGCCGCTGCAGCGCGGCTTCATCCTCGGGCTGATGCTGTGCACGTTCGGCGTGCTGCTGTTCGCGTTCGGCCGCTTTGGCATGGCGCTGCTGGTCGGCGGCGGGTTGTTCCTGCTGCTGAAGTCGGTGGCGGTGCTGAAGCTGCGCTATCTCGACTCGCAGCTGATGCCGTCGGACTTCATCTATTACGTGCACAGCAGCCTGCTGGATACGCTGCGCCACTATCCGCACCTGTATACGGTGGGGCTCGTCTTGGGCGTGCTGCTGCCGCCGCTGTTGTATCTGGTATGGCGTTGGGACTGGCGGGTGCTGGAGCGGCCGCCGCCGCGGCGCGGCGCCGGCATGCGCCTCGGCGGTGCCGCGTTGAGCGCGCTGGCGCTGTGGCTGTGCATGCTGCCCGCCGGGCCGTTCGCGCAGGTGCACTCGCGCAACGCCTGGCAGAAGATGTCCGACGATGCGCAGCTGACCAACTTCTTCGTCAACCTGCACGACGCCGACGTGGAGCTGCCGGCGATGGCCGACGACGCGGTGGCCGAGCCGGACTGGGGCGCCACCGCCACCGGTGCGCCCGGCCGCATGCCGCCACCGTACCCGGACATCGTGCAGGTGCTGGAAGAAAGTACGTTCGACCCGTCGGTCTACGACGCCTGCAGCGTGCCGCCGTGCCGGGCCGCGATGTTCCGTGCCGATGCGCGCACCCGCGCGCACGGCATGCTGCGCGTGCATACCTTCGGTGGCGGCACCTGGGTCAGCGAGTTCGCCGCGCTCACCGGCATGCCGCAGGACATCTTCGGCCCCGGCGGCATGTACGCGCCGTACGTGCTGGCGCCGAACGTGCACGATGCGCTGGCGCTGCAGCTGCGCCGGCTCGGCTACCTCACCATCGGCATCTACCCGACCAATGCCGACTTCATCAACGGCCGCAACGCGTACCAGGCCTACGGTTTCGACCACCTGTACGGCGCCGACGAGTTGGGCCTGGAGGAGTGGGAGGAGAGTGACGCGCAGATGTTCGCGGCCGCCAGGCGCATCTACGACAAGGTGAAGAAACCGGGGCAGCCGGTATTCCTGATGATCCTGACGCTGAACCAGCACGGCCCGCACGACCACCAGCCGATGGCGAGGCTGCCGCGGCCGTACCGCAACCTGCTGCGCGGACTGCCGCCCGACACGGCGCTGAACTTCGACACCTATCTCGCGCGCCTGCATGCCTCCGACCTGGCCATGCGTGCGCTGGAGCACAGCTTCCTCGACCGCCCGCAGGCCACCGTGCTGCTGCACTTCGGCGACCACCAGCCGTCGTTCAACGGCCTGATCCGCGACCTGCCGCGCCGGCTGCCGCCCGCGCTGCGGCCCTACCGCGATTACCTCACCTACTACATGCTGAAAAGCAACTTCGCCGGACCGCCATTGCCGCAGTACCCGCTGCTCGACATCGCGTTCCTGCCCAGCATGGTGCTACAGGCCGCCGGCGTACCCACCGACGCCTACTTCACCGCGGCCATCGAGCTGCGCGAACGCTGCCACGGCCTGTACGACGACTGCGCCGTGCCGGGCCTGCTCGCGTCCTACCACGCCTGGACCATCGGCCGGCTGCACGTGTACGAGTAGGCGCGCTGGCCGCGGCTGACCGGCAGCGGCAGTTTGCGCCCCGATCGGCCGTGAAGACGCCCAGGCGCGGGGCACGGGCCGCGTACCGGCGGGCCTGACGGCACTGGCAGGTGTCTTGCTTTGCCCGACATATGAACGCGCGCAAGCCGCCACCCCCGGAAAAAGCCGGCGCCAGCCTGGAGCGGCAGATGGCCGACTGCGGCCTGTCGAGCGACGACCGCCGGTTCCTGCGCGACCTGCATGCCGCCGAGAAGCAGCTCAACGAAGCGTTCGAGCAGGCTCAGCAAGGCGGCGCGCTGGAACAGCGGGTGAGCGCGGTGTACCGCCGGATGTACGGCAAGCGGGCGCATCGCAGGGATTGAGGCGTGCCCTAGGAGCGTGGGCGGTAGAAACCAAGCAGGCGAGGCAAAGCCGTTTTGAGCCAGCTTGCGTGACGGTTTGCCGGCCCATAGTGGTTCTATGGCCAAAAATCGGCGCGGAAGGTGGCCAAAACGGCGCAGCCGCAGCCGCTTGTGTTTCTGCCGCCCACGCTCCTAGGCGCGACCGCGCCGTTGCCACGAAACGTTCGCATGCTCCGGCTAGGATCCCAGGCCATCCGCGTGGACGCCCGCACGGAACAGCCCGGAAGATCCCTATGCCCCGTTTCCCGTTCGCCGCGCGCCCGATTCTGCTGGGCGCCATGCTTTCCGCGCTAGGCGCCTGCGCCAGCCAGCTGCCATCCGTGGCACCCGCCGCCACGTCGTCGATCGCGGTGCCCGCTATCCAGCGCCCGCAGGGCGAGACGCCGTCGTGGTGGTTCCGTAGCGGCGCGGCGCAGGCGGCGCTGGCTTCCGCCCAGGCGAAGGCGGGCGGCCAGCGCGCGAAGAACGTGATCGTGTTCCTCGGCGACGGCATGAGCATCCCCACCATCGCCGCCGCGCACGTGCTGGCCGGCGAGCGTGCCGGCGTGGACGGCGAGAGCTACCGGCTGAGCTTCGAGAAGTTTCCGTTCAGTGCGCTGAGCCGCACCTACGAGACCGACCAGCAGACGCCCGACTCGGCCGGCACCATGACCGCGATCATGAGCGGGGTGAAGACCCGCGCCGGCTACATCGGCGTGTCGCAGCTGCCGAAGCGGCAGGACTGCGCCGGCAGCCGCGGACAGGAGCTGGTCACCGCGCTGGAGCTGGCGGCCTCGGCCGGCATGGCCACCGGCGCGGTCACCACCACGCGGATCACCCACGCCACCCCGGCCGCCACCTACGGCCACCTGCCCGAGCGCAACTGGGAGGTGGACGCCGACCTCAGCGAGGCGGCGAAGGCCGCCGGCTGCAAGGACTTCGCCGCGCAGCTGATCGATTTCCCGGTCGCCGGCGGCCTCACTGTGGCGATGGGCGGTGGCCGCACCGAGTTCATGCCGGCCGGCGCGGACGATCCGGAATACGCCACCAGCGTGGGCCAGCGCCTCGACGGCCGCGACCTGATCGGCGAATGGACGTCCAGGCATCCGGACGGCAAGTACGTGTGGAACGCGGCGCAGCTGAAGGCGCTGGACCTGGCGAAAACGCCGCGCCTGCTCGGCCTGTTCGAGCCCTCGCACCTGAACTACGAGCACGAGCGCGCGCACGACAAGGCCGGCGAGCCCAGCTTGGCCGAGATGACCGCCAGCGCGATCGAGGTGCTGAAGCGCAACCCGAACGGCTTCTTTCTGATGGTCGAGGGGGGCCGTATCGACCACGCGCTGCACGCCGGCAACGCGTACCGCGCGCTGGACGAGACGATCGCCTTCGCCGACGCGGTGCAGGCCGCGCTGCAGCACACCGACCCGGCCGAGACGCTGATCGTGGTCACCGCCGACCACAGCCACACCATGACCTTCGCCGGCTACCCGCGCCGCGGCAATCCGATCCTGGGCAAGGTGACCGGCCACACCGACAGCTACGACGACGAAAGCGCGCCGGGCCTGGCGCGCGACGCCACCGGCCTGCCGTACACCACGCTGGGCTTCGCCAACGGCCCTGGCTACACCGGCGCCAGCGAACGGCAGCCGGAAGGCAGCAAGCGCTACCCGCACAACCCGCGCGAGTACGAGGCGATCGGCAAGGGCCGGCCCGACCTGCGTCAGCTGGACACCACCGACCCCAACTACATGCAGGAAGCGACCGTGCCGCTGAAGGCCGAGACGCACGGCGGCGAGGACGTGGCGATCTTCGCCAGCGGCCCCGGCGCCGCGGCGTTCCACGGCGAGCTGGAGCAGAACGTGATCTTCCACGTGATGGTGCAGCACACGCCGCGGCTGCGCGCCGAACTGTGTCGGCTCGGCAGCTGCAACGCCGACGGCGTGCCGGTGGATCGACCGGACTGGCAGCAATGGCTGAAGCTCGGCTCCGCCGCGACCGCCACGGCGCTGTAAAAACCGTTACACATGCGGCCGGCAGAGTCGGCGCCTCGCCCGTGCCGCCGCCGGCGGACGGCTGACCTGCGGCGGGATGTGCACGCCGGCCGGGCTGCGCGCGATCGCGACCCATGCCGACGCGATCGGTCCGAACATCCGCGCGATCATCCCGTTGGCGAAGGACGGC
The DNA here is from genome assembly GCF_021545845.1 of Rhodanobacter thiooxydans. Classification (NCBI taxonomy): domain Bacteria; kingdom Pseudomonadati; phylum Pseudomonadota; class Gammaproteobacteria; order Lysobacterales; family Rhodanobacteraceae; genus Rhodanobacter; species Rhodanobacter thiooxydans. The sequence goes on from NZ_CP088923.1 coordinate 759,178, forward strand.
ACGTTAGGTGCGCCGACGCCGCTGGTGCACGACGCGCACGCGGCGAAGCTGGAACTGCACCCCTACACGTTCCGCCCGGAGAACCATTTCCAGGCGAAGAACTTCTGGCAGGGCAGCGATCCGAAGACATTCAACGAGGCGGGCTCGATCACCGAGATCCGCGCCTACCTCGATGCCGGCATCGACGCGTTTTTCACCGACGATCCGGCGATCGGGCGCAAGGCGCCCGACGGGCGCTGAGCGTCAGCCCGCGCGGGTTCGCGTGCACGCGGCGCCGAGTTCGCGCCGACCGTATGGACGTTCATCCGAAAAACTGACATTCGGCTGTAAGGCTCCCTACACAAAGCACGTCCATGCTTGTGCGTACGGTCGCTCAGGGCGGCCATTCTCCCATTCCCCACATTGATGCCGTGGCTCCCCGCGATCGCGGGAGGCTGCGCAGAGGATGCACGCGCATGTCCGTCAGCGAACGCTCTTGCCGCAGAACCGGTCTCGCCCTGGCGCTGTTCGCCGCGCTCAACGGCGTGGCGATCGCCGCACCGCTCGACAACACCACGCCAGCGGCAGGGCCGGATGCCACCGCCGACCAGGCCCGCACGCTGGAATCGGTGTCGGTGATCGGCCAGGGCGAGACGCGCCAGGTGCAGCGTGTCACCGCGAAGGACGTGGCCGTGCTGCCGGCCGGTACCAGCATCCAGAAGGTGTTGAACCGGATGCCTGGCGTGAACGTGCAGTCGAATGATGCGTTCGGCGCGAACGAGGAGTCGCAGACGATCAGCCTGCGCGGCTTCAACACCACCCGCCTCGGCTACACGCTGGACGGCCTGCCGCTCGGCGACAATGCCTACGGCAACTACAACGGCCTCAACATCAGCCGCGCGCTGATCGCCGAGAATTTCGGCGGCGCCGAGCTGGCGCAGGGCATTGGCGGGCTCGGCACGGCATCCACCAGCAACCTCGGCGGTTCGATCCAGTACTACTCGGACGATCCGGCGACGACATTCGGCGGCCGCTTCGGCCAGACCGTCGGCAGCGACAACAATCGCCGCACCTATCTGCGCCTGGATACCGGCGACTGGCACGGCTTCTCGATGTATCTGTCCGGCATCCGCGCCACTGCGGACATGTGGGCACCGCCGAGTTCGCCGACCACAACGAAACAGTTCAACGCGAAGGCGGTGTACCAGTTCGACGGCGGCCGGATCACCGCATTCGCGGATACCTCGCGCACCTCGCAGGCCGATTACGCCTATCTCTCGAAGAGCGGCATGGCACGCGGGCTGGGCTGGGACTGGAACCTGTATGCGCCGGACTGGAAGCGCGCGCTGGCCGCGGCGTACTGTGCACCGGCGTACACCATCAAGGGCGTGAAGGATCCACGCTGCGCGTTTTCCGGCGGCGTCGACAACATCGACGATGCGTATTACCAGAGCCGTGCGCTGCGCAACGACGACCTGTACTACCTCGCCGGCGACTTCTTCCCCAGCGACGGCGTAACCGTGCATGCGCAGGTCTACCACCACGAGGACGCCGGCCAGGGCCACTGGTGGTCGCCGGGGCAGAAGTCGTATCCGGGCACGCCGCAGGAGCTGCCGATCTCGATCCGCAGCACCAACTACACGATCAACCGCACCGGCGGCATCGCCTCGCTGGCCTGGGAGCTGGGTGCGCATCATCTCGAAGGCGGCGTGTGGTACGAGCGGAACAACCACCACGTGGAACGCAATTTCTACTGGATCGGCGGCCCGATCAACGACGACACCTTCCTGCCCAACCCGAACCGCCGCCTGTTCAGCCAGGACTACGTGATCACCACCCGCCAGGCCTATCTGCAGGACAGCTTCAAGCTGTTCGACGACCGGCTCAGTGTGGACGTGGGCGTGAAGAGCCCGCACACCACGATGAGCGCGGGCGAGACGGTCGGTGTGGCGGTCGAGGCGCCGGTGGCGAACGGTGCGCTGAAGGCGGGCAAGTCGCTGCTGCCGCAGCTCGGCCTCGGCTACAAGCTGGCCGCCGGGCAGGAAGTGTTCCTTTCGTATGCGAAGAACATCGCCGCCTTCCAGGGCGGTGGCGCCGGCGGCCCGCTGCAGGTGACGCAGGCCTCGTTCGACGCCAGCCGCGGCAACCTCAAGCCCGAGCAGTCGCGTACGATCGAGGGCGGCTATCGCATCACCCAGCAGGCGTTCGAGGCCTCCGTCGCGCTGTACGACGTGAAGTTCGACAACCGCCTGCTCTCGCTCAACCCGTGTTCGAGCATCCAGCAGGGCACCACCCCGGCCTGCACCACGCGCTTCTACAACGTCGGCGGCGTGAGCAGCCACGGTGCTGAGCTCACCTTCATCTGGAAACCGTTCGATCACGTCCAGTGGTACAACTCGGCCTCGTTCAACCGCTCCACCTACGACAACAACTACACGCAGAACGGTGCGCTGGTGCCTACCCGCGGCAAGATCACCGTCGATACGCCGCAGAAGATGCTGGCCAGCGAGATCAGCTGGCACGACGGCCCGTGGAACCTGAGCCTGCGCGGCAAGTACACCGGCCGCCGCTACTACACGTATACCAACGACCAGGGCTTCGGCGGCTATACCGCGTTCGACTTCGGCGCCGGCTACGACTTCGGCCCGGCCTGGTTCGCGAAGGACGTGCGGCTGTCGCTCAACGTCACCAACCTGACGGACCGCCGCTACGAGTCGAACCTCAGCGCGTTCGCCAATGGCGATCCGACGGGTCGCCGGCTGGCGTTCCATGCCAGCGCGCCGCGGCAGGGCTTTCTCACGCTGGACGTGAAGTTCTGATGCGCAGCAGCCTACATGCTGGCCTGGCGTTGTTCTCCAGCGCCTGCATCCAGGGGTTGCTGTCCGATCTACTGTCCCGGCAGGCGCAAGGCTGCGCCTGCCTGACGACCCCTCCGCCACCGGAATCCGCACCCACTCCCGCTCCGTCATGGAACGTGGGCATGCAGGAAGGAATGCATCCATGAAAGTCTTATGCTGGCTCGTCTCCCTGCTGGTGGCCGGAACGCTGGCTATGCCTCTCGCCGTGCACGCGAATGAAAAACCGCTGGCCACGAAGGTGCTGGTGATCGGCCACCGCGGCGCCAGCGCGCTGCGGCCGGAGCACACGCTGGCCTCCTACGGCAAGGCGATCGCCGACGGCGCCGACTTCATCGAACCGGACCTGGTGATGACGAAGGACGGCGTGCCGGTGGCGCGCCACGAGAACGAGATCGGCGGTACCACCGACGTGGCGGCGCATCCCGAGTTCGCCGCGCGCAAGACCACGAAGACGGTCGATGGCCAGGCTGTCACCGGCTGGTTCACCGAGGACTTCACGCTGGCCGAGCTGAAGACGCTGCGCGCACGCGAGCGCCTGCCGGAGCTGCGCAGCACGCAGTACGACGGCGCGTTCCAGATCCCCACTCTGGACGAGATCATCGATTTCGTCGCCGCCGAGTCGGCGACGCGGGGGCGGCTAATCGGCATCATCCCGGAGATCAAGCACGGCACCTATTTCCAGCGCGCCGGCCTGCCGCTGGAGGACCGCGTGCTGGCGATCCTCGCCGCACACGCGTACACCCGCACGGCGCCGGTGGAGATCCAGTCGTTCGAGATCGCCAACCTCAGGTATCTGCGCGGCAAGCTCGGCAACGGTCACCGCAACATCCGCCTGCTGCAGCTGATCGACGACGCCGACCAGCGGCCGTACGACGTGGTTGCCGCCGGCGGGCGGCTGACCTACGGCGAAATGTGCACGCCGGCCGGCCTGCGCGCGATCGCGACCTATGCCGATGCGATCGGTCCGAACATCCGCGCGATCATCCCGCTGGCGAAGGACGGTACGCTCGGCCGACCGACGCCGCTGGTGCACGACGCCCACGCGGCGAAGCTGGAGCTGCATCCCTACACGTTCCGTCCGGAGAACCAGTTTCAGGCGAGAAACTTCTGGCAGGGCAGCGATCCGAAGGCGTTCAACGCGGCCGGCTCGATCGCCGAGATCCGCGCCTATCTCGATGCCGGTATCGATGCGTTCTTCACCGACGATCCGGCACTCGGCCGCAAGGCGCTCGACGCCCGTTGAGCGAACCCGCCGCGGCGCTGTCATGCGGATGCAGTGGTGCGGGCCGAGCATGCATGGCTCCTTCGCCGCCTTCTGGAACCTGCATGCGCCGTCTGCTGTTTGCGTTGTCCTTCGTGCTGCTCGCCTGGCTGCCCGCCATGCGCGCGGTGGCGGCACCACTGCTGCTGATCTCGATCGACGGCCTGCGCCCGATCGACGTGCTGCAGGCGCACCAGCGCGGACTCGAGCTGCCGAATCTCGGAGCGTTCCTGCAGCGCGGCGCCCATGCCGAAGGCGTGCGCGGCGTGCTGCCCACGCTGACCTATCCCAGCCACACCACCTTGATCACCGGCGTGTCGCCGAATCAGCATGGCATCGGCGGCAATCTCACCTTCGACCCCATCAACAAGAATCAGCAGGGTTGGTACTGGTACGCCAGCGACATCCGCGTAGCGACGTTGTGGGATGCCGCTCACGCCGCAGGCCTGACCACCGCGAACGTGCACTGGCCGGTGAGCGTGGGTGCGCCGGTGGACTGGAACCTGCCGCAGATCTGGCGCACCGGCACGGCCGATGACCGCAAGTTGCTGGGTGCGCTGGCCACGCCCGGCCTGCTGCCGGCGATGGAGCAGGAGCTCGGTCCCTATGCCGACGGCATCGACGAGAGTGTGGCTGGCGACGAGACGCGCACGCGCTTCGCGGTGAAGTTGCTGGAAACGCACAAGCCGGATTTCATGACGGTGTATCTGGCGGCGCTCGATCACGAACAGCACGCCAGCGGGCCGGACACGCCGGCGTCGCGGGCGGTGCTGGAACGCATCGACGGCCTGGTTGGCGAACTGGTGGCCGCGGCGCAACAGGTGCATCCGGATGGCGTGGTGGCGGTGGTCTCCGATCACGGATTCCTGCCCGTGCAGCAGGACGTGAATCTGTACCGGCCCTTCATCGAGGCGGGCCTGGTCACGTTCAAGAATGGTGCGGTGACGGACTGGCAGGCCATGCCATGGAATGACGGTGGCAGTGCGGCGATCGTGCTGCACGATCCCGCCAACGCGGGCGTCAAGGCACGGGTGGCGGCGCTGCTCGACCAGCTGCGGCACGACCCCGCATATGGCATCGATCACGTGCTTGGGCATCCGCAGCTGGTTGCGCAGGGCGGCACCGCGCAAGCCGAATGGTTCGTGCTGTTCAAACCGGGCTACAAGATGGCGAGCACGCCGGAGACGCCGCTGCCTGCCGCCAGTCATTATCGTGGCATGCATGGTTACGACGCGGCGCTGCCGCAGATGCGCTCGACCTTCCTGCTGGCCGGCAAGGACGTGCCTGCGGGCAGGAACCTCGGCGAGATCGACATGCGCGACATCGCGCCGACGCTGGCGCGCCTGCTGGGCGCACGTCTGCCCCAGGCGCAGGGCAAGGCACTGCCGGTCGCCACGCGCTGATGCGATTCCGGTTGCCTTGAAGCGCCCGTTTTGTGTCGTTTCAAACGGCCATCCAAATGACGAATGACATGTCGTCGTAAGACGGGCTTCATGAAGTGCGTTCACGCTTGCATGGACTGCCGCCTGGGTGGGATGCGGGCGGTTTCCTCAACGACGATGTCGTGGCGCTCCGCGCAGGCGGACTGCTGCGCGAAGGATATTCACGCATGTCCGTACCAATGATCTCGACCCGCAAGACCAGTCTCGTGCTGGCACTGCTTGCGGTGCTGCATGGCGGTGCCGCATGGGCCACCAGTGCGGATGCGCCGGCGCCGGCCGCCGCCACCCCGGCCGCGACGGCGGGGGCGGCGGAATCAGACAGCACCAGGACGCTGGAGGCCGTCTCGGTGATTGGCCAGGGCGAGTCGCGCCAGGTGCAGCGCATCACCGTGCAGGACGTGAAGGTGCTGCCGCCGGGGTCCAGCCCGCTGAAGGTGCTGGCGAAGTTGCCCGGCGTGCATTTCGAGTCGGCCGATTCGTTCGGCAACTACGAGTGGTCCACCCGCATCAGCCTGCGCGGCTTCAACCAGACCCGGCTTGGCTTCACGCTGGATGGCATCCCGCTCGGCGACATGAGCTACGGCAACAACAACGGCCTGCACATCAGTCGCGCGCTGATCGCCGAGAACCTCGGCGGCGCCGAACTGGCCGCCGGCATCGGCGCGCTGGGCACCGCCTCCACCGGCAACCTCGGCGGCACCGTACAGTTCTACTCGGCCGACCCGTCCAGCACCTACGGCGTGACGCTGGCGCAGAGCGCCGGCAGCGACAGCGCGCTGCGCACCTACGCGCGGCTGGACACCGGCGACCACAACGGCTTCGCGATGTACCTGTCCGGCGCCTACGCCGACAGCGACAAGTGGAAGGGCAAGGGTGCGCAGAAGCAGCAGCAGTTCAACGGCAAGGCGGTGTACGACTTCGGCGACAACCACGTCGCCGCGATGCTGAACACCTCCAGCCGCAACGAGACCGACTACCAGGACCTGTCGCTGGACATGCAGAAGCGGCTGGGCTGGAACTGGGACAACTACGCGCCGGACTGGCAGCGCGCGGTGAACGCGGCGAAGGGCATCTTCACCGGCGGCGTCAACAACATGGACGATGCGTACTACGCCGGCCGCGGCCTGCGCGACGACAGCCTGGCCGGCCTGTTCGGCGACTTCGGCCTGGCCGAGGGCGTACGCCTGAAGGCCACCGGCTACTACCACAGCAACCGTGGCCAGGGTCACTGGTTCACGCCGTACCAGACCTCGTTCGCCGGCACGCCGCAGGAGACGCCGATCGCGATCCGCACCACCGAGTACGGCATCGATCGCTGGGGCACGATCGCCTCGCTGGGCTGGGACCTCGGCAACCACCACCTCGAAGGCGGCTTCTGGTACGAGAACAGCCACCACACGGTGCAGCGCAACTTCTACTTCATCGCCGGCCCGGTGGACGACCAGTACTTCCTGCACAACCCGAGCATCCGCAAGTTCTACCAGCGCTACGAAACCGAGACGCACCAGCTCTACCTGCAGGACACCATCAGCCTGCTCGACGGCAGGCTGCACCTCGACGTCGGCGTCAAGAGCCCGCAGACGCGCACCCGCACGCACGCCGTGGTGGGCAGCTACGCGAACGGCGAGCTGACCGCGGACAAGTCGCTGCTGCCGCAGCTCGGCGCCAGCTACAAGCTGGACGGCCAGAACGAACTGTTCGCCTCCTACGCGCAGAACATCGCCGCGTTCCAGGCCGGCATCAGCGGCCCGTTCGCCACCACCCAGGCCGCGTTCGACGTGATCCGCGGCAAGCTCAGGCCGGAGGAGTCGCGCACCGTCGAGGCCGGCGTGCGCCATGCCGAGGAACTGTTCGAAGGCTCGCTGGCGCTGTACGACGTGAAGTTCGACCACCGCCTGCTGGCGATCCAGCAGTGCTCGTCCGGCATCCAGGGTTGCCCGTCGGCGTACGCCAACGTCGGCTCGGTGACCAGCCGCGGCGCCGAGCTGACCTTCATCCTGAAGCCGACCAGCGAGCTGCGCTGGTACAACGCGCTGTCGTACAACCGCTCGCGCTACGACAGCGACTACCTCAACGGCGCCACCGTGGTGGCGACCCGGGGCAAGACCGTGGTCGACAGCCCGAAGCAGTTGTTCTCCTCGGAGATCGCCTGGACGCCGGGCGCGTGGGACCTGCGCCTGTCCGCCAATTACACCGGCAAGCGCTACTACACCTACGTCAACGACGGGGCAGTACCGTCGTACTGGCTGTTCAACGCCGCCGCGGCGTACGACTTCGGCAAGCTCGGCGTGGCCGAGGACCTGAAGCTGGCGCTCAACGTCACCAACCTCGCCGGCAAGCACTACTACGGCACGATCGGTTCCAACGGCTTCACCGCGACGGACCCGACCGGCGAGTACGCCACCCTGCAGGTGGGCGCGCCGCGTGCGGCGATGCTGACCGCCACCGTGCGCTTCTGACCGGCCGCCGCTGACGCCGGGCGCCGCCGTCGCCACGACGGCGGCGCCTTGGCTATGATCGGCCGGGTGTCCTCCACGGTGCCCCGCATGGTCGCGATGGTCTTCCGTTCTCCGTTGCCCGCCGGCGTACGCCGGCTCGCGTTCGCCACCGCGGCTACGGCGACTGCGGCCATCGTCGGCGCGCTGCTGGTGGCGGGCGAGGCGGGCCACGGCTGGCTGTGGCTGCACTGGATCGCCAAGCCGCTGGCCACCGCGCTGATCTTCCTGCTGGCCTGGCAGGCGCGACCGTCGCCGTCGCCGCGCTATCGACGCTGGATACTCGCCGGCATCGCCGCCTCGCTGGCGGGCGACGTACTGCTGATGCTGCCGGGCGACCTGTTCGTGCCGGGGCTGGTGGCGTTCCTCGTTGCCCACGCCTGCTTCATCGCGGCGTTCCTCGCCGACAGCCGCTTCGCCGCGCCGGCGTGGCCGCTGGCGGCGTGCCTGGCGTATGGCGCGGCGAACCTCGCGCTGCTGTGGAGCGCGATCGGCGCGTCGCTGCGCGTGCCGGTGATCGTCTACGTGGCGGTGCTGGCCACGATGGGCGGACAGGCATGGGCGCGGGCGCGGACGAGACGTAGCGATGCGGCTGCGCAACTGGCGGCGCGCGGCGCGCTGGTGTTCATACTGAGCGACAGCGTGCTGGCCTGGGGCCGCTTCCGCGGCCCCGTGCCGCTGGCCAGCCTGTGGGTGCTGGCGGCGTATTATCTGGCATTGTGGTGGATCGCCTGCTCGGTGCAGGGCGTACCGGTCGAACACGAGGCGGCATGAACACGCAGGAACTCATCATCACCTGGGCCACCCCGGTGTTCTTTCTGCTGATCGGGATCGAGCTGCTGGTGGCGAAGCTGCGCGGACGCGACGCCTACGCCAGCAACGACGCGATCAACAGCATCGGGCTGGGGGTGATCTCGCAGCTGGTCGGCGTGTTCAGCAAGCTGCTGACGATCGGCATCTACGCGTGGTGCGTCGAGCACCTGGCACTGTTCACGTTGCCTGAAAACAGCCTGGGGGTCTGGATCGGCGCGTTGCTGCTGTACGACTTCTGCTACTACTGGCTGCACCGCATGGGCCACCAGGTGAACATCCTGTGGGCCGCCCACGTGGTGCACCACCAGAGCGAGCGCTACAACCTGTCCACCGCGCTGCGCCAGACCGGCAGCGGCGCGCTGCTGGGCTGGCTGTTCTACCTGCCGCTGGCGCTGCTCGGCGTGCCGCTGAAGGTATTCGTGGTGGTGGCGCTGATCGACTTGTTGTACCAGTTCTGGGTGCACACCGAGCAGATCGGCAAGCTGGGCTGGTTCGATCGCGTGTTCTGCTCGCCGTCCAATCACCGTGCCCACCACGCAGTGAACGACCGCTACCTCGACCGCAACTACGGCGGCATCCTGATCGTGTGGGACCGCCTGTTCGGCAGCTTCGTCGAGGAAGACGCCAACGACCCGCCGGTATACGGCACGCGCTCGCCGCTGCGCAGCTGGAATCCGCTGTGGGCGAACGCCGAGGTGTACTGGAAGACCGCGCAGGACGCATGGCGCGCGCGGCGCTGGCGCGACAAGCTGCTGGTGTGGCTGAAGCCGCCGGGCTGGCGTCCCGCCGACGTGGCGGCGCGCTACCCGAGGCCGGACTTCGTGATGCCCGGCGAACGCTTCGACCCGCCGCTGTCGCGGCCACTGAAGCTTTACGTGCTGGCGCAGTTCGCACTGCTGCTGGGCATGACCACGCAGTTTCTCGGCATGGCCGGTGCGGCCAGCCTGCCGACGCTGCTGCTTTACGCGCTCTACCTGGTCGCCAGCCTGTGCGTGATCGGTGCGCTGATGGAGGGCCGTCGTTGGGCGTGGTGGGCGGAAGGCATCCGCGTGCTGGCGACCGCCACGGTGCCACTGCTCAGCGGGCGCTGGTTCGGACTTGCCCATCTGGATGGCCATGTCGCGCTGGCGATCGCGGTGGTGTTCGGGCTCAGTGCGGTGGCCTTGCCGTGGCTGGGTGGCATGCGCCGGCCGTCTTCGTTGCGTCACGACGTCGCGACAGGCTGACGCCAGTCTTCGATCGGGATCAGGAGCCCCCTCGGTCCCGCGGGCAGCTCCCCCGCGAGTGGGGGAGCTGCAGAGGATGGGTCAGAACTTCACGCGGGCTTCCACGCCCCACATCCTTGGTGGGGTGACGTAGGCGTACGGCGTACCCAGCACCGACTGCGAGATCGTGCCCAGCCCGCTGACGTACCGCTTGTCGAACAGGTTCTGCACGTACGCACCGAGGCCCCAGCGACCGTTCGCCGCGTTCCAGTCGACGCGCAGGTCAGTGCGCTGCTGCGGCTGGCCCAGATCGAAGTTGGTCGGCAACGCGCACTTGCCCTGGTAGATCGAGGCGTCGTTGCAGCGCGTGCGGCCGCGGTAGCCGTAGTTGGCATGGAAGCTCAGATCGCCACCGGCGACGCCGTGCAAGGTGTAGTCACCGCTGAGGCTGTAGGAGAACTTCGGTTCGTCCACCGGCTGCCCGGAGACGTCCAGATAGAGCGCATTGCCCTGGGCGTCGAGTCCGGCCGGCACGCGCGCGGTGGAGTATTTCGAATCGATGTAGCTGCCGTTGAAGCCCAGCCGCAGGTCGTCCACCGGTATCCATTGCACCTGCAGGTCCACGCCGGTGGCGTCCTGGCTGGTATTGCTGACCTGATAGGTCGGCACGCCGAGGCCGTCGGTGGAGGGCACCACCACCAGGGTCTGCTTGTCGGTGTAGCGGTAGTGGTAGACCGAGGCATTCAGCAGCAGGTGCTGGTCGGGGAAGGTGCTCTTGATGCCGAGCTCGGCATTCCAGACTTTCTCCGGCGCGAACTGCGATCCGGGCTCGGTGCCGTTGTAGCCGCCGGCCTTGTAGCCCCTGGCGAGTGACACGTAACCCATCGTGTGCGGCGTGAACTTGTAGTCGGCGACCAGGCGCGGGCTCAGGTCGTTCCAGCTTTTGTCCTTGCTGACCAGTTGTCCCACCGCATTGGGGAAGATCTGGTTCCGGGTGAGGATGGCGCGCAGGGCATCGGTACTGAGCGCACCGCCGGTGAGCAGCGGCGCGAGAGCCAGAATGCCGGCGGCGTCGAGCTGGCTGACCGTCGCATCGAGCTGCGGCGCGTAGCGGACCGGCGTGTACCAGTCGAAATATTTGCGGTCATGGGTATAACGCAGGCCGGTGGTGATGTTGAGCTTGTCGGTGACATGCCAGATCGCATCACCGTAGATGGCGCGGGAGTTGAAGTGGCCGTTGTTGCTGATCGTCTCGGTCCACGGGTCGCCGAGCAGCCGGTAGGGCAGGCCGAACGCCTGCAGCAGCGAGTCGAAGTAGTGGAACAGCGTGCCGTCTGGGGTGAAGTTGGCGCCGAGGCCGCTGTTGATCGCCAGCGTGTCGTAGGTGTCGGTGTTGACCGTGGCCAGGCTGGTCTGTTTGGCGCGCTCCATGTAATAGCTGGCGCCGGTGACCCAGTCGACCAGCTCGTTGCTGCCGTTGAGCTTGAACTCCTGGTACAGCGTGCGCCCCTCGCTGATCACGCCGGTGTCGAGGTGGGTGGTGATGTGGTTGGTGCCGTCGCCGTCCTCGACATGCGAGATGTTGTAGGCGGCGTAGTTGGTGGTCGAGGTGAAGCTGCCCCAGTCGAAGCCGTGGTCGAAAGCCAGGGTCCAGCCGTTGTACTGGCGTCGTTCGCGGCCGCCGTTGCTGTCGTTGAAGAACGGTGCGTGGCGCGGGTCGTAGTAGCTCGACGGATCGGCCGGGAACGGCGCGCGCTGATACAGGTTGGTGGGCGACAGCGGGATCAGGCCCACGTCCATGCGCGAGGGCTGCTTCAGACGATCGTGGTCCCATGACAGATGCACGGTGCTGTCGGGCGTGACCTGCCAGCGCGCCACCATGCGTGCGCCCCATTCGTCGTCCTTGCCGTAGTGCTGGCCGGTGACGGCATCCTTGAGGTAGCCATGGCTCTGGTTGTCCAGGAAGCTCATCCGCACGGCCAGGTCCTGGTTCACCGGCACGTTGAGCAGGGCATCGCCGTAGCGCCTGCCGTACTCGCCGTAGCGGACGCGCGCGTTGCCTTCGAGTTTGTCGGTGGGTTCGTTGGTGACGATCGAGATCGCGCCAGCGGCAGTGTTGCGACCGAACAGGGTGCCCTGCGGGCCCTTCAGCACCTCGACCCGGGCCACGTCGTTGAGCGCCATCAGCGCGCCGCCGGAGCGCGTCTGGTAGACGCCATTGACGTAGACGCCCACGGCCGAGTCGGTGCCGATGCCGAAGTCGTTGGTCTCGATGCCGCGCATCCGGTAGGTCGGCTGGGTCGGGTCGCTGCCATCGACCACCACGCCGGGCACGAACAGGTTGGTCTGGCTGAGGTCGGTGGCGGCGATGATGTCGAGTTGCCTGGCGGTGACGATGTTCATCGCGATCGGCACGTCCTGCACTTCCTGCGTGCGGCTCTGCGCGGTCACCGTAATCTTGCCCAGTTCAGTGGCGTTGGCGGCGGAGCGGGCCGGCGCCGGCGGCTGGCCGGTGTCCTGCGCGGAAGCGGTGGATGAAACGCCGAGCGTGCCGGCAAGCAGTGCACCGGCGATGCCGGCAGCCAGTCGATGGGTGCGGATGAGCATGGATGTATTCCCCTGGTCATGGTCGTGTCCAGCGCCGCCCGCTTGCCGGACGGGTCGTGGATACGTGGACGTATGTTCGCCCGCCTCGCGCGCGGGTGTACAGGTGCGGCGCAACATGCGCACGCGCCAACACGGCAGCAGGTATTCGTTATGATCGCCGCTTGTTTGACTCAGGGGCAGGCGATGGGATTCCTCGGCAAGCTGGTGCGCCACAAGACGGTCGAGCAACTGCAGGCGGAGGCCGGCACGCGCGGCGACTTCCGCCGCGTGCTGGGCCTGTGGCAGCTCACCGCGATCGGCATCGGCGGCATCATCGGCGTCGGCATCTTCGTGCTGGCCGGCCAGCAGGCGGCAATGAACGCCGGCCCGGCGGTGGCGCTCAGCTTCCTCATTGCCGGCGTCGGCAGTGCGTGTGCGGCGCTGTGCTACGCCGAGTTCGCCGGGCTGATCCCGGTCACCGGCAGCGCCTATACCTACGGCTACGCGGTGCTCGGTGAGCTCGCCGCGTGGATCATCGGCTGGGACCTGCTGCTGGAATACGCGCTGGTGGTCGCGGTGGTGGCGATCGGCTGGTCCGGCTACGTGCAGGTGCTCTTGGCCTCGGCCGACGTGCACCTGCCGGAGTGGGCGCAGCAGAGCATGAGCGCACAGACCATGCAGTACTACCTGCAGCAGCTGTTCGGCCTGCACGGTTCGACGGCGATCGCCGGGCCCAGCGACGGCCATCGCTTCAACGTGATCGCTGCCGGCGTGTCGCTGGCGGTCGCCGTGCTGCTGACCGTGCGCACCGAGTGGGGCGCGCGCTTCAACACCGCGGTGGTGGCGATCAAGGTGATCGGCGTGCTGCTGGTGGTCGGCGTGGGCGTGTTCTACATCGACGCGGCGAACTGGCACCCGTTCGTGCCGCCGCGGGTGGTCGATGCCGCCACCGGCGTCGGCCGCTTCGGCTGGCAAGGTGTGCTGACCGGCGCCAGCGTGGTGTTCTTCGCGGTGTTCGGCTACGACACGCTGACCACCGCGGCGGAGGAGTCGCGTAACCCGCAGCGCGACCTGCCGCGCGCGGTGCTGCTGTCGCTGGCGATCGCGATGGTGCTGTACCTGGCGGTGTCGCTGGTGCTCACCGGCATCGCCCACTACAGCACGCTCGGCGGCGAGGCCTCGGTGTCCGACGCGTTCGAGCAGATCGGCCTGCACTGGCTCAGCGTGACCATCGCGGCGGCCGCGGTGATCGGCGTCACCAGCGTGCTGTTCGCGTTCATGCTGGGCGCGGCGCGGATCTGGTTCGCGCTGGCCCGCGACGGCCTGCTGCCGGGCTGGTTCGCCAGGGTCAGCCCGCGCTTCGGCACGCCGGCACGGCCGACCCTGATCCTGGGCGCGTTCACCGCGCTGGTGGCCGGGCTGCTGCCGATCGGCGAGGTGGCCGAGCTGGTCAACATCGGCACGCTCAGCGCCTTCATCGTCATCTGCGCCTCGATCATGCTGCTGCGCGTGCGTCGGCCCGACCTGCGCCGCAATTTCCGTACGCCGGCGGTGTGGTTCACCGCGCCGCTGGGCATCGTGTTCTCCGCCGTGCTGATCTACGGCCTGCCGCAGAAAACCTACGAGCGTTTCATCTGGTGGATGGCGCTGGGTTGCCTGATCTATTTCGCCTACGGCATCCGGCACAGCAAGCTGGCGCAGCGCGGGCGGACGTAACGCCAGCGGCTTTCAGCAGTCGTCGGGGCTGCACACCACGCGGTCGCGCCCGGCGTTCTTGGCCTGGCGCATGGCCTGGTCGGCGCGCGCCAGCAGGGTCTGGATGTCGTCGCGGCAGCGCGGCGAACAGGCGACGCCGATGCTGGTGGTGAGCGGGCCGTCGGGGCGCTGGATCTCGTGCATCGACTGGCGCAGCTGCTCGGCGCGCCGGCACCCCTGTTCCAGGCTGTTGCCGGGCAGCAGCATGGCGAACTCCTCGCCGCCGATGCGGCCGATCAGGTCGCCCGCGCGGGTCTGCCCACGCAGCGTCGCGGCCAGCGCGACCAGCGCCGCGTCGCCAGCGGCGTGGCCGTACTGGTCGTTGAGCTGCTTGAAGCGGTCGGCATCGACGAACAGCATGCAGGCCGGCTGCCGTTGCCGGTGCAACTCGGCCAGCGCGGAGCGCGTCAGCTCCAGGAAGCGGTTGCGCACCAGCAGGCCGGTGAGGCCGTCGGTGTTGGCCTGCTCGCGCAGCTGGCGTTCCAGGCGGAACTGCTCGAACAAGGTGCGCGCCATGAATGCGCGCAGCACCGTCGACAGCACGATCGCGATCGCCATGTAGACCAGGTACTGGAATACCAGCGCACTGTCGATGTTGCCGGACAGCAGCATCGGCAGCGGCCCCAGCGCGCACAGCAGCATGGCGGCGATGAAGTCCCAGCGGCCCAGCCAGATCACCGAGGACGCCACCGGCAGCAGCAGCCCGGGCAGCACCACCGACTGCCGGTGCAGGTCGTCCGCGCCGTTGAGGTTGATGCCGATCTCCAGCAGCGCGACGCACAGCAGGGTCAGCGTGCTGAGCAGGCCGGGCTGGCGCACCCGCCGCGTCGAGGCGGCAATCAGCAGCAGCGGCGGCAGCGGAGCAAGGCGCAGCCACAGCGGCAACGGCGAAGGGTGCACCAGGGTGCCGGCGATCACCGCCACCAGGTAGGCCAGCGTGCCCACCAGCATCAGGGCATGGATCATCGGCCCCATCTGCTGCGCCAGATAACGGCTGTACTCGCGACGTTGCCCGTCGTCGCGGACCTGTCGCAGATGCTTGAACAAGGCGTACATGCGGGTTCTGCCGGAAGGGAGGCCGGGAGCCTTTGCCCCAGACCGAGCAAGATGGATGCCAGGCCGCGGCCTGCGGTCGCTGCGGATTCATGCGCGGCTAAGTTCGTGACCTTCGGCAGGGGTGAAGCCCGCCGCCGCCGGTCTAGCATCGACCGCTCGCATGCCTGCCGCGGCAGCTTCTGGGCCCGTCCGGGCGGCCTCCCGCCGCCGGTCCGGCGCGCGCCTTTTTTCACCGGAGACCACCTTGAAAGCCACCCGCCTCGCCATCGCCCTCGCCGCCACCGCTCTCGGCCCGGCCAGTTTCGCCGCCCTTGCCGATGTCCCGGCGCCGCAGGATGTGCCCTACCAGGGCACCTTGAAGATCAAGCTGGACGCCACCGACGTGGCGCGCCGGATCTTCCGCGTGCACGAGACGATTTCGGCGCAGCCGGGGCCGTTGACCCTGCTGTACCCGCAGTGGCTGCCGGGGCACCACTCGCCCAGCGGCCCGATCGACAAGCTGGCCGGCCTGGTGGTGACCGCCAACGGCAAGACCCTGCCGTGGAAGCGCGACACCCTGAACGTCTACGCCTTCCACGTCGAGGTGCCCGCAGACGCCAGCAGCGTCGAGGTGTCGTTCCAGTTCCTGTCGCCGCAGAACATCCGCCAGGGCCGCGTGGTGATGACGCCGGAAATGCTGAACCTGCAGTGGAACGCCAACACGGTGTATCCGGCCGGCTATTTCAGCAAGCGCATCATGACCGAGGCCAGCGTGACCTTCCCCGCCGGCTGGCAGTTCGGCAGCGCGCTGGAAGTGGCCTCGCGCGACGGCGACACGGTGCACTTCAAGCCGCTCGCGTACAACGAGCTGGTCGACTCGCCGATCTACGCCGGCAAGTACTTCAAGCGCGTCGACCTGGACCCGGGCGCGAAGGCGCCGGTGTACCTCGACATCGTGGCCGACGCGCCCAAGTACCTGGAGATCACCCCGCAGCAGCTGAAGCTGCACCAGAACCTGGTGCAGCAGATGTACAAGCTGTACGGCGCGCACCACTACGACCACTACGACTTCCTGCTTTCGCTCAGCGACAAGATGAGCGGCAACGGCCTGGAGCACCACCGCTCCAGCGAGAACGGCGTGAGCACCGGCTACTTCACCGAGTGGGACAAGAATGCACTGAGCCGCGACCTGCTGCCGCACGAGTTCAACCATTCGTGGGACGGCAAGTACCGCCGCGGCGCCGACCTCACCACGCCGAACTTCAACGTGCCGATGGAAGACTCGCTGCTGTGGGTGTACGAGGGCCAGACCCAGTTCTGGGGCCAGGTGATGGCGGCGCGCTCGGGCCTGTGGAGCGGCGAGCAGACGCGCGACATGCTCGCCTTCGTCGCCGCCACCTACGACCGCGGCCGGCCCGGCCTGGCCAGCTGGCGCAACGTGCAGGACACCACCAATGACCCGATCATCGCCCAGCGCGCGCCGCTGCCGTACCGCAACTACCAGGCCAGCGAGGACTACTACTCGGCCGGCCAGATGATCTGGCTCGACGTCGACGCCAAGCTGCGCGAGCTGAGCCGCGGCAAGCATTCCATCGACGATTTCGGCAAGGTGTTCTTCGGCATGGGCAACGGCCAGTGGAACGTCAACACCTACACCTTCGAGGACGTGGTGAAGACGCTCGACCAGTTCCAGCCGTTCGACTGGGCCAGCTACCTGCGCACGCGCCTGGACGGCCACGGCCCGATGACCGGCGGCATCGCGGCGCACGGCTGGAAGCTGGTCTACACCGACCAGCCGTCCGCCGCGGTGAAGGCGATCGAGGCACGCCGGCACTCCGCCGACCTCACCTACTCGCTCGGCCTCTCGATCGGCAAGGGCGGCGACATCGCCGACGTGCTGTGGGACGGCCCCGCGTTCAAGGCCGGCATCTCGCCGGGCATGACCTTGGTCGCGGTCAACAGCCGTGACTACGACGCCGACGCGCTGAAGGACGCCGTCACCGCCGCGGCCAAGGACAAGAGCCAGCCGGTCGAGCTGCTGGTGAAGAACTTCGACCAGTACCAGACCGTGCGCATCGACTACCACGATGGCCTGAAGTATCCGCACCTGGTCCGCGACAACAGCAAGCCCGACACCCTGGGCGAGCTGCTCAAGGCACGCTGAGGCCGCCGCTCCTGCCCCGTTCCGCGCGGGCGGGCGGGAGCCATCCACCGCCATCGGCAACTCCGCTATACTGCGCTCCCCGCGGTAGCGGCCTCCGGCCTGCCTGCCGCGCGGCCTTGCATGCGCCCGTAGCTCAGCTGGATAGAGTACTGCCCTCCGAAGGCAGGGGTCGTGGGTTCGAATCCCGCCGGGCGCACCATTCCAGAATCCACCGCAGCCGGCCTTGTCCCGCGAGACCTCGGGAGATCCGGCGATGGTTTGCTGCCTAACACGTTCGATCCGGAAATAACAGTCCGGTGAGTGCCTTTATCTTGGCCTAGATCTACATTAATGTGATCCAAGTCACAAAATAGTTACATGGCGATCGGCCATGCCTTCCATGGGAACAGGGGCCCATGTCCCGAGCGCATGCAATTTCCTGCCGCGTGCAGGACCCACGTTGTTGTCCACGCCCCGGCCTCGGGCCGGCACGCCGTGGCCGCGCCCCGCGTGGCCAGCCGGGTCGCGAGCTGCCGCGCCGCTGCCTCTGTTGGTGGAACGAATTGTGCATGGATCGGGCATGGGCTGGGCCACGTGCCGCAAAAGCGACCAAAGGGGACCGTGATGGACAATCCTGTCAATGAGGCGACACTGCTGATCGTGGCGTATTGGGTGGCGGTGCTCACCCTGGTGCTCGCCTTCAGCCTGTTGTCGGTCATTGTTTTCCTGCGTGCGCGTTCGCGCCGGCGCGAGCGGCGCGACCGGCATGCGCGGCTGCACTGGTCGCAGCTGATGCAGCGCATGCTGGCGGGCGAAGAGCTGCAGTTGCGCCCGCTGGGGCAGGATGAAGTCGCCGGCTTCATCGAAACCTGGAACGCGACCCACGAATCGCTGTCCCGCGCGGAGTCGGCGCGATTGCTGCCGCTGGGGCAGCGCGTGGGCCTGGCGGATGCGGCGCGACGCATGCTGCGAGGCAACTACCACGATCGCGCGATGGCCATCATCGCGTTGGGGCACCTGCGTGAGCAGGACATGTTCGACGAGCTGGTGCCGTTCCTCAACGACCACAGCCCGATCGTCTCGCTGTGCGCGGCGCATGCGCTGGGACAGGTGGATCCGCCCCGGGCGATGGCGATATTCGTGCCGATGATCCTGAAGCGCGACGACTGGATGCCGGGCAGCGTGGCACGCATTCTGGCCCGGAACGAGGACGGCAGCGCGGCGCGCGAACTCGACAGCGCCTTGCTGCATGCCAATACCAGCACCATGGCGAAGCTGGTGCGGTTCCTGGCCGAGATCGATTCCGCGCGTGCCGCGGCGGTGATCCGGCAATTGCTCGACAGCTCGGTCGACGACCATGCGATCTCGGTCTGCCTGCAGCTGGTGAACGACCGGCAGGACCGCGAGCGGGTGGCGGGGTTCCTCGATGCGTCGCGCTGGCACGTGCGCATGCACGCAGCGTCGGCGCTGGGCCGCCTCGGCGAGGCGACCGACGCCGAGCGACTGGAGCCGATGCTGGCCGACAAGGTGTGGTGGGTGCGCTACCGCGCCGCGCAGGCGCTGCTGGCGCTGCCGGGCATGGGCACGGCCGCGCTGCGCCAGCTGCAGCAGCGGCAGGACGACGCCTACGGGCGGGACATCATCGACCAGGTGCTTTCCGAGCACGACATGGGAGTCGTGGCATGAACACGTACTGGAGCGCGGTCCCGGCCTTGCTGCAGCTGGGCTCCTGGGAGCATGTGCTGGTCTCGATGCAGTGGATCTTCATGATCTACTTCGTGGCGATCAATCTGGCCTACCTGATCCTCAACTACATCTCCGCCTACCAGATTGTGCGCTACATGCGCGAGTACCGGGCCAACTACCTGCCGCCCGGCCTGCGCGAATACCAGCCACCGGTGAGCATCGTGCTGCCCGCGCACAATGAGGAGAAGTCGGTGGTGGCCTCGGTGCACTCGCTGCTCAAGACCAACTACCCCGAGTTCGAGGTCGTCGTGGTCAACGACGGCTCCAGCGACCGCACCCGCCACGCGCTGATCGAGGCCTTCGGTCTGGTCAAGGTGCCCGAGGCCTATCGCGCGCGGCTGCACACCGAACAGGTCGAGGGCGTGTACGCGTCGGCGCGCTACCCGCACGTGCGCATGGTGGACAAGGCCAACGGCGGCAAGGCCGACGCGATCAACGCCGGCATCAACTGCGTGCGCTATCCGCTGTTCTGCGTGGTGGACGCCGACTGCATCCTGCAACCGGAGAGCCTTTCGCGGGTGGTGCGTCCGTTCCTGGAGGATCGGCGCGTGGCGGCCACCGGCGGCGTGGTGCGCGTGCTCAACGGCTGCAAGGTCGCCGACGGCATGCTGTCCAGGGTCGGCCTACCTGATCGCTGGCTGCCCAGCTTCCAGGTGATCGAGTACCTGCGCGCGTTCCTGTTCGGGCGCATGGGGTGGTCGCCGATGAACGCGCTGCTGATCATCTCCGGCGCCTTCGGCGTGTTCTACAAGGAGCGCGTGATCGCCATCGGCGGCTACCGTGACGACACGGTGGGCGAGGACATGGACCTGGTGGTGCGCCTGCACCGCAACCTGCGCGAGGAGAAGCGCGACTACCGCATCGTGTTCGTACCGGACCCGGTGTGCTGGACCGAGGTGCCGACCGACGTCGCCTCGCTGGGCAACCAGCGCGTGCGCTGGCAGCGCGGCCTGGCCGAAAGTCTGTGGTCGAACATCGGCCTGATGTTCAACCGCCGCGGCGGCGTGGTCGGCTGGGTGGCGTTCCCGTTCATGCTGCTGTTCGAGTTCCTCGGCCCGATCATCGAGGTGGTCGGCTATGTCTCGATGATCGTGCTGGCCCTGGCCGGGCTGGTGCCGCTGAAGGTGTTCCTGGTGTTCCTGGCGGCGGCGATCGGCATGGGCGTGCTGCTGTCGGTCAACGCGATGCTGCTGGAGGAACTGTCCTTCGGCCTGTACGCGCGGCCGGTGCAGCAGCTGCGGCTGTTCGCGGTCGCGGTGCTGGAGAACTTCGGCTACCGGCAGATGAACTCCTGCTGGCGCTTCTACGGCACGCTGCTGTGGCTGTTCGGACTGCGCAAGCACCATCGGTGGGGCCACATCCGGCGCGACGGCTCGTGGCACCACGGCCAGGCGGAGAACGAAACGATGCCGATCGACCAGGTTTCCGAAGGGAGCAAGCAGGCATGAAGCGCAGGAACCCCTCCCGCAGGTCGCGTATCCGCTGGCCGCTGCTGCTGGCCCTGGCGGCGTCTTCGCCCTGCCTCATGGCGCAGACCGCCGCCGACGCGCTGACGACCCAGCTGGTGCAGATACGCCAGCTCGCCACCGGCGGCCAGCGGCCGTTGGCCATCCAGCGCTACACCGCCCTGCTGGCCGAACACCCCGGCAACGGCGACCTGCTGCTGGCGCGCGGACGCACCTACGCCTGGGACGGGCAGTACGCAGCGGCCGAAGGCGACCTGCGCCAGGTGGTGCAGAAGAGTCCGGATTACGCCGACGCCTGGTCGGCGCTGGGCGACGCCTATCGCTGGAGCGGTCGCCCGCAGCAGGCCGCCGACGCCTATGCACACTGGATGACGCTGGCGCCGAACGATCCGGCGGCGCGCATGGCGCATGGCGCCGCCCTGCGCGATGCCGGCCAGCCCGCGGCCGCCCGTGCCAATTTCGACGCTGCCGCGGCACTGGGGGCGAACCCCGACGAGATCGCCGGTCTGCAGCAAAGCCTGCTGCCGCGTGCGGTCTATGCCAGCCGGGGCTATCGCTGGGGCGTCACCGCCGGCTGGGCCTATACCGGGTTCAGTGGCGGCCGGCAGGACTGGAACGATAACGACCTGTCGCTGCGGCGCTACTTCGACCGCGGCTCGCTTGCCTTGGAACTGCTGCGTGCCGACCATTTCGGCCGCAGCGACACGGCCTGGGCACTGGACGGCTACGTGTCGCTGTGGTCGCGCGCCTACGCCAACCTGCGCTACCAGCAGGGCCCGGCCAGCGGCATCCTGCCGAAGCAGGCGTGGCGCGTGGAAGTGTTCCAGGGCGTGGGCAGCGGCTGGGAGTTGTCGGCCAGCATCGACCAGCTGCGCTTCAGCGGCAACACCGACTTCTACGGCATCGGCGTGGGCCGCTACGTCGGCAACTGGTACGCCCGCTACAAGCTGCAGTATGTGCCGGGTGTCGGCTCCGGCAGCTGGAGCAACCGCTTCGTGCTGCGCAACTACTACCGCGGCGATGCCGACGACTACCTGGAGCTGAGCGCCAGCAGCGGCCGCAGCACCGACATGGATCGCTTCGGCACCCTGGTGCGCAACAGCAATGCCGCCATCGGCGTGTCCTGGGCGCACTACCTTTCGCCGCACTGGGGATTCAAGCTGGGTGCGGGCTACGCCAGCGACGACGACGGCTACGACGAACGGCGACTGTGGCTGACGCTGTATGCGCGCTGGTGAGCGCGCCGCGTCGATGAGCGCCGCGCGTCACGGCCAGGCCTGGTCCCGCTTTTCCGCCGTGTTCCCCGCCTTGCTGCCCGCGCAGTTCGTGCTGGCGGCAGGCGCGGTCGCCCACGGCGTCGCCGGCATCGCGCGCGGCGACAGCCAGCAGTGGGTGGTGGCCGGCGTCACGCTTGCGCAGGCAGCCCTGGCGCTGCTGCGCGCGGCGCCGATCCTGCTGCTGCTGTCGCTGCCGCTGCTGGCCTTGAAGCGGCCGCGGTTGCGCGTCGCGGCGGTGGCCGTACTTTGGTCGTTGTTCATCGCGATGCAGGTCGCGCTCGACCAGTATTTCCAGGTGGCGCGGGTACCGCTGGGCGCGGACCTGTTCGGCTACAGCGTCGCGGAAATCCGCACCACGCTGTCCGGCGGCCTGCCGTCCGATCCGCGCAGCGTGCTGGCCTACGCCCTGCCGCTGCTTGTGTTGTGGGGCAGCCTGCACGCGTGTGCGCGCTGGTGGGCAGGCGGCTCCGGGCGGTGGACGACGTGGCTGTTGACGGCAGGCCTGCTGGCATGGCTGTTGCCGCTGCCGACGGGTGCGCGCGTGCTGAGGGACGACGCGGCACGCGACCTGGCCAGCAACAAGCTGGCGTGGTTCTGTGCCGATGTCTGGCGCTGGTCCCGACGCGGCGCCGAGGTGGTGCCGGCCACCGGCGCCGCAACCGCCGTCGCCGGTGCGGACGAGCCGTCGCTGGATCCGCAGTTCCCGTTCCTGCATGCGGAGCAGACGCCGGACACGCTCGGCCCGTACTTCGCGCCCACCACCGACGGCCGCCCGCCCAACCTGGTGGTGATCGTGGTCGAGGGGCTGGGGCGTTCGTTCTCCGGTCCGCAGGCGTCGCTGGGCAGCTTCACGCCGTTCCTCGACGAGCTGGCGGCGCGCAGCCTGTACTTCGACAACTTCCTGGCCAACCAGGGCCGCACCTTCGGCGTGCTGCCCAGCCTGTTCAACTCGGCGCCGTTCGCCAGGGCAGGTTTCACCGCGCTGGGCGCGCGCATGCCGCCGGGCCCGGGCCTGTTCAGCCTGCTGCGGCGGCAGGGCTACCACACCGCGTTCTACAACGGCACCGATACCCGCTTCGACAACGAGCGCGCGTTCCTGCAGCTGCAGGGCGTGCAGCATCTGGTGGACCTGCACGGCTTCGGCGCCGGCTACCAGCGCAACCCCTTCAGCGAATGGGGCTACCCGGACCGCGAGCTGGTGTCGCGCGTGCTGGCCGACAGCGCGCAGCTGCAGACGCCGTTCCTGCTGGCGATGCAGACCATCTCCATGCATACCGCCTACCAATTTCCCGGACAGGACGCCTACCTCGCGCGCTTCGAACGACGCCTGCGCGAGCTGCGCATCGACGACGCACGGCTCGCGGCCTACCGGGCCGACGCCAACATCTACAGCACCATCCTCTACACCGACGAGCAGCTGCGCCGCTATTTCGACGCGGTGGCCAAGCTGCCGTGGTACGCGAACACGCTTTTCGTGATCACCGGCGACCATCGCCTGCCGGAACTCCCGATGGGCGAGCACCTCGACCGCTACCACGTGCCGCTGATCATCTACTCGCCACTGCTCAGGCAGGCCAGGCGCATCCGCGCGGTGTCCTCGCAACTGGACGTCACGCCGTCCTTGCTGGCGCTGCTGTCGCATGCCTACGGGCTGCAGCGACCGGCGCGCACGCCGTGGCTGGGCACCGGCCTGGACCTGGACGACCGCTTCCGCAACACGCATCAACTGCCCTTGCAGCAGACCAAAACCAGCTCGCCGGACTACCTGGCCGGCCGCTGGTGGCTGCATGAGGGAAAGCTGTTCGAACTGCAGGAGGGCATGCATCTGGCGCCGGTCGACGATGCACGGACGCGCGACTGGGTGGTACGCCGCCTGCAACGCTACGAGCAGGCCAATGCGATCTTCCTGCAACAGATGAAGCTCGCCCCCGACGGCGCCACGCCGCCGCTGGTGGCTTATCGGGAGGCCGCGCAGGAAGCGCAGCCCGTTGGCGAGGCACCGGTCATGCGCGGCCTGTCGACGGCTTCGGCCGAGATGGCCATTGCCGGCGACGGCGTACAGCTGACGGCCACCTTCAGCAACGGCGATGCGCAAGCGAGCCGCACCTTCGTGCCGCTGGCGGTGCTCACTGCCGAGGATGGCCGCGAACTGCAGGAAGTCTCCGGTCGCGCGCTGCAGCTTCCGGCGGGCGGACAGCAGCAGGTGCGGCTGACCCTGCAGCGACCCGGCGCCTGCGGCAGCCGCTGCTACGTTTCGGTGTTCCCGTCCGATCCGCAAACCGGCCGGGCGATCGGGCAGGGGCGATACCATGTGCCGCTGGATGTCCACGCCACGGCAGGAAACGCGCCATGATCCGCCTCTCTCGCCTGTGCCTGCTGCTGGCGCTGTGCACGTTGCCGATCGACGCCATGGCTCAGGCCAGCCGCGCCGTGTGGACCTGGGAGGCGGAGTCCTACGCCATGGTCGAGGATCCGGCCGTCGCGCAGGAAGCGGTGCGCTACCTGCAGTCGCAGCACATCGACACGGTGTATCTCTATGCCGATGCGTACCGGGGCCACAACCTGATCGTCGAGCGGCCCGAGTTGTATCGCGCTTTCATCGAGCGGCTGCACCGTCGGCACATGAAGGTGTACGCGCTGCTGGGTTCGGCCTACCTGCACACCGAGAACTACGTGCTGCCCGCCTATCGCGAGCAGGCCGAGGAGATGTTCCGTCGCGTGCTGCAGTACAACGCCGTCGTGCCGGCGCAGGCGCGATTCGACGGCGTCAACCTGGACATCGAGCCGCACATCCTCGACGAGTGGAACGAGCACAGCCGCGAGCGCCTGCTGACCGGTTTCCTGGACATGGGCGACGCGCTGATGAAGCTCAAGCGCGCGCACCACGCCAGCCTGGTCGTGGGGCCGGCCATCCCGTTCTGGCTGGACGGCATCGAGCTGGAATGGAAAGGCGTCCGGCGCCCGGCGAGCGAGCATGCCATCGAGCTGTTCGATTACGTCGCCCTGATGGACTACCGCCACAGGGCCGCGGGCAGCGACAGCATCCTCTCGCACGCCGCCAGCGAGATCGCCTATGCCGACCGCGTCGGCAAGAAGGTGGTGATCGGGCTGGAGGTCTCGCCCAACGAGCTGGACAAGGTCACCTTCGACCGGGTCGGGCCGAAAGTATTCGAGCAGGCGCTGGGCACGGTGGAACAGGCCCTGCGCGCCGACCCGTCGTTCGCCGGTTTCGCCATCCACCATTACCGCACGTACCGCAACTGGATCGAACGGCATCGGGAGTGAAGGCGGGGCGCATCGCCAGCGTGTGCTCCGGCAGGTGCGCACGCTGGCGGCGTATGCGCGGCCACCTCGCCGACGGCACGCACGGCAACATCCGCCTGCTGCGTTTGCTGGGCGACGCCGGCGAGCGGCCGTACGACATGGCCGTACGACGTTGCCGCCGCGGGCGGCACCCTCGACTACGCGCAGATGATGGTGCCGGCCGGGCTGCCCGCCATCGCCACCTATGCGGACGCGATCGGCCCGAACGTGCGCGCGATCATTCCGCTGGCGCCGGACGGCCAGCTCGGCACGCCCACCGCGCTGGTGTGCGACGCGCATGTCGCCGGCCTGGAAGTGCACCCGTACACGTTCCGCCGCGAAAACTGCTTCCTACCGCGGAGCCTGTGGCAAGGCAGTGACCTGCACGGTGTCAGCGAGGCCGGCTCGATCGCCGAGATCCGCGCCTATCTCGCCGCCGGCATCGATGCGTTCTTCACCGACGATCCGGCAATCGGGCGCAAGGCGCTGGAGGGAGGCCGAGCCGCGGCGTAAAAAGGCACCCGCCGGCGCCTTCGCGATGCCGGCTGCGCCAGCTCAGCTCTTGCCGATCTGGAAATCCTGCTTGGCCACCGGCTTGCCGTCGAGCGAGATCTCGACCCTGTACTTGCCTGCCGGCCACAGGTCGGGGTTCTGCACCTTGAACGTGGTGATGGCGGGGCCGTCGGTGGCGATCGACTGGCTGATGCTGCTGACCAGCTGGCCCTCGCCTTCCAGGTAGCTCCACTTCGCGTTGAGCGTGGCGCCCTGGGTGCTGCCCTCGGTGGCGACGGTGGCGTAGAGCGTCTTGTCGCTGGTGGCGAAGCTGTCGCTGGCGCGCACCACCTGGTGCTCGGCGTTGACCGCGCTGCCCAGGGTCAGCTTGGCGACCGTGAACGGCACGACCGGCGGCGCGGCCACCGAGGTTGCGCTGGCCGTGCCGACCGTGCCGGCAGCCGGCGGCACCGCCGTGCTGGCGGCGGGCGGGGCGCGGACGTGGTGGCAGCCGTTGCGGTGCTGGCCGGGGCCGGCGCACTGGCGGGGGCCGGTGTGTTCTTGCCGCAGCCGCCGAGCAGCAGGCCGGTCAGGAGGGTGCCGTACAGCGCGACGGAATACATGGATCGGGTCATGGGAACTCCGCTGTCGATGCCGGCCCGTGGCCGGTGGTCAAAAACGAGGCTAGCGCGGCCGATCTGAAGCGACGATTACCGGCGGCGCCGGCCACGGCGCCCACGCGGCGTCAGCGCGCGCTGACGGCCTACTGCCGCACCGTGCGCGGGTTGCCGGGGGTGGCCGGTGCGCTGCTGCGGAACGGGTTGATGTCCAGCCCGCCGCGGCGGGTGTAGCGTGCGTAGACGGTGAGCTGCCGCGGCGCACAGCGCTGGGTCAGGTCGACGAAGATGCGTTCCACGCACTGCTCGTGGAATTCGTTGTGGGTGCGGAACGAGACCAGGTAGCGCAGCAGTCCGGCATGGTCGATCGGCGCGCCGCGATAGGCGATCTGCACGCTGCCCCAGTCGGGTTGGCCGGTGACCGGGCAGTTCGAGCGCAACAGGTGCGAGAGCAGGGTCTCCGCCACCGGCGTCGCGGCGCTGTCGGCCTGCAGGAAATCGGCATCCGGCGGGCCGTAGCGGTCGATCGCGATGTCCTGGTCGTCGAGCAGATGGCCGTCCAGATCGACCACCGGCAACGCGTCGGCACGCGCGTCGCGCAAGTGCACGCCGACCACCGCGCCGGCTGCCGCGGACAGGTCGTGCGTCAGGATGGCGACCAGCGTGGCGGCGTCGGCGAGGCGCTCCTGTGCGAATCCGTTGAGGTACAGCTTGAACGACTTCGACTCAATGATGTGCGGCGACGCCGCCGGCACGCGGAACTCGGCCATCGCCACCTGCGGCTTGCCGCGCAGGTCCAGCCACGACAACTCGTAGGCGTTCCAGACATCCACGCCGTGGAACGGCAGCGATTCGGCAATGCCGATCTCCGCGCGCTTGTCCGCGCGCGGGATCGGAAACAGCAGGCGCGGGTCGTAACGGTCGGCGTAGATGGTGTCCTTGCCGAGCGGGGAGTGTTCGGGGGTGCTCATACGGCGGAGTTTAGCTGTTCTTCCGCTTCGGTCTTTGCCCCTCCCCCGGCATGCAGGGGGAGGTCGGGAGGGGGTTGCCCCGGATCACCGTAAAGTCAAAAGCACCCCACCCCCAACCCTCCCCTGTGTGCAGAGCAGGGGAGGGAGCAGGGCGGCATCACACGTTCACCATGTGCATCCCCGCTTCGACGTAGCGCCCGCCGCTAGCGGCGTCGAGCGGGAACACCGCGTCGATCGCCTCCAGCTCGGCGGCGCTGAGTCGCACGTCGAGCGCGCCCAGGTTCTCGTCCAGCCGGCTGCGCTTGCGCGTGCCGGGGATCGCCAGCACATCGTCGCCCTGCGCCAGCACCCAGGCCAGCGCCAGCTGCGCGGGCGAGCAGCCCTTGCCGGTGGCGAGCGTCTTCACTTGCTCGACCAGCCGCAGGTTGCGCGCGAAGTTGTCGCCCATGAAGCGCGGGCTGTGGCGCCGGTAGTCGTCGGCGTCGAAGTCGTCCGGCGAGCGGATCGCGCCGGTGAGGAAACCGCGGCCCAGCGGCGAGTAGGCGACCAGGCTGACGCCGAGTCGGCGGCAGGCGTCGAGCATGCCGTTGCTCTGCGGGTCGCGCGTCCACAGCGAGAACTCACTCTGCAGCGCGGCGATCGGCTGCACCTTGCAGACGCGCTCCAGCGTGGCGCCAGAGGCCTCGCTCAGGCCGAGGTAACGCACCTTGCCGGCGGCGACCAGTTCGGCCATCGCGCCGACGGTTTCCTCGATCGGCACGTCCGGGTCCACGCGGTGCTGGTAATACAGGTCGATGGTGTCGATGCCAAGGCGCTTCAGGCTCGCATCGCAGGCGGCGTGCACGTAGGCTGGGCGGCCGTTGACACCACGCGTGGCCGGGTCGTTCGGGTCGAGCACGATGCCGAACTTGGTGGCCACGAAGGCCCGCTCGCGCCGCCCCTTGAGCGCCTTGCCCAGCAGCACTTCGTTGGTGTGCGGGCCGTACATGTCGGCGGTGTCGAGCAGGGTGAGGCCGCGGTCGAGTGCGTGGTGGAGGGTGGCGATGGATTCGGCGTCATCGTGGGCGCCGTAGAACGCGCTCATGCCCATGCAGCCGAGGCCGAGGGCGGAAACCTTGGGACCATTGTTGCCGAGCGCTCGGGTCTGCATGGGGTGGCTCCGGTGGGTAAAGGTGGACGCATGGTGCGCGGTGACGGCGGTCGGATAAATGCTTGCGAACTCTCGGGCTTGCGAACTTTCCGCTCCTCCCCCTGCGCGCAGGGGGAGGTCGGGTGGGGGTTGCTCCGGTGTGCGGGAGGCGGAAGATCAAGAGCGAACCCCACCCCGGCCCTCCCCTGTTTCACAGGGGAGGGAGTCATCACGACGCGCGCGGCGGGCCGGGGCGTGGCGCGCTGGTGCCGAGGGTGTCGCTGGTCAGCGGCGCGCCGGCGGTGAGCAGGGCGCCGCGCTGTTCGGCCAGCGGCAGGCGCAGCATGCAGTCCTCCAGGGCGGCCAGCTTCTGGAACACCGGCAGCGCCTGCACCTGCGCCACCAGCGCGGCGGTCAGCGGCCAGCGTGCGGCGTCGATCGCGTAGCGCACGAACGCGGCGGTGCGGAAGAAGCTGGCGATGCTGATGTCGGCGATCGACAGCGAGCCGAACACGAAGCCGTCCTCGGGCAGTTGCTGTTCCAGGTAGTCGAGCGCGGCGGGGATCTCCACCTCGCGCGCATGCTGCACCACCGCCTCGTTGGGCGTCTCGCCGAAGACGTGGCGCTTGATCGCCAGCTGGTTGAACAGCCGCCAGACCAGCCCATCGGCCAGCCGCGTGTCGGCGTATTCCTCCAGCCAGCGGGCGCGGGCGCGGTCGGCGATGTCGCGTGGGTAGAGCGAGGGCGTGGGTTGCCGATCCTCCAGGTACTGGCAGATCACCGAGGAGTCGTTGAGCTCCAGTCCGCCGTCGATCAGCACCGGGATGCGGCGCAGCGGGCTGAGCCGGGTGAATTCGTCGTTGCCGACGAACGGCGCGATCGGGTCGATCTCGTATTCCAGCCCCTTCAGCTCCAGGCACACCAGCACCTTGCGCACGTAGGGTGAGAGGTAGTTGCCGATGACTCTGAGGCGCTGCGGCATGACGCGACTCCGGGAACACGGAGGGCGCAGCGTGCGATGGCCGGCGCCTGCGCGTCAAGCGCAGGGCGCGGTCGTCCATGCGTCGGCGTATCGGACCGGATCGGGACCAATGGCAGGGGTGCCATTGGTCATGCCCGCGCTAGCATCGGGTGTCCGAGTGAAGTCCGCGCCAGGGCCGGCAACCGCAGAAATACGCTTTCGCAGGGGAAACGCAGCATGAGTTTGAAAACCGGCAGTTCGCGCGTGCTTGGCGCGCTGGTCCTGGGCGTCTTGTCGGCCGGCGTCGCGGCGCAGACGCGCACGCTGAGCGCCGACGACTACGCGCGGGCGGAGCGCTTCATGAGCTACAACACCGTGCCGCTGGTCGACCACGCGGTGCAGAAGGTCACGTGGCTGGACGACGGCCACTTCTGGTACGTCGACCACGACGCCAATGGCGACCACTTCATGCGGATGGACACGGCCAGCGGCAAGACCACGCCACTGTTCGACCAGGCGAAGCTGGCCGCCGCGCTGGGCAAGGCCGGCGGCAAGCTGGTCGATGCGGCGAAACTGCCGGTCACCGGCTACGAGGCGCGGCCGGACGGGAAGATCGATGTCGCCGTGCGCAGCAAGCATTATGTATGCGACCTCGCCGCGGTCGAGGCGAGCTGCGTCGATCGCGCCACGCTGGTGAAGACCGGCAAGGAGCCGGGCGCGCTGTCGCCGGACAAGCAGAGCGAGGCGTTCATCCGCGACTGGAACCTGTGGCTGCGCGACGTCGCCAGCGGCAAGGAGACCCAGCTCACCACCGACGGCGTGGAGGACTTCGGCTACGCCACCGACAACGCCGGCTGGAAGCACACCGACAACGCGATCGTGGAGTGGTCGCCGGATTCGAAGCAGATCGCCACGTTCCAGCAGGACCAGCGCAAGACCGGCGAGATGTACCTGGTTAGCACCAACGTCGGCCATCCGAAGCTGGAGAAGTGGAAGTACCCGCTGGTCGGCGACAAGGACGTGACGATGATCGAGCGCGTGATCATCGACGTCGCCGCGAAGAAGGTCACGCGCCTCAAGATGCCGCCCGACCAGCATCGCTCCAGCCTGTGCGATGACGTCAGCTGCGGCCCCGACGGTGGCTGGGACGACGTGAAGTGGGCGGCGGATGGCAAGACGCTGGCCTTCGTCTCTACCTCGCGCGACCACAAGCACGAGTGGTTCCGCATCGCCGATGCCGCCACCGGCAAGGTGCGCACGGTGTTCGAGGAAGTGGTGCCGACGTATTACGAAAGCGGCAACGGCGCGGTGAACTGGCGCTACCTGCCGGAAACCCAAGAGGCGATCTGGTTCTCCGAGCGCACCAACTGGGGCCATCTGTATCTGTACGATCTCACTACCGGCAAGCTCAAGCGCGCGATCACCAGTGGTGACGGCAATGTCACCGAGGTACTGAAGCTCGATCCGAAGATGCGCACCGTGTGGTTCCGCGGCGTCGGCCGCACCGCGGGTGTGAACCCGTACTACCAGCAGTTCTTCAAGGTGGGCCTGGACGGCGGCAAGCCGGTGCTGCTGACGCCGGAGGCGGCCGACCACGCGGTGACGCTGTCGCCGGACGGCAAGGCCTTCGTCGATGTGTACTCCACCCCGACCACGCCGCCGGTCACCGTGCTGCGCAGCTCGGACGACGGCCGCCAACTGGCCAGCGTGGCCACTGCCGACATCTCGCGCCTGAAGGCCGCCGGCTGGGTGCCGCCGATCCCGTTCACGGTGAAGGGCCGCGACGGCAAGACCGATCTGTACGGCATGATGTTCAAGCCGACGCACTTCGACCCTGCGAAGAAATACCCGATCATCGACTACATCTATCCTGGCCCGCAGACCGGTTCGGTGCGCGGGCGCAGCTTCTCCTCCGCGCGTGCCGACCACCAGGCGATGGCCGAGCTGGGCTTCATCGTGATCGCGCTTGACGGCATGGGCACGCCGTGGCGCTCCAAGGCGTTCCACGACGCTTACTTCGAGCACGTCCAGGACAACACCCTGCCTGACCAGGTGCTTGGTCTGAAAGAACTCGGCAGGAAGTACTCGTGGATCGATCTCGACCGAGTGGGCATCTGGGGCCACTCCGGCGGCGGCAACGCCACCGCGGCGGCGATGTTCCACTACCCCGACTTCTTCAAGGTCGGCTGGGCCGAGAGCGGCAATCACGACAACCGCAACTACGAGGACGACTGGGCCGAGAAGTGGCAGGGCCTGCTGGTCACCGACAAGGACGGCAAGACCAACTACGACCTCCAGGCCAACCAGAGCTTCGCCAAGAACCTCAAGGGCCGGCTGATGCTGGTGCACGGCACCATGGACGACAACGTGCCGCCCTACCAGACCCTGCTGGTGGCCGACGCGCTGATCAAGGCGAACAAGGATTTCGACCTGCTGCTGATCCCCAACGCCCACCACGGCTACGCCGAAGCCACCCCGTACGCCACCCGCCGACGCTGGGACTACTTCGTGCAGTACCTCGCCGGCAGCACCCCGCCACACGAGTACCAGCTGAAGGCGTGGCCCTGGCGCTGAGCGTTATGCCCGGTTCTTGCTGGAGGCAGCCCGGTGGGACACCTTGGTCTCGCTTGTGGCGCTGGGCGCCGCACCCGGTTCCTCCCCCTGCGCAGCAGGGGGAGGTCAGGAGGGGGTAACGCTCTTGATCTCGACTTGACGAAGAGCGACCCCGCGACCTTGGCGTGTTGCACGTAGGCGGGGTCGTCGATCAGGTAAGCCTTGCCGCCTCGGCAGAACCACATCGTAGGCTTGCCATCCCGTCGGCGGCGGCACGGTCCTGCCTTGGTCCGAAAAAAAGCCGGCGCCATCGAGGCGCCGGCTGTTCGTGCCGCGTGTTGCGGGTCGCTCAGAACTTGTAGCGCAGCGTCAGCATGGCCGACCAGCGCGACACCACGCGGCTGGGGTCGTAGAAGCCGCCGTCGTAGGTCTGCAGCTGCTGTGGCTGGTAATTGCCGCTCTTGTCGGTGGGCAGCGTGTACACGTACTGACCCTGCGCATTCACGCCGGCGTAGCTGGCGAGCGTGCGGGTCGGGTAGATGCCGGTGTTGCGCTGCTGTCCCCAGCCCTTGTTGAGCAGGTTGAGCATGTTGTAGACGTCCAGCCGCAGCTCGCCCTTGTTGCCCTTGAAGATGCCGGGCACTTCCTGCGAGAAGCTCATGTCCAGCTCGTTCACCCAGGCGGTGCGCGTGCCGTTGCGGCCGGCGATCTGGCCGCGGTGGTCCTTCAGGTATTTCTCGCTGGCCAGGAAGGCCTGGAACTGGTCGATCACCTGCTGGCTGGTGCCGGGCGCGTAGGCCACCTTCGGGTCGTTGGCCGACGGGATGTAGGCCGGATCCCAGCCGGAGACGCTGTCGCCGTTGGCATCGTTCTGGAACACCCAGGTGTAGGGCAGGCCGGTGTGGCCGCTGTAGAACGCCGACACCTGCGTCTGGTAGTCGCCGAAGAACGCGTGCTGCCAGGTCAGCGAGGCCTTCAGCACCTTGGCCACGTTGTAGTTGGAGGTGGCCAGCAGGTTGCTGTTGGGGTTGAGTCGCGCCACGCGCTGGTAGCCGTTGTAGGCGATGGTATCGGTGCCCGGATCGACGTCGGTGGCATGGTTGAAGGTGAGGCTGACATTGCCGGACCAGCTGTCCGAGAACGGCTTGGCCAGCGCCAGCGTCAGGCTGTCGGACTTGCCGCGATGGGTGTTGGTGAGCAAGGTGGAAGCGGTGCTGAAGGCGCGGTTCTGATTGGCCAGCGCATCCTTGGACGTGGGTGCTTCGCCCGGCGTCTTCCAGAACTGCAGGCGGCCGTCCGGCAGCGTGCCGGTGGGGTCGCCATAGTTCACCGCCTCGTACAGGATGCCGTCGCGCACCTTGATGTGCTGGTATTCGGCCGAGGCCAGCATGCCCCACCACGGCAGCTCGCGATCCAGCGCCAGGCTCATCTTCCACACGCTGGGCAGGCGGAAGTTCGGGTCGATGGTGTCGATCGAGCCCGCGCCGCCGCCGGCAGGGATGTTCTGGTGCAGCGGGTCGGGGCTGAACGGCGCGCTGGCCGGGTTGAACGAGGTGTAGTTGCGCAGGGTGACACCGTTGTTCTGGAACGGGTTGGTCATCCACACCGTCGGCGGGTTGGTCTGGAACAGGCCCACGCCGCCGCGCAGCTGGGTCTTGTAGCTGCTGTCGAACAGGTAGTTGAACGACAGGCGCGGCTCCACGATGCGGTTGGAGGAGCCGACCGTGTAGTTGTTGGCGAAACCGAAAGCCTGCGCGAAAGCCGCGTTGTAGACCGGCTTGTCGCTGGTATGCGGAATGTCCACGCGCACGCCGTACTGCACCGACAGCGCGTCGTTGACCTGCCAGGTGTCCTGCAGGAACGGGCTGTACTGGCTGTAGGTCCACTTGCCGGCGATGTCGTTCAACGCGTAGCCCGGCGCCGGGTGATACAGCTCGTACTTGTTGTAGTTGCCGGCGGCGAAGTTGGTCAGGCCCCAGAAGGTGTAGACGCCGAACTCGGCCTGGCCGAACAGGTTGTTGATCTTGTTGCGCTGGTAGTCGATGCCGCCCTTGACCGCGTGGTCACCCAGGACATAGGTGCCGGCCAGGAAGACCGAGGTCTTCTTGGTGTCGATGTGGTTGTAGTGGCGGTAGCGCTCCTCGCCCAGGTTCACCGACGGGCCTTTGCCGGTGGGCGACAGGTTGACGTTCACCGCCGGCTGCTGGAACGGTGCGGTGGTGTCCTGCACGTACTTCTGGTAGCCGACCTTGGCCTCGGTGGAGAAGTTGTCGGTCCAGTCGTCGAACACGTGCGCGACGTAATTGTCGGTGGTGATCGCCTTGGTGTAGGTGTAGCTGGTCAGGCCCACGCTGGACGGGCTGTTGCCGCCTACCGCCGGCAGCATCTCCTTGGTGCGCTGGTAGGTGAAGCTGGCGCGGTGGTTGTTGGAGATGTTCCAGTCGATCTTGCCCAGGTAGCGCTTGTCGTCGTAGGTCAGCCCGGTGGGGCCGCCGAAGCCGCCGGGCGTGAGGCCCAGCTGTTTGGCCGTGTCGATGATCTTCTGCAGGTCGCCCGGCGACACCTTGTTGCTGGTGGACGGGCCGTTGCCCAGCGAGTCGTCCAGGCCGTTGGCCGAATCGGCGCCGATGCCGGTGGTCTTCTCATGCTCGGCGGAGACGAAGAAGAACAGCTTGTCCTTGACGATCGGGCCGCCCACGTTGAAGCCGTAGGTGGCGTCCTTCCGGTAGCCCTTGTAGTGGTAGCCGGGGTTGCCGCCGGGCAGCCAGCCGGCATCGCCCACCAGGTGGTTGGC
The DNA here is from genome assembly GCF_021545845.1 of Rhodanobacter thiooxydans. NCBI lineage: Bacteria > Pseudomonadati > Pseudomonadota > Gammaproteobacteria > Lysobacterales > Rhodanobacteraceae > Rhodanobacter > Rhodanobacter thiooxydans. Next base: position 794,059 of record NZ_CP088923.1, read on the forward strand.
GTTGCGGTAGCTGTAGTAGACCGCGCCGTGGAAGTCGTTGGTGCCGGACTTGGTCACCGCGTTGACGTCGGCACCGACCACGTCGGAGACGACGTCATAGTTCGCCGTGGAGATGTTGTACTCGGCGATGGTCTCCGGCGAGATCGGCGATTTCTGGTAGGGCAGGCCGTTCGCGTTCAGGCCGAACGGATCACCCTGGGTCACGCCGTCCACCGCGATGTTGTTGTAGCGGTTGTTCATGCCGGCGGCGGAGATCGCGCCGGTGCCCTGGTCGGTCACGCTCACGCGTGGGTCCAGCCGCACCACGTCGTCGATCGAGCGGTTGCCCTGCGGGGTGGCCTGCAGCTGGCGCTGCGAGATGTTGGTGGAGAGACCCTTGTTCTCGGACGTGAAGGTCTGCGCCAGCGTCGAGGCGCTCACCGTCACCGCACCCAGCGTGCGCGCCGATTCGCTGCCGCCGCCCAGCGCCAGGTTGATCGCGGAGGGCTGGCCCAGCTGCAGGTAGACGTTGTCCTGCTCGGCGCCCGCCTCGCCCGGCCTCGACGCGGTAATCGTATACGGGCCGCCGGCGCGCAGGCCCTGTGCCGCATAGCGGCCGTCGGCGTCGGTGCTCACTGCCTTGGTGGTGCCCGAAGGCACGTGCACGATGGTCACGGTGGCGTCGGCCACCGGCTTGCCCTGCGCATCGAGCACGCGGCCGATGGCGCCGGAGGTGGTGATGTTCTGCGCGAAGACGGGAGAGATCGCCAGCAGCGAGGCGACGGCGAGCGGAAGCGTGCGGACGCGGATCATGGAAGCCATGGTTCCCTCGTAATGGTTTTTGTGTGTGTCCCCCGGAACGACAACGCCTCCCACGGAGGGAGGCGGTCGATGACGATGCGCCGGCTGCCGCCAGCGGCGAGGCGCATCTTAGGGTACGGATTGTGACAACCGCATGCGAGGGAGGCAAGTCGCGGGCCAGTCCCGCAGGCGTCAGAACGCCAGGTCGAACGCCACCTCACCCTGCACGCCGACCTGGTAGGCGGACACGCGGCGCTCGAAGAAGTTGGCCAGCTCCTGCACGTCCTGCAGGTCCATGAAGTCGAATGGGTTCTTAGCGCCGTACTGCTTCGGCAGGTCGAGCTGGGCCAGGCGCTGGTCGGCGCAGTATTCGAGGTACTGGCGCATGTCCTTCACCGACATGCCGGCTACGCCGCCCGACAGCACGTCCTTGGCAAATTGCGTTTCGCAGGCGATCGCCTCTTCCATCATCGCCTCGACCTGCGCACGCATGGCGTCGTCGAACAGCTCCGGTTCCTGCGCGCGCACCGTGCGTACCACCTCGAAGACGAACGCCATGTGCCCGCTCTCGTCGCGGAACACCCAGTTGGTGCCGGCCGCCAGCCCATGCAGCAGCCCGCGCGAGCGCAGGTAGTAGACGTAGGCGAACGCGGCGTAGAAGAACAGCCCCTCGATGCAGGCGGCGAAGCAGATCAGGTTGAGCAGGAACTGGCGACGATGCTCGCGCGTCTGCAGCCGGCGCAGGTCCTGGATCGAGTCGATCCACTTGAAGCAGAACGCACCCTTCTGCCGGATCGACGGGATCGTCTCGATCGCCAGCCGCTTTTGCGGATGACGCAGCAGGTAGCGGTCGTACACCGTGCGCAGGCCGAAGTATTCGAAGCGGCGGGTGGCCAGCGGGTCGATCGCGTCATTGAGCTTGCGCGCGTTGGCGCCCACGAAATCGCGCAGGCGGTCGTTGAGGATGCCCAACTCCGCGCCGCGTGCGATCGACTGCGAGTAGCTCTGGATCTCCTGGCCGCTGACTTCCTTGTCGATGTACGCGCCGAGCAGCCGCGCGGCCAGTTGGCCGTACTCGGGTTCCTCGGCGGTGAGTGCGGCGGCGGTGCGGATCGACAGCTGGTCCAGCTCGGCCGTAGTGGCGCCGTCGTACAGGCCGCCGATGGTCTTCAGGACGACCCGCAGCGGGTCGACACCGTGCAGGCCTTCGGCGCTGCGCGTCACCGCGCGCACGATCTTGTTGACGTCGACGGCTTCCTGGCCGCCATTGCGCTTGGTCACGTGCATGGAGGCCGCGCTGTGCGGCGGGGTCAGTGCGAACGTGGTGTCGGCTTCGCTGGCGACGGGGGATTCGGCGGGCGCGACGGCGCGCTCGCGTTCGGCGGTATCGAGGGCTTGCATGGCAGGTGGCTCCGGCTGGACATCAAACGCCTGCTCCCGCGCGCAGGGCCTGATAGCGACGGAGTCCGGAGGCGACGCGCCAGCCGTTGGCCCGACGGCGACCGGCTTCACGACGCACTTCCCCGCGGAAGCCGTCACTACGCAGCAGGACACGTTCGTCCCGCTGTGCCGGCAGGTCTTCGGACTTGCGGACGTGGATCGAGGCGATCCGCCTACTTGCTCCTGCTTCCCAGCCGCCGAGGGCCAGTGCATGTGGGTGCGTTCGTTTCCGCTTTACCGCTGCGGGGCAGTTCCGGAGTTACACCGGGATTCCCTTTTAAGCCCGACCGATGTCGCATCTGGTCGGGCACCGACAGGCACAACATATCGGGTGACCAGAGCAGGGTCGACCCAACAACTTGTGCATAAGTCGAATGCGTGCCGCCTGCGGCGAGTGCCTGCGCAGGCGGCGTGGGTTACAGCGCGTCGTGATCCAGCTCGCCGGTGCGGATGCGGATCACCTGTTCCAGCGTGCTGACGAAAATCTTGCCGTCGCCGATCTTGCCGGTGCGGGCGGAGGCCTGGATCGCCTCGATCACGCGATCGAGCTGGTCGTCGACCACCGCCACTTCCAGCTTGATCTTGGGCAGAAAATCGACCACGTACTCGGCGCCGCGATACAGTTCGGTGTGGCCCTTCTGGCGACCGAAGCCCTTGACCTCGGTAACCGTGACGCCCTGCACGCCCACCTCGGCCAGCGCTTCGCGCACATCGTCCAGCTTGAACGGCTTGATGATCGCCACGACCAGCTTCATGGAGGCTTCCTTGAAAGGTATCGGTTGGGTCGAGGCTGCATTTTGCCTGCACGGTGCATCATTGTCGCGCCGCGCGTGGCACGTGTAAGACAATCCCTACAGTTTTTGATGGAGCATACCGATGGCGCGTCCAATTTCTGTTCACCTAGTATTTACCTCGACGAGTTCGAGGCGCTATCCATGATGGATAGGCAGGATATCGACAAGATTGCCCTGCGACTTGTGTCGTTGGTACCGCCAGGGGTGGCACAGGCGCATCAGGATTTGCGAACCAACTTCCAGGATGTTCTGGCGCAAGGACTGCGCCGCCTCGACCTGGTCACCCGCGAAGAATTCGAAGTCCAGTCCCAGGTGCTGGCGCGTACCCGCGCCAAGGTCGACGAATTGGAGCGATGCGTGGCCGAATTGGAGGCCACGCTGGCTGCCCGCGCGGGTCAGTGACTACCGCCTCCCGGGAGCCGCCTCCGATCCGTCACCCTCACCCCGAGAACGATCGGAGGCGGTTATTTATTCAGCGCTGCTGATGGAGCCGCCAGATGCCCGTGCCTGTCAGCGACCGATCCCCCATGCAATGCCAGTCCGGGGTTGCATGAGTCTTGCCGTCACCCTCAGTCGCGCCCAGGAAGGGATCGCCGCACCGCAGGTGATGGTTGAGGTACACCTTTCCGGCGGCCTGCCAAGCACCAGCATCGTCGGCCTGCCCGAGGCCGCAGTGCGCGAGGCGCGCGACCGCGTGCGGGTGGCGATCCAGAACACCGCCTTCGAATATCCCGGCCGTCGCGTCACGGTGAACCTCGCGCCGGCCGAGCTGCCGAAGGATGGCGGCCGTTTCGACCTGCCGATCGCGCTGGGCATCCTCGCCGCCAGCGGACAGGTGCCGCGCGAGAAGCTGGACGATTGCGAGTTCCTCGGCGAGCTGGCCCTGACCGGCTCCCTGCGTGGCGTGTCCGGCGTGCTGCCGGCGCTGCTGCGCGCGCGCACGCGCGGCCGCCGCGTGGTGGTGCCGCGCGCAAACGCCAGCGAGGCGGCGCTGGTGTCCGACATGGACGTGCGCGTGGCCGACACGCTGGCCGAGGTGTGCGGCTGGCTGCGCGGCGCGCACGAGCTGTCGATGCCGGTGGGCATTCCCAGCGACGGCGGCGCCAACGGCGGCCCGGACCTGGCCGACGTGCGCGGCCAGCTGCAGGCGCGCCGCGCGCTGGAGATCACCGCAGTGGGCGGCCATCATCTGCTGCTGATGGGGCCGCCCGGCACCGGCAAGACCATGCTGGCCGAGCGCCTGCCCGGCATCCTGCCGCCGCTGTCCGAATCGGAGGCGCTGGAAACCTGCGCCGTGCTGTCGGTGGCCGGCCAGGTCACCGATCCGGAGCACTGGCGGCGGCGGCCCTTCCGCGCGCCGCACCACACCGCGTCGGCGGTGGCGCTGGTTGGTGGCGGTCCGTATCCGCGCCCGGGCGAGATCTCGCTGGCGCACAACGGCGTGCTGTTCCTGGACGAGTTGCCGGAGTTCAGCCGGCACGTGCTGGAAGTGTTGCGCGAGCCGATGGAGTCGGGCCACATCGTGATCTCGCGGGCGGCGCGGCAGTCGACGTTTCCCGCCCAGTTCCAACTGGTGGCGGCGATGAATCCGTGCCCCTGCGGCTACGCCGGCGACCCGCGCTGCCAGTGCACGCCGGACCAGATCCAGCGCTACCGCGCGCGCATTTCCGGGCCATTGCTCGACCGCATCGACCTGTGCGTGGAAGTGCCGCCGGTACCGCTGGCCGAACTGGGCACGCCGCGCAACCAACGCGACGAGGATTCCGCCACGGTGCGTGCGCGCGTGCTCAAGGCGCGCCGGCAGTCGCTGATGCGCGCGGGCCGGCCGAACGCCGAGATCAGCACGCGCGAGCTGGAGCGCGACTGCGCGCTGGGGCCGGCCGAGCGGCGCTGGTTCGAGTCGGCGCTGGAACGACTGGGCCTGTCCGCCCGTGCCTACCATCGCGTGCTGCGGGTGGCCCGCACCATCGCCGACCTCGATGGCGGCGCCGCCTTGCTGGAGCGCGAGCACCTGGCCGAGGCGCTGCAGTACCGGCGGTTCTAGGTAAGGCCTGAACAAGCCCTCATCCCAGCTTGACCAGCCTCCGGCTGTTGAAAGGCGCCTCGCTGGGATGACGAGCAGGAACTTGATCAGAGCATCCCTGGACGCGGTCGGTACCTAGCGGTGAGCAAAAGCAGGTACACGCCTTTCTCTCACTTCTCGTTCCTCTCCACTTGCTCCTGGTCTTTCGCGCCGGTACAGCAGGCAGGAGCGCGCCCTGTGCGCAAGCTTTCCGCCACGTGACGAAGAGCATCGTGCACAGAGTGCGCTCCCGCGCGCCCTTCACGCCGCCGAGGCCTGCTTGAACTGTGCCTCTTCGGTCGAACCCTTCAGCGCGGTGGTCGAGGACTGGCCCTGCTGGATCGCCTGGGTCACCTGGTCGAAGTAGCCGGTACCCACCTCGCGCTGGTGCTTCACCGCGGTGAAGCCGCGCTCGGCGGCGGCGAACTCCTTCTCCTGCAGCTCCACGAACGCGCTCATCTGGCGCCGCGCGTAGCCGTGGGCGAGGTCGAACATGCCGTAGTTCAGGCTGTGGAAGCCGGCCAGGGTGATGAACTGGAACTTGTAGCCCATCGCGCCCAGTTCCTTCTGGAAGTTCGCGATGGTGGCGTCGTCCAGGTTCTTCTTCCAGTTGAAGCTGGGCGAGCAGTTGTAGGCCAGCATCTTGCATGGGAACTTCGCGTGGATCGCCTCGGCGAAGCGGCGCGCGTCATCCAGGTTCGGCTTGCTGGTCTCGCACCAGATCAGGTCGGCGTACGGCGCGTAGGCGAGGCCGCGGCTGATCGCCTGGTCCAGGCCGGAACGCACGCGGAAGAAACCCTCGACGGTACGCTCGCCGGTGATGAACGGGCGGTCGTTGGCGTCGACGTCCGAGGTGAGCAGGTCGGCGGCGTCGGCGTCGGTGCGCGCCACCAGCAGGGTGGGCACGCCGGCGACATCGGCGGCCAGGCGCGCGGCGTTCAGCTTGTCCACCGCCTCGCGGGTCGGCACCAGCACCTTGCCGCCCATGTGGCCGCACTTCTTCACCGAGGCCAGCTGGTCCTCGAAATGCACGCCGGCGGCGCCGGCCTCGATCATCGCCTTCATCAGCTCGAACGCGTTCAGCACGCCGCCGAAGCCGGCCTCGGCGTCGGCCACGATCGGCACCAGCCAGTCGCAGTCGTCCTTGCCCTCGGCGTGGTGCAACTGGTCGGCGCGCAGCAGCGTGTTGTTGATGCGCTTGACCACCAGCGGCACCGAGTTGGCCGGGTACAGCGACTGGTCGGGATACATCTCGCCGGCCACGTTGGCGTCGGCGGCGACCTGCCAGCCGGAGAGGTAGATCGCCTGCAGGCCGGCCTTGACCTGCTGCATCGCCTGGTTGCCGGTGAGCGCGCCCAGCGCGTTGACGAAATCTTCCTGGTGCAGCGATTTCCACAGCCGCTCCGCGCCGCGGCGGGCCAGCGAGTGTTCCACTGCGACGGTGCCGCGCAGGCGCACCACGTCTTCGGCGGAATAATTGCGCTGCACGCCGGTCCAGCGCGGGTTGTTGTTCCAGTCCAGGGTGATCTGTTCGGCGGTGGGCAGGGTGGTGGTCTTCATGGCGTGGCTCCGGTTGTTTTAGGCCCCTCTCCCGCTGGGCGAGGGGTTGGGAGAGAGTTCGGGCGAAGCGTGCTGATTCGCTCCGTGCGTACCCTCATCTGCCCTTCGGGCACCTTCATTCGGCACATCCCTGTGCCTCATCCTTCGGGCGGCTTGCGCCGTGCAAATCGGCAGTCCTGCCGATTTGTCTCCCGAGGGAGAAGGGGTAATCGTCAGAGTTGTTCGTAGGCGGGCACGGTGAGGAAGTCGCCGAGCTGGTCGGCATGGGTCATCGCGCCGAGTAGCGCGGCGGCGGCGTCGGCGCGCGCGGCGCCGGGGTGCCGGCTGTCGCGCAGGCGATGGGTGTGCGCGGCGACGGCGTGGTCGAACAGGGCGAAGTCGATCGGCGCGTGGTCGGGGAATTCGAGATCTCCGTGATGGAGCCACTGCCACAGCTGCGCGCGGGCGATCTCGGCAGTGGCAGCGTCCTCCATCAGGTGGTGGATCGGCACGCAGCCCAGGCCATCCAGCCAGGCGGCGGTATAGCGCAGGCAGACCTCGACGTTGTTGTCGAAGCCGGCGCGGGTGACCGTGCCGGCCGGCGCGGCGAGCAACTGCTCGCGGCTCACCCGCACGTCCTCGCGCAGCACGCCGAGTTGGTTCGGCGCGGGCATGTATTCGTCGAACACCGCTTGCGCCACCGGCACCAGCGCGGGATGCGCCACCCAGGTGCCGTCGTGGCCGGCCTTGACCTCGCGCAGCTTGTCGGCGCGTACCTTGGCCAGCGCGGCCTCGTTCGCGGCCTCGTCGCCCTTGATCGGGATCTGCGCCGCCATGCCGCCCATCGCGAACGCGCCGCGGCGGTGGCAGGTCTGGATCAGCAGATCGGAATACGCCTTCAGGAATGGCACCGTCATCTGCACCTGGCCGCGCTCCGGCAGCAGACGGTCGCGGTGGCCGCGTAAAGTCTTCAGGTAGGAAAAGATGTAATCCCAGCGGCCGCAGTTGAGCCCGACCGCGCGGCGGCGCAGCGCGTGCAGGATCTCGTGCATCTGGAACGCCGCCGGCAAGGTCTCGATCAGCACGGTGGCCTTCATCGTGCCGACCGGCAGCTGCAGCTCGTCCTCGGCGACGGCCATCACCGCGTCCCACAGCGCGGCTTCCTCCATCGCTTCGAGTTTCGGCAGGTAGAAATACGGGCCGCGGTCGCTGCCGTGCAGCGCGCGGGCGTTGTGGAACGCGAACAGGCCGAAGTCGACCAGCGCGCCGGCCATCGGTTCGCCGGCCACGCTGAAGAACTTGTCGTGCAGGTGCCAGCCGCGCGGGCGCACCACCAGCACGGCCGGATTGTCGTTGACGCGGTAGCTCTTGCCCTCGGGCGAGGTGAAATCGATCGTGCCGTTCACCGCGTCGAGCAGGTTGAGCTGGCCGTCCAGCTGATTGGCGAAGGTGGGCGCCGAGGAATCCTCGAAGTCGGCCATGAACACCTTCGCGCCAGAGTTGAGCGCGTTGATGATCATCTTGCGCTCGACCGGGCCGGTAATCTCGACGCGGCGGTCCTGCAGCGCAGCCGGGATCGGTGCCACCGTCCACTCGGCTGCGCGGATCGACGCCGTGTCGGCACGAAAATCCGGCAGGCCGCCGGCGTCATAACCGGCCTGGCGCTCGCGCCGGGCCTGCAGCAACTGCTGCCGGGTGGGTTCGAAGCGGCGGTGCAACCGGGCCAGGAAGTCCAGCGCCGCGGGGGTCAGGATGCCTGCGTAACGTGCCGGATCGGCGTGGATCTCGACGGTGCCGAGGTCAAGCCGTTCCTGTGGGACTGCCATGGGTTTGCTCCGTGTCGTGGGTGACTCGAAGCTAGGCCAGCAATCATGTATTTGACAAAGTGAATGTTTCAATCATAAATATTGATAAATTCAATCTGTAACACAATTGACTGAAATCATTCGATGAAAAAGCACGCGGGCACGCCAAACAAGTCAAAAAAAATACACCGCAGCGCAGCAAAAAAGCGCGCTGGCGGCGAGCCCGCCGACGCGGGCCGCTTCTACTACAAGGGCAACCGCCACAAGCAGCTGCGCGCCTTCGTCAGCGTGGTGAAGCTGGGCACGCTGACCCGGGCCGCCGAGGCGCTGTTCCTGTCGCAACCCACCATCAGCCTGCAGTTGCAGGCGCTGGAGCGCGAACTGGGGGTGAGCCTGCTGGAACGCCGTCGGCGGCGCATCAACCTCACCGACGCGGGCGAGGCGCTGTACGAGCTGGCGCGACCGCTGGTCGAGGGCTGGGATACGCTGGACCGTGACTTCCAGGCCCGGGTCAAGGGGTTGCAGGCCGGCCGGTTGACCATCGCTGCCGGCACCTCGACCATCCAGTACCTGCTGCCTGAGCTGGTACGCCGCTACCGCGAGCAGTACCCGGCCGTGCAACTGCAGCTGGCCAACGTCACCGGCAAGGACGGCCTGGCGCTGCTGCGTGCGGACGAGGCCGACTTTGCGGTCGGCTCGATGCTGGACGTGCCCAACGACATCGCCTGGGCGCCGGTGCAGCACTACGACCCGATGCTGATCATGCCGCCGGACCATCCGCTGGCGGCGAAGGAGAAGATCACGCTGGAGGACATCTCGCCGTACGGCCTGATCCTGCCGCCGCAGCGGCTGTCCACCTACCGCCTGGTCGACCTGGTGTTCCAGCAGCGCCAGGTTCCCTACCACGTGGCGATCGAGGTGGGCGGCTGGGACGTGATCAAGGAGTACGTGGCGATGGGCATGGGCATCTCGATCGTCACCGGCATCTGCATCACCGCCGCCGATCACGCGCAGCTCGCCGTACGCAACATGAAGCAGTACTTCCCGCAACGCGGCTACGGCGTGGTGATGCGCAAGGGCAAGTTCCTCAGCGCCGAGGCGCGCGCCTTCGTCGACCTGATCCGCCCCGGCCTGCTGACCCACCGCGACTACGATGAGCCTGGGCATTCGGGGCGTTGAGCAACAACCCCGCGGCGTTGCGGAAACGCCAGTTCCAGTCCTGAACCGGTCGCCGCGTGGTGGTCAGATGTTGCGGTGCTTGCCCCGGAACGGCGCGTAGAACGCGCGCAGGCGGGCGAGGTCCGCTTCCATGTCGGCGCTGGTGTCGAACAGCGGACCGAGCTGGATGGTCTTGTCGGGGTAATGGAATGCCACCGGGAAGATCGGCACGCCGGCCTCGCGGGCGATGCGCCAGAAGCCGCTCTTCCAGCGCTTCACCGGCTTGCGCGTGCCTTCCGGCGCAATGCCCAGCCAGAGTTTTTCGCGCTGGCGGAACTGGTCGATCATCTGCTCGACCACGCCTCTGGCGGCGCCACGGTCGATCGCCATGCCGCCGAGCCGGCGCAGCAGGCCGCCGAGCGGTCCGCGGAACAGTTCCTGCTTGGCCATGAAGTGCACGTCGGCACCGATCGCCACCTTGAGCAGCAGGCCCCACACGCCGTCCCACCAGGACGAATGCGGCGCGACGATCAGCACCAGTTTCGGCACATCGGGAAACTCTCCGGCCAGGCTCCAGCCGCGCAGGCGCAGCACGGCGCGGCAGGTCTTGCGTTGCCAGCCGTCGCGCAACCTGGGCATTTGCGCCGGCAACTGGTCCGGCGTAAACAGGCGTCCCCTCATTCGAGGTCCGGTTTGCGCGAACGCGTCTGCTTGATCTTGCCGCGCTGCTGCTTGCCGGCCAGGCGGCGCTCCCTGGAGGCGCGGGTCGGCTTGGTGGCCACGCGCTTCTTTGGCGGCAGCAGCGCGCCGCGGATCAGTTCGGCCAGCCGCTCGCGCACGTCATCGCGGTTGCGCCCCTGATCGCGGAAGCGGCGGCCCTGGATCACCAGCACGCCGTCGGCGGTGAGCCGGCGATCGCGCCGGGCCAGCAGCCGCTCGCGCACTTCGTCCGGCAGCGAGGGCGAGCTTGCCACGTCGAAGCGCAACTCCACCGCGCTTTCGGTGCGGTTCACGTGCTGCCCGCCGGGACCGTCCGCGCGCAGGAAGCGCTCGACCAGTTCGGATTCGGGCAGGGTGAGGGTGCGGCTGATGGTCAGCATGCGGGAAGTGTAGGGGATCGAATCGGTGGGCCGAAACGGGGATGCCGCTGGTGCGGCAGGAGCCCGCTGGCGGGCGATGCGGTTGCCTTTGCGAATCCCGAATCCCGAATCCCGAATCCCGAATCCCGAATCCCGGCTTTCAAGGCATCGCCCGCCAACGGGCTCTTACGGATTTTTCAGCGCAGTCGACCAGTCGAAGCGCTCCAGCAAGGTGCGGTACTCGCCATCGAGCGGCGCCTGCAGCGACATCGACTCGCTCGTCTGTGGGTGGCGGAAGTCCAGCCGCCACGCGTGCAGCAGCATCCGGTGGCAGCCGAAGTGTTGCTTGTACAGCCGGTTGTGGTCGCCGCGGCCGTGCTGGCAGTCGCCGATCACCGGGTGGTGGATGTGCGCCAGGTGCTTGCGGATCTGGCGGAAGCGGCCACTTTCCGGCTCGGCCAGCAGCAGGGCGTAACGCTGTTGCGGGTAGCGGCCCAGCGCGATCGGCACCCCGACCGTGGCCAGCCGCCGGTAGTGCGTGCGCGCCTCGCGGCGCGGGCCGGTTTCGCGCGAACCGGGCAGCGGGTAGTCGATCACGCCTTCGGCTGGTTCCGGCCAGCCGCGCACCACGGCGAGGTACCGCTTGTGCATCAGGCGGCCCATGAACTGCCCGCCCAGCGCGGCGGCGACTTCTTTGCTGCGCGCCACCAGCAGCACGCCGCTGGTGGCGCGGTCGAGCCGGTGCGCCAGGTACACGCTGTCACCCACCTGTTCGCGCAGCAGGTCGATCAGGAACTCCTCCGCGTTGCCGACCATCTTCGAACGATGCACGGCAAGGTTCGCGGGCTTGTTCACCGCGATCAGCGCATCGTCCTGGTAGAGAATGTCGAGCATTTGCCTGAGCTTTTTGTGTGTAGGAGCCCGCTGGCGGGCGATGCCTTGAAAGCCGGGATTGGGGATTCGGGATTCGGGATTCGCAAAGGCAAGAGCATCGCCCGCCAGCGGGCTCCTACGGAAGCGGTCAGTGCGAGCGTGGCCAGCCGATCGCGAACGCGAGCAGGCCTGCGATGCCGGCGCCCAGCGGGAGCCAGATACCGTGTTGCGGCGCCAGTGTCCACAAGAGGGTCGAGCCGATCAGCAAGGCGCTGCCGAGCAGGCCGCAGGCGAGCAGCTTGTGCTGGCGGCGGGCGATGTCCAGGCTCAGCTTCAGCGCCAGCGGATCGCTCGCCACGCGTGGCTCGCCGCGTGCGAGCCGGCCCAGCGCGTCGCGCACCAGTCCGGGGAATTGCGGCGCCTCGTGCAGCCATTCCGGCAGCCGCCTGCGCACCTCGCGCAAGGTGTGTCGCACGCTGTAGCGTTCGCGCAGGATGCGTTTCAGCACGGGATGCGCCACCGCCCAGATGTCGATCTCCGGATCGAGCATGCGGCCGACGCCCTCGATGTTGAGCAGGGTCTTCTGCAGCAGGATCAGCTGCGGCTGCAGGGTCAGCTGGAAGCGGCGCGCGGTCTGGAACAGCTTCACCACCAGCTCGGCCAGCGAGATCTGTGCCAGCGGGCGGGTGAAGTACGGCTCGCACACCGTGCGCACCGCCGCTTCGAGCTCGTCCAGGCGCACGTCGGCGGGCATCCAGCCGGCGTCCACGTGCAGCTTGGCGATGCGCGCGTAGTCGCGTTCGAACAGCGCGATGAAGTTCTGTGCCAGCCAGTACTGGTCGGCCTCGGGCAGCGAGCCCATGATGCCGAAGTCCAGCGCAATGAAGCGCGGTTCGCCGACGCGCGACGGGTCGACCCAGATGTTGCCGGGGTGGGCGTCGGCGTGGAAGAAGTTGTCGCGGAACACCTGCTCGTAGAACACCCGCACGCCCTTGGCGGCGAGCGCCTTGCGGTCCAGCCCGGCGGCGTCGATCGCGGCGATGTCGTCCGAGCTGATGCCGTGCACGCGCTCCAGCGTCAACACGCGCGCACTGGTCAGCTCCCAGTGCACCTCGGGCACGTAGAGGTCGGTGCCGCTGGCGAAATTGCGCTTGAGCAGGCTGGCGCTGGCGCCTTCGCGCTGCAGGTCCAGCTCGTTCTCCAGCATCTTCTCGACTTCGGCCACCACGTCCAGCGGGCGGATCTTGTCGGCGTTCGGGTGCCAGCGTTGGGCCAGCTCGCCCAGCGAGCGCAGCAGCTTCACGTCGCGGGCGATCTGCGCGTCGATACCAGGGCGCAGTACCTTCACCACTACCTCGCGGCCGTCGTGCAGGGTGGCGGCGTGCACCTGGGCGATCGAGGCGGAGGCCAGCGGCATTTCGTCGAATTGGGCGTATAGATGGCCAATCGGCAATTTCAGTTCACCCTCGACGATGGCCCGTGCTTCGCTGCCGGGGAACGGCGCGACCTGATCCTGCAGCAGCGCCAGCTCGTCGGCGATGTCCGACGGCACCAGGTCGCGGCGGGTCGACAGCACCTGGCCGGCCTTGACGAAGATCGGCCCCAGCTCGGTCAACGCGTGGCGCAGGCGCGCGCCGCGCGGCAGGCCACGGATGTCGATGCGCGGACGCGCCACCAGCGGGCGCAGCAGCTTCAGCGGACGGTACAGGTGGGTGGCGTCGACCAGTTCGTCGAGCCGGTACGCCAGCAGCACCGAGGCGACCCGCAGCAGGCGCGGCACCACCTTCAGCGGCGTCACGCGGCGTGGTCCTGCAGGCGCTGCAAGAGGCGCTGCACGCGCGATTCCAGCCGTTCGCTGCGTTCGCGTACGTCGTCCACACCGTCGAGGAACCCTTCGACTTCGCCTGGCGCCATGGCCACGCGAACCTCGTCGCGTAGCCAGTCGGCGCTGTCCTCGGTGAGATGGCTGGCGGTCTCGCGGGCGTGGGTGAGGCCCTTGCGCACGGCTGCCGCCAGCGGCACGCCGAGCACGTCGCCGAACGTGCGCGCGAACGCTTCCTCGAAATCCGGGGCGAACTTGCCGGCCAGCTTTTCCAGCCGGCGCGCCAGCTCGGCGTCGCCGGCGATCTCCACCTTGCCCGGCGCGACGCCGCCGTCGTCGCGGCGGAACATCATCGCCAGCAGGCTGCCCGGCGTGGCGGCCACCTTCAGCTGGCTGTCGTCTTGCGGCGGGCCGACTTTCAGGCGTGCGTCGTCGACCGTGACGGCCAGCGCGATTTCCGGCCCGCGCAGGTGCAGCTGCACGCTACGACCGTTCAGCGTCGCCAGCCGTTGCTGTGTGTCGGGGTCCAGCGACAAGGTGTGATTCAGCGCGGTTTCCAGCGCGCGGCCGGCGAGCTTGCGCAGCGGCTGCGGCAACCAGGAGTTGGGAGTGGCGGCGTTCATCCGGCGATTGTAGCGGGGCGGCGCGGGCGCCGCCGGGATAGGGAATGGGGAATAGGAAATCGGAAGGGCGCTCTTCCGCCAGCTTGAAGGGGACCGCGGGCGCCACCGCTTTTGCTCTTGCCTATCCGATTCTCGATTCCCTATTCCCGGCTCCAACGAAGCCGAGTTGGCGCCACGCTTCGTAGACGGCCACGGCGACGGTGTTTGACAGATTCAGGCTGCGACTGTCCGGACACATCGGCAGGCGCAGGCGCCGTTCGGCGGGAATGGATTCCAGCACCTCACCCGGCAGGCCGGCGGTTTCGCAGCCGAACAGCAGCGCGTCGCCGTCGGCGAAGCGGGCGTCGACGTGGGCGACGTGGCCGCGGGTGCTGAAGGCGAACACCCGCGGCGCGCCGATCGCGTCGAGGCAGCTGGCCAGGTCGTCGTACACCGCGACGCTGGCGTACTCGTGGTAGTCCAGCCCGGCGCGGCGCAGGCGGGCGTCGTCGAGCGCGAAACCGAGCGGGCGGATGAGGTGCAGCGCCGCGCCGGTATTCGCGCACAGGCGAATCACGTTGCCGGTATTCGGCGGGATCTCGGGGCGGAACAGGATGACGTGCAGCATCCGGCCATTATCGCGTGTGCGCGCACGTTTCGTCGCAGGCTCAGCCGTCGACCGGCGGGCAGACCACGCCGTCCGCCGGCAACGCGCAGCTAGCCGGCGCAGCCAGCAGGATCGCTGCGACGCTGCCGTGGGTGGTGAGCTGCGCCGCATCCGGGGCGATCGTCATCATCGCGCCGAGGATCAGGCCGCAGACCGCCAGGCAGGCGATGAACAGGCCGCGCAACATCAAGGTCTCGAATTTCATGGTCATGGCTCCGATGAATGAAGGGAAGTCCTTGCCAAGCCGTTGGTGCAATCCCTGTGCCAGGTCGCGTTACGTGTACAAGTTGTTGATTTGGCGCGGTTCAACAACCCGGTGGCGCGGGTGCAGGATTGTCCGCGGACAATCGTCCGCCCGCCGGCGGACAGCCGGACAGGTTGGCAGCGGCCTGTGCCGCAAGTCATTTGCGATGCCATCGGGGTGCCGCTAGCCTGCGTGGACTTGTCCGTGAAAAGGAGGTTCACCCGTGAAAAAGAAGCCCCTTGTGCTGCTCGTCGCCGGCCTGCTCACCCTGGTTGGCGGTGTACCGCTGGCCCTGGCCGCTCCCACTCCCGACAGCGCTGTCGCGGTCGCGCTGACCCAGCAGATCCCCGAGCTCGCCTGGACCCGCTTCATCCTGCCGAACGGCCTGACCGTGGTGGTGCATGAGGACCGCAAGGCGCCGGTGGTGGCGGTGAGCGTGTGGTACCACGTCGGTTCGTCGTACGAGCCGAAGGGCAAGACCGGTTTCGCGCACCTGTTCGAGCACCTGATGTTCCAGGGCTCGGAGAACCACAAGGACGAATTCTTCAAGCCGTTCGAGCTGGCCGGCGCCACCGACCAGAACGGCACCACCTGGCTCGACCGCACCAACTACTTCGAGACGGTGCCCACCAGCGCGCTGGACATGGCGCTGTGGATGGAATCGGACCGCATGGGCCACCTGCTCGGCGCGATCGGCCAGCCGCAGCTCGACGAGCAGCGCGGCGTGGTGCAGAACGAGAAGCGCCAGGGCGAGAACCAGCCCTACGGCCGCGCCAGCGAGCTGATCCAGGCCGAGGCATTCCCGGCCAACCACCCGTACCACCACGACACCATCGGCTCGATGGACGACTTGAACGCGGCCTCGCTGGGCGACGTCAAGCAGTGGTTCCGCGACTACTACGGCGCGGCCAACACGGTGGTGGTGCTGTCCGGCGACATCACGCCGGCGCTGGCGAAGGAGAAGATGCTGACGTACTTCGGCGACATCGCCGCCGGCCCGCAGGTGCCGCGGCCGCAGCCGTGGATCGCACCCCGCGACAAGTCCACCCGCGGCTCGATGACCGACAACGTGGCGCAGGTGCGCATCTATCGCGAGTGGAACGTGCCCGGCCGCGGCAGTCGCGACGAGAACCTGCTGGAACTGGCCGCCGCCGTGCTGGGCGGCAGCAAGACCTCGCGGCTGTACCAGCGGCTGGTCTACCGGGACAAGCTGGCCGACGACGTCTCGGTCGACGTCGAGCAGCACGTGCTGGCCAGCCTGTTCAACCTGCAGGTGGACGTGAAGAAGGGCGCCGACCCGGCCAAGGTCGAGGCAGCGATTGCCGACGAGTGGCGGAAATTCCTGAAGGACGGCCCCAGCGCCGACGAACTGGCGCGGGTCAAGACGGAAACCCGCGCCTCGTTCGTGCGCGGGCTGGAGAAGGTCAACACGCAGGCCTCGATCCTGGCCCAGGGCCAGCTGTATCGCGACGACCCGGGCGCGTACCTGAAGGACTTCAGGGAGTACATGGCGGCTACGCCGGCGCAGGTCAGCGCGGTGGCGAACAAGTGGATCGCCAGGGGCGACTACACGCTGACCGTGGTGCCGGGCAAGGTCGAAGCCACCGACATGGCCACCGTGGCCGGCCGCGCCGCAGCCAGCGGTGCGCTGGCGCCGGTGCTGTCGGCGAAGGGCGACTACCGCACGGTGAAGAGTGATCTCGACCGCAGCAAGGGCGTACCCGAGGTCGGCGTCTTCCCGGACCTCAGCTTCCCCGCCTTGCAGCGCGGCAAGCTGGACAACGGCGTCGAGGTGATCCTGGCCGAGCGCCACACGGTGCCGGCGGTGCAGCTGCAACTGCTGTTCGACGCCGGCTACGCCGCCGACCAGGACCGCAAGCTCGGCACCTCCAGCTTTACCATGTCGATGCTGGACGAAGGCACCAAAACGCTCGATTCGGTGGAGATCGCGAAGCGCAAGCAGCGGCTTGGTGCGATCATCGCCAGCGGCTGCGGGCTGGACTACTGCAACGCCACGCTGAACGCCCTGGACGACCAGCTGAAGCCGTCGCTCGAGCTGTTCGCCGACATCGTGCGCAACCCGGCGTTCCGCGAGGCCGACATCGGCCGCCTGCGCGGCCAGTGGCTGGCGCGCATCGCGCAGGAGAAGAGCCAGCCCACCGGCATCGCGCTGCGCACCCTGCCGCCGCTGCTGTACGGCAAGGGCCACGCCTATGCGATCCCGTTCACCGGCACCGGCACCGAGGCGTCGATCACGTCGATCACCGCCGCCGACATGCGCGCGTTCATGGGTGACTTCATCCGCCCGGACAACCTGCGCATCCTGGTCGCCGGCGACACCACGCTGGACAGGATCATTCCGCCGTTGAACGCCGCGTTCGGCAACTGGAAGGCGCCGGTCGGCAAGGTGCCGGCGAAGAACATCGGCAAGGTCGCACCGCCGAAGCAGGTGCGCGTGTACCTGGTCGACCGCCCCGGCGCGCAGCAGAGCCTGATCCTCGCCGGCAGCCTGGCGCCGTCCACCGAGGCACCCGACAACCTGGAGATCCAGACCATGAACGGGGCCTTCGGCGGCACCTTCACCTCGCGCCTCAACATGAACCTGCGCGAGGACAAGCACTGGGCCTACGGCGCCTTCAGCTTCCTGCAGAACGCGCAGGGCCAGCGCCCGTTCATGCTGTATGCGCCGGTGCAGACCGACAAGACTGCGCCGTCGGTGGCCGAGATGCTGAAGGAGGCGAAGGCGGTGATCGGCGACCAGCCGCTGACCGCGCAGGAGATCGGCAAGATCAAGGTCGGCGACGTGCGCAGCATGCCGGGCAGCTACCAGACCACCGCGGCGGTGATGGGCGCGCTGCAGGGCATCGCGCTGTACAAGCGGCCGGACGATTACGTGCAGACCCTGAAGTCGCGCATCGAGGCGCAGACCGATGCGTCGGTGGAGGCGGCGGCGAAGCAGGTCATCCACCCCGACCAGCTGACCTGGGTGATCGTCGGCGACCTCAACAAGATCGAGGCGCCGATCCGCGCGCTGAAGCTCGGCGAGGTGCAGGTACTCGACGCCGACGGCAAGCCGGTGAAATGAGTCCGTGCGTGGCGCTGGTATCCGCCGCCGCCACGCGTTGTGCATCGGTTGGGGGACGCGCCGCCGTCCCCGCGCTAGGATGGAGGCTGGGCCGGCAACGCCCGGCCTCCTTCATGTCCAAGCCACCGTCGCGGAGCCACCCATGCGCAAGACCCTGCTGTTGCTCGTCCCCGTCCTCCTGCTCGGCGCCTGCAGCTGGGGCATCACCCTGGACGACGCCGCCAAGAACGTGCGCACGGCGTGGAGCGGCGACGTCTCCTCCTGCCGCGAGCTGGGCAAGGTCACCGTCTCGGTGATGAGCCGCGTCGGCCCGGTCGACCGCAACGACATCAAGGTGCGCGACGAACTGGAAGTGATGGCCCGCAACGAAGCCGCCAAAATGCACGCCGACACCATCAAGCCGCTGGCCGAACCGGCCGACGGCTCGCAGCCGTGGGGCGCGTACCAGTGTGGCGCCAACCGGCCCGCGCCGACCGGCGTGCCGGCCAGGTCCAGCTCGGCGCCGGGACAGACCCAGACATTCCCCATTCACGGCGGCTGAGCAGTTCCCGTCCGATCATCGGAAGGCGCCCTGGGGCGCCTTTTTTCATGCCCGCGGCGCCGGCTGCTTGCCCGGCGGCGAGGACATGCATAACATACATATATTGATATTACATAAATTAATAGAATCCATAGCAGCTAGTTGAGCCATCCCATGAACAGCTTCCTCGCCACCGAGCAACGGCTTGCCGTCACCTGCCGCCGCCACCCCGCATTTCCGCGCGAGCCGGCGGTGCTGGTGCGGCTGGTCAAGCACGCCTACAAGCAGTTGCATGACGACGCCAATGCCCTGCTCAAACCGTGGGGCATCAACCATCCGGAATACAACTTGCTGATGATGCTGTACGGCACCGAGGGGTACGCGCTGAACCCCACGCAGCTGGCCGAGGCGGCGGGCGAAAAATCCGCGAACATCACGCGGCTCGGCGACGCACTGTGCGACAAGGGGCTGATCGGGCGCGACGGCAGCAGCGAGGACCGGCGCAAGGTCACCTTCACCCTCACCGAGGCGGGCGTGGCGATGGTCGAGAGTTTCCTGCCCGGGGTCTGCAGTCTGCTGGAACGGCAGGGCGCCGGCCTGTCGCCGCGCGAATTGGCCCAGCTGGAAAAGCTGCTGAGGAAGTTCCTGGATCACCTCGGACAGAGCTGAGACATGTCCGCCGCCGCCGTCGAATCCGCGCAGCGACCATCGCGCCAGCCGTGGCTGGCCGACTTCCTCACCGGCGAGGGCCAGTCGTGGATCTTCGTGCTCAAGGCCGCGCTGGCGCTGTACGTGGCGACCTGGCTGGCGATGTGGCTGCAGCTGGAAAAGCCCTCGACCACGATGATCACCGTGCTGCTGCTGATGCATCCGCAGAGCGGCATGGTGCTGGCCAAGAGCTTCTACCGGGCGATCGGCACGCTGGCCGGCAGCGTGTTCGGCGTGCTGCTGATGGCGCTGTTCCCGCAGCAGCGCGAGCTGTTCCTGCTGTCGCTGTCGCTATGGGTGGCGCTGTGCGCCGGCGGCGCCACGCTGTACCGCAACTTCATGTCCTACGGCTTCATGCTGGCCGGCTACAGCGCCGCGATCGTGACCATGCCGGCGATCACCAACCCGCTCAACGTGTTCGATTCGGCGGTGATGCGGGTGAGCGAGGTGCTGCTGGGCGTGATCGTAGCCGGCACGGTCAGCGACCTGGTCCTGCCGGGTCGCCTGCGCGAGGTGTTGCGACGCAGTGCGCGCGAACAGTTTGGCCACTTCCTGGACTTTGCCCGCAACAGCACCGGCGGCGCGATCGCCCGCGCCGACATGGAGCAAGCCTACCTGCGCTTCGTGCGCGCGGCGGTGCAGCTGGAAAACCTGCGCGCCGCGGTGATCTTCGAGGACCCCGAGGCGCGCGCGCGCAGCAGTCGCATCCGCCTGATCAACCAGCTCTACATGGCGGCCACCACCACCTTCCAGTCGGTGCATCACCTGATCAACCGGCTGCAGCGCAGCGGTCGCGCCGACGTCGCCGATGCATTGGTCGCGCTGTACCAGCCGATCGGCCAGGCACTGTCGCCGGAACCGGCGCAGCAGCACGACCCGGCGGTGCTGGCGCCGCGGCTGCAGGCCTGCGAGCGGAGCGTGCCGGCGCTGGCGCAGCAACTGCGCGCCACGCTGCCGCAAGTCGCGCAGACCGATTTCGACACCGGCGCGATCTTGCTGCAGCGCTTCGCCGACGAGCTGCGCGATTTCACCCTGGTCGAGAATTCGCTGCGTGCCAAGCGCCTGCGCGGCAACGTGGAGCGGGTGCAGTTCCGCCGCGGCAACGACCATGTCGGCGCCGGCCTGGCGGTGCTGCGCACTTTTTTCACCATGACCGCGCTGAGCGCGTTCTGGCTGGCCAGCGGCTGGCCGCATGGGGCCAGCGCGATGCTGATCGCCACGATCTTCGCCGGCCTGCTGTCGATGGCGCCGAACCCGGTTTCGACGGCGTTCCGCACCCTGTTCGCGCAGGGGCTGGGCATGGCGGCGGCATTCGTCGTCACGTTCGGCTTGCTGCCGAGTTGCGACGGCTACGCCATGTTCGTCATGGCCACGCTGCCGTTGCTGATTCCCGGCTACTACGTGCAGTCGAAGCCGGCGGTTTCGACCACGGGCGTGGGCTATGGCATCGGTTTCGTCTCCAGCATGCTGCTGACCAACCAGATGAGCTACGACCCAGCGTTCTTCCTCAACGAGGCGATCGCGCAGCTGGCCGGGTTCGCGCTCAGCGCGGTGGCCTTCATGGTGATTCCCGCGATCACCGGCAGCGGCTGGCAGCGCGCGCGCCAGCTGCGCCAGTTGCGCCGGCAGGTGGTGCAGGCCGCCAGTGCGCCGCTGGCGGGGTTGGCGTACCGCTTCGAGAGCGTCAATCGCGACCTGTTCCTGCAGGTGGTGACGTATACCCGGCCGGACAGCCGCGAGTCGCGCGACCTGCTGGCCTGGGCGCTGACCGTGCACGAGTGCGGCCGCGGCCTGATCGAACTGCGCCAGGACATGGCCGGCAGCCTGTTGCCGGCTACGGTGGAGCAACTTGCGCAGCAGGCGGTGCAGGCCGTGGCAAGGCTGTTCGAGGCGCCGGACCACGTGCGCTGGCAGCAGGCCGAGCAGGCCGTCGCCGCGGCGATCATGGGAATCTTGCGCAACCAGCCGGGCGCACAGTCCGGCAGTCGCCGCATGCTGTTGCACCTGCATCAACTGCGCAGCGTGCTGCGCGACGACGAGTCGGCGTTGGCACCGTACATGCCCACGGCGGCGGAGCCTGCCCATGCCTCTTGAAATAGTGATCGGCGGAGCCATGATGCCCAGCCTTGTCGTGGTCTTCGGCGGCTGCCTGCTGCTGATGTGGCTGCTCGACGCGGTGATCGGCCGGCTCGGCCTGTACCGCTACGTACTGCATCCGTCACTGGTGCGGCTGGCGCTGTTCGTCTGCCTGTTCGGCGCCGCCGGACTGCTGCTGATCCACTGAGTCCATGCCCATGAACAACAAACCCCTGCTGCTGCGCATTGCCGTCACCAGCGTCGTCGTCATCGTCGCCGCCCTGCTTGGCCACGCCCTGTGGAAGCACTACCTGTATTCGCCGTGGACACGCGACGGTCGCGTGCGCGCCGAAGTGGTACGGATCGCGCCGGATGTCTCCGGCCTGGTTTCCGCCGTGGCGGTGAGCGACAACCAGCTGGTGCGCAAGGGCGACCCGCTGTTCGCCATCGACCCCGCCCGTTTCCGCTACGCGGTCGACCAGGCGCAGGCCAACCTGGACGCTGCCGAGGCCAGCGCCCGTGCCGCCGGCGCCAACATCAGCGCAGCGCTGGCCAGTGCCGCGGCACGCAAGGCCGAGTACCAGATGCGTGCGGAAGAGGCCGCGCGCCGCCAGCACCTGGGCGACGTCATCACCCGGGAGGAACGCACCGACGCCGCGGCCGTCGCCAATTCCGCCCGCGCCACCTGGGCGCAGGCTCGGGCCGGCGGCAGCCAGGCGTCGGCGGTACGCGAGCAGGCGCAGGCCGCGGTGGAGCAGGCGCAGGTCGCGCTGGATCGGGCGCGGCTCGATCTGGAACGCACCGAGGTACGCGCGCCGGTGGACGGCTACGTCACCAACCTCGATGTCCGCGTCGGCGACTATGCTGCCACCGGTAGTCCGCGACTGGCGCTGATCGACAGCCACAGTTACTACCTGTACGGCTACTTCGAGGAAACCAAGCTGCCGCAGTTGCACGTGGGCGATCCGGTCGACATCCGACTGATGGCCGGCGGCGTGAGGCTGAAGGGCACCATCACCGGCATCGCGCGCGGCATCACCGACCGCGACAACCCCACCGGCAACGACCTGCTGGCCGACGTCAACCCCACCTTCAACTGGGTGCGGCTGGCCCAGCGCGTGCCGGTGCGCATCGCGATCGACACCAGCCACCTGCCGGACGACACCCTGATCGCCGCCGGCATGACCGCCACCATCGAGGTGCAATCGCGCGCGGCCGACAGGCAGCGGCGGTAGGCATGCCGGGCGTGGTTTGCGATGATGCGCGCTGTTGCCTGCCGACTCCGCCATGAACAAGTTGCTCACCGCACCGGGTCGTCTCGCGCGCCGCATGTTGCCGCTCCGGCGCAAACCGCGCTCACACGCCGATCTGCCGTTCTTCGCGGTGCCCGCCGAAGCCATCGCCGTGCTGCCCGATCCGGCCGCGTTCCGGCAGACGCTGCTGCGGCTGATCGCACAGGCCACGCGGCGCGTCGTGATCGTGGCGCTGTATCTGCAGGACGACGACGGCGGCCGCGAGGTGCTCGATGCGCTGCATGAGGCGAAGCGGCGTGTGCCGGGCTTGCAGGTATCCGTGTTCGTCGACTGGCATCGCGCGCAGCGCGGCCTGATCGGCAAGCAGAAAAGCGCAGGCAACGCGGGCATGTACCGCGAGGCCGCCGCGCGGTTCGGTACGGGCGTCGAGGTCTACGGCGTGCCGGTGCAGAACCGCGAGCTATTCGGCGTGCTGCACTTGAAGGGCTTCGTGATCGACGACGCGGTACTGTACAGCGGTGCCAGCCTCAACGATGTCTACCTGGCCCGGCACGGGCGCTACCGGCTCGACCGCTACCACCTGCTGCAGCATGCCGGCCTGGCCGATGCGATGGCCGGGTTCGTGCAGCAGCACTTTATCGGCAGCGAAGCCGTGCAGCGGCTGGACGTGGTCGAGGTGCCGTCCACGCGATCGCTGCAGCCGGCCATCCGCGAGTTGCGCCAGGACCTGCAGCGCGCCGCGTACGCAATTCCGCCCGATATCCTGGGCGCCGGCGAGGTCGCGGTGACGCCGCTGCTGGGCTTCGGCCGCGCCGACAACGCGCTGAACGCGACGCTGCTGGACCTGCTGCGCGGCGCGAGCGAGCGGGTGCTGCTGCTGACGCCTTACTTCAACCTGCCGCGGCCGGTGCGGGTGCTGCTGGGCCAGCTGCTGCGGCGTGGCTGCCGTATCGACATCATGGTCGGCGACAAGATCGCCAACGATTTCTACATTCCGCCGGGGCAGCCATTCAAGACCATCGGCCTGCTGCCGTACCTGTACGAGAACAACCTGCGCCGCTTCGCGCGGGCGCATCGCCGGCAGATCGACAGCGGCCAGCTCAACCTGCATCTGTGGCGCGACGGCGACAACAGCTACCACCTGAAGGGCCTGTTCATCGACGACGACGTGGCCGTGCTGACCGGCAACAACCTCAACCCGCGCGCATGGTCGCTGGACCTGGAGAACGGCCTGGTACTGCGCGACCCGGCGCATCTGCTGCAGGCGAAACACGCGGCGGAGTGGGCGGCCCTGCGCCGGCATGCCACGCGGCTGAGCGATGACCGTGCGCTGGAAAGCCCGCGGCGCTACCCGGCCGAAGTGCGCCGGCTGCTGCGCCGGGTGAACCGTGTCCGGCTGGACCGGCTGGTCAACCGCCTGCTGTAGGCGCGCGCTCGCGGGCGATGCCTTGAAAGCCGGGATTCGGGATTCGGGATTCGGGATTCGAAAGAGCATCGCTCGCGAGCGGGCTCCTACGGTTCAGCCGGGCGGGCGGTGTCCGCCCTACGATGCGGCGAGCCGGTTCAGCCGCATGCCCAGCCAGTTCCCCACGTTCGGCCACTCGTCGGCGAGGATGCTGAAGCAGACGGTGTTGCGCAGGCTGCCATCGGTGCGGCGCTTGTGGGCGCGCAGCACGCCTTCGCGCTGCGCGCCGAGGCGCTCGATCGCGCGCAGCGAGTCCTCGTTGTTCTCGTCGGTATGGAAGGCCACCGCCACGCAGTCCAGCGCCTCGAACGCGTGCTCCAGCAGCAGGCGCTTGCAGGCGGTGTTGAGGTGGGTCCGCTGCCAGCGCCTGGCGTACCAGGTGTAGCCGATGGCCAGCCGCGGCAGCGCGGCGTCGATCTCGTAGTAGCGGGTGCTGCCGACGATCTCGCCGCTGCCGGCCTCGCGCACGGCGAACGGCAGCATGTGCCCCTCGGCCTGGCCCTGCAGTGCCTTCTCGACGTAGCCGTGCGCCTGGCCCGGTGGCGGCACGCTGGTGACCGCGAGGTTCCACAGCTCGCCGTCGGCCGCGGCGGCTTCCAGTGCGGGCACGTGGTCGAGGCTCAGGGGTTCCAGCACGACGTACTCGTCGTGCAGGCGGAGCGGGGCGAACGGGTTCATGGGGAGTCCGGTGTTCAGGCGTCGAGGTCGGGGATCAGCTTGCTCTCGAGCCGGGCGATGTTGTCCTTCAGCAGCAGCTTGCGCTTCTTCAGCCGGGTCAGCTGCAGCTCATCGCGGCCGATCGCCGCGTCGAGCCGCTCGATCGCCGCGTCGAGGTCGCGGTGCTCCATCCGCAACTCGGCCAGCAGATGAACGATCTCGGCGTGATCCTGAACCTGCATGGCGATGACGACTGCTGGGGCGATTTTCCTAGTTTAACGCCGTTTGCGGGGCGGTAGCGGGGCGCCCGGGCAGCTACAATAGGCGTTCTTCTCCGTCCGATGGGTCGTCATGTCCGTCCAGTTCGAGATCCCCTGTCCGTCGGCTGCCGAGAGCGGCAAGCTGGCCCGGCGCCTGCGTCGCCAGGTCGGCCAGGCGATCGGCGATTTCGGCATGATCGAGGACGGCGACAAGGTGATGGTGTGCCTGTCCGGCGGCAAGGATTCGCACACCCTGCTGGATCTGCTGCTGCAGCTGCAGGCAAAGGCGCCGGTGCGCTTCGAGCTGATCGCGGTGAACCTGGACCAGAAGCAGCCGGGTTTTCCCGCGCACGTATTGCCGGAATATCTGAAATCGTGCGGCGTGCCGTTCCACATCATCGAGCAGGACACCTACAGCACGGTGACGCGGGTGATCCCGGCCGGCAAGACCCTGTGCAGCCTGTGTTCGCGGCTGCGCCGCGGTGCGCTGTACACCTGGGCGGCGGCAAACGGCATTACCAAGATCGCGCTCGGCCACCATCGTGATGACATCCTCGCCACGTTCTTCCTCAACCTGTTCTACCAGGCGCAGCTGAAGGCGATGCCGCCGAAGCTGCGCTCGGACGACGGCCGCCACGTGGTGATCCGCCCGCTGGCGTATTGCCGCGAAAGCGACATCGCCGAGTATGCGGCGCAGCAGCGGTTCCCGATCATCCCATGCAACCTGTGCGGCTCGCAGGACAACCTGCAGCGCCAGGCGGTGCAGCGCATGCTGGCCGAGTGGGAACGCCAGCAGCCCGGGCGCAGCGAGAATATCTTCCGCGCACTGGGCCATGTGTCGCCCTCGCACCTGACGGACCGCACGCTGTTCGATTTCGCGCTGGGCGTAGCGGCCGTGTGGCCGACCGACGCGACGGACGCCGCGGCCGCGCCTGGACATTCTTCCCATCCACCTGTCGAGTAACCGCCGTGTCCTTCTTTGCATCCGTTGAAATGGCCCCGGGCGATCCGATCCTGGGTCTCACCGAAACCTACCTGGCCGATCCGCGTCCGGGCAAGATCAACCTCGGCGTGGGCATCTACGTCGACGAGCAGGGTCGCATCCCGCTGCTGCCGAGCGTGCACGAAGTGGAGCAGGCGCTGACCGCCGCGGCGAAGCCGCGCGGCTACCTGCCGATCGACGGCATGCCGGCGTACAACCTGGCGACCCAGCGGCTGGTGTTCGGCGTCGACTCGCCGCTGCTGGCGGCCGGCCGCGTGGCCACCGCACAGACCGTCGGCGGCAGCGGTGCGCTGCGGGTGGCGGCGGACCTGCTCAAGCAGGTGGCCGGGGCGGGCGCGAAGATCGCCATCAGCAACCCCAGCTGGGGCAACCACCACGCGGTGTTCCGCACCGCGGGCTTCGCCCTGGTCGACTACCGCTACTACGACGCGGCCAGCCACGGGCTGGACTTCGCCGGCATGCTGGAAGACCTCGGCCGGCTCGAAGCGGGCACCGTGGTGCTGCTGCACGCATGCTGCCACAACCCTACCGGCGTGGATCTGGACACGACGCAGTGGCAGCAGCTGATCGACCTGCTGAAGGAACGCCGGCTGCTGCCGTTCGTCGACATGGCCTACCAGGGCTTCGCCCAGGGCGCCGACGCCGATGCCGCCGGCGTGCGGCTGCTGGCCGCGTCGGGGATCAAGGCGTTCGTGGTGGCCAACTCGTATTCGAAGTCGTTCTCACTGTACGGCGAGCGGGTCGGTGCGCTGTCGGTGGTCGGCGCCGACCGCGACGAGGCGGCGCGGCTGCTGTCGAAGATCAAGCAGACCATCCGCGCGAACTATTCCAGCCCGTCCACGCACGGCGCCGCGCTGGTCGCCGGCGTGCTCGGCAGCACGGAACTGCATGCGCGCTGGGAGCAGGAGCTGGGTGGCATGCGCGGGCGCATCCACGCCATGCGCGCGGGCTTCGTCGAGAAACTGGCCGCGCTCGGCGCCGCGGATTTCGGCTTCATCAACCGCCAGGCCGGCATGTTCTCCTACTCCGGCCTGAGCAAGGCGCAGGTGCACCGGCTGCGCGACGAGCACGCGATCTACGCGCTGGACAGCGGCCGCATCTGCGTGGCCGCACTGAACCGGGCCAACCTCGACACGGTGGCTGCGGCGGTCGCTGCCGTTTCCCGCTGATACTCCTGATCGTCATCCCGGCGAAAGCCGGCTCGCGAAGGCAGGATGCCGAAGCGAACGCCACAGGCGGCCCGAAGGGCTGGCCGCAGGAAGCGGCCAGTAATCCAGTGCCTTTGACCATGTCGAGGCGCTGGATTCCGGCTTTCGCCGGAATGACGGCTAAACCAGCTGCTTCTCGCAGCATTGAACCGGATACCGAATGTTCTTTCGCAACCTCACGCTGTTCCGTTTTTCCCCCGCCGTCGCCGCCGATCTCGACCGCATCGACGAAGTGCTGGCCGAGCACCGGCTGCGCCCGTGCGGGCCGCTGGAAATGTTCACCAAGGGTTTCGTGCCGCCGGTCGGCCGTGGCGAGGGCGAGCCGCTCACGCACACGGTGAAGCAGTGCACGCTGCTGACCGTGGGCGGCGAGGACAAGCTGCTGCCGGCCGCGGTGATCAACGACGAACTGCAACGCAAGGTGCAGAAGATCGCCGAGGAGGAAGGCCGCAAGGTCGGCGGCCGCGAGCGCAAGCGGATCAAGGAAGACCTGCTGACCGAACTGCTGCCGCGCGCGTTCGTGCGCAACTCGCGCATGTCTGCCTATGTCGACCGGAAGCACGGCTGGCTGGTGTTGGACACTTCCAGCCGCAAGTCGGCCGAGAACGCGCTGACCCAGATCCGCGAGGCGCTGGGCAGCTTCCCGGCGGTGCCGCTGGCGCCGGAGGAAGGCCCGCGCGTGCTGATGACCGACTGGCTGGCCACCGGCAACCTGCCGGCCGGGCTCACCCTGGGCGATGAGTGCGAGCTGCGCGACCCGGCCACCGCCACCGGCGCGATCGCACGCTGCCGCCGGCAGGACCTGGACGCCGAGGAGGTCAAGGAGCACCTGCGCAACGGCAAGCAGGTGTTCATGCTCGGTCTCACCTTCGATGAGAGGATCAGTTTCGTGCTGGGCGAAGACCTCATCGTGCGCAAGCTGAAGTTCCTCGACGTGGTGATGGATGAGCTGGGCGACAGCCAGCAGGACGCCCATGCCGAGCTGGATGCCGGCTTCGCCCTGCTGACGCTGGAGCTGGAGCGTCTGCTGGGCAAGCTGGAGGAGTGGTTCGGGCTGCCGCGCCCGGCCGATAGCTGAACGAGAAAGCCATATCGCCGGAACGTCCGGCGCGCCATACTTGGCGTCCGGCCGCTTGCGGGCGGCGGATTCCCCCGTTGATCAGCACAGGGCCGGGCAAGAAGCAGGCAGGATCATGGCGCAGCATCTGGAAGGCGACTGGCTGGAACTGGCCACCGTGGGCGGCAGCATCATCCGGGTGCTGAAGGCCGCCCATCCGCGTGCCCGTCGGCTGCGCCTCACGGTGACGCCGCAGGGCGCGAGGGTCACCTATCCGCTAGGCACCCACCCGGCCCAGGTCAGCGCGTTCCTGCGCAGCCACGCCGACTGGCTGGAGCAGAAGCTCGACGAGCTGAACCTGATCGTGAAGCCGCTGCCGCCGCTGCGCGTGGGCTACCCGTGCAGCTTCCCGCTGCGCGGCGAGACGGCGACGCTCGACTGGATCGAAGGCGCCTACCCGAAGGTCGAGCCACATGCGGCGGGGCTGACGCTGGTGATCCCGCGTCCGCACACCCGCGCGCTGCCGATCGCCCGCGGCCTGCTCGCCTCGCACCTGGAAGCGCTGATCCGCCGCGACGTCTCGCGCTGGCTGGCCGGCTACGTGCCGCAGCTGGGGCTGGCGCCCACCGCGCTGAAGATCCGCCCGATGAAAAGCCTGTGGGGTAGCCTGGACACGCGCGACCGCATCAATCTCGACCTCGCGCTGGCGCTGGCGCCGCCGACGGCGTTGCGCTACGTGCTGGTGCACGAGCTGTGCCATCTCAAGGTACGCAACCACTCGCCGCGGTTCTGGGCGCAGGTCGAGAACCTGTTTCCGGACTGGCGCGAGCAGCGCGACTGGCTGCGCCAGCACGGCGCGATCCTCAAGGCCGAACTCGACCGGCTGGTCGACGACGTGGCCGACTGACGTCCGCGTGCGGCTGGCTCAGTGGTTCCTGGGCCGGCGCACGTACTTCGTGCCCAGCAGCACATCCCACAGCAGCGTGGTGACGCCGAAGTTGCAGTCCGGGTGATAGTGGTGCACGTGGTGGGCGCCGGCCCAGCGCCGCAGCAGCGGCTGCTTGAAGCGCACGTGGTGGATGATGAAGTGGCTCAGGCCGTAGACGATGTAGCCGAAGGTGATCGCGCTGGCCAGCAGCAGGGCGAAGCCGGTTGGCATGACCAGCGCGAACACGCCGGCCAGCGCCAGCAGTACTGTCGGCGGCAGGAAGAACGGCAGCGAATCGTAGCCCAGTGGCCGCTGATGATGCATGTCGTGACCCTGCGTGAACAGCGGGATCCGCGTGTGGAACATCCAGCGATGGAAGAAGTACTCGATGAAGCTGAAGGCGAACAGGCCCAGCAGCAGCGCCAGCAGTGCGCTCCACGCGCCGCCCGCGTGCAGTCGCCAACCGGCGACCAGCAGCGCCAGACACAGGACGACGTCCACCCCCAGCTCGGTCCAGTAGTTGGCGCGGGTGGCGGACATCCGCACCACCGCGTCGACGAAGATGCGCCAGGGATTCCGTTTCATCGCTTGCTGCACCGTCCTGCCTTCCTGCGCACGGGAACGCCAGGCCGCGGCGTCACGTCGGCATTCTCCCACGGTGTCACACGCGTTTCATTATGTCATGGCAGGGCGGCGGCGCTCCGTTCAGCATCCTGCAGGTGGCTGCCGCATCCCGCTCAGTGCGACAGCGCGAAGCCGGTGAGGATCTGCGCGGTCTGTTCGGGCTTTTCCAGCATCGGCATGTGGTTGCAGCCGTTGATGGTGCTGGTGCTGATCGCGCTGGCGGCGGTCAGGCCGTTGCGCAGGCTGTCCAGCGCGGAAATGTCCACGATCTTGTCGTCGTGGCACCACAAGCCCAGCACTGGCATGCTGAGCCGGCCCAGCCGGTTCTGCACCGAAAGGTACTGACCCGGATCGCGCAGCTCGTTGAAGCTGCGCTCGATGAAGGCGCGGTCGCGCTGGTTGCGCTGGATGAACACATCGACGAAGCGGCCGGACAGGTCGAGCGGCTTGTCGAACGCCAGCGCGGTGGCACGCTCGAAGCCGGTGCGGTCGTCGAACACGAACGGGTTCCTGCCGGCTAGCGCCTCGCGGTCGAACGCGTTCACCTTGCCCTTCAGGCCGAACGCGTCGAGCAGCGCCAGCGCGGACACACGCTCGGGATGGTCGCTGGCATACACGCCGGCGATCGCACCGCCCATCGAGTGACCGACCAGCAGGAAGCGCTGCAGGCCCAGGGTTTGCGCGAACGCGTCGAGGCGCCCGGCCTGGGCGTCGATGTTGTAGCTGGCGCCAGGCACCCGCGAGGACTCGCCCCAGCCGGGCAGGTCGGGGATGATCAGGTGGAAGTGCGGCGTCAGCAGCTTCGCCGTCTGCAGCCACAGGGTCTTGTCCGCGTCGAAGCCGTGCAGCAGCACGATGGTCGGCCCCTGGCCGCCTTCGTAGTAGACCCAGTGCGTGTCGCCGGCCTGCACCGAATGTTTCTCCAGGTGCGCCGCCATCACCTCGCGGGTGACGTGCGCCTGCAGCAGCCACTGCGGCGCAAACAGGTAGCTGCCGCCCAGCACGATGACCAGCAGCGCCACCAGCCAGCCCAGGAATTTCAACCGGCGCAGCAGCATGCGTTTCCAGAGCGGGGTGGTGCTGTTCGTCGATGGCGGCATGAGCACTCCTTGGTGAGGTGCGGATTTCACTCCCTCCCCTGCATAGCAGGGGAGGGCTGGGGTGGGGTGCTCTCGATCTTGATCGAAGATCAAAAGCTACCCCCTCCCGACCTCCCCCTGCCGAGCAGGGGGAGGAGCTTGGGTTACTTCGCTTTCTTTGCCTTGGCAATGATGCCCTCGACCACCTGCTGGGTCAGCGGGTGGTAGCCGCTCTTGGCCCTGGCGTAGACCTGCTCGGCGAAAGCCAGGCCTTCCGGCGTCTTCACGAAGGCCTTGTACAGCGGCGTGGAGAGGTAGATGCGGCCGATCCGTGTCATGTGCTCGGCGGCGGCGTCCCACACCGCCTTGTCGCCGGCGGCAATGGCGTGGCTATACCAGCGCATGCCGATCTCCGCGTTCGGCGTGCCGGTGAGGTGCCAGGCGGCGTCGAGTTCCTGCATCTTCGCCAGCGGCGGCGCGTCGGGCAGGCGGTCGAGGAAGTACATCCATTCCTGCGTGTTCCAGCCTTTCGCGTCGAGCTTGTCGGCGGCCAGCGAGCCGGCCAGGAAATCGCTGCGTTCGCGGTCGATCGCGTTGAAGCGTGGGGAATCCGGCAGCGGCGCATCCTTCGGGATGCCTTCGTCGTAGACCCAGACCTTCACCTCGTCCCAGCCCATCCTGCCGGGGTACTTCTCGATCAGGTTCGGCTTCAGGTAGTCGAGCATCTGCTCGGTGGTGATGCTCTGGAACGCGAAGTGGTGGAAGTAGCCCTTCAGGTAGGCGTCGAAGTGCTCGCGGCCGAAGCGCTGCTCCAGCGTGCGCAGGAACCACGAGCCCTTGTCGTAGGCCACGTCGGAGAGCGCATCGTCGGCGCCGATGCCGCGCGGGTCGGGCGCCAGCTTCTGCGCGTTGGCAGCCATCGCGCCGATGCCCTTCTGCAGCGCGCGGGCGGACAACAGCGCCTCCTCGTCGGCCAGCGCCTTGCCGTACACCGCCTCGGTGATGCGGCCCTGCACGTAGGTGGTGAAACCCTCGTTGAGCCAGATGTCGCGCCACGCGGCGCTGGTCACCAGGTTGCCCGACCACGAGTGGGCCAGTTCGTGCGAGACCAGCGAGACCAGGCTCTTGTCGCCGACCAGCACGGTCGGCGTGGCGAACGTCATGTTGGGATTTTCCATGCCGCCGAACGGGAACGACGGCGGCAGCACCAGGATGTCGTAGCGGCCCCACGCATACGGGCCGTACAGCTGCTCGGTGGCGGCGATCAGCTGCTCGGTGTCCTCGAACTCGTGCGCGGCCTGGTTGACCACCGACGGCTCCGCGTAGACCGCTGAGCGCGGCCCGGTTTCCTTCACCGCGAGGTCGCCGGCGGCGATCGCCAGCAGGTAGGAGGGGATCGGATGCGGCTGCTCGAACGCGAACGCGCCGTCCAGCGGATGCTTGGCGTCGTTGATCGCGCTCATCACCACGCGCACGTCCTTCGGCGCGGTGATGCGGGCGTCGTAGGTGAAGCGGATCGCCGGCGAGTCCTGCAGCGGCACCCACGAGCGGGCATGGATCGACTCGGACTGCGAGAACATGAAGGGCAGCTTCTTGTCGGCCGTCTGCGCCGGCGTCAGCCACTGCAGGCCGGACGCCTCGGGCGAGCTGGTGTAGACGATGCGCACCTGCGCCGGATGCTTCGGCGTGGCGATGGTCAGCTTGCTGCCCAGCACCTTGTCGCGCGGGGCCAGCGCGTAGGTCAGCGGGGTGGCCTTGCCGTCGGCGGCCAGCGCCTCGACCCTGCTGATCTTCAGGTCGCGCGTGTCCAGCACCAGCGACTGCGCCTTGGGGTTCTTCCAGTCCAGTTTCAGCGTGGCCTGGCCGTCGAGCTGCCTGCGTGGGAAGTCGATCGTCAGGTCCAGGTCCAGATGAGTCACCCGCACCTGCTCGGGCTGGGCATAGGAGTTCGGGTCGTTGGCGCGGGCCGCCAACGGCAGCACGAGGGTGCCGAGGGCGAGGACGGAAAGCAGGCGCATGCAGCGGCTCCGGGTGCGGGGGAAAGGTGAGTATGCCATCGCGGCGCCTTGGCTGGCCCGCGACGGAAGCCCCGGGCCCGGTGGCGGAGGGTGAGCTGCACGAACTTTTTTCTTGCCGGCGAAAGGTGCAAGCTTGCCGAGCGAGCGGCGCATGACCGACGGCTGCGCGTCGGTGGCCTGGACCTGGGGAGGAAGCATGCTGATTGGCGCGGATGCACCGGCGACCGGCTACTTCATCGCGGCCTTGATCGCCACCACCGGCATCGCGTTCGCCTCCGGCGTGCAGTTCATGGTCATCGGCCTGTGGCGGCGGGGCGAGGGCATCTATCTTTCCTACGCGGTGCTGTGCCTGTGCATCGCCGTGCTGGCGCTGTGCAACGTGTTGCTGCTCGGCGCCCACGACCTGGCGCAGGCCACCGCCGCCTTGCGCTGGATGATCGCGGCAGCCATCGCCAGTTTTGTCCCGATGGTGGTGTTCATCCGCGCCTACACCGGTGCGGGCACCCGCTGGCGCGCGCTGGTCGGGATGAGCCTGCTGACGGCGGTTTTCCTGTGGGCCAACCAGACGGCGCCGACCACCTTGTTCTTCTCGCAGCTGCAAGCCGCCCAGCCCATCGTGCTGCCCTGGGGCGAGCGGCTGTACCGCGTCACCGGCGCGGGGTCGGCCTGGGGCGTCGCGTTCCATGCGGCCAGCTACGCGGTTTTCCTGTGGGCACTCGGCCGCGCGTGGGCGCAGTATCGCGGGGGCGATGCGCTGCGTGCCGTGCTGCTGGGCGGCTGCCTGCTGGTGCAGTTCATCGCCCTGCTGTGGGGCGATATCGCGGTCGACCTGCTCAGGTACCGGGCTCCGTACCTGGACGCCTTCGCCTTCCTGCCCTTCGTGCTGCTGGTGAGCCTGTCGCTGGCGGCGCAGATGCGCCAGCGCACGGCACAGCTCGAACATACCCGGCGACGGCTGGAGGTCGAGGAACATACCCGCCGTGCCGCCGAGCAGAGCCTGCGCCACCTTGCCTACCACGACAGCCTCACCGGCCTGCCCAACCGCGCCAGCGCGCTGAAGCGTCTGGCCGAGTGGCATGCCGACGCGTTGGCGTACGGCGGTTGCGGTGCCTTGCTGCTGATCGACCTGGACAACTTCAAGACCATCAACGACGGCCTCGGCCATCACGTCGGCGACCGCCTGCTGCAGGCCATGGCCGGGCGCCTGCTCGCCGCGACACCGCCCGATGCGATGCTGGCGCGCCTGGGCGGCGACGAATTCGTGCTGATGCTGGGCCTGCGCGAGCGCACGCCGCCCGAGATGCAGGCACGCGCCGAACGGGTCGCGCAGGACATGATCGCGCTGGTGTCCGAGCCGGTGATGGAGGAGCGGCGCGTACTCGGCGTGGGCGCCAGCGTGGGCGTGGCGGTGTATCCCGACGGCGAGGCGGACGTGGCCGACCTGCTGCGCCGCGCCGACATTGCGCTGTACCGGGCCAAGGCGGCCGGGCGCAACACGGTGCGGGTGTTCCTGCCGCCGATGCAGCAGGAGGCCGACCGCCGCCTGAGCCTGGAGCGTGGCCTGCGCGCGGCGCTGGAGCAGGATTGCATGGGCACGCAGTTTGCCCTGCATTTCCAGCCGCAAATCAGTGTCGATGACGAACTGCTGGGCGCCGAGGCGCTGCTGCGCTGGCGGCACCCGCAACTGGGCGAGGTGACGCCGGAGAAGTTCATTCCGCTGGCCGAGGAAACCGGACTGATCCACGCGCTCGGCGCCTGGGTCGTCGACGAGGCCTGCGCCCACCTGCGCGCCTGGGATCGCGACGGCGCCCCCTGCGGCAGGACCCTGGCGGTCAACGTGAGCGCCTGGCAGCTCGCCCATCCGCACTACGCCGCCCGGCTCGTCACGCAGGTGCGCGAAGCCGGCGTCGCGCCGGAGCGGCTGACCCTGGAGTTGACCGAGAGTGCCCTGCTGCAGGATTTCGACGGCGCGCAGGCCACGCTGCGCCAGCTTGCCGGCGCCGGTTTCAAGCTGGCGCTGGACGACTTCGGCGTCGGTTACTCCTCGCTGAGCTACCTGCAACGCCTGCCGCTGGACGTCATCAAGATCGACCGCGCCTTTGTCGGCGAGCTGCAGGCCGATGCCGGCACTCCGCTGGCCGGCTTCATCATCGACATGGCGCACCGGCTGGGTATGGTGGCGATGGCCGAGGGCGTGGAGACCGCGTTCCAGCGCCAGGCGCTGGAACAGATGGGCTGCGACGGGCTGCAGGGCTACCTGATCAGCCGCCCGCTCGACGACGCCGGCTTCCGCCGCTGGGCCGCCGCCCACCGGCAGGCGCTGGTGCCTTGACGCGCGCACGGGAAGGCGTGCCGCCGCCGTCGCATCCGGGAGTCGTGGCGGATGAGGCTCAGCCCCATAGCGGTGGCTTGGCCACCATCAGCCAGAAGGTGGCGATCACCGCGAGGAACGCGGGCCAGCCCAGCGCGAACCAGGCGCGCATGCAGCGATGGTAGGCCGGCGGCAGCGCCGTGCCGTCGCGCAGCGCGGCATCGGCGAGTTGGTGCGTCCGCCACTGCAGCCACACCACCGGCAGCCAGCAGGCACCGGCCAGCAGGTACAGCGCGATGGCCGCCTGCAACCAGGGCGTGGCGAAGCCGAAACCCAGCTCGCGCATCAGCAGCACGCCGGTGACCGGCTGCGCGATCACCGCCGGTGTGGTGAACAGGAAGTCCGCACGCACCGTCAGCCTTGCCGCCACCGTGATGGCGGCGAGCTGGCCGCTGCGATGGGTGAACCACATGAAGAAGGCGGTGCCGAGCCCGGTGCCGAACAGCACGGTGGAGGAGAGGATGTGCAGGGTCTTCAGCAGAACATAGGTGTTCATCGGCGCTCGTCCGTGGCCAGCAGGATCGCCAGTGCCGCGATCAGCGGCAGGTTCTTCAGCAGGCCGCCGAATGGCGCCAGCCACTGCGCAGGCCACAGCAGGCCGACACCCAGCGTGTAGCCCAGCAGCATCGCCAGCATCGCGCCCAGCACCGGCCGCGGCCGCCAGCGCAGCAGGCACAGCGCGCCCAGCGAGAGGTCGACGCTGGCGGTCAGGCGCGTCAGCCATAGCGCCGCCTCGCCGCCCAGCGGGCTGCCGGCGGCCAACGCCTGCATCTCGTGCGCGGAGGTCGTCCAGCCCACCACGCCGGAGCCCAGCCACAGCAGGGCCAGCAGCACGCGCAGCAGCGGCAGCCAGCAGTACAGCCGCGCGTGCCAGCGATCCTGCACCTGGCTGGGCGCCTCGTTGAGCGCGCGTTGCAGCGACCGTGGCGACAGGCCCAGCGTGTCGCGCAGGCGCGTCACGGCGTCGGCGGCGCCCACGTTGCCGCGTTCGAGCATGCGCAGCATGGTCCGGCCCAGCGGGCCGTGGCCCAGCCATTCGCCCAGCGCGGCGACGCCGCGCGCCAGCGGCAGTGGCACGGACAGGATGCGCACGCGGCCGAAACCCAGCCAGCGGCGCCACGCCAGCAGGTAGTCGCGCAGGGGCATCGCCTCGGGGCCGACCAACTCGATGATGCGGTGCGCGACATCGGGGCGCGCCAGTGCGGCGACCACGGCGACGCCGACGTCCTCCGCCGCGATGGGTTGCACGCGCTGGGTGCCACCCGCCGGCAGCGGCAGCGCGCCGGGCAGGGCCGCCAGCGCGCGCAGCAGCGAGCTGCCGCCGTAGGAGCCGCGCGCGCTGTAGACCAGCGAGGGGCGCAGCACCAGCCAATCCAGTTTCAGCGCGGCGAGTGCCGCGTCACCGCGGTGCTTGGAGGCGACGAAGTCGCCGTCGGCAGGGTCACCCAGCGCGGAGATCTGGATCGCCCGGCGCACGCCGCGCCGCACGCAGGCCTGGAACAGCGCCAGTGGTGCCTGCTCGTGCACGGCGGCGTAGGTGTCGGCACCGCGCTCGCGCAGGATGCCCACGCAGTTCACCACCGTATCGATGCCGTCCAGCCGCGGCAGCCAGTCCTCGCAGCGCAGGTCACGCGCCATGTCGCAGGCGATCGCGCGCAGTCCGGGAAAGCGTGTGTCGACGCGCGCACCGCGCACCGCGCAGACGACTTCATGGCCGCCCGCAGTGAGCGCCGCGACGATGTGTGCGCCGATGAAACCGTAGGCGCCGGTGACCAGTACGCGCATGCTTCCCTCCCTGGCTGCGGATGGCTTCAGCAATAGCGGTCCGCCAGGCGGTCGGTGGCCTGCACCAGCTGGTCGACGATCGCCGGGTCGGTGGCGCTGTGGCCGGCCAGCACGACGTGCAGCTGCGCTTCGGGCCAGGCCTGGCTGAGGTCGTAGGCGCTCTTCATCGGGCAGATGATGTCGTAGCGGCCGTGCACGATGGCGGCGGGGAGGTGGCGGATGCGCCCGATGTCGCGCAGCAGCTGGTCGGGTTCGAGGAAGATATTGTGGCGGAAGTAGTGCGCTTCCATCACGGCCAGGCTGACCGCCTTGTGCGGGTCCTCGAAGTCGCCGCCGGCATCGGGGTCGTGCAGCAACGTGGTGCTGCCGCCCTCCCACGCGCTCCACGCCCGCGCCGCGGCGAGCCGGGTGGCTTCGTCGTCGCTGGTGAGGCGGCTCCAGTAGGCGTCCAGCATCGAGCCGCGCTCGGCCTCGGGGATGAAATCGAGGAAGTGCGCCCAGCGCTCGGGGAAGATCTGCGCGGCGCCACCGTCGAGTTCGTTGAACCAGCGCAGCTCCTGCGGCCGGCCCAGGAAGATGCCGCGCAGCACCAGCCCCAGCACGCGCTCGGCGTGCGCCTGTGCGTAGGCCAGCGCGAGCGTCGAGCCCCACGAGCCGCCGAACACCACCCAGCGCTCGATCTCCAGCTGCTCGCGGATCGCCTCGATGTCGGCGACCAGGTGCCAGGTAGTGTTGTCGGTGAGTTCGGCGAACGGCGCGGATTGCCCGGCGCCGCGCTGGTCGAACAGCACGATGCGGTAGTACGCCGGGTTGAAGAAGCGCCGGTGGTAGGCCGATAACCCCGCGCCCGGGCCGCCGTGTAGGAACACCACCGGCAGGCCGGCGGGGTTGCCGCATTCCTCCACGTGCAGGCGGTGGATCGCATCGACGGCGATGCGCTGGCTGCGGTACGGCTCGATCTCGGGGTACATCTCGCGCATGGCGGGGCCTCTTGTGGATTTTCCTCCCCCTTGCGTGCCCCAAAGGGACTTCCTTCGGTCGCAGGGGAGGCTGGAGGGGTGGAGCTTTTGACTCAAGAGCAAGAGCACCCCTCCCCAACCCTCCCCTGCTTTGCAGGGGAGGGAGCTCGTTGTGTCAGGCGAATTGCAGGGCGGCGGTGAGGTCGCCCGGCGGCGGGCCGCCGGCGGCGATCATCGCTTCCTCGCGTAGCGTGAGGCCGGGCAGTTTCCTGAGGCCGAAGCGGCGGGTGATGAAGCGCAGGATCGAGCCGGTGTCGTAGACGGCGTGGTCGACGAAACCCTGCTTCGCGAACGGTGACACCACCAGCGTGGGAATGCGCGAGCCCGGCCCCCAGCGGTCGCCCTTCGGCGGCGGCACGTGGTCCCACCAGCCGCCATTCTCGTCGACGGTGATCAGCACCAGCATGTTCGGCCACAGCGGGCTGGCCTGCAGCGCCTCGACCACCTGCGCCAGGTGGCGGTCGCCGGCGTCCACGCTGGCGTAGCCGGCATGCATGTTGAGATCGCCCTGCGGCTTGTAGAACGCCACCGGCGGCAGCGTGCCGGCGGCGGCTGCGGCGATGAAGTGGTTGCTGGCCGCTTCGCTGCCGCTGCCGGCGTCGCGCAGGTGCTGCGCACGCGCCGCCGTGCCCGGCGCGAACTGGCGGAAGTAATTGAACGGCTGGTGGTGCGGCTGGAAGTTGGGCACTTCCGGAAACGCCTGGTGGTCGCCGTCGCCATGGCCGTCCAGCGCCAGTTGCCAGCCGCCGGCGTACCAGGCCCAGTCGACCCCGGCCGCGGACAGCGCGTCGCCGATGGTGAGGTGGCTTTGCGCGGGCAGGGTGTTCGGGCTGTCCGCGTCGGCGAAACGCGGGTCGCGCTTGTCGTGGCCGAACGCCGGCGCGTAGGCCGGCCCCAGGGTGTTGACTGCCCAGAAGTCGGGGGTGAGCGCGTCGCCCGTAGCGAATTTCGCGCGACCCTGCATCGCGTTGGCCGGCGAGTCCTCGGCCAGCTTCGGACGGATGCCGGTGGGGCCGTCTTCCAGCGTGGCGATCTGGAACTTCGCCGGGCTGCGGTCGGCGTGCGGGTAGTAGGGCGGCTGTGCCGCGGCGAGGTACTGGTGGTTGAGGAACGAGCCGCCGAAGGTGCCCATGAAGAAGTTGTCGCACAGGGTGTACTGGCGGGCCAGCCGCCATAGCCGCAGGTGGGCCGCGCCATCGGCGTAGTGGCCCATGGTCATCGCGCCGGTGTTGCCCCAGGCGACGAAGCCGTCGTTGCGGCCGCCGTTGATCTGCAGCTGGTTCTCGTAGAAGCGGTGCACCAGGTCGCGGGTGATTACGCTCTGCGGCAGCGGCGCACCGTCCGGCGTGGCCAGGGCGAACGGGCGGTTCGGCAGGCTGCCGAGCGCGTGTTCGCCGATCTGGTAATGGCGGCCATCGACAGTCTGCGCGCGCGGCACCATGCCGCCCCAGATCGGCGGCAGCGTATCGAGCAGGCGGCCGTCGCGGTCGCGCTGGCGGTAGGCCGGCGAGTCGAGTGCCTGCAGCGGCCGGGCCAGGCCGGGGAAGCCCGCGAACAGGTTGTTGAAGCTGCGGTTCTCGGCGTACAGCACCACCACGTGGCGGATGTGCCGGCGCAGCTGCACATCGAGTGCCGCCTCGGCGGCGGTCGGCGCCGGCGTGCGCCCGCCGAACGGCGTGCAGCCGCCGACGGCGAATGCCGCGCCGGCCAGCGCGATGCCGCCGAGCAGGCGGCGGCGTTCGGGGTCGACGGGCGCCTCGTCGGGCGAAAGTGGGCGCCTGTCGTCGGTCGGCTTGGTCGGGTCGGTCATGGGGTCGGTCGCTGGCGGGGTGCGGATCAGTCGTCGGACATGGCCCGTGCCGCATTCCACATCGCGCGGGTCAGCGGGCGGTGTTCGTGCGGCGTCTGCAGCACGATCAGGGTGGTGGTGCTGGTGCTGGCGCCGGTCTTCAGCAGGCGGTCGAGCACGGCTTCGAGGTGGCCGATCGACATGGCCACCACGTGCAGCAGGGCCGAATCCTCGCCGGCCAGGCGGCGGCATTCGAGCACTTCGGGAATGTCCTCCACCAGCGCGCCGATGCGCGCGCAGGCGGCGCCGTCGCAGCGCAGGCGGATCATCGCGCTGATGCCGTAGCCGAGCCGCTTGGGATCGACGCTGGCGCGGTAGCCGCTGATCACCCTGGCCTCCTCCAGCCGCTTCACCCGCTCGGCCACCGCCGGCGCGGAGAGGCGCACCTTGCGGCCCAGTTCGGCGTAGCCCAGGCGCGCGTCCTGCTGCAGCGCCTCCAGCAGTTGCCAGTCCTTGCCGTCTAGTTCCGGCTTCGCTTCGATGACTTTCGATTCCAAGGCGGGACCCCGAAAAAATGATGCCGATCGCTGGCGAAATAGCGGGAAAGCGATTCGGCGCATTATTCCCCGACCCGAGCGCCAAGACTAGGATGCGCACTTCCCCCACCCAGGAATCCGTCCCCATGGATACCGTTGAACGTCTCGATGGCCGCGCCCTGACCGCCATCGCGATTGCCCTGTTGACCTGGTCGTCGGCGTACGCCGCGATCGCCTATGCTTTGCCCGCGTTCACCCCGGGCGAGGTGGCGTTCGCGCGCTTGCTGATCGGCTCGCTGTGCTTTGCTGCGCTGCTGTGGGTGAAGCGCGTGCCGTTGCCGGCGCGGCGCGACTGGCCGCTGCTGGCCCTGCTTGGCGTGCTCGGCCTCACCGTCTACCACCTGTGCCTGAACTACGCCGAGACACGGATCGCCAGCGGCACCGCCTCGATCCTGATCTCGCTGGTGCCGGCCGCGACCGCGGCGGTGTCGGCGCTGTGGCTGCGCGAACGGCTGACGCTGCGCACCTGGATCGGCCTGGCGGTGGCGCTGCTCGGCACGGTGCTGGTGGTGCTGGCCAGCGGGCAGCGCGTGGAGATGGATCCGCATGCCTTGTTGGTGCTGGTTTGCGTGGCTGTCTCGGCGATCTTCTTCGTCGGCCAGAAAGCGCTGTTCGCACGCAACAGCATGCTGGGCGTCACCGCGTTCGCGTTCTTCGCCGGCACGCTCGCCGCGCTGCCGTTCGGCTGGCACCTGCCGCAGGCGCTGCGGGTAGCATCGTGGGCGCACATCGGCGCACTGCTGTGGCTGGGCATCGCGCCGACCTTCGTCGGCTATCTGGCGTGGAACATGGCAGTGAACCGCGCCTCGGCGTCGCGGGTCAGCAGCTTCATCTACCTGTCGCCGCCGATCGCACTGCTGATCGGCTGGCTGTGGCTGCACGAGGTGCCGAACGCGCTGATCCTGGTCGGTGGCGCGGTGACCATCGGCGGCGTGGTGCTGGCCAATGCGCGCCGTCGCCCGGCGCCACCGGTGGCTGCAGCGGCACCGGCGTGCGCGCGGACCTGCGAACAGGCCTGAGAGGTTGTGATTTTTTCAACCTCTCAGGTCGGCCAGGGCGAGGGCATGGCGAGGGCATGGATGCCCGAGTTGAGGCAACGCAGGGAGCGGTTGCCCGATGGCCGAACATGAAACAGTCACGCCAGTGACTGTTTCATGTGAGCGAGTCTGGGCGTGTACCGGACTCGCGATCGAAGAAAACCACAGAATGTGGTTTTCTTCACAAGCTCTGAGCGCGGCCGATCAGTTCAGCCGGGTCAGGCGCAGCACCTGCGGGTCGTCCGCGTGTTCCAGCAGCAGGCGCTGCACGCGGCCCTGCCAAGCCTGCGCGAAGGCAGCGCGCTGCTCCGCGCCGGCACCGGGCTGCAGTGCGCCAACCATCAGCTCGCGCAGGTTCGGGGCCGCCGGCACGGTGGACAGGTCCAGCTCCACCGCCACGGTGGCGCCGTTGTCGCGGCGCCTGAACTGCACCGCGGCGGCGCCCGGGGTGGTCGCGTAGCCCAGCAGCGACTGCCGCACGAAACGGCCGCCAATGCCGTGGAAGCCGTTGCCCGCGGCGGCGCCGGTGACCAGAGTCAGCACCTGCGCGATGACGCCGGTGACGCCGTCGCCCTCGGCGGCTGGCATATGCACCGCAACGCCGCCGCGCTCGGCCGTTTCGTCCGGATACAGCGCGCGCAGCGCGGTGCGCGCCATCAGCCAGGCACCGGCCACGGTGGGGCAGGAATGGCCGGCCAGTCGCACGGCATCGACGTAGGCATATTCCAGCAGGCCGTCATCGGCGGCGCCGAGGAAGGCCGCCAACGGGTCGCGCATGCGGATGCGCGGCGCCTGTTCGTAGAACGCGGGGTAGTTCATGCGCCGCTCACTCGGTCGGCAGGCCGGTGATGCCGAAGTCGATCACCACGGCGTCGGCGTCGCGCTGGCGATAAGTCACGGTGAGGTTGTCGCCCAGGCGCTCGCGCAGCTGGGCGATCAGCGGGATCGGGTCGTGGTCGTTGACGAAGCGCATCGTCTCGCCCGAGCGCAGGGCGCCGATCGCGCCGAAGATCGCCGAGTGGCGGAAGCGCCGCGCCACGCCACGGGCGTCGAAGAGGTGGACGTTCTGTTCGGCAACGGCGTCGATGGACATGGGTGGGTGCTCGCAGTAAGGGAGCACCCAACATACGCCGCGCCCTGCCGGCGGCCACTGATCTGGATCAGACGCCCAGGGCTCGTGAAGAAAACCACTTCCCGTGGTTTGCTTCAGTCGCGAGTCCGGTACGCGCCCGGACTTGCTCCCATGAAACAGTCACTGGCGTGACTGTTTCATGTTCGGCCATCGGGCAACCGCTCCTGCGTCGCCTCAACTCGGGCATCGGGCAACCGCTCCCTGCGTTGCCTCAACTCGGGCATCCATGCCCTCGCCATGCCCTCGCCCTGGCCGACCTGAGAGGTTGAAAAAATCACAACCTCTCAGAACTTGTACGCGCGATGGATCGCCACGATGCCGTTGGTGAGGTTGCGCACCTCGACGCGGCCGAAGCCGGCGCGCTCCATCATGCCTTTCAGGGTTTCCTGATCGGGATGCTTGCGGATCGACTCGGCCAGGTACCGGTAGCTGTCGGCATCGCCGGCGAACAGCTGGCCCAGCTTCGGCAGCACCTTGAACGAGTGGAAGTCGTACAGCTTGCCGAACAGCTCGCTCTGTACGCGCGAGAACTCCAGCACCAGCGCGCGGCCACCGGGCTTCAGCACGCGGCAGATATCGGCGAGCGCCCGGTCCTTGTCGGTGACGTTGCGCAGGCCGAAGGCCATGGTCACCGCATCGAAGGAGTTGTCGGGGAACGGCAGCCGTTCGGCGTTGAGCTGGGCCCAGCGCAGGCCGGCGACCAGGCCGCGGTCGGTAAGGCGGTCGCGGCCCACGCCGAGCATCGCCGCGTTGATATCGCCGACGACCACCTCGCCCTCGTCGCCCACCACCGGCTTGAGCAGCGCGGCGATGTCGCCGGTGCCGCCGGCCAGGTCCAGTACGCGGTCGCCGCGGCGCACGCCGCTGACCGCGACGAAATGGCGTTTCCACAGCCGGTGAATGCCGAACGACATCAGGTCGTTCATCAGGTCGTAGCTCTTCGCGACCGAGGTGAACACCTGGCCGACCAGCTTCTGCTTG
Source organism: Rhodanobacter thiooxydans (assembly GCF_021545845.1). Lineage (NCBI taxonomy): Bacteria > Pseudomonadati > Pseudomonadota > Gammaproteobacteria > Lysobacterales > Rhodanobacteraceae > Rhodanobacter > Rhodanobacter thiooxydans. Next base: position 837,575 of record NZ_CP088923.1, read on the forward strand.
TCGCCGACCGGCACGTCGCGGAAGCCGAAGTGGGTGGTGGATTCGGGCGGGGTATTGGGCTGATTGTTCATCGGGGCGATGTTACTGGAGACGGGATTCGGAATTCGGGATTCGGGAGAGCCGGGCATGCAGCAAGGGCGCCCCCCAACACTCTTTCAGGGGGGCGCAAACGCAACCAGCGCAGCTATCTCATTGGACCGTCGGCCTGCCGTCCTGCTTGTAGACCACGCCGTCCTTCATCACGAAGCTGACGTGCTGCATGACGCTGATGTCGTCCAGCGGATTGCCCGGTACGGCGATCACGTCGGCGCCGCGGCCCACCGCGATGCGGCCGAGCTGGTCGGACTTGTGCAGCAGTTCGGCGGCGTGGGTGGTGGCGGCTTGCAGCACGAACATCGGCGGCATGCCGGCCTGCACCATGTAGACGAATTCCCTGGCGTTGTCGCCGTGCGGATAGACGCCGGCGTCGGTGCCGAAGGCGATCTTCACGCCGGCCTTGTACGCCTTGCCGGCGGTGGCCAGGATCAGCGGGCCGACTTCCTCCGCCTTGCGCGCGACCTGCGGCGGATACCAGCCCTGCTTCGCCTTCTCCATCACGTACTGGCCGGCGACGATGGTGGGCACGTACCAGGTGCCGTGTTCCTTCATCAACTTCATGTCCGGCGCGTCCATGAAGGTGCCGTGCTCGACCGAGTCGACCCCGCCGAGCACGGCGCGGCGGATTGCCTCGGCGCCATGCGCGTGGGCAGCCACGGTGAAGCCGTCGTCGTGCGCGGCGGCGACCACGGCCTTGATCTCCTCCAGCGTCATCTGCGGGTTGCCGGAGCTGGAGCTTTCGTCCAGCACGCCGCCGGAGGGCATGATCTTGATCAGGTCGGCGCCGTCCTTGTAGTGCTGGCGCACGGCTTTCCACGCCTCGGCGGGCGAGTCGATGATGCCGTCCTTCGGGCCGGGATCGCCCTGCAGGTCCCAGCGGAAGCCGTTGCTCGGATCGGCGTGGCCGCCGGTGCTGCCGACGGGCTTGCCGGCGCTGAAGACGTGCGGGCCGGGTACCAGGCCGGCGTTGATCGCATTGCGCAATGCGAATGACGCATTGTCGTCGTCGCCGAGGTTGCGCACCGTGGTGAAGCCGGCCAGCAGGGTGCGCTTCGCGTAGACGGTGCCGCGGATCGCGTGGTCGGCCGGATTGAGGCGGAACTTGTCGCTGTAGGAGTCCCTGCTGAACTGCATGGTCAGGTGCGTATGCGAGTCGATCAGTCCCGGCATGCAGGTGGCGTCCGGCAGCCGGGCGACGCTCAAGCTGCTGGCCGCCTTGCGGTACGGTTCGATGTCGATGGCGCCGGGGTGGATCTCCTTGATCCGGCCATCCTCGACGACCAGGGTGGTCTGGCCCAGCATCCTGCCGGCGGCGGGATCGAGCAGGCGCGCGCATTCGATCAGGTTGATCCGCTGGCTGCCGGCATCGTCGCGGGCCGGCGCATCGGCGCCGGCCGCGAGCGGAAGGCACGAGACGGCGACGGCGAGCAGCAGGCGAGGCATGGACATCGGTGGATCCCCTGGTGGCAGTGCGGCCATCCTACTCGGCGGCATCGCGGTGCGTGGGCGGCGGCTCGGTGGCGTCGGGCAGGCGGCGATCGCTGCCGCTGCGCCGCTCGTGCTCGTGCTGTTCGGTGTCGACGTGGCGTCGATGCAGGTCCGTCGCCGCGGCGTCGGCGGGCAGTGCGTCGGGGGCGACGGCCGGATCGCCCGCCGCCGGCTCCTTGTCGCCGCCGGGGGTGATCTTCAGGATCGAGTGGCGCACCTCGCGCGAAAGGATCACCCGCGCGTCGCGCACCATGCCTTCCAGCGAGGCGTCGTAGTCGAGCTTGCCGGCGTCGTCGGTCCACACGATGCGCCGCTCGCGCAGCTTCTGGATGAAGCCGCGGAACAACGCCTTGTCGAAGAACTCCGGCGCGGTCAGCTCGTTGAGCAGGGACAGTCGCTGCGCGGTGAGCGAGCAGGCGTTCTCCAGCTCGGCGCCGGTCAGCGTGTGCGGACCGTTCTTGACCAGCGCGGCGATGGTGATGTAGTAGCGTTCGAAGGCCTGGATCAGGCTGCGCGCGATCACCCTGAGCTGGAACGCGCCGTCGTCCTGGCCGGGGCTGCGTTCCAGCACGCGGCCGTCGGCGACCGCTTCGAGCAGGCCGCGGCGCACGAAGAAGTCGATGGTGGCCTGCAACTGTGCGACGAAGCCGTCCTCGTCCCACGGCAGGAACAGCTCGCCCTGGATGAACGGGTAGATGATCCGGCCCAGCCGCAGGATCGAGGAGCGCGACATGCGCCGGTTGTTGAGGAAGCAGCACGCCACCCACGCGGCGGTGGCGGTGAGGTGCAGCACGTTGTTGCGGAAGTAGCTGAGCAGCACCGCGCGCTCGCCGGTGGCGGTGAGCACGTCGCCGAGCGGGTGCTGCACGCGCTGGATCCAGCCCATCTGCTCGCCGTAGGCGATGATCGCCGCCGGGTTCATCGGGGTCAGCGTGATGCGGTCCGAGTACGGCAGTTCCTCCAGCATCGCCTTGCCCAGGTCGAGCTGGGTCAGCAGGTCGCTCTCGGCCATCGCGTGCTTCGGCGTGGCCAGCAGGGCCAGCGCCAGCAGGTTGATCGGGTTGACGTCGGCGGCGCGGTTGATGTTGACCTGGATCTGCTTGGCGAGGCGGTCGGTCACCGCGCCCAGCCATTCCGGCTTCGCCTCGGGATCGGTGCCGGCGCTGCGCCAATGGTCGCTGGCCGCGTCCAGCAGTGGGGTCAGCTCGATCGGTTCGCCGAAATTCAGCGCCACGTGGCCGTAGCGCTGGCGCAGCACCTTGAGTCCCTTGAGCAGGCCGAGCAGCGACTCCTTCTCCTTCGGCTGGCCGCTGAGCTCGCCGATGTAGCTCTTGCCCTCCATCAGCTTCTCGTAGCCGATGTAGACCGGCTGGAACAGCACCGGCCGGCGCGGCGCGCGCAGGAACGCGCGGATGGTCATCGCCAGCATGCCGGCGCGCGGCGCCAGCAGCCGCCCGGTGCGCGAGCGGCCGCCTTCGATGAAGTATTCCATCGGCACGCCGCGGTCGATCAGTTGCGCCACGTATTCGTTGAACACCACCGAGTACAGCGCGTTGCCGCGGAAGCTGCGGCGCAGGAAGAACGCGCCGCCGCGGCGCAGGATCGGTCCGATCAACGGCAGGTCGAGGTTCACGCCTGCCGCGATGTGCGGCACTACCACGCCGGACACGTGCAGCTGGTAGCTCATCAGCAGGTAGTCGGCGTGGCTGCGGTGGCAGGGCACGTAGATCACCTCGTGGCCGGGCGCGGCGGCGCGCGCCTTGTCGAAGTGGTGCATGGCGATGCCGTCGTACAGCTTGTTCCAGAAGTTGGACAGCAGGAACGAGGCCGAGCGCACCACCGGGTGCGAGTAGTCGGCGGCAATCTCCAGCACCAGCTGATGCGCCTTGCGCCAGGCCTTGGCGTGGCTGATCTTCTCCTTCGCCGCGGTGGCGGCGATCGCCGCACGCACCGGCTCGGCGTTCAGCACCGCGTCGACCACCGTGCGCTTGTGCGACAGGTCCGGCCCGATCACCGCGGCGCGGATGCGGTGGAAGTGGGTGCGCAGCACCCGCGAGACCTTGCGGGCGAAGCGCTCGGGGGTGATCCCGCCCGATTCTTCCAGGGTCTGGCGCAGCGACACCGGCGTGGAGAAATGCACCACCGTGTCGCGTCCGTTCAGCAGCAGCGCCAGCATGCGGCGGAAGCGGCCCACCATCACCCAGTTTTCCGAGAACAGCACGCGGAACCAGCCACTGTCGCGGCTGGGCGCGCGGCCCACATAGATGGATACCGGCATGATCTGGATGTCGCTTTCGGGCAGACCCTCCAGCGAGTGGACCAGCTGCCGCAGCGCCTCGTTCGGATTGCGCTTGCGGTTGCGGCCGAGCAGGCTGCCGTCGCGCCGCGCCAGCGCGAACACCGAGCGCCGCCGGCGGGTCCCGGCCAGTGGCTGCATCGGGTTGGGCAGGCCGGCCTCGCGGCAGGCGCGCTGCAGGATCAGCGCGTCGGAAAAACCATCGCGCTCGATCACATAGCAGACCGGCACGCCGGCCTGCAGCAGGGCGGCAGGCTCGGCCGGGTCGCGGCGGATGCGCACCCATGGCTGCAGCAGCTGGCCGGCCAGGTTGAACCACCAGGGGGCGCGAGGGCGGGCGGGGGAGTCCGCGGCGGTAGTCATTTGCATCCGTCCATTCTAACGGCTGCGTCGTTCAGTCTTTCGCAACGGCGCTGGCGGCGGTGGCTGGTGCCGCCTGTTGCTGCAGCTGGCGGTGCGAGCGGCGCGCATTGTGCAACAGGTCCTCGCTGTACCAGCGGCTGTTCTCCTGCACCAGCGCCGTTTCGGCCGACAGCGGCTTGCCGAGCAGGGTGTAGTCGACCCTGACCACCGCGCGGCCGGCCGTGTTGGTGAGCGGGGTGAGCCGCACGGAGTCGAGCGTGTCGTCCACCGACAGGCCGTAGATCACCAGCAACCGCTTGAGGCCGCTCCAGGCGACGGCGTACTTGGCCATGCTGGCGTCAAAATCCATCGCGTGCAGCTGGTCGGGGTCCTTCAGGTCCAGCTGGCGCGCCGTCGCCACGGCCACGCCGACCGCCTGCTTCGCCCGGGCCTGGTCGAACCACGGCGTCTGCTGCGCCCACGGCAGCAGCGCGTCGAGCGCGCCGTCGAGCTGGGTTTTCTGCGCGTCGCTGAGCGTGCGGCTCTGCGCGATGGCGCTTTTCAGCGTGGCCTCGCCCATGCTGATCAGTACCGGCAGCTGGTCGTGGTACTGCAGCTCCATCGCGGCCAGCTTCGGTTGCAGCTCGGCGTACAGCTGGTTCTCGGCGTCCGGGCCGGTGAGCTTGCGCATGGACTGGTCGAGGCGGGCGCGGTCCTCGGCGCTGGTCGGCTGCGCATCGCGCTGCTGCAGGCGCCAGTCGGCGCGCAGGTTGGCATAGTCGGCCGGCGGCAGCGCGTGCTTCCACAACCGGTCGAAGTCGCCGGCCTTGAGCAGGTCGATCGAGGCCTGCAGCGCCGCCTGCGGCGTGCTGCCGCCGGCTTGTGCCGCCTCGTCCCTGCCGTGGCAGGCGCCCAGCAGCAGCGCGGCAAGCAGCATCGGCATCGCATGGCGAAGTCGCATTGGCGTCTCGCGGTGGATGGTGGCGGAGCAGGCGCCACGGGGCGGGTGAGCGCGCAGGGTAAGGGCCACGGCGGTCGCGAAACAAGGGCGCGGCGCGAGTTTTCGCGGGGCCGGAAAAGAAAACCCCGCGGGCGTTGGCCTCGCGGGGAAATCCGGCGGAGCCGGAAGGGAAATGGCCTTGCCTGCAAAGATCTTGGTCAGCAGGTGTTGGCGGGTCAAATATTACCCGCTCGTTAAAGTTGAGGCAATGCTTTTGCATTACCTCATAATCCGCTGTTTCTGAAAGATGTTTTCTCTACTCGTAGCGTAGCGCGTCGATCTTCTGCCGACGCCGCTGCTCCAGCGGCGCGGACCAGTCGTTGTTGAACAGCGCTGGCTCCCACGAACCGTAGGTCGCATTCGGCAACACGAACCAGCGCGAGCCGATCCAGCCCATATACGGCGCCATCGCCCGCTGGCGACCGGCGGCATTGTTCGCCAGCACCGTTACGAAGTCGCCGATCTGGTCGCCGAACTGCATCAGCACGCGGTACTTGCGGCTGATCAGCTGGCGCCGGCAGCCCTTCTCGGTGCCGACCTGCTCGCAGCCTTCGACGAAGGTGCCCAGGCCGAGGAACGCCTCCGGGCCGGAGACCGGCAGGCCGGCCTTGCGCAGGTTGGCCAGGGTGACCTGGTCCAGGTCCTTGGCGCGGTTGGACACGTAGAGCACGGCGATGCCGTGTTTGGCGGCGAACCGGGTGAACTCGACCACGCCGGGAAGCGCTCCCGCGCTTTCCTGCTTGCACCATTCGGCCCAGTCCGCCTCGTTGTATTCGCCGCCGCTGCGCACCAGGCGCGCCTGGTACGGCGAGTTGTCCAACACGGTCTCGTCGATGTCCAGCACCACCGCCGGCCTGAGGCCGCCGGCCGGCGCCACGCGGTCGTCCTTGGCCAGCGCGTCCCACTGGCGGTCCTTCATGGCGGCGAGCAGGCGCGTCTGGGCGTCGCGGTAGGTTTGCAGGTAGATCAGGTCGTGTTCGATCGCGGTCTGGCTCCACGCCACCGCGTTGAGGTTGTCGTTGGCGGCGACGCTGACCGTGGTTGCCGCCGGGGCCGGCGCAGCGGGCGTCGCCACGGCCGCAGGATGGCGGGGAGCGCTGGCGCAGCCGGCCAGCAGGGCCAGCGCGAGCAGCGACGTGGAAAGACGCAACGGCATGAAGGCGTTCCCTGGAAATAATCGAAGCGAAACAATGAACGCAGTTTACGACAGCCCCATGGCAGGGCTGGCAGCCACGGCGGGCTGCTGACAGACTGGCGCTCCCGCTTCCCACGGTTTCATTTCGCATGGACTCCAGCTTGCCCGCCCTGCGCCCGCCTTCGACGGTCGTCCGCTACGCAAGTTACCTGCTGGCGGCCACGGCGCTGTTGCTGATCGTGGAGATCCACCTGTTGCCGGCGCTGCTGGCCGGCCTGCTGGTGTTCGAGCTGGTGCAGACGATGGTGCCGCTGCTGGGCCGGCGCATTCCCGGCGACCGCGCGCGGGTGGTGGTGGTCGCGCTGCTCGGCGCGGTGGTGGTGGGCCTGTTGATCCTGCTGATCCTTGGCGCGATCAGCGTGTTCCAGCGCGAGATCGGCAACCCGCAGTTGCTGTGGCAGCAGCAGCTGATGCCGCTGGTGGAAAAGGCGCGCCAGCAGCTGCCGCCGATCCTGGTGAACAACCTGCCGGACAGCGTCGACGACCTGCGCGTGGGCGCGATCGAGCTGGCGCACAAGCACGCGGCCACGTTGCAGCTGGCGGGCAAGGGCGTGGTGCGCGTGCTGCTGCACATCCTGATCGGCCTGGTGCTGGGCGCGATCGTGGCGTTGAGCCGCACCCGTCCGGCGCACCAGATGGGCCCGCTGGCGGCGACGCTGAGCCTGCGCTGCCAGCGACTGGCCGAGGCGTTCCACAACATCGTGTTCGCGCAGATCAAGATCTCGCTGATCAACACCTTGTTCACCGCGGTCTTCCTGCTCGCCCTGCTGCCGCTGATGGGCATCCACGTGCCGCTGGCCAAGACGCTGGTGGTGGTGACCTTCGTGGTTGGCCTGCTGCCGGTGCTCGGCAACCTGATCTCCAACACCGCGATCACCGTGGTCGGGCTGTCGGTGTCGCTGGGCGTGGGCATCGCCGCACTGGTCTTCCTGGTGCTGATCCACAAGCTGGAGTACTTCCTCAACGCGCGCATCGTCGGCACCCAGATCCGTGCCCGCGCGTGGGAGCTGCTGGTGGCCATGCTGCTGATGGAGGCTGCGTTCGGCCTGCCCGGGGTGATCGCCGCGCCGATCTACTATGCGTACCTGAAGAGCGAGCTGGAAGCCGAGGGCCTGCTGTAGGAGCGCATCCTGTGCGCGATGCTCTTGGCTCCGTTCGACATCAGAGCATCGCGCACAGGGTGCGCTCCTACAAAAGCGCGCATCGGCGGCAGGTGTCCGCTTGCGGGCGATGTCTCCCGGATCCCGCGCCAATCAGCCGCCGGCCAGCATCGCCTTGATCCGCGCCATGTGCGACTCGGCGGTCTCGCGGGTCACTTCCTTGTCCGCTTCCGGGTCCTTGCCCTGCCAGTGCAGGTCGGCCTGCGGCAACTCGTGCAGGAAGCGGCTGGGCTGGTTGTTGTGGACCTCGCCGTAGCGTTTGGTCTTGGCCGACCACGACAGCGTCAGCAGTTCCTTGGCGCGGGTGATGCCGACGTACATCAGCCGGCGCTCCTCGTCGACGCGACCTTCGTCCAGCGCGCCCTCGTGCGGCAGCGTGCCGTCCTCGCAGCCGGCGATGAAGACGAAGCGGAACTCCAGCCCCTTCGCCGCGTGCAGGGTCATCATGCGCACCGCGTTGCCGGGTTCGTCGCGGTCGGCGTGGCTGAGCAGGGCGAGCTGCGCGGCGAGGTCGCCGGCGCTGTTGCCGCCCTTCTGCATCGCGCGGAACCAGTCGGCCAGTTCCTTCAGGTTGCCCAGCTTGCGTTCGCGCACCGTCGCGTCGGTGGTGCCGGCGGCGATCTGCGCCGCGTAACCCGTGCGTTTCAGGATCAGTTCGACCAGGTCGGCCGCGCTCTGGTGCAGCGAGGCGCTGCGTAGTTCGTCCAGCAGGTTCGCGAACGAAGCCAGCGCCGCGGCCGGGCGCGGGGTGAGCTGGCGCAGCACACCGTCGCTGCGGGTGGCGTCGAGCAGCGACGAGTGGCGCGACTGCGCGAGCTGGCCCAGCTTCTCCAGCGTGGTCGCGCCGATCTCGCGCTTCGGCACGTTGACCACGCGCAGGAACGCGGCGTCGTCGCTGGGGTTGGTCAGCAGGCGCAGGTAGCACAGCAGGTCCTTCACCTCGGCGCGGTCGAGGAAGCTCAAGGCGCCGGTGAGGTGGTACGGAATGCGCGCCAGACGTAAAGCTTTTTCAAGAACCCGCGCCTGGAAGTTGCCGCGGTAGAGGATCGCCATGTCGTCCCAGCGCGCCTTGTGCTTCTCGGCCAGGGTGGTGGCGATCGAGGCGATCTTCTCGGCCTCGTGCTCGGCTTCCTTGCACTCCAGCACGCGGATCGGCGCGCCTTCCGGGTGCTCGCTCCACAGCTTCTTCTCGTGGCTGTGCGGGTTGTGCGCGATCAGCGCGTTCGCTGCGCGCAGGATGCGCCGGCCGCAGCGATAGTTCTGTTCCAGCTTGATCACGCGCAGGTTCGGCCAGTCGCGGCCGAGCTGGTCGATGTTCTCCGGGTTGGCGCCGCGCCAGGCGTAGATCGACTGGTCGTCGTCGCCCACGCAGGTGATGTGGCCGCGTTCGCCGGCCAGCACCTTGAGCAGGCGGTACTGCGCGTCGTTGGTGTCCTGGTACTCGTCCACCAGCAGGTAGCGCAGGCGCTCGCGCCAGGCGTCGCGGCATTCGTCGTCGCTTTCAAGGATGCGCAGCGGCAGCCGGATCAGATCGTCGAAATCCACCGCGTTGAACGTGGCCAGGCGCGCCTGGTACAGCTCGTAGATCGTCGCCGCCTCCAGCTCGCGCGGGCTGCGCGCGGCGGCCAGCGCCTCTTCCGGCGACAGCCCGCCGTTCTTCGCACGGCTGAGCAGGTTGCGCAGGCCGAACAGCACGTCGGGCTTGGCGCCCTTCGGCGCCAACTCCTTCACGATGCCCTCGCTGTCGTCCGCGTCCAGCACCGAGAAGCCGCGGCGCAGGCCTGCGCGCGCGTGCTCGATCTGCAGGAACTTCAGCCCCAGCGCATGGAACGTGCTCACCGTGAGCGCGGCGGCATCCTCGCTGCTGATCAGCTTCGCCACGCGCTCGCGCATCTCGCGCGCGGCCTTGTTGGTGAAGGTGATCGCGGCGATTTTCGAGGCGGCCAGCTTGCGACGCTGGATCAGGTAGGCAATCTTCTGCGTGATCACGCTGGTCTTGCCGGAACCCGCGCCTGCCAGCACCAGCAGCGGGGTATCGCAGTGTTCGACGGCGGCCAGTTGTTGCGGATTGAGCATGGATCGGGCGAGGCGTGAGGCGGCGGTCGATGGTAGCAGAGCGCCGCTGGCGCACCTGCCAGCTTCGGCCATAATCGGGTGCGCGCACAGTCCGGGGAATGGCATGGCGGAACTGGAAGTCGAGCAGTGCGACGTGGCGGTGATCGGCGGCGGCCCCGGCGGCAGTACCGCCGCCACCCTGCTGGCGCGCCGCGGCTACAAGGTGATTGCGCTGGAGAAGGCGCGCCACCCGCGCTTCCACATCGGCGAATCGCTGCTGCCGATGAACCTGCCGGTGTTCGAGCGGCTGGGCGTGCTGGGCAAGGTGCGCGAGCTGGGCGTGTTCAAGCGCGGCGCGGATTTCGAGACGGACGACGCGTGCGGCTACAACGTCTACGCGTTCGCCCGTGCGATCGGACACAGCCCGCCACATGCGTACCAGGTGTGGCGGCAGGATTTGGACCGGATGCTGTACCAGCATGCGCGCGGCTGCGGCGCCGACGCGCGCGAAGGGCACGAGGTGCTGCGGGTGGAGCAGCGCGGCCCGCGTGAGAGCCGGCTGGAGGTGCGCACCGACGACGGCCGCGACTACGCGATCCGGGCGCGCTACGTGGTGGACGCCAGCGGCCGCGATGCGCTGCTGGCGACGAAGATGAAGCTGCGGCGCAAGAGCGCCCGGCACCAGAGTGCGGCAATCTTCGGCCACTTCCGCGGCGCCGACCGGCGCGACGGCGAAGATGCCGGCAACGTCAGCATCTACCGCTTCGCGCATGGCTGGATGTGGATGATCCCGCTGCCCGACGAGGTGATGAGCGTGGGCGCGGTGTGCCGGCCGGATTACCTGAAGCAGCGCAAGGGCCGCACGGTGGAGTTCCTGCTCGATACACTGAGACTCAACCCGGCGCTGTGGCAGCGTGTCGAGCGCGCCGGGCTGATCGGCAACGAGGTGCATGTCACCGGCAACTATTCCTACGACGCGACCCGCATGGGCGGCCCGGGCTGGGTGCTGGTGGGCGATGCATTCGCCTTCCTCGATCCGGTGTTTTCCTCCGGCGTGTACCTGGCGATGGATGGCGCGGAGCGGGTCGCCGAGCTGGTCGATGCGGCCTTGCGCGAACCGCGGTGCGAGCGGGCCCTGCTGCGCCGGCTGGAGCGGCGCCAGCGCAAGGGCATGGCACGCTTCGCGTTCTTCATCCACCGCTTCAACGGGCCGGTGATGCGGCAGATGCTGCGCTCGCCGCGCAACACCTGGCAGCTGGAGCAGGCGGTGATCTCGATGCTAGCCGGCGACCTGTTCGACACGCCGAAGGTGCTGTGGCGGCTGCAGCTGTTCAAGCTGGTCTACGCGATCCTGTGCCTGCACGACTGGCGCCGCAGCCGCGCCGAACGCCGTTATCGGCTGGCCCAGGCTCGCGCGCCTGTGGGCCGGGAATAGGGAGTAGGGAATAGGAAAAGCCGCCGCTCTCGCGGGCGGACGTCCGTGAGAAACTGGGGAGCACAGCTGGGCCACGGCGCAGCTCTTGCCATTCCCTATTCCCTACTCCCTATTCCCGGCTCCCAATGGCCAAGCTCTACTTCTATTACTCGGCAATGAACGCCGGCAAGACCACCACGCTGCTGCAGAGCGCGTACAACTACCACGAGCGCGGCATGCGCACGCTGATCCTCACCCCGGCGCTGGATGACCGCTTCGGTGATGGCGTGGTGGCCTCGCGCATCGGCCTGAAGGCGGCCGCGCGGCGCTTCCCTGGCGACGAGGACCTGCTGACGCTGGTGGAGGCCGACATCGCCGCGCACGGCCCGCTGCACTGCGTGTTCGTCGACGAGGCGCAGTTCCTCGGCAAGGCGCAGGTGTGGCAGCTCAGCGACGTGGTCGATCGGCTCGGCATCCCGGTGCTGGCCTACGGCCTGCGCACCGACTTCCGCGGCGAGCTGTTCGAGGGCAGCCGCTACCTGCTGGCCTGGGCCGACGAGCTGCAGGAGATCAAGACGATCTGCCACACCGGGCGCAAGGCGACCATGGTGGTGCGTGTGGACGAGCATGGGCGTGCCGTCACCGACGGGCCGCAGGTTGAGATCGGCGGCAACGAACGCTATGTCTCGGTGAGCCGCGCCGAGTTCAAGAAGATCAGCGAGGGCACCGGCCGCATCGAGCTGCAGCAGACCGTGCTGCCGCTGGGTGAGCGCGAATGAACCGAGCCATCAAGGAATCCGCATGAGCGAAGCCACTCCCCACGTCAGCTGGCCGCGGCCGTACTGGCAGCCCGGCGAAAACGAGGTGGTGCTGCAGTTCTACGTGTTCGGCAAGTTCGCGCCGGAGCTGCAGATCCCGTCGCCGCGCTACGGCAGTCCCGGCTTGCCCGCGGGCGTGGAGATCCAGCGCTTCCAGAACGCGGTGCTGCGCCAGTGGGAGGGCTATCCGCTGCACGGCGCGCTGGGCCGGCTGATCAGGGAGGATACGCCCGAGGCGTACGAGCAAGCGCGCATCGCGCCCGAGGTGCTGGTGGTGCGCGGCGTGCTCAAGGACGGCGCCAGCCTCGACTACCTGCGCGACACGCTGGGCGTGCTGGCCGGCATGCTCGACGTGGGCGGCAGCGCGATCCTCGACCCGCAGATCCTCACCCTGTTCGACGCCGAGCACTGGCGTCGCCACTACCTGATCAAGGACGGCGCGCCGCCGCGCAACCACGTGCTGATTCTGCGCAGCGACGAGGGCGGCGACCGCTCCTGGGTGCACACCCGCGGCATGCGCAAGTTCGGCCGCCCCGACCTCAGCCTGCGCCACGTGCCCGAACGCGACCTCGACCGCGCCGGCGTGCTGTGCGAGAAGCTGGTGGAACTGCTGTCGCTGGGCGCGCACTTCAGCGCCGGCCAGCAACTCGACGTCGACGGCATCCCCGGCGGCCTGGTGGCGCAGCCGGGCGGCAGCCTCGACGACCCCGAGTTCAACAACACTCACGTTGAGTTCCGCTGGGCGGAATGAAGGCCCGCGACGGCAGCGCCGCCGTGCTTGCCGGAAAGAGCCGGCCGCCATGACGACGAAGGGGGCGACACGGGTGTCGCCCCCTTCGAGCGTGCGCGTGGGGTACCGGCTCAGCTCTTGATGATGAAGCGCTGCGCGTCGTCCATGAAGGCCTTCTCGCCGAAGCCGCCTTCGTTCGAACCGAACGGCATCTGCGCGCGCAGCTTCCACGACGCCGGCACGTTCCATTCCTTGCGGGCCGCCTCGTCCGTCACCGGGTTGTAATGTTGCAGGCTGGCGCCCGCGCCGGCCTCGGTCAGCGCCAGCCACACGGCGAACTGGGCCATGCCGCTGCTCTGCTCGGACCAGATCGGGAAGTTGTCCGCGTACAACGCGAACTGATCCTGCATGCCCTTCACCACCGACTGGTCCTCGTAGAACAGCACGGTGCCGATGCCTGCAGCGAAGCCGTCCAGCTTGGCGACGGTGTTGGCGAACGCCTCGGGCGGCACGATCTTGCTCAGCTCCTGCTTGGTCAGTTCCCAGAACTGCTCGCTCTGCTTGCCGAACAGGATCACCGCGCGCGAACTTTGCGAGTTGAACGGCGAAGGCGTGTGCCGGATCGCTTCCTTGATCAGGCTGGTGAGGGCTTCCTTGTCCAGCGATACGTTCCTGCCCAGCGCGTACTGGGTGCGGCGCTGCTTGAGCTTTTCGATCAGGGGGCTGTTCATGGTGATTCCTCGGGCATGTGGGTTCGATGCATGGGAATCGCGGCGCGCAACAAGCGGGCTTTCGGGAAAAAGTCGGCTTTCAGCCGCTTTGCGTTGCCGGGCCGGACCGGGTTTCCGGTTTGCTGCCCGTCCGCGCAACATCGCGATCCACGACCGCTATGTTAGGTTCGTCGCGCGGCCTGGGTAGCTGGCGATTTGTGGCTAGTCCGTTTCCGCAGGGGAACGATGAATGAACGGGGCGCCGCGCGCGTCACCGCTGGCAGCGGGGGCACCAGAACGTCGAGCGTTGCCCCAGCGTGACCTGCCTGATCGGCGTGGCGCAGGTACGGCACGGTTCGCCCGTGCGGCCGTAGACCATCAACTCCCGGAAGAAGTAGCCGGGCGCGCCGTCGGGGGCGAGGAAGTCGCGCAGGGTGGTGCCGCCGCGTTCGATGGCCCAGGCCAGCAGGCGTTTCACCTCGGCGGCCAGCCGTGCGTAGCGCACCCGCGAGACGCTGCCGGCCGGCTTGCGCGGGTCGATGCCGGCGCGGAACAGCGCCTCGCTGGCGTAGATGTTGCCCACGCCGACGACCACGGCGTTGTCCATCAGGAACAGTTTCACCGCCGCCGTGCGGCCACGCGAGCGCCGCCACAGCAGGTCGCCGTCGAAGGCGTCGGTGAGCGGCTCGGGGCCAAGCCCGGCGAGCAGCTCGTGGATGGTGCCGGGCGGCTGCCACAGCAGGCAGCCGAAGCGGCGCGGGTCGGTGAAGCGCAGGATGCGCGGCGCCTGCGCGCTCGTGCGCTCCAGCGCGATGTCGACATGGTCGTGCTTGCCCACCGGCGCGTCCGGCGGCAGCACGCGCAGCACGCCGGTCATGCCCAGGTGCAGCAGCGCACTGCCGGCTTGCGTTTGCAGCAGCAGATACTTCGCGCGGCGCTCCACTGCGTCGATGCGCTGGCCGGGCAGCAGTGCAGTGATCTCCGGCGGAATCGGCCAGCGCAGGTCGGGCCGGCGCAGGGTCACGCCAGTGACGCGGCGGCCGACCACATACGGCGCGATGCCGCGGCGGGTGGTTTCGACTTCGGGCAGTTCGGGCAAGGTGTGATCCCGCGATTCAATGCAGTTCGGTGGTCGCCGTCGCCGGCGAGCGCGGCATGTAGCGCGACGATACCAGCGCAACGCGCTGACCCACCTGCACGTAGTGCTGCGGGCCGGTGACTGACGCCTCGCCGAATTCCAGCATTTGGCCGTCCAGTTGCAACACGGCGCGCGGCGGCGCCAGCCCGATCTTCGCCGGCTCGAAGTCGCTGGCTGGGCGCCAGCTCAGCACGGGCGCGGCGGCAGTGTCGGCGAGATCGTTGAGCCGGGCATCGACGGCCCGCGCGGGCGTGCCGTCAACGCGCCACCAGTGGCCGTCGCGCTTCTCGTAGTGTTCGGCGGGTGCGCCGGGCAGGGTGAGCGCCATGTGCGTGATGGCGGTGGGATCGAGCGCGGTGAGGTTGCCGGTGGCGGTGCGTGCGTCACGCTGCCACTGCCAGCCGGCGAGCAGCAGCAGCGCAAACACGGCGAGCAACAGCCACAGGCGCTGGCGGGTGGCGCGCTTCATCGCTCAGCGCCGCCGCCGGCGCCATGCGATCAGGCCGCCGGCGAGCAGCAGCAACAGCGGCAGCACGACCAGGAAGCCGATGCTGAGCGCGTTCAGTTCGGCTTGCGAGATCTTCAGCAGGCGATCTGGCGCGCCGCGCGGCGGCATCTGGATCAGCTTGTCGTCGCCGAGCAGCCAGTCGAACACGCGCTCGCCCAGCGCGCGGTTGCCGCCATTGCCGAGGAAGCTGTTGGAGAGGAAGTCGCCGTCGCCGATCACCACCGCGCGCTGCTCGCTCTTGCCCGGGCTGGGCGACAACCGGCTCAGCGCGAAGCCGAAGTCCAGCGGGCCCTTCAGTTCGCCGGCGTCGGCGTCGTAGCGGATGTCCGAGGGCTTGGCGTTGTCGATCGGCTGGAACTCGGTCCAGCTCTGCGCGCCGGAGCGCAGGAATGGTTTGACCGCCCAGTCGCCCTGCGCCAGCTGCGCCAGCGCGGAGGCCTGCGGGAACAGCGTGGTCAGGGTGAAGCCGCGCGTGATCGCTTGCGGCGGGTAGCTGCCCAGCGCGATCAGGCGCGGGTCGTGCAGGCCCAGCGCGGCGCCGGAACCGTCGACCAGCACGCCCGGCAGCACACGGACGCCGAGCGCGGCGGCCAGCGGAGCGAGGCCGAGATCATCGTTCGTCGGCTCGCTCAGCCACAGCAGGTTGCCGCCGTTCTGCACGTAGGCGACCAGCGCCTGCACCGCGCCCGGCGGCAGCGCCAGGCTTGGGCTGGCCAGCACCACTAGGTCGGTGTGCTCGGGCACCGCACTGACCTGGGCGAAGTTCAGCGGCACCGCGCGCATGCCGCGCGCTTCCAGCTGCGTGATGAAAGTGCCGAGGTCGGCGTTGGCCTGGCCGTCGGCGCGCCGTTCGCCGTCGCCGGTGACGAAGGCCACGATGCGGTCGCTGCCGCGCAGCAGCCGTTCCAGCGCGTTGGTGAGGCTGCGCTCGGACAGCTCGTCCAGCCGCTGCTCGCGATCCTTGTAGTGCAGGATCAGCGCGCCGTCGACGGTGATGCCCAGCTCGCGCATCTTCGCCGGGTCCAGCTGCGGATCGACGAAGCGCAGCGTGAGGTCGGGTTTTACCGTCTGGTAGCGCTGCAGGAAGCCGGCCACGGTCTGGCGCAGGTTGCCCTGCGGGTTGGCGTAGCTGGTGATCTCCACCGGGCCGTCGAGGCGGGCCAGCACCGCGCGGCTTTCCGGCGACAGGCTGGTGCGACCGTTCGCGGTCCAGTCGGCCTGATGCGCGTAGCGCGTGCTGAGGTAGCCGACCGCCGCGACGGCAAGCACCAGCAGCAGCGCGAACAGCCAGCCGTCCAGACGTCTGAATAGATGGTGCATCAGCCGCGCTCCCGTTCGGCGTCGAGCCGGCGCGTGGCCAGCGCCAGCGCCAGCACGATCAGCAGCGCGAACCAGGCGATGTCGGTGCTCGAGACCAGCCCGCGCAGCAACGGCTGCAGGTGCGTGCTCATTGCCAGCCAGTTGATCGCGCCGCCGTTGACGCCGGCCATCTGCGCGCCCAGGTTCACGCTCCACAGCGCCAGCGCGATCACCAGCGCGGCGGCGGCGGCCAGCGCCGGATGCGAGGCGAAACTCGAACAGGCCACGCCGACCGCGGCCAGCGCCGCCAGCATCAGCGCCAGGCCCAGCGTGGCGGCGGCCAGCTTGCCCCAGTCGAAGTGGGTGGCGTGCATCAGCGCCAGCGGCATCGCCAGGGTCAGTACCAGCCACAGCAGCAGCCAGGCCAGCACTGCGAGGTACTTGCCCAGCACGATGCGCCAGGCCGGCACGCCCGCGGCGAACAGCAGCGGCAGGGTGCCGTTGCGACGATCGCCGGCGAGCGTCGACATGGTCAGCAGCGGCACCACC
The DNA here is from genome assembly GCF_021545845.1 of Rhodanobacter thiooxydans. NCBI lineage: Bacteria > Pseudomonadati > Pseudomonadota > Gammaproteobacteria > Lysobacterales > Rhodanobacteraceae > Rhodanobacter > Rhodanobacter thiooxydans. The sequence continues at coordinate 854,373 of NZ_CP088923.1, forward strand.
AGGAACGCCAGCTGGGCCAGCTGGGCCAGTAGCGGCACACCGACCAGGTCGGTGAAGCCGGGGCCGTCCGGCAGCGCGGCACGCTGGATCTGCCCGGCCAGGAAGCCGCCCAGCAGCAGGGTGAAGTTCCACGCCAGCCAGGCTACGGTGAGCGCCGCCAGCGCCCAGGCCAGCGGGCGCACCAGCAGCCGGCGCCACTCCAGTCGCGTCACGGCGACGGTGTTCATGAATGCGTGGCTCATGCGGCGCGTGCCGGTGCGGTGCCGCCGTTCATCGCGATGCCGAAGAAGGTCTTTTCCAGCGCGGCGTGGTCGTCGGCGCGCACCGGACCATCGTGGCGCAGCGTGCCCTCGTGCAGGATCGCCACGCGGTCGCACACCGCGGTGACTTCGGCCAGCAGATGAGTGGACAGGATCACCGCGGTGCCGGCCGCGGCCTGCTCGCGGATCAGCGTGCGCAGCGCGGCGACCTGCACCGGATCGAGCGCGTTGGCCGGCTCGTCCAGCACCAGCAGGGCGGGGCGGTGCTGCAGCGCGCAGGCCAGGCCGAGGCGCTGGCGCTGGCCCTGCGACAGCACGCCGGCCAGGCGCCGGGCCAGCGGCTGCAGTTCCAGCCGCTCGATGATCGCGCTGCGCGCCTGGCGCAGCGCGGCGCCGTTCAATCCGCGCAAGCGGCCATGCGCGTCGAGATGCTCTTCGACGCTCAGCTCGGCCCACACCGGCGCGCGTTCCGGCAGCCAGCCGATCTGCGTGCGGGCCAGTTCCGGCTGTTCCAGAAAATCCTCGCCACTCAGCTCGATTCTGCCGTTGTCGGGCTTCAGTGCGCCGGCGATCATCGACAAGGTGGTGGACTTGCCGGCGCCGTTCACGCCCAGCAGGCCCATTACCTGGCCGGCTTGCAGCTCCAGGCTGAGATCCTGCACGGCGGCGCGGCCGGCGCGGCGGCGGCTGAGCCGGTGCAGACGCAGGACGGGAGGGGATGAATCGGCAGGCGACGAGGTCATTGCGTGATTGTCACGGCGCCCCCATCGTTAGACAACAGGCGCAGGCCGCGGGCGTGGATAACGTCACTTTAGCGTCCGGCTCTTGACCGACTGCTATCATTTGTGGTTCGCCGTGCTGGCGGGTATGGAAGCCCTCAATCTACACTGCATTCCATCCCTCACCCGGTGCTTTCCATGCTCGACGCTGTACTGGATTTCCTGAACGACGGTCTCGCCCATGCCAGTTGGGGCCAGATCCTCGTCTACATGCTGGTGGTCACCCAGCTCACCATCTTCACGGTGACGATCTACTACCACCGCTGCCAGACCCACCGCGGGGTGGACCTGCACCCGCTGGTGCAGCACTTCTTCCGCTTCTGGGGTTGGCTCACCACCGGCATGGTCACCCGCGAGTGGGTGGCGGTGCACCGCAAGCACCACGCCAAGGTGGAGACCGCGGAGGATCCGCACAGCCCGCAGATCTACGGCATCAAGAAGGTGTTCTGGGATGGCGTGTCGCTGTACCGCGACGCCAGCTACGTGAAGGAAGACCTGGAGAAGTACGGCCGCGGCACCCCGGACGACTGGATCGAGCGCAAGCTCTACACCGGCCATCCGTACTGGGGCCCGGCGCTGATGCTGGTAATCAGCCTGGCGCTGTTCGGCGTGATCGGCGCCGCGCTGTGGGCGGTGCAGATGATCTGGATCCCGTTCTGGGCCGCCGGCTTCGTCAACGGCATCGGCCACTGGTGGGGCTACCGCAACTTCGAGAGCGCCGACACTGCCACCAACCTGATCCCGTGGGCCTTCTGGATCGGCGGCGAGGAGCTGCACAACAACCACCATGCCTTCCCCAGTTCGGCTAAGTTCGCCCTGCGCAAGTGGGAGTTCGACATCGGCTGGGTGGTGATCTGCGCGCTGCAGAAGGTGGGTCTGGCCAAGGTGCTGCGCGTGGCGCCCACGCTGGACGTGCGTCCGAACGTGCGCCTGCCCGACGCCGACACGCTGAAGGCCGTGCTCACCCACCGCTTCCAGGCGATGACCGACTACTACCGCAACGTGATCGTGCCCACCCTGCGCGACGAAGCGGCCCATGCCGGCGAGAACATCAAGGCGGTGCCGCGCCGCATGCGCCGTGCGCTGGCCGACGGCGGCCGCTGGCTGGACAGCGAAAGTCGCGACCGCCTGCAGGCCGTGCTGGCCAAGCGCCCGACGCTGAAGACCGTGTGCGAGTTCCGCACCCGTCTGGCGGCGTTGATGGAACAGCGCGGCGCCGAGCAGGCGCTGAAGGGTCTGCAGCAGTGGATCCGCGAGGCCGAGGAAAGCGGCATCCGCTCGCTGCAGGAATTCGCGCAGCGGCTCAAGGGCTACAGCGTCGCGGCGGCCTGAGCGGCCGCGACAGATTCCGGCAAAACAAAACCCGCCGAATGGCGGGTTTTGTTTTGCCGGGGCGGCGGGGCCTTGGGGATGCCTCGCTTGTGGTAATTGGTGCCGCTGGCGTGTCCGGTGCCTGTACCGCAATGGCGAATCGGGCGACGAAAGAAAACCCGCTACGCGGGCGGGTTCTCCTTGAGGTGTCGTGTTGCTGCGGCAGATGCGGGTGCAAGAGCCGAAGCGATCCCTGCCTACGCAGGGATGACGTTCTGACAGAGCCGCTCGCGCGGAGCGCGAGCGGGTCAGAACGTCACTTGATCTTGCCTTCCTTGTAGATCACGTGCTTGCGCACGACCGGGTCGTACTTCTTGAACTCGAACTTTTCCGGCGTGTTCTTCTTGTTCTTCTGCGTGGTGTAGAAGTGGCCGGTACCGGCCGAGGAGATCATGCGGATCTTGTCGTTTGCAGTCTTGGCCATGACGGATCTCCTTAGACCTTTTCGCCGCGGGCGCGCATCTCGGCAATCACGGCCTCGATACCATTCTTGTCGATCGTGCGCAGGGCATTGTTGGAAACGCGCAGCTTGATCCAGCGGTTCTCGCTGGGCACCCAGAAACGACGCTCATGCAGGTTCGGCAACCAGCGACGACGGGTCCGGTTGTTGGCGTGCGAGACGTTGTTGCCGCTCTGCGCACCCTTGCCGGTGACTTGACATACACGGGCCATGACTTGCCTCCGTAATTGTTTTTGGACACCCGTTGGCCAGGGTGCGATCGGCCCAGCGGCGCCAGGCGCCACGCGATGCTGGAGTTGTCGCAACGCATGATCGTGAGGTCCGTACCGCGTGGCGGACCGCCCGGAAACACCGGGCCGACAGAGGCGAGCCGCGCATTCTCGCAGAAAAACCAGTCCCGGCGCAATCTTGCGGGGTTCCGCCGGCGTCGGTTGGCGTGCGCACTGCGGGGATGTATGGAACAATCAGCCTCTTTTGTACACACGACCCAGACCCGAGGAATCCCCGATGGCACAAGAGATCACCAACGACCAGGCCAACGGCCAGGCCAGTCAGCCGCAACTGGTGATGCAGAAGATCTACGTGAAGGACGTGTCCTTCGAGGCGCCGAATGCGCCGCAGATCTTCCAGGAGCTCGACGAGAAGGACCAGCCGCAGGTGCAGCTGAACCTGGGCCAGAAGGCGACCGACCTCGGCAACAATCTGTACGAAGTGGTGCTCAGCCTCACCCTGACCTGCACCGTCGGCCAGCGCACCGCCTACCTCGCCGAGGTGGAGCAGGCCGGCCTGTTCGGCATCGCCGGCTTCAGCGAGATGGACCACGCCGGGATCATCGGCAGCTACTGCCCGAACCTGCTGTTCCCGTACGCCCGCCAGGTGATCTCCTCGCTGGTGCTGGAAGGCGGCTTCCCGCCGTTCCTGCTGCAGCCGATCAACTTCGATGCGCTGTTCGCCGAGCAGCAGCGCCGCATGATGGGCGGCGACGACGCGCCGGTCACGCTCAACAGCTGAGCCGTGTCGATGGCCGAAAACCCGAAGCTGACCGTCCTTGGGGCCGGCTCCTGGGGAACCGCGCTGGCGGCGCTGGCCGCCCGCAACGGCGTGCCGACCACACTGTGGGGGCGTGACCGCGAGGCATTGGCTACGATGGCCGCCCGCCGCCGCAACCAGCGCTACCTGCCGGACACCGAGCTGCCGGCAGAGCTCACCTACGAAGCCGACCTGGCCGCCGCCGTGCGCGGCGCCGGCATCGTGCTGATCGTGGTGCCCAGCCATGCATTCGCCTCGATGCTGGACGAGATCGCGCCGCTGCTCGATGCCGGCACCGCGATCGCCTGGGCGACCAAGGGCTTCGAGCCCGGCACCGGTCGCTTTCTGCACGAGCTGGTGGCCGAACGGCTGCCGGGTCGCGCCGCAGCGGTGATCACCGGCCCGTCGTTCGCCAAGGAAGTCGCCGCCGGCCTGCCCAGCGCGGTCACCGTGCATTCGGACGACGCGGCGTTCGCGCAGCGGCTGGCCACCCTGCTGCACGCGCCGAACCTGCGTGCGTACTCCGGCGGCGACGTGCTCGGCGCCGAGCTGGGCGGTGCGATGAAGAACGTGCTGGCGGTGGCCACCGGCATCGCCGATGGCATGCAGCTGGGGCTGAACGCCCGCGCCGGCCTGATCACCCGCGGCATGAACGAGATGCTGCGCCTGGGCGTGGCGCTGGGCGCGCGGCCGGAGACGCTGATCGGCCTGTCCGGCCTGGGCGACCTGGTACTGACCTGCACCGGCGATCTCTCGCGCAATCGCCGGCTTGGCCTGGCGCTGGGCCAGGGCGTGGCGATCGACGAGGCGGTACGGCGGATCGGCCAAGTGGTGGAAAGCATCCTCACCGCCGACGAGGTGGCGCGGCTGGCCGACAAGCACGGCCTCGACCTGCCGATCAGCGCCGGCGTGCGCGCCGTGCTGCACGGCGAGGTCACCCCGACCGACGGGCTCAAGGCGCTGATGGCGCGCGAGCAGAAGCCGGAATACCCGCACGGGCTGTTCGGTACCGCGTAAGCCGCACGCCGCGTGCCTGGGCGCTTCGGCCCGGGTGCGTTTTCGACCGTCGCATCCTGCCGTCGCGCTGCTAAGCTCAACGTTTTGGTTGTCGCCACGGACCGTACGCGCATGCAGCAACCGGACGGGAAACCCCACGCCGCCATCGCGCCATCGGGCGATGACGAAGCCCTGCCGCAGGCATGGCGGCGGCTGCTGGCCGCGCCGAAGCCGGCCGTGGTCGACGAGCACGGCGTGCTGGGGTTTTTCCTGGAAGTGATGCCGGAGGACGGCGCCGCGTTCGCCCGGCTGGACGTGGCGCCGGTGCTGCTGGCGGTGGTCGAGCACGGCCGCCACGCGCGGCCGGTGCCGCTGGACAGCCGGCACCTGGCGCAGTCGCCGCTCGAGCTGCACGAGCAACGCCTGGCCGCGACCATGCTCGGCCTGCCGCAGAGCGTGCGCAAGGGCCGCAGCTATGCGCGCCTCGGCAGCCCTGTCGGCGACACCCTGCTGGCCGAGATCCTGGATACCGCGCCGTGCTTCCTCGGTGGCCTGGCCGGGCTGCGGCTGTCGCGCGGCAAGTCGCATCCGCTCAACTGGCACTGGCAGCTGGAAGCGGACGGCAGCCAGCGCCTGCTGCCGGTGCTGCCGCACAATCAGCGCCTGCTGCGCATCGACGGGCTGTGGTACCTCGATGCCGAATGCGCCACCGTGGGCCGCTTCGACGCGGCGGTCGAGGAAACCCGCTGGCTGGAGCTGCCGCCGCTGAAGCACGAGTACGGCCGCAGCCTGCGCAATCGCCTGGCCGGCAGCCGGCTGGCCACGCGGGTGCCGTTGCCGCAGGTGTTCGATGAAGTGCGCCGCTCGGCGCTGGCGCCCAAGCCCGTATTGACCCTGCACGCGCTGACCCGGCACGTGCGGCTGGCCGCCGGCACGCCACCGCTGGGCTACGCGCGGCTGGCCTTCGACTATGCCGGCGAGCGCCTGCCCGCGCGCGGCGGTGAGCCGCTGGTGCGGCGCGTGCGCAACGGCCAGCTGGTCGAGATTACCCGCCGCCGTGCCGAGGAATTGTCGGCTATGGAGCAGCTCGAACGCGCCGGACTCACCCCCGGCGTGGATACCGAAGGCTTGCCGTGGGACGTGGCCGAAACGCTGCCCGACGACGCCTGGCTGTTCCCCGGCACCGGCTACGCCGGGGCGCTGGAGGTCAACACGCCGGCACGCTGGCTGGCGCTGCGGCCGAAACTCGAAGTGGAAAATTTCCAGGTCGAGTACGCGCCGAGCTTTCCGTTCGAGGTGCTGGAAGGTCCGGTGCACTGGTACGGCCACGCGGTGGAAGACGCCGACGACCACGCCTTCGACCTGGAAATCGGCATCGAGCTGGACGGCGAGCGCCACAACCTGCTGCCTGCGGTGGCGCAGGCGCTGGCCGAGCACCAGCTGAACCTGCGCCCGGCGCCCAACGAGCCGGAAGACGCGGTGTGGTACGCGCCGGTCGATGCGCGCCGGCGCGTGCCGGTGCGCCTGAAGGAACTGCGCGGCCTGCTGGCGCCGCTGGCCGAGTACCTGGAGAAGCCGCGCCGCAGGTTGCACCTGCCGCGCGTGCAGGCCGGCCGGTTGGAGGAACTCACCGCGGCGATGCCCGGTGACGGCACGCTGGAGGCGGCCGAGCCGCTGCTCGGTTTCGCCGCGCGCCTGCGCGACGCCGCCGAGCGCGCCAGCGACGCGGTGCCTGACGGGCTCACCGTCGAGCTGCGCCCGTACCAGCGCGAAGGTCTGCGTTGGCTCAACGCGCTGGCCGAGGCCGGCGTCGGCGGCGTGCTGGCCGACGACATGGGCCTGGGCAAAACGCTGCAGCTGATCACCCACCTGCTGGCGCTGAAGCAGGGCGGCGCACTGGGCCAGCCCGCGCTGGTGGTGGTGCCGACCAGCCTGATCCCGAACTGGCAGGCGGAGATCGCACGCTTCGCGCCGATGCTGCGCGTGCTGACCCTGCACGGGCCGCAGCGGGCCGAGGAGTTCGCCCAGCTCGGCGCGCAGGACATCGTGCTGACCAGCTATGCGCTGCTGCCGCGCGACGTGGTCGCGCTGCGCAGACAGCCGTTCGCGCTGATCGTGCTGGACGAGGCGCAGCAGGTGAAGAACCCGCGCACGCAGGCGCGGCGTGCGCTGCTCAGCCTGCGCACGTCACGCTACGTCTGCCTTACCGGAACGCCGCTGGAGAACCACCTCGGCGAGCTGTGGTCGCAGATCGACCTGGCGGTGCCCGGGCTGCTCGGCGACGAAGGCGCGTTCCGCCGCTTCTATCGCCTCCCGATCGAGAAGCAGCACGACGAGGAATGCCAGCAGCGGCTGAACCTGCGCATCGCGCCGTTCATCCTGCGTCGAACCAAGGCACAGGTGGCCAGGGAGCTGCCGCCGAAGACCGAGATCACCCGCCGCGTGGTGCTGGAAGGCCGCCAGCGCGACCTCTACGAAGGCCTGCGGCTGTCGCTGGCGGAAGAACTGCGCGAGGTGATCGCGCAGCGCGGCATCGCGCACTCCGGCATCGTGGTGCTGGACGCGCTGCTGAAATTGCGCCAGGTCTGCTGCGATCCGCGGCTGGTGAAACTGGAAGCCGCGCGCGGCGTGCACGAGTCGGCCAAGTTCGAGCTGCTGATGGACATGCTGCCGGCGCTGCTCGACGAAGGGCGCAAGGTGCTGCTGTTCTCGCAGTTCACCGGCATGCTGAAACTGATCGCCGCCGAGCTCGACCGCCGGCGCATCCGCTACGTCACCCTGACCGGCGACACCCGCGATCGCGCCGAACCGGTACAGCGCTTCCAGAATGGCGAGGTGCCGCTGTTCCTGCTCTCGCTGAAGGCCGGCGGGGTGGGCCTGAACCTCACCGCCGCCGACACCGTGATCCACTACGACCCGTGGTGGAATCCCGCCGCCGAGGCGCAGGCCAGCGACCGCGCGCACCGCATCGGCCAGGACAAGCCGGTGTTCGTGTTCCGCCTGATCACCTCGGGCACGGTGGAGGAACGCATCGAGCAGCTGAAGGAGCGCAAGGCCGAACTGGCTGCGGCCGTGCTCGAAGGCGGCGGCAGCCGCGAGAGGCTCAGCTTCGACGAGGGCGACCTGGACGCGCTGCTGGCGCCGGACTGAGCCTGCCTCAGGACGATGGCCGCAGACGCGTGCGCAGCAGCGCGTCCACCGCCTGCTGCCACTGCGGCGAGCCGGGTTGCGATTGCGGCGCTTCCTGGCCCAGTTTGGCCTGCACCGCCCGGTTCCATGCATCCGAGCCGTGGCTGGGGCCGTGGCCGTCGTCGGCGATCTGCAGCGAGCGGTCGACCCACGCATACCATTCGGGCGAGCCCAGTGCCGCGTTGGCCGGTGCGGATGGGCCGGCGGTGTCGGATGGCGGCGGTGCCGGCGAGGGCGAACAGGCGGCAAGCAGCAGGGCAAGCGGCAGGCTGGCGACGAGGCGGCGCATGGAAGGCTCCGTGGACAGTTGGCCACGAGCCTACCGCGGGCATGCGCAGCGGTGATTAAGTTTTCATGAGGCGCGGCGGCGCGATTCAGCGGGGTGGCTCAGAGCTTGTGAAGAAAACCACTTCCTGTGGTTTTCTTCAGTCGCGAGTCCGGTACACGCCCGGACATGACGCAGTCACTGCGTGACTGTGTCATGTCCGGCCATCGGGCAACCGCTCCTGCGTTGCCTCAACTCGGGCATCCATGCCCTCGCCGTGGCCGGCCTGAGAGGTTGAAAAAATCACAACCTCTCAGTCGCGCGCGGCCACTTCGTCGAGGTGCCACAGCAGGCCAGCCGGATCGTCGTACACGCGAAACGCGCCGGACTGCTGCAGCTCGGCGTGGCCGTAGCCGCCGGAGAGCAGACCCACGCCGAGCGCGTGCGCACGCTGCGCGGCGAGCATGTCCCACACGCTGTCGCCGATCACCAGCGACTGCCGGATGTCCACGCCCAGCCGCGCCGCGGCGGCGAGGAACAGGTCGGGGTCGGGCTTAGCGTGGCGCACCTGGTCGCGCGTCACCACCGGTACCTTTGACGGGTCGACGCCGAGCGCCGCCAGGTTGGACGCGGCGGTTTCCATCCGCCCGCTGGTGGCGATCGCCCACGGGATGCCCTGCGCGGTGAGGTAATCCAGCAGCTCGCGCGAGCCGGGCAGCGGCCGCACCGAACCCTGTGCGTGCTGCCGGTTGAACGCCTCGGCATGCCACTGGCGCAGGCGGTCGAGGCGCTCCTCGGTGATCGCCAGCCCGGTCTCGCGCAGCAGGATGTGCGCGAACAGGCCGCCGCTCATGCCGATCTTGCGGTGGATCCGCCACACCGACAGTTCCACACCCTCGCGATCCAGCGCTTCCTTCCACGCCAGTACGTGCTGGTAGACGCTGTCGATCAGGGTGCCGTCGAGGTCGAACAGGAAGGCGGTGTCGTGGCGGGGCATGGAGTTTCTCCGTGGGGTATCAGTGCAACAGGTCGATCCTGCGCAGGCCGCGCCGGCTCGCATCGAGGTTGCCGCCGGGCGGCCAGCCGACCACGGTGTCGACGACGGTGCCGTGGTCGGGAAAGTAGAACACCGGAGTCTCGACGCGCTCGACCATCGGCAGGCTGGCGTTGTCGTCGGCGATGCCGAGCCGCAGCGCGGGATGCGCCTGGTTCCACTCGCGCACGGCGTCGAAGGCGGTGACTTGCGCGGGCGGCACCACCCATTGCCCGTACTCGCGGAACAGCTCGCGCAGCAGCGGCTCGGCCTCGATGTCGCGCGCGGCGTTCGCGGCAAAGTGGCAGCCGGTCGAGGCCAGCACGGTCACCTGCGCCGGGGCGCGCAGGTTGAAGCGGAAGCGCACCAGCTCGCGCGTGCGCGTCTCCGGCGTGACGGCCCACCGGCTGGGCTGGCCGCTGCGGATGCGGCTGAACGAACGCATCGACGGCGGCGGCTTGCGCCCGGCTTCGGGATGGGCGGCCAGCAGCGCGCGGGCCTCGTCGTCGTGGTGCGCAATGAGCAAGGCATCGTGGAAGTCGGCGAGCTGCGGGCGATCGACGCGCTGGCGGCGCTCCAGTTCGGCGAAATCGCGGCGCAGGTCGGCGAGGTAGTCCGGCTGGCCGGTGGTTCGGAAAGCGAGGTTCGCCGCGCGGAACAGGAATTCCGCGTCGCGGTCGCCCAAGGCGCGCCGTCGGGCGTCGGCCTGCGCGGGCGTGAAGTCCGCGCCATAGCTGCGCGCGATGGCCTGCGCCTGCGCGTCGAGACCGTCGGCTTGCGCGGTCGCGGCCAGCAGGCGGTCGTAGGCCGGTTCCAGCACGCTGGCCGCGGGTTCGTGCGTGGCGGCGCGCGGCATGGTCAGCACATCCAGATCGATGGCGTAGCTCTGCACGCCGAACAGGCGCAGCAGGGTATAGGCCTGTTCGCGGGTGAGTTCGTAGCGCAGGTCGGCGAGGCTCAGGCCGCCCAGGCCGTGTTCGCGGTACACCAGGCTGTCGAGAAAGCGGTGCCGTGCACCCGGCGTGAGCCAGTCCAGCGGCGACTGCGCCGGCGGGGCATCCTGCTGGTAGGCGTCCAGCGCCGCGCGCGAGGTGATCGGTGTGGCCGGGATGGCCAGTGCCACATGGCGGGTGACGCCGGCCGGCGGCGGCTCCACCGCCAGCGCCGCGAACGGCAGCGCCGACGCGTGCAGGCACAGCAGGCGGACGATGGCGGCGCATGGCATACGCATGCCTCGCATTCCGTCGGAAGGATACGCGCCGGCCCGTGTAGCTAACACGTCGGAAGCAGCGTTCTCCCCGACTCCAGCACCGCCAGCGCCGCCGCGCCGAGCAGGCCCGGCTCGGGATTCATGATCGCCTGGGTCGGCACCTTTTCCATGATGTCGCGGAAGCGGCCCTTGGCCTCGAAGCGTTCGCGGAAGCGGCCGCGTTCCAGCCACGGCAGCAGCACCGGGATCAGCCCGCCGGTGAGGTAGACGCCGTTCCACGCGCCCAGCGTGAGCACCAGGTCGCCGGCGACGCTGCCGAAGATGCCGGCGAAGGTCTCCACCGTACGCGTGCACAGCGGGCAGCTGCCGTCCTTCGCGCGGGCGGTGATGTCCTCCGGCTTCAGCGCGTCGGGCGTCGCGCCGACCATGTGGCAGATCGCGTCGTACAGGTTCACCAGGCCCTGGCCGCAGATCAGCCGCTCGTTGGAGACGCGCCCGTACTTGTGGTTGAGGTAGTCGAGGATGGCGATGTCCTCCGGCGTGTGTGCGGCGAAACCGGCGTGGCCGCCTTCGGTCTGCAGCACGCTGCAGTGGCCGCCGCGCACCAGCAGGCCGCCCACGCCCAGGCCGGTGCCGGGGCCGACGACGGCGAAGGTCTGCTCAGCTTCGGCGCCGACCACCGGGCGCGGCACCGTGCCCACGTCGACCAGGTCGTCGCCATGCAGCAGGGTCACCGCCATGCTCTGCGCGGCAAAGTCGTTGACCAGGTGCACGTATTCCAGGCCCAGCGCGCTGGCCGTCTGGTGCGCCGAGATTGCCCACGGGTTGTTGGTGACCTTGACCGTCTCGCCGTCGACGATGCGGCCGGCGGCGGCCACGATGGCGCGGCTCACCTTGAGGCCGGTGTCGGCAAGGTACTGCTTCGCGGTCGCGACCAGCGAATCGTGCTCGGCCACCCGGTAGCGCCGGATGCTGTCGCTCAGCAGCGGCTGGTCGCGCGATGGATCGGCCACCCCGAAACGGACATTGGTGCCGCCAAGATCGACGAGCAGGGTGGGGGCGGAAACGTGCATCGGGACTCCAGTGGGGACACGGAAAGCAGCAAGCCTGCCGTGAATGCGCCCTAGCGTCCAGCGCCGGTCGCATCCGGCAGGTGCGGGTCGCCCGGCGCGTGGCGGGTGAGCTCATGGTTTTTCCTTGCGCTTGCTGCCCCTGCCGGGCGGCTTGTGGCCGCCGTGCTTGGGCTTGTGCCCCCCGTGCTTGGGCGGGTGGCCGGGCGGCGCCGGAGTGGGATTGGCCGCACCTGCCTGCAGGGCGCCGAGCAAGGCCTGTCCGTCCGGGCTGCCCAGTCCGGTGCAGGCGTCCCAGCCCGGGCCCGCCGTGTAGCTGCCGTTGTCGCCCTGGGTGATGTCGTGGAAGGCCCCGCCGCCGAGGTCATACAGGGCGGCCTGCACCGCGCCCAGCGGGTGGCCGAGCTGTTGGCCAAGGCGAGCCACCAGCGCGGCCCACAGCGGCGCGACGGCGCTGGTGCCGCCGACCACCTCGTCCTGGCTGTCCACACGCACCGCATAACCGGTGAGCGGATCGGCATTGCCCGCGACATCCGGCACGCCGCGCCCGGCGAAGCCTGCGGCTGTCGCGGGCACCGCCGCGCCCGCCTGCCATGCGGGCAGCGCAAACACGGCACTGACGCCGCCACCGGTGGCGCCCTCGTTGGCCGCGGTTTCGTTCCAGGTCACCTCGCTGCTGATCGCGCCGCCGCTGGCGAGCAGCTTGGTGCCCCCGCAGGCCAACACGGACGGGCTGGCGGCGGGAAAATCCACATGCGGCCGACCATCGCTTTCGCCATCGCTGGAGCCGCCGTCGCCGGCCGCCACGGTCACCGTCACGCCGAGTGCGGCGGCGTCCTCCAGCGCGGTTTCCATCGCGTCGCGCGACGCCGTAACCCAGCTGTCTTCCGGAGCGCCCCAGCTGATCGACATGGCCGTGGCCGGCAGGCTGCTGTCGTGCGCGGCCTGCGAGATCGCGTTGTAGAAGCCCTGGTCGGTATTCGGAGCGAAGTAGACGGCCAGCTTCGCCGCCGGTGCCAGCGCGCCGGCGATCTCGATGTCCAGCATCACCTCCGCATCCGCGGCGCCGCCGGGCTGGTTGCTGCCGCCGTCGATCGACACGGCGGTGATGGCGGGCGTCGCCAGGCCGAGCGAACTGAAGTAGGTATCCAGATCGGCCTGCCGGTAGCCGCCGCCCAGTTCGATGATTGCGATGACCTGGCCGCTGCCGTCCGCGCCGGGGGGAAAGTCGTACAGCTGGCCCACCTGCAGCGGCGTGTAGGTGTTCACCGGTTGCGCCTGTGCCACGCGGAAGTGCGGCCGGGCGACCGGGCGGCGGTCGAGGCCCAGCACCGCGATCACCGCCGGATCCGGCAGGGTCGGCGCCTGCGCGGAGCCGACATAGACCGCTCCGCCGGACGTCAGCTCGTAGCGGCCCAGCTGCACGCCGAACGCGTGCTGCAGGGCTTGCACCGTGCCGCGCAGGTGCAGCGTCCGCCGCGCCGGCTCGCTGGCCAGTTCCTGCAGGCCGTGCTGGCGGCCGAAGCCGCGCAGGCGATCCAGGTCGTCCGGGTCGGCGCCGTAGCGGACCTCGAAGTCGGCATGCCGGGTGGCCCGCGAGGAAGGTGGGGCCACCGTGTCCAGCGGGCTCCGGCGGCGCAGCACGAGGGTCACGTCGAGCGACGCATCCGGAGCGTGTCGGCCCAGGTAATGGGCGCCGGGCGGCTGGTGCTGGCGGACGGCCGGGGTGGGGGTTCGGGTGGTGCCCATGGGGCTTCCTCCGGGGGGAATGGTGGCGAATGCCATGTCGAGGGTGCCCCGGAAAATGTTATGGCCCGGTTGCGCCGGCGTGTCGCGGATGTCGTGACGCCGCCGCGTTTGGCGTTGTGGCCTAAAATGCGCGGATACGCCCCGCCAGGACCCGCCATGAGCTTTCCCGCCATCCGCATGCGCCGCATGCGCCGCGACGCCTTCTCCCGCGCGCTGATGCGCGAGCACACCCTACTGCCCAGCGACCTGATCATGGTTGCATTCGTGATCGATGGCGAAGGCCGGCGCGAGGCGGTGCTGTCGATGCCGGGGGTGGATCGGCTTTCCATCGACGGCTTGCTGGCGCTGGCCGGCGAATGCGTGCGGCTGGGCATCCCCGCGCTGGCTCTGTTCCCCTCGCCCGGTGCCGATGTGAAGTCGCTCGACGCCAGCGAGGCGTGGAACCCGGACAACCTGATGCACCGCGCCACCCGCGCGCTGAAGGCGAAGTATCCCGAGCTGGGCCTGATCGGCGACGTGGCGCTGGACCCGTACACCACCCACGGCCAGGACGGCCTGATCGACGACGCCGGCTACGTGATGAACGAGCCCACCGTCGAGGCGCTGATCAAGATGTCGCTGGCCCAGGCCGCGGCCGGCATGGATTTCGTGGCGCCGTCGGACATGATGGATGGCCGCATCGGCTCCATCCGCGACGCACTGGAAGAAGCCGGCCACATCCACACGCGTATCCTCGCCTACTCGGCGAAATACGCCTCCGCGTTCTACGGCCCGTTCCGCGACGCGGTCGGTTCCGCGGCCAACCTCGGCAAGGGCAACAAGCACACCTACCAGATGGACGTGGGCAACAGCGACGAGGCGCTGCGCGAGGTCGAACTGGACCTGCTCGAAGGCGCCGACGCGGTGATGGTGAAGCCCGGCCTGCCCTACCTCGACGTGCTGCGCCGGGTGAAAGACACCTTCGGTGCGCCCACCTTCGTCTACCAGGTGAGCGGCGAATACGCGATGCTGAAGGCCGCCGTGCAGAATGGGTGGCTGGATGAGAAGGCGGTGGTGCTGGAAGCGCTCACCGCGTTCAAGCGGGCGGGGGCGGATGCGATCCTTACCTACTATGCAATCGATGCCGCGCGGTGGTTGCGCGGGGAATAGGCACAACTCCGCTGCTGCCAATACAGGGGGCAGGTTCAGTTCTTGTGGCAGGCCATCGTGCTTTGCAGAAGCAAGAGCTTTCGTGCGCCTTCGGCGCGCGAGTTACTTTCTCTTTGCGTGGCCAAAGAGAAAGTAACCAAAGAGAAAGGCCACCCCGCTTGGCGCTTGCCGGACATCCTGTCCGGCAAGTCCGTGAGCCGGGGCCGGGCTTTTCGACCGGACTCCTGTCCGGGCGAAAAGGAGTCGACATCCCTGTCGACTCCCCTGCGGGCCTGTCGACCCCGGCTCACCGCCGCACAGGGGCCCCGGGTAGAGCTGCGGGCCATCCTGGCCCGCACTCGGTGATGAAGCGGAAAGCAACAGCCACAGCAAAGCACCGCTTTGCTGTGGCTTCGCTCTCGCTCTTGCTCTTGATCTGGTTCTTCTGAAGAGTGCGCGCCAGGAGGGCGCGCTGCTCTACCCGGGGTCCCCTCTGCAGCGGCGGGCGGGTGGTGGAAAAGCCCGCAGGGTGGCCGGCAGGGATGCCGGCCAGTTTGGCGTCAGCACAGGCAACGGCATGGATGCCGGAGTTGAGGCAACGCAGGAGCGGTTGCCCGATGTGCTGTCGACAAACCCCACCACCCGGTCGCGGACCTTGCGGGCAGGATGCCCGCAAGGCGCGTAAGCGGGGTGCCCCTCTCTTTGGTTACTTTCTCTCGGGCAAGCGAGAGAAAGTAACTCGCCCTCCGCAGGAGGGTGAAAGCTCTTGCTCGTGGAGGACTGGCAGCCCGGGCCCAAAGCATGGTGGCGCGATACCATTGCGATCTCCGATCGCAACCCGAGTTCGCCCGCCATGACGCCCCCGCGCCTAGAAATCACCCGCCCCGACGACTGGCACCTGCACCTTCGCGACGGCGACGCGCTGGCTTCGGTGGTCGGCCACACCGCGCGGCGTTTCGCCCGCGCCATCGTGATGCCGAACCTGAAGCCGCCGGTGACCACGGTGGCGCAGGCCGAGGACTATCGTCGGCGCATCCTTGCCAGCTTGCCGGCGGGCGCGCGCTTCCAGCCGTTGATGACGCTGTATCTCACCGAGAACACGCCGGTGGAGGAAATCGCCCACGCCAAGGCCAGCGGCAGCGTGTTCGCGGTGAAGTACTACCCGGCCGGCGCCACCACCAATTCCGATTCCGGCGTGTGCGAGCTGTCGCGGGTGCACCACGTGCTGGAGGCGATGGAGAAGCACGAGCTGCCGCTGCTGATGCACGGCGAGGTCACCGACTCGGCCGTCGACATCTTCGATCGCGAACGCGTGTTCATCGAGCGCCACCTGCTGCCGCTGCGCGAGCGCTTCCCGGCACTGCGCATGGTGCTGGAGCACATCACCACCAGCGACGCAGCCGAGTTCGTCGCCGGCGCGCCGGCCAACGTGGCGGCCACCATCACCGCGCACCACCTGCTGCTCAACCGCAACGCACTGTTCGAGGGCGGCATCCGCCCGCACCACTATTGCGCGCCGATCCTCAAGCGCGAGACGCACCGCGCCGCGCTGTTGCAGGCGGCCACCAGCGGCGATGCGCATTTCTTCCTCGGCACCGACAGCGCGCCGCACCCGCGTGAGGCGAAGGAAGCCGCGTGCGGCTGCGCAGGTTTGTACACCGCCCACGCGGCGCTCGAACTGTATGCCGAGGCATTCGAACAGGCGGGCCGGCTGGATCGGCTGGAAGCGTTCGCCAGCTTCCATGGCCCGGATTTCTACGGTCTGCCGCGCAACACCGATCGCGTCGCACTCGAACGCACGCCATGGAGCGTGCCGCAGGTCTATCCGCTGGGCGGCAGCAGCTGCGTGCCGATGCGCGCTGGCGGCAGCGTCGGCTGGTCGCTGGCGTAAGGCGCGCGCCTCCCGCTCCTGGTAGGAGCCCGCTCGCGGGCGATGCTCTTCGAATCCCGAATCCCGAGCAGGTGCATCGCCCGCGAGCGGGCTCCTACGGGCGGTGATGTGTCCGGGATGGTGATGGGCACAATGCCATCATTCAGGCCGTAGGTTGGGGTGAGCGTATGCGAACCCCCAACATCACGGCCGTGTGGACGTTGGGGTTCGCATACGATCACCCCAACCCACGGTGTGGGGACCGGACGCTCAGTAGGCGAACTCGCGGAACAGCGGGTCGATGTTGCCGTGCCACGGACCGTGGAACAGCTCCAGCTTGCGCTCGGCCGGGGTCTGGTTGGCCTGCGCAATCTCCACCAACGGTTCGAGGAAGATGCTTTCGTCGGCACCGTGGCGATTGAGTCGGGCGCGGCGCTTGAGGCCGTGGCCGGCGATCTTCAGCGCCTCTTCGGCGAGGTCGCGTACCGTGCCGCCGCGGAACGGCAGCTTCAGCGCGTGCTTCGGCACGCCGTCGCGCAGGGCGTGGCGCTCCTCGCGGCTGAAGTCCTTGACCAGGTCCCACGCCGCATCCAGTGCCTGCTGGTCGTAGAGCAGACCGACCCAGAACGCGGGCAGCGCGCACAGCCGGTTCCACGGGCCGCCGTCGGCGCCGCGCATCTCCAGGTACTGCTTCAGGCGCACCTCGGGGAAGGCGGTGGTGAGGTGGTCGGCGAAGTCCTTCATGGTCGCGTGCACGCCCGGTAGCGTGGGCAGTTCACCGGCCAGGAAACGTTTGAAATCCTGCCCGGCCAGGTCGATGTAGCGGCCGTCCTGGTAGCTGAAGTACATCGGCACGTCGAGGATGTAGTCGACGTAGCGCTCGTAGCCGAAGCCGTCGGCGAACACGAAGTCGAGCATGCCGGTGCGGTCGGGGTCGGTGTCGGTCCAGATCTGCGAGCGGTACGACAGATAGCCGTTCGGACGTCCTTCGGTGAACGGCGAATCGGCGAACAGCGCGGTGGCGATCGGTTGCAGCGCGAGGCCGACGCGGAACTTCTTGATCATGTCCGCTTCGGAGGAGAAATCCAGGTTCACCTGCACCGTGCAGGTGCGCGTCATCATGTCCAGGCCGAGCGAGCCGACCTTGGGCATGTACTCGCGCATGATCTTGTAACGGCCCTTCGGCATCCACGGCATTTCGTCGCGGCGCCACTTCGGCTGGAAGCCCATGCCGAGGAAGCCCAGGCCCATGCCGTCGGCGACCGAGCGTACCTCCTCCAGGTGCGAGTTCACCTCGCAGCAGGTCTGGTGGATGGTCTCCAGCGGGGCACCGGACAGCTCCAGCTGGCCGGCCGGCTCCAGCGTGATCGAGGCCTTGTCGCGCGACAACGCTACCGGGGTCTCGCCTTCGCGAGCGATGTCCCAGCCGTAGCGCACGGCGATACCTTCGAGCAGGGCGCGAATGCCGCGCTCGCCCTCGAACGGGGGTGGGCGTAGATCATCGGTACGGAAGCCGAACTTCTCATGCTCAGTGCCGATGCGCCACGCCTCGTGCGGTTTTTCGCCGGCGGCGAGATAGTCAGCAAGCTGCTGGCGGCCGGCGATCGGGGTGCTCTTGACGGCACTGGGTATGGACACGGGCGAAGCCTCGCTGGAGGAGCCGACACTATGGGGGCGGCGCAAGCCGACGAAAAGGGGTGTCGTGGAATGCGGGGTCGGAGCTGCATTGGAGCAGCATCGCGAAGGTGCCGCCTTGAGCTGGGTCAGGCGGGTACAGGAAGGAAGACGGCGGCCCGTGGCCGCCGTCTTCCGTCACTTGCGATTCCCGAGTCCCCGCGTCTCAGCGCTTCATCGAATTGAAGAACTCGTCGTTGGACTTGGTGTTTTTCATCTTGTCGAGCATGAACTCCATCGCGGCCAGTTCGTCCATCGGGTGCAACAGCTTCCGCAGGATCCAGATCTTGGCCAGCATGTCCGGGTCGATCAGCAGGTCCTCGCGGCGGGTGCCGGAGCGGTTGATGTCGATCGCCGGGTAGACGCGCTTCTCGGAGATGCGCCGGGACAGGTGCACTTCCATGTTGCCGGTGCCTTTGAACTCCTCGTAGATCACCTCGTCCATCTTGCTGCCGGTTTCGGTCAGTGCGGTGGCGATGATGGTCAGGCTGCCGCCTTCCTCCACGTTGCGGGCGGCGCCGAAGAAGCGCTTCGGGCGCTGCAGCGCGTTCGCGTCGACGCCGCCGGTGAGCACCTTGCCGGAACTGGGCACCACGGTGTTGTAGGCGCGGGCGAGGCGGGTGATCGAGTCGAGCAGGATCACCACGTCGCGCTTGTGCTCGACCAGGCGCTTGGCACGCTCGATCACCATCTCGGCGACCTGCACGTGACGCACGGCCGGCTCGTCGAAGGTCGAGGAGATGACCTCGGCGCGCACGGTGCGGGCGATCTCGGTCACCTCTTCCGGGCGCTCGTCGATCAGCAGCATGATCAGATGCGCTTCGGGGTGGTTGTAGGTGATCGCCTGGGCCACGTTCTGCAGCATCATCGTCTTGCCGGACTTCGGCTGCGAGACGATCAGGCCGCGCTGGCCCTTGCCGATCGGCGCGATCAGGTCGAGGATGCGGCCGGTGATGTCCTCGCTCGACCCGTTGCCACGCTCCAGCTTGTACGCCTTGCGCGGGAACAGCGGGGTGAGGTTCTCGAACAGCATCTTGTTCTTCGACGCCTCCGGCGGATCGCCGTTGATGTCGTCGACGCGCAGCATGGCGAAGTAGCGCTCGCCTTCCTTCGGGTGGCGCACGCGCCCGGTGATGTAGTCGCCGGTGCGCAGGTTGAAGCGGCGGATCTGGCTGGGGCTGACGTAGATGTCGTCGGGACCGGCCAGGTAGCTCTCGTCGGCTGAGCGCAGGAAGCCGAAGCCGTCCTGCAGGATCTCCAGCACGCCCTCGGCCCAGATGCCGCCGCCGGAGCGGGCATGCGCCTTGAGCACGTTGAAGATCACGTCCTGCTTGCGCGCGCGGGCGACGCCTTCGTGCACGCCCAGCGACTCGGCGAACTCCAGCAGCTGCGGCGCCTTCATGCGCTTCAACTCGGTGAGGTTGATCACCCGGTCGTTGCTGCCCGGATCGGCGTTGTCGTCGTCCACCGGCAGGCCGTTCGGGTTAGGGCGCGGATGCTGCTGGCGCCCTTGCTGCTGGTTCGGGTTGCCGCCGCGTTCGTTGCGCCGGCGCCGGCCGCGGCCTTCGCGGCCCTCGCGGCCGCCGTTGTTCTGGTTCGGGTTCTGACCCTGGCCCTGGCCCTGTTGGTTTTGATTCTGCGGCTGGCCGGGGTTCTGGCTGGCCGGCTGGTCCGGGTTCTGGCCAGCCGGCGATACGAAGTCACGCGATTCCTGCGTCGGGCGTGGCGCCGCCGGCGGTATCGACTGGCTGGCCGAGGCGGGTGCCGCCGCCGGAACGATCGCAGGCACCGCAGGCTTGTCGGCCGCGGCCGCCTTCTCGGCGTTCGCGGCCGCGATCGCGGCGGCCGTGCGGCGCGGCGCGCGGGGGCGCGGCTCGGGCTTGTTTTCGGCAACGAGGCCGGCGTCGGCGCCCGGGGCGTCGTTCGGGGTTCTGTTTTCGGTATCGGACACGGGCAATCCTCGCGGGGCGCCGTTGAATTGCAGGAGGGAGGGTGTGCGTCGCGCGGCAGGCGCAAGGGGACAGGACTGTCCCGACGGACGCGATGGAATCTAGCACCCGCCGCGTGCTGGCGTAAAGTCTCGCGCGCCTGCCGGGCGGAGCCGGCGAGGCGGCGGACAGCGGGTTTGCAACGGGTGGATCAGATGGCCTTGTCGATCATCTGGGTCAGCTGGCCCTTGCTGACGGCGCCGATCTGGGTGGCTTCGACCTTGCCGTTCTTGAACACCATCAGGGTCGGGATGCCGCGCACGCCGTAGGCGCGCGGGGTCTGCTGGTTCTGGTCGATGTTCACCTTCACCACGCGCAGCTTGCCTTCGTACTGCTGGGCCAGCTCGTCCAGCATCGGCGCGATGGCCTTGCACGGGCCGCACCACTCCGCCCAGAAATCCAGCAGCACCGGGGTCTCGGACTTCAGCACCTGCTGTTCGAAGGCATCGTCGTTCACATGGGTAATCAGGTCGCTCACCGGGGATCTCCGTGGCTGGGGGGCCAGAACTGGCAGGTGGAAAACAATGGGGTGGCCGGGGGCCAAAAACAAGGAGTGGCGACGGGCAGGGTCACCATCGGCTACACTCAGGCGCCCACGAAGCGCGGGTTGGGCGGGAAGAAGGCAAGGTCTTCATTCCAGCGCAACTCCGGGCACGATTCAAGGGCGGCTTGCACAGCCGCCCGTCAGACCGCCGGCAAATACGGCGTCGCACGCCGCGGCGCGACCTTGTTGACCCTGACATTGAGCCGCTTCGCCGCGCATTGCGCACCCCGTCCTGCACCGTTTCGCGCCGATCTTCGGCCGCTGGAACGAGTGCAGCGCATCACGCCGCCGTCAGGCAAGGTTACCCATTCCGCATATGTCGCAAACCATACTCACCGATACCTTCTTCGCCAACTTCGATCTTCATCCGCTGCTGCAGCAGGGCCTGGATGACAGCGGTTTCACCCGCTGCACGCCGATCCAGGAAATGACCCTGCCGCCGGCGCTGGCCGGACGCGACGTCGCCGGCCAGGCGCAAACCGGCACCGGCAAGACCTGCGCCTTCCTGGTCGCGCTGATGAACCGCCTGCTGACCACCCCGGCGGTGGCCGAGCGCAAGGACAGCGACCCGCGCGCGCTGATCATCGCGCCCACCCGCGAGCTGGCCATCCAGATCGACAAGGACGCGCGCAACATCGGCCGCCACACCGGCCTGAAGACCGCGCTGATCTACGGCGGCGTCGACTACGACAAGCAGCGCCAGCAGCTGAAGGACGGCTGCGACATCATCATCGCCACGCCCGGCCGGCTGCTCGACTACCACAAGCAGGGCGTGTTCAGCCTCAACGGCGTCGAAGTGATGGTGATCGACGAGGCCGACCGCATGTTCGACCTCGGCTTCATCAAGGACGTGCGCTTCATCTTCCGCAAGCTGCCGCCGCGCGAGCAGCGCCAGGTGCTGCTGTTCTCCGCCACCTTGAGCCACCGCGTGCTGGAGCTGGCCTACGAGCACATGCACGAGGCCGAGAAGCTGGTGGTGGAGAGCGATCACGTCACCGCCGACAAGGTGCGCCAGGTCGTCTACTTCCCGGCCAAGGAAGAGAAGATGCCGCTGCTGCTGAACCTGATCGACCGGCACCAGCCCACCCGCAGCAT
Organism: Rhodanobacter thiooxydans; assembly: GCF_021545845.1. NCBI lineage: Bacteria > Pseudomonadati > Pseudomonadota > Gammaproteobacteria > Lysobacterales > Rhodanobacteraceae > Rhodanobacter > Rhodanobacter thiooxydans. Next base: position 876,083 of record NZ_CP088923.1, read on the forward strand.
CATCTTCGTCAACACCAAGGCCGCCGCCGAGCGCGTCACCGAACGGGTCAAGCGCCACGGCTGCCGCGTCGGCGCGATTTCCGGCGACGTGCCGCAGCTGAAGCGGCAGAAGCTGCTGCAGCGTTTCCAGGAAGGCCAGCTCGACATCCTGGTGGCCACCGACGTGGCCGCGCGCGGCCTGCACATTCCGCACGTCAGCCACGTGTTCAACTACGACCTGCCGCACGAGGCCGAGGATTACGTGCATCGCATCGGCCGTACCGCGCGCCTCGGCGCCGAGGGCGACGCGATCAGCTTCGCCTGCGACCTGTACGCGATGAGCCTGCCGGACATCGAGACCTACATCGGCCAGAGCATCCCGGTGGCTGCGATGGAGCCGGAGCTGCTGGTGATGCCCAGGCCGCACGCGATCGACCCCGAGTTCGCCGCCAACGCTGCCGCCGACAGCGCCGCGTTCGGTGACGTGGTGGCGCCGCGGCCGGGCGAGAAGCCGCGCCGCAGCGGTGGCCAGGGCCGCGGCGCCGAGCGCCATGCCGGCGGCCGCGGCGTCGCGCGTCCGCCACGCGAGCACAGGCCGGCGGTGGCCGAAGGCCGCACCGTCGCCGCGAACGAACTGCCGCCCGCGGTGGCCGTGCATCGCAGCGAGGCGGCGCCAGCGACGGGCGGCGACCCGGCCCCCGAGGGCGCGCGCAAGCCGCGGCGTCGGCGCGGCGGTCGCAACCGTCGCCGCGAAGGCGCGCCGACCGATGGCGTCGAGACCACCGGCCGCCAGCCGGCGGTCGCCGAGGGCAACCGCGCGCCGCGGGGCGAGCGTCGCCCGCCGCGCGAGCGCGGCACAGCCGAATCCGCGGGCATCGGCCACAGCCGGCCGTCGCGGCAGGTCGCGGTGACCTCGGGCAAGCCCGCCGAGCACGCACACCCGGCGAAGCCGAGCCTGTTCCGCCGCCTGACCCGGCTGTTCACCCGGCGCTGAGTGCCCGCGATCGCCGCGTGCCGGATCGCGGCGATCGGGGAAGTCCGCACCTTGCGGCCGGCTTCCCTTATCCTTGCGTGGATACGACGATACGCAGGCTCGGGGACGCTCGGTGATCCAGTTCGATCAAGTCAGCAAACGCTACGAAGGCGGCCATGAGGCGCTCTCGCAGCTTTCCTTCGAGGTGCCCAGTGGCGAGATGGCCTTCGTCACCGGGCACTCCGGCGCCGGCAAGAGCACCCTGCTCAAGCTGCTGGGACTGATCGAGCGGCCGTCGCACGGCAGCATCAGCGTGGACGGCAAGAGCCTGGCGAAGATCCGCCACAGCGGCATCCCGAAGTGGCGTCGGCACCTCGGCATGGTGTTCCAGGACCACCGCCTGCTGCTGGATCGCAGCGTGTTCGCCAACGTCGAGTTGCCGCTGGTGATCGGCGGCGTCGCGCGCGCCGAGCGTGCCCGTCGGGTACGCGCTGCGCTGGAGAAGGTCGGCCTGCTGGCCTACGAGCGGCAACTGCCGGCCACCCTGTCCACGGGCGAACAGCAGCGCGTGGGCATCGCCCGCGCGATCGTGGCGCGCCCGGCGCTGCTGATCGCCGACGAGCCCACCGGCAACCTCGACCCGCAGCTGGCGGTGGAGATCATGGGCCTGTTCGGCGAGTTCCAGCAGCTCGGCACGACCGTGCTGATCGCCAGCCACGACCTGCCGCTGATCAAGCGCATGAAGCGGCGGGTGATCGTGCTCGACCACGGCCGCCTGGTCGCCGACCTGGCTGCGCAGGAGGTGCTGTGAACGCGTCGACGCAGACCCTGCACGCGCCGGCGGATGCGTCGGGCCGCAACACCCACAGCCGCGGCAGCCGCATCGGCAACTGGTGGGAACACCATCGCTGGAGCGCGGGATCGAGCCTGCGCCGGCTTGCCGCGCGCCCGTTCGGCAGCCTGCTCACGATCGCGGTGATGGGCCTGGCGCTGGCGTTGCCGCTGGCGTTCTATCTGCTGCTGGGCAACGTGCAGCAACTCGGCAACGCGCTGGGCCAGAGTCAGGCGATCAGCGTGTTCCTGCAGCCGGGTCAGGCTGCACCGCAGGCGCAGCTGCTGGCACAGCAACTGGGCAGCCGCCCCGAAGTGGCCGCGGTGACGGTGAAGACACCGCAGCAGGGCATGGACGAGCTGGCGCAGATGCAGGGCTTCTCCGGCGCCCTGCACACGCTGGACGACAACCCGTTGCCGTACGTGCTGCAGCTGCAGCCGCGCGCAGGCGTGAGCGCACAGGCGCTGGAGCAGCTGGTCGCCGACGTGCGCACGCTGCGCAGCGTCGATCTGGTGCAGGACAGCGGCAGCTGGCGCCAGCGGCTGGACGCCTTGCTCGGCGTGGGCAATCGCGTGGTGCTGGTGTTGGCTTCGCTGCTGGCGCTGGCGGCGCTGCTGGTGGTCGGCAACACGGTGCGGGTGGACATCGCCAGCCGCAGCGAGGAGATCGGCGTGCTGCTGCTGGTCGGCGCCAGCGGCGCGTTCGTGCGCCGGCCTTATCTGTATGCGGGGATCTGGTACGGCCTGTTCAGCGGCATCCTGGCGGCGCTACTGGCGGTGCTGATCGAGCTGGCGCTGGCCGCGCCGGTGGCGCAGTTGAGCCAGGCTTATGATGGCAAGCTGCAGGTCGGCGGCCTGCCGCCGTGGCTGCTGCTGGCGGTGCCGCTGGTCGCTGCGGCGCTGGGCTGGCTGGGTGCGCGGCTGGTCAGCGCCTGGCAATTGCGCAAGGCGGTGTGATGCGCTTGCGCGGGGGTGACGCTGATCGCAACGGTCGATGGCCGATCCGGTGCACTATCCCCAGTTACGGCGGGTGCAGGGGTGCGCCTGCGGGTTCATCGGCGCAGGACTGCCACGAGTCGGGTGGGTGAGTTAAGGAATGAGTACGAATATCAGCAGCCGTCTGCTGACCGAGGCGCCGCGGGTGCTGGTGGTCGACGGCTCGCGCGTGGTGCGGCAGTTGATTACCCGCGTGCTGCTGGCCGAGCTGCCCGGGGTCGAGGTGATTGGTTGCGGCAGTGGCGCCGAGGCGCAGCAGGTGCTGGGCGAGGGCGTGTTCGACTTCATCACCATCGCCTTGCGCCTGCCCGACATGGACGGGCTGGAACTGGCGCGCTTCGTGCGCGAGTCGGCGCCGCAGGCGTACGTGCCGATCGTGGTGGTTTCCGGCGACGTCGAGGACCGGCTGCATCGCCGCTCGCTGGGCGAACACGTCACCGATTATTTCGACAAGGCGCTGGGCTTCCAGGCGCTGGCCGAGTTCATCCGCGGCTACGTGCGGCCGGACGACACCGCCGAGGGCGTGGTGCTGTACGTCGAGGACAGCCGCGTGGTGGCGCTGGCGACGCGCCGCATGCTGGAGAAGATCGGCCTCACCGTGCGCCACGTAGTCAGCGTGGAAGACGCCCTGGCGTTGCTGGAGACCTCGAAGGCGCAGGGCGTGGTGGGTGCCGACGTGGTGCTCACCGACGTCAGCCTGAAGGGCGAACTCACCGGCGGCGACCTGCTCAAGCACGTCCGCGGCGAGTTCGGCTACGGCAAGGGCCGCCTGCCGGTGCTGGTGATGACCGGCGACGAGAACCCGGCCAACCAGGCCGCGCTGATCAAGGCCGGCGCCAACGACCTGGTCGAGAAGCCGGTCGAGGAAAAGCTGCTGGTGACCAAGCTGCTGTTCCAGTTGCGCGTGGCCAGGCACCTGCGCGAACACGCGGCCGAGGCGTGAGCGACGCGGCGCAGATCCGGCTGGAACCGTCCTGGAAGGCGCGTATCGGCGATTATCTCTTGCGTCCCGAGATGCAGGCGCTGGCGGCATTCCTGCGCGCGGAGAAGCAGGCCGGCAAGCGGATCTACCCGCCCGGGCTGGAGATCTTCGCTGCGTTCGAGCACACCCCGTTCGACGCGGTGCGGGTGGTGATCCTGGGCCAGGACCCGTACCACGGTCCCGGGCAGGCGCACGGTCTGTGCTTTTCGGTGCGCCCCGGCGTGCGGGTGCCGCCGTCGCTGGAGAACATCTTCAAGGAAATCCAGCGCGACCTCGGCATTGCGCGCCCCGACCACGGCTGCCTCACGCCGTGGGCCGACCGCGGCGTGTTGCTGCTCAACAGCGTGCTGACGGTGGAGGAAGGCCGCGCCGGCGCCCACCAGGGCAAGGGCTGGGAAGGCTTCACCGACGCGGCGATCGACGCGCTCAACCGCGAGCGCGAGGGCCTGGTGTTCCTGCTGTGGGGCAGCTACGCCCAGCGCAAGGGGCAGCTGATCGACACCCGCCGCCACGGCGTGCTGCAGAGCGTGCATCCCTCGCCGTTGTCTGCCCATCGCGGCTTCCTCGGCTGCGGGCATTTCTCCGCCGCCAACCGCTACCTGGAAGCGCATGGCCACGCGCCGGTGGACTGGTCGTTGCCGCCGCGGGCCGCATTGCAGGGCCAATTCACGCCCACTTGAACGCCGCCCGGGCAACCTCATGTGACACCGGATGGGGCGCTGGACAAGGGTGGAAAATATCTGTACTATTCGGTTCATTAAAAGCGCGGAACCAATCCCGCGCTTTAGCACTCCAACTACCCGAGTGCTAAACTTTGACGTCATGCAGGAGGTTCCATCCATGTCCCAAGCCTTGGCGATCACCCCCAGCAACCTGCCCAGTGTCGTCGGCAGTCTGGACGCGTACATCTCCGCGGTTCACCGCATTCCGGTGCTGAGCCAGGAAGAGGAGCAGGCGCTGTCGCGCGACTACCTCGAGGAGGCCAACCTGGCCGCCGCGAAGAAGCTGGTGATGTCGCATCTGCGTTTCGTGGTGCATGTGGCGCGCGGTTACTCGGGTTACGGCCTGCAGCTGGCCGACCTGATCCAGGAAGGCAACATCGGCCTGATGAAGGCGGTCAAGCGCTTCGATCCCGACCAGGGCGTGCGCCTGGTCAGCTTCGCGGTGCACTGGATCCGCGCCGAGATGCACGAGTTCATCCTGAAGAACTGGCGCATCGTGAAGGTCGCCACCACCAAGGCGCAGCGCAAGCTGTTCTTCAACCTGCGCAAGAGCAAGAAGCGCCTGGGCTGGATGAATGCGGCCGAGGTGAGCACCGTGGCGAAGGACCTGGGCGTGCCCGAGGCGACCGTGCGCGAGATGGAGTCGCGCCTGTCCGGCCGCGACATCGGTTTCGAGGCTCCGGTCGATGCCGACGACGACGCCAAGCCGGCGCCGGCGGCGTTCCTGGTCGACGATGGCGCCGACCCGTACCAGAACGTGGCTGATGAGGATTACGCCGACAACCAGATGGAGACGCTGAACGATGCACTCGCCCACCTGGACCCGCGCTCGCGCGACATCATCCAGCGGCGCTGGCTGGACGATTCCAGCAAGGCCACGCTGCAGGATCTGGCCGACGAATACGGCGTGTCCGCCGAGCGCATCCGCCAGATCGAGGCGAACGCGATGAAGAAGATGCGCGGCCTGTTCGCCACGGCGGCCTGAGCCGGCGCGTCGAGTCACGGTCCGAACGAGAACGGCCCCACGAGGGGCCGTTTTCATTTTCGCCTCTCTGGCGTGCGCCGCTCAGCGCCGCACGGTGGCGGGCTGGCGCAGCGCCATGCCCTTGAGCACGTTCAGCGCCTGCGCCAGCGCGTAATCGCTGGTGGCCAGTTTGGCGTCGGCGGCGCTGCCGTCGTCGTTGATGTTGGTGCCGGCCTGGGCCTTCTCGTTGGCCAGGTGGTTCGGCAGGTCGGCTTCCGAGCTGATCAGCACCGGACCGTGGTCGGAGGGGTTCACGGTGAGCTCGGCCAGCGCGATGTCCGGCTTGATGCCTTCGGCCTGGATCGAGGTGCCGTTCGGCGTGTAGTAGCGCGCGGTGGTGATCTTCACCGCATGGTCGGCGTCCAGCGGCAACACCGTCTGCACCACGCCCTTGCCGAACGTGCGCTGGCCCATGATCAGCGCGCGGTGGTTGTCCTTCAGCGCGCCGGAGACGATTTCCGCGGCGGAGGCGGTGCCGTTGTTGGTCAGCACGACCATCGGCGCGCCGCCGAGCTGGTCGCCGGGATGCGCCTTGAAGCTCATGTTCGCGTCCTGCAGGCGGCCGCGGGTGGTGACGATGGTGCCGACGTCGAGGAAGTCGTCGCTCACGCCCACCGCCGCGGTGAGCAGGCCGCCGGGGTTGTTGCGCAGGTCGAGCACGGCGCCCTTCGGCGGCCCGTTCTTCGCGATCAACTGGCCCAGCTTGCGCTCCAGGTCGCCCGCGGTGTCGTCCTGGAACTGGCTGATCCGCACATAGGCGTAGCCCGGTTCCAGTTCACGCACCTTGACGCTGCTGATCGCGATGTTCTCGCGCACCAGGTGCAGGTCGATCAGCTTGTCGCTGTTCTGGTGCACGATGGTCAGGTCGACCTTGCTGCCCGGCTTGCCGCGCAACTCCTTGAACATGCCGTCCACATTCTGCGCGTCGACCACGATGCCGTTGATCTTGACGATGCTGTCGCCCGGCTTGATGCCGGCGCGTGCCGCCGGGGTGTCGTCGATCGGCGAGACGATACGCAGGCCACCATCGACCTGCAGCACCTCGATGCCGAGGCCGCTGTACTGGCCGGTGGTGTCCTCGTTGAGCTGGGTCAGACCTTCCTTGTCGAGATATTCGCTGTGCGGGTCGAGCCCGCTGAGCATGCCGGTGATGGCCGCCTTCATCAGGGTCTTGTCATCGACTTTCTCCACGTAGGCCTGGCGCACCACCTCGTAGACGCGGCTGAAGTTGCGGATGTCGTCCAGGTCCACCTGGTCGACGGTGCCGGCAGCGGCGGGAACGGCGGCGCTGCTGGTGGCAGCCGGCAGCTCGACCGGCGCGGCCGGGCTGGCCGGTGCGTTCTGTGCGCAGAGCTTCGGCGCGGCCAGCAGGAACGGGGCGGCCAGCAGCAGGGCCGCCAGGCCCAGCGGCGCGCCAGAGGGGGAAAGACGCATGCGTGTGACTCCGTGCAACGGACAGCGTCGCGCCGGAGCGCGACGGGAAAAGTGGTCAGGCATGAGACAACCAGAGGCCGGGGTAATTCAGTGTGAATGTGCGGCTAGCCTGCGATGCGGCGACGATCGCGTCAACGGTGCTGGCTCAGCCAGCTGCGCGGATCGACCGGCTGGTTGTTCCGGCGCAGCTCGAAATAGACGCCGGTGTTGACCCCAGTGGGCGGGCTGGCGGTGCCGATCGCCGCGCCGGCCTCGACCTGGTCGCCGACGCCGTGCAGCAGGGTCTCGTTGTTGCCGTACATGCTCATCCAGCCGTTGCCATGGTTGAGGATCAGCAGCATGCCGTAGCCGCGCAGGAAGCCGGCGTAGATCACCCGGCCGCGCGCCACGGCGTGGATCTCGCTGCCGCCGCCGGCCTTGATCAGCACGCCGTTGCCGTAGCTGTTGACCGCCCCGCTGGCCGGCCACGGCAGGTTGCCGCGGATGTTGGCGCTGGCGCCGCCGACCTCGAGCGGCGGTGGCGGCTTGCGCCCGGGGTGCTTCCTGATCGCCGCGGCACGCTCGGCCGCGGCGCGGGCGGCGGCTTCGTCGATCGCCTTCTGCAGCTTGTCGAGCAGGTGGTTGAGCGCCTGCGCATCCTGTTTCAGCGCGGCCAGGCGCTGCGCCTGGTCCTTGTATTGAGCGTCGGTCTCGGCAGCCAGCTTCTGCTGCGCGGCGCGTTGCCCGGCCAGCACGGCGGCCTGCTGCTCGCGCTGGGCGCGGGTTGCCTGCAACGCCTGCTGCTCGGTGCTGATCGCCTGCTCCAGTTCCTGCAGCCTGGCCAGGTCGTCCATCAGGCGCTGCACCCGCTGCACGCGGTCCTGCTGGAAGTACTTCGAGTACACCAGCGCGCGGGCGATGCGCGCCACGTCCTCATCGCCCAGCAGCAGGCGCAGGTCGGAGCCACGGCCGAGCGCGTAGGTGGCGCGCAGCAGGTCGGCGATCGCGGCGCGCTGGCTGTCCAGGGCCTGCTTGAGGGTCGCGCGTTGCTGCTGCAACTGGTCCAGCTGCTGCTGTTTGGCCGCCAGTTCGGCGTCGGTCTGATGTACCGCGCGCGCCGCGCTGGCCAGGGCGTTCGCTTGCCTGGCCAGCTCCGCGTTGGCGCGATCGCGCCGGCTGGCGGTATCGGCCTGTTGCTCGGCCAGTGCTTCCATCTTCTGCTGCAGCTCGGCCAGTTTGTGCTTGGCCGCGGCCTGCTCGCTGCGGCTCTTGCCGTCCTGGCGCGCGTGCAGCGGAGTGATGGCCAGGCAACCCAGCAGCACGGCGAGGATCAGGCGGCGGACGGGGCAGACGGCGGCACGGGTGGGTATGGGCATGCGGCTGATTATCCCCGAGCGGGACGGACGGGGCGAGATGGTGGTCGGGCCGGGCGGCCGCGGATGCCGACGAGGCGGCACCCGCCGCGATGGCGTCGTGGCTCGTTTCGGCACGTCGGTCGCACGCCCGCCGATCGGTGCCGGCATCGGGGCGGTCCGGCCGGGCTCGCGGCTGCCTCGAACGGCCATGCTTTCTGGATGACAGTCTAGCCGTCCAAACAAATATTTTGACGCGTCGCAACAATTGTGCTTTAGTCGGAGTCGCTCCTGCGCAAAACGATCGGTGCCTCCGGTATCGCGGCAGGCCTGCGCAGCGCGGACGGGTGAGATGGCGGTAAGCGGCATGGCGACCTTGTACGACCCGGCGTTCGAACACGACAGCTGCGGCTTCGGCCTGGTCGCGCAGGTCGACGGCCACGCCAGCGCCGCGCTGGTCGACACCGCGTTCGCGGCGCTGGCGAAGCTCTCCCATCGCGACGGCGTCAGCGGCGTGCTGATTCATCGCCCGGTGGACTGGCTGCGCGCGCTGGCGACGGCGGACGAGCGCTTCGCGGCCGGGCTGGTATTCCTCGATCCGGCCGGCGGCGAGGCGGCGCGGGCCGGCGGCGCGAGTGCGCTGCCGTTCCAGACCGGCCATCCGAAGATCTTCGCTGGCGGCGACAACATGCGCGGCGCCGACCTGGTGGTGCGCGCGGAGCACGACGGGCGCGAGGCGGCCGTGTCGATCGCGTGGATGCTCGGCGAGCTTCCGCTGGAAGTGATGGCCTGTGTGGCGTAGGTTTCGCGCATGTGCCTGATCGCCTTCGCCTGGAATGCGCATCCGCGCTGGCGCCTGCTGCTGGCCGGCAACCGCGACGAGTTCCACGCGCGTCCCAGCGCGGCGCTGGCGCGTTGGGACGACGCGCCGATCATCGGCGGGCGCGACCTCGAAGCCGGCGGCACCTGGCTCGGCGTCACCGACGACGGGCGCTGCTGCGTGGTGACCAACGTGCGCGACCCACGCGACCCGCAACTCGGCACCTCGCGCGGCCTGCTGGCCACCGACTACCTGCGCGGCGATGCCGATGCCGCCACGCATGCGCAACAGCTGCTGCGCGCGGCCGCCGACTACCGGCCGTTCAACCTGCTCACCTTCGACGCGCGCGCCGCGTTCTACCTCGGCAACCGCCCCGAGCCGCGCGCGCAGGCGGTGACGCCGGGTGTGCACGGCCTGTCCAACGCCGACTTCAACACGCCATGGCCGAAGACCCGCATGCTGACGCAGCGGCTGCAGCAGTGGATCGACGCCGGCGGCGACACGGATTTTGCGCCACTGTTCGAGGCGCTTGCCGATGAACGGCGGGCGCCGGACGCGCAGTTGCCCGACACCGGGGTGGGACTGGAGCGCGAACGCTTGCTGTCGCCGGCGTTCATCCGCGGCGAGCAGTACGGCACCCGCGCCGGCACCGTGGTGGCCATCGACCGCGACGGCGGCGGGGTGATCGTGGAGCGCCGCTTCGGGCCGAACGGTCGCTACCACGGCCAGACCTTGCTGCGCTTCGGCGCGTCGCCGACCGCCACCGACTGACGCCAAGCGCCTACGTGCTGCCGCGTGCCCCGCTGCCTGACCGTCGGGCGGCGCGTCGGCTAGCTTCGCCGACGCCATCCACGGAACGGAGCGTCGCATGCGCACGAGCTGCCTGTTGCTGCCGATGATCGTGCTGGGCCTCGGCCGCGTGCACGCGGCCGATTGCCCGGACTGGTCGACGGCGCGGGCGCGGCAGGAGCTTGCCGCGCTGCATGACCGGCTGGACGGCTGGAACCATGCGTACCGCGTCGAAGGCCAATCGCCGGTGAGCGATGCGGTTTACGACCAGGCCATGCAGCGTCTCGCCGGCTGGCAGCGTTGTTTCCCCGCGCAGGCATCGGCGGCGCTGGCGCAGCTCGCCGACGCCGGCGGCCGGGTACGTTCGCCGGTGGCGCAGACCGGCCTGACCAAGCTGCCGGATGCCGACGCGGTCGGCGTGTGGATGCACGCGCACGGCGACCGCGACCTGTGGGTGCAGCCGAAGGCCGACGGCGTGGCGGTCACCCTGCTGTATGTGGACGGCCAGTTGCGCCAGGTGACCAGCCGTGGCGACGGCGTGCACGGTTCGGACTGGACGGCGCGGGCACAGGCCATCGGGGCAATCCCCCAACACCTGCCGAACGCGCCTGCGCGGGCGGTGCTGCAAGGTGAGCTGGTCTGGCGCCTGCCCGACCATGTGCAGGCCGACGACGGCGGCGCCAACGCGCGCTCGGCGGTGGCCGGCGCGCTGGCACGCGAGGCGCTGGACCCCGACAGCGCCGCACGGATCGGCCTGTTCGTGTGGGACTGGCCCAGCGGCCCGGCCGGCATGCCGGCGCGGCTGGCCGGGCTGGCGGCGATGGGGCTGGCCGACAGCGTGGCGTACACGCAGCGGGTGGCCACGCTGGACGAGGTGCAGCGCTGGCGCGAGCGCTGGTATCGCCACGCCATGCCGTTTGCCACCGACGGCACGGTGCTGCGCCAAGGCCATCGGCCGCCGGCCGCGGACTGGCAGGCCGCGCCGCCGGACTGGGCGGTGGCGTGGAAGTATCCGGTCGCCTCGGCGCTGGCCGAGGTGCGCGCGGTGGATTTCACCGTGGGCCGCAGCGGCCGCATCACGCCGGTGCTGGAACTGGAGCCGGTGCAGCTGGACGACCATCGCGTGCAGCGGGTCAGCATCGGTTCGTTGAAGCGCTGGCGCGAGCTCGACATCCGCCCCGGCGATCAGGTCGAGGTGGCGCTGGCCGGGCTGACCATTCCGCGCCTGCAGTCGGTGGCGTGGCGCGCGCAGCAGCGCGTTGCGGTGACGTCGCCCGATCCGGCGGTACACGACGCGCTCAGCTGCTGGTCGCCGACGCCCGGCTGCGGGCAGCAGTTCCGCGCGCGGCTGGTGTGGCTGGGCGGCCGGCAGGGCCTGCAACTGGAGGGACTCGGTGCCGATACCTGGCAGGCACTGATCGACGCCGGGCTGGTGCACGGCCTGCTGGACTGGATGAGTCTGACGCCGGAACAACTGGCGGGCGTGCCCGGCCTGGGCGCCAGCCGCGCGGCGCTGCTGGCGCGCAGCTTCGCCGCGGCGCGCCAGCGTCCGTTCGCGCGCTGGCTGCAGGCGCTGGGCGTGCCGTCCAACGTGGCGGCCGGGCTGCCCGACTGGGCCGCGCTGAGCGCGCGCGGAGCGGACGACTGGCAGGCGCTGGAGGGCATCGGCGCCAGCCGCGCGAACCAACTGGTGGCGTTCTTCGCCTGTCCCGAGGTTCGTGCGCTGGCCGCGCGACTGCGGGCGGCCGGCGTGCAGGGTTTCTGAGCGTCAGCTCTTCAGCTCGCCGTCGTGGTAGTACCAGTGGCCGCCCTCGCGCACGAAGCTGCTGGTCTCATGCTGGCGCTGCGCGCGGCCGCCGCCGAGCCGGTAGCGGGCGATGAATTCGACGATGGCATGGTCGTCGTCGACGCGTTGCTGGCGGCGCAGCTCCAGCCCCAGCCAGGTCGGGGGCGGCTGCTGCGCGGCCAGCCGCAGCGAGGCCGGGCGGGTATCGACGTGCCAGCTGGTCAGCAGGTAGTCCTCGCGCTTGAGCACGTAGGCGCTGTAGCGCGAGCGCATCAGTTGTTCGGCGCTGGCGGCGCTGGCGCCGTCGTGCAGCGGCCCGCAGCATTGGCTGTAACCGGCCGGGTTGCCGCAGGGGCAGGGGGTCAGCGTGTCGATCGCCTTCATGCCGCCTTTGTACCCGGTTCGGCGGCGGCGTGCAGGTGTGCGTGCAGGCAGAGGCTCAGTCGTGGTGGCGCCACACGCGGCAGCGGTTGTTGGCCGGCATCGCCACGTCGTCAACCAGCGCAAAGCCCGCCGCCGCGGCCAGCGCATCCACCGCCTCGGCGTCGCGGATACCCATGTGCGCGTCGCGCGCCTTCAGCCATGCATCGAACGCGGCGTTGCTGGTGCTGCTGTAGCGGCCCTGCCGGTTAAACGGGCCATAGATCGCCAGCACGGCATCGCCAGCGGTGACCGCGGGCAAATGCGCGAACAGCTGCTGCACCTCGGGCCACGCCATGATGTGCAGGGTGTTGGCACTGAACACCGCGTCGAACGGGCCGGGCGGCCACGCGCCGCCGACGTCCAGCTCCAGCGGCGGCGGGGTGTTGGGCAGCGCCGCCTCGTCCAGCCAGGCGCGGATGCCGGGCAGGTGTTCCGCGCGGTCGGAGCTTTGCCAGTTCAATTGCGGCAGCGCCGCGGCGAAATGCACCGCGTGCTGGCCGGTGCCGCTGCCGATCTCCAGTACCCGCCGGCGATCGGCGAAATGCTCGCGCAGCACGCTGAGGATCGGGTCGCGATTGCGCTCGCAGGAAGGCGAGTAGGGTTCTTCGGCCATGCTCAGCGCAGCGGCAACTGGCCGCTTTCCTCATCGCGGGCGATTTCGGCGCGGCGGATCATCTGCCGTACTGCCGGCACCGCATGGACCGGAACGAGCGCGACTTCGGGATGATCGTGCGCGAAGACGCGGAACACCTCGTCCGCAAAAGCCTGGCCGATGCTGGTTACCGCATCGAAGTCCAGCACCACGGTACGGAACCGCTCCACCCGCTGCATCAGGCGTTTGGCCTGCGAACGCGAAACCAAATTTTCGTCACCGACCCGGGCCAGTCTCACCGGTACCACCGTCTTGGCGAAGGTGTAGTCGTCGGGCCCGCTGGAGTACTGGTCGAAAACCTCCTTGGCCGTCCTGCTGGTGTCGGTGCGGATCTCCATCAGCGCGGTCGTGCCATGGCGGAACTGGTGCATGTCGGTGTCGAACAACAGGTCGTCGCCTTGCCCGCCATCATGGTCGAAGACCAGGTCGCCGGAAGCGATCTGGAAGCGGTCGAACATGCGCGAAGTGAAAAACACGCCTTCGCCGGAATGGCGCCGTGGATCGGTGGTCAGCTTTCCCTTGGCAAGTTCCAGCAGGGCCAGTCGTTCGTCGGGAAGATCCAGCGCACGGGTGATCTTGCGGAAAATGCCGATGCCGTCGTCCGCGACCATCATCGCGACCCGGTGGGCATTGCGGTCGACGTGGACCGTGAGGTGTTTCCCTTCGGAGTGGTCGATCGCGTTGTTCACCATCTCGGTCAGGCCGTGGTGGCAGATATCGAAGATGTTCGCGGGCAGGCCTGACAGCAGGGGCGCGATGTCGTTCGACCACACGCGGTCCTCGGCCAAGCCACGCAGCGCATGGCGGAAACCCGCACGCCTGGAGTTTCCGGGACGGTAGGTCGGACGTGTCGTGCCGACCTTGGCAAGATAGCCGTCTCCGATCAGCGCGCGTACGCGCGTGGCGACGGCGGCGCGGCTGAGCCCGAGCTTTCCGGCGACGATCCGGACGAGATCGTCCGGGTGTTCTTGCACCAGGCGCAGCAGGGTTGCGTCGATTTCCGCCGAACGGCTGGGTCGGGCCATGCCGGCACTGTAAAGTAACTCGCGCCGATTGGAAAGTTACTCTTCCGGATTGTAAAGTTTACGCGCGGGTCAGACCGGGCGGCCGCGCAGCACGCGCACAGGCAGCATCAACAGGGCGCCAAGGAAGGCGAACACGGCGCTTACCGTGATGCCGACCAGGCGCAGCGGCAGCAACAGCAGCCACACGATCGGGTACAGCACCAGCGCCAGCAGCGCGAGCGGCCAGCAGAACACCAGCAGCAACAGCCAGAGCAGGAAGGCGGCCATGGCACGACCTCGGCGGGGACGGATGGCCGGACTCTAGCGCGAACCGCAGCCGGCCGGGCAGATGGCTTTCGGCACACCGCTACGGTGCGCCGGCGTGGCTACACCATCGGCTTCACGCCGATCAGCAGCGCGTGCAGCCAGAATGCGAACAGCGCCCAGGTCACCACGCCGACCACCACGGTGAGCGTCGTGCCCGGCATGGTGCCGGACGGATACACCGTGCCCTCGCGGCGGTCGCGCCGGCGCGAGGCGACGAACAGCACGATCGACCACAGCAGGAAGGCGCCGAACAGCACCACGTCGTGCAGCATGCCGGCGGCGAGCAGGTGGCCGAACGCCCACGTCTTCACGCCCAGCAGCATCGGATGGCCGAAGCTTGCCTTGAGGTGGTTGCGCGGGACATAGGCGGCGACCACCAGCACGAACGCGACCAGGGTGAACAGCGCATTGAGGTGGCGCAGCCACGGCGGCGGCACGTACAGCAGCACCGGCTGCTGTCGCGCCAGGACGAAGCCCCAGCAGATCAGCACGAAGCCGACCAGCGACACCAGCGAGTACAGGCCTTTCCAGCGTATTTCGCCCAGCCGCGCCAGCTGCCGACTGCGCCAGCCGTCGGCGAAGATGCGCAGCGAATGCACGCCGAGGAAGATCAGCAGACCCAGGACCAGCATCGCCATCGTGTTCGCTCCGCACCACGTGAGTGCGTCGAGTGTAGCAATGCGCAGCTTCCGTGACCGGCGTGGACAACTCGTCGGAGGCTGGGCTAATCTTGCCGGCGTTCCGAGGGGTGTCCTGCGCAGGCAGGGCTGAGATGGCGGCAGCCGGACCCTTTGAACCTGATCCGGGTCATGCCGGCGAAGGGACGGGAATTCACCAGCGCGCCGTCGGCGTGCGCCCAAACTGATCGTCGCCCCGGATCTCCCCACCCACCAGGAGGAGATCCATGCCAACCACCACCATCCATCCGCCGGCCGCACCGGCCGACGTCACTACCGGTCCGATCCGCGGTTCGCGCAAGGTCTACCTGACCCCGTCCGGCCACCCCGCGCTGCGCGTGCCGTTCCGCCAGGTGGCGCTGACCGATCCGCGCCAGCCCACGCTCAACCTCTACGACACCTCCGGTCCGTACACCGAAGACGCCGCCGCGATCGACCTCGCCCGTGGCCTGCCGCGGGTGCGCGAGGCCTGGCTGGCCGCGCGTGGCTTCGAGGCGATCGGGCCGGAGTCGGGCGGGCACGCCGACGTGGGCACGCCGGCCTGCCCGGCGCGGCCACTGCGGCAGCGCGGCCGCGCAGGACAGGCGGTCACCCAGCTCGAATTCGCCCGCGCCGGCATCGTCACCGAGGAAATGGTCTACGCCGCCTTCCGCGAGAACCTGGGCCGCGCCCGGGCGCTGGACGATGCCGCTGCGCGGCGCGCCGACGGCGAGGATTTCGGCGCCGCCATTCCGGACTTCGTCAGCGCCGAGTTCGTGCGCGAGGAAATCGCCCGCGGTCGCGCCATCCTGCCGGCCAACATCAACCATCCTGAGCTGGAGCCGATGGTGATCGGGCGCAACTTCCTGGTGAAGATCAACGCGAACATCGGCAATTCCGCGGTGAGTTCCGGCGTCGCCGAGGAAGTGGAGAAGCTGGTCTGGTCGATCCGCTGGGGCGCCGACACGGTGATGGACCTGTCCACCGGGCGCAACATCCACGCGATCCGCTCGTGGATCATGCGCAATGCGCCGGTGCCGATCGGCACCGTGCCGATCTACCAGGCGCTGGAGAAGGTCGGCGGCGACCCGCTCAAGCTCAACTGGGAAGTGTTCCGCGACACCCTGATCGAGCAGGCCGAGCAGGGTGTGGACTATGTCACCATCCACGCTGGCGTGCGGCTGGCGTACGTGCCGCTGACCGCCAACCGTGTCACCGGCATCGTCAGCCGCGGCGGTTCGATCATGGCGCGCTGGTGCCTGGCCGGGCACCGCGAGAGTTTCCTGTATGAGCACTTCGCCGAGATCTGCGCGATCTGCCGCGCTTACGACGTCTCGCTGTCGCTGGGCGACGGCCTGCGTCCCGGCTCCATCGCCGACGCCAACGACGCGGCACAGTTCGCCGAACTGGAGACGCTGGGCGAACTCACCCGCATCGCCTGGGTGCACGGCTGCCAGGTGATGATCGAGGGGCCGGGCCATGTGCCGATGCACAAGATCAAGGCGAACATGGACAAGCAGCTGGCGCTGTGCGGCGAGGCGCCGTTCTACACGCTGGGGCCGTTGAGCACCGACGTCGCGCCCGGCTACGACCACATCACCTCGAGCATCGGCGCAGCGATGATCGGCTGGTTCGGCACCGCGATGCTTTGCTACGTCACGCCGAAGGAGCACCTGGGCCTGCCTGACCGCGACGACGTCAAGACCGGCGTCATCGCCTACCGCATTGCGGCGCACGCGGCCGACCTGGCCAAGGGCCATCCGGCGGCGAAGCTGCACGACGACGCGCTGTCGCGCGCGCGCTTCGAGTTCCGCTGGGAAGACCAGTTCAACCTGGCGCTGGACCCGGACACCGCGCGCGCCTTCCACGACGCCACACTGCCGAAGGAGGCGCACAAGGTCGCGCACTTCTGCTCGATGTGCGGACCGAAGTTCTGCTCGATGAAGATCTCGCAGGACCTGCGCGAGGACGCGGCGAAGCTGGCCGGGATGGCGGCGAAGTCGGAGGAGTTCATGGCCGTCGGAGGTGCGTTGTATGTCCCGGTCGCTTGAGAGGTGCGCGGTCGCCGTGGTCGGTGCCGGCGTGGCCGGGCTGTGCGCCGCCACGGCGCTGCTTGAGGCCGGCGCCACGGTCAGCGTGCACGAGCGGGCGGACGCGGTCGGTGCGTCGGCCTGCTCGTGGCTGGCCGGCGGCATGCTGGCGCCGGACTGCGAGCGCGAGGGCGCCGAGACGGTGGTGGCCGAGCGCGGCCGCCTGGCGCTGGACTGGTGGTCGCAACACGTGCCCGGCGTGGTGCGCGGCGGCACGCTGGTGCTGGCGGCGCCGCGCGATCGTGGCGAGCTGCGCCAGTTCGCCGCCCGCACCGGCGGCCACGTGGCGGTCGACGCCGAGCGCATCGCCACGCTGGAGCCGGATCTCGCCGAGGGCTTCAGCGAGGGTCTGTGGCTGGCCGACGAGGCGCACCTGGACCCGCGCGAAGCCCTGCCGGCGCTGGCCGCGTCGCTGGCTTCCCGCGGCGTGCGCTTCGCCTTCGGCGCGGCGGTGCAGCCGCAGACGCTGGCCGCCGACCACGTGATCGATTGCCGCGGCCTGGCCGCGCGCGAGGCGCTGCCGGACCTGCGCGGCGTGCGCGGCGAGCGGCTGCTGCTGCGCAGCCGTGACGTGACCTTGCACCGGCCGGTGCGGCTGCTGCATCCGCGTTTCTCGATCTACGTGGTGCCGCGCGCGGACGGCCTGCTGATGCTCGGCGCCACCATGCTGGAAAGCGACCACGCCGGCCCGATCACCGTGCGCTCGGCGCTGGAGCTGCTTGGTGCAGCCCGCGCGCTGCATCCGGCGCTGGCCGAGGCGGAGATCGTCGAGGCCGCTGCCGGGGTCCGCCCGGCGTTTCCCGACAACCTGCCGCGGCTGCTCCGGCGCGGTCGGGTCACCCACTTCAACGGGCTGT
This sequence comes from Rhodanobacter thiooxydans, assembly GCF_021545845.1. Taxonomy (NCBI): domain Bacteria; kingdom Pseudomonadati; phylum Pseudomonadota; class Gammaproteobacteria; order Lysobacterales; family Rhodanobacteraceae; genus Rhodanobacter; species Rhodanobacter thiooxydans. The sequence continues at coordinate 893,759 of NZ_CP088923.1, forward strand.
ACCGGCACGGCTTCCTGCTCGCGCCGTGGTACGCCACCCAGCTCGCCGCCACGCTGGCGGCCCCGGCGGAGGTCGAGGCATGAACATCCTGGTCAATGGCGAGCCGCAGCCGCCCGCCGAGCACCTGCAGGCGCTGCTGGCGCGCATGGGGCTGGCCGAGGCGGCGGTCGCCACCGCGGTCAACGGGCGCTTCGTCGCGGCGGCCCAGCGCGCCGGCACGCAGCTCGCCGCGGGCGACCGCGTCGAGGTGCTGGCGCCGATGCAGGGAGGCTAGGACGATGGACGCACTGCATCTCTACGGCGAGACGCTGGTCTCCCGGCTGCTGCTGGGTTCCGCGCACTACCCGTCGCCGGCCTGCCTGGCCGAGGCCGTCGCGGCGTCTGGCTGCGAGGTGGTCACCGTATCGCTGCGGCGCGAGTCGGCTGCGCAGCGCTCCGGCCAGGATTTCTGGGCGCAGGTGCGCGCGCTCGGCGTGCGCGTGCTGCCGAACACCGCCGGCTGCCACTCGGTACGCGAGGCAGTGACCACGGCACAGATGGCGCGCGAGCTGTTCGGCACGCGCTGGATCAAGCTGGAGGTGATCGGCGACGACGACACCCTGCGGCCGGACGTGTTCGGTCTGGTCGAGGCGGCACGCGTGCTGGCGGAAGAGGGCTTCGCGGTGTTCCCTTACACCACCGACGACCTCGGCGTGGCCGGCCGCCTGCTCGATGCCGGCTGCCGCGTGCTGATGCCGTGGGCGGCGCCGATCGGCAGCGGTCGCGGCCTGAGTCATCCCCATGCGTTGCGCACGCTGCGCGCGCATTTCCCCGAAGTGCCGCTGGTGATCGATGCCGGCCTTGGCCTGCCCTCGCAGGCGGCCGCGGCGATGGAGCTGGGCTATGACGCGGTGCTGCTCAACACCGCGGTGGCCCGCGCCGGCGACCCGGTGGCGATGGCGCGCGCGTTCGCCCAGGCGGTGGACGCCGGCCGCACCGCGTGGCGCGCCGGGCCGATCGAGCCGCGCGACCTGGCCGCGCCGTCCACGCCGGTGTCCGGCCGAGCGGAACTGGCATGAGCCGGCTCGACCCGTTCTATCCGGTGGTGCCGGATGCGGCCTGGGTCCGCCGCGTGGTCGCGGCGGGTGCGTGGCTGGTGCAGCTGCGTGCCAAGCACGCGGACCGCGACTGGCTGCGCGGCGAGGTCACCGCCGCGCTCGCCGCCTGCCGCGCGCGCGGCGCGCAGCTGGTGGTCAACGACCACTGGCAGCTGGCGATCGAGCTCGGCGCCGACTACGTCCACCTCGGCCAGCAGGACCTGCGCGACGCCGACTTGCCGGCGCTGCGCCGGCACGGCATCCGGCTCGGCCTGAGCACCCACGCCCCTGCCGAACTGGAGACCGCGCTAGCCTGCCGCCCGGACTACATTGCGCTGGGGCCGATCTGGCCGACCCAGCTCAAGGTGATGCCATGGCCGCCGCAGGGGCTGGCGCGCATCGGCGAGTGGAAGCGCGCCGTCGGCGCGCTGCCGCTGGTGGCGATCGGCGGCCTCACCCGCGAGCGCGCCGCGGCGTGCCTGGCCGCCGGAGCCGACGTGGTGGCGGTGGTCGGCGACATCGTGCGGCACGCCGATCCCGAGGCCAGTCTTCGCGCCTGGCTCGATGCCACGCGGTGCCCGGCATGAGCGCGCGCCATGCCACGCAGATGCGGTTGCCCGGCGTCGGCGCCGACGGCCAGGCGCGGCTGGCCGATGCCCGCGTGCTGGTGGTCGGCGCCGGCGGCCTCGGCTGCGCGCTGCTGCCGCTGCTGGCCGGAGCCGGGGTGGGCGTGCTGAGCGTGATCGATCCGGATGTGGTCGAGCTGGGCAACCTGCATCGGCAGACGCTGTACCGGATGGGCGACATCGGCCGCCCCAAGGTGGAAGCGGCTGCAGCGGCGCTGGCGGCACTCAATCCCGAGGTACGCATCGAGACGCTGCATCGCCCGCTCACCCCGGCCGCAGCGCCGGCCCTGGTCGCCGCCGCCGACGTGGTGGTGGACGCGGCCGACCAGTTCGCCGTCAGCTACCTGCTCAGCGATGCCTGCCTCGCCGCGCGGCGGCCGCTGGTCAGCGCCTCGGCGGTCGGCATGGCGGGCTACGCCGGGGTGTTCTGCGGCGACGTGCCGAGCTATCGCGCGGTGTTTCCGCAGTGGCCGGCCACCGCGGGCGACTGCGCCTCGGCCGGCGTGCTCGGCCCGGTGGTGGCGATGATCGGCGCGCTGCAGGCACAGCTGGTGCTGGCCCTGCTGCTGGATCTTCCGTCGCCGCCACGCGGTCGCCTGTTCCGCTGGGACGGCCGCGATTTTGCCAGCTTCGACTTCCGCGACGCGCCGGAGCCGCAGACCGCCTGGCCGCTGCTCGATCCGGTCCAGCTCGCCGCCGACGACGTGGTGGTCGACCTGCGCGGCCTGGACGAGGCGCCGCAGTCGCCCGTGCCGCGCGCCCTGCGCGCGACCAACGAGACGCTGCCGGCGTTGTGGCCGCAGCTGGCGGCGGCGCCACGGGTGGTGCTGGCCTGCCGCAGCGGCCTGCGCGCGGCGCGTGCGGCGGCGTGGCTGCAATCGCAGGGCTGTACCCGTCTGGCGTTGATCGCCTTCAGCGCCAGCCACGCCGGATGATCCCCAACGTGCTCGGCATCGCCGGCAGCGACCCCAGCGGCGGCGCCGGCATCGCCGCCGACCTGAAGACCTTCGGTGCGCTCGGCGCCTACGGCATGGCGGCGATCACCGCGGTCACCGTGCAGAACACGCAGGGCGTACGCGCCGTGCAGGCCTTGCCGGCGGCACTGGTTGCCGAGCAGGTACAGGCGGTGTTCGACGACGTGCGGGTGGACGCGGTGAAACTGGGCATGCTGGCCGAGGCCGCCACCGTGTACGCCGTGGCCGAAGTGCTGCACACGAACGCCGCGCGCCGCGTGGTGCTCGATCCGGTGCTGCGTGCCAGCAGCGGCGACGCCCTGGCCGGCGCCGGCATGCTCGCGGCACTGCGCGAGGCGCTGCTGCCGCAGGTCGAGCTGCTCACGCCGAACCTGGCCGAGGCGGCCGCACTGCTGGACTGCGTGCCGGCCGGCGGCCTGGAGGCGATGCGGGCGCAGGCCCGCCAGCTGCGCGCGCTGGGGCCGGCGTGGGTGCTGCTGAAGGGCGGGCACCTGGGCGGTGTGCGCAGCCCCGACGTGCTGGCCGGCGCGGACGGCGTGCAGGTGTTCGATGCCGCGCGCCTACGCACCCGCGCCGGCCACGGCACCGGTTGCACGCTGGCCGCGGCGATCGCCGCGCTGCGGCCGCGGCACCCAATGCCGGTCGCGGTGGCGCAGGCCAAGGCCTATCTGCAGGCGGCGCTGGTCGCGGCGGAACGCCTGGACGTCGGCCGCGGTCGCGGTCCGCTGCACCACTTCCACGCGCTGGACTGAGAGGTTGTGAGTTTTCCAACCTCTCAGACCGGCCACGGCGAGGGCATGGATGCCTGAGTTGAGGCAACGCAGGAGCAGTTGCCCGATGCCCGAGTTGAGGCAGCGCAGGAGCGGCTGCCCGAGGGCCGGGCATGAAACAGTCACGCCAGTGACTGTTTCATGTGAGCGAGTCCGAGCGTGTACCGGACTCGCGACTGAAGAAAACCACAGGAAGTGGTTTTCTTCACAGGCTCTGATACCAATTTGCGTTCAATGATATAGAAGTTATCCACTTGAAGCCGGTCAAAGACTGGGTTTGGTCGTGATCGACTTCCAGTGCGCGCAATCCGCCGGCTAGGGTCGTTTCGACGGCATCGAGGTTCTTGAAGACCTCGTTGCCGAAGTCTTGCTCGCGCAAGGCCTTCCAGAGATGCTCGGCTGGGTTGAGCTCGGGGCTATAGGGGGGAAGGAACACCAGGCGCATGGAGTCGGGAACGACCAGGGCGTTTGCCTGATGCCAGCCGGCTTGATCCATGACCATGAGAATGAACTCGCCAGGATGGCGACCGGCCACTTCGGCCAGGAACAGGGACATGGCCTCGGCATTGACCCACGGCAAGATGAGACTGTCGAGGACGCCGTCGTGAGGACTCATACTAATTTGCGTTCAATGATATAGAAGTTATCCACTTAAAGCCGGTCAAAGACTGGGTTTGGTCGTGATCGACTTCCAGTGCGCGCAATCCGCCGGCTAGGGTCGTTTCGACGGCATCGAGGTTCTTGAAGACCTCGTTGCCGAAGTCTTGCTCGCGCAAGGCCTTCCAGAGATGCTCGGCTGGGTTGAGCTCGGGGCTATAGGGGGGAAGGAACACCAGGCGCATGGAGTCGGGAACGACCAGGGCGTTTGCCTGATGCCAGCCGGCTTGATCCATGACCATGAGAATGAACTCGCCAGGATGGCGACCGGCCACTTCGGCCAGGAACAGGGACATGGCCTCGGCATTGACCCACGGCAAGATGAGACTGTCGAGGACGCCGTCGTGAGGACTCACGGCGGCGAAGGCGTAGATGTATTGACGTTCCAGCCGCGCCCCCACGACAGGACGTGTCGGTGAGGGCGCCCAACATCGCCGTGGCGAGCCGAGCAGGCCAAACCGCCCCTCGTCCTGGAACATCAAGCGAACCGGGCGACCGCACCTAGCCTGACGCGCGACCTCGGCGCGAACGCAGCGCCGCAGTTTTTTTATATGCCGCTTGGGCCGAAACGTCTGCCTTCGGGTGGCGGGGCCGTGGAATCACCTTGCGCCAACCATGCCGCTCCAACAGGCGATAGATCGTCGACAGCGCCACCGGTTTGCCGACCCGTGCCGCATATGCCTGCCGGATGTCCAAGGCACGCAACATCCCACCCATCTCGGCCTGTCGCACAAACGGCTCCAGCAGTGCCTTCTCCTCTTCCTCGCTCAAGTACTGATGATGGCGGCCGCCACGCTCGTTCAGCGCGAAGATCGCCTCACCTTCCTTGGCCCAGCGCGAATGGATCGTATGGACGGTCGACGCCGACCATCCCAGGATCTGGGCAATCTCCTGCGCCGAGCTCCCCAGTGTGGCCCGTAGCAGCACGCACTGGATTCGCTGGTACTCGCGATGCGATCCGGCTTGCTTCAGTCGCTCCGCCAGTCGCTTCACCGTGGCCTTGTCGTTGCCGATCAGTGTCTTCACTTGCCATCTCCCTTCCAGGCGATGGCAAGAGTATATCTAGTTTATTGAACGCAAGTTGGTATCACGGCGGCGAAGGCGTAGATGTATTGACGTTCCAGCCGCGCCCCCACGACAGGACGTGTCGGTGAGGGCGCCCAACATCGCCGTGGCGAGCCGAGCAGGCCAAACCGCCCCTCGTCCTGGAACATCAAGCGAACCGGGCGACCGCACCTAGCCTGACGCGCGGCCTCGGCGCGAACGCAGCGCCGCAGTTTTTTTATATGCCGCTTGGGCCGAAACGTCTGCCTTCGGGTGGCGGGGCCGTGGAATCACCTTGCGCCAACCATGCCGCTCCAACAGGCGATAGATCGTCGACAGCGCCACCGGTTTGCCGACCCGTGCCGCATATGCCTGCCGGATGTCCAAGGCACGCAACATCCCACCCATCTCGGCCTGTCGCACAAACGGCTCCAGCAGTGCCTTCTCCTCTTCCTCGCTCAAGTACTGATGATGGCGGCCGCCACGCTCGTTCAGCGCGAAGATCGCCTCACCTTCCTTGGCCCAGCGCGAATGGATCGTATGGACGGTCGACGCCGACCATCCCAGGATCTGGGCAATCTCCTGCGCCGAGCTCCCCAGTGTGGCCCGTAGCAGCACGCACTGGATTCGCTGGTACTCGCGATGCGATCCGGCTTGCTTCAGTCGCTCCGCCAGTCGCTTCACCGTGGCCTTGTCGTTGCCGATCAGTGTCTTCACTTGCCATCTCCCTTCCAGGCGATGGCAAGAGTATATCTAGTTTATTGAACGCAAGTTGGTATGAGACCTCAGCGGCCGCCGGCCTGCACCCGCACCGCGAGCACCACGGTGTCGTCGGCTAGCTTCACCGGGGGGGCGGCGCGCGAGTCGGGCCGCCAGCTGTCGCCGGCGGCCAGCGTGCCATCCGGCGTCGTCAACCGGCCCTGCGCCACATGCAGCAGCACCACGTCGCCGGGGCCGTTGACCTCGCCAGGCTGGCGCCATACGGCGACGCCACCGGTGGCGTGCCCGCGGCGCAGCATCAGGTTGAAGTCACGGGTGGGGCCGCCGGCCAGCGCTACGTCCACCTTCGCCTCACCGGGGAACGCGAACGGCGTACACGGCACGGTCAGCGCGTGCGTGCGCGCGCCGTCCAGCGTCATCGTGAAGCCGGCGCCGTCGAGCAGCACGATCACGCGGTCGATGCCGGGAAAGGCGGAGAACGGCGCGGCGCTGTCCACCTCGGCCACGCTGACCCGCCACAGGAAATCGTCCATGCCGGCGCCAGGCGGCTGGACGGCTATTTCGCGCGTGCGGCCCAGGCCGTTCTTCCACGGCTGCGGCGGGCGGTCGGCCAGGCGGATGATCATGCGGTCCTCTCGATGACGCGCCGGAATGGCGGCAACGCCTTCAGCATGCCGCTGCCGTAGCGCTTGGTGACCACGCGGCGATCCAGCAGCACGATGCGGCCATGGTCGCTCTCGTTGCGGATCAGGCGGCCGCAGTACTGGGTGAGCAGGCGCGTGGCCTCGGGGATGCTCACTTCTATGAAGGGATTGCGCCCGCGCGATTCCAGCCACTCGGCATAGGTGGCGCCGACCGGGTCGGTGGGCACGGCGAACGGCAGCTGGGTGATCACCACCGTCTCGCACAGCTTGCCCGGCAGGTCCAGGCCTTCGCCGAACGAGGCCAGTCCGAACAGCGTGCTGCCCTTGCCGGCTTCGATGTCGGCGCAATGCTCGGCGACCAGCTGCGACTTGCCCAGCGAACCCTGCGCGCGCACCTTGCGCACCTGCGCGATCGGCAGTTTCTGCAGCACGCGGTCGAGCTTGGTGCGCGAGGTGAACAGCACCAGGTTGCCGGCGTCCCAGTCCAGGTTTTCAGCCAGCCACTCGCTGATCTCCTCCGCGTGCGCCTCGCGCGTGTCGGGCAGCGTGCGCATCGAGGGCACTTCGAGCCGCGCCTGCGCGGCCAGGTCGAACGGCGAGGGCAGACTGAGTGTCAGCGCGTCGTCGGGCAGGCCCACCGCGTCGGCGAAGTTGCGGAAATTGCCGCCGGCGCTCAGCGTGGCCGAGGTCAGCAGCACGCCGCTGGCGTTGCCCCACAGCACCTCGCGCAGCAGGCCGGCGGCGGATACCGCCGAGGCGTGGCAGACCAGCTGCTGGTCGGCGCCCAGGGTGACCCAGCGCGCCAGCGGCGGCGCGTCGTCCGGATCGTCGGCCGACCAGGCGCGCCAGCAGGCGGCCTGCCGGCCGACGCGTTCCAGCGCGATGCCCAGCTCGCGCGACAGCGCCTCCTGGGTCGGCCCGCCATCGGTCATCTCCACCACCGCGCGGCGCACCGCGCCCAGCCAGCGCTGCACCTCGCCGGTGAGCAGGCTGAGCGCCCGCGCCTGTTGCACCCACGGCGAGGGCAGCTGGCCGAGCGAGCCGCGGTACATCGGCTCGGTTTCGGCCGGGTCGGGCAGCCAGCCGAGGCGGATGGCTTTCTCCAGTTCTTCCAGCGTGTCGCTGAGTTCCTGCAGCCTGGCGTCGCCGGCGTCCAGGGTGAGCCGGCCCAGGCTTTCCTTGTCGGTCAGCGAATACGCCGCGTGCACCTGGCGGCCGAGCCGGCTCAGCTGGCGCACGCTGGCGGTGATGTGGACCTCGGCCGCGCCGCGGTCGATCGCCTTGCCGGGCAGGTGGTGGGCTTCGTCGAACACGTACAGCGTCTCGTCCGGGCGTGGCAGGATCACCCCGCCCCAGCCCGGCTCGGCGCCGCCGTCGGCCTCGCCCGGCATGGTGAGGTCGGCCAGCACCAGGTCCTGGTTGGCCACGATGATCTCGGCGTCGTCCACCGCGCGGCGCGCGACGAAGAATGGGCAGACCATGAACTGGCCGCACTTGCGGTTGGTGCAGCCGCCGGCGCTGGTGGTGATCATCGGGCGCAGCAGCTCGCTGACCGGTTCCGGCGCGCTGTCCATGTCGCCGTCCCACTCGCGGCGGTCGAACGCGCCGCGCAGCTTCGCCAGCGCCTGCTTGTCGCGCGGCTGCGGCGGCTTGTTCCACAGCAGCAGGTCCGCCTCGAAACCGGCCAGGCCCAGCTGCGCGTCGTGGATGCTGTTGGCCGCCATCAGCAGGTTGCGCGGGCACAGGTAGCGGCCGCGGCCCTTGGCCAGCGCCACCTTCGCCTCGATGCCGTTGAGCCGGAGGTAGAGCGGGATGTCACGTTGCACCAGCTGTTCCTGCAGCGCCACGGTGGCGGTGGCGATCAGCAGCCTCTTCTTCTGGAAGCGCGCCACCTCGACGCCGGCGATCAGGTAGGCCATCGACTTGCCGGTGCCGGTGGGCGCCTCGACCGCCGCCACGCCGCCGGCGCGGGCGAACGCCTTGGCCGTCTCGGCGATCATGCGCCCCTGCGAGGCGCGCGCGCGGAAGCCGGGCAGGCCGTCCTTCAGTCGTGCGTAGGCGGCGCGGATGGCGTCCTTGGTGGTGTCGGTGAGCATGGATGGAACGGGGACCTGCGCTGCGGATGACGCCGGAACACGGCGGCGCCGACTCATGGCGTGGCCAGCCGGACGCGATGGGGCAGTTTATCGGTATTGCGCGTTGGCCCGCATGGAGGCAGGCTCGTCATGTCCGATGCCGGCGTCGCCGCGGGGTTTCGACCGGGCGGGCCGTCCGCCGGCATTGGCGGGCGCGGGCTTGGGGATTCGATGAAGCATGCCGATGCCATGGAAGCGGGGCCGTCGCAAGGCGGATCGCTGCAGCTGAGCTGGCTGGCCCGGCTGATCGGCACGCATGCGCCGGAAGAGGTGGCTGCGGCGATCGCCGACCTGGTGCAGGCGCGTCCGGGCTGCGTCGCGGCCAGCGTGCGCTGGGGGCAGGGCGAGGTCGTTGCTGCGCAAGGCCGCCCGCCGATGTCGTTCGCGCCGGCCGATGCATCGTGGCTGGTGGCGGCCGCCCGCACGGCCGGGCCGCTGCGGCACCCGGACGGGCGACGTGTGGCGGTTCGCCTGTGCGCGCAACCCGACGTGGCACTGCTGTTGCTGGAATGGCAGCCGGGCCATGCCGACGAGCGCTTCCTCGCGGAGCTGGAAACGCCGCTGCGACTGGCCGGCCAGCACCTGCGCTGGGCCTTGGAGTGGGCCGAGCTGAAGGATTCGCACGAGCAGCTCGAACGCTCGGAGAACCTGCAGCGCGCGCTGTTCGCGATCTCGGACCTGGCCGGCTCCGAGCGCGACATGCCCGACCTGCTGCGCGGCATCCACGCCATCGTCAGCACGCTGATGTATGCGGAAAACTTCTTCATCGTGCTGCATGACGCCGTGCAGGACACGATCCGCTTCCTGTACTTCGTCGACCAGCAGGAGCCGGTGCCCCCCGGCGGCGGCCAGGACATGCCGCTGGGCGCGATCGAGCACACGCTGACCTGGTACGTGATGCGCGACGGCAAGGCGCGCATGGGCAATGCCGAGGAGCTGCGCAGCCAGGTGGTGGGGCCGGTGACCCTGATCGGCCCGGACAGCTACGACTGGCTCGGCGTGCCGTTGCTGCGCGACGGCCAGCCGCGCGGCGTGCTGGTGGTGCAGAGCTATCGCCGCGACATCGGCTTCACCGACGAGGACCTCACCCTGCTGGAGTTCGTCAGCAGCCACATCCTCACCGCACTGGAGCGCAAGCAGGGCAAGGACGAGCTGGAGCAGCGGGTGCAGCGGCGCACGCTGCAGCTGGCGGAGGCGAACCGCGGGCTGCAGCAGGAGATCGTCGAGCGCCAGCGCGCCGAGCACCTGCAGACCGCGCTGTTCCAGCTCGCCGAGCTGGCCACCGCCGACATCGACCAGGGTACGTTCTACCGGCGCGTGCATGCGGTGGTGGGCGAACTGCTGAACGCGCAGAACTTCTTCATCGGGCTGCTCTCCGACGACCGGCTCAAGCTGACCTTTCCCTACTCGGTGGACGCGGTGCTGGCGCCGCCGGCCGAACGCGTGCTGACCCGCGGCCTGAGCGAATACGTGATGCGCCTGGGGCGCGCGCTGCGGGTGAGCAACGCGGACATCGAGGAACTGGAGCAGCGCGGCGAGATCGCGCCGGGGCGGATGAGTTCTCCCGCGATGTACTGGCTCGGCGTGCCGTTGATCGTGGCCGACGAGGTCATCGGGCTGGTCGCCGTGCAGAGCTACCGCGCCGACGTGGTGTACGGCGCGGCCGACCAGGAACTGCTCAGCTTCGTCGCCTCGCAGGTCGCCAACAGCCTCACCCGGCGCCGCTCAGCCGAGTCGCTCCGGCGTGCCTACGAACAGCTGGAACAGCGGGTGGAAGAGCGCACGCTGGCCCTGCGCAAGGAAATCGGCGAACGCGAGCGCATGCAGGACCAGCTGCGCCATCAGGTCATGCACGACGCGCTCACCGGGCTGCCGAACCGCGGCTACCTGCGCGAGCGCATCGACCGCGCACTGGACGCCATGCGGCGCGAGCCGCAGCACCCCTGCGCGCTGTTGTACCTGGACGTGGACCGCTTCAAGATCATCAACGACAGCCTGGGCCACCTGGCCGGCGACGAGGTACTGAAGGAGGTGGCGCGGCGCCTGGCCGGCTGCGTGCGCCATCCGGATCTGGTGGCGCGGCTGTCCGGCGACGAGTTCGCGATCCTGCTGGAACAGGATGAGCTGCCGTGGGCAGCCACCGCCGTGGCGCAGCGCGTGCTGGACGCGCTGGACGCGCCGATGCGGGTGGCTGGCAAGGAACTGCCGGTGACCGCCAGCATGGGCATCGCCATCGGCGACGGCAACTACGTGGCCGCCGACGAGCTGCTGCGCGACGCCGATATTGCGCTGTACCGGGCCAAGCAGCTGGGCCGCAAGCGCTACGAGCTGTTCGACGAGCGGCTGGCGCAGAACGTGGTCGACGTGCTCGCGCTGGAAGGCGAACTGCGCCAGGCGCTGGCGCAAGGCTTGTTCGAGCCGTACTTCCAGCCGATCTGCGCGCTCGACGGCAGCGGGCGCACGCTGGGCTACGAGGCGCTGATCCGCTGGAACCATCCACAACGCGGCGTGCTGCGGCCAGGCGACTTCCTGAGGATCGCCGAGGACAGCGGGCTGATCGAGACGATCGACTGGCACATGTTCGAGCTGAGTTGCCGGCTGCTGCTGCAGCACGGACGCGACGACAGCTTCATGACGGTGAACGTGTCGGCGCTGCACCTGCGCCATGCGCATTTCGACCGGCGCCTGGTCCAGCTGCTGGAACGTACCGGGCTGCCGCCGCAGCGGCTGGTGCTGGAAGTCACCGAGGGCGCGCTGCTGGACAATCCCGAGCACGTGCGCGCCACGCTGGAGCGCCTGCGCGCGATCGGCATCGGCGCGGCGCTGGACGATTTCGGCACCGGCTACTCCTCGCTCAGCTACCTGCACTCGCTGCCGCTGCGCATCCTGAAGATCGACCGCGCCTTCGTGCAGGAACTGGACAAGGACGCCAACACCTCCAGCACCACCGTGGTGGCGGCGATCCTGGCGCTGGCGCGCGCGCTCGGCATCCAGGTGATCGCCGAAGGCATCGAGACGCCGACCCAGCGCGATGCGTTGATGGCGATGGGCTGCGAGATGGGCCAGGGCTACCTGCTCGGCCGCCCGGCGCCGATCACACAGTGGCGGGCGCCGGGCAGCGCCGGCGCATGAGCGGTTCTAGGCGCCGGCGGCGATCTGCCGCAGCGCCTGCTCGAACGTCTCCGGCGGCTGTCCGCCGGAAATCAGGTGCTGGCCGTTGACGATGGTGGCCGGCACCGAGCGGATGCCGCGCGAGGTGAAGAACTGCTCCTGCGCGCGCACTTCGTCGGCAAACTCGTCGCCAGCGAGGATCTGCCGCGCGCGCTCGCCATCCAGCCCCGCCTCGACGGCCAGCCGCACCAGCGTGTCGTGCGCGCCCACGTCCTCGCCGTCGGTGAAATAGGCGCGCAGCAGGATCTGCTTCAGCGCCAGCTGGCGACCTTCCAGTTCGGCCCAGTGCAGCAGCCGGTGCGCGTCGAAAGTGTTGTAGACGCGCTTGCGCCGCTCCATGTCGAAGATGAAGCCCAGCGCCGCGCCGCGTTCGCGGATCATTTCCTGGTTCGCGGCGATCTGTGTGGCTGAACTGCCGTACTTGTGCACCAGATGCTCGACCGCATCCTCGCCTTCCGCCGCCATCTGCGGGTTCAGCTCGAACGGCTGGAAATGGATCTCGGCGCTGATTTCGCCGTCCAGCTTCGCCAGCGCCTGCTGCAGCGAAGCCAGTCCGATCGCGCACCACGGGCAGGAGACGTCGGAGACGAAGTCGATGCGGACGGAAGCGGGCTTGGTCATGGGTTGTCTGCCGAAGCGGGAGAGGTGCAAAAGATGGGGGCGGCACAAGCCTCTTCAATCCGTCGCGTCAAGCGTACGGCGGCGCACGTCGCATGGGATGAGATACCAGCGATTACACTGAAGGTTTCCCGGACAGACCCCAGGTCCGGGCGATTCTTGCAGCTACCAGCGGGCAGGTACATGTCACATCGTCGAATCATCCACCAGATTCCGTCCGGCGCGGGCGGGGTTGCCTTTGGACATTCGGTGTCGCGATGAAAACCCGCGCACGCATTGCTACCTGGCAGCGGCTACGCCAGCAGCCCACCTGGAAACTGCTGGCGGCGGACAACGCGCCGCTGATTGCCGCCCTGCTGCAGGCGCTGCTGCTCGATGGCGAACGCCAGTTGCCGGCCTCGCTGCTGCATGAGCGGCTGGCGCGCGAATTGGACGAATTGCGCACGCATGGCCACACGGTGCCGCGCACGGCGCAGGCCTACGTGGCCGAATGGCTGGCCGCCGGCTGGCTGGAGCGGCGCTTTCCCGCCGGGGCCAGCGAGGAACAGTACGAGCTGACCGCGCCGGCGATCGCGGCGCTGCGCTTCCTGGGCAGCCTGGACTCAAGCCGCAGCGTGGCCACCGAGAGCCGGCTGGCACTGGTGATCCAGCAACTGGTGCAACTGGCGCGGCAGACCGATGCCGACCCGCACAGCCGCCTGGGCGAACTGCTCGCCGAGCGCGAGCGCATCGATGCGCAGATCGCCGCGGTCAGTGAGGGCCGGGTCGACGTGCTGGACGAGACCCGCGCGCTGGAGCGCGCCCGCGAGGTGATCGCGCTAGCCGACGAGTTGGCCGAGGATTTCCGCCACGTGCGCGACGATTTCCAGCAGCTGGACCGCGAGTTCCGCGAGCGCATCATCGACGACGAGCGCCAGCGCGGCGAGATGCTGGAGGCGCTGTTCGCCGGCGTCGACGTGATCGCCGAAAGCGAATCCGGGCGCAGTTTCGACGCGTTCTGGCGGCTGCTCACCGACGCCGAGCAGAGCGGCCAGCTGGAAGCGGCGGTGGACGCGGTGACCAGCCGCCCGTTCGCCCGCGCGCTGGACCGGCGCGAACGCAGCTTCCTGCTGCACCTCACCCGTACCCTGCTCGATCGCGGCGGCCACGTGCACGACGTGCTGCAGCATTTTGCGCGCAGCCTGAAGGGCTTCGTGCAGAGCCGCGCCTACCTGGAACAGCGCCGCCTGCACCAGTTGCTGAAACAGGCCCAGGTCGAGGCGCTGAAGCTGCGCGACCGGGTACGCAGCAACCAGGGCATCGACTACACGCTGACCCTGAGCAGCGCGCGGCTGCATTCGCTGTCGCGCTGGCGGCTCAACGATCCGCGCACCGGCCAGGTCGACGGCAGCATCGTCCGCGCCGACGGCGCGGCGATCTCGCTGGACAGCGTGGGCGAGCTGGTGGCGCAGTCGGAGATCGACTTCCGCAGCTTGAAGCAGCGCGTGCGGGCGTTGCTGGCCGAGCGCGCGCAGTGCTCGGTCGGTGCCGTGCTCGAACACTATCCGGCCGAGCAGGGCCTGGGCAGCGTGGTCGGCTACGTCGCGCTGGGTAGCCGCCACGGCATGCTGGTGGCCGATCGCCACGAATCGGTGAGCTGGCGCGGCGAGGATGGCCGCGAACGCCATGCGCGCATTCCTCTGCTGTACTTCCTCAAGGAAAAACGCGATGAACTGGTCTGAAGACAGGGACGAACCGACCCCGGAAAACCCGTTGCCGGAAAGCGTGGGCGATCCCGCGCTGTTCCCCGGCGACACCGGCAGCCTGCCGTTCGGGGCGCGCCGCGTGCTGTGCCAGTTGCTGGCCGGCCCCAGCGTGGACGCCGAGCGCCATGCGTTGCTGTGGCCGGTGCTGCTGCGCGAGGAAACCGCCATCCGCGCGCGCCTGAGCGACTTGTTTCTGGAGCTGGTGCTCGACCGCGACCTGCGCGTGGCCTTCGTGCGCCAGGCCGACACCGGCGAGCTGGAAACGCCGACCCTGCTGCGTTCCAGTCCGCTCACCTTCATCGACTCGGTGCTGCTGCTGGCCCTGCGCCAGCGCCTGGCCGAGGCCGAGGCGCACGGCCAGCGCGCCGTGGTGGAGGAGGACGAACTGCATGCGCAACTGGCCGTGTACGAACCGCCGCAGGGCACCGACCGCGCCGGCTTCGTCCGGAAGCTCAACGCGGCCATCGAGAAGATGAAAAAGAACAACGTGCTGCAGCCGATCCGCGGCAGCGAGGGACGTCACGAGGTCTCGCCCACGCTGAAGTTGCTGTTTTCCGCCGAGGACGTGCAGGCGCTGGGCGCGGTCTATCGCGAGCATCTGGCCGGCCGGCATGGTGGCGCGGACGTGGAGAGCGAGGAGGACGAGGGATGAAAAAGTCCGACGGCGCTCCTACCCTGTTCCTGTCCGACCTGCCCACGCCGCGCGAGGAGCAGTTCCGCATGCGCCGCCTGCAGGTACTCAACTGGGGCACCTTCTCCGGCCTGCACGAGGTGCCGATCGCCGAGCGCGGCTTCCTGTTCGTCGGCCGTTCCGGTTCGGGCAAGTCGACCCTGCTCGACGCGATGTCGGCGTTGCTGGTGCCGCCGGCGCTGGTGGATTTCAACGCCGCCGCGCGGGAGGCCGAGCGCAGCGGCCGCGACCGCTCGCTGGTGTCCTACGTGCGCGGCGCCTGGGCCGACCGCCACGACGACGATTCGGGCGAGGTCGCCACCCAGTACCTGCGTCGCGGCGCCACCTGGTCGGCGCTGGCGCTGGAATACCGCAACGCGCTGGGCCGCTGCGTCACGCTGGTGCGGTTGCTGTGGATCCGCGGCAACAGCTCCAGCGCGGCCGACGTGCAGAAGTATTTCATCATCGCCGAGCGGCCGTTCGACCTGGCGACGGAACTGGCCGGCTTCGACCTGGACATCCGGCGCCTCAAGCAGCGCATTTCCGATGTCCACTATCACGAGACTTTCAGCGCCTACGCCGAACGCTTCCGTCGCCTGCTAGGCATCGGCAACGACACCGCGCTGCGCCTGCTGCACAAGACCCAGTCGGCGAAGAACCTGGGCGACCTCAACCATTTCCTGCGCGACTTCATGCTGGAGCGGCCGGAAACCTTCGTCGTGGCGGAACGGCTGGTGGCCGAGTTCGCCGAACTGGACGAGGCGCACAAGGCGGTGGTCACTGCGCGCGAGCAGATCGAAACCCTGCGCCCTGCACGCACGGCGCACGACCGGCTGATGGACGTGCGCCGCGAACGCAGCGAACTGGACGAGCTGCTGGCCGGCATGGACGGCTACCGCGAGCGCCAGCGGCTGCGCCTGCTCGACACGCGGCTGGTCGAGCTGGACACGCTCGACCGCGGCCTCGAAGGCGAGGAGGGCCGCCGTCAACAGACGTGGGAACAGCACCAGCGTGAACTGGGCGACCTGCAGGCACGCCACCGCGAACAGGGCGGCGACCGCATCGAACAACTGCAACGCGACCACGACAGCGTGTCGCGCGAGCGCGATGCCTGCCTGCGCCATCGCGGCGTGGCCGAGAGCGCGTGCCGGCAACTGGATTGGCAGCTCGGCGCCACCCCGCAAGGCTTCGCCGAACAACTCGCCGAGGCGCGCAGCCTGCTGGACGCCAGCCAGGACGCCGCCGCCAATGCCGACCAGCGCATGCTGGAACTGGGCATGCAGAAAAAACAGGCCGAGCTTGATTTTGCCAGGGCACGTGCCGAGATCGCCGCGCTGGAAAAGCATCCGTCGAACGTTCCCGAATACATGCAGACCTTGCGCAGCCGGCTATGCGCCGCGGTGGGCCTGGCCGAGACCGCGCTGCCGTTCGCCGGCGAGCTGATCCAGGTACGCGCGGACGAAGCGGCGTGGAGCGGCGCGATCGAACGCCTGCTGCACGGCTTTGCGCTGTCGCTGCTGGTGGACGAGCGGCATTACGCCAAGGTGGCCGCGTGGGTCGACGCCACCCATCTGGGCGGCAAGCTGGTGTACCACCGCATCGGCGCCGCAGATGGGCTGAACGTGTCCGCGCCGCCACCGCGTTCGCTGCTGCACAAGCTGGAGCTGGCGCCGCATGCACACCAGGAATGGCTGCACGCCGAACTGCTGCGCCGCTACGACTACGCCTGCGTGGACAGCGTGCAGGCGTTGCAGCGCAGCGATCGCGCGATCACCGCACAAGGCCAGATCAAGCACGGCCGCAGCCGCCACGAGAAAGACGACCGCCACGCCGTCGACGATCGCCGCCAGTGGGTACTGGGCTTCGATAATCGCGACAAGCTGGCGCTGTACAAGGCCGAGGCTGGCGCGTTGGCGCAGCAGATTGCCGGTGCCGACCATGCGATCGCGGCGATCCACGCCGAGCGCAGGCAGCGGGCCGACCATGCCGCCGCCGCGCAGTCGCTGGCCAACCTGCGCTGGAGCGATATCGACGTCGCTCCGCTGCTCACGCGGCTGGATGCCATCGCCATCGAATTGGGCGAGTTGTCCAAAGCCAATGTGACCCTGCGCGACCTGGGCGAACGCATCGCCACGAAGGAAAAACAAGTTACTGCAGCGCAGCGCCTTCTGAATGACGTGCGCGTCGAACGCGATGGTCATAGGCGCGAACACGGACGGCTGGACAAGGAGCGCGCCCGCTGCGTCGACGACGTGGCGGCCAAGCCGCTGACGCCGCTGCAACGGCAGGGCCTGGATGCGCGCTGTGAAGCCGGCGCGGCGTTCACCCTTGGCAATCTGGCCGAGCGCACGCTCGCGATGGAGCGTGCGCTGAACCAGGGCATCGGCGCGCTGGAGACCGAGGCCGGTGCGCAGTCCCATCGCATCGTCAGCGGTTTCGAGGCGTTTCGCCGCCGTTGGCCGCAGGATGCCGGCGACGTGCAGGCCGATCTGCAGAGCGCGGCGGATTTCTTCGCCCGGCTGGAGCGGCTGGAACGCGACGGCCTGCCGGCCCACGAGGCGCGTTTCTTCGACATGCTGCGCACGCAGAGCGGGCAGAACCTGGTGGCGCTGCAGACGCACATCGCGCAGGCGCACAAGGCGATCCGCGCACGCATGGAAGACGTCAACGCCAGCCTGGAGAAAGTGCCGTTCAACCGCGGCAGCGTCCTGCAGATCCGGCCCGAGGATCGCCGCCTGCCCGAGGTGATCGAGTTCCGCCAGCAGCTGCGCGACGTGCTGGCGCACCAGCGCACCGACGACCGCGAACGCGCCGAGGCGCAGTTCGAAGGCTTGCGCAAACTGGTCGCCCGGCTGGCCTCGACCGACCCCGAGCACAAGCGCTGGCGCGAACAGGTGCTGGACGTGCGTCTGCACGTGGAGTTCATCGGCGAGGAACGCGATGCGGTGAGTGGCGAGCAGTTGGAGGTCTACCGCAGTGGCGCCGGCAAGTCCGGCGGCCAGCGCCAGAAACTGGCCACCACCTGCCTGGCCGCCGCGCTGCGCTACCAGCTGGGCGACGAGGACGGCGGCGTGCCGCAATACGCGGCGGTGGTGCTGGACGAAGCGTTCGACAAGGCCGACAACGAATTCACCGCGATGGCGATGCGCATCTTCGAGAACTTCGGCTTCCAGATGATCGTGGCCACGCCGTTGAAATCGGTGATGACGCTGGAGCCGTTCATCGGTGGCGCCTGCTTCGTCGAGATCAACGGACGGCACGATTCCGGCGTGCTGATGATCGAATACGACGCCGCCAGCCAGCGGCTGGACCTGCCGCGTGCGCGCGAAGGCGACGATGCGCAGTCCTGAGCAGGCGGTCGCCCTGCTGCGCGGCCAATGGCCGCGCCAGGCTGGTGATTGGCTGGGCGGCGGCGGCGAGTGGCCGCTGCGTGTATCGCTGGCGGCCCCGGGTGAAAAGCAGGCCAGCGCGCACTGGGTGGCGTTCGAGGCCTGGCGATCGGCGTGGAAGAGTTGGCCGGGCGGTGAGGTGAGCTGGATCGAGCGGCGCTGGCCCCTGCTCGGTCGCCAGGTGGTGCCGGAAGCGCTGTTGCTGCCCGACGCGAATGCACTGGCCGCCCTGCTCGGCGAAACCGTGCGCTGGCAGCGCGCCTGTGCGCGGTTCGCGACGTGGACGCAACGCTGGCCATCGCTGGCCACCGGGCTGCGCCGCCAATACCTTTTGCTGGCCGACACCGGGGAAACCGAGTTCATCCGCCTCGGTGACATGCTGGCGTGGCTGCAGGCACACCGTGCGTCGAACCTGTTCGCCCGCCAGTTACCGGTGGCCGGGCTCGACAGCAAATGGCTGGAGACCCGTACCGGCTTGCTCGGCGACTGGCTGCGCACGCTGGCCGATTTGCCCCGTGACACCGATTTCTGGCGAGCCAGCGGCTTGCGCCGCGAGCCCGATCGACTGCGCCTGCGCGTGCTCGATCCCGCTTTGCGCGCCCGCGTTGGCGGCCTGGGCGACATCCATGCGCCGTTCGACCAGCTGGCTGCGCTGGCGTTGCCGGCGCGCCGCGTGTTCATCGTCGAAAACAAACAGACCGGCCTGGCCTTCGACGACCTGCCTGGCGCCGTGGTGCTGATGGCGCGTGGTTATGCGGTCGATCGCCTGCATGAACTACCGTGGTTGCGTGCTGCCGATGCGGTGCATTACTGGGGCGACCTGGACACCCACGGCCTGGCCATCCTCGGCCACCTGCGCGGCCACCTGCCGCAAGTGCGGTCGCTGCTGATGGACGAGGCAACCCTGTTGACCCATCGCGCGCTGTGGGTGACCGAACCGCAACCGCACCGCGCCGACGCGATCGAGTACCTGGATACCGCCGAGCAGGCGCTGTACCGGGACCTGCGCGGCGACCGCTGGGGCGTGCGCGTGCGACTGGAGCAGGAGCGGGTCGGCTGGGATGTGGCGTGGGCGAAGATTCGTTCGATGGCAAGCGGATGAGTGGTTCGATCCGATGTGTCGGACGGCGGAGTGATGGTTCTGCCGCGTGAGCGGGCTCCTACAAGGGTGGGGATTGGAGTCGCTTGACAGACATGAGCCATCGCGCTCATTGAACGTTATTTCGTGTCAATCATCGTGACCGGGGAATTGCGCAAGCCGCCCGCCTTTCTCGCGAGCGCCGTCGGCGAGCAGGGCTGGCAGGGATTGCAGGATCGGATGATCGAGGCCGTCGTCACGCATGCGTCGGGCCAGCTCGCTGGCATGATCGGGCAAGGCCTCGGCCATGCCGGCAATGCGCGCCAGCGCCGGTTCGATATCCACGCGCGCGTCGCGCAGCAGCGTTTCCCAGTGGTGCCGGCGGATGTCGCGCAGGCGGTAGGTGCTGCCGATTTTCATCGCCATCGCCAGTTTGTCCTGGCGCAGCGCCGGGTAGGCAAGCGCGCTGCCCAGGTCGTACAGCGGCGCCAGGCGAACGCGGCCGCCGCGACCAAACAACAATGCGTGGTTCTTCGCGTGTGCATCGGTGCCGGCGATCAGCCAGTTGAACGCCAGTGCGTCGATGAAGGTATCCACGTCTCCGGACGGGGCGCTGGAATGGGTGCGCAATACGTCGATGATGGCTAGCGGGCCGGGGCCGCCGTCGCTCTGGTATTTGCGTGTTGGCGAAACGGCGAGCGCCTGGCACAGGTCTTCCTGATGTACGCGTAGCAGTCGGCCCTGATGCTCGACACGATCGAAACGGGCCACCACGATGGCGGGCTCGCCGTCGAACCGGTGCAATTCGGACTGCGCCACCGGCAGGCCGAGCCGGCGGGCCAGGGCGAGGCAAAAATGTTCGTTCTCGGCGTGGCCATCGAACGCGGCGGTCGCCGGCTTCAGGATGTGCGTGGTGGGTGTGCGCCCGGCGGGCACGCCCCAGCGGCCATCGCGTCGCAGCAGCGCTGTCTTCGGTTGCGCGCCGGCGAGACTGAACTGGCCATGGTCGGTGGCGCGGCGGGTGGCGGAAGGGTCGCGTCGCAGGGCACGCAGGCGTTCGCCGATCTCGGTTTCGTCCAGCCAGCCGATGTCATCGGCGACTTGATCCTGCAGCGCGGACAGGCGCTCGGTTGGCACGAACTGCACCGCACCGGCGCAATCCTCTCCGATGTGCGTCAGCAGGCCGAACGCGTTGCGGGCGGAGACGTGGAACCGGCTGGCCCAGTGCGCCAGGGTCTGCTCGTTGTCTGGCAGCAGCCCCCACAGGAAGGCGTCGATCACGGCATGCGGATGCGTCGCTCGTACCAGCGGCATGGATAGCGACAGCGGCAGGGCGTCAGGATGCCGACGCCACGCGTCCGTGTAGTCGAAACGCAAACGGTCGCTGCGTTCGCGGGCGACGGTGCCAATGGCCGTGCCGTCCATCACGGCGACCAGCGTGTCGACCGTCACTGCGGCTGCCGTGCGGCATCGATGATGGCGTCGATGTCGATATCCGGCGTATCGGCGACGTGACCATAGGAAAGTGTCGCCAAGCCGGTTTGCAGCGGGTTGTCGAGCGTGTTGAGGGCACGCAGCACCAGGCCCATTTCCGCGCGCGGCTTGCCGCGCTCGACCTCCACCACCCATTGCCGGCTGACACCGATGCGGCGGGCCAGCTCAGCTTGGCCAAGCCCGGCCTTCTTGCGGCTTTCACGCAGCAGGGCACCGATGTCCTGCGGAGTTCGGATGAACATGATGGCCTCGGAGTCACCGTACGGCGACATTACGAAATGTCAGCGATCGCGGACAATATAGCTATGTCGTCGCTCGTTGACAATATCCGGCAGGCTTCAGCTTTTCATGACGTTTCGAACTATGGCCTCGGCCGCCTTGATGCCGTCCACCGCGGCGGAGAGGATGCCGCCGGCGTAGCCGGCGCCTTCGCCGGCGGGGTAGAGGCCGCGGGTGTTGAGGCTTTGCAGGCTGTCGTCGCGCGTGATGCGGACGGGCGAGGAGGTGCGTGTCTCCACGCCGGTGAGGACGGCGTCATGCATCGCGTAGCCGCGCAGTTGCCGCTCGAACGCTGGCAGCGCCTCGCGGATCGCGGCGATCGCGTAGTCCGGCAGCGCGCTGTCGAGATTGCCGAGAGTCACGCCCGGTTGATACGAAGGCAGCACGTTGCCGAATTCGCGCGAGGCGCGGCCGGCGAGGAAGTCGCCGACGAGTTGCGCGGGCGCGTTGTAGTTTTCGCCGCCGAGCACGTAGGCGTGGCTTTCCAGCGCGCGCTGCAGCGCGATGCCGGCGAGCGGGCTGCCGCTGGCATCGAACGGCGCGAAGTCGGCGGGCTCGATGCCGACCACCACCGCAGCGTTCGCGTTGCGCTCGTTGCGCGAGTACTGGCTCATGCCGTTGGTGACCACGCGGCCGGGTTCGCTGGTGGCGGCCACCACAGTGCCCCCGGGGCACATGCAGAAGCTGTATACGGAGCGGCCACCTTTGCCGTGATGCACCAGCTTGTAGTCGGCCGCGCCAAGGATCGGATGCCCGGCCTGCGGGCCGAAGCGGTCGCGGTCGATCACCGACTGCGGGTGTTCGATGCGGAAGCCGATCGAAAAGGGCTTCGCTTCCAGGTGCACGCCGCGCGCATGCAGCATTTCGAACGTATCGCGCGCGCTGTGGCCGAGCGCCAGCACCACGTGGTCGGCACGAATCCGTTCGCCACTGGCCAGGGTGACGCCGCGCACGCGGCGCCCGCCGGCGGCATCGGCGTCGATCAGCAGATCGTCCACGCGCTGGTTGAAACGGATCTCCCCGCCCAGCGACTCGATCGTGGCGCGCATGTTCTCCACCATCGAGACTAGGCGGAACGTGCCGATGTGCGGCTTGCTGACGTAGAGAATCTCCTCCGGCGCGCCGGCCTCGACGAATTCGGTGAGCACCTTGCGGCCGTGATGCTGCGGGTCGCGGATCTGGCTGTGCAGCTTGCCGTCGGAAAACGTACCGGCACCGCCCTCGCCGAACTGCACGTTCGACTCGGGATGCAACTGGCGCTTGCGCCACAGGTCCCAGGTGTCCCTGGTGCGCTCGCGCACCTGCTTGCCGCGGTCGAAGATGATCGGGTGCAGACCCATCTGCGCCAGGATCAGTCCCGCGAACAGGCCGCAGGGGCCGAAGCCGATCACCAGCGGGCGGTGTTCCGGTCGCGGCGGCGCCTTGGCCACGAAGTGGTAGCTGGTGTCCGGCGTGGGCTGCACGTGCGCATCGCCAGCAAAGCGCTTGAGCAGCTCCGCCTCGCGCGGGGTGTCGATGTCCAGCGCGTAGATCAGCATGATCGCACCGCGCTTGCGCGCGTCGTAGCCGCGCCGGGCGATGGTGTAGCCGGTGAGTTCGGCGGCGCCGATGTCCAGCCGCCGGAGGATCGCGGCGCTGAGCGCGGCCTCGCCGTGGTCGAGCGGCAGCTTGAGGTCGGTCAGTCGCAGCATGGGAGCCCGGTGGGTCGATCGGCGAGGGGCGCGGGCCCGGTGGGCTATTGTCGATGCGACGTCGCATGCCCGACAAGGCACTCCGGCCTGCGACATCCCGTGCGCGCCCAAAGTCGGCGCCAACGCGGGCGGCGCGGCCCGAAAGTGACCTGTTGGGTCAGTTCAGGCCGCCAGCATGGTCAGAATTTGTTCGCCCGTGGCGCGCGGGTGCAGCAGCAGGTACTGCGGGCGCCGGTTGCGGTCGTGCCGGCGGGCGGCGACGACGCACGGCTCGCCGTCGGCGGCGGTGACGCACAACGGGGCCGGGCGGCGCCCGTCCCACGGGTGACGCAGCACCAGGCCGTGCTGCGGGCCACCGACGATGATGCACTTGATCTGTTCCATGACGTTTGCTCCGGGAAAGGGGGATGTGGAGGAGTTGCTTCCCCTTCTTGCAGGACGCAGGCCACGGGCCGACGGAAAAATGCGATGCGCATCACACTTTGGCGATCTGGCGGCGGCGACCCTTGCCCGGGTCGCCGCCATGCCGCCCTTTCAGGCGTTGCCGATGAAGTCGGTCTTGCCGATGTCGGTGCCGGCCTGGCGCAGGATGTCGTAGGCGGTGGTGCAGTGGAAGAACAGGTTCGGGATGGCGAAGTGCAGCAGGTAGGCCTGGCCTTCGAAGTTCATCTCGCCGTCGCGCATCTTCAGGTGGATCGTGCGGGTCTCGCTACCGTCGATCTGCTCCGGGGCGAAGCTCTTGATGTACGCGATCGAGCGCTCGATGCGGTCGTAGGCCTGTTCCAGCGTGGCCTCGTTGTCCTCGAAGCTCTGCGGCTCCACCCCGGCCAGGCGGGCGGCGCCACGGGCGGCCGTGTCGCAGGCGATCTGGATCTGCTTGATCAGCGGCAGCATGTCGGGGATCAGCCGCGTCTGCAGCAGCACTTCGTCGCTGACGTTCTTCGCCTTCGCGTGCTGCTCGCCTTTCCTCAGCACGTGGGCGAGGTTGCCCAGGGCGCGGACGAAGACGGGTACGGCGACCTGGTACATGGAAAGTGTCATGGATGATCTTCCTTTGGTTTGCGGGAGTGTTCGGGTGAAGCGGCGGCAGTCAGCGCCAGCGGCTTGCCGGGAAGCACGCCGGGAGCGGCTTCGCCGGGCCTCGGCGCCGTGGCCGCCGGCAGCCGGCGGGTGACCCGGGCGGCGACCACCAGGCCAGCCAGCATCAGCGCGGCCGAAAGCGCGAAGGCTACACCCGGCAGATGGACCGGCGAAGACGGCGCGATCGACAGCGCGAAAATCTGCGCGAACAGGTACGGCCCGAAGATGCCGGCGAAACTGCCGAGGCTGCCGATCGCACCCTGCAGCCGGCCCTGCTCGGAAGGGTCGACCTGCTGGGTCATGATCGACTGGATCGGCGGCATCGCCAGCCCCCACAGCGCCAGCAGCGGCACGCCGAGCAGGAACACCCCGCCGGTGTCGGCTGCGCCCATCACCAGGAACGCACCCACGCCGAACAGCATGCCGGCCAGCAATACGCGGCGTTCGCCGAAGCGCGGCGCCAGCCGGCCGGTGAGCAGCGCCTGCACCGCGCCGTCGCAGGCGCCGACCAGCATCAGCACGTAGCCGACCGCCTGCGGGCCCCAGTGGTAGCGGTAATCCGCATAAAGCACGAACACCGTCTGCAGCACGTAGTGCGCCAGGTAGACCAGGAACAGCACCACCGCCAGGCCGAGCACCTGCGGATGGCTGCGCAGCAGCTTCAGCGAGCCGAACGGGTGCGCGCTGTGCAGTTCGAGCCGGGCCGTGCGGCGCTCCTTCGGCAGCGATTCGGGCAGGATGAAGCAGCCGTACAGGAAGTTGCCCAGTGCCAGCGCCGCGGCCACCCAGAACGGCAGCCGCAGTGCGATGCCGCCGAGGAAGCCACCCACGCCGGGGCCGATGATGAAGCCCAGCCCGAACGCGCTGCCCAGGATGCCGAACGCGGTCGCGCGTTTCTCCTTCGGCATGATGTCGGCGATATAGGCATTGGCGGTGCTGAAGCTGGCCGCGGTCATGCCGAGCAGGATGCGCGCGGCGAACAGCAGCCACAGCGCGGGCGCCAGCGCCAGCACCACGAAATCCACCGCCAGGCCGAGGTTGGAGATCAGGATCACCGGCCGCCGGCCGTAACGGTCCGACAGCGCGCCCTGCACCGGTGCGAACACGAACTGCACGATCGCGAACACCGTGCTGAAGATGCCCACCCACCACGCCGCCTTCGCAATGCCGCCGCCGGCCAGCTGTTCGATCAGGTGCGGCAGCACTGGGATGATGATGCCGAACGCCAGCATGTCCAGCAGCACGGTGACGTAGATGAACGCCAGCGCGGCCCGGTGGCGTGGTGCGGCGGCAGTCGGCGGCGGGTCCATGGGCATGGCGCGGCGATGGGGAGGGCACGATAGCCGAACGGCCGCGGCGCGGCACGTGTACCCCCGTCGCGCATCGCGCGCCGACGCGGCGCGATACCATGGGCAAACCCTTCGCCAAGGAATCGCCATGCTCCGACGTCTGCTCCCCGCATGCCTGCTGCTGGCGCTGGCTGCCTGTTCCTCCAACCAGGGCGCCACCGCCACGGCACCGGTGTCGAAGGAGGAACTGGCGCCGGCGCCGGCCGCCAGCACGCCGGTGGTGCCAGCCACCAGCGACGCCGTGCAGCGGCACTTGGCCGATTACGCCACGGTGAAGCTCACTGCCGACCTGTCGAAGTTCGACGCGCGGCAGAAGAAGATGATCGCGCTGCTGGTCGAGGCGGCCGACAGCATGAATGCGATCTACTGGCAGCAGGCGTGGGGCGACAAGAATGCGCTGCTGCAGAAGATCGCCGACCCCGCCACGCGCGAATTCGCCGAGATCAACTACGGCCCGTGGAACCGGCTGGACAACGACAAGCCGTTCGTCGACGGCGTCGGCGCGCGCCCACTGGGCGCGCAGTTCTATCCGGCGGACATGACCAAGGCCGAGTTCGAAGCATCTGCGTTGAAGGACAAGACCGCGCTGTACACCTTGCTGCGCCGCGATGCGCAGGGCCAGCTGGTCACCGTGCCCTACCACGAGGCGTACAAGGCCGAACTGGAGAAGACCGCCGGCCTGCTGCGCCAGGCCGCGAAACTGGCGGAGGATCCCGGCTTCCGCAAATACCTCACGCTGCGCGCCGGCGCGCTGCTCAGCGACGACTACCAGGCCAGCGACTTCGCCTGGATGGACATGAAGAAGAACCCGGTCGACCTCGTGATCGGCCCGATCGAGACCTACGAGGACCAGCTGTACGGCTACAAGGCCAGCTACGAGTCCTACGTGCTGATCAAGGACCAGGCCTGGAGCAAGAAGCTGGCGCGCTTCGCCAAGTACCTGCCCGAACTGCAGCGCGAGCTGCCGGTGGCCGACAAGTACAAGGCCGAGAAACCCGGCGCCGACGCCGACCTCAACGCCTACTTCGCCATCTACTACGGCGGCGACGCCAACGCGGGCGCCAAGACCATCGCGATCAACCTGCCCAACGACGAACAGGTGCAGCTGAAGAAGGGCACGCGCCGGTTGCAGCTGGAAAACGTGATGCAGGCGAAGTTCGAGCAGATCATGCTGCCGATCGCCAAGGAGCTGATCGCCGACGACCAGCAGCACAACCTCAGCTTCGACGCGTTCTTCCAGAACACCATGTTCCACGAAGTCGCCCACGGCCTCGGCATCAAGGAAACCCTCAACGCCAAAGGCACCGTGCGCAAGGCGCTGAAGGACCAGGCCTCCAGCTTCGAGGAAGGCAAGGCGGACATCCTCGGCCTGTACATGGTGACCAAGCTCGCCGACAAGGGCGAGCTGGACAAGGCCAAGCTGATGGACAACTACGTCACCTTCCTCGCCGGCATCCTGCGCTCGGTGCGCTTCGGCGCATCCGATGCACACGCCAAGGCGAACATGGTGCGCTTCAACTTCTTCAAGCAGCAGGGCGCGTTCAGCCGCGATGAAAAGACCGGCCGCTACCGCGTCGACTTCGACAAGATGACCGCGGCGATGAACGCGCTGTCGGCCGAACTGCTGACCATCCAGGGCGACGGCGACTACGATGCGGCGAAGCGGCTCACCGACCAGCTGGGCGCCGTCGACGCCGAACTGGCCGGCGACCTGAAGCGGCTCGACCAGGCGCATATTCCGGTCGACATCCGCTTCGAGCAAGGGCTGGACGCACTGGGCCTCAAGCAGCCCTGAGTCGCCCGCCATGTTGTAGGAGCCCGCTCGCGGGCGATACTCTTTCGAATCCCGAATCCCGAATCCCTGCTCCAAAAGCATCGCCCGCGAGCGGGCTCCTACACGCGCGGTGATGAGTCGGCGTGGCGGGCGTCGATCCAGTCGGCGACGGCTTGCGGGTGTTCGAGGTGCAGGTGGTGGCCGCCTTCCAGGTGGCTGACCGCGATATCCGCCACGCAGGCGGCGCGGGCCTGCATCATTGCGTCGGGCAGGTAAGGCGTCGCTGGTTGCGCCAGCAGCAGCGCGGTGGGTGCGTCGATCCCGCGTAGCAGCGCATGCAGCTGCGACTCCGCCAGTCGTACGGCGCTGGGGCGGGTCAGCCGCGGGTCGCTGCGCCAGCGCCAGCCGCCGTCGGTTTCGGCCAGGCCGCGTTCGACGATCGGCTGCGCCAGTTCGGCGGGCAGGCCGCTGGCCAGACGACGCGCGGCGACCGCCTGGGCGACGTCGCGGAACACCCGCAGCGGCTTGCCGTTGCCGCTGCGTGGGGCCAGCGCGTCGCGGAAGCGCTGCAGGGTGTGCGTGCCGTCGTCGCCGAGCGGCCCGAGGCCCTCGACCAGCAGCAGGCGCGCGATCCGCTCCGGCCGTGCCGCGGCGGCCAGACTGGCGACGCCGGCGCCCAACGAGTGGCCGAGCAGGGTGTAGTGCTCCAGTTGCAGGGCGTCGGCGGCGGCCAGCACCGCCTGCACGTGGTCGACGTAGTGGTAGCTGGCGCCGGCGGCGAGATGGCCGGAGTGGCCATGGCCGGGCAGGTCCAGCGCGATCACTCGCCAGCGCGCGGCCAGCCGCGGCGCCAGCCGCGCGAAGCTGCCGGCGTTGTCGAGCCAGCCGTGCAGCGCCAGCAGCGGCGGCAGGCTGTCGTCGCCCCACACCTGCGCGGCCAGGCTCAGCGACGGCAGCGCGATGCGGCGTTCGTGCGGATCGCTCACGCGTCGGCTTCCGGCCAGCCGCCCAGGTGCCGCTGTACCAGCGCGGCGAGGCTGGCGACCTGTTCGGTGCTGTCGTTGAGCGCGGGGATGTAGCGCAGTGACTCGCCGCCGGCGGCGGTGAAGAAGTCGCGGTTCTGCATCGCAATCTCCTCCAGCGTCTCCAGGCAGTCCACCGCGAAACCGGGGCAGGCCACGTCGAGCCGGCGCACGCCCTCGCCGGCCAGCCGGCGCACGGTGGCGTCGGTATATGGTTCGAGCCAGTGCTCGCGACCCACCCGCGACTGGAAGCTGACGACCATCTCGTCTTCGCCCAGTCGCAGCCGTTCGCGCAACAGCCGTGCGCTGCGCCGGCACTGCTCCGCATACGGATCGCCCAGCCGCGCGTAGCGCTCGGGAATGCCGTGGAACGACAGCAGCAGCTTCTCGCCGCGGCCGTGCGACGCCCACCAGCGCTCGATGCTCGTCGCCAGCGCCGCGATGTGGCCCGGGTCATCGTGATAGTCGTTGACGAGGCGCAGCTCCGGCGGCCAGCGCAGCTGCTTGCAGGCATCGGCCACCGCGTCGATCACCGAGCCGGTGGAGGTGGCCGAATACTGCGGGTACAGCGGCAGCACCAGCAGTCGACGCACGCCCTCGCGCTGCAGTCGCTCGATCGTCGGCGCCACCGACGGCTCGCCGTAGCGC
Source organism: Rhodanobacter thiooxydans (assembly GCF_021545845.1). Classification (NCBI taxonomy): domain Bacteria; kingdom Pseudomonadati; phylum Pseudomonadota; class Gammaproteobacteria; order Lysobacterales; family Rhodanobacteraceae; genus Rhodanobacter; species Rhodanobacter thiooxydans. Next base: position 922,413 of record NZ_CP088923.1, read on the forward strand.
ATCGCCAGCGCCACCCGCAGCGCGCCGGGGCGCTGGCGGTCGAACTCCGCCTGCAGCGCCGCCGCCAGCGCTTCGCTGCCGTAGCGCAGCGACGAGCCGCGCTCGTTCCAGATGCGCGCGTAGGCGTGCGCCGAGCGGGCCGGCCGCACGCGCAGGATCACCCCGTGCAGGATCGGCCACCACAGCCAGCGCGGGTAGTCGATCACCCGCGGGTCGCTGAGGAACTCGGCCAGGTACGGCCGCACCGCGGCGGCGGTCGGCGCCGTCGGCGTGCCCAGGTTGACCAGCAGCACGCCAGCCTGAACGGGCTGAACGGCCGGCGCATCGGAATCGTCGGCAACGCCGGTATAGTGGTTGCTGCGTGGCATCGTGACAGTCGTGGCTGCGCTGACCGCGTAGTCTGCCACAAGCCCGGTGCAGCGCGTGGCGCCGCCCTTTCCCCGAACCCGAGTGGAGCTGCTCCATGTTGAAGACATCGCTGCGACGTCTGCTGCTGGCCGCACTGGTCCTGTGTCTGCCGAGCGTGGCCGTGCACGCCGAGGACCCGCCGCTGGTGCGCGCCGCCAATGCGGTGCGGGTGATGAACGACATCATGCAGGCGCCGGACAAGGCGATCCCGAAGGACCTGCTGCAGAACGCCCGCGCGATCGCGGTGATCCCGGACATGATCAAGGCCGGCTTCATCTTCGGCGGTCGCCGCGGCGAGGGGCTGATTTCGGTGAAGAGTCCGAACGGCACCTGGTCCAACCCCAGTTTCATCACCATGACCGGCGGCAGCGTGGGCTTCCAGGCCGGCGTGTCCTCGACCGACGTGATCCTGGTGTTCCGCACCCAGCGCGGCGTGGATTCGATCGTCAACGGCAAGTTCACCCTGGGTGCCGACGCCTCCGCCGCGGCCGGCCCGGTCGGGCGCACCGCCAGCGCTTCCACCGACGCGCAGATGAAGGCCGAGATCTACTCCTATTCGCGCAGCCGCGGCCTGTTCGCCGGCGTGGCGCTGGACGGTTCGGCGCTGCGCATCGACTATGATGCGAACGCCGCGGTGTACGGCGCCGGCATCACGCCACGGCGCATCTTCGAGGGCGGCGTGGGCAACGTGCCGACGCCGGTGGTCGACTTTCGTGACCGTCTCGAAGAGTACACTTCGCGCTGATGCGGAAAGGCCGGCGCGCGTGGCTCGATGGGTTTCCGGTTCCCTCCGTTCTAGAGGTCATTCATGAGTATCTGGCATCTGATAATCCTGCTGGTGGTGGTGGTGGTGATCTTCGGCACCGGCAAGCTTCGCCACATCGGCTCGGACCTCGGCAACGCCATGCGGGACTTCAAGAAAGGCCTCAATGGCGACGAGGACGAGGCCAAGCGCAAGGAAGAGGCCGAGCGCCTGCGCGCCGATCCGCCGGCCAGCTCCGCTGACAAGGCGACGCAGGGCCAGCGCGACTCCAGCGACCCGAAGTAAGCCGCGGGCGGCGGGCGGGTTGCGGCGATGATCGAGATCAGCTTCGGCAAGCTGGTGCTGCTTGCGCTCATCGCGCTGATCGTGCTCGGCCCGGAGAAACTGCCGGGCGCCGCGCGTACCGCTGGGGCCCTGCTGCGGCGCATGCGAAGCAGCTGGGACAACGTGCGCGCGGAGGTCGAGCGCGAACTGCAGATCGAGGAGATCAAGCGCGCCGCGCGCGAAGCTGCGGCAAAGGCGGAAGCGGCGCAGGGCGAACTGGACGCCACGCTGGCGCAGGTGCGCGAGATGCAGCACGCCGCGCTGGCGGTTGACGGCAGCCCGGCAGCCGCCGAGCCGCCCGCCGCAGTCGCCGGCGCCGCGACCGAGCCGCAGGCGGCAGCGGAGCCAGACCGCGCCACCGGCGACCTGTTCGCCGACACCGCCGCGCCAGCACCGAAAGCCCCGGAGTCGCCGCATGGCCGCGCCTGAGCCGGAGGTCGATCTGCAGCAGGGTCTGTTCTCGCACCTGCTGGAACTGCGCTCGCGCCTGCTCAAGGCCAGCGCCACCGTGCTGGTGGTGCTGCTGGCGCTGGTGCCATTCGCCAACCGCCTGTACACGGAACTGGCCGCGCCGCTGGTGGCGCGGCTGCCCGAGGGCGCGCACCTGATCGCCACCGAGGTGGCCAGCCCGTTCGTCACGCCGTTGAAGCTGGCGTTCTACGTGGCACTGTTCATCAGCATGCCGATGATCCTGTATCAGCTGTGGGCCTTCGTCAGCCCCGGTCTGTACAAGCACGAGAAGCGCCTGGCGCGACCGCTGCTGGCCGCGGCGCTGGTGCTGTTCTACATCGGCTGCGCGTTCGCCTATTTCCTGGTGCTGCCGGCGGCGTTCCGCTTCCTCACCGCGATCACGCCGCAGGGGGTGGAGATGATGACCGACATCACCCACTACCTCGATTTCGTGATGCTGATGTTCTTCGCATTCGGGCTGTGCTTCGAGGTGCCGGTAGCGGTGGTGGTGCTTGCCGCGGTGGGCGTCATCGACCTGGACAAGCTGCGCGCCAGCCGGCGCTACGCCATCGTCGGCGCGTTCGCGATCGCCGCGTTCATCACCCCGCCGGACATCACCTCGATGATCATGCTGGCGGTGCCGATGTACCTGCTCTACGAGCTGGGCATACTGGCGGTGCGCTGGCTGGTGAAGCCGGGCTCGTTGAAGCGCGACGCCGGCTGAGAGCCTTTCAGTAAAGGTCGATCGGATCGACGTCCAGCGACCAGCGCAACCTGCGCGCCGAGGGCAGTGCGTTCAGCGCCAGCTGCCACGGCCGCAGCATCGCGTGCAACGCCTGCCGGCTGGCCGATTCCAGCAGCAGCTGGCCACGCTGGCGACCCGCGCGCAGCGGCATCGGCGCGGGCATCGGCCCGGCAACCTGCAGTCGATCGTCGGCGGGCAGCGCGGCATGCGCGGCGGCTAGGAACGCCTCGACCTGCTCGCGCTGCACCGCTTCGGCGCGCAGCAGCACCTGGTGGCTGTACGGCGGCAGGCGGATCAGCCGGCGCTCGGCCAGCAGTTCGCGTGCGGCCGCGGCATAACCCTGGGCGAGCAGGCAGCGCAGCAGCGGGTGTTCGGGCTGGTGCGTCTGCAACAGCACGCGGCCGGGCTTGCGCGCGCGGCCGGCGCGGCCGGCCACCTGCACCACCAGTTGCGCCAGCCGTTCGCCAGCGCGGAAGTCGATGCTGTGCAGGCCTTCGTCCACGCCGACGATCGCGACCAGGGTGAGGTTGGGCAGGTCGTGGCCCTTGGCCAGCATCTGGGTGCCGACCAGGATCGCCGGCTGGTCGTCGCGCAACGTGGCCAGCAGCTGCTCGAACGCGTCGCGGCGGCGGGTGGTCTCGCGGTCCACGCGCAGCACCGGCACCTGCGGGAACTGCGCCAGCAGCGCTTCCTCCAGCCGCTCGGTGCCCTGGCCCTGCGCTTTCAGCTCGCCGGCGCCGCAGGTCGGGCAGGCCGGCGGCACGCGTTGGCGGTAGTCGCAGTGGTGGCAGATCAGTTGGCGCCGGCCCGCGTGCAGGGTCAATGGGCGCTCGCAGCGCGGGCAGGCCGCGTGCCAGCCGCAGGCATGGCACAGCAGCACCGGTGCGTAGCCGCGGCGGTTGCGGAACACCAGCGCCTGCTCGCCGCGCGCCACCGTCTCGGCCACCGCGGTCAGCAGCGCCGGCGACAGGCCGTGTTCCAGATGCTGCGCGCGCATGTCGACGATCTGCACCATGGGCGGTCGCACCGCGCCGGGGCGGGCGCGCAGGTGCAGGCTGCGGTAGCGGCCGGCCTCGACGTTGGCCAGCGACTCCAGCGACGGCGTGCCCGAGCCCAGCAGCACCGGCACGCCCAGTGCGCGGGCGCGCACCAGGGCCAGGTCGCGGGCGTGGTAGCGGAAGCCTTCCTGCTGCTTGTAGGCGCCGTCGTGTTCCTCGTCGACGATGATCAGACCGGCCCGTGGCAGCGGGGTGAACACCGCCGAGCGGGTACCCAGGATCACCCGCGCGCTGCCGGCGCGGGCGCGCAACCAGGCGCGCGCGCGATCACCCTCGGACAGGTTCGAATGCAGCACCTCGACGCCCACCCCGAGCCGCTCGCGCAGGCGCCGCACGGTCTGCGGCGCCAGGCCGATCTCCGGCACCAGCAGCAGTGCTTGCCTGTCCTGGGCCAGCACCTGTTCGATCAAGGCCAGGTAGACCTCGGTCTTGCCGCTGCCGGTGACGCCGTCGAGCAGGAACGGCTGGTATTGGCCGAGGCTGGCGCCGACGCTGGCCACCGCCTGCCGTTGCTCGTCGTTGAGCGGCGGCGCCCGCGACGGCGCCAGCGGGCGGACAGACGGCGGTCGCTCGCTGCGTTCGAGCAGGCCGACTGCGGCCAGCCGGCGCGCCGCCTCGCGCCAGCCAGGCTGGCGTTCGCCCAGTTGCTGCGCGCTCAACGCACCGCCGCTCAGCAGGGCCAGCAGCGCCTTGCTGCTGCCGCGGCGGCTGCCGGCGTCGTGGGCGCTGTGGCCGGCGCTGGTGAGCGACCAGTATTCGTCGCCGATCGGCGGCAGCGGCTTCGGCTCGCGCAGGGCCAGCGGCAAGGCGTTGGCGTAGGCCTCGCCCGGCGCGCCGAGCCAGTAGTCGGCGGCCCAGGCCAGGGTCTGCATCAGCTCGGCATCGAGCAGCGCGTCGTCGTCGAGCAGGCGCAGCGTCTGCTTCAGCCGGCCGCCGTCCACCGCGGTTTCGGCGTCGATCGCCACCACCACGCCAACCAGCCGGTGGCGACCGAACGGCACCAGCACCCGGCTGCCCACGCCGGCTTCGCCGCTGGCCGGCGGCAGGTAGTCAAACAGGCTGGGCAGGGGAACCGGCAGGGCGACGCGAAGAACGGCGGGCATGGGCTACCTCGTGGCGGGCCAGTGTAACCGCCGCCCGCGGCAGCCCGCGTCCGATGGATGGCTGCCGCGGCAGGTGTGCCGCCGCGGTCAGCTTGCGCGGACTTGCTGCCCGCTTGTCGAGGAGTCGTGGGTAAGTGGCTAGCGTCCGGAGGTTTTTGCGCTTATCCACAAACGTTGTGGATAAGTCTGTGGATGCCACGGGTAGGGGGGGCTTCAAAGCGCACCGTGACGCCTTCGGCGACACTCTGACGAGGTTTTGGTCACGAAAAAAAGTCCTTTTCGTTCAATGGTCTGCAAATGTCGGCAAGTTGCAGTTCACACAATTGACAACTTGCTTGCGCTTGCCTTGACAGGCTGGTGACGCTGTGCAAAACCGCCGCGCCGCGGCCTCGGTGGGCCATGCCCGGCGCGGTGGCGACCATCAGCACCAGCGCCAGCAGCCAGAAGTGGCGCCAGCCGACGAACCAGAATTTCAACACGGTCATCGGCCAGCCCGGCTGGTAGACCCGCTTCTGCATCAGCAGCAGGTGGACCGGCGCCACCGCACCAGCAGCCACAGGAACAGGAAAGCATGGCTGTGCAGCACCACGATCAGGTGCTCCATGTGGATCCGCCGCTTGAACACATAGAACAGCTTCAGCAGCAGCGCGTAGATCGGCAGCAGCACCAGCATGGCGCCCGGCAGCTTGCCGAAGACGCCGTTGACCATGCGTTCCTTGGCCGCTTTGCGGCTGACCGCGTCGCCATGCCGGTAGATGTGCGAGTTGTTGCCGATGCGCTGCCAGGCGGCGGTCAGCTGACGGTCGGCGACATCGGGCAGCCAGGCCAGCCGCAACGGCTGCAGCGGCGCGATGGCCGTGCCGCGGTCGACCGCCGGCGGCCGTCGTCGGGGGCAGCGGTGGGGCGTGCAGTTCGGTCAGCCGCTGCTGCACGCCGATCGCTTGCGCAGCCATCGCGCCGCTGCCGAAGGTACGCACCGCGTCGAGCGCGTTCGTCTTGCGCTCCAGCAGCCTGCGCACCTCTTTCGCGCTGGCGGCCTGCATGAAGTCCTCGTCGCGGTCGAGCAGCATCTTCTGCTGGCGCTGTTCGCCGCTGCGGGTGATCGCCGCCGAGGTGGCCAGGTGCAACACGAAGAAGCTCAGCAGGCACAGCACAGCACGAACATCAGCCGGAACGGCGCGATGTAGCGCATGCGGCGGCCGGCGAAGTATTCCAGGGTGAGGAAGCCCGGTTTCAGGAACAGCGCCGGCAGCGTGCGCAGGATGCGGCTGTCGATGCGCAGCAGGGTTTCCACCACCTCTACAGCCATGTGGCGCATCGGCTTGAGCACGCGGTGGATCGACGGTCCGCATGCATGGCAGAACCCGCCCTGCATGGCGACGCCGCAGTCGGCGCAATGCAGGTCTTCGTAACGGGTCAGCTGCTTCATCGCGGTTCCCTTGCCGGTGCAGCGGGCGACCTGCGCACGTGCCGGCGGCGTGCCGGCCGTGACCAATGGCTCAGGTAGAATGGCCGACCCTGGAGTGTGCTGTGTCGATGAAACCTTTCCACCCCGAACGCGCGCATCTGTTGCACGAGGTGCGCGCCACCGTGCGCCTCGCGCTGCCGCTGATCGCCGCGCAGCTGGCCGCGGTCGGCAGCAACGTGATCGACGCGGTGCTGGCCGGTCACGTCAGCGCGCACGTGCTGGGCGCGGTGGCGGTGGGCGCCAGCATCTGGTCGCTGGCGATCGTCTGCGGCATCGGCATGATGATGGCAGTGCCGCCGTCGGTGGCCCAGCTGGACGGTGCCGGCCGCCGCGGCGAGGTCGGCGCGGTGTTCCAGCAGGCGCTGTGGCTGGCGCTGGGCATGGGCGTGCTGCTGTGGTTCGCGGTGCGCCACGCACAGCCGCTGATCGAGCTGATCGGGGTGACGCCGAGCCTGCGCCACGACGTACAGCGTTTCCTGCTGGCGATCAGCTGGGGCGCGCCGGCGCTGACCTGTTATTTCGCGCTGCGCGGTCTGTCCGAGGGGTTGTCGCTGACCCGACCGTCGATGTACTTCAGCCTGGGCGGGCTGGTGCTGCTGGTGCCGCTGGGCTACGTGCTGATGTTCGGCAAGCTGGGCATCCCGCCGCAGGGCGCGCATGGCTGCGGCGTGGCCACTGCGATCGTGCTGTGGCTGGAGCTGCTGGCGTTCGGCGTCTACGTGATCTTCCGGCGCAACTATCGCGGACTGGGCCTGTTCGACCGTTTCGAATGGCCCGACCGGCGCCGAATCGGCGCGCTGGTGCACATCGGCCTGCCGATGGCGGTGACCTTGCTGGCCGAGGCCGGGCTGTTCGTGGCTACCGCGCTGATCATCGCCACGCTGGGCGAGGACGTGATCGCCAGCCACCAGGTGGCGATCAACATCGCCTCGCTGTTCTTCATGATTCCGCTCGGCCTGGCCATGGCGATCACCGTGCGCGTGGGCAACGCGGTGGGCCGCGGCGACGAGCGCGGCGTGCGTTACGCCGGCTTCTGCGGGATCGGCCTGACCCTGCTCACCCAGCTGTTCTCGGCCGCCCTGATGCTGGGCCTGCCGCACTTCATCGCCTCGCTGTACACGCACGAGCCGAAGGTGATCGCGCTGGCCGCGCAGCTGATCATGCTGGCCGGGCTGTTCCAGTTCTCCGACGGCATCCAGGTCGCCGCCAATGGCGCGCTGCGCGGCCTCAAGGACACCCGCGTGCCGATGGCGATCACCCTGTTCGCGTACTGGATGATCGGCATGCCGGTGGGCTGGTGGCTGGCGTTCCATCACGGCATGGGTGCGCGCGGTATGTGGATCGGCCTGATCGCCGGCCTCTCGGCGGCGGCCGCGATGCTGTTCACCCGCTTCTGGCGCAGCGCCTGGCGCCAGCGCTGGCGCCGCCCCGTGCCGATGACCGCGCCAGCCTGAGCGGCTACGCTTACCCCGACGATTCCGGATACCTGCCGACATGACGCTTCCCCCGCCGCCACCGCCCCGCCGCAACGGCTTCTGGGCCTTCCTGCGCACGCTCGGGCGCGGCATCAACCTGCTGCGGCTGGTGATCCTCAACCTGGTGTTCTTCGGCGTGCTGGGCGTGCTGCTGTTGCTGCTGGCCGCGGGCGTGCTGGGCAGCCGCAGCGCGCGCACGGTGCAGGACGCCAGCGTGCTGGTGCTCCGGCCGCAGGGCCAGCTGGTCGAGCAGTACAGCATCGACCCGCTGCAGCGCGCGCTGGCCGGCCTGTCCGGCGAACAGCCCAGGCAGGTACAGCTGCGCGATCTGGTCGACGCGATCGACGCGGCGGCGAAGGACCAGCGGATCAGCCGCATCCTGCTGCTGCCGGACCAGCTGCAGGGCGGCGGCTTTGCCGCGCTGCGCGAGGTCGGTGCGGCGCTGGACCGTTTCCGCGCCGCGGGCAAGCCGGTGGTGGCCTGGGCGGTGAACCTGGACCAGGGCCAGTACTACCTGGCCGCGCATGCCGACCGCCTGCTGGTCGACCCGCAGGGCGGCGTGATGATCACCGGGCTGGCCAACTACCGGCTGTTCTACAAGGACCTGCTGGACAAGCTCGGCGTCGACGTGCACCTGTTCCGCGTGGGCGAGTTCAAGAGCGCGGCCGAGCCGTACATCCTCGACCACGCCTCGGCCGAGGCGAAGCAGGCCGACAGCTACTGGATGGGTGGCCTGTGGAACGGCTGGGTCGACGAGGTGGCGGCCATGCGCAAGCTGGACCCGGCCACGCTGCGCGACGACATCGACAACCTGCCACAACACATCGCCAGCACCCAGGGCAACCTGGCCCAGCTGGCGTTGCAGCAGCACCTGGTCGACGGCCTGGCCACCCGCGCCGAGCTGATCGCGATGATGCGCAAGGAAGGCGTCCCGGCCGACCGGAAAGGCCACAGCTTCCGCCAGGTCGACTTTGCCCGTTACGCGGCCGCTCTACCGCACGACGCCGAAGCGTTCGCGCCGGGCGTGGCGATCGTGGTGGCCGAGGGCGAGATCGCCGGCGGCAAGCGTGGGGCCGGCTCGGTCGGCGGTGAATCCACCGCGGCGCTGATCCGCGAGGCGCGCGAGGACCGCAAGACCCGCGCGCTGGTGCTGCGGGTCAACTCGCCCGGCGGCGAGGTGTACGCGGCCGAGCAGATCCGCCGCGAGATCGAGCTGACCCGCAGCGCGGGCATCCCGGTGGTGGTGTCGATGGGCGACGTGGCGGCCAGCGGCGGCTACTGGATCGCGATGAACGCGAACCGCATCTATGCCGAACCGAACACCATCACCGGCTCGATCGGCATCTTCGGCATGTACTACACGGTGCCGAACACGCTGGCCAAGCTCGGCATCAAGAGCGATGGCGTCGGCACCGGCCCGCTGGCCGGCGCGTTCGACATCAGCCGCCCGCTCGACCCGAAGGTCGGCGCGGTGATCCAGGCGATCATCGACAAGGGCTACCGCGACTTCGTCGGCAACGTGGCCAAGGCACGCGGCAAGAGCTACGGGGCGATCGACACGATCGCGCAGGGCCGGGTGTGGACCGGCCGGCAGGCGCTCGCGCGCGGCCTGGTCGACCAGCTCGGCGGGTTGCAGGACGCGGTCGCCGACGCGGCCAGCCTGGCCAAGCTCAGCAAGGGCTATCCGGTGCGCTATGTGGAAGCGCCGCTGGGCGGCTTCGAGCGCTTCCTGGTCGGACTCAACCAGAACGCGGCCATGCACGTGCTGCAGTCGTGGGGCGTGCGCCTGCCGGACTGGTTCGCCCAGCTGCCGGCGCTGGCGCCGGAACTCGAACTGCTGCGCCACGCGAAGGCGGGCACGCCGAACATCTACGCGGACTGCCTGTGCCGCCCGCGCTAGCAGCGTGGGCGGTGGAAACGTTCGTGGCGAAAAGGCCTCTGCAGGAGTCCATCCCTGGAGCCAGTCGGTGGCAGGCTCCGCGGGCGATGCCGTTCGTTACAGCATCGTAGGGCGGGCACTGCCCGCCGCTCCTGGCGCGGATCGTGGAAGAGCTGGCGGGCCGTGCCCGCCTCTACGAAGAGCTGTTGTGCACGAGGGGCCTATTGCGTTTGCGCCTCGATCTGCTTGCGCTGTTCCTCGGCCTGCTGGTCGACCGTCTTCTGCACGTCCTTGGCGCGCTGTTCGGCCTTCTTCATCTCGTCGAACGGCGTGGCCACCTGTTGCGCGGGCTTGGCCTGCGGCTCCGGCGGTTTGCCGGAGCAGGCGGCGAGGGCGAGGACGCAAAGCAGGGGCGGCAGCAGCTTCATGGCGGTTCTCGTGGGGAATCGGCGGCGCCGAGTGTCCCGCCGCGGCGGCCCGGCTGGCAAGGCACCGCGGGCTATGCGGAGGTATTGGGCAGGCTCTAAGCTGCGCCCATGAACAGCCGCCTCGACGCCTGGCAACTGCATGGCCACACCGCCCTGATCACCGGCGCCAGCAAGGGCATCGGCTACGCCACCGCGCGCGAGCTGGCCGGGCTGGGCGCCGACCTGCTGCTGGTGGCGCGCGACGAGGATTATCTCGAACAGGTGCGGGTGGAGCTGGCCGACGAGTTCGCCGGCGTCGAGGTGCTGGCGTTCGGCGCGGACCTGACCGAGGCGGAGGACCGCCTGGCGGTGTTCGACTGGATCGCCGACCTCGGCGCGCCGGTGTCGCTGCTGGTCAACAACGCTGGCGGCAACCAGCCCGGGGCCACGCTGGACTACCGCGAGGACGACTACCGCGCGATCTTCGAGCAGAACCTGTTCTCCGCCTTCGAAATGTGCCGGCTGGCGCATCCGCAGCTGGTGCAGCACGCGAACGCGGCGATCGTCAACGTCGGTTCGGTCTCCGGCATCACCCACGTGCGCACCGGTTCGCCCTACGGCATGAGCAAGGCGGCGCTGCACCAGCTCACCCGCAACCTGGCCGCCGAATGGGCGGTGGACGGCATCCGCGTCAACGCGGTGGCGCCGTGGTACATCCGCACCCAGCGCACCGATCCGGCGCTGGCCGATGCCGACTACCTGGACGAGGTGCTCGAGCGCACCCCGTTGGAGCGCATCGGCGAGCCGGAGGAAGTGGCCGCGGCGATCGCCTTCCTGTGCCTGCCGGCGGCCAGCTACATCACTGGCCAGGTGCTGGCGGTGGACGGCGGGTTCCTGAACTACGGCTTCTGAGCGGTTGTGATTTTTTCAACCTCTCAGGCTGGCCACGGCGAGGGCATGGCGAGGGTATGGATGCCCGAGTTGAGGCAACGCAGGAGCAGTTGCCCGAGGGCCGGGCGTGTACCGGACTCGCGATCGAAGAAAACCACAGGATGTGGTTTTCTTCACAAGCTCTGAGAGGGTGTCGACAAAATAAAAATAGGCTGCGAACATGCCGTAAACAGGCACTTTGGGCGGGTTTGAATGAGCAAGACCGAGGCGACGCCGGTGAAACGAGGGCGCAAGCCGAGCCTGAACGCAGGGCATGTCACCGCCTTGCGTACCATCGTGAAGGCATCGCCGCACGCGACCTTGGACGAGGTGACCGGCGCGTTGCGTGAGCAAACGAAGGTCAAGGTCTGTTCGGCCACGGTGCGCAAGGCGCTGCGGCAGGCCGGTATCCACAAGGCGAAGCCTGCCATCGCCAAGCCGGAACCCACGCCGGCGGATGGTGCACCCCAACGCTATGGCTATACGGCAAGGCATCGGCGCAAGGAAGGTGCCAGCGGCATGAACACCGACCTGACCGACGCGGAATGGGCGTGGGTGGCTGACTTGTTCGAGCGCGATGGCGGGCAGGGGCGGCCCGTAAGCTATGCGCGCAAACGCGTCGTCGACGCCTGTTGTTATGTGGTGCGCACGGGGTGCGCCTGGCGCTTGCTGCCCAAGAGCTTCCCGCCGTGGGCCAGTGTCCACAAGACGTTCAGCCGCTGGGCGAAGGCCGGTTTGTTCGAAGCCATGCATGATCGTCTGCGCGCCCAGTGGCGGGAACGCGAAGGCCGCAAGCCCGAGCCCACGGCCGGCGTGATCGACGCACAAAGCAACCGCAGCAGCGCGCAAGGCGGCATGACTGGACGCGACGCCGGCAAGAAGGTCAAGGGTCGCAAACGCCACCTGTTGGTGGACACGCTCGGGTGGTTGTTGGCGGTGAGCGTGACCGCCGCCAGTGTGCAGGATCGCGATGCCGCGCCCGCCGTTGTGGATCAAGCCGTTGCCAAGGTTCCTGGACTGCTCAAGCTCTATGCCGACGGCGCCTACGCCGGCAAGTGCAAGGAAGGCATCGAGGCCGCGCACCCGAGCTTGAAGGTCGAGATCGTTCGCCACCCGCAAAACCGCAACACGGGATCGTGGCAGGGTGCACAGCTTCCGCTACTGCCCGACCCCGTGGCCAAAGGCTTCGTCGTCCTTGCCAAACGCTGGGTTGTTGAGCGCACCCATGCCTGGAACGAGCGCGCCCGGCGACTGATGGTGCACCATGATCGCTCCGCATGGGCGCCGGTGGCTTGGGTCTGGTTAGTCGAAGCGCGTATCCCCGCCACTAGACTCGCAAGCTGATTGTTTTGTCGACACCCTCTGAGCGGCTGCCTCAGAACTCGGCCTCGTGCTCCTCGGCGGCAAAGCCGACGGTCACCGCGCCTTCGCCCACGTTGACCATGCCGGTGATGCTCATCGGCGCCGCCATCAGTTCGACGCCGCATTCCGCACAGGCCTGGCGCAGCTCGGTATAGCCCGGCAAGTGGGGCAGCATCTCCAGGTCGCCGCCATAGCTGACGCAGACCACCGGCACCAGCAGGCCAGCGCGCACCCGCCGCGCCACGTAGCCGAACAGTGCCTCTGCGCCCTGGTCGAAACCGCGCACCTTGCCGACCGGGCTGGTCTCGCCGCGGAAGCAGCGCAGGATGGGCTTGATGTCCAGCGCGGTGCCCACCATCGCGCTGAGCAGGCTGACGCTGCGGTCGCCGCGCTTCTTGATGCGGTTGCGCAGGTGAATCAGGTCGCGCGGCAGCATGTAGCCGTAGCTGTGGTTGGCGATGTGCACCAGGCGTTCGCGGATCGTCGACGGCGGCTCGTTGGCGGCGATCAGCCGGGCCGCTTCGCAAACGGCTGGGGCGGCGCCGGTGAAGACGTTGCCGGTGTCCACCACGCGCATCATGAACGGACCGGTCACGCCGGCCTTCTCGCGCACCTGGCGGTAGTTCTTCAGGATCGCGAAGCTGGCCCTGTTGACGTTCTCGTTGATCGGGCTGCGGGTGGCGGTGATGGTCAGGCAGAACACGCAATCCTGCTCCAGCACCAGCTTTTCCAGGAACAGCTTCTGCACCTCTTCCACCGGGCAGGGCTCGGTCTCCGCCGAGTGGCTGCGGTGGCCCAGGCGGCGGTCGATGAAGCGCTGGATCTCGGCCGCGTTGCGGTCGTCCATGAAGACCTCGCCGTCCAGCCGCACGGTAATCGGCATGATCGCGACACGGTGCTCCTGCAGGAATTCCTGCGGCAGGTCGCAGGATGCATCGATTGCCAGGCCCATCCTCATCGCGTGACCCCCCGATCATCAATGGCAGGGGAAACATAGCATGGTGGCTGCTGTAGCGGCATTCGCCGATGGTCGCGCGCGGTGGCACGCCGGTGCGGCAGCGTCGTCGCCGGGTGCGTGCGAACAGGCTCTAAGATGGCGCGACTGATCTGGCATCCCGCCGGCGTGGCGTCGCCGGCAACCCCACCGGGCATCGCTTCACTCATGAAAAGCAAACAGGAAATCGTCTCCAACTGGCTGCCGCGCTACACCGGCGTGCCGCTCGAGCAGTTCGGCGAGCACATCCTGCTGACCAACTTCGGCCACTACGTGGAGTTGTTCGCGCAATGGCACGGCGTGGAGGTACAGGGGCGCGACCGGCCGATGCCGAGCGCCACCGCCGACGGCATCACCCTGATCAACTTCGGCATGGGCAGCCCCAACGCCGCCACCATGATGGACCTGCTCAGCGCGATCGGACCGAAGGCCGCGCTGTTCCTCGGCAAGTGCGGCGGGGTCAAGAAGAAGAATCAGCTCGGCGACCTGGTGCTGCCGATCGCGGCGATCCGCGGCGAGGGCACCAGCAACGACTACCTGCTGCCGGAGGTGCCGGCGTTGCCGGCGTTCCAGCTGCAGCGCGCGGTCTCCACCATGATCCGCGACCTCGGCCACGACTACTGGACCGGCACGGTGTACACCACCAACCGGCGCGTGTGGGAGCACGACGAGGCGTTCAAGGACTACCTGCGGCGTACCCGCTGCATGGCGGTGGACATGGAAACCGCGACCATCTTCGCCGCCGGCTTCGCCAACCGCATCCCGTGCGGCGCGCTGCTGCTGGTTTCCGACCAGCCGATGATCCCGGAAGGCGTGAAGACCGAGGCCAGCGACCGCCGGATCACCTCGGCATTCGTCGAGGCGCATATCCGCATCGGCATCGAGGCACTCAAATTGGTGCGCCGCAACGGCCGCAGCGTGAAGCACCTGCGTTTCGAGGCCGAGGCGGAGACGGACTGAGAGGTTGTGATTTTTTCAACCTCTCAGACCGGCCACCGCGAGGGCATGGCGAGGGCATGGATGCCCGAGTTGAGGCAACGCAGGAGCAGTTGCCCGATGCCCGAGTTGAGGCAACGCAGGAGCAGTTGCCCGCTGGCCGGACATGAAACAGTCACGCCAGTGACTGTTTCATGTGACCGAGTCCGGGCGCGTACCGGACTCGCGATCAAAGAAAACCACAGGATGTGGTTTTCTTCACAAGCTCTGAGCCCATCGGACGCCGCGGGGCTCGCGTGGAATCGCGTGGCCACCGCTATCGGGGGCGGATCCGGCACAAAACGCAAGAAGTTTCGTGTTTTGAAATAGTTGACAAGATGTAAACACCGCGTAATACAGTAGCCGTCGGAACGCCGGCTGCATCGGCCGAACCGCGGGACGCGTGGACGACCACCAAGCCGCCTCGGCAAGGTCTGCCAGTGATGCAAGCTCGCACAGAGTGTTATTTGCCTGTTAGTATCGGCCCGGTCTGGGTTCCCCGGGTCAGGGGTTCGGCAACCCGGTCGGATGGTGTTTCGGGGCAGGACTCATGCAGATTCCGGCTTACGACAAAAATTAATCGGAGGGTGTTTTCATGAAACTTGGGGTCACAAAACTTTCTTCATCAGTCCGCCTCGCGCTTTCGTTGGGTGCGGTCATCGCAGTAGGTACCTCGGGCACGGTCTTCGCCCAGGACACGGGTAGCCAGGACACGAGCAAGCCCAGCCAGGAAAAGGCCCAGACACTGCAGACCGTCGTGGTCACCGGCTCGCACATCCGTCGCGTGGACCTGGAAACGTCCAACCCGGTCGTGACCATCGATGCCGCGCAGATCAAGGCCACCGGCAAGCTGACGCTGGGCGACATCGTGCAGCAGCTGCCGGCGGTGACCGGCGGCAACATCAACCCGCAGGTCAACAACAGCGGCGGCACCGGCGGCAGCAGCATCGGCCTGCGCGGCCTGGGCGCTCAGCGCACCCTGATCCTGATCGACGGCAAGCGCATCATCAACAGCGATCCGAACTCGATCCCGGCCGACATGATCGAGCGCATCGAAGTACTGACCGACGGCGCCTCCTCGGTGTACGGCTCCGACGCGATCGGCGGCGTGGTCAACTTCATCCTGAAGAAGGACTACCAGGGCGCCCAGTTCTCGGCGACCTACGGCGAGTCCGACCACAATGATGGCGCTACGACCGGTTACCGGTTCACGTTCGGCCAGACGTCCGACAAGGGCAGCATCATGGGCGGCGTCGACTACAACAAGACCGAAGCTGTGCTGGCCAAGAACCGCGACTTCTCCAAGAACGCGGTGTCGATCTACGGCAGCAGCCAGACCCCGATCTACAGCTACGTCGGTGGCTCCAGCTTCCCGGCCTACGGGCGCGTCCAGTTGCCGACCCAGTATCGGGGCACCGGCCCGGGACAGTACAACTGCAAGAACGTGGCGCTGAATCCGGGCGCCAGTGGCCAGAACATCGCCACCGACTACCACTGCTTCACCAATGCCGACAAGTACAACTATGCGGCGGTCAACCTGATCCAGACCCCGCAGGAGCGCACCAGCCTGTGGCTGAAGGGCACCTACAACCTGGGCGACCACGTCCAGGCCTACATGGACGCGTACCACAACAAGACCAGCTCGGGCTTCCAGCTGGCCCCGGCGCTGCTGGGCAGCCTGTACGGTGCGGTGATCTCCAAGGATGCGTACTACAACCCGTTCGGCCGGGAGTATTCGGCGGCCGGTCTGGACTACCGTGCACGCCTGGTGTCCGCCGGCAGCCGCGCGGCCAACTACGGCACCACCACCGACCAGATCCACACCGGTTTCAAGGGTGACTTCAACCTGCTGAACCACGACTGGAACTGGGACGTGGGCATGAGTTACGGCCACTTCTCGCAGCAGACCATCACCCGCGGCCTGCCGAACCAGGACAAGATCAACAAGGACCTGGGTCCGTCGCGTCTGGATGCTGCCTCCGGCAAGGTGGTTTGCAATTCTGGCGCGGCCGGCTGCATGCCGTTCAACCCGTTCAATCTGTTCGACCCGAACTCGGTGGCGGCCCTCCAGGCGGCCGCGGTGCCGGCGATCAGCAACCAGTTCAACATCGAGCGCGTGTACTCGGCCGACGTCAACGGCGGCGTGTTCGATCTGCCGGCCGGTACCGTGCAGTTGGCCGCGGGCGCTTCCTACCGCAAGGAGTACACCCGCGCGGAAATCGATCCGCTGCTGCTGATCGATCCGTCCACCGGCAACTGCACCCTGGGCAGCCAGTGCAGCTCGCCGCTGCGTGGCGGCTACAACGTGAAGGAGGCCTACGCCGAGGTGTTCGTGCCGATCCTGACCGACATGCCGTTCGCACAGTCGCTGAACGTCACCATCGGTGACCGCTACTCGAAGTACAGCACCTTCGGCAGCACCAACAACAAGAAGTTCGCGGTGGAATACCGCCCGATCACCGACCTGCTGCTGCGCGGCACGGTGTCCGAGGTGTTCCGTGCGCCGACCATCGGCAACGTCTTCGGCGCGCCGATCAGCGACGCACCGAAGCTCAGCAGCGACCCCTGCGACCACATCACCACCGCCAATCCGGCCTGCGTGGGCGTGCCGACCGATGGCAGCTTCGTCAACCAGGACGCGGCGCTCGGCCAGCAGATCAAGGGCATTTCCTCCGGCTCGAAGTACGCCGGGTTCCCGCTGGGGCCGGAGAAGGGCAAGTCGTTCGACCTCGGCCTCGTCTACTCGCCGAGCTACGTGCCGGGGCTGTCGCTCAGTGTCGACGCGTGGCACCTGTACCTGAAGGACACGATCTCCTCGATCGGCGCGCAGACCGTGCTCGACCTCTGCTACGCCGGCCTCAACCAGTACTGCCCGCTGGTCAGCCGCTTCCCGACCGGCAGCGCCAACCCCGGCCAGATCGCGCAGATCATCGAGCCGACCGGCAACCTGGGCCGCACGGACGTGGCGGGTGTCGACTTCTCGGCTCGCTACAAGCTGCCGGAATTCTCGTTCGGCAAGTTCGTGGTGGGCTTGGATGGGACCTACATGTCGCGCTATGACCAGCAGACCGCGCCGGGCACCAGTGCCAACACGGTGTTCCACGACGCCGGCCACTTTATGCCGTTCGGCTCCAGCCAGGCGTCGACCTGCCCGAGCGGTGGCGGCGTGTGCCTGTTCCCGCGCTGGCGCGGCAACGGCTTCGTGAACTGGGACCTGGGCGATTGGAGCGCTTCCTGGCGCATGCGCTACATCGGCGCGTTCCGCAACGGCTCGAAGAGCCCGTCGCAGGACACCAACCCGGTGCAGAACCTGCCGGGCGTGGTGTTCAAGTACGGCGCGACGATCTACAACGACGTGTCGATCGGCTACAACATCGAACAGTTCAACACGCGCCTGGACTTTGGCGTGAACAACCTGTTCGACAAGCAGCCGCCGTTCCTGTACGCCAACAACACCCTCAACGCCAACACCGATCCGAGCGACTTCGACCTGCAGGGCCGCTACTTCTGGGGCCGCGTGACGGTGTCGTTCTGATTGACTGGACAGCACTGAGTAGCTGAAGCTGACGAGCCGCGCGGGCAACCCGCGCGGCTCTTCTTTTTTGGATAGTTGCCTCTCCCGTGATCAACGACATTCTCAGCGCCCTGCAAAGCGGCCGGCCGGCCGAGGTGGAGCGCCTTTCCCGAGCCGCCCTGGCCGAGCGTCCCGACGATCCAGACCTCGCCTTGTTCCTGGCGATCGGCCTGCAGCAGCAGGGGCGCCTGGCCGAGGCGCTGGAGGTTTACGCGGCCTTGGCGCAGAAGCACCCCGACGACTCGCTGCACTGGGGCAATTACGCGACCGCGCTGCGTGAGGCGGGGCGCGTACAGGAAGCCGAGAACGCTTATCTGCGTTCGATCGCACTGGCGCCGGACAACGAGGAACAGCTGACCAACCTGGGCCTGCTGCAGCTCGAACGAAAGGATTACCCGGCCGCCCGCGACACGCTGCTGCGCGCCCATGCGCTGGACCCGGCAGCGCCGGCTGTACGCATTCATGCCGCGCGCGCCTGTTCAGCCTGCCGCGACTCGCGCGCGGAAGAGCTGCTCCGTCCCTGGCGCGACTGGACCTCGCTGGACGATCCGCTGCAGCTGGAACTCGCCGACCTGCAACTGGTGCTCGGCGAGGCGAACATTGCCCGCGTGTTGCTGGAGGAGCTGCTGGAGCGCAGCCCCGGCCATCTGCCGGCGCGTCTGTTGCTGGCCGCGGTCTATGAACGCGTCAACGACCTCGACGGCAGCGCGGCCCTGCTCGACCAGGTGGAGCGAAATCATCCGGCACTGGACGCCGAGGCGCAGCTGGAGATCGTCCACCAGCGCGCAAAGCTGGCGTTGCGCCGCGGGCAAACGGGGCAGGCGCGGCGGCTGCTTGAGCAAGCCGGACCGCGCACAGCCGACGACTATGCGCATTTCTTCTCCCTGGCCGAGGCCTGCGACAAGCTGCGCGATTACCCGGGCGCGATCGCCGCGCTGCACGAGGCGCATGCGCGCCAGATCGAGGAGCTGAAGCGCAACGCGCCGCGTCGCTTCGACCCCGCTGCGCCGGTGCTTCCGGCCGCGGTGGAACGCATCGGCGCCGAGGAGTTCCGGCGCTGGCCGGTGCTGCAAGGGCCCGACAGCACGAGCTCGCCCGTATTCATCGTGGGCTACCCGCGCTCGGGCACGACCCTGCTGGAACTGATGCTCGACGCCCATCCGGCACTGCAGTCGATGGACGAGCGGCCGTTCTTCACGATTCTCTCCGACCAGCTCGCCGATCACGGCATCACGGTGCCGCAGGATCTGCACAAGCTCGACCAGCATGCCTGCGACGAATTGCGCAAGGGTTACGTGAGCCTGGTCTGCTCGAAGATCCAGCGGCGCTGGAGCGCGCAGCTGGTCGACAAGAATCCGCTGAACATGCTGTGGCTGCCGCTGATCCATCGGCTGTTCCCCGAGGCGAAATTCATCCTCGCATTGCGTCATCCGTGCGACGTGCTGGTCAGCAACTACATGCAGAACTTCCGCGCCGCCGTGCTGGCGGTGGCGTGCGCCTCGATGGAGAAGCTGGCCACCGCCTACGTGACGGCGATGGAGTGCTGGCTGCACGACGTGGCGCTGTTCCAGCCGAACGTGTTCGTTTCCCGCTACGAGGATCTGGTGGCCGACCCGGCTGCACAGACGCGGCGCATCGCCGACTTCCTCGGCCTGGAGGACGCCACGCCGCTGCTGCATTTCGATCGCCACGCGCGCGACAAGGGCTTCATCGCCACGCCGAGCTACGCACAGGTCACCCAGCCGGTGAACCGCAAGGGGCTCGATCGCTGGAAGCGCTATCGCGAGGCGCTGGCACCGGCGCTGCCGATCCTCGATCCGATGCTCCGGCACTGGGGCTATTCGGTCGCGGACGCCGACGAATCCGCTGGTGGCTGATGCTCAGTCGTCCGCCATCCGTGCGAGCTCCGGCAGCAGTGTGGCGTAGGCGCGCCAGCGCTGCACCGAGCGGGAGTGCACGGGCTGGCGCGCCTGCCACAGGCTGGCCGTGTTGATGGCGCGTTCCTGGCCGGGCGCCATGGGCGGGATGGCGGCGGGCAGCCCC
The DNA here is from genome assembly GCF_021545845.1 of Rhodanobacter thiooxydans. Taxonomy (NCBI): domain Bacteria; kingdom Pseudomonadati; phylum Pseudomonadota; class Gammaproteobacteria; order Lysobacterales; family Rhodanobacteraceae; genus Rhodanobacter; species Rhodanobacter thiooxydans. Next base: position 942,371 of record NZ_CP088923.1, read on the forward strand.
AGCCAGTCGGCCAGGGCGCCGATGCAGCTGGCGGGGTCGGCGACCAGGTCTTCATAACGCACTTCGCGCACGGCGGTCGGGTAACGCCGTTGCCAGTGCGCCATCAGCCGCCGTGTGCCGTGGATGACCGCCGCGATGTCGGCGAAATCACCGGCAAAGTCCTGCGTGCCGGGATGGAACGACTGCATCCACAGCGAGAGTGCGTTGTCCCGGGCGTTGCGGCGGCAATGGATCACCCGCGCCTGCGGGAACAGCGCGAGGATCAGGTCTACGTGCATGTCGTTGTGCGGCTGCTTGTCGATGTACCAGCGCGCGGGGGCATCGTCCTGCACCAGTTGGGCCGCATAGGCCGTGGCGGCCAGCGGCATCTGCGCGGCGCGTTCGCGCTCCGAGGCGATGGCATCGAGGCGTGCTGCTAGCGTCGGCAGCCAGGGCAGCTCCCCGCGATGCCGCACCGCCGGGTGTTGGGCCAGCTGTTCGGCCAGCAGCGTGCTGCCGGACCGCGGCATGCCCACGATGAAGACAGGCGTCCACGCGTGGTCCCCTGCCGGCTGGACGGGCGGCGCCGGCCGCGTCAGCCGCAGTTCCACGCTGCGCCGCCATGCCTTGCGGTTCCATGGCTGCCGTTCGCGCACGAGGCGGTTGGCCTCGGCCCAGGCAGCGGCGGCGCGGGCATGCTCGCCGAGATCGTCGCAGGCCTTGCCCAGTGCGAACAGCAGGCCGCTGCGCGCGTGCGGACTCAGGTCGTTGCGCGCCAGGTGGTGTTCGAACAGCGCGAGGTCCGGATGCCGGCGGTCGCGGTAGCGCTGCAGGCCGGCCAGGCCGAGCGGGACGTGCCATTCCAGCGCCAGCGGGCTGCCGGCCAGCGCCGCCTGCTGGTGCAGGCGCGCCTCGTCGAAGCGTCCCAGCTGCGATGCCAGCGCGCCGGCGTGCGCGCGCAGGCGGGGATCGTCGAGGCCGCGGGCGAAGGCGTCTGTGCACAGCTGCAGCGCCTGCGCCTGGCGCCCGCAGTCGTCGAGCAACTCCACTGCGGTGATCCGCTGCTCCAAGCTGGCCGTGCGGGCCGTGCTGGCCGTGCTGGCACTGGTCAGAACCTCGCCGGCGGCCACCATCCGGCCCTGCTCGCGCAGCAGGCGCGCCAGCACGAAGGCGGCGGGCAGATGGTCCGGCGTGCGCTGCAGGATGCCTCGCAGGCGCCGTTCGGCGCTGGGTCGATCGCCCCGCTGGATCGCCAGGCCTGCGAGCGCCAGCGCAAGCTCGTCGGATCCAGGATGAGCAGCGACGGCCGCTTCCAACGTGTTCGCCGCAGCCGCCACGTCGCCACGCAATATCTGCGCCTGCGCGGCTTGCAGCAACAGCTGCTCATCCGGAAGTGCAGGCGTGGTCGGCGTCATGGGCGCTTCCGCGGATGCGCTCAGGCCTGCCAGGGCGGCTGGCCGAGCGCGGTGCGCAGCGGGTCGAGCAGGGCGCCATAGCGTGTGCTGTGCGCGGTGTCGCCGCGCAGTGGCTGGCGCACCTGGCTGGCGCTGGGCGAGCGCACCTCGCGGGTATTTTCATGGAAACTCAGGCAGGCCGGGTCGAACGGCAGCCCGCAGAAGTCCAGCAAGGCGCGGATGCGGGCTTCCGGCTCGGCCAGCAGCGCCTCGTAGTCGTGCAGCAGCACTGCCTGCGGATGGCGCGCGGCGAGCCGCTGCAGGCTGCGCTCGCAGTTGCGCCAGAAACTGGCCAGGTCGCCGAAGTCGCGGCTGTACTCGTTGTTGTCCAGGCGCTGGCGATAGCAGGAGAAGCAGGTCTCCAGCGCGTCGCGACGGCAGCCGACGATGCGCGCCCCCGGCAGCATGGCACGGATGGCTTCGGCGTAGATCCAGTTGCTCGGCAGCTTGTCGGTGAAACGCGGGCGGTGCTTGCGCCAATGGGCCGTGCGTTCGAGATAGCGGTGGCCAAGTCGCGACCAGTCGGCGGGCTGCATGTGCGGCACCCAGCGCGGAAACGGCTGCCCGCGCCAGCGCGACTCCTCGGCCAGCACCTGCGGCAGGTCCGGCAGCTCGCCGGTGCCCTCCACCTGCGGATGCGAGGCGAGGATCTGCTCGGCCAGCGTGGAGCCGGAGCGCGGCAGGCCGACGATGAAGATCGCCTCGTGCCCCAGGCCGGGCTCGTCCGCGCCCGCCGGCGGCGGATCGAAGGCCGCCGCCAGGGCGTCGATCGCCGCCGAGTAGCCGGCGGCGTTCCACTGCTGGCGTCGCCGCGCGATGGTGTTCGCCGTGGCGATCGCCTGCAGTGATTCGGCGTACTGGCCCTGATCGTCCAGCGCGCGCGCCAGTGCGAAGCCGATCGCGATGCGGTCGTCGTCGGTGGCGCGCGGTTCCCGCAGCGCGGCCCGCATGGCGGCGACGTCGGCCTCGCCCATGCGCGTGGTCTTCAGATCGGCCAGCCCCCACCACGCCATGCCGGCCCATGCCCGTTCGGTCAGCACACGCCGGTATTCGGCGGCGGCTTCGGCTGGTTGCCCGCGCATGCGCAGCATGTCCGCCCGCAGTGCGCGTGCGTCGGTGGCGTGCGGGTCGAGTTCCACCGCGCGGCGCAGGGCGGCCTCGGCCTCGTCGTTGCGCACGCTGCGGGTCAGCATCACGCCGAGGTTGTACCAGGCCAGCGCCATGTCCGGCTGCAGCCGGCAGGCGGCCCGCAGGGCATCGATGGCGCCGTCGTATTCGCCGGCCTGGCCGAGCAGGGTGGCCAGCGTGTTGAGGTAGATCGGATCGTCCGGGTGGCCGGCGAGTGCCGTCCGCATCAGCGCGATGGCCTCCTGGTGGCGCCCCTGCATGCCCAGGATGCCGGCGTGCAGGCGCTGCACTTCGGGGTGATCGGGCTGGCCGGCGAGCAGTGGCGCCATGCGCGCGGTCGCGACATCGAGACGGCCGTCGTCGAGCGCCCGCGCGACGGCGGATACGGCCCGCGTCAGGTCAGGGGTGAGGCCATGCAGTCGTGCCGACATCCGGGCTCCGTGTGTGTGGTGGGCGCGGCAGCGCCGCGAACGGCTATTATGCCTGCTCGGCGACGGTCCGCTTCGTGCGGGCGGCAGTGGCATGGCACAACCCGCGGAGCACCATCGATGAGCGTTTCCTCTTCGCCCGACCCCGTGTCGTCATTGCGGGAGACTGTTCGCGTGCAGTTGCAGGGCGGACAGATGGCGGCGGCGGAATCCTCCTGTCGGCAATTGCTCGAGCACGAGCCCAATGACGTCGACGCACTGATCTTCCTGGCCGACCGCGAGCTGGCCCAGCGCAACGCGCCGCAGGCGATACTGCTGCTGAACCGGGCCGAGCGGGCGCATCCCGACCATCCCGGCGTGGCTCACCAGCTGGGCAACGTGCATCTTGCTGGCGGCGACTTCGAGGCCGCCGCCAGCTACCTTCAACGGGCGCTGGCGGTGGCGCCGCGCATGTTCCTGGCGCGGTTGCGCCTGGGTATCGCGCTGGAGCAGCTGGGGCAGGAGCAGCAGGCGCTGACCGCCTACTTCATGGCGGTGCGTAGCGCGCAGGAGCAGGGCCGCTGGCTCAGTGACGCGACCACCGCGCCCGGCCTGCGCGAGCCGGTGAAGTACGCCATGAGTTACGCCAATGCCGGGCGCAGGCGCCTGTTCGATGCGGCGCTGGAGCCGTTGCGCGAGCGTTACGGCCGCTCCGAGCTGCGCCGGGTGGATCGTGCGCTGGCGATCCATCTCGGGCTGGAGCCGATGCCGTCGATCGATCCGCGCCAGCGTCCGCTGTTCCTCTATTTTCCCGACGTCCCCAGCCAGCCGTTCTATCCGCGTGAGCGCTTTCCCTGGCACGAGACGCTGGAGGCGGCTGCTGCGGCGGTGCGCGAAGAACTGCTGGCCGTGCTGGCGAGCGAGCAGCCGCTGGAATCCTTCCTCGGCGTGGACGACCCCGCCCAGGCGCAGTCGATGCTGCGCGGGTCGGATGGCCACGCCGCCGCATGGGATGCCTACTTCTTCCATCGCCATGGCGACCGCTACGAGGATCATTGCGCCGCCTGCCCGCGCACCAGCGCTGTGCTGGATGCGGTGCCGCTGGTGCGCATCCGCGACCATGCGCCGGAAGCGCTGTTTTCGGTACTGCGCCCGGGCACCCATATCCTGCCGCACCGCGGCGTGACCAACACCCGCCTGGTCACCCACCTGCCGCTGATCGTGCCGTCCGACTGTGCGCTGCGCGTGGCCGGGCAGATCCACTCCTGGCGCGAGGGAAGTTGCGTCACGTTCGACGACACCTTCGAGCACGAGGCCTGGAACCGCAGTCCGTTCACCCGCGTGGTGCTGATCCTGGACAGCTGGAACCCCGACCTGACCGAGGCGGAGCGGGCGGCGGTGACCGACCTGGTCGAGGCCATCGGCGACTTCAACGCGTCGTGCGAGCTGGCCGCCGACCCGGCCTGATCGGCGCCGCATCGGCTCCAGCGAAAACGGCGCCTCGAGGCGCCGTTTTCCCGTGTCGGCCGGCTGCGATGCCGCTCAGTAGCGCGGCACGCCCGGGTCGATCTCGCTGGCCCACGCGTCCATGCCGCCTTCCACGTTGTGCAGATTGCTGAAGCCGTGCGCGGCGAAGCGTTCGGCCATGGCGCGGCTGGACATGCCGTGGTGGCAGATGAAGGCCAGCGCGGTGTCCTTTGGCAGGCTGGCCAGCTTTTCGTAGCCTTCCTCTTCCAGCACCCGGGCCTGCGCCAGCGGCGCGGCCACGGCGCGGTCGGCGGCGGGGCGCACGTCGACCAAGGTGATGTCATGGGCGGCCAGACGCTGCTGCAGCTGCTGCACACTGAGCGACTTGATCTCGACGGCGCCGGGGAACTTCAGGCTGAGGCCCTCGCCCTGCACGGTGGAGACCCAGTCGATTACGATGCCCTTCGCGCGCTGCGCGCTGGCCGGGTCGAAGTGGACCTCCAGCCCGTTTGCCGTGGCCACGATGTCGTGTTCGCCAGCCGGCGCCAGCTGGAAGCCGGCGCTGTGGTCGGGGCCGATCTCCAGGTGCAGCGCCATGCCCTGCGCGCCGGCGGTACCCTGGCGGATCGCCTCGGCGGCGGCGTCGGTGATGGTGATTTCCGGCGGGGTACGGTCCGGTGCGGCGATGCCGAACAGCGCGTGCAGCTCGCCGCTGCCGTACATCTGGCGGATGATGTCGGCGCCGCCGACCAGCTCGCCTTCGACGTACAGCTGCGGGATGGTCGGCCAGTCGCCGTAGGCCTTGATGCCTTCGCGGATTTCCGGATCGTCCAGCACATTGACCGTGTGGTACTCCGGCAGCAGCTCGTTCAGCGTGTTGGTGGCGGCGGCGGAGAAGCCGCACATCGGCTGTTGGCGGTCGCCCTTCATGAACAGCACCACGCGGTGGTCCTTGAGCAGGGTTTCAATACGTTCGCGGGTGGCGGCGTCGAGGGACATAGGAAACTCCGGGGAAGAAGCACAATGATACGCCGTCCGATATGCGGCGATCCCGCCGGCCTTCAAGCCCGCCCGCCTCAGGCGGCCCGGTGCAGTTCGCCAAGGTCGTGCCGGCGCGCGCCCAGCGGCGCCAGTGCCAGCACCGCGGCCGGCGAGGGCCACACCAGTTCGCGGCTGGCCCGGCCCAGCGCGGTGGGCTGCTCGCTCCAGTGGATCAGCTCCATGGCGCCGGTATGGTCCTCGATCAGCGCGGTGCAGTGCTCGACCCAGTCGCCGTCGTTGAGATAGAGCACGCCGTCCAGCTCGCGCACGTGCCCAAAGTGGATGTGCCCGCAGATGTGGCCGTCGAAGCCGCTCGCGCGCGCATCGGCGGCCACGCGCTGCTCGTAGGCGCGGATGTACGCCAGCGCCCGCGCGATGCGCGACTTGAGGATGATCGACAGCGGCAGGTACGGCAGTTCCAGCCGCTGGCGCAGCGCATGCAGCCGGCGGTTGCTCCAGCAGATGAGTCGATGCATCGCCTCGCCGAGCTGCAGCATCCAGCGGCGGCCGAGCGGGCTTCGATCGAGCTCGCACGGGTCGAATTCGTCGCCGTGGCTGACCCGGTAGCGGCGACCGTCGGCGCCGATGTGCACGGCGTCCAGCGCAATCCGCACGCCGCCGATGCATTGCCCATGCAGGCTGCGCATGGGCGCGTCGTGGTTGCCGGGGATGTAGGTCACCTCGACGCCGCGGCGCGCCAGCGCCAGCACCTCGGCGATCACCGCGCCGTGTTCGGCGCGCCAGCCCTGGCGGCGGGACAGCGCCTCCAGATCGACGATGTCGCCGACCAGGTAGAGCTTCTCGCAGCGCAGCCGGCGCAGGAAGTCGAGCAGGTAGGCGGCCTTGCAGTCCGGCGTGCCCAGGTGCACGTCGGAGATGAAGGCGCTGCGGCAGTGCAGGCTGGTCATGGCGCATTCCCCGGTGGTGGCCCGGGGCGCCAGTGTGCGATCGCCACGTCACCGTGCGATGGCGGAATGGTTGCAGGGTCGTTGCGGTCAGGAGCGAAGCGCCGCGCGCGCGCCCGGCTCGATCGCCTCCGCCCACAGCACGTACTGCGCGGCGGAAGGGTGCAGGCCGTCCTCGGCGAGCAGTTTGGGGTGCCGGCGCGAGATGCCGGTGACGTCGACGAAACGCACGCCGGCGCGGCGGCAGGCGTCGCCGGCGATCGCGTTGTAGGCATCCAGTTCTGCGGCGATGCGCGCGCCGTCGCGGCCCTGCCTGGCGGCGAAGCGGGTGACGCCCCAGTCGGGGATCGACGCCACCACCACCCGCGTCGCGCGCTCGCCGGCCAGCATGATCGCGCGGGCCAGCAGGCCGGCGAACTCGCTGCGGTAGTCCTCGGCCGGACGGCCGCGGTACTGGTTGTTCACGCCGATCTGCAGCGTCACCAGCGCGTAGGGCGGCGCTAGCGGCGCGGCGTCCATGCCCTGCGCCAGTTCGTCGGTGGTCCAGCCGGTGACGGCGACGATCTGCGGCTCGCCGATCGGCGCGCCGGCCCGGCGCAGCCGCTGCGCCAGCACCGCCGGCCAGCGCTCGTGCGTGGCCACCGCTTCGCCGATGGTGTAGGAGTCGCCGAGGGCGAGCCAGCTCGGCATGCGGTCAGGCCACCGCGACGGCGGGGTTGGGCGACTGCTCATGCGCCATTCGCGAGAGCACCCGCTCGATCCGCACGAATACCTCGCGCAGCTGCGCCGGCGGCGGCAGCAGGGTCAGCCGGAAGTGGCGGCTGCCCGGCACGTTGAAGCTGCTGCCGGGCACCACCAGCACCGATTCCTCTTCCAGCAGGCGCAGCGCGAAGGCCTCGTCGTCGAAGCTGGGGATGCGCTCGGCGCGTACCTGCGGGAACGCGTACAGCGCGCCACCCGGGGCGACCAGTTCCAGATGGTCGCTGGCCGCCACCCCTTCCAGCACGATCCGGCGCGCCTCGTGCAGGCGCCCGCCGGGCGCGGTCAGCGTGCCGATCGTGGGCGCGTCCTGCAGCGCCGGCAGCACCGCCCACTGCGCGGTGACGTTTGCGCACAGGCGCAGCGCGGCCAGCAGCTGCAGCGCATCGCGGTACGCGGTGGTGCGTGCGCGAGCACCGGACAGACTCATCCAGCCGACCCGGTAGCCGCAGGCGCGGTGCACCTTGGACAGGCCGCCGAAGCTGAGGCAGGGCACCTCGCCGGCCACCTCGGCCAGCGGCTGGAATGCGGCGCCGTCGTACAGGATCTCGTCGTAGATCTCGTCGGACAGCAGCAGCAGCCGGTGCCGCGCGGCGATGTCCACCAGCCGCTGCAGCAGCGCGCGCGGGTACACCGCGCCGGTGGGGTTGTTCGGGTTGATCAGCACCAGCGCGCGAGTGCGCGGGGTGACCAGCGCCTCGACCTCGTCCGGATCGGGCAGGTGGCCGTCGCGGGCCAGGCAGCGGTAGTAGCGCGGCTGGCCGCCGTTGAGAATGGTGGCGGCGCTCCACAGCGGGTAGTCGGGGCTGGGCAGCAGCACCTCGTCGCCGGCCTGCAGCAGCGCGCGCAGGCTCAGGTCGATCAGTTCGCTGACGCCGTTGCCGATGAAGATGCGCTCGGCCTCGACGCCGCGCGCACCGCGTGCGCGCTGCTGCGCGGCGATCGCTTCGCGGGCCGGTTCCAGGCCCTGCTCGTGGCCGTAGGCCTCGCTGTCGTGCAGGTGGGCGGCGATCGCCTCGCGCAGGTGCGCCGGCGTCGCAAAGCCGTAGCGGCCGGGGTTGCCGATGTTGAGCTTGATGATGTCGAGGCCGGCAGCCTCCAGCTCGCGCGCGCGCCGGGTCAGCGCGCCGCGGATTTCGTAGCGCACGTCCGCCAGGTGCGCACTGGGTGTGATCGGGGCCAATGCTGGTGTCCTCTGTTGCCTGGGATGGGTTCGACGGGTCTGATGCTAGCAGCGTGGTGCAGTGCAGCGCGAGCGGGTTTTGAGCCGGTTTCCGGTTCATCGTCGGGCAATCTTCAGGCAGGGCATAATCGCCGGACCGTGCCGACCGATCCGCCCCATGAGTGAAGCCGAAACGATCGAACGCCTGCGCCGCATCGGCTGGCGCGGTGGCGCGCAGCCCGGCGCCGGGCTGCGGCTGGCGCGGGTGGTGGCCCAGCATCGCGCCGGCTACGAGCTGCACGACGGCGAGAGCCTGTTCGGCGCGCAGCCGGACGGGCGTTTTCTCAGGCGCGGCCTCGATCCGGCCGAGCGGCCGGTGGTCGGCGATTTCGTCGAGGTCGAGCCGGGCCGGCCGCCGCACATCGTCAAGGTGCTGGCGCGGCGCACGCTGCTGTCGCGCGCGGCGGCGGGCGAGCGCTACGAGCGCCAGCTGATCGCCGCCAACATCGACTACGTGCTGGTGCTGACCGGGCTGGACGGCGACTTCAACCCGGCGCGGATCGAGCGCTACCTGTCGCTGACCGAGGGCTCCGGCGCGCAGCCGGTGGTGCTGCTGAGCAAGCTCGATACCCGCGAGGACGCCGCCGCCCAGCTCGACGCCCTGCGCGCGCGGCTGCCCGCGGGCACGCCGATCCACGCACTGAACGGCAAGGACCCGACCAGCGTGGCGCCGCTGGCCGCCTACCTGCAGCCGGGCGACAGCGCGGTGCTGGTGGGTTCCTCCGGCGCCGGCAAGTCCACCTTGACCAACACCTTGCTCGGCATCGCCCGCATGGCTACCGCCGAGGTGCGCCGCCACGACAGCCGCGGTCGCCACACCACCACCCATCGCGCGCTGCTGCAGCTGCCCTCGGGCGGCTGCCTGATCGACACCCCCGGCATGCGCGAGCTGAAGCTGACCGGCGAGGAAAGCCTCGACCTGTTCGCCGACATCGAGGTGCTCGCCGAGCAATGCCGTTTCGCCGACTGCGGCCACGGCAGCGAGCCGGGCTGCGCGGTACAGGCGGCGCTGGACAGCGGCGAGCTGGCGCCGGGGCGCTGGCGCAGCTTCCTCAAGCTGCACGATGAGCGCGAGGAGCAGGCGGCGACCCTGGAAGCGCGCCTGCGCCGCCAGCGTGGCGGCCGGCCGAGCGAACGCCCGCACGGCCATCGCGGGCAGCGCGAGCGGGATTGAGCCGGCGCGCGTGGCCATGCGGACGGGGCACGCCAAAGCATCTAGTATCGCGGCATCGTTGCAGCGGAGGGCAGGCATGCGCCGGTTGTCGTCGTCAGGTCCCGGGCCGCGCCGTCGTTCCGGTGCGTCGCGTGGGGCCGCGCGATGAGCGCGGCGGACGGCGCCGTGGCGCCGCAGCTGCAGCGCTACGCCGCGCTCGACCAGCGCCTGCTGGCGGCGGTGCGCGGCATCCGCATCCTGCCCACGGTGGCGTGGCCGGCGTCGCTGGAGGACCGCATGATCGCGGACTACGCCGGCGGCCGCTTCGCCTTGCCGCAGGTGAGCTACGCTCGGCCGGACCTGTCCGCGGCGCGCGCCGAACTGGCGGCGATCGAGGCGGCCGCGGGCGGCGGTGACCCGGCGGATAGCGACCCGCTGGGCGATTACCTGCGCCGCACCGCCGAATCCTGGCGCATCGCCGCCGGCATGCTGGAGTCGGTCGGCAGCGCCGGCGTCACTGCGCCGTCGATCGCGCTGTATGGACGGCCGGACGACACCATCCCCGGCAGCCAGCGCAGCAACCTCGACGCGGCGCGCTACTTCGTCGAGCTGTCCGACGAACTGGGCGCGGACCTGCTGGCCGACGACAGCAGCGTGAACATGCCGGCCGACGTATTGCGCAGCGACCTAGCCGCCACTCTGGACGAGTTCTTCGGCGCGGGCACCATCAGTGTCGAGGTCGACCCCGAGCTCACCGCCAAGGCCGCCGCCGGCGCCACCCGCATCCGCCTGCGCGGCGGCGCCAGCTTCAGCGCATACGACCGCCACCAGCTGCTGGCGCACGAGGCGTTCGTGCATTCGTTGACCGCGCTGAACGGCCGTCGGCAGCCGCTGCTGGCCTCGCTGGCGCGCACTTCGCCGCGGGTCACCGCCACCCAGGAAGGCCTGGCGGTGTTCGCCGAGCTGATGTCCGGCGCGATCGACATCGCCCGGCTCAAGCGCATCAGCCTGCGCATCCTGGCGATCGACATGGCGCTCAATGGCGCCGACTTCGTCGAGGTCTACAAGTATTTCAGCGCCTGCGGCCAGAACGCGGCGGACAGTTTCCATTCGGCCCAGCGCGTGTTCCGCGGCGTGCCGCTGGGTGGCGGTGCGGCGTTCGCCAAGGACAACGTCTACCTGTCCGGCCTGCTTACCGTGCACACGTTCTTCCGCTGGGCGTTGCGGCAGCGGCGGATGGACCTGCTGCGGCATCTGTTTGCCGGCAAGCTGACCCTGCACGACGTGGTCGCGCTGCAGCCGCACTTCGAATCCGGCGCGATCCTGCCGCCGCGCTGGCTGCCGCCGTGGATGCAGCATGTGCACGGGCTGGCCGGCAAGCTGGCGTTCTCGGTCTTCGTCAACGGCATCCACATGAGCAAGGTGCAGGCCGGCGATCTGTCGCTGGACGTCTGACCTGGCGTGTCGGGACTGCCGCGGCTACTTCCGCAGCCGGTGCCATGACAGCGTGCCGACATGTGGTCCCTGATAACATCACGGGACTCATTCAAGCAAAGCTGCAACCATGTCACTGCCCGAAGAACTGCGTCTCGCCGCCCTGGAATACCACCGCCTGCCGCGTCCCGGCAAGATCAAGGTCACCCCGACCACCTCGCTGCTGACCCAGCGCGACCTGTCGCTGGCTTACTCGCCCGGTGTTGCCGCGGCCTGCGACGCGATCGTCGAAGATCCGACCACGGCGGCCGAGTACACCGCGCGCGCGAACCTGGTCGCGGTGATCACCAACGGCACCGCGGTGCTCGGCCTGGGCAACATCGGGCCGCTGGCGGCCAAGCCGGTGATGGAAGGCAAGGGCGTGCTGTTCCAGAAGTTCGCCGGCATCGACGTGTTCGACATCGAGATCGCCGAGAACGACCCGGACAAGCTGGTCGACATCATCGCCAGCCTGGAGCCGACCTTCGGCGGCATCAACCTGGAGGACATCAAGGCGCCGGAGTGCTTCATCGTCGAGCGCAAGCTGCGCGAGCGGATGAAGATCCCGGTGTTCCACGACGACCAGCACGGCACCTCGATCATCGTCGGCGCGGCGCTGCTCAATGCGCTGATCGTGGTCGGCAAGAAGATCGGGGACATCCGCGTGGCCACCACCGGCGCCGGCGCGGCGGGCATCTCCTGCCTCGACATGCTGGTGGCGCTGGGCGTGAAGCCGGAGCATATCCTGGCGTTCGACCGTGACGGCGTGATCCACAGCGGGCGTACCAACCTCGATCCGGACAAGCAGCGCTACGCGCGCGATACCAAGGCACGCACGCTGGCGGAGGTCGTCGAGGGCGCGGACGTGTTCCTCGGCCTGTCCGCCGGTGGCATCCTCAAGCCGGAAATGGTCGCCACCATGGCCGCGCGGCCGGTCATCTTCGCGCTGGCCAACCCGAACCCGGAGATCACCCCGGAAGAGGCGAAGGCGGTGCGACCGGACTGCATCATGGCCACCGGCCGTTCGGACTATCCGAACCAGGTCAACAACGCGCTGTGCTTCCCCTACCTGTTCCGCGGCGCGCTGGACGTGGGCGCCACGGTCATCAACGAACCGATGAAGATCGCCTGCGTCAAGGCGATCGCCGCGCTGGCGCGGCGCGAGTCGTCCGACGTCAGTGCGCGTGCCTACGGCGGCAAGCCGCCCAGCTTCGGCGCGGAGTACCTGATCCCGCAGCCGTTCGACCCGCGCTTGCTGATCCAGCTGCCGCCGGCGGTGGCGCGGGCGGCGATGGAGTCGGGCGTGGCGACGCGGCCGATCGCGGATTTCGCCGCGTACAACGACCAGCTGACCAGCTTCGTGTTCCGCACCGGGCTGCTGATGAAGCCGGTGTTCGAGCGGGCCAAGTCCGCGCCGGCGCGACTGGTCTACGCCGAGGGCGAGGAAGAGACCGTGCTGCGCGCGGTGCAGGTGGTGGTCGACGAAGGCCTGGCCAAACCCATCCTGATCGGCCGCCCGGAGGTGATCGAGAAGCGCATCAAGCGCGCCGGCCTGCGCATCAAGCTGGGTGTGGACGTCGAGATCTGCAACATCAACTCCGACCCGCGCTTCGACGACTACTGGCAGCACTACCACCGGCTGATGCAGCGCCGCGGGGTGACTCCGTCGATGGCCAAGGCGGTGGTGCGCTCGCGACCCACCGCGATCGCCGCGCTGATGGTCGAGCGCGGCGAAGCGGACGGGATGATCTGCGGCCTGGTCGGCCAGTACCAGAGCAAGCTGCGCTACATCCGCGACATCATCGGCCTGGATGCCGGCGTGGTCGAGCCGTCGGCGATGGCTGCGGTGGCCACCGACAAGGGCACCTTCTTCTACCTCGACACCCACGTGCAGGACGACCCCTGCCCGGAGCGGATCGCCGAGGCGACCCTGCAGGCCTCGATCCGGCTGAAGCTGTTCGGCATTACGCCGAAGATCGCGTTGCTGTCCGGCGGCAACTTCGGCAGCCGCGACACCTGCGGCGCCAAGAAGATGAATAGGGCGCTGGAACTGATCCGCGCCCGCGCGCCGCGGCTGGAGGTGGAGGGCGAGATGCAGGCTGACGTGGCGCTGGTGCCCTCGCTGCGCGAGAAGCTGTTCCCGAACTCGCGGCTGGAGGGCAAGGCGAACGTGTTCGTGTTCCCCAACCTGGACGCGGCCAACATCGCCTACAACATGACCCGCATGCTCTCCGACGGCGTGGTGATCGGGCCGATCCTGATGGGCGTGGCCAAGCCGGCGCACATCCTGATGCCGCAGTCGACCGTGCGCCGCGTCGTCAACATGACGGCGGTGGCCTGCGTCGAGGCGCAGATCCGCGCGCAGAACCGTCAGTCCGGCTGAGTGCGTCGGCCACCGGCCAGGAACGGTCGGTGCGGCCACGGCAACCCGGTTTCCGTGCGCCGCCGCATGGAGCCTGCATTGGCGGCCCTCCGGGCCAGCGGCTAGACTTGGACAATGATCCCGCCGTCATTCCCCCGGTGGCGGGGTATCCCCCTCAAGCATGGGCGCTGCAACGGCGCCGCGGAGAATCTTCATGGATCAGCTCGACGACATCCTCAACCAGGACATCGACCCCACCGAAACCCGGGAGTGGATCGACTCGCTCGATGCGGTGATCCATCACGACGGCACCGAGCGCGCGCATTTCCTGCTGGAGCAGATGGTCGACACCACCCGCCGCTCGGGTGGCCACCTGCCGTTCGACCCGACCACCGCCTACGTCAACACCATCGCGCCGGCGAACGAGGCGAAGAGCCCGGGCGATGCGGCGATGGAGTGGCGCATTCGCTCGCTGATCCGCTGGAATGCGATGGCGATGGTGGTGCGCACCAACCGCAAGCCCGGCATGCTGGGCGGCCACATCGCCAGCTTCGCCTCCTCGGCCACGCTGTACGACGTGGGCTTCAACCATTTCTGGCGCGCGCCCAGCGCGGAGCACCCCGGCGACCTGATCGGCTACCAGGGCCACATCAGCCCCGGCATCTACGCGCGCTCCTTCCTCGAAGGCCGCATCAGCGAAGACCGGCTCGACCTGTTCCGCGCCGACGTGATCGGCGGCGGTCGCTCGCTCACCTCCTACCCGCACCCGTGGCTGATGCCTGACTACTGGCAGATGCCCACGGTGTCGATGGGCCTGGGCCCGATCCAGGCGATCTACCAGGCGCAGTTCTTCAAGTATCTGGAGAACCGCGGGCTGGTGCCCAAGTCCGACCGCAAGGTGTGGTGCTTCCTCGGCGACGGCGAGGTGGACGAGCCCGAGTCGCTGGGCGCGATCTCGCTGGCCGGCCGCGAGGGGCTGGACAACCTGATCTTCGTGATCAACTGCAACCTGCAGCGCCTGGATGGCCCGGTGCGCGGCAACGGCAAGATCATCCAGGAGCTGGAAGGCCAGTTCCGCGGCGCCGGCTGGAACGCGATCAAAGTGATCTGGGGCAGCTACTGGGATCCGCTGCTGGCGCGCGACAAGGACGGCATCCTGCGCAAGCTGATGATGGAAACCGTCGACGGCGAATACCAGGCGTGCAAGGCGTTCGGCGGCGCGTACACGCGCGAGCACTTCTTCGGCAAGTACCCGCAGACGCGCGAGATGGTCGCCAACCTCAGCGACGACGACATCTGGCGCCTGAACCGCGGCGGCCACGACCCGCACAAGGTCTACGCGGCCTACCACGCCGCGGTGAACACCCAGGGCATGCCCACCGTGATCCTGGCCAAGACGGTGAAGGGCTACGGCATGGGCATTGGTTCGGGCGAGGCGGAGAACCCCACCCACCAGCAGAAGAAGATGACCGGCGACGCGGTACGCCATTTCCGCGACCGCTTCCAGATCCCGATCACCGACGACAAGCTCGACAGCGTGCCCTACTACCACCCCGGCGCGAACTCGGCCGAGGTGGAATACATGCTGGAGCGTCGCCGCGCGCTGGGCGGCTTCCTGCCGCAGCGCCGCCGCCGCACCGACGTGCCGTGCAAGGCGCCGGAGCTGTCCGCCTTCGCGCAGATCACCGCCGGCACCGGCGAGCGCGAGATCTCCAACACCATGGCGCTGGTGCGCGGCATGAACCTGCTGCTGCGCGACAAGCAGCTCGGCCCGCGCCTGGTGCCGATCGTGGCCGACGAGGCGCGCACCTTCGGCATGGAAGGCATGTTCCGCCAGATCGGCATCTATGCGCCGTTCGGCCAGAAGTACCGCCCGCAGGACGCCGACCAGCTGCTGTACTACCGCGAGGCGCAGGACGGCCAGGTGCTGCAGGAAGGCATCTCCGAGGCCGGCGGCATATCGGCGTGGATCGCCGCAGCCACCAGCTACTCGGTGTCCAACCAGCCGACGCTGCCGTTCTTCATCTACTACTCGTTCTTCGGCTTCCGCCGCGTGGGCGACCTGATCTGGGCCGCCGGCGATCAGCGCGCGCGCGGCTTCCTGGTCGGCGCCACCGCCGGCGCCAGCTTCCCCGGCGAGGGCCTGCAGCATTCCGACTGTGCCTCACAGCTGATGGCCGGCACCGTGCCCAACTGCCGCGCCTACGACCCCACCTTCTCCTACGAGGTGGCGGTGCTGCTGCATCGCGGCGTGCAGGAGATGTACGAGGAGCAGCAGGACGTCTTCTACTACATCACCACCACCAACGAGAACTACACTCATCCGGACATGCCCGAGGGCTGCTACGACGGCATCGTCAAGGGCATGTATCTGTTCCGGGATTCGGGCGCCGGCGCCGCCAAGGGCAAGGGCAAGAACGGTGCACCGCGCGTGCAGTTGATGGCCGCGGGCGGCTCCGTGCTGGAGGCGGTCGCCGCCGCGGAGCTGCTGGATGCCGACTTCGGCGTGAAGGCCGACGTGTGGTCCTGCCCCAGCTTCAGCGAGCTGTCGCGCGACGGCTTCGATTGCGAACGCTGGAACCGCCTGCACCCGGAAGCCAAGGCACCGCGCGTGCCACACGTGGCGCAGTGCCTGGCCGGGCACGACGGCCCGGTGGTCGCCGCCAGCGAGTACGTGCGCGGCGTGGTCGACCAGGTGCGCGCCTTCGTGCCCGACGGGCGCTCCTTCACCGCGCTGGGCGCCGACGGCTTCGGCCGCTCGGACACCCGCGAGCACCTGCGTGAGTTCTTCGAGATCAGCCGCTACTGGATCGCCCACGCCGCGCTGGCCGCGCTGGCGAAGGAAGGCAAGGTCAACGCCAAGGACGTGGCGCGCGCGATCCGCGAGTACAAGCTCGACCCGGACAAGCCGAACCCGCTGACCGTCTGATGCGCCTGAGCCCCTCTCCCGTCGGGAGAGGGGTTGGGGAGAGGGTTCGGTCGCGCTGGGCGCTGCGCTCCGCCCGAACCCTCACCCGCCTGTCGGCACCCTCTCCCGCTGGGAGAGGGCATGGTCGGGAAGCCCTCGGCAGCTGCTTCGACCTTGGTGCGTGCGGCAACTATTCCGACAGTGCCTGCTGGATCGCTTCCAGCCCGTACCCGCGCGTTTCGATACCGCTGCGCGCGAGCATCCAGCCGGCCAGCGCCATCGGCAGCGCGAGCAGCAGCGCCGACAGCATGAAGTGCTCGAACAGGCCGGCCACGCCGATCAGTGCGCCGAGGATGCCGCCGAATTTCGAGCCGCCGGCGATCAGCCCCGCGCCGGTACTGCGCAGGTGCACCGGGTAGATCTCCGCCGCGTACGGAATCAGCGTGGCGATCACCCCGCTGATGCACAGCAGCAGCGCCACCGTGCCTGCCGTGGTGAGCGCGGTCGAGCGCAGGTTGACCAGCGCGATGGCAAAGAAGAACAGCAGCGACAGCGCGGTCAGCGCGATGAACAGCACCAGGCTGCGGATGCTGCTCCAGCGCTGGTAGGCCCACACCACCACGCCGATGCCGGGCAGGGCAATGATCGCCGAGCGCGCCAGCAGCGCCGCGCTGGCCTGCGCGTCGATGCCCAGCGTCACCAGGTTCGCCGGCAGCCACAGCAGGAAGCCGAAGTTCGCCAGGCCCCAGGCCACCGCGCATACCATCAGGCCCCAACTGATCGCCGCATGCCGGCCGCGCAGCAACTGGCGCATGCCGGTGCGTGCAGGTGCGGGCGACGGCGCGTGGGCGGCGTCGCCGGCAGGCGTGACGGCCACCGGCGCCACGCCGCCCGAGAAGCGCTGCAGTACTGCGCGTGCCTGCTGCTCCAGCCCGGCCAGGGCGAGGAAGCGCGGCGACTCGGGGATGTAGCGGTTGAGCAGGATGATCAGCGCGCCGGTGGGCAGGTTGAGCAGCCACAGCGAGCGCCAGCTCCACGCCGGCTCGAACAGGGCGGCGGCACCCGAGGCCAGCAGGTAGCCGGCCGAGGTGCCGACGCCGCCCAGCGCCACCAGCAGCCAGCCGCGGTGGCGGGTCGGGATGGTCTCGGCCATCAGGGTGAAGGTGATCGGCAGCATGCCGCCGGCGGCCGCGCCCATCATGAAGCACATCACCAGGTTCCAGCCGAAGCTCGGCATCGCGCCGCAGATCGCGGTGCCCATGAACATCAGCGCCGACAGCAGGATCGTCGCGCGGCGGCCGAACAGGTCGCCGAGCCGGCCCCACACGATCGAGCCGACCGCGGTGCCGGTCAGTGCCGACAGCGCCAGCCAGCCGGCGGTCGCGCCACTGATGCCGTACTCGGCCGACAGTCCGGGCATCACGAAGCCGATCGTGGCCGGCTTCATCACGTCCACCGCCAGCGCGATGGTCAGCACCGCCACCAGTTTCCAGTGCTCGCGGTTGAGCGGCACGTGGTCGGCGGCGTGGAACGGCAGCGGCTCGCGGTCGGGGTGCAGCGTGCGCCGCATCTGCTGCAGCCGCGGCATCAGGCCATAACCGGCGAGCAGCACGCCGAGCGGCACCAGCGCCATGCCGGCCAGCATCAGGTTGTCCATCGGCATGCCGGCGAGGCGGAAATGCATCGGCGCGGCCATCGCCAGCATCGGCAGATGCGCCAGCACGCCGGCGATCACCATGGCGCAGCCGAGCCAGAACGCCACCGGGTGGTGGAAGGTGAGGTCCCTCGAACGCATGCATCCGCCCCTGACATACAGGCGACCAGCATACCGCGGTGGACGCGCACCGCTGCGCCGCTCCGCGTGCGCGTTCTAAGGGTGCGCGGCGCTCACTCGTCGTCGTTGCGGAACACGCGGCGCAGCAGCAGGAACGCCCCGAGCGTACCGGCCACGACCGCCGCGGTGGCCAGCGGGTGGCGGTTTACCTGGCGGCGCAGGCGGCGGTATTGATAGTTCGCCTCGTCGGCGAAATCCTCGGCTGCGTGCGACAGCTGACGGCCGTACGAATCGCGGCGCCGGCTCCAGCGCGAGCCCAGCTCGTGGCTGCGTTCCAGCAGGGTATGCGCGTGGTCGGCAGCGCCGTCGGCGTAGCGGTGCGCCTGTTGGCCGGCGCGTTCGCCGGCATCGCGGAGCCGGCTCTCGATATCGTGGTGGCGCATGGGGTGTTCTCCTCGGCGGGCTTTCGAGGCTGCCAGCGCCATCGTGAGCGACGCGTAAACAGCGCCGCGTTCGTCGCGCCCGGTTCGGCCTCAGGGCCTCAGCGGGGCGATCCGCGACAGCGTCGACACGCCGCGTTCGTCGAACGCCTCGACCGCCACGACGTAGGCCACGCCCTTGTTCAATGCGTGCAGGGTCAGTCGCGCCGGCTGGTCGGCGAAACGCTGGTACGTCTCGTGCAGGCGATCGGCGGCCAGCCCCCAGCGCACGTTGTAGCCGACCGCGCCGGGCACCGGTTGCCAGACGACCTCGGCATCGCGGGTGTCGGCCAGGCGGCGGGCGGAAACCAGCACTGGCGCCGGCGGCGGCGGGCCATCGGCGTTGCCGAACACGCGCAGGTCGGAGATCGCCAGCGTGCGTGCGCCGACGTGGCCGTGCACGTAGCGCAGGTAGCGGATGCGTGCCGGATGGTCGAGTTCGAGATAGGCGTTCGGCCGGTCGCGGGTTTCGTGCGAGAGGTCGGCCAGGGTGGTCCATCGCCTGCCGTCCGCCGAGCCGTCGAGGCGGAACCGGGTGACGATGTCGGGCGCGTCGCCGTAGCGGCCGGAGCGGTAGTCGGCGTAGTCCACCTGCACGGCGCGCACCGTGCGCGGGCCGCCCAGGTCGAGTGTGAGCGTCTGTCCGGCGGTGTTGCTTGCCGCCGCCCAGAACGTGCGCGGGTTCTCGTCGGTGACGGCGGAGGGCGGGTGCTCCGGCAGTTGCGACGAAGCGTGCGCGGACTTGCGGTACGACAGCAGCATCCAGCCGGTGAAGGTGCTTTCGCCCTCGCCCAGCGCATGGTCGGGCATGCGCTGCGGGAAATCGCCGAAGCGCGTGTCGACCCACATCTGGCCGTCCGCGTGGAAGCCGGCGGGGAACAGTTCGATGCGTCGCTCGAACGTCCAGTTCAGGCCCACCCACATGGTGCCGCTGTTCCACCAGTTGCCGTACGCGTCCTGGAAAGTGGAGCCGTGCCCGGCGCCGGTGGCGAAGCCGCCGGGCTTGTAGCCGACCGGGTTGTACGGTGCGTAGGTGAACGGTCCCAGCGGGTTGCTGCCGACGTAAACGCCGGTGGCGTACGCGTTGTACTCGGTGCCGGGCGCGGCGTACTGCAGGTAGTAGCGGTCGCCGTGGCGGTTCATCCAGGCGCCCTCGAGAAAGGGCGCGATGCGGGTGTCGGCGTGGTCCTGCCCGAAGCGTTCCCAGCCATGCGCGGCGGGGTCGGCCTTGAGCAGCGCGGCCGGCTTGGTGACGAAGGCCATCCGCTTGCCTTCGCCTTCGTCGGCGCGGTCCAGCGCCAGGTCGATCTGCGCGCCGTACAACGGAAAGACGTTGGAGGAATCCCAATACAGATAGGTCCTGCCGTCCTCGTCGCGGAACAGGCCGGGGTCCCATGGACCGGGCGGCAGCTCGCCCGCTTTCATTTCGCTCTCGTGCCCGGCCCACACCGCGCCGGGTACCGCCGGCAGCAGGCGCGTCCAGAACTGCCAGCGGCCATGCGCAGGATCGGTCGAGTACAGCAGCGGGCGCGGCTCCATCGCCGACGACATCAGGAACAGCTTGCCGTCGGCGACCAGGGTGGCCGGCGCCACCGGGCCGTCGAACGGCCATCGGTCCGGCTGCACGAACTGCCAGTGCAGCAGGTCGGTCGAACGCCAGTAGCCGTCGGCCAGGGTCAGGAACAGGTAGTACGCATTGCCGTAGCGCACGAACGCGGGGTCCGCGCCGGTGCGGTACGAGATGCCCTGGTTCATCTGCTCGTAGTTGTAGCGGTAGTCGATATCCAGCGGATTGGCCCAGGTGCGCCCGCCGGTGGCGGCGGGCGCGGCCCGCGCGCCGGCCGCGGCCAGCAGGATCGCGAGCACGATCGAGCGCAGCAGGCGTGTGCAGGGTATCGACGCTGACATGCGCCGAGCATGCCCCGGCGCTGGTGGCCGCGCAACGCGGGCCTGCTTCAGTAGATCTCGCCCACGCAGCAGCGCAGGCTGCCGCCGGCCTTCTCGATCTCGTCCAGTGCCACCGCGCCCACTGCGAAACCGTAGCCGGCCAGCGCTTCGCGCTGGGCGTCGGTAAGCGAACGGGCGGCGCGGGCGCTCATCCAGACGCGGTGCCCGGAGAGGGTGATCGCATTACCGGCGAAGGCCTGTTTCTGCGCTGGGCTCAGCCAGACTGCGCGGTCGCCACAGGCGGTGGCGATCGCCCGCACCGCAGCCGGGTCGCGGAAGCCGTCGGCGGCGATGATCGCGGCACGGCCGGCCAGCAGGGTCAGCACCACGTTGGTGTGGTATTCGTTCTCGGCCAGCTCGAAGCAGTAGGTCAGGCGCAGGCCGAACGCCTGGTGCATCGCCTCGGCGCCGGCCGGGTCGCAGCGCTCGCTGAGGCCGCAGTAGCCGACGCCGCGGGCACGGTCGATGACCAGCGAGCCGGTCAGTTCGGCGACCAGGTCGCTGCGACCGGACAGGTCGATCTCCTCATAGCCCAGCACGTCGCCGAAGAAGCCGCGGATGTCGGCGCGCGCGGCCTCGCGCTGGCGTACCGGGTGGCGCATGCGGCCGACGATCAGTCGTCCCGGCGCGGTGGCGAACACGTTGTTCGGAAACACCGCGTCGGGCGTCGCCGGGTCGCCGGGAAAGGTGATCACCGGCACGTCCGCGCGCAGCGCCTGCGCCAGCGCGCCGTGCTGGGCCAGCGCCCTCAGTGGGTCGACCGCCAGGCCCAGGTCCATGTAGCGGTTGTCGCGCGCCGATTCCTGCGCCAGGGCGAATTCGGCCGGCGCCACCATGAATGCGGCCCGCGCGGTCGCCGCCGCTCCCGGCAATGGCGCCAGTGTGGCAAATGCTTCGAGGAATTCGCTCGGTGAAGTGGTGATCATGGCGCAGCTCAATACAGGGGCGTGAAAGCATATCCGCTGCGGGTTCTTGCCGCGCGGCGGCTTCCATCTGTCGCCTGCAGCCAGATCCGTTACCGCGCGGTGCATGGCGTTCGCCGTCCCGCCTGCCGTTCAGCTGGCAGATAGACGAATTGACGCGCGCTTGCCATGTGGCCAACCACCCTGATGCCCGATCACGTCACGCGAGGCAAATGCCATGGGCAGAGCAGCGGAACGCGTCTACACCGACCGGGCCAGCATCCAGCAGCTCGAATCACTGGTGGAGGAACTACCGGCCAACGGCCATGTGGTGCTGCTGCTCAAGGACGGCAGCAGCTGCGATGGCGTGGTCGTCACGCGACCGAACGTGCAGATGTTCCGCGACGCCGACGAGCGCGAAGGCATCAACGCCACCGTGCGGCTGGAACGGCCCGACGTGCCGGAATGGAGCCAGCAGGTCTGGCTTGACCAGATCGTGCGGGTCGAGCACCTCGACTCGTCCATGGCCGGCGAAAACTGAGAGATTGCGAATTTCTCAAGCTCGAAGCCCGACCACTCGTGAAGAAAACCACGGGAAGTGTTTTCTTCACGAGCTCAGGGCGCAGGCGGGTTGCCGTTCCAGGTCTGCAATCGGGTGAAGCCGTCCGCGCTTCACTGCTCGCTGCCGACGCCGTGGTGCACGAAGAACAGCCCGCCGGGGTCGTACCTGCGCTTCGCCGCGGCGAGGCGCGGAGAGTTGCCGCCCCAGAATCCCCGCTGCCAGTCGTGCAGGAAGTAGTCGCTTTCCGAGACGTAGGAGCCGGCTTCGGGCGCCACGGCACGCAGCGCCTTCATCGTCTTGTCGACGGCCGCCGCCATGCGCCGCGCCATGGCCAGGTCCGGTTTCGCACCCGGCATGCCGGGAAAGGCGGGGTCGTCACCGCTGGCGCTGATGGCCGTCGGCGGTGACGATCTCCGCCTCCAGCAGGTTGGACGCCGCCGTGCCCCAGTGCTTGGAGAGGCTGCCGAAGCCACCGCTCTGCACCAGTCCGGCCACGCCCACCGTGGTGCAGCCGCCGCCCTGCACGTAGCGGCCGCCGCGGCTGGTCACGGCGTCGTAGGCGTCGATCCACATCGCGCCCGCCTGCACGCTTGCCGCCGCCTGTGGCGCCAGATGGCCGGCGCAGCCTTGCGGCACGAAGGCGTCGTGCAGGTTCACCTGGTTCAGGTGGCGCTGGATCCGGCGCGCTTCGTACGGGTGCATCGCGGCTACTTCGTCAACCTCGATTATCTGGCCGAGATCGAGCCGCTGGAAACCGGCGACGCGCGTCTGCAGATACGCGGCGGCGTGAAGATTCCCTGCAGCCGCCGCCATCGCGCCGCGCTGCGCGAACGCTTCGGCCGGCGGGATTGAACACGGACGGTTGCACGGCGGCGGCCGCTCGTTCCAAGCTAGCCGCCTGTTCCCGCCTGGCAGGTCGCCGATGAATCGCGCTTTTCTCCGTTATGCCCCACTGGCGTTCTGCGCCGCCTGGCTGCTGGCCGGCTGCTCGCCCCAGGGTGGCGCGCCGGCACCGACGGCGGAGCAGCAGCAGGCCCAGTCGCAGACGGCCGACGCGGCGCGCAACCTCGACACCTACCGCCAGCTGCTGCGCATCCGCAACGACGAGATGGCGGTGTCGATGGGCAAGGACATCGTCAAGCGGTTTCCGGACAGCGCCGCGGCGAAGGAGGTGCTGCAGACCCTGCCGGCGATCGAGCAGCGCTACACCGCGGCCAGCGAGAAGAACCGACTGGCCGGGCTGTGGTTGTACCAGGTGGCGCCGATGGCCGGCGGCACGCAATCTACCGCCACCATCGAGAACAGCCAGCCCGCCAGCGGCGAGCGCGTGCGGCTGGTGCTGCGCCGGCACACCGAGTGGGGCCAGAGCGTGTTCCTGTACGGCAGCAAGCCCGGCTTCGTCTGCCGCGGCAACTGCACCATCGCCGGCACCGCCGACGGCAAGCCGGTGCGGATCAAGGCGTTTGCGCCGTCCACCGGCGAGCCGGCGCTGATGATCCGCGACGACAACGGCTTCATCGCGATGCTGCGCAAGGCGAAGAAAATTACGCTCGACGTCACCCTGGTCGATGGCGAGAAGAAGCAGAGCCTGGTCTACGAAGTGGGCGGCTTCGACCCGGCCAAATGGGGCGCTGTGGGCAAGCCGAAAAAGAAGTAGCGCGGTAAGCCGGGAGCCGCCTCGCGCGTTTGCATGTATCCCGCCCGATGGAGATGGATGCCATGAAAACGCCACGCCTCATGCTCGCCGCCAGCCTGCTCGGCCTGCTCGGTGCCTGCTCCAGCGTGCCTTACGCCCAGCGCGTGGGCGAGCGCCAGGCCGCCTATGCCGCGGCGGTCGGTGCGCCGGTGAACAGCTTCCGCTTCTTCAACCTGTACTCGTGGGAGCCGCTCGGCGACACCGAGCTGGCCGTCTATACACGGCCGAACGAGGCGTGGCTGCTGGACCTCGGCGGCTGCCATGACCTGATGTTCGTCAACGCGATCGGGATCACCTCCAACGTCGGGCAGGTGATGGTTGGCTTCGACAAGGTGCTCACCGGGGCGCGCAATTTCCCCTGCACGATCATCCGCATCCGCCCGGTCGACGTGAAAAGCCTCAAGCTCGCGCAGCAGAAGCAGCGGCAGATCGAGAGTGCGGCGCGCGAAGGGCCGCCGCCCGCCGCGGCGCACTGAGAGGTTGTGATTTTTTCAACCTCTCAGGCCGGCCACGGCGAGGGGCATGGCGAGGGCATGGATGCCCGAGTTGAGGCAACGCAGGAGCAGTTGCCCGATGCTCGAGTTGAGGCAACGCAGGAGCTGCTGCCCGATGGCCGGACATGAAACAGTCACGCCAGTGACTGTTTCATGTGAGCGAGTCCGGGCGTGTACCGGACTCGCGACGGAAGAAAACCACAGGATGTGGTTTTCTTCACAAGCTCTGAGTCCCGCGCCGACGCCGGTCAGTGCAGGAACAGCTTCTCGGTGATTTTCGCCAGCGGCTTTTCCAGCGCGTTCTGCAGGCGCGGCGGCAGGTCCAGCGGCTTGAGCAGCATCTTCACCGTCATCGCGGCCGGGATGTTCCGGCGCAGGCGGCCCTGCGCGCGGTCGCTGATGCGGCGGAATTCGGCCTCGTTGCCCTGGTGCTGCGGGTAGCACTGGTTGAACACGTGGCGCAGCGCGATGTCGCTGTCCTCGCTCTTGATCTCGTTGACCCGGCGCAGCAGCGCGCGGAACACCGGGTAGCGACCGAAGCCCTCGTGCTCGCGGTAGCGCCGGTAGTGCTGGTAGAAATACTTGAAATGGCGCACCTCGTCGCTCTTGATGCGGTTGGTCAGCTGCTTCAGCACCGGCTCGTCGGTGATGTCGTTGAGCGCCCGGTACAGGCTGGCGGTGCCGGTTTCCACCACGCAGCGCGCGGCCAGCTCCAGCCCGCGGCACGACTCCAGCTGCTCGGCGGTGCACACCGCGCCGTACTCCTGCCAGAACGCGGCAAAGCCCTTGTCCCAGTCGAACTCCGGCCAGGCTTTCCTGACGTAGGCGGCCAGCGCGCGGCCATGCTGCAGTTCTTCCTGCTCCCAGTGCTGGCGGAGCCAGCCGCCCAGCTCCTCGTCGCCGGCGAAATGGTCGACCAGGTTGCGCGCGTACAGGTCCGAGCCGCTTTCGACGAAGGACGCGCTGCACAGCAGGAAGAACAGGTCTTCGTCGTGGCGCACGCGGGCGACCTCGATGCGGTCGAGGTCGATGCTTTCCAGGGTCCAGGGCAGGTCGGCAGCTTGGCTCAAGGCAGGTTTCCCCGTATGGCGATGGCCGCGGCAGCGGCAAGGCGCTTCCTGACGGCCCGTGAGATGACAGCACGATGACAAAGCATACGGCGTGGTCGCGGCAACGGATTAACGCCGGCCGACTTGGCGCTCCAGCTCAACGCACCACTGTTACCGGCACGTGGGCGCGCGCCAGCACGTTGCCGGATACCGACCCGAGCAGCCAGCGCGCCAGCGCGCCGCGTTCGGTATGGCCGATCACGATGTGGTCCACGCCGTGCTGCTCGACCTGGTTCAGCAGCACGTCGCCGGGGCTGCCCAGGGTCAGTTCGACGTCGATCAGGTCGGCCGCGTCGGGCACGATTGCGGTCAGTTCCTCAAGCAGTTCCCGCGCGCGTTCGGCGCCGTTGTCGGTCATCAGCAGGGCGCAGGCGTCGGCGCCGCCCTCGGTGACCTGCAGCACCGACACTACGCGCACCCGACCGGCGCAGGCACGGGCCAGATCCATCGCGAACTGGAATGCACGCCGCGACGCATCGGAGCCGTCATATCCGACCAACGCGTACTTCGGCATGCAGCCTCTGCAACCTGGGTGAGGAATCGGACGGACCGACGGCTCGAAATCAGTCGGTGACTTCGTGGCAGCGGCGTTCGGTATGGGTGTTCTTCGCCTGCTGATGCTCTTCGATCTTCTTGCCCGCATAGCCGCCGCCCACGGCGCCGGCCACGGTAGCCAGCGTCTTGCCCTTGCCGCCACCGACCTGGTTGCCGAGCAAGCCGCCGGCGACCGCGCCGATCGCCATGCCGGCGATCTGGTTCGAATCCTTCGGCGCGTCCTGCACCACCACGTCCTCGCACACCGTGCGCGTTTTCGGTTGCGCGACCTTGCTGCCCGCGGCATTCGTGCCGGTATGCGACTTCGAGGTGGTCTGGCGCGGATGGTGCTTGGTGGAATGTTGGGTGCTGTGGTGCGTGGTTGTCGTGGGCGTGGCCGGCGTGGCGGCGGTCGATGTCTGTGCGTAGACGGCCGGTCCTGCCAGCAGCAAGCAGAGACCGGCAACGAGCAGCATGGGCAGTTTCATGGCGTTACCTTGGGTACGGTTCGGTTAGATTCAGTGTGCACGGTAGTTTGTTAGCGAAGCATCAAGAACTTCAAGAGGCGTTTTCCATTTTTTTGCACGCATGCGT
Organism: Rhodanobacter thiooxydans; assembly: GCF_021545845.1. Taxonomy (NCBI): domain Bacteria; kingdom Pseudomonadati; phylum Pseudomonadota; class Gammaproteobacteria; order Lysobacterales; family Rhodanobacteraceae; genus Rhodanobacter; species Rhodanobacter thiooxydans. Next base: position 968,720 of record NZ_CP088923.1, read on the forward strand.
CACATGGGGATGTTGATGCTGAACGGTACGGCGCCAACTGGCCGCTGCGTTCAGTTGAGACAAAGAATACTGATCGTGCAATACGTGTCATCCCATGAATCCCAAGGAGACGACAATGATCAAGCGTACTTTTGGAATGGCTGTCCTGGCCTTGACCTGTGCCGGCGCAATGGCCGCCTGGCCCGCGGGCAGCGCGCAAGCCGCCGAAGCGTCGGTCAAATGCGACCTCACCTACAACCTGTCCGGCTGGTCGCTGCTCTACAAGCACGCCGAGGGCAGCGGCACCATCACCTGCAGCAACGGTCAGCGCGCGAACGTGAAGATCGCCGTGGTTGGCGGCGGCCTCACCGCCGGCAAGTACCGCATCGACAACGGCAAGGGCGAGATCAGCAAGGTGCACGACATCGACGAGGTGTACGGCAGCTACGCGCAGGCCGGCGCCGAGGCTGGCGTGGTGAAGAGCGGCACCGCGCAAGTGCTGACCAAGGGCACCACCTCGCTGGCGCTGGCCGGTACCGGCCAGGGCGTGAATCTCGGCATCTCGGTGGGCAAATTCACCATCAGCAAGCGCTGATCCGCACCGGGTGACGAAGCAGGGCGCCGCATCGCGCCCTGCTGCGCGGGCGCGGGTACACTGCCACGGCTGCAACCGTGCCCTTGCCCGAGTGGAGAATCCGCGATGTGCCGTCCCCGCCGTCTGTTTGCCCCGGCCAGCCCGAAGGTGGCCGCCTGATGCCGCCGGCGATGCGCAGCGACGCCGCGCCGGCACGGCGCTTCGCGGCATGGGCGGTCGGCCCGTGGGTGCTGCTGCTGTTCGCCGCGCTGGGTTTCGTGCAGTACCTGCGGCACGCCGAATACGGCTACCTGGCCGCCGCCGTGCTGGTCATCGTGACCTGTGCCGGCTGCATCCTGCGCCAGGCATGGGCGCGTCCGGCGCTGCAGGTGCTGGCCGTGATGCTGGCCGCGTGGGCGCTGGCGACCGGTGCGCTGATGCTGCGGCAATGGGGTGATTTCGACATTGCCAGACAGCACGCGCTGGCGCAGCCGCAACTGGGCGAGGTCGCGCTGTGGATGATCGCGCGGGCCGAGCGCACCTGGCAGGTCGGCCTGGCGCTCAAGGCCGCCGCGATCCCGCTGCTGCTGTGGCTGGCTTGGGCGTTGGGCCGGCCGGCGGTGCGCGCGCAGTTCCGCCCGTGGCGCCGTTGAGCGGCCAGTTCAGCAGCGGTTGCGTCGGCGTCGGCTATCGCTGGGAAAATCCATCCGGAAGCCGTCCATGCGCCTGCCACGATTGCTGTTGCTGCTCGCCTTGCCCCTCGTCGCCGCCTCGCTGCACGCACAGGACCTGTCGACCACCTGCCACGCCAGCAGCAGCTACGACGTCACCCTGAAGCCCGGCAGCCTGCTGTTCGATCGACCGTCGTCGGCGCCGTTCCACGTTGAGCTGCAGCACGGTGCGCTGCGCACCGACGGCGCCGTGGTGAAGTTGAATGCGGAGGACGAGGACCGCCTGGCCGTGTTCGAGCGCGAGCTGCGCGCGCTGGCGCCGCGGGTACGCACGGTGGCGCGCAACGGCGTGGACATCGCCGCGCAGGCGTTGCGTGCGGAAGCCGACGGCATGGGCCTGGGCGCCGATACCCGCGCCGAGTTCAACCGCCGGCTGGACGCGCATGTGGCCGAGCTGAAGCGGCGTATCTCGGTCAGCCAGAGCACGCACGACTGGCAGGGCGACGCCGCCACCCAGGCGATGAACCAGATTGCCGGCGACCTGTTGCCGCTGCTGGCGGCCGACCTCGGCCAGCAGGCGATCAACGCCGCGCTGGCCGGCGACCTGCAGGCCGCCGCCAGCCTGCGCGACCGCGCCGCCGACCTCGCCACCGCGTTGCGCCCGCGCCTGCAAGCACGCCTGCAGGTGTTGCGCCCGCAGGTCGAGGCGCTGTGCCCGTCGATCCAGCGGCTGGCGGCGTTGCAGCAGGGCGTGCGCGGCGGCAACGGGCAGCCGCTGAATCTGCTGCAGGTCGGACAATGAGCGAGGCTGACCGGCGGGCGCTTGCTCGCGCGGGGTTAATCTGCGGCTAAGTGGGCCGGGGCGAGGATGGCGCACCGTCCATGGCCCCCGATCCCGCATGCCGCCGCAGTTGCCTACTTCCACCTGCAATGCCCTGATCCGGCGCAGCATCGACCTGCGCCAGCTTTACCGGCATGCCGCGACGGCCTGCGAGCCGGGCTTGCGCATGGTGCTGAACGACAACGCGCACACGCTGGACCTGCTGGTCGCCGACCTGCAGGCGCCGCTCTCCGACCGTGGCGCCCGGCCGTGCCGGCGCGGCAGCTGGCGTGGTGTCGTACGCCGCCATCTGGCCGGCTGGCTGATGCGTACCGCCGCACGCCGCGACCATGCCTGGATCCACCTGCTGGCGCACGACGAGAGCATGCTGCTGCGCCGCTTCGAGCAAGCCATCGCCGCGGCGCCGGCGGACTCGGTGCTGGTGCTGCGCCGGCAATTGCCGCGCTTGCGCGGCATCCACCTGGACATGCACAGTCTGGGCGGTAGCGCACGCTATTGAACGAGGTTGCTGATGCCGACGATCGCGCAGGACGTGCTGGATTTCTGGTTCGCCGAGGCGAATGCCACCCGCTGGTTCGTTGCCGATGACACCTTCGACGTACAGATCCGCGAACGCTTCGGCGCCGTCGCACAAGCCGCCGCCGAAGGGCGGCTGGACGACTGGGCGCACACCCCGCCGGGCTGGCTGGCGCTGCTGATCCTGCTCGACCAGTTCCCGCGCAACCTGTACCGCAACGACCCGCGCGCCTGGGCGGTGGACGCCGGCGCGCGGCGCGTGGCGCTGTCGGGGCTGGCTCGTGGTGACGACCGGCAACTGCCCGCCGTGCAGCGCGTGTTCGCCTACCTGCCGCTGGAGCATGCCGAGGACCTGGCGTTGCAGCGGCGTTCGGTGGCGTTGTTCGAGGCGCTGGCGGCGGAAGTGGAGCCCGAACGGCGACCGCTTTTCGAGGATTACCTGGATTATGCTCGGCGCCATCATCAGGTGATCGCGCGTTTCGGCCGCTTCCCTCATCGCAACGCCGTGCTCGGTCGTCCCAGCACGCCGGAAGAACTGCACTACCTGGCGCAGCCGGACGCCGGTTTCTGAGGCACGGAGCGGCCCGCGGATTGCGACGCTACGGCAATCGTTCCAACCAGATCATTCCAACCAGATCATTCCAACCGGATCATTCCAACCGGATCATTCCAACCGGACCAGGGAGCAGGTCATGCGCATTCGTCTCGTCGTCGCCTTGTTCGCGTTCAGCGCCGCCGTGCAGGCGTCCAGCACGCTGCGCGTGGGCAACCAGGTGCTCACCGCCGGCGACAGCCGTGAGCGGGTGGTCGAGCTGCTCGGCCAGCCCACCTCGAAATCGCATGCGCGCAAGCCGCGCAGCCATGGCAGTCGCCGCGGGGGCGTGCGCGTGGTGGACCAGCACCAGGGCGGCGAACAGTGGCGCTATCGCCGCGGCGACCACGTCACGGTGGTGACCATCGTCGACGGCCGGGTCAGCGAGATCGAGGATCGCAGGCTCTGAAACCCTTGCTTGGCGGTGATTTCATCGCTGCCCTGCTAGGCTGGCTGCGGTTCCTTCCGGAGTCGAGGCGATGTTCGAGATCTCCGCCGCAGCGCTGGCACGCGTTGCAGCGATGCGCGACGCGTCCGCCTACACCGACCAGGCGATGCAGCTTGGCCTGCGCCTGCTCGGTGCGCTGCTGGTGCTGCTGGTCGGCATGTGGGTGGCGCGCCGGCTGGCGAATTTCGCCCGCGCGGCGCTGGGCCGGGCCAACCTGGATTCCACCCTCAGCGGCTTCCTGCGCAACCTGATCTACGGCGTGCTGGTGGTCCTGCTGGTGGTCACCGCGCTGGGCGTGCTGGGCGTGCCGTCGGCGCCGATGGTCGCCGCGCTCGGCACCGCCGGGCTGGCGGTGGGGCTGGCCCTGCAGGGCTCGCTCAGCAACCTGGCGTGGGGCGTGCTGCTGGTGTTGTTCCGCCCATTCCGGGTTGGCGACTACGTCAGCGCCGGCGGCACCGAGGGCACCGTGCAGAGCATCAACCTGATGCACACCCAGCTGCTGCTGCCGGACAACCGCGAGGCGATCCTGCCGAACGCGAAGGTCGGCGGCGACGCCATCATCAACTACAACCGCCGGGGTACGCGCCGCTTCGAGCTGAAGCTCGGCATCGCCTATCGCGACGATGCGGAGCAGGTGATGGCCGCGATCAGGCAGCTGATGGCGGCAGACCCGCGCATCCTGAAGGACCCGGCGCCCGGCGTGTGGATCGAGAACCTGAGTGGGCAGACGGTGAACCTGGTGCTGCGCGGCTGGACCCTCGTCAGCGATGGCTGGGACGCGCAGACCGATCTGCTGCACGCGATCAAGCGGCAGATCGACGCGCAGCAGATCAGCATTCCGGTGGGGCCGCAGCAGGTCACCCTGGTGCGCGGCAACCCCGGCCCCGGCGGGGCCTAGGAACGTGGGCGGTAGAAACCAAGCAGGCGAGGCAAAGCCGTTTTGAGCCAGCTTGCGTGACGGTTTGCCGGCCCATAGTGGTTCTATGGGCCAAAAATCGGCGCGGAAGGTGGCCAAAACGGCGCAGCCGCAGCCGCTTGTGTTTCTGCCGCCCACGTTCCTAGGGCAGCGTGACGGTGCGGCGGTTGTCGCTGGAGACCTTGTCGATCAGCTCGTTGTAGGGGTCGATGCCGGCCACGGCGGGCTTGCCGTCCACGGTGACGGTGAGCGTGCTGTCGCCGTCGGGCAGCAGGCGCTTTCCCAGGTACAGCGGCCTACCGTCCCTGCCGTCGCCCGTTGATGCGGCGAACACGCCGATCTCGATCGGGATGTCCGGCTTCGCCGCGGTCTCTTTGCCGGTGCCGTCCACGTGGACCTTGCCGGCATGCAGTTTCAGGGTCACCTCGTAGAGGCCGTCGGGCAGCTTCCTCGCGTAAGCGTCGGTGAGGCGGTTGTCGAACAGAGTGATCTTCCAGAAGAAGTCGTTCAGCAGCGGCTGCCATTTCGGTCCGAGCGCCTTGCTGAGTGCATTCATGAACTCCCGCGAGGTGGTGTACGGCGGCTGCTGGAAACCCTTGTCGAGCAGGAACTGCTTGAGCACCGCGTTCAAGCTGCCTTCGCCGACGTAGTCCTGCAGCGCGTAGAACACCAGTGAGCCCTTCTTGTAGTGGATGTACTGCTGGTTCTCCACCTTCGCCAGCGGCTCCTCGGCCAGTTTTTCGGTGGCGCGGCCGGCCAGGTAGCCGTCCAGTTCGTATTTCAGGAACTTGTGCATCTGGTCGGCGCCGTACTTGTGCTTCATCACCATCAGCGCGGAGTACTGCGCCAGCGACTCGCTGAGCATGGTCGAACCCTGCATGTTCGCGCCGATCACCCGGTGCGCCCACCACTGGTGCGCCACCTCGTGCGCGGTGACGTAATAGACGTAGTCGATCTTGCTCTTGTCGCGCGGGTCGGCGATGAAGCCGATCGACTCGGAGTACGGGATGGTGTTGGCGAACGACTGCGCGTAGCTGGCGTAGTTTGGGAACTCCAGGATGCGCAGCTGCTTGAACTGGTACGGCGTGAAGTTCGCGTCGTAGTAGTCCAGCGCGTCCTTCGCGCCCTGGGTCATGCGCTGCACGTTCCAGGCATGCGCGGGGTTGTAGTACACCGCGATGTCCACGCCCTTCCGCGCCTCGTGCTTCACCGCGTAGCGCGCCGACAGGTACGAGAAGAACGGCAGCATCGGCTGCTCCCTCCCGTCTTGCGCCATGGCGTAGTGGAAATAGCGCCGGCCGTTGGCTGTCCATTCCTTCTGCAGCGTGCCCGGCGCGATGGCGATCTGGTCAGGCGCGGTGGAAACGGTGGTGTCGAAGTCGATCCAGTCCGCGTCGTTGCTGATGTAGGTGTTCGCACGAGCTTCCTCGTCGCCCAGTTTCGGCATCCGCGGTACTTCGGCGGAAAGCCCGTACTTGCGGCGGTCGTTGCGGTCGGTGAGCTGCGCCTGCGTCTGATAGCCGAACTGCGGCATCACGCTGTTGTTGAAGAACGTGCCGTTGTGGGCAAGGAAGCTGCCTTCCGGGCTGTTGGTGAAGCCCTTCGGCGCGTATTCCAGCGCGAAGTCGAACGCCATCGACGCGCCTGGCGACAGCGGCGTCTTCAGCCGGTAGATGGCGTAGCCGAGCGCCTTGTCCGCGCTGAGCGTGTCGTGCGGGGCGAACGCCAGCGACTTCACCGTGAAGCCGTCGCTGAAGTTCACATGCAGCTCCGCGATCGGCGCGGCGGTCTTGTTGACCAGGGTGTAGCGGCCGCGGATCTCCAGCCGGCGCCGGTACGGGAAGATGTCCACCGCGGCCGTCACCGCGGTGATGCGCGGCTGCGGCAGGTGCTTGTATCTCGCGTATTTCTTCTCGTAGTCGGCGCGCTGCTGCAGCTTGTCGCTGCTGCTCCGGTAGTGGTTGAGCACATTGGTGTTGTAGTAGATCCACGCGCCGCTGGCGGCGAATGCGAGCAGGCTGAGCGTCAGCACGATCTTCGCCGGCGCATGCAGCCGCGTGCGCGCCTCGCGCAGGCGTTCGCGCCACGACTGCCCGGTGCCGCGCACCCAGAACAGCGCGGCCAGCACCAGCAGCGCCACGGCAAAGCAGGCCCAGTAGAAGTCGAACCACAGCACGGCCCGGAGGAAATGGCCGAAGCCGTTCATGTCCGAGTACGGCAGCCCCGGCGCACTGCCGTAGGTGTACAGGTTCTGTTCCCAGTGCAGCAGGTCGAAGCCGATCGTGCCCAGCACCAGCCACACGATGGTCAGCAGGTAGCCGAGGAACTTGTTGTTGGCGACCACCTGCAGGAACAACGCCAGCACCGCCAGCAGCACGAACGGGATCGCATTCAGCGCCAGCGTGGCCAGGTACAGCCCCGGTTCCAGCTGCGTGTAGCCGTGGCCCAGCTGCCAGCCGATGCCCACCACGGCGCCGACCAGCAGGAACGCAGCGATCACCGCCAGCAGCGCGCCCAGCTTGGCGGTCAGCGGCACCCAGTCCGGCACCGGAAACGCGTCGGTGACCTCGGCCGAGCGCTGGCTGCGCTCGCGCCACACCAGTTCGCCGGCGTAGAACGTGACGATGATGTACAGCAGCCACTGGAAGCCGCCGCGTACGTTCTCCAGCACCTGGTGAGTCACCGGCCAGGTGGCGGTGCCGTAGATATGTCCGGACAGCTCCAGCGCAAAGATCAGGTTGAACAGCCCCAGCGCCAGCATGACCAGGAACGGCACGCCGCGCAGTACGCCGAGCGTGTCAAACGCGAACTGCGTGCGCAGCTGCAGCAGGTGTGCGCGCAGGCCGTGGGCCAGCCGCACCTTCGGCAGTGCCAGCGCGGCGGTGCCGGCCTGCGGGCGCAGCAGCGGCGGCTCGCTGCGCTTCCTGCGCCGCGGCAGTTGCAGGCCTTCGCGGTTCGGCCGGAACAGCCCGGCAGCGGCGCCCAGCATGGCCACGCCGACCGCGCTCCACAGCACGCGGTTGAACAGCAGTACGCCGTCCAGCGCGGGCAGCTCGTGGTTGGCCTGGTCGGCCGACCAGTAGCGCGTGACCAGGGCCAGGGTGCGGCCGCCGAACGGGTCGAGCATGGCGGCGATGAAGTGGTTGTTGACGTCGCGGCTCAGCAGGCCGACCACGGCGTTCAGCACGAAGTAGACGATCAGGCCGATATAGGTGGCCAGCAGCGAGCGCGTGGTGGTGGCGAGCAGGAACAGCAGCGCGCCGATGAACAGCAGGTTCGGCAGCACCATCACGCCGAACGCCCAGGCATAGCCGTGCCAGCTCGCCGGGCCCAGCCGCGTCGCGTCGATCCACGGCATCATCCCGCCAGTGGCCAGGCCCAGCGCGCAGGCCAGCATGACCGCCAGCGCGGCGAGGTAGCCGGCGGCGAAGCGGCCGCCGAGGTAGGCGCCGCGACTGATCGGCGTGCTGAAGAACAGTTCGGACGTGCGCTGGTCGAAGTCGCGCAGCGCCGCGCCGACCACGAACACCGTGACCAGGAACACGCTGAGCACGGTGAGCACGGCGAGCAGCCGCGCGATCACCAGCGGCGCATTGCGCAGCACGTTGCCGCTGGCGCCGCCGACGAGCACTGCATCGGTGCTGGCCAGCGCGAAGGCCAGCGCGCCGAATGCCGCCGCGACAATCCAGAACAGCGGCGCCTTCAGCTGCTGGCGCAGTTCGAAGTGGAGTATTTCGAAGAAGGTCGACTGCGAGAACATCAGTGATCCCTGTCTGATCGTCGTAGAAGCCCGCTCGCGGGCGATGCCTTGAAAGCCGGGATTCGGGATTCGGGATTCGGGATTCGGGATTCGCAAAAGCTAAGGCATCGCCCGCGAGCGGGCTCCTACCGCGGAATATCGGCGCCTTCAGGCGGCGCGGGCGGTGGCCTGCATGCGCAGGCGGCCGAAGTAGACGTCCTCCAGGTCGGGCGCGACGGCTTCGAAGCCTTCTTCCGGCAACGCATCGGCCAGCACGTGCAGCAGGGTGCGGCCACCGGCGAGGCGGGTGGACAGGATGTTCATGCGGGCGCGGTAGCCGTCCAGCTCGGCCTTGTCGATCGTGCGCCGCCAGACGCGGCCCTCCAGCGAGCGGATCGCCTCGGTCGGCTCGCCGCTGAGCAGCACCTGGCCCTGGCCGATGATCGCCATGCGCTGGCACAGGTCGGTGACGTCCTCCACGATGTGGGTGGACAGGATCACCACCACCCGCTCGCCGATCTCGGCCAGCAGGTTGAGGAAGCGGTTGCGCTCCTCCGGGTCGAGACCCGCGGTGGGTTCGTCCACGATCACCAGGCGCGGGTCGCCGAGCAGCGCCTGGGCGATGCCGAAGCGCTGGCGCATGCCGCCGGAGTAGGTGCCGAGCTTGCGCTTGCGCACGTCCCACAGGTTCACCTGGCGCAGCAGCGATTCCACCAGCTCGCGCCGCTCGGCCTTAGTGGTGACGCCCTTGAGCACGGCGAAGTGCTCCAGCATCGCCTCGGCCGACACCTTAGGGTAGACGCCGAATTCCTGCGGCAGGTAGCCGAGCAGGCGGCGGGTGGCCTGCTTGTCGGCCAGCAGGTTCATCCCGTCCATGCGGATCGTGCCTTCGTCCGGATCCTGCAGCGTGGCGATGGTGCGCATCAGCGAGGACTTGCCGGCACCGTTCGGGCCGAGCAGGCCGAACATGCCGCTGGGGATGTCCAGCGACACCCCGCGCAGCGCCCGCACGCCGTTGGCGTAGGTCTTCGACAGCTCGCGTATGGTCAGCATCGGGGGTTTCCTGCGCCGCCCGTGCGGCAGGGTGATGCGACCAGACTAGGGGAAGGCGCGGCCGTCCCGCGTGCGCTCAAGGTCATGCATACGCGAGCGCATGGTGGGCGAAAAGTCGGCCGGATCAACGCCTGCGGGGATACGGATCGGGCCTGCCTTCGTTATGATTGAGGTCTTGTATGCGGCCGCCATCCCCGAGCGGTACGCCATCGCCAGCAGGAGTCACCATGGCCGACCTCAAAGAAGCCCGCGTTCCCGATATCGGCCACGCGGACGTTCCCGTCATCGAAGTGCTGGTCAAGGCCGGCGACCGGGTGGAGAAGGAGCAGAGCCTGATCACGCTCGAATCGGACAAGGCCACCATGGAAGTGCCCGCGCCGTTCGCCGGCACGGTGAAGGAAATGAAGCTGAAGGTGGGCGACGAGGTGTCCGAAGGCGCGGTGATCGCCCTTATAGAAATCGACAGCCATAAGGAAGCCGACGGCGCAGCCGTCTCCGCGTCCCCCTCTCCCGCTGCGGGAGAGGGCAGGGGTGAGGGTGCGCCCGAAGCGGTGAAGCCGCCAGCTGCCGCCCCCGCTCCTGCGCCAGCCCCCGCCCCCGCCCCCGCTCCCGCCGAACCGAAACCCGCGCCGATCGCCGGCCAAGGCGTGCAGCCGGGGAACGCGCCCGAGGGCGACATGCCGCCGCGGGCGCGCCCGCCGATGGACGCCAGCATCGTGATGCCCGGCGACGCGCCGTACGCCAGCCCGGCGATCCGCGCGTTCGCGCGCGAGCTGGGCGTGGACATCCAGCAGGTGAAGGGCAGCGGCCGCGGCGGCCGTATCCAGCGCGAGGACGTCAGCACCTACGTCAAGCACGCGCTCGCTTCCGGTGCGCGTCCGGTGGCCGGCGCCGCCGCTTCGGTGGGCGGCCTGAACCTGCTGCCGTGGCCGAAGGTCGATTTCGCCAAGTTCGGCGAGATCGAGGAGAAGCCGCTTACCCGCATCCAGAAGATTTCCGGCGCGAACCTCTCGCGCAACTGGGCGATGATCCCGCACGTCACCCAGCACGAGGACGCCGACATCACCGAGATGGAGGCGTTCCGCAAGCAGCTCGGCGCCGAGAACAAGGATCTGAAAATCTCACCGCTGGTGTTCCAGATCAAGGCGGTGGTGGCCGCGCTGAAGGCGTTCCCGCAGTTCAACGCCTCGCTCGACGAATCCGGCGAGAAGCTGATCCTGAAGAAGTTCTTCCACATCGGCATCGCAGTGGACACGCCCGACGGCCTGGTGGTGCCGGTGATCCGCGATTGCGACAAGAAGGGCCTGCTCGACCTGGCCCGCGACCTGGCCGAGATCTCGAAGAAGGCGCGCGAGAAGAAGCTCGGCCCGGCCGAGATGTCCGGCGGCTGCTTCTCGATCAGCTCGCTCGGTGGCATCGGCGGCACCTACTTCACGCCGATCGTCAACGCGCCGGAGGTGGCGATCCTGGGCGTCTCCAAGTCGGTGACCAAGCCGGTGTGGAACGGCAAGGAATTCGCGCCGCGGCTGATCCTGCCGCTGTCGCTGTCGTACGACCACCGGGTGATCGACGGCGCGCTCGCCGCGCGCTTCGCCAGCTTCCTGGCCAACCAGCTCGGCGACATCCGCCGGCTGCTGCTCTGACCGGAGGTGACGACCATGGCGAACACGATCGAGATCAAGGTTCCCGACATCGGCGGCCACGACAACGTGCCGGTGATCGAGGTGCTGGTGAAGGCCGGCGACACGGTGGCGAAAGAACAAAGCCTGATCACGCTGGAGTCGGACAAGGCGACCATGGAGATTCCCTCCAGCGCCGCCGGTGTGGTCAAGGAGCTGAAGCTCAAGGTGGGCGACGAGGTTTCCGAGGGTGCGGTGATTGCCGTGCTGGAGGTGGCCGGCGCTTCGCTCCCCTCTCCCAGTGGGAGAGGGGCCGGGGGTGAGGGTACGGGCGAAGCGAGGTCTTCGGCTCCGACCGAACCCTCACCCGCCCCTTCGGGGCACCCTCTCCCGCAGGGAGAGGGGAAAGCGTCGCAGGCGGCTTCCGGCACCGGCCGCAAGGCTGACATCGAATGCAAGCTGGTCGTGCTCGGCTCCGGCCCGGGCGGCTACAGCGCCGCGTTCCGCGCTGCCGACCTCGGCGTCGACACCGTGCTGGTGGAGCGCTACGGCACGCTCGGCGGGGTCTGCCTCAACGTGGGCTGCATCCCGTCCAAGGCGCTGCTGCACGCCGCGGCGGTGATCGACGAGGCCGAAGCGATGGCCGCGCACGGCGTCACGTTCGGTGCACCAAAAATCGACATCGACAAGCTGCGCAGCTTCAAGAGCAAGGTGGTCGGCCAGCTCACCGGCGGCCTTGCCGGCATGGCCAAGGCGCGCAAGGTGCGCACGGTCGAAGGCAGCGGCACGTTCGTGTCGCCGCATGAAATGGAAGTCCAGACGAAGGACGGCGTGAAGCTGCTCCGCTTCGAGCACGCGATCATCGCCGCCGGTTCGCAGTCGGTGAAGCTGCCGGCGTTCCCGTGGGACGACGAACGCGTGATGGATTCCACCGGCGCGCTGGAACTGAAGGACGTGCCGAAGAACCTGCTGGTCGTCGGCGGCGGCATCATCGGCCTGGAAATGGCCACGGTGTACTCGGCGCTGGGCAGCGCGGTGACCGTGGTCGAGTTCATGGACCAGCTGATCCCCGGCGCCGACGCCGATCTGATCAAGCCGCTGGCCAAGCGCCTGGGTGGCAAGCTCAAGGGCGTGCACCTGAAGACCAAGGTGGTCAGCGCCAAGGCCACCAAGAAGGGTATCGAGGTCGGCTACGAGGGCGACAGCATTCCCGAGACCACGCTGTTCGACCGCGTGCTGGTCGCGGTGGGCCGCTCGCCGAACGGCAACAAGATCGGCGCGGACAAGGCCGGCGTGGCGGTGACCGAGCGCGGTTTCATCAACGTCGACACGCAGATGCGCACCAACGTGCCGCACATCTACGCCATCGGCGACCTGGTCGGCCAGCCGATGCTGGCGCACAAGGCCACCCACGAGGCGCACGTCGCGGCGCAGGCAGTGGCCGGGCAGAAGAGCCACTTCGACGCGCGGGTGATCCCGTCGGTGGCGTTCACCGACCCGGAAATCGCCTGGGTCGGCGTGACCGAGCGCGAGGCGAAGGAAAAGGGGCTGAAGGTCGGCGTGGGCAAGTTCCCCTGGGCCGCCTCGGGCCGCGCCATCGGCATCGACCGCACCGAGGGTTTCACCAAGCTGATCTTCGACGAGGCAACCCACAGCATCGTCGGCGCCGGCATCGTCGGCGTGCACGCCGGCGACCTGATCTCCGAACTGGCGCTGGCGATCGAGATGGGCAGCGAGGCGGCCGACATCGCGCTCACCGTCCACCCGCACCCGACCCTGGGCGAATCGGTCGGCATGGCAGCGGAAATCTACGAAGGCACCATCACCGACCTGTACCTGCCGAAGAAGAAATGATCGTTGCGCCGCGCTCCGGCGCGGCGTGCGCCCGCCAAACGAGGTGACCATGTCGCTGAAGGTATGTCTCGCCGGCGCCACCGGCTGGGCCGGCTCGGAACTGGCGCGCGGTATCGCCGCGAGTGCGGATCTGGACCTGGTCGCCGCGGTGTCGCGGCGGCATGCCGGACAGCCCCTGGGCATGGCGCTGGGCGATGCGGCGATCGCCGCGCCGGTCTACGCCAGTGCGGCCGCAGCGTTGGCCGCGCCCTGCGACATATTCGTCGAGTACACCCATCCGGACAGCGCGAAGGCGAACATCCTCGCTGCGCTGGAACGCGGCGCACACGTGGTGGTCGGCACCTCGGGCCTCAGCGATGAGGACTACGCGCAAATCGATGCGCTGGCGCGCGAGCGGCGGCGCGGCGTGCTGGCCTGCGGCAACTTTGCGCTCACCGCGGTGCTGCTGATCAAGTTCGCCGAGATGGCGGCAAAGCTGATCCCGCAGTGGGAGCTTGTCGACTACGCCAGCGCTGGCAAGCCGGATGCGCCCAGCGGCACCGTGCGCGAGCTGGCCACGCGCATGGGCAAGGTGCGCCAGCCGCAGCTTGAAGTGCCGCTGGAGCGGACCGTCGGCCTGCGCGAGACGCGCGGTGGCACGCTGGCCGGCAGCCAGGTGCATGCGCTGCGCCTGCCAGGTTTCGTGATCGGCGCCGAGGCGATCTTCGGCATGCCGGACCAGACGCTGACGATCCGCCACCACACCGGCAACAGCGCGAAGCCCTACGTGGACGGCGCGTTGCTGGCGATCCGCAAGGTGGGCGGCTTGCTCGGCCTGCATCGCGGGCTGGACGTCGTGCTGGAACTGTAGGAGCCCGCTCGCGGGCGATGCTCTCTGTCCGGGATTCGGGATTCGGGATTCGCAAGAGCATCGCGCGCCAGCGCGTTCCTACAACGGCGTTGCGGTTGTTGGTGGCTGATGCCAGCGTCCCAGCAGCCAGGACGTGGCGAGGCAGCCGCCCAGGGCCAGCAGCCAGCCGAGCGTCGGCGCGTGGAACGGCGGCAGCAGGTCGCTGAACTGCTGCAGCCAGGCGCGACCGTAGATCGCCGTGACGATGCCGGCGCTGGCGACCAGGGCAGCGGCGAGCGCGAACAGCAGCGCGAATTCGAAGTGGATGACTGACGTGGGCTGCCGAACGCTGGCGACGCGGGCGGCCACCTGCTGCGCGAAATCCGCCGGCAATGCCTCCGGCAGCGGTTCGCGCAGCACGCGCGCGAGCAGCCGGTAGCGCCGGCCGCGCGCATCGTCGTCGACGGGATCGAGCTGCAGGCGCTCGCGCCGCATCGCGCTTTCCTGCGCCAGCCATTCGCGCTCGTGCGCCGGGTCGTCGAAGGGAGGAATGTCATCGTCGGTGTGCTGGTTCATGCTGCAACTCCGGTCCGCGCTTCGAGCGCGCCGCGCAGGCGCAAACGCGAGCGGAACAAGTGGCTCTTGATGGTACCGCTGGCCAATCCGGTGATCTGGGCGATCTCCGGGATGGTAGTTTCTTCGAGGTAGTACAAGGTCAGCAGCGTGCGCTGCAGCGGCGGCAGGGCCTCGATCGCCGCGTGCAGGTGGCGCGCTGTTTCGGCGTCCGCGCAGGCCGCCTCCAGGTCGAAGCCATCGCCGAGATTTTCCACCAGCGCGAAGTCGTTGTCCGCGCCGGGTTCGACCAGCGCAATGCGCTTGTGCTGCAGGTGGCGCAACGCGATGGTGTAGGCCACGCGGCCGATCCAGGATTTCAGCGCGCTCTCGCCGCGGTACTGGTGCAGGCACTGGTGCACGCGCAGGAAGGTGTCCTGGCACAGCTCGCGCGCGTCCTCCGGGTTGCGCACCATGCGCTGGATGATGTGCCAGCACAGCCCCTGGTACTCGCGCACGAGCCGTTCGAACGCGCCCGGCCGGTTGGCCAGCACGGCGTCGACCAGCTCGCGGTCGGGGTCGCTGCGGATGTCATCCATGGAGCCAAGGGATACGCGTAGGCGGCAGGCGGTTGCAAGCGGTCGGCTGCAACCGGCGTGGGGACGGCTGTATCTATGCTTCCGACAGCCACCATCACGACGTCCATTCACCAGGAGGGCACCATGAATTTCGGCGAACTCATCCCGATCAGCCTGTTTGTCTGCATCGCCTACTCGATCAAGGTCTGCGTCGACGCCATGGTGCGCCGGCACATGGTCGATGCCGGTGGTTCGGAGGATCTGGTCCATTCGATCCTGCGCGACGAGGATCAGCGCCGGCGCCATTCCTCGCTGCGCTGGGGCATCGTGCTGGTGGCGCTGGCGCTCGGCTTCGGCCTGATCCAGTGGTTCGACTGGCACGAGGTCACCCCCGGCCTGATCGCCGTGCTGGCCGGCGCCACCGGCGTGGGCAACCTGGCGTTCTTCGCGATCTCGCGCAGGCTTGGCTAAAGCTGGTTCAATGGCGGCATCGCCGCACCGTCGGCATGCCCGCGAGCGTTCGGCCACATGAACGAACGGCTGATGTTCAACCTGGTGGACCTGGCTGGTACGTTCGCGTTCGCGATCAGCGGCGCCACTGCGGCCCGGCGCCGCAACCTCGACCTGTTCGGCATCCTGGCGATCGCCTATATCACTGCCTGCGGCGGCGGCATCGTGCGCGACCTGTGCATCGGTGCGATCCCGCCGGCGGGCCTGTCCGACTGGCGCTACCTGCTCACCGCGGTGGTGGCGGCCCTGCTTACCATCCTGGCGTACCGCTGGGTGGAGCGGCTGACCTACCCGGTGCGCCTGTTCGATGCGATGGGGCTGGGCCTGTTCGCGGTGTACGGCGCGAACAAGGCGCTGGCGTTCGGCCACAACGCGGAGGTGGCGATCCTGCTTGGCATGGTCACCGCGATCGGCGGCGGCGTGGCGCGCGACGTGCTGCTGGCGCGCGTGTCGGTGGTGCTGCAGAAGGAGATCTATGCGCTGGCCGCGCTCGCCGGCGCCGCGCTGGCGGTGATCGGCGAATACCTGCACTGGCCCGTGCTGTGGGCGACCTGGCTGCCGATCCTGTTGTGCTTCGCGTTGCGCATCCTGTCGCTGTACTTCCACTGGAACCTGCCGCGCTTCGGCAGCGACCCGCAGGCGTGACGCCCGCGGCTGCATGCAGGCGCGGACAGACGAAGGGGCCGGATCACGCGATCCGGCCCCTTCGCGACACGAGATACTCAGTGCTTATGGTGGGTCTTGGCGTGGCCCTTGGCCTCGTGCTTGCCCTCGTTCTTGTCGTTGGCGACCTGGCTGACGGCCTTGCCGACGTTAGTGTCGTCCGCCTTCGCCTCGTGCGCGGCGGTGGACACCGCGTCGCCGTGCGCGTCGTGGTTCATCGACGCCGACGGCGGGCTCGGCGGGGTGTGGCCACCGCCGTGCTGCGGTGCCGCCAGGGCGTACGACAGTGGCAGGGCGAAGGCAGCGGCGATCAGGGCGGCGGTGATGGTCTTGGTCATGACATAACCTCGGTTGGGTTGAGCCATGCGGCGCATGGCGAAATTACGATAGGGCCGGGTCAGGGCGGCAGGATGAACGGCGGATATGCGCAGGAAATTGCGTGAGAGCTGCGTCACGCGCCGGCGTCAGCCGACTTCGAACAGGTCGGTCTGCGCCTGGTAGCTGTCGGCGTCGACGAAGCCGGCCAGGCCCACGCCAACCAGCCGGTACAGGCTGTCGGCGGGGCGTTCGACGCGCCCGCGCAAGGCGCAGGCGAGGTCGGCCAGCTCGGTGGCCGAGGCTGGCCGCAGCGTCGGGGTGAGGCTGCGCGTCAGGGTGTGGAAGTCGGCGGTCTTCAGCTTCAGCACTACCGTGCGCGCCACCCGGCCGCGCTCGCGCAGGTGCGCCGTCCAGGCCTTGTCGGCGAGGCGGCGGATGTGCGGCTCCAACTGGTCGAGACGCAGATCGTGTTCGAAGGTGTCCTCGGCAGAGACTTGCAAGGTGGGGCGCTCCGGCTCGACCGGACGTTCGTCGATGCCGCGTGACAGCTCGTGCAGGCGCTGTCCCCAGCGGCCGAAGCGCTGTTCCAGCTCGACCGGCGCGAACGCGCGCAACTCGCCCACGGTGGCGATGCCGAGCACGGCCAGCTTCGCCTCCATCACCTTGCCCACGCCGGGCAGGCGGCCCACCGGCAGTGGCGTGAGGAAGGCCACTACCTGCTGCGGACGCACCACGTACAGGCCGTCCGGCTTGCGGAAATCCGAGGCGATCTTGGCCAGGAACTTGTTCGGCGCCACCCCGGCCGAGGCGGTGAGCCGGGTTTCCTCGCGGATCGCCGCGCGGATCGCCTCGGCGGTGGCGGTGGCCGAGCCCAGTGCGCTCTTCGTCGTGGTGACGTCGAGGTAGGCCTCGTCCAGCGACAGCGGCTCGATCAGCTCGGTGTGCCGCGCGAAGATCTCGCGGATCTGCCGCGACACCGCCTTGTAGCGCACGAAATCCGGCGGCACGAAGATCAGCTGCGGGCACAGCCGCTCGGCACGGATCGCCGGCATCGCCGAGCGCACGCCGAACACGCGCGCCTCGTAGCTGGCCGCGCACACCACCGAGCGCGCACCACGCCAGGCCACCGCCACCGGCTTGCCGCGCAGCGAGGGGTCGTCGCGCTGCTCCACCGACGCGTAGAACGCGTCCATGTCGACGTGGAGGATCTTGCGCGGTGAGGCGGACACACGGACGACCATGGCGGGGCGATGCACCGATTCTAGAGGCGAGCGCCGTCGGTGGGTGTCAGCAGTGATGCCGCGCCGATCGCCGCAGGCGCCATTCGAAGCCGGCCAGCGCCGCGCTGGCCAGCACGAACGGCAGCAGGTTGTAGGTCAGCCGGTAGCACAGCATTGCGGCGAGCAGGTCGGCGCGCGCCTCCGGCGGAAACGAGGCCAGCATGATCGTCTCGAACACGCCCAGGCCGCCCGGCGCGTGGCTGACGATGCCGGCCAGCACCGCGCCGACGTAGATCGGCAGGAAATCGACGAACGGCGGCGCTGCACCGGCCGGCAGCAGCACGTACAGCGCGCTGATCGCGGCGAGCATCTCCACGCCGCCGATCAGCATCTGTGCCGCCGCGGTGCTGGCGCCCGGCAGCGGCAGCGTCAGCCGTCCCAGCGCGAGCGTGCGCGGTCGTGCCAGCCAGCCCAGCAGGGCGAGCAGCAACAGGGCCAGCGCCATGCCCGGCCAGCGCCCCCAGCCTTGCGTGATCTGCGGCTGCCAGCACAGCGCACCGGTGATCACCACGGCGAAACCCAACCCCACGCCGAGCCCGGCCAGGGCCACGATGCGCGCGACGTCGCCGGCGCCCAACCCGACCGCCGCATAGATGCGGTAGCGCAGTGCCGCGCCGGTGATCGCATGGAAGCCCAGCGTGTTCGAGATGCCCTGGGTGACCGCGCCGGCGAACGCCGCCAGCCGCGCGGAGACACGATCGCCCACCACCGTGCGCGCCGCCAGCACGTCGAACAGCGCCAGCATCGTCAGGCTCACCGCCGCAGCGATGACCGAGGCTGCGATGTGCCGCGCCGGCAGCTGCGCCCAGGCGGCCACCACCTCGCGCCACGACAGCCCGGTGACGTAGCGCTGCAGCAACCACGCCGCCAATGCGAACGCCGCCAGCGAACCGCCCCACGAGGCCAGCCGCAGCCAGCGCGGCGGCGAACGCGCGGCGTCGTCTTGCCGCTGCGGCGGCTCAGCGCGCATGGGCCACCGCGACTGCATCCGGGCGGTCGATCCGCGCGGCCACTTCCTGCGCCAGCCGCTGTGCCGCCGCCGGATGTCCGGCCAGGTGCAGGAACGGCTCGATCAGTTCCAGCTCCATCACCAGGAAGCGCCCGCCGCTGACCACGCCATCCACGCGCAGGTAAGCGTGGTTGCCGTGGCCGAGCGCCGCCAGCGCGGCCAGCGCACGATTGGCGGCGGCCAGGATCGCCGCGTCGGGCTGCGCCGGCTCGGCGCTGCCGCCGTATTCGCCCTGCACGCGGTAGTCGCCGGCGGCCGGGCGCTTGATCACCGCATGGCCGAATTCGCCAGCGAAATACAGCAGCGACCATTCGCCGTCGCTGACCACTTCCGGTATGAACGGCTGCACCAGGTAGTCGCGTTCGCGCGGCAGCTGCGCCACGGCATCGGTGAACGCCGCGTCGCCGGCGGTGCCGCGCAGCGTGTGCCAGGCGCTGCCGCTGACGCTGGGCTTGATCACCACCGATTGCCCCGCCAGCGCCGCCAGCGTATCGGGCAGCGCTGCGGCATCGGCCAGCCGGGTGGGGATGATGGCCACGCCGTGCTGTGCCAGTTCGAGCAGGTAGCGCTTGTCGCTGTTCCAGCGCAGCAGCGCGCTGTCGTTGATGGTGGGAACGCCCAGCGCATCGAGCCGGTCCAGCCAGTGCAGGAACGCCGCATGGTGCCTGAAGTAATCCCAGATGGTGCGGATCAGCACCGCGTCGAACGCCGACCAGTCCACCGCCGGGTCATTCCACACGCAGACCGCCGGCGGCAGGCCGAGCTGCTCCAGCGTGGCGGCCAGATGCACGTCGTCGGGTTGAACCGATGGATGGTCCGCGGAAGTGGCGAGGGCGAGCCGGCGAGGGGCGGCGGGAATGGGCATGGCGACGTCTCCAGTGTGCGGAAAGGGCGCCCTTGCGACGGATTCGCACATCGAGCGTGGCGGACGGCGTCCGCTGCAGCACCCCTCGACGGCGATGGCGCGGCGGCATCGCCGCAACGCCAAAAACTGACGGCACCTGCCGTGCCGACCACGACAGTTTTCCGGTGCGGCCGCGCCTTGTCAATTTACCGGATGGCATGCTGCCGGAGCGTGCGCGCGCCAGACGGGACTGGTGGAGACCGCATCGACGATGGCAAGGTAGCTGGATGCCGATCGAACCCGCCAACGCCTATGCCCGCCGCCTGAACACCTGGGACGCCGCGATGATCGTCATCGGCGGCGTGATCGGTGCGGGCATCTTCCTCACCCCGGCCACGGTCGCGCGCAACACCTCCTCGGGTACGGAAGTGCTGGTGCTGTGGGCGATCGGCGGCCTGCTGACCCTGGCCGGCGTACTGTGCTACGCCGAGCTGGGCGCGCGCCGACCGCAGGCGGGCGGCATCTACGTCTACCTGCGCGAGGCGTTCGGCTTGCTGCCGGCGTTCCTGTTCGGCTGGACCATGGCGCTGATCAACTATCCCGGCAGCGTGGCCGCGGTGGCCACCATGTTCGCCGAGTATTTCTGCGCCGCGCTCGGCCTGCCGCAGCTGTACGTGAAGCCCGCGGCGGTGGGTGCGATCGTGTTCATCGTGGGCGTCAACCTGTTCGGCATCCGTGCCGGCGCTTGGATGCAGAATGTATTCACCGTGCTGAAGCTGGCGGCGATCGCGCTGCTGGTGGTCGCCGGGCTGGTGCTGGCGCATGGCCGGCTGGGGTCGGTGCTGGCGGTGGACGCGGCGCCGCCCGTGTCGCCGTGGTCGTTCGTCGGCGCGCTGCTGCCGGTGCTGTTCACCTACGGCGGCTTCCACTACCTCAACGATCTTGCCGGTGAAGTGCGCAACCCGCAGCACACGCTGCCGCATGCGCTGGGCCTGGGCATGGCCGGCGTGGTGATCTGCTACCTGCTGGCCAATTTCGCCTACCTGGCGGGCCTGGGCCATGCCGGCCTCGCCGCCAGCCAGGCGCCGGCGGCGGACCTGATGCGCCGGCTGTTCGGCGAGCAAGGCGCCACCGTGATCGCCGTCGGCATCGCCTGCTCCACCTTCGGCTACTGCGCCATCGCGATCGCCGGCGGCGCGCGGGTGCTGCAGACGATGGGTGCGGACGGCGTGTTCTTCCGTGCCGCGGGCCACGTCGATGCGCGCACGCGCGCGCCGCAGGTCGCGCTGGTCCTGCTCGGCGCGTGGGCGGCGGTGCTGGCCTATTCCGGCAGCTTCAATCAGCTGCTCAACTACACCACGGTGGGTGAGTGGCTGGGCCACGTGTTCGGCATCGGCACGCTGTTCTGGTACCGCAAGCATTTCATCGACCAGCCGGCGCCGTACCAGGTGCCGTTCTATCCGCTGCTGCCGCTGATCTTCGTGATCACCGTGTTCGGCGTGATCGTGGCCAGCGCCATCCACGCGCCGGGCGACGCCGGCATGAGCCTGCTGATCATCGCGCTGGGTGTGCCGGTGTACTACGGCTGGCAGCGCTGGACGCGCCGCCAGCCGGCGTGAGGTATTACGCTGCGTAGGGCGGGCGCGGCCCGCCGGCTCCAGGCTCCGTAATGCAGGAGCGGCGGGCAGTGCCCGCCCTACAAAGCCGGTTCACGCGAGGATGCCGATGATGAAACGTCATGCATGGATCTGGCTGGGCCTGTGCGGTCTCGGTGCCTGCTACGCCACTACAACACCGGGCGTGGCCGACCTGACGGCGCGCAATGCCAGGGTCCGCATCAGCCTCGACCACGTGCAGCGCATCGGCGGCACCGAACGCGCCGCCGACGGTGTGGCGCAACAGCGCTACGCGTTCCAGCCGGCGGCGCAGCCGCAGCTCGTGATCGCGCCAGCGAGCGGTGCATGGGATTGGTCGGGCCGTGGTGAGCTGCGCCTGCGCGTGCAGAACGCGATGCCGTGGGCGGTGACGCTGCAGATCGCCGTCGACGGTACCGCGGCAGGCCAGCGTCTGCAGGCCAGTGTGGGGGTGCCGGCCGGCCCCGCGCAGACCGTGGTGCTGCCGTTGCACGCCACCTCGCCGCGCGCGCAAGGCATGCAGGCCGGGCCGCCGATGCCGTACGACGCGCACGGGCAACGCATTTTACTGGCGACTACGGTAGAGGGCGCGCTCGACCTGCGCGCGGTGCGCGCGGTCACCCTCGCCATGCCGGCACCGCAGGCCGCGCAGACCCTGCTGCTGGGCACGATCGACGCCGTGCCAGGCGAGGTCACCCTGCACGAGGCCTACGCCGGCATCGTCGACCGCTACGGACAGTACGTGCGCGGGCGCGGGCCGGAGAAGATCGACACCGACGAGGCGCTGCGCACCGCCGTGCGGGCGGCCACGGCGGAGTCGAAGCCGGTGGGGCTGGATCGCTACGGCGGACGTCTGGACGTCCAAAGCCTGGAACGCACCGGCTGGTTCCACGCACAGAAACGCGGTGGCCGCTGGCATCTGGTGACACCCGACGGCCATGCGTTCTTCTCGCTCGGCGTCAACGCGGTGGTCACCGACGGTGGGCGCAGCTACGTCGAGGGCCGTGAGTTCATGTTCCGCGACCTGCCGCTGGACGGCGGCGAATGGGCGGCGTTCTACGGTCATGACGACAACCGCAACCCGGAGCAGGGCGCCAGCCGCGGCATCGGCTACCACCACGGCCGCTGGTTCGACTTCTACGCGGCGAACCTGTACCGCGTCGACGGCAAGCACTGGCTGGCCGCATGGCGCACGCGCGCACTGCAGCGCCTGTCGGCCTGGGGCTTCAACACCCTCGGCAACTGGAGCGACGACGCGCTGGGCCAGGCGCATCGCCTTGCCTACACGCGCTCGATCGACATTGGCGGCGACTATGCGAACGTTTCCAGCGGTTACGACTACTGGGGCCGCATGCCCGATCCGTTCGATCCGCGCTTTGCGCAGGCCGCCGAGCGTGCAGTGATCAAGGCCAGCGCCGGCGTGCGCGACGATCCGTGGCTGCTCGGCTACTTCGCCGATAACGAACTGGCCTGGGCCGGCAGCGGCCTGCAAGGCCGCTGGGGGCTGGCGCTGGGCACGCTGGCCGGCGACGCGAACAGCCCCGCCAAGCGGGCGTTCATCGCCGAGCTCAGGGCGAAGTACCGCACGCCGGCGCAGCTGGCCGCGGCGTGGGGCATCGCGCTCGCCTCATGGGGCGCGCTCGACGCCACCGGCTTCGCCGCACCTGCGCCGAACGAGGCGCATCCGGCGATCACCCGTGACTACGGCGCCTGGCTGCGGCGCTATGCGGACACCTATTTCCGTATCGTTGCGGAAGCGATACGTCGCCACGACCCGCACCACCTGTTCCTCGGCGGCCGCTTCGCGGTGCGTACGCCCGAGGCCGTCGCCGCCTGCGCCGCGTACTGCGACGTGCTCAGCTTCAACGTCTACGCCGACCTGCCGCAGCACGGCCTCGACCTCGCCGCGCTGCACGCGCTCGACAAGCCCGTGCTGATCGGCGAATTCGCGTTCGGCTCGACCGACCGCGGCCCATTCGGTGCGGGACCGGTGGCCGTCTGGAACGAGCAACAGCGCGGCGAAGCCTATGCGAAGTTTGTCGCCGCGGCGGCAAGCGATCCGAACATCGTTGGTGCGCACTGGTTCGACTACGCCGACCAGCCCGTCACCGGCCGCCTGCTCGACGGCGAGAACAGCCACTTCGGGCTGGTGGGGATCACCGACATCCCGTTCGGCGGGTTCGTGGAGGCGGTGCGCATGGCAAACCAGCAGGTGCGGGGAGGGCGCTGAACACTCTCGCCGCGGGAGACGCCAGCGTGGCCATCGGTTAGGCTGGCGCGACCGCCGGGGAGAGCGGACGGCATGGGGATGCCGACGGGCGGTTTCCTTCCACTGACCAGGGGGTTGTATGGGTACTTCTTCGTTGGCCGCACTGGCCGGCATGGGGTTGTTCGGGATGCTGGTGATGATCGTCGTCGGCATCCTGCTGGCGGCGCTGGTGCTGAGCGTGTCGTTCCGGCTGGTGGTCGGCTACATGCCGTCCTACCTGCGCGCGATCGGTGCGCTGGTGCTGACCTGGATTGCGGTGGCCATTGCGATGGTGGTCGTGGGCATGGTGATGCATGGGGCCGCCGGTGGGCTGTTGTCGTTGATCGTGAATTTCCTGGTCGGCGCCGCCGTGGTGAACTATCTGCTGCTGGCGCAGAACGGCAGCCAGATCGGCTACGGCAAGGCGTGCATGGTGCAGCTGGTCTACAGCGTGATCGGCATCGTGCTGGGGGTGATCATCTTCGGCATCATGGCGGTGTTCTTCGGCAGCATGCTGGCGCACGCATGAGTCGTGCGCGGGGCGGGCAATCCGCCCCGCGCGTTTTCACGGATCTCAGGCCAGGCTGGTGGCCACGCCGAAGCTGATCGCCATGATCACCGCCACCGCCATGCAGGCGCTGCCGGGGCGGATGCGGCGGGCGTCGATGCGCGGCACCAGCCGCCACAACAGCACGCTGCCGATCAGCATGTCCAGCACCAGCATCCAGCGCAGCAGGCCGGAGCTCAGCAGCGCGCCGTAGGGCGGATGCAGGTGGCCTTCGTAAGCGGCCACGCCGACCACCAGCAGCAGGCCGAGCAGGGTCCACAGCAGGCAGGCGAGGTAGATGCGGTTGAACACCACCGCGCAGCGTTCGGCCCAGCGCAGCACCGACCAGCCGATCAGGGCGAACACCAGCGCAGCCATGCTGCTGTACAGCACCCACCAGAGCAGGCTGCTGATCACGGTAAGCAGGGTGGTCATGTGACTTGCTTGAATCCCAGTTTGCGCAGCAGCTTGGCCATCAGCCAGGCCGGGCCGATCAGCAGGTAGGCCAGGTCGGTGAGAAAGCTGGGCTTGCGTCCCTCGAACTTGTGCCCGATGAACTGGCCGATCCAGGCGACCACGAATACGCCGACCGCGAGCCAGCACAGCTGCGTGGGGCCGAGTCGCCCATACAGGAAGTTGGTGAGCAGGCCGAGCAGGGCAAACGCGATCAGCAGCGCGATGGCCAGCCGGTGCGAGCGCTTCCAGTACCAGTAGAACGCCAGCACCATCACCAGCACCGCCCAGGCGCCGGGCCGGGCGAATGCGGCCGGTACCGGAATCGCCCACAGCAGCGCGATCACCGACCACACGATCGGCGGCACGCAGAGCCAGTGGAACAACCGGTTGGTCGGGTTTTGATGGTCGCCGCTGTAACTGTCGAGCCAGTCCTGCATGCTGCGCTGGTTTGCGGCTCGCGTGGTCATGGTGCGTTCCCCCCATGGGTCAGGCCTGCAATAGCAGCACGCCGGCGGCGGCCGTCGCAAGCAGAGAGCAAGTGTAGGAGCGCACCCTGTCCACAAGGAACTTCCTTCGGTCGTGCGCGATGCTCTTTCGTCACGTGACGAAGAGCATCGCGCACAGGGCGCGCTCCTACGACAGCCGGATACCGGCCAGGCGCTGCAGCGCCTCGGCGTACTTGGCGGCGGTGCGCGCGATCACCTCGTCTGGGATCACCGGGCCTGGCGCGGTCTTGTTCCAGTGCTGCGTCTCCAGCCAGTCGCGCACGAACTGCTTGTCGTAGCTGGGCGGGCTGATACCGACGCGGTATTCGTCGGCCGGCCAGAAGCGTGAGGAATCCGGCGTCAGCATCTCGTCCATCACGTACAGCTTGCCGCTGGCGTCGGTGCCGAACTCGAACTTGGTGTCGGCGATGATGATGCCGCGTTCGGCCGCGTAGGCGGCGGCCCACTGGTAGATCGCCAGCGTGGCGTCGCGCACCTGGTTGGCCAGCTCGCTGCCGACCGCGTCGACTACCGCATCGAAGCTGACGTTCTGGTCGTGGTCGCCCACCGCGGCCTTGGTCGAGGGCGTGAAGATCGGCGCGGGCAGCTGCTGCGCCTGCTTCAGGCCGCCGGGCAGCGCGATGCCGCACAGCGAGCCGGTGGCCTGGTAGTCCTTCCAGCCGGAGCCGATCAGGTAGCCGCGGGCGATCGCCTCCACCGGCACCGGCTTCAGCCGCCGCGCCACCACGGCGCGCTTCTCATACAGTTTCAGGTCGGTGCCGGGCGGCAGCACCTCGGCCAGCGGCACGTCGAGCAGGTGGTTCGGCACCAGGTGGGCGGTCTTGCCGAACCAGAAGTTGGAGATCTGGGTGAGCATCTCGCCCTTGCCCGGGATCGGGTTGGGCAGCACCACGTCGAACGCCGACAGCCGGTCCGTGGCGACCATCAGCAGCCGATCGTCGGACAACGCGTATACATCGCGCACCTTGCCGCGGTGGATCAGCTCGAGGCCGGGCAGGTTCGATTGCGGCAGGGTGGTGGGCACGACGGCGGGTTCCACATGGCGGGCAAGCGCCCATTCTAGCCGCTGCGGCCGTGGCGCCGGAAACGCCGCCTCGGGGAATCCGGGTGCGCTGCTAGAATTGGCGATCTGTGGCCCCCATTGGTTGCCGATGCGAACCTTATTGACCGCGGCGCTGTGCCTGCTCGCCGCCTTCCCGCTCCGTGCGCAGACGCCGGTGTCGCCGACCCGGCTGGGCCTGTGCGCGGCCTGCCACGGTGCTGGCGGCCACGCCAGCATGCCCGGCGTGCCGCACCTGGCCGGCCAGCGGCTGGATTACCTGCGCGACGCGCTGAAGCAATACCGCGACGGCCGCCGCAACATCCCGGTGATGCGCGCCGCGATCGGCCCGGTCGGCGACGCCGACCTCGACGCGTTGGCCCGCTGGTACAGCGCTCAGGCGCCGCAGGGCACACCATGAGCTACACCTACACGCTGTGGTTCGCCTTCTTCGGCCTGCTCATCGGTCACCTGCCCGGCGCCGTCACCGGCGCGGTGATCGGCTTCGTCTTCGACAACCTGCGCTACAGCCAGCGCAAGCACGCCACGCCGGAAGCCGGCGGCTTCATCGGCCCGCTGTTCACCCTGCTCGGTGCGGTGGCGAAATCCGACGGCCGCGTATCGGAGCAGGAGATCGCGATCGCCGAGCGGCTGATGACGCGCATGGGCCTGGACGCCGAGCAGCGCAGGCAGGCGGTGGCCAGCTTCAACGTCGGTAAGCAGCCGGAGTTCGACGTCACCCCGACCATTGCCGCGCTGCGCAACTGGGTCGGTCTGCGCCGCGACCACGCCTTCCCGGTGCTCGACGTGGTGATCGAGACGGTGCTGGCCGAGGGCAACCCACCGCCGGAGAAGATGGCGATCCTGCACCAGCTGGCGTTCGCGCTGCGTATCAGCGACATGGAGCTGATGGCGCTGATGGCGATGAAGGGTTACGCCTGGAACGCCGGCGGATCGCGCAGTCACGGCCAGGCCTACGGCACTGGCGGCGGCTACGTGCCGCCGCAGCGCGCACCGCAGGGACCGGACCCGTATGCCGTGCTCGGCATCGACCGCAACGCCGATGACCGCGCGATCAAGCGCGCCTACCGCAAACTGATCTCCGAACACCACCCCGACCGCCTCGGCGACCTGCCCGAAGACATGCGCAAGCGCGCCGAGGCGCGCGCCAGCGAGATCAACGCCGCGTACGACCGGATCAAGGAACAGCGCGGCTTCAAGTAGGAGCCCGCTCGCGGGCGATGCTTTGAAAGCCGGGATTCGGGATTCGGGATTCGGGATTCGAAAGGGCATCGCCCGCGAGCGGGCTCCTGCAAAGGCGATGCGTCGGATCAGGCGACAAAGGCGCTGCGTCGGATCAGCCGAGCAGCAGTCCGGCCAGTTCGTCCGGCGTCGCCGCAACGGCACGCGCGCCGGCCTGCTCCAGTTCCGCGCGGTCGCCAAAACCCCACAGCACGCCCACGCCGCGCACTTGGTTGGCCACGGCACCGTCGATGTCGAAATGGCGGTCGCCGATCATCACCGCATCGGTCGGGTCGGCGCCGAAGTCCGTCAGTGCCGCGGCGATCATCGTGGCCTTCTCGCTGTGCGCGCTGCCCGGGTGCGGGCCGTACAGGCGCAGGAAGGCGTCGCCGAACGGCAGGTGGGCGATGATCGGCGCGGCGTGGCGGTGCGGCTTGCTGGTGACCACCGCAAGCTGGTGGCCAGCGCCGAGCAGTCGCCCGATCAACGTTTCGATGCCCGGGTAGACCTCGTGCTCGCGCCAGCCGAGCGTATCGAAGCGCTCGTGGTAGTACGCCACCGCCGCCTCGACGCGCTCGGCGTCGTGGTCCAGCAGCGGCGCGAAGCTGTGCCGCAGCGGCGGGCCGATCCAGCGGCGCAGTTCCGCATGCGCCGGCGCCGGCACGTCCAGCCGCGCCAGCGCATGCTTCACGCAGGCGGTGATGCCGTGTTCGGAATCGATCAGGGTGCCGTCGAGGTCGAACAGGCAGAGCATTACTTCGCGGCTCGCGCCTTCAGCGCGGCCACTGCGGGCAGCTCCTTGCCTTCGAGGAACTCCAGGAACGCGCCGCCGCCGGTGGAGATGTAGGAGACCTGGTCGGCGATGCCGTACTTGTCGACCGCGGCCAGAGTGTCGCCGCCGCCGGCGATGGAGAACGCATTCGAGGCGGCGATCGCCCGCGCCAGCGTCTCGGTGCCTTTGCCGAAGGTGTCGAACTCGAACACGCCGACCGGGCCGTTCCACACCACGGTGCCGGCCTTGGCGATCAGCGCGGCGTACAGCTCGGCAGTCTGCGGGCCGATGTCGAGGATCATCTCGTCCGCGCCCACCTGGTCGACCGGCTTCACCGTGGCCGGCGCCTGCGCCGAGAAGGTCGGTGCCACCACCACGTCGACCGGCATCGGCACCTCGGCGCCGCGGCGCTTCGCATCGGCCAGCACCTTCCTGGCGGCGTCGATCAGGTCCGGCTCATACAGCGAATTGCCCACCGAATAGCCCAGCGCGGCGACGAAGGTGTTGGCGATGCCGCCGCCCACGATCAACTGGTCGACCTTGCCGATCAGGTTGTCGAGCAGGGTCAGCTTGGTCGAGACCTTGGAGCCGGCCACGATCGCCAGCAGCGGGTGCGCCGGGTGTTCCAGCGCCTTGCCCAGCGCATCGAGCTCCGCACACAGCAGCGGCCCGGCGGCGGCGACCGGGGCATACTTGATCACGCCATGGGTGGAGGCCTGCGCGCGGTGTGCGGTGCCGAACGCGTCCATCACGAAGATGTCGCACAGCGCGGCGTACTTCCGGGCCAGCGCGTCGTCGTCCTTGCCTTCGCCGACGTTCATGCGGCAGTTTTCCAGCAGCACCACCTCGCCCGGGGCCACCTCGACGCCGTCGACCAGGTAGTCGGCGACCAGCCGCACCGGCTGGTGCAGGCGGGCGCTCAGCCACAGCGCCACCGGCGCCAACGAGGATTCGGCGTCGAACTGGCCTTCCTTCGGCCGACCCAGGTGCGACATCACCATCACCTTCGCGCCGGCGTCGCGGGCGGCCTGGATCGTGGGCAGCGCGGCGTCGAGGCGCTGGGTCGAGGTGATCCGACCGTGGTCGTCGATCGGCACGTTCAGGTCTTCGCGGATCAGCACGCGCTGGTCGCGCAAATCGAGGTCACTCATGCGGATGACGGACACGGCGGCACTCCGGATAATGGACAAGGGGCCGCCCGGCACGGGCGGTAACCGCTTATTCTCGGGCGCGTCGGGTGTCGATGCAAACGCGGCGGGCCGGCGCCGCACGTTGCGGCGCGCCACGTGCCCGGCCCACACTGTGGCAAACTGCGGTTATCCGTCGGGGGGTGGCTCATGGCTAGCGGTTTGGTGCTGTATGGCTACTGGCGTTCCAGCGCTGCGTATCGGGTGCGCATCGCGCTGAACCTGAAGGGGCTCGACTACGAGACGCGACCGGTGCACCTGGTGCGCGACGGCGGCGAGCAGCACGCGCCGGATTACCGTGCGCTCAACCCGCAGGAAATGGTGCCCTGCCTGCTCGACGGCGACCGCGCGATCACCCAGTCGCTGGCGATCATGGAATACCTCGACGAGATGCATCCGGAGCTGGAAACGGCCCTGCTGCCGGTCGATGCGCGCGGGCGGGCCCGGGTGCGGGCGCTGGCGCAGGTGGTGGCCTGCGACATCCACCCGCTGGGCAGCCTGCGGGTGCTGCAGCAGCTGGAAGCCGAATTCGGTGCCAGCGAGGAGCAGCGCGCGGCGTGGTCGCGGCATTGGATCGGCGCGGGTTTCCAGGCGATCGAGACGATGCTGGGCGACAACGTGGCGACCGGACGCTATTGCCACGGCGAGGCGCCGAGCATGGCCGACGTCTGCCTGGTCCCGCAGGTCTACAACGCGCTGCGCTGGAAGCTGCCGCTGGACGACTACCCGACCATCGCGCGCATCTACCAGTCATGCAACGAGCTGGAAGCATTCCGCCGCGCCGCGCCGGAGGCCCAGCCGGATGCGCCTTAGAGCCGGGATTCGGGATTCGGGATTCGATAGGGCGTGAGCCGACGGTGTTACCTTCCGCTGGTTGCGGGAGCGCAAAGGCGGGCGGCTTTTGGCGAATCCCGAATCCCGAATCCCGAATCCCGGCCCTAAAACCCCATCCCGTAAGGATCGGCCATCGCCTCGTCGCTGTTGCCGCCTTCGGCGAGGCGGATCTTAAGCGCCAGGCCGTCGCGCGAATCGGACTTGTTGAGCGCCTCTTCCAGTTCCACGCGGCCTTCCTTGTACAGCTTGTACAACGACTGGTCGAAGGTCTGCATGCCTTCCTGCAGGCTGCGGTCCATCGCTTCCTTGATCTCGTGGATCTGGCCGCGGCGGATCATGTCGCGGATCAACGGGGTGTTCAGCAGTACCTCGGTGGCCGGGATGCGGCGGCCGTCCTTGCCGATCACCAGGCGCTGGCTGATCACCGCGCGCAGGTTCAGCGCCAGGTTCATCAGCACGTTCTTGTGCGCCGATTCGGGGAAGAAGTTGAGGATGCGCTCCAGCGTCTGGTCGGCGTTGTTGGAGTGCAGCGTGGCCAGGCACAGGTGGCCGGTCTCGGAGAAGGCGATCGCCGCCTCCATGGTGTCGGTGTCGCGGATCTCGCCGATCATGATCACGTCCGGCGCCTCGCGCATCGCGTTCTTCAGCGCCTCGTGGTAGCTGTGGGTGTCCAGGCCCACCTCGCGCTGGTTGACGATCGACTTCTTGTGCCGGTGCAGGTATTCGATCGGGTCCTCGATGGTGAGGATGTGGCCGGGCGAATGGGAGTTGCGCTGGTCGAGCATTGCCGCCAGCGTGGTCGACTTGCCCGAGCCGGTGGCGCCGACCACCAGGATCAGCCCGCGCGGCTCCATGATCAGGTCGCGGAAGATGCTGGGCAGCTGCAGCTGTTCGATGCTGGGGATCTCGCTCTTGATCGCGCGGATCACCATGCCCACTTCGCCGCGCTGCTTGAATACGTTGATGCGGAAACGGCCGGCTTCCTTCACCGCCAGCGCCATGTTCAGCTCCAGGTCGCGCTCGAACTGCGGCACCTGGCCCTCGTCCATCAGCGAATAGGCGATCTTCTTGACCATGCCGCCGGGCAGGCCGGTGTTGCCCAGCGGATACAGCTTGCCCTCGACCTTGATATTCACCGGGGCGCCGGTGGACAGGAACATGTCCGAGGCGCCCTTGTCTACCATAAGCTTGAGGAAGTAGCCGATATCCACGGATTGATCCCTGTTTGCGCAAGGCGCGTTGCAAAGTCGGATTATGCCCGCCCACAATACGCTGCGACATACCACGAGGAATGTGATGTACATCTTTTCCCTGCCGGCCGGCTCTCCACGCCGTACCCGTGCGGCCATGGCGATGGCGGCCCTGGCCCTGACCCTGCTGCTGGCCGGCTGTGCCTCGGCGCCGCCGCCGAACGATTCGATGAACATGGCGCAGTCGCAGCTGCAGATGGCCCGCGACGCGGGGGCGGCCGACTACGCCCCGGTCGACCTGGGCTTCGCGCAGGACAAGTTCCAGCAGGCGCAGACGGCCATGGCCGACCGCAAGTACGCCGATGCGGCCAGCCTGGCGGAGGAGTCGCGCGCCGACGCCGAGCTGGCCCAGGCCAAGGCCAGGCTGGGCGCGGCGCGGGCGCAGATCCAGAACAAGGTGCAGGAGAACACCCGCCTGCGCCAGGAGGGCGAGCAGCAGGAGCAGCACGACAACGCGCCGGCACCGGCACCCGTGGCCTCGTCCGGCCCGCTGACCCAGGACATGCCGGCGCCGGCCTCGAGCGTGCTGTCCGCACCGGCCGGTGCCGGTTTCCAGACCGTGCCGGACGCCAACCAGCCACCCGCTTCCAACTCCCACGGAGGCCAGCCATGAAACGTTCCACCTTCACCCTGGCCGCGATCGTGCTGGCGCTGGCCGCCGCCGGCTCGGCACATGCCCGCAAGGACGACATCGACATCGCCCGGCTCGGCGGCAGCCTCGACCAGCTCGCCAACGATCCCAGTCTGGGCCGTTACGCGCAGGCCGAGCAGGCGCGCGCGCGCGACGCGATCAACCGGCTGGCCCAGGCCGGCTCGCGCGAGCGGCCGCACGCGCTGTACCTGGCCGAACGCCGGGTCGACCTGGCCAAGACCGCCGCGCAGCTGCAGGATGCCCAGGTCAAGCTGACCCAGCTCGACCGCGAGCACGACCAGATCCTGCTCGACAACAGCCGGCGCGATGCCGAGCTGGCGCGGCGCGAACTGGAGCGCCAGCGCCTGCAGTACCAGCTGGCGCAGGAAGAGGCTGCCCGGCTGCAGGCGCAGGGGCAGGAATACTCGCAGGCGGCCGACCAGGCGCGTGCCGAAGCCGAGCGGGCGAAAAAGCTGGCGGCGGCGCAGAGCAAGGTGGCCAGGGCGGCCAAGCGCCAGGCTGAACTGGCCGCGCAGGCGGCCAAGGCGATGCGTTCGCAGATGAGCGAAGGCGAGCAGCCTGCCGAAGCGGCTTCGGACGCCTCGAAAAAGCACCCCTGACCTGTTCCCGGCGGCGCGCTGCGGCGCTCCGCCGCGCCCGCATCCGCGCCTTGCGGCGACTTGTCCGGAGCTTGGGTTAGATAAACGTAAAAGGCTGTTTTGACAGCTGTTTCACAGGAAACCGCGGTGCTTCGCGGCGCCCCTCCGCTAGGCTTGCACCCCCCTGACCGGGGGAGTAGGGTCGAAGTCCCACGGGGCATCCAGGCCGCGTGGGCCACTGACCCGAATCATGCGCTTATTCCACGTTTCCATGCGTCACCCGCGTTCCGGCAGGCCGGCGCGGGTCGTGGGTGCGTGCATGCATTCAACGTCTGCGGATGCTTCCTGTCGCATCCGCATGCCAACTCGCGAGGAGGTCGGATCATGTTTGAAAACCAGCAGCGTGATGATGTCGAGGCATTGATGAAGGCCGACGCCGAATTCCGGCGGCTCTACCAGCATCACCGCGAACTCGACAGCAAGGTGCACGACGCCGACATCGGCGTCCTTCCCATCGACGATGTCACCCTCGCCAGCATGAAGAAGGAAAAGCTGCTGGCCAAGGCACGACTCGAACGCATGTGGACGGATCGGGCGCATCTCATCCACTGACCCTGTTTCACGCCATCGCGGCCCCGGGTCCTCCCTGATGCATCGGGAGGATGCCGGGGCCGCCGCGTCAATGGCGGCCCAGCGGTTATCATGGCGATCCCGCAGCAGCGGCATCGCCCGGCTGCCTTCCCAGCGACGGAGCCCCCATGACGGTCCACCAGAGTGTCCTCGAACTGATCGGACGTACCCCCATGGTGCGCGCGCAGCGCCTGGATACCGGGATGTGCGAGCTGTTCCTCAAGCTGGAGAGCACCAACCCCGGCGGCTCGATCAAGGACCGCATCGGCCTGTCGATGATCGAGGGCGCCGAGAAGGACGGCCGCATCCGCCCGGGCGACATCCTGGTCGAGGGCACCGCCGGCAACACCGGCCTTGGGCTGGCCCTGGTCGCGCAGCAGAAGGGCTACCGGCTGATCCTGGTGGTGCCGGACAAGATGAGCCGCGAGAAGATCTTCAACCTCAAGGCGATGGGTGCCGAGGTGGTGCTGACCCGCTCCGACGTGGCCAAGGGCCACCCCGAGTACTACCAGGACATGGCCGAGCGGATCGCCCGCGAAACGCCCGGCGCGTACTTCATCAACCAGTTCGGCAACCCCGACAACCCGGCCGCGCACATCGCCACCACCGGGCCGGAGATCCTCGAACAGATGGACGGCCGGGTCGACGCGATCGTGGTCGGCTGCGGCTCGTCCGGCACGCTGAGCGGGATGTCGAAGTTCTTCGCCGGGCACTCGCCGCAGACGGAATTCGTGCTGGCCGATCCGGTCGGTTCGATCCTGGCGCAGTACATCAACGAGGGCACGCTCTCGACCAAGTCAGCCAGCTGGATGGTCGAAGGCATCGGCGAGGATTTCCTGCCCTCGATCAGCGACTTCACCCGGGTGAAGAAGGCCTATGCGATCCCCGACAAGGAGAGCTTCCTCACCGCACGCGAGCTGCTGGCGAAGGAGGGCGTGCTGGGCGGCTCGTCCACCGGCACGCTGGTGGCTGCCGCTCTGCGCTACTGCCGCGAGCAGGCCGCGCCCAAACGCGTGGTGACCCTGGTCTGCGACACCGGCAACAAGTACCTGTCCAAGCTGTACAACGACTACTGGATGCTCGACAACGGCTTCCTCGAGCGCGAGCGGCACGGCGACCTGCGCGACCTGCTGCTGCGCCCGTTCGCCCGGCGCGACACCGTGGTGGTCGGCCCCAACGAGCTGCTGGTCACCGCCTACAACCGCATGAAGCTGTACGACGTGTCGCAGCTGCCGGTGATGGACGGCCGCAAGCTGGTGGGCATCGTCGACGAGTCCGACGTGCTGATGCACGTGCACGCCGACGAGACGCGTTTCCGCGAC
Source organism: Rhodanobacter thiooxydans (assembly GCF_021545845.1). Classification (NCBI taxonomy): domain Bacteria; kingdom Pseudomonadati; phylum Pseudomonadota; class Gammaproteobacteria; order Lysobacterales; family Rhodanobacteraceae; genus Rhodanobacter; species Rhodanobacter thiooxydans. The sequence goes on from NZ_CP088923.1 coordinate 1,003,002, forward strand.
CCGGTGTCGACCGCGATGATCACCAGCCTGCAGAAGCTCGACGTGCGCTCGCCGATCGAATCGCTGCTACCGGTGTTCGAGCGTGGCCACGTCGCGATCGTGGTCGACGGCGATGACTTCCTCGGCCTGATCACCCGCATCGACCTGCTGAACTGGCTGCGCCGCAAGGTGGATTGAGCGATACGGACGCGCGCCTTGATGGCGATCGTCCGCGAAAGGTTGGGTTAATGCAGCCCAGTCAACATAGCTACTGATTAGTGTCGAATCTCAGCCGCCGAGGTACCGTTCGCCCAGAGCGTAGGCGCGTAGCGCCGAAGTCGAAGGGTATCGCCAGTAAGGTGCTTCGACTTCGCTTGCTGACGCAAGCTACGCTCAGCACGAACGGCTTCTATGAGCTGAACTTCAAGCGCTAATCAGGAATTCGCCTGTCCGTGGCGGAGCCGAAGGCTCCGCCACCCATCAAAGGAAGTCGTCCCGATGTGTGGAATCGTTGCTGCCGTTGCCCAGCGGAATGTCGCGCCGCTGCTGATCGCCGGCCTGAAGGCGCTCGAATACCGCGGCTACGACTCCTCCGGCGTGGCCGTGCTCGACCACGGCGCGATCCGCCGCGTGCGCGCCAAGGGCAAGGTGCGCGAGATGGAGGCGATGTACCTGGCCGACCCGCTGCCCGGCAGCACCGGCATCGCGCATACCCGCTGGGCCACCCACGGCGTGCCGAACGAGGCGAACGCGCATCCGCACATCGCCGGCCGCGTGGCGATCGTGCACAACGGCATCATCGAGAACTACGTCGGCCTGCGCGCCGAGCTGCAGGCACGCGGCCACGTGTTCACCTCCGAGACCGACACCGAGGTGATGGCGGCGCTGATCGATGAACACCTCGGTCAGGACATGCAGCTGCGCGAGGCGGTGCTGGCCACCGTGCGCGAGCTGGAAGGCGCCTATGCGATCGCGGTAGTCAGCCGCGACGAGCCCGACCGCGTGGTCGGCGCGCGCCGCGGCGCGCCGCTGCTGGTCGGCCTGGGCATCGGCGAGAACTTCCTCGGCTCCGACGCGCAGGCGCTGATCCAGGTCACCAACAAGATGCTGCATCTGGACGAGAACGACGTGGTCGAGATCACCCGCGACAGCGTGCAGGTGTTCGCCCTCGACGGCACGCCGGTGGCGCGCCCGGTGCACGAGAGCGAGCTGTCCACCGACGCGGTCGAGCGCGGCGAATACCGCCACTACATGCAGAAGGAGATCTTCGAGCAGCCGCGTGCGATCGCCGACACGCTGGAGGCGCGCCTGGGCCCGCACGGCGTGCTGCCGAACATCTTCGGCATCGACAGCGAGGCGCTGCTGCGCGACGTCCGCGGCCTGCACATCATCGCCTGCGGCACCAGCTACCACGCCGGCCTGGTGGCGAAGTACTGGATCGAAGAGTACGCGCGCCTGCCGGTCAGCGTGGAGGTGGCCAGCGAATACCGCTACCGCGAGACGGTGGTGTCCGAGGGCACGCTGTTCGTCGCTATCTCGCAGTCCGGCGAAACCGCCGACACCCTGGCGGCGATGCGCGAATCGCGCCGGCGCGGCTACCTCGGCACGCTGGCGATCTGCAACGTGCCCGAGTCCTCGGTGGTGCGCGAGGCGGACCTCAAGCTGATGACCCGCGCCGGTCCCGAGATCGGCGTGGCCTCGACCAAGGCCTTCACCACCCAGCTGGCCGGCCTGGCCCTGCTCACGCTGGAGCTGGCCCGCCGCCACGGGCTCGACGACCAGCGCTACGCGGCGCTGTGCGCCGAGCTGCAGCACCTGCCGCGGGCGGTCGAGAACGCGCTGCAGCTGGAGCCGGCGATCATTGCGCTGGCGGCCGACTTCATCCACCGCCAGCACGCCCTGTTCCTCGGCCGCGGCGTGCAGTATCCGGTGGCGCTGGAGGGCGCGCTGAAGCTCAAGGAGATCTCCTACATCCACGCCGAGGCGTACGCCGCCGGCGAGCTCAAGCACGGCCCGCTGGCGCTGGTCGACGAGAACATGCCGGTGATCGCGGTAGCGCCGAACGGCCCGCTGCTGGACAAGCTGAAGTCCAACCTGCAGGAAGTGCGCGCCCGCGGCGGCCGCCTGATCGTGTTCGCCGATGGCGCCGCCGGCATGGACGACATGGCCGGCCACGGCGCCATGCTGCGCGTCGAATCCGGCGGTTCCTTCATCGCCCCGGCCGTGTTCACCGTGCCGCTGCAGCTGCTCGCCTACCACGTCGCCGTGATGCGCGGCACCGACGTCGACCAGCCGCGCAACCTCGCCAAATCCGTGACGGTCGAATGACCCGCAGGGCGGGCACCGCCCGTGGTGGTGCGACAGAATAGAAGTTCCAACTGAGGAATAGAGGTTCCAACAGGGGAGCCGCTAGGGCGGCCATCGGCACAAAAGAGATTCCAACGGCATTGCCTGGCAAGTCGGCGCACAGGCGCATGCTGAACCGCACGATCAGAGGGTCGACAGGGATTCGGCCAAACACCGGCAATCCCGCCCCAAGCCGCTGTCTTGCCTGGGGATCGACTGTCGGCTTCTTGCATGGCGGCGCCAAAGGTGTAGGATTAAATCCTACGCCACGAGAGGGCTGCGTATGCGCTCCACACAACAGTTCAGCATCACCCTTCCCAACGAGATGGCCGACCTTGTGCGATCCAAGGTGGCGGCGGGCGAATACGCCACCGAAAGCGAGGTCATCCGCGACGGACTGCGCACGCTCGCGGCACGCGATAAGGCGGTCGAGGCGTGGCTGCGCGACCAGGTGGTGCCGGCCGCCCAGGCGTTGCAGGCGGACCCGTCTCGCGGGCTTTCGGTGGGCCAGGTGCGCGAGCATCTCGCTCGGAAGCGGTCAGCCGAACGCGGCGGCCCGGTCGCGTGATCTATACCGTCATTTTCGCGCCCGAGGCCATCGAACGCCTCGATGCGATTGAACGGTACATCGCCGACGCCGGCGCACCCGTTGCCGGCGCCAACTACGTGGATGCCATCTTCGCGTTCTGCCAAAGCTTTGGCTACTTTCCCCCTGCGGGGCACGAGGCGTGACGACCTACTGCCTGGACTGCGCATCACCAACTACCGCGGCAACACCATAGTCGCGTTCGTAGTGAACGAGATGGTCATGACCGTCGGCATCGTCGGTGTTTTCTACGGCGGGCAGGATTACGAGGGCATCCTGCGGGAGGCATAGGCGCGGCCGTGCTGTATGCCCATCCGCTCGGGTAGTCCCTCTCGCCGGGGGTAAAGCGGGATAACGCAGCATTATTCCGCCTTATAACCCGAGCTTCGCTGGTGAACGCACGCTGTCAGGCATTACGTAATTACGTATTACGTAACGCGGCACGAAGTAGATGCAGCTCCGGCAAACGTGCGCGGCGACGCTTGCCGCTCAGGCACTTGCGCGTCGAATTGCTGGTGTTTGGCCGAATCCCTGCCAACCCTCGATCAGGCCGCCACGGGAGCCCAGTTGGAGGTTCTATTCGTGTGCGTGCCGCGTATTGCCCGGTGCTGGGGCCGCACGTTTTGGCGCGTATTTAGAGCACGCTGCGCCGCTTGTGCAGGTGCGAGCCGCGCGGGTACTGGATGTGCGTTAGAAGCTCTATTCGGTCGCACCAGGTGGTGAGACCGAATAGAGGTTCCAACTGGGCAATAGAAGTTCCAACTACAGGTCGGCCACGGCCTGGCTCTGCTCAGACAAAAGGCTGGAAACGGCTGCATTGACCGCTGCCAGTTGATGTTTCTGATGTGCCGGCCGACCTTGCCGTGGAGGCGAATGTCGGCCTTGTTGCAATCTTTCGACGTGCGCGGCGCCGGCAGCGACGTTCCAAGACGGCATGATTTCTACAGAAGATCTTTCGCCTTCAGTTCCGCCTCGAACGTCGCGAGGGCCATCACCAGCGTGAGCGGCTTGTCGGGGAGTGTCATGGCGCCATAGCTGGCGTACCACGCGGCTGCGCTCCCGTTCTTCGCATCGATCATGAGCAAGACCCCCCCCACAACGTCGGCGGCGCGCAAGCAGCGCCGTGCGGCCATCGCGAGGAGCTGACCGCCGAGACCACCGCCTTGCAGCCGTTTGTCCGTCGCGATGCGCGCGAGCCTAAAACCCGGCACGTCGTGATGCGCCAAGCCCTTGCGCACCTGCTCGGGCGTATCCGCGTAAGCGAGCGCCCCAGGCGCCAAGCTGTAAAAGCCGAGAACCGTCTTGCCGTCCGCGTCGTCGACGGCGACAAAGGTTTTCGCGCCGCCGGCCTCGTGACTCTGACGCGCGTACTTGTGAAGGAACTCGTTCATCGCGGAATCGCCGCAGTCGAACAACTTGCGATCATGTTTCTTGGAGATCGGTTCCTCGTGCCAGGCGGGGACGCTCATCCCTGCTTGGGCAGCGCTGCGATAGCCTTGCGCAGCTTGGCGTTCGGCGCCGGCGGGTTTTCGAGCATCCTCAGCACCGCAACACTGTCCCTTTCCGACAGGACGATGCGCTCGGCCTCCGCGATCACCGCCTTGGCTTCGCGCAAGGCTGGTTGCAGCACGAAATCTGTCAGATCCGTGTGCCGCAGCGCGGCCGCCCGCACGAGCGTGGCCTTCTGTTCGGGCAAGACCCGCAGATTCATCCGCTTGTTGTCATCGACAGCGACTCGGGGCATGGCTCTTTACTCCTATGTACTCATTTAAAGAGTACATCTGAAATGCCCTTATATCAATCCGTGAGTATTCAATCCGTACAGCTATCGAGCGTCGACAAGGGCAGCAGCGCCGACAGCGAGGTCGCAATCAGGCTTCGCACTTGGGTGCGGTTGGAACCTCTATTCGGTCTCACCAGCCCGCTGGTTCTTCGACGATGCGTCACGGCCAAGGCGGCGGGCAGTGCCCGCCCTACGAAGCCGGAGCGGAGAGCTTCGCGCACGACCGAAGGAAGTCCCTTGTGGACAAGGTGCGCTCCTACGATTTCATGCGTAATGGGTCAGGCTCTTCCGTACACGTCGTCGAAACGCACGATGTCGTCTTCGCCCAGATAACTGCCGGACTGCACCTCGATCAGTTCCAGCGCGACCTTGCCGGGATTGCGCAGGCGGTGCCTGCTGCCCAGCGGAATATAGGTGCTCTGGTTCTCGCCGAGCAGGAACACCTTGTCGTCGCAGGTGACCTCGGCCGTGCCGGAGACGACGATCCAGTGCTCGGCGCGATGATGGTGCTTCTGCAGGCTCAGGGATGCGCCGGGCTTGACCACGATGCGCTTGACCTGGAATCGATCGCCGGTTTCCAGCGAGTCGTAGCTGCCCCACGGCCGGTACACCACGCGGTGCAGCGAGTGCTCGCTGCGGCCGGCAGCCTTCAGCTGCTCGACGATCTTCTTCACGTCTTGCGCGGCGTCGCGGTGCGCCACCAGGGTGGCGTCGGGCGTGGTCACCACGATCAGGTCGTCGACGCCGACGGTGGCGATCAGGTGGTGGTCGTGCGAACGCAGCAGCGAGTTGCGCGTGTCCACGGCCATGGTGTCGCCTTCGCGCAGGTTGCCGTCGGGGTCCTTGTCGCCGGTCAGCCACAGCGCCGACCACGAGCCGATGTCGCTCCACGCGCAGCTGACCGGGATCACCGCCGCGCGGCGGGTCTTTTCCATCACCGCGTAGTCGATCGAGTCGTCGGGCACCTGCGCGAACGCGTCGCGGTCGATGCGCACGAAGTCGAGGTCGGCGGATGCCTTCGCGTGGGCTTCGCGCACCGCCGCGAGCATCGCCGGTGCATGCGCGGCCAGCTCTTCCAGGTAGCATGCGGCCTTGAACAGGAACATGCCGGAGTTCCAGTCGTAGCCACCGTGGGCAAGGTACGACCCGGCCGTGGCCAGGTCGGGCTTTTCGACGAACTGCTCCACGCGGAAGCCGTGGCCGTCGATCGCCTCGGCGCGGCGGATGTAGCCGAAGCCGGTCTCGGGGCGATCCGGGCGAATGCCGAAGGTGACCAGCCAACCCTGTGCCGCCAGTGGCATTGCCTGCTTTACGCCCTCGACGAAAGCGGCGGTATTGCCGATCAGATGATCGGCCGGCAGCACCAGCAGCGTGGCGTCGGCGTCGCGCTGCAAGGCCTGCAGCGCACCCAGCGCGATGGCCGGCGCGGTGTTGCGGGCCAGCGGCTCCAGCACGATGGTGCCATCCGTGATGCCCGCCTCCAGCAGCTGGTCGGCAGCGAGGAAGCGGTGGTCGTCGCTCGCCACCACGATCGGCGCGGCGACGCCCGGCAGCTGTCGGGTGCGCGCTATGGTCTGCTGGAACAGCGTGCCCTTGCCGGCCAGTTCCAGGAACTGCTTGGGCAGGTTCTTGCGCGACACCGGCCACAACCGGGTGCCGCTGCCGCCACTCAGGATCAGGGGGATCAACATGAGATCGACGTCCTTGGCTGGATGAAAGTCTCCAACCCGTTGCGTGTAGGAGGGCTGCGCGGATAGGCCATTATGCCGCAACGGTATGGCAGCGTAGGGCGGGCACTGCCCGCCGTTTTCCCTTCGCGGGCCCGGGCAAAAGCGGCGGACAGTGTCCGCCCTACGCGATAGCGGGCCGGTGGCAACCGGATTATCGCGATCGGGGATCGTCGGGCTTGCTGCCGAGCTGGGCCATCACCCGGTGCAGCCCATCGCGCCAGTCCGGTAGCGACACGGCGAATTGCCGCTGGAAATCCGTGTTGTCCAGCACCGACCAGGCCGGGCGTTCGGCTGGAGTGGGGTAGTCGGCGGTGGTGATCGCCGTCACCCGCGGCGCGCGCGCGATTAGCCGGCGTCCGACGGCATCAGCGAAGATCGCCTCGGCGAAGCCGTGCCAGGTCGTCATGCCGCTGGCGACCAGGTGGTGGGTGCCAGCCACCGCGTGGCGCTGCGCGCCATCGGCCTGCAACCAGCGGTCGAGCGCGGCGAGCGTGCCGCGCACGATCAGGCCAGTGTCGGTGGGCGCACCGTGCTGGTCGGCCACCACGCGCAGCTCCTCGCGTTCGGCGCCCAGGCGCAGCATGGTGCGCAGGAAATTGTGGCCGTGCGCAGCATAGACCCAGGCGGTGCGGAACGTGAGGTGGTCGGCGCCGCTGCCGCGCAACGCCTGCTCGCCGGCCAGCTTGCTGCGGCCGTAGGCGCCGAGCGGAACGGTCGGTGCGTCGACGGCATACGGCTGCGACTGCCTGCCGTCGAACACGTAGTCGGTGGAGTAGTGGATCACCAGCGCAACGTGCGCCGCCGCCCAGCGCCCCAGCACGCCGACCGCCTCGCCGTTGACGCGAGTGGCCAGCGCCTCTTCCTGCTCAGCACGATCGACCGCGGTGTAGGCGGCGGCGTTGACGATCACGTCGGGCCGCACGCGGTCGAGCAGCGCGGGCAGCGATGCGGGCATCGATAGGTCGGCGATCTCGCCGTTGCCGCCGACAGCCAGTACGCCGTCACGGCTCGCTGCGATCAATTCGCCGCGCGCGGCCAGTCCGCCGTCCGCGATGAAGCTGCGGCCGAGCTGGCCGTTAGCGCCGAGCAGCAGGACCTTCACGGCACGTAGACCGGTAACCGCTCGAGTGGAACATCCGCGAGCAGCGGCGTCTTGCCGTCCTTGTCCGACAGCAACGGTTCGCTCAGCGGCCAGTCGATGCCGAGAGCGGCATCGTTCCAGCGGATGCCGGCGTCGGCCTTCGGGTCGTATAGCGCGGTGCACTGGTAGGTGAAGGTGGCAAACTCTGAGACTACGCAGAAGCCGTGCGCGAAACCTTCCGGTACCCAGAAGTGGCGATGGTTGTCGGCGGTCAGCATCACGCCGACCGATTGCCCGAACGTGGGCGAGCCGTGGCGGATATCCACCGCCACGTCGTAGACCTCGCCTTCGAGCACGCTGACCAGCTTGCCCTGCGGGTTCGGCCACTGGTAGTGCAGGCCGCGCAGTACGCCGCGAGCCGAGCGGGAGACGTTGGACTGCACGAAGCGATGGTCGACGCCGGCCGCGCGGTACTTCGCCTCGTTGTAGCTCTCGTAGAAGAAGCCGCGGGCATCGCCGAACACCTGCGGCTCGATGATCAGCGCGCCGGGCAGGGATGTTTCGATCACTTTCATCGCACGTGGCCCTGGCGGACAAGTTGCTGCAGATACTGGCCGTAGCCGGTCTTGGCCAGCGGCGCGGCCAGCGCCAGCAATTGCTCGGTGTCGATCCAGCCGTTGACGTAGGCGATTTCCTCCGGGCAGCACACCTTGAGGCCCTGCCGGTTCTCGATGGTCTCGATGTAGTTGCCCGCTTCCATCAGCGACTCGTGGGTGCCAGTGTCGAGCCAGGCGAAGCCGCGGCCGAGCTGCTCCAGGTGCAGCGAGCCGTCGTCGAGGTAGCAGCGATTGAGGTCGGTGATCTCCAGCTCGCCGCGCGGCGAAGGCTTCAGCGAGGCGGCGTAGTCGCACACGCGGGCATCGTAGAAGTACAGGCCGGTCACCGCATAATGCGACTTCGGCTGGGCCGGCTTTTCCTCCAGCCCGATCACCTTGCCGGCGGCATCGAATTCGGCCACGCCATAGCGTTCGGGATCCTTCACCCAGTAGCCGAACACGGTGGCGCCGCGTTCGCGCGAAGCGGCGCGCTTGAGCCGCTCGGTCAGGCCCACGCCGTAGAAGATGTTGTCGCCCAGCACCAGGCAGCTCGGCTTGCCGTCGACGAAGTCGCGGCCGATGGTGAATGCCTGCGCTAGGCCATCGGGCGAGGGCTGCACCGCGTAGCGGATGTCGATGCCCCACTGCGAGCCGTCGCCGAGCAGGCGCTGGAACATCGCCTGCTCGTGCGGGGTGTTGATCACCAGCACCTCGCGGATGCCGGCCAGCATCAAGGTGGCCAGCGGGTAGTAGATCATCGGCTTGTCGTACACCGGCAGCAGCTGTTTGCTGACTGCACGGGTGATCGGATGCAGCCGGGTGCCGGAACCGCCGGCAAGGATGATGCCTTTCTGCATGCTGCTCATGAACCGAGTCGCTCCATGCGGTAGCTGCCGTCGAGCACGCGCTGCACCCACGGCTGGTTTGCGAGGTACCAATCCACCGTTTGTGCGATGCCGGTTTCAAAGGTTTGCGAGGGCCGCCAGCCCAGCTCGTTCTGCAGCTTGCTGGAATCGATCGCATAGCGGCGGTCGTGGCCGGGGCGATCCCTCACGTAGGTGATCAACGATTCGCGTGGGCGGCCGTCGGCCAGCGGCCGGCATGCATCGAGCAGGCTGCAGATAGTCTTCACCACGGTGATGTTCTCGCGCTCGGCATTGCCGCCCACGTTGTAGGTTTCGCCGACGCGGCCGGCATCCAGCACGCGACGGATCGCGCTGCAGTGGTCGCCGACGAACAGCCAGTCACGGACGTTCAGGCCGTCGCCGTACACCGGCAGTGGTTCTCCAGCCAGCGCCTTGGCGGTCACCAGCGGGATGAGCTTCTCCGGGAACTGGTAGGGCCCGTAGTTGTTGGAGCAGTTGGTGGTCAGCACCGGCAGGCCGTAAGTGTGGTGGAACGCTCGCACCAGATGGTCGGAGGCGGCCTTCGACGCGGAGTACGGCGAGTTCGGCGCGTATGGCGTGGTCTCGGTGAACTTGCCCTCGGCGCCAAGCGAGCCGTACACCTCGTCGGTGGACACGTGCAGGAAACGGAACGCCTCGTGGGCGCCGCCTTCCAGGCCGCGCCAGTAGTCGCGGGCGCATTCCAGCAGGCCCAGCGTGCCGACCACGTTGGTCTGCACAAACTCGGCCGGGCCGTCGATCGAACGGTCCACGTGCGACTCGGCGGCGAAATTCACGATGGCATCGGGCCGGTGCTCAGCCAGGAGCTTCGCCACCAGCGCGCGATCGCCGATATCGCCATGCACGAACACATGCCGCCCGTTGCCCTGCAGCGACGCCAGCGTGTCCGGATTGCCGGCATAGGTGAGCTTGTCGAGGTTGATCACGCGCAGGCCGTCGGCCACCGCCTGCAGCACGAAATTGGCGCCGATGAAGCCGGCCCCGCCGGTGATCAGCAAGGTCTTGCTCCTCGTGGATGATTCGTTCATCTAATAGTCCTGGGTTTCAGCTGAGTGGGCCTGCACGCGGTTCGAGCGCCGGGTGGGCAGCAAATGATGCCGGTTTCGGGCGCGAGGGCCAAGCGGCAGGCGCGGTTGTGGAGACGCCGGAGCGGGAAAGATGCCGAAAAACCGACGGTTTGTTCACTTCGACATGAACGACATCCTGATCGGCATGCCCGACAGTTGCTGCTTAACGGCTAGAATCAGTGGCTTGATCAGCATCCAGGCGATCCGTCCGGCGGGTCGGGAGAAACAGAGCGATGAAAAGCGGCAAGCAACGCAGTGAACAGGGAATAGGCACCCGTGCGATCCACGCCGGCCAGCATCCCGATCCCAGCACCGGCGCCATTATGACGCCGATCTACGCCACCTCGACCTACGTGCAGGAGAGCCCGGGCAAGCACAAGGGCTATGAGTACTCGCGCACGCAGAATCCTACGCGCATGGCCTATGAGCGCTGCGTGGCGGACCTGGAAGGCGGTGTGGCCGGTTTCGCCTTCGCCTCCGGCCTGGCTGCGGCGGCGACCGTGCTGGACCTGCTCGACTCGGGCAGCCACGTGATCGCGATGGATGACCTGTACGGCGGCAGCTACCGCCTGTTCGAGAAGGTGCGGCGTCGCTCGGCCGGGCTGGACTTCAGCTTCATCGACCTGAACGACGCAGCGGCGCTGAAGGCAGCACTGAGGCCGAACACGCGGATGATCTGGGCGGAAACGCCGACCAACCCGATGCTGAAGCTGGTCGACCTGGCCAAGGTCGCCGCCTTCGCGAAGAAGCATGGCCTGATCCTGGTGGTCGACAACACGTTCTGCTCGCCGATGGTGCAGCGCCCGCTGGAATTCGGTGCCGACCTGGTGCTGCACTCGGCCACCAAGTACCTCAACGGCCACTCCGACATGGTGGGCGGCATCGTGGTTGCCAATAGCAAGGAGTTGGCCGAGAAGATGGCGTTCCTGCAGAACTCAGTGGGTGCGGTGGCCGGCCCGTTCGACGCCTTCCTCGCGATGCGCGGCCTGAAGACATTGCACCTGCGCATGCGTCAGCACTGTGCCAGCGCGCTGGAACTGGCGACGTGGCTGCAGAAACACCCGGCGGTCGAGCGGGTGATCTACCCCGGCCTGAAGAGCCACCCGCAGCACGCTCTGGCGAAGCGCCAGATGCATGGTTTCGGCGGCATCATCACGATCGAGGTGAAGGGTGGCCTGAAAAAAGCCAGGCGCATGCTGGAACGCTGCGAATTGTTCGCGTTGGCCGAGTCGCTCGGCGGCGTCGAGAGCTTGATCGAACACCCGGCGATCATGACGCATGCCTCGGTGCCTGCAGCCAATCGCAAACGACTGGGCATCAGCGACGGGCTGGTCCGGCTTTCGGTAGGGGTGGAGGACCATGCCGATCTGCGCGATGAACTGGAGGGTGCGTTGCGATGAGTTTAGTGCCGCAACAGGGACGCAGCGACACCACGGCGCTTCAAGATCGTCGTCGGTGGGAGAATCCGTTTGCTGCGCTGCTCCGGAACAAGTCGTTGACGTGGGAGCTGAGCAAGCGCGAAGTACTTGGGCGCTATCGTGGAGCCAGCTTCGGTTTGGCATGGTCGGTCATCAGTCCCTTTCTGATGCTGGGCGTCTACGCTTTCGCCTTCGGAACGGTGATGAAAAGCCGTTGGCCACATCAGACCGGTGGCGATCATCCGTACGCAGTGATCCTTTTTGTGGGATTGATCGTGCACGGTTTCTTAGCCGAATGCCTCACCCGCGCACCGACCTTGGTGGTAGGTAATCCGAATTTCGTCAAGCGGGTGGTATTTCCGCTAGACGTGTTGCCATGGCCGATGATGTTCTCGGCGTTGTTCCATGCTTTGATCAATTCAGTCGTGTTGGCTGTACTGATACTGGTGCTGGAGCATCAATTGCGCCCCACCTTGCTGCTTCTACCCTTGATCTTCGTCCCACTGATGTTGTTGACAGTAGGCCTGTCCTGGTTCTTGGCTGCAGTGGGTGTGTACTTTCGGGACATCAGTCAAGTGATGCCGGTCGTAGCCACGGCGATGCTGTTTCTGTCCTCCGCGATTATTCCCGTCAGCATACTTTCGCCCCCCTTGCAGACCCTGTTTCACTTGAATCCATTGACCTTCTTCATCGACGAGGCTCGTATGGTCGTGCTCATGGGAGAGTTGCCCAACTGGGGTGGGCTGGCGTTGGCGACTGTAGGTGGATTGCTGACGGCGTGGCTAGGGCATGCCTGGTTCGTGGCGACGCAGCGGGGGTTCGCTGATGTCCTCTGAGCCGATCATTGAAGTGCGCGGCATGGGCAAAGTCTATCCAATGTATGACAAGCCCCATCATCGGCTGATGCAGATGATGACAGGTGGAAATCGACGCTGGTACCGTGAGTTTGAGGCCTTGCGCGATATCGATTTCAGCGTCCGTCGTGGCGAGACCGTGGGCATTGTTGGCCGTAACGGTTCGGGCAAGTCGACATTGCTACAGATTGTCTGCGGTACTTTGGCGCCATCGTCCGGCGAGGTCTATGTGCGTGGGCGCGTGGGCGCCTTGCTGGAACTCGGCGCCGGCTTCAACCACGAATTCACCGGTCGTGAGAATGTCTATTTGAACGGGTCGGTGCTGGGCTTGACGCGCAGTGAGGTTGACGAACGCTTCGACGAGATCGCCGCCTTTGCTGATATTGGCGAATTCATTGAACAGCCAGTCAAGAGCTACTCGAGCGGCATGATCATGAGACTGGCGTTCTCGGTGATGGCTCATGTCGATGCCGACATTCTGATTATTGACGAAGCGCTTGCTGTCGGCGATGCCTTTTTCGTGCAGAAGTGCATGCGGTATCTGCGTGCCTTCAAGGAACGAGGAACATTGCTCTTCGTCAGTCACGATGGTGGCGCGGTTACTGGGCTCTGCGACCGCGCCATCTGGTTGGACAAAGGGCGGCTGAAAATGGAGGGTGCGGCCAAAGCAGTCATGCAGACTTATATTGAGAGCCAGATAGCTGAGCGACAAGGTGGGGAAATCACCCGCGTCGCCAACGGCCCATCACTTGCGGTAGCTCCCCCGGCACGGCAACCGGACCCGCGGCGAGATCTGCTGGACCGCTCTATATTGCGCAACGACATACAAGTGCTTCCTTTTCATCCCGATCTCGACGGGTTTGGAGAGTTCAATGCGCGCGTACTCGATGTAGCCATGTTGGACGAGGCTGGTAAGGCCATTTCCTGCATCATCGGGGGTGAGCGAGTCACGCTGGAGATCACCGGCATCGCCGAGCAGGATATCGATAACGTCATCGTCGGATTCTATTTGAAGGATCGACTCGGTCAACTTCTGTTCGGTGACAACACCTTTCTGAGCTATTCCCATCGAACGGGCTATCCCCTCAAAGCCAAAGAATCCTTCAGAGCGCATTTCATGTTCGACATGCCACGACTGCAAATGGGGAGCTACTTCATTACCGCCGGTATCGCGGATGGTACCCAGGAAAACCATGTGATTCAGCATTGGCTGCATGAGGCACTGATATTCGAGTCTCACGCTCATCCGGGATCGCCCTCCGGATTGATAGGATTACCCATGCTGGATATCAAGTTGGAGCACGTTTCACGTGAAGACTGAGTTCCGCGCCGACGAACATCCGATCGTCTTTCTTCGGCCGCATTTAACCTTCCCTTATGCCTGGGCAGGACACATTCCTTTTGCTTATTTGGCGATCGATCTCCTGCGCCCCCGATCATTGGTTGAGCTAGGTACTGACTCAGGCAATTCGTATCTGGCCTTCTGCCAAGCGATAAGCAAGCTCGGTAGTCATACCACCTGCGTAGCCGTCGATTGCTGGGAAGGTGATGCCCATGCTCGACACTATGGTAATGAGGTCTATGACACGCTCAGGGCCTATCACGATCCACGTTATGGTACGTTTTCGCGCCTCTTTCGCAGCTATTTCGATGAGGCCGTAGATTCATTCGATGAGGGAAGTATCGATCTTTTACATATCGATGGCCTGCATTCGTACGAAGCAGTCAGGCATGATTTCGAAACATGGTTGCCCAAATTGAGTAATCGTGCGGTCGTGCTCCTTCACGACACGGAGGTGCGCGAGCGTGGCTTTGGCGTTGCACAGTTCCTGCAGGAGCTGTCGGAGCGTTATGCGACGTTCAATTTCCAGCATAGCAACGGTTTGGGAGTGGTGGTTGTGGGTGCGGAAATTCCGGCTGTGTTTTCCCAGTTCATGAAATATGCCTTGGCGTCGCCGTATGCCGTGCGGGGCTACTTCGAGGCTCTCGCCGGAACGATCGTTCAGCCTGATGGTACGACGCCAGTTGCCGGAGAAGTGGTAGATGTGGATGTTGTATCCAGCCTTTATTACCGGCTTGAAAACGAGTCGTTCGATGATCAGCGCACTTTAACGAAACGGATGTCCGGCGATGAAGGAACGTTCCTGTTGCACTTTGCATTGGCCGACGGCGTGCGACCAGATTACATCCGCCTCGACCCTGCAGAGGTTCCTGGCGTCTTTCATATCGATCGAATCGCCATTGGTGGAACAGACAATGTACTGGTGCCACTGGACGCCATAAGTGCGCGCCTAGGTCATGTGAGTGGGCAGATTCTTCCTGGCGATGGCACATCGATTGGGCTCGTTGGCTCAGATAACGATCCTTATGTCGAGTTGAGTATCGCCGATGTTGTCAGGAATATCCCCAAAGAGAACCCGCTTATCATTGAGATTTCTCTTCGTGTCGAGATTCTGCTGAGGGACCCTCGACTCTGGAAGATCGCTGCGGCGCAACTGAGCTCGCTGGGTCCCTTGCGCGAAATCGCTCAGACACAGATTGATATTCGGGTGTTGTCGCGTGAAATTCAGAGTTTGCTGAGTGCTCACAATGAGCAGCATGCTAACTATTGGCGACAGTCGGACGAACTGCACGCCAGCATGACTACCGCCTTGACCGGCGTGGTCGAGCAGCGCATGGCCACTGTTCGCAGCAGGCAAGAGGACATTCACGCCCTGCAAGAGCGGTATACCAGCTCACTATTGCCGCAGCAGCAGATGTCAAACGAGCGACTGGATGCGCTTGATACGCGGCTTGAGGAGCTTGCCGGTATTGTTCAGACGATCGGCGCAAGGCTGGTTGATCTGGCACAACAGCATGCTTCGCAGAGCAGCGATATCAGCGATCATCTGTCATCTTTTGCGCTTAGCCTGCAGCAGGTCGGGTCAGCACAGGAGAGGATTCAGGCAATCCGGGATCAACAGTTTGCCGGTTTGCAGGAGCGGCAACAGCAGACGGACTGCCACCTGACCGAGGTAGGGGGGCGACTTGATGCGCTTGCCGCCTTGCATGAGACGACTTCAGCTCAGTCACAGGCGGGTAACGCGCAACATGCTCTCGAACTGCATGGCCTGAAAGAACAGCTGGATACCCTGATCGAACTCCAGCAACGCTCATTCTTCGGGCGTATCAGGCGTAAGTTTTCTAAACCAGCCTAAGTATGATTTCAGGGCATCAAGGTCAAGCTTCGACTTGCCCATGATTGATCGATAAATGGCTCAGTGCTGGGATCATGTATCAAAGTATCTGCTGTGTGGTGACTCTAGGGGAGTAGAGAGTGAAATTGTTTCAGGGAAAAGCAGGCGTGACGAATGGAGCGTTCGCGTTGCAGGCTCGTGCTGTTCACCAGCTGTCGGCATTGGATGGCGTGCCATCAGCATGGAAGGCTACGGGAAACGATCCGTATTTTCATTTGTTGAGCAGCACTGGGCAATCGGTTGAGCTGTCGGGTGGCTGGTATTTGTTTAAAATTCTCGTGAAGGAACGCAGCGGGAGCCTGGATACGCCACGACTGTACGTTGACTATTATGGAGTCGGCTTCTCCGAAGCCTTCACCTTTGCCTTGGCTCCGATGCGCACCAGCCGCGGCTTCGTTGGGCTGGTGCGTTTTGAGCAAGCTGTTACTGGATTGCGTTTCGACCCCTCCGTTGCACCTTGTGAGTTCTCGTTGGAGAGCGTTTCACTGCACAGGTTGTCGAAGTGGGCAGCGGCATGGTTCATGTACAGAGCCATCGTGCAGCGTGAGCACCATCCGATTGAGTTGCTCCGGCAGGGATGGGCCGAGCACCGCCGGCACGGTGCCAGAAAGTTTGGCGACTGGCTGTACAGTCGTTACACGCCGCGGACAATGAGTGGATTGCTGGACTACCCTGCCTGGATCGAACGGCACGACACAGTAAGCAGAAGCGACATTCGGGCCATGCGACGACAATCCAAAGCGCGGGGGCGTCGGCTCACGATTTCAGTGATCATGCCTGTCTACAATCCGCCGGAAGTCTGGCTGCGGCGGTGCCTGGACAGCGTATTGCAACAGGCTTACCCGCATTGGGAGCTATGTGTAGCCGATGATGCGTCGACCGCGCCGCACGTCAAAACGATCCTGAAGGGATATGCGGCGCGAGACGCGCGCATCAAGGTGATATTCCGCGAAACCAACGGCCATATTTCGGAAGCTTCGAATTCCGCACTCGCGCTGGCCACGGGCGAATGGGTTGCACTGCTCGATCACGATGACGAGTTGCCGGTGCATGCGCTCTACATGGTGGCCAAGGCGATCAATGAGCGTCCGGACGCTCGGCTCATCTATTCCGATGAAGACAAGATCGATGAGTACGGGCGGCGATTCGACCCCTATTTCAAGCCTGACTGGAACCCGGATCTGTTCCTCGGCCAGAACATGGTCTCGCATTTCGGTGCGTATCACACTGACCTGGTGCGTGATGTCGGAGGCTTCCGCAAAGGCTATGAGGGTAGCCAAGACTATGATCTGGCCCTGCGTTGCATTGAAAGGTTGCGCCCCGAGCAGATCGTGCATATCCCGCACGTGCTCTATCACTGGCGTGCCATTGAAGGATCCACGGCGCTGGCGAAGGGTGAGAAAAATTACGCAGCCATCGCTGGCGGCCGTGCGCTGGAGGATCATTTTGCGCGTACGGGTGTGTCAGGCGTGATCGTTCATGCCGCCGAGCACGGGTATCGCGCACAACGCCCGGTTGACAACCGATGCCAGCCCAAGGTCAGCCTGATTGTGCCGACTCGGGATCGCGTGGATCTGCTGCGCATGTGTGTCGACAGCATTCTCGAAAAGACCGAATACGACAACTACGAAATTGTGGTCGTGGATAACCAGTCTATTGAGCCGATGACGCATACCTATTTCGATTCATTGAAAGGGCACCCCAAAGTTCGCGTCTTCGGATACGACGCGCCTTTCAATTATTCCGAGATGAACAATGTTGCTGTTGCATCCACCAATGGCGATATCGTCGGCTTGATCAACAACGACATCGAAGTCATCAATGGCGACTGGCTCTGCGAGATGGTCAGCCATGCGGTGCGCCCGGAAATTGGAGCCGTTGGAGCCATGCTCTATTACCCCAACGGCACTATCCAGCATGCCGGCGTCATGCTGGGGGTCGGCGGTGTAGCCAATCACGCCTACATTGGCATGTTGAAAGGTTACGGCGGGCAGATGTCACGCGCATTGCTGGTGCAGAACCTCTCTGCCGTGACCGCGGCATGCCTCTTGATACGACGCGAGACATTTGACGCAGTGGGCGGACTCGATCCGCGCCTGCAAGTGGCATTCAATGACGTGGATTTCTGCCTGCGCGTGCGTGAAAAAGGTTTTCGCAACCTGTGGACACCGCATGCGGAGCTTTATCACCATGAATCCGCAAGTCGTGGCTATGAGGACACGCCGGCCAAGCATGAGCGCTTCACGCGCGAAGTGGCGGTCATGACGGAACGGTGGGGAGATCAGCTGCTGAAGGATCCTGCATACAACCCGAACCTGACGTTTGGGACCACCGATTTCGCATTGGCCATAGATCCACGTTCGGCGCGGCTGATCGACATCATTGCGGGGAATGCATCCGTCCTGGCGACTTGAAACGGTTCCGCATGCCTGGTTTCAAGCACGTCTGGGATCGAACGGTGCCTGCCGTTGACGGCAGGCACCGTTCAAAGCGAGGTCTCAATTGCCAATGATCAACTGGTGCTGCATGTCGCAGATCTCGTTGCCGTCTTGCCCCTTGATCAAGGCCAGGACTTTGTAGGTGCCAGCAGGGGTGTTACCAAGGTTGACGCTGAGATTGAAGCCTGACTGGCTTGCTGCATCATGGCCCAGGGCCTTGGCCACATCCGGGCGCGGACTGTCAGTAGAGCCATCAAAAGCATAAGCATCTGTCCCCTGCAGAATCAGGGCGAACTGAGAGGGCGATCCCATTGCGCTGCCAACCACCCAGCCGCTGGCAGTGAACTTCTGGCTGGCTTTCATCGGGCTCGGGTTGGTTTGGGCCAGATTTCCTGCACCGTCGATGGCGTCAAGCGAGCAGTGCCCTCCTTGCTTTGCTGCCTCAAGAACAGTTGCAGGAAGCGTGTTCGCAGTAACTGACTTTACGATGGTAGGCGGAGCGGAGGGCTGAGTGACAGGAGTTGGTGCGGTAGTCGTAGCCGGTTGCGCGGCGTCATCTGAATGGCTACCGCAAGCAGAAAGCGCAAGGATCGTGGCGGCAAGGGCAGCCGAGCGGTATGCAGAACGTATGAACATAGAAATTCTCCGGGTAGTTGGTAGTGCTATGGCATGCATAGTCTAGTCTAACCAATACGCACTCGTTACGCTGCATTGGGTTTTGTGAGATCGATTTATGACAAACTTTGAAGTTTTTTGGCGCCTACACCACAGAGACGAAGAAGTTACAATTCATGATGATGAAACCATATAACTTAATTAATGTGATGTCTCATCAGCTTCTACTTCCATCTGATTCGATATCCTCTGCTATTGCAATATACACAATGGAAATTGTTTCATGAATCCAGTGTTGTTTTCCGGTCGTGACCGGTCGCGGTCGCGGCTAATCAGCAGGCGCTGGTTTCGCACCTTGGTGGCGGTTTTGTTCGCCCTCGCGATGCTGCAATTGTTCGGATGGACCACTCCTGTTGTTCAAGTGGTGGTGGAGATGCAGTCACGGGCGGGCGCTGACGGCGAAATTTTTTATGCAAGGGCCGGTCAGGAATATCAGCCCGATCGGCGCGTGGAATTCGCCATCAATCCAGATGGCGAATGGCATACATATCACGTCAAAATTCCCGAAACTCGTGGTCTGAGCAGGGTTCGAGTCGATCCAGGGAGTACTTCGGGCATCGTCGGAATACGTCGTGTCGCAGTCGAGGTATCGGGCCCGGACCGCTCGGTTAATCTCTCAGGAGGTCGACTCTCCACTGCGATGGAGTTGACGAACGATCTGCGCGCAGAGGTGGGTGATCTGGCTGATCTCCGTTTCATGGCGCAAGCCCCGGATCCGTACGTGAGTTTCAGGCTTCCTGCCGGGACGGGTGTCCTCTCACACGGCGGACAATTCGTAAATTGGCTGGTTACGGCGATAGCTGCGGCACTTCTCTGGCTGTTGCTGGCTGAACTCGCATGGCCTTTGTTCATGCGACGTGTCGCCCCCCATCTGAGTCTCCCGCGGGCGTTTCACAGGTTGGCTGCGTATTCGAGTGATCCCGGTACATTGATCGTGGCGCCACGAGCGTTGGCGCTTGCCATCGGGGTGCTATGTGCCAGTGTGCTTTACATCGTACTAAACCTGCATCAGTCATCGATTGGTGTATGGGAGGAGCTCTTTCCTGCGAAACCGGCTAATCAACTGGTCGACTTGGGGACGCCGAAACACATCCGTTCGGATGAATGGAATACCCAGACACCCTGGGTGCTGAACGAAGTCTTGCGTGGCAAGAGGACTCATAACCTGAGCATTGGGGGTGAGAAGGCCCCGTTGCTCGCGGCGGTGCCTGTCTTGGACTTCTCGGCGATCGCGCAGGCGCAGTTCTACGGGTTTTACCTTTTTGATCCCGCAACCGGGTTTTCATGGTGGTGGGCCTACAAAACCTTCGGCTTGGCTCTGTCGTTTTTCTGGTTGTTTCTGCTCCTGACGCGCGGCAACATTGCCGCCGCCGCGCTGGGCACTATGTGGGTCTATGGTTCGTCTTTTACCCAGTGGTGGCTGTCGAGCAACTTGCCCGAATTGCTGATCGCATTTGCGCTCGCCACCATCGGCAGTATGTATTTGTTGTTCGCACGTCGCCGGATCATGATTGGCGCTGGCGCTGCACTGGTGGCGTACTCCGTCCTGAATCTGCTGCTGCATCTATATCCGCCGTTCATCGTGCCTTTAGCGTATCTGGGCGCGGCGATCTTGGCCGGCCTGATGCTGGAGCCTGGTCGGTTGGCGCAGATCAGGGAGAGACTGGGGTGGCGCGCTTCGTGCCTCATCGCAGCTGTGTTGGTCGTGAGCCTGATTGGCGGCAATTACCTGAGGGAAGCCATGCCAACGATGGTGGCAATGGCTGACACCATTTATCCCGGCCACCGTGTCTCTGGGGGTGGTGATTTTCCGCTGACCAGACTTTTATACGGCTTCTTCGAAGTGTTCCGTGTAGGTGAAAAGAATGTACCGTTGCCGCCGGCAAATGCATCGGAAGCCAGCAGCTTCATCATTCTGGTGCCGTTGTTGTTGCTCTCGCTGCCATTCGTGGCTTTTGTCAAGCGGAAGAACGCGTTGTTGACCGCACTAGTTCTCTACTGTCTTGTGGTGGGGTTGTGGATCAGTGTGCCATTGCCGCGGGTTGTGGAGACGGCAATGCAGGTCATTGGCTGGTCCTGGTCTCCACCGCTGCGTTCGGTGCTGGGCTTGGGTATGGGATCGATCGTCGCTACGACAGTTTTGTTTTCACGTGTCCACGACGGTACGATTGAACTACATCCTGCGGCAGCACGGGGTATGGTGCCGATTCTGGTGTTGTCGTGCTTGCTGTTGTTCGGCTGGGTCCTACATGGCATGGATCCGGTGTTCTTTACTCCCGCGCTCGTGCTGATGGCATCGGCAGTGGTGGCCGTGATGACGGCGGGTATCGTTTTCGGACGTACTGTACTCTTCGCAGCAGGCCTCGTAGTGGCAGTTGCTCCAGCATTGATGGTTAACCCGTTGGTTAGCGGCCTGTCAGCTATAGAAGATAAACCGGTTCTGTTGGCGGCGAAGCATCAGGGTGGCGCCGTCAATGACCGCTGGGCCGTGGTGGGGGCTTTTGTTTTTTCCCAAGGGCTCAAAGCACAGGGCTTGGAAGTTATTACCGGGTCACAGATGATTCCTGATCGCAAGCTGTCGCATCTATTGGATCCGCAGGAAAAGTACAAAAACATATGGAATCGCTATGCGCATGTCGTGCTGCGCTCAAATCCTGAGAAGATCAGCCCAGAGTACGAACTCGGCACACCCGACCTGTACGTGATCGAATTGAATGTATGCGGCGGTGCCATGCGTCAGCTTGGTGTGACTAATATTGCGTATACCGACCCTGTGCCTGCTAGTGATCTCAAATGCCTGATACCGTTGGACGCCCCTGCTGACAGTGGTGTGCGCTTGTTTCGTCTTTCCTCGCAGAGTGCAGCAGCAACACCATGAAAATTCTTTGGTGTCACGAGGTCAGCTACCTCGACAAACCTGTTTACGAGTACCAGGATTTTCCTGAACGACTTGCCGCACGAGGCCACGACGTCGAAGTCATCGACTTCAGCGAATCGGGTGAAGGAATCGCCAACCGCATGCCCGTGAGCCGCACGGGAGAGGGCACGGTGATGCTCACGACGATCCCGCACGACAATCGGCCCGGCTTGAAATACATCCAGGCTCGTGGACAGTTCCGGCGCATGCTTATCGAGCGCTTGCGTCGTGGTGATATCGATGCCGTGTTCGTGTATTCGATATTCATCAATGGCACCCAGACGGTCAGACTCAGCCGCAAGTTTGGTGTACCGGTGGTGTACCGGGTACTCGATGCCTACCACCGCCTTCGACCTGGGTTCCTTGCGCAAACAATCCTGCGCCTGGGAGAGCGCTTTATCTATCGTCGTGCGGACCGAGTGCTGGTGACCAACGAACAGATGGGCCAGTACGTCTCTCAGATCGCAGGCACCGACGTTTCTGCGCGCACTGTGGTGGTCGACCACGGCGTGGACAGCATCCACTTCGCTCCGCGTTCACCCGACCCCGAGCTCATGCTGCGTTATGACCTTTCCGGCCACGATACCATCGCGCTATTTTTGGGGACGACCTACGCATTCAGCGGCTTGGCCAATCTGGTGCGTCGAATGCCGACCGCCTTGCAGCAGTGTTCCTCGCTGAAGTTGGTAATCGTCGGCGGCGGTGAACAGGATCAGGAACTTGCTTCCCTCGTTGAGGCACTCGGCCTGAAAGGGCGTGTGGTGCTGACGGGCATGGTCCCGTACCAGGAGGTGCCCCGCTATCTGTCCCTGGCAACACTCGCCCTCAATCCGTTTGAGCTCAATGACATTACGCGTGACATCATTCCGATCAAGATCCTCCAATACCAGGCGGCGGCACTACCGGTACTGTCCACACCGTTGCCTGACCTTTTGCGCAAGCATTCCGCCGGGACTTCCGGAGTCGAGTACAGTGACTCGGATAATCCAGACGTATTTGTGTCTCGCATGGCGGAGCTTTTGCGTGATACGGATCACTTGCGCAGCATCGGCCGGCGCGGGCTTGATTTCGTTACTGAGCACTTTTCTGTGGATCGGGCGGTAGACCACATCGAGACGACTTTCAAGCAAATCCGGGAACGCGTAGCATGATCCGTGAAATTTTGATGATCGCTTTTGTCACCCTCTCGACCATGGCCAGTCAATTGCTGGTCAAGAATGGGGTGAACAATATCGCCAAAAATATGCCCGATCTCAAAGGTGTGCAATGGTTGATGGCAGTAGTTCTATCGCCAAGCATTATTACCGCGGTCGTGATTCAGGGTGTTGGTTTTCTCGTGTGGGTGGTGGTCGTAAGCAGGGTGAAGCTGGGAGTCGCATTCGCCATTTCTGGTGGATTCTTTTATTTTCTTATCGCGATTTCCAGTTGGCTTCTATATGGCGAAAAGCTGGCACTCGTCCAGTGGGCCGGACTAGCTCTTATCACGGCAGGAGTTTTACTGATGACTCTCGCAACCAAAGCCTAGATCGGAGACGATGGAATGGATCGCAGGGAGAAGCTACACGAATGTCTGGATCTTTCCGGGTCCGGTATAGAAATCGGACCATCTCACAGTCCTGTCGCCCCAGGCGCATGGAATACCAGGTAATCATGTTATTATACCGTTACATGTATTAACGCCATTCTGGAATGCCCAAGCATGCTGCGGAGAGTCAGGGCCGGCGCGTCGCTGATGTATTTCTTATGAGCCTTTCCGCCAAACCCGCTGGTTCACGAACGGCGTATAGCTAAGGATGATTCGCAGGATCTTGTCGGAAATATTGGCAGGCGCATAGTCGTCGACAAGGCGCAGGAGGCGCCGCTCGCCACGTGGTTGGGAGGCGAGGACATCAAGGCCTTGTACGACTTGTGCCAATTCGAGTCCGCTGAGGATCACGGCTGCTTCCTCAAAACCTTCAGGTCGTTCGTGCACTGCACGCATGTTGAGTGCAGGGAAGTTGAGAATGGAAGATTCCTCGGTGATCGTGCCGCTGTCGGACAGCACGGCACGGGCGTTTACTTGCAGATGTACGTAGTCGAGGAACCCGAACGGCTTGCTGAAGATTACTCGTGGGTCGGCGGAAAGGCCGAGCGCCTCGATGCGCTTGCGGGTGCGGGGGTGAGTCGAGACAACCACAGTGCC
The DNA here is from genome assembly GCF_021545845.1 of Rhodanobacter thiooxydans. Taxonomy (NCBI): domain Bacteria; kingdom Pseudomonadati; phylum Pseudomonadota; class Gammaproteobacteria; order Lysobacterales; family Rhodanobacteraceae; genus Rhodanobacter; species Rhodanobacter thiooxydans. The sequence goes on from NZ_CP088923.1 coordinate 1,026,795, forward strand.
GCCTCGGGTCGTTGCAAGATGATCGAGGATGATGAAGAGCTTGCGAAGGTTCTCGTCGGAATCGACATTTTCCTCGCGGTGCGCGCTAACCACGTAATAGCTGCCTGGCACGAGACCGAGCTCGGCGAGCACCGGCGACGTTTCGATGCCTGCCTCGTAGTGGTCCAACACTTCACGCATTGGACTGCCTGTCCAGATCACCTGATCGGGTGGCAGACCTTCCCTGAGCAGATATTCCCGCGCGATCTGACTGTAGGTCAGATTGATGTCGGCAATATGATCGACAATGCGCCGATTGATCTCTTCTGGCACGCGCATATCGAAGCAACGATTGCCAGCTTCCATGTGGAAGATCGGTATCTTGCGGCGTTTCGCAGCAATAGCAGCCAGGCTCGAATTGGTATCCCCTAGGATGAGAACAGCGTCCGGGCTGACCTCAGCCAGCACCTTGTCGGCAGCGGCGATAACCTGGGCAATGGTTTCCGCGGGGGTTGCACCGGCAGCGGAGAGGTAGCGATCCGGCGCGCGCACCTTGAGCTGCTCGAAAAACACCTCGTTGAGCTCGTAGTCGTAGTTCTGCCCGGTGTGCACCAGCGTGTGGGCACAGTGCAGGTCGAGTTTGGCAATGACACGGGACAGCCGGATGATCTCCGGCCTGGTCCCGACGATAGTCATGACCTTAAGCACGAAGCTTCTCCAGCGTGCCCAGCTGCCCGACTACTCGCTTGATCCCTTCCACGTCGAGGCGCTCGGTGTTGTGCGAGGTGTAGTCGTCAATCGTCGAAATCTCAAGTTCCCCTTCCTCAAAATACTGCTTGTAGTTCAAGTCACGGGCATCGGCCGGAATACGGTAGTAACGGCCACGATCCTCGGCACGAACCATCTCTTCACGAGACACGAGTGTCTCGAATAGCTTCTCGCCGTGGCGCGTTCCGATGATTCGGATCTCGTTGTCCCGGGCAAGCATCTGCTTGAGCGCCTCCGCTAGCATCGCGACGGTGGAAGCGGGAGATTTCTGCACAAAGATGTCGCCCGGATGAGCGTGATCAAATGCGTGCAAAACAAGGTCAACGGAATCCTGCAGTGACATCAGGAAGCGCGTCATGTTCGGGTCGGTAATGGTGAGCGGCTTGCCGTCGAGCAGTTGTGCCACGAACAGTGGGATCACTGAACCGCGTGAGGCCATGACGTTACCGTACCGAGTGGCACACAAGACCGTCTGGCTGGGATCACAATTGCGGGATTTTGCAACAACGATTTTTTCCGCCAAGGCCTTGGACATGCCCATGGCATTGATTGGATAGACCGCTTTGTCGGTGCTGAGCACGACGACACGGGATATGCCAAGCTCGATCGACGCGTTGATAACGTTTTCAGTGCCGAGCACATTGGTTTTGACTGCCTCAAGCGGATAGAACTCGCATGAGGGCACCTGCTTGAGCGCGGCCGCATGAAAAACGTAGTCGACGCCCTTCAGTGCGTCGTAGATGCTTCCGTAGTCGCGCACGTCACCGAGGTAGAACTTGACCTTATCATTCTGAAGGGCGACGCGCATGTCATCCTGCTTCTTCTCATCGCGGCTGAATACCCTTATTTCCTTGATGCTGGTGTCAAGAAAGCGAGACAGGACAGCATTGCCGAACGAGCCAGTGCCGCCGGTAATGAGCAGAGTCTTTCCGTCGAATGCGGATTCCATAGATGAGTTCCGTTTAATCAGCCAAAGTTCTTCATGGTACGAACCAATTCAGGCCAAGAGGGAGGCTGGTATCCCGTGGCTTTGTTGAATCGGTCCGCGTTGAGAGATCGGTCGATAACCAACGTGTCATCCGGTATCATCTCGATGTCTTTATCATACGCCGCGGCCGTCAGTTGTAGCAGGTCATATTTGCTGATGGGCGAAGACGCGACATGATAAAGGCCGTGACATTCGGGCCTTGGAAGTACATGACGCTCGATGATACGTGCTAGTTCGACTGTTGGAAAACCCGAGAAGATTGCCCGCGTATATCCGCGAATGGTTTCTTGCTGGGATAAGAACCAGCCAATCAATCCGTTGGCGGAATCAAGCTCGTGGCCGATGATCGAAGTACGCAAGGTGATGGCATGGGGATAGTCAACTTCACCAAGCAGCTTCGACCTACCATATAGGTCGATGGCATCCGGAATGTCCTTCTCGACGTAGTTGCCGATGGCGCCTGTGAATACGCAGTCTGTGCTGATATGAATCAAGCGTGCTCCAGCCACCGCACACAGCCGGGCAAGGCGATGGGGGAACAGGGCGTTTAGCGGCAACGCGCTGAGTGGATCCTTGGATGACTGAAGTTGTTTGATCAGGCCGACGGCGTTAATAACTGTGTCTGGCTTGGCCTGTGCAAATGCCGAGGTGACCGAATCGAAATGATCGGCGTCAACGCCGCCGATAATATTATCGTGATATGCCAGGTCGAAACGCGACTTGGCCCGGCCATCCCGGACGGTACCAAAGACCTCGACGCCTGATCGTTGGTTGAAATAGCGGAACAGGGTATTGCCAAGCATTCCCGTGATGCCAACGATCAATAGCCTCATTTGCGTGAATCTCCGGATATATGCAAGAGGTCGGTAACAACGTCGGGTTCATCTGACAGCCGTGGATGGATTGGTATACGGGGTACCGACTGCATGTCCCACATCAGAAAGGCAAGCACGAGTTGCAGGCCGAGCATGATGGGGAGTGCAGCAAGCATGACGGTACCCGCGGTCGCCGGGTGGGCGGGATTGAAGAGCCACTTCAGCAAGCCGAATGTCGTGCCTGTGGTCATCAGCAAAGTCCCGAGCACCAGTTGCAGTGAGGCTGCGGACAAGTCGCGTAAGAAGTAGTTGTAGAAGATCCGTTTGATGAAATTGCGGGCGTGCCCCAACAGAAATTCGCCGAAGATACGCGACACTTTCAGGTGACTGACCTCGTCGTTGTATCTTGCAGCCATAGGAATGTCGACGACCATTGCACGCAATGTATTCAATCGAAACAACATATCGGATTCGAAGAAATAGCGACAGCTGATGCGGTCTAGCGGAAGATGCGCTGCCACACGGCTGTGGATTGCTGTGTATCCGTTGGTGGGGTCGAACACATCCCAATAGCCGCTTGAGAATTTCGACAAGAACGACAGTGCAGCATTGCCGAATAGGCGCAGCGACGGCATTGATCGAAGGTTGGACAAATCGTAGAAGCGATTCCCCTTGGTGTAGTCCGCAGCACCATCCAAGATCGGTGCGATGAAACGATTGATGAGTTCGGGCGGCATTTGACCATCGCCATCGATCTTGACCAGGATGTTCGCACCTCCCTTGAGAGCGGCTCGGTAGCCTGCCATCACAGCTCCACCGACGCCTAGATTGCGCGAGTTGCGAAGTATTCGAATGCGAGAATCTGCGCAGTGCTTTTGCACGTACTCGCCGGAATTATCAGGGCAGCAATCATCGATAACATAGATTTGATGACATTCTGGGCCGATGCGTTTGATAACGTCAACGATGTGTTGGGTGACCCGATAGCACGGAATAACCGCCGCTATGACGGGTGCTTGGTCAACAATTTGTTGAGGCGCCTGCTCTTTTCCATCACTCATTGGCGTACTGCTGTCCGTTAGCGTGGGCATTTAGGAGGTGACATTGCGGTCTAGGGGCTTCATCGTCCTATTGCCGATGAGATCAGCGTGCTGACCAGGTCAAACGCTGCGTTGCGCCATTGATACATCACTTGGCACGATTCGTTCAACGCAAGGCCTCTCCGAGGGCAGGCAGTATCTGGAACAGATCCCCCACCAAGCCGAAATCCGCCACCTCGAAAATCGGCGCCTCGCCGTCCTTGTTGATCGCCACGATGGTGCCGGCGTCCTTGATGCCGGTGAGGTGCTGGATGGCGCCGGAAATGCCGATGGCCATGTACAGATCGGGGGCGATGATCTTGCCGGTCTGGCCGACCTGCAGGTCGCTGGGGACGTAGCCGGCGTCGACGGCGGCGCGCGAGGCACCGACGGCGGCGCCGATCTTGTCCGCAAATTTGAAGATGATGTCGAAGTTTTCCTTGGAGCCGACGCCGCGGCCGCCGGAGACGACCTTGCTGGCACTCTGCAGGTCGGGGCGGTCGCTGGCGCCCTGCTTCAGTTCGACGAAGCGGGTATGCGTGGGCAGTGCTGCGTCGATGGCCATCGCTTCGACCGGCGCGCTGTTGGCCCCGGTGGTGGCGGCCGGCCACGAGGCCGAGCGGATCGTGGCGACGACAGTGTGGGCGGCATCGGCTTCGACCGTGATGATCGCGTTGCCGGCGTAGATCGGGCGCTTGAAGGTGTGCGTGGCCTCGACGCTCATCACGTCGCTTACCTGGGCCACGCCGAGCAGGGCGGCGACGCGCGGGGCGACGTCCTTGCCGAACGTGGTGGATGGCACGAACACGTGGCTGTAGCCGGCGGCGGCCTTGGCGATCTGCGGCGCCAGCACGGCGGCCAGCGGATGGGCGTTCTCGGGCTTGGCGACAGTGAGCACGCGGCTCACGCCGTCGATCTTCGCCGCTTCGGCGGCGATCACGTCGACGTTGTCGGCCAGCACCAGCACGTCGATGGCCTCGCCCTTCACCGCGACGGCGGCGCTCACCGCGCGCGCGGTGGAGGAGTTCAGTTTGCCGCCGAGGTGTTCGGCGATGACCAGGATCTTGCTCATGATGTGGACAACCTTCCGTCTCGATTAGGGCTTTGGCACTTGCAGGGCGGGCAGTGCCCGCCGGCCTTTCGGGTCTTTGCAGGGCGGCGGGCAGTGCCCGCCCTACAGGCCGCGTTCTACAGCAAACCTTTTTGCCTCAATGCGGCGACCAGCTCGGCGGCGTCCTTCACCATCACGCCCTTGCTGCGCTTGGCGGGCGCGGCGTAATGCGTGGTCTTCAGCTGATCGTGCGCATCGACGCCGAGCGTGCCGAACTCGATCGTGTCGATCGGCTTGCTCTTGGCCTTCATGATGTCGGGCAGCTTGATGAAGCGCGGCTCGTTGAGGCGCAAGTCGGTGGTGATCACCGCCGGCAGCTCGGCCTCGATCACTTCCAGGCCGGCGTCGACCTCGCGGGTCACCGTGGCCTTGCCGTCGGCGATCTCCACCTTGCTGGCGAAGGTGGCCTGAGGGCGATCCCACAGTGCGGCCAGCATCTGGCCGGTCTGGTTGGCGTCGTCGTCGATCGCCTGCTTGCCCAGGATCACCAGGCTGGGGTGTTCCTTCTCGATCAGCTTGAGGAACACGCGTGCGGCGGTCAGCGGTTGCACGGCGTCACCGGTGACCACGTGGATGGCGCGGTTCGCGCCCATCGCCAGCCCGTTGCGCAGGTGCGCGGTGAGATCGGCCGGGCCGATGCCGACCACCACGACTTCCTCGGCCACACCCTTCTCGCGCAGGCGCAGGGCCTCTTCCAGCGCGATGTCGTCGAACGGGTTGGCGGACAGCTTGACGCCGTCGGTGACCACGCCGCTGCCGTCGGACTTGACCTGGATGCGCACGTTGTAGTCCACGACGCGCTTGTAGCCGACCAGAATTTTCATCTGCGATTCCTTGACTCGAGGCTGCCCCTGCCGGGGTGCGGGAACTCTCATTCTACCCGGCATCAAACATTCGTACGAACCGGGCGCCGCCGCGGCGTGGCGTCGCGGCGTTCAGCCACTGCGCCGCGCGTAGGAATAGGGCTGGGGCCGGGTTTCGGCGAGGCCGAGCAGGGTGGCGGCGTCGGCGGTGTGGAAGCCGCCGGCGTCGGCGGCGAGGGTGAGCACGCGCTCGACGGCATGGGCCAGGGTGCCATCGAGCTGGCCGGCCTCGGGCTCGAATTCCTCCACGCCGAGGTGGGCATCGAGCAGCGGCCGCAACGCGGCCGGGCGCAGCCACAACATGCTGCCGGCGGTGAAGCTGTCGCGCTCCACGTCGGGTGCCGGAATGCCGAGCCGGCGGGTGAGGTAGTCGACGTTGGCCTGGTTGGCGCCCCAGTAGTAGTCCAATGGCTGCAGGTGGCCTTCGGCGTGCACCAGGCCCAGCGTGGCGTCTTCGCGCATGGCGGCCGCGATGCGCGCGGCACGTTCGGGTGCGAGCAGCTTGTCGAGCAGTTCGCGGCGCCAGGTCTCGCCGTCCTGGCGGTGGGTGGAGCGCTTGCCGTGCAGCTTGAGTACGGTGGTGACGCCTTCGTCGAGCAGGCGGTTGGCCACGTGCAGGAACGGCAGGATGTCGCGGCCGCGGTTCTCGAACACTTCGATCTCGGCGGCGAGGCCGAGCTGCGCCACCCGTTCGCGCACGGCCTGCTCGCGCTCGTGGCCGGTGGTGATCACGATGCGCCAGTCGATGCCGCTGGCGTGCAAGGCTGCCGCCAGTTCGTCCAGCAGCTCGGGATACCAGAGGTGGATCACCGCGCACGGCCGCGCATCGGCGGTCGGCACCGGCTGCAGCGCGGTGCGGGTCGCTTCCAGCCAGGCGTGGCCGAGCCGGCTGTCCGGCTCCAGCACGGCGCCTTCGGCCCATTCGTTCCAGGCGTTGACGAAGACCAGCGGCTGCGCTGGAAAGCGCCGTTGCGCCACGCCGACGGCATGGCGCAGCCAGTCGCGATAGCCCCGTGGCGAGGCATGCGCGAACACGCGGCCGCCGCCGCTGCGCCGCGGTTCGTTGTCCCAGCCGGGGTTGACACCGGGGTAGCGCGGATAGGCGGGCTCAGGCTGGGACATCGATTGCCGCGCCAGCTCGCGCCAGTCGTGCACGTCGCCGCGGTAGTCGGGGTTGAGCAGCCGCTGGTGCGCGGTGATCGGCGCCGGCGTGGTGTTGTTGGGCGGGAATTCCACCGCGGTGTCGAAGCCGATCGCGCGCGGGTCGACGCGATCGAAGCTCTGCACGTAGGCCAGATGGATCTCGCCGATGTCGTTGGCGCGACACCAATCGCGCCAGCGCCGTGCGGTGGCGGCAGCGTCGGGCAGCAGGCCGGGGCGATAGACCAGCAGCAGCGGCTTGCCGTCGACGCGCAGGTAGCGCGGATCGGCAAGGTACGGCGCCACATGCGCGATGAAGGCGAGGTCGTCCTCGGCGCTGTGCCGCTGGCCGATCAGGATGTCGTCGGCGCGGCCGTCCCAGCGCCGCGACCAGTTCTCGTTGGCCCAGCACAGGCACAACGGCAGATCGAGCGTGGAGTCGGCCAGCCATTGCTGCAGTGGCTGTTCCAGCAACGTCTTGCCGCCGAACCAGTAGAAGTAGCTGCAGAACGCACCGATGCCGTACTCGCGGGCCAGCGCCATCTGCTTGCGCATGGCGTCGGCCAGGCGCAGGTCGTAGAAGCCCAGTTCGCCGGGCAGGCGTGGCTGCTGGTGCCCCTCGAACTGCGGCAGCGCGCGGGTGACGTTGTGCCACTCGGTGAAGCCCTCGCCCCACCAGGCATCGTTTTCGGGGATCGGGTGGAACTGCGGCAGGTAGAACGCCACCAGCGTGGCGGGCAGCGGCGTCGGCAGGATCCCTTCGCGTCGCGTCACGAAGCCGATCGCGCGGCCGGCGGCTTGGCGGCGCGATCGGTGCTCGATTTGCGCTGCCGCGGCCGCCTGGCCGCGCGGCCCGCGTGGCAGCAGGTACGCGTGCCGGTCGAGAAAGCGCTGGCGCAGGCGGTCACGCGTGGCGCCCGGCATCGGGGTGAGCCGGAAACCGGTGCGCAGTACGGCGAACAGACAGCGCTTGGCGAAGTCGCGGAGGGGCATGGCGGTCTGTCAGTGGTGATGCCGGAGCATCGCGGTTGGCACGACGGTGGTCAATTGCGTGTGCTGGTGAGAAATGATCACAATTCCGATGCACCGTGATCACCCACCGCACTGCCAGCCGGATCGTCAGAAAACGTGTGTGGCTACGCTGCTTTGCGCAGAGTGAAATCGACATGCACGGCGTCGTAGGGAAACGATACCCCATCGCCCGATCGTTCAAGTACGCCAGCATGGACGAGGGCCGTCACATCGCCATGAACAGCTTTGACATCGCGGCCGACACGGCGGGCCACCTCGCGGATCGCCAGCTCACCTTGACCTGTCATGGCATGCAGGATTTCCCATCGTTTGGCGGTCAGCACTTTCCAGAGCAGTTCAATCGACGTGAATGAAATGAACGTGCCCTGCGCCTCGCCCTGGAAAGCGGCGGCCATTCGCCGCTTGGTTGCCTCAACTGAAGAAACACCGAGCGTCACTGTTTTCATTGCTCTGCCCTCCAAGCTTCAACGTCGTTCCAGAATTCGGTTTGCAGCGTGGACAAGTCGATGAAGCGATAGGTCACTTCGTGACCGGCAACATGCTTGTGGTCGCCTTTGCCGGCTTCGTTGTCATATCGCAGTACGCAGACACCTTCAGCAACCAGCGCCAAGCTGTACTTGTAGTCATGGTCACTGCCGGACACTGGCCTGGGCACGTGCAAAATGACAGCCTCAATGAACGCTGTTTCCGTCAGGCTTTGGCGCTCGCGGAGCAGCAATTTGGCTTTCATGTTGGAGAACATACCAACACACACAAGGTGTTGTCAAATACACCAACACCGAGGCGGGCAAGATCGTGGGATCGGCCAGCGTCCGCGGTTCTGATCACCAACGGAACACTGATCATGGCGGAGCGATACGGCTGATCGACCTCGCTGGTACGCGCAGTCAATCCAGCGCGCGATGCAGGGTCGCGGCGGCGGCGGCGGCGGAGAAGTGCTGGCGCACGTTGTCCAGACCATGTTCGGACAGTTGCCGCCAAAGTGCCTCGTCATGCTGCAGCCGCTGGACGGCGTTGACGCAGGCGCTGGCGTCGTTGGCCACCAGCACGTTCGCGCCGTCAGTCAATCGCATGCCCTCCACCGCGATCGTGGTCGCGATCACCGGCACGCCATGACTCATCGACATATTGATCTTGCCCTTCACGCCGGCGCCGAAACGCAGCGGCGCCAGTGTGGCGAGGCAGCGGTCCAGCCAGGGCGTCAGCTTGGCCACGCGGCCGTGGAATTCGAGGCCCGGCGTGGCCAGCTCGTGCCGTACCGTGTCCGGCATGTCGCCGAGTACGTGCACGCGCAGATCGGGCAGCGCCTCGCGCAGCTGCGGCAGGATCTCGCCGGCGATCCAGCGGATCGCGTCGCTGTTCGGCGGGTGGCCGTAGCCACCGATGAAGACCAGGTCGCGCCGCCCCGCGTGCGGCTGCCGGCAGCCGTGCACCTCGTGGATGTTTGACAGCAGCTCCACCCGCGCCTGCGGCAGCAGCCGGGCCAGCAGAGATTGTTCGTGCGGGCTGACCACGAAGCTGACGTCGGCCAGCTCGATCAGCGCCAGCTCGCTGCGGCGGGCGGCTTCGGCCTGGCGGGCCATGCTGCTGCTGCCGCCGAGCTCGGCCGCGCGCCGTTCGCGCAGGAAGTGAAGGTCCACCGTGTCGAACAGCAGCTTCGCCTGCGGCGCGTACCGGCGTACCAGGTTGGCGTACTGGCCGGCCACGGTGTGGCGGCACAGGATCGCCGCGTGCAGTCCGCCGCCGTCCTCGCGCAGCCAGTGTGGCAAGTCCGCCACCCACGGCTTGCACAACACCTCGCAGCCCAGTGCGCCGAGCGCGTCGATCTCCGCCAGGCTGGCGCGGCCGTCGTCGGGCAGGAAGGCGGTGCTCCAGCCCTGCTCGTCGAGCAGGCGCAGGATCGCGCACAGGCGCAGCGAGCCGGAGTCCCGGGCAGGCTCCGGCGTCATCGCATCCACCACCAGCACGCGGCCGCGCCGGCGCCAGCGGATCGCGCGCTCGAGTGGCGTGCCGACAGGCGGCTGGGCGGCGAGTTCGGCCGTCCATTTGCCGACGAACTTCGCCCGGTTGGGCCGTTGGTGGCGCTTCATGCCGCGGTCCAGGTCGGTGCCGGCGCTGATGCCCTCGCAGTGGATCACCGTGCTGGCTGGTTCGTAATACACGCGCAGGCCGAGCCGGCGCACGGCGAATGCCAGGTCGGCGTCCTCGTAGTAGGCCGGCGCGTAGCGCGCGTCGAAGCCGCCGACGCGGCCGAACACCTCGCGGCGGATCAGCAGCGATGCGCCGGAGACGTAGTCGACCTCGCGGCGGCAGCGGAACAGCGGCACGTCGCGCGGTTCGAAGCGGCCCGTGGTCCAGCAGCTTCCGTCGGCGAACACCAGGCCACCGGCTTCCTGCAGGCGCCCGTCCGGATAGACCAGCCGGCTGCCGGCGATGCCGCAGTCGGCGTGTTCGGCGAAGCAGTTGAGCAGTGCGTTCAGCCAGCCGGGCGTGACCTGGGTGTCGTTGTTGAGGAACAGCAGGAACTCGCCGCTGGCGGCTGCAGCGCCGGCGTTGCAGCTGCCGATGAAGCCGAGATTGGCGGCGTTGTGCAGCAGGCGCAGGCCGCCCACCTGTGCTAGCGCGGCGGCGCTGGCGTCCGGCGAGGCGTCGTCCACCACGATCACCTCGAACGGCGCCTGCGCGCCGTGCCGCGCCAGCGAGCGCAGGCAGGCGAGGGTGTAGGCGAGCTTGCCGTGGACCGGGATGATCACCGACACCTGCGGCTGCTCGCTGACCGGCAGCGCGAACGGCGCGAAGGGTTCGTCCAGCGGCAGCAGCGCCAGGGCCTCATCGAGTTCGGGGCGTGACTGGAACTCCTGCCGCATGCGCGCCAGCGTGCCGCGCCAGCCGCGCAGCGCGATGCTGCCGCGCGTGCGCTGCCACAGGTAGCCGAGGCGCCTGAGTCGCCAGTGCAGGTGGCCGATCAGCGGACTGCCCTCGATGCCGAAGTCACGCTGTTGCCAATCGAAGCTTGGCCACGCGCTTCAGATCCACGTGCTGGCGCGCAACCCAGAGATCATGGTTGTCCTGCAGCAGCAACCAGCTCTCGGGGGTGCGGCCGATCGCCTTGGAAAGACGCAGTGCCATCTCCGGAGTGACACGGCTCGTGCCGTTCAGGATGCGACTGAGGGTGGAGGCGGCCACGTCGAGCTTGGCCGCCAGCTCGCGACCACTGATGCCGTTGGGCTCAAGGTAGATGTTCGTGATGAACTCGCCGGGATGGGGAGGGTTGTGCATGGCCATCAGTGATAGTCCTCGTAGTTCAGGACGTAGGCGTTCCCGTCCTGGAACTCGAACGTCAGCCGCCAGTTTCCATTGACCGAGACAGCCCAGCGGCCCTGCATCCCGCCTTTGAGCGGGTGCAGGGCGAAGCCTGGCAAATCCATGTCGTCAATGGACTGCGCGGTATCCAGGGCGGCCAATTGCATTCGCAGCCTCTTGGCATGGGTTGTCTGGATGCCGGCCGTGCTTCCGGTTTCGAAGAGCTTGCGCAAGCCCTTGTGCCGAAACGACTTGATCATTTGTCGACATTAGCATGTTGCGCATCACGCAACAAGCGATCGACGCGTGACTGGGCGGTGATGCCGTTGTCCAGATGCCGGCCGCCGTGTCTCCACGCCATTTCAAAGATTCTGGTAATTCGGCCCCGAGCCGCCTTCCGGCGTGACCCAGGTGATGATTTCGTACGGGTCCTTGATGTCGCAGGTCTTGCAGTGCACGCAGTTGGCCGCGTTGACCTGCAGCCGCTTGCCGTGCGGGGCGCTGGTGTCTTCCACCATTTCGTAGACCGCGGCCGGGCAGAAGCGGGTGCAGGGGTTGTCGTATTCCTCGACGCACTTTGTGGCGCAGATGTCGGTGTCGGCCACGTGCAGGTGGACGGGCTGGTCCTCGTCGTGCTCGGTGGCGGCGAAGTACACGCCGGCGAGGCGATCGCGCGGGGGCAGCGGGCGCTGCACGTAGTCGCGCCTGGGTTCCTCCTGCTGGCCGAGTTTGTGCAGGCTGGACCAGTCGGCCTTGTTCTTCAGCGTCCACGGCGACAGGCCGCCGGTGACGGTTTCCCAGGCGGCGTTGAGCATGCCGAACCACAAGCCCTTCTTGAACGCGGGCTTGATGTTGCGCACCTTCTTCAGCTCGGCCATCGCGTCCGAGCCGCGCAGCTTCGCGTCGAAGCCGGCGGGGTCCAGGCCGTTCGCGGCCAGGTGCTCGGCAGCGAGCATGCCGCTCCTGATCGCCTGGTGCGTGCCTTTCACCTTCGGCACGTTGAGCAGGCCGGCGGTGTCGCCGATCAGCAGCGCGCCGGGCATCTCGCACTTGGGCAGCGACTGCCAGCCGCCGGTGACGATCGCGCGTGCGCCGGCGGAAAGGATGGTGCCGCCTTCCAGCAGCGGCAGGTTCATCGGGTGGTTCTTCCACTGCTGGAAGGCTTCCCACGGCTGGTACGCAGGGTCGCTGTAGTCGAGCCCGCTGACGTAGCCGAGCGCGATGCGGTCCTGGTCCAGGTGGTACATGAAGCTGCCGCCGTAGGTATGCGTGTCGGCGGGCCAGCCGAAGCTGTGCACGATCTTGCCCGGGGTGACGCGGCCGGGCGGCAGCTGCCACAGCTCCTTGATACCGATCGAGTAGCCCTGCGGGTCGCTGTCCCTGTCCAGCTGGAAGCGCTTGATCAGCTGCTTGGTGAGGCTGCCGCGCGCGCCTTCGGCCAGCACGGTGACCCTGGCCTTGATGTCGATGCCCTGGGTGTAGCCGGCCTTGTGCGAACCGTCCTTCGCCACGCCCATGTCGCCGATGCGCACGCCGGCGACCGAACCGTCCTCGTTGTAGATGTTGTCGGCGGCGGCGAAGCCGGGGAACACGTCCACGCCCAGCGCCTCGGCCTGCGGCGCCAGCCACGCGCACATCGCGCCCAGCGAGACGATGAAGTTGCCGTGGTTCTTCATGCCCGGCGGCACCATCATCCTGCGCCCGCCGGTTTTCGACAGCAGCCAGAATTCGTCCTCGCCAGCGGGTACGCAGATCGGCGGTGGGTTGTCGCGCCAGCCTGGCAGCAGCGCGTCCAGCGGCTGCGGCTCGATCACCGCGCCGGAGAGGATCTGCGCGCCGACCGTCGAGGCCTTCTCGATCACGCACACGCTCGCTTCCGGCCTGATCTGCTTCAGGCGGATCGCGAACGACAGGCCGGCCGGCCCGGCACCGACCACGACGACGTCGTATTCCATGGTTTCGCGTTCGCTCATGGCGGAATTCCTGATGCGGTTGAAGGTGCCGGTGTTGCCGTGCGTGCGGGTATGGACCCAGGCCGCCATTGTCCGTTTTCGGGCGGCGGCCGGCAACGCGTGCTGCGCTACCGCTTGCAATCGATTCACCGGAGGCGGCGATAATCGGGCAACCCGAGGAGTGTCCATGAATTCGATGCCGCCGATCGCCGACCTCGACCTGCGCCGTGCATCGCTGTGCCAGTTGCTGCACTGGCTGGCGGTGGGCCGGGTACAGCCGCAGGCGCTGGCGGATGTCTACCAGCAGGCGATCGAGCGGATCGATCCCGGCCTGCATGCCTATGTCGACCAGCGCTCCGGCCTGCTGCAGGACCAGGCGGAACTGGCCGACCGGCGCCGCCGCGACGGCGTGATCGGCCGGCTGGACGGCATCCCGATCGCGCTGAAGGACAACTTCGACATCGCCGGCTGGCCCACGCGGGGCGGCCTGCCCGGCCGCGGCCGGCCGGTGCAGGAGGATTCCCACGTGGTGGCGCGGCTGCGCGCCTCCGGCGCGATGCTGCTGGGCAAGACCAACATGGACGAGGGCGCGCTGGGCGCGGTCACCGACAACCCGCACTTCGGCGCCACCCACAACCCGTATCGCCACGGCTACACCGCCGGCGGCTCTTCCGGCGGCGCCGCGGCCGCGGTGGCCGCGGGGCTGGCGGTGGCCGCGGTCGGTTCGGACAGCCTCGGCTCGATCCGCATCCCGGCCAGCTACTGCGGCGTGTACGCGCTGAAGCCCACCCACGGCGAGATCTCCACCCGCGGCATGCTGCCGGCCGCGCGCCGGCTCGACGCGGTCGGCCTGCTCGCGCGCAGCGTGGAGGACCTCACCGTGCTGCTGCAGGTGCTCGCCGGCTACGACGCCGACGATGCGCGTTCGCGCCGGCGCCGGGTCGCGTTCGCGCTGCCGGACTGGGAGCCGGGCAACCTGCGCACCGGCCTGCTGCCGGATCTCGCCGCGCTGGGCGTGCAGCCGGACGTGATCGAGGTGTTCGAGGCGGCGCTGGCGAAGCTGCCGCACGCGCTGGGCGACTTGCGCACGGTCGACTTCGCCGACTGGGATTTCGCCCGCACCCGCCGCGCCGGCCTGCTGCTGATGGAGGCGGAGATGCTCGGCACCTTCGCCGCGGACCTGGCCAGCACCGAACGCCCGGTCTCCGGGCGTTTTCACCGCCTGCTCGGTTACGCCGCCGGCAAAAGCGCCGCCGACTATGCACGGGCCGACCGCGTGCTCGACTCAGCCACGCTGAAGATGCGCCGGCTGTTCGCCCAGGTCGACGTGCTGGTGCTGCCCACCACGCCGCAGGGTGCATTCCCGCTGGACGGCCCGGTGCCGGATTCACAGGCCGACCTCACCAGTTTCGCCAGCCTGGCCGGTTGCCCGGCGGTGAGCCTGCCGATGGGCACGCTGCCGAACGGCATGCCGGTGGGCCTGCAACTGGTCGGCGCGCGCGGCTCGGACCTGCGTCTGCTGGAACTGGCCGCGGTGTGCGCGGCCACGCTGGATGCCGAGCCGGTGTATCCGGCGATCGCCTGAGGGCATCCCGGCAACTCCCGCTCGCACCGCCCGGCCGCGCAACGGGACGTCCGTAGAGGAAACCTCCAACGTCCGTCATTCCAGCGCAAGCTGGACCAGTGCGAAGCACGCAGAACGTCCGAAGGACGGCCCCGAAGGGGCGAGTGCAGCGAGTCATCCAGTGCACTGGATGCTCATGGGTTTTGGAGACGCTGGATGACCGGCGTTCGCCGTTGAAAGGCTCCTCCGGCTTATGCCGGGATGACGAACAAGAAACCGGTTGTTTGATGCTCTCGAGAGGCGGGCTCGCCCGTGATTTCGTTGAAAAGCATATGCCCTGTACGTGCCCCACGGCGCGCCGAGGTTATTTCGGAACCCCGCCGGCGATCGCGTAACATGCTTCGATGACCGGCGCGCGATGGCGCGTCCGCGCAAGACCAGCTTGGGTTCCACGCATGAGCACAGACAACGCGCCGACGCATTCGCATCTGGACGAACTGGAGGCGGAAAGCATCCACATCTTCCGCGAGGTGGCGGCCAGCTTCCGCCACCCGGTTATGCTGTATTCGATCGGCAAGGATTCCTCGGTGCTGCTGCACCTGCTGCGCAAGGCCTTCTACCCGGCGAAGCCGCCGCTGCCGCTGCTGCACGTGGACACCACCTGGAAATTCCGCGAGATGATCGCGTTCCGCGACCAGGTGGCCGCGGCCGGCGACGTGCAGGTGCTGGTGCACATCAACGAAGAAGGCGTGCGCCAGGGCATCTCGCCGCTCACCCACGGCGCCACCGTGCACACCGACGTGATGAAGACCCAGGCACTGAAGCAGGCGCTGGACCGGTACGGCTTCGACGCGGCGATCGGCGGCGCCCGCCGCGACGAAGAGAAGTCGCGCGCGAAGGAACGTGTGTTCTCCTTCCGCAACGGGCAGCACCGCTGGGACCCGAAGCGCCAGCGCCCGGAATTCTGGCATACGTACAACACGCAGATCCGCAAGGGCGAGAGCGTGCGGGTGTTCCCGCTGTCCAACTGGACCGAGATGGACGTGTGGCTCTACATCCGCCGCGAGGGCATCCCGGTGGTGCCGCTGTACTTCGCCAGACCGCGCCCGGTGGTGGCGCGCGACGGCGCCCTGATCATGGCCGACGACGAGCGCCTCACGCTGCGCGCGGGCGAAGCGGTGCAAATGCGCGAAGTGCGCTTCCGCACGCTCGGCTGCTACCCGCTCACCGGCGCGGTGGAATCGTCCGCCGACACGCTGGACAAGATCATCGCCGAGATGGCCGACTCTCGCAGCTCCGAGCGGCAGGGCCGGGTGATCGACCAGGACCCCGACGCCTCGATGGAGCGCAAGAAGCTGGAGGGCTACTTCTGATGGCCGCGCCGACTGCTTCCGCCATCACGCCTGCAGGCGCCGAGAAGAGCCTGCTGCGCTTCATCACCTGCGGCAGCGTGGACGACGGCAAGAGCACCCTGCTCGGGCGTCTGCTGTACGACGCCGGCACGGTGCCGGACGACCAGCTCGCCGCGCTGGCGCGCGACAGCCGCCGGCTGCATGCCGATGCAGGCGACACGCTGGACTTCGCCCTGCTCACCGACGGGCTGGACGCGGAGCGCGAGCAGGGCATCACGATCGACGTCGCCTACCGCTACTTCCACACCGCGCGGCGCAGCTTCATCGTGGCCGACTGCCCCGGCCACGAGCAGTACACCCGCAACATGGCCACCGGCGCCTCCAACGCCGAGCTGGCGGTGGTGCTGGTGGACGCGCGCAAGGGCCTGCTGCCGCAGACCCGTCGACATACATATATATGTGCGCTGCTGGGCATCCGCCAGGTGGTGCTGGCGGTGAACAAGATGGACCTGGTCGATGGCGACGAGGCCGTCTACCGCGAGATCAGCGAAGCCTACCGGGCGCTGGCGCAGGGGCTGGGCATCGCCCGCGTGGAATGCCTGCCGGTGATCGCGCCGGGCGGCGACAACGTGGGCACGCGTTCCGCGCGCATGCCCTGGTACCAGGGCCCCAGCCTGCTGGAGCTGCTGGAATCGGCCGATGCGGCACCGGCCCGGGCAGCGGATTTCCGCATGCCGGTGCAGTGGGTGAACCGGCCCGACCAGTCGTTTCGCGGCTACGCCGGCACGATCTGCGGCGGCCGCGTGGCGAAGGGCGACGAGGTGGTGGTGCAGCCCGGCCTGCAGCGGGCACGCATCGAGCGCATCGTCACCGCCGACGGCGAACTGGAGAGCGCGGGCGACGGCCAGGCGGTGACGTTGTGCCTGGACCGCGAGCTGGACGCCAGCCGCGGCGACGTGATCGCCGACGCGCTGCGCCCCGCGCCGGTGGCCGACCAGTTCACCTGCCACTTGCTGTGGCTGGGCGACAGTGCGCTGCTGCCCAATCGCGCCTACTGGCTGAAGCTCGGCACGCGCACGGTCAACGCGCGGGTGATGGCGATCAAGCACAAGGTGGACGTCAACAGCCAGGCCCGGCTGGCCGCGCGCAACCTGGAACTCAACGAGGTCGGCTACTGCACGCTCGGCCTGGACGAGGAGGTCGCGTTCGAGGCCTACGCGGACAACCGCACGCTTGGCGGCTTCATCCTGATCGACCGCCAGAGCAACGCCACGGTGGCCTGCGGCATGCTCGACTTCGCGCTCGGCCGCTCGGCCAACGTGCACTGGCAGCATGTCGACATCGACAAGTCCGTGCGTGCCGCCAGCAAGGGGCAGCAGCCGCTGTGCCTGTGGTTCACCGGCCTGTCCGGCGCCGGCAAGTCCACCGTCGCCAACCTGGTCGAGCGCCGCCTGCATGCGCTGGGCTGCCACACCTACCTGCTCGACGGCGACAACGTGCGCCACGGCATCAACCGCGACCTGGGCTTCACTCCGGAGGATCGCGTGGAGAACATCCGCCGCATCGCCGAGGTGGCGCACCTGATGGTGGACGCCGGGCTGATCGTGCTGGTCAGCGTGATCTCGCCGTACCGCAGCGAGCGGCAGTCGGCGCGCGAGCTGTTCGCGGCCTCGGAATTCATGGAGGTGTTCGTCGACACGCCGCTGGAGGAATGCGAGCGGCGCGATCCCAAGGGGCTGTACCGCAAGGCCCGTGCCGGCGCGATCCGCAACTTCACCGGCATCGACGCGCCGTACGAGCGCCCCGAGGCGCCGGACATCCACCTGGCGGGCGCGGGGCGGCGGCCGGAGGAACTGGCCGAACAGGTGGTGGCGCGGATCGCGGCCACGCTGGACGGCGGCGCGGAAGACTGACGCGCCGCGGCCAACGGCCGCGCACCGCTTGGATTGCCCGGGGCCGGCGGCGATAATGCGGGACTTCCTCCCGCCAGGCGACCCCGCGATGACCGAGAAAACCGTACTCAACGCCACCCACCGCGCGCTCGGGGCGCGCATGGTCGATTTCGGCGGCTGGGACATGCCGATCAACTACGGCTCGCAGATCGAGGAACATCACGCGGTGCGCCGCGACGCCGGCATGTTCGACGTCTCGCACATGACCGTGATCGACCTGCATGGCGCGCGCACGAAGGACTTTCTGCGCCATCTGCTGGCCAACAGCGTGGACAAGCTCAAGGCGCACGGCAAGGCGCTGTACTCGTGCATGCTGAACGAGCAGGGCGGGGTGATCGACGATCTGATCGTGTACTTCCTCGGCGACGAGTTCTACCGGCTGGTGGTGAACGCCGCCACCCGCGCCAAGGATCTGGCCTGGATCGAGCAGCAGGCGAAGGCGTTCGACGTGCAGGTGAAGGAGCGTCCCGAGTTCGCCATGATCGCGGTACAGGGTCCGCACGCGCGCGCGAAGGTGCTTGGCGTGCTGCACGAGATGGATCGCCCGCGCATCGAGAAGCTGGGCAAGTTCGCCGCCGCCGCCGCGCAGGGCCCGCATGGCATGCCGCTGTTCGTGGCGCGTACCGGCTATACCGGCGAGGACGGTTTCGAGATCATCGTGCCGGCCGAGCATGCCGTGGCGCTGTGGGAGGCGCTGGCCGCCGTCGGCGTGAAGCCGGCCGGCCTCGGCGCGCGCGACACGCTGCGGCTGGAAGCCGGCATGAATCTCTACGGCCAGGACATGGACGAGACGGTTTCGCCGTGGGAAGCCAACCTCGGCTGGACCATCGCGCTGGACGAGGGCCGCGATTTCATCGGCCGCAAGGTGCTGGAGGCGCAGAAGGCCGCCGGCGTGAAGCGCGTGATGGTTGGCCTGGTGCTGGACGAGAAGGGCGTGCTGCGCCACGGCCAGAAGGTGCTCACCGCCAACGGCGAGGGCGAAATCCTCTCCGGCAGCTTCGCACCGACCCTCGACAAGGCGGTGGCGTTCGCGCGCATCCCCGTCGGCGAGCCGGGCGCCATCCGCGTGGACATCCGCGGCCGCGAAGTGCCGGTGCGCCTGGTGAAATACCCGTTCGTGCGCGACGGCAAGCCCTGCGAAGGGATCTGAGCGACATCGCGCCGCAGTACATTCTTCCCCGGCGGATATCGCTAGAATCACCGCCGGCAACCCGACCCAACCCAACGACTGGACCCCGATCATGAGCGAGATTCCCGGCGATCTGAAATTCCTCAAGTCCCACGAGTGGGCCCGCGCCGAAGACGACGGCCTGGTCCGGGTGGGTATCTCCGACCACGCGCAGGACCAGCTCGGCGACCTGGTCTACGTCGAGCTGCCGGAAGTCGGCTCCGCCGTGAAAGCGGGGAGCGGCGCCGCCGTGGTGGAATCGGTGAAGGCCGCCTCGGACATCTACTCGCCGGTGTCCGGCGAGGTCGTCGCGGTCAACGAGCTGCTCAACGACAAGCCCGAGACCATCAACGAGGACGCCTTCGGCGAAGGCTGGATCTTCCTGGTGCGCCCGAGCGACCGCGTCGAACTCGACGAGCTGCTCGACGCCAACGACTACGCGGAACTGGTCGAGAACGAAGACCACTGAAGTCGCGCGCGAGCATGCCCGACCCTGCCGGCCGCCCAGTGCGGCCGGTGTCGTTTTGTCGCAGTGATCCGTGCCCGCGTGGTGCGCGCGGCAGGCGTTGCGCAAGCGCATCTCGTCGACGCGGTGGTGCCAGCGATGACTTCGCGCGATCGTCTTGCGCGAGGTCGCCGCCGCCGATGTCACGCCTTCCGTTCGCGTCGCCCGAGCCCGGACGGGGCGATCGCGAAAAATATTTTTCGCCTGGCCGGGACGCGGACCGGACCGCTTCCGGTCGTGTTCCGTTCATCTGCAGGCAGCTTGTCGGCGACCCGGAAAGTGCTTCGTGCTGAAGGCTTCGTGTAGCGGCCGTTTCAATGGCCACTGCGGGGATTGGCCTTGAAATCGTTGTGTACCAACGGTTTAGGGAGTAAGGCCGATTTATTGAAGAAAATACTATGGACGTCCAGACGTCTATTTGATTAATCCGCATGATACCCCGCAAGCCTTGGTGCGGAAGGCCTCGGGCCGATTTGGAATGGTTGGAAAAGGGTTGATTTGATGATTGAAATCAATTGACAGCCGAAATCTTCGGGGATAGCTTTCGCAACAGATCACAGGGAATGGGTTTTCATGGCGACAACGAAGTACATCAAGCCGTATGTCGAGCACGGTGAAAAGGCCAACGCAGTACGCAAGATCACCGTCTCGATTCCGCTGCACGTGCTGCGGCGGCTTTCTGATTTGCGCACCCACCGCCAAGTGAACAATCTTCGGCACGCCACCAACAGCGATTTGTTGGTCGAGGCGTTCCTGCACGCTTTTACTGGGCAACCACTGCCAACTGATGAGGAGCTGAGACGAACCATGGCCACTGCCAAGAAATCCGCTGTAAAGAAACCGGCCGCCAAGAAGGCCGCCGCCAAGAAACCCGCCGTGAAGAAGGCCGCCGCCAAGAAGCCGGTTGCCAAGAAGCCGGCCGCCAAGAAGGCTGCCGCCAGGAAGTCGGCCAAGAAGGCCACCGCCAAGAAGCCGGCGGCCGCCAAGAAAGCCGCGGTGAAGAAGGTTGCGAAGAAGGCTGCGCCGAAGAAGGCCGCCGCCAAGAAAGCTGCACCGGCCAAGGTGGTGAAGGCCACCAAGACCGCGAAGACCAAAGCGAAGAAGTAAGGCGACACGCGACACCCCACAATAAGATTAGCCATCGACTTCTCTCCCCGCGGTGCCCAGCGCGGGGAGAGCACTTCGAGAAGCCTTCGTCCCGGCCTGGCCGGGACGCTTCGTTTCAGGGGCGGGAAAATCCTCGTCTGATGCGCCCGGTCACGCTCGCCTGCACCGGGTTTCCGGCCGTTGCCGTGACAGCGCGCATGATTTGCCGTGCTGCGCCGTTGGAGTTACCTTCTGCATATCCGCGCCGCGGTGAATCCGGGGGATTCGCCGCTCCTGGATGGACAGGGGGAAAAAGCGCGGGTATCTGTCGATACTCAGTGAGAGACCATGGATACCCGATACATACTCGATACGCGCCGGCGTGCGCGTGGGGCCGTTCGGCCGCTGGTCATTGCCATCATCGCCATTTTTGTCCTGCTCGCCGTGGGCGCGTGGTTCCTGATCATCAAGCCGCATCAGGACCTGATCATGGCCGACGCGGGCGGCCATCCGTCCACGCCGGTTTCCACCGCGACGCAGGCGGCGCCGCCGCCGGCCAACGTGGCGGCGATGGATCTCAACCAGCTGCTGGCCGAGGCGCGTACCGCCATGAACGAGCAGCGCTACCTGGCGCCGACCGGCAACAACGCCTTCGAGTTCTACCTGCGCGTGCTGGAAAAGGACCCCGGCAACAAGGTGGCTTCCGATGCGTTGCGCGAGACGTTCCCGTTCGCGGCCAACTCGACCGAGCAGGCGATCAACTCGCGTGACCTCGGCGAGGCGCAGCGGCAGATCGAGCTGCTGGCGAAGGCCGATCCGGCCAACTTCACCCTGACCATCCTGCGCTCCAAGCTGGATGCCCAGCGCAAGACGCAGGACAAGCAGCAGCAGCTCGCCGTCGGTCAGGAGAAGACCGCGCAGTTGGCCGCCCAGAAGGCCGCCGCGGAGAAGCAGGCGGCAGAGCAGCTGGCCGAGCAGCAGAAGGCCCAGCTGGCCGCACAGCAGAAGACGGAACAGTCGCGCGCGGCGCAGCAGTCCGGTTCGGCACCGGCGGCGACCGGCGGCAACGCCACCGCGGCGGCGGACAGCGGCAGCAATGCGGCTGGCGGGACCACGGCGGCGGTGCTGGTGAAGGGCGCACCCGCGCGCTACCCCACGGCCGCGATGCGTGCCCGCCAGGAAGGCTGGGTGGTGGTGTCGTTCACGGTCGATCCCGACGGCACGACCAGCGACGTGAAGGTGGTCGAGTCGCAGCCGCGGCATGTCTTCGACCGTGCCGCGGTCGACGCGGTGGAGCGTTACCGCTTCAATCCGGCGATGAAGGACGGCGTGGCGGTTTCCAGCGTCAAGCAGCAGCGGATCGAGTTCAAGCTCTGATCGTGGCGTAAGCGCGGCAAGCCGGGCGGCGCATGTTTCGCATGCGCCGCCTTTTTCTTTGGGCAAGGCTGCTCAGCGCTGCCGCGGCATGCGGCGATGCGTGCGTGGTTTGGTCCTGGCCTTTGCCTTTGCGCGCGGTTGCACTGCCGGTTTGGCGGCGCTGTCGAGATTGGCCCAGTCGACATGCGGCAGGCCCAGCAGGTCGTCGAACACCATCGGCATCAGTCCGCTTGGCATGGGGCCGGTGGAGTTCCACAGGGTGACCACGCCGGTGCGGTACTTCGGGAAGAAGCCGATCATGGTGCGGTAGCCGGCGACGGCGCCGGCGTGGTAGATCAGCGTTTCGCCGCCGTATTCGTACACCCGCCAGCCGAGCCCGTAGTACGCGCCGCTCAGCCGCTCGCGGCGCCAGGGCGTGGCATGCAGTTCGCTGGGAGTGGCGACGCCGGGCTTGTGCAGCGTGTCCAGCAGCGCGGTGGGCAGCACGTCCGGGCGGCCGCCCATCTGCGCGATCAGCCACTTTTCCATGTCGCGCAGGCTGGCGTTGACGCCGGCCGCCGGCGCAACCCGGTAGTAGGTCTCGTTCGGATCGAACGGCACCCAGCCCCGGCTGGTGGCGCGGTGCGGACGCGCCCAGCTCTTGCTCGATTCCAGCGCGGCGCGACCGTAGCTGGCCGTGGTCATGCCCAGCGGATAGAAGATGCGCTTGTCGACCTGGCGATAGAAGAAGTCGCCGGTGCGCGCGAGCACCACGTCGCCGATCATGCTGAAGGCGACGTTCTGGTAGCCGTAGCACTGGCCCACGCCGCAGACCATGCTGACCTCGTCCAGCTTGCGCACCAGCTCTTCGTACGAAGTGTCGCCTTCGAGCATGTTGTCGTAGGTGTTGCGCGGCAGGCCCAGCCGCTGCCCCAGGATGTCGCCGACGGTGGCCTGCGAGGCGGCCTGCATGTCCTTCAGCTTGAAGTACGGCAGCACGTCGACCAGCTTGGTGTCCCAGTCCAGCTTGCCGTCGTCGACCAGCAGGCCGGCAATGGCGGTGGCGAACGCCTTGGACAGCGAGGCGAGGCGAAACACGGTGTCCGGCTTGATCGGCTGCTTGGTGGCGGCATCGGCATAGCCGACGGTGCCTTCGAACACCACCTTGTCGTCGATCACCACCGCCGTGGCCAGGCCGGCCACGGCATCGCGCTGGGCGAGGCGATCCAGCCAGTGCTGGTAGTCCGCGAGAGTCTGCTTGACGCGCGCCGCGGGCAGCTTCTGCGGCGCATTGTCGACGCTGGTCGACAGCGCGGCGGATGCCGGCGGGGCGAGCGATGCGGCGGCGGGCAGCGGCGTGCAAGCCAGCCCCAGCGCACCGGCGATCAGCAGGAAGATGTTCTGAAACTGCATGGTATTCTGGCGTGGTTCCGGCGCGGGGGATGCGCCTTGGGAAAGGGGAGCGTGATGATGGGCCTGATCATTTTTCTGATAGTCATCATTCTGATTGTCTTGTACTTCGTGGCGATCTACAACGGACTGGTCACTTCGCGCAACGGCTACAAGAACGCGTTTGCGCAGATCGACGTGCAGCTCAGCCGGCGCCACGACCTGATTCCGAACCTGGTGGAGACCGCCAAAGGCTACCTGGCGCACGAGCGCGGCACGCTCGAGGCGGTGGTGCAGGCGCGCAACGCGGCGGTCAGCGGGCTGGCCGGTGCGAAGGCCAACCCGGGCGACCCGGCCGCGATGCAGCAGCTGGCCAGCAGCGAAAATGCCCTGACCCAGACCCTGGGGCATTTGTTTGCGCTGCAGGAAGCGTACCCCGACCTGAAGGCGAACCAGACCATGATGCAGCTCTCCGAAGAGCTGACCTCCACGGAAAACCGGGTGGCATTCGCGCGCCAGGCCTATAACGATGCGGTGCTGACCTACAACAACCGGCGCGAGGTCTTTCCCGCCGCGCTGGTGGCGAACGGCTTAGGCTTCGCCGCCGCCGAACCGCTGGCGATCGACAACCCGGCCGTGCGCGACGCGCCGAAGGTTTCCTTCGGCTGATCGCGGCGTCGCGGCGCGCGCCGCGGCGCACTCCGGGAGCTTGCATGGATTTCTTTGCGCAACAGGCGCGCGTACGCAGCAGCAGCCGGCGGCTGGTGCTGCTGTTCGCACTGGCCGTGGCGGCGATCGTGGCGGCGATCGACGCGGCGGTGTGGCTTGCCTTTGGCCGCTATCCGGCCGACGGCGAGCCGGCGGCGTCGAACCTGCCGCTGCTGTTGGTCAGCAGCGCCGCGGTGGTCGTCGGGATCGGGTTGGGTTCGCTGTTCCGCAGCATGAGCCTGTCCGGCGGCGGCAAGGCCGTGGCCGGAAGCGTCGGCGCGGTGGCGGTGCCGCCGGACACCGGCGACCCGCAGCTGCGCCGGCTGCGCAACGTGATCGAGGAAGTCGCGATCGCCTCCGGCGTGCCGGTGCCGGACATCTACCTGATGGCCGACGAAGCAGGCATCAACGCGTTCGCCGCCGGCTACTCCAGCTCCGACGCGGCGGTGTGCGTGACCCGGGGCTGCCTGGACAAGCTCAGCCGCGACGAGTTGCAGGGCGTGCTCGCGCACGAGTTCAGCCACGTGTTGAACGGCGACATGCGGCTCAACATCCGCCTGATGGGCCTGCTGTTCGGCATCCTGGTGCTGGCGGTGGCGGGGCGCAGGCTGCTGCAGTTCGGCGGCCGCGGCAGTCGTCGCGGCGGCAGCCAGGTGCTGCTGATCGGTGTGGCGCTGATGGTGGTCGGCTACATCGGCTATTTCTTCGCGCGCTTGATCCAGGCC
Source organism: Rhodanobacter thiooxydans (assembly GCF_021545845.1). Taxonomy (NCBI): domain Bacteria; kingdom Pseudomonadati; phylum Pseudomonadota; class Gammaproteobacteria; order Lysobacterales; family Rhodanobacteraceae; genus Rhodanobacter; species Rhodanobacter thiooxydans. Next base: position 1,051,630 of record NZ_CP088923.1, read on the forward strand.
GCGGTGGCGCGTTCGCGCGAAGCGTTGGCGGATGCCTCGGCGGTGCAGTTCACCCGCCAGACCGACGGTCTCGCCGGCGCGCTGAAGAAGATCGCGATCGACGTCGAGGGCTCCGCCTTGCAGGTGGCGAACCGGCAGGAGGTGGCGCACATGCTGTTCGGCGAAGCCGGGCGGTTCAACGCGTTGTTCGCCACTCATCCGCCCCTGCTCGAGCGCATCCGCGCATTGGAGCCTGGCTTCAACGAGGCTGACCTGACCCGCATGGCGGCAGGAATGCCGCGCGAAGCGGCGTCGCCACCGCCTGTGCGGGCGAACGCCGCGGCCGCCTCCTCCGGCATGCCGGGCTTGCCGTTGCCACCGATACCGACGGGCGTGCTGGCCGGCGGCGTTGCCGCGGCTGCGCCAGCGTTCCAGCGTGCCGCGGCCGTGCAGCAGGCGATACCGCCGAGCCTGAGCGTAGCCGTGCAGCAGCCCGAGTCCGCACTGACGGTGATGCTGGCGCTGGCGCTGTCATTGGAGGCAGAGCTGCAGCCGGCGCAGCGCCGGATCGTCGCCGATGCCTTTGGCGACGACGTGCAGCGCGCCGTGCAGGCGCAGGCTTCCACCCTGGCCGCATTGACGCCGGTTGCGCGTCTGCCGCTGGTCTCGCTGGCGTTTCCTGCACTCAGGCAACTGCCTGACGGACGCCAGCAGACTTTGCTGCGCGCTCTCGACGACCTGGTCAAGGTGGACGGCCGGGTCGACATCAACGAGTACTGCCTGGCGCGGCTGCTGCGCATTCAGCTGAGCGAGGCGCGCGCGCCGCGCCGCGCGCCGGTCGATGGCGTGAAAAAGCTCCCGGCTGTGCGCGACAGCGTGGTCCTGGTGTGCACCATCGTCGCCGCGGCCGGTTGCTCGGACGAGGCCGGCGCAAGGCGCGCATGGCTGTTCGCGATGCAGCAGGCGTTCCCCGGCGAGGCCATCGAGTGGACGCCGCCGCCGGCGGCCTGGCAGGCGCCGTTCGAGCGCGCGCTGGACGATCTGGACGGCCTGAGCCCGATGGCCAAGGAACGGGTGATCCAGGCCTTGCTGCGCGCGATCCGCGCCGACGGCCAGGTCAGCGTGGAGGAGGTGGAACTGCTGCGGGTGATCTGCGCCAGCCTGCATTCCCCGCTGCCTTTGTAGGAGCGCGCCTTGTCCACAAGGGACTTCCTTTGGTCGCGCGCGATGCTCTTGGTCACGTGACGGAAAGCATCGCGCACAGAGCCTGCCCCGGACTCGATCCGGGGGTGCGCTCCTACAGGGTTCGTCCTTCGTCGAGGATCAACGCGCTCGCGCGTTCGGCGATCATGATCGTGGGTGCGTTGGTGTTGCCGGTCGGCAGGCTCGGCATGATCGAGGCATCCACCACGCGCAAGCCGGTCACGCCGCGCACGCGCAGCTCGCTGTCGACAACCGCGCGCCCGTCGCGGCCCATGCGGCAGGTGCCGACCGGGTGGTAGATGGTTTCCGCCTTGCGCCGGATGAAGTCGGCGTACTCGGCATCGCTGGTGATGCGCCGCTCGGGGAACACCGGCGCGCCGCGGTACGGCGCGAACGCGGCCTGGTCGAGGATCTCGCGCGACAGCCGTGCGGCCTCGATCATCAGCTTCAGGTCGTGGCCTTCCGGATCGCTCAGGTAACCGGCGTGGATCGCGATCGGTTGCGCCGGGTCGGCCGAGTGCAGGCGCAGCCGGCCGCGGCTGCGCGGATGCAGGTAGCAGGCGTGCAGGGTGTAGCCGTAGCCGGGCAGGCGATGGCGGCCGTGGTCGTCGAGCAGCGCGGGCACGAAATGGAACTGCAGGTCGCAGCGCGCGTCCGCGGCGTGGCGGCTGCGCACGAAGCCGCCGGCCTCGGCCACGTTGGAGCTGCCCGGTCCGTCGCGGTGGCGCAGCCAGCGCCAGCCGGCAGCCAGCTCGTTGAGGTGGTCGTAGCTGACCCGGTTCGGGTTGCCGTCGAGCGTGCAGACGTCCAGGTGATCCTGCAGGTTGGCGCCGACCTCGGGCAGGTCGGCGAGCACGGCGATGCCGTGCTTGCGCAGGTGGTCGGCCGGGCCGATGCCGGACAACATCAGCAGCTGCGGCGAATTGATCGCGCCGCCGGCGAGGATCACCTCGCCCGCCTCGATCCGCTCGGCGCCGTGCTGGCCGCGGCGCAGCTGCACGCCGATCGCGCGGCCGTGCTCGAGCAGTACGCGCTCGACCAGCGCGTGCGTGCGCACGTGCAGGTTTGCGCGCCGGCGCGCCGGCTTCAGGAAGGCGGTGGCGCTGGAGCAGCGGGCGCCGTCGCGCTGGGTCACCTGGTACAGCCCGAAGCCGGCTTGCGGTTCGCCGTTGAAGTCGTCGTTGCGCGCGAACCCGGCGCTCGCGGCCGCGTCGAGCAACGCTTCCGACAGCACGTTGTGGTGGCGCAGATCGGCGACGCCCAGTGGGCCGCCGACGCCGTGCAGCGCGCTGGGGCCGCGGCTGTTGTCCTCGCTGCGCAGGAACCACGGCAGTACCTCGCGCCACGACCAGCGCGGGTCGCCGCTGGCCTCGGCCCAGCCGTCGTAGTCGGCCGCCACGCCGCGCACGTAGCACATCGCATTGATCGAGCTGGAACCGCCGAGCGTCCTGCCGCGCGGCCACCACAGGCGGCGCTGGCCGAGCGTCGGCTCCGGTTCGGTGCGGTAGTTCCAGTTGAGCGCGCGGTTGGTGGCCAGCCGCGCGATGCCGGCGGGCAGGTGGATCAGCGGGTTCCAGTCGGCGGGGCCGGCTTCCAGCAGCAGCACGCGCTTGCCCGGGTCGGTACTTAGCCGGTTGGCCAGCACGCAGCCGGCCGAGCCGGCGCCGACGATGATGTAGTCGAAGTTTTTCAAGACGTCCCCGCTTGGCTGGCTCGATGTGGCCGCGTGCTAGGCTTGCCGCGCCCCACGCCGGATGCCCCCGTGAGTTTGCCCCGTTCATCGCCAGTGGAACAAGCCGCTGCGCCGGCGCTGTCCGCGCTGGCGTTCTTCTTCGTGATGACCTCGTACTACATCATCCGGCCGGTCCGGGACCAGCTGAGCGGGGCGGTCGGTTCGCAGTCGCTGCCGCTGTTCTACGGCGCGGTGTTCGTGGTGATGCTGCTGCTGACGCCGCTGTTCGGCATGCTGGTGGCGCGTTTCCGGCGCCGGCCGCTGCTGGCCTGGAGCTACGGCTTCTTCATCGTCTGTCTGCTCGCGTTCGTGCCCGCATTCATGGCGCAGGAGCGCATCGGCGCGCGCGAGCTGGGTGTGCTGTTCTTCGTCTGGGTCAGCGTGTTCAACCTGTTCGTGGTGTCGCTGTTCTGGAGCTTCATGGCGGACATCTTCTCCAGCGGGCAGGCGCGGCGAGTGTTCTCGCTGATTGCGCTCGGCGGCATGGGCGGGGCGTTGTTCGGGCCGCTGGTGACCAAGCTGCTGGTGCGGACGATCGGGGTGGCGCCGCTGCTGCTGGTCTCGGCGCTGGCATTGTCGCTGTCGCTGGCCTTGTTGCTGCGGCTTTCGACGAACCATGAACGCCAACCGGGCGGTCATGGTGATGAGGCCATCGGCGGTTCGTTGTGGGCCGGCATCAGGGAGCTGTGGTCGCGTCCGTTCCTGCGCTACATGGCCCTGCTGATGCTGTTCGGCGACGGCATCGGCACGCTGGCCTATGCGCTGGTGGCCGATTATGCCAAGGCGCACTTTGCCGACGCAGTGTCGCGCACGGCGTTCTACAACGACCTCGACCTGGCCACCAACCTGCTCGGTGCGGTGTTGCAATTGAGCGTGACGCCGTGGCTGCTGGTGCGTTGCGGCGCGGGCTGGGGATTGGTCGTCCCATCGCTGGTGAATCTGGCCTTGCTGGCCGGGGTGGCGCTGATCGGTGGCGGGAGTTTTGCGTTCTTCGGCTACAGCGTGCCGCTGCTGGCTGTGATGCAGGTGATCACGCGCGGCTTCGCCTACGGCATGACCAAGCCGGCGGTGGACGCGCTGTACACGCGGGTGCCGCGCGAGACGCGTTACAAGGGCAAGAACTTCGTGGAGACCGCGGTGTGGCGCTTCGGCGACCTGGTGGTGACCAGCGCGGTGAGCGGCCTGCGCCTGCTGGGCTGGGGCGTGGCCGGCCTGGCCCTGGCCGGTACCGGCGTCGCTGCGCTGGCGACCGTGGTGGCGCGGCGTGCCGGCTGGTCGCCGGATCTGACGCCGGACGACCGTGCGCCAGCGGACAAGGATACGCAAGCACCGGTTTGAGCCGATGCTTCCCCGAATCCCGAATCCCGAATCCCGAATCCCGAATCCCGAATCTCAGCTCGTGATGTAACGCTGCAGGTGCTCGATCTGCTCGGCCTGCGCGTCGATCACCGCCTTGACCAGATCGCCGATCGAGATCACCCCGACCACCTTGCCGCCCTGCACCACCGGCAGGTGGCGGATGCGGCTGTCGGTGCACAGGCGCATGCAGTCGAACACGTCGGTGTCCGGACTCACGGTCAGCGGGGTGCCGCTCATGATGTCGGACACGGCGGTCCGCGACGAGGAGCGGCCCTGCAGGATCACCTTGCGCGCGTAGTCGCGTTCGGACATCACGCCGACCAGCTGCTCGCCGCGCATCACCAGCAGCGCGCCGATCCGATGCTCGGCCATGTGCTTGATCGCATCGAGTACCGGCGCTTCCGGCGCGATGCTGTAGACCGCGTTGCCCTTGCCCTGCAGCAGATGCTTGACCTGGCTCATGCTGGACTCTCCCATCGGCCCGGACGGGCCGCCCGCAATGAGTCTAGCGCCGCGGCCGGGCTGGCGTGTAGCGAAGTTGTGAAGCCCTGCCGGGTTCAGCGCGGCGTGCGTGGCGGGCGTCGTTCCTCGATGAAATACAGCGGCCGCTGCTTGCTCTCGGCGTAGTTGCGGCCGAGGTATTCGCCGATCACGCCGAGCGCCAGCAACTGCACCCCGCCGAGGAACAGGACCACCAGGATCAGGGTGGGGTAGCCGCGCACCGGGTCGCCGTAGAGCAGGGCCTTGAGCAGCACGAAGGCGCCGTAGGCGAAGGACACCCCGGCCGCGGCCAGCCCGACCCAGGTGGCCAGCCGCAGCGGCGCGGTGGAGAACGAGGTGATTCCCTCGATCGCCAGCTGGCCCAGCCGCCAGTAGTTCCACTTGGTGGTGCCGGCCTGGCGCGGTTCGCGCTGGTAGTGCACGGCGGTCTGCCGGTAGCCGATCCAGCTGAACAGGCCTTTCATGAAGCGCTGCCGTTCGCGCAACTGCTGCAGCGCGTCCAGCGCCCGGCGCGAGAGCAGGCGGAAGTCGCCGGTGTCGCGCGGGATCGCGGTCTCGGACAGGCGCTCCATGCTGCGGTAGAACGCCGCCGCGGTGAGGCGCTTGAAACCGCTCTCGCCTTCGCGCGCGCTGCGCGTGGCGTAGACCACGTCGTAGCCGGCCTGCCATTGCTCGACCAGGGCGGGAATCAGTTCGGGCGGGTCCTGCAGGTCGGCATCGATCACCACCGCGGCATCGGCGAGTACGGCGTCGAGTCCGGCGGTCAGCGCCGCCTCCTTGCCGAAGTTACGCGACAGCTTCAGCGCACCGGTGCGCGGATCGGCGGCGACCAGCGACTCGATGATCGACCAGGTGTCGTCGTGGCTGCCGTCGTCGACGTAGAGCACGTCACACGCCAGCGGCAGGCCGTCCAGCACCTTGCACAGGCGCTCGTGGAACGACCGCAGCACGGCCGATTCGTTGTAGGCGGGAACGACGACGGTGAGCTGCGGCATGGGTGGAACCTGCGAAAGTCGGCGTCATGCTAACCAACTGGCTGCGGCGAGGCGAGCCGCGCTCAATGCGGCGGATGCAGCGGCGCGCGGCCCTCGACATAGCCGGGGCCGCCGAGCCGGACCATCTGCTGCTGGATCCAGCCGGCGCGGCGCTGCAGGTAGGCGCTGGGGCGGTCGGCGTGCAGCCGACGTGGGCTCGGCAGCACCGCGGCGAGGCGGGCGGCCTGGGCCGGGCCGAGCTGGGCCGGCGCAACGTGGAAGTACGCCTCGCTGGCCGCGCCCACGCCGTAGACGCCGTCGCCCAGCTCGGCGATGTTCATGTACACCTCGAGGATGCGCTGCTTCGGCCAGCTCAGTTCGATCAGCACGGTGAAGTACGCCTCCAGCCCCTTGCGCACGAAGCTGCGGCCGTTCCACAGGAACAGGTTCTTGGCGGTCTGCTGGCTGATCGTGCTGGCGCCGCGCAGGCGCCCGCCGTCATCGGCCGCGTCGAGCGCGTCCTGGATGGAATGGAGGTCGAAGCCGTGGTGGTAGGGGAATTTCTGGTCCTCGCCGGCCACCATCGCCAGCGGCACCCAGCCCGACACCTGGCTCCACGGCACCCAGTGCTGGCGCAGCCGGAAGTCGTGCTCGCCGTGGATCCACGCGCCGAGCTGGCGCTCCAGCATCACCGCCGAGGTCCACGGCGGCACGAAGCGCAGCACCAGCACCACCAGCCAGCTCAGCGCCAGCCAGGCCAGCAGCGCGATCGCCAGCAGGCGCAGCAGGCGTGTCAGCGGGGCGCGGCGGAACGGAACAGGCATGGCGGTACGCGCGGAAGGAGGCAGGCAGTATAGGGGCCCGCCGCCGGGACGTTGTCCGGACGCCGCGGTGCCCCCATCTGTGGCGCTTGACCCGAAGAGAGTTTTGCCGTGGACGAACTGCCTGTGGATGACGTGTTGCACCGCTTCCTGCTCGAGCGCGCCGGAGTGCGCGGCACCCTGGTGCGGCTGGGGCCGGCCTGGCGCGAAGTGGCCGGCCGCGCAGACTACCCGCCGGCGCTGCACGCCCTGCTGGGCGAGGCGCTGGCGGCCAGCGCGCTGCTGACCGGCGGCATCAAGCTCGACGGCGCGTTGTCGATCGAATTGAAGAGCGCCGGCGCGTTGCGCCTGCTGTTCGCCGAATGCAGCGACCAGGGCCGCCTGCGCGGGCTGGCGCGCTGGAACGAGCCGCTGCCCGCGCCGCTGGCGCTGGATGCGCTGGCTGACGCGATCATGGCCATCACCATCGGCAACGTCGATCGTGGCCAGCGCTACCAGGGCCTGGTGGATCTGCGCCACGCCGACCTGGCCGCTTCGCTGGAAGACTACTTCACCAAGTCCGAGCAGTTGCCGGCGCGCATCCTGCTGGCCGCCGATGGCGAGCGCGCGGTCGGCCTGATGCTGCAGAAGATGCCGGGCGAGGGTGGCCATGCCGTCGTGCAGGACGACGATGCCTGGAACCGCGTGGTGCACCTGACCGCCACGCTGGGCGCGGAGGAACTGCTGGCCAGTGCGCCGGAGCAGTTGCTGTACCGGCTCTACCACGAGGAATCGGTGCGCCTGTTCGAGCCGCGCCCGCTGGCGTTCGGCTGCAGCTGCAGCCGCGAGCGGGTCACCGCGATGCTGCGCTCGCTCGGTCGCGACGAGGTGGAGGCGGCGCTGGCCGCGCGCGACGGGGAGATCGAGGTGGTCTGCGAGTTCTGCGCGCAGCGCTACCACTTCGACCGCATCGATGCCGAGCACCTGCTGAGCGAAGGTGCGGCTCCCGGCGCACCGGGTACGGCGCAGTAAGGCGCGCGGATTCCCCGTTCAGTTGAGCAGCAGCGGCCTGCCGGCACCGAGCCAGGTGGCGGCAGGCTGCGCCTCGGCGAACAGGAAGCCCTGGCCGTAGCGGCAGCCCACGCGCAGCAGCGCCTGTCGCTGCGATTCGTCCTCGATGCCTTCGGCGATCACCTTCATCTGCAGCGAATCGGCCAGCACCTGGATTGCGCGCACCAGCGCCAGGCCCTGCGTTTCGGTGTCGTCCGGCGGCAGTTCGGTGATGAACGAGCGGTCGATCTTCAGCGTCTCGAACGGGTACTGGTGCAGGTAGCTGAGCGAGGAATAGCCGGTGCCGAAATCGTCCAGCGCGATGCCGACGCCGTGGCTGCGCAGGTTCTGCAGCATCTGCTTGACCTGGGTCGGGTTCTCCAGCAGCGCGTGCTCGGTGACCTCGATGCGGATGCAGCGCGTGGGCACGGCGTACTGTTCGAACAGCGCGAGCAGCCGCTGGTCGAGGTCGGCCGAGCGGAAATGCCGACCGGACACGTTGATGCTGATGAAGCCGTCCGTGCCGATCAGCCGCACCGCCTGGGTGCACACCTGCTCGAAGATCTGCCAGTCGATCGCCTCGGCGCAGCCGCATTCCTCCGCGATCAGCAGGAAGTCGTGCGGCGGCAGCAGACCGCGCTCGGGATGGTGCCAGCGCAGCAGCGCCTCGTAGCCGGTGACGCGGCCATCGGCCAGTTCCACGATCGGCTGGTAGAACGGCTCGAACTCGTTGCGGCTGAGCGCGTGGCGCAGGTCGCTCTCCATGTCCAGCAGCGACAGCGCCTCGCGGCGCAGGCGGTCGTCGAACATGGCCGCGCGATGGCGGCCGCCGTCCTTCGCGTTGTACATCGCCGCGTCGGCGTCGCGCAGCAGTTCCTCCGGCTGGCGGTAATGCGGGCGGGCCAGCGCGATGCCGATCGAGGCGGAGGTGAAGATCTCCTTGGTGCCGAGCCGGAACGGCGTCTGCAGCTCGCTGATGATGCGTTCGGCGATCAGCGTGGCCTTGTCGGTTTCGACGATGCCTTCCAGCAGCACCGCGAACTCGTCGCCGCCGAGCCGCGCGACCACGTCGCGGGTCTTCAGGCAGGCGCGGATGCGGCCGCCGACCTGGAACAGCAGGTCGTCGCCGACCAGATGGCCGACCGAATCGTTGATGACCTTGAAGCGGTCCAGGTCGATGAACAGCACGGCGAACTGCTCGTCGGGGTTGTCAGCATAGCGCCGCATGGCCTGTTCCAGCCGTTGCAGCAGCAGGGTGCGGTTCGGCAGGCCGGTCAGCGAGTCGTGCAGGGTCTCGTACTTCAGCCGACGCTCGACGCGCTCGCGCTCGGCGATCTGTTCGCGCAGGTCGCGGTTGGCCAGCGCCAGCGCGCGGGTGCGCTCGGTGACGCGGCGTTCCAGCCCGGCATAGGCGTGTTTCAGCGACGCGGCGGCCTGCTTGCGCTGCAGCGCGTTGGCGATGTGGTAGCTGACGAAGGTCAGCAGTTCCTGGTCGCGCTCGTTGTAGGTGTGCTCGGGCGAGTAGCTCTGCAGCGCCAGCACGCCCATCGCCTTGCCGCCCCAGATCAGCGGCACGCCGAGCCAGCACACCGAGCGCGCGCCGAAATGGCTGATCTCGCCCTGCGCGCTGAGGCGGTCGATCTCCGCCGGCGTGGCCAGCAGCGGCTTGGCATGGCGCAGCACGTATTCGGTGGCGCCACGACCGTGCGCGCGCGACGGGCGCACGTTCTCGACATCGTCGACCGAGTAGGGAAAGGTGAGGTGGCCGCTCTCCTCGTCCAGCAGCGCGATGTAGAAGTTGCGCGCGTACAGCAGGCCGCTGATGACCTGATGCATGGCCGCGTAGAACTTGTCCAGGCTGTCCGAGGTGTTGGACAGCTCGGCGATGCGGAACAGCGCCGCCTGCAGGCGCTCGCCGCGCTGGCGCTGCAGCACCTGTTGGCGCAACACGCGGTTCGCCTCGCGCAGCGCGGCGGTGCGGTCGGTCACCCGGCGACCCAGTTCGAGGTGCGCCTCGCGCCGCTCCAGCGCGGTCTGCACGTGCTGGGCCACATAGTTCAGCAGCTCCAGGTCGTGCCGGGAATAGTGCGTATCGGCGCGGTAACTCTGCATCACGATGCCGCCGACGACGCGGCCGGCGCGCAGCAGCGGCGCGCCCAGCCAGTGCTCGCAGCTGGGACCGAGCGGCACCAGCCGGTTGCTGAATTGCTGGCGCAACTCGTCGATCGAACCCATCAGCGGCCTGCCTTCCTGCAGCAGGTTCCAGGTCAGGCTGTGCAGCATGTCCTGCAGCGGCACGCTCTGCTCCGGCGGCGGCGGATCGGTGTCCTTGATGTCGACGTAGTAGGGGAAGCGCACCGTCTCGGTGACCGCGTCGTAGAGCACGATGTAGAAGTTTTCCGCGTACATCAGGCTGCTGACGATGGCGTGCAGCGAGCGTATCATCTCGGGCATGTCGTGTTCGGCGCCGGCCTGCTCGGCGATCGCGTACAGCGCGCGCTGCAGTCGCTCGGCCTGTGCCAGCCGCGAGATGGCCTCGTACAGGCGGCTGGTCTCGGCCAGTTGGTGCAGGCGGACGTCGGCGAGCCGGCCCAGCCAGTCCAGGCGCTCGCGCAGGGGTTCGGGCAGCGGCAGGTCGGCCCATTCCAGCACCAGGCTGCGCGGGCCTTGCGGATCTTCGGCCAGCACCAGCTGCCCGGCCAGATGACCGGGCTGCTCATCCATGCGCCGCCAGCGCAGGCGACCGTGGATGCCGAGGTTGTCCAGCATCAGCTCGCACACTTCCATGACGCCGGCGGCGTCGGAAGCCTCGAACAATCTTTCGACCGCCGCATGCAGGGCCGCAAGATCCTTGGCCACCGGCGGCGGCTGGGATGAACGGATCGTCGGTGTGGCGCTCATGGGGCTGCGACTGGTTCCGGTGCGATCTGGCGGGTTGACGCGTCTTTATATCGTGTAAGTCTGCCCCCTCGCCAGTTTCCTGCCGGGGTGGGAACCCGTGACGGGCCCGGGGGTCGAAGCTGTGCCGGGTGCCCGCATTTGTGCGTTGGCGCGGGTTTTCAGGGTGTTAGCAAAACGTAAAGCAGGGTATACTGCGCGCCAAGTATCCACCATCGAACGAGTCTTCGGTCCGTCCCCATGCGTCGCCTGTCCGTCCTGCTGCTGACCCTCTCGCTGCCGCTTGCGGCGGCCGGGCAGTCCGTGGGCGGCGACAACAGCCTGGCGCAGCGTCTGCTGACGCAACCGCCGGAGCAGACGGCCGAGGTCGAGCCGGGTGTCGTGGTGCCGCTTTGGCGCGGCGCCGATGGCCGGCTGCTGGCGATCAAGGCGGATCGCAGCACCGGTGCCGAAGCGCTGCGCAAGAATGCGCCGCTGACGCTGCGGGTGGTGGACGCCTCCACGGTGATGACCACCGGCGTCGAATACGGCCTGGGCCCGCGGCTGCAGGCGCACGCGGCGGTGAGCGAGCAGACCTGGACGAACCCGGGTCTGCGCGTGTTCGGCAGTGAAGTGGGTGCCACCTATGACGCCGGCAGCTACAGCGTGGGCGTCAGCGTCGGCAGTACCACCACGCCGAACAGGAACGCGTTGCCGCGCGTGTTGCCGGGCGCCGCGCCGGGCGTGGATGGCCTGTCCAGTTTCGAGAGCAGCGCCCAGCTCAATGCGCACGGTCGACTGGCCCTGGGCAGCAAGAGCGGCATCGACCTTGGCGCCAGCGTGGGCCGCGTCCACCTGCTGCCGGGCAACCTGCTCGGCGTCGACACGCTGGACCAGAAGGCGCTGAGCTTTGGCGTCGACCATGGCCCGCTGAGCGGCGTGGTGACCGGCCGCACGATGCAGCCGCAGGCGGGCATCCCCGGTGGCCTGAACGCCGACCGGCGCTGGAACAGCATCGACCTGGGCGTGACCTGGCGCCTGCCGTGGCGCGGCTCGCTGAGCGTCGGCGCGCAGAACCTGTGGTCGTCCGGCACCTCGACCAATACGCCGGCCGGCCCGGAACCGGATCAGTCGCGCACGCCGTACGTGCAGTACCACCAGGATCTCTGAGCGGTTTTCTTCCGCCGGTCCCATGAGGAAAAACGCCGTCGCCATGCGACGGCGTTTTTCGTTCGCGCGTGCGTTCAGTCCCGCTTGCGCACGCGCAGGTCGCCGCTGAACGTCTCGATGTTGATCTTGCCGGCAGCGTCGCCGAGACGGACGTCCAGCGAGCTGCCGGGGCCGTGCTCGGGTTTCTTCGGCGTGCCGAAATCGCTGCGCAGGTCGCCGCTGAAGCTGCTGGCATGCAGGCTGGCCGAAGTCGTCGCAGGCAGCTGGAGCTGCACGTCGCCACTCATGCTGTCGATGCCGATGCTGCCGCCGGCGGCCACGCCGCCGCTGAGCTGCACGTCGCCGGACACGGTGCTGAGGGTGAGCTTGCGCCACGGCCCGCCACTGGCCTGGATGTGGCCGGAAATGGTCTGCAGCTCGACCTCGGAACCCAGCGCCGGCGCGAGGATCTCGCCGCTGACGGTCTGCAGGTCGGCCTGGTCGGCATGCCCGGCCTGCTCGATGCCGCCGCTGACGCTGTGCACCTTCAGCGAGGGCGTGCGTGCATTGATGCGCGCCTTGCCGCTGACCGTGCTGACCTGGATGCTGCCGCCGTCCATGCCGTCGATGACCAGCGGCGCGCTGACCACGTTGACGTCGAGCGAGGCTGCCCTGGGCACGCGCAGCTCCAGCGTGGTCGGCGCCATCCTGCTGTCGCCGCCCCGGTTGAACCAGCCGGAGCCGCCTTGCGGTTCCACCCGGATCTCCAGGTCGCCGTTGCTGCCGGTGATCGCCAGTGGCTTGGCGCCGTCGCCGAGTCGGCCGCTGACCTCCACTTCGTTGCGGTCCCACGCGGTCACGTTCACCGTGCCGGCGACGTTGCCGATGCCGATGCGGGCGGTCGGGGTGGCGTCGTGGCGCAGCTGGATCGGCGAGTCGGCGAGCGCCTGGCCGATGCACAGGCACAGCAGCAGGGGAAGATAGCGGACGGGTTTCATGGTGGTTCCTGGTGATCTCAGCCGGCCTGATGGGCCAGCTGGCGCAGTTGCGTCTGTTGCTGTTCAGTGCGGCCGAGCAGGCGTTGCAGCGCCGGAGAATCCGGAGCCTGCTGCAGGGCCAGCTGCAGTTCCATGCGGGCGGCATCCAGTTCGATCGCGGCACCGGCGAAACGGGGGTCGGAAGGTTTCCAGTGGACGCTGGCCTGCGTGGGTTCCGCCACAGGCGCGGCCACGGGCTGCTGCCACAGGCGCCAGCCGATGCCGGCGGCGAGCAGCAGCGAGGCGGCGATCCCGGCGCCGGCGAGCAGCCGGCGATGGCGCGGCGCCGGGCGCGGCTCGCGTGGGTGCGGCGCCGCGGGCGCCTGCGTGCGCCCGGCGTCTTCCAGCATGGCGTCGATCGAGGCCCACAGGTCGCGCCGTGGCGTCAGCGGCTGGCGCAGGTCGCGCAGCTGGCGGCGCCATTCGAATTCGTTCATGAGCTTTCTCCCAGGATCTTGCGCAGCAGCGCGCGTGCGCGGTGCAGTTGCGCTTTCGAGGTGCCGATGGCCATGCCCAGCTCGCCGCCGATTTCCTCGTGCCGCCAGCCTTCGATGTCGTGCAGCACCAGCACGGCGCGGGCGCGCGGCGGCAGTCGGGCGATGGCGCGTTCCAGCTCCTCGCGCTCGGCGGCGCAGAACGGGGTCTGGCCGGTATCCGGCAGATGCTCGTCGTCGAGCATGCTGACCGGGTCGGCGCCACGCGCGCGGATGTCCATCAGCGCCACGTTCACCGCGAGCCGGTACAGCCAGGTGCCGAACGCGCTCTCGTGACGGAAGCCCGGCAGCTTCTGCCAGGCGCGGATGAACGCGTCCTGGGTGAGGTCCTCGGCGCGGGCATGGTCGTAGCCGGCGAGCCGGCATACCGCGCCGTGCACGCGGCCCACGTGCAGCCGGTACAGCCGCTGGAAGGCCTGGCGGTCGCCAGCGGCCGCCGCGCGCACGTCATCGCTGTCGTTGGCTCCCGCTGGGGCAGGCGACATGGAGCTTCCAGGGGCGGGGCAGGCGGCGATCATCTTGCCAGCTTGGATGCGCCGTGGCACGAAAGGGTTTGCACGGCGGCCTGCGGGGACCGCGCGCAAGTCGCGACGACCTGCGCGCGGTGCGGTTGGCTCAGGAGGCGGCGGCCTCGCGGCGCGACGGGCCGGCGTCGCTCTCCAATGCCTGCGCCACGCGTTGCTGCTCCCGCCGCAGGCGTTCGGGCAGGCGCGGGGCGAAGCTGGCGAGATAGTCGTCGATGGCGGACAGCTCGGCCTGCCAGCCGGCGTTGTCCACGTCGAGCAGTTCGTCGAGCCGGCTGCGCTCGAGTTTGAGCCCGTCGAGCTGGAGTTCACCCTCGCCGGGCAGGATGCCGATCGGCGTCTCGACGCCCTGCACGCGACCCTCGGCGCGGTCGATCATCCATTGCAGCACGCGCAGGTTGTCGCCGAAGCCCGGCCACAGGAACTTGCCGTCGGCGCCCTTGCGGAACCAGTTGACGTGGAAGATTTTCGGCAGCTTCGCGCCGGGCCGGTCGAACGACAGCCAGTGCGCGAAGTAGTCGCCGTAGTGGTAGCCGCAGAACGGCTTCATCGCCATCGAATCGCGACGCAGCACGCCCACCGCGCCGGTGGCCGCGGCGGTGGTTTCCGAGCCCATCGCGGCGCCCATCAGCACGCCGTGGCTCCAGTCACGCGCTTCCATCACCAGCGGCAGCAGCGAGGGCCGGCGGCCGCCGAACACGATCGCGCTGATCGGCACGCCCTGCGGCGCCTCGGCCTGCGCCGACCAGGTCGGGCACTGCTTCGCGCTGACCGTGAAGCGCGAGTTCGGATGCGCGGCCGGGCCATTGGCCGGGTCGTAGGGTCGGCCCTGCCAGTCGGTGACCGGCGTGCCGGGCAGGCCTTCCCACCACGGCTGGTTGTCGGCGGTGACGGCGACGTTGGTGAAGATGGTGTCGTGCGAGATGCTCCGCATGGCATTGTGGTTGGTGACGTCGCTGGTGCCCGGCGCCACGCCGAAGAAGCCGGCCTCCGGGTTGATCGCGTACAGCCGTCCATCCGGGCCGGGATGCATCCAGCAGATGTCGTCGCCGATCGTCCACACCTTCCAGCCGTCACGCCGGTAGCCTTCCGGCGGGATCAGCATCGACAGGTTGGTCTTGCCGCAGGCGGAAGGGAATGCCGCGGCGATGTAGTGCGTCTCGCCGCGCGGATTCTCGATGCCCACGATCAGCATGTGCTCGGCCAGCCAGCCCTCGCTGCGCGCCTGATTGCTGGCGATGCGCAGCGCATGGCACTTCTTGCCCAGCAGCGCGTTGCCGCCGTAGCCGGAGCCGTAGGACTTGATGCTGAGCTCGGCCGGGAAGTGCATGATCCAGCGCTGCTCGGGGTCGAGCTCGCCGATCGAGTGCAGGCCCTTCACGAACGAACCCTCGCGCTCGATCCTCGCCTGCGCGTCCGCGCCCATGCGGGTCATGATCTTCATGTTGGCGACCACGTACGGGCTGTCGGTGATCTCCACCCCGCAACGCGCCAGCGGCGAGTCGATCGGGCCCATGCAGTACGGGATCACGTACATGGTGCGGCCGGCCATGCAGCCGTCGAACAGCGCGTCGATCTTCGCGTGCGCCTCGGCCGGGGCCATCCAGTGGTTGTTCGGGCCGGCATCTTCCCGATTCGGGTGGCAGACCAGGGTGAGGTGCTCGACGCGGGCCACGTCCTGCGGGTGCGAGCGGTGCAGGTAACAGCCTGGATGGGTCTGCTGGTTCAGTTCGATCAGGGTGCCGTCGGCCAGCATCTGCTGCACCAGAGTCTGGTATTCGGCTTCCGAACCGTCGCACCAGTGGATCCGGTCGGGGCGGGTCAGCGCCGCCACTTCGGCGACCCAACGATCAAGCGCTTCCAGCGTGCTGGCCATCATGTCCTCTAAGGTCTTGTGGAAAAAAAGAGTTGGAACGCTAGTTTGCGCGCACTGGTATTGCAAGGTTTGGCGCAGCAAAAACGGCGCCGGATGGCGCCGTTCGGGGTGTTGCGCGGGGGCCGGTTCAGGCCGGGATCAGGGTCGCGATCATGTGTTCGACATAGGCGTCGAACTCTTCGAGATTGATCCGCGGCAGCCCCAGCGTGAAGTTCAGCTGCAGGAAGCCGACATAGGCGGCGTAGGTCAGCCGCGCGCGGTTGAGCGCCTCGGCCGGCGGCAGGCCGGCTTCACGGTAGGCGGTGGTGAGGAATTCCATACGCCGCTGCGACACGCGGGCCATCACCGGCACCACCTGCGGATGGTCCAATGCTTTCAGCAGCGCCGCGTAGACGCGGTGCGGCTGCAGCTCGTGGGCGACGCGGCGGAACAGCTCGGGCAGGCGCTGGCGCGGGTCGCTGATCTGTTCGATCTGGCCCAGCACCTCGCGCTCGCCGTACTGCTCCCAGCGCTCCAACGCGGCATGCAGCAGTGCTTCGCGGGTGCGGAAGTGCCAGTAGAAGCTGCCCTTGGTCACGCCCAGCTGGCGTGCCAGCGCTTCCACCGCGAGTGCGCCGACGCCGTGCTCGGCGATCAGCTGCAGCGCGGCAAGTTCCCAATCCTCGGCCGACAGCCGGGTACGTTCTGGCTTGCTGCTGACATTCATTTGCGTATGGTAGCGGCAGCCCGCGCATTTTTGTAATGCGGCAAGCCGCTCGGCGGAATCTCCGGGCGGACCAAGCCCGCTGCCGCAGCCTCGAGGGCACGGTTGACGCCGCTTGCCGGGGCAATCCATACTCATCCGTATGGTGAGCAATATCCCGCTGTCCCCGACCGTCAGCCACTTCCCCACCGCCGACTTGCGCCTGGCGGTGGAAACGCGTGGCCCGGAGGGCGGTCCGGCCCTGCTGTTCGCGCATGGCTTCGGTCAGACCCGTGGCGCCTGGAACAGCACAGCCGCGGCGCTGGCGCAGGCGGGCTGCCGCTGCGTCAGTTTCGACGCGCGCGGCCACGGGCAGAGCGAGTGGATGGCAGCTGGCGCCGATTCGCGCACCGGCTACCACATGGACCAGTTCGCCGACGACCTGCGCCGGCTGGCCGCGGCGCAGCCGCAGCCGCCGATCCTGGTCGGCGCCTCGATGGGCGGACTGCTCGGCATCGTGCTCGCCGGCGAAGTGCGGCCCTCGCCGTTCCGTGCGCTGGTGCTGGTGGACATCACGCCGCGCTGGGAAACCGCCGGGGTGGAACGCATCCTCGCCTTCATGCAGGCGCACCCGCACGGGTTCGCCAATTACGCCGAGGCTGCCGAGCAGATCGCCACCTACCTGCCACAGCGGCGCGAACGCAAGAGCGAGCAGCAGTTGCGCCCGCTGCTGCGCGAAGGCGCCGACGGCCGGCTGCGCTGGCACTGGGATCCGGCCCTGCTGGCCGGCGACCTGGTGCAGGAGAGCGAGCGCTACCAGCCACGCCTGCAGGCCGCCGCAAGGAAGATCGAACTGCCCGTGCTGCTGCTGTCCGGCGGGCGCAGCGACGTGGTGTCGCGCGCCACCGTCGACGAATTCCTGCAACTGGTGCCGCACGCGCAGCACGTGGAGTTGCCGCACGCCACGCACATGGTGGCCGGCGACGCGAATGACGCTTTTACGCGCGAGGTGGTCCGCTTCGCGCAGAGCCTTGCCCCTGACCCACCGGCCGGCGCGTCGCCGGCGCCGTTCCATCGCCATGAGGTGTTGAGATGTCCGTGATACTGACCCTGCTGGCGGCGCTCGTCGCCACCGGCGCCTGTGCCTACCACCGCAGCAGCCTGCGCACCTGGGCGATCGCCACCATCGCCGCCACGCTGGTGGTCGGCCTGGTCGTGCATGCGCCGTGGACCACGGCAATCCTGCTGGTGATCGAACTGGCGATCGCGCTGCCGCTGCTGCTGGTGGACTTCCGCCGCAAGCAGATCAGCCTGCCGATCCTGAAGCTGTTCGCCAAGGTCACGCCGAAACTGTCCGAGACCGAGCAGACTGCGCTGGAGGCCGGCACGGTCGGTTTCGAGGGCGAGCTGTTTTCCGGCAAGCCGGACTGGCACGAGCTGCTGAAGCAGCCCAAGCCCGAACTTTCGGTGGAGGAGCAAGCCTTCATGGACGGCCCGGTGGAACAGCTCTGCGGGATGATCGACGACTGGCAGATCACCCACGAGCTGGCCGACCTGCCGCCGAACGTGTGGGAGTTCATCAAGAAGAACCGCTTCTTCGGCATGATCATCCCGAAGCAGTACGGCGGCCTGCAGTTCTCCGCTCTGGCGCATTCGGCGGTGTTGCAGAAGCTGTCCACCGTCTCGGCCACGCTGTCCTCCACGGTGGCCGTGCCGAACTCGCTGGGTCCGGCCGAGCTGCTGCTGCACTACGGTTCGGAGGAGCAGAAGAACCACTACCTGCCGCGCCTGGCGGTGGGCGAGGAGATTCCCTGCTTCGCGCTGACCGGTCCGTACGCCGGCTCCGACGCCACCTCGATCCCGGACATCGGCATCGTCTGCAGGCAAGTGGTCGACGGCGTCGAAACGCTCGGCATCCGGCTCAGCTTCGACAAGCGCTACATCACGCTGGCGCCGATCGCCACGGTGGTCGGCCTGGCCTTCCGCATGTACGACCCCGAGCACCTGCTGGGCGACAAGGAAGACCTCGGCATCACCCTGGCCCTGCTGCCGCGCTCCACGCCGGGGCTGCAGATCGGCCGCCGCCACTTCCCGCTGAACATCCCGTTCCAGAACGGGCCGGTGCGCGGCAAGGACGTGTTCGCGCCGCTGTCGGTGCTGATCGGCGGTCCGCAGATGGCCGGCCACGGCTGGCGCATGCTGGTCGAATGCCTGTCGGTGGGCCGCGCGATCTCGCTGCCGTCCAACGCCACCGGCGGCATGCGCGCCTCGGCGCTGGCCACCGGCGCCTATGCACGCATGCGCAAGCAGTTCGGCCTGGCGGTGGCCCGCTTCGAGGGCGTGGAGGAAGCACTGGCGCGCATCGGTGGCCTGACCTACGCCACCGCCGCGTTGTCGCGCGCCACCGCGGCGGCGGTCGACCGCGGCGAGAAGCCGGCGGTACCGTCGGCGATCGCCAAGTACCACGCCACCGAGTGGGCGCGGCAGATCGCCGCCGACACCATGGACGTGCACGGCGGCAAGGCGGTGCAGCTGGGTCCGAAGAATTACGCCGGCCGCGGCTGGTCGGCGGTGCCGATCGCGATCACGGTGGAGGGCGCCAACATCATGACGCGCAGCCTGATGATCTTCGGCCAGGGCGCGATCCGCTGCCACCCGTACGTGCTGAAGGAGATGCAGGCGCTGTCGATCGCCGATCGCGGCGAGCAGCTGAAGACGTTCGACCGGCTGCTGTTCAGCCACATCGGCTTCGGCATCTCCAACGCGGTGCGCAGCTTCGCCATGGGCTTCTCCGGTGCACGCCTGGGCGAGACCGCCGGTGATGCCTACACCCGCCGCTACTATCGCAAGCTCGACCGCTACTCGGCCGCGCTGGCGCTCACCGCCGACGTGTTCATGGGCGTGCTCGGCGGCAAGCTGAAGTTCAAGGAGAAGCTCTCCGCGCGGTTGGGCGACGTGCTGAGCTACCTGTACATCGCCAGCGCCATGCTCAAGCGCTACGAGGACACCGGCCGGCCGGAGGCAGATCGCCCGTTCCTGGCTTGGGGCTTCCACCAGTGCATGTGGCTGATCCAGAACGCGCTGGATGGCGCGATCCGCAACTTCCCGGTGCGTCCGGTGGCGTGGCTGCTGCGTGGGCTGGTGTTCCCGCTGGGCCGGCGCGAGGTGCCGCCGTCCGATCGCCTCGGCCGCCGCGTCGCCGCGCTGCTCACCGCGCCGAACGACGCGCTCGATCGCCTCACCGACTGGGTCTACACCACGCCCACCGCGAACAACACGATCGGCCGCATGAAGGCGCTGTTGCCCGACGTGATCGCCGCCGAGCCGGTCGATCGCAAGTTCGGCAAGGCGCAGAAGGCGGGGCAGTTCAAGGCACACGACTACCTGGACCAGCTGGCCGAGGCGCAGCAGGCCGGGGTGATTTCCGAAGCCGAGGCAAACCTGCTCAGGCACGTGCGCGAAGGCGTGTTCGAGTTCATCTCGGTGGACGACTTCGATACCGACGAGCTGCGCGCGTTCAAGACGCGGGCGGACGCCGCGTAAATCGATCGACCGGCCCGCCTTGCGGGCCGGTTCTTTTCCCGGGGGCAATCGATGAGCGCTTCGGTGTTGTCGCTGTACCACCGCATCACGCGCTGGCCGGCAGGCCACTGGATCTTCTCGCGGCTGATCTGCCTGAAGGCGCCGTACTTCGCCACCATTGCGCCGCGCTTCGTGACACTGGAGCCGGGGCGCTGCGAGGTGCGCATCCGCGACCGTCGCCGCGTGCACAACCATATCGGCACCGTGCATGCGATCGCGCTGTGCAACCTGGCCGAACTGGCCGCCGGGGTGATGACCGACGCGACGATTCCAGCGGACATGCGCTGGATTCCGAAAGGCATGAGCGTCGAGTACCTGAAGAAAGCCCGGGGCACGATGCATGGTATCGCCACGCCGGAAGCCGCCATGCCCGGTGCGGGCGATGGCGGCGAATGGCCGGTCAGGGTGGAGGTGGCGGACGATGCCGGCGAGACGGTGTTCCGGGCCCGCGTGCTGATGTGGGTGTCGCCGCGCAAGCGCGGCTGAAGCGGCAGTCCGCGCGGCTCAGTCCGCCAGCACGCAGCGGCCCTTGCCGCCGCGCTTGGCTGCGTACATGGCGTGGTCGGCCGCCTGCATCAGCCGCTCGTCGGCATCGTCGGCCGCATCCGGCCGGTACGGCGCGATGCCGATGCTGGCGCCGACACGCACCTCGATCGGCTGGCCGCCAACGCTGAGCGCACAAGGCTCGCTCAGCGCCGCGCACAACTTCTCGCCCAGCTGCAGCGCCAGCCGGGGATCCTCGATGTCCTCCAGCAGCAGCGCGAATTCGTCGCCGCCCAGTCGCGCCACCGTGTCGTTGCTGCGCAGTTGCGTCGACAGCCGCGCGGCGATCTCCTGCAGCAGGGCGTCACCGGCGGCATGGCCGTGGCTGTCGTTGACCTGCTTGAAGCCGTCGAGGTCGATGCAGGCCAGCGCGAAGCTGCCGTGGTGGCGGTTGGCGCGCTGGATCGCGCCGTACAGGCGATCCTGGAACAGGATGCGGTTCGGCAGGCCGGTCAGCGGGTCGTGCTGGGCCTGATGGCGCACCATCGTCTCCATCAGCTTGCGTTCGGCGATCTCGCGGGTCAGTTGCTCGTTGCGCTCGGCCAGCTCGTCCAGCGCCTGCTGCAGCTTCATGCGTGCCGTGTACAGATCAAGGAACACGCGCACCTTCGACTGCAGGATCGTGTCGTTGATCGGCTTGGCGATGTAGTCCACCGCGCCGGAGCGGTAGCCCTTGAGCCGGTTCATGTCGTCCGCGTAGGCGGCGGTGACGAAGATGATCGGGGTGTCGCGCAGGCGCTCGGCGCTGCCGAGCAGGGCGGCCACCTCGAAGCCGTCCATGTCCGGCATGTTGACGTCGAGCAGGATCAGCGCGAACTCATGGTCCAGGCACAGTGCCAGCGCCTCGTTGCCGCTGCGCGCCTCGAACAGCTCCGCGCCGCTGCCGGCGAGCAGCCGGCGCATGGCGACCAGGTTGGCGACGGTGTCGTCGACGACAAGGATCTTCGGCAGCATCGTGTTCACCAGACCGGCAGGCATGGGCTTACCTTAACCCTTGCCACCTACCACGGGCATGAACCCCGGCGTACTCAGCGCCGCAGCCAGGCCAGCAGGGTGACTGCCAGGCGGTCGAGGTCGAGCGGCTTGGACAGGTAGTCGCTGGCACCCATCTGCAGGCATTTCTCGCGGTCGCCGTGCATGGCCTTGGCGGTCAGCGCGATGATCGGCAGGGCGCCGTAGTGCGGCTGCGCACGGATCGTGCGGATCATCTCGTAGCCGTCCATGCCCGGCATCATGATGTCGATCAGCAGCAGTTCCGGCGCGGCCTCCTCGGCCAGCATGCGCAGCGCCTTGGCGCCGTCCTGCGCCAGGCTCACCTGCATGCCCCAGCCGCGCAGCACCCTGGACAGCGCGAACAGGTTGCGCATGTCATCGTCCACCAGCAGCACGCGGCGGCCGGCCAGCTCGCCGCCGGCTGCCGCTGCTGGCAGGTCAGGGGTGGTGACGACCGCGGTGAACGGCGCGGTGGCCTGCTGTTCGGACATGGCCTGCGACTGCATCGACGCGGCCGCCGGCGGCTCCTCCGGCAACAGCGCGGTGAAGCGGCTGCCGTGGCCCGGTTCGCTGCGCACCACCAGGTCGCCGCCCAGCATCCTGGCCATCCGCCGCGAAATGGCCAGGCCCAGGCCAGTGCCGCCGAACTGCCGGCTGGTGCCGGCATCCACCTGCTCGAACGCGTTGAAGATGCGCTCGAGTTTGTCGGCGGGGATGCCGATGCCGGTGTCGCTGACGGTCAGCGCGAGCAGCGGCTGGCCATGCAGCAGCTCGGGTATGTCGACCTCGCCATCGGGGCGGCCGACGTGCACGCTCACCGCGCCTTCGGTGGTGAACTTGAAGGCATTGCCGAGCAGGTTGTTGGCGATCTGTTCCAGCCGCGCGCCGTCGGTGCGCAGCGCTGCCGGCAGGTCGGGCCCGATCGTCAGCGCGAACGCCAGCGATTTCTGCGCAGCGACATGGCCGAAGGTGCGGCGCAGCCGCTGCGCCAGCTCGGCCAGCGGCAGCTCGTCGATCACCAACTCCATCTTGCCGGCCTCGATCTTGGACAGGTCGAGGATGTCGTTGATCAGGTGCAGCAGGCTGTTGCCGGCGTCGTGGATGATCCGTGCCGACTCGACCTGATCCGCGTCCAGGTTGCCGCCGGCGTTGCCGGCCAGGTCGCGCGACAGGATCAGCAGGCTGTTCAGCGGCGTGCGCAGCTCGTGCGACATGTTGGCGAGGAACTCGGACTTGTACTGGCTGGCGCGCGCCAGTTCGGCGGCCTTGTCCGCGGTTTCCTGCTGCAGGTCCTCCAGCACGTACTTCTGCCGGTTGAGGCTCTCGGTCATCTCGCGCAGTTCCTCGTTCGACGCCTGCAGCTCGTCGGCCTGGATGCGCAGCTCCTCTTCGGAGGCGATCAGCCGCCGGGATTGTTCCTCCAGTTCCTCCGTCTTCGCCTGCAGCGCGTCGTTGTTGTCGCGCAGCACCTCCTTCTGCTGGCGCATCACCAGTTCGGACACGCGCAGCTCGTCGGCCTGTTCCTGCGTGCGCAGCAGCAGACCCTGCACGCTGACCGTGCGGTTGAGGTTTTCCAGGCTCAGCGCCACCAGCGGCAGCAGCTCGTCCAGCAGCTGGTGCACCACCGGGCTCGGCGGGGTGAAGCCGGCCAGTTCCAGCACGCCGATCAGGGTGTCGCGGTACAGCACCGGCAGGATCACCAGATGGCCGGGCAGCGCCGCGCCGCTGCCGGAGTCGATGTGCAGGTAGTCGGCGGGCACGTCGTCCAGGATGATCGGCTTGCGTTCGAGCGCGCACTGGCCGACCAGGCCCTCGCCCGGCAGGTACTGGTCGGCCGAACGGTTGCTCAGGCGCAGGCCGTAGCTGCCGATCAGGTCGAGCCGCTGGCGCGCGTCGTCGTAGGAATAGAACAGGCTCACACCGGCCTTGCACAACGGCACCAGCGCGCTGGTGAGCCACTGCGCGAACTCCTTGTGCGTGGTGGCCTGCAGCAGCAGGTGGGCCACGTCGGACACCTGCTCCTTGATCCAGCTCTGCGTCTGGTTGTCCACCGACATCTGCTTGAACACCTGCAGTGCACGGGCGATCTCGCCGATCTCGTCGCGGCGTTCGAGCCGACGGATCTCGAAATCATGGTCGTGGTTGGCCAGCCGGGTCAGCTGGTTGGTCAGGGCGCGCAGCGGCCGGGTGACCAGGCGCAGGGTCAGCCGGATCACCGCCAGGCCGAACAGGATGGCGAGCACGGCCGCCACGATGTCGACCGTGCGGGTGATGGCGATGGTCCGGTCCAGGCGCTGGTTGCGCGTGGACAGCAGCGCCTCCTCGTCCAGCGTCATCTGCGCGATGACGTCCTCGATCTCCTTCGCGCTGATGCTGCGGTGTTTCAGGTAGTCGGACTGGATGCGTTGCCGCTGCAGCGCGGCCTGTGCGGGGTCGAGCGTGCCCAGACCGGCAAGAGCATCGATCACTCCACTACGGAACTCGCGCTGCCACAGTTGTGCAGTTTCCTCCACCTTGTCGATGCGCGACAGCTGCAGTGGGCTGTCCGACATCAGTCCACGCAGCCGCGCGAGATCGGTGCCCAGATCCCGGTTGGCGCTCTCGAAGGCGTAGCGTTGTGCGGCATCCTGGGTCAGCAGGTAGCCGCGGGCGCCCACCTGGCTGGCCTGCATCGATTGCAGCACGTGGTCCAGCTGAAGCAGCACCTGGTAGGTATGCGTCGCCCAGCCCCGGTCGTCCTCCTGCTGGCGCAGCGAGTGCAGGGTGAGCGCGTTGGCCAGCAGGAACAGCCCCAGCAGCAGGCCGATGGCCAGCATGATCTTGTGCTGCAGCGGCTGGTTGGCCAGCCACGTATTGGGTGTTCGGTTCACGGGCATGCAGGAATCATCGCAGTTTGCGCGCCTGTTGCATGGCTGGCGCCAGGGCTGGCATGGGCAGTCACCGGCTCATCGGCGGCGCCAGACCGGCGGCACGATCGAGCCGCGCCGCCGCGCCACGACCAGCAGGCCGGTCGTGCCCAAGGTACACAGCGCCAGTGCCACCACCGATGCCTCGGCACCGAACGCGCCGCCGGTAAGCCAGTCCGGGCCGCTGCGGGTGGAGACCAGCCAGCCGTCGGCCGCGGTGCCGGAAACCGGAATGCCGTAGATCGTGCCCTGGGCGAAATTCCATGCTGCATGCAGGCCCATGCACACCGGCAGCGAGCGGGTCACGTGGTAGACCATGCCGAACAGCAGACCGGCCTCGATCGCGATGGCCGCCGAACTCCACAGCGTGGCGCCGGGGTTGGCAGCGTGGATGGCGCCAAACAGCAGCGCGGAAATGCCCAGCGCCCACCAGGTGCCCAGGCCTTCCTCCACGATGCGGAACAGCACGCCGCGGAAGACGATCTCCTCGCCGATGCCCGCGCCCAGACCCACCACCAGCAACGCGCCCAACCATGGCGCATGCGGCTGGAACGCGCTCACGTGGTAGCTGCCGACCAGCCACAGCACGGCCACCACGGCGCTGAACAGCAGCAGCCCGCCCAGCGCCCCGAGCAGGCCCTGCGGCAACAGCGAGCGTGGCGCCAGCTCGATGAGCGCCCGGCGCTCGACCAGCTTCACCAGGATCAGGTAAGCCGCCAGCGGCACCAGCGCACGGGCGACGAACTGCGCCAGGTTCTGCTGCAGGATCGGCGTGCCCTGGCCCATGCCCAGCGCGAGGAAGCCGAACCGCAGCATCACCATGAGGCCGACCAGCCAGGCCACGAAGATCGCAATCCGCCCCGGCGGGGAAAGCAGCCAGCGCCGCTGGCGTGGCGCTCCGGGCGGCGTGGTGAAGGCGATGGCGTGGTCGTGCATGCGTGGCTCCCCCGGCAAAGCCCCGCACGTTAGCAGTGCGGTGGCGTTGCGGCTACAGCTCCACCGCCGCCGCGTGCTCGCGGGTGGCGGCGAAGCGCACCTGCGGCCAGCGCTCCTGCGCCAGCTGCAGGTTGACCCGCGTCGGCGCGATGTAGACCAGTTCGCCGGCTGCGTCCAGCGCGAGGTTCATCGCGTTCTTCTCGCGGAATTCCTCCAGCTTCTTCGGGTCGTCGCAGTGCACCCAGCGCGCGGTGGTCACCGTCACCGGCTCGAAGCTGGCGTCCACGTTGTATTCGTCCTTCAGCCGGTAGGCGACCACCTCGAACTGCAGCACGCCGACCGCGCCCAGGATCAGGTCGTTGGACATCAGCGGACGGAAGAACTGGGTGGCGCCTTCCTCGGAGAGCTGCGCCAGGCCCTTGTGCAGCGCCTTCATCTTCAGCGGGTCGCGCAGCCGCGCACGGCGGAAGAGTTCGGGAGCGAAGTTCGGGATGCCGGTGAAGCTGACGTTCTCGCCCTCGGTGAAGGTGTCGCCGATGGCGATGGTGCCGTGGTTGTGCAGGCCGATCACGTCGCCGGGGTAGGCGGTCTCCACGATCTCGCGGTCGCTGGCCATGAAGGTCAGCGCGTTGGCGATGCGCACTTCCTTGCCGGTGCGGGTCTGGATCATCTTCATGCCGGCCGCGTAGGTGCCCGAGCACACACGCATGAACGCCACGCGGTCGCGATGCGCCGGGTCCATGTTGGCCTGGATCTTGAACACGAAGCCGGAGAGCTTCTCTTCCTCCGGCTGGATCTCGCGCGTGGTGGTGGCCCGCGGACGCGGGCTGGGCGCGTGTTCGACGAAGAAGTCCAGCAGCAGCTGCACGCCGAAGTTGTTCACCGCCGAGCCGAAGAACACCGGCGTCTGCCGGCCGGCCAGGTACTCGTCGATATCGAACGAAGGTGCGGCGCCCTGCACGAGCTCCAGTTCCTCGCGCAGCTCGCGCATCGCCTCGGCACCGATCTTCTCGGCCAGACCGGGCGCGTCGAGCCCCTGAAAGATGGTCGAATCCTGCCGGGTGAAATTCTTGCCCTGCTCGAAGATGTGCACCTCGTCCAGCGCCAGGTGGTACACGCCCTTCAGCCGTTTGCCCATGCCGATCGGCCAGGTCAGCGGGGCGCAGGCGATGCCCAGCACCGACTCCACCTCGTCCAGCAGCTCGATCGGCGAGCGGCCCTCGCGGTCGAGCTTGTTGATGAAGGTCATGATCGGCGTGTCGCGCAGGCGGCACACCTCCATCAGCTTGATCGTGCGCTCCTCCACGCCCTTGGCGCAGTCGATCACCATCAGCGCCGAGTCCACCGCGGTCAGCACGCGGTAGGTGTCCTCGGAGAAATCCGCGTGTCCCGGCGTGTCCAGCAGGTTGACGATCTTGCCCTCGTACGGGAACTGCATCACCGACGAGGTCACCGAGATGCCGCGCTCCTTCTCCAGCGCCATCCAGTCCGAGGTGGCGCTGCGCGACGTCTTGCGGCTCTTCACCGAGCCGGCCATCTGGATCGCGCCGCCGAACAGGAGCAGTTTCTCGGTCAGCGTGGTCTTGCCCGCGTCAGGATGGCTGACGATGGCGAAGGTGCGGCGGCGGCGGGTTTCTTGCAGATGCGAGGGCATGGGGAGTGGGTCGGCTTGAGCGCGAACCGGTAATTGTAGCGTGGATCAGGGGTGGCCCTTGCTGAAAGCAAGAGCTTTCGTGCGCCGTTGGCGCCCGAGTTACTTTCTCTTTGCGTGGCCAAAGAGAAAGTAACCAAAGAGAAAGGCCACCCCGCTTGGCGCTTGCCGGACATCCTGCCCGGCAAGTCCGTGAGGCGGGGCCGGACTTTTCGAACGGGCATCCTGCCCGTGCGAAAAGGCGTTGCCATCCCTGGCAACGCCCGCTAGGCGGCCTGTCGTCCCCGCCTCACCGCCGCACAGGGGCCCCGGGTAGAGCAGCGCGCCATCCTGGCGCGCACTCGGTACGCCACCGCTGCGCGGTGGCGAAAGAGCCGGTTGCCAGAGTTCAGTTTCTTGAGTGCCATTCCCCGAGCGTGCGAATGTCTCAGTTCGGCCAGAAGCGGACGGTCAACACCAGAATTAAGCCGACCCGCGAAGCGGGTTCGGCCTGAACGACATGTTAGGCGTCGCCTTTGGGTTCGCCGCCGATAGCGTGTTGAATCTGATTGAGCAGCATGTGCAGACCATTGTCCTCCCCCCACTGCCAATAAAGACGTGCTTGTTGCTCGATATTCCAGGATACGAACATCTGAAACTTGGCGATCTGTGGGAAGACGCGCTGCGCGGCCTGATATGAGGCGGTGTCCAGCTTGTTGAAGTAGTCCGGCCCCAGGTCTGGGCTATCGAAACTTCTCACGATCTCGCCAATGACGGTACACGCTGCGGCGAAATGCGCGAGGTCAATTATGTCCAGCGAGTAATCTTCCAGTGAAAGGTGCGCGGCAGCGCGGTTGGCGTGTTGAACTAGAAGTCCAATTCGCTTCTGGAGCTGACCGTCGGATCGAAGCAGTTCCGTTTCGCTTTTTGAGCACTCAGAGAAGAATCGACGCAGAAAACTTAGGGCCGTATAGCATTCTTCCATGCTGCGCGTAGAAATCTTTGCCCAGTACTCTGCGTGCTCAGTAAGAGTGACATCAGATGTTTTGGAAAAATTGGCGCCGGTGAGGTCTGGTTTTGAGGCGCTATCAAAGAGCTTTCGACAGCTAAGAGTCAGCGTGTTGAGATCCGAGAATGCGGAGTAGCTCTGAGCAACCTTGAACGGGTAATCGTTCGATTCTTTTGCGGCGTCATGTGCGGAAGCGGCGCCAAGGAAATAGTAGAAAGCTGGGACACAAAGAGAGGCGCGAGAAAATACGCCTCTTAGGAATTGGACGGAACGGCCAGTGCCCGCAAGTTTGAATGGCGGTCCTGTTCTTACCATTCTCTCCGAGCGGGCGAAGAGTTCGTCTTTTGCATCATCTTTGAAGGTGAGGACGATCTTCTTTGTCATGGTGCGACGCCTGACGCTGGAGTTAGGCGGCGGCGAAGCCGTCCGCCTTGAACGAGTTGTTAGGCAGGAGCCCCACACGCTTAGCAGCCGCAATGAAGTTTGCTCCAAAACCCGGGTCAGAGTGCACTTCTGAGCGGTTACTTCGGGAGGAGAACAGACGTTACAGCGGCTCGGCCATCTGCCTCACTTCGCCAACTGCACCAGCACCCGATGCCAGAACTCCAGCCCCGCCTCGACTTCCGACGCGGGCAGCTTTTCGTTGAGGCCGTGGGCGAAGGTGTCGTCGGGTTTGGTGAAGGCGGCGTCGATGCCGTAGCTGGGAACGCCGGCGTTGCGGAAGTACATGCTGTCGGAGGCGCCGGCGGACATGCCGGGCACCACGTCCACGCCGGGGTAGCGCTGGTGCACGGCGTCGGTGACGGCGGCGATTACGTCCTGGCGCAGCGGCGAGGCGGGGCTGGCCACCGGCGGAGGCTGTAGTACGGTCACGCTGGCGGACTGGTCGTCGATCACCTTGACCAGGGTGTCGCGCACGCTGTCGACCGGCGTGCCGGGGAAGATGCGGCAGTTGATGTTGACGCTGGCGCTTTGCGGCAGCGCGTTGAGCGCGTGGCCGCCGTTGAGCATGGTAGCCACGCAGGTGGTGCGGATCTGCCCGACGTAGGCGGGGTCGGCCGAGATGGTGGCCGCGGCGGCGCCATCGTCGGGGTGGGCGGCGAACTGCGTCATCGCCGCACCGAGCGGTCCGGGCGTGTGCGCGCCGAGCGCACGCAGCGAGGCGCGCGTGATCTCGTTGCTCTGCGGCGGAAACTGGTAGCCGGCGACGCGGTCGATGATGCGCGCCAGGCGGTAGATCGCGTTGTCCGCGGTGGGCTCGCTGGAGTGGCCGCCAGGTGAGGTGAGGCTGATGCGAAAGTCCGCGTAGGTCTTCTCGGCGGCCTGGATTTTAGGGCCAGGGGTCAGAGTCGACTTTTTAACAAGCCAAGCTACGCCGCCTGAATCACGAATTCGCTGGCCGTGGCGATGGGCTGCACGTTGCGCAGCGTGCGGCGCATCTCGACCAGGCCATACCGTTCCATCGTCTTGAGCGTCCGCGAAAGATTGCTGGGTGCGCGGCCGGTGAGTTCCGCGAGCTGGGTCAGTGACGCGGGCTTCTGTTCCCGGATGACACGCAGCAACGCGCGGTTGTCATCGGACAACACTTCGGCCAGCGAGCGCATGGAGGTGAACCAGACCTTCGGCTCGCCGGGGCGTGGCTGATGATCGCCGCGTGCAACGGCCAGTGCGCGGGCGCGGATGGCTTGCTGGGAGGCGATGCCGATGACCAGCTTTTTCATGACTTCGTTTCCTCAAGTACGCGGTCGACTTCGTTGAAGAAATCCTCCAGCAGTTGCTGTGGGCTGGCGAATTCGTACGGTACGCCCTTGTCGCTGACGTGACGATGGCGGTGGTCGTAGGCCAGACGCCGGCCTGCATGACGCTTGCGCTTCGGCGGCCTGACGGCATGCGCATTGTCGAAACCGAGTAACCGCGTGCCGTAGCGGTCATGCAATGTCAGCGCGTAGCGTATGCCGTGCGGCACATGCTCGTTCACCTCGACACGCCATGCCTCGATCTTGATCCAGCAACCATTGCCCTGATCGTAGATCTCGCCGTTGAGCAACAGCAGCGTTTCCAGTCCTGCGTCTTCCTTTGACATGACTATATATCATCCGATGATAAATTGAACGAATCCGGCCAATGCCTGTGGCGGCTGGTCGCACGCCGCACCACGAAAACGGAGTCGGGCTTAGCTGTTCCAACGTTTGTCCGAGATCATGGGCGGCGTGACGCCAGTTCTTCCGGTCAACTCACTTCGCCAACTGCACCAGCACCCGATGCCAGAACTCCAGCCCGGCTTCGACTTCCGACGCGGGCAGTTTTTCGTTGAGGCCGTGGGCGAAGCTGTCGTCGGGTTTGGTGAAGGAGGCGTCGATGCCGTAGCTGGGGACGCCGGCGTTGCGGAAGTACATGCTGTCGGAGGCGCCGGCGGACATGCCGGGCACCACTTCCACGCCGGGGAAGCGGGCGTGCACGGCGTCGGTGACGGCGGCGATCACGTCCGGGCGCAGCGGCGAGGCGGGGCTGGCCACCGGCGGGGGCGACAGCACGGTGACGCTGGCGGATTTGTCGTCGATCACCTTGACCAGCGTGTCGCGCACGCTGTCGACCGGCGTGCCGGGGAAGATGCGGCAGTTGACGTTGACGCTGGCGCTTTGCGGCAATGCGTTGAGTGCGTGGCCGCCGTTGAGCATGGTCGCCACGCAGGTGGTGCGGATCTGCCCGACGTAGGCCGGATCGGCGGAGATGGTGGCGGCTGCGGCGGCGTCGTCCGGATGGGCGGCAAAGCGCGTCATCGCCGCGCCGAGTGCGCCGGGCGTGTGGGCGCCGGTGGCACGCAGCGAGGCTCGGGTGATGTCGTTGATCATCGGCGGAAAGGCATAACCGCCTACGCGGTCGATCACCTTGGCGAGGCGGTAGATCGCGTTGTCCGCGGTCGGTTCGCTGGAGTGGCCGCCGGGCGAGGTGAGGGTGATGCGGAAGTCCGCATAGGTCTTCTCGGCCGCCTGGATCTGGTAGACCACGGGCTTGCCGCTGGCCGGGTCCAGGGTGCCGCCGCCGGCATCGGCGTTGAGCAGGAATTCGGCGTCGTGGTAGCGCTTCGCCAGCTCGCGGGTCGAGGCCATCGCGGTCTCCTCGTCGCCGGACAGCAGCAGGATCAGGTCGTGGCGCGGCTTGAAACCCTCGCGTTTGAGCCGGATCAGCGTTTCCACCAGCACCACCACCGCAGTCTTCATGTCGGCGGTGCCGCGGCCGTAGAGGTAGCCGTTCTGCTCGATCAGGGTGAACGGGTCGCGGGTCCAGTCCTGGCGCTTGGCCGCCACCACGTCCATGTGCCCGGACAGCAGGATCGGCTTGCCTTCACCGGTGCCGCGATAGCGCGCGACCAGTGCGGCGGTTTCGCCCACCGGGATGATCTCGATGTCGCCGGCGGCGAAGCCTGCGGCCTTGAGCTTGTCGGCGAGGTACGCGGCTAGCACCGGCACCTGATGCTGGTCCTCGACGGTAGGGATGCTGATGGCGTGTTTCAGCATGGCCATGGTCTCGGGCAATGCTTCGGCAGCGCTGCCGGCATGCGCCGTGCCGATGCCGGTGCAGAAGACCAGCATGGCCGTGGCGGTGAGTCCGAGTGTGCGTGCTGATCCCATGTGAGTTTGCCTGTGCAGGTCGTGAACGGAGCCCGAGTATGCGCGGCGGCTCCGCTGCCTGCACATGCCGGATTCGCCGCGTGGTCGTGTTAACCTTGCCGCCGCGCTGGCGGTGCTGCCGCCGGCGCGATACCCCTTGGGGAGTAGCCTGCCTCGTTCGCGCGGGGCGTCTTCGTCAACATGCTCGGCAGCAAGCTGCCGTGGCGAAGACACCGATCCTGGTTGGCGAGACCAACGGCTGACGGCGCCACGACGGTCGGGCGCGCCGTCGTGCCGTTGCGCCTGGCCCGACCGAATGGCAACCCATGAATCCCGTTTCCATCCTGCTGCTCGGTTTCGCCATGTCCACCGACGCGTTCGCCGCGGCGATCGGCAAGGGCGCCGCCATGACGCGTCCGCGGCTGTCCCAGGCCATGCGCGCCGGCCTGATCTTCGGCGTGATCGAGGCGATCACGCCAGTGATCGGCTGGCTGCTGGGCAAGGGCGCCGCGCGCTATATCGAGGCCTGGGACCACTGGATCGCCTTCGGCCTGCTGCTGGTGCTGGGCCTGCACATGATCTGGGCCGGCGTGCAGCCGGATTCGGGCGAGCCGGTCGACGAGGCGAAGAAGCACGGCATCGTCGGCCTCGCCATCACCGGCCTGTCCACCAGCATCGACGCGCTGGCGGTGGGCGTGGGGCTGGCCTTCGTCGACGTCTCGATCGCCATGGTGGCCGTGGTGATCGGCCTGTGCACGTTCAGCATGGTCACGCTGGGCATCATGCTCGGCCATGTGCTGAGCGCGATGGTCGGCCGCCGCGCAGAGATCATCGGCGGCGTTATCCTGATCGGGGTGGGCGCGGTGATCCTGTACGAGCATCTTTCCGTCTGACGGGTGCCCATGAAAAACCCGGGGATCGCTCCCCGGGTTCTATGCTCCCGCCGTGTTGCGGGATGGCCTACAGCTTGTAGTTCACGCCGAACAGCACCGTGCGGCCCCAGGTGTCGTACTCCAGCGGGCGCACCACCTGCACGTTGTTGGGCAGGCCGGAGATCTGCACGCTCTTGTCCGCCGTGTTGCTGAGGTTGCTGACCTGCAGCAGCAGCGACAGGCCGTTCAGGCTGCCCTCGGAGAACGCGTAGCCCACCTGCAGGTCCGTTTGCCGGTTGGCCAGGATCTTGGTGTAGGCAATCTGGTTGAACCGGGGTGTGATTTCGCCACTGAACGACGAGCGGTAGCGTTCGGCCACGCGCACCGACCAGCCGTACTTCTCGTAGTACAGCGCCAGGTTGGCGACCTTGCGCGACAGACCGGGCAAAGTTGTAGGCGGATTCGGACCAGGAATGGAACCAATGACCTTTTGCGGGATGCTGCTGTTAGTCAGCGAGAAGCTGGCCTGCACGCCGAAGCCGGCCAGCGCATCGGCCAGCAGCCCGCCTTCCAGCGCACCGGACAGCTCCAGACCGTCCATCTTGCCGCCGGTGCCGTTCGCTGGCCGGGTGAACGAGCCGATGTTGCTGGTCGGGGTGAGCGTGGGATCGTTGTTGGTGTAGTGCGAGAAGTCGTAGTTCAGCGTGGTCTGGTTGTAGATGTAGTTCAGCAGATTCTTGTGGAACGCCGCTGCGGCGAAGTAGCTGGACTTGCCGAAGTAGAACTCGTAGGAGAGGTCGGTGCCCACCGCCACGTACGGCTTCAGCTTCGGGTTGCCGCCGCTGCCGGACCACAGCACCTGGCCGGCGGCCGGGCCGTTCTGCACCTTCGACAGGCCGGCCGAGGTAGACACCTTCTCGTCATCGATGCGCCCGCGCGCCATGGTCTTGGCGAAGCCGAAGCGCAAGTACTGGCGGTCGGTGAGATGTGCCACCAGGTTCAGGCTGGGCAACACGTTGTTGTACTTCGTGCCGTCGTTGATGCGGCCGACCAGGGTGTCACCGTTGGTCTGCAGCGCGGTGGAGGACTGGTCGGTGCGCACGAACTGCACGCCCACGTTGCCGGTCAGCGGCACGCTGCCCAGCGTGGTGTCGATGTTGAACTTGGCGTAGGCCACCGGGACCTTCTCTTCCACGGTGTAGTTGCGGCTCCAGTCGCCCTCGCTGTTGCGCTGGGTCAGGTAGAACTGGTTCGCCAGCGCGCCCAGCACGTTGTAGCTGAGCGCACCGGGGATGCCGCCGTAGCCGAGCGTGGTCGGCGACCACAGGAAGGCCGGGTTCACCGGCGCGCTGAAGTGGTTGTCGTAGGTGCTCTGGGTGGAGCCGTTGCCGTTGAGCCAGGCGAACTGCACATCGGCCCGCTTGGTCTTGGTGCGGTCGGAGTAGTTCACGCCCAGGTTCATGCTGCTGAAGATCCAGCCCAGCGGGTGGCTCACCTCCAGCCGCACGGCCTTGATGGTGTCCTTCTGGGTGTCGAACTCCTGGCGGCCGTTGTAGCCGTAGCCGCCCGGGTCGGTGAACACCACCAGGGACGGGTCGGCCAGGTTCACCGCCGGCGAGAAGTACGGGTAACCGTTGCCGGCCGGGGTGCGGAAGTCGACGCTGGTGAAGGCGCCGCCGGCCAGGCCGGTGAACAGGTAGGCGTCGTGCAGCTTCTTCTTCGCGCTGGAGTACGAAAGGTCCGCGGTGGCGGTCCAGCCGTTGTCGAAGTCGTACTGGTTGTTCCAGCCGGCGGAGAACAGCTTGTCGTGCTCCTTGGTGTACTGGTTCTGCAGGATCGGCGCGATGCCGCTGATGGTGCCGGAGGTGACGATCGGGTAAGGCTGCGCCGGCGTGACGCCGACGTTGGAATAGCTGACGTTGTCCCACGGGTTGCTCGACCACTGCGCGCCGTTGGTGAACTTCTTCTCGCCGAAGATGGAGTGGTACAGGTCCAGGGTGGAGTGGTAGTGGTCGCCCGGCGCCCATTCCAGCACGGCCATCAGGCCGCTGCGTTTCTGGGTCAGTGACTGCGCACGCAGTTGCATGCCCTCCTCCGAGATCACGCCGTCAGGCATGCCGGGCGTGTGCGGCGCCCACCAATTGGTCTCGGCGCTGCCCGGGCCGTTGTTCATGCTCCACCACCAGGCCTGGTACTGCTTTTCCTGGATCGGCGAGTCGAGGTGGGCGAAGCCCACGGCCAGGCCCAGGGTGTGGTCGAAGAACTGGTTGATGTAGGAAATGCTGGCGCGATGGCCCATGTCGCCCACGCCGCCGCCCGGGTTGAGGTCGCCGTTGGTGGTGTGCTCGCCGCGCACATTGACCGCGAAGGCGGGGCCGGGCAGGTCCAGCGGCTTGATCGTGTGCAGATCGACGGTGCCGGACAGGCCCTGGCCGATCAGGCTGGCGTCGGGCGTCTTGTAGATCGCCACGCCGCTGATCAGCTCGGACGGGTACTGGTCGTATTCGACGCCGCGGTTCTCGCCGATCGTGGCCTGCTCGCGCCCGTTCAGCGTGGTGCCGGCAAAACCGGGGTCCAGGCCGCGGATCGAGATCATGTTGGCGCGGCCGTTCAGGCGCTGGGTAGCTACGCCCGGCACGCGCGACAGGCTTTCGGCGATGCTCGCATCGGGCAGCTTGCCGATGTCCTCAGCCGAGATCGCCTCGATGATGTTGTCGGAGTTCTGTTTCGCCTTCAGCGAGTTCTCGATGCTGGCGCGGATGCCGGTAACGACGATCGCGTCGAGGTTGCTGACCGTGTTCTCGGATTTCTTGTTCTTCTTTTCGGCGGTCTTGCTGTCCGGCTTGGCCGGCGCGGTCTGGTTGTCGGTCGGTTGGGGCTGCGGCTGTGCCTGCTGTGCCGAGGCCGAAGCGCTCAGCGTCAAGCCAAGCAGCACGGCCGCGCAGGAGGCGGCCAGCGGCCGCAGACGAAAACGGGCGAACGGCGCACGCGGCGCCTGCGACATGCGGAAAGAGCTCATGGCGTCCCTCGGTCGGAATGGCGAGTGCCCCCCCGGCACTCAGGCGCCGACGGAGGCGGCTCCGCGACCGGCCTATGCTACTGCCAGACCATGCCGGCGTGTCCAGCCCCATTTTTCCTGCATACATGTTCGAGTGAGCAGGGCACCAATCGCTGCAATGCAGCATCGCAGCGCCGAGCGCGGCGCTATTTCACTTCCTTCTCCATCAGTTTCTCCACCATGCCGGCGGGCACCTCCTGGTAGTGGTCGAACTCCATGCTGAAGGTGCCGCGGCCGCGGGTGGCCGAGCGCAGGAAGTTGATGTAGCCGAACATTTCGGCCAGCGGCACGAAGCCCTGCACGAAGGCGGAACTGCCTTTGTGGCCCTGGTCGCTGACCGTGCCGCGGCGGCGGTTGATGTCGCCGATGACGTCGCCCAGGTAGTCCGCCTCCATCACCACTTCGAGCCGCATGATCGGCTCCAGCAGTTTCGGGCTGCTGAGCTTCTGCGCCTCGCGGAAGCACTGCCGCGCGGCGATCTCGAACGCCAGCGCGGAGGAGTCGACGTCGTGGTACTTGCCGTCGATCAGGCGCGCGGCGAAGTCGACCACTTCGTAGCCGGCGACCTGGCCCTCCTGCGCCTCGACCTTGATCGCGTGCTCCACCGCGGGAATGTACTCGCGCGGCACGCGGCCGCCGACCACCTCATCGGAGAACACCACGCCCGAGCCCGCTTCGCCCGGCTCGAAGATCATCGTCACCTCGGCGAACTGGCCGGAGCCGCCGGTCTGCTTCTTGTGCGTGTAGGTGTGCTCGACGGTCTTGCCGAACGCCTCGCGGAAGCTGACCCGCGGCTTGCCCATGTTCGCCTCCACGCCCAGCTCGGTGCGCATGCGGTCGAGGGTCACCTCCAGGTGAAGCTCGCCCATGCCCTTGAGCACGGTCTGCCCGGTTTCCTGGTCCACCTCGAGCTTCAGCGACGGGTCGGCCTTGACCATCTTGTAGAGCGCGCTGGACAGTTTGTCGACGTCGTCGCGGTTCTTCGGCTCGACCGACACGCTGATCACCGGGTCGGGAAAGCGCATGCGTTCGAGCAGTGCCGGATGCGCCGGGTCGGACAGCGAATCGCCGGTCTCGGTGTCCTTCATCGAGACGAACGCGCAGATGTCGCCGGCGCGCACCTCGTCGATTTCCCGGGTGTGGTCGGCCTGCACCTCGACGATGCGGCCCACGCGCTCCTTCCTGCCGCGGGTGACGTTGAGCAGGGTGTCGCCCTTTTTGATCACGCCCGAATAGATGCGGCAGAAGGTGAGCGTGCCGAACTGGTCGTTGATCACCTTGAACGCCAGCGCGCGCGCCGGCGCGTCGTCGGTGACGGCCTGTTCGCCGACGACGTGGCCGTCCTCGTCGACCAGCGCGATGCCGCCGTTCTCGCCTGGGTAGGGAAGATAATCGACCACCGCGTCCAGCAGCTGCTGCACGCCCTTGTTCTTGTACGACGAGCCGCACAGCACCGGCACCAGTGCGCCGGTGACGGTGCCCTTGCGGATGCACTGCTTGAGCACGGCCGGGTCGAACCCGCCGGTGTTCAGCAGGCGCTCGAACGCGTCGTCGTCCAGCGCCAGCGCGGTTTCCAGCAGGTCCTGGCGCAGCTTCGGCAGGTCGGCGATCCATGCGTTGTCGGCGCTGGCGCCGAACGTCAGGCGATCCTTCAGCTGTTCCAGCGGCACGGTTTCCCACACGCTGTCCTTGTCGTCGGAGGCCCACAGGTAGCCCACGCCGGCGACCAGGTCGGCCATGCCGACGAACTCGTCGCTGCTGCCCAGCGGCACCTGGCACAGCAGCGCGTTGGCACCAAGGCGCTCGCGGATACCCTGCACGCAATACGCGAAATTCGCGCCGATACGGTCCATCTTGTTGACGTAGCAGAGGCGTGGCACCTTGTACTGGTCGGCCAGGCGCCAGTTGGTTTCGGTCTGTGGCTCCACCCCGGCGACGCCGTCGAACACCACCACCGCGCCGTCCAGCACGCGCAGCGAGCGGTTCACCTCGATGGTGAAGTCGACGTGTCCGGGGGTGTCGATCACGTTGATCTGATGGCCCTTCCACTCCGCGGTCACCGCCGCCGACTGGATCGTGATGCCGCGCTTGCGCTCCTGTTCCATGTAGTCGGTGGTGGTGGAGCCCTTGCCGTCCTTGGTGTCGTGCACGTCGACGATCTGGTGCTTGCGCCCGGTGTAGTAGAGGATGCGCTCGGTGGTCGTGGTCTTGCCCGCGTCGATGTGCGCGATGATGCCGATGTTGCGGTAGAGCGGGAGGGGTTTCTTGCGGGCCACGATCAGGTTTCCGGAAAGTGCTGCGGCAAGCGCAGGGTGAGACTGCTCAGGTGCTTCCTGTCGACGGCATTTTCAATGGGCGACAAGTGCAGGCGATCAGCTGCGATCGACTGAATCAGTATGCAGCGGAACCGCCTGGATGTGTTCCGTCTTGTTGCCGCCGAAGGCATCGAAGATCTGCCGATGACGGCCATACGACCAGTCGTCGTCGCGTTCGTAATAGCCACTGACCCATGGCTGCAGATTTATCAGCATGGCGTCTTGTGCTTCCGGCGACGCGTACTTGTGCGGCTCCCACGGGCGACGCGTGTTGTTGGCGAGACAGGCATCGCGTCCGGGATTGAGGAATACCAGCTCGCTGCAATGCGGCGCGGCGGCTTCCACCAGCTCTCCGTAGCAACCTTCGATCACCCAGGCAACGTGACTGTCAAGGAATTCATGCAGCGACGCAGCGATGGCCTCGGCTGCACGGAGCACGGCAATCTGCCCCGGCTCCCACACGATGGTGTCGAGATCCAGGTGGGCCAGCGCGTGTCGTTTGGCCAGCAGCATGGCAAGTGTGCTCTTGCCGGAGCCGGAGTTGCCGTAGACGAGGATCTTCATGCGACGAGCAGGTCCTCGTGGAACGCGCCGAACGGTTCGGTCGGATGCGCGAGCTGGATTTCCAGCATCCACAATCCGCTCGATGGCGATGCTTCCAGTTCGCCGAGGTCGCCGCCTTTGTGGATCGCGTGCGGGAAATCGCTGATCCGGTGCCCCTTGATCGCGTGATTGAACCGCCAGCCCATCGCCGCGGCGCGTTCGCCGGCCAACGCGTACAGCACCTGGCCGCTCAGCCCTTGTATTCGCCACGCGTCAGCCACTTCGCCGAACAGCGCGCGCGCCGCTTCCGCGCAGGCCCGCCGTTGCGGCGCGTGGCCGACCACGAAAGTGTCGCCCACATCGCCCTCGTGGCCGTCGAAGACCAGGCCGAGGTCGATGAAGTAGCTGTCG
The DNA here is from genome assembly GCF_021545845.1 of Rhodanobacter thiooxydans. NCBI lineage: Bacteria > Pseudomonadati > Pseudomonadota > Gammaproteobacteria > Lysobacterales > Rhodanobacteraceae > Rhodanobacter > Rhodanobacter thiooxydans. The sequence goes on from NZ_CP088923.1 coordinate 1,090,276, forward strand.
TTCTCGCCCAGCCGCACGCCGGGCTCGGAGCGATGCCGGTAGGTCTTCAAGGTGTTCGCGCCGATGCGGATGATCGCCGGGTGCCACAGCCGCTCGACACCCAGCTCGCGAAATACGTCGGCGGCTTCGACTTTCGCCTCGTTCTCGCTGATGCCTGGGTGCATGCGCGCGCGGATGCCGTGCAGCGCGGCCCAGCTCTTCTCGCGAGCACGCTGCATCAGGGTTGGGTCGTAGCGCTGGCCGACGGCTTCGCGCAGAAGGGAGGTCATGGCTGGTGAGCCGTCAGGCGAGGTGGAGCAGCACCAGGGCAACCGCCGCCGGCAGGGCCTGGAACAGCAGGATCTTCCGGGCTGCGGTCAGCCCGCCGTAAATGCCGGCGATCAGCACGCAGCCGAGGAAGAACAGCTTGACGCTGAAGCCGGCGCCACCGTTGCCGAGCAGCAGTCCCCACGCCAGGCCGGCGGCGAGGAAGCCGTTGTAGAGGCCCTGGTTGGCGGCCAGCGCCTTCGACTGCTCGGCGAATTCCGCCGTGGTGCCGAACGCGCGGCGGCCGGAGGGCCGTGTCCACAGGAACATCTCCAGGATCAGGAACCAGACGTGCAGCAGCGCGAGCAGGCCGATCACGAGGTTGGCGGCGAGGGACATGCGATTTCCAGTGTGGTCGAGGCGTATGCCAGCGTAGCGCAGCCCAGAGGCTGTTCAATACCTGCGCCCGGCCCGCGCCAGAAGCCGGTTGCACTTAGTTCGCCTTGAACGTCACCACCAGCACGTCGCGGTGCGCCGGCTGTTGCGGGTTGAGCGGGGTGACTGGAGTGACGCCGTGGAACACGCGGTGGTCGTCGACCAGCGCCGCGTCGAAGGCGTGGGCGAGGGTGAAGCTGCCCAGCTCGCGGCCGTCCGGCGCATGGATGGTGGTGGTGCCGCGCTCGATGTTCTCGCGGTCGATCAGCAGCACCAGCACGTAGTCGACGCCATCGCGGTGCACGCCCTCGGGCGTGGGTTCGCCGGCCTCGTCCGCACGGGCCTCGATGCGGAACTGGTGCACCTCGACGTGCCAGTGGCTGACAGCCGGGGCCAGCGCGCCGAAGCAGTCATGACAGAAGGCGAGCATGCGATGCAGGCTGGCGCCGTCAGCGATCGCCGGCAGCACCGGCTCGAACCAGCGCTGGATGTCGCCCTGCAACGGGTTGTACTTGAGGCTCTGGTAGTGCGGCTGGTGCGCCTCGCGGCGGATGCCGCCATTGGCATCAACGGAGAACGTGGCGTGCCGGCGGCCCCGGTGGCGGCCGCTGGCGGCGAGGTAGGTGTCCGGCGCCAGCTCGTTCCAACTGGCGACGAAGGCGGGCCAGTCGCCCAGCGTCGGTGCGTCCAGCAGGTGGCGCATGATGTCGGCGGTGGCAAAGGCAAAGCCGTCGCGCTGCAGCCGGTTGTGCAGCGCGGACGTGTCGGGGAGGGGAGTCATCCGGATACGTTAGCAGGACGCCGGCAAGGCAGCGCTGGTTTTGTAGGAGCCCGCTTGCGGGCGATGCTTTGAAAGCCGGGATTCGGGATTCGGGATTCGGGATTCGGGATTCGGGAGAGCATCGCCCGCGAGCGGGCTCCTACGGGAAGGCCGTGGCGAGCCAGTCCGGCACCGGGATGTTCTTTTCGCGCAGGAACGCCGGGTTGAACAGCTTGGCCTGGTAGCGCGTACCGGCGTCGGCGAGCACGGTGACGATGGTGTGGCCGGGGCCGAGTTCGCGGGCCAGGCGGATCGCGCCGGCCAGGTTGACGCCGCTGGAGCCGCCGATGCACCAGCCTTCCTCGGCCAGCAGGCGGTGCAGCAGCGGCACCGATTCGTCGTCCGGGATCGACCAGGCCAGGTCGATCGGCGCGCCGTCGAAGTTCGCGGTGACGCGGCTGGAGCCGATGCCCTCGCTGATCGAGTTGCCGCTGGCGACCAGTTCGCCGGTGTTGATGTAGCTGGCCAGCGCCGAGCCGGCCGGGTCGGCCAGCGCGATGCGCACGCGCGGGTTGCGCGCCTTCAGCGCGCGGCCCACGCCGGCCAGGGTGCCGCCGGTGCCGGCGGCGCAGACGAAGCCGTCGACGTGGCCACCGACGTCGTCCCAGATCTCCGGTCCGGTGCTGGTCTCGTGCCAGTCGCGGTTGGCGGTGTTGTCGAACTGGTCGGCGAACCACGCGCTGCCCGGGTCGGCCGCGTTCGCCGCCTCGGCGTGGGCGCGCGCCTGGTGCGCGTAGTGGTTCGGGTCCTTGTACGGCACCGCGGGCACCAGCCGCACCTCGGCGCCGGCGATGCGCAGCGCGTCGATCTTCTCGCGGCTCTGCGAGTCGGGCATGAAGATCGTGCTGCGGTAGCCGCGACTGGCGCCGAGCAGGGCCAGCCCGATCCCGGTATTGCCGGCGGTGCCCTCGACGATGCGGCCGCCGGAGCGGATCTGCCCGCGTCGCTCGGCATCCAGCAGCAGGCCGAGCGCGGTGCGGTCCTTGATCGAGCCGCCGGGGTTGAGGAACTCGGCCTTGGCCAGGATCTCGCAGCCGGTCAGGGCGGAGGCGTGGCGCAGGCGCAGCAGCGGGGTGCGGCCGATGGCGGCGGAGAGATCGGGCTGGATGCTCATGGATGAAGGTTTCGTGGAGAAATGTCGATTTTGCTCCTTTCCTGCCGTATCCCAAAGGAATTTCCTTCAGTCTCGGGGTCGGCACGGCAGATGACAAAGTTAGATAGGCATATATACGCCTAGACGTTTAGACGTCTATTGACAGGCTGCCTCACAACATTCAATATCAGTCCCACTCATCGAGACCGGCTGAGGGACAGGCCCTTTGAAGCCGGGGCAACCTGCGGAGCGCTTCCGCCACGGTGCCAACTCCTGCGGAGGTGCTGCGGCACCCACCGGAAGATGGGCGTCATCCGGCTCGCGGCGGTCTGCCGCCGAAACCGGGGCTGGCGACCTTTCCGGTACTTCGCAGGGCGATGCCGACCGGAGAAGTTCCATGACGTTCCAGCCCGAAGCCCGCAGCAGCGAAGTCGCCGCCACCGCCTTTCCCCCCGCCCCCGAACCGCGCGCGCGGCTGGCCACCCAGCGCGGCACGCGCCGGCTGCGGCTCAGCCCGAAGTACGGCAGCGGCCCGCGCGAGGTGGACGTGGACTACCTGTGGTGCGGGGCGGCGGGCGCGCCCACCGTGATCGTGCAGGGCGGTATCTCGGCCGACCGTGACGTCACCGCGCTGGATGCCGCCACGGCGCCGGGCTGGTGGCAGGCGCTGGTTGGCCGCGGCGCGGCGATCGACCTGGAGCGCTGGCGCGTCCTGTCCATCGACTGGCTCAGCCCGGACCGGCTCGGCGCCGCTTCGGTCTCCAGCGAGGACCAGGCCGATGCGCTGGCCGCGCTGCTGGGCGAATTGGGCATCGCGCAGGCGCATGCCTTCGTCGGCTCCTCCTACGGCGCGATGGTGGCGCTGGCGTTCGCCGCGCGGCACCCGCGCAGCGTGGACCGCCTGCTGCTGCTGGCTGGCGCGCACCGGCCGCATCCGCTCAGCACCGCGCAGCGCAGCGTGCAGCGCGGCATCGTGCGGCTGGGCCAGGCCAGCGGCCAGGCCGACGAGGCGCTGGCGCTGGCGCGCCAGCTGGCGATCACCACCTACCGCGGCAGCGCCGAGTTCGGCCGGCGCTTCGCCGGCGGGCCGGAGTGGCGCGAGGAGCGCTTCCACTTCCCGGTCGAGGATTACCTGGCACACCAGGGTCGCCGCTTCGTCGAGCGCTTCGATGCGGACCGCTTCCTCGCGCTATCCGAGTCGATCGACCTGCACGACGTGCAGCCCGAGCGGATTCCCGTCCCGGCCACGCTGATCGGCTTCCCCTCCGACCGGCTGGTGCCGCTGGCCGACCTGTGCGAGCTGCAGCGTCGCCTGCATGGGCCGGCCACGCTGGAGGTGGTCGAATCGCCGTACGGCCACGACGCCTTCCTGAAGGAACCCGAACAGCTCGCGCCGCTGCTGCGCGAAGCGCTCGCGTAGCCGCGCGCGCACTGCCTTCGTAGGGCGGGCAGTGCCCGCCCTACCCAAGAACCCGCATTCACCGACTGACGAAAGACCTGGAGATCGAGATGACCGAGCCCACCCCCTGTACCCGCGCCGTGCGCGCCGGCATCGAGAGCGACACCCAGCACGGCGCCGTGGTGCCCGCGCTGCACCTGTCGACCAACTACAGCTTCGCCGGCTTCGGCCGCAAGCGCGCGTACGACTACTCGCGCAGCGGCAACCCGACCCGCGACCTGCTCGGCGAGGCGCTGGCGGACCTGGAGCAGGGCGCCGGCGCAGTGGTGACCTCCAGCGGCATGTCGGCGGTGGCGCTCGTGCTGGAACTGGTGCCGGCCGGCGCCACCGTGCTGGCGGCGCACGACTGCTACGGCGGCACCTGGCGGCTGCTCGATGCATGGGCGAAGAAGGGCCGCTTCCAGGTCGAGTTCGCCGACCTCACCGACAGCGCGGCGCTGGCTGCCGGCCTGTCGCGCAAGCCGGCGCTGGTGTGGGTGGAGACGCCGTCGAACCCGCTGCTACGCATCACCGACATCCGCCACGTGGCGCAGGCCGCGCATGCCGTCGGCGCGCTGCTGGTGGTGGACAACACCTTCCTGTCGCCGGCGCTGCAGCAGCCGCTGCTGCTCGGCGCCGATGTGGTGGTGCACTCCACCACCAAGTACATCAACGGCCACAGCGACGTGGTCGGCGGCGCGGCGGTGGCGCGCGACGCGGCGCTGGCCGAGCAGCTGAAGTGGTGGGCCAACTGCAACGGCCTCACCGGCGCGCCGTTCGACAGCTACCTGACCCTGCGCGGCCTGCGCACGCTCGGCGTGCGGCTGCGCCAGCACCAGGAAAACGCCGCGCGCATCGCCGAACGGCTGGACGCGCACGCTGCCGTACGCAAGGTGTATTACCCCGGCCTGGCCAGCCACCCCGGCCATGCGCTGGTGGCACGCCAGCAGCAGGGCTTCGGCGCGATGCTGAGCTTCGAGCTGGACGGCGACTTGGCGCAGATCGAGGCGTTCGTCAACGGCTTGCAGTATTTCTCGCTGGCCGAGTCGTTGGGTGGCGTGGAAAGCCTGATCGCGCACCCGGCCACCATGACTCATGCCGCGATGGCGCCGGAAGCGCGCCGCACCGCCGGCATCGCCGACAGCCTGCTGCGGCTGTCGGTGGGCATCGAGGACGGCGACGACCTGCTGCGCGACCTCGACGCGGCGCTGCTCCGCGCCGCGGCGGCAGGGACGTCCAAACGCCGGGTGCTTGCATGAGCGCGGTGCTGGCCGAGCGCGCGACGGGCGCCACGAACGAGGCGTCCTCCACCATCGCGATCGTGCTGTTCGGCACCGGCGTGGTCGGCGGCGCCTTGCTGAAGCTGCTCAACACCACCGCCGCGGGTTCGCTGCGGCTGGTCGGCGCGGCGAACTCTCGGCGCCAGCAGACCGACCCGACCAGCCTGGCCCGGCGCAACCTGCGCGAGCAGCTGAACCAGCACGGTGTCCCGCGCGACAACGTCAGCCTGCTCGCCGCGCTGGACGCCAGCGACGCGGCGGTGAAGGTGATCATCGACGCCACCGCCAGCACGGCGCTGGCTGCGCGCCACGCCGAGTGGCTGGCACACGGCTACCACGTGGTCACCGCGAACAAGGCGCTGGCCGGCGGCGAACTGTCCGGCTGGCGCGCGCTGCAGGCGGCGCTGGCGAATGGCGGGCGCTACGGCGATTCGGCCACGGTGGGCGCCGGCCTGCCGGTGCTGTCCACCCTGCGCCGCCTGCGTATCTGCGGCGACGGCCTGCTCACCCTGGAAGGCGTGTTCTCCGGTTCGCTGTCGTGGCTGTTCAACCAGTACGACGGCAGCCGTCCGTTCTCCGAGTTGCTGCGCGAGGCGCGCCAGCTCGGCTATACCGAACCCGATCCACGCTCGGACCTGTCCGGCGAGGACGTGGCGCGCAAGCTGCTGATCATCGCCCGCAATGCCGGCTTCGCCCTGGGCACCGACGAAGTGCAGGTGGAAGGCTTGGTGCCCGAGTCGCTGCGCGCGCTGGACACCGAAGCGTTCCTGGCAAGGCTTGCTGAACTCGACGTACCGCTGGCGGCGCGCCATGCCGAGGCGAAATCGCGCGGCTGCGTGCTGCGCTTCCTGGCCCGGCTCAACCAGCGCGGACATGCCCGCGTCGGCCTGGCCGAAGTGCCACTCACCCACCCGGCCGCGCGGCTGTACGGCACCGACAACCAGTTCGCGCTCACCACCACCCGTTACCACGCCCAGCCACTGGTGATCCAGGGGCCGGGCGCGGGGCCGGAGGTGACCGCGCAGGCGCTGCTGGGCGATGTGCTGGCGCTGGCTTGATTCAGCCGCCGGCTGGCGGCGTGCGCGGCAGGATACCCACGCGCATGCCGAATGGCGCGAACACCGCGTTGAGCGTGCGCACGGTCGGGTTGCCCTGGTCGTGCTCGAGTTGCTGCAGGGTGTTGAGCGAGATCCGGCACATGCGGGCGAACTGCTCCTGGTGCAAGCCGGTCAGGTCGGTGCGCAGCCGGCGCACGGCCGCACCGATGCTGGTGCGGCCGTCCATCAGCTCCGCTTGCAGCTGGGCCAGCAGGGCCTGGCGGTCGGCGAGGGAGGCGCTCATGCCAGCAGCTCCCAGCGGCGCAGGCGCGCGTCCAGGGCGCCCAGCGCGATGCGTGGGTGCTCGAACACCGCCTGCGGCAGGCCGAGGTCGCGCAGCAGGTCGGGCAGTGCGCGCAGCGTTTCGGCGTCTTCGCGCAGCTCGTCGTACAGGCGCTGCGGGTCGCCCCATGGTTGCAGCGCCGCACAGGCGGCTCTCCAGTCGACCTCGCCGGCAACTTCCACTGGCGTGGGCCACTTGGTGGTGCGCGAGATGCCTTCCTCGTCCATCACCATCGGCGCCAGGTCGTAGATCGGCGCCAGCTCCAGCCGGTCGGCATGGCGCAGCACCGCGGTGTTGCGGCCGTGGTTGTCGCTGTTGCCCAGCACCAGGTTGAGCAGGTCGCGACGCAGGTACTCGCGCAGCAGCGCCGGTACGTCGCCGGCCTGGCCGGCGGCCGCCCAGGCCGAGGCCAGCGCGGCGACCGCCTGCGGGTGGGTCATGTAGCTGCCGGGACGGGTCACGCCGGCCAGTGAATAGACGGATTCCACCGCGGTGCGCCGCACGACACCGTCGGCGATGGTGCGGTCGAAGCGCGGCAGCCACAGGCTGGGGCGGGCGGCTTCCTCCAGCCGCATGGCGTCGCCGCCGACCGTGGCGATGCCCAGCTTCGCCAGGGCGCGGTGGTAGCAGTGCTCTGCGCGCAGGATCGCCTGGTCGCTCGGCCCGCCGTTGCCGCGAGGGAACTTCACGAACCAGTGCCGGCGTGCCCGTGCGTCGTCCAGCGTGGCGTCCGGGTGCAGCAGGCCGCCGGCGTCCTCGGTGAGCAGCAGCTTGGGCGCCTCGCCGCCGGCGCCGGTGGCGCCGCCGATCGCCGCGCCCTGCTCGTAGGCGTATTCCAGGAAGCGCGCGTCGCGGGCCACCACCTCGGCCTTCGGGAAGCCGACCGACGGCCCGGCCAGCGCCTCGAACGCGGACTTGATGCGCAGGTGCCCGACCGGCGCTGGCGTACATTGCGCCAGCAACTGCAGATCGGTGGCGGTGGCGTCGGCCCCCGCCGGCAGGGCCAGGCGCTGCAGCAGGAAGCGCCGCGCCGCGCCGCTCGGCTCGATGTCAAACAGGAACGCCGGCCACTGCGGCTCGGCGCGTATGGTCCAGTCCAGCGGCAGGGTGGCGCTGGCCGCCGCCGCCGTGGTGGCGCCGAGCTGGTCCATGTGCGCCACCACGTAGGTAACCAGATAGCCCAGCGTGCAGGGGCTGGCGTGGCCATCAGCCGGGCGCAGGAACGCCAGCTCCATGGCGTCGTGCCACTGGCCGTCCAGGTAAAGCTGCACGGTGAGGGGTTCCACGCGGACTTCCGATGCCCAATATAATGGGTTCAGTCTACCTCTTGTCGGCCAATAAATCCAATATATTAGATTTCATAGCCAGTATAAGCCGTACAAACCTGATATAAAGTGTATTAACCAGCGAGTATCAGCCTTCCGTAGCGCCTGCCTCGGCGATCGCCTCGACCTGGATGCGCAGCGTCACCGTCATGTCGAAACCGTAGGCCTTGCCGGCGTCCATGCCGAAGGCGTCGCGCTGGAACGTCGCCAGCGCATCGGCGCCGCAGACTTCGCGTTTCAGCATCGGGTGCGGCATGCACTTGAAGCTGTTGATCTTCAGCGCCAGCGGGCGGGTCACGCCGTGCAGGGTCAGCTGGCCCGCCACCAAGGTCGGTGCGCCGTTGACGAAGTTGGTGAGCTTGCCCGTGTAGACGGCCTGCGGATACTTCGCCGTGTCGAACAGATCCGCGCCCTGGGCATGCCGGTTGAGCGCGTCCTGGCCGAAGTCGGCGCTCTTCATGTCCACCACGATCTCGACCGTGCCGTTGCCGGCGGCCTTGTCCAGCGTCGCCGCGCCGCGGCTGTGGTTGAACTTGCCGCGCCACACCGACAGCCCGCCGAGGTGGTCGGCCTCGAAGCTGGGGCAGGTATGGTCCGGGTCCAACTGGTATTTCACTTCGGCGGCGTGGGCGGTGCTCAGCGACAACAGGGCGAAGGCGTGGCCAAGGGTGCGGGTCATGGGCGACATGGGCGGTTTCCTTTCATGGCGAGAGGAGGCGATTGCACGAACGACGAACCGGGCGCTGCGATTTCGACAAGGCGGAACGAATGCCGGAGTCTCGCCGCGATCCGTATTGCACCGCTGCTCGGTTGCCGCCAATACTCCCGCACGCCCGGAAGTCCGGATGCAAAAGAAGATGACCCGATGAATTCCCGTTCGCCGGCCATGCCGGCATCCTCGCTCCGCGGCTGTGCGGTTTGCCCGGTCGGGCCCCACGCATGAACATATCAGCCAACCGCTGGTTCGCCCCCGGCGACCTCAACGGCTTCCTCGGGCTGGTGGTGGACAACCTGTCCATCATGGGCTTCCTCGCCGCGGCGCTGATCGGTCTGTTCGGCTTTCCCGCGGACATCGTGTTCCTGCGCATGTTTCCCGGCACCGCGCTCGGCGTGCTGCTGGGCAACCTTGCCTATACCGTGATGGCGCGCCGGCTGGCCCGGCGCAGTGGCCGCGACGACGTCACCGCGATGCCGCTGGGGCTGGATGCGCCAACCAGCATCGGCATCGCGCTGCTGGTGCTCGGCCCGGCCTTCCTCGGCTTCAAGCAAACCGGCATGGACGAACACGCCGCCGCGATCGCCACCTGGCAGCTGGGCATGGCTGCGCTGGTGGTGATGGGCGTGCTGAAGTTCGTGCTGTCGTTCTTCGGCGCGATGGTGCAGCGGCACGTGCCGCGCGCCGGCCTGCTCGGTTCGATCGCCGGCATCGCGCTGGTGCTGATGGGCTTCCTGCCGTTGGTGGAAATCCTCAAGCTGCCGGTGGTGGGCTTCGCCGGGCTCGGCGTGGTGCTGTACGCGCTGGTCGCGCACGCGCGCATGCCGTTTGGGTTGCCCGGCGTGCTGGTAGCGTTCGTGGTCGGCGCGCTGCTGTACTACGGGCTCGGTCCGTCGGGCTGGCTGGGCGCGGGCTACCACGCGCCGACGGCATGGCATTGGCGTTTCGCGCTGCCGTGGCCGACCTTGCAGTGGGTCGACGGGCTCGCCTACGTCGTGCCGTACCTGCCGCTGATCCTGCCGTTCGGCCTGCTGATGGTGGTCGGCGGCATCAACGTCACCGAGAGTGCGCGCGCCGCCGGCGACGACTATGCCACCCGCGACATCCTGCTGGTCGAGGCGCTGGCCACACTGGCGGCCGGCTTCTGCGGCGGCGTGGCGCAGACCACGCCGTACATTGGCCAGCCGTCGTACAAGGCGATGGGCGCGCGCAGCGGCTACACCCTGCTCACCGGCATCGTGATCGGGCTGGGCGGCGTGTTCGGCTATCTGTCGAACCTGGTCGAGCTGCTGCCGCTGCCGGTGCTGGCGCCGATCCTGGTGTTCGTGGCGATCGGCATCACCGTGCAGGCGTTCGAGGCCACGCCGATGCGCTACGCGGCGGCGGTGGTATTCAGTTTCTTTCCGGCGATCGCGCGGATGCTGACGATCAAGCTGAGCGACCCGACCTACGTCTCGCCGGAGCACTTCTCCCGGCTGTTCAACGACGGCACGCACGGCATCTCCGAGCTGGCGGTGATCACCGTGCTGGGCAACGGCTTCATCATCACCGCGATGGTCTGGGCCAGCTTCGTGGTGGCGCTGATCGACCATCGCCCGCGGCGCGCCGCGCTGATTTTGCTGCTGGGCGGGGCGCTCAGCCTGTTCGGCGTGATCCATTCGGTCGAGCTGTCCGGCGGCACCTACCTGCCGTGGCTACTCGATGCGGCCTCGCGCGGCATCGTGTGGCAGTTTGCCGGGGCCTATCTGGTGCTGGCAATCGTGCTGGTGCTGTTGTCGCTGGGCGATGCGCGGCGCACAGCAGCCGTTCGCTGAAAACAAAAACGCGCGGCTCGTCGCCGCGCGTTCCGTGGCATCGGCAAGGGTCGTTCAATGCCCGGTAATGTGCTCGGCGGCCCGTTCGTCCGGCGGTACCAGTGGTGCGTCCGGATGGGCGTGCGCCTCCAGCTCGGCCGCCTCCACCGACGGCGTGCGCCAGCCCGAGCGCACACCCCACAGGTAGAACACCAGACCGATCGCCGCTACTACCACCAGGTCCCAGCCGTAGGGCAGGTAGCCCTTGCCGCCGAAGGTGGTGCTGCCGGCCCAGGAGACGAAGGCGATCGTCGGCAGGTAAGCGATCAGCCACCAGGCGCCCTTCAGCTGGCGACCGAAGTCGTGCCAGCCGCTCTTCGCCTGGTAGTAGAAGTAGATCGGCAGCGCCACGACCATCAGCAGGATGATCTCGCCGGTCAGCGGCCAGCGCGCCCAGTACAGCAGCTCGGTGGACATCACGAAGGCGACGCCCGCCAGCAGCGGCAGGCCGGCCAGGCGCAGCGGGCGGTGCAGGCCGGGCGCGGTGCGGCGCAGGGTCATTACGCTGACCGGGCCGGTGAGGTAGGAAATGATCGTGGCCACCGAGATCACCGCCGCCAGCGTGCCCCAGCCGCGGAAGAAGAACAGGAACAGGAACGACACCACCAGGTTCACCCACATCGCCGCGCGCGGCACGCCCCACTTTGGGTGCACAGTGCCGAGGATCTTCGGCAGCGTACCGTTGCGCTCCATGCCGTAGAGCATGCGCGCGGTGGTGGCGGTGTAGGTCATGCCGGTACCGCTGGGGCTGATCACCGCGTCGATGAACAGCAGCGTGGCCAGCCACTGCAGGCCGAGGATGATCGCAAGATCCGCGAACGGCGAGCTGAAGTCGATGCCGTGCCAGCCCACGTTCGCCAGCATTTCGCGCGGCACCGCGCCGATGAACGACACCTGCAGCAGCACGTAGATCACCGTGGCCAGCGCGATCGAGCAGACGATCGCGAACGGGATGCTCTTGCCCGGGTTGCGCGCCTCGCCGGCGAGGTTCACCGGGCTCTGGAAACCGTTGAAGCTGAACACGATGCCGGCGATCGCCACCGCGGTGAGCACCGAGGCGAAGTCGGTCGAATGCACCTCGCCGTGGATGCCGACGCTGAAGTTCTCCGGATGGAAACCGGTCATCATCAGCAGCACCGCGGTGAGCGCGGGAATCACCAGCTTGAACAGCGTGATCGCGGTGTTCGAGCGCGCGAACAGCTTCACGCTCCAGAAGTTCAGCAGGAAGTAGACGATCACCAGCGCCGCGGCGATCAGCAGGCCATTGGTGCTCAGCTCGCCGTGGCCACCGGGGGCCTGGTGGTAGAGGTCTTTCGCCCATTGCCACTTCCACGACGACATGTACTGCGCCGAAGCCTCGGCTTCCACCGAAATCACCGAGACGATCGCGATCCAGTTCGCCCACGCCGCAATGAAGCCCACCAGCGAGCCGTGCGAGTAGTGGCCGTAGCGCACCATGCCGCCGGATTCGGGGAACATCGCGCCCAGCTCGGCGTAGGTCAGCGCGATGGCGAGGATCACCGCCGCGCCGATCACCCACGCCCAGATCGCGCCGGGGCCGGCGATCTGCGCCGCGCGCCAGGCGCCGAACAACCAGCCCGAGCCGATGATCGAGCCCAGGCCGGTGAGCATCAGGGCGAACGGGCCGACATCGCGGCGGATCGCGCGTTCTTGGGTCATGTGAGGGTTCCCGTGTCGACGCGCAGCGCGCCGGAAAGTGGTCGATGGTTGCAGAATTGACCGTCCCGTGTCACGCCGCAGCAGCCACGTGCTGGTACGACCCCGCTGGCAGGAGCCCGCTCGCGAGCGGTGCTCTTGCTTTTGCGAATCCCGAATCCCGAATCCCGATTCCCGGCTCAAGAGCATCGCCCGCGAGCGGGCTCCTACGGGACGCGTCGCACTGGGTGGTGGGGATGAACTTGGTCGTAGGGCGGGCACGGCCCGCCAGCTTCTGTTTGAATCCGGACGCCGCGCGGCGGGCCGTGCCCGCCCTACGAAGCCGTCCCATCGCAAACGAGGCCGCCTGCCGTCAGTCTCCCAGCGCCAGGCCGCCCTGCGACTGCGCCGTGGGTGCCGCGCGGGCCCGTGAGAACGCCAGCAACTCGCCCAGTCGGGCGCCTTTCTCGCGCCAGTCGTGGAACAGCGATTCGCCGACCAGTGCGTAATACCAGCTGCGCCCGCCGCGTTGCTCCGGCTCCAGCGCATTGATTCGCTCGCACCAGGTGGTCGCGGCCTTCAGCTTGCGCTGCACGTTCGGGTGGCTGACCTGCTGCTGCGCCTTGGTCTCGACCAGGTAGATCGCGTCGGTCGTGCGCACCAGGAAGTCGGGGATGTACAGCGCCGACATGCCGTCGCCCTTGATGTAACGCAGGCGCACGAAGTCGTGCCGGTTCTCGCTGATCTTGCAGAACGCCTCCACGCTGGCATCGGCCTGCGCCCATTCGATGAACGCCCGTTCCAGTCCGCCGCTGCGGGTGGGGTAGGGCAGCCGCGTGTAGATGCACTTGGACACTTCCAGCGAGGCGCTCTCGCGCACCATCAGCTTCGTCACTTCGGACAGGTGACGATGACGTACTTCCGTCGCTCCAGTGGTGGTGTGTTCTTCGGAGCGATGAAGAGCAAGGCCGAAGATCCTCACGATGTGCTCGATCACCGGCTGCAGCAGCAACAGCCGCCAGCCCTCGTCCTCGAAAGGCTCGAAGGATTCGCTGAACAGCCGCTCGCGGATGTAGTCGTCCAGCGCGGTGGCCAGCGCCGCGGTATTCATCTGCAGATACGGGCGATCCAGGTGGGGGGAAACCTTGTTGCCCTTCGGCAGCGGGTGGTTCAGCGCCTGGCTGACCCGCCGGGTCAGCCGCGACAGCAGCTCGTTGTAGCCGCTGACGTTCATCGCTGCGCCATCGACGCGGTAGTCGCCAAACAAGGTGCTGCTCTGCAGGTCCTGCGAGGTGAAGGTGTCGCCCTTGCCGAGCAGTTCGGCCAGCTTCGCGCGGCTCATCAAGGTGAACGGCTGCAGCGCGGCGGCGTCGATCGGCAGGTGCTCGACGCTCTCGTCCGCCTCGCGCAGGATGAACGGGATCGCGAAGTCGTACGTTTCGTAGCCTTCGCGGAGTTCGGCGGCGATCAGGTCACCGGTGCTGCTGCCTTCATCGTCACCGGTGGTGCCGACCAGGCCTGCGGCCATCAGCTCGTCGTAGAAACTCTGGAACGCCGGATGTTCGACGATCGAGAGAATGTCGATCAGCGACCCCGGCTCCTCGCCGTGGTTGATCCGCTCGCGGTTCTCGCGCTTGATGTCGGCATATTCCGGGTCGCGCCACATCAGCCGCAGGCCGCGGCCGATGGTCTGCTCCAGCAGGATCTGCGCCTGGCTGGAACGCAGCGGCACGATCACGCAGATGTTGTTGACGTCGAAACCCTCGCGCAACATCAGCACGCTGACGATCACCCGCGGCTGCGCGTGCCGGTCCACGCTGAACAAGCGCTGGCGCAGGGGCGCCCAGTCCTTCTCGCCCAGTTCGGCCTTCCGGCCCGAATCGACGGTGAGCACGTCCTCGTCGTGCAGTCCTTCGTCGAGCAGGAACCGCGCCACCAGCGGCGTCACTGAGGTGTCCTCGCACACCACCAGCATCTTCGGGTGGCGGTCGGGGTCGAGCCGGGCGAAATCCGCCTCCAGCTTGCGCAGCTTCTGCAGGCCGGCGCGCAGCATCACGCGCTGGCCCTCGGACAACTGCACGTTGCCGTCGACATCGCGCTCGGCCTTGAACTCCAGCGGCAGGGCACCGAGTTCCTTGCGCTTGTCCAGCACCAGCGACTTCACCAGGCCCAGCCGCATGGCGTCCTTCAGGTCGAAATCGACCACGATGTGCGGGAAGTACTTCTTGCTCTTCTTCTTGCCGCTGCCCACGTCGTTGTACGGCGTGGCTGAGAAATCCATCTGCACGAAGCGGCGGCCCTTGCCCGCGGCGATGATCGACAGGCTCTTCTGCCACTCGACCTCGGTAGTCTCGCCTTCCTTCTTCAGTTCGTGGATGTGATGCGCTTCGTCGTTGAACACCATCAGCTCGGACAGGTCGGCGAGGTAGCTGAGCACGTTGCCGCGCGCCCAGCGCCGGTCCAGCACGTCGAGACTGTTGCCGGTGGCACGGCCGGGCACCAGCGGCAATACGTCGTAAGCGACGCGCGAAGCATCGGCGACCATGCCGGGTGAGTCGATCCGTCCGCCCTCGTCCTGTTCGATCTCCTCTTCGGCCTCGCTGAGCAGGTGCCAGTTGGTGATCGCGATCATGCCGTTGCCGGTGGCCTTCAGCCCGATCTCGGTCTTGGTGCAGACGTTACCCCGCACGAACTGCGCGATGCGCTCGCGCCGTGCCGGCGGGGCGAACAGCTCGGCGTAGCTGGCGATGTCGGAGCTGGCGAAGTCGCGGTTCTTGTCCTCGCTCTCCTTGCCGAGGAACGCATCCAGCAACCGCTCGTACACGATCAGTCCCGGCGCCACGATCAGGAAGCGGCGGGTGAAACGCGGATCGTCGCGGCCCTCGTCCAGCGCCGCGGTCTTGTTCAGCAGCTGCCACACCAGCAGCGCCTGCAGCACCCAGGTCTTGCCGGTGCCGGTGGCCATCTTCAGGCAGTACTTCGGGTGGCCGTGCTTGCCCTGCGCCACGTCGGTCAGCCGCGTGCCTTCCAGCAGCGCATCGGCGCACACCTGCTCGTACAGGTTCTTCAGGTTCGGGCTGGCCAGCACCTCGTGCGCCACGATCACGTTGAGGATCGCCTGGCGCTGACCCGGATGGAAATTGAACGTGCGCGACTGGCACGCGTCCTCGCCGAACCACCAGCGCAGCAGTTCGGCGGTTACCGGGGTCACCAGCTCGTAGATGTCGGCGATGCCCTGCTCCAGGCCGATACACAGCTGCTCGGCGCGGCGGGTAAGGGCGGCGGCGAGCGCCATCGGGTTGTCGGCGACGCTCATGCCTTCGGCTCCGCCACCACCTGCACCACTTCAGCCTCGAAGCCGAACACGTCGACCACGCGCACGCACACCCGGCGTTCGCCGGCCTTGCGCGGCACGCTGAACTCGGCGTTGGTCACTACGCGCAGCGGGTCGTCGTCATTGGCGGTATTGCCGCGGTAGTCCTGCCAGACCGAACGGAACACCGCGCCGTCGTAATCCGGGTCCACCGCCCAGTATTCGATCAGCGCCAGCGGTTCGGCGTTGGCCACCTTGAGCAGCTTCTTGCGGTTGTCGTCGTCGAGGTTGATCGCCTCGGGCGAGAGCAGCACATAGTTGTCCAGCGTGACCCGCAGCTGTTCTTGTCTCCCCTCTCCCTCCGGGAGAGGGGTTGGGGGTGAGGGTACGCGCCGCACCGGCTTGATCGTGAGGTATTGCAGGCTGGAGAAGCGCACCTGCCCACGCAGTTTCTCGATGCCGCCCTTCTTGCGCAGGCGGTCGAGCAGGTCGGGCGGGATCACCAGCACTTCCAGTCGCGCATCGTTCAGCGCAGTGATGCTCCGGCCGATCGACGGATCGAAGTTCCAGCCCAGCACCACCACCCGGTCCCAGCCGCCGAGCAGGTGGTCGCGCTGGGCGATCGCCTTGCGCAGGGTGGCGTCGCCGGTGAGCTTGTTCGGCGAATCGACCAGCACCAGCGTCTTCTTGCCCGCGAACACCACCGCACCGAGGTTGCGTAGCGGGTTGTCCTCCGGCGGTAGCGGCAGCGCGCCGTACAGCGACAGCACGATGCCGGACAGGTCGCCGACGCGGAAGCTGCGCCCCATCGCGCTCTTCGCCGCCTCGACCTGGTAGTCGCCGATCGCCTGGTACAGGAATGGCTTGGCGCCCTGATCGATCAGCCGCTTACGCATGATCATGCAGGCCGGCTTGCCGAGGTCGGTGGTGATCCAGCGGCGGCCGAGTTTTTCGGCCACGGCGGCGGTGGTGCCGGAGCCGCCGTTGAAGTCGGCGATGAGGCCGCCTTCTGGGCAAGAGCTGCGGATAATTCGTTCCAACAAGGCTTCAGGCTTTTGTGTCGCGTAGTTCAGCCTTTCCGCGCCGGACTTCGTCATTTTTATGTCTGTCCATACCGACTGGACAGGTCTTCCGGGACTTTCGTCCAGATATTGCTTGACGTAAGGCATCCCGGTTTTGGAAAAGACGATCTTTCCCTTATTGATTAACTCGTCAATGGTTTCCTGGCTGTACCGCCAATGGGTTCCCGGCGGAGGACTTCTGAGCTCCCCATTGAAGAAACGAGCAGGCCCAGGGCCGGCAGCTGTCGCAGTATTGAGCCAATAGCGCCGACCAGTTTCTTCTTCGGCATTCCTGAAACGCTCTTGTATGTACTCCTCGTCGTACGGAGTATGCGTTTGGAAAAAAGATCGGGAATTGGTTTTCCCGTAGAAGAACAGGATGTCGTGGATGTTGCCAAATCTATTGGAGTCGTTATGGGCCCCAGTCCGTTGCCATACAATTTCATTGGCAAAAAAATCCTTGCCAAAAATTTCGTCCATCACCACCTTGACGTAATGTCCTACATGCCAGTCCAGATGCGCATACATGGACCCACTATCGCTCAGCAGTTCCCGCATCAGGATCAACCGCGGCGTAATCATCTCCAAGTATGACGCAGTGCCTCCGGACCAAGTGTCGGAATAGGCAAATTGCTCCATGGCCGTGGGCCGCTGCTCCAGCTCCACGATGGGCAGGAGCCCGAGTGCCCCGGAGGCCATGGATGGCCGAGAGGGGCCGCCAGGCAGCGAAACCTTGGTGCGGTAGTCGGCCTTCGAATCGAACGGCGGATCGATGTAGATCAGGTCCACTTTGCCGCGCAGGCTGGGCGTGTGTTCGTCACCGGCCAGCAATGCGGCCATCGCCAGCAGGTTGTCGCCGTAGATCAGCCGGTTGGTCCAGTCGGTCGCGCCTTCCTCGCCCAGGTGCGCTTGCCGGTTCGCCGCGGCGATCCAGTCGCTGTCGCGCGTGTCCTTCGACGGCAGCACCCATTCGCGCGTCTGCAGGCTGATCCGGTGCCGCCCTTCCAGGCTCTCCAGGATCTTCTCGGCCTGCTGCCGCCCGCGGGCGACGATCTCGGGGAGCTGTTCCAGCAGCGACTTGGGCACGCGATCGTTCCCTATGGTTAACGTCAAACGTCAATCATAGTGAACTCAATACGTGAACTGGTAGGCGGGGTGATCGGTAAGTTGCCAAGGAATGAGCAACGAACGCGCCGAATTCTCGAAACGCCTGGCTGCCGCGATGGTTGCGCAGGGCTACGACCCGCGCCCCGTCGTGCTGTCGACGCAGTTCAACGTGCGGTTCGACGGCGCCTCGGTGACCTTTACGACCGCTTCGCGCTGGCTGAATGGCAAGGCGATTCCCGAGTACGAAAAGCTGGTCGCGCTGGCGGACTGGCTGAAGGCCGATCCCTGCTTCCTGCTGTTCGGCGATCGCGCGCTGCGTGGCGGTCGCGCAATCCGGCAGGTCAGGGAAGACGCGCCGCTTTACGACAACCAGAAGGTTTTCGACATCTATCGTACGCTGCCAGCGACGCAGCAGAAGGCCGTATGCGAGGTGATCATGGCCTTTGCGACAGCACCTTCGAGACGGTCGCGCCCGACCAGGTCGGTGGCAGGCGCCAAGTCGCCGCGCCGCAAATCCTAGCCCGAAGCGTCCCGGTATTTTTGCAGGAGCGTATTTTGTGCGCGATGCTTTTGAGCCGTATGGCCGAAGAGCATCGCCCGCGAGCGGGCTCCTGCAGAATAGGCCTCAGCACTCGATCACGTTGACCGCGAGGCCGCCGCGGCTCGTTTCCTTGTACTTGTCCTTCATGTCGCGGCCGGTGTCGCGCATGGTCTTGATCACCTTGTCGAGGCTGACGCGGTGCTTGCCGTCGCTCTTGAGCGCCATGCGGCTGGCGTTGATCGCCTTGACCGAGCCCATCGCGTTGCGTTCGATGCAGGGGATCTGCACCAGGCCGCCGATCGGGTCGCAGGTGAGACCGAGGTTGTGTTCCATGCCGATCTCCGCGGCGTTCTCGACCTGCATCACGTTGCCGCCGAGCGCGGCGGTGAGGCCGCCGGCGGCCATCGAGCAGGCCACGCCGACTTCGCCCTGGCAACCCACTTCGGCACCGGAGATCGAGGCGTTTTCCTTGTACAGGATGCCGATGGCGGCGGCGGTGAGCAGGTAATTGATGATGCCTTCGTCGTCTGCCTTCGGGCAGAAGCGCAGGTAGTAGTGGCCGACCGCCGGTACGATACCGGCGGCGCCGTTGGTGGGCGCGGTGACCACGCGGCCGCCGGCGGCGTTTTCCTCGTTCACCGCCAGCGCGTAGAGGTTCACCCAGTCGAGGATGGTCAGCGGGTCCTTCAGCGCGGCCTCAGGCTGGTTGCGCAGTTCCTCGGCCATCGCCGGCGCGCGACGCGCCACATGCAGGCCGCCGGGCAGGGTACCGGGCGAGCGCAGGCCGCGGGTGACGCAATCGGCCATGGCCTTCCAGACGGTCAGCAGGCCGGCACGGGTTTCCGCCTCCGTGCGCCACACGCTTTCGTTCGCCATCATCAGCTGGGCGATGGTCAGGCCGTGCTGCTTGCACAGCGCCAGCATCTCGCCGCCGCTGGAAAACGGGTAGGGCTGCGCGGTGGTGTCGGCGACGATGCGGTCTTCGGCCGCCTCGTCGGTATTGACCACGAAGCCGCCACCGACCGAGTAGTAGTCGCGGCTGGCCAGCTCGTTGCCGTTGGCGTCGTAGGCGGAAAAACGCATGCCATTGGTGTGGAACGGCAGCTTCTGGCGCTTGTTGAAGACCAGGTCGGCCTTCTCGTCGAACGCGATCTCGTGCTTGCCGAGCAGACGGACGCGGCTCGTGCCGCGAATGCGCTCCAGCGTGGCGGGGATCTGGTCCGGGTCGACGGTGTCGGGATGCTGGCCCTCGAAGCCCAACAACACCGCTTTGTCGGTGCCATGGCCGCGGCCGGTCATCGCCAGCGAACCGTACAGCTCGGCGCGCATGCGGGCGACGCGGTCAAGCACGCCCTTCTCCTCCAGCCAGTGCTCGGTGAAGCGCGCGGCGGCGCGCATCGGCCCCACCGTATGCGAGGAGGACGGTCCGATGCCGATCTTGAACAGGTCGAATACGCTGACGGCCATGGATGTGCTGCTGGCTAAGTGGATGAACCGGTTATTCTACGCGGCACCCCTGGTTTTGGCAGTCCATTCGCAAGCGCATGTCCGACCTGATCCTGTACCAGCGTGACTACTGCCACTTGTGCGACCTCGCGCTGGCCGTGATGGCCGAGGCGCAGGCACCGGATTTCGACAGCGTATGGGTGGACGATGCGCGGGAACTGGAGCAGCGCTACGGCACCCGCGTGCCGGTGCTGCGCGACGTGCGCGACGGCCGCGAACTGGACTGGCCGTTCGATACGGCGGCGGTGGCCGCGTTCCTGCGGGTGGCCAGATAGGCGTCCGGTTCTTTCCACTTCGCCGCGCCGCGAGGCGGCAGCTGCATCGCGCTGCCGCAGTGCCGCCATGCCGGGGACGACTCAGATGCCGAAATATGCCAGCGTCCCGACGACGAGGCCGAGACCACCCATCACGAGCACCAGCCGGCCCAGCCACTGCTTGCGGGTGAGCAGCGCGATCGCGGCCATGGCGATGCCGATCTGCAGCAGCATGGTGGCCTGTGCCCACCGGTGATGGCGGTGCATCTGCGCCTCGCTCTTTTCGTCGAGCGCGGCCGAAGCCTGTTCGAGCTTGTCGGCGGCGAGCTTGATCTCGGCCTTCTGCGCTTCGTAGCGCTTCATTTCGGCCGCGAAGAACGGCTTGCGCGCATCGCTGGACAGTTCCATGCCTAGTTCGCTCAGGTTCTGCTTGTTGCCCTTCGCCTGGTAGTAGTTCCACTGGTTGGCCGCCTCGGTTTTCCTGATGGCGGCATCGTTCTTGAGCAGGGCGGCGTCGGCCTGGGTGCTGCCCGCCATGTACGAGAACATCGCGCCCATGGTGGCCAGGATGGCGGTGATCACTGCCATCCGGCCGGCCATGCCGTGGGGCTCGCGTTCGGCGGCTTCGTCCAGGTGGTTCTCGTGCACGCCGCGGACTTCGAATTCTTCTGACATGCGCTCTCCGAACAGCCGGCCAAGATGGGGATGCGGATTCTAGACGCGATTGCCGTGCACGCAGCGTATCTGCAAGAACTATCGCGGGATGACCGGTTCAGCGGGTGGCGCCGGGGTTCCTGAGCCGGCGCAGGATTTCCTCGCGCGCCTCGCGCAGGATCGAGTCGCGATCGAGGCTGGCCACGATGTCGGCGACGGCGCGTTTGGCGCCGGCTTCGCCCCAGGATTTGCCGGCGATCAGGTAGCGTTCGGCGGCGCGACCGATCAGCACGGTGGCGTACCAGCCCAGCGCGCCCTGCGCCGCGGCGGTGACCACGACGGAGAGGCCGGCGCTCATGCCTTTCAGTGCGGAAGCGACCAGCTGCATGCCCCAGATCGCACCCATCAACGCGGCCAGCTGCGCCGAGATCACCGCCACCAGCCGGCCGGATTCGGCGCGGGTCAGCGGCAGGCCGTACACGCGCGACAGCTGCACCACCATTGCCGCATCGAGCCCGGCGGCAGCGAGCAGGTCGGCTACCGGGATGGGGTTCAGCGCCACCGCCACGCCCTTGGCCAGGCAGTAGTGGCGGATCAGTTTCGCTGCCACCGCCTGCCGGGTCTGCGCGATGCGCGCGCTGACCTGGTCGGTGAGCCGGCCGGCGTAAAGGCCGGCGTTGATCGCCGAGAGCGTCTTGCCCTCGCGCGCGGCGATCGCCAGCAGGCGTTCGCGCAGGGCGGCGACGTCAGGTGTGCGCGGTTGCTCGCGAACCTGTTCGTGCCCACGTGCGTCGACCTCGACCACGCGCTGCGCAGCCGGATGCGCGGCCACAGCCAGCACGTCTTCCGCGCGCACCAGTCCAGCCACGCGCAGGCGCAGGTGTTGCAGCAGGCTGTCCAGTTCATCGCGGCCGTAGCGGTCGGCTTTGTTCAGGGCGAGCAGCAGCGGTCGCTGGGTGGCGGCGAGCGTTTTCAGCGCGTCCAGTTCCTCGCGGGTAAGGTCGCCGTCGCAGACGAACACCACCAGGTCGCTGACCTCGGCCACCTCGAACGCCAGTCGCTCGCGCGCTTCGCCGTCCAGCTCGTTGATGCCGGGCGTGTCGATCAGCACCAGGCCGTCGTGCTGCGCCTCGTCGAGCGGCACATGCTCGGCGTCGGTGGTGGTGCCATGGAGCACACCTACCGCGAACGCCTCGCGGCCGAGCAGCGCATTGCCCAGCGCCGACTTGCCGGTGGAGACGCGACCGAACACGGCAACGTGCAGCTCGCCGCGTTCGAGCCGGTCCAGCATGGCCTCGATGCGGGCGAAGTCGCCGGCCAGCTCGCCGCGCACTGCGGCCGGAATGGTCGGGTCGTCCAGCAGCGCGTGCAGGCTGTCGGCTACCTGGGTCGGGCCGGTGCTGCCGCGGGGCGGCGGCGCGGTCACGTGGCGGCCGGGGCCGAGCCAGCCGCGCAGGCGTAGCCACAGCGTGCCGCGCGCCACCGCGGCGGCTTACTTCGCAGCCAGCTGCAGGTGCGCGGTGACCTTCACCTCGCCGCCGATCACCGAGGTGTCGGTGTAATCGCCGGTACCCACGTTGAAATCCAGCCGCTTCACGGTGCCGGCCACGTCCAGCGTGGCGCCGCTGCCCTGCGGCTTGAACGTCACGTCGAGGCTCACCGGCTTGGTTATGCCGTGCAGGGTGAGCGTGCCGTCGGCGATCACCTTGCCGCCGCTCTGGCGGAAGCCGGTGGTGACGAAGTGCGCCTTGGGAAATTTCGCCACATCGAAGAAGTCCGAACCGGGCAGCGCCCCGTCGCGGTCCTTGTCGCCGGTCTTCACGCTGGCCAGGGTCACTTCCACGTCGAACTTCGACGCGGCGAGATTGGCCGGGTCATAGCTGATCGCGGCGGTCCACTGGCCGAAGTGGCCGTTGAACGACTCGCCCTGGAAGGTGTTGCTGAAGCCGAGCGTGCTGGACGCCGGCTGTACGGTGTAGTCGGTGGCTGCAACGAGCCCGGGCAGGGCGAGCGCCAGCAGCAGGGTGGCAAGGCGTTTCATCGGGAGTCTCCTTTGGAAGCAGGGGGGGCGCGCAGACGGCCGAACGGCGACATCCGGCGCAGCGTATTGTCATGGTCGAGCAGGTGGTGTTTCAGCGCGCCGCCGACATGCGCCACCAGCACCAGGATGAGGAACCAGAACAGATACTCATGCACGCCGTGCGCGAAATCGCGCAGCGCGTCGTTCTTCTGCGCCAGCGCCGGCAGGTTGAACAGCTTGAACCACTGCAGCGGCTTGCCGGTGACCGAGTTGAACCACCAGCCGCTGAGCGGCAGCAGCACGATCAGCACGTACAGCGCGCCATGCGCGGCATGTGCCGCGAGCTGCTGCCAGCGCGGCGCCGGTTCTTCCGGCGGGCGCCGGTCGGTCCAGCGCCAGGCGATGCGCAACAGCACCAGCGCCAGCACGGTGAGGCCGATCGACTTGTGCAGGGCCAGCCAGTTGATCTTCTGCATCGGCGAGCTGGCCAGGTCCATCAGCAGGCCGAACAGTCCGTTGCCGAGGATGCCCAGCGCGATGATCCAGTGGAAGAACTTGGCGACCGAACCCCACTGGCGGTCGTTGCTGCGCAGGCTCATGGTGTTTCCTTGCGTGGTGGAACGGCGTGGTCGTCGCGAATCGTCTCCAGCTCCAGCCACACACTGACATTGGCGCCGATCGAGTTGTGGTTGGCGGTGATGCCGAAGTCGTTGCGGTCCAGACTGGCGGTGGCGGAGAAGCCGGCCACCTCGTTCGATTCATAGAGGGTCCGGGCGGCGCGGTTGAAGGTGAACGCCAACTCCAGCGGACGGGTGACGCCGTGCAGGCTCAGCTCCCCGTGCAGCACGCCGTGGTGCTCATCCTTGCGCTCCACCCCGGTGCTGCGGAAGTGCGCGTAGCGGTGGTTCGCGCAGTCGAGCAGTGCCGGCTTGCACACGGCCTGGTTCCAGTCGGTGTCGCCCATGTCCAGGCTGGCCAGGTCGATGTCCAGCTCGGTGGCGGCGGTGCTCCAGTCGTCCGGATCGAAACGCAGCCAGCCGCGCGCGATGTGCAACCGCCCGAACGGGCGCGAATAGCCGTTGTGGCTGATGCTGAAGACGACCTGGCTGTGCACCGTGTCGTAGCGCCAGCCGTCCGCGGCGGCATGTGCCGACGCCAGCGGCAGCAGGGTTGCCGCGAGACACCACAGCCAGCGGGTTGGGCGCAGTCGGAACATATCGTGAAGTCTGGCCGATCGGCGGCGCGGCTGCCAGCGCTGGCGGCTGAACAATGGGTTTCCGCGGGTGACCCAATGGGGAACGGTCGATGGATGCACTCCTCGGCCTCTGCCCTCTTTTTGAGCACGGGGCTTCTGCTCGCCGGGTACCTCTGCAGGGTGCACTTGTGCGCGACGCTCTTGCTACATTCAAAGCGAGGAGCCTTCTCCTTCCCGCACGTGTAGGAGCGCACCCTGTGCGCGATGCTCTTCGTCACGTGACGGAAAGCATCGCGCACAGGGTGCGCTCCTACAGATACACGCGGACGAAAGTGTTTCGCGCCAGGGGACGGCCAGGAAATGCCGGGTTTCAGAACGTGCGCTGCACTGAGTAGTCGGCCAGCGTGGCCAGCGCGTCGCGGTGGGCCGAGGGTGGCAGGGCGGCGAGGGCTTTGCGTGCGGCGCGGGCATGCAGCAGGGCGCGCTCGCGGGTGCGTTCCAACGCGCCGGAATCGCGGATCGAGGCGATGATGCGGTCGAGCGAGTCGAGCCCGCCGTGCTCGATCGCATGGCGCAACGACTGCGCCTGTTCCGGGCTCGCCTTCTCCAGTGCGTAGATCAACGGCAGGGTCGGCTTGCCTTCAGCGAGGTCGTCGCCAATGTTCTTGCCCAGGGTGCCGGCGTCGCTGGTGTAGTCGAGCAGGTCGTCGGCGATCTGGAACGCGTAGCCCAGTTCCATGCCGTAGCGGCGCAGTGCGGCCACTTCGCCATCGGACAGGCCGCCGAGCAGGCCGCCCAGTTCGGTGGCGGCGGCGAACAGCACTGCGGTCTTGCGTTCGATCACCGCCAGGTAGGCGGCCTCGCTGACGTCGGCGTTGCCGATGTTGAGCAGCTGCAGCACTTCGCCCTCGGCGATGGTGTTGGTGGTGTCGGCGAGGATGCGCATGATGCGCATGTCGTCCAGTTCCACCATCAACTGGAACGAGCGCGAGTACAGGAAATCGCCGACCAGCACGCTGGCGGCATTGCCCCACAGCGCATTCGCGGTTTTGCGGCCGCGGCGCAGGTCGGACTCGTCGACCACGTCGTCGTGCAACAGGGTGGAGGTGTGGATGAACTCGATGATCGCGGCGAGCTTGACGTGGCGATCGCCGTGGTAGCCGGCGGTACCGGCGGCCAGCACGTGCAGCATCGGGCGCAGCCGCTTGCCGCCGCCGGCGATGATGTGATCGGCGATCTGGTTGATCAGCACCACGTCGGAAGACAGCCGCTGGCGGATCAGCGCATCGACACGCTGCATGTCGGCGGCGGCGAGGTCGCGCACCTGGGCGAAGTCGGCGGGGCGGGTGGCGTCGGCGGTCATCGTGGTCATGGGGGCTTCGGGGGGTGTGTGTCGCTTCGCGGATTATAGGGCCTGCAGCATTTTGCGCCGCGACATGTCGCCACAGTCGCCGCGCGTGACACCATCTATAATGCCGGGAATGTCTTTGGCAACGTGCCTCTCCCGGTGAGCAAACTCTCTAGCCTCGAACTGCGCAGTGCACTGACCCTGGCCTGCGTGATCAGCCTGCGCCTGTTCGGGCTGTTCCTGATCATGCCGGTGTTCTCGCTGTACGCGAAGGCGATGCCCGACGCCACCGGTTTCATGATCGGGCTGGCGCTTGGCGTGTACGGCATCGGCCAGGTGCTGCTGCAGATTCCGCTGGGGCTGCTGTCGGATCGGATCGGGCGCAAGCCGGCGATCACCATCGGGCTGGTGCTGTTCGCCATCGGCGGCCTGATCGCGGCGATGTCGCACACGCTGGCCGGCATCGCGCTCGGCCGCGCGGTGCAGGGCATGGGCGCGGTGGCTGGCGCCGGCATCGCGCTGGCGGCGGATCTCACCGCGGAGGAAAACCGCAGCAAGGCGATGGGCATCATCGGCGTGTCGATCGGGCTGGCGTTCCTGCTGGCGCTGATCCTGGGGCCGCCGCTGGAGGCGGTCGCCGGGCTGCCAGGGCTGTTCGGCGCCACCTCGATCCTGGCGCTGGTCTCGCTGGTCCTGTTGTGGCTGATCGTGCCCACGCCGGTGCGGGCGCGTGCGCCGGCCGCGGCCGGTCTCGGCCAGGTGCTGGCAATGCTGCGCGACGGCCGCATGCTGGTGCTGAACGGCTCGGTGTTCTTCCTGCACGCGCTGCTCACCGCCAGCTTCGTCGGCCTGCCGCTGCTGCTGGCCGAGACGCTGCACCTGCCGGTGAACCGGCACTGGGAGCTGTACCTGCCGGTGATGACGGTGGCCGCGTTCGTGATGGGCGCCACCATGCACCACATGCGCGAGGTGGCGCAAAGCCTGCGCATCGTCACGGTGTGCGTGGTGGCGATCGGGCTGGCGCTGCTCGGCTTCGCGCTGTCCGGCCGCCACCTGGCGGCGTTCGGCGTGGCCGCGGCGGTATTTTTCTCCGCCTTCAACCTGCTGGAGGCGGCGCTGCCCAGCCTGGTCTCGCGGCTGGCGCCTGAACAGCTGCGCGGCGCGGCGATGGGTGCGTATTCGACCAGCCAGTTCATCGGCGCGTTCGTGGGCGGCGCGCTCGGCGGCCTCGCGCTGGGCCGGCTCGGCCCGAACGGCGTGTTCGTCTGCGCCGCGGCGCTGACCCTGCTGTGGCTGCCGCTGGTGGTCTCCGGTGCGCGCCGGATCACTCGTCGCGCCGCGACGACGCAGGCGCGCCTCGCCTAGCAGGCTGTTGAGAATGCTCCTTTCGGAGCCGTCGTGATAGACCTTCTCTACCGACGCAGGGGCATGTGCGGCCTCGACAGGAGCCGTTTTTCGGATGTCGGACGCACGTCTCCTGTCATGGCCCATGTCGGGATGGGTTCCACCACTCCCCGATGCCGCCAAGCCGGATCAGGTTGTACGCCGCAAACGTCCACGTCACCCAGCCGCGCACCTTGGGCAGCGAAACCATCGGCAGCTTGTCCAATCCGCCGACGGTCTTGATCCAGCCGAAGCTCTGCTTGATGCGCTTGCGTACCTGCAGACTCATCGCATAGCCCTTGCCGCGCGCCTGGCGCGCATCGATGGCGCTGCGTCGGCCCTTGGTGTTGCGCGCAATGTGGGGCTTGATGCCTCGAAGCGTAAGCGCCTCCACGAAGTCGTGCGTGCGTAGCCTTTGTCCGCGCCCAGGGTGGCGTCACGGCACACGCCCGTCGCGTCCAGCAGGTCGAGCGCGCCATCGCGTGCGCCCGTGCGACTGGCGTGGCGCACGTCCACGCCAACGACCAGGGTATGGCGGTTCTCCATAACGCATTGGCCAGGTAGCTCAGCTTGGCTTCCTTGCCTTCGCCCTTGCGTATCAGGCGCGCGTCGGGATCGGTGGTGAAGGCGTGCGTGTCGTTGCTGCGCGCCTGCCCGTGGAAATCCCCGCCATCGCCGCCGCTGCTGTCCTTCGGCCGGAAGCTCTTGTGCGAGGCCCAGGCTTCCAGCAGCGTGCCGTCCACCGAGAAGTGTTCGTCGCTGACCAGATCCTGCACGCGCGCCATCAGCACGGTGTGCTCAAAGAACTGCCGTACGATCGGCGCGTCGAACAGGCGATCCCGGTTGAACGAGAAGGTGGAGTGATCCCACACGGCATCGTCGATGTTCAGGCCCACGAACCAGCGGAACAGCAGGTTGTAGTTCATCTGCTCCATCAGCCGGCGCTCGCTGCGCACGCTGTAGACCACCTGCAGCAGCGAAGCACGAAGCAGGCGCTCGGGCGCAATCGATGGCCGGCCGCCATCGGCATAGCGCTCGGCGGGCAGGCCATCCAACTCGCCAAGTATCGTATCTACCAAC
Organism: Rhodanobacter thiooxydans; assembly: GCF_021545845.1. NCBI lineage: Bacteria > Pseudomonadati > Pseudomonadota > Gammaproteobacteria > Lysobacterales > Rhodanobacteraceae > Rhodanobacter > Rhodanobacter thiooxydans. The sequence goes on from NZ_CP088923.1 coordinate 1,117,979, forward strand.
ACGCGCAGCTTGCGGATCGGGTGGTCGACCGGAACACGCTCTTCCACCGGAACGTACGAGAACATGCCAAGTTGTTGGACGTCGGGATGGCGCATCGCGGGGTAGCCTTACTATTGATCGCGTCTATGACAGCCGGCTCGGCCGATGGTTTCTCAACAGCCTGCTAGAGCAACAAGGCAGGGGTTTCGGCCAGGTACGGTGCGATCTGCTGGTAGTAACCTTAAAGCGCTTCTTGCCCTTGGCGCGATTGCCGTGCTGGTACATCAGCGGGCAGATTCAACTCCGAAGTGCAGCCGCCGTTGGAAATCTGGCGCGAATCAGGATGCATTTTGGAAAAATGCATCTGCGGGGAGGGGAATACGCAAAGTTCCGTGACAAATGGTCGCACTACGAGCTGCGACTATTGCGAAATTGACGTGCGTCAATCAGACCGGGAAAGAATTTTGCGACGATGCGCTACACACCTAATTCCACAATAGTGCCGATGAAGACCATATATGAATACGCGGCGTGACTGTGAAGATCCAGAGCATTATGCGAGTTAAGTTCAGGTTCTATCACCGTAGAGAAGGAAGATGCACCATGCAAAAACGTCGGAACAAACTGAATATAGGAGGGCAATGGCCGCTTCTTGCCCTGCTAATGATACTCATGGTGGGGATCATTCCCAAGGCGAATGCCATCCCCGCGTTCTCACGACAAGTCAATATGCCTTGTACCTCCTGCCACGTGGGCGGATATGGTCCGCAACTGACGCCGTTTGGGCGCCAATTCAAACTAACCGGCTATACCATGAAGTCCGGTTCATCGGGCGTCACTCCCAAAGTCTCTTTGGAGCTCGTCGAGTCGTTCACCCACACTCAAAAGGATCAGGCGGGAGGCGCTGCCCCGGGTTTCGGTAGCAACAACAATTGGGAGTTTCAGACCGCCGGGGTCTACTTGGCGGGCGCAATATCCGACCACCTGGGCATGCTAATGCAGGTCTCGTACTCTGAGAACGGTCATCGGGTCGAATGGGATATGACGGACATTCGCTATGCACGCCAAGCTAAATTTGGATCGCACTCGGCAGTTTGGGGCATTACTCTAAACAATAATCCAACCATATCGGACCTCTATAACACCGGAGCGGCGTGGCAATACCCCTATTTTGGCCCCGATCTCGCCCCGGGATCTGTGGCAACGCCCATTGTAAATGGCGGTTTGATGAATGGCGTACTGGGGTTGACGGCGTATACCCAGATAGATGGCAAGTGGTACTTTGAGGGTGGCTTGTACAAGGTTCCTTCAAAATCATTCATTGATCATGTAAATGGCATGTATCCTGGACGCCTGGACATCCCTGCCCCCTACCTACGCGCAGCCTATCAGGCGTCTCTTGGGTCCGCCAGTAACCTTGAAGTTGGTGCGCTGTTTTTTGAACCCAGGTTAATTCCTATGTCCAGCATGGGAATGTCAACTCAGTCTGACAATTATAAAGACTATGGGGTGGATGCGAGCTATGAATGGTTTGGCGGAACGAAGCACGCGATTACCGTACAGGGGCAATACGTACATGAAAAACAGACCCTCAATAACAGCTTTGCGGTGGGCGCATCCTCGAATCTTCACAATCGCCTAAATTCATTTAATATCAACGCAAACTACTGGTACGAAAGCACCTATGGCGCCACGCTTGGTGCGTTTACAACTAACGGTAGCCGCGACGCAATGTTATATTCAGCCGCATCTTCAAATGACTCTCCAAATACGAGCGGCGGCTCAATGGAATTGAATTGGGTGCCATTCGGAAAAGGAAATAGTTGGGCTCAGCCGTACGCGAATCTTCGGGTCGGCCTCCAATATACTTTTTATACAAAGTTCAATGGCACAAGTAGTCACGCTTCGGATAATAATACTTTGTATCTTTACTTCCAGACCTATCTATTTTGATCTTCCCAATGCTTTGGTATAGTCTACTTGCTGCATAGATGAGCATCAATTCTGTCTGACAGTGGTTGCTTTTGGCAGTGAGATGAGTTTAATCGGGATTTCATCATTGGTGGGCATTTTAAGCTGATGGTGAGGTCCCTGCTATAAATGTGGCGTTGCAACCAACGCATCTGACCTTCCTGAGGGTTTTATGTGATCCATAAAGTGTGATGCATGCATGGATTGCATGATTGATCAGAATGGAAGGGCGGTTTCAAGGTCCACGTGCAACACCCCCATCATGGCCAAGCCTATGATTCGCTGGGAATGGGCCTGTCAACGGCTACGCAAGCGCTGTCGCGCCGTTGACAGCCCCATTCCCCACCTCCTTAGTCACCAAGCTATGATGGGTGCGATCTATCGAGGTGTTGCACGTGGAGTTTGAACCGGCCCTCCATAAAGTGGAATGGCCATTCTCTGATGGTTAAGCAAAATTCACAGGGCGATACAATGAAACAACAAAAGTCATCCGCGCGCATTTTAGCATTGATAATTGGTTTCATAATGATATTGATGCCGTGGTATATAAATGGCCCGCATGCGGCATCTTCATCCGTAGGATTCTGGAATTGTCTCATAACAGGATTCCTGATGGTGTTTGTCGCCATGGTTTCATTAGTGTGGCGCCGCGCGTACTGGCCTGCCTGGGCGTTCCTGGTGCTTGTCCTGTGGACAGCCCTAGGCCCAACGACGCTGAGCTTTACGGAGAAAGAGATATCAGTAATTAATTTGCTGATAGGTGTCGTCGGTCTGTTTGTGTCAGTCGTATGGATACGGCGGGTACTCGGAAGAATTCCTCAAGGCAGGGCTGTCGTTAAAGGTAGAACGTTCCGAGAGTGTTCGAGCAGTGAGCGCATATTGTTTGGTCTTGTGTTGGCGGTCCTTGGGCTCGGCTATAGTATGGCAGTTGGCTATCTGTACATGACGCATACGGGCCTAGATGGAAAGTCAGGGATATCCGTACAAGATCTGGCGATTACGTACTATGGAAATCGTAGCGGCACGCGGTTAGAACAGATGTTGCGGGGACCTATGTCTGGTATGCGGAGCGAGGAGGACCTTAATCAGGTTATTGCTTGGCTCAAGGGCGGCGCAGACGAGAAAGGGTATGACAAAACCGTGCACCCAATCATTGAGCAAAAATGTGCTCGTTGCCACGGCGCAAAGTCGGGGATGGGGTTGCCAGACCTTACGAGTTACGCAGGAATTAAAAGCGTAGCAAAGGTTGATACTGGGATGTCCATCCAGACTCTCGTAAAGCTCTCACATATTCATTTATTCGGCATTGGTTTGGTAACATTCGTTCTAGGATTTGTATTTACCTTTACCACGCTTCCTTCTTGGCTCAAGAATTTGGTTATAGTCGCACCGTTCGCAGCTGTTGTGCTTGATATCGCCACCTGGTTCCTTACAAAATGGGATCCGACATTCGCGTATACCGTTCTGGTGGCGGGTTCAATTATGGGCGCTTCTTGGGGAATCCAGATTTTCACATCATTTTACCAATTGATTTTCGTGAAGCGCGACGATAATTGCGAAGCATGAGCGTTGCAGCGTTCTATATTTGAATTCTCGCAGCGTTGCATTTTCCAGAAGCATTCAATTACTTTCGGTGGTGGCAGTGGTGATAGATATTTTGTTTGACTAAGGCCTTTTTTTAATGTAGATAGTAAAGGCGGGTCCTGTTTGACTCCAGTTTTCCCTCGGACTCTCTGTAATTGAACTCACTATATGAGGAGGGTGTTATGGCCGCACTAAAATTGGTTGCGTTGGCAATCGCCTTACCTATAGCCACAATGGCTTGCTCTCATAGTAGCGTGAGTTTTAAGCGTGATATAAATCCAATTTTTCAGGAAAGCTGTGCAGTCTGCCACAGCCCTGGAGGTCCAGGCTTCGAGAAGAGCGGATTCAGTGTGGCTAGCTATCAGGACATAATGAAGGGAACCAAGTATGGTTCGGTAATCAACCCTGGCTCTAGTGTGGGGAGCACTCTTGTTCGGCTCATTAAGCATCAAGCCGATCCTTCAATAAATATGCCGAAAGAATATTCAATTAGTTTGCAGAGCCATATTAATGTGATCACACCGGGAGGTGGCGCGCGGAGGCTGTCAGATTCAGAGATTGATTTGATCAGTAAATGGGTTGATCAAGGTGCGAAGAACAACTAGCAGGCTGTTGAGAAACCATCGGCCGAGCCGGCTGTCATAGACGCGATCAATAGTAAGGCTACCCCGCGATGCGCCGTCCCGACGTCCAACAACTTGGCATGTTCTCGTACGTTCCGGTGGAAGAGCGTGTTCCGGTCGACCACCCGATCCGCAAGCTGCGCGTGTTGGTAGATACGATACTTGGCGAGTTGGATGGCCTGCCCGCCGAGCGCTATGCCGATGGCGGCCGGCCATCGATTGCGCCCGAGCGCCTGCTTCGTGCTTCGCTGCTGCAGGTGGTCTACAGCGAGCGCCGGCTGATGGAGCAGATGAACTACAACCTGCTGTTCCGCTGGTTCGTGGGCCTGAACATCGACGATGCCGTGTGGGATCACTCCACCTTCTCGTTCAACCGGGATCGCCTGTTCGACGCGCCGATCGTACGGCAGTTCTTTGAGCACACCGTGCTGATGGCGCGCGTGCAGGATCTGGTCAGCGACGAACACTTCTCGGTGGACGGCACGCTGCTGGAAGCCTGGGCCTCGCACAAGAGCTTCCGGCCGAAGGACAGCAGCGGCGGCGATGGCGGGGATTTCCACGGGCAGGCGCGCAGCAACGACACGCACGCCTTCACCACCGATCCCGACGCGCGCCTGATACGCAAGGGCGAAGGCAAGGAAGCCAAGCTGAGCTACCTGGCCAATGCGTTATGGAGAACCGCCATACCCTGGTCGTTGGCGTGGACGTGCGCCACGCCAGTCGCACGGGCGCACGCGATGGCGCGCTCGACCTGCTGGACGCGACGGGCGTGTGCCGTGACGCCACCCTGGGCGCGGACAAAGGCTACGCACGCACGACTTCGTGGAGGCGCTTACGCTTCGAGGCATCAAGCCCCACATTGCGCGCAACACCAAGGGCCGACGCAGCGCCATCGATGCGCGCCAGGCGCGCGGCAAGGGCTATGCGATGAGTCTGCAGGTACGCAAGCGCATCAAGCAGGGCTTCGGCTGGATCAAGACCGTCGGCGGATTGGACAAGCTGCCGATGGTTTCGCTGCCCAAGGTGCGCGGCTGGGTGACGTGGACGTTTGCGGCGTACAACCTGATCCGGCTTGGCGGCATCGGGGAGTGGTGGAACCCATCCCGACATGGGCCATGACAGGAGACGTGCGTCCGACATCCGAAAAACGGCTCCTGTCGAGGCCGCACATGCCCCTGCGTCGGTAGAGAAGGTCTATCACGACGGCTCCGAAAGGAGCATTCTCAACAGCCTGCTAGGCGGTATACAATTAAGACGTTTATATCGTCAAATAACATGGTGCGATAATTCTTGTCTTCATTGCGCTTTATATATGGATTTTAGATGCAAGCGATTTTTTGAATTATCCACTGCATTATTTGTGATTGAACGTTTGGCGCGACGACAGCTGTTTTGTATCAGGCGTGGCATCAGTTTTATCGGTTGCCGTCGATTTTGACCATGAAAGGAGGTTTCACAATGAAATACCGTTATGTATTTATGTTTTCCATGCTTGCGCTTGCGGTTGTTCCGGTGGCATCTGCCGCTGATGGAAAGGGTTTATATGAAGCAAATTGCGCATCCTGCCATGGCGCCAACGCACAAGGCGCATTTCCAGGTGTGCCGGACTTGATAAATAGCGGTCGGTTGAAGCAAGCTGACCCCGCGCTGATTGATCACATCATGAATGGTTTCCAGACGGCGGGTGCAGCGATGGGAATGCCTCCCAAGGGCGGAGACGCAAATTTGACTTCGGATGATGCAAAAGCCATCCTAGTGTTTTTGCGGAGCATACCCGGTACGTCTCGTTAAATGATGAAATGGTGTCCTGATTTAGCGCCGAACTTCAGCTACTGAACTAAATAGAAATGGCGTCACTATGCGGTCTCTTGGCCCGTAAATACCGACCGAGGTCCGCGGTGTCACGGAATGCCGGTGGCGGCATGGTTCCCATACAAATTTTCGGCTGAAGTTCGACGCTAATCAGGAATGGCGTTGTCTGGTATTTCTGGATTCCTGATTAGCCTCGACCCTCAGTCGCCCGTCGCGCGATCTGCGACGCCGCCGGCGGACGATAGCGCCATCGTTGACACCGAGGTAATACACGATGGCCATGAATCTTGTCCAGTTCCAGCCGGGTCTGTCGATGGTGGAGTTCATGCAGCAGTACGGCACCGAAGCGAAGTGCTACCGCGCGCTGTACCGGTCGCGTTGGCCGCAGGGTTTCCGCTGCCCGGCCTGTGACGAGCGTCGGCGCTGCCGGTTCCGCCGAGGCGCACAGGTCTATTACCAGTGCCGCGCGTGTGGGCACCGGACGACCCTCCTCAGCGGCACGATCTTGCAGGCGACCAAGCTGCCGCTGCGCACCTGGATGCTGGCCATCCACTTGCTGACCTCGACCAAGACCGACATGGCGGCGCTGGAGCTGATGTACAAGGCCGCCTGGCGCGTCAAGCACAAGATCATGCGGGCCATGGCCGAGCGCGAGGCGCCGCGCCATTTGTCTGGGTTCGTACAGATCGACGACGCCTATCTGGGCGGGAAATTCAACGGCGGCAAGCCCGGCTGCGGCTCGCCGAACAAGCAGACATTCCTGATCGCGGTGGAGACCGATGTCGGACTGGAGCACCCGGCCCATGCAGTCATCGAGCAGGTGCGTGGCTTCGACGATGAAAGCATCAAGGACTGGCAGGCGCGGTATCTGGCGCCGGATGCCGAGGTCTTCAGGGACGGTCTGTACTGCTTCCGCCGCGTGGCCGACGCCGGCCATGCCCACACGGTGCTGGAAACGACCGGCGGACGAGCGGCCTGCCAGGTGCGCGGGGCACGCTGGGTCAACGTACTGCTGGGTAACGTCAAGCGCGCGATCAGTGGCAGCTACCATGCCATCCGCCAGGGCAAATACGCGCGGCGCTATCTGGCCGAGGCTGCCTACCGTTTCAACCGGCGGTTTCGTCTGCGCGAGATGCTGCCGCGTCTGGCCCGGGCCATGATGCCGTGCAGGCCTCATGCGGAGCCGGTCTTGCGGATGGCCAGCAATTTTCATGGCTGAGGGTCAAGGTAATCAGGTCGAGGTTTGTTATGTATTTGCTAATAAAGACGCTGCATCTACTGTTTGTAATGGCGTGGGTGGCTTCAGTATTTTACTTGCCTCGGATCTTGGTTAACATTGCTGAGGCAGGTGATGAGCTTACGGTGCAAAACCGACTTCAGCTAATGGGGCGGCGGCTGTACGCGTTTGGCAATTTCATGTTCTGCCTGATGTTGTTGTTCGGACTGGCGCTGTGGGAAGGCTGGCGCATCTGGCCGCGTCAGCTCCCTGATGTGACCTCTTCGACTTACTGGATTGATACCAAACTTGGGTTAGTAGCGGTGCTGCTGGTTTATTTTATGTGGGTTGGTCACTTGTTGAAGCTGAATACAGAAGGTGGCGCGCTGCCATCGTCGAAATCCCTTCGCTGGCTCAACGAACTGCCGGTGATTTTGGTGGTGCTAACGATTTATCTGGTGGTAGACAAGCCTTTTTGAGGCAAAGGGACGACGAAACACGTCGACATCGTAAATGCTCGGTGGAGATACCTTGGGCATGACGTCCACGGCCGTTGCGACGCTGCCCTGTATTCACACGCCTGGGATGGTGAGCAATAAGGTCATAGGGTTAGCAGACTGTTGAGAAACTCCCGGCCGTGCGGATTGTCATAGCTGCGAATCTAGGAGCGTGGGCGGTAGGACCGCAAATACCGGGTTGTCAGGCACCCACGGCGCCGCGGCGGGTGACAGCTGAAGAGCATTCGGCGCGAAGCGAGAAGCCGTGGTTGGCGGTTGAGGGGCTACCTACGCCCGTCAGGCGGGCGTCGAATGGGGTGAACGGGGCTCCATCGGCCTTCTTTCATGCCGGCGTCCATCCCATGCGGTGCAGGCGGCGCAAGTTGAGCGCCAGGCACACGAGGTTCCACTTGCCAGTGACGGCGGCGAGGCCGCGCAGGCTGAATTGGCGGAAGCTGAGGGCTTGCTTGATCCAGCCGAAGGTCGGTTCGCTGATGAATTTGCGTCGGCGGTAGTGATCCTTGCCTTCGGCCGTGGCCAGGCGCTCGGCCATGCGTTACGTGGCCGGAAATTTGTCGGGATCGGCCTTGCGTGCCGGCTTGTTTTCCCGCCCCAGTGCGATGCAGGCGGCCATCCCACGGGCTTCCAGTTCGGCGAGGTTGGCTTCACTGGCGTAGCCGGCATCGGCCAAGGTCATGGCGGGCGCGGCGCCGGTGTTGCATCGGACGGCTTCGATCATCGGCAGCAGCTGAGGGTTGTCCGAGCCGTTGGCGTTGAGCGCGGTGGCGACGATGAGGCGACTGTCTTCGTCCACGGCAGCCTGGGCGTTGTAGCCCTGCTGGAAGCCGTCGGCGGTCTTCATGATGCGCGATTCGGCGTCGGTGAAGTTGTCTTGCGCTTTGTCTTCGGGCACGCCGAAGGCACGCTTGCAACGGCCGCCTTTGGGGCCGCGCGTGGGATCGTCGTCACTTCGGCCCGCCTCGTGATCGGCCTCGCGCTGGCGCGCTTCCAGCCGCGCCTTCGCCGCCTGTATGGCTTGCAAGCGCTCGTCGCGTCGCTTACGTTCTTCGGGCAATGCATCGCCGCGGTGGTCCTTGCCGTAGTGCTGGTCTTCCTGGCGATCTTCCACTTCGGCCCGCTTGAGCAGCGCCGCGATCTCCGTCTTCAGGCGCGCCTCTTCCTCGCGCATCCGGCCATAGCTCATCGCCTTGCGCTTGCTCGCGTTGGCCTTGACTTTGGTGCCGTCGATGCCCACGCGCCCCAGCTTCACCAACCCCGCCTCGCGCGCCAGTTGCACCACCGCCACGAACAACATCGAGAACGCCTTCAGATGCACCTGCCGGAACTCGCGGATCGTGCGGTGCGCCGGGAAGTTGCCCGCCGCCAGTACCCGAAACGCCACGTCTTCTTCCAGCCGCTTGGCGATCTTGCGCGAGGAGAACACACCGCTGGCATAGGCGTACACCAGCACCTTCACCATCAGCGCCGGATCGAACGACGGCCGACGCCGGCCGTCGCCCTCGTAGCGAGCGTGGAACACGCTCAAGTCCAGCGCATCCACCGCGTCGGAGACGAAATACGCCAAATGCCCCTCCGGTAGCCAGTCCGTCAGCAACGGCGGCAGCAGCAGGGATTGCTCGGGAGCGTACGGGCGGTAGGTCGTGGCCATGCCGTATTTTACAGGCTGGCGTTTCTACCGCCCTAGGTGCGATGGCGGCCGCCGCTGCCGCGGCGGGGGTTTGCAATAGCGGCGAGGCGGCCCAATCATGGGTTGCCACGACCCGCTGGCCCGCGAGCCGAGAACCGCCCGATGGCCCATGAAATCATTGCGCTGATCGCCGAATACGGCGTGCTGCTGGTGTTCCTCAATGTGCTGCTGACCCAGCTCGGCGCACCGCTGCCGGCGGTGCCGACCCTGGTGGTGGCCGGGGCGCTGGCGGCGGGCGGGCAGGTGGCGCCGGCGGGGGCGATCGGCGCGGCGGTGGCGGGCGCGGTGCTGGGCGACCTGGCGTGGTTCACCGCCGGCCGGCGCTACGGCGCCGGGGTGATGCGCCTGCTGTGCCGCATTTCGCTGTCGCCGGATTCGTGCGTGGCGCGTTCCGAGCTGCACTTCCAGCGCTGGCGCGGTGGGGTGCTGCTGATCGCCAAGTTCGTGCCGGGGCTGTCGACGGTATCGTCTTCGCTGGTCGGCGCGATGGGCCTGCGGCTGCCGGTGTTCGCGCTGTTCGACGGGCTGGGCTCGCTGTGGTGGGCCACTCTGGCGGTCGGGCTCGGCTACCTGTTCGCCGCGCAGGTCGATAGCCTGCTGGCCACCATCGCCAGCGCCGGCACCTTGGCGATCGAGCTGATGGCGGGGCTGCTGACGCTCTACGTGCTGCTGCGCTGGTGGCGGCGCCAGCGCCTGCTGCGCACGCTGCGGATGGCGCGCATCTCGGTGGACGAGCTGTACCGCGAGATCGCCGACGGACATGCCCCGGTGGTGGTCGACGTGCGACCGGCGCAGACGCGCCAGCTCGATACGCGGGTGGTGCCCGGCGCGCTGCTGGTCGACGATGGCGGCCTTGACCAGCTGCTGCACGGCATACCGCTGGACCGCGAGCTGGTGGTCTATTGCAACTGCCCGAATGAGGTCTCCGCGGCGCGGGCGGCGAAGCTGCTGATGGCCCAGGGTTACCGGCGGGTGCGCCCGCTGCAGGGCGGCCTGGAGGCGTGGGACGCCGCCGGCTACGGCGTGGAGCGTCTGCCGGAGACGGCTGCGGCGACCTCGCCCCCCGACGGCGCGCGGGCCTGAGCCGACCGCCGGGGCCGCCCGCGGCTGGCAAGGGCGCGGGTCGGTGGCCGCTGGATTCGTCGACCGCCGCGGTTATCATAGCCAGCCCGATCCATCACTCCGGGCGCAACCCAACGCAGACTTGCGGCCGGCTCAACGAGGACACTCCCATGGCACGTGGCGTCAACAAAGTCATCCTGGTCGGCAACCTTGGCGCGGACCCCGAAATGCGCCACACCGGCGGCGGTACCGCCATCTGCAGCTTCAACCTGGCCACCACCGAGTCGTGGACCGACAAGCAGAGCGGCGAGAAGCAGGAGCGTACCGAATGGCATCGGGTGAAGATCTTCGGCCGGCTGGCCGAGATCGCCGGCGAATACCTGAAGAAGGGCCGCCAGGTCTATATCGAAGGTTCGCTGCGCACCGACAAGTACACCGACAAGCAAGGCATCGAGCGCTACTCCACCGACATCATCGCCAGCGACATGCAGATGCTCGGTGGCCCCGGCGGTGAAGGCGGCGCCGGCGGCGGCTACCAGCGCGAGCGCCCGCAGGGTGGCCAGCGCCAGGGCGGCGGCAGCTACGGTGGTGGCCAGTCGCGCGGCGGCGACTATGGCAACGCGCCGAGCCAGTCCCCGGCGCCGGCTCCGGCCGACAACGGCTTCGCGGACGACGATATTCCGTTCTAGGACATACCTTAGGCCGTCCTTGTACTGATTCCGTCCATAAACCCCCGATCTTTCGGGGGTTTTTCGTTTCTAGGATTGGACGTTCTTGAGGCGATTCCCGCCCTGGATCCTCGCCTAAGCAGCACGCCCGCACCGAGATCGAACGTTGGCGCCGCGAGTACAACGAAGAACGACCAAAGAAGGCGTTGGGCGGGCTGACACCCGCCGCCTACGCGAAGCAGTTACAGTGAACCCGGACTCTAAACTGTCCCGCTACTCAAAGCGGGGGACGTCGCGCCACTAGCTGGCGTAGCGACGCCGTCGCTCAAGACGCTTAGTCATTTACATGCAATGCCCGTCACGTTCTTGGTTTGGCTAGCTCCGCCAAAGGGAACCATGCCTCCAACAAATTGCGAATTGCCACCAATGATCAGGCTCAAGTCGTACTCCCAAAATATAAGCAGATTACCGCGTCCCGCGTAGCGAGCGATGCCGACAAATCGGGAATCCAGATCGACTCTACCCTCAACATGACCCTTAGCTTGGATCTTGATCTTGCTGTCTGGGAAGTCAGCAACAGGAATGCTCTCCTTCAAAGGCTCCCCAGCTAACCGGCCGGCAGGGTATAGGACTAGTCCTAACGTGTTCTGCCCCCAGGGGAGATTTGCAAGAGGAACCACGATATCGCGATCTGTGCAGTTCCATACCTGCAAGTCGAAGTAGTGTCGACCGTTCTCCACGGTGACTCCCACGGGCCGAACTAAGGAGGTTTGGCCGTAAGCGTAGGTCACCGAGAGTATGAATAGAATCAGAGCGCATATGGATCTATTCATAGAAATTCTTCCTGAGCCAGTTTTCATATCGTCCCTTCATATCTTCTTCACGAACAATTCGGTCCTCAATGGCCTTACGGCACTGATCGCACGACTTCAGCGCAGCCAGTTTTTTCCGCAGACAATCCAGTTCCTTGCTATGAGCCCTGACTTCGGATTTGTAGGTATCTACCATTGAACCTAGATATACTAAGCTGAAAGAAAGTGTCCGAACGTGTCAGGCGGCATAGCGGACGGCAGGATGTTGAAAGAAGCCACGTACCAGGGCGGGACTTTTCTGTAGAGAGCGCAGGAAAGCCATGGCGTGACGCTTGAGATGATCGGGCCCGCTCAAGGCCAACCGGCCGAGCTTGTGCCGTTTGAGGTGATTCCACACCAGCTCGTCCGGATTCAGGTCCGGGCTGTACGGCGGCAACTGGAACAAACGCAGTTGTCCTTGCGTGCTGGCGACAAACTGTTTCACGGCGCGCGAACGGTGCACCGGATGACCATCGACGATGAGGAAGACAGGGCTGTCACGATGGACCATGAGCCGCTTGAGGAAGTCGATGAACTTGGCCGTCGTCAGGGTTCCCGGACAGCAGGCGAACCGCAACTCGCCGCGCGTGCTGACCGCCGAAATGAAGTTCGGAGGCGCAATAATTACGCCCGGAGCCGTGCGAATTTCGCAGCGGAGAACGGCCATACCATCGACGACGGCATCACTCCGCGTCGGCCTGTTCCGGACAGGCCGGGTTTTGCCGGTCAGCTGTTTCGCCCGGGATATCGGGCCAGGAGTTGGGCGAGACCTGTCCGGCTTGCTGTTGGCCGCGGCGGTAAAACATCAGCCCGACGCCGATCAGCAGCACCGAGCCGCCCACCACCTTGAGCAGGAACAGGCCGGGGCTGCTGTTGTCGGCAGGTGGAATCATCGAGGTGACGATCGCCAGCAAGGTAACTGTGAAACCGGTCAGCCCGACCAGCCAGCAGCCGAGGGTGCCACCGGGGGACAAGTTGACGCCTTCGTTGCGACCGGCGGCGCGGTGGCGCAACAGCGGGAATGCCAGCAGGATGTACAGCAGAGGCAACAGCGACATGATGGCGGTCATGTCGACCAGGATGATGTAGGCCTCGTGGATGCTAGAGCCGGACAGCGCAGCCGTCAGCACCAGTGACGTCAGGATGCCCTGGGTAATCAAGGCCACATGGGGCGTGCCGTACCTGGGGTGCAGACGCCCCAGCGCGGCGGGCAGATAGCGGTCGACGCCGACCACGAAGGGCAGGCGCGCCGTACCCGTGATCCACGCGGAGATGGAGCCGATCGTGCCGATCGTGACGAGCCCTGCGGTCAGCGGCCCGAACATCGGCAGGCCGATCCGTTCTCCGATTGCAGACAGTGCCTGGGGAATGCCGGCGATGATGTCGATCGTCGACGCGGGCAGCGCGATCAGCAAGGATGCGGTGCCGGCGATATAGATGGCGGCAATCACCACGCAGGAAATCAGCGTGGCGCGCGGAATCTGCCGGCGGGGATCCCTGATTTCTCCGCCGAGTATCAACCCGAGTTCAAGGCCCTGGAAGGCGAGGGCGATCGTCGCGAAGGTGGAAAAGGTCGCGAGCTTGCCGAAGTCGGGCATCACGTTCGCTGCGGTGATCGTCGTGGCCTGGCCGAGCCGGTACGTGGCCACGGCGCCCGCGGCGAGGATGAGTGCCGCTGCCGACCAGGTCGCGATGCCGCCGATGTTCTGCAGCCACTTGACGCGTTCGAGGCCGAAGATGCCCAGCCCGGTCGCGGCCCACAGCACCGTCAGGCAGTACACGAGGTGGTAGCCGCTGTCGCCGGCATGCGCCAGCCAGCGGTCGCCGCCGACATGGAGAAAGATGCCGGCGCTGAACAGCAGCGCGAACGGGAAATAGACCAGGTTGGAGACCCAGTAAGTCCAGCCGGCGATAAAGCCATGCATGTCGCCGAATGCCGTCTTCGACCACAGGTACAGGCCGCCTTGTCCGGGTACGCGCGAGCTCAGCTCCAGCACCGCGAGGGCCAGCGGGATGAAAAAGCCAATGAGTCCCAGCAGCCAGAGAACCAGGCTTGAAGGCCCGACCTGTGCCGCCATCGACAGCCAGCGCAACGCGACGATCGCCGCGATGTTGAACAGCACCAGATCCCACGTTCCCAGCACGCGACGCAGGCCCGGTTCGTTCTTTGCTGCTTGTGTTGTGGCCATCGTGCGCCTCCCGAAGCATGGGCAGTGGATTCGACGGCGGAGCGCGGCGCCGGCAGGGAACGAACAGGCCAGGCCCGGCGTATCCGTTGGCGACAGGGGTTGCGGCAGGTCCTGTCGGCAGGGCATTTCCCCGCCGCGCATCCACGTCACCGCCGCGCGTTCGTTCCAGTCAGGGAGCGGTGCCTTCCAGGCGGGTTTCCAGCTTGCCGACGCCGGATGATGCGGTGGTCTGTTCCGTCCATGGTTTGCTGCCGATCAAGCGCAATGGCTGGCCGGCCATCAGGTTGCGCTCGATCTGCTCCAGCGTGACGCCCTTGGTTTCCGGGACCAGCCAGAAGGTCAGCGCGATGAACACCAGGTTGAGCGCGCCGTAGAGCCAGAAGGTGGCGGCGTGGCCGATGCCGTTGAGCAGGCTGAGGAAGGTGGCGCCGACGATGAAGTTGCCGATCCAGTTGGCGAAGGTCGAGGCGCCGATGCCGAAATCGCGGCCCTTCAGCGGCTGTATCTCCGAGCACAGGATCCAGATCAGCGGACCGGCGGACATCGCGAAGCCGACGATGAAGAAGAGCAGCATGACGACGGTGAAGATCTGCTCGCTGCGGGTGGCGATGCCCAGGTGCATCATCGTGCCGACGATGCCCAGGCTGACAGCCATGATCAGGAAGCCGACGTAGAGGATCGGCTTGCGACCCAGGCGGTCGACCAGGCCGATGGCGATGAAGGTGGCCAGCACGTTGGTCAGGCCCACGATCACCGTACTCCACATCTGCGTGCTGGTGCCGAAGCCGACGTTTTCGAATACGCGCGGCGCGTAGTACATCATCACGTTCATGCCGGTGAGCTGCTGCATGATCTGCAGCAGCACGCCCAGGCCTACCGAACGGCGGAAGTTGCGGTTCTCCAGGAACATGTGCCAGCCGCGCTGGGGCGCGCGCAGCTGCTCCTGGATGTCGGCCGCCTCGCGCTCGACCAGCGCCGGGTTGCCGCGCAGCCGGGACAGCACAGCCAGCGCCTCGTCGCGGCGCCCTTTCATCATCAGCCAGCGCGGGCTGTCGGGCAGCGCGAACACGCCGAGCAGGAACAGCGCGCCGGGGATGGCGATGATGCCCAGCATCCAGTGCCAGTTGCCGCTGTAGCTGAAGACAGTGTCGGACAGGAACGCCAGCAGGATGCCGATGGTGATCATCAGCTGGTACAGCGAGACCATCGCACCGCGGATGCGCTCCGGAGCGATCTCCGCCAGGTACATCGGCGCGGTGAAGGTGAGCACGCCGATGGACACACCCAGTGCCAGGCGCGAGATCAGCAGCATGGACACCGTGTCGGACGCGCCGCAGGCGACCGAGGCCAGCACGAACAGCAGCGAGCCGGCGATCAGCGAGCGCTTGCGGCCCAGGTGGGAAGACAGCCAGCCCGCGGCTACGGCGCCGACCGCCGCGCCCAGCATCATCCAGCTGACGATGTGCTCCAGGGTGCTGTCGGAAATGCCGAAGTCCTTCTGGATGAACTGGGTGGCGCCGGAGATGACGCCGATGTCGAGGCCGAACATCAAGCCGGCCAGGGCACCCAGGATGCAGGTGAATACGGCGGTGGCCCTGGGATGGGCGGCGGCCGGTGGTGCGATGATGGCGTTCATGGGTTTCTCCCCGGATGGATGCGGTGGCGTCTGTGCGACCTGGCTTGCTGCTGGTTCGGCGGATCCCGGTGCATGGCAACGGATGGCACCCCGGCGAAGCGTGGCTCGGGCAGGCCGTGCGCGCCGACACGCGCGGCAAACAGCGCACCGGCCAGCGGGTCGCGTGCCAGCGTGACGGAGTCGAGGCCGTCGTGGGCGCTGGTGACGTAGAGCGTGTCGAGCGCGGCGCCGCCGAAGGCGGGCCGGGTCGGTTGGCGCGTAGGCACAGGCACGATACGGTCTTCGCGGCCGTCGGGCCGGTAGCGCACCACGCGGCTCATGCCCCATTGCGCGTTCCAGAGTGAACCATCGGCATCGACGCACGAGCCGTCCGGCTCGCCTGCAACGTCCCCTAGATCCGCGAACAGATGCGGCGTGCCAAGCGTGTCGCCATACGCGCAGCACTGGATGTTGCGCGACAACGAATCGCAGTAGTACATCGTCGTGCCCTCGGGACTGAAGGCGATGCTGTTGCTGATGGCGACATTCGGCAGTGCGAGCCGTTCCAGGCTGAGGTCGACGTCGAGCCGCCAGAAACTGCCGAGCGCCTGCCTGCTGCCTTCAGCGGGTTCGTGCATTGTGCCGAACACGAAGCGACCCTGGCGATCGCAGGCGCCATCATTGCAGCGCGTGGGTAGCCCGGGTTCGACCTGGTGCAGCGTCTGCAGTTGGTTGTCGGCGAGACGGAAAAACGCCAGCTGCGAGGCCAGCGCCAGCAGCAGCCAGCCGTCGGTTTCGCACAGTGCGAACGAGGCCAGGCGTTCGGGCATCGGCCACTGTTCCAGCGCGCCACTGGCAGGGTGAAGACGGTACAGCATGGCGCGCTGGATGTCGGTCCAGTAAAGCGCCTGGGCGCGCTCGCACCAAACGATGCCTTCGCCCAAAGCATTGCCGGCATCCAGCGCGACATCCACCGCTGCCGGTACGGTCGGGGCGGTCATACCCAGCCGCCGTCCACGATGAAATCCTGCCCGGTACACATGCGGCTGTCGTCGGCGGCGAGGAACAGGGCGGCGCGTGCCAGGTCGTCCGCCATCAGAAAGCCTGGCATGCACTGGGTGCGCGCAATTTCCTCACGGCCAGCATCATCCAGCCACAAGCGCGCCTGCTTGGCGGTAATTACCCAGCCCGGCACCAGGCTGTTGATGCGGATGCGCTGCTGGCCGAGTTCGCGCGCCATGCCGTTGACGAAACCGTGCACGGCCGCCTTGGCCATTGCGTAGAGCGGGTAGCCCGCGTTCTTTTTCATCCAGCCGGTAGAGCCCAGGCAGATAATCGAGCCGCCGCCGAGCTGGCGCATGTCGGGGATCACCGCCCGCGTGGTGAAGATCTGGTGGCGCAGGTTCACCGCCACGTTGTGCTCGAAATCGGCCGGGTCGATGTCGGCCAGTGCATGGCGTGTGTCGTTGGCTGCGTTGTTGACCAGGACGGCGATGGGTCCGATCCGCGCGCGGGCGGCGGCGACCGCCGCCTGCAGCGCGCCCAGGTCGGTGAGATCGCAGTGCAGATAGTGCGGTGCATGCGGCACGTCGGCCAGCGATGCGCATAGCGACGCGGCACCGGCATCGTCCATGTCGAGAAAGGCTACCCGCGCACCCTGGCGAGCGAAACCTTCGACAAAGGCCGCGCCGATGCCGCTGGCGCCGCCGGTGATCAGTACGCTGCGCTCGACCAGGCTGGGATAGGTGGCGAACGAAGGCATCAGCAGGCTCCGCGATCGGTGGATGGTACCGTTGTCGTGCTCACCATTCGGCGACGCTGCCGTCGTCGTGGCGCCACAGCGGATTGCGCCAGCGGTGGCCGACCTTGGCGCGCTCGATGACGTAGGCTTCGTTGATCTCGATGCCGAGGCCCGGGCCGCCGGGAATCGCGACGTAGCCGTCCTTATAGGCAAATACATTGCGGTCGGCCACGTAGTCGAGCAGATCGTTGGCAGCGTTGTAATGGATGCCCAGGCCCTGCTCCTGGATGAAGGCGTTGTGGCACACCGCGTCGAGCTGGAGATTTGCCGCCAACGCGATTGGACCGAGCGGGCAGTGCAATGCAAGCGCCACGTCGTAGGCCTCGGCCATGGCCGCGATCTTGCGTGTTTCGGTGATGCCGCCGGCATGCGAGGGGTCGGGCTGGATGACGTCGACGCCACCCATCTGCAGCACGCGCTTGAAGTCATAGCGCGTATACAGCCGTTCCCCCAGCGCGATCGGTGCCGAGGTGATATTGGCGAGCTCCGGAATCGCATCCAGATGCTCGGAAAGTACGGGTTCCTCGATAAACATCAGCTTGTACGGCGCCAGTTCCCGCACCAGTACCTTGGCCATCGGCTTGTGCACGCGACCGTGGAAATCGACAGCCAGGCCGATGTGCGGGCCGACAGCCTCGCGCACGGCCTGCACGTTCGCCAGCACGCGCTCGACCTTGGCGTGACTGTCGATGAAGTGCATCTCTTCGGTGCCATTCATCTTGACCGCGGTGAAGCCGCGGTCGACCGCGGCCCTGGCTGCCCTGGCCGTGTCCGCCGGGCGGTCGCCGCCAATCCACGAATACACGCGGATACGCTCGCGCACCGGACCGCCTAGCAACTCGTGCACCGGTACGCCGAGATGCTTGCCCTTGATGTCCCACAGCGCCTGGTCGACGCCGGCGATGGCACTCATCAGGACGGGGCCGCCGCGATAGAAGCTGCCGCGGTACATCACATTCCACAGATCCTCGATATGGCGTGGGTCCTTGCCGACCAGGTAATCGGAAAGTTCGTCGACCGCGGTGGCCACGGTGTGTGCGCGGCCTTCCACCACCGGCTCGCCCCAGCCGCAGATGCCGGCATCGGTGTCGATGCGCAGGAACAGCCAGCGCGGCGGCACCAGGAACGTAGTGAGTCGGGTGATCTTCATGCGTGATGTTCCTTTGAGCTTGTCGTGATGGCGGCCCAGGCCTGTGCGAAGGAAAGCGTGCGGCGGCTGAGTTCGCCGAGTTCGATGCCAGGCGCAAAGAGCGACGAGCCAAGGCCGAACCCGCGGGCGCCAGCGGCAACCCATGGCGCCATGTTGTCGGCAGTGATGCCGCCGACGGGCAGCACCGGCACATCGCGGGGCAGCACCGCGCGCCAGGCCTTGAGCCCCTGCGGCGTTACCTGGTCGGCGGGGAAGAGCTTCAACCCGTCGGCGCCGGCGTCCAGCGCGCTGAACGCTTCGGTGGGCGTGGCGACGCCGGGCATGCAGAGCATGCCTGCCTGCCTGGCGGCGCGAATGACGGCGGTGTCCGCATGCGGCATTACCACCAGCCGGCCGCCCGCCGCGGCGAGCTCGTCGACCTGTGCCGCGGTCATGACGGTGCCCGCGCCGATGAGGCAGTCCTTGCCCAGCGCCTGGGCGATGTTGCGGATGCTGTCGAACGGCTGCGGCGAGTTCAGCGGCACTTCCATGATGCGGAAGCCGGCCTGGGCGAGTGTCTGGCAGACGGCAACGGCCTCGTCGGGACGGATGCCGCGAAGGATCGCGACCAGGGGCAGCCGTTCAAGCCATGTGTTCAGCACGATGCGAATTCCCCGGGCGCCAGCCGCCCATGACGATGGATGAGGCCGATCTGGCCGGCGACTTGCCAGAGTCCGTATGCGGCGGCGTCGATGATCGGCTCCTGCAGCGTGATGCCGAAGTGGGTCGCCGTCCGCCGGTAGCGGTCGCACAGTGCCGCATCACCGATCAGCTGGAATCGCTCGTCGGCGCGGAAGCGGTGTCCGGCGAGGGCCGAGCGGAATTCCTCGCCGATCAGCAGGCCGGACAGGTATTCGGATACGGCGCCTGGCGCCAGCTCGCCATCGAGCATCAGCGATCGCGCGGAGAACAGGCGGCCCAGCATGCCCTGCGCGCCGCTGTCGCGCGCTGCCGTCACGCCGCGTTCGAACGCGTGTGGCGTCGCCGGGGCGTCGCTTGCGCCGGTGCCGAGGATCGAATGGTTCCACAGCAGCGAAAACAGTTCGCCGGTCATGTGGGTGCGGAAGTCGGTTACCGCGCCACCGTCCACGGTGGCCCACTTGCTGTGCGTGCCCGGCAGGATCCAGTGGGAGCGGGTAGCCAGCATCGGCTGCAGCGCGATGGCTCCGAGGATTTGCGTTTCCTCGCCACGCATCAGGTCGGGGCCGCGCGCGTTGCGCAGTCCGGGCACGATATGGATGTCCAGGCCATCGGGGCCACGAAGGCGCCCGGCCGCGGCGCCGAGTCCGTCGACGCTTGCCGGAAGGTCGATGTAGGGCACCTCAAGCCAGCCGTGGCGGCTGCCGACCATGCCGCACGCGACGCGTGGCAGCATGGGCCATCCTGCGGTGATGCCGGCCAGGGCGGCGCCGAAGCCCCCGTCGGGAAGATTGCGGATGCCCCATGGCTGCGTGCGCACGGCGAGAACCCGCCCGGCGTCGTCGATCCGGTAGGCGCGCAGCCGGGTAGTGCCCCAGTCCAGTCCGATCAGGCCGCTCATGGGCAGGCATCCCGCCACTGGCCGGGCACGCTGCGCGTCATGGCGACGGCTCCTTCCACACCAGCACCTGCGCCGGTGCCAGCGGCATCCGGCCATGCACGATCCGCGCGCCGGCGGGGAGCCGCAGTTGGAACGGCTTGGGGTTGTAATTGACCAGGAAGCCGTAACCGCCGCGCCAGTCCAGGAACACCCCGGTGGGCAGGTCCTCGATCGCCACGCCGGCATGCTGGTACACGCTGCGCACGATCTCGCGCTCCAGCGTGCCGTCGTCGGTGGAGACGCCGATCATGGTGACCGTGCCCTTGCCCAACCGGCGCGTCGTCGCGGCCGCCTTGCCCGCGTAGTAGTGGTCGGCATAGGTGGCGAGCACTTCGGTGCCGGGACGCGGCGAAAGGATGTCGGCCCAGCGGTGCCAGTCGTGCGTCTTGCCTTCGGCGGAAACCTTGCCATCGGCGCTCTGCGGCAGCATGTCGAAGCCCTCCACGTCGTCACCGATGAGGTCGAGGATCGGTGCCGCCCAGGGGCCCTCATGGAAATGGCCCGACGCGTTCTTCTGTCCGCTGCGGCTGGTCAGGATCAGGTGCCCGCCCTGTTCCACGTAGTGGCGCCATTTCGCCGCCAGCGCGTCGCCCACCATCTGGTACGCCGGTGCGATGAGGAACGGGTAGCGCCCGAAATCGTCGTCCGCGGCGATGAAGTCCATCGGCGCGCCGGTGCTCTTCACCGCCAGCGTGTAGCCGTTACGGTACGACCAGCTGTTCCACAGGCTGGTTTGCGGCTGGATCTCCAGGTCCCAGAACACGTCGTGGCTCCACAGGTAGCCGGTGCTGCGCGCTGCCATGCGGGCCGGCAGCAGGGCGTGGTCGTCGAGCTTCGGCTCCAGCGCCTTGATCGCGTGCACGGTGTCGGCGAATTCGCGACCCGTGCGCGAAAGCGTCACGCCATCGGTGCCGACGATGCCCTCGTGGTACATCTCGCTGCCGCGCAACGGATGGCGGTAGCGGTAGGTGCCGAGCAGCGAAGCGCCGGAGGCGAACGCATGCCACATCCACATGCTGACAGCGCCGGGCATCGGCTGCGGGTTGATCCCGCCCCAGTTCACCTGGCCCGGCTGCAGCTCCATCACGCCGAACGTGCCGCTGATGGGGCGGAAATACGCGGCGGCCTCCATCAGGTTGGCCGGCTTGCCGATCGCGTAGCTGTCGCCGCCGAGGCTGTTGGCGCCGGCCACCGGGTACAGCGTGAAGGTGGGAAAGTCCAGGCCGTGGCTGCGGCGCGGATCGGTGGCGGTGGTGACGTTGGTGTAGTTGGTGGTCACCCATTGCCCGGGGGCATGCTGCCGGATGATCGCGGCCTGCGCATCGAGGAAGCGCGCGGTGGTGTCCGCCTGGAAGCGGGCGAGGTCCAGCAGCGCGTGCGGGCTCAGCTTGTCCTCGGCAGCCAGCGTCGCGTTGGGCAGCAGCACCTGCTCGAAGCTGGTGTAGCGGCTGCTCCAGAACGAGCCGCCCCACGCGGCGTTCATCGCCTCGATGCTGCCGTACTTTTCGCGCAGCCAGCGCCGGAAGGCGTCGCGCGCGCTGTCGCTGTAGTCGGCGAAGCTGCTGGGCTCGTTGTCGACCTGCCAGCCCCAGACGCGGCGGTCATGGCCGTAGTGCTGCGCCATCGCGGTCACCAGCCGGGCGACGAAGGCCTGGTAGCGCGGATTCGACAACGACACCTCCGCGCGAATGCCGTGCTCGTGGCGCTGGCCGTGTTCGTCGACGCGGTAGACCTCCGGGTAGCGTTCGCCCATCCAGGCAGGCGGGGCGGCCGAGGGCGTGCCCAGGATGACGCGCAGCCCCGCCTTGTTGGCCAGGTCGATGGCGTCGTCGAGCCACTGGAAATCGAAGCGGCCTTCCTCCGGCTCGAGGTAGGTCCAGCCGAATTCCCCCATGTGGGTGAAATCGAAACCGAGCCTGGCGATGCCGTCCAGGTCGCGCCGCCACTGCTCGCGCGGCCATTGCTCCGGGTAATAGAACGCACCGAAACTCATCGGCTCGCGCTGGTGCAGCAGGGCTGCGCCCCGCGCCTGCGACCGGCTGCCGGCAGCGGCACCGGAGATCATCACGACGGTGGTCAGGGCTGCTGCGAACAAAGGCCGAAGCATGGAGGCAAGCCTGTAGTCAGGTTCAATTGTCAAATTATACTACTATTAGATTCACCGCAATCCTTGCTGAGTCAATCCGGGCCATGGACATACTGACATCTGAAGCGGCTTTGCAACTGGCCGGGCGTCACTGGGGTGTCCACGGCGCCATCAGCGCGTTGCCATCGTATGCCGACCAGAACTTCCGCATCCATGCCGGGGACGGCGAGTACGTCCTCAAGGTGGCGCACTCCTCCTGGTCGCCTGCGGATATCGAGCTGGAGAACCTGGCCATGATGGAACTGGCCGCGCGCGAGCCTGCGCTGGGTTGCCCGCGGGTCCAGCTTGCGGTGAACGGCGAGCACCTGCTGAGCCTGCCGATCAAGGGACAGGCGTGTCTGGTGCGCATGCTGAGCTACGTGCCCGGCACGACCTACGCGGAGGCCATCAACAGCCTGCGGCCGGCGCAGTGCGAAGCGTTGCATGCAAGTCTCGGTCGCGCCGTCGGCCGTCTGACCCGGGGCTTGAAGGATTTCTGCCATCCGGCCGCCGGGCGCCGGCACGACTGGAATATCATGAGCCTGCCGGGCCTGATGAGCGAAGTGCGCCATGTCGAGGATGCAGCTTTTCGCGATATCGTGCGCCGGCACGCCGGTGCCTTCTGCGAGGCCTTGCCGGCATGGCGCACCACGCTGCCGATCACGGTGCTGCACAACGACGCCAACGATTTGAACGTCATCGTCGCCGACGATGGCCACGGCGGAAAGCACGTCAGTGCGGTGATCGACTTCGGTGACATGTGCATCAGTTTCCGCCTCGCCGACCTGGCGATTGCGTGCACTTACGCGATGCAGCATGAATCCGACCCTGTGGCATGCGCGCGCCGAATCGTCGGTGGCTATCTCGCCGAATACCCGCTGCATCGCTGCGAGCTGGAGCAGCTTCACGCGTTCATCCTGGCGCGACTGTGCCACAGCATCCTGATGGCGACGCGGACGCATCGCGAACAGCCCGACAATCCCTTTGTCCTCGTCTCCCAGCAGGGAGTACGGGGCCTGCTTCGCCAGCTCGTCGGCGTCGAGTCCGACGCCATCGTGCGGCCTTACCTGGAATCCAGCCATGACTGATCGCGCGGCTACTCCTGCTTCCGGCCACGTGCCGGCGCGCAGCAACGACGAAATCCTGCGCCTGCGCCGGCAACACCTGAACCCGACCCTGAGCGTGGCCTACCGGGAGCCGCTCAAGATCGTGCGCGGCCAAGGCGCCTGGTTGTATGACCAGCACGGCCAGGGCTACCTCGACATGGTCAACAACGTGTGTCATGTCGGCCACTGTCACCCGCGCGTGGTGGCGGCTGGGCAGGCGCAGATGGCGCAGCTCAACACCAACACCCGCTATCTGCACGACAACATCGTCGAATACGCGTTGCGCCTGACCGCCACGCTGCCGGCGCCGCTGTCGGTGGTATTCCTCACCAATTCGGGCACGGAGGCCAACGACCTCGCGCTTCGCCTGGCGCGTGCGCATACGCACGCCAGGGGCGTGGTAGTGGTCGACCATGCCTACCATGGCCATTCGCCGTCGATGGTCGAGCTCAGCCCGTACAAGTTCAATGGCAAGGGCGGAATGGGACAGAGCGCGCATGTGGGCGTGGTACCCATGCCGGATGTCTACCGTGGCCAGCTGCGCGACACGCCGGATGCCGGGCGCCAGTATGGGCAACTGGTATCGCCGGCCATGGCCGAATTGCGCGAGCGCGGCGTGGACACCGGCGTGTTCTTTGCCGAGTCGCTGCTCGGCTGCGGCGGCCAGATCCTGCTGCCGGACGGCTACCTGCCCGCGGTGTACGCCGCCGTGCATGCGGCGGGCGGCGTCTGCCTCGCTGACGAAGTGCAGGTCGGTTTCGGCCGTGCAGGCGAGCATTTCTGGGCGTTCGAACGCCAGGGCGTCGTGCCGGACATCGTCACGCTGGGCAAGCCGATCGGCAATGGTCACCCCATGGGGGCCGTCGTCACCACGGCGGAGATCGCGGCCAGCTTCGTCACCGGCATGGAGTACTTCAATACGTTCGGCGGCAATCCGGTGTCCTGTGCCATTGCGCTGGCGGTGCTGGACGTTATCGAGGAGGAAGGACTGCAGGAGAATGCACGAGGTGTCGGCCGGTTCGTCATGGACGGCCTGCGCGAGCTGCAAACGCGCTTCGAGATGATCGGCGACGTGCGCGGATGCGGCCTGTTCATCGGCGCTGAATTCGTGAGCGACCGTGCGGCGCGGGTGCCGGATGCAGGGCGGGCCAGGGCGGCGGTGGAAGCCATGAAGGCGCGCCGCGTCCTGCTTTCCACCGACGGCCCCGACGACAACGTGCTGAAGATCAAGCCGCCGGTCGTATTCAGCCGGTCCAATGCGGAGGAGTTTCTCGGCAAGCTCGAAGAGGTGCTGCGCGGGCTGTAGCTGGATGCCGCGGAGCTCGCCTAGCGGGCCTTCCTCGTAACCTTCTTGCGGCGCTTTTCGAGGTTGCCGCGCGAGTCGACGATCATCGCCTGCATGGCCTTGCGTGCCACCTCGGGTTGGTTGCGCCGGATGGCATCGAGGGCTTTCTGGTGATGCGGCAGCGAGTATTTGAAATCGTTGGCTGTCTGGGCAGAAAGCACGAAGAACATGCCCAGCGCGCTCTCGACCACCGAAAAGAGCGAGATCATCATTTCGTTGCCGGTGGCCTGGAGTACGGCGTTGTGGAAGCTGAGGTCTGCCACCGCCCACTCGCTGGAATCCTTCGATGCCTCCATCTGCCGGTAGGCCGAGTCGATCTTGGCGAGCTGCGCCGGGGTGCGGCGGCGCGCGGCGGCGGCGGCGGCGGCGGGCTCGATGATCTCGCGCATTTCGACGAGCTTTTCGATGAAATCGTCGGTGGGCATGGATGCGCAACGCCAGGAAAGTATGTCGGCGTCGAGCTGGTTCCAGGCGTCCTTAGGGCGGATGCGGGTACCGGTTTTCGGGCGGGCCTCGATCAGGCCTTTGGCGGCGAGGACCTTGAGCGCCTCGCGCAGCGCATTGCGGCTCACTTGCATGTTTTCGGCCAGGACATCCTCGCGCGGCAGCACATCGCCGGGCTTCAGGTCGCCGGCAACAATCCTTGTGCCCAGTTCACGGACAACCTGGCCGTGCAAACTGCGAGCATCCGAAAGCTTCATGGCGCGTTTCTCTCCGTAATTGGGCACTGGTCGACGACGCCGCCAGTTGCCGCGCAGCCAGTGTTATGCAAGTGGTCCAATCGTAATTGCATATGTCGCAATGCAGCGTATTCCTGAAATCTACCATACGGGTGCGTTGAGCGAGGCTTGAGCGACGTGCCCGGCATGCCGATGCGCCGCGCATATCGCAAACCCTGCTGTTCACCCTGTTCCACATGCGCCGCACGTCCTGCTGCTTTTGCCCCGGGCGCACCAGGCACCGGCGCTTTCACCGTGCCTTGAGCATCGCAGCCGATTCTGCTGCCCTGCTGCAGTAGCTTTTTGACGTATAGTACTATAGTAGGACAAATACAAAAATCTGCGCTAGGATGTTTCCCGACGCCCCGGGTTGTGGCTCGGGGTGATGGCAGGGGCACGGGGCGGGGAGCCGGGCAATACCGGCGCGCACTGTTGCAAGTCGAATCGAATTCACGAAGCAAACAACATTCCATGGTCTGGGGAGGGATTTTCGAAATGAATGGTTGGAATAAGCTCGACAAGCGCATGCTGGCCGCCGCCATCGGTGCCGTATTGATGACGGGCGTGCTCCATGCACAGGACGCACAAACGCAGGCAGCACAGGCCCACGCGACGGCATCCAAGGCCAAGAACAGCTCTTCCGTCGAACAGCGGCAGCAGGCTGCCTCTGCCGACAAGACCGTGCAGAGCCTTGATCAGGTCGTCGTCACGGGCAACACCGCGGCAGGCGGTATTCGCAAGATTGATGCCAGCTACTCGATCACCACGACGACCCTGCAGCAGATCAAGGAACTCAATCCGGTCAGCGTGGCCGACCTTCTGAAAATCTCGCCGGGTATCTATCCGGAATCCTCCGGCGGCCAGACCGGCGCGAACATCGAGGTCGCGGGCTTCCCCTCGGACAGCGGCGCGCCGTTCGTGACGATGCAGATGAACGGCTCGCCGCTGTTCCCGAAATGGGACTACTTCACCGACGCCATGGTGCGCCTCGACGACACCATCGATCGCCTGGAGGCGGTGCAGGGCGGCACCTCGGTGCTGTACGGCAATGGCCAGCCGGGCATGATCGCCAACTTCATCCTGCGCGAGGGCAGCAGTAAGCCCGCGGGCGACGTCGGCCTCACCATTGGTTCCGAGGGCATGGTGCGCCTCGACGGCTTCTACGGCTTCCCGCTCGGCAAGGACAGCGGCTGGTACGGCAGCATCGGCGGCTTCTGGCGCAAGTCCGACGGCGTGCGCGATCCGCAGTTCCCGGCCGACAAGGGCGGCCAGCTCACCGCCACGCTGAGCCACGACCTCGACCATGGCTCGATCATGTTCTTCGCGCGCACCCTGAAGGACAAGAACCAGTGGGTGACCGACACGCCGATCCTGAACCCGTCGGCCGGCAGGTTCTCCAACTATCCCGGCTTCAGTCCGCTGACCGGCACCTTCGGCAGCAACGCCGACCGCCGCATGTTTCTGGAACTCAGCCCGTGCTTCACCGCCGGCTGCACGCCGGGTGGCCAGCACATCGACATGGCCAACGGCCAGGGCGGCGACGTGCACGTGCTGGGCGCCAACCTCGACCTCGATTTCGACAACGGCTGGTCGCTGTCGGACAAGCTGTTCTTCACCGCCGGCAACATGGACACCACGGCGTTCTTCAGCACGGGCGACAATCCGGACACGCTGGCCAACGTCATCGCCGGTACCGCGTCGTCGTTCGGCCTGCCCGCCAACCTCACCGCCCGGGCCGCCTACACCAACGGCAAGCCGGCGGACATGAACGAGAACGTCACGGTCCAGAACCCGGAGTACATCCATAAGCGGATCAGCTCGGTCAGCAACGAGTTCCGCATCAGCAAGGAGCTGTTCGAGGGCAACACGCTGACCTTTGGCAACTACACTGCGGTGTACTCCGAGCGGCACGTCGAGGAGGACGGCCTGAACCAGTTGCTGCAGGCCAGGACCAACCCCAACCCGATCGTGGTCAACCTGACCGACGGCGTGAACAATTATGCGCTCACGGACAAGCAGGGCCTGTTCTGGAATGCCTCGCCGCAGTCGTGGATGGCGTTCGACGAGAAGTGGCACGCCACCACCTGGGCATTCTACCTGGCCGACGTGTGGACCGTGGGCAATTGGCGCTTCGATGGCGGCGTGCGCATCCACCACGACGACATCAATGGCTGGTTCCAGAACACTACCTCGGGCGACCTCGACAACAACCCGTACACGGTCTACAACAACGCCGCCGAGTACCTGGCCGCCGACCGCAGCCACCCGTCCAGCTCGCGCAGCGCGCCGTCCTGGACGCTGGGCGCGAACTACACCTTCACCGACCACATGAGCGCCTACGCGCGCGTCAACGACGGCGTGTTCCTGCCGAGCTTCGACGACGCGGTGAACCACGACCATCCGCCGATCGAGAAGATCCACAACATGGAAGTGGGCTTCAAGTACCAGGCGCCGTGGATCTTCGCCGACGTGGTGGCCTACCGCCGGCTGTTCCACGGCATTCCGTACTCGATCAACCTGCCCTCGGGCCAGGTCAACCTGATCTACGGCTCGGTGACCAAGGGCCTCAACGCGGCGGTCACGGTCAAGCCGTTCGAGAACTTCTCGGTGGCCCTGAGCGGCAACTACATGGACGGCCACTACTCGGGTTACGCCGACTGCGTGCCGTACGTGGCGCAGGACGGCAGCAACCGCTGCGACAGCATCAGCGGCATGCGGCTGGACCGCCAGCCGAAGCTGCAGTATCGCCTGACTCCGGCCTACGTGATTCCGGCCAGCTGGGGCAGCCTGAAGCTGTGGCTGACCTACGAGTACGTGGGCGACCGCTACGGTGACCAGCTGCAGCAGCAGCCGTTGGGCCACTACTACGACATCGGCGGCGGTGCGATGGCCAACATCGGCCAGAACTGGGTGGTTACCCTGCGCGGCACCAACCTCACCAACCAGATCGGCATCACCGAGGGCAACGCGCGCCTGTTCGGCTTCGCCAGCGGCGGCGGCGTGATTCTCGCGCGCTCGATCGAGGGACGCGAGGTCAACCTCCAGGTCAAGTACCAGTTCTGATGGCCTGGCTGGGGCTGGTCGCGCCCGCTGCCCAGCCCGCGAAGCGCCGGTTGCCTTGTGCGCCCGGCGCTTCGCGTTTCCGTGACGTGGCCCTGCGTGGCAGCCTGGGCGGGGACTGTGCAAGAGTGCCGACGGTGCGATGTATGCGGAGCTATCTGCGTGACAGGAGCGTTATGTGATGTATCCCTTGACCAGACCATCGCGCTTCGTGGCATTGGCTCTTGCGCTGCTGCTGGCCGGTGTGGGCTCCCACGCCGCAGCCGTGGTTGATTCGGCGGCGGACGCGGCGCCTTACCTCGATGTGCTGGACATGCACGGGGTGCCGAAGAACCCCGCGGACCGCAGCTTCAACATCTTCTTCGACGCGGGCGCATGGCACGGCTACAGCCTGCCGGCCGCGAGCGACGCGTCCTCCGGCTTCTCCGGGCCGTTCGTGCACAGCCTGGCGGGAGGAGGGCAGTGGGCCGGGGCGCGCTTCGCCCGACTGGTGCTGCACGAGGCGGGCAGCCGCATGGCGCTGGTACCGGTCGGTGGCCATGCCGGGCCCGGCTTTCTGGTGCGCAACTACGTGGCGCCCGGCCTGACGGTTCGCCAGACGCTTTACTACGCGGATTCGTGGCGCGCGGTCGTCAGGATCGAGATCACCTCGACTACCGCGCGCGAGGTGGGGCTGGCGGTGGAAGGCAGTACCCTTCCCGTGCAGGGCAGTCGGCTCGGCCTGGATGGCGACGCGGTGGTGCAGGCTTTCGCCGGTACCCGGGCACGGCTCGTCACCCGCTTGCGCGTCGGCGGGGATGCCGGTCATGCCGCGCTCGACGGCACCGGGTACCGGATCGAACTGGCGCAACCGCTGCGCCTGGAGGCGGGACGGACGGCGGATATCTTTGTCGACCAGTCGCTGCTCGACGACGCGCCGGCGCCCGTCGTGGACGACGTTGCCGCCTGGGGTCGCAACCGCGAGCGCTGGAGTGGGTATCTCGCCTCCATCCGGTCGAGCCACCTGCCGGGGGTGGCCGACACGGTAGCCAGGCGGGTGGCCGCCAAGGCCATCATCACCCTGCTGGGCAACTGGCGTGCGGCGCGCGGCGACCTGCACCATGACGGCGTGATTCCGTCTTACTCCAACCCCGACTTCAACGGCTTCTGGGCGTGGGATTCCTGGAAGCATGCCGCCGCACTCGCGCTTTTCGCACCGGATCTGGCGCGTGACCAGATGCGCGCCATGTTCGACTATCAGGCCGCGGACGGCATGGTTCCCGATTGCATCTACCTGGACAAGGCCGAGAACAACTGGCGTGATACCAAGCCGCCGCTGGCGGTCTGGGCGACGCTGGAAATCTATCGTGCCACCGGCGACCAGGCCTTTCTGGCCGAGATGTACGACAAGCTGGTGCGCTATCACCGCTGGTGGTTCGCCGCGCGCGACCACGACCGCAACGGCCTGGTCGAGTATGGCTCGACCGATGGAACCCGGATCGCCGCCGCGTGGGAAAGCGGCATGGACAATGCCGTTCGCTTCGACTCGGCGGCCATGCTCAAGAACGGCGATGGCGCCTGGTCCATGGACCAGGAGTCTGTCGACCTCAACGCCTACCTCTACAAGGAAAAGCTCGATCTGGCGCGAATCGCCGCCGTTCTCGGCAAGACCAGGGATCACGCCATGTGGCTGGAGGAGGCCGCGGCGATGAAGGCCCCGATCCAGGCGCGCATGTTCGACAAGGCCCGGGGTTACTTCTTCGACGCCAGGCTCGGCCGCGGCGATCTGGTGCGCGTTTATGGTTCGGAGGGCTGGGCGCCGCTCTGGGCCGGCGTAGCGAGCTCAGCGCAGGCCCGGCTCGTGGTTCGGGTGATGCTCGATCCGGGAAAGTTCGCCACCTACATGCCATTCCCGACTCTCGCCGCAGACGATCCGCGGTTTTCACCGGTCAAGGGCTATTGGCGTGGTCCGGTGTGGCTGGATCAAGCCTACTTCGGCGTTGAAGCCCTTCGGCATTACGGTTACGACCTGCAGGCCGACGATATGGCCCGTCGCCTGGTGCTCCATGCCAAGGGTTTGACGCAACAGACGCCGATCTATGAAAACTACGATCCGCTGACCGGCCAAGGCTATCAATCGCCCAATTTCAGCTGGTCTGCCGCCAGCTATCTGTTGTTGCTGCAGGAGCGGTCGGGAGACCGCGGTGCACAGTGAGCGACCACGCTCGGATATCACATGCCGTCGCTGCTCCTTCGGGAAAGTTGGTTGCGGCACGGCGGAGTCGCACCGGCAAGTTTGATCGCAGCTGCCGCATCCGGAGTCATCGCGAGTCCGGGTGTTCGCCCGACGCGCCATGCACGCGCCTTGCGTCTACCCTAGGCGGAGGTCCGTATCGCAGGGTCAGGCGATGAGCGCGAACGATTCCGATCCAGCAGCCGGCGGCAGGCCGCGGCCTTCGCGCACCGATGCCGTGGCGGGGCGGCGATCACCCATGCCGCGCGCGTGGTCTACCCGGGCTGCGGGATCAGCAAGGGCGACGTGGCCGCGTACTACGCCGCGGTGGCGCGCTGGATGCTGCCGGAGCTGGTGAACCGGCCGCTGTCGCTGCTGCGCTGCCTGGACGGGGTGGCAGCGCCTGCTTCTTCCAGAAGCACCACGCGCAGGCACTGGGCGATCACGTGCAGGCGATCGTGCTGCGCGAGAAAGGCGGCCTCGTCGATGATTACCTGTACGTGCGCGACCTGGCCGGCCTGCTCGAACAGGTGCAGATGAACGCGCTGGAATTTCATCCGTGGGGCGCGCAGGTGGACCGGCCCGATGCGCCCGACCGCCTGGTGTTCGACTTCGATCCAGCGCCGGGCGTGCCGTGGCCGGCGGTGGTGGCCGGGGCGCGCGAGATCCGTGCGCGGCTGCACGGACTCGGCTTGCAGAGTTTCGTGCGCACCAGCGGCGGCAAGGGTCTGCACGTGGTGCTGCCGATCCGACGCGGGCCGGACTGGGCCACGGCGAAACGTTTCTGCGAGGTGCTGGCCAAAGCGATGGTGGCGCGGCACCCGCAGCAGTACATCGCCACCTCGAGCAAGTCGCGGCGCAAGGGCCTGATCTTCATCGACTGGCTGCGCAACACCCGCGGCGCCACCAGCGTGTGCAGCTGGTCGTTGCGCGCCCGCGCCGGCGCGCCGGTGGCGATGCCGCTGCGCTGGGAGGAACTGGGGCGGGTGCAGGGCGCGGCGGCGTTCGACCTGCGCAAGGCGCTGAAGCGGGCGGCGGCGTTGAAGCGCGCTCCGTGGGAGGGCATCGGCACGTTGCAGCAGTCGTTGCCGGAGCTTTAAGAGCGCCCCCGCACCTGAGGACTCCCTGCGCTCGCCCGGCCCTCCCCTGCAAGCGGGGAAGGGGGTAGAGCCCGGGCTCTAATTCACCTGCAGCGTGTTGTTCGCACGCTGCGCGCCCGGCAGCGAATATCTTGGAACGAGCTGCTGCGGATCCGTCCGTCCGGTGCACGAAAAGGACGCACTGACGAGGAGTCGGCGGCCGCCAGCTTGACTTGCTTGCCCGTGCGCTGCTTGATAAGCAAGAACAGGGGCGGCAGGGGACGACCATGGAGCCAGGACGGATTGTCAAAGAGGCGCGTGTACGGGTGTGCGTAGAGCATGCGCTGCTAAAGCGTCTCGCACAGGATGCGAGAGTGGCCCTGACGGCAGCGCAATACGCGTTGCCCGAGCCCGAGGCGGTGCGCCGCCAGTTGCTGGGACGGGCCGTGCGACTCACCGAAGCAATGGCGCCCAAGGCCATCATGGCGGCAGTCGAGATCCGGGACGCGTTCGGGCTGACTTCGCCGGTCGAGATCTACCAGTCTGCCGGCCGCGAAAACGCGGCCATGCACCTCTTGCGCGAGCCGATCCTGATGGAGATCCAGGGGCGGCTTTTGTCCCTGCTCGACGATGGCGCCCTGCGTGCGGTGATCGGTCATGAGTTCGGCCACTTCATCGCGCACGGGCCGGACTCGCCGCATGCACAGGTGAGTGCGCTGGCCACGTCGCTGGCGCTGGCCGAAGACGCGCCGGTGGAGCTTGCGCTGGTCGCCTCCACTCTTTCGATGGCGCGCGAATTGACTGCCGATCGCTACGCTCTGCTCGCCACGCGGGATCTGGATGCGCTGCTGCGCCTGGAAATGGTGGCGACCACTGGCTTGCCCGCGGAAGACCTCGGCGGCGATACAGCCGGCTATCTCGCCCAGTGTTGCGAGCTGGTGGA
The DNA here is from genome assembly GCF_021545845.1 of Rhodanobacter thiooxydans. Lineage (NCBI taxonomy): Bacteria > Pseudomonadati > Pseudomonadota > Gammaproteobacteria > Lysobacterales > Rhodanobacteraceae > Rhodanobacter > Rhodanobacter thiooxydans. Next base: position 1,150,912 of record NZ_CP088923.1, read on the forward strand.
GGCGTGCCTCGCGGAGGGTGACAGTGCGCAGGGCGTCACCCACCCCGAACACGGCGTGCGTGCCTGGGCCGCGTGGTTGTTCAGCGAGACCACGCTGTATCGCGAGTTGACCGGTTGCGGTCCCGGCACGCGCACGCTCGACGAGGTGGATGCCCTGATCGAGCGCGTATTGCGCCGGCCCGGGCTGGACGGCGCGTTCCAGTACCTGGAGCCACCGCCCGCGGAACTGCACGAGCTGGCGCTGGCGGCTGCCGTGCTGGTGTCGATGGCTGATGACAACCTGAGCGATGAAGAGGCCGAGGTGCTGGAACGCACCTTTGCCTCGCTGGTGCCCGACTGGCGTCGCCTGCTCGATCCGGCACAGGCGGCACAACGCGTCGAGGAGCTTGCGCCGCTGGCCAAGGCTTGGGGCTCGTCGTTCCTGCGTCCATTGTTCAACCTGCTGATCCACGTACTCACGGCCGACGGCGTAGCGGACGAGCGCGAGTTCGCGCGTGTCATGGAGATCGGCCGCTTGCTTGGCGGCGAGGAGTTGTTTGGTACGTTGATGCGAACGGTGCTCCGCCGGATCACCGTGGAACGCCGTGAGGAGAGCGCCGCCAAGCCGCTGCCAGTGCGCGCCCGTGATGCCGCGCAGGCGCTGGATGTTTATCTCGCCGCCATCTGGCGGCGCGGTGGGTCGCAGACCACCTTGCGCCAGCTGTTGCGCCTGGTGGGCGAAACGCGCCGTGAGGGTGCTGTGCTCGCGCGGCTCGCGGCGGCGCTGGAACACGCCGGCCTTTCCACGTCAGTCGATGTCGCGACGGTCGACCTGGATGGAACCATTGCGTTGTCGCCCAGGCACGCAGCGGCAACCGTGACACCGCCGCCGCCCTTGCCGCAGGATGCGTTGCTGCGCGCCATCCAGCGCCTGCGCGACGAGCTCATCAGCGGCGACGGGCGCAGCCCATCGGTGCGGCTGCGCGAAGTGCGCGTCGGTCGTGCGTTCGATCTCGCCGCACTGTCGCGTATCTCGGTAGGACATGCGGATCGCTGCCTGACATTGGCACAGGACGCCCGCCGCGTGGTGCTGGTGCAGGCGGAACAGGCTGGCGAGTCAAAGGAGGCCGCCAGTCTCCTGCGCCAGCTTGTCGAACTGCGGCGCGAGCACCTGGCGCGGCGTGAGGAGACCGGTGCGCGCGACCTGCATCTCGGCGTCGGTTTCGTGCGCGGCGTGGTGAACGGTTATGTGGTGCGCGCACCCCTGCTGTTGTATCCGGTGGAACTGGAGCCGGACGGCATCGGCGGTATCGCGCTGGTGCATGTGGCCGATGAGCCACCGGTCGCCAACCAGGCACTGTTGCGGCTCATCCATCTCAAGGCGAACCTGCCTTTTGCCGACGATCAGGCAGTCAAGCTCGACGCACTGGCGGCCGACGCCGGCCGGGGCGTGGTGGCGCTGGCCGATCACCTGCGCCAGATCGGCATGGACATTTTCGAGATCGATGCCGCACTGCATACGCTCGACCCGCTCGATGACGACACGGTTGCCTGGAAGGGTTGCCGACTTGAGCTCGAAGCCTGCGCCGTCATCGGTCTGTTCCCCCAGTCCCGCTCCGAACTGCTGCACGACTATGAGCAACTGCTCGCTGAAATAGACTCCCCCGGTGCGGATGTGCATGCGTCGCTGGGTTGCGCCAGTGCACTCTTGCCGGCATCCCTGCGCACGGATCATGCGGCGGAGCCGGCTGCGATCGAGTCAACTGCGCAGGCTCCGACGCTGGTGATTGCCGCCGATCCCTCGCAGGTGGATGTGGTGCGCATGGCGGGCAATACACGCGCCATGGTCGTCGATGGCCCACCAGGGACCGGCAAGAGCCAGGTGATCGTGAACCTGGTGGCGGATGCGCTCGCACGCGGTGAGCGCGTGGCGGTGGTATCGGAGAAACGCGCGGCGCTGGACGTGGTTGCCCAGCGCCTGGCGGGGATCGGCTTCGGCGCTCTGGTTGGCGTGGTGCACGACGTGGTCGATGACCGCAAGGCGCTGTTTCGCAAGATCCACGACCGGCTGGAGTCGAGGGCAAACCGCCCTGCTGCGCCTGCGTCTACCGCGGAGGACGTCGTGCAATTGACTGGCCGGCTGCGTCCGCGCATCGCGCACACGCGCCATTCGACTGCAGGCGAGCCACCGCTGGGCAAGCTGGCCACCTACGCCGCCGGCATTGCCGATACCGTGCCCCAAACCATGCCGCCGCTGGCAGGCCTTCCGTTTGGCGGCGCGCTCAAGCTGGCGAAGCTGGCGCAGGCTTGCCGGCCCTGGGCCGATTTGATGGTGTCGGACAGTCCGTGGCGCCCCTCGGTGACACACCAGCGCCGCTCGCTGGCCGGGAGTACGCGCGAAGCACGCGCGGCCTTCGCCGAATCGCTCATGCAGGCGGTGCGCACGGCTGCTGCCGTGGAAGCAGCAGCAGTGCGCCAAGGTGTCGCGCCCGCCACCAGCGAGTCGCACATGGAAGAACTGCTGAGAGCACACAAGGCGCTCACCTCCCTCAAGGAGGTCGACGCCCTGGCGGCGGCTCTGTTGGAATTTCCTGACGATCGCCGCGCACCCTTGCTCGCCTTGCGGGCGGACTGGATGAGCGCATCGGAAGCGTGGCAGGCCCATCCCGCGCCGGTGCGCGTCGATGCCACGCCGGCGTTCGAGCAGTGCGTACAGGCGCTTTTGACTCAAGGCACCTCGTTCTTGCGTTACCTGTCGCCGGGCTGGTGGAAGGCGCGTGGCACCATCAAGCGCCAGCTGGCGGACGTCTGGCCGGATGCCTTGGGTCGACCGATCGACGCCACCTTGTTGCACGACCTGCATCGGCGGCTGCGACTGGCGCGACTGTGGGCGAGTTTCGACCAGACCGCCGCCCGGACCGGACTTGCACGGGTGCTCGTCGGCGACGCCGGACAGGTTGCCCAATCCTTGCAGCGCGTAGCCGACATCGCCGAACCTGTGCACTGTCTGGTGCGCGTTCGCAACGCGTTGACAACACTGGACGCATGGGCTGCCGGCGATGCGAAAGCATGGCGGCAGACAGTATTCGACCGTCTGGCCGCGGCGCAGGCATGGCGCAAACATGTCGTGGCCAGTCACGCCGCTGCCGAGATTTTCCATGACCTGACTCCGAGCACCCCGGCTGCAGAGCTTGGTATCCGGCATCGCGTCTTCGCACAGCACGCCGACCGCGCCGCCGAACTGGATCGACACCTCGCCGAGGCCTTGACTGTGGATGCATGTGGTCCCCTGGCGATTGCCGCCTGCGCTGACGCCTCGTCCAGTGCATGGTCGGACCTTCTGCTGAAGGCGTGGGCAATCGGTTGCGTGCAGGCGGCACACGATGCGTTACCGGGTGCCTTGCGCAGCGGCGAAGTGGACGACAACGTCACTCGCCAACTGAATGAAGCGCTTGAAGCTCAGGCGCAGGCATCCCGCCACCGCGTGCTCGATGGTGCGGACGCGGCACCCCTGCTTGCCATGCCCGTAGCCGAAAAGTACGCGCGGCGCACGCCCGCGCAGGCTGCCCGCGACAAACTGCAACACGAAGTGGCCAAGCAGCGCGGCCTGATGCCGCTGCGCAGTTTCGTACACAGCTATGCGGTGCAAGGCTTGTTCGACACGTTGCCGGTATGGCTGCTGTCGCCGGAAACGCTGGTCGTGTTGTTTCCGCGCCAGCCGGTGTTCGATGTGGTGATCTTCGATGAGGCGTCGCAGTGCACCGTCGCCAACGGTTTTCCCGCGCTGCTGCGTGCGCGGCGCGTGGTTATCGCGGGTGACGACCGGCAGATGCCGCCCACCGCCTTCTTCAAGGCCACGCGCGACGAGGGTGAAACGGACTCCGAAGAAGAAACGGAACCAGCCGATTTCCTCACCTCGGAATCGCTGCTGACGCTCGCCCGTTTACGCATGCCGGCACGGCGGCTCGACTGGCATTATCGCTGCCAGGACGAGGACCTGATTGCGTTCTCCAACCATGCGATGTACGGAGGCGCGCTGCTCACCTGTCCCGCTTCGTCCCGGCCACCGGTACCGGCCAGCCTGCGCTGGATTGCGGTAGCCGATGCAAAGTACGAGGGCGGACGCAACGATGTCGAAGCCGAGCGCGTGGTGGACCTCGTTGGGGAACTGTTGGCCCGGCCGCAGCCACCGACGATCGGCATCGTGACTTTCAACCTCTCGCAGCGCCTGGCCATACTTGACGCCATTGACCGGCGACGTTCATCGCAAGAGGAGTTCGCTCGCCTGTACGGAGCGGCCGAAGCGCTTGAGCGGCTCGACGACCGCCCCTTCGTCAAGAATATCGAAAGCGTGCAGGGCGATGAGCGCGACGTGATCGTTTTCTCGCTAGGCCATGCGCCGGTGGAACGCGTGCACAAGACACGCGGTGTGCAGCATTACGTGCCGGCGCGGTTCGGGCCGCTGGGCCAGCGTGGTGGCGAGCGTCGCCTGAACGTGGCCGTCTCGCGTGCACGTCAGGAAGCCGTCGTGGTCGCCTCATTCGATCCTGGTCAATTAAGCGTGGCGCGTGCGAAGAACGACGGCCCACGCCTGTTCAAGGCCTATCTGGAGTATGTCCACCACATGTCCGGCGGCGATCGCTCGCTCGCCGCGCATGTGCTGGACGTGGTGCGCGCCGCAGCGAGTCCGTCCGTCAGTAGCGCGCAGGGGGTTCTGCCGGGCTTCGTGCCGCTTGCCGGCCAACTGATCGAGGCGTTGTTCGCGAAGGGCATCGAGGCCAGCGCGCATGTGGGCGCTTCGCGCTTCAAGGTGGATGTGGCGGCTGAGGGCGAAGTCGCCGGGCGGGCGTATCGCGTGGCGATTCTTTGTGATGAGGGCGACACCGACGATGGTGCATATCGTAGGACCCAGCGGGCTTCCCTGTTGCGTCGGCGCGGCTGGCACGTAGTGCACGTCGATGGTATCGAATGGCTGACCGATCGGAATGCGGTCCTCATGCGAATCGAGCGAGCCATGGCGTAGCAGTCGGAACCCGGGCGCGCAGGTTGGAACGACGCTTTCCGAAGTTTCGCGGCAGGCGACTGTCAGTCGTGGTGAACAACCTCGGCGACCGCCGCTACGTCGGTTCGGTAATCGTCAACGACAGCAACGGGCGCTACTTCGAACCGGGTCCCGGCCGCACCTGGATGCTGGGGGCGCGGCTGGTTTTCTGACGGGTCGTCGACCGGGGCGCGCGGCTATTTCACCTTCAGCGTGTCGTTCGAGCGGTCCGCTTCCGGCAGGGCATGCAGCGGGTCCAGTGTGGCCGACACCACCTTCTGCGTGCCGGCCACGCGCACCACGTACTCGCGGTGCTGCTGCCAGGTCTCGACCGGCACGCGCAGGTCCCGCGTGTTGCCGTCGGCGTAGGTCACCCGCAGCGTGGTGGGCAGCACCAGCTAGCCGAGGTTGGCGATGGTGACTTCCGCGCCATGCGACCAGTGGCCGTCGATCGGCGCGATCTTGCGCACGGCCATGTCGAACTGCCAGTTGTGCTCGTACCAGCCGCGCCAGAACCAGCCCAGGTCCTCGCCGGTCTCGCTTTCCATGAAGCGGAAGAAGTCCGATGGGCTGGGGTGCTTGAACGCCCAGGTGGCGATGTAGCGGCGCAGCGCGGGGTCGAAGCGCTCCGGCCCGACGATCTGCTCGCGCAGCAGCACCAGCCCGAACGCGCCCTTGAAGTAGCTGATCGGGTGGCGGTACTTCTCCGTCATCATGTCGGCGCCGTTGATCAGGACGGGCGCGGCGGGGTCGGCGATGACTTTCGCGATCTCGTCGGCGGGGTTGCCGCCGCCGGGTGCGTACTCGCTGTCGCGCTTGGGGGCGTACTCGCCGTTGTTGAAGGCGTAGTCCTCGTAGACGTCGATGAAGGTGTTGAAGCCCTCGTCCATCCACGCGTCGCGGCGCTCGTTGCTGCCCACAATCATCGGGAACCAGCTGTGCCCGATCTCGTGCGCGATCACCATGTGCAGTTTGCTGCCCTTGGCCAGCTTGTGGTCGAAGGTGATGCCGGGGTACTCCATGCCGCCGGCGGTGCCGGCCTCGTTGATCGCCACCGGCCATGGGTACGGGTACCACTGCCGCGAGAAGTACTCGGTGGCGGCCTTGAGGTATTCGGTGGCGCGGCCCCAGGCTTCCTTGCCGCCGCTTTCGACGGGGTAGACCGACATCGCCAGCGCGGTCCTGCCCTGCGGCAGGTTGATCCGCGCGGCGTCCCACACGAACGCCTTCGAGGCGCCGAACGCCACGTCGCGGGTGTTCTGCATGCGGAAGTGCCAGGTCAGCGTGCCGCCCTGTTTCGGACGGCTGGACGGCTGGGCGACTTCTTCCAGTGTGCGGATCATCACGGTGGCGTCGCTGCGGCGCGCCTGCTCCAGCCGCTCGCGCTCGGTGCTGGTCAGCACTTCCTGCGGATTCACCAGTTCGCCGGAGCCGGCCACGATCATCTCGCTCGGCACGGTGATGGCGTAGTCGAAATCGCCGTACTCGAGATAGAACTCGCTGTTGAGGTAGGGCGCGGTGTCCCAGCCGCGCAGGTCGTCGTACACGGCCATGCGCGGGTACCACTGCGCGATCTCGAAGATCTCGCCGTTCTGGCTCGGGTTGACGTCGGTGCGGCCGCCGAACTCGCCCGGCACGGTGTAGCTCCAGGTGACGTGCAGGCGCAGGTTGCCGCCGTTGCCTTGCAGCGCCACCGGCAACTGCACCTGCATGCGCGTGTCGGAAACCAGCCACGGCACCGCCTGCCGCTTGCCGTGCGCGTCCTCCAGCTCGACCGTGGCGATCCGGTAGCCGTCGGTGAACTCGGTGGGGAACTTGCTGGTGAACGCGCCGCGGGCGTCGCGCCGATAGCGGTTCTGGTCCAGTTGCAGCCACAGCACGTCGAGCGCGTCGGGGCTGTGGTTGGTGTAACTGATCACCTCGCTGCCGCGCAGCTGCCGGGTGGCCGGGTCGAGCGTGGCCGTGATGGTGTAGTCGGCGCGGTTCTGCCAGAACAGCGGCCCGGGCTTGCCGCTGGCCGAGCGGTAGGCCGTGGCCGGCTGCGGGTAGCTGTACGGCGCGAAGGCTTGCAGCGGGTCGAACTTCGCCGCTGCCGGTGCCGGCGCAGCCGTGGCAGCGGCGGCCAGCAGCAGGGTGGCGCTGGCGGCAAGCAAAACGGCGGGCTTCTTCATGCGGTGCCTTGGGCAGAGGAAACGGGTCACGGCCGGCCACCGGCACGCAGCAGCGCCAGCACGTCGTGGCAGGCGCCCATGGTGTGGTAGTCGGTCTTGCCGGCCGGGCTTTTCTCGTCGCTGAGCTTGCGGTTGTCACGGCTGAGGATGCGGTACCAGGCGCCGTGGCGGTGGTCGACGAAATGCTGCCAAGCGTAAGCCCACAGCTTGCCGTACCAGTCGTCGTAGAGGGCTTCGCCGGTGTGCGCATGCAGCCGTGCGGCGGCGGCTAGCGATTCGGCCTGCACCCAGAAGTACTTGTCGTCGTCGCACACGCTGCCGTCCGGCGCGAAGCCGTAGCAGATGCCGCCGTACTCGCTGTCCCAGGCGCGCGCCAGCGCGGTGTCGAACAGCTGCCGCGCGGTGGGCAGCAGCCAGTCCTCGTCGTAGCCGTGCCGGCGCAGCAGCGGCTCCAGGGTCAGCAGCAGCTTGGCCCATTCGGTCTGGTGGCCGCTCTGGAAACCCCACGGACGGAACAGGTGCTTCGGGTCGTCGCGGTGGTAGTCCCAGTCGATGGCCCAGCGGGCGTCGTAGTGCTCCCACACCAGCCCACCGGCCTTGGCGGCCTGGCGGCGGGTCATGTGGTCGGCGAGGGTGTAGGCGCGGTCGAGATAGCGCGCTTCGCCGCTGGCCTGGTAGGCGGCCAGCATCGCCTCGCACATGTGCATGTTGGCGTTCTGGCCGCGGTAGCCGCTGAAGTGCCAGGCCGCGTCCGCCTCGTCGCGGTACAGGCCGGCGGCGTCCTCCCAGTAGTGCTGCTCCAGCAGGTGCCAGGTTTCGTCCATCCACGCGGCGGCCTCGCCGATGCCGGCCTTCAGCGCGCTGGCGTAGGCGAGCAGCACGAAGGCCACGCCGTAGGCATGGTTGGTGCGGTCCTCCGCCTGCCCGTCGCGGATCGTCCAGGCGTAGCCGCCGGTGTACGGGTCGCGGTGCACCTCGCGCAGGTAGCGCAGGCCGTGGCGCGCCGCGTCGAGGTACTCGCGCTGAAGTGCCGCATCGTCGCCGAACTCGATCGCCGCCATCGCGTAGTTGAAGACGAAGCGGGTGCTGCTGACCAGGTGCCGGTGGTTGCGCTCGTAGACCGTGCCGTCGTCGCGGAAGTAGTGGAAGAAGCCGCCTTGCGGGTCGATCGCGCGCGGGTGGTAGAACGCCATCGTCTGCGCGATGTGCCCGCGCAGGAACTTGGCGGCACGGAAGTCGGGGGCGTGACTCATGCCTGTTGTTCCATGAAGGCCAGCACCTCGGCGCCGCGCGGCATGGCGGCGAACGAGCCCCGGCGGGTGACGGTGAGCGCGCCGCAGGCGGCGGCGAAACGCAGCATCGCGTGCAGCCGCGGCATCGCGGCGACCAGGCGGTCGAGCCGGTCCGGGCCGGCTTCCAGCTCGGCCAGGCAGCACAGCAGGCCGCCCATGAAGGCGTCGCCGGCGGCGGTGGCATCGACCACGGCGACCGTGTAGCCGGGCAGTTCGCCTTCGGCGTCAGGGTGGAACCAGCGCAGCGGTTGCGCGCCGTCGGTCACCAGCACCAGCCGGGTGCGGCCCTGCCACAGCCGGTCCAGCGCGGCCTGCTCGCCGTCCGGCGCCAGCCAGGTGAATTCCTCGGCGGAGAGCTTCACCACGTCGGCCAGATGCAGCGCCGGCCATACCAGCGGGTGCGGATCACTGCCGGCCGGCCACAGCGCAGGGCGCAGGTTGAGGTCGAAGCTGACCAGCGCGCCGGCGCCGTGCGCGCGCTGCATGCCTTCGCGGGTGGTGGCGGCCAGCGCCGGGTCGGTCATGCTGTTGGAGCAGACGTGGAACACGGCAAGCTCGCGGAAGGCATCCGCGCGGAAGTCGGCCGGCCGGAACAGCAGGTCGGCGCTGCGCTCGCGGTAGAAGGCGAAGCTGCGTTCGCCGTGGGCGTCCAGCGTGACGAAGGCCAGCGCGCTGTTCGCCGCATCGGTGCGCACCACGTCGGCGGTGCCGACGCCGGCCTGCTGCAGGCTGTCGAGCAGGAAGTCGCCGAAGCGGTCCGTCGACAGCATGCCGGCGAAGCGGGCATCGCCGCCGAGCCGCGCCGCGGCGACCGCCACGTTGGCCGGCGCGCCGCCGGCGAACGGCACGAAGCTGGCGGCGAAGCCGCGCGGGTCGAGGCCGTCGGCGTGCAGGTCGATCAGTGCCTCGCCGAAGCACAGGATGGGCCGTGTCGGCATGTCAGTGGATTTCGCTGGCGTCCGCTGCCGGGATGCTGCGGATGCGCGAGCCGCGCAGGCCGTAGAACACGATGTACAGGTAGCACAGCAGCGGCAGGAAGAACGCGTGCTGCAGGCCGATATGATCGGCGAACACCCCTTGCAGCGGCGGGATGATCGCGCCGCCCACGATGGCCATGATCAGCAGGCTGGACGCCTTGCTGGTCATCGGCCCCAGCCGCTCGATGCTGAGCGCGAAGATGGTGGGGAACATGATCGAGTTGAACAGGCCGATCGCGATGATGCTGTACATCGCCAGCGCGCCGCTGCTGGATATGGTGGTCAGCACCAGCAGCGCGTTGATCGCGGCGAACAGTGCCAGCAGCTTGCGCGGCGAGAACTTCGCCATCAGCGCTGAGCCGACGAAGCGGCCGACCATCGCGCCGCCCCAGTACCACGAGACGTAGCCGGCAGCTTGCTGCTCGCTCAGGTGGCCGATCTCGGGCATCGACAGGTAGTTGACCATGAAGCTGCCGATCGACACTTCCGCACCGACGTAGAAGAAGATGCCGAGCACGCCGAACAGCACGTGCGGGTGGCGCAGCACCTCGGCAAAGCCGTGGCGCGCGTGGTCGTCCTTGTCGGTGGCCTCGCTCAGCGCCGGCAGGCGGAACAGCCAGACGAAGGCCGCCAGCAGAAACAGCACCACCGCCAGACCAATGTACGGCCCCTGCACCGCCTGTGCCTGCTGGGTGTCGTAGAGCAGGCGCTGCGCCGGTTCCAGCACGGCCAGTTCGTCCGGGCTTTTCACCACGTTGGACAGGATCAGCAGGCCGCCGAAGTAGGGGGCCAATGCGGTGCCGGCGGAATTCAGCGCCTGCGCCAGGGTCAGCCGGCTGGAGCTGGTCTTCTCCGGGCCGAGCAGGGCCACGTACGGATTGGCCGCCACCTGCAGCACGGTGATGCCGGTGGCCAGCACGAACAGCGCGGCGAGGAAGGCCGGGTACAGCTGCAGCCCCGCGGCCGGCCAGAAGCCCAGCGCGCCGACGCCGGCGATCGCCAGCCCGGCCACGATGCCCTTCTTGTAGCCCAGCGCGGCGACCAGCTGGCCCGCCGGCAGCGCCATCAGGAAGTACGCGCCGAAGAAGGTGAACTGCACCAGCATCGCCTGCGCGTAGTTGAGCTGGAAGATCGACTTCAGGTGCGGGATCAGGATGTCATTGAGGGAGGTCAGGAAACCCCACATGAAGAAGATGGTGGTGAGCACGCCCAGCGCCGTCGGATGGCTGGTGTAGGGTTCGTGACCGGCGCGGTCCGGCGCGGATGCAGGCGGGGAGGGCGGTACGGTGGCAAGGGCCATGGCGGTATTCCGGTTCGCAAGTGGCGGAAGGTGGACGGACCGATCGACGGCGCCGCGCCGCCAATGTAACCGTTTTCACCGCCGCACCGATCGCGCGCCGCAACATGTCGCCGGCGGTGTTACCTTCAGGCTTCCGTCCCTCGCCGAGGTCTTCCATGCCCCGCACCATCACGATGCTGCTCGCCCTGCTGGGACTGATGGCCGCTGCGCCCGCGCTGGGCTCGCGCGGGCACGCGGCCGACGTCGATCCGCGCATCGGCACCGGTGGCGACGGCCACACCTTCCCTGGCGCCACCGTGCCGTTCGGCATGATCCAGCTCTCGCCCGACACCGCGATGCCCGACTTCAAGCACGGCTACAAGTGGGCCGCCGGCTACCAGTACGGCGACAGCAGCATGCTGGGTTTCTCGCACACGCACTTCTCCGGCTCCGGCCATTCGGATCTGGGCGACGTGCTGCTGATGCCGATTGCCGGCGACGTGCGGCTGGAGCCCGGCGACCCGACCGCGCCGGGCAGCGGCTACCGCTCGCGCTTCTCGCACGACAGCGAGGTGGCGCAGGCCGGCTACTACGCGGTCACGCTGAGCGATTACGGCGTGCGCGCCGAACTCACCGCCGGGCGCCGCATCGGCTGGCACCGCTACACCTTTCCGGCCGGCAAGCCCGCGCACCTGCTGCTGGACCTGCGCCCGAGCATCTACGACTACCCCGGCAAGGTGCTGTGGGCCAGCCTGCGCGTGCATGCCGACGGCAGCGTCACCGGCTGCCGCAGCACCCGCGGCTGGGCGCCGGGGCGCGAGCTGTGCTTCGCCATGCGCTTCTCCGCGCCGATGACCTCGCGCGAGCTGTACAACCGCGAGACCGACATCACCTACAAGGGCTTCAAGGGACCGGGCCATCAGGCCGAGGACCGCGACGCGCAGGACGGCCGCGCGCTGGTCGGCGTGTTCGACTTCGGCCAGCTGCACCAGCCGCTGGAGGTGAAGGTGGCGATCTCGCCGGTGAGCGAGGCGAACGCAGTCGCCAACCTGGACAAGGACGGCGCGGGCTGGGATTTCGACGCGCGCCGCGCCGAGGCGAAAGCCGCCTGGGACCAGGCGCTGGCGGTGATCGACGTGGATGCGCCGAAGACCGCGAAGACGCAGTTCTACACCGCGCTGTACCACGCCATGCTGTCGCCCACGCTGAGCATGGACGCCAACGGCGAGTACCGCGGGCCGGACCACGCGGTGCATCGCACCGACGGCTTCGAGTTCTACTCCACCTGGTCGCTGTGGGACGTGTACCGCGCGCAGCAGCCGCTGATGGTGCTGCTGCGGCCTGACCTCAGCAGCGACTTCGTGCGCTCGCTGGTCGCCGCGCGCGAGGCCAGCCCGTTCGGCATCCTGCCGGTGTGGGCGTACCAGGGGCTGGAGACCTGGTGCATGATCGGCTACCACGCGGTGCCGGTGATCGCCGACGCCTACGTCAAGGGCGTGCGCGGCTTCGATGCGGACAAGGCGCTGGCAGCCATGGTGGCCAGCGCGACCTACGCGCCGTACGGCGACCTGGCCGACTACATGAAGCTTGGCTACGTGCCGATCGACAAGGAGCCGGAGGCCGCCTCGAAGACACTGGAGTACGCCTACGACGACTGGTCGCTGGCGCAGATGGCCAGGGCGATGGGCAAGACGGACGTCGCCGCCACATTCGCCAGGCGCGCGGGCAACTGGCGCCACGCGTGGGACGCGAAGAGCGGCTTCATGCGCGCGCGGCTCAGCGACGGCAAGTTCCGCGAGCCGTTCGATCCCGAGGCCGCCGGCTACGGCAGCGACTACACCGAAGGCAACGCCTGGCAGTACTCGTGGTACGTGCCGCAGGACGTGGCGGGGCTGATCGCTGCGATGGGCGGCGACGCGAAGTTCGTGGCCAAGCTCGACGCGCTGTTCGAGGCGAAGGTCGACCCCTCGCACTTCAAGCACGTCGAGGACATCACCGGGCTGATCGGCTGGTACGCGCACGGCAACGAGCCCAGCCACCACATCGCCTACCTGTACGACTACGCCGGCGCGCCGTGGAAGACCCAGGCGCGGCTGAAGCAGATCATGGACAGCCAGTACACGCCGCGTCCCGACGGCCTCAGCGGCAACGACGACCTCGGCCAGATGTCGGCTTGGTACGTGTTCACCGCGCTCGGCTTCTATCCGGTGACGCCGGCCAGCGACGAGTACGCGATCGGCCGGCCGTTCGTGGCGCGCGCCACGATCCAGCTCGGCCACGGGCGTACCTTCACCATCAGCGCCTCGCCGCTGGACGACGCCCACCCCTACGTCGGCGCGGTGACGCTGAACGGCAAGCCGCTGGAGCGCAGCTACCTGCGCCACGGCGAGATCGTGGCCGGCGGCGAGCTGCACTACACCATGCAGGGGCAGCCGGACCGCACATGGGGCGGCGCGGCGGCCGCCCGCCCGGCGGCGATGAGCCGCTACGGGCGGTGAACGCGCATGGCAACGGCGGCATGCGGATGAAACATGCCAGAATGCGGGGACTTCCTCATGGGCGCGCCGATGCGGCTGGCGACATGACAACGCGGGGCATCATGCGCTGGCGTACCGCCGGCCTGTTGCTGGCGATGCTGTTCATCGTCGGCCTGCCGTACATCGTCACGCTGCAGGGCGCGCGCGACACGGCACGGGCCACCGAATGGGTGGCGCGCTCGACCGAGGTGAAGGCGCTGGCCTACCGCATCGCCTACATGGTGCATGACAGCGAGGCGGCCAGCTACCGGCTGCTGGCGGGCGACGTGAACGCGGCCACCCACGGGCGCGCCGAGCGGGTCGGCAACGAAGTGTCGCCGCTGCTGCAGAAGTTGCGCGGGATGACGCGCGACAACCCCGACCAGCAGGCCCTGATGGGCTCGCTGGCCAGCAGCGTCAACGGCCGCCTCACCCTGATGAACCAGGCGCTGGAGCGGCTGCGGCAGGGCAACCCCGCCGGCGCGCGGCAATCGCTGCGCGATGCCGACGACCTGTTCGGGATGAACCCGCAGATCGCCGGCATCGTGCAGATCGAGGACGGCCTGCTGCTGCAGCGCGAGAAGGCGGCCGCACGGCAATCCCTCGAGGGGCGCATCGTGCTCTCGATCACCGCGCTGGCGCAGATCCTGCTGCTGGTCATCATCGTGGTCACCTCCGAGCGGCAGATCGGTCGGCGCCAGCTGGCGGAGACCCGCGAAGGTCGCGCGGTGCTGCGTTCCCAGCTGATCTTCCAGGCGGTGCGCGAGCCGATCGCGCTGTTCGACGAGAACCTCAACAGCCTGCTGGTGAACAACGCCTTCAGCGAACTGTACGGCATGGATCCGCGGCGGCGCTCGCTGCCGCTGGTGCAGATCGGCCATGGCGCGTGGAGCGACGGCGTGCTGCTGCAGCGCCTGAATGACGTGCTGCTGCGCGACCGCGAGCTGTGGGACTACGAGATGGTGCAGCGCACCGTCGACGGCATCGACCGCCACGTACTGATCAACGCGCGCCGGCTGCAGCAGCAGGACGGCGGCACCCCGGCGCTGCTGCTGACGGTCAGCGACGTCACCACGCGCGCGCTGGCCGAGCAGCAGGTGAACGAGCTCAACCATCAGCTGGAAGGCAAGGTGGCGCAGATTTCCGACGTCAACCGCGAACTGGAGGCGTTTAGTTACTCGGTGTCACACGACCTGCGCGCACCGCTGCGCCACATCGCCGGGTTCGCACGCAAGCTGGAGCAGCACCTGGACGAGCGGCTGGACGAGAAAGCCACCCACTACATCGAGGTGATCGCCGGCTCGGCGCAGCGCATGGCCGTGCTGATCGACGACCTGCTGGTGTTCTCGCGGCTCGGCCGCGGCGCGCTGCGCCTGCAGGCGGTGGACATGCAGTCGCTGGTCGACGAGGCCCGCGCACTGGCCGAATCGGGTGTGTCGGGGCGGCGTATCGTGTGGAGCATCGCGCCGTTGCCGATGGTGATCGGCGATGAGAACATGCTGCGCACGGTGTGGCAGAACCTGCTCGCCAATGCGGTGAAGTACACCGGCCACTGCGAGGTGGCGCGCATCGAGGTGAGCGTGCGCCAGGGCCGCAACGGCGACTACGAATTCACGGTAAGCGACAACGGCGCGGGGTTCGACATGCAGTATGCGGACAAGCTGTTCGGCGTGTTCCAGCGCCTGCACAAGGCCTCGGAGTTTCCGGGCAACGGCATCGGGCTGGCCAACGTGCGGCGGATCGTGGCGCGCCACGGCGGCCGCGTCTGGGCCGAGGCCGAATCGGGCCGGGGCGCCCATTTCCATTTCTCGCTGCCGGCCACCGACGCGTCCGGCACACGCACCGAGAGCAAAGCATGAACAAGAAAGACCTGCGCACCATCCTGCTGGCCGAGGACAGCCTGGCCGATGCCGAGATGGCGATGGACGCGCTGGGCGAGGCGCACCTGGCCAACCCGGTGGTGCATGTAGAGGACGGCGTGGAGTGCATGGACTACCTCCACTGCCGCGGCGCGTGGGCCACGCGCGAGCCGGGCGACCCGGCGGTGGTGCTGCTGGACATCAAGATGCCGCGCATGAACGGGCTGGACGTGCTGACCGCGATGCGCGGCGACGAGCGGCTGCGGCGGATCCCGGTGGTGATCCTGTCCTCCTCGCGTGAGGAGAGCGACCTGGCGCGCAGCTGGGACCTCGGCGCCAACGCCTACGTGATCAAGCCGGTCGACGTGGACCAGTTCTTCGACGCGGTGCGTACACTGGGCCAGTTCTGGGCGGTGCTCAACCAGGCGCCCAGCCCGGAGTGAACGGATGGAACGCTAACACCCGCGGCGGCTCCCACGGCCTACGGGTTCCAGAAACGGACAGCAGCGATGAACCCCATGCCAAGCGGAAAACCCAGGGAGACGCCGGCCATCCGGGTGCTGCAGGTCGAGGACAGCCGGCTCGATGCGGAGCTGGTGCTCGCCGAGCTCGACGCCGACCACATCGCCTATGAGGTGCGCCTGGTCGACGACGAGTCCAGCTTCGTCGCCGCGCTGGACGACTTCAGGCCGCACATCGTGCTGTCGGACCTCAGCATGCCGGGCTTTTCCGGCCAGCATGCACTGGAGCTGCTGCGCCGGCGCGACGAGGACCTACCGTTCATCTTCGTCTCCGCCACGCTGGGCGAGGAGGCGGCGATCGAGGCATTGCACAACGGCGCCACCGACTACATCCTGAAGCAGAATCCGGCCCGGCTGGCCAGCGCGGTGCGCCGCGCCCTGAGCGAGGCCTCGGCGCGCCGGGCCAGCCGTCGCACCGAGGCGGAGCTGGTCCGCGCGCAGCGCTTCGAGAGCCTGGCGATGCTTGCCGGGGGCCTCAGCCACGACCTGCGCAACCTGCTGCAGCCGCTGCTGCTGGCCGGCGACAGCCTGCAGGATTACCAGCATGACCCGCGCCTGGCGCGGCTGGGCAAGCTGGTGCGCGATTGCGGCAAGCGCGGCCTGGACATGGTGCACTCGATGCTGTCGTTCGCCAGCGGCGCGCGCCGCGCGGAACAGGTGCGGCTGGGCACGCTGTTCAGCGCGTTCGACCTGCTGATGCAGGGCAGCGTGCCGCACACGGTGACGATGGAACTGGCGATCGAAGATCCGGACCTGTCGTTCGAAGGCAACCACACCGAGTTGCAGCAGTGTTTGCTGAACCTGTGCCTGAACGCGATCCAGGCGATGCCGGACGGCGGCCGCCTGCGCGTCGAAGCCGCGCGGACGCAACTGCCGGAGGACTTCTTCCAGCCCGGTGAGTCGTCGCGGCAGTGCTGCTACCTGTGCATCAGCGTGATCGACGACGGCCCAGGCATGGAGCCGGCGGTGAAGGAGCGCCTGTTCGAGCCGTTCTTCACCACCAAGGAAGCCGGTACCGGGCTCGGCCTGGTCTCGTGCAAGCGCATCGTCACCAGCCATGGCGGCGTGATGCGGGTGGACAGCGAGCGGGGCCGCGGCAGCCGCTTCGACCTCTATTTCCCGCTGGAGGGACTGGCCGCCGACAACGGCGAGGCGGGCGACCAGGACAACCTTGAAGGTGCCGCCGAGCGCGTGCTGGTGGTGGTGGAAGAGGCCGGCCAGTTGTCCCTGCTGGCCGACACACTGGATGCCTGGGGTTACCAGGCCCACGCCAGCCAGAGCGGCACCGCCGCGCTGCAGTGGATCGAGGCCGCCGGCCTGCCCGACCTGGTGGTGCTGGACGCGGACATGAACCTGTTCACCGGCGTGCGCACGCTGGCGGCGCTGATCGAGCAGGGTTACCGCCATGCGGTGATCCTGCTGGCGCGCCCCGGCGCGACCCCGGACCTGCACGAGCTGCCGCCGCTTCCGCATCTCTATGTGATCGACAAGCCGGTCACCACCCAGCTGCTGCTGCGCACGCTGCGCAAGGCGCTGCGCGAGGCCGGCAGCGGCGGTTGATCCCGCCGTTCGTCTGGCCACTCAGGGGGTGACCTTGTTAACGTATTACTTGGATCTGGCCTGGCGCAGTTGCCGGCGCAGCAAGGCGCTGACCGCGCTGGTGGTGCTGCTGATGGGTTGCGGCGTGGCCACCTGCATGGTCACCTTCGCGGTGTTTCGCGTGGCCGCGGCCGATCCGATTCCGTGGAAATACGACCAGTTGTTCGTGCCGCAGATCGACAACTTCGGGCCGGCGCACAACGGGAAGGGCGAGCCGCCGATCCTGCTCAGCTACACCGATGCGCAGGCGCTGCTGCACGCGCGGCAGGCGAAGAGGCAGGTACTGATCTACGGCAGCAAGTGGACGCTGCTGCCGGACGACGCGCGGCAGCAGCCGTTGCCGCAGGAAGGCGATGCGGTCAGCAGCGATTTCTTCGCGATGTTCGACGCGCGCTTCCGCTACGGCGGCGGCTGGTCGGCCAGCGATGACAACCAGCGCGCGGCGGTCGTCGTGATCAGCAGCGCGCTCAATCAGAAGCTGTTCGGCGGCGCCGACAGCGTGGGCCGCGAGATCAACCTGGACGCGCACGTCTACCGCATCGTCGGCGTGCTGGACGACCGGGAGCCGCGCCCGCGCTACTTCGACGTGGCCAGCACGTTCTATGCCTTCAGCCATCCGCGGCAGCTCTACCTGCCGTTCAGTCGCGCCATCGATGTGCAGAAGGCCACCACCGGGCAGTTCTACTGCAGCGCGAATACCGTCGGTCCCGACCTGCCGGACTGGAGCAGCGTGCTGCGCAGCGAATGCGCGTGGGTTGCGGCTTGGGTGGAATTACCGGCGCACGCTGACGTGGCGCGTTACCGCGACTGGCTGCGCAACTACGCGGCTGAGCAGCAGCGCCTCGGTCGCTTTGGCTGGTCGCCGAATGTGAGCTTGTCCAATGTAGGGCAGTGGCTGCACGTAATGAAAGTGGTGCCGAAGTCGTCCGCGCTGTCGCTGATCGTCTTGGTGAGCTTCCTGCTGATCTGCCTCGTCAACGTGATCGGTCTGATGCTGGCCCGCTTCATGCGTCGTGCGCCGGAGATCGGCGTGCGGCGCGCGCTGGGGGCGTCGCGCGGCGCGATCTATCGCCAGTTCCTGACCGAGGCGGCGGCGATCGGGCTGGCTGGTGGCTTGCTGGGCCTGCTGCTGACGGCGCTGGGCATGGCGGGTATTGGCGAGGTGTTCGAGCCGGAGATCGCCCGGCTGGCGCGGCCGGATACGTCGCTGTTGCTGCTGACCGTGCTGGTCGCGGTACTCGCCACCTTGATCGCCGCGCTGTATCCCACCTGGCGCGCCGCCCAGGTGCAGCCGGCGTGGCAGCTGAAGTCGAACGGATGAGCACGATGCAGATTCGACCGATCCTCGCTGCGCTGCGTCGACACAAGATGGCCACGCTGCTCATTGTGCTGCAGATCGCGCTGACCCTGGCGGTGGTCAGCAACGCGCTGTTCATCGTCAAGACGCGGGTGGTGCACCTGTCGCGCCCAAGCGGTACCGACGAGGCGCATCTGTTCGCGATCAACAACCAGTGGATCGGCCAGCCGGACGTGCCGCATATCCACGCGCAGATGCACGCCGACCTGGCGACCTTGCGCAAGTTGCCGGGCGTGCGCGACGCGTTTGCCAGTCAGGCCTACCCGATGCAGGAAAGCGGCGGCGGGCTGGTGCGCATCAAGCATCGGGTCGAGGAAAAGAAGCTGCAGCTGGCGCTTTCCTATTTTGCCGACGAGCACGCGATCGACACGTTCGGCATCGCACTGGTGGCCGGCCGCAACTTCCGCGCCGACGAGATCGGCAGCCTCGGCCCGTACGACAAGGTGGCGCCGGCCGTCATCATCATCACGCGCGACCTGGCCCACAAGCTGTTCCCTGACGGCGCGGCCGTGGGTCGGCGCGTGTATCTCGGGGACGACGGCCCGAGCACGATCATCGGCGTGGTCGATCGGCTGCAAGGCAGTTACGCGGGCAGCGGCGTACGTTCGATCGACGAATACACAGTGCTGCTGCCGGCGCTTCGCGCCAGCCCCGACGATGGCGTGATCTATCTAGTGCGTGTGCAGCCGGGCCGACTGGAGGCGGCACTGCACGCGGCGCCGGCGTCGCTGCTTGCACAGAACCGCATGCGCCTGATCAGCCCGGAAGATGGCGTGGTCACGCTGACGCAGGCCCGCACGAAAGCTTATGCCACCGATCGCGGCGTGGCGATCATGATGGGTGCGATGTGCACCTTGCTGCTGCTGGCGACCGCCGGCGGGATCGTGGGCTTGAGCAGCTTCTGGGTCGGCCAGCGGCGCCGTTCGATCGGCGTACGGCGTGCCCTGGGCGCGACGCGTGGCGACATCCTGCGTTATTTCCAGACCGAGAACGCCTTGATCGTCGGTATCGGCGCGGTGCTGGGCGTGGCGCTCGGCATCGTCGCGAACCTGTCGTTGATGACGCACTACGAGCTGCCGCGGATGCCGCTGTGGCTGCTCGGCGTCGGCGCGCTGTCGCTGTGGCTGCTCGGCCAGCTGGCCGTGCTCGGCCCGGCGCGGCGCGCTGCCGCCGTGCCGCCGGTGGAGGCGACACGCTCAGTATGAGCCGGTGCTTTGGTAAGGCGGGCAGCACCGGCCGCTCTTCGGTATCGCATGGCAGGAGCCGGCGGGCAGTGCCCGCCCTACGATCCGGAACCTTGTTGTAGGAGCGCACCCCCGGATCGAGTCCGGGGCAGGCTCTGTGCGCGATGCTCTTCATCACGTGACGGAAAGCATCGCGCACAGGGTGCGCTCCTACAGGGAGACCTCAGGTTGCGCCTTTAGTCGATGCCTAGCTTCTTCAGCTTGTAGCGCAGCGCGCGGAAGGTGATGCCGAGTTTGCGGGCGGCGGCGGTCTTGTTGTAGCGCGATTCCTCCAGCGCCTTGACGATGGCGGTGCGCTCGAGGTTGCTGATGTAGTCGTCGAGGCCGCCGTCCGCGCCGGTGCTGGCGGCCGCGGCGGGTGCCGACGGCTGTCCCGGTGCCGCCGGTTCGTGGCTGGGCCGCGCGCTGCGCTGCGGCAGCATCAGGTCGGCCGCCTCGATGGTGCTGCCGTCGCACATCGCCATCGCGCGTTCGAGGATGTTCTCCAGCTCGCGCACGTTTCCGGGGAAGTCGTAGGCTTCCAGCGCGCCGCGGGCGGACGGCGACAGCTGGCCGACGCTTTCCCCACTCTTGCCGGCCAGTGCTTTGAGGATGAACGCGGACAGCTGCGACACGTCGCCGCGGCGTTCGCGCAGCGGCGGCACGCGCAGCTCGATCACGTTGATGCGGTAGAACAGGTCCTGGCGGAACTGGCCCTGCTCGACCAGCTGGCCGAGGTTCTTGTGGGTGGCCGACAGGATGCGCGCGTCGACCGGGATCTCGTCGCGGCCGCCGATCGGGCGCACCGCCTTTTCCTGGATCGCACGCAGCAGCTTCACCTGCATGTGCAGCGGCAGCTCGGCCACCTCGTCGAGAAACAGCGTGCCGCCCTGGGCGGCCTGGAACAGGCCTTCCTTGTCGGTGCTGGCGCCGGTGAAGCTGCCCTTGCGGTGGCCGAAGAACTCGCTTTCCATCAGCTCGGACGGGATCGCGCCGCAGTTGACCGGCACGAACGGGCCGCTGGCGCGCGGGCCCTGCTCGTGGATCAGTCGCGCCACCAGCTCCTTGCCTACACCGGATTCGCCGGCGATGTACACCGGCGCCTGGTTGCGCGCCAGCTTGGCGATGGTGGCGCGCACCTGCTGCATGGCGCTGGAGTCGCCGATCAGGCGGCTGGAGTCGCCGGTCTTCGCGGCGGCGGCGCCGCTGCGCCGTTCCTCGGCCAGACGCAGCGCGGTGCGCACCAGCCCGCGCAGCATCTGGATGTCGACCGGCTTGGAGACGAAATCGAATGCGCCGGCCTTCAGCGCGTTCACTGCGGCGTCGACGTTGCCGTAGGCGGTGATCATCGCCACCGGCATGTCGGGATGCTCCGCGGCAATCAGTTCGATGATTTCGTGGCCGGTGCCGTCGGGCAGCCGCATGTCGGTGAAGCAAAGGTCGTAACTGCGTTCGGCCAGTGCGCGGCGTGCCTCGGCGACGGTGCCGACGGCGTCGACCTGCAGGTCCATCCGTCCCAGCGTGATGGTCAGCAGTTCGCGGATGTCGCGTTCATCGTCGATGACCAAAACGGTCTGGGGATTCATGGCATGGCGCGTGGCAAACGATGCGTCAGAGAATAACCGGCCGCGGGCTGCGGGGCAAAGATCGGCGGCCGTCCGGGCGGCGGTCGAAACAGCGCAGCGTCGCCGCATGCGATGCGGGCATCGGCGGCTGGGCGAAATGCCCATGGCCGCATGCCGGCCAGGGCCTGCAACCCGGCGCCGGCGGTTCAGAGCGCGTGGCGGACCAGCTCCGGCTTGCCGTCGGCGGCGCGGCGCACCGTGATGTCGTAGTAGCGGCCGCGCAGGCTTACGTGCCTCAGCGTGAACGACTTCCACGCCGGTGGCAGCACCGGCGCGTAGGCTTCGACCAGTCCGTCCCGTTTCAGGCGCAGGCCGGTGAAGCCGTAGAGGATGTTCTGCAGCAGGCCGCCCGAGGCGGTCAGAAAATAGCCGGTGTTGTTGGTGGCGGTCTCGGTGCGCGCGTTGAACGGCGGCTGCAGCACGCGGGTAGTCAGGTTGCGCTGGAACCAGGCGCCGGCCGTCTGCGCGTCGCCCAGCGCGGCGGCGGCGATCGACACCGGCGACAGCCCCATGCTGTTCGGCTCCTGCTGCGAGCGGCCGGTCAGCGTCATCGCGTAGTCGAAATCGTTGCGGCGCACCTCGGCGCTCATCGGCAGGTCCAGCGAGGGATAGGCGAGCGCCGGCAGCGCGGTGTCGCCCCAGGCGTCGATGTCGTGCGGCACGTTTTCGTCGAAATCCAGATGGTGGCCGTCCTTCACCGAGAACGGGATGTACAGCTGCGCCGCGACCTCCGACCAGTGCGGGTCCGGTCTTGCGCCGACCACGGCCGCGGCGGCGACGGCGATCTCCAGCGCCTTGCGCGCCGAGGCGTTGGTGAAGGTGTCGTTCGGCACGTCGTTGTAGGCCTCCAGCACAGAGGTGACGTGGTGGATCTCGTAGCGGTGCCGGTCTGCCACCCAGGTCGCGCGGCTGGCCCAGAAATCCGCCACGTCGCGGATCACCGGCCAGCCGTGGCGGGCCAGCCACTGGCGGTCGCCGCTGGCCAGGTAGTACTGCCACTGGGCGATGGCGATGTCGGCGTTGACGTGGATCTCGCGCTCGCCGAGCACGTAGGCCATGTGCGGGGTCTGCTCGCTGCCGTTCTGCGGATCGGCCTCCCACGGGAACATCGCGCCGCGCAGGCCGCGGGCCTGCGCCCGGGCCTCGGCCGCCGGCAGGGTGCGGGAGCGGAACATCACCAGCGATTTCGCCCGCTGCGGATGCAACAGCAGCAGCGCGGGAAAGACCCAGGTGTCGCTGTCCCAGAACACGTGGCCGGCGTAGCCGGGCGTCATGCCGCAGGCGCCAGTCGGCCAGGCGGTGTCGGCGGTGACGTTGGACAGCAGGTAGTAGAGGTCGGAGTGCACGACCTGCTGCGCCTGCGGATCGCCGTCGATGCGGATGTCCGATTGCCACAGTTCGCTCCAGGCGTGGCGGTGCGCGTCCAGCAGGCGATCGAAGCCAGCCGTGCGCGCGGCCGTGGCCAGCGTGCGGTCCGCCTTCGCGTCGCCACCCCAGCCCGCGCGCGACAGCGCGACGAACCTAGTGAAGGTGTAGGTCTGGCCCTTGCGCACCTTTGCGGTGAGGTTCAGCGCCAGCCGATAACGGCTCCGGTAGACCCGCAGGTCGCTGGGCTGCAGGTCCGCGGGCAGCTCGATCGCAGCCGCCTCGGCCATCGACAGGCCTTGTTCGGCGCGGCCGTCCAGCCACAGCGTGCGGTCGGCCGCGTCGCCGTCGGCGGCCGTGACGTGGGTGTCGCCGTGGTACCAGAGCACCGCGCGGTCGGGCGTGGCCGGCGCGACCGGTTCGAGCTTCAGCTTGTGCGCCGCCACCGCCTCCTGCATCTCGTCGCCGCTCAGCCGCGCCAGCGGAAGGCGCGGCTGGTGCGGCGCCCACAGGTTCAGCGCGAACGACAGCTGCACCTCACCGTCGAACTCCGGCGTGATCGACAGCCGCGTCGCGGCGAGATGGGGCGAGGCCTGGCTGACCAGGCTGGTCACCTCGATGCGCGTGGCCCGGCCATGGTCGAGGTAGCGGTAGCGCGTGGTGAGCGTGCCCTCGCGCATATTCAGCTGCTGCTGGTAGTCCTGGAACACGGCCGGGTCCAGCGCGGCCCGGTTGAGCCAGAAGTGGCCGGCTGGCGAGTGGCCGGTGCTGTAGTCGATCTCGCTCCAGCCAGGCACCGCGGCGGGACGCGAAATATCGTCCTTGGCGTAGTCCATGAACGCGACCAGGTAGGCCAGGTTGCCCTCGGTGCCGCGCGGCGAGGTCAGCGTCGACTGGTAGCCGTTGCCGAGCTGGCCGGGAAAGTAGCTGGCGAAGTCCTTCGCGGTGGCCGTCAGCAGGAAGCTGGGGTCAGTCGCGGCTTGCGCCGGCGCGGCGACGATCAGGAACAGGCCGGCGAGGAGTGCGTGGCGCAGTTTCATGATCGCTGCAGGCGGCGGCTATTTCGCGGTGATCCTGATCGCCACCGGCGCCTCGGCGCCGGCGCGGTCGG
The DNA here is from genome assembly GCF_021545845.1 of Rhodanobacter thiooxydans. Classification (NCBI taxonomy): domain Bacteria; kingdom Pseudomonadati; phylum Pseudomonadota; class Gammaproteobacteria; order Lysobacterales; family Rhodanobacteraceae; genus Rhodanobacter; species Rhodanobacter thiooxydans. Next base: position 1,174,827 of record NZ_CP088923.1, read on the forward strand.
TCTCGCGCTTGAACAGGAACAGCGTGGCCAGGATCAGGCTCATCGGCAGCAGCGAGAAATAGAACGCGTGGATGCCGTCGAAGCTGGCGAACACCCGGGCGGTGATGTACGAGCCCAGCGTGCCGCCGAGCGCGGAGAACACCACGATCAGGCCGGTCATCGCCGCATGCATCGGCTTGGGCAGCGAGCTCAGCGCCACCGAGTTGATCACCGGGTAGATCGGCGCCATCAGCAGGCCGAGCAGCGGGATCAGGTACGCCGCCAGCGGCGCGTTGAACCAACCGACGTCCGACCGCGCCACCACGCCGCGCGCCAGCGGCAGCACCAGCACGACCAGGACGGCCATCGCCACCACGCATGCGTTGAGCAGTACGTGCCAGCGCACGCGTTTGAGCACCACGCCGGCGCCGATGCGGCCCAGCGCGGTCATGCCGGCGAGGATGCTGGCGAACTGGATGCTCATCGTGTTCGGCAGCTTCAGGATCTCGTTGTTGAAGGTGGGCAGCCAGGTGCCGAAGCTCTGCTCGATCAGCACGTACAGGAACGCCGAGGCGAGGAACACGTACACCAGCGGCCGCACGAACAGCCGCAGCATCTCCAGCAGCGAGTCGGAGAACGAATTGTTGTGCCCGTGCGCGTGCGCGGCGCTTTCGTCCAGGCGGCTGCTGGCCAGCAGCACGATCACCAGCGCGCAGGCGCCGGCCAGCAGCCAGTACACGTTGACCCACACCGGGTTGCCCGGGTGCAGCGGGTCGACGAACGCGCTGAACAGCCAGTTGCCGCCGAGCACGCCGAGCATGAACAGGCCTTCGATGGTGTTGGTCAGCCGCGAGTGGGCGACGCGGTCCGTGGTGAGCAGGCCGATCGAGGAATACACGCAGACCTTGGCCATCGCAAAGCCGACGCCCACGCAGGCGAACAGCAGCCGCGTGGTCAGGAAGCTGGGGTAGAGCGGCATCAGCACGCAGGCGGCGCCGACGATCGCCAGCGCCAGCATCATCGAGCGCCGGTAGCCGAACATCGGCAGGAACGAGGCGACCAGGAACGAGGTAAACGCGATGGTGAGGTCCTTGTAGCGCTCCAGCGCGCTGGCCGCGGGCTTGTCGATGCCGAACGTGGCGATCGACTGCAGGATCACCGTGCCGACGCTGTTGAGCAGGATCGCGAAGATCATGTAGATCAGTGCCAGCGCGACAATCATGCGGATTCGGTTCATGTCACCCCCGGCGGTACGGTGTCGGTACGGCGGAAAAACGCGGTCCGGACCGCCCTGAGGTTTCGGTCCGGACCGCGTGCCCTGCAACAACCCAGGCTTAGAACAGGTACTTCACCGTCACGTTGACCTCGCGGCCTTCCATCGGGCGGGCGAGGATCACGCCATCGGTGCCGGCGGCGGAGCCGAAGATGCGCGAGTTGCTCTCGGTCAGGCCCAGTTCGTCGGTCATGTTGGTGCCTTGCAGGCGGATCTGCCAGCTCTTTTCCACATTGGCGACGATGCCGAAGTCCCAGGTGTTGTAGCTGCCGAGCTGCTGCAGCGCGGACTGGTCCTGGGTGTGCGCGCCGACGTGGGTGTAGGTCACGAAGGCGGTGACGTCGCCCCAGGAGAACGGCAGGCGGTAGCTCGGCGTGAGCATGTAGCGCACCTTCGGCTGGCGCTGCAGCTGCTTGCCGTTGATGCCGATGCACTGGGTGGAGCCGCTGACCAGGTCGGTAAACAGGAAGCAGGAGTTGTTGTGCGTGTAGTGGCCGTCCAGATAGTTGGCGACCACCTGCAGCTTGAAGTTCTCGAACGGTGTGACCGCGCCAGCGAGGTTCACGCCCTTGGAGTCGGAGCCGTACAGCGCCTGCCCGCCGACCGGCACGCCCTGGCCGTTGGTGGGCTGGTAGGCCAGGCCGTTGAACTGGCGGTGGTACACGCTGATGTCGGCGTAGAACAGGTCGGACTGGTACTTGAAGCCGCCTTCGAAGTTCTGCACCTTCTGCAGCGGCGGGGTGTTGCCGGTGGTGTTGCCGCGCAGCGCGTTGTCGAAGTCGCCGAAGTGCGCGCCCTTGTTGGCGCGCACGTAGACGCTCATGTTGTCGGCCAGCTCGTAGTTCACGCCGACGGTCCACGACGGGTGGGTCTTGTCGTAGCGGGTTTTCGCCCAGGTGCCGTTGCATACCGGCACGCTGTTGTCGTACAGCGTGTTCAAGTTGCCGTCGAGGTTGACGTTGGTGAGGTTGCACACGTTGTTGGTGGCGTTCTCGTTCTCGATGCGGCCGGACACGTCGATCAGCCACTTGCCGATGCGCCACACATCGGACAGGTAGAACGCCTTGTTGGTGGCGCTGCCGTGCTGGGCGATGTTGTAGGCGCCGTAGTCGAGGAAGCCCTGGCCGTCGGTGAGGTACTTGGTCTGGCCGTTGTCGACGTAGCTGACCCGGATCGGCTGCGCGTTCGGCGCGTTGGTCATCAGCATCTGGTTGCCCAGCGCCCACTTGTCGTTCATGGTGTAGTGGGCCAGGTAGAGGCCGCCGGTGAGCGTGTTGCCCTCGAACAGCTCCTTGCTCAGGCGGAAATCGTTGCTGATGTTCTTCAGGTGTTTGTGGATGTACCACCAGCCCTGGTGGATCACGCTCTGGTTCGGGTCGACCAGGCCGCCGCCGTTCACGTAGCTGGCGGTGGCCGAGCCGGCGGGTAGGCCGAAGCCGCCCATGCTCGGGTCGTTGGTGTAGAGCATGTCGCTCATGCGGCCGGGGTTGTTGCCCGAGAACAGCGCGTTGGTGTCGACGTCGCCGCCGTCGAGCAGGAACTTGTCCGAGATGTTCCAGCCGTTGCCCAGGTCGTAGTCGAAGTTGCCGCCGAAGAAGCTGAACTTGGTGCCGCGGCCGTTGGCCAGGTTGGCGTCGGTGCCGCCGCCGGGGTAGCCGGGCAGTTGCACGTGCTGGATCGCCTTGCTGTAGTAGGTGTCGGTCAGCGGATCGAAGCCGGGGTAGGCGCTGAAATGGTCGGTACCGCTCTGCAGCAGCGGAATCGGCGTGATGAATTGGTTCTTGTCGTCGAGGTGGCGCGCGTACAGGGTCAGGCTGCCGTTGTCGCTGTCGTGGCTCAGCGTGGCGGTGAACTGGCCGCCCTTGTCCGCGGCGAACTGCGGGTCGCGCACGCCGTCGGAATCGCGATAGAAGCCGCCCACGCTGCCGTACCAGTTGTTGCCGAGCGGGAAGCCAAGGAAGCCGTCCACGCGGCGCAGGTTCTCGCTGCCGTAGGTGACGCCGACGCTGCCGCTGGGCACGTCGGTGCCGGTCTTCAGCATGAAGTTCGCGGTGGCGCCGATCTGGCCGTCGCCGAACACCACCGACGGGCCGCCCTGCAGGATCTCCACCCGCTCGACGGTGTCGTCGAGGCGGAAGAGCGAGGTGGTCTCGAAGAACGACAGGGTGGGCATGCCGTACAGCGGCGAGCCCATCAACTGGGTGCTGAAGTAGGGCGCGTCGCCGCCGCCCGGGAAGCCGGCGATCTCGATGTTGGCGCCGGTCTGGCCGCCGGTGGATTCCGGCCACATGCCGGGGGAGATCTTCAGCAGGTCCGCCGTGCTTTTCGGGTTGGCCATCTTGATCTGCTCGGCCGAGGCGGTGGTGACCGAGTAGCTGGTGTCGATCTTGCGCAGGCCGCCAGTGGCGGTATTGCCGGTCACCACCACCTGCTCGAGGGACTTGGCCTTGGCGGCGTCGGCCTTCTGCTCGGCCGTGCTCTTCTTCGCCGGCGCCTGGCTGGCTGGCGCCGGCGCGGGCGTGGCGTCCCGGGCCACGGCCGCGCCGCAGAACAGGATGGCGGCAATGGCCACCGGAAGGCTCAGTCTCGACAGCTTTTTGGTCTTCATTTCGGTTACTCCCCACCAGTTGAGTTGAATTGTTTTTGACCGCGCAACGCAGCGTGCCGGCTGCGCGGAAGGGCCGCTCATGCTATGAAACGGCTGATGTCGAACGCGGCAATGTCCGGCAGCAGCACATCCGCTTGGTCCAGCTCCTGCGCGCGGCCGATGCCGACCGCCGCCATGCCCGCCGCGTGCAGGGCGGCGATGCCCGCCGCGGCGTCTTCCACGCCAAGGCATTCCCCCGGGGCCAGCCCCAGCCCGCGCGCCGCCGCCAGGAAGATCTCCGGGTCGGGCTTGGAGCGGGCGATGCGGCCGGCGTCGACCACGCAGTCGAACAGCGTGGCGATACCCAGCCGCTCGAGCAGTTGCGGCGCGTTGCGGCTGGCCGAGGCCAGCGCGGTCTTCAGCCCGGCGCGGCGCACGGACTCCACCGCGGCGCGCGCGCCGGGCAGCAGGTCCTGCGGGCCGAGGCGCCCGATCAGTTCGATGTAGTGGGCATTCTTGCGTGCGGCGAGCGCTTCCTTCTCCGTCTCGCTGTAGGAGCGCGGCGCGTGCTCCAGCAGGATGTCCAGCGAGCCGCGACGGTCCACGCCCTTCATGCGCCCGGCGGTGATTTCGTCGAGCGGTGCGCCGATCTCGTTGGCCAGCTGCTGCCATGCCGCGCGGTGCAACACGGCGGTGTCGGCGAGCACGCCGTCGAGGTCGAACACCACCGCCTTCAGCGGCGGCGGAGCGACGGAGCCCGCGCAGGGCAGGTGCAACGGCTGGCCGGCGTGCAGGCGCTGCGGCAGGCCGTCGTGCAGGAAGGTGAGCGAGCTGCCCTCGGTGAGGGTGTAGCGCGCGCCGTCGCCATCGACCTCCACGCGCAGGTGCGCCCCGCGCCAGCGCAGGCCGAAGCGGTAGCTTTTCCATGCCGCCGGCAGCCGCGGCGCCAGCGCGGGAAGGCCATCGTGCACACGCAGCCCGCCGTAGCCCCAGCTCAGCGCCAGCCAGCTGCCGGCCATTGCCGCCATGTGCAGGCCGTGCGCCGCGTTGCCGTGCAGGTCGTCCAGGTCGACCCGCAGGGTGTCGAGGAAATAACCGTGCGCCTTGTCGGCGTAGCCCACTTCGGCCGCGAGCACCGCGAAGGTGGAGGCGGACAGGGTGGAGTCATGCACGGTGACGCCTTCGTAGTAGTCGAAGTTGCGGCGCTTGGCGGCCACCTCGACCTGCTCGCCGGCCAGCATCAGGGCCAGCAGCGTATCGGCCTGTTTGCAGACCTGGTGGCGATAGAGGGTGAGCGGATGCAGCAGCAGCAGCAGCGGCTGCCGGCCGGGCGTGGCGGCGAGCTGCGGCGGCAGGCGCGGCTTGTCGAGGAAGCCGTCGTCCTGCGGGAAGATGCCGAGCGCGGCGTCCACCGGCAGGTGCATCGCGCGCGCGGCGCGGCGCCACTGGCTTGCCTCGTCCGCCTGCAGGTTGATGCGCGCGCCCAGCGCGGCATGTTCGGCCGGGTGGCTCAGCGCCATCCAGTCGGCGACGTCGGCGGCGTCCTGCAGGTGCCGCTGCGCCATGCGGTTGGTGTAGTGGTTGTTGTCGACCAGGGCGGAGTATTCGTCCGGGCCGGTTACCTCGTGGATGCAGAAGGCGCCGCCGTGGCGCGCGCTGAAGTGTCCGATCTGCAGCCAGATGCGCGCGGTCTCGAACAGCATTTCGGCACCGTGCGCGAGCAGGAACGCGTCGTCGCCGCTGGCGTCGACGTAGAGGCGGATTGCCCAGGCCACTGCCGCGTTGATGTGGTACTGCGCCGAGCCGCTGGGGAAGTACGAGGAGCACTCGTCGCCGCTGATCGTGCGCCACGCGTACAGCGCGCCGTGCGGGTGGTCCAGCTCACGCGCATGGCGGCGCGCGTGGTCCAGCGTGCGGTAGCGGTACAGCAGCATCGCGCGCGCCAGTTCCGGCGCCAGGGTGGCCAGCACCGGCAGCATGAACACCTCGGCGTCCCAGAAATAGTGGCCTTCGTAGCCTTCCCCGGTGAGGCCCTTGGCGGCGGTGGTGCCGTGGCTGTCGCGGCTGCTCGACTGGAACAGATGGAACAGGTTGAAGCGCAGCGCCTGCTCGGTCGTCGGGTCGCCGTCGATGGCCAGGTCGGCCTGCGCCCACAACGTGGACAGCGCCCGGGCCTGGCGCGCCAGCAGCGCCGGGTAGCCGAGTGCGTCGGCGGTATCCAGCGAGGCGCGGGCGCGGGCGAGCAGGTCGGTGGCCTGATCCCCGCCCAACGGCGAGCTGAAGGCATAGGCGACGTATTTTTCCAGGCTGACCGCCTGGCCGGGCGCCAGCACGCCCTCGTAGACCTGGGTGACGCCGTGCGGTGCCAGGTTGGCGTGGCGGAAGCGCAGCTCGCCGGCATGCCGCTGCCGCTGCGCGCAGACCAGCCGGATGCCGCTGTGGGTGGTCTGCTGGCCGACCCAGGCGAGGTCCTCCCCGGCGTGGGCGTCGCAGGTGCCCAGGCCGCCGTTGATGCGGCTGCCGATGCGTGGATCGAAGCCCTGCTCGGCGGCTTCGCGCGCGGTGCTGATGGACGACTCCAGCGTGATCGGCCCGGCGTAGTCGAGCGAGCGCACGCGGTAGTGGATCGCCAGCAGCCCGGCGTCTTCCAGGCTCACGATGCGCTCGGCCTCGATCTCCAGCGTGGCGCCTTCCGGCGAGCGCCAGCGCAAGCGGCGCCGGTAGCAGCCCTGGCGCAGGTCGAGCACGCGTTCGAAATGCAGCCAGGTGCCCTGGTCCAGCCGTACCGGCGTGTCGCCGAGGCGCAGGTGGATGCGCGCGGCGTCGGCGACCGGGATGCGCGTGTCGGTATGCGCGGCAAAGCCGGGGAACCGTTCGTGGTAGTCGATCGGGCTGCGTTCCCACACGGCGGACAGCAGGGTGGCCTGGCTGGCGCTGTCGCTTTCCTCCAGGTTGCCGCGCACGCCGAGGGTGCCGTTGGCCAGCGCGAACAGGCTCTCGTCCTGCGCAAAGCCGGCCGGGTCGGTGCCGTGGCGCACCAGCAGCCAGGGGTCGATCACGACCTCGGCGCCGACGGACGGCACCTCGGCATCGAGCAGCACGGCTGCGTAGCTGTCCACCATGAGTCCCCATTTCTCCGTCCGGCGCACCGGGCCGGGCGGCCCGCGAGGCTGCGGCTGGCGGCGAGCTTGGCAGCAATTGTTATCGGTATCAAGATACCGATAACAATTGCCGTGGGGATCGCCATGACCAAGCTGCGACAGGAGGCGGCGGCCGGAGCCTCGCGCCCGCCATGCGCGCCGGTGTGCGGCCGGTGCAAACGCCGGCGCGGCGCGAGCTTGCATCGGCAGGGTGAATGTCGACACACTGCGGGCGCCGGCCTGGGCCATCGCTGCCGTCCGGCAGCGTCGCGGCACCGGGCCGGGATCGGCCAGACCAACAGGGAACCGGGCAGTTGAGCAAGAAGGACGCGCGCCATCACGCGTCGGGCGGCCTGACCATGGCCGACCTGGCCGAGCTGGCCGGGGTATCCAAGATCACCGTCTCGCGGGCGCTGGGCAACAGCCTGCTGGTCAATCCGCAGACCCGCGAGCGGATCCAGGCGCTGGCGCGCGAGCACGACTACAAGCTCAACATCAGCGCGCGCAACCTGCGTCTGCGCCGCAGCCATACCGTGGCGGTAATAGTGGAGATGAAGCCGTCCACCGACCGCACCATGTTCGATCCCTACCCGCTGGTGCTGCTGGGCGGCATCTCGCAGGAACTGACCGCGGCCGGCTACAGCGTGCTGCTGACCACCCGCCAGGGCGCCAGCGCGGCGGCGGTGCAGGCCGCCGACGGGCTGATCCTGCTGGGCCAGGGCGCGCACCAGGACGCGGTGCGCCGGTTTGACAAGCTGAACCTGCCGATGGTCGTGTGGGGCGCACAGTCGGCCAGCGACGCGCACGTGGTGGTGGGCAGCGACAATCGCCTCGGCGGCGCGGTGGTGGCGCGGCACTTCATCGCGCTGGGCCGGCGCCGGCCGGTGTTCATCGGCAACCCCAGCCACCCGGAAATCTTCGAGCGCCTGAACGGCTTCATCGACGCGCTGGCGCTGCGCGGGATCAAGCCGCTGCTGATGCGGCGCGACGAGTTCACCGTGGACTCGGGCATGGATGCGGTGCACTCGCTGCACCAGCGCAAGGTCGGCTTCGACGCGATCTTCGCCTGCAACGACCTGGTCGCGATGGGCGCGATTCGCGCCACGCTGGACCTGGGGCGCTCGGTGCCGGCCGACGTGTCGGTGGTCGGCTATGACGACATGCCGCTCGGCGCCAGCTTCCTGCCGCCGCTGAGTTCGGTGCGGCAGGACTGGCAGGAGGGCGGCATGCTGCTGGCACGCAAGGTGCTGGCGCTGATCGAGGGCGAGCCGGCCAGCCCAGAAAGCCTGCCGGTCAGCCTGATCGTGCGCGGCACCTGAGCTTCAGCGCGCGGCGTCCGCCTGCGCGGTTTCGGCGGCGTCGGCCGGGCTGCGCGCCGGCGGCGTCAGCACCAGCCGGAAACAGCTGCCGCCGCCGGCCACGCGCACGTATTCCAGCGCGGCCTGGTTGGCGTCGCTCATCTGCCGGGCCAGGTACAGGCCCAGGCCGGTGCCGTACTCGTGGGTGGTGTAGAACGGCTCGAAGATCTGCGCGGCCACCTTCGGCGCGATACCAGGACCGCGGTCGATCACTTCCAGGATCGGTACGCCGTGCTCGCCCTGCCGGGCCACCACCATCACCCGCGCCGGCTCGCCGGGCAGGCGGCCGTAGCGCAGCGCGTTCTGCACCAGGTTCCACACCACCTGCTGCAGCTGCTGCGGGTCGGCCACCGCCGCCACCGGGGTGCTGCTGTTGGCGATCGCGCGCAGCGAATCGCCGCCGAGGTCGTTGCCCTGGCTGTACTCCTCGACGAAGGCGTGCGCCCAGTGGCCCAGGTCCAGCGTCTCCGGGCGCGAGCGCTCGCGCCGGGATAGCTGCAGGATGTTCTCGATGATCTCGTTGAGCCGGATGCAGTGGTTGTTGATGATCTCGACCATGCGCTGGTCGGTGCTGTCCATGCTGGTCGATTCGGCCAGCAGCTGGGCCGAATAGCGGATCGCCGCCAGCGGGTTGCGGATCTCGTGCGCGATCGAGGCGGACAGCCGGCCCAGCGAGGTCAGCGTGAGCTCCTCGGCGCGGCGCGACAGCAGCGAGGTGTCGTCGAGGAAGATCAGCACGTGCGAGTCGTCGTTCGGCGCCAGCCGGGTGAAGCGCGGCACCACCTCCGGCACGCCGTCGGCGAGCTGGGTGGCGGTCTCGTCCAGCTTGCCCGAGGTCATCCAGTGGTACAGCCGGCGCGACAGTTCCGGCGCCAGCTGGCCGAGATCGCGCTGGTCGGCGCCGGGGTTGCCCAGCAGCATCCAGGCCGATTCGTTGATCTGGTGGATGCGGTTGGCGTCGTCCACCAGCAGTACGCCGGTTTTCATGCGGCGGATGATCAGCTCGTTGACCTGGGCCAGGTTGGCCAGGTCGGTGCTGCGCTGCTCGGCCAGCGCCTCGGTGGCGCGCAGCTGCCGGCCCAGCACGTGGCACAGCGTGGTGGTGGCGAAGTAGGCCAGGCCGAACAGCGCGGCTTCGAGCAGGTCGCGGTCGCCGGGGCTGGCCGAGGTGCCGAAGAAGGTATGCCCGAGCATGCCCAGCGTGGCCAGCGCGGCGAAGAAGCTGGACAGCCGCAGCGGCAGGATCAGCGCGCCGGCGCTGAGGTTCACCGCCAGCATCATGGCGATGCCGATGCGCGCATCGTGCATCGCGGCGATCGCCAGCACGGCGGCGGCGATGTCCACCGCCAGGGTCGTCGCCACCACCGTGCGTGCGTACGGCATGCTGCGCCGGTTGAACAGCAGCATGACCAGCGCGAAGACCAGGTACAGCATGGTCACGCCGCGGGCGAAGTCGGGCTTGGCCAGCTCGGGCCAGCCCAGCCCCGGCGGGCTGAAGGCCAGCCCGGCGTAGACCAGCGCCTGCACCAGCCGGAACGCGTTGAGGAAGGTCAGCTCATGGCGGATCGTCGCGGCGCCCGCGCGCTGGCCGGTCAGGGGTGCTGTGCTGGACATCGTGCGGCCTATACTGGAGGGATGTACCGGTTGGAGCGGCGCATTTCCGCGGTCGGGCGAGTATAGACGCGCCGGTCGGCGCTGTGAGCGCGGCAAAAAACGCCTGGAACCAGCCCGCGCGGGCGCTCCGGTGGCCGCCGGTCGGCACCAGGCTGGCGACGGCCCTTTCCATCGGCGCCCGCTTCCGCGAAAATAAGCGGCCGTATTGCGCGGTTTGCCGGTTCGGTCCGGCAGGCGCACTGCATCGGCAGCGCCTCCATCCGCCGTCCGACTTTCCTGACCCACGCTGTTGTGTCGCGTGCGGCCGCCATCGTTTCTCCGTTCGCTCGAGGTATCGAATGAATTTCCACGAATACCAGGCCAAAGAACTGTTCGCGCAGTACGGCATCGCCGTGCCGCCGGGCAAGATCGCCAGTTCCCCCGATGCTGCCGTCGACGCCGCCAAGGCGCTTGGCGGTTCGCAGTGGATGGTCAAGGCGCAAATCCACGCAGGCGGCCGCGGCAAGGCCGGCGGCGTCAAGTTCTGCAAGAACCTGGACGACGTCCACGCCGCCGCCAAGGGCATGCTCGGCACCCGCATGGAAACCTACCAGTCGGCCGGCCGCGCGCTGCCGGTGAACCTGGTGCTGGTGACCGATGCCACCAACATCGCCAAGGAGCTGTACCTGTCGGTGCTGGTGGACCGCGACTCCAAGGCCGTGTCCTTCATCGCCTCCAAGCACGGCGGCGTGGACATCGAGCAGGTCGCCCGCGAGACCCCGGAAGACATCCACACCGTGGTGGTTGACTTCGTCGAAGGCCTGCAGCCGTATCAGTGCCGCAACCTCGGCTTCGCTATGGACCTGACCGCGAAGCAGGTCAACCAGCTGACCAAGATCATGCTGGGCCTGTACAAGCTGTTCAACGAGAAGGACCTTTCGCTGGTCGAGCTGAACCCGCTGGCGATCCTCGAGGACGGCAACCTGGCCGCGCTGGACGGCAAGGTCAACTCCGACGACAACGCCGAGTTCCGCCACGCCGACCTGGCCGCGATGCGCGACCTCACCCAGGAAGACGCCGCCGAGGCGGCCGCGGTGCAGAACAACCTCAACTACGTGACCATGGACGGCTCGATCGGCTGCATGGTCAACGGCGCCGGCCTGGCCATGGCCACCATGGACGTGATCAAGCTGGCGGGCGGCGAGCCGGCCAACTTCCTCGACGTCGGCGGCGGCGCCACCAAGGAGCGCGTGACCGAGGCGTTCAAGCTGATCCTGTCCTCCGACAAGGTGAAGTGCATCCTGGTCAACATCTTCGGCGGCATCGTGCGCTGCGACCTGATCGCCGAGGGCATCATCGCCGCGGTCAAGGAAGTGGGCCTGAAGATCCCCGTGGTGGTGCGCCTGCAGGGCACCAATGTCGATCAGGGCCGCGAACTGCTGGCCAATTCCGGCCTGGCGATCACGCCGGCGGACGATCTCAACGACGCGGCGCAGAAAGCCGTGGCTGCGGCCAAATAACCCTGTAGGAGCGCACCTTGTGCGCGATGCTTTCCGTCACGTGACGAAGAGCCATCGCGCACAAGGTGCGCTCCTACACGAACACAGGACACACACATGAGCGTTTTGGTCAACAAAAACACCAAGGTGATCGTGCAGGGCTTCACCGGCCAGCAGGGCACCTTCCATGCACAGCAGTGCCTCGACTACGGCACCCAGGTGGTCGGCGGCGTCACCCCGGGCAAGGGTGGCTCCCAGCACATCGGCCTGCCGGTGTTCAACTCGGTCGATGAAGCGGTGCTCGAAACCGGCGCCGACGCGTCGGTGATCTTCGTACCGCCGCCGTTTGCGGCCGACTCGATCCTCGAAGCGATCGACGCCGGCATCAAGGTGATCGTGGCGATCACCGAAGGCATCCCGGTGCTGGACATGCTGCGCGTGAAGAACGTGCTGGCGCAGCACCCGGAAACCATCCTGATCGGGCCGAACTGCCCCGGCATCATCACCCCCGGCGAATGCAAGATCGGCATCATGCCCGGCCAGATCCACAGCAAGGGCAGGGTCGGCGTGGTCTCACGCTCCGGCACGCTCACCTATGAAGCGGTGTTCCAGACCACCAACGAAGGCCTCGGCCAGAGCACGGTGATCGGCATCGGCGGCGACCCGATCAACGGCCTGAATTTCATCGACTGCCTGAAGCTGTTCCAGGACGACGCGCAGACCGAGGGCATCATCATGGTCGGCGAGATCGGCGGCAGCGCCGAGGAAGACGCCGCCGAGTTCATCGGCGAGTACGTGACCAAGCCGGTGGTGTCGTTCATCGCTGGCGCCTCGGCTCCGGCCGGCAAGCGCATGGGTCATGCCGGCGCGATCATCTCCGGCGGCAAGGGCACCGCCGCGGCGAAGTTCGCCGCGCTGGAGAAGGCTGGCGTCACCACGGTGAAGTCGCCGGCCGACCTGGGCAAGGCGCTCGCCAAGCTGATGAAGTAGCAGTCGGTCCGGCGTAAGTCGGCTCCATAGTGCTCTAAAATGCGCAGGCCGCGACTCGTGTCGCGGCCTTCGTCATTCTGGGAGCACGCTGCATGGCAAGGCTGCGTCTGGCACTGGCCCAATACGATTTTCCGGTCGGTGCGGTGGCGGCGAATGCCGCCAAGGCCGGCGACCTGATCGCGCGGGCACGCAACGGCGGCGCCGCACTGGTGGCGTTTCCTGAACTGACCCTCTCCGGCTACCCGCCAGAGGACCTGCTGCTGCGGCCGAGCTTCCTGGCCGCCTGCGCCGGCGAACTGGCCGTGCTGGCGGCGGCGACCGACGGTGTCGCGGCCCTGGTCGGCCATCCGCACAGCGAGGGCGAGGTATTCAACGCGGCCAGCCTGCTGCGCGATGGCCGGGTGGATTGCACCGCGCACAAGCAGGTGTTGCCGAATTATGGTGTGTTCGACGACAAGCGCTATTTCCGCCCCGGTCACGAGTCGACTACCGCGGTGGTCGACGGGGTGCGGGTGGGGTTTCTGATCTGTGAGGACGTGTGGCAGCCGGAGCCCGCCGCGCAGGCCGCGGCCGAGGGTGCCGAGCTGCTGCTGGTGATCAACGCCTCGCCGTGGGACGGCGCGAAACAGGCCGGGCGCGAGGCCGTGCTGCAGACGCGCGCGCGGGAAACCGGTTGCGCCATCGCCTACCTCAACCTGGTCGGCGGCCAGGACGAGGTGGTCTACGACGGCGGCTCGTTGCTGGTGGACGGCGACGGCACGGTCGCCGCACGCGCGCCGGCGTTCGTCGACGCGCTGCTGTGGGCCGAGTTCGACCCGGCCACGCGCCGCTGGTCGGCGGACGGCTGGCCGGTGGCCGCCGACGCATCGCCGGAGGCGACGCTGTACGCCGTCCTGGTGCGCGGCACCCGCGACTACATCGACAAGAACGGCTTCGGCGGCGTGCTGCTGGGCCTGTCCGGCGGTATCGACTCGGCGCTGGTACTGGCGCTGGCGGTCGACGCGCTGGGTGCCGAACGGGTCACCGCCGTGATGATGCCCACGCGCTACACCTCGCAACTGTCGCTGGACGGCGCGCGAGCCCAGGCGCAGGGGCTGGGCGTGGATTACCACGTGATCGACATCGAACCGACCTACCGGTCGTTCATCGCGGCGCTGACCCCGGCGTTCGCCGGCAAGGCCGCCGACACCACCGAGGAGAACCTGCAGTCGCGCATCCGCGGCACCCTGCTGATGGCGCTGTCCAACAAGCACGGCCGGCTGCTGCTGGCGACCGGCAACAAGAGCGAGATGGCGGTCGGCTACGCCACCTTGTACGGCGACATGTGCGGCGCCTATGCACCGCTGAAGGACGTCTACAAGACGGTGGTGTACCGGCTGGCGCGCTGGCGCAATGGGGCCGGGAATCGGGATTCGGGATTCGGGATTCGGCCAAGCGCATCGGCGCGCGACGGCGGCTTTTCACGAATCCCGAATCCCGAATCCCCAATCCCGGATGAGGTGATCGCCCGCCCGCCCTCGGCCGAGCTGCGTGACAACCAGACCGACCAGGATTCGCTGCCGTCGTACGAGGTACTGGATGCGATCCTGGCGCGCTTCATCGAGGGCGAGCAGTCGCAGGCGGAGATCGTCGCCGCCGGTTTCGCCGCCGACGTGGTGCATCGGGTGGTACGGCTGGTGCTGGTCAACGAGTTCAAGCGGCGGCAGGCGGCACCCGGCCCCCGCGTGACCACCCGTGCGTTCGGCCGCGAGCGCCGCTATCCCATCACTTCCGGTTGGAGATGACGGGATTCGGGATACGGGATACGGGATACGGGATACGGGATACGGAAGAGCGACGGTCGTGCAGGCTTCGGCTTTTGCGAATCCCGAATCCCGTCCCCGAATCCCGCGGGGCGCTGCGCGCCCTGCCTCAATGATGCCCCGAGAACGGCACCATCTTGCGCAGCGTGGACGGCGCGTGCGGCCATTTGGCGTCGGTCAGGTACGGATGGCCCGGGTAGTTCAGCGCCAGCACCTGCCGGCTCTGGTCGGCCAGGGTCTTCTGGTCCAGCGCCAGGTAGCTGCGGCTGAGGATGGCCAGTGCGTCGCCGGTCTGCGGCGCCTGCTGGTAGTGCTCGATCACGTACTGCGCCCGGTCGGCGGCGGCGATGTAGGCCTTGTTGCGCAGGTAGAACTCGGCCACGTTGATCTCGTACTGGGCCAGGATGTTGCGCAGGTAGATCATGCGCTGGCGCGCGTCGGCGGTGTACGCGCTGTCCGGGAAGCGCCGCGACAGCTCGGAGAAGTCGTCGAACGACTGCAGGTTGTAGCCCTGGTCGCGGCGCGCCTGCGAGCCTTTGCGGTTGATGTAGCGATCGATCATGCCGCTGGTACGATCGAAATTGATCAGGCCGCGCAGGTAATAGGCATAATCGACGTGCTTGTTGGCCGGATAGGTCTTGATGAAGCGGTTCACGGTCGACGAGGCATCATCCGGCTGGTTGTCCTTGTATTGCGCGTAGGCCATCTCCAGCTGTGCCTGCTCGTTGTACTCGCCCGACGGGAAACGCGCGATCAGGCGCTGGTAGGCCTTGGTGGCGGCCGCATAGTCGGTGTTCTGCAGCGAGGCATGCGCATTGTCGTACAGCGCGACCAGCGGCATCGTGTCGATGGTGTCCCTTTTCGACTTGAACATCGAACATGCGCTCATCGAGACGACGAGCGCGAGCACCACAAGCACTTTGAGTACAGGCAATTTGGGCATCGGCAGCGTGGGCGAGTCGATCGTTGGGCGCATAAGGAAAGAATTCGGATGTTTGAGCGAAAAGGCATGATAGCCGAAACCGGCCACAGCCCGCGGAAGCCCGCATGACCACGATCCGGCACGAAGCGGAGGTACCACTGGGCGCGGCGGGACGCAGGTTCGACCAGGCGCTGGCCGAGATGTTCCCCGACTACTCGCGCTCACGGCTCAGCGGCTGGATCAAATCCGGTGCGGTGACCCTGGACGGCGCGCCCGCGCCACCGCGGCAGCTGCTGCGCGGCGGCGAGCGGGTGCAGCTGCGGGTGGAGCTGGAAAACGAGGTGGCCAGCGCGGCGGAGGACATCGCGCTGGCCATCGTGCACGAGGACGAGCACCTGCTGGTGCTGGACAAGCCGGCCGGGCTGGTGGTCCACCCCGGCGCCGGCAACCCGGCCGGCACCCTGCTCAACGCGCTGCTGCACCACGACCCGCGGCTGGCCGAGCTGCCGCGCGCCGGCATCGTGCACCGGCTGGACAAGGACACTTCCGGCCTGATGGTGGTGGCGCGGACCCTGCCGACCTACACCGCGCTGGTCGACCTGCTGTCGCGCCACGAGGTGGAGCGCCAGTACGAGGCGGTGGTGCTGGGCACGCTGGTGGCCGGCGGCACGGTGGATGCGCCGATCGGGCGCAGCCTGGGCGACCGCCTGCGCCAGGCGGTGCGCGACGAGGAAGACGGCAAGCGCGCGGTGACCCACTACCGCGTGCGCGAACGTTTCCGCGCGCACAGCCTGCTGCAGTGCCGGCTGGAGACCGGCCGCACCCACCAGATCCGCGTGCACCTGGCGCACATCAGCCACCCGCTGGTCGGCGACCCGCTGTACGGCGGCGGCCTGAAGCTGCCCAAGGGCGCCAGCGCGGAGCTGGCCGCCGCCCTGCGTGGCTTCCGTCGGCAGGCGCTGCACGCCGAGCAACTGGCGTTCATCCACCCGGCCACCGGCGAGGCGATGTCGTTCGGCGCGGAGCGGCCGGCCGACCAGCAGCGGCTGATCGAGACGCTGCGTGCCGATCTGGCCGAACACGGTTCGGATCACTACTGAAGCAAGGGGGAACGGATGACCGGCATTGCGGGTGTGCGATGCTTCTCGAATCCCGAATCCCGAATCCCGAATCCCGAATCCCGAAAAAATGACCGATACCTGGATTTTTCCCGACTGGCCGGCTCCATCGCGCATCCACGCGGCGGTCACCACCCGTCTGGGGCCGGGCATCTCGGCGCCGCCGTTCGAGCGTTTCAATCTCGGCCTGCGCAGCGGTGACGACCCCGACGCCGTGCAAGCCAATCGCAGCGCGCTGCAGCAGGCCTTGCGGCTGCCGTCGGCGCCGCGCTGGCTGCGCCAGGTGCACGGCGTCAACGTGGCCCAGCTGGGGCCGCTGCCCGGTGCGGACGAGCCGCAGGCGGATGCGGCGGCCTCGCATGTCCCCGGCACGGTGCTGGCCATCCTCACCGCCGACTGCCTGCCGGTGCTGTTCTGCGCCGACGACGGCCGCGAGATCGGCGCGGCCCATGCCGGCTGGCGCGGCCTGGCTGCCGGCGTGCTGGAGGCCACCCTGACCCAGCTGGAAACCCCGCCGGCGCGGCTGCTGGCCTGGCTGGGGCCGTGCATCGGCGCGGCTTCCTACGAGGTGGGCGAGGAGGTGCGCAGCGCCTTCGTGGCATCCGATGCCGGCGCCGCGGACTGCTTCGCGGCCACCCGTGCCGGACACTGGCTGTGCGACCTCGCCGCCCTGGCGCGGCGCCGGCTGCAGGCCGCCGGCATCCAGCGCATCCATGGCGGCGGTTTCGACACGCTGGCCGATCCGCGCTTCTACTCCTACCGCCGCGAAGGCGCCCGCAGCGGCCGCTTCGCCAGCCTGGTCTGGTTCGCCGACAGCTGAGTCGTGGCCGGCTGTTGACGCCGCGTCGTCATGCCGTTTGCTTGAATCGCTACCCGTTGTCCGCATCTAGCTGGGCAGTGGCGACGACGTCTGCCAGAACCTTTCACCTCTTGCGGGGGATTACTCATGCGGATGGACAAACTCACCTCGCGCTTCCAGCAGGCGCTGGCCGATGCGCAGTCGCTGGCCGTGGGGCGCGACCACAACATGCTCGAACCGGTGCACGTGATGGCGGCGCTGCTCGGCCAGCAGGGCGGCTCGACCGCGCCGCTGCTGACCCAGGCCCAGGTCAACGTGCCGCTGCTGACCCAGCGCGTCAACGACCTGCTGGAGCGCCTGCCGAAGGTCAGCGGACAGGAAGGCAACATCAACCTCGGCAACGACCTCAACCGCCTGCTCAACCTCACCGACAAGCTGGCGCAGCAGCGCGGCGACCAGTTCATCGCCAGCGAGCTGTTCGTGCTGGCGGCGCTGGAGGACAAGGGCGAACTGGGCGCGGCGCTGAAGGCGGCCGGCGCGACCAAGGCGAACCTTGAGGCGGCGATCGAGCAGCTGCGCGGCGGCGAAAAGGTGCAGAGCGAGAACGCCGAGGAGCAGCGCCAGGCGCTGGAGAAATACTGCATCGACCTCACCGCGCGCGCCGAATCGGGCAAGCTCGATCCGGTGATCGGCCGCGACGAGGAAATCCGCCGCACCATCCAGGTGCTGCAGCGGCGCACCAAGAACAACCCGGTGCTGATCGGCGAGCCCGGCGTGGGCAAGACCGCGATCGTCGAGGGCCTGGCCCAGCGCATCATCAAGGGCGAGGTGCCCGAAGGGTTGCGCGACCGCCGCGTGCTGGCGCTGGACATGGGCGCGCTGATCGCCGGCGCGAAGTTTCGCGGCGAATTCGAGGAGCGCCTGAAGGCGGTGCTGAACGACCTGGCCAAGAACGAAGGCCAGATCATCCTGTTCATCGACGAGCTGCACACCATGGTCGGCGCCGGCAAGGCCGAAGGCTCGATGGATGCCGGCAACATGCTGAAGCCGGCGCTGGCGCGCGGCGAGCTGCATTGCATCGGCGCCACCACGCTGGACGAGTACCGCAAGTACATCGAGAAGGACGCCGCGCTGGAGCGCCGCTTCCAGAAGGTGTTCGTGGGCGAGCCGTCGGTGGAGGACACCATCGCGATCCTGCGCGGGCTGAAGGAGCGCTACGCGGTGCACCACGGGGTGGAGATCACCGACCCGGCGATCGTCGCCGCGGCCACGCTGTCGCACCGCTACATCGCCGACCGCCAGCTGCCGGACAAGGCGATCGACCTGATGGACGAGGCGGCTTCGCGCATCCGCATGGAGATCGACTCCAAGCCGGAGGAACTGGATCGCCTCGAGCGCCGGCTGATCCAGCTGAAGATCCAGCGCGAAATGCTGAAGAAGGAGAAGGACAGCGAGTCGAAGCAGCGCCTGGCCGATCTCGAAACCGACATCGGCAAGCTCGAGCGCGAGTTCTCCGACTTGAACGAGATCTGGAAATCCGAGAAGGCCGCGCTGCAGGGCACGACCAGGGTGAAGGAGCAGATCGAGCAGGCGCGGCAGGAACTCGACGCCGCGCAGCGCCGGCAGGACTACGCCAAGATGAGCGAGATCCAGTACGGCAAGCTGCCGGCGCTGGAGAAGCAGCTGGCCGCGGCACAGGCTGCCGAAACGCAGGATTTCAAGTTGGTGCAGACCCGCGTTACCGCCGAGGAAATCGCCGAGGTGGTCAGCCGCTGGACCGGCATCCCGGTCAGCAAGATGCTGGAGGGCGAGCGCGACAAGCTGCTGCACATGGAGGACGAGCTGCACAAACGCGTGGTCGGCCAGGATGAGGCGGTGCACGCGGTGTCCGATGCGATCCGTCGTTCCCGTGCGGGCCTGTCCGACCCGAACCGGCCGAACGGCTCGTTCCTGTTCCTCGGCCCCACCGGCGTGGGCAAGACCGAGCTGTGCAAGGCGCTGGCCGAGTTCATGTTCGACACCACCGACGCGATGGTGCGCATCGACATGAGCGAGTTCATGGAGAAGCACTCCGTCTCGCGCCTGGTCGGTGCCCCGCCGGGCTACGTCGGCTACGAAGAGGGCGGCTACCTCACCGAGGCGGTGCGCCGCCGGCCGTACAGCGTGATCCTGCTGGACGAGGTGGAGAAGGCGCACCCGGACGTGTTCAACATCCTGCTGCAGGTGCTCGACGACGGCCGCCTCACCGACGGTCAGGGCCGCACGGTGGATTTCCGCAACACGGTGATCGTGATGACCTCGAACCTCGGTTCGCAGATGATCCAGGACGAGGTCGAGAGCAACGGCAGCGACGACGCCGAGGCGCAGTACACGCGCATGAAGGCGTCGGTGCTGGGCGTGGTGCAGGCGCACTTCCGCCCGGAGTTCATCAACCGGCTCGACGAGATCGTGGTGTTCCGCCCGCTGGACAAGAGCCAGATCCGCGCGATCGCGAAGATCCAGCTCGAATACCTGGAGAAGCGCCTGGCCGAGCGCCAGCTGAAGCTGGACGTCGGCGACGACGCACTGGCCTTGCTCGGCAACGTCGGCTTCGATCCGGTGTACGGCGCGCGGCCGCTGAAGCGGGCGATCCAGCAGCAGCTGGAGAATCCGCTGGCGAAGCAGATCCTCGAAGGCCGCTTCCAGTCGGGCGACACGGTGAAGGTCGCCGCCGAGGGCAGGCAGCTGGTGTTCCGCAAGGCATGAGTCGGGCCGCGGGCATGCCCGCGGCAGCGTGCGGCGGCCGGGAAGGTCCGGCCTGCCGCACAGTGCGCCCGGCGGTCAGTCGAGGTCCAGCGTCTTCTTGCCGTCGTCGCGGCGGCGCCGTTCCTTCTGCCGATAGCGGGCTTCGCCACCGTCACGCTTGACCATGGTGCAGTCCAGGTAGTCGGTGGCTTCGATCAGCGCTGCGCGCACCGCCTTGCTGGCCGGGGTCTTCTTCGCATGGGCGAAGTCGCCGCCGACGCCGCTGACGTAGCCGTGCAGGTCGACGCCGCCACTGCAGCTGCGTCCTTCGACCAGGCTGACCCAGCTGCCACCGTGTTGTGCCGCCAAGGTCTGCAAGGCGACCAGGGTGCTCTGCTTGTCGCCGTTGAGGCTGGCGCCATTGACGAAGCCGCCGGATACCTTGCCCTGCCAACCGCCAGCGTGTTCCAGTCCGCCTCCTACAAATTGCCTTCCTGGTCGATGGCTATCCGTTCCGCGTCAGCACCTTCCGGCTCAGGGCATCAGAGCGCGTAATCCAGGCCGATTTTTCCGAAATGGCCTCCGGCCTGTTGCAACCGGAACGCATCGGCCATATCGCGCAGTGCGAAACTGCGGTCGATTACCGGGCGGATGCCGGTGGCCTCAATGGCGCGCACCAGTGCGATCTGGTGCTGGCGGTTCCCGACACCGATGCCGCTGACGCGCTGTTGGCGCAGCATCAGTTCGACCGTCGGCACCACATCGGCAACGCCCGTGAGAGCACCGATCAGTGCGATGTGCCCGCCGACACGCGCGGAACGCATCGACTGCGTCAGCGTGCCGGGGCCGCCCACTTCGATGACGTGATCGACGCCACGCCCGCCGGTGATCTCCAGCACCTGCTTCGACCATTCGGGGTGCTGGCGGTAGTTGATGCCGTAATCGGCACCCAGCGCAGCGGCGCGGGCAAGCTTTTCCTCTGAGGATGAGGTCACGATCACTGTCGCGCCTGCGGCCTTCGCCAGTTGCAGCGCAAAAATCGACACGCCGCCAGTGCCCAGCGCCAGCACGGTGTCGCCGATTTTCAGGCCGCCTTCGACCACCAGTGCGCGCCAGGCGGTCAGCCCGGCGGTGGTCAGCGTGGCCGCCTCCACATGGCTGTATCCGCGCGGCGCATGGGTAAAGGCCGTAGCTGGTCGCACCACCGCCTCGCGGGCATAGCCGTCGATGCCGTCGCCGGGGGTTGCAGCGAAACCGGCCGCGACCGGGCCTCCGGCCAGCCATTGCGGATAGAAAGTAGAAACGACGTGATCGCCGACGGCGAACTCATGCACATCGGCACCGACTGCTTCGACCACGCCGGCACCATCGGACAAGGGGATACGACCGTCCTCTACCGGCATCCGCCCCAGCACCACGTCCAGGTCATGAAAATTGAGCGAACTGGCGTGCAGCCGCACGCGGATTTTACCGGCACCAGGTGCGCCGGGATCCGCGCTGTCGGTGTATTCGAGATGCTCCAACCCGAAAGGGCGACGAAGATGGATGGCTTTCATGTGCGGACGGACTTCCGGATCGACTAGCATGCAGAGCATGAAATGTATGACCGTTCTTGCGAATGTGGAAGTACGCACCTTCAGGTTAGTGATATGAGCCGCTCTGTGAGTGAAAAGGCACCTGTCCCGGTCGACCAGGCGAACGAGTCGAGTGGCAACCTCACACTGACTGCGCGTGTCAGACGCGGAGATCTGTTCACCGGAAATTGCGAGTCGCGCGAGGTGTTCGCCCACATCACCAGCCTGTGGGGCGTGCTGTGCCTGATCGCCTTGCGCGATGGCACCCTGCGTTACGGCGAACTGCGCCGAAAGGCCTCTGGGATCAGTGAAAAAATGCTGGCCCAGACCCTTCAGCGCCTTGAGGGGGATGGATTGGTTCGCCGCACGTCCTATCCGGTCATTCCTCCGCATGTCGAATATGACCTCACCCCATTGGGCGAGGAAGCGGCTGCGCATGTGGCCGCGCTGGCGGACTGGCTCGAAGTCAATTTTCCCCGCATACGGGAAGCGACTGGGCAAAACAAGAATCCAGATTGATTTTCTGCTGGAGCGCCCCCGATCACCGCAGCGTGGGTCATTACCCTACTGATGACCCACACCGCCGCTGCACATCGTCGCGGCGGGTTGCTGGCCTAACCGCTGTTCGATCACCGGCCGCCACGGCACTGGGCTGAATCCATGCCATCATCGAGCAGCGCATAGCGCCCGCTGGCGAGCATCACGGAACGCCGGTAGATGCCGGCCACGCGCTGCCCGCGCCGTTGCGTGTCGGGCGTGTTGCGCAGCTTGGAGCAGTCCTCCATGGACTTCGTGCATAGCTCCTTGACCGTGGGAGCTTTGCGCGATGCCGCCTGGTCAGCGGATGGGTCGCCACCCCGGCGAACCTGAGCCAGCCGAGCTTCGGTGTAGTCCAGCAAAGTTCGGTGCTGGAGTCATGGCGAAATGAAAAAGCCCCGGACTTGCCGGGGCTCTGTTCCGCCTGCGTGGCACAGGCCTACCAGCGGTACGCTACCTTGCCGTAGACGTAGGCGCCGTTGAAGCCGAACGGCGAGCTCGAGCTGTACGGCAGGATGCCCGAGATGCTGTTGGCGGCGATCACCTTGTCCGGGTATTCGTTGAACACGTTGTCCGCGCCGAGGGTGAAGGTCCACTGGTCCAGCGTGTAGTCGCCGGCCAGGTCCAGCACCCACTTCGCGGCGAAGGTCTGGTCGTTGGCCGGCTTGTTGTTCAGCACGGTGAACTTGCCGTAGCGCGACAGCGTGGAGCGCAGGTCCCAGTGGCCGAGTGTCCAGTCGCCGCCGAGGGTGAGCTTGTCGCGCGGCGCGCCGACCGTGATGCGACCCTTCTCCGTGCGCCCCATGCGCTGCAGGTTGAGCCCGTTCTGCGCCAGGATCGCCGGGTTCGGCCGGGTGTTGATGATGTCGGTCTTGTTGTAGTTGTAGCCCAGCGTGAGGTTGAGCCCGCCGCCGGCCAGCTCGGTGCGCCAGCTGCCCACGATGTCCACGCCGCGGGTGCGCGTATCCACCGCGTTGGTGAAGTAGCGCCCGCCAGTGACGCCGGGGAAGCCGTGCGCGGTGAGGTAGTTGGTGACCGCGCTGCCGGTGAGGTTCTCCGACAGCACGATGCGGTCGCCGATGCGGATCTGGTAGGCGTCGACGGTCAGCGCGGTGCGGTCGGTGGGCTGCAGCACCAGGCCCAGGCTGTAGTTCACCGACTTCTCCGCCTTCAGCGGTTCGGCGCCGAAGGCGCGCCCGACCGGGCTGTTCACCGGGAACGTGCGCACCTCGTAGGGCACGCTGCTGATGAACACGGTCGAGGTGGTGGAGTAGTCCTGCTGGGCCAGCGATGGCGCGCGGAAGCCGTTCGAGGCGGTGGCGCGCAGCGCGACCTTGTCGGTGAACGCGTAGCGGGCCGACAGCTTGCCCGAGGTGGTGTTGCCGAAGTCGCTGTATTTCTCGTGGCGTACGGCCAGCGAGCCGCTCAGCTGCTGGGTGAGGTCTGCGTCCAGCTCGCCGTACACGGCGTAGCTGTGACGGCTGTTGGAGTTGGCGTCGGACGGACGGAAGCCGGGGAATACCTGCGAGCCGCCGCCGAAATACGAGCTGGGGTCGCCGGCGTCGATGGTGTAGTTCTCGTGGCGGTATTCCCCGCCGAACGCCAGGGTCAGCGGGCCGGCCAGACCGCCCACCTCGAAGTCGCGCGAGAAATCCGCGTTGAGCAGTTTCTCGGTGTTGTTCAGCCGGCCGGCGTAGAAATGGGTGGGGCTGGTGGGGCCGAGCTGGGTGTTGAGGCTGTGGTTGACGTCGAACTGCAGGCTGTTCTTGCCGTAGTTGCCGCTGAGGTCCCAGTGCCAGTAGTTCGCCGTGGTGCCGCGGATGCCGGCGACGAAGGCGCGGTCCTTGGAGGTGGTGGCGATCAGCGGCAGGAAGCCGTCGGGGTAGATCGCGCGGATGTTGCGGCGGTCCAGGCCCGGACGGTAGAAGCCGGCGGATTCCGCGTCGCGGTTGTTGGCGTTGGCGAACGCGTAGACGTTGACGTTCGGCGACAGGTCGTACTGGCTGTTGAGGAACACCGACTGGTGGGTGACCTCGGGATCGCCGAAGCGCTGGTTGACGCGGGCGTAGCTGGGGTCGGCCGGGTTGCGCAGGTCCGGCCCGGCACGGTCGGTGTAGCCGTCCTTGCCCACCGCGGCGGCCACGCGCAGCCAGCCGTTCTGGCCGAGGTGGAAGCCGATGTCGCCGCTGCCTTCGCGCTGCAGGCCGTCGCCGGCGCTGTACTGGCCCACGCTGGCAGCCACGCTGCCGCCGTCGGCGCCGTCCTTCAGCATGATGTTGATCACCCCGGCGATCGCGTCGGAACCATACTGCGCGGCGGCGCCGTCGCGCAGCACCTCGATGCGCTTCACCGCGGTGATCGGGATCGCGTTGAGGTCCACCGGCGAAGAGCCGCGGCCCTGGGTGCCGTTGAGGTTGACGATGGCGCCGGTGTGGCGGCGCTTGCCGTTCACCAGCACCAGCACCTGGTCCGGCGACAGGCCGCGCAGCTGCGCCGGGCGCGAGCCGTCGGTGCCGTCGGTGAGCGAGGGGCGCGGGAAGTTCAGCGAGGGCAGCAGGCGCGACAGCGCGGTGGCCAGCTCGGTGGTGCCGGTGCCCTGCAGGTCGGCCGGGTTCAGCACGTCGATGGGCGCCAGCGACTCGCCGGCGGTGCGGTTGGACACGCGCGTGCCGGTGACCACCACGGCATCCAGGCTCTTGGCCTTGGCCGGGGCGGGCTGGGCGATATCCTGTGCGGCGACGTTGCCGGCCAGGGCCAGCAGCACCGCGACGGGCAGCCACGCCAGGGCGATCGGGTTGGAACGTTTGGTCATGGAAACTCTCCGGTTCGTGATTTGCCGCGGCGCAGCAAATGCAGACTAGTGACGCACCATCGCTTCGTCAATAGACGTATAGACGTCTATCAGTCCAAATGCCTCAACGACCCCTTCGCATGCAATCGGGCGAACCCGCAGCGGCAGGCTGCCGCCGGCGCTCGGCACGGATCCGCAGGCTACTCCGGTGCGCAGAACGCCCGCCATGTGCCGCCTGCCGCATTGAAATCCGGCCGCACACCCCGATAATGGTCCGTTGCCGGCCGCGCGATGGCCGGCGTGCCCGGAGTTCCCATGCCCATCTACGAGTTCGAATGCAGCCATTGCGGTCACCGTTTCGACCGGCTGCAGAAGTTGTCCGACGCCGATCCCACCATCTGCCCCGCCTGCGATGCGCCGCACTTGCGGCGGATGGTCAGCGCGCCGTCGTTCCGTCTTGCCGGCAGCGGCTGGTACGAGACCGACTTCAAGAAGAACGGCGAGAAGAAACACAACCTCGCCGGCGACGCCGGCCAGTCCAGCACGGCGGCGGCCCCTGCCGCGGCGCCGGCGACGGCCTCCAGCGATACCGCCGGCAGCGCCAGCTGAACCGGCGAAACCTCCGCCCGGTTGGCGTATTCCGACGCGGGATATGCTGATTCCGCAAGACCCCGGCGAGGTGCCGGCGTCGGAGAGGGCGAGGAGGCGGCAATGCGTGCAATCGGCGGGTGGATGGTCGGGGTCGTCGCGGCTGCGCTGACGGGTGGCCTGCTGGGCATGGCGACGCCGGTCCGGGCGCACTCGGACGCACCGGTGCGCTGCGTGAGCAACGACAGCCACTACGCGCGCTGCGCCGTGCCATGGCGATACGTCGAGCTGTACAGGCAGGAGTCGAAGGCTGCCTGCATCCGCGGCGAGAGCTGGGGCATGGACTACGACACGCTGTGGGTCGACCGCGGCTGCCGCGGCCTGTTCGGTCCGGCCGACCGCGGTGGCTACGGCTACGGCTACGGCGACCGAGGCCGCTACAACGATCCTGATGATCGTTACGCCCCGGGTAATCGCTGGGGCGATCGCTACGACGACCGCTACGACGACGACCGTGGCGGCTGGCGTCCCGGTCCCGGCTGGGATCGCCGGATCAGCCTGCAGTGCGACAGCAACCAGAAGAAGTACCAGCTGTGCCAGGTCGACGTGGGCTACGGCCGCGTGCGGCTGGGGCGGCAGCTTTCCGACGCGAATTGCGTGGAGGGCTACAGCTGGGGCTGGAACCGCGCCGGGGTGTGGGTGGCGCACGGCTGCCGCGGCCAGTTTCTGGTCGACCGGCGCTGGTAGCGCGGCGCGCCGCATTGCGCGGCAGTGGTAGACTTCGCGGTCTTTTCCCTCTGCCTGAAGTCGCCGCGGCGACGCCGGAGTTCCAACGCATGCGCACGCATTACTGCGGCCTCATCGACGAGGCGCTGATCGGCCAGACCGTCACCCTGTGCGGCTGGGTCAACAAGATCCGCCTGCAGGCGCATGTGGCGTTCGTCGACCTGCGCGACCACGAGGGGCTGGCCCAGGTGGTGGTCGATCGCGACAACGCCGCGGCGTTCGCCATCGCCGGCGAGCTGGGCTACGAGTACTGCCTGCGTGTCACCGGCACGATCCGTCCGCGGGTGTCGATCAACGACAAGCTGAAGACCGGTACGGTCGAGCTGCTGGCCGACAGCGTCGAGGTGCTCAATGCCGCCAAGGACCTGCCGTTCGCGCTGCACGAGAGCCCGAACGAGGACCTGCGGATGACCTACCGCTACCTCGACCTGCGCCGCCCCGAGATGCAGGCGATGATGCGCAAGCGGATCAAGCTGGTGCAGGCGCTGCGCCGCTACCTCGACGCACGCGGCTTCCAGGACATCGAGACGCCGATCCTGACCAAGGCCACGCCCGAGGGCGCACGCGACTACCTGGTGCCCAGCCGCGTGCATCCGGGCCAGTTCTACGCTTTGCCGCAGTCGCCGCAGCTGTTCAAGCAGATCCTGATGGTGGCCGGCTTCGACCGCTACTACCAGATCGCCCGCTGCTTCCGCGACGAGGACCTGCGCGCCGACCGCCAGCCGGAGTTCACCCAGCTCGACCTGGAGTTCGCCTTCGTCGAAGAGAAGGACGTGCAGGATTTCGTGGAGGAGCTGATCCGCCACGTGTTCAAGGAAGTGCAGGGCGTCGAACTCGATGCCGCGTTCCCGCGCATGACCTGGGCCGAGGCGATGCGTCGCTTCGGCTCGGACAAGCCGGACCTGCGCATCGCGCTGGAGCTGGTCGACGTGGCCGACGTGCTGAAGCACGTCGAGTTCAAGGTGTTCGCCGAGCCGGCCAACGATCCCGCCGGCCGTGTCGCCGCGTTGCGCGTGCCCGGCGGCAGCACGTTGTCGCGCAAGGACATCGACGGCCTGGCCGAATACGCCGCGCGCTACGGCGCGAAGGGGCTGGCCTGGCTCAAGGTCGAGGATCTGGCCAAGGGCCGCGAGGGGATCAATTCGCCGGTGGCGAAGTTCCTCGACGACGCGGCGCTGGACGGCGTGCTGAAAGCCACCGGCGCGCAGAGCGGCGACATCGTGTTCTTCGGCGCCGGTGCGTGGAAGACCGTCAGCGACTTCATGGGCGCGCTGCGGCTGAAGCTAGGCAAGGACCGCGGCCTGGTCGAGGACAGCTGGAAGCCGCTGTGGGTCACCGACTTCCCGATGTTCGAGTACGACGCCGAGGAGCAGCGCTTCGTGGCCCTGCATCATCCGTTCACCGCGCCGAAGGTGGATGACGCCGCCCAGCTGCGCGCCGATCCGCACAACGCGGTGAGTCGCGGTTACGACATGGTGTTGAACGGCAACGAGATCGGCGGCGGCTCGATCCGCATCCATCGGCCGGAGATGCAAAGCACGGTGTTCGAGTTGCTCGGCATCGGCGCGGAGGAGGCCGAGATGAAGTTCGGCTTCCTGCTCAAGGCGCTGAAGTTCGGCGCGCCGCCGCATGGTGGTCTGGCGTTCGGCATCGACCGCATCGCCGCGCTGATGGCCGGCACCGAGTCGATCCGCGACGTGATCGCGTTCCCCAAGACCACCAGCGCCCAGGACCTGATGACCGACGCGCCGTCGCCAGTATCCGACGCGCAACTGAAGGAGCTGTCGATAGCGACCGTCGAGAACAAGCCCTGAGGCTGGGGGCGCGCATCCTTGTCGGCGGCCGATGGTGGCGAGGCGCGTGATGACCGAATCCCGAATCCCGTATCCCGAATCCCGGCTCCCCGCGCACGTGATCCTGCTGCACGGCCTGTGGATGCGCGGCTTCGCGCTGTCCATGCTGCACCGGCGGCTGATCGAGGCGGGCTTCCGCGTGCACCGCTTCGATTACCTGAGCGTGGCGGCCACCCAGCAGCGCATCCTGGACCGGTTGCAGGCGCGTATGGCCGCGCTGGCGGGGGAGGCCGACGCGGTGCACCTGGTCGGTCACAGTCTCGGCGGCCTGCTGGCCCTGCGCGCGTGCCTGGACGGCAACCCGCCGCCCGGCCGCATCGTCTGCCTGGGCTCGCCGCTGAAGGGCAGCGCCGCCGCGCGCGGTTTCGCTGCCTGGGGCCGCGGTGGCGAGGTGCTGCTGGGGCACAACCGCGAACTGCTGCAACAGGGCTTCGAACGCTGGGACGGGCCACGTGAGGTCGGCGTGATCGCTGGGCGCCTGCCGCTGGGCCTGGGCGCCATGCTCGGCCACTTCGCTGGCGCGCACGACGGCACGGTGGCAGTGGAGGAAACCCGCCTGGCGGGGGTGACCGCGCACCGCGTGGTCGAGGCGAATCATATCGGCCTGCTGTTCTCGCAGGAGGTGGCGCGGCTGGTGGCGGAGTTCCTCCGGGATGGGCGGTTCACGGCGGTTCCCGGCTGAGGCGTCATGTCGCGGCACGGCGCGGCGGCGCGGCCGGCACGCGGGCCGAATTCGGGTAAAATTGGCCGCTTGTCCAATCGCTTCGTGCAGGAATCGCCATGGGTAGGGGACCGTCCATCGAAGGCCGCAAGAACGCCGAGGATGCCAGGCGCGCCAAGGTGTTCACCAAGCTGATCCGCGAAATTACCGTCGCCACCCGTTCCGGCGTGGCCGACCCTGGCGGCAACCCGCGCCTGCGTGCGGCGATCGACAAGGCCCTGTCGGCAAACATGACCAAGGACACCATCGAGCGCGCGGTCAAGCGTGGCTCCGGCGCCGAGGGCGGCGCCGACATGCAGGAGCTGCGCTACGAAGGCTACGGCCCGGCCGGCATCGCGCTGATCATCGAGAGCTTCACCGACAACCCCACCCGCACCGTGGCCGACGTGCGCTACGCGCTGACCAAGCACGGCGGCAACCTCGGCACCTCCGGTTCGGTGGCGTTCCAGTTCACCCGCTGCGGCGAGCTGGTGTTCGCCACCGGCGGCGACGCGGCGGCCGAGGAAAAGGTGCTGGAGGCGGCGCTGGAAGCTGGCGCCGACGACGTGCTCAACGAGCACGGCGAGAGCATCGTGCTGTGCACGCCGGAGCATTTCGAGGCGGTGCAGCAGGGGCTGATTGCTGCCGGACTGAACGCCCAGCACGCCGGCGTGGTGATGCGCCCGAACAACCGCGTCGAAGTGCCGGAGGAAGCGCTGGAACAGCTGCTCGACCTGCTGGAGAGGCTCGACGCGTTGGACGACGTGAGCGAGGTGTCGCACAACGCCGCCTTGCCGGCGGCGTCGTGACGGGAACCGTGAACTGGGTTCCGGGGTTCGGTGCGAGCAAAGAGTCGACGGGTTCCGCTCGGCTCCGTTCACCATAGAAGTGAAGGCGCCAGCTGTGGCTTTTCCCGAATCCCGAATCCCGAATCCCGAATCCCGGCATGTGCGGATCATCGGCATCGACCCCGGCAGCCAGCGTACCGGCGTAGGCATCATCGACGTCGATGACGCCGGCCGGCTCGCGCACGTCTTTCACGGCGCGCTGGCCGTGGCCGGCGAGGCCACGTTTCCGCTGCGCCTGAAACGCATCTTTGACGAACTGTGTGACATCATCGCCGCCCATCGACCGACCGAGTGCGGGATCGAGCGCGTGTTCATGGCGCGCAATCCGGACTCGGCACTGAAGCTGGGGCAGGCACGCGGCGCCGCCATTTGCGCGGTGGTCAGCCAGGGGATCGTGGTGCACGAATACGCAGCAACCGAAGTGAAGCAGTCCGTGGTCGGCAGCGGCCGCGGCGACAAGACTCAGGTACAGCACATGATCGGCGTGCTGCTCGGCCTCAAGGGGCCGCTGCAGGCCGATGCCGCCGATGCGCTGGCGGTCGCGGTGGCGCATGCGCATACCCGCGCCAGCCTGGCCCGCGTCGGCATTCCGCGCACGGCCTGGAGGCGGCGCCGGTGAAGGCGACACCGAACCGGGCAGGGAGACGGCGCCGATGATCGGGCGTCTGCGCGGCATCCTGATAAGCAAGCAGCCACCCTCCCTGCTGGTCGAGGTGGGCGGCGTCGGCTACGAGGTCGAGGCGCCGATGTCGACGATCTACGACCTGCCTGGCCTCGGCAAGGAAGTGGTGCTGCTGATCCATCATGCGGTGAAGGAGGACAGCATCACGCTGTACGGCTTCCTGCACGAGGCCGAGCGCGTGCTGTTCCGCAACCTGCTGAAGGTCAGCGGGATCGGTGCGAAGATCGCGCTGGCGGTGCTGTCGGGCGTGTCCACCGACCACTTTGCGCGGCTGGTGCAGGCCGGCGACGTGGTCGCGCTAACCAAGATCCCCGGCATCGGCAAGAAGACCGCCGAGCGCATCGTGGTGGAGTTGCGCGACCGCGTGGACGGCCTGTCCGGCATGCCGGGCGCCGCGCTGCGCACGGCTGGTGCGCCGCTGGACGCCGCGGGCGAAGCCGCCGTGGCCTTGCAGCAGCTGGGTTACAAGCCGGCCGAGGTGGCGCGGCTGGTGCAGAAGGTTGCTGCCGATGGCGACGGCGCCGAGGCCATCATCCGCAAGGCGCTGCGCGCCGCGCTCGGAGCTTGATCGTGAGCCATCACCATCAGACTGTTCAACTCCTCACCCCCGCGGAGAACCGGCGCCGATTGCGGGCGCTGGCGCTCGGCGCGATCGGCGTGGTGTTCGGCGACATCGGTACCAGCCCGCTGTACACCATGAAGGAAACCCTCGGCACGCACGGCATGACGCCGACCGAGCCGGCGGTGCTGGGCGTGCTGTCGCTGGTGTTCTGGGCACTGATCATGGTGGTGTCGCTGAAGTACGTCACCTTCGTGATGCGCGCGGACAACAAGGGCGAAGGCGGCATCATGGCGCTGATGGCGCTGGCGCAGCGCTCGATGAGCGGCTCGGCGCGAGCACGCTGGGTGCTGGCCGGCATCGGCATCTTCGGCGCGGCGCTGTTCTATGGCGACGGCGTGATCACTCCGGCGATCTCGGTGCTCGGCGCGGTCGAGGGGCTGCAGGTCGCCGCGCCCGGTCTGGGCAGGTACGTGGTGTGGATCGCACTGGCGATTCTGCTGGGCATGTTTGCGGTGCAGCGGTATGGCACGCACAAGGTCGGCAAGGCGTTCGCGCCGGTGATGACGCTGTGGTTCGTGGTGCTGGCGGTGCTCGGCGGGCGCCAGATCATCGCCAATCCGCAGGTGCTGTACGCGGTCAATCCGCTGCATGCGGTGCGCTTCTTCCTCAGCCACGGCGATACCTCGTTCATCGCGCTCGGCGGCGTGGTGCTGGCGCTGACCGGCGCTGAGGCGTTGTACGCGGACATGGGCCACTTCGGCAAGAAGCCCATCCGGCTGGCCTGGTTCGGCTTCGTGCTGCCGGCGCTGCTGCTCAACTATTTCGGCCAGGGTGCGCTGCTGCTGGGCGACCCGCTGGCGATCTCCAGCCCGTTCTACCTGATGGTGCCCGAGTCGCTGCTGTACCCGATGATCGTGCTGTCGGCCGCCGCGGCGGTGATCGCGTCGCAGGCGGTGATCTCCGGCGCGTTCTCGATGACCCGCGAGGCGATGTCGCTGGGCTATTCGCCGCGGCTGGCGGTAGTGCATACCTCGCGCGAGATGTCCGGGCAAATTTTTGTACCGTGGGTCAACCGCATGCTGATGGTGCTGGTGATCCTGGCGGTGCTCGGCTTCCGCAGCTCCGACAACCTGGGCGCGGCCTATGGCATCGCGGTGACTGGCACGATGACCGTGACCACGGCGCTGGCGCTGGTAGTGGCGCGCAAGCGCTGGCACTGGAGCTGGTTCACGGTGGTGCTGGTCGGCGTGCTGTTCCTGATCATCGACCTGGCGTTCTTCGGCGCCAACCTGCTGAAGGTGGCGCACGGCGGCTGGTTTCCGCTGGTGCTGGGTGTGGTGGTGTTCAGCGTGATGACCACCTGGCGCCGCGGCCGCGAGCTGGTGGTGCGCGAGATCAAGCAGGGCGGCCTGGCGCTGGCGCCGTTCATCGAGAACATCGCCGAGTACCCGCCGTTGCGCGTGCCGGGCACGGCGATCTTCCTCACTGCGAACCAGCATGCCGTGCCGCATGCGCTGCTGCACAACCTCAAGCACAACAAGGTGTTGCACGAACGCAACGTGCTGCTGACGGTGGATACGCTGGAAACGCCGGTGGCCGAGGCCCACGAGCGCATCGCGATTACCCCGATGGGCGGCAACTTCTTCGGGCTGGAGCTGCGTTTCGGCTTCGCCGAGGACCCGAACATCCCGCTGGCGCTGACCCAGTGCTCGCGCGAGGGGCTTGGCTTCGACATGATGGACACCACCTTCTTCCTGTCGCGCGAAACCATCGTGGCCGACGCGCGCCGCCCCGGCATGGCGCTGTGGCGCGACAAACTGTTCGCGTTCCTGTCGCGCAACGCGATGCCGGCCACCGCGTTCTTCCAGATCCCCGGCAACCGGCTGATCGAGCTGGGGGCGCAGGTGGAGATCTGATTCGCGAAGCGAATCAGATCTCCACCGCGGCCCACGGATGGGCCGCACGCAGGCCGATCGCGGATGCGATCGACCTGCGGAGCCCCGGTCGGGCGTAGCCCGACCGGGGCGAGCCAAAGAAGTGCAGGAAAGCACTTCTTTGGCTCATGGGAACGGCTGCTCCTGCTCTTGATTCCCACTCCATTTCACCCACGCAAGTCGCCATAATGCCGGCATGACCGACCACCGCATCATCACCGCCGCCGCCCAGCTCGACGACGAGGCGCTGGAAGCCACCATCCGGCCGAAGCGGCTGGCCGAGTACCTGGGCCAGCAGGCGGTGCGCGAGCAGCTGTCGATCTACATCGAGGCGGCGAAGAAGCGCGGCGGGGCGCTGGACCACGTGTTGGTGTTCGGCCCGCCGGGACTGGGCAAGACCACGCTCAGCCATGTGATCGCGAACGAACTGGGCGTCAACCTGCGCTCCACCTCCGGCCCGGTGCTGGAACGCGCCGGCGACCTGGCCGCGCTGCTGACCAACCTGGAGGCGAACGACGTGCTGTTCGTCGACGAAATCCATCGCCTGTCGCCGCTGGTCGAGGAGGTGCTGTACCCGGCGATGGAGGATTTCCAGATCGACATCATGATCGGCGAAGGACCGGCCGCGCGCTCGATCAAGCTGGACCTGCCGCCGTTCACCCTGATCGGCGCCACCACCCGCGCCGGCATGCTGACCGCGCCGCTGCGCGACCGCTTCGGCATCGTGCAGCGGCTGGAGTTCTATACCGCCGACGAGCTCACCGCGATCGTGCGCCGTGCCGCGCGCATCCTGGGCATCGTCTGCGCGCCGGAAGGGGCGCAGGAGATCGCCCGCCGCTCGCGCGGCACGCCGCGCATCGCAAACCGCCTGCTGCGCCGGGTGCGCGACTATGCCGAGGTACGCGCCGGCGGCGAAATCACCCTGGCCGCGGCGCAGGCCGCGCTGGACATGCTGAAGATCGACCCGCAGGGTTTCGACGAACTGGACCGGCGCCTGCTCGGCCTGATCATCGAGAACTTCGGCGGCGGTCCGGTCGGGGTGGAGTCGCTGGCCGCCGCGCTGAGCGAGGACCGCGGCACGCTGGAGGACGTGGTCGAGCCGTACCTGATCCAGCAGGGCTATCTGGTGCGCACCGCCCGCGGCCGCATGGTCAGCGCCAGGGGCTGGCGCCACCTGGGGCTGGTTCCGCCGCCGCGGCAGGCGCAGGCCGCCGACCTGTTCGAGAGCGGGGCCGACGATGCCTGAGCTTGCCGCGAAGCCGTCCTTCCGCTGGAACGTACGGGTCTACTGGGAAGACACCGACGCCGGCGGAGTGGTCTATCACGCCGGCTACCTGCGTTTCATGGAGCGCGCCCGCAGCGAGTGGATGCGCGCGCTCGGTGTCGACCAGATGGCCTTCAAGCAGGCCACCGGGCTGGCCTTCATGGTGCGCGACATGCACATCGACTTCCTCAAGCCCGCCCTGCTGGATGATGAACTGTCGGTAACGGTCGACGTCGAAGAACGACGCGCAGCCAGTATCCTGTTCGCCCAGACGATTACGGGAAAGGACGGCAGCTGCCTGGTCCGCGCCAGCGTGCGGGTGGCCTGCGTCGACCTCCAGCGCATGCGGCCGGCGCCGATTCCTGCCGACCTGATCCCGCAGACCGCACCTCAAGACAACCCAAGCCGATAGGCGGAGCACCTGCAAGCAATGAACAGTGGACTGAATGTTTTCACGCTGATCGCGGATTCGAGCGTGCCGGTAAAACTGGTGCTGCTGATCCTGCTGGTGTTCTCGTTCCTGTCCTGGGTCATCATCATCCGCAAGTATTCGCAGACCAAGGCGGCGATGGAGAACGCCGAGGAATTCGAGGAGCGCTTCTGGTCCGGCGGTGACCTGGCCCAGCTGT
This sequence comes from Rhodanobacter thiooxydans, assembly GCF_021545845.1. Taxonomy (NCBI): domain Bacteria; kingdom Pseudomonadati; phylum Pseudomonadota; class Gammaproteobacteria; order Lysobacterales; family Rhodanobacteraceae; genus Rhodanobacter; species Rhodanobacter thiooxydans. The sequence continues at coordinate 1,209,359 of NZ_CP088923.1, forward strand.
TCCGCGAGGTCAGCAACCGCAACGGCGGCACCGGCGGCATCGAGAACATCTTCGAGTCGGGCTTCCGCGAATTTGCCCGCCAGCGCCAGCGCAAGACCCACGATTCGCGCAGCGCGATCGAGGGCTCCGAGCGCGCCATGCAGGTGGCCGGCACGCGCGAGATCGGCCGGCTCGAGCGCAACCTGGAATTCCTCGCCAACGTCGGCTCGATCAGCCCGTACGTGGGCCTGTTCGGCACCGTGTGGGGCATCATGGGTGCGTTCCAGGGCCTGGGCGACATGAAGGACGTGACCATCGCGGTGGTTGCGCCGCACATCTCCGAGGCCCTGATCGCCACCGCGATGGGCCTGTTCGCGGCGATCCCGGCGCAGTGGGCGTACAACCGCTACGCCACCAAGGTCGAGCGTATCGCTTCGCGCTACGACGTATTCCAGGAAGAGTTCTCCTCGGTGCTGCAGCGGCAGATCCAGACCGACGACGTCGCCTGAGCGGAGAGCGGCCATGCGAACCTCCGGGCGCCAGCGGCGCTACAAGCTCAAATCCGAGATCAACGTGGTGCCGTACATCGACGTGATGCTGGTGCTGCTGATCATCTTCATGGTCACCACGCCGATGATGAACTCCAGCGTCGACGTGCAGTTGCCGCAAGCCAACGCCAAGTCGCTGCAGCAGAAGAAGGACCCGGTGCTGGTCTCGGTGCTGCAGGACGGCCAGCTCTACCTGACCCTGAGCGGGGCGAAGAAGGAGCTGGTCGACGCCGACACGCTCAAGCTCAAGGTGGGCGCGTTCGTGCGCGAGAACCCCGAAGTCAGCGTGCTGGTCGGCGGCGACGAGCGCGGCAGCTACGGCGGCGTGTTCAAGGTGCTGGCCGACCTGCAGCAGGCTGGCGTGGCCAAGGTCGGCCTGATGGGTCAGCCGGGTCAGCCGGGCGGCCAGGGCAAGAGCGCCTCCGATGGACGAAAGTAAGGCGACGCCGAAGGCGGTCGTACTTTCCGCCGTCCTGCACATCGGCATCGTGGGGTTCCTGTTCCTCGCGGTGCTGCCGTGTTCCACCTACGAGAACGTGTTCGACGCGCTGCACCTGCCGACGTGGATGAACCCGATCACCTGCTCGAAGCCGCTGGAGCTGCAGGGGCCGATCATCGAGGCCACCCTGATCGGCCCCACCGGCAGCCCGCCGCCGAAGGCGGTCAAGGTCAAGCCGGTACCCGATTCGACGCCGCCGCCACCGACGGTGCCGCCGCCGACCCCGCCCAAGATCGAGGCACCGGAGGTGAAGACCCTGCCGCCGCCGCCCAAGCAGCCGGACCTCAAGGACCAGGAGCGGGTAGTGGAGGAGGCGGCGCTGAAGGCCGAGGAAGCCAAGCAGCTGCAGGAGGAAAAGCAGCGCCAGCGCCAGGCCGAGCTGGATGCGCAGGCGGCCAAGCAGAAACAGCAGAAACAGAAGCAGATCGACGACCTGATCGCCAAGATGGACGCCGCCGCGCAGCAGACCCGCAAGCTCGACAACCGGGCCAAGCAGGCCAAGCAGCAGCTGGAGGATCTGAAGAACGCCCAGGACAACGGCGCTCCCGACCTGCCCAACGCGGCACAGCGCCAGACCGGCAACAACAGCCTGAACAGCAACCTCGCCGACGAATATGCAGCGGCCATTCAGAATGCGGTCACGCCGAACTGGTTAAGGCCGGATAACATACCGTCTGTTCCGTGTCAGGTTCATATCGTGCAGTCGCCCGGCGGTGACGTGATGAGCGCCACCGTGGATTCCAGCTGCCCGTACGACGATGCTGGCCGGCGTTCGGTCGAGAATGCGGTGCTGCGTACCAAGACCTTGCCCTACAAGGGCTTTGAAAGCGTGTTCCAGCGCAACCTCACCTTCACCTTCAGGCCGCAATGATCAAGCCCATGCGCAAATCCAGCCCCAGCTTCGCCGCCATCCTGCTGGCCGTGGTGGCGTTGTTCGTTGCCGGCCCGGCCGCCGCCCAGTCGCTGAATGTCGACATCGTCGGCGGCGTCAAGACCGCCACCCCGATCGTGGTGGTGCCGTTCGCCCAGGCCGGCGGCGCGCCGCTGTCGACCGACGTGGCCGACGTGATGCGCAACGACTTCAACCGCTCCGGCAAGTTCCGCTCGCTGGCCAAGAGTGACATCGTGGAGTTCCCGTCCAAGGGCTCGGACATCAAGTTCGCCACCTGGCGGTTGCTCAAGCAGGACTACATCGTGGTCGGCAACGTCGCCGACGTCGGCAACGGCATGGTCCAGGTCGAGTACGAGCTGTGGGACGTCAACAAGCAGCAGAGCCTGCTGCACCAGCAGATGCCGCCGGCCCCGGCGGGCGACCTGCGTGGCGTGGCGCACCAGATCGCGGACATCATCTACCAGAAGATCACCGGCGTGCGCGGCGCGTTCTGGACCCGCATCGCCTACATCACCGCGGTGGGCCTGGGCAACCACACCACCTATTCGCTGATCGTGGCCGATTCGGACGGCTACAACCCGCAGGTGGTGGCGCGCTCGAAGGAGTCGCTGCTGACGCCGGCGTGGTCGCCCGACGGGCGCAAGCTTGCCTACGTCTCGTTCGAGAGCGGCAATTCGTCGATCTACGTGCAGGACATCACCACCGGCTCGCGCCAGCTGGTGGAATCCCACCCGCGGGGGATCAACGGCGCGCCGGCCTGGTCGCCCGACGGCAGCAAGCTGGCGGTGGCGCTGTCCTATGTCGGCAACCTGGAATTGTTCGTGCTGGATCTGGCCAGCCGGCGCGAAACCCGCCTGACCAACAGCCTGTCGATCGACACCGAGCCGGTCTGGGCGCCCGACGGCCAGAGCATCTATTTCACCTCCGACCGTTCCGGCCGGCCGCAGATCTACCAGGTGCCGGCCAGCGGCGGTACGCCGCAGCGGATCAGCTTCCAGGGCCAGAGCAATCTAAATGCCGATGTGAGCTACGACGGCAAGCAGATCGCCATGGTGCAGGGCAACGGGAACGTGTATCGTATTACCATCATGGATCGCAGCCTGGGTGACCAGGTGCGTTTCCTCTCGCCGGGTCCGATCGACGAGTCCCCGAGTTTTGCTCCGAATGCCAGCATGCTGCTTTACGCCGCTACCGAAGGACGTCGCGGCGTGTTGTATGCCGTATCGGCTGACGGTCTGGTTCGCCAGCGCCTCGTGCTTTCCGATGGCGACGTGCGCGAGCCCGCCTGGGGGCCCTTCCGGCAACGTTGATTTTCCAGGCTGCCGCGCGCGAGTGCGGCAGCCTGATGCCCAGGGAGTGGGCCCGAACGGCGCTGCGAGGCGCGTTTCGGTTTCCGGCCATGGCGCTTCGCCGCGCCAGCAGCCAGTCAGGGCGACCGTGCAGAACCATGCACAATCGACCTCTCAAGTGTCAAAATAACAGCCGGACAACCGGCGTCAGCTGTCCCGTAACCCAGTCGTCATCGTTTGTCGGAACTCAACCCGTAAGGAACGTCACCATGAATAAGACCGTTCGCGTCGCCCTGGTCGCCCTGCTCTGCGTGGGCGCGGCCGCTTGCTCCAAAAAGCAGGAAGTCAAACCCCAGCCCGCCCCGGAGCAGGCTGCTCCGGTTCAGGCTCCCGTCTCCGACGGCAAGTACACCCCCGCCGACCTCGATACCGATGCCTGCCTGCGTCAGCGCGTCGTGTACTTCGATTTCGACAAGACCGAGATCAAGCCGGAGTTCCAGCAGATCATGGCTTGCCACGCCAAGTACCTGCAGGATCGCCCGACCTCGCACGTCCGTCTCGAAGGCAATGCCGACGAGCGCGGTTCGCGCGAGTACAACCTCGGCCTCGGCGAGCGTCGCGGCAATGCCGTCTCCGACGCGCTGCAGGCCAACGGTGGCTCGGCCAGCCAGCTGGAAGTGATCAGCTACGGCAAAGAAAAGCCGGTGTGCCGTGAGCACAACGAGGATTGCTGGAGCAAGAACCGCCGCGTCGAGATCGTCTACACGGCGCGGTAATGACGAAGCGACTGGCTAACAGCTTTGCAGCCAGGTTCAGCATGGCGGGCGCGGTCGCGTCCGCCATGCTGTTCGCGTTCCCGGCATTCGCGCAGGATTCGCGGTTGAGTCTCGCCGATCGCGTCGCGCGGCTGGAACAGCAGGCACAGAACAAGGACCAGTCCGGCACCGGCATGGTCAACCAGATGCAGCAGTTGCAAGCACAGGTGCAGCAGTTGCAGGGGCAGGTCGAGGAGCTGCAGCACCAGCTGCAGACGCTCGACGACAAGAACAAGGCCCAGTACACCGATCTCGACGCCCGCTTCGGGAGGCTCGAGGGTGGGGCGACGGGCGCTGCCGCGGCGGCGGGCAACAACCCGCAGGCGCAGGCGCAGGCCGGCGGCCAGGCTGCGGCGGCGACTGCCGCTGCCACCGGCAACCCCGCGGCCGCCCAGCCCGCCGCGAAGGCCGGCAACAATGGCGCCGCCGCCGCCGATCCGGCAGCGGCCCAGGCCGCCTACGACGTGGCCTTCAAGGCGATTCGCGCGGGCAATTACGTGGAAGCCTCGCGCGAGTTCCGCAGCTTCATCCAGCAGTATCCGAACCATGCGCTGGCGCCGAACGCCTGGTACTGGCTCGGCGAGTCGTACTACGCCACCACCAATTATCCGGTCGCGCTGGAATCGTTCCAGCAGTTGCTCAGCCAGTTTCCGCAGAGCGACAAGGCGGCCGACGCGCTGCTCAAGGTCGGCTACAGCCAGCTGGAACTCAAGCAGACCGCGGCGGCGAAGGCCACGCTGGCTCAGGTCACCGCCAAATATCCGGGCTCCAAGGCGGCCAGCCTGGCCCAGGAGCGCCTGCAGCGCCTGCAACTGCAGTCGGGCAACTGAGCGGGTAACGATATGAGCGGCCATGACGCGCGCGAGGCGTCCGGCACGCCTGCCGCGGTGGTTGCCGAGCGCCTGCGCATCACCGAGATCTTCCACTCGATCCAGGGCGAAGCCGACGCGATCGGCTGGCGTACCGTGTTTGTGCGTCTCACCGGCTGCCCGTTGCGTTGCGTCTGGTGCGATACCGAGTATGCGTTCCACGGCGGCAACTGGCGCGCGATCGACGACATCCTCGCCGAGGTCGCCACGCATGGTGCAAAGCATGTGTGCGTGAGCGGCGGCGAGCCGCTGGCGCAGAAGCGCTGCCTGATCCTGCTGCGCAAGCTGTGCGATGCCGGTTACCAGGTCTCGCTGGAAACGTCCGGCGCGCTGGATGTTTCCGCAGTCGATCCGCGCGTGCACAAGGTGATGGACCTGAAGGCGCCGGGCTCGGGCGAGAGCGCGCGCAACCTGTGGTCGAACCTCGACCACCTGCTGCCGCACGACCAGGTCAAGATCGTCATCGCCAGTCGCGCCGACTACGAGTGGGCGTGCGCGGTGCTGGCCGAGCGTACGCTGGCGGCTCGCTGCATGGTGTTGTTCTCGCCGGTGTGGGGCAAGGTCGAGCCGCGCGAACTGGCCGAATGGATCATCGCCGACAAGTTGCCCGTGCGTTTCCAGCTGCAGCTGCACAAGCTGCTGTGGAACGACGCGCGAGGAAAATAGGCGAGTGGAGAGGAGTGGGAAGGGAGGTGCGCAGCGCACTTTCCACTCACTTTTCGTTCCTCTTCACGCACTCCTGTTCTACGCGCTGTGGCCTGTGTCGCCGCGTGCGCTTTCCGGCCGGTGACCGGCCGTACCCCAATGGATGAAACCCATGTCTGAAACACTTCCCCGCAAGGCCGTCGTGCTCGTCTCCGGCGGCATGGATTCGGCCGTCACCATCGCCATCGCGCGCGAGCAGGGTTACCAGGTGCATGCGCTCAGCGTGGCCTATGGCCAGCGCCACAGCTCGGAGCTGGCGGCGTCCGACCGCGTGGCGACGATGCTCGGCGCGATCGAGCACAAGACGGTCGGCATCGACCTGCGCAGCATCGGCGGCTCCGCGCTCACCGCCGACATCGACGTGCCGCTGGATGCTGCCGACAGCAGCGCCATCCCGGTGACCTACGTGCCGGCGCGCAACACCATCATGCTGTCGATCGCGCTGGGCTGGGCCGAGGTGCTCGGCTCAAGCGACATCTGGTGCGGGGTCAACGCGGTCGACTACTCCGGCTATCCGGATTGCCGCCCCGCCTTCATCGAGGCCTTCGAGAAATTGGCCAACGTCGCCACCAAGGCCGGCGTGGAAGGTGCCGGCATCCGCATCCATGCGCCACTGATGCGCATGAGCAAGGCCGACATCGCGCGCGAGGGCCAGCGCCTCGGCGTGGATTTCTCGGCCACGGTCAGTTGCTACCAGGCCGACCAGAAAGGCCGTGCCTGTGGCCATTGCGATGCCTGCCGACTGCGCGCACAAGGCTTCCGCGAAGCGGGGCTGGCCGATCCCACCCGCTACGTCTGAAGCGGGTCGATGCGTTTGCTTGTACGGCTGTCGCCCAGCCCGTAAAATTGCCCGCTTGAGTTTTGCAATGATGGGTCGTTAGCTCAGTTGGTAGAGCAGTAGACTTTTAATCTATTGGTCCCGGGTTCGAGTCCCGGACGACCCACCAGTTTCCAGAGCGTCCGGACGGGCGCTCTTTTTTTGTTCGTGCGTTAGCCGGCATGGTTTCGAATGCTCGTGTCGCCGTCCGCGATCAGCAGGTGTTTGCCCTTGGGCTCGGTGGCCAGTTGCCGTCGAGCCCGGGCAAATCCGTGTGTGCCTTGGTGCAGGCGCGGCGTGGCGGCCGCGCCTGCAAGGTTTATTTCAGACCTTCGGTGAACCAGTAGGTACGCTTGCGCTTGCCGGTATTGGGCGGAGTGACCCTCTGGGCGCCCAACGCCGAGCTGTTGTTGCCGCCGCCAGTGCCGGTCTGGTTGCCGCCGCCGATGAGTACCGGGGTGTAGACGCCGCTGCCGGGATTGACTTCGACCAGGCCGAATACCGGCGAGGGCGGCAGGCCGCCGCCGTCGAACACGATGTAGCCGTTGCTGTTCTGGCCCTCACCGGTCCGGAAGTTGATGGCGTAGCCGCGCGCAATGCCCAGGTTCGGGTAGCACATGCCGGGGTTCAGCTTGGGATCGGCCGGGGTGTTGGTGCCGAAGTAGGTGTAGCCAGCCACCGTCAGCGGCGCATTCACCGCCTTCTCGCCCGAGTGGGTCAGAGTGACATAGAACCCCGACGTGGTGCTGGTGGAGGAGTAAGGCGGGGTCGTTTCCGCGGCGGCGCCGGTTTCGTCGGTGAGCATGGATTGGGTGATCGTGGTCCAGCTGGTGGCTACGCTGGTGCCGGTGTTGGTGTCCTTCAGCATGTAGAAGCGGTTGACCACGCAGGAGGATGCGTTCGACGCCAGAGGATGCTCGCGATCGCCGCTGGCCGCGACCACGGCGTCGAAGCTGGTGGTCGGCGTGACGTCGGGCGGGTAGAAGAACTTGCGCGCGCCAGTGGGGTTGGTGGCGCAGCTGGCGCCGGTACCGGTACCGGTGGTGCCCAGGCTGGCAAGCTTGGTCACCTTCCAGTTGGCAGGGGAGCTGTCGTCGACGTCGACGCGCCAGATGTTGCCGCCGAGGTCGCCGGTGTAGAGGCGGTCGGCGTAGCCGTCGCCGTTGCGGTCGAGCAGGGTGATGTCGGACGGGATCGCATAGGTCATCCCGGAAACCGACGCTGTGCAACCGGAAGCACAGGCGGTCCACACCGTGCTGCCATTGAAGGCATCCAGCACCACGATCGCGCGGCCCATGGTGTCGGCGGTGGCGACCGGGTCCGTATCCTCGGCGGGATCGTAGCCGCCGCCCATGACCAGCACGGGAATGGGATTGCCGCTGAGGTCGGTGTGGCCCTTGACCAGGGCCAGCTTGGGTTGCGACCAGGTCTGACCGAGTTCGGGGATGTTGGCGTTGGTCTTGCTCCACAGGAAGAGCGGCGGCTTGGTTGGATCGCTCACGTCGAACGCATAGATCAACCGGCCGCCGCGGCGCGCCGTGACGTAGATGTAGGTCTTCGGACTGCCGGCCACGCGCAGATCCTGGTAGACCGTGGTGGTGCCATCAAAGAAGTAGGGCTTGCCGCTGCCGCTGGTGGAGCCCAGCGTCAGCAGCGGGCTGTTGTTGTACAGGCGCTGGAACCTGTTGAAGAAATCAGGTGCGATGAACGACCACAGTTCGCCACCGGGGCGTACCAGTCGCCCGCTGGCCATCGAGATGACGCCGGGAGAGGTGGCATTCTTGTTGCCGTTGACAGCACGGAGGAGGCCGTCGTTGGAGCCGTAGAACGCCACGATGCCGATGGAACCGCCATAGTTGACCACCGCTGGCCGCGAATGCAGCACGTCGCCATGGATGGAGGGGCGTACGGTGACCGGAGTGCCGGGCCCTGCCGGGCTTTCGGCGCCGGGGGTGGTGGTGTTGTTGTCGGTGCCGCGGATCCAGTTGATGAGGTTGGTGGTGGTGGGCGTGGTGGTCGAGCTGGTGCCGAACAGGCTGCTGCCGGCCAACGTGGTGTCATCGAAGGTGGGCAGCGTGCCGGAGCTGGGGCAGCCGCCGACGCTGGTGCAGGTGTAGATCACCCGCTTCGACTGGTCGGTGAGGTAGTCCGCGCGGATCATTTCGGCCACGCCACCCTTGTCGACCACCTCGCCGTCGGGGGCATCGAAGGCGCCACCGGAACCGGTCGGGCGATTGACCCAGAAGCCGCTGGCCGGCCAGTTGGCGACGATGCTGCTGCTGTAGCCGCTGGCGGTGACGGTGAACGGGCCGTCGCCCGGGGTGCCGGTCTGGTGGTCCGCGGTCCAGTAGCTGAGTGCGGTGGGCGAAATGAAGCCGGTGCCCGCGTTGCTGATCGCCGGGTTGCCCAGCGAGTCATCCAGCACCACGTTGTTGCTGGAGTCATAGCCGATCTGATACTGCTTGAGGTTGCCCGCCCAGCGCGGCGCGGCGGTGGCATCCGGGCGGAACATGCCCACGTAGACCTGGTTGAGCGAGGTACCTTGGGCGTTCACGCTGACCGGCAGGCTCACCGAGGCGAACACGCTGTTGGTCGCCTGCACTTCGGTGAGGATCGTGATCAGCGCCTTGACCAGGGCGCTCACGTCGCCCGCCCTGACGTAGAAGTACTTGCCGCCGCCATTGGCGGCCATGCTCTTGACCAGGTTGATGTGATCGACGCATTTCTGCTGCGTGGCGTCGCAGCCATCCGAAACGGCGATGGTGTAGGTGATGATGTTCTGCGGGTTGTGCGCGACCGAGGCGGGGATGCCGGACAGGTCGGACTGATACATGAACTTCGCCCATTCGTCGCCCCAGTTCTGCTGGTAGCCCGCGGGGTTCAGCGGGATCATCGGCGGCGACATGGGTTTGGTACTGGCGGGGACGCCCATGGCCGTGGCCAGGGTCGATTGCGGCAGCGTGACGCTGTTGGAGGTCTTTGGCGCGTTGCTGCCGCTGACATTGGCCAGGTAGATGATGAAGTTCTTCTGGCATGTGTCGTTGATCGGCGTGGTGTAGGTGGTCCCGGACAGGCCCTTGGTACCGCTGAAGAAAGCCCAGGCCTCCTCCATCGAATCGTCGAGATTGTTCGAGTTGGTGCTGACGGCCGCCGTGCCGGGGCCGGTTCCGCCGCCGGGTGTGCCCGCGATCGCGCTCTGGAACGTGGTAGCGCCCGCGGTATTCAGCAAAGGCAGGGGGCCGGGCGGGGTCGGCGAGGGGTTCGGGTAGAAGAACAAGCCGCCATCGGCCGGATTGAACATCATCAGGCCCATCTTGACCTGGCCGTTCAGCGAGCTGCTTGGTGCCCCGATGGAACCGATCATGTTGTAGAGCGCGCATGCCTCGAAGTCATGCGACTTGGGGTTGGAGGTGATCCAGGTGGGGCAGTTGCTGCCGGGAAGGATCGACGTGGCCGAGTTGCCGTTCGACGCGTTGTCCATGATCAGCAGCACGTTCGGCTGCCCGCCATTGACCGGGTTGCCGGTGTACAGGTCGATGTCCTCGCCGCTGGCCATGCCTGGCAGCGTCAGCGCCGCGGCGATCAGGGCGAGGATGCGCAGCCGGTGATTCAGGTGGGTGCGTGGGTGTGACATGGCGGCTACTCCGCGGCGACGGATGCAAGGTTATTAGGGGCAGGGCGTGCCGATCGGCACCTGCACGGAGGCACCCTGGTGCATGGTGACCGCGACGGCGGTGTTGCTTGGATCGGTGACGGTGGACTGGATGTCCCAATCCGTCGCCGAGCACATCGAAGGCGCAGTCGGCGGCGGGGATACCGAGGAAGACGGGCCGGGCAGGATCAGGTTGCCGTTGGGGTTGTTCGGCACCTTGCAGACGTCGCCCACCGGCAGGGACGCGTTCGGGATGATCTTGCTGTCGAGGCAGGCCGGGGGCGCGACCTGTGCAGTGAAATCGGTGGTGCCATCGCCGTTGACGTCGACCGGCACGGGGGTGATGGCGGTAATCGGCACCCGGATGAACGGCTGGCTCATCACCTGCTCGATGCCCTTCTGCGCCACGGTGCCGGCTTCCAGCCGGTACTGCTGGTTGGCGGCGACCCGGGTGTTGATCATGCTCGAGCTGACCATGGAGATGGCGAACAGCATGAAGATGACCAGGAAGATCAGCGTCATCACCAGGGTGAAACCGCGTTGCGGTGCGCGGGGCGGAGAGGTCTTCATCACTGGTTCTCCCTCTGGCCGCCGGTGTTCCAGACGCGGGCGACGGTGCCGTAGACATGCCGCTTGTAGTGGTCGCCGTACGGGCCGTTCACTGCGGTGCGGCCCAGGTCGTAGCTGCGGGTGTCGGTCCAGCCGGCGGTGTTGTCCAGGTTGCGCGAAAGCAGGTTGACGCGTACGGCGGTGACGTTGGCCCAGTTGGCGGTGGCCGACGCGGTCCATGGGTAGGCGGCAGCCGTCACCGCGGTGGCGCAGGTTGCCGGCACGGCGCTGGTGTCGGATGGATTGTCGACGTAGCAGTCGGGCGAGCCGTTGTTGTCGAGATCCACGCCATAGCTGTAGTGCACGTCCTCGATGCCGGTGACCAGCGACGAGACATTGATCGCTCCGTTCACGAACTCGGCTATCTTCAGCGTCGGTGTGGTATCGGCACCGGTGCCGCTGCATACGTCGCAGGTGGCCACGTAGTAGCTGCGCTCGACGTACTTGCGCAGCTCGGCGCTGCTGCTGGTGCTGCAGGTGCCGCCGGCAACGGCTGCCTTGTTGTGCAGCGTGAAGGCGCTGGCGGTGTTGCTGTAGACCATCGGCACGGTGTCGGTTTCGCAACCGGAACGCTGCAGGTAGTATTCCGCGCCACTCGGCGTGGCGGTGACGCTGCCGGAGACGTAGCTGACGGTCAGGACTTCCGCGCCCGTCCGCATGTTCGGAAGCGTGGTCGCCAGGCAGGGGAGAACGGTGGTGGCCAGCGATGGCGCATAAACCGGGAGCGGGAAAGTGAGCGCCGGAGTGGTGCTGAAACCCATCGAGGCCGGCGCCGTGGCGCAGGGATCGGGCAGCGCGTAGCTGGAGGTAGTGAGCGGTTGGCTGGTGCGGCCGTAGAAGCCGGCCATTTCGATGTCGCGGGTGATGGACTGCAGGGCGAAGCGGCCGTTCTCGACCTGTTCGGAAGTCTTGTTGAACTCCGCCCGCGCCTTGCTGGTGGAGACGTACAGCGAACTGAGCCCGGCCAGCAGCGCCAGGCCGATGGCGATGGCGATCATCAGCTCGATCAGGGACATGCCCGCCTGCAGGCGGGCATGCGACAGGGGCTGGCCGTGGGCGCGAGGAGCCATCATGTCGTCGTGAGGTTGGCGATCTGGATCTGGACGCTGATCACGCGTCGCAGGTTGGTGTTGCCGATCGAGGCCTGCCCGCACGTCAGGACGGGCGCCGCGGTGGGCATCAGGCCCTGCCAGGCGACGCTCACGCGATAGATCTGGTTGGCCGCGTCGATCTGGTCGATGCAGCCCACGGCGCCGATCATGGCGCCGACCTTGGAGGCGCCGGAAACTTCGCTGGAGCCGAGCAGCGCGTTCTTCCACGCGGCGAGATCGGCGTTGGCGGTGGCGATCTGGACGGCCGAGCCGGTGGCGCAGACCGGCAGCGGGGCGGTGGTTGTGCTGAGCCCGGTGGCGCCGTTCGAGTAGCACGAGGCCACCTGCCGGTTGGCGTTGATGCGCGAGGCCATGTCCTGCACCAGGGTCAGCGCCTGCACCCGCTGGTAGGACTCCATCTCGCTGCGCGTGGATTTCGCCATCAGGGTGACGGTGCCAAGCAGGGCGATGGCGGCGATGACCAGCGACACCAGCGCTTCGATCAACATCATGCCGGTCTGGTTTTTCATGGGCAGCTGACCTTGGTGGACTCGGTGCGGCCGGTGGCGCCCACGATGACGCTGAGGCACAGCGGCTGCGAGCCGGTCTTGTTGACCGGCGCGATGGCGAACGTGGCCCCCGTGCTGGTCATCCGGCCGTTGCCGTCGAAGCTGAAACTCCCAGTGGACGGCGTGATGGCGATGTTGCCGAGGGAGCCCTGCTTGCGGATCACGTTGGCGCCCTGGCTGATCACCCAACCCAAGCTCCAGTCGGCGACGTTGGTGGCCTTCACGTCGACCGTGGTATTGCGCTTGATCGCCTCGCTGCGCGCCAGCGCCACCGTGGAGACCAGGTCCATCGAGGCGTTCTTGACGCTTTGCGATTGCAGGAACGGTCGCATCGAGGGAATGGCGATCATCAGCAGCACGGCGAAGATGGCCAGGGTGACCAGCATCTCGACCAGCGTGAAGCCGTGGCTACGCGATGTGCGCATGGTCACTTCCAGCAGTTCGTGGCACCGCCGCTGGCCAGCTTGCTGCCGTCGCCGTTGAGGGTGAGGGCGGCGCAAGCGGTATCGCGGACCTGGCTACCTTTCGGCGTGGCGGTGATGGTGTAGCCCGGTGGGGTGCCGCCGGAGGCGGAGGCGGCGGTGGCCACCATCGCGATGGTGTAGTTGGGTTCCACCGTGTTCGGCAGCGTGCCGTAGCCGAGTACTGTTCGGCTGCCGGCGAACGCCCGGCTGTCGACCATGTAGCGCTCCTGCGCGCTGGCCATTTCCTGCATGAGGCTTTCGGCCGCCGAGCGGTTGGAACGCAGGGTGTACTGGAAGTAGCTGGGCACGGCGATGGCGGCCAGGATGGCGATGACCGCCACTGTGATCATCAGCTCGATCAGGGTGAAACCCCGCATGCGCGATACGTCGTGCGCCTGACGCAGATAACTGCGCCGCGGTGCCGCAAGCCATCGGCCGGTGTGGATCGCAACTGGCATATTTCCCCCTAGGGTCACCAGTATTGTTTCAGTTGGTCGACAGGCACATCCGTGTACTGGGTCACGACCCGGCGCCATGCCTGGATGGGAATATGAAGTGCTGCCAAATCAAAGTTAATTTGCCCGACGCCGTGCATCCGGCAGTGCGACAAGGCCGGCGCATGAACTTTCGGCCGACCTGGCAACGGCAGTCCCCATGTTCTCCGCCGAGCGATGCGGAGCGGGTGCCTGTGGGCGGCCGGGACCGGCCGTGCGCCGGGCCGGGTCGCGGTTCAGTCGCTATGCCGGGATGGCTGCCGGCGTCGCCGGGTGAGGCGTTCGAGCAGTAGCGGCAGCAGGGCGAGCAGGGCGATCGCGCCCAGCGGCAGCAGCACTTCGCGGTGCAGGAACAGGCCGATGCCGAGAGGGCCGCCATGGCTGGTGGCGATGGCGTCGCCAAGGCCGGCGCCGATCGAGGTTTCGAAGATCAGCGAGACGGTGCCGCCGAGCCAGCTGGCGCCGAGGAACAGCCACAGCGGACAGCGCAGCCAGGCCAGGCTGATGGTGACCAGGCCGAACGGCGCCACCGGCACGAAGCGCAGGAACAGGGTGTAGCTCGCCGGGTGGCGTTCGAAGCCGTGGCGCAGCCTGGCCACCATCGCCGGCGGCTGGCGGCTGCCGGCACCGAAGGCGTAGCGGCTGGCCAGGTACAGCACCAGCGAGCCCAGGGTCAGGCCGATCGACGAGAACACGGTGGCGTCCACCACGCCGAAGGCGAAGCCGCCGGCCAGGATCACCACGATGGTGCCGGGGATGCCGGTGGCCACGGTCAGCGTCAGCAGCCCGATGTAGGCCAGCCGGGTCAGCCACGGGTGGCTGGCGATCTGCGCGTGCAACTCGGCCTGGTGCGCCACCAGCCGCTGCGGGGCCAGCTGGTGCAGCGAACCGGAGGCGAACAGCAAGAGGCCGGCCAGCACCAGCAGGATCAGCGGCAGCGCGGCGCGCCAGCGGCTCAATACGGCGTGCCGCCGCTGCCGTAGGCGGCCAGTACCTCGCGCGCCTGTTCGCGCAGGATGTCGCGGCGCACGGCGATGTTGCGGCGGGCCAGTTCGCCGATCCAGTCGGCCGGCAACGGGCCCTCGTCGAATTCGGTGAGTTCCTCCACGTCCTCCGAGCGCGCGCCGATCAGCAGCTCGTCGATGCCGGCCCACACGGTGGCGCCGTAGCACTGGCAGCAGGGCTGCGAGCTGGTCGCCAGCACGTAATGCCCGCCGTCCTCGTTCATCCGGTGCCGGCTCAGGCGCTGCTGCGCGATCATGATCGCCATCATCTCGGCATGCGCGACCGAGCAGCTTTGCGGTACCACCCGGTTGACGCCGACGGCGACCAGCCGGCCGCTGTGGCTGTTGAACACGGCCGCGCCGAACGGACCGCCGCCGCCGCGCTCTACGTTGTGCCGCGACAGCCCGATCGCCAGGCTCACGCGCTCCTCGTCGCTGTGGTAGCGCCGGTTGGTGTCGGCGACGTCGCCGATCCACGGCGGCAAGGTGAGGTGGATTTGCAGCGGCAGCATGCCTTCGCTCCGTGTGTGTCCGGTTTGCTTACTGGCCGGCCGGCCGGGTCCAGACGTCGCGCAGGGTCACCGTGCGGTTGAACACCGGCGCGTCGGCGCGGTGGTCGACACGGTCGGCCACGAAGTAGCCGAGCCGTTCGAACTGGAAGCGCTGCTCCGGCTCGACACTGGCGGCGGCCGGTTCCAGCCACGCCTGCACCACGCGCTTGGCCTCGGGGTTGAGGTGGTCGAGCCAGCTCTTGCCGTCCTCCTCGCTGTCCGGCGCGGGCACGCTGAACAGGCGGTCGTACAGGCGCACCTCGGCGGCCACCGCCTGCCTCGCGCTGACCCAATGGATGGTGCCCTTCACCTTGCGGTCGGCGCCGGGCAGGCCGTGGCGGGTTTCCGGGTCGAGCGTGCAATGCAGCTCGACGACGTTGCCGCTGGCGTCCTTGACGACCTCCCCGCACTTCACGATGCCGACGCCGCGCAGGCGCACCTCACCGTCGGGCTTCAGCCGGTGGAAGCCCTTCGGCGGCACTTCGGCGAAGTCGTCGCGTTCGATCCATACCTCGCGCGCGAACGGCACCTCGCGCGTGCCGAAACTTTCGTCCTTCGGGTGGTTCGGGAAGACCAGCGTTTCCTCGTGGTCCTCGGGCAGGTTGGTGATCACCAGCTTCAGCGGGTCGAGCACGGCCATGCGGCGCGGCGCGGTAGCGTCCAGATCCTCGCGGATGCAGTTTTCCAGCACCGCGTAGTTGATCACGCTGTTCTGCTTGGAGACGCCCACGCGCTCGATCAGCAGGCGCAGCCCGGCCGGGGTGAAGCCGCGCCGGCGCAGGCCGCGCAGGGTGTTCATGCGCGGGTCGTCCCAGCCGTCCACGAAGTGCTCGTTCACCAGCTGCGCCAGCTTGCGCTTGCTGGTGATGCAGTAGGAAAGGTTCAGCCGCGAGAATTCGATCTGCCGCGGCTTGGCCGGTTTCGCCTCCAGACCCGCGGCGACCACCGACTGCCACAGCTCGGGATGGTTCGGCAGATCCACCTTGTCCACGCACCAGTCGTACAGCGGGCGGTGGTCCTCGAATTCCAGCGTGCACAGCGAATGGGTGATGCCTTCCATCGCGTCGCTGAGCGCGTGTGCGAAGTCGTACATCGGGTAGATCGGCCAGGCGTCGCCGGTGTTCTGGTGGGCGACCTTGCGGATGCGGTACAGCGCCGGGTCGCGCAGGTTGATGTTGCCGGAGGCCATGTCGATCTTCGCGCGCAACGTGCGGCTGCCGTCGGCGAACTCGCCCTCGCGCATGCGGCGGAACAGGTCGAGGTTCTCCTCCACGCTGCGCTCGCGGTACGGCGAGTGGCGACCCGACTCGGTCAGCGTGCCGCGATACTCGCGCATCTCGTCGGCGGAAAGGTCGTCCACGTAGGCCAGGCCGTCCTCGATCAGCTTGAGCGCGCCGCGATAGAACACGTCGAAGTAGTCCGAGGCGTGGCGCAGCTCATGCCAGTCGTAGCCCAGCCAGCGCACGTCGTCCTTGATGCCCTGCACGAACTCGGGGTCTTCCTTGCCCGGGTTGGTGTCGTCCAGGCGCAGGTTGCACCAGCCGCCGAACTCCTGCGCGATGCCGAAGCTCAGGCAGATCGCCTTGGCATGGCCGATGTGCAGGTAGCCGTTCGGCTCCGGCGGGAAGCGGGTGTGGATCGCGCTGTGCCTGCCCGCGGCGAGGTCGTCACGCACGATCTGCCGAATGAAGTCCTGATGTGGGGCCGCCTGCTGCACGGCGGCCGCCGGATGGGCGGGTGCGTTGGCGGGATTCTCGGTCGACATCGGCACGGGCTCGCAAGCGGTGGCGGAAACACGCAAGTTTACCCTGTCGCCGTCATTGCCGCCGGGCGCCTTGCCCCGCGTGCCGGGGCGGGTTAGCGTGCGAGGCATGCATACCGTCTACCGCGCCGAGAACCTGTTCGATGCCCATCTGGTCAAGGATGCGCTGGAGGCGGGCGGCATCCCGGCGTTCATCGCCGGCGAGTACCTCACCGGCGGCGTCGGCCAGTTGCCGGCGATGGATTACATCGCAGTGATGGTGCCCGAATCGAGTCTGGCCGAAGCCGGCGGCATCGTGGCCGAGGTCGAGGCGCGGCTGGTCGAGGCGCGGCAGGCGATCGGCGACGAGCTGCCGGACGATCCGCTGGCCGCGCCCTGCTGAGTCGTGCAGCTGCGTGCGCTCAAGGAAACCTCATGCAAGACCTCGCTGCACTGATCCGCGCCGTACCCGATTTCCCCCGTCCCGGCGTGATGTTTCGTGATGTCACCCCGCTGCTTGCCGACGCCGGCAGCTTCGCTCGCTGTATCGACGCACTGGCCGAGCCGTGGCAGGGCAGCGGCGTGCAGGCGGTGTGCGGCATCGAGGCGCGCGGCTTCATCTTCGGTGCCGCGCTGGCGCAGAAGCTGTACGCCGGCTTCGTGCCGCTGCGCAAGCCGGGCAAGCTGCCGCCGCCGGTGGCAACGGTGGACTACCAGCTGGAATACGGCAGCGACCAGTTGCAGGTGCAGCGCGATGCGTTCCGCCCCGGCGAGCGCGTGCTGCTGGCCGATGACGTGCTGGCCACCGGCGGCACGCTGGCGGCGGCCGCGGCCCTGGTCGACGGCCTGGGGGCCGAGCTGCTCGGCGCCAGCGTGGTGATCGAGCTGCCCGCCTTGCAGGGGCGCAGCCGCTGGCCGGCGGACAGGCCACTGCACAGCCTGCTGCGCTATTGAGTCGGCCGCTCACGGCGCTGTGAGGTCGATCCGTTCGACGTAGATCAGCTCGTCCGCCCGGTGGCGTCGCGATTCACGGGGGCTTGCGCATGCTCAGCTGAAATCCGCCGCCAGCGCGTGCAACTGTCCGGAAGTGAGATTGGCTTCAACCGCCATCGCCGGCAGCGTCGAGGCCAGCGTGACCGCCGCGCCGGCGCGCCAGTCGGCGATCATCGCCGCATCGAGTTCGAAGCGCAGGAAGTGCACGGCGGCGGTCTTCTCCTCGTTGCTGCGCTCCATGTCCTCGTCGGCGACCGCGACGACTGCGGCGTGGCCGTGCACGCTCAGCGCGATTGCGTGCTCGATATGGCGCAGGCGTACCAGCTCGCGTTTGCGCTCCTCGGCGTCGGCGTATTCGATCAGCAGGGTGGCCTTGAGGTTGCTGCCGTCGGGGACCAGCGGATTGTAGGCGTCCAGTTCGTCCTGGATGCCGGCGGCCTCGAAGATGCGCTCGATGCGCAGCATCTCCTGCACCTGATACTGGAGGCTCAGCCGGTCCTCGAAGATCAGCGTGAGGTGCTCGCCCAGGTGCACCGTGCGCTGCCGCTTGTGCGCCATCACGCGGGTGCGAAATTCTGCGCGTTGCTGTGCGTAGTGCTCTAGGCTGAGTAGGTCGCCGCGTTCGAGCTTGTCCATAGACTTCCCTGGTTTGCTTTGACCCCTCTCCCTTTGGGAGAGGGTGCCCGTAGGGCGGGTGAGGGTGCGGGCGGAGCGTGGCGTTGCCGGTTTCGCCGAACCCTCACTCCCACCCCGTTCTCCCACAAGGGGACTTCCTTCGGTCGCCAGCGGGAGAGGGGCTTCAAACGCCGTAGGCCTTGCGCAGCAGGCTCAGCGGGTGCTCCGCCGCCGGCTGATCGCCGAGGCCGTGGGCGATGTGGCCGCCGGCCATCGGGCAGTCGCTGGTGAAATGGTCGGGTGCGGCCTGCTGCACGCGGCTCTCCACCGGTTTGGCCAGCTTGCGCGAGAGCGCGTAGGTCTTGCGCTTCACGCCGTAGGTGCCGTCGTGGCCGGAGCAGCGCTCGATGGTGACGATTTCGGTGCCCGGCACCAGTTGCAGGATCTCGCGCGTCTTCGGGCCAATCTTCTGCACGCGCTGGTGGCACGGCACCTGCCAGGCGACCTTGCCCAGCGATTGCCTGAAATCAGTCTTGAGCAGGCCGGCCTTGTGCCGTTCGGCCAGGTATTCGAACGGGTCGAAGAAGCGCTCGCGGACCAGCGCCACCTCGGGGTCATCCGGGAACATCAGCGGCAGCTCCTGCTTGAACATCAGCACGCAGGACGGGATCGCCGCGGTGAAGTCCCAGCCTTCGCGCGCCATCCTCGCCAGCACCGGGATGTTGCGTTCCTTGTACTTCGTCACCGTCTTGAGGTCGCCCAGTTCCAGCTTGGGCATGCCGCAGCAGCTTTCCTGCTCGACCAGCCGGGTCGGGATTGCGTTGTGCGTCAGCACGGCAGCGAGGTCCTCGACCACGCCGGGCGCGGAGTGGTCGCAGTAGCAGGTGGCGAACAGCGCGAGCCTGCCGCGGGTGCGGCCCGCGGGCACCGCTTCGCCGCTGCCGTCGAGATCGCGCAGGCGCTTGCGCGCGGTCGGCGCGAAGTACTCGGGCACGCGCGCGTTCGCGTCGACGCCCATGGTCTTTTCCAGCAGCTGGCGCGCGGCCGGATTGCGGTTGGCGGCGTTGACCACCTGCACCACTACCGGGATCGAGGCGAGCTTGCCGACGGTGCGCGTGCTGGACAGGATCTTCGACGACAGCGGCGCGCCCTCGCGTTCGAACGCCACCGCCTTGGCGCGCAGCATCAGGTGCGGGAAATCCACGTTCCACGGATGCGGCGGCGTATACGGGCACTTGGTCTGGTAGCACAGGTCGCACAGGTAACACTGCTCGGTGACCTTCGGGTAGTCGGCCTTGTCGACGCCGTCGACCTCCATCGTCTTTGATTCGTCGACCAGGTCGAACAGGGTGGGGAAGGCGTGGCACAGGCTGACGCAGCGGCGGCAGCCGTGGCAGATGTTGAACACGCGCTCCATCTCCGCTTCCAGCGCTGCGGCGTCCCAGAAGGCCGGGTCGTGCTGGCCCAGCGGATGGCGCGTAGGCGCGTCGAGGTTGCCTTCGCGCGTTTCGTGGATGGGGTCGGCCATCGTATTTCCCCCGCGGACTGGAACAGGTCGAGTCAGCAAAGCGTCGATGCACGCAATCCGTCATCCCGGCGGAAGCCGGATCCAGCGCCTTCGGATACTTGCCGAGCCGCTGGATTCCTGCTTTCGCAGGGATGACGATCAGGGTCAGGCGGCCGTGCTCAGGCCATGTCGCCCAGTGCCTTGGTGAAGCGGTTCGCGTGCGAGCGCTCGGCCTTGGCCAGCGTCTCGAACCAGTCGGCAATTTCCTCGAAGCCTTCGTCGCGCGCGGCCTTGGCCATGCCCGGGTACATGTCGGTGTACTCGTGGGTTTCGCCGGCGATGGCGCTCTTCAGGTTCAGCTGGGTGCCGCCGAACGGCAGGCCGGTGGCGGGGTCGCCCACCGCTTCGAGGTATTCCAGGTGGCCGTGGGCGTGGCCGGTTTCGCCTTCGGCGGTGGAGCGGAACACCGCGGAAACGTCGTTGTAGCCCTCGACGTCGGCCTTGGCGGCGAAGTACAGGTAGCGGCGGTTGGCCATCGACTCGCCGGCAAAGGCGTCTTTCAGGTTCTGCTCGGTGCGCGATCCTTTCAAGTTGCTCATGACATCACCTCGTGGCGTTGGGCTGGGAGGGGTTGTGACTGGCGGTCTTGACGGCTGCTCTGGCCGAGCCTAGCGCCGGCCTGGCGCGCAATGAAATTGATTGTCTGGATCGCACGGATAGCTTGCAGCTATCGGCGCGCCGCCTTGCGCGGCGCTGGCGCCGGCGTGGTGGCGGTGTGCGCATCGAGCAGGTCCGCCGGCAATTGCCGGAATACGTCCGCCAGCCGCCGCAGGAATCCGTCCATGGCCGAGCTCTTGCGCCAGACCATGGCGATGCGCCGGCTCGGTGGGTGGCCGCGGAACTCGATCAGGTGCAGGTTCTCCACCGGCGCCACCGGCGGCTTCACCGCGGTGACCGGCAGCAGGGTGATGCCCACGTTCGCCGCCACCATCTGCCGCAGCGTCTCCAGGCTGGTGGCGCGGAAGCCGCTGTGCTCGCCGGCGCCGGTCAGGTGGCAGACCTCCAGCGCCTGGTCGCGCAGGCAGTGGCCGTCTTCCAGCAGCAGCAGGTTCTGGCTGGACAGGTCGCCCAGCTTCAGCTGGCCCTGGTGCTGCGCCAGCGGGTGCGCGTCCGACACCGCCAGCAGGAACGGTTCCTCGAACAGGAACTCGCTGTGCAGGCTGTCCTCGTGCAGCGGCAGCGCGAGGATGCCGGCATCCAGCTTGCCTTCGCGCAACATGCGCAGCACCACTTCGGTCTTCTCCTCTACCAGCAACAGCTCCAGCCGGGGGAACGCCTCGCGCACCAGCGGCAGCGCGTGCGGCAGCAGGTACGGACCTAACGTCGGAAAGATGCCCAGGCGCACCGTGCCGGATTCCGGGTCCAGCGTGCGGCGGGCCACGCCGCGGATCTGCTCGATCTCGTTGAGCACGTCGCGCGCCCGCGTGGCGATGTCGCGGCCGACCTCGGTCAGCAGCACCTTGCGCGGGGTGCGTTCGACCAGCGACACGCCCAGTTCGTCCTCCAGCTTCTTGATCTGGGTGGACAGGGTGGGCTGGCTGACGAAGCAGGCTTCGGCGGCGCGGCCGAAATGCCGGTGCTCGGCCAGGGCCACCAGATATTGCAGATCGCGCAGGTTCATGACGGGTCCGGCAGGCAATAGACGTACGCTATGACATGGATGGTAACAATCAATTGGAACGATGCAAGGGCGTGACCTATCCTGCATGCACGTTCTGCAACACCCCGCGCGTCGGAGTCCCCTCCCTCCAGCTCCCCCGCAGGCGCGCGGGTTTCCCCCGACCGGCGACAAGGCCTGCCTTGCCGCCGGTTTTTTTCGTCTCGTGATCCGGCCGGTGGCCGCCATGCCTTCCGGCACTGGGTCAAAGGTCATGACGGCCCTAGCTTGGGTTTCCCCTCGCAAACCAGAGATGTTTTCATGCGCCGTTTCGCCCGTCCCCTTCTGCTCACCGCGCTGGCTGCCTGCTGCGGCGCCGCGTTCGCCGCCAGCGCCGACCAGGCGCCGCAGGGCCGGCTGCCCGGCTGGGCGGTGCCGCAGTCGTACCAGCTCGCGTTCAAGGTGGATCCGGCGCAGCAGGACTTTTCCGGCACCACCACGATCAAGGTGAAGCTGAACCAGGCCTCCGACCATCTGTGGCTGGACGGTGCCGAATTGAAGGTGTCGAAGGTGACCGTCACCGACGCCGCCGGCAAGGCGCATGCCGGCAAGTACGTAGCGGTGGACCCGAAGGCCGGCGTGTCGCGGGTGGATTTCGGCAGCACGCTCGAGCCGCAGCAGCTGACCTTGAAGTTCGAGTACACCGCGCCGCTCAACCAGCAGTTGCAGGGCCTGTACAAGGTCACCGCGAAGGGCCAGCCGTACGCGATGACGCAGATGGAGCCGATCAGCGCGCGCTTCGCCTTCTCCGGTTTCGACGAGCCCGGCTTCAAGACCCCGTTCGACATCACCATCACCGTGCCCGAGCACGAGAACGTGGTGGCCAACACCCGTCAGGTGAAGGAGCAGCCGGCCGCCAAGGGCTGGAAAACCGTGACCTTCGCGCAGACCCAGCCGCTGCCGACCTACCTGGTGGCGTTCGCCGTGGGCCCGTGGGACATCGTCGACGGCCCGGACATCTCGCCCGACGCGTACCGCGCCGAGCCGCTCAAGCTGCGCGGCATCGCCGCCAAGGGCGAGGGGCATCGCATGCAGCACGTGCTGAGCGAGGCGCCGAGCATCATCCACGCACTGGAGAACTACTACGGCTTCGGCTATCCGTTCGGCAAGCTCGACCTGCTGGCGGCGCCGGACTTCGAGGCCGGCGCGATGGAGAACCCCGGGTTGGTGACGTTCCGCGACTGGCTGCTGCTGCTCGACAAGGATTCGCCCGCGCGCAACGTGCGCGGCTCGTTCAACGTCAACGCGCATGAGCTGGCGCACCAGTGGACCGGCGACACGGTCACCACCGAATGGTGGAACGACATCTGGCTCAACGAAGCCTTCGCCACCTGGATGCAGCAGAAGGTCACCATGCAGGTGCACCCGGAGTACCGCGCCGACCTGGACCGCGTGCGTGGTGCGCAGGGCGCGATGAGCAACGACAGCCTGACCAGCGCGCGCAGCATCCGCCAGCCGATCACCGGCAACGGCGACATCATGACCGCGTTCGACGGCATCACCTACCAGAAGGGCGCCAGCGTCATCGGCATGTTCGAGAACTACGTGGGCGAGCCGACCTACCAGAAGGGCATGCGCGCGTACATCCAGCAGCAGAAGTTCGGCAACGCCACCGCCGACGACCTGGTCTCGGCGATCGCCACCGCGGCCGACAAGGGTGACGCGTTCAAGCACGCGTTCAAGAGCTTCCTCGACCAGTCCGGCGTGCCCTACGTGGCGACCAGGCTCGAACAGAAAAACGGCAAGACCGTGCTGCGGCTGAGCCAGAGCCGCTACCTGCCGCTCGGCAGCCACGGCGACCCGCAGCGCATCTGGGGCGTGCCGGTATGCGTGCGCTACGGCACCAGCGGCGGCAGCAAGGTCGCCTGCGAAATGCTCGACCAGGCCACCGGCTCGATGGCGCTGCCCGGCGCCAGCACGCCGACCTGGGTGATGCCGAACGCGAACGCCAGCGGCTACTACCGCTTCAGCCTCGACCAGGCCGGGCTGGACAGCCTGATCAAGCAGGTCGGCAAGCTCAGCGATGCCGAGCAGCTGGCCTACGCCGACGCGATCAATGCCAGCTTCCGCCGCGGCGATCTGGACGCGGGCCAGGTGCTGGCGGCACTGCAGCCGCTGGCCGGCTCGAAGATCCGCGAAGTGGCCGTGGCGCCACTGGACACGGCCAGTGGCCTCTATCAGCGCATCGCCGTCACCGACGCCCAGCGCGAACGCCTGGCCGACTGGGCCAAGGCCGCCTACCTGCCGCGGCTGGAGCAGCTCGGCTACCAGCGCAAGGCTGGCGAAGCCGAGGATGACGCGCTGCTGCGCAGTAGCCTGGCCAGCGCGCTGGCGCTCGACTTCAAGCTGCCGGAAGTGCGCGCGGCGCTGCTCAAGCAGGGCGAGGCGGCGCTCAAGCCGGAGGCGGATGGCCATCTGGACCTGGCCGCCGCCGACCCGGACCTGCTTGGCGACGCGCTGGGCGTGGCGGTGCAGCAGCACGGCAAGAGCGCGGTCGATGCGCTGGTTGCCGAATTGCCGAAGACCAGCGATGCGGCGCTGCGCAACGGCATCCTCGGTGGCCTCGCCAGCGTGGAAGATCCGGCGCTGGCCGAGCAGGTGCGCGACTTCGCGCTGACCAAGCCGGTCAAGGTCGGCGAAATGGCCATGTTGCTGCGCGGCGTCCGCGACACCAAGGCCCAGCGCGACGCGATGTGGTCGTGGTTCACCGCGCACTACCAGCAGATCCTCGATCGCACCGGCAGCTTCTCCGGCGGCCGCCTGCCGTCGCTGGCGGCTGCCGGCGGCTGCTCGGCAGCCGAGTACGACCGCCTGCAGGCGTTCTTCAAGACCCGCGAGCAGGACGCCGCCGGCATCGGCCGTGGCCTGGCGCAGACCGGCGAGTCGATCCAGCTGTGCAGCGCGCTGAAGGCGAAACAGGACCCGGCCGCGATCCTGCGCTGAAGCAGCTGCGCAGTCCGGACGAAAGGCCCCACTACGGCGGGGCTTTTCGTTGACCGCCTGCATGCACCACAAGGCTGTTCCGTGCAAGCGGAATTTCCGGCCGTGCGTCCGGGTTTTGTCGCAGCGGCTGACGTAGCATGCGGCACGACACGCATCACCGGCATCGCATGCAGGGGGCATGATGATCGAGCTGGAAATCCAGGGCCTCTCGGAACGCCGTGAGGGCTTGCTGGTAGAGGTTGGTCGGCTGGTCCTGGCCGGCGGCTTCAGCCTGCAACGGCAGCGCCTCGTGCAGGATAACCACGGCATCCTGCTGACGATGGTGGTGCAGGGGCCGTCGCGCAAGCAGCGGGCGCTCGAGGCAGCGCTGGACGCCTGCGAGCGCTTCATCAGCGTGAAGATGTTTCCCTTCGTCGAAGGCGAGGCGCGGGCGCATTTCGCGGCATCGCGCGAACCGATGGAGCCGGTGCGCGTGGCTCCGCCAGTTGCACGCCGCCCGGCAGCGGAGGCTCCTGCGGCGGAAAAAACGCCGGTTGCCGCGCCCGTGCCTGCTCCCGCTCCCGCGATGGCCGATCGTACCGGGATGGCGGGCGTCGTCGCGGCACCGGTCGCGCTGACCGATGCGGCAGCTTTGCCGACATCGACACCGACACCGACACCGACACCAGCCGTGGTGGAGGAGCCGATGTTCGAATTCATCCTGCCCACGCCGCGGGCGCCGGCCGCGCCGCCCGTGGTGGCGGCGCCATTCGTCCAGCTGGTGCCGCTGCCGGCGGATGAAGCGGCGGTCGGTCGGGCGCTGCACGAGTTGCCCTCGGAGTATCCGCGGATCGTGCCGCGGTTGCTGGCGTTGGCGCAGGCGGTTGCCGACGGCGCGCGCGAATCCTCGCTCACGCTGGCGGGGCAGCGCACGGGCGCGTGGCTGTTCGAGCGCGAGTACGCGCTGGACGTCGGGCAGGACTTGCGCGCGGCCATCGAGCACATCGGCGCCCCCGCGCTGCGTGCGCTGGTCGAGGTCGATCAGCAGGACGACCAGTTGCGCATCCACGCCAGCCCGCTATGCACGGAAGGCCACTCCGGCTGCGCCTTCTTCAGCGGTTTTCTGGAAGGGCTGCTCGGACCAGCGATCGCGCCGGGTAGCTTGTCGATCTTTCCCGTCTGCTGCCGCAGTTATGGCGCGGACGCATGCGTGCTGGCGATTTCGGATTGACGATGGGGCCGGGCCGCCGGGCGCAAAGCCTGGGCGCAATCGGCGGGCGGCTACTTCGCGGCGTGGTCGAACTTGCGGATGAAGTCGCGCACCTGCGGGTAGACCGTTTCGCGCCAGCGACGGCCGCTGAAGATGCCGTAGTGGCCGGCGCCTTCGATCACCTTGTGCGCACGGCGCGTGGCCGGGATGCTGCTGCACAGGTCGTGCGCCGCTTCGGTCTGGCCGAGGCCGGAGATGTCGTCCAGCTCGCCCTCGATGGTAAGCAGCGCACTGCGCGTGATCGCGGCCGGGTTCACCCGTTCGCCGGCCACGTCCCACCGGCCGCGCGGCAGCAGGAACTGCTGGAACACCTTCTCGATCGTGTCTAGGTAGAACTCGGCCGGCATGTCGAGCACGGCGTTGTACTCGTCGTAGAACTTGCGGTGCGACTCGGCGTCGTCGAGGTCGCCGCGGACAAGGTCCTGGTAAAAATCCCAGTGCGAATTGAGGTGGCGCCCGGGGTTCATCGCGATGAACCCGGCGTGCTGCAGGAAGCCGGGGTAGACCTCGCGGCCGTGGCCGGGGTAGTTCGGCGGCACGGTGTGGATCACGTTGCCCTTGAACCAGGACAGCGGCTGGGTAGTGGCCAGGTTGTTGACGCTGGTGGGGTTGCGGCGCGGGTCGATCGGGCCGCCCATCATGGTCAGGCTGCGTGGGGCGGCCTCACCGCGCGCGGCCATCAGCGACACCGCCGCCAGCACCGGCACGGTCGGCTGGCAGACCGAGATCACGTGCAGGCTGGACGCGCCGATGTGGCGGATGAAGGCCCGGACATAGGCGATGTAGTCGTCCAGCCCGAACGGACCGACCGCGGCCGGCACCATGCGCGCATCGACCCAGTCGGTGATGTAGACCTTGTGGTCGCGCAGCAGCGTGCGCACGGTGTCGCGCAGCAGCGTGGCGTGGTGGCCGGACAGCGGCGCCACCACCAGCACCACCGGGTCGTTCTTCATCTTCTCGATGGTCGACGGGTCGTCGCTGAAACGCTTGAAGCGCTTCAGCTGGCAGAACGGCTGGTCCAGCGCGACCCGTTCGATCACCGCGATCTCGTGTTCGTGCGCGATGGCGGTATGGATGCCGAAGGCGGGCTTCTCGTAAGCCTTGCCGATGCGATGCATCAGTTCATAGCCGGCGGCCATGCGCTGCGCGCCGGGCAACTGCGCGAACGGATTGCTGGCGTCGTTGAGCATGCGCGCGCCGGCCTGGGCGAAATGACTCAGCGGGCCGAGAAACGCGCGCTGCCACTCATGGATCTGATAGAGCATCGGGACGATTTGTCGCAGGCGAAAGTCGCCATCTTAGCGCCGATCGGTTTCCGGAGTGTTGCGTCGCCGCCATCAGCGATGGCAGCTCGATCAGCGACTTGGCACCAAAACCGGCCGGTAGCGGCAGCGCAGCAGCAGCTCGTCGACGCCGCTGGTGTCGCCCAGCCCGGCGCGCCATCGCAGTGGTTTCTGGAAGCGCAGGCCGAGCGGCATCAGCACGCGGTTGTACCACCACATCGCGCGCTCACGGTGATGGGTGAGGTACCACTGGCCGAGTTCGAGCAGGCGTGAGGACTTCGGCTGCATGCCGTACACCGCGCTGCGTTCGATGCTGAAGCCATGCCGCGCGAGCAGGGCCACGATCCGCTCCGGCTCGTAGCGGCGGCAGTGGCCGACGAAATCGTCGAACGCCGTCCACGCCGCCGGGTGCAGCGGCACCGACAGCAGCACGGCGGCGCCCGGCGCTGCCACGCGCGCCAGTTCGGCCAGGGCACCCTCGTCGTCGGCGACGTGTTCGAGGATGTCGAGCGCGCAGACCAGGTCGAAACTGGCGTCGCCGTATGGCAGCGCGCCGATCATGCCGTGTACCGCACTGGCGCCGCTGGCCTGCAGGCAACGCAGCGCGGCATGGCTGAGGTCGACGAAACAGCTGCCGTGCAACGGCAGCCGCGGACGCAGGCCAGGCGCCACCTCCAGCCGGCGCGGCGCGGCCGCGGCCAGTTCGTGCAGCAGCGGCCACGTGTTGAAGCACGCCGGCGCGATCAGTTTCGCCCCGGCCCACAGCGAGTCGTAGAAGCCGCGATTGGCGCGGATCAGTTCGGCGTCGCTGCGGCTTTCGGCGGGGTGCGGTGTAGGCATCGGCGGATTGGGCGGCGGGGGCGCTGAGCGCAGCATGAAGTTCAGTCCAGCCGGCGGAGCTCGGTGCCGGCGGCGATGTCGTGCAGCGCGCGCCGGCGCGGGTCGACCAGGGCCACCGCGAACCAGCCGGCCCATACCGCCAGCAGCGTCCACAGCGTCGCGCGCAACCCGATCACCGGTTCCAGCAGCAGCAGCGCCAGCGGCGCGGCCGCCACCAGTACGCGGATCAACGCCTGCTGCAGCGTCGGCCTGCCGCCGTCGCCGCGGGTCAGCCGGATGCGCCACGGGCGCATGCCCAGCGTCTGCCCGCCGCGCCGCCACGAGCTGACGAAGTACGCCACCACCGCCGCCCCTTGCAGCGCCTGGTACCAGACCGGCACGACCGTCCGCGCGCCGGTGCGGATCAGGTTGCCGCCGGTGGCGAGCTGACACACGAGACCCACCACCATTACGATCGCCAGCACGATCAGCAGGTCGTAGACCAGCGCGAGCAGGCGTCGCCACGGCGGGCAGGGGGTATCGGTGGTGGCGAGGTTCGGCGGCATCGTGGCTCGGTCGCTTGCGTAGCGCGCGCGCAATGCCCAGCATCGAGCGCATGAAGAAGGACGAAAACCGCGCCAGTATCGCCGAAGCCGACCGGCGGGACATCAGCACGTTCGTGGAGCGGGTCTGGTCGGAGGACGGCCTGGCCGACCGCACGCTGGAGGCCTACCGGCGCGACCTGGAGGCGCTGGCGCTGTGGCTTGCCGCGCGCGGACGCAACCTGCGCACCGCGCGGCGCGAGGACATCTCCGCCTACCACGGCGCGCAGCCGGCGGCGGTGCGCTCGATCGCGCGACGGCAGTCGGCGTTCCGTCGCTACTACGCGTTCCTCGCCCGCAGCGAGCCCGGCTTCGCCGACCCGACCTTGCTGATCGAGCGTCCGAAGCTGCCGCGCAGCCTGCCCAAGGCGCTGGCCGAACGCGAGATCGAGGGCCTGCTGACCGCGCCCGACACCGGCACTACGCTGGGCCTGCGCGACCGCGCCATGCTGGAGCTGATGTACGCCTCCGGCCTGCGCGTGTCCGAACTGGTAGAGCTGCCGCTGGCCGCGCTGAACCCGCGCCAGGGCGTGCTGCGGGTCACCGGCAAGGGCGGCAAGGATCGGCTGGTGCCGGTCGGCGAGGAAGCGCTGGTGCGCATCGGTGCCTACCTGACTGACGCGCGGCCGGCGCTGGCGAAAGGCCGCCAGCCGGCGGCGCTGTTCCTCAGCCGGCGCGGCGAAGGCATGACCCGGCAGATGTTCTGGACCCTGGTCAAGCGCTACGCGCTGAAAGTCGGCATCAACCCGAAACGCATCTCGCCCCACGTGCTGCGCCACTCCTTCGCCACCCACCTGCTCAATCACGGCGCCGACCTGCGCGCGCTGCAGATGCTGCTCGGCCACAGCTCGCTCAGCACCACGCAGATCTACACGCTGGTGGCGAAGGAAGGCCTGAAGCGGCTGCATGCGCAGCATCATCCGCGAGGGTGAGCAAGTTCGGCTTCCTGGCCTAGGCAGCTCGCGCGGCAGTGCCGTGGAAACCACCATCGCGACCGGTTTTCTGCGGCACCGTGCACCGAATGGCGTTCAGCTGCCTGTGCGAGAATCCGTGTTTGCTGCCGGCGAGCGCGCCGGCCACGGATCAAACGAGGTTGATGATGTTGAAGAAACTGTTGCTGGCGCTGTGCATCGGCGGGCTTTCCCTGAGCGCCTGTGCGGCGGACAACGACGCGGTGCCGGTTGCCGGTTCGGCGGTGACGCCGGCGGCGCAGCAGATGGTGCGGCAGGCGATCAGGAGCCTGGCGGCGAACGTGCAGGTCGATTCGATCGAGCCGGCGCCAATGCCGGGCTTCTACCAGGTGATCGCCGCCGGCCAGTTGCTCTATGTCAGCACCGATGGCAAGTACGCGATGCACGGCGACGTGCTTGACCTGCAAAGCAAGCACAACCTCGGCGACGATGCCTGGGCGCGCTTCCGCAAGGCCGAGCTGGCCAAGGTGCCGGCATCCGAGCGCATCGTGTTCGCGCCGCCGAACCCGAAGTACACCATCAGCGTATTCACCGACGTCAACTGCGGCTTCTGCCGCGCGCTGCACGAGCATGTGGCCGCGTTCAACAAGGAAGGCATCGCGGTGGAGTACCTGGCGTGGCCGCGCGAAGGCCTGGTGACCACCGCCGGCCGGCCCACGCCGACCTACACCGAGATGGTCTCGGTGTGGTGCGCCAAGGACCGCAAGGCCGCGTTCACCGCCGCAAAGGAAGGCCATGCGCCGGCGCCGGCCACCTGCACCAACCCGGTCAAGGACCAGTTCAACCTGGGCGTGAAGCTGGGCGTCAACGGCACCCCGGCGATCTACGGCCCGGATGGGCGCGTGCTGGGCGGCTACGTCACGCCGGAACAGCTGTTGCAGGCGCTCAAGCGGGGCGGCTGACGCTGGCCTCCCTCTCTTGCGACTAAAGGGGGTCTCTTGAGCGCCAAGGCGGTGGAAAGTTGGGGCGGGGTGCTCTTTGCGGGATGGACCAAAAGCCACTCCCTCACCTGAAGGACTTCCTTTAGTCGCCGGCCTCCCCAACTGCAGGGGGACGAGCCAAGGCGATGCCGTATTGCAGCATGAGGTAGAATAGGCGTTTTCTTCGCACAGCTCCGTTCCCCGCATGATCGTACTCGACGGGCAGAGCGCCCTCTCGCCGTTCCGCCTCGAACGCCTCAATGCCCGCCTGGATGCCCTGCATCACGGCGTGCGGGTGCAGGCGTCGTGGTTCGTCTATTTCGTCGACGCCGCCACGGCGCCGGAGGGCGAGTTGCGCCAGCGCCTGCTGGCCGTGCTGGAAGCGAAGGATGCGCTGCCTGAGCCGGCCACGTTGTGGGTGGTACCGCGGCTGGGCACGATCTCGCCGTGGTCGAGCAAGGCCACCGACATCCTGCATGGCGCCGGCTTCGACGCGTCCGGCTTCAATCTGCGTCGGGTGGAGCGCGGCCTGGCCTGGCAGGTGGCCGGGCTGCCGCCGGCCGGGGCACCGGACCACGCGCCGATCATGGCGCTGCTGCACGACGCGATGACGCAGTCGGTGCTGCAGCGGATCGAGGACGCGCAGGGCCTGTTCCTTGGCGGTACGCCTGGCGACCTGGTGCACGTGGCGCTCGGCGCCGACCCGCAGGCCGCGCTGGCCGCGGCGAACATACGGCTGGGCCTGGCGCTGGCCGACGACGAGATCGAGTACCTGGTCGACCGCTACGCCGAACTCGGCCGCGACCCTACCGATGCCGAGCTGTTCATGTTCGCGCAGGCCAATTCCGAACACTGCCGGCACAAGGTGTTCAACGCCAGCTGGACGGTGGACGGCGCGGCGCAGGACAACAGCCTGTTCGGCATGATCAAGCACACCCACCAGTGCTCACCCGCGCATACCTTGTCCGCCTATTCGGACAACGCAGCGGTGATCGAGGGCAGCACCGGCGGGCGCTTCTTCGCCGATCCGGCCGATGGCGTGTGGCGCGGCCACGAGGAACGCATCGACTACGCGATCAAGGTGGAAACGCACAACCACCCCACCGCGATCGCGCCGTGGCCCGGTGCGGCCACCGGCGCCGGCGGCGAGATCCGCGACGAGGGCGCCACCGGTCGCGGCGGCAAGCCGAAGGCCGGGCTCACCGGCTTCTCGGTGTCCGACCTGCGCATCCCCGGCCTGCCGCGACCGTGGGAAGTGGATCGCCCGCTGCCGCCGCGGATGGCCAGCGCGTTCGAGATCATGCGCGACGGCCCGCTCGGTGCCGCCGCGTTCAACAACGAATTCGGCCGCGCCTGCCTGGGCGGCTATTTCCGCAGCTACGAGCACGAGACCGCCGAACCCGGCCTGCGCCGCGGCTACGACAAGCCGATCATGCTGGCCGGCGGGCTGGCCAACCTGCGCCCCGGCCACGTGCTGAAGCACGCGGTGCAGCCGGGCCACAAGGTGATCGTGCTGGGCGGCCCGGCCATGCTGATCGGCCTGGGCGGCGGTGCGGCCTCGTCGGTGTCCGGCGGTGCGTCGAGCGCGGAGCTGGATTTCGCCTCGGTGCAGCGCGACAACGCCGAGATGGAGCGGCGCTGCCAGGAAGTGATCGACGCCTGCTGGCGTCGCGGCGAGGCCAACCCGATCGTCAGCGTGCACGACGTCGGCGCCGGTGGCCTCTCCAACGCGATTCCCGAACTGCTCAACGACGCTGGCGTGGGCGGCGTGATCGACCTGTCGATGATTCCCTGCGACGACCCGTCGCTGTCGCCGATGCAGGTGTGGAGCAACGAGTCGCAGGAACGCTACGTGCTGGCGATCGCGCCGGAAAACCTCGCCGAGTTCGAGGCGATGTGCGTGCGCGAGCGCTGCCCGTATGCGGTAGTCGGCGACGCCACGGCCGAGCGCCAGTTGGTGCTGACCGACCCGCGCCGCGGACTGACCGTGATCGACCTCCCCATGGACGTGCTGTTCGGCAAGCCGCCGCGGATGCACCGCGACGCGCAGCGCGGCAAGCCGCGCGTCGACCTGCTGCCGGACCTGACCGGCATCGGCATGGACGAGGCGCTGCTGCGCGTGCTGCGCCTGCCCGGCGTGGGCAGCAAGAGTTTCCTGATCACCATCGGCGACCGTACCGTTGGCGGCCTGAACGCGCGCGACCCGATGGTCGGCCCGTGGCAGGTGCCGGTGGCCGATTGCGCGGTGACCCTCGCCGACTTCGACGGCTACGCCGGCGAGGCGATGGCGATGGCCGAGCGCGCGCCGGTGGCCCTGCTCTCCAGCGCCGACGCGGCGCGGCTGACGGTGGGCGAGGCGATCACCAACCTGGCCGCCGCGCCGATCGCGAGCCTGGGCGAGATCCGGCTCTCCGCGAACTGGATGGCCGCGGTCAACCACCCGGGCGAGGATGCCGCGCTGTTCGACGCGGTGAAGGCCGTCGGCATGGAGCTGTGCCCGGAGCTGGAGATTTCGATTCCGGTCGGCAAGGACTCGCTGTCGATGCAGACCGTATGGAAGGACGGCGACACCGCGCAGCGCACGATATCGCCGGTGTCGCTGGTGGTCACCGGCTTCGCCCGGGTCACCGACGCGCGCCGCACGCTCACCCCGCAGTTGCGGCTGGACCGCGGTGCGACCGCGCTGTGGCTGATCGACCTGGGCGCGGGCCGCGACCGCCTCGGCGGCTCCGCACTGACCCAGGTGTTCAACCGTTCCGGCGGCGTGCCGCCGAACCTGGACGACGCGAAACGACTGCGCGCGCTGTTCGAGCTGGTGCAGGAAGCCAACGCCGGCGGCCTGCTGCTGGCCTACCACGACCGCTCCGACGGCGGCGTCATCACCACCTTGCTGGAGATGGCGTTTGCCGGCCACTGCGGGCTGGAGATCCACCTGGATGGCTGGGCCGAGGCGACCTTGCGCGCGCTGTTCAACGAGGAGCTCGGCGCGGTGGTGCAGGTGGCCGAGGCGAACCGCGAGGCGTTCGAGGCGCTGTTGATCAAGCACGAACTGGCCGGCGTCAGCCACCGTATCGGCCGACCGAAGGAAAAGCTGGGCATCAAGCTGTTCCTGGGCGATGAGACCTTGTTCAAGTGGCACTGGAGCACGCTGTTCAAGGCCTGGAACGAGACCAGCCATGCGATGCAACGCCTGCGCGACAACCCGCTCACCGCCGACGCGGAGTCGGAGTGGCGGCTCGACGACGCCGATCCGGGCATCACGCCGAAGCTCAGCTTCGACCCGGCGCAGGACGTCGCTGCAGCGTTCATCGGCCAGGGCGTGCGCCCGCGCGTCGCGGTGCTGCGCGAGCAGGGCGTCAACGGCCAGGTGGAGATGGCGGCCGCGTTCACCCGCGCCGGCTTCGACGCGGTGGACGTGCACATGTCCGACCTGGCCAGCGGCCGGGTGAAGCTGGCCGAGTTCCGCGGCTTCGCCGCCTGCGGCGGCTTCTCCTACGGTGACGTGCTCGGTGCCGGCCGCGGCTGGGCCACCTCGATCCTGTACAACGACTACCTGCGCGCCGAGTTCGCCGCGTTCTTCGCCGATCCCACGAAGTTCGCGCTCGGCGTGTGCAATGGTTGCCAGATGCTGTCGCAGCTGAAGGAGATCATTCCCGGCGCGCAGCACTGGCCGAAGTTCCTGCGCAACGCGTCCGAACAGTACGAGGCACGCCTGTCCACGCTGGAGATCCTCGACACGCCGAGCCTGTTCTTCAAGGGCATGGCCGGCTCGCGGATTCCGGTGGCGGTGGCGCACGGCGAGGGCCGGGTGAGTTTTCCGCACACCTGCAGCCCGTCGAAGTCGAACGGCGCCGTGCGCTTCGTCGACAACCGCGGCAGGCCGACCGAGAGCTTCCCGCTCAACACCAACGGTTCGCCCGGCGGCCTGGCCGGTTTCACCGCCGCCGACGGCCGCGTGACGATCATGATGCCGCACCCCGAGCGCGTGTTCCGCAGCGTGCAGCTGAGCTGGCATCCGGAACAGTGGGGCGAGGATTCACCGTGGATGCGCATGTTCCGCAACGCTCGCGTGTGGTGCGGCTGACCGCCTACCGCGTCGCGAGGCACTGAGTGATGGTCCGGCGTCATTCGCCGGCATGGCGTGTCGTACTGCCACTACTGGCCTGGCTGATCCTGCTGGCGCTGCTGCCGTGGTGGCTGGGCCTGTCGCTGCTGCTGGCGCTGGCGATCGCGGTGGCCGTGCTACCGCAGCGGCTGGCCGACGAGCATGCCGCCTTGATCCGGCGCACCCTGCGCTGGGGCCTGCCCGGCATGCTGTTCGCGCTGCAGCGGACGCTGGGCGGCGACGCCTTCGCCTGGGGCGCGGCCTTGCTGGGTGCGTTGGCCGGTTACACCATGCTGGCCGGGCTGGAGGCGTGGCTCGACCGCGAGCTGCGTCGCGCGCCGGCGGCGCCATCCGCCGAGTGGCCGGAACTGGCGATGGCGCCGATCGGTCCGGCGGCGGAGATCATCGAGCTGCAGCTGCCGGCATGGCAGCTCGCCACCGGCGGCCTGCCCGATCCGCTGGGAGGCTGCGTGGCCCACCGCGATGGCGCATACGTTTTCGAGATCGGCGAGCGCATCGCCGGCGCCGACGCACCGGTCGCCTTCAGCCCCGGCGGGCGCTGGTTTGCCGCGCAGCTGCGCCACGGCCGCGGCGTGCTGCTGTGGGATCGCCAGCGCGAGCGGCAGCACCGCCTGCGCGGCTGGCGCCTCGACGGCTGGTACCGCGGCCAGCCGTACCTGGTGCGCCGCGACGGTGACATGCCGCTGGCGCTGTCGACCGTGCTTGGCGGGGACGACGCGGATGAAAGCTGAAGCCGCCGCGGGCCACGGGTCGCTGGCCATGCCGTGCGGGCTGTTCTCCCTGCGCGCATCTTTGCGCATACTTGCCGGATGAGCACGCCCGCTTCCCAACGATCACCGTTCGCGCCGGCGCTCAGCGTGGTCGTGGTATCCGCCGACAGCGGCCCGAGCTTGCGCGAATGCGTGCGCAGCGTGCTGGCCAGCACGCTGGCGCTGGAGTTGATCCTGGTCGACAACGATTCGCACGACGGCGTGCCCGAGGCGATCGAGCGCGCGCATGCGCACGACCCCCGCCTCCGCTTGATCTACAACTCCCGCAACCTGGGCTTCGGCCCGGCGGTGAACCTCGCCGCCAAGCAGGCGTACGGCCAGGCGCTGCTGATCCTCAACCCCGATTGCCTGTTGCCACAGGACGACCTGCAGCGATTGCTGGACCTGCTTTCCGGGCGACCCGGAGCGGGCCTGGTCGGCGCCGTGGTGTGCGATGCCGAGGGCCACCCCGATCCCGCGTCGTGGCGCCGCGACCCGCTGCTGTGGCGCGCGCTCAACAGCCTGTTCGGCCGCGCCGGCGAGAAGATCAACATCGAGCGCGAGATTCCGGCCGAGGTGGTCGAGGCCGAGGCGGTATCGGGCGCGGTGATGCTGATGCCACGCGCGCTGTTCCAGCGTCTCGGCGGTTTCGACGAGGGCTATTTCCTGCATTGCGAAGACTTGGACCTGTGCCGCCGCGTGCGCAACCTCGGCTACCAGGTGCTGCTGGCCGGCGACGTGCGCGTGCAGCACGGCAAGGGCAGCTCCAGCCGGCACCGCCCGGTGTTCGTCAGCCGCCACAAGCACCGCGGCATGTGGCGCTGGTTCCGCAAGCACGACCCGGCCGCGCGCAATCCACTGGTGGCCTGCGTGGTGTGGCTGGGCATCTGGGGACATTTCCTGCTGCAGATTCCCGGCCAGCTGCTGCGGCGGAAAGCGAGGAGCGAGTGAAGGGAAGCGGAAAAATGGAGAAGGCAAAAGCGCCTTGCAGTGTCGCTGCTGTTCTCGCACTCCTCGCTTCTCTCTATTCACCTACCGCCCTATGAACGCACGCACCATCTCCCTTCTTGCCACCCTCGGCCTGCTGGTGATGACCGCCGTGTGGGGCTCCACCTTCGTGCTGATCAAGGACGTGGTCGGGCGCATGCCGGTGGCGGATTTCCTGGCCGTGCGCTTCGTCATCGCCGCCGTGGCCATGCTGGTGCTGTTCGCGCGGCCGGTGTGGCGGCTCGGCCGGCGGCAGGTGCTGCATGGCCTGCTGCTGGGCGCGATCTACGGCATCGGCCAGTTGCTGCAGACCTGGGGCCTGTCGCTGATCGCGCCCAGCGTCAGCGGCTTCGCCACCGGCATGTACGTGGTGTTCACGCCGATCCTCGCGCTGCTGCTGCTCGGCCAGCGCATGGCCGGCGTGGTGTGGCTGGCGGTGGGGCTGTCCACCGCGGGCCTGGCGCTGCTCTCGCTCAACGGCGTATCGGTGGACCTTGGCGTGTGGCTGACGCTGGCCTCGGCGGCGCTGTATGCGCTGCACATCGTGCTGCTTGGCCAGTGGTCGCGGCAGGGCGAGGCGTTCGGCTTGTCGGCGGTGCAGATGGTGGCGATCGCCGCGGTCTGTCTGCTCGCCACCGCGCCGCACGGGCCGGTGCTGCCGCCGGATCGCAGCGCCTGGTTCGCCGTGCTGTACATGGCGCTGATCGCCGGCGCCGGCGCGATGCTGATGCAGACCTGGGCGCAGTCGCACCTGCCGGCCACCCGCGCGGCGATCGTGATGACCACCGAACCGGTGTTCGCCGCCGCGTTCGCCGTGCTGCTCGGCAGCGACGTGCTGAGCTGGCGCATGCTCGCCGGCGGCGGGCTGATTCTGGCGGCGATGTACCTGGTCGAGTTGATGCCGCGGCGCGCGGCACTGTCCGCCGAGGCGGTCCATCACGAGGTGTGAGGCCTCGATGCACGTCGTGCTGCGCGCGTCTGCAGGGCGATGCGCACCAGGTACACCACGATCGCCACGTTGCCGACCAGCGTCGCCAGCTTCAGCCAGCCGAAGCGGTGCAGCGTCTCGTACAGTTCCAGCGGGATCAGCGAGCCGGTGGCGATCACGGTGAACCATTCGGCCCAGTACTTGCCCAGCCACAGGCCGATGCCCTCGATGCCGAACAGCACCGCGTAGCCGAGCGCGACCGCACCGACCGCCACGAAGCGGCTGGGCCCGAAATCCTGCAGCAGGCCGACCAGTTTCCAGCGCAGGCCGTTGCTGTCGGTCAGCGAGAGGTGTTCCAGCCAGTGCACCAGCTGTTCGAAGCTCTGCTGGTGGTCGAGGTGGAACGCCGCCATGGCTACCAGCAGCAGGCAGGCGGTCTTGATGATCTCGTAGACCGCGATGACGCGCAGGCCGGCATGGCGCGGTTGGGTTGCGGCCGGCGCGGGAGCAGGGGCGGGTTCGGCAGTGGGCATCGAGTGGCGATCGGAGTGGTTGGCGCTATTGTCGCCGATCCGGCGCCGGCGCCGGCGCCGGCGCTGTGCGGCGGCCGCGGCGATCGTCCATGCGCCCGTCATGCCGCAAGCTGCCACACTACGGGTGACGACCGCGCGAGCCGGAGGCGTTCGCGAAGACCGTTTTCTTCTTTCGGAGAGCCGCCATGCCCGATCGTGCCGAGGATGCCAGCTCCGCCGCGGCGACCAGCGGCGAATCCGCGCCGCACGGACCGTCGGCCGTCGGCCTGCATGACGCGAAACTTGCCGGTTGGTATGGCGAGGACAGCGGCGAGCTGTTCCGCGGCATGCCGATCGGCGCCGGCGACGTGGTGGTGGACGTCGGCTGCGGTGCTGGCGTCAACAGCGTGTTCTGCGCGCGCCATGGCGCCCACGTCTACGCCATTGACCGCGAACCGCAGGTGATCCGCGAGCTGCGCGCCCGGTTGAGCGTCGAAGCCCGCGGCGAGTACGCCGCGCTGGTCAGCGATGCGAATCCGCTGCCGCTGGACGACGGCATCGCCACGCGGGTGGTCTGCACCGAGGTGTTGCAGCATGTCGAGGATCCGCGCCGAATGCTGGCCGAGCTGGTGCGGGTCGGCGCGCCCGGCGCGCTCTACCTGCTCAGCGTACCTGGCGCGTTGCAGGAGGCGTTGCAGGACAAAGTGTTGCCGCCGGAGTATCGCGAACTGCCCGGTGGCGCCGTGCGGGTGATCGGCCGCGACGAGTTCGCGCAGTGGGTCGGCGAGGCCGGCCTGACGGTGGTGGAGCACACCCAGCACGGCTTCTTCTGGTCGATTTGGTGGGCATTGTTCTGGGGTTGCCAGGTGGAGCTGCACGACCCCGCGCACCCGGTGCTGGATCACTGGACCGCCGCCTGGCAGTCCCTGCTGGAGATGCCGCAGGGGTTGCAGCTCAAGCGGCAGCTGGACGAATTCATGCCGATCAGCCAGATCATCGTGGCGCGCAAGCCCTGAGCGCGGCACTGCGGCGAACCGTGGCCGTGCTGTCGGATACTCCCCGTGCGCCGGCCCCTCCCGCAACAGGAGAGGGGCCGGGTGCTCAGCAGCAGCGTCCGCCAGTGCCCTTGTAGCGCGCTTCCTGGCGCTCGCGGAAGAACTCCTTGTAACTGGGCACCTCGCGTTCGGGGTGATGCTCGCGCAGGTGCTTCACGTAGATGTCGTAGTCGGGCACGCCGCAGCACAGGCGGGCGGTTTGCACCGCCCACTTGCCCACGGAACGGAAGCTCGCATTCATCGCGTCGTCCTCAGCCGGCCACGCTCGCCAGCGCCACGTACGGTTCCTCGTGCGCGGTCGGGTGGTTGGTCTGCCAGCCCCTGATCGCAGCGCGCAGGCAGAAGATCACCATCGCCACGACCAGCGCCATGAACAGGCCGGTCATCGCCATGTCCACGTAGTTGTTGGTGACGATCTGCTGCATCGCCGCCTGGGTCTTGGCCGGTGCCAGCAACTGGCCCTGCTGCATCGCCGCCGCGTACTTGTTCGCGGCGGCGGTGAAGCTGATCGGGCCGACCAGTTTCTCGTAGCCGGCGGTGAGCGTGCAGATGATCAGCCACAGCGCCGGGATGCCCGGCACCCATACGTAGCGCTCGCGCTTGAGCTTCACCACCACCACCGTGGCCAGCATCAGCGCGATCGCGGCCAGCATCTGGTTGGCGATGCCGAACAGTGGCCACAGCGTATTGATGCCGCCGAGCGGATCGACCGCACCCTGGTACAGGAAGTAGCCCCACAGCACCACGCAGATCGCGGTGGCCAGCAGGTTGCCGGTCCACGACTCGGTGGCCTGCAGCGGCTTGTGGATCAGGCCGGCGATCTCCTGGATCATGAAGCGGCCCACGCGGGTGCCGGCGTCCACCGTGGTGAGGATGAACAACGCCTCGAACAGGATCGCGTAGTGGTACCAGAACGCCACCATGCCCTCGCCGGGGATGATGTTGTGCAGCAGCTGGGCCATGCCCACCGCCAGCGTCGGTGCGCCGCCGGCGCGGCTGAGGATGCTGTTCTCGCCGATGTCCTTCGCGGTCCGCATCAACTCGTCCGGAGTCACCACGAAGCCCCACTGGCTGATCGTGGTGGCGGCCTGCTCCACGGTGGTGCCGATGATCGCACCGGGCGCATTCATCGCGAAGTACACACCCGGGTGCAGCGAGGCGGCGGCGACCAGCGCCATGATCGCCACGAACGCCTCCATCAGCATGCCGCCGTAGCCGACCATGCGCGCCTGGCCTTCGTTGGCCAGCAGCTTCGGCGTGGTGCCGGAGGCGATGATCGAATGCCAGCCGGATACCGCGCCGCAGGCGATGGTGATGAACAGGAACGGGAACAGGTTGCCGGCGAACACCGGGCCGGTGCCGTCGATGAACTTGGTCACCGCGGGCATCTGCAGGGTCGGCGCGGCCAGGAAGATCGCCAGCGCCAGCAGCGCGATGGTGCCGATCTTGAGGAAGGTGCTGAGGTAGTCGCGCGGCGCCAGCAACAGCCACACCGGCAGCACCGAGGCCACGAAGCCGTAGCCGATCAGCCACCAGGCCAGCGTCTTGGCATCCATGTCGAAGATCGGCGCCAGCGCGGCAGAGTCGGCCACGAACTTGCCGGCCCAGATCGAGGCCAGCAGCAGCACCAGGCCGATGATCGACACTTCCAGGATGCGGCCCGGGCGGAACCAGCGCATGTAGCCGCCCATCAGGAACGCGATCGGGATGGTGGCGGCTACGGTGAAGGTGCCCCACGGGCTGTGCGTGAGCGCCTTGACCACCACCAGCGCCAGCACCGCCAGCACGATCATCATCAGCACCAGCACGCCGATCATCGCTACGATGCCGGGCATCGGGCCCAGCTCCTCGCGCAGCATGTGGCCGAGCGAGCGCGCGTCGCGGCGCAGCGACAGGCCCAGGATCATGAAATCCTGCACCGCGCCGGCGAACACCACGCCGAACAGGATCCACAGCGTGCCGGGCAGGTAGCCCATCTGGGCGGCCAGCACCGGGCCGACCAGCGGGCCGGCGCCGGCGATCGCGGCGAAGTGGTGGCCGAACACCACCCACTTGTCGGTCGGCACGTAGTCCAGGCCGTCGTTGCGCAGGACCGAGGGTGGTGCGCGGGTCGGGTCCAGCTTCAGCACCGAGTGTTCGATGAACTTGCCGTAGAAGCGGTAGCCGATCACGAAGATCGCGATCGAGGCGGCTACCAGCCAGATTGCGTTGATCGGCTCGCCCCGGCGCAGGGCCACCACGCCCAGGCAGAACGCGCCGACGATGGCGATGGCGACCCACAATATCCTGCTGGCAGGGCTGGGCTTGGGCATGACGGCGGCTTGCATGGGCGGGCTCTCCTGGGCAGTGCCGCAAGATTCGTACCGTCGGCCGTGGCGGTCAATCCCGAAACCGGCAAAGCGGCATTAGCCATTGGTCGAATAGCGAAGCCCGCGTCGTCACGCCGTGACGAGGCGGCGACGCTACACTGGCCCCCCCTGACTACAAGGAATTCGTCATGCGCATCGCGGTTCGCTACGGTTTGCTGAGCCTTGTACTCGCCGTCGCCGCGCTGCCGCTGACGGCCACCGGTTCCGGTCAGTTCAAGAGCCTGCTGAACAAGGTCAAGCAGTCGACGCAGCCGTCCAGTTCATCGCAGCTCGGCAACAACCTGCCGACCAGCGACATCGCCGCCGGGCTCAAGCAAGCACTGGCCAAGGGCACCACCAACGCGATCAACAGCCTCGGCCGTGACGGCGGCTTCTGGAACAACAGCAAGGTGCGCATCCCGCTGCCGGGCAAGCTCGAACGGGCCGGCGAGCTGGCGCGCCAGCTGGGCCAGGGCGCCAAGGTCGACGCGTTCGAGCTGAGCATGAACCGCGCGGCGGAGAAGGCGGTGCCGCAGGTGGCTGAGATCTTCGGCGACGCGATCCGCAGGATGACGCTGGACGACGCGCGCGGCATCCTCGCCGGCGGCGACCACGCGGCCACCGATTTCTTCCGCCGCACCGCCGGCGACGCACTGACCGCGCGCATCCACCCGATCGTGGCCAAGGCCACCGACAGCGTCGGCGTCACCCAGAAGTACAAGTCGTTCACCGCCGGCAGCATGGGCGGCGAACTCGGTGGCGTGCTCGGCGCACTCGGCGGCGACAATTCGAACAAGGGCGGCAGCCCGCTGGATCTGGACGACTACGTAACGGCGAAAACCCTGGACGGCCTGTTCACTACCATCGGCGAGCAGGAGCAGTCGATCCGCCACAACCCCGCCGCACGCACCACCGACCTGCTGAAGAAGGTGTTCGGCGGTTGAAGCCGCTTGCGACTTCAACAAATGGGTACGAGGCTTTGCCCGGCTTTCTGCCGTTGAAGCATGGGGCATCGCCGCTTGTACCGGCATCGCATCGACCACAGATCACCCAGTAACAGTGTTCAAGGCGAGGTCCTCATGGTCCGTGAAATCCTCAAGATGGGCGACCCGCGCCTGCTGCGCATCGCGCCGCTGGTGCGCCCCGCGATGCTGGGCAGCGCGGAACTCGATGCGCTGATCGCCGACATGTTCGAGACCATGCAGGCCGCTGATGGGGTCGGCCTGGCCGCACCGCAGATCGGTGTCGATCTGCAGCTGGTGATCTTCGGCTTCGAGCATTCCGAACGCTACCCGGACGCGCCCGAAGTGCCGCGCACCATCCTGCTCAACCCGGTGATCACGCCGCTGTCGCAGGACATGGAGGAGGGCTGGGAAGGCTGCCTGTCGGTGCCCGGCCTGCGCGGCGCGGTGAACCGCTGGACGCTGATCCGCTACGAAGGCATCGACCCGAAGGGCGCGCGCATCGAACGCACCGCCGAGGGCTTCCACGCGCGCGTGGTGCAGCACGAATGCGACCACCTGATCGGCCGGCTGTACCCCTCGCGCATCACCGACTTCAGCAAGTTCGGCTACACCGACGTGCTGTTTCCGGGGCAGAACATGGAGACGGCCGATGCGCGCAATGTGGAATGACACCGTGCTCGCAGAGAGCAACGATACGGTGGTGGTCGAGGGCAATCACTATTTTCCTGCCGATTCGCTCCGACGCGAGTATTTCCGCGACAGCGATCATCACAGTGTCTGTCCGTGGAAGGGCACGGCCAGTTACTACGACCTGGTGGTCGGCGATGCGGTCAATCCGCAAGCGGCCTGGTACTACCCGCAACCGAAGGATGCCGCCGCGCAGATCAAGGGTCGCGTGGCGTTCTGGCATGGTGTTGAGGTGGTGAGCTGACTACCTCGGTGCCGTCGGGTCCAGCATGCCGGTACGCATCGCGGCCGACTGATGCCCTTGCGCAGCCAGCGGCTGCACAAGGGCATTGTTGTCGTCAGTGCTTTTGATCCTGCACGGCCTTGGCTGCCGATTCCGCGTCGTCGAACCGCCACGCCGGCTTGTTCGTCCCGTCGAGGTTCAGCTGCGCGCGCGGGAGGCCGTCCTTGCCGTTGAGCTTGATGTGGGCGCTGTTGGTATCGGTGCCCAATTCAATGCCAGTGTCCTTCGCCTTGGGATCGCCGTAGTTGATGATCATCCCGGCGAAGCCTTCCTTGTCGTCGACCATCATGCCGATCGCATCATAGGGCGGAGTGGCCCGGTCCAATCCGAACACGGCACGCCCCATGCCCATGTAGCCCATGCCGCCGCGCTCATTGCCCTTCGGGTCGTACAGCGTCAAGCCGTAGTTGTCGCCATCGCCGATGCGCTTGTAGCTCTCGCCGCCAATGAAGGGTGCGGGCATTTGTCCAAGCGCGAGGCGGTCCGCGCCGGTCGCGCCGAGGAAGATGATGCCGTCGGAGGCATCGTCCTTGCGCACGCGGTCCTTGCTGGCCGGTACCGGTGCGCCGATCAGGATGCGGTCGTGTCCCTGCGCATCGGTGATCACCAGGCCCTGTGCCCGGAGAATCGGGTCCGGTCTGGTCGGTGTGTCTGGCTTGCGCAGCAATGGCACGGCAGCCAGTGCGATCACCGCCAGCAGGGCGATGATCACCAGCATGCGCAAACGCGCTACTTCCCGTTGCAAGCGATTCCAGTCTTCCACGCGGACGTCGGTCTGTTCGGACATGCGTTGTCTTCCTTTTCCGGGTTGGGAATGCTGGGCCGGGCAGTCGCGACGCGGCATGCCGCGGACGCGCGCAGCTCTCACAGCTTACCGCGGCCGCACGAGTGCTGGTGCGCGCGGGAACACCGCCTGAACTTGCGGTGGCGTAAGCTGCTTGAGGGCGAATCTCTGCCCGGGAGAAGTTCGGTGAAGAAAGAAGATGAAACGCACATGCAGATCGTTTCGGCGGACATCAGCTCGGAATCGCTGACCGGCATGGTGATCTTCCGGCCGCATTGCATGTCCCGTGCGGGGCGCAAGGTGGACGAAGCCGGCAAGAGCGGCAACTGGTATGCCTTGCGTCCCGCCGAGGTGCGCAGCTTCGCGCGGGCGCTGCTGGATGCGGCCGATACGCTGGATCTGAAAACGAAGACGCTGCAGGCGGCGAAGACGGCGACGGGCTGACCGCTGTGCCGGCGCGCGACTCGAAGGGAGCGCGCATCGAACGCACCGCCGAAGGCTTCCACGCCCGCGTGGTGCAGCACGAGTGTGACCACCTGATCGGTTGGCTGTACCCCTCACGCATCACCGACTTCGGCAAGTTCGGCTATACCGAGGTGCCGTTTCCGGGCCAGAACATGGAGACGGCTGATGCGCGCGATGTGGAATGACACCGTTCTCGCAGAGAGCAACGATACGGTGGTGGTCGAGGGCAACCACTATTTCCCCGCCGACTCGCTCCGGCGCGAGTATTTCCGCGACAGCGATCATCACAGTATCTGTCCATGGAAGGGCACGGCGAGTTACTACGACCTGGTTGTCGGCGATGCGATCAATCCGCAAGCGGCCTGGTACTACCTGCAACCGAAAGATGCCGCCGCGCAGATCAAGGGGCGCGTGGCGTTCTGGCATGGTGTCGAAGTGGTGGGCTGACGACCTCGGCTGCCGCGGGCGCAGCACTCGCGGATGATGCAGCACGCCCGAGAGAACATCCCCCGAGGTGGCGGCCCTGCTGGACAGCGTGTTGCTGTGGCACCTGCTGCATGACGGTTATCTGCTGGCGCTGCCCTTGTGCTGGCTGTGCGGTCGGCTGCTGCCTGGCGCGCTGGCGGCTGAATACCCATCAGTCGCTTGGCAGCAGGAAGGAATCAGCGAAGCCAGTTGAGTGTTTCGGACAACGTGGCATCGGCGGTGTGCGCCGCAGCTGCAAAATCATCTTTGTTGCCGGCTTGGCTAGCACGGTACTCACCCACTACGAAGCGAAGTAGAGCAGGACTCCGGGGGTGTTGAG
Source organism: Rhodanobacter thiooxydans (assembly GCF_021545845.1). Classification (NCBI taxonomy): domain Bacteria; kingdom Pseudomonadati; phylum Pseudomonadota; class Gammaproteobacteria; order Lysobacterales; family Rhodanobacteraceae; genus Rhodanobacter; species Rhodanobacter thiooxydans. Next base: position 1,254,260 of record NZ_CP088923.1, read on the forward strand.
TGCGGCCGCCGCGGAGTGCAAAGTTGACAACCGCAAAACCATTTTATAAATTGGTTTTGCGGCGTTATGTCGTACTCCGGAGAAAGTCATGCCAACCATCGCACTCTCAAAGGCCCTTCACGAGGAGCTGCAGGCGCTCGCGGGTGGAGCATTCGTAACAACAGTGCCCGAGGTAATTGAGCAGCTTTTGGAAGCATGGAAGAAAAAGGACGATCACGGCGCCGCAGAAAAGGGCAGGGGGGGCGAAGACCCATCGGAGTCTCACAGGCTCAGGAGTCCTCGTGAACGCGGCATCGAAGTCGTGTTTGACGGCAACAGAATTTCTGCTGTTTCGGTACCCGATTTGTACAGACAAGTCGGCAATGCCTTGCTTGCCGGTGGGTACGCGATAAAAATGAATGAGCTTGATCCGTTCAGTACGAGCAGTAGACGATACTTGTACTCGTCGAAGGGTTTGCATCCGACTGGAGCACACTTCGTTCAACCTGTGAAGGTCGGCCCGTTTGTGATGGAAGCGCATAAAGACTACAAGAATGCGTTGGCCCATCTTGCCAAGCTATGCGGAAAACTTGGCGGCAGTCTCGACTACTGACGTTGGACTCAAGATTAACGATGGGCGTTGATCTGAGCGCGCAGCTTCAGCGTGGCGGTGCGCGCGGTTTCGGCGAAGTTCTCGTCGTGGCCGGCGTAGAGGATCGCACGCGAAGAGCTGATCATCAGGCCGGTACCGTCTGCGTTGGCGCCGTGTGCCAGCACGGCCGCCACGTCGCCGCCCTGCGCGCCGATGCCGGGTACCAACAGCGGCATGTTGCCGACCAGCGCGCGCACTTTGCCCAGTTCTTCCGGCCAGGTGGCGCCGGTGACCAGCGCGCAGTTGCCATGGCTGTTCCACTCGCGGGCAACCGTCTCGGCCACGCGCAGATAGAGCGGCATGCCGCCGCAGTCCAGCGCCTGGAAATCCGCGCCGCCGGGGTTGGACGTGCGGCAGAGCAGAATCACGCCCTTGTCGGTGCGATCGAGGAATGGCTGGATCGAATCGCGGCCGAGGTACGGGTTCAGCGTCACCGCGTCGGCGCGGTAGCGCTCGAACGCCTCGCTGGCGTAGTGCTGCGCGGTGGAGCCGATGTCGCCGCGCTTGGCGTCGAGGATCACCGGCACGCCGGGATGCTTCGCGTGGACGTGCGCAATCAGTCGCTCCAGTGCGTCCTCGGCGCGCAGCGCGGCGAAGTGCGCGATCTGCGGCTTGAACGCGCAGACGAGGTCCGCCGTGGCGTCGACGATGGCGGCGCAGAAGGCGAACACCGCATCGGGCGCGCCGCGCAGGTGCGCGGGGAATTTTGCCGGTTCCGGATCGAGGCCGACGCAGACCAACGAGTGGTTGCGCTGCCAGGCGGCTTGGAGGGAAGACATGAAGTGCATCGGTGGCTCCGTTCCAGGTTCCCCTTCTCCCTTTGGCGACCTTGGGAGTCCCCTTGTGGGTGAGAAGGTGCCCCGAAGGGGCGGATGAGGGTGCGGGCGGGGCGCTGCGTCCACACCCGGCGCAAGCCCCGAACCCTCACCCCAACCCTCTCCCGGAGGGAGAGGGGGCCAACGTCAGGCCAGCTTCTTGTACTTCACCCGGTGCGGCCGCGCACCTTCGTCGCCCAGGCGGCGCTTCTTGTCGGCCTCGTACTCGTTGTAGTTGCCGGGGAAGAACTCCACGTGCGAGTCGCCCTCGAACGCGATGATGTGGGTGGCGATGCGGTCGAGGAACCAGCGGTCATGCGAGATCACCATCGCGCAGCCGGGGAATTCCAGCAGGGCGTCTTCCAGCGCGCGCAGGGTTTCCACGTCGAGGTCGTTGGACGGTTCGTCGAGCAGCAGCACGTTGCCGCCCTGCAGCAGGGTCTTGGCCATGTGCAGGCGGCCGCGCTCGCCGCCGGACAGGCTGCCGACGATCTTCTGCTGGTCGGTGCCCTTGAAGTTGAAGCGACCGATGTACGCGCGCGACTGGATCTCGAAGTTGCCGATGGTGAGGATGTCCGAGCCGCCGGACACTTCCTGCCACACGTTGTTCTTCGGGTCGAGCGCCTCGCGCGACTGGTCGACATAGGCCAGCTTGGTGGTGTGGCCCAGCTTCACCTCGCCCGAGTCCGGCGTCTCCTTGCCCATGATCATCTTCATCAGGGTGGACTTGCCGGCGCCGTTCGGGCCGATCACGCCGATGATGGCGCCCGGCGGCACCTTGAACGACAGGTCCTCGATCAGCACGCGGTCGCCGAACGACTTGGTGACGTTCTTGAACTCGATCACCTCCTGGCCCAGGCGCTCGCCCGGCGGGATGAAGATCTCGTTGGTCTCGTTGCGGCGCTGGTAGTCGACCGAGTTCAGTTCCTCGAAGCGGGCCAGGCGGGCCTTGCCCTTGGACTGGCGGCCCTTGGCGGCCGAACGCACCCACTCCAGCTCCTTCGCGATCGCCTTCTGGCGCGACTTCTCCTGGTTCGCTTCCTGCTTCAGGCGGGCGTCCTTCTGCTCCAGCCACTCGGTGTAGTTGCCCTTCCACGGAATGCCGCGGCCGCGGTCGAGTTCGAGGATCCACTCGGCGGCGTTGTCGAGGAAGTAGCGGTCATGGGTGACCGCCACCACGGTGCCGGGGTAGTCGTGCAGGAACTGCTCCAGCCAGTCCACCGATTCGGCGTCCAGGTGGTTGGTCGGTTCGTCCAGCAGCAGCATGTCCGGCTTGGACAGCAGCAGGCGGCACAGCGCCACGCGGCGCTTCTCGCCGCCGGACAACGGGCCGACCTTGGCTTCCCACGGCGGCAGGCGCAGCGCGTCGGCGGCCACTTCCAGCTGGCGCTCCAGCGCGTGCGCGTCGTTCGCGGCCAGCAGGTTTTCCAGCTGTTCCTGTTCCTTGGCCAGCTTGTCGAAATCCGCGCCATCCTCGGCGTAGGCGGCGTAGACCTCCTCCAGCCGCTTCTGCGCATCGAGGACCACGGACACGCCTTCTTCCACCACCTCGCGCACGGTCTTCTCCGGATTCAGGTCCGGCTCCTGCGCCAGGTAGCCGATCTTGGTGCCCGGCTGTGCGCGCGCCTCCCCCTGGAAGTCGGTATCCACGCCGGCCATGATCTTCAGCACGGTGGACTTGCCCGCGCCGTTGACGCCGAGCAGGCCGATCTTGGCGCCGGGGAAGAAGCTGAGCGAGATGTCCTTGATGATCTGCCGTTTCGGAGGGACGATCTTGCTGACCCCGTTCATGGTGTAGATGTACTGCGAGCTCATGCAACCTCCGAAAGCGGGCACCGCGCCGCCGGCAAGGCGGCCACGGTAAAGGGAATTCGTCAAACCGCGCATTATAGCGGTTTGCGGCCCGCTACCGCGGCCAACTGGTGGCTCGGCCGGGCGGTGGTCGCAACCGTGCGGCAGCGCTACACTTTCCGGTTGAACCCGCTCCCCACCTGCCGAGGCCAGAATGTTTCCGAAGAACTGCACGATCGCCGGTTATGACGACGAACTGGCCAAGGCCATCGCGGACGAGGGCCAGCGCCAGGAAGATCACGTCGAGCTGATCGCCTCGGAGAACTACGCCAGCCCGCGGGTGATGGAAGCGCAGGGTTCCAAGCTCACCAACAAGTACGCCGAGGGCTACCCGGGCAAGCGCTACTACGGCGGCTGCGAGTACGTGGACGTGGCTGAGCGGCTGGCGATCGAGCGGCTGAAGCAGCTGTTCGACTGCGACTACGCCAACGTGCAGCCGCACTCCGGCTCGCAGGCGAACCAGGCGGTGTATCTGGCGCTGCTACAGCCGGGCGACACCATCCTGGGCATGTCGCTCGCCCACGGCGGTCATCTCACCCACGGCGCCAAGGTCAACATCAGCGGCAAGCTGTTCCACGCGGTGCAGTACGGCGTCGATGAGAACGGCCTGATCGACTATGACGAGCTGCAGCGCCTGGCCACCGAACACCAGCCGAAGATGCTGGTCGGCGGCTTCAGCGCCTACTCGCAGGTCATCGACTGGGCGCGCATGCGCCGGATCGCCGATTCGGTCGGCGCGCTGTTCTTCGTCGACATGGCCCACGTCGCCGGCCTGGTCGCCGCCGGCGTGTATCCGAGCCCGCTGCCGCATGCGCACGTGGTCACCTCGACCACGCACAAGACCATGCGTGGCCCACGCGGCGGTTTCATCGTGGCCAAGGGCGCCGGCGAGGAGATCGAGAAGAAGCTGCAGTCGATCGTATTCCCCGGCATCCAGGGCGGCCCGCTGATGCACGTGATCGCGGCCAAGGCGGTGGCGTTCAAGGAAGCGCTGGAGCCGGCGTTCAAGGAATACCAGACGCAGGTGGTGAAGAACGCCAAGGCGATGGCGAAGACGTTCATCGAACGCGGTTACAAGATCGTCTCCGGCGGCACCGAGAACCATCTGATGCTGGTCGACATGATCGGCAAGCCGATCACCGGCAAGGACGCCGAGGCCGCGCTGGGCAAGGCGCACATCACGGTCAACAAGAACGCCGTGCCGAACGACCCGCAAAAGCCGTTCGTCACCTCCGGCCTGCGCGTGGGCACCCCCGCCGCCACCACCCGCGGCTACAAGGAAGCGGACTGTGTGGAACTGGCCGGCTGGATCTGCGACGTGCTGGATGCGCCGACCGACGCGGCGGTGATCACCCGCGTGCGCGAGGCAGTGACGGCGCAGTGCAAGAAGTATCCGGTGTATGGCTGAGAGGCCGGGATTCGGGAGACGGGATTCGGGATTCGGAAGAGTCCCGGTCTCGCGGGCTTCCCGCTTTTCCGAATCCCGAATCCCCAATCCCGAATCCCGCCGCTGAATGCATTGCCCCTTCTGCCAGCACGAAGACACCCGCGTGATCGACTCGCGGCTCACCGAGGACGGCAGCACCGTGCGCCGTCGGCGCGAGTGTCCGCAGTGCGGCGAGCGTTTCAACACGTTCGAGACGGCCGAGCTGAAGCTGCCGACGGTCGTGAAGAGCGGCGAGCGGCGCGAGACGTTCGACGAGCGCAAGCTGCGGGTAAGTTTCGAGCGCGCGCTGCAGAAACGGCCGGTGACCAGCGACGCGGTGGACGCGGCGGTACGCGCCATTGTCAACGACCTGCGCCGCAGCGGCGAGCGCGAGGTGCCGTCGCGTCAGGTCGGCGAGCTGGTGATGCGCGAGCTGAAAAACCTCGACCAGGTCGCCTACGTGCGCTTCGCCTCGGTCTACCGCAAGTTCGAGGACGTGCATGCGTTCCGCGAGGAGATCGAGAAACTCGAGCGCGACCTGCCGGGTTTGTCCGAATTGCAGTTGCCCCTGCTAGGCGGCGGCAAGCGCAAACCGTAGGAGCCCGCTGGCGGGCGATGCTCTTACCGTTACGAATCCCGAATCCCGAATCCCGAATCCCGGCCCCAAGAGCATCGCCCGCCAGCGGGCTCCTACAATGGACGTATGACATTTTCCGGCACTGATCACACCCACATGGCGCATGCCCTGCGCCTGGCCGAGCACGGCCTGTACACCACCCAGCCGAACCCGCGGGTGGGTTGCGTGATCGCGCATGGCGACGAGGTGGTCGGCACTGGCTTTCATCGACGCGCTGGCGAGCCGCATGCCGAGGTGTTCGCGCTGCGCGAGGCGGGTGAACGGGCGCGTGGCGCCACCGCCTACGTGACGCTGGAGCCGTGCGCGCACCACGGGCGCACGCCACCATGCGCCGATGCGCTGGTGGCCGCCGGCGTCGGGCGGGTGGTGATTGCGGCCGAAGACCCGTTCCCGCAGGTCGACGGCCGCGGCATCGGCAAGCTGCGCGCCGCCGGCATCACCGTCGAACCCGGCCTGATGCGCGAAGCGGCGCTTGCGCTGAACTGCGGCTTCTTCAGCCGGATCGAGCGTGGCCGTCCGTTCGTGCGGGTGAAGCTGGCGATGAGCCTGGACGGGCGCACCGCGCTGGCCAATGGCGAATCGAAGTGGATCACCGGTGCGGCCGCGCGCGCCGACGTGCAGCGCTGGCGCGCGCGCAGCTCGGCAATCCTCACCGGCAGCGGCACCGTGCTGGGCGACGATCCGCGGCTCACCGTGCGCTTGCCCGACGACGCGGAGTTCATGCCGCCGCTGCGCGTCGTGCTGGACCGCCGGTTGCGTACGCCGGCCGGCAGCCATGTGCTGGACGGTTCCGCGCCAACCCTGCTGCTGCACGGGGAGGCGGCTTCCTACAAGGACGACCGCTTCGCGCGGGTCGAGCGGGTGGCGCTGGCCACGCCAGACGACGCGCTCGACCTGCGCGAAGCGCTGGTCCTGCTGGCCGGGCGCGGCTGCAACGAGGTTCAGGTGGAGGCCGGCCCGACCCTGTGCGGCGCGCTGTTCACCGCCGGCCTGGTCGACGAGCTGCTGCTCTACGTCGCCCCGCTGTTGCTGGGCGACGGCGCGCGCCCGTTGCTGCAGCTGCCCACACTTGACGAGATGGCGCGGCGCTGGCAACTACGGGTGGTCGACCAGCGCATGCTAGGTGCCGACTGGCGGCTGCAGCTGCGCCCGGCGTGACCCGCCCGGGTGTGCGCCATGGCGAACGCTGCATTCGCCATGGCGGCACGCGAGCCGGCGTGGCGACGGTGCTAGACTTCGCCAGCCGGCGATGCCGGCAGACATTACATAGCGTCTTCAGGGCGGGGCGAAATTCCCCACCGGCGGTAGGCCCCGGTTTTTACGGTTTGGGGGCGAGCCCGCGAGCGCTCACGGCAACCGCCGTGAGGTCAGCAGATCCGGTCGAATGCCGGAGCCGACGGTTGGAAGCGGGCGATCGCTTCCTCACAGTCCGGATAAAGAGAAGACGGCAGGCGGGCGCTGCACGGCGCGCGCCGTGCCTCATGCCTTGGGGCGTACTCGCTCAACATGCTGCGGGATACGTTTCATGAAATGCAGTGCATCCATGCGGTTCGCCATCCTCCGGCCGGGGGAGCGCTGATGTTCACCGGCATCATCCAGTCCGTGGGCCGCGTCGCGCGGCTCGAACCGCGCGGCGGCGACGTGCGGCTGCACGTCGATACCGCCGACCTCGACCTTGGCGACGCGCAGCTGGGCGACTCGATCGCCGTCTCCGGCGTGTGCCTCACCGCGATCGCGCTGGAGCCGCATGGCTTCAGCGCCGATGTCTCCAACGAGACCTTGTCGCTCACTTCGCTGGGCCAGCTGAAGGCCGGTGACCCGGTGAACCTGGAAAAGGCGTTGCGCCTGGCCGACCGCCTTGGCGGGCACCTGGTCTCCGGCCACGTCGACGGCCTCGGCAAGGTGGTCTCGATCGCGCCGGACGGGCGCTCGCAGCGCTGGACCTTCGAGGTGCCGGCGGCGCTGGCGCGCTACATCGCGGCAAAAGGTTCGGTCTGCATCGACGGCACCAGCCTCACCGTCAACGAGGTGGCCGGCGACCGCTTCGGCGTCAACCTGATCCCGCACACCGTCGAACACACCGCGTTCCACGCCCGCCGCGTGGGCGACGCGGTGAACATCGAGGTGGACGTGGTGGCGCGCTACATCGAGCGGCTGCTGTCGCGGGGCGAGACGCCGAAGCTGGACGAGGCCTTCCTCAAGCAGCACGGCTTCGCCTGATTTGAAGCCCCTCTCCCGCCGGGAGAGGGGTTGGGGTGAGGGTCCGTGCGAAGCCACGATACCTCGCTCCGCCCGTACCCTCATCCGCCCCTTCGGGGCACCTTCTCCCAATGGGAGAAGGGAACCATCACACGGATACACGCCATGGCTTTCAATACCATTCCCGAAATCCTCGAAGACATCCGCGCCGGCCGCATGGTGGTGATCCTCGACGACGAGGACCGCGAGAACGAAGGCGACCTGATCATGGCCGCGCAGATGGTGCGGCCCGAGGACGTGAACTTCATGGTGCGCGAGGCGCGCGGCCTGCTGTGCCTCACGCTGACCGAGCAGCGCACGCGCCAGCTCGGCCTGCGCCCGATGGTCAGCGACAACACCTCGGCCTACCACACCAACTTCACCGTCTCGATCGAGGCGGCCGAGGGTGTTACCACCGGCATCTCGGCGCACGACCGTGCACGCACGATCCAGGTCGCGGTGAAGTCGGACGCGAAGCCGCAGGACCTGTCGCAGCCCGGCCACATCTTCCCGCTCACCGCACAGCCGGGCGGCGTGCTGACCCGCGCCGGACATACCGAAGCCGGTTGCGACCTGGCCGCACTGGCTGGGCTGGAACCCTCGGCGGTGCTGATCGAGATCCTGCACGAGGACGGTTCGATGGCGCGCCGGCCGGAGCTGGAGATCTTCGCGCGCAAGCACGGCCTGAAGATCGGTTCCATCGCCGAGCTGATCCGCTATCGCCTCGAAACCGAGAAGACCGTGCAGCGCGTGCACGAGGAAGCGGTGGAGACCGAGTTCGGTCCGTTCCGGCTGGTGGCCTACCGCGATGCGATCCGTCGCGGCCTGCACTACGCGCTGGTGCGCGGCAAGGTCGACGATGGCGCGCCGGCACTGACTCGCGTGCACGTGCGCAACACCTTGTCCGACGTGCTGCACCTGAAGCGCGACGACCTCGGCCTCACGGTCACTGCGGCATTGCGCCGGATCGCCGACGAGGACCGCGGCGTGCTGCTGGTGCTGTCCGGTGAGGACACGCCCGAAGCGCTGCTGGCCCGGCTCAGCCGCCAGCCGGGCAAGCAGGCGCCGGAGGAAGCGCAGCAGCAGGAATGGCGCCAGCTCGGCCTCGGCGCGCAGATCCTGGCCGACCTCGGCGTGCACCGCCTGCGCGTGCTGGGCACGCCGCGCAAGCTGGTGGGGCTGGGCGGTTTCGGGCTCGAAGTGGTCGAATACGTCTAATCCGTTCTCTTCCATGTAAGGAGCCCACTGGCGGGCGATGCTTTTGGGCCGGGATTCGGGATTCGGGATTCGCAAAAGCCAAAGCATCGCCCGCCAGTGGGCTCCTTAGGTCTTGATGTCCGACCTGTCAGGGTCGAGCATTCCCGACTGATCATCGGGGGAACCGGGTGATGCCGATGCGCTCCTTTGGCTTCGAGCCCGTGACGTAGATGCACACCCCGGTTCCGATTTCGCTCATCCAGAAGTTTGAACGGTACCCTCGGCCCGCCACTGGCGTGAGCCTGCACACCTAAGGATCAGCCGGATGAGCATGGTGATCGGAACAAACCATGCGAGGTAAGGCGATGACAAACGTTGTGGGAGTGGATGTGGCCAAGGCCACGTTTGATGTGGCCGTTGGTCTGGCCAAGCCGGGCAAATTCCAGACACGCGCCAAGGTGGCCAATCGTGAAGAAGGCTTCCAGGAGTTGATGACCTGGTTGGACAAGCACGCGCCGGAAGCGGCGGTGTGCATGGAAGCGACGGGGATCTATCACGAGGCACTGGCCATCTTCCTGGTACAGCAAGGCAAGACGGTCTACGTGGCCAATCCGGCGCAAGTAAAGTACTTCGGCAAGAGCCAGCTGACGCGAACCAAGACCGACCGCACAGACGCCAAGCTCATTGCGCAGTTCGCCACCAGTCAGCAGGCCGGCACCCATCCGATGGCGCCGTGGATGCCGCCGACAGCGGCCCAGCGCACCTTGCGCGCGCTGGTCGAACGGCTGGACGATCTCAAGGGCATGGAGCGGATGGAAGCGAACCGACTCGACGTCGCCAATGACGCCGTACGCGACTCGGTGGAAGCGTCGCTCAAGGAACTGCGCAAGCAGATCAAGGCGCTGGAGCAGCGCATCAACAATCACATCGACAAGGATCCCCAGCTGCGCTACGACGCGGCGTTGATGACGTCCATCCCCGGCATCGCCAAGACCACGTCGGCCTCCCTGCTCGCCGCACTGGGCGACCTGCGACGCTTCGACGCGCCGGGCAAGCTGGTCGCCTTCGCCGGCCTCAACCCGGCACGGCGCGAGTCGGGCACGCTCAAGGGACAGGTCCGGATCTCCAAAACCGGTGCCCCCGGCTTGCGCGCCAAACTCTACTTTCCCGCCATCTGCGCCAAGAACCACAACCCCGTGGTTCGTGCCTTCTGCGAACGGTTGCTCGCACGCGGGAAGCTCCCCATCGTGACCGTGTGTGCCGCCATGCGGAAGCTCCTGCACCTAGTCTGGGGCGTCATCCATACCAACTCGCTGTTTGATCCTGACTACCCCAGACACCGCCTCGTTGCCTCTGCGCACGCATCACCTGGATGCTCGCTTGCATAACGCGGAACGAGACGGTATCTACGACAGCAGGTTCGTCATTCCGAGGCTATCGTCCTGCCATGCCGTAACCGCGTCGTCACCGCATAATCGAGCTTTCTTTCAGCGGCCCAGCCCATGCCTGAAACCCGCATCCGCCTGATCGCCCCTTCCGGCTACCCGCACGATCGCCTGGCGATGGCGCGTGGCGTCGAGCGTTTGCAGGCGGCGGGCTGCCGTGTGGACGGCCTGGAGGTGCTCGAGCGCAGCGAGCTGCGCTATGCCGGCAGCGACGCGCAGCGGGCTGCCGACCTCAACGCGCTGGCTACCGCGGACGAGTTGCCGGACATCGCGCTGGCGATCCGCGGCGGCTACGGCGCCACGCGTCTGCTGGCGCAGCTGCATTACGACGCCCTGCGCGAATGCCTCAGCGGCAGCAGCACCGTGCTGGTCGGCCACAGCGACTTCACCGCGCTGCAGCTGGCGCTGCATGCGAAGAGCGGCCTGTGCACGTTCAGCGGCCCGATGCTGGGCGCCGACTTCGGCGCCGAAACGCTCAGTGCATTCACCTGGCAGCACTTCTGGGGCACCGTGCGTGCGCCCTCGGCGCAAGTCGAATGGGCCACCGCGCCCGACGCCGAGCTCGACGTCCAGGGGCCGCTGTGGGGCGGCAACCTGGCCGTGCTGTGCAGCCTGCTCGGCACGCCGTATTTCCCGGGCGTCGACGGCCGCGGCATCGACGGCGGCATCCTGTTCGTCGAGGACGTCGGCGAGCCGCCGTTCCGGATCGAGCGGATGCTGTACCAGTTGCAGCTGTCGGGCGTACTGGGGCGCCAGCGCGCACTGCTGCTGGGCCATTTCAGCCAGTGCCGGCCCAGCAGCTACGACAACGGCTACGACCTGGCCGACAGCTTCGCGCAGATCCGCCGGGTCAGCGGCGTGCCGGTGCTCGGCGGCCTGCCGATCGGCCACGAGCCGGACAAGTGCACCCTGCCGTTCGGCGCGCCGGCGCGGCTGCGCGTCGCGGGCGGCGAGGCGCGGCTATCCTTCAGCGGCTATCCGCATTTGCCGCCCGGCGTTTGAGCGCGGCTCCTCCCCCTGCGTGCAGGGGGAGGTTGGAGGGGGTAAAGCTCTTCTTGAAGATCAAGAGCGAACCCCATCCCAACCCTCCCCTGCGAGCAGGGGAGGGAGCCTGCGCGAGCAGGCGGAGGGCCAAACCCGTAAAATGCCCGCTCCATATGGGCCGCACGCCCACTCAAGGAAACCGCAATGAAGACCATCGAAGGCGATTTCGCCACCCCGAAAGGCCGTTTCGCCATCGTCGCCGGTCGCTTCAACGGCTTCGTCGTCGAGCCGCTAGTGGCCGGTGCGCGCGATGCGCTGCTGCGCCACGGCGTGAAGGACGACGCGATCGAACTGGTGCGCGTGCCAGGCGCGTGGGAAATCGCGCTGGCCGCGCACAAGCTGGCGAATTCGGGCAAGTACGCGGCGGTGATCGCGCTGGGCGCGGTGATCCGCGGCGCCACCCCGCACTTCGATTTCGTCGCCGGCGAATGTGCCAAGGGCCTGGCCAAGGCTGCGCTGGATTCCGGCGTGCCGGTGGCGTTCGGCGTGCTGACCACCGACAGCATCGAGCAGGCGATCGAGCGCGCCGGCACCAAGGCCGGCAACAAGGGCGCCGACGCTGCGATGGCCGCACTGGAAATGGTCAACCTGTACGGGAAGCTGTGATGCACCACGCCCCGCAAGGCATCGACCTGGCCGCGCGCTCGCGTGCCCGCCGCCGCGCCTTGCAGGCGCTGTATGCGTGGCAGCTCTCCGGCAGCCACATGAACGCGGTGATCGAGCAGTTCCGCCACGAACAGGACATGGAAGTGGCCGACCTCGACTATTTCGAAGATCTGCTGCACGGCGTGGAGAAAAACGTCGACGTACTGGACGCCAGCTTGCGTCCGCACCTCGATCGCGAGGTAGCGCAGGTCGACCCGATCGAACGCGCCGCGCTGCGGCTGGCCGCCTACGAGCTGAAGTTTCGCCCCGACGTGCCGTATCGCGTGGTGATCAACGAGGCGATCGAGGTGACCAAGCGCTTCGGCGCCGACCACGGCCACAGCTATGTCAACGGCGTGCTGGACAAGCTGGCCGGCGACCTGCGCGCGGTCGAGAAGCGCGGCTGATGCCGGGCGCTACGGGGGCGCCGGACGGGCAGGTGCCGGAAATCGAGACCGCGCGGTTGCGCCTGCGCGCGCACCAGGCCGGCGATCACGCCAGCTGCACGGCGATCTGGTCGGATCCCGCGGTCACCCGCCACATCGGTGGGCGCCCGTTCACCGCCGAGGAAGTGTGGAAGCGCCTGCTGCAGTATCGCGGGCTGTGGAGCCTGCTCGGCTACGGCTATTGGGCCGTCGAGGAGAAAGCCAGCGGTCGCTACGTCGGCGACGTCGGTTTCGCCGACTTGGCGCGCGAACTGCAGCCCTCGTTGCGCGGCATGCTGGAGTGCGGCTGGGTGCTGGCGCCGCAGGTGCACGGCAAGGGCTATGCGAGCGAGGCGGTGGCGGCGATCGCGCCCTGGGCCGACCTGCAGTTTCCCGACCGGCGCGTGGTGTGCATCATCGCGCCGGAGAACCAGGCGTCGATCCGGGTCGCGGAAAAAGCCGGTTTCCGTCTGTGGCAACCGTCGACCTATCACGACAGTCCCACCCTCGTGTTCAGCCGTTGACCTTGCGTGGGGACTCCCCGATGGAATTCGACCTGATCGAACTGATCCGCCAACATACCGCGCAAGCGCGCGACGACGTACGCCTCGGCATCGGCGACGACGCCGCCGTGCTGGCGGTGCCAGCGGGGAAGGAACTGGCGGTGGCGATCGACACCCTGGTCGAGGGCGTGCATTTTCCGCGGGGCACCGCGCCGATGGACATCGGCTGGAAGGCGCTGGCGGTGAATCTGTCCGACCTCGCCGCGATGGGCGCCAGCCCGGCCTGGGCGCTGCTCGCGCTGACCATGCCCAGCGCGGACACGGCCTTCGTCGAGGGTCTTGCCGAGGGTTTCGCCAGGTTGGCGCAACCGCACCGCCTGGCCCTGGTCGGCGGCGACACCACCCGCGGGCCGTTGACGATCAGCGTGGCCGTGCACGGCTTCGTGCCGCCGGGCCAGGCGCTCACCCGCGCCGGCGCGCGTGCCGGCGACGTGGTGCTGGTCACCGGCACGCTGGGCGACGCGGCCGCCGGCCTGCATGGCGTGCAGCATCCGCCGCGCGACGACGACAACCGTGCCGGGCTGCGCGCGTTCCTGGGCGAGCGGCTGAACCGCCCGACGCCGCGGCTGGCGGCTGGCGCCGCGCTGCGCGGACAGGCCACGGCGTGCATCGACATCTCCGACGGACTGCTCGCCGACCTCGGCCACATCTGCACGGCCAGTGGCGTCGGCGCGGAAATCGAGGCCGCCTGGCTGCCGCGCTCGTTGGCGCTGCTGGAGCTGTACGACGAAACCACCGCGCTGCACTTCGCCCTGAGCGGCGGCGACGACTACGAACTGTGCTTCACCGCGCCGGCCGCCCGTGTCGCCGAACTTCAGGCCGGCCTGGCCCGGCTCGGTTGCGGCGCCACGAAGATCGGCCGCATCCTGGAGGGCGAAGGCGTGCGCGTGCGTGCCGCCGACGGCTCGTGGCTGGCCACGGACCGGCCGGGCTGGGAGCACTTCGCGTGAGCGCGAAGAAGACCCTCAGCGCAGGGCAGCGGCGCGCCCTGCTGGCCACGCCGGCCGGCTGGCTGGCGTGCGGCTTCGGCTCGGGCCTGGCGCCGGTGGCGCAGGGCACGTTCGGCTCGCTGGCCGCGCTGCTGCCGTGGCTGCTGCTGCGCGAGCTGCCGTTGCCGATCTATCTAATCGTGCTGCTGGCCGGTTTTGGCGTGGGCGTGTGGGCCTGCAACGTGGCCGGCCGTGCGCTTGGCGTCGACGACCACCGCAGCCTGGTGTGGGACGAATTCATCGGCCAGTGGATTGCGCTGCTGCCGCTGCTGCTTCCCGCACTGCTGCCGGCCGGCGGATTCGCGTGGTGGATGTTGCTGGCCGGCTTCGTGTTGTTCCGCCTGTTCGACGTGTGGAAGCCATGGCCGATCCGCTGGCTGGACCGGCGCGTGAAGGGCGGCATGGGCGTGATGATCGACGACGTGGTCGCCGGCGTGTTCGCCGCGATCGTGCTGGCCCTGGCGCTGTACCCGCAACGCTGACGGTGGTGTCAGAGCTTGGAGCCTGTCGGCTTGGCAGTGGCGCCGTTCAGGCAACCCAGTCCACGCAGCGTCGCCTCGACCGCCTGGTCCAGCTCCGTATGGGGTTCCGTGCCGAGCAACGCCACCAGTTTGCGATTGTCCAGTTGCAGCGGCAGTTGCCACAGATAGCGCATCTCACGCAGCTCGCGGAACAGTGCGACCAGCGGTGCGGCCAGCGTGACCAGCCACCACGGGAAGGGGCGCAACGGCAGCTTCGCGTGGCCGGTGGCGCGCCGGATCGCGGCGGCCATGGCTTGGCCGTCGACCCAGTGGCCGCCGAAATGGAAGCACTCGAACGCAGCCAGTTCGTGCTCCCGTTCCAGTAGAGCCGCCGCGGTCTCGCCGACATCGGGCAGGTAGGCCCAGGCGTGACGCAGCCCGGGTTCGCCCGGATAATTCACCGCGCGTACTGGCCGTCCCGGTTTCACCATCGCCGCGAACCAGTTGCTGCTGGCGCGGGGGCCGAAGAAATCGCCGCAGCGCAGGATCAGCGTGCGCACGCCCTCGGCTGCCGCCTGTTGCAGGCGCTGCTCCATCGCCACCCGGATCGCGCCCTTGCGGGTTAGCGGGTGCTGCGGCGAATCCTCGTGCAGCAGCGGCAATGCGTCCGGACCGTAGTTGTAGACGTTGCCGGGCAGCATGATGCGTGCGCCGGTGGCGCGTGCGGCGGCGAGCGTGTGCTCGAGCATCGGCAAGGAAAGCTTCTGCCAATTGCGGTAGCCCGGCGGGTTGACCGCGTGGACGATCACCTTGACGCCATGCGCCGCCTGCGCCACATCGGCAGCGTTCATGGCATCGCCGGCGTGCCATTCGATTGGCGCCGAAAGCCCCGGCCTGGAAGCGTCGCGGACCAGGCCGCGCACCTGCCAGCCGCGGCGCAGCAGTGCCGCCGCAATCTCCCCGCCGGCACCGCCGGTGGCGCCCAGTACCAGAGCCTTGCGTGCAGTGCTCATTGCGTGCCCCTGAAAGTGACCCGGCACGAATGCCGTGGTCACGAAGGATAATCCGCGATGGTTGCGCTTTTCCTGCACGAGCGCGTGGCTATCGGCGAGCCGCGGACATAGTTCGCCGTGGCAAGGGATGCGGTCGACTACGCTTCCAGCACGATGCGGTAGCGCGCCTTGCCGTCGGCAAGATGCTGCAGCGCTTCGTTGACCTTGCTCATCGGGAACATCTCGATCTGCGGGCGGATGTCGTGGCGGGCGGCGAAGTCCAGCATGCGGGCGATGTCGACCGGCGAGCCGGTGGGCGAGCCAGAGACCTCGCGCTGCTTGCCGATCAGGCTGAACGCCGGCACCGGGATCGGTTCCAGCACCGCGCCGACCACGTGCATGCGGCCCTTCGGGGCGAGCGTGCCGAGCAGCGCGTTCCAGTCCATCGGCACGTTGACGGTGACCAGCAGCAGGTCGAGCGAGCCGGCGATCGCCTTGATCGCGGCGCTGTCGCGGCTGGCGACCACGTGGTGCGCGCCGAAGCTGCGCGCCTCGTCGGCCTTGGCCAGGGTGGAGGTGAACGCGGTGACCTCGCAGCCCCACGCGGCGGCGAACTTCACCGCCAGGTGGCCGAGGCCGCCGATACCGACCACGCCGACCCGCGCGGTCGGCTTGATGTCGTAGGCCAGGAACGGCTTCAGCACGGTGATGCCGCCGCACAGCAGCGGGCCGGCGCTGGCCAGGTCAATGCCTTCGGGCAGCGGGATCGTCCACGCCCAGTGCGCGCGCAGCTTGTCGGCGAAGCCGCCGTGGTGGCCGCCGATGGTCGCCACCGCCTGCGCGCACAGGTTCTGGTCGCCGGACAGGCACTGGCGGCAATGCATGCAGCTTTCCGCAGTCCAGCCGATGCCCACGCGCTGACCGACCGACAAACCTTTCGCCTGCGCGCCCAGCGCGGTGACGCGGCCGACCACTTCGTGCCCGGGAATGAACGGGTAGCGCGCATTGCCCCACTCGTTGTTGATCATCGACAGGTCGGAGTGGCAGATGCCGCAGTAGTCGACGGCCACCTCGACTTCCTCGGCGCCCAGCTCGCCCACGTCGAACGTGGCCAGTTTCAGCGGCTGGCCGGCCGCGCTGGCGGCCCAGCCCGTGATCGAGGACATGGCGGACTCCTTCGATGAGAGAAAGCTCCAAGGTTACGCCGTTGTGCGGCGCGCGTGGATTGGACATGCTGGAGATCTTTCCCGTCACAGGAGCATCCCCATGCTTTACCGCCGCCTCGGTACCTCCGGCCTGCAACTTTCCGCGCTGTCGTTCGGCGCCTGGGTCACCTTCGGCAGACAGGTGGGGCGCGCGCAGGCACGCGACCTGCTGGCGCTGGCGCACGAGCGCGGGGTGAATTTTTTCGACAACGCCGAGACCTACAACAACGGCGTGGCCGAGCAGGTGATGGGCGACGTGCTGGCCGACCTGCGCTTCCCGCGCGACAGCTGGTGCGTCTCCAGCAAGGTGTTCTTCGGTGCGGTCGACAAGCCGCTGCCGACCCAGCGCGGGCTGTCGCGCAAGCACGTGATGGAAGCCTGCCACCAGGCGCTGCAGCGCCTGCGCGTGGATTACCTCGACCTGTATTTCTGCCATCGCCCCGATCCGGACACGCCGATCGCCGAGACCGTGGCAGCGATGGACACGCTGATCCGCCAGGGCAAGGTGCTGTACTGGGGCACCAGCGAATGGCCGGCCGAGGCGATCCATGAGGCACACAAGGTGGCCCGCGAGAACCATCTCTACGCGCCGGTGACGGAGCAGCCGCAGTACAACCTGCTGCACCGCGAGCGGGTCGAAGTGGAGTACGCGCCGCTGTACGAGGCCTACGGCATGGGCACCACGATCTGGTCGCCGCTGGCCTCCGGCCTGCTCAGCGGCAAGTACAACGGCGGCGTGCCGGCTGATTCGCGGCTGGCCCAGCCCGGCTACGAGTGGCTGCGCGAGAGCGTGCTGGGCCATGGCGACGAGCGCCTGGGCAAGGTGCGCGCCTTGCAGCCGATCGCAGCCGAGCTGGGCAGCAGCCTGGCGCAGCTGGCGATTGCCTGGTGCCTGCTCAATCCGCACGTCTCCACGGTGATGCTGGGCGCCAGCAAGCGCGAGCAGCTGGAGCAGAACCTGGACGCGCTGGAACTGCTGCCGCGACTGGACGCGGCGGTGGCGCAGCGGATCCGGCAGGCCGTCGAGACAGCCTGAGGGAAGGTGGTTGACAGACAAATGAGAATCATTATCATCGAAAACGTCTCCGCCGCTGCCGGATCTCCCGATGCCCGTCCTGTCCTTGTGCCAACCGCCGTCGTCGCGCCCGATTCTGCGGCCGGTACCATCAACCCCGTCTTCGGCAGTGGCCCGGCGCATTTCCAGCCAGGCGTTGCTGGAAGGTAAGCGCGAGCTGGTAATCGAGCATCAGGGCAGCGAGTACCACCTGCGGCTGACCCGCAACGACAAGCTGATCCTGACCAAGTAGCGGCGACGCTGGTTCTTCTGGCGTGGCGGGCGATGGCCCGCGCGCCTTCGTCGGGCCGGTGGCCCTCTTCGTGTCGCTGGAGGCAGGCGATGTTCAGTCCGTGGTGGCGGCAACTGCTGGAGGGATGCCCGCGGGCAACCGACGCGGACGTCTGCCGGCGCCGGCTGCGCATGACGCCCGCCGCCCTGGCCGTCTCGCTGCCGGCGCTCGGCAGCGTGCTGTACATGCCGTTGGCCGAGAGCGGCGCGGGCTTGCCGCAGCAGCCGGACGGCGTGCTGGTGGAGACGCCCAGGCTGGCGCCGCTGCTGCGCGTGCACTGGCTGTCGGCGGTCTGCGAGGTCGCGCCGGACGGGCCGCGCGAATGGATCGACGGCATCGACCGCGACGGCCGCCCTTGCGTGCGCCTGCACCTGCTGCCGGATACCGACTACCTGGGCTGGGACCGCCTGCTGGCGAGCGGCGAGCCGCTGCCCGCGACGGCGCCGGCGCCGGCGCCACATGTGCGGGTGCTCGACGCCTGCCTGCTGCGCTTTCGCCGGCGCCGGCTGGCCGGCTTCGACCTGCTGTGCGGCGAGGCGGTCACCCGGCTGTCGCCGCTGAGCCGGCAATTGGCCGCACGGATCGCTCGCGCGCACGCCGGGCAGGGCGACCGACAGTTCCGCTAGGAAAGGCCTGAACAAGCCGTCATCCCGGCGAGGCGCTTTTCAACAGCCGCAGGCTGGTCAAGCCGGGATCCAGTGCCTCGGCAACGGTTAAAGGCACTGGATTCCAGCTTTAGCTGGAATGACGGGCAAAGACTTGATCAGAGCGTCTCTTGGGAACGGCGGCCGGGCGGTTGTCCGTGCGGGCGACGCAGGTCGTCGGCATCCGCGCTGTGGAAATGCCGCCTGAACGCGACCTCGCCATCGGCCGGCTCCTCCAGTTCGCGTGCGTAGCGGTGGCCGGCGTAGACCGCGTGGGCGATCAGTCCTGGCGCCTCGGCGTCGCCGATGCAGCGCAGGCTGCTGACGCCGGCATCCATCCACTCGGCTTCGCGGCGGCAGAGTTCCTGGTACAGCGCGTCGTCGGGCAGGCGGGCGGTGACGGTGACCACCGCGTCGCACGCCAGTTCGCGCTGGCGATGGGTCCACACGTCCTCGACGGTGAGCGCGCTGCCGGCGTAGCCCGTGACCTCGTGCGAGACCAGCGCCTCGATGCCGAGTTCGGCCATGCGCTTGCGCACATGGCGGTAATCCAGGGTGTTCAACGTCCACGGCGCGAGGCTGTCCTCGGGTGTGAGGTGGATTACCTCGCAGCCACGAAGGCGCAGCAGTTCGGCGGCAACGCTGGCGTGGTAGTAGCCGTCGTCGTCGTACACCACTACCTTGCCCTCCGGCAGGCGGCCGTCCATCAGGTCGTCCACGGTGAACACGCGCGGGTTCTCCGCGAAGCCGGGGATGGCGAAGCCATGGCTGCGACCACAGCCGTCGCGGCGCCAGTGGCAGCCGGTGGCCAGCACCACGTGTTCAGCGCCGAAGTCGAGCACGTCCTGCGCGGTCAGGGCCGAGTCGAGATAGACGGCTATATTGGACAGCTTGTTGATCTGGCCAATGCGCCAGTCGCGCACGCGTGCCCATTCGGCGAGGCCGGGCAGGCGCGACTCGCGGCTGACGCGACCGCCCAGTTCCCTGCGCGCCTCGGCCAGGCTCACTTCGTAGCCGCGCTGGCCCAGCGCGCGCGCGGCCTCTAGCCCGGCCGGGCCGGCGCCCACCACCAACACGCGTGCCGCCGAGCGCTTCGGCGCGATGCGTTCCGGGTGCCAGCCCTTGCGCCATTCCTCGCCCATGGTCGGGTTTTGCGTGCAGCGGATCGGCGAGATGGTCATGTCGCCGGAGACGCAGACGTTGCAGCCGATGCACTCGCGAATGTCGTCGGCGCGTCCTTCCTCGATCTTCTTCGGCAGGAACGGGTCGGCGATCGACGGCCGCGCACAGCCGATCATGTCCAGCACACCGCGCTTGAGCTGCGACACCATGGTATCCGGCGAGGTGAAGCGGCCCACGCCTACCACCGGCTTGCTGGTGGCCTTCTTCACGAACGCGATGAACGGTTCCTGCGCGCCCTCGGCGGCGAAGCGCGAGGGCACCGAGTCGTTGTACCAGGCGGCCAGGTTCACATCCCACAAGTCGGGCAGCTCGGCCAGCATGCCCACGATGTCCTGCGCCTCGGCCAGTTCCACGCCGCCGGAGCCCAACCCTTCCTCGACGGCGAAGCGCAGCGCCACCGCGCAGCGGTCGCCCACGGCTTCCTTCGTGTCTTGCAGCACCTCGCGCAGCAGGCGCACGCGGTTCTCCAGCGAGCCGCCGTATTCGTCGCTGCGCTGGTTGCGCCGGCGTTGCAGGAAGTGCATCGCCAGCGACAGGTCGTGCGCGGCGTAGACATAGATGATGTCCATGCCGGCGCGCTTGCCGCGGATCGCCGCCTCGCGGTGCCAACGCCGGTACTCGCGGATGTCGTGCAGGGTCATCGCGCGCGCCTGATGCGGATAGCCGTACTTGGTCGGCTGGTGCGAGGGCGCGATCAGCACCTCGCGCGAATACAGGTTCGATGCGGTGGGGCCGTTGTGGCTCAGCTCCAGCGCGGCCAGCGCGCCGTGCGTGTGCACCTGGTCGCACATCAGCGCCAGCGCGGGGATGTCGCGGTCGTCCCACAGCCGCGCCTCGACGTAGGGCGTGAGGTCGCCGCTGGGGTGGATCTCGCATTCCTCGGTGGAGACCACCGCCCAGCCGCCCGCGGCCTTCATCTCGCGCATCGCCGCGTGCGCCAGCGGCATCGCGTGGCCCATGCCGTTGCAGTGCGGCACCTGGAAGAAGCGGTTCTTCGCGGTGACCGGACCGATCCTCACGGGTTCGAACAGGATGTCGTAGCGTGGATCTCTCATTCCGGAATGACCTCGGTGGACGGCGCGGCGCGGCGGCGCAGGCGCATCAATGCATACAGCGGCAGGCCCGCCGCGATCAGCCCCAGCGCGTACAGGAACGGCTCGTGGCCGATGCCGATGAAGGCGAACACCACGAACAGCACGCAGGTGACCCCGGCAAGCAGCGCCCGCCAGGTGGCGCAGGTGGCGCTGCGCCGCCGCCACAGCACGATCAGCGCGAGCGCGCAGCACAGGTAGAGCGGCAGGTTGGCGGCGGTCACCACCCGGGTGAGGAAGGTGAACGCCGCCACCAGCGATTTGCTGTAGCTCATGGCGATCATCACCGAGGCGAGCGCACCGGTCAGCAGCAGCGCCACCGCCGGTGCGCCGTGGCGGTTGTTGCGTGCAAGCATTGCCGGCAGCACGCCGTTGTGGGCCATGGTGCAGGTCAACTCGCCCCCCAGCAGGGTCCAGCCGTTGAGCGCGCCCAGCCCGCTGATCACCACGAACAGCGCCAGCCAGCGCCCGGAGCCGGCGGCGGCAAAGCGGTCCATCAGCAGGGCGAACGGTGCGCTCGCCTCGGCCAGCTCCGTTTGGTGGATCAGCAACAGCGGCACGGTGGAGACGATGATGTAGATCACCGCGGCCAGCACGGTGCCGGTCATGGTCGAGCGCGGAATGGTGCGTGCCGGGTCGTCCACCCTTGCCGCCGGCACGCTGGCCGACTCGATGCCGAGCATCGCGAACAGCGCGATGGTGGCGGCCGCGGTCACCCCGCCCAGGGTGATCGGCGTGGTGGGCAGGTGCGCGGTGTAGCTTGCCGGCGAGGTCAGCAGCAGCCAGCCGCCGAGCAGGGCGATCGCCAGCATCGGCAGCAGCTTCAGCGCGGTGGTGACGATCTGCACGCCGCCGCCGGTGCGCACACCGAACAGGTTGATCGCCACCACCGCCCACAGCAGGCCGAGCGCGAACAGCGCCGGCTGAAGCGCGCCCAGCGGTGGAAACACCACCGCCATGTAGCCGACCACGCCGGTGGCGAGCGCGGCATTGGTGAGCCACAGCGATACCCAGTACGCCCACAGCGCCAGGTACGCCGGCAGCTCGCCCAGGGTGCGGCGGATGTAGCCGTAGGGGCCTTCGGCATCGGGCATGGCGCGAGCCAGGTGCGAGAACACGCGGGCCAGCACCAGGCAGCCGGCCAGCACGATGATCCAGCCGATCAGCGCGTTGAAGCCGAACGGCGCCAGCGACGCCGGCAGCACGAAGATGCCCATGCCGATGACGTTGCCCACCACCAGCGCGGTGCAGGTCCAGAAGCCGATCGTGTTGCCGTTGCGCATGTCGGCTTCCGCCAGGTTTCGGTTCAGGACTGTGGCCGGAGCGGGCGGCGCGGGCTCATGCGGATTCGCCGGCGGGACTGGCGTAGGCCGCGCGCAGCAGGTTCTGGAAATGCCAGACGCCGCCCTCGCGCTTCGGACACAGCCGGCCGGGAATGTAATGGCCGGAGGCCAGGCCCTGCTGCACCGCCTCGCAGATCGCGATGTCCTCGTGCTGCACCTCGTCGCTGAAGGCCTGGTCGGCGGCGATGCGCGCCTGCGCGCTCTCGTCCTGCGCGTAGTAGTAGTCGAACACGATGCGGCAACGGTTCGGCCCCAGCGGCAGGATGCGGTTGGTCTGCAGCCGGCCGGGCATGATGTTGAGCATCACGTTGGGGTAGATGAAGTAGTAGAACGCCTGGCCGTCGCCGTAGATGTCGGCGCTGTTGCGCAGCGGCGAGGATTGCAGCGAATGCCACGCGAACAGCTCGGTGTCGTAGGCGCGGTAGTCGAGCACCCGTGACAGGCCGGGATGCACGTGCGGCAGGTGGTAGCCCTCGAGGTAATTGTCGACGTAGACCTTCCAGTTGCAGTCGATGTCGTAGTTGTCGCGGCGCAGGTAGCGCATCGCCGACAGGTCGATCGGCGCGATACGCTCGGCGATGCCGCCGTAGACCTCCTCGAACGCCGGTACCCCCGGATCGAGCGCCACGAACACCAGGCCCTGCCATTCGTGCACGCGCAGCGGCGGCAGGCGGATGTCCTCGACCCTGAAATCGCAGGCGTCCTGCATCTCCGGCGCGCTGCGCAGCTGGCCTTCCAGCGTGTAGGTCCAGCCGTGGTACTTGCAGTGCAGGGCGCGCGCGCCCTTGCCGTCGCACAGCGCCAGCGGCCCGGCGCGGTGGCGGCACACGTTGGGGAAGGCGCGCAGCACGCCGTCGGCGCCGCGCACCAGCAGGATCGGCACGCCGGCAATCTGGCTGACCGCATGGTCGCCCGGCCCGGCCAACTGCCCCTGCTGCGCCACCAGCTGCCAGCTGCGCGCGAACACCGCGCGCTGTTCCATGGCCAGCATCGCGTCGCCGGCGTAGTAGCGGGCGGGCAGGGCGTGCGCGCGCTGGAGTTCCTCGACCACGGTGTCGTCAGGCATGGGTGGATTCAGTCCCCGGGTGGGTGGACGCGACACAGCCGTGTTCCGGAGCTTCCGTGTCCCGCCTGCCGTCCCGCGCCCGCAATGGCGTTCGTCGATCCAGCCTAGCGCCTCCGACGAAGCGGGGGCAACCGGTGCGGGCAAGCGGCGTGATTTGCCGACGCCTACTATCTACCGCCCGGAATCGGTTGTAGATTGCGACGATTCCCACAGGAGCTGCAGTCGTCCATGCCACGCGCCGTACCTCGGCTGTGCCGCCGCCCGAGACTCGACCCCCGCCGGCGTGGTGCGTCGTCGCGGCGGAGGCGGCCGTGACGAGCGCGCCAGCCATCGGCACGCTGGAACAGGCGCTGGCCCATGCCGCACGCCTGCTGGAGCGGGATCCCGCGCTGGCCATCGGACAGCTCGATGAGATACTGCAGGCGGCTGCGGGCCACCCGGTGGCCCTGCAGCTGCTCGCTGCCGCGCGCTCGCTGCAGGGAGACCTGCAGGGCGCGCTCGACATCCTGGTTCCGCTGGCGCAGGCGCAGCCGGCGTGGGCCATGGTCCATGCCGACCTCGGGCTGGCCCTGGGCCGTTGCGGGCGCGGGCAGGAGGCGATCGCCGCACTGCGCCGCGCGGTGGCGCTGAAGCCCGACCTGCCGCAGGCCTGGCGTGCGCTCGGCGACCACCTGATGGCGGCCGGCGAGCAGGCGGCGGCGGATGCGGCGTACGCCAGCCACGTGCGCTACTCCACCCGCGACCCGCGCCTGCTGGCCGCTGCCGTCGCCCTGGTCGAGAACCGCATCCCCGAGGCCGAGACGCGGCTGCGCGAGCACCTGAAGCAGGCGCCGACCGACGTGGCGGCGATCCGCATGTTCGCCGAGGTCGCCGCCCGGCTGGGCCGCAACGAAGACGCCCTGCACCTGCTCGAGCGCTGCCTGGAGCTGGCCCCGGGCTTCCACGAGGCACGCCGCAATTACGCGCTGCTGCTGCATCGCGCCAACCGGCCGGAACAGGCGCTGGCCGAGCTCGCGCGCCTGCTGGCGGCCGATCCGGAGGATGCCGGCAGCCGCAACCTCAAGGCGGCCGTACTGTGCCGCACCGGCGATTACGAGCAGGCGATCGGCATCTACGCCGCGCTGCTGGAGCGGCATCCGGACCAGCCGAAACTGTGGGTGAGCCAGGGTCACGCGCTGAAGACCGCCGGGCATACCGAGCGCGCCATCGCCGCGTATCGCCGCAGCCTGGAGCTGGAACCGTCGTTCGGCGAGGTCTGGTGGAGCCTGGCCAACCTGAAGACCTTCCGCTTCGGCGCCGACGAGCTGGCCGCGATGCGCGCGCAACTGGCACGCACGGACCTGGCCGAGGACGACCGCCTGCACCTGGAGTTCGCCATCGGCAAGGCGCTGGAGGATGCCGGTGAGTACGAGTCGTCGTTCCGGCATTACGCGCAGGGCAACGCGATCCGTCGCGGGCAGGTGCACTACAGCGCCGACGACACCAGCGCGCGCGTGCGCTACATCTGCGCGCACTACACGCGCGAATTCTTCGCCGCGCGTGCCGGTGCCGGCAGCCCGGCGCCGGACCCGATCTTCGTGGTCGGGCTGCCGCGGGCCGGCTCCACCCTGATCGAGCAGATCCTGTCCAGCCACAGCCAGGTCGAGGGCACGATGGAGCTGCCCGAGGTCACCTCGATCGCGCGCCTGCTGCGTATGCAGGGCGATGCCGATGAGGCGATGCCCTACCACGGCGCGCTGGCGGCGCTCGATGCCGACGCGCTGCGTGCGCTTGGCGAGCGCTATCTCGAGCACACACGCATCCAGCGCAAGACCGCGGCACCGTTGTTCATCGACAAGATGCCGAACAACTTCATGCACATCGGCCTGATCCAGCTGATGCTGCCCAAGGCGAAGATCATCGACGCGCGCCGGCACCCGCTGGCCTGCGGCTTCTCAGCCTTCAAGCAGCACTTCGCGCGCGGGCAGGGCTTCAGCTACGAGCTGGCGGACATCGGGCGCTACTACCGCGATTACGTGGCGCTGATGGCGCATTTCGACGCCGTGCTGCCCGGGCGCATCCACCGTGTGGTGTACGAACGCATGGTCGAGGACACCGAGGGCGAGGTGCGCCGCCTGCTCGACTATTGCGGCCTGCCGTTCGAGGCATCGTGCCTGCGGTTCTTCCAGAACCCGCGGCCGGTGCGCACGGCCAGTTCGGAACAGGTGCGCCAGCCGATCTACCGCGAGGGGGTGGATCACTGGCGCCACTACGCTGCATGGTTGGGGCCGCTCGCATCGCCGCTGGGGCCGGTGCTGCAGCGCTACCCCGACGTACCGGTATAGGAGTGATGGCTTTAATCCGATGGATTGTCTGGACTTTCGAGGGGAGGGGTTTATGCACACGACAAGATTCAAGAAGACCGCGCGGACGCCGCGATCCGGACTGGTCAGGTTGCCGCTGGCGGCAGCGATCTGCCTGGCGATGGCCGCGCCGGCCTTCGCCCAGGATACCGGGCAGGCCGAGGCGTCAAATGCACCGGCGGCGAAGCCGAAGACCACCACGCTGAGCGTGGTCAACGTAACTGCGCAGAAGCGCACCGAAAACCTGCAGAAGGTGCCGATCAGCATCGGCGTGCTGGAGAACGACCAGCTCGAGGCGCTGCACGTGCAGAACTTCAACGACTACGTGAAGTACCTGCCCAGCGTCACCTTCCAGCAGGGCGGCGGCGGCATCGCCACCGGCCCGGGCTTCGCCACCATCTATATGCGCGGCGTGGCCAGCGGCGGCAACACCAACCACTCCGGCTCGCAGCCGAGCGTGGGCGTGTACCTGGACGACCAGCCGGTCACCACGATCCAGGGCCCGCTCGACATCCACATGTACGACATCGCGCGCATCGAGGTGCTGGCCGGGCCGCAGGGCTCGCTGTACGGCGCCAGCGCCGAGGCAGGCGCGCTGCGCATCATCACCAACAAGCCTGACCCGCGCGGCTTCGCGGCGAACTACACCGTCGGCATCAACAAGGTGGCACACGGCGGCATCGGCTACTCCGCCGAGGGCATGCTCAACATCCCGCTCAGCCCCAGCGCGGCGGTGCGCCTGGTCGGCTGGCGCGAGCACGACGCCGGCTACATCGACAACAAGCCCGGTTCGCGCACCTTCCCGGTGTCCGGCATCACCGTCAGCAACGCCGACAACTGCAAGCCCGGCCCGATGCAGGAGTGCTTCGGGCATGCCCGCAAGCACTACAACGACGCCAACACCAACGGTGCCCGCGCCGCGCTGAAAGTCGACCTCGACGACAACTGGTCGATCAGCCCGACCCTGATGGGGCAGCAGACGATCTCGCACGGCACCTTCGCCAGCGATCCGGCGATCGGCGATCTGGCGGTCACCCACTTCTACCCCGAGCGGGTCAACGACCGCTGGTGGCAGGGTGCGCTGACCGTGCAGGGCAAGATCGGCAACTTCGACCTGACCTACGCCTACGCGCATCTCAAGCGCAACCAGGAGGAGCAGACCGACTACAACGACTACTCGTTCTGGTACGACACCCTGCTTTCCTACGGCGCCTATCTCCACGACAACAGCGGCGCACTGATCAACCCGTCCGAGTACATCAGCGACCGCGACAGCTACACCATCAGCAGCCACGAGCTGCGCATCGTCTCGCCCAGCGAGGACCGCCTGCGCCTCACCGCCGGCGCGTTCTGGCAGAAGCAGAAGCACGACATCATGCAGGACTACCAGATCAACAACCTGGCCACCTCGCTGTCGGTGGCGGGCTGGCCGAACACGATCTGGCTGACCCGGCAGATGCGCTACGACTACGACAAGGCCGTGTTCGGCGAACTGTCCTACGACATCATTCCTGAAACACTCACCGCCACCGTCGGCGGGCGCTACTTCCGCAGCGCCAACCAGCTGTACGGTTTCTACGGCTTCAGCAAGGGCTTCGCACCGGGCTCCAGCTACGGCGAGGCCGGCTGCATCTCGCCGCAGCCGTTCCTCGGCGCGCCGTGTCTGGACTTCAACAAGCGCGTGCGGCAGAGCGGTTCGCTGGGCAAGTTCAACCTGACCTGGAACATCTCGCCCACCAAGATGGTCTACGCCACCCGCTCCGAGGGCTACCGCCCCGGCGGCGTCAACCGCGCCGGCCAGCTGCCGCCGTACCAGGCGGACTTCCTCACCAACCTGGAACTGGGCTGGAAGACCTCCTGGTTCGACAACCGGCTGTCGTTCAACGGTGCGGTGTTCCGCGAGAGGTGGAACGACTTCCAGTTCAACATCCTCGGCGCCAACGGCCTCACCCAGATCAAGAACGCCAACTCCGCGCGTATCGACGGCCTGGAGTCGCAGTTGGTCTGGCAGGCGACCTACAACCTGAACATCAGCACCGGCATCGCGCTGTACGACGCCAAGCTGACTGCGAACTACTGCGGCTTCACTGACGCTGGCGGCCGCGCGGTCACCTACTGTCCGCCCGGTTCGATCAACCAGTCCACCGGCGCCGTGGTGAACGGGCCGCTGGCGCCGAAGGGTACGCGGTTGCCGATCACGCCCCGCTTCAAGGGCAACCTGGTCGCACGCTACACGTTCAGCCTGGGCGGCAACGATGCCTTTGTGCAGGGCGCGCTGGTGCACGTGGGCAAGCGCACCACCGACCTGCGGCTGCTCGAGCGCAGCCTGCTCGGCAACCTGCCCGCATACAACTCGGTCGATCTGTCCGCAGGCATGCAGAAGGGCAACTGGTCGCTGGACGTCTACGTCGACAACGTGTTCGACAAGCGGGCGGCATTGTACAAGTTCACCGAGTGCGGCGTGACCGTGTGCGGCGCCCACAACGTGGTCGCGCAGTACCCGAACGGGCAGGTGTACACCGGCTTCAGTGTGCCGCGCACGTTCGGCATCCGCTTCAAGCAGGAGTTCTAGGCGGGGTAGTTCTTCCTGCCTGGCATGGACGACCACGCAAGGCCCCGGTTCGCGCCGGGGCCTTGCGCGTTTCGGCGATGGCGTCCGCGACTGGCCGGAGCATGTTCGTCCGGTTGTCCGTGCGGTGTCCGCGGACACCGCACCGCTGCCGAGCGTGCGCGCCAAGCCATTGAAACGCGTCTGATTATTGCGGCATCTCCGAGTGGCACGCGGATTGCAGCGACCGCTGTGCAACCGCGCTGTACGCGGTGGGGAACGGCATTGATGATCCGCGACACTTCCGCACAGGACCGACTGGTCGAGGTCAAACCCAACCGCAAGCGCCAGCTGATCCTGCTGGGCGCCGGCGTGCTCGTGCTGGCGCTGCTGGCCTGGCTGGCGCCGGGCGTGGGCCGGCTGTTCTCGGCGTCCGCATCGGTCAGCAGCTCGCGGCTGGCCTTCGCCACCGTCGAACGCGGCCCGTTCGTGCGCGACATCGCCGCCGAGGGCAAGGTGGTGGCGGCGGTCAGCCCCACCCTGTACGCCACCTCCGGCGGCGCGGTGGCGCTGAAGGTGCATGCCGGCGACACGGTGAAGGTGGGCCAGGTGCTGGCCACCATCGTCAGCCCGGAGCTGACCAACAAGCTGGCGCAGGAACAAAGCAACGCCGACGCGATGGAAGTGGGGTACCGGCGCGCGCAGATCGACGCGCGCAAGCAGCGTTCCGCGCTGCAGGAAACCTACGACAACGCCACCATCGACCAGACCACCGCCGAGCGCAACCTCGATCGCTACCAGAAGGCGTATGCCAAGGGCGCGGTATCCAACATGGACGTGGACAAGGCCAAGGACGCGCTGGACAAGTCGAAAATCGCCACCACGCATGCCAAGGCCAACCTTGGCCTGGACAACGACAGCCTCAACTTCGACATCCAGTCGAAGAAGCTCGCGCACCAGCGCCAGCTGCTGCTGGTCAAGGACCTGCAACGCCAGGTCGACGACCTCGACGTGAAGTCGCCGGTGGACGGCCAGGTCGGCCAGCTGTTCATCGCCGAGCGCGCCACCGTGGCCAAGGACGCGCAGCTGCTCAGCGTGATCGACCTGTCCGCGCTGCAGGTGGAGATGCAGGTGCCGGAAAGCTTCGCCCGCGACCTGGGCATCGGCATGGCCGGCGAGATCAGCGGCAACGGCCATACCTGGAAGGGCCTGGTCAGCGCGATCTCGCCGGAAGTGGTCAACGGCCAGGTCGCCGCGCGGCTGCGCTTCGACGGCGACACGCCGAAGCAGCTGCGGCAGAACCAGCGCCTGTCGGTGCGCGTGCTGCTGGACAGGCGCGACGACGTGCTGACCGTGCAGCGTGGCTCGTTCGTCGACGAATCCGGCGGCAGCTATGCCTACCTGGTGCGCGACGGCATCGCCAAGAAAACCCCGATCCGCGTCGGCGCCTCCAGCATCGACAAGGTGGAGATCCTCGACGGCCTGAAGGAAGGCGAGCGCATCGTGATCTCCGGCACCGACAGCTTCAAGGGCGCGACCACGGTCGCGATCAGCAACTGACGATTCTCCCTTCTCCCTCCGGGAGAAGGTGCCCGAAGGGCGGATGAGGGTGCGGGGCTTGCGCGGATTTCCCGCAAGCCCCGCACCCTCTCCCCAACCCCTCTCTCCCACAAGGGGACTTCCTTCGGTCGCCAAAGGGAGAGGGGCTCCAAGATCACCACCACCAAAGGACGCAACCATGCTGAAGATGACCCACCTGTCCAAGGTCTACCGCACCGAAGTGGTGGAGACCTATGCGCTGCGCGATTTCAACATCGACGTGAAGGAAGGCGAGTTCGTCGCCGTCACCGGCCCGTCCGGTTCCGGCAAGACCACCTTCCTGACCATCGCCGGTCTGCTGGAAACGTTCTCGGGCGGCGAGTACCACCTGGACGGCATCGAGGTGAGCAACCTCAACGACAACGCCCGCTCGAAGATCCGCAACGAGAAGATCGGTTTCATCTTCCAGGCGTTCAACCTGATCCCCGACCTCAACGTGTTCGACAACATCGAGGTGCCTTTGCGCTACCGCGGCATGAAGGCGGCCGAGCGCAAGCAGCGCATCATGGATTCGCTTGAGCGCGTCGGCCTGGCCTCGCGCGCCAAGCACTATCCGGCCGAACTCTCCGGCGGCCAGCAGCAGCGCGTGGCGATCGCCCGCGCGCTGGCCGGTTCGCCGCGCCTGCTGCTGGCGGACGAACCGACCGGCAACCTGGACACCCAGATGGCGCGCGGCGTGCTGGAGCTGCTGGAGGACATCCACCGCGAGGGCGCCACCATCGTGATGGTCACGCACGACCCGGAACTGGCTGCACGCGCCCAGCGCAACGTGCACATCATCGACGGCCAGGTGGTGGACCTGTCGGAAGACCCGCGTTTCCACACTGTGCATGCGGTCGTCGCCGACGAGGCGCACGGCTGAGTAGCAGGTATTCGGGATGGGGGATTCGTTGAGAGCACAAGCTCGCGAGACCGCCGCTTCTCCAAATCCCGAATCCCCCATACCGGATTCCGGAACTCGAGCATGTTCGCTTATTACCTCCAACTCGGCCTGCGCAGCCTGCGGCGCAACCCCGCCCTCACCGCCCTGATGGTGATGGCGATCGGCGTCGGCGTGGCCGCGTCGATGATCACCTGGTCGGTGTTCCGCGCGGTGTCGGGTGATCCGATTCCAGACAAGTCCGCGCAGTTGTTCATCTCACAGATCGACGGCTGGGGGCCGCAGCAGAACCTCAAGGGCGAGCCGCCGGATGCATTGAGCTATACCGATGCGATGGCCTTGATGCGGGCACATGCGGCGAAGCGGCAGACGCTGCTTTACCCGTTGCGGCTGACGGTGCCGCCGGGCGGCGGCCGCAGCCTGCCGGTGGCGGCGGAGGGCTATGCGGTATATGGCGATTTCTTCCCGATGTTCGAGGTGCCATTCCAGTACGGCAACGGTTGGAGCGCGGCCGACGACGAGAGCCGTGGCGCCGCGGTGGTGCTCAGCGCGGAATTCAACCAGAAGCTGTTCGGTGGCGCCGACAGCGTGGGGCGCGAGATCACGCTGAATGGGCATGACTACCGCA
This sequence comes from Rhodanobacter thiooxydans, assembly GCF_021545845.1. Lineage (NCBI taxonomy): Bacteria > Pseudomonadati > Pseudomonadota > Gammaproteobacteria > Lysobacterales > Rhodanobacteraceae > Rhodanobacter > Rhodanobacter thiooxydans. Next base: position 1,285,493 of record NZ_CP088923.1, read on the forward strand.
TCGTCGGCGTGACCAGGCACTGGAACCCCAAGCCGCGCTTCTTCGATTTGTTCAGCAGCAGCGGCTTCGTGGATGCCACGGATTTCTATCTGCCGTTCACCCGCGCGCTGGATCTGCAGATCAACAGTGCGGGCAGCAACAGCTGCCGCGGAAAATTGAACTTCACCGGCTGGGACGGCTGGCTGCACAGCAATTGCGTGTGGGTCACGCCGTGGGTGGAACTGGACAGCGCAGCGGATGTTGCACACTACCGCCAATTCCTCGAGGGCTATGCCGCCGATCAGCAGCGGGCCGGGCGTTTCGCGTGGACGCCGAACGTGCGCCTGCGCGACGTGACGCAATGGCTCGCGCACGAGCATGTGGTGCCGCCGGAAAGCCGCATTTCGCTGATCGTCGCGCTGGGCTTCTTCGCGATCTGCCTGGTCAACACCATTGGCCTGCTGCTGGCCAAGTTCCTGCGTCGTGCCGGCGAGATCGGCGTGCGCCGCGCGCTGGGTGCCTCGCGCCGGGAAATCTACGCGCAATACCTGCTTGAAGCGGCCACGGTGGGGCTGGCCGGTGGCGTGCTGGGCCTGCTGCTCACTGCGGCAGGGGTTACCGGCGTGGGCCTGCTGTTTCCCCCGCAGATCGCGCGGCTGGCGCAGCTGGACTTTTCGCTGGTGGCGCTGACCCTGGCGGTCGCGATCTTCGCCACCGTGGCGGCGGCGTTCTACCCGGCCTGGCGCGCGGCACAGGTGCAGCCGGCCTGGCAATTGAAATCCAACTGAGGCGATGGCGATGCAGATCAAACCCATCCTCGCCGCGCTGCGCCACCACAAGGCCGGCACCGTGCTGCTTGCGCTGCAGATCGCGCTGACCCTGGCGATCGTGTGCAACGCCCTGTTCATCATCCACCAGCGGTTGGCGCATCTGTCCCAGCCCAGCGGTGTGGACGAAGCCAACCTGTTCGTGATCTACAGCGAATGGGCGGGGCCGACAACCCCGTCGCAGATCGATGCGCAGGTGCAGGCCGACCTTTACGCGCTGCGGCAACTTCCCGGCGTGCGCGATGCGGCGCCCGCCAGTTCCTACCCGTTGAGCGGCGGTGGCGACGACATTCCCGCCAGCCTCACTCCGGATCAGCTCCAATGGACTGCCGACCCGGCGATATACGCAAGCGACGAACACCTGATCGATACGCTGGGGCTGAAGCTGATCGCCGGACGCAATTTCCGCGCCGACGAAATCGGCCGGATGGGTTCGCGCGATTTCACCAATCCGCCCGAGGTCATCGTAACCAAGGCGCTGGCCGATCGCATGTTCCCCGACGGCACGGCACTGGGCAAGCCGATCTACCTGATGAGCAGCACTCCCAGCACCATCATCGGCATCGTCGATCGCCTGCAACGGCAAAACGTGGGCACCTGGACGAGGGCTTACGCCTATCAGGTCGTGCTGTGGCCGAAGCGTCCGAATTTTCCACAAGGGGTGTTCTACCTCGTGCGTGCGAAGCCGGGCCAGCTTGCCGCCGCGATGCGCCAGGCGCCCAAGGCGCTGTATGCGCAAAGCCGCATGCGCATCATCGATCCCAAGGACGGGTTGCTGAGTTTCGCCGAGGTGCGCCGGCGCATCTACGACAGCGACCGTGGCATGGCGATCCTGATGGGCATCATCAGCGTGGTGCTGCTGGCGATCACGGCCGCCGGCATCGTGGGCCTGACCAGCTTCTGGGTCGGCCAGCGGCGCAAGCAGATCGGCGTGCGTCGCGCGCTGGGCGCCACCCGCGGCGACATCCTCAATTACTTCCTCACCGAGAACCTGCTGATCGGCCTCGGCGGGGTGCTCGTCGGGGCGGTGCTGGCGATTGGCATCAACCTGTGGATGGTGACCCAGTTCGAGATGGCGCGACTGTCGCTGGCCTATGTGGTGGCCGGCGTGGTCGCGTTGCTGCTGCTCGGTCAGGGCGCGGTGCTCGCGCCGGCGTTGCGCGCCTCCCGCGTTTCGCCGGTGGAGGCGACGCGCAGCGTGTGATTCTGGTTTTTCCCCCCTCTCCCTTTGGGAGAGGGGCGGGGGAGAGGGTACGGGCGGAGCGCGGCGCCGCGCGTTGCCGGACCCTCACCCCAACCCATCTCACCCGCAAGGGGGCTCCCTCAGGGTCGCCGACGGGAGAGGGGCTCAAACGACGGAGAGACGAAATGTTCAGCTACTACCTCGAACTGGCCTTGCGCAGCCTGAAACGCAGCCCCGGTCTCACCGCCCTGATGGTGCTGGCGATCGGCTTCGGCGTGGCCGCGTCGATGACCAGCTGGTCGGTGTTCCGCGCGGTGTCGGGCGATCCGATTCCGTGGAAGTCCGCGCAGCTGTTCGTGCCGCAGATCGACAACTGGGGACCGAACGGACGCAGCAGCGACGGCGAGCCGCCGAACGCGATGGACTACGCCGACGCGATGGCGCTGATGCGCGGCCATCGCGCCAAGCGGCAGTCGGCGATGTACCAGATCTCGCCGTCGGTGGTGCCGGCCGAGACCGGCAAGCATCCGCTGAACGTCAGTGGCCATGCCGTCTACGGTGAGTTCTTCCCGATGCTGGACGTACCGTTCAAGTACGGCAGCGGCTGGAGCGCGAGCGACGACGAGAGCCGCGCGCCGGTGGCGGTGATCAGCAGCAAGCTCAACCAGAAGCTGTTCGGCGGGGCAGCCAGCGTGGGCCGGTCGGTCGACATCGATGGCAGGGATTACCGGGTGGTCGGCGTGCTCGACGACTGGAACCCGCAGCCGCGCTTCTACGACGTGGTCAACAGCGGCGGCTTCTCGGTCAACGGCGACGATGTGTTCCTGCCATTCCTCACTGCGATCCAGACGGGCATGTCGAACGACGGCAACACCAACTGCAACGCGGTGCCCAAGGAGTCGGGCTTCGTCGGCCTGCAGCGCTCCGAATGCGTGTGGATCGCCTTCATGGCCGAGCTGGACACCGGAGCGGTGGCCGCCTACCGCGACTACCTCGACGGTTACGCACGCGACCAGCAGCGCGCCGGGCGCTTCGCCTGGGCGCCGAACGGCCGCCTGCGTGACCTGCGTGCGTGGCTGGACAACCAGCACGTGGTGCCCAGCGACACCAAGGTCTCGTTGCTGGTGGCGCTGGGCCTGCTGCTGGTGTGCCTGGTGAACACGGTGGGCCTGCTGCTGGCGAAGTTCCTGCGCCGCAGCAGCGAGATCGGCGTGCGCCGCGCGCTGGGTGCGCCGCGTGCGGCGATCTACACGCAGTTCATCACCGAGGCCGGCATCGTCGGCCTTGCCGGCGGCGTGCTGGGCCTGCTGCTCACCGGCGTGGGCGTGGCCAGCGTGGGCTGGGTGTTGCCGAAGGACATCGCCGCGCTGGCGCGGGTGGACCTGTCGCTGCTGCTGCTCACCCTGCTGGTGGCCGTGATCGCCACGGTGCTGGCCGGCCTGTATCCCACCTTCCGCGCCTCGCGCGTGCAGCCTGCCTGGCAGCTGAAGAGCAATTAGTGCGCTGTCCCTGCGCGTGAAAGCGGCCATCCGTGGCCGCACTCCCCAGACAAAGCAGGCTCAATCGTTAGATCTACGCAAGGAACAAGGCTCATGAAACTGCACCCCATCCTCGCCGCGCTGCGCAAGCACAAGGCCGGCACCGTACTGATCGCGCTGCAGATCGCGCTGACCCTGGCGATCGTGTGCAACGCCGTGTTCATCATCGGCCAGCGGATCGAGCGGGTGAACCGGCCCACCGGGCTGGACGAGGGCAACCTGTTCCTGGTCAGTCAGCAGTGGGTGGGCGCGCCCAGCGCCGACACGCCAGAGGGCGTGGAGAAACTGGACGCGATGCAGCGCGAGGACCTCGCCGCGCTGCGCCAGCTGCCGGACGTGGTGTCGGTGGCGCCGATCAACTCGATACCGCTGCTCAACTCTTCCTGGACCGGTACGGTATCGCTCAAGCCGGACATCAAGCTGGGCGGCCAGGGCAATACCCGCACCGCGTACTACTTCACCGACGATCAGGCGCTCTCCACGCTGGGGCTGCGGCTGGTGGCCGGCCGCGCCTTCACCGCCAGCGAGGTGCAGCACCAGGGCTTCCGCGACCAGCGCGAGCGGCCGATCGCCATCATCACCCAGCAACTGGCGGACAAGCTGTTCCCGCAGGGCAGTGCGGTCGGCAAGGTAATGTATACCGACGGCGGCAGCGCCCCCACCACCGTGGTCGGCGTGGTGGAACGCATGCAGATCCCCGCCACCGGCAGCTGGGGCAACGACTTCGCATGGCACTCGACGCTGATCCCGACCCGGCTGGACGCAAACTTCTCGCGCTACGCGGTGCGCACCAAGCCGGGTCGGCTGGACGCGGCGATGCGCGTGGTCGCGCCGACGCTGTACAAGGTGAACCCGATGCGTGTGCTCGACGACGACAGCGTGCGCCCGTTCGACGAAATCCGCGCCAAGGCCTACCGGGCCGACCGCGGCATGGCGATCCTGATGGGCGTGGTCGCGCTGATCCTGCTGTGCGTCACCGCCGCCGGCATCGTCGGCCTCACCAGCTTCTGGGTCGGCCAGCGCCACCGGCAGATCGGCGTGCGGCGCGCGCTGGGCGCGCGCAAGGTGGACATCCTGCGCTACTTCCAGATCGAGAACCTGCTGATCGCCGGCGCCGGCGTGGTGATCGGCGTGCTGTTGGCGGTGGGCCTGAACCTGTGGCTGATGAGCCATTACGAGATAAGCCGCATCCCCGTGCTGTACGTGCTGACCGGCGTGCTGGCGATGCTGGCGATGGGCCAGGCCGCCGTGTTCGTGCCGGCCCGGCGCGCGTCCAACGTGCCGCCGGTGGAAGCGACGCGGGCGGCGTGACGCTTTTACTCCCTCCCCTGCAACGCAGGGGAGGGTTGGGGAGGGGTGCCTTTGATCTTTGAGGCAAGAGCACCCCTTCCCGACCTCCCCCTGCAAGCAGGGGGAGGAGATGCTCCAAGGAGATGTGGAATGTTCGGTTACTACCTCGACCTTGCCCTGCGCAGCCTGAAGCGCAACAGGGCGCTCACCGCGCTGATGGTGCTGGCGATCGCGCTGGGCATCGGCGCGTCGATGACCACGCTCACCGTGCTGCACGTGCTGTCGGGCGATCCGCTGCCAGGGCGCAGCGGCACGCTGTACTACCCGCAGGTCGATCCGCGAGACAACAGCGGCATCATGCCGGGCAAGGAGCCGCCTATGCAGCTCACGGAGATCGACGGCTTCAACCTGCTGCATGCGAGGCGGGCGGATCGCCAGGCCTTGATGACGGGTGGTGCGGTGCCGATCCAGCCGGATTCCGCCGCGATCGATCCGTTCTACGTGGAGGCGCGCTACACCACGACGGATTTCTTCGCGATGTTCGGGGCGCCGTTCCGCTATGGCCGCGGCTGGAGCGCGGCCGACGACGAGGCCAAGGCGCGCGAGGTGGTGATCAGCAGCGAGTTGAACGAGCGCCTGTTCGGCGGCGCCAACAGTGTGGGCCGCACCTTGCTCGTGGCCGGCAGCCTGTTGCGCATCGTGGGCGTGCTCGACGACTGGACGCCCAGCCCGCACTTCTACGACCTCAACACCGGCTCCTACGGTTATGCCGAACAGGTGTTCATCCCGCTGCAGACGATGCTGGACATGCACCTGGATCACAACGGTTCCACCGACTGCTGGGGCAACGGTACCGGCGGCGTGGGGACCATCTATCCCGCGCCGAGCTGCGTGTGGATGCAGTTCTGGGTACAACTGGACACGCCGGCCAAGGCGGCCGACTACAGGGAGTTCCTGGTCCATTACTCCGGGCAGCAGAAGGCGCTGGGACGTTTCATGAAGGCGCCGAACGTGCGCCTGCGCAATCTGATGCAGTGGCTGGCCTACCAACAAGTGGTGCCCGACGACGTACGCCTGCAGGCCGGGATGGCGTTCGGCTTCCTGCTGGTGTGCCTGGTCAACACGGTGGGCCTGATGCTGGCGAAGTTCCTGCGTCGCGCCAACGAACTCAGCGTGCGGCGCGCGCTGGGCGCCTCGCGGCGCGCGCTGTTCGCGCAGCTGCTGATCGAGTCGGGCGTGGTGGGGCTGACGGGCGGCATGGGCGGCCTGCTGCTGGCCCTGCTCGGCCTGTGGGTGGTGCGCCAGCGGCCTTCCGACTATGCCGCGCTGGCGCACCTCGATCCCGCCATGCTGCTGACCACTTTCCTGCTGGCGCTGGGCGCGAGCCTGCTGGCCGGCCTGCTGCCGGCCTGGCGCGCCTGCCAGGTGGCGCCCGCGCTCCAGTTGAAAAGCAATTAGTGCGCTTTCCCTGCGCGTGGAAGCGGCCATCCATGGCCGCACTGCTCAAGAAAAGCCGCTCCGATCAGGGGCATGGGACAAGACTCATGGAACTGCGACCGATACTTTCCACGCTGCGACGGCACAAGATCACCTCGTGGCTGCTGATCCTGGAGATCGCGCTGACCTGCGCGATCGTATGCAACGCGGTGTTCATGATCGGCCACCGGCTGCAACACATGCACATGTCCAGCGGCATCGACGAGCATGCACTGGTAAAGATCCAGCTGGCCCAGATCGCACCCACGCCCGACATCTTCGTCCGGGCGAGGGAAGACCTTGCCGTGTTGCGGCAGGTGCCGGGCGTGCAGGCGGCGGCGCTGACCAACCAGTTGCCGATGGAGGGCTCCTCGTCGAACGCCAGCCTCAAGCTGGATCCGGCGCAGCGCGAGCCCACGCTCAGCGCCGGCACCTACTTCGGCGAGGACCTGCCGCAGACCATGGGCGCGCGGCTGGTGGCCGGGCGCAACCTGCAGCCGGACGAGATCGTCAATGCGGATGTGGTGGTCAAGGCGCTGGCCAGCGGCAACACCAAGGGCCTGCCTGCCGCGGTCACGGTGATCACCCAGGCGCTGGCCGACCGCCTTTGGCCGGGGCAGAGCCCGCTGGGCAAGACGATCTACCTTACCGACCAGGTGGGCGTGCGGGTGGTCGGCGTGCTGGCCGACCTGGCGCGTGCCAACGCCTACAACGACGCCACCGCGCATTACTCGGTCGTCCTGCCGCTGTTCATGGGCGTGGGCAGGAACCAGAGCTATGTCGTCCGCACCCGGCCGCAGGATCGCGAAGTCGTTCTCAAGGCCGCCGTGGCCGCGCTGAAGAAGGCCGATCCGGAACGGGTGGTGACCCAGCAGCGCACCTACGACGAGCTGCGCGGGAAGTTCTTCGCCAACGACCGAGCGATGGCCGGCATCCTGGTGGGCGTGATCGTGGCGCTGCTCATCGTCACCGCGCTGGGCATCGCGGGCCTGGCCAGTTTCTGGGTGGCGCAGCGCCGCCGCACCATCGGCGTGCGCCGCGCGCTGGGCGCCACCCGCGGCGACATCCTGCGCTACTTCCAGACCGAGAACTTCCTGATCGTCACGGGCGGCATCGTGCTGGGCATGCTGCTGGCCTTCGCACTGAACCTGGTGCTGATGCAGCACTACGAGTTGCCGCGATTGCCGCTGTATTACCTGCCGATCGGTGCGCTGCTGCTGTGGGGGCTGGGACAGCTGGCGGTGCTCGGCCCGGCAATGCGCGCCGCGGCGGTGCCGCCGGTGGTGGCGACGAGGTCGATATGAAAGGCGGCTCCGCGGGTATACGCATGACCATAGTCATGGCAACCTTTCCGGCCGGGGCGGCATCCATTGCCGCATGTGCAGAAAGAAGATGACCCGTACCGTCCTGATCATCGACGACAACCCGGCCGTGGGCGAGGCGCTGTCGCTGGCGCTTTCGCTGAACGAGATCCGCCCGCTCACCGCACTGACCCCCGACGAGGGGCTGGCGCTGCTGCAGGGCGAGGCGGTGGACCTGGTGATCCAGGACATGAACTTCACCGCCGACACCACCTCGGGCGAGGAGGGCGTGGCGCTGTTCCGGGCGATCCGCGAGCGCCACCCGGACCTGCCGGTGATCCTGCTGACCGCGTGGACGCACCTGGAAACCGCGGTGGAGCTGGTCAAGGCCGGCGCCGCCGACTATCTGGCCAAGCCGTGGGACGACCACAAACTGCTGGCCACGGTGGAGAACCTGCTGGAGCTGTCCGAGTCCACCCGCGAACTGAGCCGCAGCCGGCGCGAGCGCCGCCAGCGGCGCGAGCAGTTGCGCAGCAAGTACGATCTCGACGGCCTGGTGTTCGCCTCCGAGGCGATGGGGCGCACGCTCAACCTGGCCTGCCAGGTGGCCCGCTCCGACGTGCCGGTGCTGATCACCGGCCCCAACGGCACTGGCAAGGAGCGTATCGCGGCGATCGTGCACGCGAACTCGGCGGTGAAACGCGGCCCGTTCGTGGCGGTGAACTGCGGCGCGCTGCCGGGCGAGCTGATCGAGGCCGAGCTGTTCGGCGCCGAGGCCGGCGCGTACACCGGCGCGAACAAGGCGCGCGAGGGCCGCTTCGAGCTGGCCGACGGCGGCACGCTGTTCCTGGATGAGATCGGCAACCTGCCGCTGCCCGGCCAGATGAAGCTGCTGCGCGTGCTGGAGACCGGCCAGTTCGAACGGCTCGGTTCCGGCAAGACGCGGCAGGCGAAGGTGCGCGTATTGAGCGCGACGAATGCCGACCTCAAGGCGATGATCCAGGCCGGCACCTTCCGCGAGGACCTGTACTACCGGCTCAACGTGATCGAGGTGAACCTGCCGCCGCTGAGCGAGCGCAACGACGACATCCTGCCACTGGCCGAGTTCTTCCTGGACGGCCGCGCCGAGCTCGGCGACGCCGCGCGCGAGGCCTTGCTGGCTTATCCGTGGCCAGGCAACGTGCGCGAACTGAAGAACGCGATCGAGCGCGCCGCGCTGCTGGCCGGCGGCCAGTCGATCACCGCCGAGCTGCTGAACCTGCCGCAGCACGCGGCAACCGTGCCGGCGGCGCGCAACCTGGACGAGCCTAGCCGCGAGGCGGTGGAGAGCGCGCTACACAAGGCCGATGGCGTGGTCAGCCGCGCGGCACAGAACCTGGGCCTGTCACGCCAGGCGCTGTACCGGCGGATGGAGCGCTACGGTCTGGCCACCACGGCGTGAGCGGCCGCCCACCGTGACGCCTGCCCCCGAGCCAGAGGCATAGACAGATGGCCGTCCGCACCCTGCAACAGAAACCTTATGCGCCGCGCGATGCCTTCGGCGGACGAGGGGTGCCCCCGGGCCGGCCTTCCCCGCTCGAGGAGAACAGCCGATGTGGCGTCGCCTGAATTCGCTGCAGGGGCGCCTGACCCTGCTGCTGGCGGTGGCCGGCCTGGCCGGCGCGCTGGTCTACGCCGGCGTCACCCAGTGGCCGCTGCCGCAATTGTTGGTGTGGCTGCGCAGGGACCTGGCGCTGTCGATCCGCGCGCCGATGCAGCTGGGCGTCTACGGCGGCCTGCTGGCCAGCGTGGTGGTGCTGCTGCCGCTGGCGTTCTGGCTGGCCGGCCGGGTGATGGCGCCGGTGAGTCGGCTGCTGCGCGCGCTGGAGGGCGCGGTGGCCAGTTACCGCGACGGCGATTTCAGCTTCTCGATCGCGATCCACCGGCGCGACGAGCTGGGCGAGCTGATCCGCATGCACAACGCGCTGGGCCAGACCCTGCGCGAGCAGCGCCAGCACCTGGTGCAGCGCGAGCTGCTGCTCGACACGGTGGTGCAGAACACCCCGGTGGCGCTGGTGCTGACCGATGCGATCGGCAAGGTGGCCTACGCGAACATCGCCTCGCGGCACCTGTTCAACGAAGGCCGCAGCCTGGTCGGGCTGGATTTCGCCGAGCTGCTGGCCGAAGCGCCCGAGGCGTTGCGCAAAGCGGTGGAAAGCGGCGAGGATGCCCTGCTCAGCGTGGAGATGGATGGCAGCGAGGAAACCTTCCACCTGTCGCAGCGGGCGTTCCGGCTGCAGGGCCGACCGCACCGGCTGCACCTGTTCCGGCGCATGACGCGCGAGCTATCGCGGCAGGAGGTGGCGACCTGGAAGCGGGTGATCCGGGTGATCAGCCACGAGCTCAACAACTCGCTGGCGCCGATCACCTCGTTGGCGCATTCCGGTGCCGAGCTGGCGCGCCGCGGCCAGCTGGAGCGCTTGCCCGGCGTGTTCGCCACCATCGGCGAGCGCGCGCTGCACCTGCACCGCTTCATCGCCGGCTACGCCAGCTTCGCCAAGCTGCCCACGCCGCAGCCGGCGGACGTCGCGTGGAAGCCGTTCCTCGACGGGCTGGCGCTGCATTGCCAGTACTGCCTGGCGACGCCGGTACCGCTGCGGCCGGGGCATTTCGATGCGGTGCAGATCGAGCAGGTGCTGATCAACCTGATCAAGAACGCGCACGAGTCGGGCGGGCCGGCCGACGAGGTCACGCTGTCGATCGTGGAGGTCGGCAGCGAGCTGCGCATCGAGGTGGCCGACCGCGGCCCCGGCATGAGCGAGACGGTGCTGGCGCAGGCGCTGTTGCCGTTCTATTCGACCAAGCGTTCCGGCACCGGCCTGGGCCTGGCGCTGGCGCGCGAGATCACCGAGGCGCACGGCGGCCGCGTACTGCTGGCCAACCGCGAGGGCGGCGGCCTGCGGGTAAGCCTGCGCCTGCCGCAGCCGCGCTAGCCGTCGGCTCGCCTATACTCGAACCTTCTTCAAGGAATGGGGGTAGGCAATGGGACAGCTTCTCGCGTTGGTCATCGTGGCCGTCGTCGTCATCGGCGTGGCCAAGCTGGTGCGCATCGTGCCGCAGGGCTTCGAGTGGACGGTGGAGACATTCGGCAAGTACACCCGCACGCTCAGCCCCGGGCTGCATTTCCTGGTCCCGATCTATCAGGCGGTGGGGCGCAAGATGAACATGATAGAGCAGGTGCTGGACGTGCCCAGCCAGGACGTGATCACCAAGGACAACGCGGTGGTGCGCGTCGACGGCGTGGTGTTCTACCAGGTGCTGGACGCGGCCAAGGCGGCCTATGAGGTGGCCAACCTGGAAGGCGCTGCGCTGGCGCTGATCATGACCAACATTCGCACCGTGCTCGGTTCGATGGACCTGGATGAATCCTTGAGCCAGCGCGACGCGATCAACGCCAAGCTGCTCAGCGTGGTGGACGAGGCGACCCACCCGTGGGGCGTCAAGGTCAACCGCATAGAGATCAAGGACATCTCGCCGCCGCGCGACCTGGTCGATGCGATGGCGCGGCAGATGAAGGCCGAGCGCGAGAAGCGCGCCAATATCCTCGACGCCGAGGGCTTCCGCCAGGCGGCGATCCTCAAGGCCGAGGGCGAGAAGCAGTCGGTGATCCTGGCCGCCGAGGGCGAGAAGGAAGCCGCGTTCCGCGCTGCCGAGGCGCGCGAGCGTTCGGCCGAGGCCGAGGCGAAGGCGACCACGATGGTGTCCGACTCGATCGCCAACGGCAACGTCAACGCGCTGAACTACTTCGTCGCCAACAACTACGTCGAGGCGCTGAAGGCGATGGCTGCCTCGCCGAACCAGAAGATGCTGCTGCTGCCGATCGAGGCCACCGGCGTGATCGGCGCGCTGGCCGGCATTGGCGAGCTGGCGAAGGAATCGCTGGGCCAGCAGCAGAAGGCCGCGGCCGTCCAGCCGCCGCTGCGCTGAGGGCGCCGCCATGGGGGAGTTTTCGACGCATTACCTGTGGTGGATCCTGGCCCTGCTGCTGATCGCCGGCGAGCTGTTGCTGCCGGGCTATTTCCTGCTGTGGATCGGCCTGGCCGCGGCGGCGATGGGCGTGGTGCTGTGGCTCGACCCCGCCTTGGGCGCGCTGGCGCAGGCGGTGCTGTTCGGGCTGCTCGCGTTCGCCTCCTGCGTGGGCTACGCGCGCTGGCTGCGGCCGCGGCTGGAGCGGCGCGCGGCCGGTGACGAGCGGCTGAACCGTCGTGCCGAGCAGATGATCGGGCAGCGCTACGAGCTGATCGAACCGATCGTCAATGGCCGCGGCAAGGCGCGCGTGGGCGACGGCCAGTGGCTGGTCAGCGGGCCGGACCTGCCGCGCGGCACCACGGTGGAGGTGGTCGCGGTCGACGGCACCACGCTCAAGGTGCGCGCCGCCGCATGAGCGCCGGCGAGGCCATCGACCGCGAGCAGTTCGCCACCACGGCGCTGACCACGCGCATCGCTTTCGTGCTGGAGCTGGCGCGGCGGCTGCACCAGTACGGCACCTCGGCGCCGCGGCTGGAAATGGCCATTGCCGGTGCGGCGCAGCGGCTGGGGATGTCGGCCGACGTGTGGTCCAGCCCCACCGCGATCATCATCTCGTTCGCCGACCTCGCCCAGGGCGAGGAAGGCGTGGCACAGACTACCCAGGTGATGCGGCTGGCGCCGGGCGAGGTGAATCTGGAGCGGTTGTGCCAGGCCGACGACATCGCCGACCGCGCGATCGCCGGCGAACTGGGCCTGCGCGAGGGTTTCCGCCGCTTGCGCGAGCTGGGCCGGCCCGACACGCGGCGCGAGAAGATCGGCTCGATCGCCAGCTACGGGCTGTCCGCGGCCAGCATCGCGGCGTTGTTCCTGCACAGCGCCTGGGTGGACCTGGTGGTGGCCGGCGCGATCGGCGCCGGCATCGGCTGGATCACCCTGCTCGCCGGCAGCCGGCCGCGACTGGCGGTGGCCAGCGATGCGATCTGCGCGCTGGTAGCCACCACCGTGGCGATCGTGGTGAGCGCGTTCGTGGTGCCGCTGGCGATCAAGTCGGTAGTGCTGGCCAGCCTGATCATCCTGGTGCCGGGCATGTCGCTGACCAACGCCGTGCGCGAGATCTCCAGCGGGCACCTGGTTTCCGGCACGGCGCGCATGGGCGGCGCCATGTCGACCTTGCTCAAGCTCACCTTCGGCACCATCGCGGCGACCCAGCTGTGCGCCGCCGTGGGCATCACCGCGCGCGACTTCGCACTGCCGGCGCTGCCGGCATGGACCGACTATCCGGCGCTGCTGGTCGCGGCGGTCGCGTTCGCCATCCTGTTCCGCGCGGCGCGGCGCGACTGGCCGGTGGTGATCGTGGCGGTGGTGCTCGGCTACCTGGCCACGCGCTGGGGCGGGGCGATCTCCGGCTCGCTGCCGGGCGCGCCGGTGGGGGTGTTCCTGGGCGGGCTGCTGCTCGGCGCGCTGGCGAACGTGTACGCGCGCTTTGCGCATCGCCCAGGCGCGGTCGTCCGCGAGCCGGGCATCCTGCTGCTGGTGCCGGGCAGCGTGGGCTTCCGCAGCGTATCGCTGCTGCTCGAACGCGATACCACGCCGAGCCTGGACACCGGCCTGCTGCTGGTGACCCTGCTGGTGTCGCTGGTTGCCGGGCTGATGTTCGGCGATCTGCTGGTATCGCCGCGCAGGTCCCTGTAAAACAGAGGCAGCCGAAGACGTATTCCTCCGGCCGCCTTGTCCATCAAGACGACGAACCCGCTCGGCACGCTTGCCTCCTCCCCTGCAACGCAGGGGAGGAATGAGGAGGGGTTGCTCTTGGTTTAGACAAGATCAAAAGCTACCCCCTCCTGACCTCCCCCTGCCTTGCAGGGGGAGGAACCGGTATGTGTCGGCTGCATCAAACGGATGCGGCATTGCCTCAAGTCAAAAAAAACGCCGGCACAAAGCCGGCGTTTTTGTTGCAGTGGAACGGCAATCAGACCGCCAGATCCTTTTCCTTCTTGCCGGCCTTCAGCGCGTCGTTGAACCAGTGCGGGCGCTTGCCGCGGCCGGACCAGGTCTGCGCGGGGTTGGCCGGGTTGCGGTATTTCGGCGGAACCGTTCCGGTGCTGCGTTTGGCCTTGCCGCGCGCGCCGCCGAAGATGTCCTCGAAGGCATAACCCTCGGCCTTGATCAGCGCATGCACTTTCTCGCGCAGCTTGACGACTTTTTCCTTGCGCAATTCATTCTGGCGCAGCTGGGCCTTGCTGATCAGGTCGGTGAGCTGGTTGTGATTCAGGTTCTTGATGTCGACGGCCATGATTGACTCCCGGTAAGTATCGGTATTAAGCGGTCTGGCGATGGTTTGGCCATTATCGGGAACAAAGCCCGACGCACTGGAAATTGTTGCAGTGGGCATTCTCGCTGATTTGCAGAATTGTTGTAAAGCGCAACACCACACGTGGACGATAGCTTCACATTAAGGGCGATTAATGTGCGGATGGTCGCGAGTTAGTCCGTCCGGTGGTTTCATCGCGGCAATATAAAAACGGCCGCACTGGGCGGCCGCTTTGGCTAATGCGAATCCGGCTGGCTCAGCCGAGCAGGGCGAACAATTGCTCCTCGTTCAGCGAGCGGCTTTCGGCGTCTCCGCGCGCGCGATATTCCAGCGTGCCCGCGGCGAACCCGCGCTCGCTGACCACCACGCGGTGCGGAATGCCGATCAGCTCTATGTCGGCGAACATGCTGCCGGCACGCACGCCGCGGTCGTCCAGCACCGCCTCGATGCCGCGCTGGCCCAGCGTCTGGTACAGCGCCTCGGCCGCTGCGCTGACGGCCGGCGAGTTCTTCGGGTTGATCACGCACACCGCCACCCGCCACGGCGCCATCGCTTCGGGCCAGAGGATGCCGGCGTCGTCGTGGCGCTGCTCGATGGCGGCGGCGACGATGCGGCTGACGCCGATGCCGTAGCAGCCCATGGTCATCACCTGCGGCTTGCCGGTTTCGTCCACCACGGTGGCGCCGAGCGCCTCGGCGTACTTGGTGCCCAGCTGGAACACGTGGCCGACCTCGATGCCGCGGGCGAGGTGCAGCACGCCCTGGCCGTCGGGCGACAGGTCGCCCTCGACCACGTTGCGCAGGTCGGCGACGCGGGTGATGCGCGCATCGCGCTCCCAGTTTGCGCCGGTGAAGTGCGTACGGTCGGCATTGCCGCCGCAGACGAAGTCGGTCAGCACGGCAGCGTCGCGGTCGACGACCAGCGGGATCGACGCCGGCAGGCCGACCGGGCCGATGAAACCGGGGCGCGTGCCGGTGGCGGCGAGGATTTCCTCCTCGCTGGCGAGCACCGGCTCGCCCGGCAGTTCGGCCAGCTTGCCGGCCTTGACCTCGTTGACCTCGTGGTCGCCGCGCAGGCACAGCGCGACCAGGCCGTCGCGGCCGCGTAGCAGCAGGGTCTTTACGCATTGCTGCGGGCTGACCTTGAGGAAACCGGCGACGTCGCCGATGGTTTTCTGGGTGGGCGTGTCGACCCGCTGCAGGGCGGCGGCGGGAGCGGGACGTGCGGTGGTCGGCGCCAGTGCCTCGGCCTTTTCGAGATTCGCGGCGTAATCGGAGCCGTCGGAAAACGCGATGGCATCCTCGCCGGAATCGGCCAGCACCTGGAATTCGTGGCTGGCATTGCCGCCGATCGCGCCGGTATCGGCCTGCACCGCGCGGAAGGTCAACCCCAGGCGGGTGAAAATGCGCACGTAAGCCTGGTACATGGCGGCGTAGGTTTCGGCCAGCGAGTCCTGGCTCAGGTGGAACGAATAAGCGTCCTTCATCAGGAATTCGCGCGCACGCATCACGCCGAAACGCGGGCGGATCTCATCGCGGAACTTGGTCTGGATCTGGTAGAAATTGACCGGCAGCTGCTTGTAGCTTTTCAGCTCGTTGCGGGCGAAATCGGTAACCACTTCCTCATGGGTCGGGCCGTAGCAGAATTCCTGGCCCTTGCGATCCTTGATTTTCAGCAGCTGGCCGCCGAATTTCTCCCAGCGGCCGGTTTCTTCCCACAATTCCCTCGGCTGCACCGAAGGCATCAGCATTTCGATCGCGCCGGCGCGATCCATTTCCTCGCGCACGATGTTTTCCACCTTGCGCAGCACGCGCAGGCCCAGCGGGCTCCAGGTGTACAGGCCGGAGGCGAGCTTGCGGATCATGCCAGCGCGCAGCATCAGCTGGTGGCTGGCGATTTCGGCGTCGGCGGGGACTTCCTTGACGGTGGCCAGGTGGAATTGGCTGAGGCGCATGCGGGCGGTTCCGGCGTGGTGAAGACGCTTATTGTAGCGGCCCGCCGATACCCTCGCCGGACGGTGTGGCCGCAGCGGTCAGCCCCTGCAGTACTGGTCGTACTGCGCCTGGGTCGAGGCGGTCTGCTGCTTGCGCTGGTCGCCTTCCAGCGCTACGGATTTGCCGTTCTGCTGCATTACCACCGGGCCGCCAGCCTGCAATGCGGCGAGGTTGGTCTTCAGCGCCTCGCACAGCCTGCCGCGGTTTTCCGGCGTGTCGGCCACCGGCTTGGCGGGCTGGGCCGGGGTTTCGTTGTCGGGCGCCGTCCCGGCGGGGGCCGGCGCGACCAGCGGTGCCGACGTGCCGGTGGTGGTGATCTTCACGTACTTCGTGCCCTGCGTCGGCGCCGCTTCGGAGTAGTGCACGGTGCCGCTCGCATCCGTCCACTTGTAGACCTGGGCGGCGGCCAGCGGGGCCAGCAGCAGCAGCGCCACGGCAAGCAGCGAACGATGCATGGTGTTCTCCATTTTGCGGGAAATGCCGGTGCACCTTGTTATCACTCCGGCCTGCCGGACTCAAGCAGCCGATGGTTTACACTGCGCGCATCCCGTCACGGTCTTGATTCATGAGCGAGCCCCTGCCCGTACGCCCGCCCCGTCACCGGGGTATTTACCTGTTGCCGAACCTGTTCACCACGGGGGCGATGTTCGCCGGTTTCTACGCGATCATCGCCAGCATCGGCGGGCGTTATACCGAGGCCGCGGTGGCGGTGTTCATCGCTGCGCTGCTGGACGGCATGGATGGCCGCGTGGCGCGCATGACCGGCACCCAGACCGAGTTCGGCGTGCAGTACGACTCGCTGTCCGACCTGGTCAGTTTCGGCTTGGCGCCGGCACTGGTGATGTACACGTGGTCGCTGTCGACGCTGCGCGATTTCGGCCCGCTGTGGGGCAAGCTGGGCTGGGCTGCCGCATTCATCTACGCCGCCTGCGCCGCGCTGCGGCTGGCGCGCTTCAACACCCAGGTGGGCGTGGCCGACAAACGCTATTTCCAGGGGCTGGCCAGCCCGGCGGCGGCGGCGGTGTGCATGTCGTTCGTGTGGAGCGTGGACAAGTTCGGCCTGGCCGGCAGCGACTTCAGTTTCGTCACGGCAGTGCTGGCGGTGGTGGTCGGCCTGCTGATGGTCAGCCGCTTCCGCTATTTCAGCTTCAAGTCGCTGCCGATGGGCGACCGCCAGCGCGTGCCGTTCGTGTGGATGGTGGCGGCGGTGCTGCTGCTGGCGCTGCTGATCCTGGATACGCCGCGCGTGTTGTTCGTCGGCTTCACGGTCTATCTGTTGTCCGGCCCGGTGTGGACGATCTGGGGCCTGGCCACGCATCGGCGCCGGGTGCGGCGCGGCGCGACATGAACGCCGCCGCACGCCAGCACGCCGACGCCGCGCATCGCGCCCGCGTGCTGCGTGCGCTGGGTGTGACGCCGTGGCAGCGGCGGAGTGCGCCGGCGGTTGCCGTCGCGGGGGCTGGGCAGGACGCGCCAGCCGCGGCGGCGGGCGTGGCCTGCGTGGTGGTGTTGCCGCAGGGCTGCAGCGCGCGCGAACTGGACTTGCTCGGTCGCGCGCTGGCTACCTGCGGCGCCGCGCTGGCGCGTGCTGCACGGGTTACCGCCAGCGATGGCCAGTTGGCCGCCGGCGTGCCCGAGGCACGCGCCTATCTGGTGTTCGGCGAGGCGCAGGCGCACGCGCTGGGCCGCGCGCTGCCGGCTGCGGCGCTACGCCAGGCGCAGATCGTGCTGGCCGACGAGCCGGCGCTGGTGCTGACCAGTGCCGGCGCCAAGCGGCGCCTGTGGAACGCGTTGCGCAGCGTGCGCCGCGCACTGGCCGCGGCCGGCGGCTGAAGGTCATGGCCGCGGTGGTCAAGCCGGTGATCCAGGTGCGCGGCATGCGGGCCGAGGATCTGGAAGCGGTCAGCGTACTGGAAAACCTGTCTTACGAATTCCCGTGGTCGGCGGGCATCTTCGGCGACTGCCTGAAGGCGGGACACCCGTGCTGGGTGCTGTGCGTGGACGGCGTGGTCGCCGGCTACGGCGTTCTGTCGACAGGCGCGGGCGAAGCGCATGTGCTGAACCTGTGCATCGGGCCGGATTACCGCGGCCGCGGCCTGGGCCGGCACCTGCTGGGCCGGTTGCTGGACATTGCGCGCTGGAATGGTGCCGGGCGGGTCTTCCTCGAGGTGCGGCCGTCGAATCCGCTGGCCAAGGCGTTGTACGAATCGGTGGGTTTCCACGAGATCGGCCGCCGGCCGCGCTACTACCCCGCACGCCACGGACGCGAGGACGCGATCGTGATGGTGCTGGAGCCCGGGACTCCCTAGCCGGCTGCGCCCGGCAGGCGCTGCAAGCGGGCCCGCCATGCAAACGCGATGGTGGCGGGTGTTAGCATGCCGCCCGCATTCCATGCCGGAGTCTCTTCAGTGCAAGGGCAGTTTTCGACCGACTGGTTCCACCACAACATTCCGCATTGGGAGCAGTGGCTTGCTTCGTTGCGCGGCAAACCGGGCCTGCGCGCGCTGGAGATCGGCAGTTTCGAGGGGCGCTCGACCGCCTGGCTGTGCGAGAACATCCTGACCGCCGCGGACAGTTCGATCGACTGCCTAGACTTCTTCCAGGCCGACCCGGTGTACGGCGACTACCACGCGCGTTTTCGCGCCAACACGGCGCCCTGGCGCGAGCGCATCAGCGAATTCCCCGGACCGAGCTTCGATTCGCTGCGGCAAGTCCAGGGGCCTTACGACCTCGTTTACGTCGACGGCTGGCATGCCGCCTTCGGTGCGCTGGCCGACGGCATCATGGCATGGCCGCTGCTGAAGGTCGGCGGCATCATGATCTTCGACGATTACCTGTGGGTACCGCCGAAGCTGGGCCCGGTGCCGCGTCCCGGCTGGTTGACGCGCAAGTGGCTGCGCTGGACCGGTCGCCGCTGGCGGACCGAGGGCCTGAAGAAGCAGATCGAAAGCGTGAAGACCGAGACGCCCAAGCTCGGCGTGGACGGCCTGCTGGCCACGCTGGACGGCTATTACGAGTTGCTGGGCATCAGCAACCAGCTGGCCGTGCGCAAGACGCGCGACTTCTCGCCGGGGCAGGTCGGCCAAGACACCTGAGGGCCCGGCCGCAGCGCGGCGGGGCCACGAACATCAGACCAGCTTCTGCGCCTGCTCGCGCAGCGCGCCCAGCGTGGCGTTCCAGTCGGCGATGCGCTGGCGTTCCTGCGCCACCACTTCGGCCGGTGCGTTGGCGACGAAGCTGGCGTTGCCGAGCTTGCCCTCGCACTTTTTGATCTCGACCTCGATGCGGCCGATTTCCCTGGCCAAGCGCGCCTTTTCGGCATCAAGGTCGATCAGGCCGGCCAGCGGAATCAGCACGCGCAGCGTGCCGACCACGGCCGCGGCCGCGGCGGGCTCGGCGCTGCCGGCTTCGATCCATTGCGGTGCCTCGGTGCGGGCGAGGAAGGCGATCTGCGCGGCGAACTTCGCCACGCGCGCGTGATCGCCGCTGTCGCCGTCGGCAAGCAGCAGCGGGATGGTCTTGCCCGGCGCGATGTTCATCTCCGAGCGGATCCGGCGGATGCCCGAGAGCACGGCCTTGAACCATTCGATCTCGGCGGTCGCTGCGTCGTCGTGCGCGAAGTCTGCGCCGCGCGGATACGTGGACTGGAGAATGCTCTTTGTTGAAGAGTCCGGCAGGGATGCCGGGCTGTTCTTTGCGCTCATGGAGGAGCGCACGAATACTTTCGCCACTTCCTGCCAGACTTCCTCGGTGAGGAAGGGAATCACCGGGTGCAGCGCGCGCAGCACCGCTTCCAGCACCACCAGCAGCGTGTGCCGCGTGGATGCTGCCGCGTCGGCGTCTTCGCCGTTCAGCGCAGGCTTGGAGAGTTCCAGGAACCAGTCGCAATACTCGTTCCACACGAACTCGTACAGCGCCTGCGCCAGGTGGTCGAAGCGGTACGTGCGGAAATGTTCTTCCGCCTCGGTCAGCGTCTGCGCCAGCCGCGTCAGAATCCACCGCTCCGCTTCGGTAACCGGCGCTGAGCCCCTCTCCCCTCGGGAGAGGGGTTGGGGCGAGGGTGCGGTGATGCCGGAAGGCCGCGCTCCGCCCGTACCCTCTCCCGGCGCATCCGCGCCACCCTCTCCCGCAGGGAGAGGGGAAACGTTCATCAGCACGAAGCGTGCCGCGTTCCACAACTTGTTGCAGAACGCCTTGTAGCCTTCGGCGCGCTTGATGTCGAAGTTGATCGTGCGGCTGTAGCTGGCCAGCGCGGCGAAGGTGAAGCGCAGCGCGTCGGTGCCGATCGCGGGAATGCCGCCGGGGTAATCCTTGCGGATGCGCTTCTCGACCTTGGTGCGCACCTGCGGGATCAGCAGCGACTTCGTCGATTTCTCCACCAACGGCTCCAGCGCGATGCCGTCGATCAGGTCCAGCGGGTCCAGCGTGTTGCCCTTGGACTTGGACATCTTCTGGCCTTCCGCATCGCGCACGATGGCGTTGATGTAGACCTCGCGGAACGGGATGCGGCCGGTGAAGTACCTGGTCGCCATCACCATCCGTGCGACCCAGAAGAAGATGATGTCGAAGCCGGTGACCAGCACCGCGCTGGGCAGGAAGATCTGGTCGTTTGCCCAGTTCGCCACGACTTCGCCGCGCTCGTTCTTCACCGTGCCGTCGGCCGGCCAGCCCATGGTGGAGAACGGCCACAGCGCGGAACTGAACCAGGTGTCCAGCACGTCCTCGTCCTGGCGCAGCGCGCCGACTGGCGCGGTGTCGGCATGCGCGCGCGCGTCGGCCTCGTCCTCGCCCACGAAGATGTTGCCGGCCTCGTCGTACCACGCCGGAATGCGGTGGCCCCACCACAGCTGGCGGCTGATGCACCAGTCCTGGATGTTGTCCAGCCACTGCGTGTAGGTGGTGCTCCAGTTCTCCGGCACGAACTTGATGTCGCCGTTGCGCACCGCGTCCAGCGCCGGCTCGGTGATTGCCTTGCGGCCGCCGGGGCGTCCATCCTGCTGGACGTCCGACGTCAGATCGACGAACCACTGGTCGGTGAGCATCGGCTCGATCACCGCGTCGGAGCGCTGGCTTACCGGCACCTGCAGCTTGTGCGGCTTGGTCTCGACCAGCAGGCCGAGCGCTTCCAGGTCCGCCAGCACGGCCTTGCGCGCGTCGTAGCGGTCGAGGCCGCGGTATTTCTCCGGTGCGTTGTCGTTGACCTTCGCGTCCAGCGTAAAGATGGTGATCGGCGGCAACTGGTGGCGCTGGCCGATCGCGTAGTCGTTGAAGTCGTGCGCCGGGGTGATCTTCACGCAGCCGGTGCCGAACTCGCGGTCCACGTAATCGTCGGCGATCACCGGAATCTCGCGGTCGGTCAGCGGCAGCTTCAGCGTCCTGCCGACCAGGTGCGCGTAGCGCGCGTCCTCCGGATGCACGGCGACGGCGACGTCGCCCAGCATGGTCTCGGGGCGGGTGGTGGCGACCACCACGCTCTCGTCGCTGCCCACCACCGGGTAGCGGATCGACCACATGTGGCCGTCGCGCTCGACGTTGTTCACTTCGAGATCGGAGACGGCGGTGCCCAGCAGCGGATCCCAGTTCACCAGCCGGTTGCCGCGGTAGATCAACCCGGCACGATACCAGTCGATGAACACCTTGCGCACCGCAGCCGAAAGTCCCTCGTCCATGGTGAAGCGCTCGCGCGACCAGTCGGCGGCGGCGCCGATGCGGCGCATCTGGTGGGTGATGGTGGAGCCGGATTCCTCCTTCCACTGCCACACGCGTTCGACGAACGCATCGCGGCCCAGGTCGTGTCGGGTCTTCTCCTCGACCGCCAGCTGGTTCTCGACGATCTTCTGGGTGGCGATGCCGGCATGGTCGGTGCCGACCTGCCACAGCGTGTTGAAACCGCGCATGCGGTGATAGCGCACCAGCATGTCCATCACCGTCTGCTGGAACGCATGCCCCATGTGCAGCGTGCCGGTGACGTTCGGCGGCGGCAGCAGGATGCAGTACGGTTCACCCGTGCCCGACGGCCTGAACGCACCGCTGGCCTCCCAGCGCGCGTACCACGTCGACTCGATCTGGGCGGGTTCGAAACTCTTGTCCATGGGGACTCGCGATGGCGCGCCGCAGAGGGCACGCACATATGGTGTAAAGCGGCCATTGTACGGGCGCAGGCCGGATGGCCCAAGCGGCCGCCGTTCACCCCGGCAGGGCAATGGACAAGAGCGTTACAGCAAGTCGATCCCGAACCGTCGCACCAGCAGCGCAAACAGCCAGAAGCACGCTACGGTGATCAGCGCGCAGGTGAGCAGGGTCGGCCAGAAGCCGAGGCGCGGCAGTAGTACGGGGAAGGCCAGGAACATGGGTAGCGTCGGCACCACATACCAGAACGTGTACCAGGCGTGGTTGGCGATTTTTTCCTGCGGCTGGCGTTCGACGTACAGCCAGATCAGGGCCAGCACGGTGACCAGCGGCAACGCGGCGATCAGGCCGCCGAGGCGATCACTGCGCTTGGCGGCTTCGGAGACGAGCACGACGACGGCCGCGGTGACCAGGTACTTGGTGACGAGCCATCCCATCGGTTCACTCCTTCGCGCGTTACTCAACTGCCGCGCAGGATGCGCCCGTACGCGTGCACTTCGTCCACCAGCACCTTCAGGTGTTCCGGATCCACTTCCGGCGTGACGCCGTGGCCGAGGTTGAACACGTGGCCGGGGTGGTTGCCGTAGCTGTCGAGCACGGCGCGGGCCTCGTGGCGGATCACTTCGGGGCTGGCGCGCATCACGGCGGGGTCGAGGTTGCCCTGCAGCGCCACCTTGCCGGCGACGGCGCGGCGCGCGTCGGCGAGGTCCACCGTCCAGTCGACGCCGAGCGCGGCGCAGCCCGAATCGGCCATTTCGACCAGGTGCATGCCGGCGCCCTTGGAGAACAGGATCACCGGCAGTTCGCGCGCATGGGCATCGGCCTTCAGAGCGGCCACGATCTGCGCCATATAGCGCAGCGAGAACTCGCGGAACGGCGCCGGGCCGAGCAGGCCGCCCCAGGTGTCGAAGATCATCAGCGCCTGCGCGCCGGCTTCGGCCTGGGCGACCAGGTAGGCGGCGACGGACTGCGCCAGCGTGTCGAGCAGCTGGTGGGCGAGCTTCGGCTCGTTCCAGCACATCGCCTTCAGCGTGGCGAAGTCGCGCGAGCCGGCGCCCTCGACCATGTAGCAGGCCAGCGTCCACGGGCTGCCGGAGAAACCGATCAGCGGCACGCGGCCGTGCAGCTCGCGGCGGATCAGGCGCACCGCGTCCATCACGTAGCGCAGCTCGCCGTCCATGTCGGGCACGGCGAGTCTGGCGACGTCGGCGGCGCTGCGCACCGGGCGCGCGAACTGCGGGCCCTCGCCGTGGGCGAACGACAGGCCCAGGCCCATCGCGTCGGGGATGGTGAGGATGTCGGAGAACAGGATCGCCGCGTCCAGCTCGAAGCGCTGCAGCGGCTGCAGGGTCACCTCGCAGGCGAACTCGGGGTGCTGCGCCAGGCCCATGAAGCTGCCGGCGCGCTCGCGGGTGGCGCGGTACTCCGGCAGATAGCGGCCGGCCTGGCGCATCACCCAGATCGGCGTGGTGTCGGTGGGTTCGCGGCGCAGGGCGCGCAGGAAGCGATCGTTCTTCAGTTCTTGAACAGGCATTTCAACGTCCATACGGGCCTTCCAGGCCCTGGGCAAACATCAGGCGGAAGCCGCGCTTGAGCTGCGTATCGCGGGCTTTCTCGAACGCGGCCACGGCCTCGTCGCGCTCCAGGAACTGCTCGCGCTTCATGCTGGCGCGGCCGCCCTGGGTGCCGGATTCGCGGTACAGCGTCCAGCCGCCGAGCAGATCCTGTTCCAGCGTGATCTGGACGTAGCGGGGGGCGTCGGTACTGCCGGGCACGGTTTGCAGGTAGAGGCGCATGGATTTCGGAAGTGCAGCACGAACAGGCGCGTGGCCGGACGCCACAGTCTATAGGATTTGCGCGGTGGCACCCGTTGCACGGGTGGGCACGTCGTCACATGCGCGGCGGATGGTGTTTGCGGGGCGGACACTGTCCACCGGCTTCTCGATGCGTCGCCATGCCTCGGCCGAATGCGGCGGGCGGTGCCCGCCCTACGGTGCTGAGGTGGCTTCGGTCAGCACAGCCAGCACGTCGGCCTCGGCCACGCCGGCGACGATTTCCGCCCGGCCGATGCCGCGCCACAGGATCAGCCGCAAGGTGCCGGCGGTGTTCTTCTTGTCCAGCCGCATCAGCGCCAGCAGCTGTGGCGGATCCATCCCGGGCGGCACCGCCATCGGCAGCCCGACGGCTTCCAGCAGGCGCTGCAGGCGGGTGCTGGCGGCCGGTGCGCTCATGCCGAGCCGCTCGGACAGGCGTGCCGCCAGCAGCATGCCGATGGCCACGCCCTCGCCGTGCAGCAGGGCGGTGTAGTGGCCGGCGGTTTCCAGGGCGTGGCCGAAGGTATGGCCGAGGTTGAGCAAGGCGCGCTCCCCCTGTTCGGTTTCGTCGCGCGCGACCACGCCGGCCTTGTAGGCCACCTTGCGCGCGATCGCTTCCTGCACCGTGGCGGGCTCGCGCGCGGCGAGCGCGGCGGCGTGCTGCTCCAGCCAGGCGAAGAACGGCTCGTCGCCGATCGCCGCGCCCTTGATCACCTCGGCCAGGCCGGCGCGGTATTCGCGCCCGGGCAGGGTCGCCAGGGTGTCGATGTCGGCGACCACCGCGCGCGGCTGGTGGAACGCGCCGGCGAGGTTTTTGCCCACCGGGAGGTTCACGCCGGTCTTGCCGCCCACCGAGGAATCGACCATCGCCAGCAAGGTGGTGGGCATCTGGATGAAGTCGATGCCGCGCATCCAGCACGCCGCACTGAAACCGGCCAGGTCGCCGACCACGCCGCCGCCCAGCGCAATCACGCAGGCGTCGCGGGTGGCGCCGAGCTCGCCCAGCGCTTCCAGCACGCGGCCGACGTTGGCGAAACTCTTGTGCGCTTCGCCGTCGTCGAGCAGGAAGCTGGCCCAGCGCAGGCCGTCCAGCCCCGCCTCGATGCGCGGCAGGTACAGCGGCGCCACGGTGGTGTTGCTGACCACCAGCGCGTGGCGCCCGCGCAGCATGGCGCGCCAGCGCGCGTGGTCGTGCAGCAGGCCGGCGCCGATCCACACCGGGTAGCTGCGCTGGCCGAGGGCGACGGTGACGGTCTGGCGTGCCGGGTCGTTCATGCGGTCTGCCTGGGTGCTGCGCCGGGGCGCTGCCAATGACGGTCGATCAGCGCGATGCAGCGTTCGCCGCTGGCGGCGAGGCTGTCGGGTTCGCCGGGTACTGCAAGGTCGGCGAGCTCACGGTAGAGCGGTTCGCGCACCTGCGCCATCGCCTGCAGCCGCTCGCGGCGGTTGGCCACCGCCAGCAGCGGGCGGTGGTGGTCGCGCTCCAGCCGCTCCAGTTGCTGTTCGATGCTGGCCTGCAGCCACACCACGTAGCCGCGCTCGCGCAGCCGCCGGCGGTTGGCTTCGGCCAGCACTGCCCCGGCACCGGTGGCCAGCAGCACGCCGTCGCGGCGGCTGCATTCGTCCAAGAGCGCGCTCTCGCGCTGGCGGAAACCCGCCTCGCCCTCGATCTCGAACACCCGGTTCACGTCCGCGCCGCAGTGGCGCTCGATCTCCTGGTCGAGATCGACGAAGCTCAGGTCATAATGAGCCGCAAGTCGTCGCCCGATCGAGCTCTTGCCGGCGCCGGTCGGGCCGATGAGGAACAGGTTGGGTGAAGGGTTCATGCGCAGATGCTAACAGGGCGGATCGGCCCGGGCAGCGCGACGGGAGGGCGGCAAGTGAGCGAACGTGTCCTGCTGGCCGGATGCGGCGACCTGGGCGAGCGCGTGGCGCAGCGCCTGCGCGCTCGCGGCGACGAAGTCTGGGCGCTGCGGCGCCAGCCGCCGGCGCGCGGCAAGCACGGTATCCACTGGCTGCGCGGCGACCTCACCGATCCGGCCAGCCTGGGCGGGTTGCCCGCGGGCGTCACCCGGCTGGTCTATCTGCCGGCGCCGGCGGCGCGCGACAAGGCGGCGTACCGCGCGATCTTCGTGGACGGCCTGCGCTACCTGCTCGACGCGCTCGATGTCCGCCAGTTGCAGCGCGTACTGCTGGTTTCCTCCAGCGCCGTGTACGGCGAGCATGACGGCGACTGGGTCGACGAGACCACACCGGCCGACCCGGCGGGCTTCAACGGCGCGGTGCTGCTCGAGGCCGAGCAGTGGCTGGCGCAGCAGCCGCTGCCGTCGACCGTGTTGCGGCTGGCCGGCCTGTACGGGCCGGGGCGGTTGCAGCTGGTCGAGCGCCTGCGTGGCGGGCAGTTGCGCGTACCGCGCGAGGCGCCGCACTGGGCCAACCGGATCCACATCGACGACGCGGCCGCCGCGATCGTGCACCTGCTGCGGCTGAAGTCGCCGCAGCCGCTGTATCTCGGTGTGGACGACACCCCGATGCCGCTCGACGAGTTGTACGACTTCCTTGCGACACTGATCGATGCCCCCTTGCCGGCGGAAGGCGCGCCACCGGTCGGCGTCGGCAGCAAGCGGCTCAGCAACGCGAAGCTGCGCGCCAGCGGCTGGGCGCCGCAATGGTCGGACGCGCGCGAAGGCTACGCCGCGCTGCTCGACGGCTGAACCATCCACCGAAGGAGAACCGCCATGGCCAACACCGTTCCGCATCACCAGGTCAGCACCGCCAACGAGATTCCCGGTTGCCGCATCGTGCGTTCGTTCGGCATCGTGCGCGGCATCACCGTGCGTTCGCGCAGCGTGGTCGGCAATCTCGGCGCCGCGCTGCAGACCATCGTCGGCGGCAACATCTCGATCTACACCGAGTTGTGCGAGAAGGCGCGCGAGGAGGCGTTCGAGCTGATGCTGCAGCATGCCGCCGCGATGGGCGCGAACGGGGTGGTGGCGATGCGCTACGACGCCAACGACGTCGCTCAGGGCGTTACCGAAGTGCTGGCCTACGGCACGGCGGTGCAGGTGGAGGCGTCAACGTGAGGTGATTTTGCAGTGCGGCTTGCTGCCGCGGGCGAGCGCGGGACAGACTCGGGTTCCGGAGCGGGGGGAGCGTCGCGTGCCGCTTGCACGATTCCACCGGAGATTGACGCCATGTCGGTAGCCAAGGTCATCGAAATCAACGCCTCGTCCAGCAAGAGCATGGAAAACGCCGTGCAGAGCGGCCTGAAAAAGGCCGGCGAGTCAGTGAAGAACATCAAGGGCGCCTGGGTCAACGAGATCAAGGTGGTGACCAAGGACGACGGCACCATCACCGAGTGGCGGGTGAACATGAAGGTCAATTTCATCGTCGACTGATCGCCCCGCGCCGGCGAGGCCGCGGCGGCGCGTGCTTCGCCGGTGCCCGTTCAGCCGTGGCTGAGGCCGGTCACGTGGCGGTCGTCGTCGTACTCCACGCAGGTATCGGCCAGCGCCGGCAGGGTGGCCAGCGCGTGCCGGCTGAGCCGCTCGAAGTGCGCCAGGAACCGTTCCATTGCCGCCGCATCCATCGCCAGCGGCGCGTGCCGGGCCAGCAGTTCCTGCTCCTGCTCGCCACGCCAGCGGCGCACGATCTCCCAGCTCGGCGCCTGCAGCACGATCAGCGCATCGAACTTGCGCCACAGCGGCTGGTAGCCGCGCAACTGCTTGTTGACCCAGTGCCGCCAGCTGCCGTCGGGGTCCTCGTTGCGCTCCAGTTCGTTGACCGGCCAGGCCAGCGCGACCTGCGGCTGCGGCCGGATGCCCAGCGCCCAGCCTTCCACGATGACCAGCTTCGGCGGCCGCGTGGTGCGCGGCCAGCGCGACGGCGGGAAGCGGGTATCGCGGCCCTTGTCGAAGCGTGGATGCGACACCGGCAGCTTGTCCGAGGCCTGCGGCAGCGCCGCCAGCACCGACATCAGCAGCTCGATCTCGTGCGTGCCCGGCACGCCACGGCTGCGCAGCAGCGGATGCACGTCGCGCGCCAGCGCCTCGCGGTCGCTGCGGGTGTAGTAGAAGTCATCCAGCGAAAGCACCTCGGTGGGCCAGCCGCGGGCTTCGGCCGCGGCCTTCATTACCCGTGCCAGGGTGCTCTTGCCGCTGCCCTGCAGGCCGGACAGACCGAGGATGTACGGGCGCCGCGAGCGGGCGATGCGCCCGGCGTACTGGTCGAGCAGGTGGCCGGCGAGGGCCTCGTTCTGCAGGTCGGCGTGGGGCGTCATCCGCGGCACACCGTGCTTCCGGGAGGGATTTCCGCCACCGGCAGGCCGCGCCTGCCGGGCATGGCGCCAGCGGGCATGTCGCTGCGTCCTTCACATGTCGTGGCGGAAGATGGCGCTGCCTTCCAGGCCGGCCGGATACTGGAGGGACGGTGCATTGCATTATTATCGGTCGGATTCATCCGCACCATGATGGCGCGTGTCGGCCACGATGCAAAAGGAAAGTTTTCAGACACCATGCTCAAATCCGAAATTCTAGATACCTTCCAGCGCCTGCTGGAGGAAGCCACGGCCAGTGGCGAGCGCGAACCGACCGCGATGAACCTGGCCACCGTGGACGCCGCCGGCCGGGTCGCCTCGCGCATCGTGCTGCTCAAGGGCGCCGACGAGCGCGGCTTCCGCTTCTACACCAACTACGACAGCGACAAGGGCGGCCAGCTCGAGGCGCACCCGCAGGTGGCGCTGTGCTTCCACTGGAAGCAGTTGCGCGAGGGCGTGCAGGTGCGCGTGGAAGGCGTGGCGCGCAAGCTGCTGGCGGAAGAGTCGGACGCCTACTTCGCCAGCCGCGCCCGTGGCAGCCAGATCGGCGCGTGGGCTTCGCTGCAGTCGCAGACCTTGCCTGACCGCGACACGTTCGAGCAGCGGGTGGCGCGCTACGAGCAGCAATTCGACGGTCGCGAGGTGACCCGGCCGCCGCACTGGGGCGGCTTCGTGGTGGAGCCGGACATGCTCGAGTTCTGGTACGGCGCCGAGTTCCGCCTGCACGAGCGCGTGCGCTGGGATCGCCACGGCCAGACCTGGACCAGCCGGATGCTCTACCCGTGACCCGCGCGCTGCCCGCCGAGCATGTGGCGCAGGGCAGCTTCACCGTGCACACGCGCGGGCGCGGCTTCAGCGAGATCACCGCACAGGTCGGCGACGCCGTGGCAGCCAGCCATGTGCAGACCGGCATCGCGCAGGTGTTCACCGCGCACACCAGCTGCTCGCTGCTGATCAGCGAGAATGCCGACCCCACGGTGCGCGATGACCTGGAGCGCTGGTTCGCGCGCGCGGTGCCCGATGGCGATGCGATCTTCCGACACGACGCGGAAGGTCCGGACGACATGCCCGCGCATGTGCGCTCGATCCTCACCGGGGTCAGCCTCGGCGTGCCGGTGCATAGCGGCAAGCTCATGCTTGGCGCCTGGCAGGGCATCTATCTGTGGGAACACCGCCTCGACCCGCACCAGCGCAAGGTGGTGGTCACCGTGCTGGGGAACTGAACGCATGGATCACGCTGCCCCCGCTGCCGGTTGGCCCGACCACTTCCCGCAACGCATCGTCTGCCTCACCGAGGAGCCGACCGAGGTTCTGTACGCGCTCGGCGAGGAGCGGCGCATCGTCGGCATCTCCGGCTTCACCGTGCGGCCGCCGCGCGCACGCCGGGAGAAGCCGAAAGTCTCCGCCTTCACCAGCGCGAAGATCGGCGAGATCCTGAAACTGGAACCGGACCTGGCGATCGGTTTCTCCGACATCCAGGCGGACATCGCGCGCGAGCTGGTCAAGGCCGGCGTCGAGGTGTGGATCAGCAACCACCGCAGCGTCGACGGCATCCTGGCCTACATCCGCCGGCTCGGCGCGATGGTCGGCGCACAGGAGAAGGCCGAGGCGTATGCGCAGCGCGCCGAGCGACATATCGCCGAAATCCGCGCCGCGGCCGCGCAGCTGCCGCGGCGGCCGAAGGTGTATTTCGAGGAATGGGACGAGCCGATCATCACCGGCATCCGCTGGGTCGCCGAGATCATCGGCATCGCCGGCGGCGACGACTGCTTCCCCGAACTGGCCCGCGAGCCGCTGGCGAAGCAGCGTATCCTGCCGAACGGCGACGAGGTGGTGCGCCGTGCACCGGACATCATCCTTGGCTCCTGGTGCGGCAAGCGGTTTCGCCCGGACAAAGTCGCGGAGCGGCCAGGGTGGGGCACGATCCCCGCGGTGCTCGATGGCGAGCTGCACGAGGTCAAATCACCGATCATCCTGCAGCCGGGGCCGGCGGCGCTGTTCGACGGGTTGGACGAGATCCATCGGATCATCACCGCATGGGCGCTGCGCTGAGCCTTCCACTTTCCGGTTGTGGTAAGCGCACCCTGTGCGCGATGCTCTTGCTTCATTCAAAGCGAAAAAGGATCAGAGGCAAGAGCTTTCGTGCGCCTCCGGCGCCCGAGTTACTTTCTCTTTGCGCGGGGAGCGAAGAGCGTCAGAAGCAAAAGCTTTCGTCTGCCTACGGCAGCCGAGTCACTTTCTCTTTGCGTGGCCCAGTACTGTCCGGTTAATCCGGAAATAGAATCAGTTGGTTAGCGTCGTCGTCGGCAGAAAGCTGTGGTTCCTGCCGCCGCAAGGCGCATTCCAGCGGGGTTTGCTCGAACAACGTCACACTCAGAATCTGTAGAAGTTCATAGAGTGAAGTCGTCAGCTGGAGACGCTTGCGCACGATGGCGATCAGCACGTAGACGGCGACGGCGATCCAGACCTGCGTCTTCACTGCGTTGGGCGAGGTGCCGAAGAACGCCTTGATGCGCAGGTGCTGCTTGATCCATTTGAAGAAAATTTCGATCTGCCAACGGTGGCGATACAGGGCACTGATGGTCGCCGCAGGAAGCACAAAGTGATTGGTCAGCAAGACGATGGACTGACCGCTGTCGGTGTCACGCACGCGTACACGGCGTAGCGGGCCAGGGTATTTCTTGCGGACGACGTCCCGTGTCAACACGACGGTCTGATCGCAACCGATGAGCGTGCGATCAGACACCGGATGGGAGTAGCGTCGCCGCACTCGGAGGTTCTTCTTGGTGCGCATCAGGAAGAAGGAACCTTCGCAGTGGAATCGATAGAGCCGCTCGAAATCGAGATAGGCGCGGTCCATCAGATAGATCGCGCCAGGTTCAGGCACGAGCTCGTCGAGCATGTGGACATCGTGCTGGCGGGACTCGGAAAAGCTGATGACCGTAGGGATTGCGCCGCGAATGTCGAGCAGCGTATGTACCTTCAATCCACCGCGGCCGGGATGCATCGCCCGCGCCCACGGGAACACCGACAGGCACAACTCGATCGTGGTGGAGTCGAGCGCATAGGCAGTGTGTGCCAATTCGACGTCGAGCGGTTCGTTGACGTAGAGACGGCGCGCCGTGGCGATCAGGGTTTGCGCGAACTCGGCATAGATGCGCCAGTCACGTTGTTCATTGGCATCGGCCAGTGTGCTGCGTGCTACATGCCCACGAATGCCCAAGTGATAGAGCTTGGCCTGATGAGCGCGCAAACAGATCTCGATATCGCGCAGGCTTTCGCGTCCGGTGAGTTGAGCAAAGGCCATACACAGGAACTGATCGAGGCACGCGAATCGCTTCACATAACGATTGCCATCGAACTTGGCAACGAGGCGACGAAACGTATGCATCGGCAGATGCTGCATGAGCTGCGTAAACACAAAGCGCCCTTCATGCATGACGACGTCCTCCGAGGTGACGTCGTCCAGCCTGAGGCAAACCGGGTTGAAATCGCTAACACCCGGAAAGCGTCGGTTACTGCCCTCAGATCAACCGTTTACCAAGCTCCGCGTGCGCTTTCCCCGGACAGTACTGGCGTGGCCAAAGAGAAAGTAACCAAAGAGATAAGGCCACCCCGCTTGGCGCTTGCCGGACATCCTGTCCGGCAAGTCCGTGAGCCGGGGCCGGGCTTTTCGAGCGGGCTCCTGCCCGCGCGAAAAGGCGTTGCCATCCCTGGCAACGCCCGCTGCGCGGCCTGTCGACCCCGGCTCACCGCCGCGCAAGGGACCCCGGGCAGAGCAGCGGGCCATCGTGGCCCGCACTCGGTGATGAAGCTGAAAAGCCACAGCCACAGCAAAGCGTCGCTTTGCTGTGGCTTCGCTCGTGCTTTTGATCTGGCTCCTCTGAAGAGTGCGCGCAGGATGCGCGCTGCTCTACCGGGGTCCCCTCTGAAGCGGCGGACGGGTGGTGGAAAAGCCCGCAGGGTGGCCGGCATGAATGCCGGCCAGTTTGTCGTCAGCACAGGCAACGGCATGGATGCCGGAGTTGAGGCAACGCAGGAGCGGTTGCCCGATGTGCTGTCGACAAACCCCACCACCCGGCCGCGGACCTTGCGGGCAGGATGCCCGCAAGGCGCGTAAGCGGGGTGCCCCTCTCTTTGGTTACTTTCTCTCGGGCAAGCGAGAGAAAGTAACTCGGGCGCCGCAGGCGCACGAAAGCTCTTGGGCCCTTGCTTCAGCCGCCACGAGAGAAAACTCAGGCGCCCAGTGCCAATCGCGCCCCCAGATCCAGCAACGGCGCCGCGACCAGCAGCCGCACCAGCAGCAGCGCGATCATCACCGCCATCGGCGCGAAATCGATCTGGCCGATGATCAGCCGGCCGTGCAGCGGGCGCAGCAGCGGGGCGACGATGCTGCCGGCCAGCTGCAGCATGGGGTGGCGGCGGTCCACCGCGAACATGCTCAGCAGCGACCAGCCGAAGATCAGTACCAGGTAGCACAGCAGCACGAAGTCGAGCAGCTCGGCCAGCGACAGCACGATCAGGCCAAGCGGTTGCGGCATCACCCCGAGCAGGGCGAACAGCAGCAGGCGCTTGAGCAGCATCGCCAGCCAGGCCAGCAGCAGGGCGGCCAGGTTGATCCGGCGCCAGTTCGGCAACACGCGGCGGATCGGTGCCAGCACCGGGTTGGTGCTGCGGTAGACGAACTGGCTCAGCGGATTGTGGAAATCGGCGCGGCAGGCTTCGGCAGCCACGCGCAGCAGCAACAGCGCGACCACCGCGTCGAACGCCAGGTCGAGCAGCAGGGACAGCGCATTCAGCAGGTAGCTCACGGCAGCTGGTCCAGTTCGGCGGCAAGTTCCACACCGCGCTGCGTGGCGGCGGCCACGGCGCGGGCGACGACGTGCGGCAGGCCGTCGGCGGCGAAGCTTTCCAGCGCAGCCTGGGTGGTGCCATGCGGCGAGGTGACGCGCTGGCGCAGCACGGCCGGGTCTTCGCCGCCCTCCACCAGCATGCGGCCGGCACCCAGGCAGGTTTGCGCGGCGAGTGCGCGAGCAGTGTCGCGGGGCAGGCCCTGCGCCACCGCGGCGGCTTCCAGCGCCTCGACCAGGGCGAAGAAGTACGCCGGGCCGGAGCCGGACAGCGCGGTGACGGTATCCATCAGCGCCTCGTCGTTGATCCAGCGGGTGATCCCGGCGGCGTCGAGGATGTGCTGCGCCCGCGCCTTCTGCGCCGGGCTGACCCGGTGGTTGGCGCACAGGCCGGTGGCGCCGACGCCGATCAGCGCCGGCGTGTTGGGCATGCAGCGCACGATCGGCAGCCCGCTGCCGAACCAGCGCTCCAGCTGGTCCAGCCGCACGCCGGCGGCGATCGAGATCAGCAACGGCCGGTGGCGCTGCAGGAGGTCGCACAGGTCGGCGTGGATCGACGGCATCACCTGCGGTTTCACCGCCAGCAGGATCACCTCGGCGTCCGCCACGGCCAGCCGGTTCTCGGCATAGCAGGCGATGCCGAAGTCGCGGCCCAGCGCCTGACGCGCTTCGGCCAGCGGCTCGGCCACGCTGAGGGTAGCCGGTGCCACGCCGGTTTTCAGCAAGCCGCCGATCAGGCTGCGCGCCATGTTGCCGCCGCCGATGAAGGCAAGTCGTGTCATGCAGGGCTCCTCGTCCGTCCAGACCACATACCTTACCGGAGCCGGCGCGCGAGCGACGGGTTTTGCCGGCGGAAGGTCGCGCGGCAGCGCGTCGCCGGAGCCGGCTGGCGATTTTTTCGACCGGGTGCGCAAACCGCGTTGGCAGTTTGCGCATGGAGGGCGGAAAGACTGGCCGCACAGCCACTTGCCCGAGTAGTATCGACGCGGCTACAGGGGTGCGGAAAGCTCGTCCAGGTGGTGTCGTGATGCCGGTTGCCATGCGCTGCGGCGCACCACGCCCGCGGACGTCATGCGGCCCCGGATGTGGCAGACGAATCCATGCCATCCAGACGATCGGTTGAGGGGAAACGACTTCATGGACATTGCCGAACTGCTTGCCTTCTCGGTGAAGAACAAGGCCTCGGACCTGCACTTGTCCGCCGGGCTGCCGCCGATGATCCGCGTCGACGGTGATGTCCGCCGCATCAACATCCCCGCGCTCGAGCACAAGCAGGTGCACTCGCTGATCTACGACATCATGTCGGACAAGCAGCGGCGCGACTACGAAGAATTCTACGAAACCGACTTCTCGTTCGAGATTCCCGGGCTGGCGCGCTTCCGCGTCAACGCGTTCAACCAGAACCGCGGCGCCGGCGCGGTGTTCCGCACCATTCCGTCCGAGGTGCTGACGCTGGAGGATCTCGGCTCGCCGCCTATCTTCAAGGAACTGATCGAGCAGCCGCAGGGCCTGATCCTGGTGACCGGCCCGACCGGCTCGGGCAAGTCGACCACGCTGGCGGCGATGGTCGACCACATCAACAAGAACGAATACGGGCATATGCTCACGATCGAAGACCCGATCGAGTTCGTGCACACCTCGCAGAAGTGCCTGGTCAACCAGCGCGAGATCCACCGCGACACGCTGGGCTTCAATGAAGCGTTGCGTTCGGCGCTGCGCGAAGACCCGGACTACATCCTGGTCGGCGAGTTGCGTGACCTGGAAACCATCCGCCTGGCGCTGACCGCGGCGGAGACCGGCCACCTGGTGTTCGCCACCGTGCATACCAGCTCGGCGGCGAAGACCATCGACCGCATCATCGACGTGTTCCCCGCCGGCGAGAAGCCGATGGTGCGCTCGATGCTGTCCGAAAGCCTGCGCGCGGTGGTCTCGCAGTCGCTGCTGAAGAAGGTCGGCGGCGGGCGCATCGCGGCGCACGAGATCATGGTTGGCATACCGGCCATCCGCAACCTGATCCGCGAGGACAAGGTGGCGCAGATGTACTCGTCGATCCAGACCGGCCAGCAGTTCGGCATGCAGACGCTGGACCAGTGCCTGCAGGATCTGGTCAAGCGCGGCCTGGTGACGCGCCAGCAGGCGCAGGCCTACGCCAAGAACAAGGACAATTTCAAATGAGCGTCGGGATTCGGGATTCGGGATTCGGGATTGGCGAAAGCCGGGATCGCGTCGCGGCTCGATATTCCCACGCTTGCACGGAAGGGCAGGTTGCCGGCCAGGAGCGCAGTGCGCGGGTCGGCAGCTTTGACGAATCCCGAATCCCGAATCTCGAATCCCGGGGACAGACGCCATGAGCGACTTCGATTTCACCTCGTTCCTGAAACTGATGGTGCACAAGAAGGCCTCCGATTTGTTCATCACCGCGGGCGTCGCTCCTTCGATGAAGGTGCAGGGCCGGATCGTGCCGATCACGCAGAGCCCGCTCAGCGTGCAGCAGGCGCGCGACATGGTGCTCAACGTGATGACGCCGGGCCAGCGCGAGGAGTTCGAGAAGACCCACGAGTGCCAGTTCGCGATCTCCGCGCAGGGCGTGGGCCGCTTCCGCGTGTCGTGCTTCTACCAGCGCAACTGCGTGGGCATGGTGCTGCGCCGGATCGAGTCGAAGATCCCCACCATCGAGGAGCTGACGTTGCCGCCGGTGATCAAGCAACTGGCGATGACCAAGCGCGGCATCATCGTTTTCGTCGGCGCCACCGGCTCGGGCAAATCGACCTCGCTGGCGGCGATGATCGGCTACCGCAACCAGAACTCGACCGGGCACATCATCACCATCGAGGACCCGATCGAGTACGTGCACAAGCACGAGGGCTGCATCATCACCCAGCGCGAGGTCGGCATCGACACCGACAGCTGGGACAACGCGCTGAAGAACACCCTGCGCCAGGCGCCGGACGTGATCATGATCGGCGAAGTCCGCACCCGCGAGGGCATGGACCACGCGATCGCTTTCGCCGAAACCGGCCACCTGGTGCTGTGCACGCTGCACGCGAACAATGCCAACCAGGCGATGGACCGCATCCTGCACTTCTTCCCGGAGGATCGCCGCCAGCAGCTGCTGATGGACCTGTCGCTGAACCTGAAAGGCATCGTGGCGCAGCAGCTGATCCCCACACCCGACGGCAAGGCCCGCCGGGTCGCGGTGGAGATTCTGCTGGGCACGCCGCTGGTGCAGGACTACATCCGCCAGGGCGAGATCCACAAGCTGAAGGAAGTGATGAAGGAGTCCACCCTGCTCGGCATGAAGACCTTCGACCAGAGCCTGGTCGAGCTGTACCACGCCGGCGAGATCAGCTACGAGGATGCCCTGCGCTACGCCGACAGTTCCAACGAGGTGCGCCTGCGCATCAAGCTGGCCCAGGGCGGCGACGCGCATACCCTGTCACAGGGCCTGGAAGGCGTCGAGCTGGAGGAAAACCGCGACTCGCAGAACTTCAGCAGCAATTTCCTCAACCGCTGAGGCGGCCACCCTGCCGGAAAAAAGGCGCCTGCAGGCGCCTTTTTTCGCTTCGTTGGTGCCTCGTTGAGTTACTTCTCCGCGGGCGGCGTGCCGCCGACGGTCAGGCCGCTGGCGTCCACGCTCTTCACGCCCTTGATGAGCTGGGCGACGCGTTCGGCGTGGTCCTTCTGGGCCTGCGAGGCAACCGTGCCGCTGAGCGTGACCACGCCATCGTGGGTCGACACCGAAATGTCGGTGGCCGGGATGCCCTTGGTGGTGCCGAACTCGGATTTCACCTTGGTGGTGATCCAGGCATCGGCCGCCTGGTCCGGCACGGTCTGGTTCTCGGAGGACTGCTGCATGCGCGCGCCGGCGTCCTGGGCTGCGACCTGGCCGAACGGGATGGCCGCGAAGGCGAGCACGAGGGTGGTGGCATACAAGCCGTGGCGGATCGTGGGAGTGCGCATGGCGATCTCCCCGGTGGGCTGACGATGCCTGCCTGCCGCAGCGACCGGCGGGATACTGTCGTCGCCATGGCAACAACCGGGCCGTGAACGCCGCGTGGCTTCAGTAGGCGCCGGTTCAGCGCGGGATTGCGGAGGCGAAAGGCAGCTCATGGCGATGTTGTCATCGCGTTGGATGTCGCGAGCCGCGCATTAAAAAAGCCGGTGCGTCGCCGCGCCCCGGCTTTTCCTCGGTGCCGATGTCTACTTCAGCGCAGTCTGGCTGGTGATCACCATGCCGCCCTGGTCCACGTGCATCTGGGCATCGATGCTGTCGACGCGCTCGGCCTGCGATTTCATGGCGGCGAACTGGGCCTTGGTGCGGGCCAGCTCGGCGGCGGCCTCGGCCGCACTGTCGCCCGAGTCGTCGATCGACGGCTCGTCGCTCTTGCCGATCGCTGCGGTGGCGGCGGCCACGCTGTCGATCTTCTGCTCCATCAGTTGCAGCCAGCTCAGGTACATCGCGCCGCTGATGTGCATGCGGCCCATCCGGCCGGCGTCGCCGGTCGGGTCCTTGAGAGTATCGCCCAGGCGGGCGTCCTCGCCGGCGCCGATGCCGAAGGCGAGCGCCTTCTCGCCCATGGCCAGCCAGGCCGGCTGGCCCAGCATGCCGATCATGTCCTTCGGCAGCGGCAGCGGCTTGCTGTCATGGCCCGGTTTCAGCGCGGCCAGCGCGGGCACCATCATCTGGCCCATCGCGAACAGGCCGTCGGGGTTGTTGGTGCCGATCAGCACGCGCCCGCTGAAGGTGGGCACGGCGCCCTCCTTGCCCGCCGCCAGCGAGTCCAGCGCGATGCGCAGGCCGAGCATGTCGCCGAACGGCGGGATCGCCGCCTTCTGCATGGCGGGGCCGAGCTTGGCGAAGCTGTCGTTGAGGTCGGTCAGCGAGGGGCAGCTGAACGGCTTGGCGGCCACCGCCTCGGCCTGGGCCAGCCAGAACGTGCGGGCCTCGGCGACCGGCAGGGCCAGGCTCAGGTCGAACGGCGCGGTGCCGGTGCCGCCCAGGCCGGGCAGCGCCACCTTGAGCCCGGCGAAGACCTGACTGATGTCGCTGGCCAGCGCCACGTCGAAACGCACGTCCTGGTGCTTTGCGTCCAGCCTGGTGTAGCCGAAGCTCATGGCCGGCACGCGCGCGGCGATGCGCGCAGCGTCGGTGCCGCAGCTGGGCGAGCTCTGCAGCTGGGTGGCGACCGGCTCGCCGGTCTTCGCCGCGATGGCTTCGGCATGGGCCTTCTGGATCGCGCCGACCAGCGGATCCTTGCCGCCGATCGCCAGCGGCAGCGCGCGGGTCAGATCCAGTTCGCCGAGCAGCCACTTCTGGTAACCCTTGGCCTTGGCCAGCGCCTTCAGCCGGCCATCGTCCTGCAGGCTCTTCTGCGGTCGATCCAGGCCCAGCGCCTGGCGCAGCAGCGCCGGCGAGACATCCGCCGGCAGCAGCGCGGCCACCGCCTGCTCGTTCACCGTGGCCAGCACCAGCTCGGTGCCGGAAGCAGGGAAGGCGTACTTGCGGTAGCCCTGCTTGTCCACGCTGGCGACATCGAGCTTCTTGCCGTAGGCGGTTTCCAGCCTGCCGATGAAGCCCTCGAACGCGCCCGGGTCGCTCAGCTGGAAGCGCAGCACCGGGGCCAGGCCCAGGCCGTAGAAGGCGGAGTAGCCCTTGAGGTTCAGGCCGGCGCCCTGGGCGAAGCCCTCGATGGTCTTGCCGTTGAATTCGGCGCGCAGCGCGCGCAGCAGGCGCGCGCCATCGGGGTCCTTCCTGCTCAACCGCTCGGCGCTGGCGTCGAGCTGGGCGAGCTGGGACGGCAGCTGCGCGTCGGCCTGGGCAAGCAGGGCGCCGCGGGTGGCGTCGTCCATGATGTCGAGGTTGGCCACCACGTACGGCGTGTCCGCCGGCACGAAAGCCAGCGGCGCGTCCTTGTCCTTGTGCCTGCAGGCCGCCAGCATGACGCCGGCGAAAACCAGCGCGATGTATCGCGTCGTCGATCGCATGTTGATCCCCAATGTGGTGAATGCCGCGCCGGTGATTATGCCCGCTTGCCCGTGGCATTGCCGTGGCCGGCAGCGGGCGACCGCCGGTCGGCGGGGCGGTTCAGCGGGCCAGCACTTCGTCGAGCACGGCCATGCGCACGAACACGCCGTTGCCGACCTGTTCGAGGATGCGCGACTGTGCGCCGTCGGCCACCTCCGAGGCGATCTCGATGCCGCGGTTGAGCGGGCCCGGGTGCATCACCAGGCAGCCCGGCGCGGCCAGACCCAGCCGGCGCCGGTCCAGCCCGTAGTGGGCGAAATACGCCGCCTCGTCCGGCAGTTCGATGCTGGCCATGCGCTCCTTCTGCAGGCGCAGCATGATCACCGCGTCGACGCCCTCGATGGCCTCGTCGAAGTTGCCGTAGCGGCGCACCTGCGGCGCCTCGTCCGCCGGCAGCATCAGCTCGGCCGGCCCGCACAGGCGGATTTCCCTGACCCCCAGTGCGGTGAACGCGTTGATGTCCGAGCGGGCCACCCGCGAATGCTTGATGTCGCCGCAGATCAGTACGGTCAGGTTGCCGAAGTCGGGCCGGTGCTGGCGGATGGTCAGCGCATCCAGCAGGCCCTGGGTGGGGTGCGCGTGGTTGCCGTCGCCGGCGTTGATCACCGAGACCCCGCTCATCGCATGGCGCACCAGCATGTCGGGCGTGCCCGACTGCTTGTGGCGCACCACGATGGCGTCCAGGTGCATCGCCTCGAGCGTGTGCAGGGTGTCGAACAGTTCCTCGCCCTTGCTGGTGGAGGACAGCCCGATGTCGAAGTTGACCACGTCGGCGCCCAGCCGCCGCGCGGCCAGCTCGAACGAGGTGCGGGTGCGCGTGGACGGCTCGAAGAACAGGTTGAGCACGGTGCGCCCGGCCAGCACGTCGAGCTTGCGGGTGCCGTGCGCGCAGGCGTCGCGCAGCGCCTCGGCGCGGTCGAGCAGGCGCTCGATGGTCTCGCGCGGCAGGTTTTCCAGGGAGGTCAGATGGCGCAGGCGAGGGCTCATGGCGGCGGGTCTGGAGTGAAAGGGAAGTTCGTTCAGGGGGCGGCGTTGTCGGCCGCTGGCACACCGGCGCCGGCGAGCCAGCGTTCGAGGATGACCGCGGCGGCTTCGGCGTCGATGTCGGCGGCGTCGCGGCGCCGCCTGAGCCCGGCGGCGCGAGCGGTGGCGAAACGTTGCGCTGCTTCCTGCGAGCTGTGCCGCTCGTCGACCAGCACCACCGGCAGGCCGTAGCGCTGCTGCAGCTGCGCGGCGAATCGGCGGGCGCGGCGGCTGGCGGGCTGCTCGGTGCCGTCCAGCGCCAGCGGCAGGCCGACCACCAGGGTGCCGGGCTGCCACTGCTGGTGCAGCGAGTCGAGGCGCGGCCAGTCCGGACTGTCGTCGCGGACCGCGAGGGTGGCCAGCGCGCGGGCGCTGGCGGTGTAGGTGCTGCCGATCGCCACGCCGGTGATCCGGCTGCCGACGTCGAAGCCGAACACGCAGCTCATGCGTGGCCCGCGTAGCCGGACAGCTGGCGCGGGTCGACCCCGACCAGGCCGGCGGCGGCGCTCCAGCGTTCCTCCAGCGGGGTGTCGAACACCACCCGGCCGCAGGCCTCGGCGGTGAGCCAGGCGTTGGCCATCAGTTCCTGTTCCAGCTGGCCGGCGTCCCAGCCGGCGTAGCCGAGCACCATGATCGCCTGACGCGGACCTTCGCCGGCGGCCATCGCCACCAGGATGTCGCGCGAGGTGGTGACCGACCAGTGGTCGTTGATGCGGTAGCTGGAATCCCAGTCGCCCGGTTCGTGATGCAGCACGAAGCCGCGCTCCTGCTGTACCGGGCCGCCGATCAGCACCGGCGCGTCGGCCAGCTCGCTGTCCTGGCATTCCAGTTTCATCTGCGCCAGCACGTCGCCGAAGCGGTACTCGGACAGCTGGTTCACCAGCAGGCCCACCGCGCCGGCCTCGTCGTGCTGGCACAGCAGCGCCACGCCGCGCGAGAACGGCGGATCGGCCAGGTTCGGCATGGCGATCAGGAAGTGTCCGGTCAGGGTCGAGGGCTGCACGGCGGTCATGCGTACATTGTAAGCGCAGCGCGTGCCCGGCGCAGGCATCGGTTGCCTTCGTTCAGCGCGTCTGCAGCACGTTGTTCGGCTGGAAGCGCCAGGTGCGGGTGATGTTGATCTCGTCGACACGTTCGGCGCTCCTGGGCGCCGGCGGGAACGGCGCGGCCAGGCGCACGATGCGCTCGGCGGCGGCGTCCAGGATCTTCTGGCCGGAGCTCTGGATCACCTCGATGCTCTTGATGCTGCCGTCGAGGTTGAGCACCACGGTGAGCAGCACGTCGCCGTGCAGGCCGCGGCGGCGCGCCTCCTCCGGGTAGTTGAGGTTGCCGACCCGCTCGACCCGGTCGGACCAGCCGCGTATGTAGGCGGCGTAGGCGTATTCGCGCGTGCTGGCGGTGAGGTACTTCACTTTCGGCCGCTTGGCGTAGGCCACCTTTTTCTGGCGCAGCTCGGCGGCCAGCTGGGCGATCGCCTGCTGGCGCTCCAGCTCGGCGGCGGCGGGCGCCTGTTCGTGCGGGTGGACCGCGCTCTGCGCCGTATCGCTGGTCACGCGGAAATCGCTGGCGCCGCGGGTGGTGACCATGCGCATCGGGGTGGCTTCGCGCGGCTGCGGGGTGGCGGCTTCGACCGGCTGCGCGGCGATGCCGGGGTCGGGCCTGGGGATCGCGCCGGAGAACAGGTCCGACGGTCGCGCCGCGCGGTCGCTGCGGCCGCCGCCGGTGTTGTTGGCCTGGGCCAGGAAATCCGCCTTGTCCGGCGCCTGCTGGTTGGCCACGTTGACCAGGGTCACGTCCAGCGTGGGCAGGCTGGGCGAGGGCTTCACGAAATGGAAGGTGATGCCCAGCAGCAGCACGCCGTGCAGCAGCAGCGAGAACAGCAAGGTGGCGCC
Source organism: Rhodanobacter thiooxydans (assembly GCF_021545845.1). Taxonomy (NCBI): domain Bacteria; kingdom Pseudomonadati; phylum Pseudomonadota; class Gammaproteobacteria; order Lysobacterales; family Rhodanobacteraceae; genus Rhodanobacter; species Rhodanobacter thiooxydans. Next base: position 1,327,448 of record NZ_CP088923.1, read on the forward strand.
GATCGGATCGGGCGGCGAAGGGGCGGTTGCAGTGGCGCTCACGCGTTGCGGTTTCCGGTGACGTGCCGTTCGATGACGTCGAACAGCTGGCCGGCAATGTTAAGCCCGAACTGCGCGTCCAGTTCGCGCACGCAGGTCGGGGACGTGACGTTGATCTCGGTCAGGTAGTCACCGATCACGTCCAGCCCGACGAACAGCAGGCCGCGCCGGCGCAGCTCGGGCGCCACCTGGCTGACGATCCAGCGGTCGCGCTCGGACAGCGGCACGCCGACGCCGCGCCCGCCGGCGGCCAGGTTGCCGCGGAACTCGTCGCCTTGCGGGATCCGTGCCAGCGCGTAAGGCACCGGCTCACCATCGACCACCAGCACGCGCTTGTCGCCGGCGCTGATCGCCGGGATGAACTTCTGCGCGATGGTGAATTGCCGCCCTTCGCCGTGCGGGCCGCCGCCCAGCAGGGTTTCCAGCATGGAATTGAGGTTGCCGTCGCCGGTCCGGGCCCGGAAGATGCCGCGCCCGCCCATGCCGTCCAGCGGTTTCAGCACCACTTCGCCGTGTTCGGCGGTGAACCGGCGCAGTTCGCCCGCGTCGCGCGACACCAGGGTCGGCGCGATGCATTGCGGGAAGGCCAGCGCGAACAGCTTCTCGTTGCAGTCACGCAGCGCGCGCGGGTCGTTGACCACCGCCACGCCGCCGCGCTGGGCCGCCTCCAGCACCATCGTATCGTAGATGAACTGGGCGTCGACCGGGGGGTCCTTGCGCATCAGCACCACGTCCAGCTCGCGCAGGTCGCGCCACTGCGCCGGGCCCAGCGTGAACCAGCGCTGCGGGTCCTCGCGCACCTCCAGCGGGGCGATCCGCGCCCATGGCTCGCCGTCGCGCAGCGCCAGGTCACCCTGCTCGAAATAGTGCAGCGAGTGGCCGCGGCGGTGCGCTTCCAGCAACATCGCGAAGCTGGTGTCCTTGGCTGTCTTGATCGCGCCGATGGGGTCCATCAGCATGCCGACCGAAAGGGTCATGGTGGTTCTCCGAGGGTGGCTCGCCGTGGGGCCGGCAGGCGTCTCAAGGCGGTTATGTCCGGTCGATATACTAAGGCGGCGCCGGCCGGGGCGCCGAATTGCGACGAGGCCGGCAGACCCGCGCTGTCGTCAGTGGCCAGATGGTGCCACTATGGGGCACCCGGCAATGGTGGTCCTCGGTGCGTTGATTATTGCTTGACAGTCTTGGCGGGCAGGCAGTAAACAGCAAAGCTACTGGATTCACCGCCTTAGCGCGGTTGTTGTTGGTTGTTTCGACATTTTTTGCATGCGCACCATCCGGCATGGCCGTTGCATGTCTTGATGACTATCCTGAGCTCGGGGCGGGCCGCAGGGGGAGTAGTGAATTTGAACATGAGCGCTAACGAGTTGGACGGTCTGAAAGTCATGGTGATCGATGACTCCAAGACCATCCGCCGCACGGCGGAAACCCTGCTGAAAAAAGAGGGCTGCGAGGTGCTGACCGCGGTCGACGGTTTCGAGGCGCTCGCCAAGATTTCCGACCAGAAGCCCGCCATCATCTTCGTCGACATCATGATGCCGCGGCTGGACGGCTACCAGACCTGCGCACTGATCAAGAACAACCCGCAGTTTCGCGCCACGCCGGTGATCATGCTGTCCTCCAAGGACGGCCTGTTCGACAAGGCGCGCGGCCGCATCGTCGGCGCCGAGCAATACCTGACCAAGCCGTTCACCCGGGACGAGTTGCTTGGTGCCATCCATCGCCACGTCAGCACGGTATCGAGCCACTGACTGCAGCTTCCGAGGGGGACCAGTGGCCACCATTCTCATCATCGACGACTCGCCGACCGACGTGCGCGTGTTCACCACGCTGCTTGAGCGGGCCGGGCATCAGGTCGTCGCCGTCAGCACGGCCGAGGAGGGCATCGAGTGCGTGCGCGTCGACATGCCCGACCTGGTCATCATGGACGTGATCATGCCCGGCATGAACGGGTTCCAGGCCACGCGTACGCTCACCCGCGATCCGAAGACCCAGAGCGTACCGATCGTGATGATCACCACCAAGTCGATGGAGACCGATCGCGTGTGGGGCTTGCGCCAGGGCGCCCGCGCGTTCATCACCAAGCCGGTGAACGAGAAGGAGCTGCTGGCGTGCATCAACGAATTGCTGCCGAGCGAGAAATGAACCCGTCCGTCAACCGCACTCCGTTCGAGATCCTGGCCCGTTACGAGCGACTGTCGCTGGCGCATGCATCGGATACGCAGGACAAGCTGAAAGCGCCCGGGTTGTGGCGCGGCATCGGTTTCCGGGTCGGTTCGCGCCTGCTGGTCAGCGGCATCGACGAGATCAACGAACTGCTGGCGGTTCCCCCGCTCACCCCGGTGCCGGGCACCCAGCCCTGGCTGCTCGGCGTGGCCAACGTGCGCGGCAACCTGGTGCCGGTGATCGACTTCGGCCGTTTCCTGTTCGGCGACCGCACCCAGCACACCGACCGCAGCCGCCTGCTGGTCGTGCGCCAGGGCGGCGGCAACGTGGCGCTGCTGGTGGACGAGGTGTTCGGCCAGCGCACGGTGGACGAGGAGCAGCGGCGTGAGGCGGGGCGCGAGGAAGATCCGCGACTGGCCCGTTTCGTCGACAGCCGGGTGGGTGAGCAGCAGTTGGCTGTTTTCAGCATGAACCGGCTGGTACGCGCACCGGATTTCCGGCAGGCCGCGGCCTGACCCCGGGGCAGGGCTGCAGTGGCAAGAAGGTTCGGCGCCGGCGCGGGCCGAAAACTTGGGGCAAGCATTCCCTGGCCGGTACCCGCTGTGCGGGGCTGGCAGCGTAATCAGCTAGACGGATGAGGTGAACATGAGCACTACAGGGGGCGTCAGCAGGGAACGCGGGTATACCGCACTCATTGTCCTGCTGCTGATTGCGATCGGTTTCGCGGCGCTGGACTTCTTCCTGCTCAACCAGAAGAACGGCGAGGATCGCCAGGCGATCGCGCTGACCACGCAGATCCAGGTGCTGTCGCAGCAGACGGCGAAGTTCGCGCTGGAATCGGCGGACGGCAACACCGACTCCTTCAAGGAGCTCGAATCCACCCGCAACGCGATCGACTCCGCCGTGCAGCGGCTGGGCAAGGGCGACCCCAAGAGCGGCATGCAGCCGTACGCGGACAACAACGCCACGCCCGCCGGCCGCGCGGTGAGCGCGCTGGATGCGTCGTGGAAACAGCTCGACGCCGACATCGGCAAGATCCTCTCCAACAAGGCCGTCGTGCTCGACTCCGGCCAGCGCGCGCGCACGCTGGCGCAGCAGATGCCGCTGCTCAACTCGAGCATGGAACAGGTGGTCAACATTCTGCAGCAGCGCAACGGCAGCTCCGAGCAGATGCTGGGCACCTCGCGCCAGATGCTGTCCGCCGACCGCATCATCCGCCGCGTGCAGGAAGTGCTGCAGGGCGGTGACAGCGCCCAGTCGGCGGCCGACGGCCTGTCGCGCGACGCGCAGTTGTACGGCAACGTGCTGAAGGGCCTGATCGAGGGCAACCCGGACAGCGGCGTGCGCCCGATCAACGACGCCAACGCGCGCAAGATCCTCACCGACATGGATGCCGGCTGGGCCCAGCTGGCCGACCCGGTGGCCAGGCTGGTCGCCGCCGCCGGCAACATCGCCGACGTGAAGCGGGCGGGCAACCAGGCCTCGCTGGATTCGCAGACCGTGCTGCTGCGCGCGAACGACCTGTCCGAGCAGATCGGCAAGCTGCCGCTGCGCCGGCTGTTCCCGAACGTGTGGTGGGGCCTGCTGGGCGCGATCGCCGCGGTGGCGTTCGCCCTGCTGCTGGTCATCACCCTGGTGCGCGACCAGCGCCGTCGGTTCGCCCAGAGTACCGAGCTGAACCAGCGCAACCAGGAGGCGATCATGCGCCTGCTGGACGAAATGGGCTCGCTCGCGGAAGGCGACCTGACCGTGAAGACCACGGTGTCGGAGGACATCACCGGCGCCATCGCCGACTCGGTGAACTACGCCATCGACGAGCTGCGATCGCTGGTGACCACCATCAACGAGACCTCCGAACAGGTGTCGTCCTCGGCGCAGGAAACCCAGACCACCGCCCGCCACCTGGCCAACGCGGCTGAGCAGCAGGCACAGCAGATCAGCACCGCGACCTCGGCGATCAACCAGATCGCCAGCTCGATGGACGACGTGTCGAAGAACTCCGCCGAGTCGGCCGACGTGGCCGAGCGCTCGGTGAAGATCGCCTCGCACGGCGCCGAAGTGGTGCGCGAGACGATCTCCGGCATGGACTCGATCCGCGACCAGATCCAGGAGACCTCCAAGCGCATCAAGCGACTGGGCGAATCCTCGCAGGAGATCGGCTCGATCGTGGAACTGATCAACGACATCGCCGAGCAGACCAACATCCTGGCCTTGAACGCAGCGATCCAGGCGGCCTCGGCCGGCGAGGCGGGTCGCGGCTTCGCGGTGGTGGCGGACGAAGTGCAGCGACTGGCCGAACGCTCCACCAGCGCGACCAAGCGCATCGAGACGCTGGTGCAGACCATTCAGTCCGATACCAACGAAGCGGTGAACTCGATGGAGCAGACCACCGCCGAGGTGGTCGCCGGCGCACGTCTGGCGGAAGACGCCGGCAGCGCGCTGGGCGACATCGAGCGCGTGTCGCACGACCTGTCCGCGCTGATTCAGAACATCTCCACCGCGGCGCGCGAGCAGTCCGCGGCGGCGACCGATATCTCGGTGTCGATGAACGCAATCCAGGAGATCACCTCGCAGACCTCGCAGGGCGCGAGCCAGACGGCCGACTCGATCGGTACGCTGGCGCAACTGGCGAGCGACCTGCGGCGCTCGGTGGCGCACTTCAAGCTGCCGGGTTGACATCGGCCGGGCCGGTTGCCGGCCCGATTGAGCAAAGCACAAGACAGGGGGCAGTCTCACTGGTTGCAGGATGCTTGCGTTGTGCAACCGTTGAGAGAGGCGCATGAGACTTCAAGACCACATCGATTTCACCACGCTGCAGTGGGTCAAGCCGGAACTCGACGACACCTTGTCGATCGCCCGCGAGGCGCTGGAGTCGTACGTCGACAACCCGGGCAAGCGCGACTACATGCGCACCTGCGTGGATCACCTGCACCAGGTGCAAGGCACCCTGCAGATGGTCGAGCTGTATGGCGCGGCGACGGTCACGGCGGAAATGGAGGCGCTTGCCCTGGCCCTGCTGGCGGACAAGGTCACCTATCGCGAAGAAGCCTATGCCGCGTTGATGCGCGGTTTGATGCAGCTGCCCGACTACCTGGAGCGGCTGTCCAGCGGCCACCGCGACGTGCCGGTGGTGCTGCTGCCGCTGCTCAACGACCTGCGTGCCAGCCGCGAACTGGAACCGCTGCCCGAATCGGCGATGTTCCACCCCAACCTGGATGCGTTCCTGCCGGAGCAGGCGCCCGCGGCGATGAGCGAAGCCTACGCCGAGGCGCATCGAGGCGAGCTGGTGGAGCTGCGCCTGCGCTTCCAGCAGCAGCTGCTGGGCTGGTTCCGCGGACAGAACGTCGCGCAGCAACTGGTCAATATGCGCAAGACCCTGCTGGCGATCACCGCGCGCTGTCATCAGGTGCATGGTCGGCGCCTGTGGTGGATCGCCGCCGGGGTGCTGGAAGGCCTGGAACAGGGCGTGCTGAAGGGGCAGGCCGGCGAAATCCGCCAGCTGATCGGCAAGGTCGACCGCAACATCCGGCTGCTGATCGAACAAGGTGAAGCCAGCCTGCGCGGCGGCGACGCGGACGACGTGGCCCGCAAGCTGCTCTACATCGTGGCGCAAGCCAAGCAACGCAGTCCGCAGATGGAGCTGTTGCGCGACATCTATGCGCTGGACACGCTGCTGCCCGATGCCGGCGAACTGGAGCACGCGCGCGGCTCGATGGCCGGGCACAACCGCGCCCTGCTCGATTCCGTCTCGCGCGCGCTGAAGGACGACCTGCTGCGCGTCAAGGAGGCGCTGGACCTGTTCCTGCGCCAGCAGAACGGCGACCCGGCCCAGTTGGCGGCGCAGGGCGAGGTACTCGAACGCGTGGGCGACACGCTCGGCATGCTGGCGTTGTCGGTGCCGCGCCGGGTGGTCGCCGAGCAGCGCCGGGTGCTCGACGAGATCGCCAACCGCATGCGCCAGGCCGACGAGGAAACCCTGCTCGACGTGGCCGGCGCACTGCTGTACGTCGAAGCGTCGCTGGACGACCACATCGAAAGCCTGGGCTCCGAGGACGAAGCGGGCACGAGCCAGGTCATGCCCAGCCTGCCGCGCAGCGAAGCGCTGGGCGTGGTAACCACGCTGATGCAGGAGGCGATCGCCAACACCGGCAAGGTCAAGGACGCGATCGTCGCGTTCGTCGAATCCGGCTGGGAACACGGCCGTCTGGCCGGTGCGCCGGAGCTGATGGACGAAGTCGCCGGTGCCATGCACATGCTGTCGTCGCCGCGCCCGGCCGAACTGGCCCAGGGCGTAGGCCGCTTCATCGGCAACGAACTGCTGGACGACCGCCGCGTGCCGAGCGGGGCGCAGATGGACCAGCTGGCCGACGCATTGGCGGCGCTGGAGTATTACCTGGAGGCGGCGCGCGAGCATCGCGGCGGCCTGGAACACATACTCGACGTGGCCGAGCACAGCCTGAGCCTGCTCGGCTACTGGCCGCTGCTGTCGGCACGCGTGGCATCCGCCGCGCCGCTGGCGTCCGAGGCGGCGCCGGTCGCATCCGCGGCTGTGGACGGAGAACATCTGGAACTGTCCGAGTCGGTCAGCCTGCTGCCGGGTGAGGACCTGAGGCAACTCTTCGTCGGTGACAGCCAGCCGCTTGCCGCCGCCGTCCACGATCTCGACGGGCTGCGCCTGGCGCAGACCGAAACCGCCACCCCGGCCGGCGCGGATCGCGCCGCGGCCGACGAGGCTGGCGAGGACTGGATCGAGATCGAGGAAGAGGTGGTCGAGCAGGTGCCGGTGCGCGACGCACTGGCGGACAACACCAACTTCAACGTCAATGCCGAAGGCATCGACGACGATATCCGCGAGATCTTCCTCGAGGAGATGCAGGAGGAAATCGACAACCTGCGCAGCGCCGAGCAGCTTTGGCTGGCCGACCCCGCGCAGAGCGCGGCGCTGGTCGGCATCCGCCGCTCGTTCCACACGCTGAAGGGCTCGGGCCGGCTGGTCGGTGCCGGCGTGCTGGGCGAGTTTGCGTGGAAAGTGGAGGACATGCTCAACCGCGTGCTGGACGGCACCATCCAGCCGGACGAAAACGTGCAGGCGCTGGTGCGTCATGCGATCGACGCGCTGCCGCAGCTACTGGCCGCGCTCAAGGGCGAAGGCATGCCACGCGCACCGCTCGGCGCGATCATGCATACCGCCGAACAGCTCGCGGCCGGCAACCCGGCGTGGGTGGAGGATCACGCACCACGCGCGATGGAGACGGTGCGCCGCATCGTGCGCCGGCGCGTGCCGCGTCTCGACGCGGCGGCCGAATCCATACCCACAGCGGGCCTGGCCGGAGTGGGCGCCGCCCCGGAGCCGATCGAACCCGAGCACGCCGTGGAGATGCCGGTGATGCCGCCGGTGGACCCGGTGCTGCTGGAGATCCTGCGCAGCGAGGTGGCGCAGTACCTGCAGACCATCCGCGCCGCGATCCAGCGCAGCGACGACGAGTTGCCGATCGGCGAGGAACTGCTGCGCGCCGTGCACACGCTGCACGGGGCGATCGCGATGGTCGACATTCCGCTGCTGACGCAGCTGCTGTCGCCGCTGGAGGGCCTGTTCAAGCGCCTGCGTGCGGCCAACCTGCCGCTGTCGTCCGAGGGCTTGCGCCTGCTGGGCCAGGCGGTCGACGTGGTCGATCGCGTGATGAGCCAGTTCGACGCGGCCGAGCCGCAATTGCCGGACGCCGACGCGCTCACCGCGCAGATCGCCAGCCTGCGCGACCGCTACCCCGAGTCGAAGGTGGCGCACGTCGTGTTCGAGCCGCAGGCCGACGAGGCCGACGAGGCCAAGTCGGCGGAAAGCGCCGGTGCGACCGACGAGGCCGACGAGGCCGACGAGGCCGAGGCCTACCAGGCGATCATCGCCGACTCGCTGGCGGCCGGCATGGCCGACGCCGCGGCGGCACGGGCCGGGACGGCGCCCGCCGATGCCCCGGCCAATGCCGGCGAGATCCCGCAGGTCCATCTGGAAGATGCGCAACACGCCGAGCTGACCGCCGAGCTGGTGGCGGCACTGGGCGCCTTTGAGCCCGAGCGGGCCGATGCCGAGCGGGCGGCTGCCGAAAAGCTGGCGGCCGAGCAGGCCGCGGCGGCGCGGGCGGAAGCAGAGAAACTGGCAGCCGAACAGGCTGCGACAGCGCAGGCGGAAGCAGAGAAACTGGCAGCCGAACAGGCTGCGACAGCGCAGGCGGAAGCGGAGAAGCTGGCGGCGGAGCAGGCCGCGGCAGCGCAGGTGGAAGCGGAGAAACTGGCGGCCGAGCAGGCCGCGGCGGCGCAGGCGGAAGCGGAGAAACTGGCGGCGGAGCAGGCCGCGGCGGCGCAGGCGGCAGCAGAGAAACTGGCGATCGAGCAGGCTGCGGCAGCGCAGGCAGCCGCAGAGAAGCAGGCGGCCGAACAGGCGGCAGCGGGCCGGACCAGCGAAGAAGCGACCGGCACCGTGACGCCGGAGCCTGCGCATGCCCTGGCCGGGTCCGGCCAGATCGACGCCGACCTGATGGAAGTCTTCATCGACGAGGCGCGCGAGATCCTCGACCACGCCGACGACGTGCTGGCCCAGTGGCATGCCGAACCGGCCGAACTGGTGCACGTGCCGGAACTGCAGCGCGACCTGCACACGCTCAAGGGTGGCGCACGCATCGCCGGGCTGACGGCGGTGGGCGACCTCAGCCATGCGATCGAGACCCTGCTGGAGGAGCCGATCCGCGATGTGTCCAGGACCGGGCCGCTGATCGCCGCGCTGGAGGCCAGCTTCGACCAGTTGCACGCGCTGGTGCAGCGGGTGGCGCAGGGCCAGGCAACCGAGTACCCGCGGGCGATGATCGACCACCTGCTGGAGCTGGCCGGCGAAACCGTGCTGGCCGACGACGCGACCGCCGCGATGCCGGCGCCGGCGTCGGTTCCGACCGCATCGTCGCCGGCCGTTTCCGCGGCGGGCGAGCCAGGGCTGCCCGAGCTGATGCCGGAAGCAGAGGAGGAAGTGCGCTCCCCGCAGGAGCAGATCCGCGTTCGCGCCGACCTGCTCGACAACCTGGTCAACCATGCGGGCGAAGTGGCGATCTACCGCTCGCGGCTGGAGCAGCAGGTTGCCGGCTACCGTTTCAACCTGGTCGAGCTGGAACAGACCGTCGCGCGTCTGCGCAGCCAGTTGCGCATGCTGGAAATCGAGACCGAGGCGCAGATCATCGCGCGCTTCCAGCGCGAGCATCGCGAGGCGGGCATGGCGGCGTTCGATCCGCTCGAGCTCGACCGCTACTCGCAGCTGCAGCAGTACTCGCGTGCGCTGGCCGAGTCGGTATCCGATCTGGTGTCGATCCAGAGCATGCTGGACGAGCTGACCCGCCAGGCCGAGACGCTGCTGATCCAGCAGTCGCGGGTCAGCACCGAGCTGCAGGACGGCCTGCTGCGCACGCGCATGCTGCCGTTCGACACGATGGTGCCGAACCTGCGCCGCACGCTGCGCCAGGCCGCTCAGGAGCAGGACAAGCACGCCCAGCTGCACGTGGACGGTGCCCACGGCGAAATGGACCGCAACCTGCTCGACCGCATCAAGGCGCCGTTCGAGCACATGCTGCGCAACGCGATCGCGCACGGCATCGAGACTCCGGCCGAGCGCCGCAAGGCCGGCAAGCCGGTCGAGGGCGTGGTGAGCATCACGGTCGCGCGCGAGGCCACCGAAGTGGTGATCCGGGTCAGCGACGACGGTCGCGGCCTGAACCGCGAAGCGATCCGCAAGCGCGGCATCGAGCGCGGGCTGCTGCGCCCCGAGACCCGGCCGACCGACAACCAGCTGCTCTCGCTGATCACCCAGACTGGCTTCTCCACCGCCAGCCAGGTCACCCAGCTGGCCGGCCGTGGCGTCGGCATGGACGTGGTGGCGAACGAGATCAAGCAGCTCGGCGGCTCGTTGTCGATCGAGTCCGAGGAAGGCAAGGGCACCACCTTCATCCTGCGCCTGCCGTTCACCCTGGCGGTGACCCAGGCCATCCTGGTGCGCATCGGCGAGGCCACGTTCGCGATCCCGATAACCTCGGTGCAGGGCGTGGCGCGGGTCAACCCGGACGAGCTGACCGCGCTGATGGCCGAGGCCGAACCCTCGTTCCAGTATGGCCTCGAGGATTACGGCATCCACGACCTGGCCGAACTGCTGGGTCTGCCGCCGGGCCTGCCGACCGAGGACGAGCAGCAGCCGTTGCTGCTGACCCGCGCTGGCGACCTGCGTGCGGCGATCCGCATCGACGCGGTGCTCGGTTCGCGCGAGATCGTGGTCAAGTCGGTCGGTCCGCAGATCAGTTCGGTTCCCGGCCTGCTCGGCGCGACCATCATGGGCGATGGTTCGGTGCTGATCATTCTCGACCTGGCACCGCTGGTCCGCCACGGCATGATCCGGCGCGAACAGCGCCTGGCCGAGGGCCTCAGCGCGGTGCAGGCGCCGGTGGTCGAGGAAGTGCAGACCAAGCCGCTGGTGATGGTGGTGGACGACTCGATCACCATGCGCAAGGTCACCAGCCGCGTGCTGGAGCGCCACGAGTACGAGGTCAGCACCGCGAAGGATGGCGTGGACGCGCTGGAGAAACTGCACGAGCGCGTGCCGGACCTGATGCTGCTGGACATCGAGATGCCGCGCATGGACGGCTACGAGCTGGCCACCCACATGAAGGCCGACCCGCGGCTGCGCGACGTGCCGATCATCATGATCACCTCGCGCAGCGGCGACAAACACCGCCAGCGCGCGCTCGACATCGGGGTGGACCGCTACCTCGGCAAGCCGTACCAGGAAGCCGAGTTGCTGGTGCAGATCGGCGAAGTGCTGGAGCAGCGTGCGGTGGAGCCGGTTCATGACTGATACGGCTCCCGCGGTCGCCTTGCTGTTCGACGACACCGAGCTGGGTAGCCAACTGCGTGAGGCGCTGCATGAGCGCGGCGCCCGGATCGTGCACGAAGGCGGCGTCGCCAGCTTCAGCCGCGAGTTGCTGCAGCAGGTCGGCGCCGACGTGCTGGTGGTCAACCTGGACGACAGCGCCGACGACGCACTCGACCGCCTCTACGAGGTGATCGACGACGACTGTCCGCGGGTGGTGTTCAACGACGCCCAGGCCAGCCGCGCGCTGGCCGGCTGGGACCGCGCCCGCTGGGCGCGCCATCTGGCGGTCAAGGTGCTGGCCGGGGGCGACATCGACCCGCCGCGACCGGGCGATGCGCCCGGCATCGAGGTGGCCGCGGCGGCGCAGCCGCCAGCGCCTGCGGCCGAGGCCGTCGCGATGGCCGCTCCGGAGATGGCCGCGCCAGCGGCGCAGCTGGTAGCCGAGCCAGCCGTGGCGGTCGACGCCGAACCGGTGGCCGGGGTCCCGGCGCGCGATGGCGCCGACGGTCGGCATGGTCAGATCGCATCGGTGGAATCGGAAAGCCTGGCGGCGGAGCTCGAAGCTCTGCTGGCCTCCGGCGAACTGCCGGCGGATGACGACATGTCAGCCGGTCCGGGCTTGCGTTTCGTCGACGACGAAGAGCCGCCGGCGCTGCACGACGGGAACTTCGGTGCGCCGGCGGGGGGGGCGGCGGCGCTGCCGATGGCAGAGGCGCCGGTACTGTCCGATCTGACGCCCTCGGCGTTCCAACTGGATTCCTTGCCATCGTCGCCGCTGACCGACGTCGCGCTCACCACCGTGCCGGCATCGCCGGTGCGTGCCCCCGAGGGCTGGATGCTGGTCGACGACGAGGCGCCGCAGGCCGCGCCGGAAGCCCCCGAAAGCCCGGATGCCCAGGTGTTCGGGATCCAGAAGCTGAGCGCTGCCGACTTTCTCGCGCCTGATGTCGAAATGGTCGCCGCCGACATCGAGCCGCGCATGAGCCTCGAGCTAGTGTCGATGGAGGAAGCCATCGCGCCGCAGGCGTACGTGCATGAGCATGAGATGGTGCTCGACGATCTCGACGGTGCGCTGAGCCGACTGGTGCTGCTCGGTGCCGCCATCGACGGCATCGACGCGGTGTGCGCCTTCCTGGCCGCGTTGCCGGCGTCGACCGGGCAGACCTTCCTGCTCACCCAGCATTTGGGCCGGCAGTCGGATGCGTCGCTGGTGGCGGAGTTTTCCGCCAACTGCGCGTTGCCGGTGCGGCTGGCCAAGGGCGGACGCGCCAGGCCCGGCGAGGTATTGCTGGTGCCGGCCGGGCAGCAGGTGCGCCTGCGCCGCGACGGCAGCATCGAGCTGCAGGCGAACGGCGCCGATGCGCCGCCGGAGCCGTCGATCGACGCCAGCCTGAGCATGGCGGCGAATGCGTTCGGGCGCGATGCGCTGGCGATCGTGTTCGCCGGGCGCGGCAACGATGCCGTGGCCGGCGCGCAGGCCATCCACGATCGCGGTGGACAGGTCTGGGTGGAGTCGTCGTCCGGCGAGCATTTCGCCGACATGGTCAGCGGCATCCTTGCCGAACGACTGGTCAGTTTCTCCGGTACGCCGCCCGAACTGGCGGCGCACCTGATCGAGGTGTTTCCATGAGTGATCCGCTGCCGCGTGAAATCCGTTGCGTCCTGGTGCCGGTGGGCAACCTGCGCCTGCTGCTGCCGAACGCCACCATCGCCGAGGTGGTCACCCACAGCACGCCCGAGCCCCTGGCCGGTGCGCCCGCCTGGCTGCTCGGCCGGATCGCCTGGCGCGGCTGGCGGGTGCCGCTGGTGTCGTTCACCCAACTGGCCGGCACCGAGGAGGGCGACGCCGAACTGATCGTGCGCGTGGCCGTACTGAAGGCACTCGGCGGCAACCCGAAACTGCCGTTCATCGCCGTGCTGACCCGGGGTTTCCCACGCCTGACCACGCTGAATGCGGAGCTGATCATTCCCACCCACGACGGCAAGCCGCTGCCGCCGGGCGTGCGCGCGCACGTGCTGGTGCGTGACGACGTGGCGATGATCCCCGACCTGGAATGGATCGAGGCGAGCTTGCTGGACCTGCTCGATGCCGCCGAGCCGGCGGAGTCGGTGGCGTCGTCGGTCCCGCACGACTGAACCGCTGCGGTGGGCGGCGGACTCAGCCGTCGCCGTGCAGCGCCTGCAGTGCCGCCAGCGCGGCCAGGCCGGCGGTTTCCGTGCGCAGGACGCGCGGCCCCAGCTGCAGGCCCTCGAAACCGGCGGCACCGAGTGCCCCCACATCGCGCTCGCCCAGACCGCCTTCCGGCCCCACCACCAGCAGGCCGCCAGCCGCGGTGAAGCGCAATTCGCGCGACGCCCGGCCCGCTTCCGGCAGCAGCGCCAGACGCAGCGCGCCGTCGTCGGCCAGGTCGTGCAGCCAGGCCGCCAGCGGCAGTGCCGGGGCGACCTCCGGCAGGCGCGCGCGGCCGCTCTGCTCGCAGGCACTGGCCACCACCGCGCGCCAGTGCGCCAGCCGCCTTTCCGCGCGGGTGGCGTCCAGCTTCACTTCCGAGCGCTCGGTCAGCAGCGGCACGATGCGCGCCACGCCCAGCTCGGTTGCCTTCTGCACGATCAGGTCCATCTTCTCGCCGCGCGCCACACCCTGGGCCAGGGTCAGCGGCAGTGGCGATTCGTTGCGTACGAGCTGCTTCGATTCGATCCGCACACTCAGCTCGCGCTTGCCCATGGCGAGGATGATCGCGGCGTAGTCGTGGCCGTCGCCGTTGAACACGGTGAGCGGGTCGCCGGGGTTCATGCGCAGCACGCGTGCGACGTGTTCGGCGGCCTGTGCCGGCAGGTTCAGTTCGGCGGCGACGGCGAGCGGCTGGTCGAGGTGGATACGGATCGTGCGCATCGGAACGGGTTGGGCGGGAAGGGCCGCCCAGCATAGCGCGGTGCACCACCGCCACGCCCGCGGATGAACGCACGCGAGACGGCCTGACGCCGCCGCTTGCCCCTGCTGTCGGGTCGTATCAGCATGGACTGCACTCCCCATGCGCGCTCGCCGCATCCTGTCCGCGAGCCGGAGGTGCCATGTCCAGGTTCGTTCTGATTTCCGCCATGTTGCTGGCCGGCTGCGGCACAAGCGCCGCATTGCTGGCACAGGATGCCGCCACTGCGACGCGGCCGGCCGGCTCGTCCAGTCAGCCGTCGGCGCCCTCCGCCGCCCGGCCCGACGAGTACAACTGCATCCGTGAAACCGGCAGCCATATCCCGGCCAGGCAAGGGCGCTGCCTGCCGGTGAACGGGCGCAGCTACACCCTGCAGGAGCTGCAGCGCACAGGCGAGCCCGAGCTGGGCCGGGCGCTGCAGAAACTCGACCCGCGCATCACCGTCCGCGGGCACTGAGCAAAACGGGTTCAGTCCGCCACGGCGTGTTCGATGCCGGCGATGGCGGTGTCGACCAGCAGGTCGATGTCGGTCGTACTGACCACGTAGGGCGGCATGAAGTACACCACGTTGCCCAGCGGGCGCAGCAGCGCACCGTGCCGCAGGCCATGCAGGTAGACGCGCAGGCCGCGCCGCTCCGCCGCGGGATATGGCCGCCGGTCGGCCTTGTCGGCGACCAGCTCGACGGCGGCGATCATGCCGGTCTGGCGCACGTCGGCCACATGAGGATGATCGCGCAGCGGTGCCAGCCGCCGCGCCAGGTGCGCGGCCAGTGCGCGGTTGCGCGCCAGCACCGGCTCGTCGCGGAAGATCGCCAGCGTCTCCAGCGCGACCCGGCAGGCCAGCGGGTTGCCGGTGTAGCTGTGCGAGTGCAGGAACGCCTTGCCGGCGTTGTACTCGGCGTAGAACGCCTGGTAGATCCGTTCGCTGGTCAGCACCGCCGACAGTGGCAGCGTACCGCCGGTGAGTCCCTTCGACAGGCACATGAAGTCGGGTGACACCGACGCCTGCTCGCAGGCGAACAGCGTGCCGGTGCGGCCGAAGCCCACTGCAATCTCGTCGGCGATGAAGTGCACCGCGAACTCGTCGCACAGCGCGCGCAGGCCGGCGAGGTAGGTCGGGTGGTACATGCGCATGCCGCCAGCGCATTGCACCAGCGGCTCGACGATCACCGCGCAGGTCTCGTGGGCATGGCGTTCCAGCAGCGCGCGCAACTCGTTGAGGCGGCGTTTGGCCGTCTGTTCGGCGGACTCGCCGGGTTCGCCTTCGTACGCATCCGGCGATGGCGCCAGGAACGGCGTCAGCAGCAGCGGCGCATAGGTCTTGCGGTACAACGCCACGTCGCTCACCGACAGCGCACCCAGCGTCTCGCCGTGGTAGCTGCCGGTCAGCGCGATGAAGCGGGTCTTCTCGCCATGGCCCTGGTTGAGCCAGTAGTGGAAGCTCATCTTCAGCGCCACCTCGATCGCCGCTGAACCGTTGTCGGCGTAGAACACCTTGTCCAGTCCCGCTGGGGTGATCCGCACCAGCTCCTCGGCCAGTTCGATCGCCGGCGTGTGGGTGAAGCCGGCGAAGATCACGTGCTCCAGCCGCTGTGCCTGGTCGGCAAGAGCGGCGGCGAGGCGCGGGTTGGCGTGGCCGAACAGGTTGGTCCACCACGAACTGATGCCGTCCAGGTAGCGCCGGCCGTCGGCATCGACCAGCCACGCGCCTTCGCCGCGCACGATCGGCAGCATCGGTATCGTCTCGTGGTCGTGCATCTGCGTGCAGGGATGCCAGACGTGTCGCAGGTCGCGTGCGGCGAGCGCGGCGTTGCCGCTTGCGGGGTTGTTCATCCGGCTATGATCGGCGCTGGGCGGCGGACACTCAAGTCCGCGCGGCGTCACTGCGGAAACCACGCTTGAAGTCACTGCGGACATACCTGATCGGCCTCGGCGTAGTGCTGGCCGCGGCCACGCTGCTGTGGTTCCTGCCGGCGCGCTGGGCGCTGCCGTGGCTGGCGCCGCGGCTGCACGGACTGCAGCTGCAGCAGGTGCAGGGCAGCGTGTGGGATGGCCGGGCTGGCGCGGTGACGACCGCCGACGGAAAGGCCTTGGGACGACTGCGGTGGCAGCTGTCTCGGCGCGCGCTGCTCGGGCAGCGGCGGCTGCAGCTGCAATTCGAGGGGCCGCAACTGGTGTTTTCAGGCAGTGTCCGGCGCTTGGCTGATGGCCGGGTCGAAGCACGCCAGGCGAACGTGCGCGTGCAGCTGGCCGCACTGGATCGTTACGCGGCGTCGCCACTGGGACAGCCGCGCGGCGAACTGCAACTGGACATCGACCATGCCCTGCTGCAAGGCGGCTGGCCGCTGCAGCTGGCGGCGCAGGCACGATGGCCGCAGGCGGTCATGCGCACGCGCGACGGCGACGTGGCGCTGGGCACGCTGCTGGCGCAGGCGAGCGCGCAGGGCGGAGTGATCCAGGCCCAACTGCACGACGATGGGCACGGCCCGCTGCACGCCGATGGCAAGCTCCAGCTGAGCCCGCTGGGCTGGCGACTGGACGCGACGCTGCGCGCCCGACAGACTGACCCGGCCCTGCGCCGCTGGCTGGCCACGCTGGGTCCGCCGGCGGCCGACGGCAGCGTGCGCATCGAGCGGCGCGGCGGTCTGGCCGGCAGTGGCAGTGCGCCGGCCCAACCCACGAACTGAAGGACGCGAGACAGCATGAACCCGGATATCGCCGCAACTGCCCTGGCGGCCGCACGCGAGGCCGCCGCGGCCGCGGCCGAGGTGATCAGGTATTACTGGCGGCGTGGCGTCGAGGTGGAGCTGAAGCCCGATGCCACGCCGGTGACGATCGCCGACCGCGAGGCCGAGCAGGCGATCCGGAAGGTGCTGCAGGCGGCGCTGCCGCAGGCGTCGATCTATGGTGAGGAGTTCGGCCTGGACGGCGAACGCGGTGGCCTGCTGTGGCTGGTCGACCCGCTCGACGGCACCAAGAGTTTCGTGCGCCGCACGCCGTTCTTCTCCACCCAGATCGCGCTGATGGACGGCGATGAACTGGTGCTCGGCGTATCCAGCGCGCCGGTCTACGGCGAGACGATGTGGGCCAGCGCCGGCAACGGCGCGTGGCTCGACGGCGAGCGCGTGCGGGTGGCGGATACGGCGCAGATGGCGCAGGCCTCGATCTCCATCGGCAACGTGAAAACGCTCACCGCCGACGTGCGCTGGGAAGCACTGGGCGCGCTGATCCGCGACAGCAACCGGATTCGCGGCTACGGCGATTTCTGCCACTACCACCTGCTCTCGCGCGGCAGCCTGGACCTGGTGATCGAGTCGGACGTGAACATCCTCGACGTCGCCGCGCTGGCGGTGATCGTGCGCGAGGCCGGTGGCGCATTCACCGACCTCGACGGCGCGCCGCTCGCGCTGGGCACGACCAGCGTGCTGGCCGGCGCGCCGGCCATCCACGCGCAGGCCCTGCAACGGCTGCGGCGCCGCGCGGCAGGTTAGAATCGGCGGATGCGCAAACTACCGACCATCCACGCCACGCGCGACGTCACCGACAGCCACTTCCTGCACGTCGAGCAGCTCGACCTGGAGTTCTCCAACGGCGTGCGCCGCACCTACGAACGATTGAAAGGCAGCGGCCTGGGCGCGGTGATCATCGTGCCGATGCTGGACGACGACACCGTGTTGCTGGTGCGCGAATACGCCGGTGGGCTCGGTCGCTACGAGCTGGGCCTGCCGAAGGGTCGGCTGGATCAGGACGAAACCGCCGAGCAGGGCGCCGAGCGCGAGCTGAAGGAGGAGGTCGGCTACGGCGCACACAAGCTGAAGATCCTGCACAACCTGTCGTTGTCGCCGTCGTACATGACGCACATGGCGCATGTGGTGCTGGCGCAGGACCTCTACCCCGAGAAGCTGGTTGGCGACGAACCGGAGGAACTCGAGGTGGTGCCGTGGAAGATGGCCGAGCTGCCTGCCTTGCTGGGCCGCGACGACGTCACCGAGGGGCGCTCGATCGCCGCGCTGTTCATGGCCCGCGAGTATCTCGCCGGGCGCTTCCAGCGCACATGAGCACGCCGTCAGGAAATATTCCGCCCGGGCTGGCCCGACAGGTTGGCGCGATCGCCCGCGCCGCCGGCGCGGCCATCCTCGACGTCTACCACGGCGATTTCGCGGTGCAGACCAAGGCCGATGCCTCGCCCTTGACCGCCGCCGACCTGGCCGCCCAGCAGGTCATCATGGCCGGGCTGACGGCGCTCGAGCCGCCGCTGCCGGTGCTGTCGGAAGAGGCCAAGGCGCTGCCGTGGTCCGAGCGCCGGCACTGGTCGCGTTACTGGCTGGTCGACCCGCTCGACGGTACTCGCGAGTTCATCAAGCGCAACGGCGAGTTCACCGTCAACATCGCGCTGATCGACGACCACCGCAGCGTGCTCGGCGTGGTGCTGGCGCCAGTCAGCGGCGAGCTGTACGTGGCCGCCCGCGACCACGGCGCCTGGCTGCAGGCGCAGGCCGACGGCCCCTGGCAACGCATCCGTACGCGCCCGCTGGGGCAGCCGCCGCTGGTGGCCGGCAGCCGGTCGCATGGCGGCGTGCAGGGCGGCATGCTGCAGCAGCTGATCGGCAGCGACTATGAGCTGGTACCACTGGGCTCGTCGCTGAAGTTCTGTCTGATCGCACGCGGCGCGGCGGACCTCTACCTGCGCCTGGGCCTCACCAGTGAGTGGGACACCGCCGCGGCGCAATGCGTCCTGGAGGAGGCCGGCGGGGCGGTGCTCGACCTGGCCGGCCGGCCGTTCCGCTACAACCGCGGCGAGTCGCTGCTGAACCCCGAGTTCATCGCCGTCGGCGACCTCACGATCGACTGGGCTACCCGCTTGCAGACGCCATGAGCGACTCGCCCCGCCACAGCCTCGACGACCTGCTCGCCATCATGGCGCGCCTGCGCGATCCCGAGCGCGGCTGCCCGTGGGACGTGAAGCAGGATTTCGCCTCGATCGCGGCGTACACCATCGAGGAAGCCTACGAGGTCGCCGACGCGATCGACCGTCGCGACTGGCACGATCTGCGCGACGAGCTGGGCGACCTGCTGCTGCAGGTGGCGTTCCATGCGCAGATGGCGGCGGAGCAGGGCCTGTTCGATTTCGCCGACGTCGCCCACGCGATCAGCGCCAAGATGCTGCGGCGCCACCCGCACGTGTTCGGCGACACGCGCTACGCCGACCTCGACGAGCAGATGCAGGCGTGGGAAGCGATCAAGGCCGCCGAGCGCGCGAATAAGGGCGCGCCGGTCGATGCTAGCGCGCTGGCCGGCATCTCCAGCGGCCTGCCGGAGTGGAAGCGCGCGCAGAAACTGCAGCAGCGTGCGGCCGCCGTGGGTTTCGCCTGGCCCGGCCCCGCGCCGGTGCTGGCCAAGCTGGCCGAAGAGGTGGACGAGGTGCGCGCCGAGTTCGCCAACGGCGCCGACCCGGCCCGCCTGCAGGACGAGATCGGCGACGTGCTGTTCGTGCTGGTGAACCTGGCGCGCCACGCCGGCGTGGATTTCTCGCAGGCGTTGCGCCACGCCAATGCCAAGTTCGAACGGCGCTTCCGGCAGATGGAACAACTGGCCGCGGCCGACGGCACGGCGTTCGCCGAGCGCACGCTGGACGAGCAGGAGCAGCTGTGGCGACGCGCCAAGCAGCAGGAGCGCCAGCCCTAGCACCGACGCGACGGCAGCGGGCCGTCGCGCCGGTCGTTTGCGGAAGTTACTTTGCCGCCGGTGCCGCCTTGTCGGCATGCTGCATCCAGGCGGCGTGCATCTTCTCGTGCTCGGCGCGTATCTTCGCCTCGTTGGCCAGGTTCTCGTCCAGCCCCTTGCGCAGCGTGGCGATGGCCTGGTCGATGTTGGCCGGCTGCGCCTGCAGGTGGGCTAGCTGCTGGTAGGCATAGTCGCGCACGTGTGGGTCCTGCGACTTGGCCAGCACGTCGTTGTAGACCGCCGCCATCTCCTTGCCGCGGCCGGCATGCATATACAAACGCTCCAGCTCTTGCAGGTCGCCGATCACGCCGCTGCGCTGGTGGTCGAAGGCGTGCATGCGCATGCCGTGGTCACGGTCGCCGTGATGCGCGCGCATGTCCTTGCCGGCCATCGCGGACGGAGTCGCCGACGGCGGAGGCGGCGCATTCTGGGCCATCACGAATGAAGCCGATCCGGCGATCAGCACGGCCAGCGCGGAAGCAAGCAGGGTTTTGTGGTGCATGGTGTGTCTCCTCGGTAGGTAGATCAGGAAACGCGGCCGGCCCGGGCACGTTGACCGGGCCGGCCAGGCTTGCAACCTTTCTGCCGCCGGCTGCATCCCAGTCGGGTCGTCCATCCAAGGAGAAACCCATGCGCCGTCTTCTCACCGCCGCCCTGCTGCTGTCCCCGCTGGCCGCTTTCGCTGCCACCCCGTGCAAGTACGAGGCGGCGCGCAACCTGCAGCTCGACCTGGCCGGCGTGCGCAGCGTGCAGGTCGACGTGCACAGCCACGACCTGCACCTGACCGGCAGCGCCGACGCCAAGGGTCTGAGCGTTCGCGGCCGCGCCTGCGCCTCCGAACAGACGGCGCTGGACAAGCTGCAGATCGCCCAGCACCGCGAGGGCGACCAGCTGCTGATCGACATCGGCAACAGCGGCGGCTTCAACTTCAGCCTGTTCGGCGGCAGCTCCTACGCGAGTCTGGAAGCCACCGTGCAGATGCCGGCGAACCTGCCGGTCACCGTGCGGGTGGGTTCCGGCGATGCCGACGTCAGCGGCGTGCAGCAGTTGCAGGCGAGCGTGGGGTCGGGCGACCTGCACGTAGCCCAGGTGGCTGGCAAGTTCGCCAGCAGCGTCGGCTCGGGCGACGTCGACGCCAGCGACGTCGGCAGCCTGGAGCTGGGTTCGGTAGGCTCGGGCGACTTCAAGGCCGACGGCATCAAGGGCGACGCCCGCATCGGCAGCATCGGCTCGGGCGACGTCACGCTGCGCAACGTCGGCGGCAGCGTGCATGCCGACACGCTGGGCTCCGGCGACCTGAGCGTGAACGGCGTCGGCGGCGACCTCAGCCTCGGCGCCAAGGGCAGTGGCGACATCAACCACTCGGGCGTGAAGGGCAAGGTCAGCGTGCCGCATGACGGCGGTTGAGGGCCGGGAATCGGGAATCGGGAATCGGGAATCGGGAATCGGTAGGAGCCCGCTCGCGGGCGATACTCCTGCTTTTGCGTATCCCGAATCCCCGCTACCCGCACCAGCGCCAAGCCAGGTACACCAGCGGCGCGCACACCAGCAGGAATGGGACCGACACCAGGTGCAGCCGCCGCAGGCTGTGCGGCTGCTTCGCCAGGCGCAGCGCGATCAGGTTCGCCAGCGAGCCGATCGCCACGCCGAAGCCGCCCACGTTCACCGCCACCGCCAGCGCGGTCGCGTCGGGCGTGCGTTCCAGCAGCAGCACCGTCGCCGGCACGTTGCTGATCAGCTGCGAGGCGACGATGCCGCCGGCGTACAGGGTCAGCGGCTGGCTGAAATCGAGCCGGCCCAGCATCCGCTGCACTAGCGGTAGCTCGGCAAAGTGGCCGAGGCCCAGGAAGATTGCGGCGAAGGTGAGCAACAGCAGCCAGTCGATGCGTGCCAGGCTTGGTCGCGCCAACAGGGCGAACAATGCCAGCAGCAGCGTGGCGCCCAGCGGTGCATGACCGTATTCCATCAGCAGCACCATGCCCACCAGCGCCGCCATCGACCACGCGCCGAGCCGTGCGGACACTATCCGGCCATCGATCCGCTCCGGCGCCAGGGCCACCCGCTCGCGCGGCAGCCACAGCAGCGTGAACGCCGCTACCAGCACCAGCATGACTGTGGCCGCCGGCAGCATCGCCGCGGCGAAATGCAGGAAAGGCAAGCGCGAGTGCCGCCACAGCAGCAGGTTCTGCGGGTTGCCGATCGGGCTCAGGGTGGAGCCCGCGTTCACCGCCAGCGCTTCCAGCACCACCATGCGCAACACCGGCAGGTTCGAGATGGCGCCGATCGCCAGGGTCAGCGGTACGATCAGGAACAGGCTCACGTCGTTGGTCAGCACCATCGACAGCAGCGCCGTGGCGGCCACCAGCAACAAGCCCAGGCTGCGCAGCGAATGTGCGCGCGCCGCCACGGCCGCCGCCGCATGCTGCACCAGCCCGCTGTCGCGGATGCCCTGGATCGTGATCAGCAGGCCCGCCAGGCCGGCCAGCGTCGGCAACTGCAGCCAGCGCCGGTAGTTTGCCAGCGGCTGCGGATCGAGCAGGGCCAGCGCGAGCGCCAACGCCGCGAACAGCCACAGCAGCCATTCCTCCCTGAGGCGCTGTCGCAGGCGGTTCGCTGTCATCGGGACGTCCGGAGGAGGGTGTCGCGCACTTTATCAGCCGGATCTCCGGCAACAGCTTAGCCTTCGCGCAACAGCCGCATCGGCGGCGTGCGGCTGACCTTGCGGGTACCGGCCAGGCCCAGCAGCATCACCACCAGTGCGGCGCCGACGGCGCCACCGAGCAGCGACCACAGCGTCGGCACGAAGTGCTCGATGTGGAATACCGCCCGGCCCAGCCACAGCCCGGCGCCGGCGGCGCCAAGTGCGGCGGTGAGACCGGCGACCAGGCCCAGCAGGGCGAACTCGCAGGCGGCGGCCACGCGCAGTTGCGCGCGCCGTGCGCCCAGCGTGCGCAGCAGCGCGGCTTCGTGGCGACGCTCGGCCGCGCTGGCGGCGAGTGCGGCGGCCAGCACCAGTGCGCCGGCGAGCAGGCTGAAGCCGAGGATCCAGCGCACCGCATTGCCCACGCGGTCGACGATTTCGCGCACGCGGCCGAGCAGCGAATCGACGTCGACCAGGCTGAGGTTGGCGTAGTCGCGCGACAGCTGCGCCAGCTCCGCGGTGTGACCGCGCGGCAGGTGGAAACTGGCCAGCCAGGTGTGCGGCAGGCCGCTGGCGTGGGCCGGGTCGAGCAGCAGGAAGAAGTTGACCCGGAACGAGCTCCAGTCGACCTTGCGGATGCTGCCGACTTTTGCCTCGATGCTGCCTTCGCCGACATCGAAGCGCATGGTGTCGCCGACCTTCAGCGCGAACGTGTCGCGCCACATGGTGTCGATCGACACCTCGGCGGCGGTCGGCCGCGCGCCGGGCCAGCGGCCGGCAACCACCTCGTTCGCCTGCGGCAGCGCGTCCGACCAGGACAGCCGAAGCTGGCGGTCGGCCCAGTCCTTCGCGCGTTCGTCGTCGAAATGCAGCCGGTCGATCGGCTGGCCGTTGATCGCGGTGAGCTTGCCCACTGCCAGCGGCAGCATGTTGAGTTGGTTGCCGCCGACAGCCGCCAGCGCCTGTGTGAAGCCGTCACGCTGGTCGTCCTGCAGGTTCAGCGCGAACCAGTTCGGCGTGTCCGCCGGCAGTTCCTGGCGCCAGCCCTGCAGCAATGCCGGCGCCACCGCCGCCAGCAACATCAGCGCGCACAGGCCCAGGCTGAGCGCGGTGGCCTGGATCACGCTCAGCGCCGGCCGCCGCGCCAGCGCGGCGAGGCCCAGCCGCAGCGCGGGGTGGGCGCCCGGCGCGATGCGCCTGGCCAGCCACAGCAGTGCGCCGGCCAGCAGCGCCGCAATCAACGCCACGCCGAGCAGGCTGGCGGCGAGGATGCCGGCCAGGGTGAGTGAACTGCTCTGGCTCCAGATCAGGCCCAGCGCCACCAGCGCCGGGACCAGGTACAGCGCATCGAAGCGACGGACCCGTCGCTGCATACTCTGGCGGAACACCGACACCGGTGGCACTTCGGCCAGCCGCGCCAGCGGCGGCAGCGCAAAGCCGACCAGCACCGCCATGCCCATCGCGGCAGCGGCGAACGACGGCGCCAGCGGCAGCACCGTCGGCACGTTGCCGAACAGCTGGCTGGCCAGCAGCCAGGCCAGCTGCGACAGGCCCAGCGCGAGCAGTACGCCGAGTGCTGTCGCCGGCACGGCGAGCGCGCCCAGCGTGCCCAGCAACAGGCCGAGCACGCGCCGGCGCGGCGTGCCCAGCGCACGCAGCAGCGCCACTTCGGTGGTCTTGCGTCGCGCGTAGCGCTGTGCGGACAGCGCGATCGCGATGCCGGCCAGCAGGGCCGACAGCAGGGCGGTGAGGCGCAGGAACGCACCGGCGCGGTCGAACGAGCTGCGCATGCGTTCCTGGGTCTGTTCCGGGGTGATCAGCTCGGCGCCTTGCGGCAGCGTGGTCGCCTGCGCCCAGTCGTGCCAGGCCTGCACCGCGGCCGGCGCACCGGCCAGCAATAGGCGGTGGCGGGCGCGGCTGCCGGTGCCGAGCAGGCCGGCCTGTTCGGCATCGGCCAGGCTCATCAGCGCACGCGGCGCCAGCGCCAGCAGCTCGCCGCCGTCGGGCTGGCGCAGCAGCTCGGCGGCGATGGTCAGCTCGCGGCCGCCGAGTTGCAGCGGCTGGCCGACCTTCAGGTCCAGCGCCACCAGCGCACGATGGTCGAGGTAGACCTCGCCCGCGGCCGGGGGGCGGCCGTTGCGCGGGCCGCCGGTGGCATCGCGCAGTTCCAGCTTGCCGCGCAGCGGATAGTGCGCATCGACGGCCTGCACGTCGAGCAGCTGGGTCTGCTCATGGGCGAACGCCACGCTGGGAAAGCTGGCGGCGCGGGCGAGTTGCAGGCCGTCGCGTCGGGCGCGGTCGGCGAACGTGTCAGGCAGGAGCTGCGGCGAGGACACGCCGACGTCGCCGCCGATCAGCTCGGCGGCGCTGGCCAGCATGCCGCGCTCGATCCGCGCCGCCAGCGTGGCGACCACGCCCAACGCCAGCACCGCCAGCACCAGCGAGGCGGCCAGCGTGCGCAGTTCCGGCAGGTGCCACTCGCGGCGCAGGCTGCGCAGGGACAGGCGAACCAGGTTCATCGCTTTGCTCCTCCCCCTGCGCAGCAGGGGGAGGCCGGGAGGGGGTAGCTCGGGCTGGCGGGCAGATCAAGAGCATCCCACCCCAGCCCTCCCCTGCGACCGAAGGAAGTCCCTTTGGGGCAAGCAGGGGAAGGAGCAGGGGCGGTGCGTGGAGCGGGGGTGTTCATGCGGGATCCCCGGACGTGGCCAGCACGCGGCCCTCTTCCAGTTCGATCCGGCGGTCGCAGCGCGCGGCCAGGGGCGCGTCGTGGGTGACCAGCACCAGGGTGGTGCGGTGTTCGCGGTTCAGCGCGAACAGCAGGTCGCTGACGTGGTGACCAGTGCGCTGGTCGAGGTTGCCGGTGGGCTCGTCGGCGAACAGCACGCGCGGGCCGTGCACGAACGCGCGGGCGATCGCCACGCGCTGCTGCTCGCCGCCGGACAGCTGGGCCGGGTAATGCCGCCGCCGCGCGCCCAGCCCCACCGCGTCGAGCGCGTCGCGCGCTCGCGATCGCGCCGCGCTGCTGCCTTCCAGTTCCAGCGGCAGCATCACGTTCTCCTCGGCGGTGAGCGCGGGCAGCAGGTGGAACGACTGGAACACGAAGCCGACCAGCCGCCGGCGCAGGTCGGCGCGGGCCTCCTCGTCCAGCTGCTGCAGCGCATGGCCGTCCAGCGCGATGTGGCCGCTGTCGGGCGTGTCCAGCCCGGCCAGCAAGCCGAGCAGGGTGGTCTTGCCGGAACCGGAGGCGCCGACGATGGCGAAGCTCTCGCCCGGCTGCACCTGCAGGCTGACCTGGCTGAGGATCTCCAGTCTCCCCTCGGGGCCGTTGACCGACTTGCTAACATCGCAAGCTTCAAGAAGAGGCCGGGAAGAATCGCTCATGCGCCGATGCCTGTGGTGGCTGGTTTTTCTGTGCGGCATCGGCAGCGCCCAGGCGGCGGCGCCGAAAACCGTGCTGGTGCTGGGTGATTCGTTGTCCGCCGCGCACAACATTCCGGTCGAGTCCGGCTGGGTGCAACTGCTGGATACGCGTCTGGGCCAGATGGTGCCGAAGTGGCGCGCGATCAATGCCAGCATCAGCGGCGAGACCTCGCTGAGTGGGCGCAACCGCCTGCCCGCACTGCTGGCGAAGTATCGGCCGACCGTGCTGGTGCTGGAACTGGGCGCCAACGACGGCCTGCGCGGCCTGCCGCTGCCGGCGCTGCGCGACAACCTCGACGCGATGATCCGTACCGCGCAGCAGGCGAAGGTGCGCGTGCTGCTGGTCGGCATCGAGCTGCCGGTGAACTACGGCCCGCGCTACCGCGACGGGTTGCGCGCGGTCTATGCGGAACTGGCGCGCAGCCGGCAGGTGGCGCTGGTGCCGTTCCTGCTCGAAGGCGTCGCGCTCGACCTCGCGTTGATGCAGGCCGATGGCCTGCATCCGGTGGCTGCCGCCGAGCCGCGGGTGCTGCAGACGGTATGGACGGCGCTGCGGCCGCTGCTGCACTGAAACCGAACCGGGTCTGAACCACCGTGCCACGCTTTCACGCAGCCGTCACTTGCGCGCCGGTTATCTCTTCACATATGTGAAGCCATGGAGGTATGGACGATGACCGTACATGACGAACAGGCGGGCTTGATCCTGCTGGTCGAGGACAACCGCCAGATTGCCGAGATGGTCGGCGAATTCCTGGAGCGGCGTGGCTATTCGGTGGACTACGCCGCTGACGGCGTGAGCGGGTTGCACCTGGCAGTGTCCAACAGCTATGACGTGCTGGTGCTGGACCTGATGCTGCCGGGCCTGGATGGATTGGAGGTCTGCCGCAAGCTGCGCCGGGAAGCCAAGAAGGCCACCCCGGTGCTGATGCTGACCGCCCGCGACACGCTGGAGGACAAGCTGGCCGGGCTCGAGGCTGGCGCCGACGATTACCTGGTGAAGCCGTTCGAGGTGCGCGAGCTGGAGGCGCGGCTGCGCGCGCTGATTCGCCGCGACCGCCGCCAGGTGTCCACCGAGGTGCTCAGCGTCGGCGACATGACCCTGGACACCGCCACGCTGCGGCTGACCCGCGACGGCCAGGAACTGACCGTATCGCCGATCGGCCTGAAGCTGCTGGCGATCCTCATGCGCGAGTCGCCGCGGGTGGTCAGCCGGCGCGACATCGAACGCGAGATCTGGGGTGATACGCTGCCCGATTCCGATACCCTGCGCTCGCACCTTTACAACCTGCGCCGGGTCATCGACAAACCTTTCGCGCGACCGCTGCTACACACCATCCACTCCGCGGGCTACCGCCTGGCGGATCTCGAATCGGAAGTGGCTTCTTCGCCCCAGACGGCCTGACATCAATCACCGTGCATCAGAGGTAGGCGCACGCAGGTAATGGACAGCAGGGTCAACGCAGTCACGTCCCGTGTGGGCGCCTTCCGTCGGCACGTCGCGTGGGTGTTCACCCTGCAGTTCGTGATCGTGGTGGCGGTCTGCATGCTGGGCATCTACAACGTCGCGCACACCGCGGTGGTGATCACGGTGATCGTGCTCACCACCGCGCTCGCCTGGCTCGCCTTGCGGCACGAGTGGCGGCCGGTGCGCGTGCTGGCGCGGCTGGTGAATCGCTGGGACGGCGAGCTGCTGGATCCGGCATCGCTGCGCCTGGAGCAGTTGTCCACCCATGCCGACGCCGACGTGGCCTCGCTGGCGCGGGGCCTGCACGGCTTCGCCACGCGTCTGGCCAGCTACAACCAGCGCGAGCGCAACTTCACCCGCGATGCCAGCCACGAGCTGCGCAGCCCGCTCACCGTGATCAAGATGTCGGCTGACATGCTGGCCGAGGAGGACAGCCTCAGCGACTTCGGCGTGCGCTCGGTGCTCCGGATCAAGCGCGCCACCCGCGAGATGGAAGTGCTGGTGGATGCGCTGCTGATCCTGGCGCGCGAGACGGACAGCGCGGCCGACGACCAGTATTTCGTCGTCAACGATGCGCTGCGCAAGGAACTGGACTTCGCCCGCGAGCTGTTGGCCGGCCGGCCGATCGAGCTGCTGCTGGAGGAGCCCGCCCGCTTCGCGTTGCAGGGCTCGCCGCAGGCGCTCTCGGTGCTGTGCTGGCAGTTGATCCGCAATGCCTGCCAGCAGACCGAGCAGGGCAGCGTGGTGGTCAGCGTACTGCCCGGTGCAATCAGCGTGCGCAACCGGATCACCTCGCAGCTGCCCGGCAAGGGCTCCCCGGTACGCGCCCGCGGTGCCGACCGGCACGGTTTCGAGCTGGCCATTGCCCAGCGGATCAGCGACCGCTTTGCGTGGCCGCTGGAACTGCAGACGGGTCAGGGCCAGGAAAACATCGCGCGCATCCGTTTCCCGCACCCGCTGCCGGCGCATGCGCCGGAGCAGAGTTTCATGGAGTCGTAGGCCTCAGCGCTTGCGAAGAAAACCACTTCCTGTGGTTTTCTTCAGTCGCGAGTCCGGTACACGCCCGGACTCGCTCACATGAAACAGTCACTTGCGTGACTGTTTCATGTCCGGCCAGCGGGCAACCGCTCCTGCGTTGCCTCAACTCGGGCATCGGGCAACTGCTCCTGCGTTGCCTCAACTCGGGCATCCATGCCCTCGCCATGCCCTCGCCGTGGCCGGCCTGAGAGGTTGAAAAAATCACGACCTCTCAGCTGGCCGGCAGCGCCACCGCGAAGGCGCAGCCGGTCTTCGCCTTGACGTCGTCCAGGCTGACGCCCTCGTTGAGTTCGATCAGGGTCAGGCCCTTGCCCTTGGCCACCTCGAACACGCACAGGTCGGTGATGATCAGGTCCACCACCTGCTTGCCGGTGAGCGGCAGGTCGCACTGGTTCTTGATCTTCGGCGAACCGTCCTTCGCGGTGTGCTCCATCAGCACCACCACGCGCTTGACGCCGCTGACCAGGTCCATCGCACCGCCCGGGCCCTTGACCATCTTGCCCGGCACCATCCAGTTGGCCAGGTCGCCGTGCGCGGACACTTCCAGGCCGCCGAGGATCGACAGGTCGATGTGGCCGCCGCGGATCATCGCGAACGAGTCGGCGCTGGAGAAGAAGCTGGAGCCGGGCAGGGTGGTGATGGTCTGCTTGCCGGCGTTGATCAGGTCGGGGTCGAGCTGGTCCTCGGTGGGGAACGGGCCGATGCCGAGCAGGCCGTTTTCCGACTGCAGGGTGACGCTGACCCCGTCGGGGATGTAGTTCGCCACCATGGTCGGGATGCCGATGCCGAGGTTCACGTAGAAACCGTCGCGCAGCTCCTTGGCGGCGCGCTTGGCCATCGCCACGCGGACCGGGCTTTCCTTGCCCGCGGCGACGCCGGCAATGGTGCGGAACTCGATGCGCTTCTCGTACTTCGCGCCCTGCACGATGCGGTCGACGTAGATGCCCGGCACGTGGACGTTGTTCGGGTCCAGCTCGCCGACCGGCACCAGCTGTTCCACCTCGGCCACGCAGATCTTGCCGCAGGTGGCGATCATCGGGTTGAAGTTGCGCGCGGTTTCGCGGAACACCAGGTTGCCGTGGGCGTCGCCCTTCCACGCCTTCACGATCGACAGGTCGGCGGTGATGGATTCCTCCAGCACGTATTCCTTGCCGTTGAAGACCTTGGTTTCCTTGCCCTCGGCCAGCTTGGTGCCGAACGCGGTGCGCGTGTAGAAACCGGGGATGCCGGCGCCGCCGGCGCGCAGCTTCTCGGCCAGCGTGCCCTGCGGAGTCAGGTGCAGCTCCAGCTCGCCGGCCAGGGTCTGCCGCTCGAACTCCTTGTTCTCGCCCACGTAGGAAGCGTACACGCGCTTGACCTGGTGGGTCTTCAAGAGCGGGCCCATGCCGAAATCGTCCACGCCGGCGTTGTTGCCCACGATGGTCAGGTCCCGGGTGCCGGCCTGCAGCAGCGCGCCGATCAGGTTCTCGGGGATGCCGCACAGGCCGAAACCGCCGGCGGCGATCGTCATGCCATCGGCCAGCAGGCCGTCAAGGGCTTGCGCCGCGCTCGGATAAACCTTGTCCATCGCTGTGCCTTCCTCAGGGGAGAGTCAGCTGCCAAGGATACGACGGATTGGCCGGGTCCGGCCTTGTACCAAGGTCGCAGACCCGACGGTGCGTCCGTCGGAGCGGGCTTGACGGGGTCATTTACGCCGCGGGCCCGAATGCGACCGGCTGGCCTGTGTGAATCATGCTGCGGTGGCTGTTGGGCAGCATGGCCAGCTTGTTGCAGGCCGTTCTCGCGCAGGCGCGTTACCGCCTGCGGCTGCGTGGCGCCACGAGCGTTGTCGTTCAACGAAATGCCAGCGGGCGCGGCGATGCAGCGGGTGGCCGACCTTGCCGGCGTGAAGCCGGTGCTGGACGACCAGCGGGTGCGCTTCGCGGCCAAGTGACCTAACGGGCCCCGGTATACTCACCCCGTTGTCCGGGAGAGCGCCCACGTGAGACCGCACCATCTGTTCCTCGCCCTCGCCGCCTTTGGGGTTGCTGCCGTGAGCCATGCCGCCGTTTCGCCCGTACTGGTGATCCATGGCGGCGCCGGGGTGGTCAAGCGCGACATGACGCCGGCAAAGGAGCAGGCGGTGCGCGCGGCGATGACCCGGGCGCTGCAGGACGGCTACGCCAAGCTCAAGGCCGGCGGCAGCGCGCTGGACGCGGTGGCCGCGGCGATCACCGTGCTGGAGGACGATCCGAACTTCAACGCCGGCAAGGGCGCGGTGTTCACCCATGAGGGCATCAACGAGCTGGACGCGGCGATCATGGACGGCGACACCCACCGTGCCGGCGCGGTGGCGGGCGTCACGCGGATCAAGAACCCGATCCTGCTGGCGCGCGCGGTGATGGAGAAGACGCCCTACGTGATGCTCTCGGGCCAGGGCGCCGAAGCATTCGCGAAGAGCATCGGCATGCCGCTGGTCGACCCCTCGTACTTCCGCACCGAGCAGCGTTGGCAGCAGCTGCAGCAGGCGCTGAAGGAGGATGCCGCGAAGCAGCCGCATGCGGACGTCGAGACGGCCAAACACTTCGGCACGGTCGGTGCGGTGGCGCTGGATGCGCAAGGCCGCCTGGCCGCCGGTACCTCCACCGGCGGCATGACCGACAAGCGCTGGGGCCGCGTCGGCGATTCGCCGATCATCGGCGCCGGCACCTACGCCAATTCCGGCTGCGCGGTGTCGGGTACCGGCTGGGGTGAGTTCTACATCCGCAGCGTGGTCGCGCACCAGATCTGCATGAAGGTGACCCAGATGCGCGTGCCGCTGAAGCGCGCTGCCGCCGAGGTGGTCAACCAGGAGATCCCGTCGATGGGCGGGAACGGCGGCGCGATCGCGCTGGATGCGGAAGGGCACATCTCGATCCCGTTCAACACCGACGGCATGTACCGCGGCTGGATCGCCGCCGACGGCGTGCCGCACGTGGCGCTCTACGGCGACGAGGACGACGGCACCGCCGAGCTGCCCGCGCCAGCCGACAGCGCCGCGCAGCCCTGACGCGCCCCGGCTATTTGTAGGAGCCCGCTCGCGGGCGATGCCTTGAAAGCCGGGATTCGGGATTCGGGATTCGGGATTCGGGATTCGGGATTCGGGATTCGGGATTCGCAGAGCAGAGCATCGCCCGCGAGCGGGCTCCTACAGGAGTTTGCGCAGCTCTGCAGGGTGGGCTGTGCGGTGTGTGATGTCCGCCTTATGGAATTTTCTGCTGCTGCGCCGGGGCAGCGCGCCGCTGACCCCGTGGCGGCTGTTGTCGGCGCGGATCACCAGCACGCGCGGCGTCTCGCCGCCCCAGTCCGGGGCGAGCAGGAAGTTGATGCGTTCGGGCGAGGCTTCGGCGTAGGCGCGCGTGGGATAGCCGTCCATCTTCATGCTGCGCAGGCGCGCC
Source organism: Rhodanobacter thiooxydans (assembly GCF_021545845.1). Taxonomy (NCBI): domain Bacteria; kingdom Pseudomonadati; phylum Pseudomonadota; class Gammaproteobacteria; order Lysobacterales; family Rhodanobacteraceae; genus Rhodanobacter; species Rhodanobacter thiooxydans. The sequence continues at coordinate 1,359,180 of NZ_CP088923.1, forward strand.
TCGATCGCCGTGCGCAGCGCGATGCGCACCCGCACGCTGGGCGTCTCCATCACCAGGGTGTCGCTGGCGTGCACCGGGACTGGCGCAAGGGTGGTGGTGGGGCGGGCTCATCGGCGGCCAGCAGCGGGCTGATGGCCACGGTGAGTGCGACTGCGCAAAGGCCGAGCGCTAAGGTGTCCAGGTGAAACCCTTGATGCAAGTCTAGGCTTGCAAGGATAGTCCGCGGTCGTGCGCACAGCAGATGGCGCGTTGTTGCAGCGATGGGATGCGCGGGCACCGCGAAAGGCGCCCGGTTCGGATACGTGTAGGAGCGCACCCCCGGACTCGATCCGGGGGTGCGCTCCTACAGGCGATACCCGCTCACTCTTCGTGGTCGGGGCGTTCGCGTACCGGGTGCTTGCTCAGTTTGCGCTGCAGGGTGCGGCGGTGCATGCCGAGGCGGCGGGCGGTCTCGGAGATGTTGCCGTCGCACTCGGTGAGCACGCGCTGGATGTGCTCCCATTCCAGCCGGCGCAGTGCCAGCGGCTGTTCGGGGGCGTCCGGCAGCTCGCTGTCGTTGTCGCCGTCGTTGTCGCCGTCGAGCAGGGCGCGCACCACCGCGTCGGCATCGACCGGCTTGGCCAGGTAGTCGTGGGCGCCGCGCTTGATCGCCTCCACCGCGGTGGCGATCGAGGCGTAGCCGGTCAGCAGCAGTACGCGTAGGTCGGGCACCAGGGTGTGCAGCTCGGGGATCAGGCGCAGGCCGTTCTCCTCGCCCAGCTTGAGGTCGAGCACGCAGTAGCGCGGGTTGTGCCGGCGAGTCAGCGAGCGGGCCTCGTCGAAATTGCTGGCGGTGATGACCTCGAAGCCGCGCGAACCGAGCGCGCGCGCCAGCACGCGCAGGAAGGTGGTGTCGTCGTCGACCAGCAGCAGCGGGCGTGCCGTGGCGGCGTGGGGCAACTCGGTCATCGGCAGTTTCCTGAGTGTGGATCGAGCCTGCATTCTTGCCGGAAGCGGCGAGACTTGCACGCCCGGCGGCTTACTTTTCGGCGATCACCGCCAGCGGCAGGCGCAGGCAGACCTCGGCGCCGTGTGCGGTATTGCTGGCGACCAGCTCGCCGTTGAGCCGCTCGGCCGTAGCTTCGGCCAGCGCCAGGCCGATGCCCAGCCCGGTCTGCTTGTGCGAGCGGCCAAGCAGGGTGAGCTCGCCGTCGGTATCGAAACCGGGGCCGTGGTCGCGCACGCACAGCTGCAGCCAGTCGCCGTCGCGCGAGACCCGCAGCGCCACCGCGTTCGAGTGGTTGATGGCTGAGGCATCGACCGCGTTGTTGAGCAGGTTGAGCAGCGCATGACGCAAGCCCGGTGGGGTGCGCAGCACGATGCGGGCGGCGTCCTCGTCCGGCGGCAGGGTCAGTTCGGCTTCCGGCCGCAGCAGTTGGAAGCGTTCCACGCAGCCATGGATGAACGCCGCCACGGTGAGCCGTTCCGGTTCCCGCGACAGCTGCGCCTTGCCGAACGCGACCATCTCGCGAAGGATCGTGCGGCAGCGGTCGACCTGGGCTTCCAGCAGCGCCAGATCCTCCGTAAGCGTTTCGTCGTCGGCATGCTCGCGGCGCAGCTCGGGCAGCAGGGTGCGCATGGTCGACAGTGGCGTGTTGAGCTCGTGCGCGGCGCCGGCGGCCTGGGTGGCGATGGCCAGGATGCCTTCGTCGCGCAGCGCGCGTTCGCGCACGCGTTGGACTTCGAGCTGCTGCAGGCGCAGCACATGCGCCAGCCGGCTGATGAAGAAGCTCAGCAGCAGCGCCATGATCACGAAGTTCACGCCCATGCCGAGCACGTGCAGGGTGAAGCGGCTGGGCGAGCCGATGGCCATCGGCAGCGGCAGCGGCACGTACCTGTAGAACAGGCTCGCATAGGCCACGCCGGCCAGCGCGGCCACCACCAGCACTGCCCTGCCCGACAGCGCCGCCGCGCTGAGCGCGATCGGCACCAGCAGCAGGGTGACGAACGGGTTGCTGGCGCCGCCGGTGAAGTACAGCAGGTAGCCCAGCACCAGCGTGTCGAAGGCGATGTGGCCGACCGCCTCCCACTCGCGCAGCGGCCACGGCTGGGTCAGCCGCCACGAGGCGAACACCGAGAACACCGCGAGCAGGCCGATGCCGAGCAGCAGCGGCAGCAGCGGGATGGCCAGCTGCATCCACCAGGCGGCCACCAGCACGGCGGAACTCTGGCCGGCGATGGCGCAGATCCGCAGCCAGGCCAGCGTACGCGTCAGCGCGAACGGGCCGATGCGTTGGTTGGACCGGTGCGGCATGGCGATCTTCCGGGCTTGCTGAAAACGGCGGACCCGCCGCGCGGCGCGCGACAGGTCCGGCGGATCACGACGGGGTGGTGAATTCCTCGCTGCGCACGGGCGGCAGCGGGTTGTTGGCGACCGAGTCAGAATGGCTGCTCGACAGTTTCTTCATCAGCGGCAGCATCGCCAGCGCGATCACGGTGCAGGCGACGCCGGCGAAGCCGAGCTTGTTGAACAGCGAAGTATACACCGGCAGCGACACCAGCGGGTCGGTGATGTCGGTCGGAATGCTGGCGAAGTTCGCCACCACGCTGCCGAGGTACTGCGAGAGGCCCGAGGCCACGTAGTAGGCGCCCATCATGAAGCCGCCCATCCGCGCCGGCACGTAGCGCGCGATCATCGCCAGGCCCAGGCCCGACACCAGCAGCTCACCCAGCGAGTACAGGCCGTAGCCCCACAGCATGATCCACGACGACACCTGGCCATTCACCGCGAAGCGGGCGCCGACGCCGTAGATGAAGAAGCCGATCGCCACCGCCGCGAAGCCCCAGGCGAACTTGGCCGCCACCGACGGATTTTTGCCCACCTTGCCCATGGTGTTGTAGATGAACACCAGCACCGGGCTCAGCAGCACGATCCAGAGCGCATTGAGCGACTGGAACTGCTCGGGAATCCAGTTGAACAGGTGCAGGCCGAACAGGTCGAACGAGAGAGCCACGTTGCGCTGTGCGAACAGGTTCAGCGAGGTCGACATCTGCTGGTAGAAGATGAAGAAGAAGATCGTCTGCACGGTCAGCACCAGCGCGGCAACCAGGCCGGCCCGCTCGTGCTGCTCGCTGCTGCGGATCAGGTGCACGAAGATGCCCAGGATCACCACGCCGGCGGCGTACACGCACCACTTGGCGACGGTCTGGTCCTGCAGGATGAAGGCGGAGACGAACACCATGCCGATCGCGGCCAGCAGCACCGTACCGAGGCGCTTGACGTCCACCGGCTTGTCGTCGGCCGGCGAGCCGATGTGCGCCAGCGTGCGATGCATCAGCGTGTAGTTGACCAGGCCGAACACCAGGCCGACTGCGCAGACGCCGAACGCGGTATGCCAGCCCCAGGCATCGCCGTACTTCGCGCCCACGTAGTCGCGGATCCACGGGGTCAGCAGCATCGAGATGGTCGAGCCGATGTTCACCGCCATGTAGTAGATGGTGAACGCGCTGTCGATCTTGGTGTCGTCGCCCTCGTAGATCTTGCGCACCAGGTTGCCGGCGTTCGGCTTGAAGAAGCCGTTGCCGACGATGATCACGCCGAGCGCGATGTACAGGAAATAGGCGTTGTTGGTCGGAATCCACAACATCACGTAGCCCAGCGTCAGCACCATCGCGCCGAGCAGCATGGTGCGGCGGGTGCCGATCAGCTTGTCGCCGACCCAGCCGCCGATCGCCGGCGTGGCGTAGATCAGCGCCGCCGCGGCGCCCCAGATCAGGTTGGCCTTGCTGTCGACGAAGCCGAGCTTCTTCACCATGTAGGTGACCATCAGCACCTGCATGCCGTAGAAGCCGAAGCGCTCCCACATTTCGATCAGGAAGACGGTGCTGAATGAGCGCGTCTGGGAGACGGGCGGGTTCTGGGTTGCCATAGATTTTCCGTGCGGGATCCAAACCGTGGCGACGTGCGGACACGCGCCAGTGCCATGCGGCCCATGGACAGGCCACAACCGGCGAAGCGTAACCGATCCGTCATCGCGGTGTAGCTGCACTGCGGCAAGAACCCGGACCGGGGCCGGGCGTCCACGGTCGGCGCTTGTGGCATCATCGGCCGTTCGAACCGGCCTGTTCCAGGGAGTCTCGCCGTCCATGTCCATCGCATTGATGTCGCCGCAGCGCTTGCGGTCGACCGGGCGTCGTCGCTGATGGCCGCCGAAGGTTTCCGCGGTCCGAAACAGCTCTGGAACGCGTTTCTGTGGTCGATGAAGGGGCTGCGGGCCGGCTGGCGGCACGAAGCCTCGTTCCGGCTGGAAGCCTGCCTGGCGATGGTGCTGATCCCGCTCGGCCTGTGGCTGGGCCACGGCGGGCTGGAGAAGTTCGCGCTGATCCTGGCGCCGATGCTGGTGCTGTCGGCCGAGCTGCTGAATTCGGCGATCGAGGCGGTGGTCGACAAGGTCAGCCCGGAGTTCCACGAACTGGCCGGGCGCGCCAAGGACATGGGCTCGGCGGCGGTGTTCGTGCTGCTGGTGCTGGTGGTGCTGAGCTGGGCGCTGATCCTCGGGCCGCGCCTGTTCGTCTGACCGCGCCCACGCCGCTGGCGCGATTGCGGGAAGCGCCGCGAGATGATGGAATGGCCTTCCACCGGATCGGAGCAAGCCCATGAAACTTCTGCGCAACCTCGTGCTGGTGCTGCTGGCCCTCGGCCTGAGCGGCTGCGGCTACAACGCCATCCAGAAGCAGGACGAGGCGGTCAAGGCGGCCTGGTCCGAGGTGCTCAACCAGTACCAGCGCCGCGCCGACCTGGTGCCGAACCTGGTCAACACGGTCAAGGGCTACGCCCAGCACGAGGAGAAGGTGTTCACCGAGGTCACCGCGGCGCGTGCCAAGGTGGGCAGCCTGCAGGTCAATGCCGATTCGCTGAACGATCCGCAGAAGCTGCAGCAGTTCCAGGCCGCCCAGGGCGAGCTGGGCAACGCGCTGTCGCGGCTGATGGTGGTCAGCGAGAACTACCCGCAGCTCAAGGCCGACGGCTTGTTCCAGAACCTGCAGGCGCAGCTGGAGGGCACCGAGAACCGGGTCACCGTGGCGCGCAACCGCTACGTGCAGGCGGTGCAGACCTACAACGGGATGATCCGCACCTTCCCGAACAACCTCACCGCGAAGATCTTCGGCTACAAGGTGAAGCCGAACTTCTCGGTCGAGAACGAGCAGGCGATCTCCACCGCGCCGAAGGTGGATTTCGGCACCACGGCGCCGGCGCCTGCCGCGACGCATTGATGATGCCCGGGCGCTTTCCGCGCCACTGGCTGCTGCTGGCGCTGCTGTTGCCGGCGCTGCTGCTGGCGGCCGATGCCGTGCCGAAACTGGCGCGGCACGTCACCGACCTCACCGGCACGCTGACCGCGCCGCAGGTCGACCAGCTCGATGCACAGCTGGTGGCGCTGGAAAAGGCCAAGGGCGCGCAGCTGGTGGTGCTGATGGTCGGCAGCACCGGCGAGCAGGACCTCGAGGGCTACTCGCTGGCGGTGGCCGAAGCCAACAAGGTGGGCCGCAAGGGTACCGACGACGGCGTGCTGCTGCTGGTGGCCAAGAACGACCGCCGCGTGCGCATCGAGGTGGGTTACGGCCTGGAAGGCGCCATTCCCGACGCCGCCACCGCACGGATCATCCGCGAATACATCGCGCCGAAATTCCGCGGCAACGACTACTTCGGTGGCATCAGCGACGCGGTCGGCGCGCTGACCCAGCTGATCAACGGCGAAGCGCTGCCGCCGCCGGTGCGTGGCGCGCCCGACGACGGGCGTTCCGGGCTCGGGCTGGAGCAGGGCCTGATGATCGCCGTGTTCGTGGCGCTGTTCCTGCGCGGCATCTTCGGGCGCACGCCGGCCCTGGTCAGGGGGCCATTGGGCGCCGTGCTGGTTGGCGGCCTGCTGTGGCTGCTGGTCTCGATGGGCGCCGGCATCCTCGGCGCGCTGGTCGGTGGCGTGCTGATGCTGCTGCCCGGCGGCGCCGGCCGCTCGATCGGCGGTGGCGGCTGGGGCGGTTTCGGCGGCGGTGGCTGGGGTGGCGGCAGCGGCGGTGGCTTTGGCGGCGGCGGTTTCAGCGGTGGCGGCGGCAGCTTCGGCGGCGGCGGTTCTTCGGGGAGCTGGTGATGGCGCGCATGCGGCGACTGTGGGCGAATCTCTGCGGTGGCTGGTTCCAGCTGTCGCGGCGCTTTCCGGCCGGCGTGCTGGACGAGATGGCCGCAGCGATCGCCACAGGCGAGCGCACCCACCTGGGCGAGATCCGCTTCGCGGTCGAATCGCGGCTGGCGCCGCTGGCCGTGCTGGAGGGTCTCGATGCCGCGATCCGCGCGCGCCAGGTGTTCGCCCAGCTGCGCGTGTGGGATACCGAACACAACAGCGGCGTGCTGTTCTATGTGCTGATGGCCGAACGCCGCATCGAGATCGTCGCCGATCGCGGCATCGCGGCGAAAGTGGCGACGGGCGAGTGGGAGGCGATCTGCGCCCGCATGCGCGACGGCTACGCGCGCGGGCAATGGCGCGAGGGCAGCCTCGAAGGCATCGCCGCCGCGCACGCGCTGCTGACGCGGCACTTCCCAAGCGATGGCAGGGCCAACCCCGACGAGCTGCCGGATCGACCGGTGCTGCTCTGAGAAAACGCCGCTGCGTGATCCTGCCGGCCAGCCTGGCGGGCGAATTGGCGTCGAGGTCGGCGTCGTCCCTGCCGATCACCATGTTCAGGTAGCTGCGCCCCGATTTGCTTCCGCGATCGCCCACTTCACATCGTCGATCAGGTTCTGCTGGATGCGGGTGCCCCACTTCAGGTAGCCGGTGTCCCGCTACACTTGGCCTTTGTCCGCCAGTCTGGTCGCCATGTCCCAGCCTTACGTCGTCGATTTCAATCCCGTCGCCTTCCAGCTCGGCCCGATCCAGGTGCACTGGTACGGCCTGATGTACCTGCTCGGCTTTTTCTTCGTCGCAGTGCTGGGTGAATACCGGCGCAGGCAGGGGCGTCTGCCGGTCAGCCGCGATGCGCTGGGCGACCTGCTGTTCTACGGCATGCTTGGCGTGATCGTGGGCGGGCGCGTGTGGTACATGCTGTTCTATTACGAAGGCGGCATCGGCTGGATCTGGCGCGATCCGCTGGTGCTGTTCAAGGTATGGGACGGCGGCATGAGCTTCCACGGCGGCCTGCTCGGCGTGCTGGCCGCCGGCTGGTGGTGGTCGCGCCGGCAAAAGCTGCACTTCTTCGACACCATCGACTTCGTGGCGCCGCTGGTGCCGATCGGGCTGGGCCTGGGCCGGCTCGGCAACTTCATCAACGGCGAGCTGTGGGGCAGGCCGGCCGACGTGCCGTGGGCGATGGTGTTCCCGAACGCGCCGGACCGGTTGCCGCGGCACCCCTCGCAGCTGTACGAGATGCTGCTGGAGGGCGTGGTGATGTTCGTGGTGTTATGGCTGGTCTCGCTGAAGCCGCGGCCGCGCTACCTGGTATCCGGCCTGTTCGCGTTGCTGTACGGCTGCTTCCGTTTCGCGGTGGAATTCGTGCGCGTACCCGACTCGCAGCTCGGCTACCTGTTCGGCACCTCATGGGTGACGATGGGGCAGATGCAGTCGCTGCCGCTGATTGCGGTGGGGCTGGTGCTGCTTGCGATGTCGCGGCGCGCGCCCACGCTGCCGCTGGCGCACGTTTGATCTGTAGGAGCGCACCCTGTCCACAAGGGACTTCCTTCGGTCGTGCGCGATGGCTCTTCGTCACGTGGCGGAAGAGCATCGCGCACAGGGTGCGCTCCTACCTATACTAAGCGGATGCGCGCTTATCTCGACCTGCTCCGCCATGTGCTCGACCACGGCACCGAAAAGACCGATCGCACCGGCACCGGCACGCGCAGCGTGTTCGGCTGGCAGATGCGTTTCGACCTCAGCGAAGGTTTTCCGCTGGTCACCACCAAGAAGCTGCACCTCAAGTCGATCGTGCACGAGCTGATCTGGTTCCTGCGCGGCGACACCAACATCGCCTACCTGAAAGAACACGGCGTGCGCATCTGGGAGGAATGGGCCGATGCGCATGGCGAGCTCGGCCCGGTCTACGGCCGGCAGTGGCGCGCCTGGCCCACCGCCGACGGCAAGGCGGTGGACCAGATCGCCTGGGTGGTCGACGAGATCCGGCGCAACCCGGACTCGCGCCGGCTGATCGTCAGCGCGTGGAACGTGGGCGAGCTGCCGAAGATGGCGCTGATGCCGTGCCACACCATGTTCCAGTTCTACGTGGCAGACGGAAAACTCAGCTGCCAGCTGTACCAGCGCTCGGGCGACATCTTCCTCGGCGTGCCGTTCAACATCGCCAGCTACGCGCTGCTCACCCACATGATCGCGCAGGTCTGTGGCCTGGGCGTGGGCGACTTCGTGCACACGCTGGGCGATGCCCACCTGTACAACAACCATCTGGAGCAGGCGCGACTGCAGCTGGGCCGCGAACCGTTGCCGCTGCCGCGGCTCGAACTCAATCCGGCGGTGCGCTCGGTCTTCGATTTCCGCTACGAGGACATCGCGATCGAGGGCTACCGCGCGCATCCGGCGATCAAGGCGGCCGTGGCCGTGTAGCCACGGCGCAGGAACGTGCGGCGCCGGCACCTCGGCCCGCCTGTTAAGATCGGGCGTCGACGGCGGCGTCATTCGCGGACGCTGGCTGTCCCACTGACCATCCAGCCTTCCAAGGATTCGCCATGGCCATTTCGCTGATCGCCGCACTCGACGAAAACTTCGCAATCGGCCGCAAGGGTCAGCTGCCCTGGCACCTGCCCGACGACCTGCGCTGGTTCAAGCAGTTGACCACCGGCAGGAACGTGCTGATGGGCTACCACACCGCGTTGTCGATCGGCCGCGCCTTGCCGGACCGGGTCAACCTGGTGCTGACGCGGCGCCACGAGGCGCCGTACCCGGGCCAGATCACCGTGCGCTCGATCGAAGAAGCGCAGGCGCGCTGCGACAATACCGGCCTGATGGTGATCGGCGGGGGCATGGTGTTTGCCGAGGCGCTGCCGCGCGCACGCCGCATGTACCTCACCTGGGTCGGCGCCGCGGTCGACGGCGCCGACGCATTCTTCCCGGGCGTGCACTTCAGCGACTGGACCGAGGTTTCCCGCGTGCACCACAAGGCCGATGCCAAACACGCCTACGACTTCGACATGGTCGAGTATCTGCGCAGCGCCTGATGCCTGCTTCCGTGCCATGCGCGGTGATGCACGTGATGGCCGGGTTGCTGCGCGACGCCGACGGCCGCGTGCTGCTGGCGCAGCGTCCGCCCGGCAAGCACCTGGCCGGGATATGGGAATTCCCCGGTGGCAAGCGTGAGCCGGGCGAGACGCCGCTGGCGGCGCTGGCGCGCGAGTTGCGCGAGGAGCTGGGCGTCACCCTGCAGCACGCCGAACCGCTGATCGCGCTGCCGTGGAATTACGGCGAGCGCGAATTGCTGCTGGATGCCTGGCGGGTCGAGGCGTGGCTCGGCGAGCCGCGCCCGCTGGAAGGGCAGGCGCTGCAATGGCAATTTCCCGCCCTGGTGGACGTGGCCATCCTCACCCCGGCGGACCGGCCGATCCTGCAAACCTTGATTCAGGCGCGCCGCACCGCAGAGCACCGGTGAGTAGGAGCCCGCTTGCGGGCGATGCTCTTCCGAATCCCGAATCCCGGCTTTAAAAGCATCGCCCGCCAGCGGGCTCCTACCGGTGTTGTGCCAGGGCCAGGTAGCGGCGGTGCAGCTCGGCGACAGCGTGGTCCAGCGCACTTTCGTCGCCGTTGTTCTCGATCACGTCGTCGGCCAGCGCCCGGCGCTCGGCGCGGCTGGCCTGGTGCGCCAGCATGCGGCGGGCCAGGGCTTCGTCGATGCCGTCGCGGTCGATCAGGCGCGCGAGCTGCACCGGTTCGGGGGCGTCGACCAGCAGCACGCGGTCGACCCAGCGATAGTGCTCGATGTTCTCGGCCAGCAAGGGAATCGCCAGCAGGCAATACGGCCCGCGTTCGGCCAGCGCGCGTTGATGCAGCCAATGGCGTACGAGCGGGTGGATGATCGCCTCCAGCGTCCGGCGCGCGGCGGGATCGGCGAACACATGCCGGCGCATCGCCGCGCGATCCAGCCGACCCGCGTCGTCGAGTACGCCGGCACCGAAGGCGTCGACCACCGCGGCCAGTCCGGGCGTGCCCGGCTCGATCACCTCACGGGCGGCCACGTCGGCATCGTGCACGTGCACGCCCAGCGTCTCGAAACGCCGCGTCACCGCGGTCTTGCCGGCAGCGACGCCGCCGGTCAGGGCAACCACCATCGCGTGCGGACGCTGGGTCATCGCAGACCGGTCAGTTGCATGTAGCCCTGCAACAGGTCCGCACCCGCCACGAACCAGACCCAGCCGGCGGCGGCGAGGAACGGGCCGAACGGCATCGGGATCGCGCGCTCGTGTCGGCGCAGCGCAATCAGGGTGCCACCGACCAGCGCGCCGATCAGCGAGGACAGCAGGATGATCGGCAGCAGCGACACCGGCCCCATCCATGCGCCCAGTGCGGCAAGCAGCTTGAAGTCGCCGTGGCCCATGCCTTCCTTGCCGGTCAGCAGCTTGAACGCCCAGTACACGCTCCACAGGCTCAGGTAGCCGATCGCCGCGGCCAGGATCGACGCCGGCGCGGTGACGAACATCGGCAGCAGCGACAGCAGCAGGCCCAGCCACAGCAACGGCAGGGTGAGCTGGTCGGGCAGCAGCTGGGTGCGGAAGTCGATGCCGGCCAGCGCGATCAGCGTCCAGGTCAGCACCAGCCCGGCCAGCGCGGCCCACGAGGGGCCGAACTTCCACACGATCACCGCACTCAGCACGCCGCTGAGCAGTTCCACCAGCGGGTACTGCAGCGAGATCTTGGCCTGGCAGTAGCGGCAGCGCCCGCGCAGCAGCAGCCAGCCGAACAGCGGTATGTTGTCCCGCGCCGACAACCGGTGCTTGCAGTGCGGACAGTGCGACGGCTCGCGCACGATACCCGGCGGCAGCGGCGTGGCATCGGCCTGCAGCTCCAGCACGTCGCGCGCTTCCTGCCGCCACGCCGCCGCCATCCGCTCGGGCAGGCGCAGGATCACCACGTTGAGAAAGCTGCCCACCAGCAGGCCGAGTACGCCGGCCAGGGCGATCCACAGGGCAAAGGGAAGTTCGGGCATGGTCGGCCTTTAAAGCCCCTCCCCCGTTGGGGGAGGGGTTGGGGGAGAGGGTACGGTCCCGCGCGACCGTCAAAATCGCCTCAAGCACCGCGTCGATTTCCTGCAACGCCTGATTGTCCCAGAATCTCAGGACAAGCAAACCCTGGCGTTCGAGGGCCTGCGTGCGCGTCCTGTCGATTTCTTCGCTGTGTTGCGAGCCATCGAGTTCGATGACCAGTTCGAGTTCGTCGCAGTAGAAGTCCACGACGTAGGGCGGTATGGGATGTTGACGGCGAAACTTGAATCCGCCCAGACGTCGCGCGCGCAGGTGGTACCACAGCTTGTGTTCCGCATCGGTGCCTGCGGTTCGCAGCGACTTCGCCGTATTGAGCGTGCGCGTGGGTAGTGGCGGCTTGGGATTCATCGCTCGAGCGTACCCTCTCCCCAACCCCTCTCCCGATGGGAGAGGGGCTCCAAAGCGGGTGCGGGATTTCCGACTCGAGGGGAGAGGGGCTCCAAAGCGGGTGCGGGATTTCCGACTCGAGGGGAGAGGGGCTCCAAAGCGGGTGCGGGATTTCCGATTCGAGGGGAGAGGGGCTCCGAAGCGGGTGCGGGATTTCCGATTCGAGGGGAGAGGGGCTCCAAAGCGGGTGTGGGATTTCCGAAAGCCCCTCCAAAGCAGGTGCGGGGTTTCTGAAAGCCCCTCTCCCTTTGGGAGAGGGGTGGGGGAGAGGGTGCGGGTTCGCGGCGATGCTCAACTCCCAGGCGTCAGCAACGCCAGGAATCAGAACGTGCCGGCGAGCTTGAAGATCGGCAGGTACAGGGCTACCACCATGCCGCCGACCAGGGTGCCCAGCACCACCATGATGATCGGTTCGAGCAAGGTGGAGAGGGTGTCGACGGCGTTGCTCACCTCTTCCTCGTAGAACTCGGCCACCTTGAACAGCATGTTGTCCAGCGCGCCGGATTCCTCGCCGATCGCGGTCATCTGCACCACCATGTTCGGGAACAGGCCGGTCTGCTTCATCGCCAGCTGCAACTGGTGGCCGACCGAGATGTCGTCGCGCATCTGCTTGACCGCGTCGCCATAGACCACGCTGCCGGTGGCGCCGGCTACCGCGTCCATCGCCTCCACCAGCGGCACGCCGGCGCGGAAGGTCACGCCCAGCGTGCGGGCGAAGCGGGCGATTGCCGAGTTGCGCACGATGCTGCCCATCACCGGCATCTTCAGCGACATGCGGTCGAGGAAGTGGGCGAACTTCACCGAGCGTTTCTTGGCAATGACGATCGCGGCGATGCCGCCGCCGATCAGGCCGACGACGATGAACCAGTAGCTCTGCATGAACTCCGAGGCGGTCACCAGCAGCTGGGTGGGGGCCGGCAGCTGCGCGCCGGCGTCCTGGAAGGTCTTGGCGAACACCGGCACCACGAACAGCAGCATGATCAGCACGACTATGAACACCACTGCCAGCACCATCATCGGGTAGAACAACGCCTTCTTGATCTTCTTCTTGATCGCCTCGGTGCGTTCCTTGTAGGTCGCGACGGTGTCCAGCACGGTGTCGAGCACGCCGGAGGCCTCGCCGGCCTTCACCAGGTTGCAGTACAGCTCGTCGAACTGCACCGGGTAGCGGCCGAGCGCTTCATGCAGCGACGAACCTCCCTCGATGTTCTGCTTGACGTCAATGAGGACGTTCTTGAAGCGGATGTTCTTCTGGCCGTCGGCGATGATGTCGAAGGCCTGGATCATCGGCACGCCGGACGCCATCATGGTGGCGATCTGGCGGCTGAAGATGGCCACGTCGCCCGGCTTGATGGTGCTGCCGGTGGAACCGAACAGCGGTTTGGCGCGCTCGCGCACGGTCTGCGGGTTCATGCCCTGGCGGCGCAGCTCGGCCTTGACCAGCGTGGCGTTCTTCGCCGGCATGTCGCCCTTCATGCGCTTGCCGCGCTTGTCCAGCGCAACCCACTCGTAGGTGGTCAGCTTGCTGACTTCGGCCCGCTGGGCACCGAGCTCGCGCGCCTTGTTGATGTTGGTTGCGGTAGCCGTGGCCATGCGCATCTTCCCCCAGTGATCCAGTCCCGGAGCCGCCCCGTGCGGGCAGCAGACAAGGTATTTGGTACAGCTTATGCCAATTTGGCGGCACCAAACCGTGGCGGCGGACGCAAGTTTGGCGCGACGGAGGCTCCGGAACCGCCGCTCATTCCTTGGTGACGCGGTCGATCTCGATCAGGCTGGTCAGGCCCTGCTTCACCTTGAGCAGGGCCGATGCGCGCAAGTCGTTGATGCCGGCGGCCCTGGCCACCTCGGCGATCTGCAGCGCGTTGCCGCCCTGCAGGATGATCTTCTGGATCTCCTCCAGCATCGGCATCACCTGGTAGATGCCCACGCGGCCCTTGTAGCCCTCGTTGCAGCTGTCGCAGCCGACGGCCTCGTAGATGGTCAATCCGGCGTCGATGTCGGCCTGGGTGAAGCCGGCGTCCAGCAGCACCTTGGGCGGCAGCTCGACCGGCTTCTTGCAGTCGTGCAGGCGTCGCGCCAGGCGCTGGGCGATGATCAGGCTCACCGACGAGGTGATGTTGTACGGCGCAATGCCCATGTTCATCAGGCGCGAAACGGTCTGCGCAGCGTCGTTGGTGTGCAGGGTGGAGAGCACCATGTGGCCGGTCTGCGCCGCCTTGATCGCGATCTCGGCGGTTTCCAGGTCGCGGATCTCGCCGACCATGATCACGTCCGGGTCCTGGCGCAGGAACGAGCGCAGCGCGCTGGCGAAGGTCATGCCGCGCTTCACGTTCTGCTGCACCTGGTTGATGCCCTCGACGCGGATTTCCACCGGGTCCTCCACCGTCGAGATATTGCGCTCGGCGGTGTTGAGCATGTTCAGGCCGGTGTACAGCGACACCGTCTTGCCCGAGCCGGTGGGGCCGGTGACCAGCACCATGCCGTACGGCTTGTGGATCGCGTCGACGTAGAGCTTCTGCTGGTCCGGCTCGTAGCCCAGCTTCTCGATGCCCATGCGGGCCGAGGAGCCGTCCAGGATGCGCAGCACGATCTTCTCGCCGAACAATGTGGGCAGCGTGCTCACGCGGAAGTCGATGGCGCGGGTCTTGGACAGGTTGAGCTTGATGCGGCCGTCCTGCGGCACGCGCTTCTCGGCGATGTCCAACTGCGCCATCACCTTGATGCGCGAGGAGATGCGGTTGGCCATCTTCATCGGCGGGCTGGACACCGCCTTGAGGATGCCGTCCATGCGCAGGCGCACCCGGTACTGCGTCTCGAACGGCTCAAAATGGATGTCCGAGGCGCCGCGGCGGATGGCGTCGATCAGGATCTTGTTGACGAACTTCACCACCGGCGCGTCGTCGTTCGCGTTCGCGTCGATGCCGCTGCTCGACTCACCCTCGTCCTCGCCGCCCTCGATATCCAGCTCGTCCAGCTCGCCGCCACCCATGTCGGGCATGGTGTTGCGCATATTGTTGAGCAGGCTCTCGATCACCCGCTGCAGCGAGTCGCGCTCCACCAGGATCGGTTCCACCATGCAGTTGGAGTGGAACTTGATCTCGTCCAGCGCATGCGACTGCATCGGGTCGGCGATGCCCACGAACAAGCGCTTGCCGCGACGGAACAGCGGCAACGCCTGGTGCTTGGTGATCAGCGCCTCGCTAATCAGGTCCAGCGGCATCGTGGCAGGGTTCAGTACGGCCACGTCCATCATCGGCATGCCGAATTCGGCCGAGGCGACCCGGGTCAGTTCGGTGCTGTCGACCAGGTTGTGGTCCAGCAGCCAGGCACTCAGCGAGGCCTTCTGCTGGTTGCTGTCGAGCATGGCCTTGCGGACCACGTCCTCGGGCATCACGCCCTCGGAGACCAACCGGCGGGCCATGCCGGACAGGCCCACAAGTGACGGCTGCAATTGAGATGACATAAACGACTCGACCTAGCCCCTGTATGTGGTTGAATCTACCGCAGTCTGGCGCGCAGGTCACCCATTCCCTGCAGGCTTGGTCCGGCATGGTGGTGCAATGCACAACAACTCCGCAAGCCGGTTCCCTCCTTAGGTTTGCGTGGGGCCGCCAAACTCGGCTCCTCCCCCTGTGCGCAAGCACTCCACGCTCGATTCCTCCCGCGCCCGGCTCCTCCCCTGCGTGCAAGCACTCCACGCCCGGTTCCTCCCCCTGCTTGCAGGGGGAGGTCAGGAGGGGGTAAGGCTCTTGATCTCCCACCCCAAGCCCCCGCAAACCTCCCCAGCAACACCAACGGCGTGCGGCCATCACGCCACCAGCTGATTTCCAGGATCCGCACATTCCACGCCATGCGGCGCAGCCGATACGCCCGGCCAAACCGCCTTGCTCGCGCAACGAACCTTCCTTGCAACGAAGTAAGGATCTTGAAGGAGAAGACCATGACCACCGCCAGCGTTACCAGCAAAGGCCAGATCACGATCCCGGTTGCCGTGCGTGAGGCCATGCACGTGCGTGCGGGGGATCGGGTGGAGTTCGTGGAAATCGAGCCGGGCCGGTATGAGTTCGTCGCCGCCACGCACCCCGCCACCGCACTCAAGGGCATGTTCGGCAAGGCGTCCAAACCGGTATCGATCGAGCAAATGAACGCCGTGATCGCTGCAGCGGGTGCAGCGGCGAAATGATCGGCCTGGATACCCATGTCCTGGTGCGTTACATCATGCAGGACGATGCAGCGCAGTCGGCCAAAGCCTCGACCCTGCTCGACGCGCTGACCGTCGAGGCGCCCGGCTGGATTTCGATGGTGTCCGTGATCGAATTGGTCTGGGTGCTGGGTGCGGCGTATGGTCTGGATCGCGCCCAGCTCACCGAAGCACTGGAAGCCCTGCTGCGCACCAGGGAGTTGATCGTGGAGCGTGCCGAGGTCGTCTGGAAAGCGGTGCGCATTTACCGCGGCTCCACAGCCGATTTCGCCGATTGCCTGATCGCATGCGCCGCCACGTCTGCCGGCTGCGAACACACCATGACCTTCGACCGCGGTGCCGCGAAACATGCGGGCATGCGCCTGATGACCTGAGGTCTGGCCGGATGGCCGGCTGCGGGTGTAGGGCGGGCACCGCCTGCCGGCTCCGGTTTCATGGCAAGCGCGCGGCAAGAGCGGCGGACAGTGTCCGCCCTACGAATCGCGGGTGTAGGGCAGCCACTGCACGCCGCTTTAGCTGTGTAAAGCCGTCAGTTGTCGCGCAAGATCTGCTGGCTCAGCTCAGTCAGCGATTTCTGCAGTCCGGGGAGGTCGCGTTCCAGCGTTTCCCATACGACATCCATGTTGATGTCGAAATAGCCATGTGCCAGCCGGTTGCGCATGCCGCGCATGCTGTTCCACGCGATCTGCGGGTGCGTCAGCGTAAATCCCGGATATCTATCAGCAAGCTTCGTTGCAGCTTCACCAATGACCAGGATGTTCATGATCACGGCTTGCTGCGTGCGTCGATCGGCAAGAAAGGTTGCCTTGTCCATGCCTTCGACGTAGCTGCGCGCGAGTGCAATAGCCTCGATCATGTGGCTTATATAGTCATGTTGCCGAAAACTCGCAGCAGTCACAGTGGAACCGCTTCGCTGACCACCTTGTCGCGGAAGCGCGGTGGAAGATCACCGGGCGTCACCACATCCACGACAACCCCCAGGGATGACTGCAGCACAAACTGGATGGCGCCCATATCCAGCAGCGTGGTTTCCGGTGTCGGGTCGATCAGTAGATCCAGATCGCTGCCCTCCGTATCCTCGCCGCGCATGGCCGAACCGAACAGCCGCGGGTTGACCGCCCGGTGTGCGGCGACCACGCTTCGAATCTCATCGCGTCGGAGTCGGACAATATCGGAGGGTTTCATCGGCCAGCTTCCAGATCGAATCTGCGGTCAAAAGCATACGTCAAAAAAGACGATGCATCGTCCAGGCATGCACGGCGTCTCTTGAAAGGGCGCTCCTTATTGCCCAATACGGCACCAGCACAGTAGGGCGGGCACCGCCCGCCAGCTCCGGTTTCATGGCGAGCGCGCAGCAAGAGCGGCGGACAGTGTCCGCCCTGTGAATCGGGGGTGCAGGGCGGGCACCGCCCGCCACCAAGCCGCGCCTCGATGAAGCCCCGAAACCCCAACCCCGTCCGCAACCCACGCCCGGCCTTCACGCTATGATCCCCTCTCCATCCGGGGGAGCCGCCTGTTGAACCGCCTGAGCATCATCCTGCCCGCCAAGAACGAGGCGCCCGCGCTGACCACACTGCTGCCGCGCTTGCGTGCCACGCACCCGGAGGCCGAGATCATCGTGGTCGATGACGGTTCCACCGACGACACCCGCGGCATCTGCGAGAACGGCGGCGTGCAGTGCCTGTCCTCACCGTACTCGATGGGCAACGGCGCGGCGATCAAGCGCGGCGCCCGCGCCGCCACCGGCGACATCCTGGTGTTCATGGACGGCGACGGCCAGCACGATCCGGCCGACGTTGCCCGCCTGCTGGCGAAACTCGACGAGGGCTACGACATGGTGGTCGGCGCCCGCGACTGGGGCAGCCAAGCCGGTGTGGGTCGCGGCCTCGCCAACACCCTGTACAACTGGCTGGCTACCCGCATGACCGGTCACCCGGTGCTGGACCTCACCTCCGGCTTCCGCGCCGTGCGCGCGGACAAGTTCCGCGAATTCCTGCACCTGCTGCCGAACGGCTTCAGCTACCCCACCACCAGCACCATGGCCTTCTTCCGCAGTGCCTACCCGGTGGCCTACATTCCGATCAAGGCCGCCCAGCGCGTCGGCAAGAGCCACATCAGGCCGATCAAGGACGGCATCCGCTTTCTGCTGATCATCTTCAAGATCGCCACGCTGTATTCGCCGCTGAAGCTGTTCGTGCCGGCGAGCGGGCTGTTCTTTTTGCTTGGCTGCGCCAACTACGCCTGGACCTTCGTGCACGAAGGCCGCCTCACCAACGGCAGCACGCTGATGTGGAGCGCGGCAGTGATCGTGTTCCTGATCGGGCTGGTGTCGGAGCAGATCACGGCGCTGACGTACCGACGTGATGCATGACGGCAGCGATCCGCGCCGAGTGGCGTTGCTGGTGACGCGAAACTTTCCACCGCTGCTCGGTGGGATGGAGAAGGTGAATCAGCATCTGCTGGCTGCACTGCAGCCGGTTTGGCGCACGGCACTGTGCGGACCGTCTGGATGCGCCGGGTATGCCCCATCACAGACCGAAGTGATAGAAAGCAGGGTCAAGCCGCTGCCGATATTTTTGGCAGCGACTTTATGGCGCGCCGTCCGGTTGGCATGGCGCTGCAAGCCGGAATGGGTCATTGCCGGAAGTGGCCTCACCGCACCAATCGCCTGGTTGGCGGCGAAGTGTGTCGGTGGCAGGGCGATCGTCTACCTGCATGGGCTCGACATCGTGGCGCCGAGCCGGGCGTACCAGCGGCTTTGGCTACCCTTCATTCGGCGCTGCGACCTCGTCCTGGTCAACAGCGCCAACACGGCGCGGCTGGCGACAGGTCGCGGCGTGGCAGCTGGTAAATTGCGCGTGCTGCATCCGGGCACCGATTTGCCGACGCTGGATGCTGCCGCGGCCAGCGATTTCCGTCAGCGCCACGGTTTCGCACAGCGCCCTCTGCTGCTTTCTGTCGGTCGGCTGACCGAGCGCAAGGGGTTGGTGGAATTCGTGGCGAAAGCCTTGCCCGCGATTGTTGCCAGGTATCCCAATGCGTTGCTGACGGTGATTGGCGACGAAGCCAGCGATGCGCTGCATGCACGGGCGGGCTCGGAGCGCGAACGCATTCTTGCTGCGGCCCGGATCGCTGGCGTCGAGCAAAACCTGCATTTCCTCGGTCGCTGCGATGAGGCAACCCTCGGCGCGGCGTATCAGGCCGCCGATATGCATATCTTTCCCGTGCGTGACCTGCCTGGCGATGTGGAGGGCTTTGGCATGGTAGCGCTGGAATCGGCAGCACACGGCTTGCCTACCGTTGCCTTTGCGGTCGGTGGGGTGCCCGATGCCGTGCATGACGGGCAGACCGGTATCCTGGTCGAACCTGGCAATTATGTCGCGCTGGGTGAAGCGGTGATATGGCAACTTGCCCAGACGCGCGAAAGTGCGACTATTGCTGCCTGTCGCGAGTTTGCAGCTGGCAAGGCATGGTCGATTTTCGATGAACGTACGCGCAGCCTCCTGGGTACACCGTATGTCTGAGGCTTCATCCAGTGACCAAACCCAGGAGGCTGGTCACAGCACACCAGCGGTGCGCCAGCCCCACGCCGTGCTCGACCTTCCATCGCGGCGCTTCAAAGGCCTGAAGATCGAACGTCTGCTGGATTTGGCCAATCGTGCGCAGCCGATACGTATGCTTGAAGTCGGTACGGGCTCAGGCGGCATCGCCCATTACTTTGGCACACATCCACAGTTGCGCTGCGAGGTGGATGCCGTGGACGTCCATGACAACCGCCTGGTCGCTGAGGGGTACCGCTACCACCAAGTGCACGACACTGGACTGCCATTCGCCAACCAGTCCTTCGACGTCGTGTTGAGCAATCATGTCATCGAACATGTGGGTGACGAACAGGCGCAGCGCGCCCACTTGGCGGAACTGCGCCGCGTGGTGCGCTCTGATGGCGTGGGTTACCTCGCTGTACCCAACCGCTGGATGCTGGTCGAACCGCACTACAAGCTGGTCTTTCTCAGCTGGCTGCCACATGCGTGGCGCACGCAGTATTTGCGTGCGATGGGTAAGGGCGAAATCTATGACTGCGAGCCGCTACGGCTGGGACAGCTGGAGAAGCTGCTCGCAGATGCCGGCTTCAGATATCGCAATCTCTGTGTTGACGCATTGCGGGCCACGTTCGAGATCGAACGCCCCCAGTCAGCGGCGACAAGCGTGCTGCGTAGCATCCCAGATGGATTGTTGATGCCTTGGCGTCGGATCATCCCGACCCTGATCTACCGGTTCTGGCTATGACAACCGCACCAGAAAAAAAAAGAGGATTGAGGGTCTGGCTTCCTGCAATTTGTGCCGGAAGCGGCGCTGATGTGTTCACGTTGCGATTGGCTGACGCACTGGAAAGGGCGGGACATGAACCTCTGCTGCAGTGGTTTGATCATAGTTACGAGTTGATGCCTTGGCGTTTGAAGCGAGTAGAGGCCCCACTGGGCATCGATTTGGTGCATGCCGGTAGCTGGCAGGGTTTCTCGTTCAAACGTTCCGGAATTCCGCTGGTAGTGACCGAGCATCAATATGTCGCCAATCCGGCGTTTGCACCGTATCGCAGTTTGCCACAAGCGCTTTATCACCGTGCTTTCTGTGAGCGCTGGGCCAGGCAGTCTTACCAGGCAGCCGATGCTGTCGTGACCGTCAGTAAATACTGTGCTGCTGCCATGCGAGTTGATATGGTCAAGCCCATCACGGTCATTCATAACTGGGTTGACACCGAACTGTTTTCGCCTGCGTGCACCACAGCTGAGGGGGAGACAGGGCGTGCGGTGGCAGGGCAACCGTTCAAGCTGCTTTTTGTGGGCAACCCTTCGCGCTGGAAAGGCGCCGATTTACTCCCCGCGATTGCGTCAAAGCTCGGGTCTGGATTTGAGATTCATTGCATCAGTGGACTGCGTACAGGATTCAATGTCGAGGAATTACCAAGAAACGTGAAGCTACTGCCGCGCGTGGAACCAGCAAAGATGCCCGCCATCTACCAGTCGGTGGACGCAGCGTTGGTACCTACGCGCTATGAGGCGTTTGGTTACGTTGCCCTCGAAGCAATGGCGTGTGGCTTGCCGGTTGTCGGATTTGCCAGCTCCGGTACGGCCGAAGTCTGCCAGCATGGGAAGACGGCTTTGCTGGCGCCAGTAGACGATCTTGATCAATTGGTTCGTTATGCGAAACAGCTGGCGCAGAACTCGTCGCTATGCGCGCAGCTGGGCGCGGCAGGGCGTCGGCGCGCGGTCGAATGTTTCGGAGAGGCCAGGGCAATTGCAGCCTATGCAAATGTTTATCGATCTGTGCTTGATAAAGGGTCTGCTTTGTGAATGATCGGCTCATGGCGAGTGAATGGCGTATCGACGAGCTGCAAACAGTGGCCACATGCCCTGCATGCGGTGCCGCACCGGGTGAATACCGATACCAGCAATTGCATGACTATCTCGAAAGCGTGCCTGGCGAGTGGTCCCTACGAGATTGCCGCGGCTGCGGCAGCCTGTTCCTTGATCCCAGGCCTACGCCGCAAGCCATAGGCAAGGCATACGCGTCGTATTACACGCATCGTTCGGGTGCGACGACGTATGAGGATGACAATGGTCATTCGTTGCTCTGGAGGCTTGCTAACGGTTACATGAATGCGCGCTATGGGCCGCAGCGGTTGCCTGCAATCGCTGCAGGCCGTTTCATGATTCCGCTGATACCTGCGCTGCGACAGCAGCTCGACTTCTTCTATCGGGGCTTGCCCCGCGTCAAGGGGCGCCTGCTTGATGTGGGTTGCGGCAACGGCGTGTTCCTGCTGCGGGCCAGAGCGGCTGGCTGGAATGTTGCCGGGGTTGAGCCGGATCCACTGGCTGTAGCGACTGCACGCCTGGACGGTTTGGACGTTTTCGAGGGAACACTGGATTCCTTTTGCGATGCGCAACGATTCGATGTGATCACGTCATCTCATGTGATCGAACATGTGCACGAGCCGCGAGCGCTCCTGAAACGCATGTTTGATCTGTTGCGCACCGACGGAACCATCTGGCTCGCCACGCCTAACGTACAGAGCATGGGGCACAGGTGGTTCGGGCGTGCCTGGCGTGGCCTGGAGCCGCCTCGGCATCTCGTCGTATTTTCCGCACAGGCGTTGCGTGGCTTGCTGACGAAAGTTGGCTTCACGGATATCCGCTTCCATCGTCGCGGACGCGGTGCCGCATACATCCTCCGCGCATCCCGTGAATTGGCCCGGCGTAAAAGGAGTGATGCTCGAGGATTGCCGCCGGGCGTGGTGGATTTGATGGCGTCCTTGTCAGCGACTGCCGGCGAAGAATTGGTCATCACTGCCCGCAAGCCATGCTGATGGGCAGGCAGATTACCGGGCTTTTGCTCAACTACCGCGATGCCGTGCGTAGCATTAGCTGCATCCATTCGCTGCTCGGGCAGGGTATCCAGCATGTTGTCGTATGGGACAACTCGGCCGATGGAGGAACCTCTGCGGCGGCGATCGCTGCCGCATTTGTTCATGATGCGCGTGTCGATCTGCATGTGAGTGCTGCCAACCTCGGGTTCGCGGCAGGGGTCAACCGCGGACTGGAGCATTGTCGCCAACGGTATCCGGGCGCCTGGGTGCTGTTGATCAACAACGATGCCCGCTTGCTGCCGGGTGGGCTGACCAAGCTTGTCGATGCGCTTGTTGCGAATAGCAACGCGAGGATCGCCTATCCCGATATCGACCATGCTGGGCGTGTTCTGGGCCCGGCATACTGCCATCGGTTGACCGGCCTGCTGTCGTGGCGGGCGCGCCGCGGCTACTTTCCCTATGCAAGCGGTTGTTGCCTGCTGGTGGCTATCGAGCGGGTCGCTTTGCCGCTGTTCGACGAGGACTTCTTCATGTACGGCGAGGACTGGGAGCTGGGTTGGCGGCTCGCTCAGTTGCCGGATGCGATGGCGTATGTGCACGAAACACTGGTCGAGCATGACGGCTCGGCGAGCAGCGGACTGGGGTCCGCGTTCTACGAGATGCACATGGTCGCCGCGCACCTGATCCTGGCACGCAAGCTTGCACGAAATCGGGTGGAGACAGGCATCCTGCTGGCATCCCGCACGTGCATGCTGGTGGCGCGCGGGGCGATCCGCTCGATCCGCTTCCGTTCGCTGGTGCCGTGCAAGGCTTTGTGGCATGGCGTACGGATAGCATCAGGACGTCGCTAGAAAATCCCGCCCATTGCCACGTGGTTTGCGAGGCGGCGGTGTACCAGCCACCAGCCAATCAGCGCCATGCTTGTTTCGGCGATGACGAGAGCCACGGCCAGTCCGCGGATACCATAATGCGGCGCCAGCGCCAGCATGCTGCCGACCAGAAGCAGGATGCCGGAGAGCTCGAACGCCATACGCTCCAGCGGCTTGCCCAATGCAACCAGCACGGCACCAGCAGCCAGTCGCAGCGAGAGCAAGGGTGCAACCGCGGCCAGCCACGGCATCAACTGGGCCATGGCCACGAACGACGTGCCGAACAACCACGGCAGTAACGGACTGCATAGTGCCAACAACAGTCCACTGGCGAGGCCCCAGGCCAGTGCCAGCAAGGCGATCAGGCCGATCAGCCGCTGCCCTTCCCGGGTGGGTGTGTGCGCGTGTCGAAACAATCGGGGCAGCGATGCCAGCAACATGGCAGTCACTGGCATCACCGTGGCCGCCATAACGCGTGCCGTGGCCGCGTAGATGCCCGCGTCGTGTGCACCAACCAGGCGAACAGCAATGATCTTGTCCAATTCGGAGGGGTTCGCCGCAACCAGATTCATTGCCGCATACGAGGCGCCGTCGCTCAGCTCCTCTCGGGTGGCACGGCGTGGGCGCCAATCCAGTGTCACGAGACGGCTGGTGATCCACAAGCCCAGCAGCAAGCCGAGCAGCGACGCGAGCAGCTGGAAGAAGACATAGGCCGAAAGCCGTTGTCCATCTGGCAAGAGGAAGCAAGGCAATACCGCAAGCACTCTTAGGCCCAGCGGCAGCCATTGCACGCATTGACTCAACGGTACCCGTTCGCGCGCCTGCAAGGCGAAACTCAGCAACATGGTGAACGGCGTCAACAGCAACTCGGCCGCACCCATCGCTAGCAGGACGTGCAGTGGAAGCGCCGGCCGGGTAACAAAGCTGGCAACGACGATATAGAAGGCCAGCAACAGCAGTCCGAACAATACCGTCATCGGCCACGCATAACGCCATACGGCGGCCGTGCCGTTGGCGTCGTGCGCGTTCCGGGCCAACATCACGAAGCCGGCGCCGAAATTGGGCAGCAGGCCCAGCACCACGGCCAGTGAAGCAGCGGCGGCGAAGCTCCCGTAAGCACGCGGTCCGAGCAATCGCGTAAGCAGAACCAGGACCACCGCCTGGGTCATTACCCGCAGCCCGAGCATGACGCTGGTCTGCAGACTGCTGCGCGCGAGTGGGCCTTTCAATGGGTGCTCATTGATGGGACGGGTGCGGACAAATCGGATAGTTGCGTACGCAATTGGTCCAGAGTGTTGGTCAGGCGACCGCCGATATTCAACCGATCCAATCGTTCCAAGGCTTTTTCGGCTTCGGTCTTGCGGCCCCGCGCGGCCAGCATACGAATCAAGGTGATCTGATAGGCGGGTTCGTTCGGGCTGGTCTTCACCGCTTCCTCAGTCATCCGCTCGCCCAGCACATGATCCCCAAGCGCGTTCCATGCGTAGTCGCCATACGTGGCCAACAGGCGAGCGCTGGAGTGGTCATGTGACAGGGCGGCGAGGAAGGTGGCGGTCATCCGCGCGGGAGACAGATTGCAGCGGCGCTCATTCATGCACTGGGTCAGCGCCCCTAACGAACTTTCATCCTGGACGCCTGGCTTATGGGTCCTGAGCTTGATGATCATGCTGTCCCACCACGCCTCCTTGATCGGCAGCCCCATGCGCGCATTCATGAAAATCAGCGCCTGCTCCGGAAGAATCGATGAGTTCGGCAGCGCGGCAGCTTTTTCCAGCGGTGCGTAGGCCAGTTTTGTGAAAGGTGAAGCGGGATCGTAGTGCGAGTAGATGATGTAGGTGCGCCCCAGTTCGTACTGGGCCCGCGGCGACTGTGGTGCGCGCACGGCGAGGTCTTCCGCCAGGCGCAGCGGGTTGCCCCAAGCGTAGGCGGTAAGGGCCGCCAAGACGGTCCAGCAAAGCATCAGCCCGGCCAGCAGCACATATCGCGGCAACGCGAACAGGGACGATTGCGGCATGGCGAGTAGCGGCACGGTCGCCAGCAGTAGACCGAAGCTTGCGAAGTAGTTGCGATGCTCGTAGATCAGCTCCAGCGGCAGGATGGTGCCGGTGAGCAACTGGCAGCTGAGAAACAGTGCGATACCGAGTGCCGCCAGCGGTCTGCAGGGGCGCAGCCACAGCATCAGTGCGACCAAGGCAGCAAGAAAAACGATGCTGACCAACGTGCTCCAGGGGGAGAGCAACCCGGTCGAAACCCGGAAGTCGTCGTGATAGAACGACAGGGCGCTCGGTGTGGGCAGCAGGGTCCACGCGATGTAGTCGACGACAATGCGTGCTTCGCTGAGCAGGCGGGTGCCCAAGGTGAAATCGCGCGCGGCCCAGGTTTCTGGTCTCAGCACACCGGGCAGGAGCCAGGCCAGTCCCGCGATCATGGGCAGGGCGAGCACCAGCAGGAACAGGCCGATCACGCGCAGGTCGGCGCGTTGCGGCGACGACGCATCATGCTGTGCCTGTATTGGCCTGCCGAAACGAAACAGCGCCCATTCGACCAGGAGTGCGTACAGGGGAAGCATCACCGCGGTTTCCTTGGCGAGGATACCGAGGGCTGTCGGTATCGTGATGCTCGCTGCGCACAGGATGAAGCCTCTCCAGGTTTCGCCGCCTGCACGATCCGAGAGGTAGCCGAGCATGCGGCGGCGGCCCGCCACGTAGCCGAGCAACCCCAGCAGCACGAACAGGTTGGCCATGCTTTCCATGCGCTGCACCACGTACAGCACGGCGGTGAGGTTGATCGGCAACAGCATCCAGCCAGTGGCGATCAGTGCCGCAATGAGCGGAGTGCGCAGATGCCGGCCGGAGGGATCGGATCGCAGCAGCGCCATCGACAGCAGATACACCAGCCAGCCGTTCAGCAGGTGGATCAGCAGGTTGGTCAGCTTCATCCAGTACGGATCGAGGCCGGTGGTCAAGTAGTTGACGGCAAAGCTCAGCGAGGCCAGTGGCCGTTTGAAGTCACTCGCCGGTGAGGAAAGTGCAGCACCGACCAGCGACGGGATGCTGGCGTCGTGCGGCTGCACGCCCTTGTTGTCGACGATGTTGGGGTAGTCGTCGAACAGGAAGCCGCCGGAGAGTCCCGGCCAGTAGATGGCCAGGGTGATGGCGAAGGCGCCAAGCAGTGTCAGGAGGCGCCACGGCGGGCGGCGAAGGAGGTCCATCAATCTGACGTGCCTGCTGGAGAGGTGTGGCCGGAAGTATTCATGGAGTCCGCCCTGGCGTCGAGCGCGAGTTGTCGGCGCAGGTGATCCAGCTCGTGGGGCCAGTAGTGCTGATGTTCGAGTACCCAGGCGTGCAGCCATGGCATGCCGAAGCCGGGCTTCATGGCATTCCCGCGAACCGTTTCGTAGTGGTCGAGCAGACGCAAACCGTGCGACGGGTAGCCAGCACGCCCCAAGGTCGCAGCGGCTTCGAGGGCCATGCCAGGCCGCACCTGCAGGTTGAGCGCACGGGTGAAATCGGCCAGGGCCTCGTCCGGTCGGCCCTGCGCGAGTGCGATCTTGCCACGCAAGTAGGTCAGATCCTGTTGAGGGCCGGCGGCGGACAGTTTTGGGTTATCCAGCCCGGTGTCGATCAGTTGCTGCAGGCCTTGTGCGGTCAGCCCAGGGCATCCACCCGACATCGCCGCCGGCAGGGTGCGTTCGAACCAGTTGGCGAACAGGGTGCCGGTATTTGGCGTGCCCTGCATGGCGAGCTTCGCTGCGTCGAGATCGTCAGCCGTGATGCCGCCGATCATGCAGCGCGCACCGATCAGGTTGAAAGCGAGTTGCACCTGGTTTGGCTGATCTACGAGCAGTTTTTCCAGGCGACGTACGGCGGCTTGCGGTTGTCCGGCCCGCATCTCGATCTGCGCGGCATTGGTCTGGGCGCGCGCTGAATTGGGGTTGATCGTGGCCCAGAGCAAAGCCTGGCTATGCACGTTGCCCCACAGCTCGGCGCGGGTGTGGGTAATCCAGGCCAAGCCTAGCGGCAGAGCCAGCATCAGGGTGTACTTGAGTAGTCGCAGCTTGCGCGCATTGGCCAGCCACAGGCCGAGTGGCCAGAACATCAGCAAGGCAGGCAGGTAGTTGCGGTGCTCGAAATAGAGCTCCAGCGGTATCGAGGTGGATTCCAGCAACTGGCCGGCGAAGTAGAACAGTATCGCCAAGGCGAGTGCGGGATATCGCCGGCGTTGCCACCAAGCCAGTCCGATCAAGCCGAACACGGCCAACATGGCGGGTAGAGTGGTGATTGGCTGCAGCCACGAGATCGAGGCGACGTACTGGTCGTTGAACAGGCCACTGGAGAACGGGCGCGGCAGCCACAGCAGTTGCAGGTAGTCCAGCAGCACGCGCGGCTCGGTGAGCAGGCGCTGGCCGACACTCCACGGGCGAAAGCCCACCGGGCCGCCGTCCAGCACGCCCAGGAGACCGGTGCGGAGCAGGTAGCCGAGGATGGCGACGGCGGGAACGACGCCGAATGCAAACAGCGCGAAACGATGCGCCAGTCGCGGCTTGTTGTCCGGCACGGGGTGCCGTGGTGCTAGCACGATCTCCTCAATCAGCAGGGCGAACAGCGGCAGCAAGGCGCCGTTGGCCTTGGCCAGCACGCCCAGCACGGTGAAGCCCCCAAGACCCAGCACACTCCAGCCCAGGCCTACCGCGGTTCTGCCTTGGGCCAACAGTTGGCGGCCATGCAGCCAGAGCAGCAGGCCGGCCAGGGTGTAGGTGGCGGGCAGCATGGCCTCGCGCTGCACGATGTACAGCGTGGTGGAGACCAGCAGCGGATGCAGCAGCCAGAGGGTGGTTCCCAGGAGGGCAGCAGTTCGGCGGCGCCGATCGTCATGCCTCAGCAGCCGGCCCAGCCGGGCCAGCAAGGCGTAGAGCAGGACCCCGTTGAGCAGGTGCAGGATCAGGTTGCCGCGCTTGAACGGGAACGGATCCGCGGGCCAGTCGTGCGCGTCGAGCAGGAACGTCAGCAGCGTCAGTGGGCGCCCCGTCGGATCGGCGGTGCCGGAGGTGATGTAGCGCCAGAATGCTGGCCAGTTGTCGATGGGGCCAGATGCTCCTAGTGCAGGGAGGTTAGTGAAATCATCGAAAAGGAAATCGCCGAACAGGCCATGCCAGTAGGCGAGCCCTGTGAGTATCAGAAGCGAGAGCACCGCGATTGTCGAGTTCGCCGCAATGCGACTGTGCATGTCTGACACCCAGAAAAGGGAAGGGCCGCCTGTGGCGGCCCTTCAAGTAATTCGTGACAGTCAGATTAGTATCAACGGCACGAAGTCGGCAGGTACTTTTTATCCACAGAAGCGGACTTACAAGCCCACGAGATACTGCCGGTGTTGGTTTGCGCGGAAAGCAGAAGCGTATTACCGACGATTTTCGAATTAGCCTTGGCACCGGTTCCAGCGGCACCGCCATCGGTACCATACTTGACGGTGATAAGGCCATTGGTTCCGACCGTAACGCTGCCGACATAGCTACCGGTGATGCTGTGGGGCGTGGCGAGACCAACCGACTGGTTAGCGGCAGGCATTCTGCCCGTGTTGCTGAAGAACTCGGCTACCGCGGTCTTGGCGCCATCGGCAAGAACAGCGCCTTCAGAAACCTGCGTGCGGATCAGGTAGTCCTGATAGGCCGGAATGGCGATAGCGGCGAGGATCGCGATGATCGCGACCACGATCATCAGTTCGATCAGGGTAAAGCCTTTCTGCATACTCTTCATGGTGGTTCCTCTGTTTTGGTTAGCTAACCGTGTGGTGCCCCCTGAGCCCCAGTCCCTTTATCCCCCTAGGCGGGAACGGACCCCATTCGCATGGTCGGAACGACCAGGAAGCTCGCGGCCAAGTCAAGCAGCTTGTATGCCACGTTTGCCGCGGGTGTATTCCCTCATACATGTAGGCGCTGGGATTGTGCCCGTCGTCACGAAAGCCCGCAAGCAGTGCCGAGGATGCCCTCGTGGATTCGAAAATTGTGATCCATGTGCTGCGATGCCGGCCTGTCCCGAACAGGCCGAAAGTGACGTTGGTTGTCAGTTTATGTATGTGCTGTGGCGATTCGTGCTTGCGGCTACTGGCGGCAGGAAGAGGGTAGGTACTTCGGATCCAGCGTACTGGCTGAGCAAGACCAGGCGATGCTGCCGGCGTGGGTGACGGGTGAAAGCAGCAGGTATATGCCGCCGCCGTTGATATGGGTGTTGGCTTTGGTTCCCTGATAGAGCACCTTGATGGCGCCACCCGTCACGTCTACGTTGGATACATAACTGCCCCCAATCGATGTATTTTTGGCGAGGCCTGCAGACTGGTTGTTTGATGGGAACCGCCCGGTGTTGGAGACGAAATCCCATACCGCGGACTTGGCTCCGTCCGCCAGGCTCATGCCCTCGGTGACCTGCGCCCGGATCAGGTAGTCCTGATACGCGGGGATGGCGATGGCAGCAAGGATCGCGATGATCGCCACGACGACCATCAGTTCGATCAAGGTAAAACCGGCGGAAATGCGCTGGCGCAACATGGTGAACTCCCCTGTGAGTACACCGGGGACAGGCACGTTTTGTACCAGATGTGAAGACGGAGTGTGCGGGGCGTCACGGCTCGGCGCAACGCCCCTCGGCTTCTCTGAAGGGAGCCTGTTGGGCTTGGTGCTTTGTTCAACCCGGGTCCGGATTCATCTGGCGGGCGAAATCCTCGAAATCGCCGAGATGGTGGGTGGCGATCGCGTGCACGATTGCCAATCCATGCTGCTGTAGCTGTGCACGGCGATGTTGCGGAAGCCAACCGCTTTGCGCAGGCGCAGCGCCAGCTCGGCCGGGATGAAGTCGGCTTGTGCCAACTGGTCGAATGCCTCACCCATGGTGTAGGGGGCGGCCTGCTGCATGCTCGACAGCGCATGCAGGGCGAGGTCGACACTGATTTGCACGGCGCGGCTCAGGTTGAGCACGACGATGTTGTCCTGCAGGTCGGGGTTGTCGGCCAGGGTGGCCACGTCGGCAGGGCACCGCTCGCGCACGCGGGCCAGGCAGCGCCGCAGCGAGTCGAGCTTGCGCGTGACGATCAGCCGATCCCTGCGCGTCGCCGCTCGGCGAGCGTGCGTTCGACATAGGGGACGAAGTCTTCCATGGCGTACACGTGCCGCTGCATGAGTCCGGTCATTCCGGCCGCATCGCCACGGATCATCTTGCCGTGCTTGAGGATCTGGCCAAGCAGCGGTTCGCCCACGGCGTGCAGGTCGATCAAGTCCACGGGGCGACCGGTGGCGGCGGCGAGCTCGGCAATCCAGGCAGGCAGCAAGGTGCAGGCTAAGGTTGTTACCTCTCAATGAGAGCGACTTGTCGTCGGTGGCACTGCGTCGCCCAGGGAGGGTTGCGGGCGATGCGCATCGAGCGTGGCAATGATGCCGGCGCCCAGGTCGGGTGCCATCGCCATGGCTTGCAGGCATTCGTCGCGATACCGATCATCGTGCAGTAACGCCAGTCCCCGGTCGAAGTAGTCATAGATGGACCGGCCGTAGGCGCCTTCCGCTTTTTCCAGAGCCGTCGACGGTATCGGACCCCAGGCCTTGATCATCATGGCCAGGTCGATCAGGTCGCGGCTCATCTGCGAGCGGTCCAACGCGCGGTCAGTGTTGGCGAGCAGCTTTTCGGCATACATGTCGTCACGATGGAGCACGGGCACGGACAGCTCGGGATCGAGCGCGCCATCCACGTCGATGCGCCCCTCCAGAACGAACTCGACCCTTACAGGCGCGTCATCGATTTCCAGGAACGTGGAAATCTTGTCCCGTTGCGTGCGCACGTCGCGCAGATGCTTTACCGGAGAGCGGAGGACCGTGCCCAGCGTGGGTGGCGTGATGGCATTGCGTAGCAGCCGGTAGCCAGCCTTGTCAGAACACAGGAAGTCGACGTCGACCGACTCACGGTATTCGCCCAGCTTGAGCGCGATGGCGGTGCCGCCGCCGAAGTAGCACTTCGCCCGCGCCAGCAGGTCGCCGTCCATGGCGCGAAGGAGCTTCGCAATCTTCTGATGGTGCGGCCGCTCAAACATGCAGGATTCCTTGTCCGTACTTGCCCACCAGCCGCTGCAGCAGGCTGCGTTCGTGTGCGGTCATCTGATCGGCGTCGACCAGGTCCCAATGGCGCTCGTAGAGTGCCAGCGCATCGCGCTCGGCAATCATGTCCGCGCCGGGCCGGTTCCAGGTCAGCCGCATGAGTTGGGGATACTCCGCAATCCGGACCTCGGCCGGCTTGACCGTCGGTACCAGGTCGAGCGCATCCATGGTTGCGGCATAGGCAGCCAGCGCCACACCCGGTTTGCCCTGTTCGACCTGGATCAGTTTCTGTCGGCCAATGCCGGCGCGATGGGCCACTTCGATCTGGGTCAGGCCCAGCTGCTTGCGCTGGGCACGCAAGCTTGCGCCGAGTTGGCGCGCAAGTCGTGCGAATGGTGCGTCTTTCATCATGTCGCGAATATAGGACATTTGACGGCATGTGTCGCGAATATGCGACATGGTGGCCGCCGCCAACGCCGGGTGCGTTGGTCGTGCCAGATGGGCACGGGCCGCTGGCTTCCCTTCGGGCTGAAAAGCATCACGGCTGAAGCTTTTCAGTGGAGATCACGCTGCGCGCGGGTGGATGCGGGCCAGTGCGTCGCCGAGTTCGCGGCGTGCTGTTTCCAGCTCGAACCGCTTTTGCAGGTTGATCCATACGTCCGCTGTCGTGCCGAAGTAGCGAGCGAGGCGCAGGGCGGTGTCTGCGGTGATGCCGCGCTTCTCGTTGGCGATGTCGTTGACGCGTGCCGGCGTGACGCCGATGGCACGGGCGAGCGCGTTGCTGGAAAGCGCCAGCGGCAACATGAATTCCTCACGGAGGATTTCGCCG
The DNA here is from genome assembly GCF_021545845.1 of Rhodanobacter thiooxydans. Classification (NCBI taxonomy): domain Bacteria; kingdom Pseudomonadati; phylum Pseudomonadota; class Gammaproteobacteria; order Lysobacterales; family Rhodanobacteraceae; genus Rhodanobacter; species Rhodanobacter thiooxydans. The sequence continues at coordinate 1,391,131 of NZ_CP088923.1, forward strand.
GGGTGGACGGGGGGCAGCAAGGTGGAGGCCGTTGTCGTTGTCTCTTTAGTGATAGTCGGTGATTTCGACGTCGTAGGCATCACCGCTCTTCCAGCGGAAGCAGAGGCGGAACCGATCGTTCACGCGAATGCTGTGCTGTCCTGAGCGGTCACCCTTGAGTGCTTCCAGGCGATTGCCCGGCGACAACGCGTGCATGGCAAGATCCACACTGATCTGTACGGCACGGCTCAAGTTGAACACGACAATGTCCTGCAGACCGGGATTGCCGGCCGGGTAGCCACATCGGCAGGGCACCGTTCGCGCACCCGGACCAGGCAGCAGCGGAGCGAATCGAGTTTGCGTGTGACGATCAGCCGATCCATGCGTGTCGGCGCTCGCCGAGCGTCCGTTCGACGTAGGGGATGAAATCTTCCATGGCGTACACATGCCGCTGCATGAGTCCGGTCATTCCGGCCGCTTCGCCGCGGATCATTCTGCCGTGCTTGAGTATCTGCCCGAGCAGCGGCTCGCCTACGGTATGCAGGTCGATCAGGTCCACGGGGCGACCAGTGGCGACGGCGAGGTCGGCAGCCAACTGCATTTTCTCGGAGGCGTTCAACGGAGCGCGTTTCTGTATGGCGATGTCCAGGTCGCTGTCGCGGCGCGCCTCGCCACGGGCCACCGAACCGAACACGATGGCCAGTTCGATGTCGGGGTAGCGTGCCAAGACGGCAATCGTTTGTTCGATGGACATCATGGGACCTCTGTGGCCTGAAGCTATAGGCCACATTGTCCACCAGAAGGATGCAACGGGCCAGCAAGACGGCACAGGTTGGGATCGAGTGCGCCGCTGCCAAAAAGTTCCACAACTCTGACATGGCCAAGGTGGCGCCGGGTCAGTGACTGACCACGGATGGTGGCGGATGCACGATGGGGTCTGCCGCGGTGCCGGCTGGGGTCTGTCGTGTTGCAAATGCGCTATAAGCGTTGACATTTGCATAAATAACACAACATGCTGCCGTCCATGACCAAGCCTCCGCTCAATCACGAAAAACAGATACTGGCGCTGGCACGCAAGCAGCCTCTGCTGCGCGCGCGCGATCTGGCGGCACATGGGCTGCCCACGATGACGCTGAGCCGGCTGGTGGCGGCTGGCAAGCTGCAACGGGTGGCGCGCGGGGTATACAGCCTGCCGCAACGCGCGATCAGCGCGCACCGTTCACTGGCCGAGGTGGCAATTCGCGTGCCGCGCGGGGTGGTGTGTCTGCTGTCGGCGCTGCGCCTGCACGGGATCGGCACCCAGGCACCGTTCGAGGTGTGGCTGGCTATCCCGCAAACCATGCCGACGCCGCGGCTGAAGCAGCCGGCGCTGAGGGTAGTGCGCATGTCGGGTAGTGCGTTGAGCGAGGGAATCGAGCAGGTCGACGTGGATGGTGTCGCCGTGTCGGTGTTCAACCTGGGCAAGACGGTGGCGGACTGCTTCAAGTACCGCAACAAGATCGGTCTGGATGTGGCGCTGGAGGCGCTGGGTGAGGCCTGGCGCGCGCGCCGGGTAACGATGGACGAGCTGTGGCACTACGCCACTATCGACCGCGTGCACAACGTGATGCGGCCGTATCTGGAGGCGCTGGATGCGTAAGCCAGGCGGCATGGGGCGGTGTGCATGAGCCGAAACGTGGCCGCCTCGGTACGTGCCCGGCTGAAAAACCGGGCCGACGCCACGCAAGAGGATTACAACCTGCTGCTGACGCGCTACGGACTGGAGCGGCTGCTGTACCGATTGTCGGTGTCGCCGCACGCGCCGAATTTTCTGCTCAAGGGGGCGTTGCTGTTCCTGCTGTGGCATGAGCTGCCGCATCGGCCTACCCGTGACGCAGACCTGCTCGGCTTTGGCGACGCCGATGTCGATCCGGTGGTGGCCGTATTCCGTCAGGTCTGCGCGGTGGCCTGCGATGACGGCATGCGCTTCGATACCCGCTCGATTCGTGGCGAGGTGATCCGCAAGCAGGCCGGTTACAGCGGGGTGCGGATCGAGATACAGGCCACGCTGGATGCTGCCGTGCTGAGCCTGCAGGTCGATGTCGGCTTTGGCGATGTGGTGACGCCGGCCGCATTGGCGGTGACATACCCGGTGCTGCTGGATGACTTGCCTGCACCGCAGCTGCGTGCCTACCCGAAGTACACGGTGTGTGCCGAGAAGCTGCAGGCACTGTGCGTGCTCGGCATGGCCAATACGCGCCTGAAGGACTATTTCGACCTGTGGCTGCTGCTGGGCGAGGGCAGTCTGGATACCTCGTTGCTGGGGCGTGCGATCGCTGCCACGTTCGGGCGCCGCGGCACGGCCTTGCCGGACGGTTGGCCGGCGGGGCTGAGCGACCTCTTTGCGACCGATGCGGGCAAGCAGCGCCAATGGCAGGCATTTCTGCGAAAGAATCGGCTGGACGCGCCGGACTTGGCCGACGTGATCAGGGAACTGCGGACTGCGCTGGCGCAACCGTTAGACATGGCAAGGGGACCGTCGGCATGAGCCGGTTTGATCGTAGATGCGCGGGAGTCTCGGGCCTCCCGGCGACGGGTTTTGGGATCGTTACCGGGGGCTGCTTTGAAGTGGAGGGGAATTCACCACGCAAAAGACGGGTTCCTGCCGGTGATTACCTGGACAAAACTTGCCTGAGAAAACTCTGGCGCTTACCGTCACCGCTTTGACCACCCAAGGAACCACCCCATGAGACCTCTGATTGCCGCGCTGCTGCTCGCGCTGGTAGCGGCGCCTGCGCTGGCGGGCGACGTCGTGGACACCACTTTCGTCAAGGCCGAGGGCACGCACGCCTTCAACGTGCGCGACCTGGTGATGATGGATCGGGTCAGCGACCCGCAGCTGTCGCCGGACGGGCGCTACGCGGCGTTCGGCGTGCGCAGCACCGACTACGCGGCGAACAAGGGTGTCAATGCGGTCTACGTGCTGGACTTGGCCAAAGGCGGCCAGCCGGTGAAGGTGGTGGAGAAGGGCGGCTCGGCGCGCTGGTCGGCGGATGGGCGCAGCCTGTATTTCGTGGCGCCGGCCAAGGACGTGGCGCAGTTGTGGCGGGTGGACCTGGGCGGCAAGGGCGGGTTGAACCTGGCGACGCACGCCACGCCGGTGCAGGTCAGTCACGGCGTGCTGGACCTGGGCGGCTACAAGCTGTCGCCGGACGGCAAGCAGGTGCTGCTGTCGTATGAGGTGTTCACCGACTGCGCCACGCTGGCATGCACCCAGCAGCGCGTCGACGCGCGCACGAAAGACAAGGCCAGCGGCACGCTGTACGACAAGCTGTTCGTGCGGCACTGGGATACCTGGGCCGACGGCCGGCGCAACCAGCTGTTCGTGGCCCGCTTCGACGGCAAGGGCCAGCTTTCCGGTGAGCCGAAGCTGCTGAGCCGCGGCCTCGATGGCGACGTGCCGAGCAAGCCGTTCGGCGATGAGGGCGAGTTCAGCTTCGCGCCGGATGGCAAGACCGTGTACCTCAACGTGCGCATCGCCGGCCGCAGCGAGCCGTGGTCGACCAACTTCGACGTGTACAGCGTGCCGGTAGATGGTTCGGCTGCACCGAAGAACCTCACCGCCGACAACAAGGCCTGGGACGCCTACCCGGTGGCCTCGCCGGATGGCAAGACGCTGTACTACCTGGCGATGAAGACCCCGGGCTTCGAGGCCGACCGCTTCGCAATCATGGCGCTGGACCTGGCCAGCGGCAGTCGCCACGAAGTCGATCCGCACTGGGACCGCTCGCCCGGCGGCCTGGCGATTTCCGCCGACGGCAAGACCCTGTACGCCACTGCCGACGACAACGGCCAGCACCCGCTGTTCGCGATCGACACGGCCAGCGGCAAGGTCAGCCAGCTGGTCGGCGAGGGCACGGTGGGCGGCTTCTCGCTGGCCGCCGGCAAGCTGCTGCTGAGCCGCGACGACCTGAAGCGACCGGCCGACGTCTATCTTGCCGCCGCCGACGGTAGCGGTCTGAAGCAGGTCACCCGTTTCAATGCGGCGGACCTGAAAAACGCGAAAGTGGGCGACGCCGAGTTCTTCACCTTCAAGGGCTGGAACAACGAGACCGTGCAGGGCTACGTGGTGAAGCCGGTCGACTACAAGGCAGGGCAGACCTACCCGGTCGCCTTCATCATCCACGGCGGCCCGCAGGGCGCGATGAGCAACGGCTGGAGCTATCGCTGGAACCCGCAGACCTACGCCGGCCAGGGCTTCGCGGTGGTGACGGTGAACTTCCACGGCTCTACCGGCTATGGTCAGGCGTTCACCGACTCGATCTCCGGCGACTGGGGCGGCAAGCCGCTGGAAGACCTGAAGCTGGGCTGGAAGGCTGCGCTGGACAAATACAGCTTCCTCGACGGCGACCGCGCCTGCGCGCTCGGCGCCAGCTACGGCGGCTACATGACCTACTGGATCGCCGGCGTGTGGAACCAGCCGTGGAAGTGCCTGATCGACCACGACGGCGTGTTCGACACCCGCGCCATGTACTACGACACCGAGGAGCTGTGGTTCGAGGAGCGCGAGAACGGCGGCACCCAGTACGAGCACCCGGAGAACTACGAGAAGTTCAATCCGCTCAACCACGTCAAGGACTGGCGCGTGCCGATGCTGGTGATCCACTCGGCGAAGGATTTCCGCATCCCCGACACCCAGGGCCTGGGCGCGTTCACCGCGCTGCAGCGCCGCGGCATCCCCAGCCAGCTGCTGCACTTCCCCGACGAGAACCACTGGGTACTGAAGCCGCACAACAGCGTGCAGTGGCACGACGCGGTGAACGCCTGGCTGAAGCAGTGGACGGCGAAGAACGCTCCGAAAGCCGCCTCGCACTGAGCGAGGTGGTGTTGATGAAAACGGCGGCCTCCGAGCCGCCGTTTTTGTTCCTCCCCCTGCAAGGCAGGGGGAGGTTAGGAGGGGGTGGCCCCGGGCTGGCGAAGAAGATCAAGAGCACCCCACCCCAGCCCTCCCCTGCGATGCAGGGGAGGGAGCAAAGCCGCGGCGATGCAGGTTCTCGGTTCCTCCCCCTGCAAGGCAGGGGGAGGTTAGGAGGGGGTGGCTCCGGGCTGGCGAAGAAGATCAAGAGCACCCCACCCCAACCCTCCCCTGCGATGCAGGGGAGGGAGCAAGGCCGCGGCGATGCAGATTCTTGGTTCCTCTCCCTGCAAGGCAGGGGGAGGTTAGGAGGGGGTGGCTCCGGGCTGGCGGGAAGATCAAGAGCACCCCACCCCAGCCCTCCCCTGCGATGCAGGGGAGGGAGCAAAGCCGCGGCGATGCAGGTTCTCGGTTCCTCCCCCTGCAAGGCAGGGGGAGGTTAGGAGGGGGTGGCCCCGGGGCTGGCGAAGAAGATCAAGAGCACCCCACCCCAGCCCTCCCCTGCGATGCAGGGGAGGGAGCAAGGCCGCGGCGATGCAGGTTCTCGGTTCCTCCCCCTGCAAGGCAGGGGAAGGTTAGGAGGGGGTGGCTCCGGGCTGGCGAAGAAGGTCAAGAGCACCCCACCCCAACCCTCCCCTGCGATGCAGGGGAGGGAGCAAGGCGTGCGGCTTCAGGTTGGCTTCTCCTGCCTGGGCCTTCCCTCATGCGACGACTGGCAGGTGGCGGAAGGCATGCAGTACGATCAAGGCCGTTGCACGGGCCAAGCCTTGGTTACAGGAACGTCAGTCATGTTGCTCGATGCGCTGCACGCACAGAAGGACGCGATCCATGCCGCGTGCTGTCAATATGGTGCGCGGCGGATTCGTGTGTTTGGTTCAGTGGCTCGGGGCGAGGAGCGGCCGGACAGCGACATCGATTTCCTGGTCGATTTTCCCCGGGGTTATGACTTGTTCGCACAGCGCCTGCCGCTGGCCGAGCGATTGGCCGAGATTACCGGGCGCCAGTTGGACGTCATTCCCGAGCACGAGTTGAACCGCCATATTCGGGCGCGCGTGCTGCAAGAGGCGGTCGATCTGTGAGTAAGGCATGACAGGCCTATGCCAGACATATTCTGGATACCATCGGAAAAATCGACCGTATCCAGCAGCGCGGTGACCTGACGCGTGACGAGGTGCTGTACGACGCCAGTCTGCGCAATCTGCAAACCTTGTCGGAAGCCACCCAGCAGTTGCCCGAGGTCGTCAAGGCCCAATATCCGGCCATTCCCTGGAAGCAGTTTTCGCAACATCCTGGTGCACAACTATCTGGGTGACATCGATGCGCAGACTGTGTTGATGGTGGTGCAGCAACACCTCCCACCCCTGGAGTCCGCTGTGCGCGAGATGCTTACGGCAAATCCTGCCGACGAGGCGTAGCTCGTCCGAGCGCTTTTTTTGTGGAGCATGACAGGATCAAAAGCGCCCCACCCTCCGCAAGGGATTCCCTTCGGTCACAACCCTCCCCTGCGATGCAGGGGAGGGAGCAAGGTTGCAGGGGTTTGGCCCCTCCCCCTGCACCGCAGGGGAAGGTTGGGTGGGGGTGCTCTTCTGGACTTGCGGTTAGTTTCGTAGGGCGGGCACCGCCCGCCGCCGCTGTCGGGGCGCATGGCCAGGTGGAGAGCTGGCGGGCGGTGCCCGCCCTACCTGGTGGGGAAAAGCGTCAGCGCAGCAGCGCGCGCAGGCGGCTGCGGGTGAAGGCGCCGAGGCGGAGTTGTTCGCACAGGGCTTCGAGCTGGTCGGGTTGGCGAGGTTGGCGCTGCAGCGTTTCGACAGTGCTGGCCCCCGGAGCATCCAGCGCAATGCGGGTGAGTCGGCGATACAGCCGCGCCTGTTCGGCGTGCTCGCGCAGCTTCGCGGCGCAGGTGGCGGCGCCGCGCAGGCGCAGGAAGGCGACTTCGTCGACGCGGTCGAGCAGGGCGTCGAGACTGCCGAAGTGGCTGAGCAGGGCGGCGGCGGTCTTGGCGCCGACGCCGGGCACGCCGGGGATGTTGTCCACGCTGTCGCCGCACAGCGCCAGGTAGTCGGCCACCTGGTGCGGGTGCACGCCGAGTTTCTCGTGCACGCCGGCCGGCCCCCAGCGTAGGCCGCGGGCGTAGTCCCATTGCTCGTCGTGCTCGCCCAGCAGCTGGCCGAAGTCCTTGTCGGCGGAAACGATCACGCTGCGCCAGCCCTGCGCGCGCAGGTTCCACACGGTGCTGCCGATCAGGTCGTCGGCCTCGAAACTGTGGTCGATCATCAGGTGCACGCCGAGCGCCTCGGTGATCGCGCGGCACTGCACGAACTGCCGCTCCAGGTCGGGCGGCGGCAATTCGCGGTTGGCTTTGTACGGCGGGTAGATCGCGTTGCGGAACGAGCTGGTTAGCGAGGCGTCGAACGCCACCGCGACGTGTTCGGGCTGCACGCGTTCCAGCAGTTCGCACAGGAAGCGGGTGTAGCCGTGCACTGCGTTGACCGGGTGGCCGTCGGCGTCGAAGAACTCGTCCGGCATCGAGTGCCAGGCGCGGAAAACGTACATGCTGCCATCAATCAGATGGACGGCTGGACGTCCGTTCACCGGCGCGCTCACGGTGCCCACGTGGAGAGCAACTCCTCCAGCGCCGGGCGCTCGCGATCGGGCACGTCGATCTGCGGCGTGCCGAGGTGGACGAAGCCGACCACGTGCTCGTTGTCGGCCAGACCGAGGACGCCGGCGACCTCGCGGTCGTAGGCGGCCCAACCGGTCAGCCATTGGCCGCCGTAGCCCAGCGCATAGGTGCCGAGCAGGATGTTGTAGGCGACGTTGCCGGCGCACAGCTTCTGCTCGATCTCGGGCACCGTGCTGTCGGCGTGCAGGCGTGCGACCACCGCGATCACCAGTGGCGCGAAGATATAGCGGGTGCGCTCCTTCTCCAGCTTGGCTTCGGACATCTCCGGGTGATTGCGGATGGCGATCGCCGCCAGCCGCTCGCCGAACGCCAGCTTCGCCGCGCCTTCAAGGCGGATCAGCCGGAACGGCACCAGCCTGCCGTGGTCGGGCACGCGGATCGCCGTTGCCAGCAACTCGTGCAGGGTGACCTCGTCCGGCGCCGGCTCGCCGAGCTGGCGCGAGGGTACGGAATGGCGTTGCTGAAGCAGGGACAGGGCAGCGGACATGGAGCGGTACTTTCGCCGGGGAATGCCCATGCTAGCCGGCGCGGCCGTTCCGCGCGAACCGTCAGGCCGACAACGGCAACTTGAACGAGCCGGGCAGCAGGGCGGCCACGCTGGTCTGCTCGGTATCGCCGTGCAGGTTCGCCAGCAGCACCGGCATGGCGTCGCCGCACAGTTCGGCCATCACCTGGCGGCAGGCGCCGCAGGGGCTGACCGGCGCATCGCTGTCGGCGATCACCGCGATGGCGGCGAAGTCGCCGGGGCGGCAGCCGGCGGCGATGGCATTGCACAGGGCGGTGCGCTCGGCGCAGTTGCACAGGCCGTAGGAGGCGTTTTCCACGTTGCAGCCGCTGAAGCGGCGGCCGTCGCGGGTCAGCAGGGCGGCGCCGACCAGGAAGTTCGAATACGGCGCATAGGCCTGTTCGCGCGCGCTGCGCGCCAGGGCCAGCAGGTCGTGGAAAGCGTCGGGCATGGCGGGCATCGGGATCTCCGGCGATGACCCCGGCCAGTCGCTGCCGGCGGGCCAGCTTACTCTTTCGGATCGGTTCGGATCAAAGGCCGCCACTGCCGCTAAGATGGCCGGACCACTGCCGAGGGGACAGCACCATGCCGATCACTGTAGCCGCCCTGCGTGAGACCGCCGCCGGGGAGCGGCGCGTGGCGATCACGCCCGAGATGGCGAAGAAACTGCGCGGCAAGGGCCTGCGCGTGCTGCTGGAACACGACGCCGGGCGTGCCGCGGGTTTTCCTGACGCCAGCTATGCCGAGGCCGAGTTCGCCGATGCCGCCAGTGTGCTGGCGCAGGCCGACGTGCTGGCCTGCGTGCTGCCGCCGGACGATGCGGTATTCGCCGGCCTGCGTGAAGGCAGCGTGGTGGTCGGCCAGTTGCGTCCTTACGGCGCGACCGCCCGCATCGCCGCGCTGACCGCACGCAAGCTCACCGCGTTCTCGCTGGAGCTGCTGCCGCGCACCACCCGCGCCCAGGCGATGGACGTCTTGAGCTCGCAGGCGGCGGTGGCCGGTTACCGCGCCATGCTGATCGCGGCCGAGGCCTCGCCAAAGTTTTTCCCGATGCTGACCACCGCCGCCGGTACCATCCGGCCGTCGAAGGTGCTGGTGATCGGCGCCGGTGTGGCCGGCCTGCAGGCGATCGCCACCGCGCGCCGGCTCGGCGCGCAGACCGAGGGCTACGACGTACGCCCGGAAACGCGCGAGCAGGTGGAATCGCTGGGCGCGAAGTTCCTCGATCTTGGCGTCAGCGCCGCCGGCAGCGGCGGTTACGCGCGCGAGCTGTCGGCGGAGGAACGCGCCGCGCAGCAGCAGGCGCTGGCCGAGCACCTGAAATCGTTCGACGTGGTGGTCAGCACCGCGGCGGTGCCGGGGCGGCCGGCACCGAAGATCCTCGGCACGGCGATGGTCGAGGGCATGAAGCCGGGTGCGCTGATCGTCGACCTGGCCGCCGAGAGCGGCGGCAACTGCGAGCTGACCCGGCCGGGCGAGCGCGTCGAGCACGGCGGCGTGGTGATCCTGGGCCCGCTCAACCTGCCGGCCGGGGCGCCGCTGCATGCATCGGAGATGTACGCGCGCAACGTGTTCAACTTCCTGGAACTGCTGCTGCACGACGGCGCGTTGAAGCCGGATTTCGACGACGAGCTGGTGGCGAAGAGCTGCCTCACCCACGCCGGCGAGACGCGTTTCACCGTTTCGTAGGGCGGGCACGGCTCGCCGCTCTTGCCGTCACATGCCGGCGGGCAGTGCCCGCCCTACGTGCTTCGCGGCACCGTAGGGGCAGCGCCCGAACCGGTGTGTAGGAGCCCGCTCGCGGGCGATGCCTTGAAGGCCGGGATTCGGGATTCGGGATTCGGGATTCGCAAGAGCGGAAGCATCGCCCGCGAGCGGGCTCCTACAGGGTTCGGGGGGCCTGGAAAAATCAGGGGTGGCCTGGAGCACCCGGTGGCGGCCGGTCGTGGCCGTGGTGCTCGTCCCAGTGCAGGCGTTCGGCGGGCGGCAGCGCGTGCCATTCGCGGATCAGTTTCTCGCGTTGATCGGGCGGCAGCTGCTGGAAATGCTCGAAGGTGGCGTGCAGCCGCTCGCGCTGCTGCGGCGGCAACTGGTGGAACTTGTGCATGTTCTCGCGTGCCTGGCGCCGTTCGTCCGGCGTCATCTGCTGCCAGCGGGTGATGTGCTGGCGGATTTCCTCGCGCCGTTCCGGCGGCAGGGTAACCCAGTGCTCGGCGCGCTGGAGCATGCGCGACTGCTTGCGTGGCGACATGCTGTCCCAGGTTTTCTGCAGCGGCGCCAGCACCTCGTGCTGGCTTGAGTCGAGGCTGCTCCACGGGCGCGGCGCCGGCATGTCGCCAGCGGGCGGCGGCGATACTGGCGCCTCCTGCGCATGCAGCGATGGCGTCGCAACGCCGCCGAGCAGGGCGGCCAGCAGCAGCGGCAGGAGCGGGCGGAGAATTCGGATCATGGCTCAGCGGGCCGCCGTATGGTTACCGGTGGAGGCCAGCCAGCCATAGAAATCGAGGTTCTGGTAGAGGTTCGGGTCGGCCTTGTCGGCGTCAGGCGGCAGTTCGGTGTCCACCTCGTCGATGCTGCCGGCGGCGTGCAGCGTGGTGGGGGTGTGCTGCGGCAAGGGCTGCTGCCACACCATCACCGCCGCCAGCGCGATCACGGCGAACGCACCGGTGGGGATCAGCCAGCGCACGGCGCGGCGCGCCGGGGTCTGCGCAGTTTCCAGCGCCTGTCGCCGTGCCGCGCGCAGGCGTCCGGCCGTGCCCGGGTCGATGCGCTGCGCAGCCTCGCGCCAGAGTTTGCGGGCGTGCTGTTCGAGCTGCCGGTCGGGCCCGCCGTTGTCGTGTCTGCTGTTATCGGGCCTGCTGCTATCGGGCGAGTTCATCGCCAATCCTCCAGTTGGTCGCGCAGGTGGTGCATCGCGCGCGACAGATGGGTTTTCACGCTGCCCTCGGAGCAGCCCATGGCGCGGGCGGTTTCGGCCACGTCCAGCCCTTCCAGTATGCGCAGCATGAACGCTTCGCGCTGGCGTTGCGGCAGTTGCCGGATCGCGGCCACCAGTTCCGCATACGACTGTACGTCGTGCAGCCGGCCCAGCGGATCCTGGCCGGGATCGGCCGGCTCCCAGGCGGGCAGCTCGCCGCCGTCGTCGTCGCGGCCGCCGCCGAGCCAGCCCACCACGATCGAACGCACCTTGCGGCGGCGCTGCAGGTCGACCACGCGCCGGCGCAGGATGCCCCAGAACAGCGGCGCCCACTCCGTGGCGGGCTTGTCGCGGTAATGCCTGACCAGCCGCAGCATGGCGTCCTGCACCGCGTCCATGGCGTCCTCGCGGTGGCGCAGCTGCAGCTCGGCCATGCGGAACGCGCGCCGCTCGACCTGCGCCAGGAACGCGTCCAGCGTGGCAGGGGTTTCGCGGGCCTCGCCCAGCAGGTCCGTGCCGAGCGTGCCGGCCACGCCGTTCATGGATTCGTCGGCCACAGCATCGGGTGAAGCATCCTCGGGCTCCAGCGGTGGATTCCCGTGGTTCAACGCGGCAGGCTCGCACGGGTTGACCGGCACCCGTATGATGCGAACTCGACGCCCTGGCGGGCGGCTCTGAAGGGGAGTGGGCTCATGATCGACGGTTTCCTGGCGCTGTACATCTTCATGCTGGCCGCGTTCACCGGCTATGAAATCATCGCGCGGGTGCCGGTGATCCTGCACACGCCGCTGATGTCCGGCTCCAACTTCGTGCACGGCATTGTGCTGGTCGGGGCGATGATCGCGCTAGGCCACGCGAATACCCCGTTCGAGATCGCGATCGGCTTCATCGGCGTGCTGCTGGGCGCCGGCAACGCCGCCGGCGGCTACGTGGTGACCGAGCGGATGCTGGAGATGTTCAAGTCCAGCAAGCCGGACGCCGGCAAGGGGGCCAAGTGATGAGCTGGCTACCCACCGTGATCAAGGCGTGCTACTTCCTCGCCGCGCTGCTGTTCATCCTCGGCCTGAAACGCATGAGCTCGCCGCGCACCGCGCGCGGCGGCATCGTCTGGGCCGGCTACGGCATGCTGCTGGCGGTGCTGGCCACGTTCTTCCTGCCGGACATGCACAACCGCGGGCTGATCATTGCCGCGGTGCTGATCGGCGTCAGCGCCGCGTGGTGGACCGGCCGGCGCGTGGCGATGACCGCGATGCCACAGATGGTGGCGCTGTACAACGGCATGGGCGGCGGCGCGGCGGCGGCGATCGGCGCGGTCGAGCTGATCGGCTACGCGCGTTCGTCGGGGCTGCTGCATGTGGTGCCGGATACCTCGCCGCTGCGGCCGGAAGCCTGGGCAGTGAACGGCCTGCCGCCGACGCTGTCGCCGACCGAGCTGGCGCTGGGTGTGCTGGGCGCGCTGATCGGCGCGGTGAGCTTCTCCGGCTCGCTGGTCGCGTTCGCCAAACTGCAGGGCTGGATGGACAAGCGCTTCGTGTTCCCCGGCCAGCGCGCGGTGAACCTGTTGCTGCTGGCGGCGGCGGTGGTCGCGGGCGTGCTGCTGGCCACCGGCCATGCCAGCCCGGCGCTGATCGCGACGTTCTTCGCGCTGGCGCTGCTGTTCGGCCTGATGATGACCTTGCCGATCGGCGGCGCCGACATGCCGGTGGTGATCTCGCTGTACAACGCGTTCACCGGCCTGGCGGTGTCGTTCGAGGGTTTCGTGCTGGGCAACGAGGCGATGATCATCGCCGGCATGGTGGTCGGCGCGGCCGGCACCCTGCTGACCCAGCTGATGGCCAAGGCGATGAACCGCTCGATCGGCAACGTGCTGTTCGGCAGCTTCGGCGCGGCCGGCGGCGAGGCGCAGGCGATCAGCGGCGCGCAGAAGCCAGTGGACGCCAGCGACGCGGCGGTGATGATGGCCTACGCCGAGCGCGTGGTGATCGTGCCCGGCTACGGCCTGGCGGTGGCGCAGGCGCAGCACAAGGTGTGGGAGTTCGCCCAGCTGCTGATCAAGCGCGGGGTGAAGGTGAAGTTCGCCATCCACCCGGTGGCCGGCCGCATGCCCGGCCACATGAACGTGCTGCTGGCCGAGGCCGGCGTGCCGTACGACCTGATCGCCGACATGGACGACATCAACCCGGAGTTCCCCGCCACCGACGTGGCGCTGGTGATCGGCGCCAACGATGTGGTCAATCCGCTGGCCAAGACCGACCCGGCCTCGCCGATCTACGGCATGCCGATCCTCGATGTCAGCGCGGCCAAGCACGTGATCGTGATCAAACGCGGCAAGGGCACCGGTTTCGCCGGCATCGAGAACGCGCTGTTCTACGCCGACAACACCCGCATGCTGTACGGCGACGGCCAGGCGGCGGTGGGCGAACTGGTGGCGGCGCTGAAGGAAATCGACGCCTGAGGTAGGCGCGGTGCACCTGCGCGCTTCCTGCGGAGTTGCGGTGTAGGGCGGGCACTGCCCGCCGGCCTTTGGATGGATGCGGCAAGAGCGGCGGGCGGCGCCCGCCCTACGCGGTTGAGCCTGCCGCGTTTCGCCTTGTCATCAACCCCGGCGCGGCCGGCGCCAGGCCAGCCATGCGGCCAGCAGCATGCCCAGTGCGGCACCGGCCAGGTCCGCCGGCGACAGCGCCATGCGGGTCAGCTGCCACAGCATGCCGAGGCCGGCGGTGCGCATCGCTTCGATCAGGCCCATGCCCATGTTGCCGGCGATCAGCACGCCGGCGACCAGCATGTTGACGTACAGCGCGGCCAGCGCGGTGGCGCCCGCGGCCAGCGACGCCGCGAACCGGCCCGCCGGGCGCACGCTGGCGCGGATGATCCACGCCAGCAGCGCGCCGATCGGCAACGCCAGCCACGGCAGTGGGTGGCGCAGGTACAGCGCCACCACCATCCATACGGCGCCGGCGGCCAGGCCCAGCATGACGGCGCTGAACAGCGCGAACACCGACAGCGCGACGGTGCGCACGCTCATCGGCAACGACGGATCGGGAGGGCAGGGCGCATGCGTTCTTCCGCCGGATAAAGCGCCCATCATAACGTGTCGCCCCTTGGCTTCGGCGGGTTCCGCCCTGATCTGGGACAAGCGGCCCCGCGCAGCCGGCGGCATAATAGGCAACCTGGGCTCGGCGCAAGGCGGTGCCCGCAGAGACAGGATTGGCGTTGGCATGAGCGGTTTCAGTCTAAGCAGTGAACCCTTCACCCTGGTGCGCGACTGCAGCGCCGTGATGGTGCCGCAAGGCGACGAGGTCACCCTGCCGGCCGGGCAGATCGGCTACATCACCCAGGCCCTGGGCGGCAGCTTCACCGTCTACGTGGAAGGCAACCTGTTCCGCATCGCCGGGGACGATGCCGATGCGCTGGGCAAGGAACGGCCGGCGCCGATCGAGGTACCGGCGGACGCCACCAACGCGGACGTGGAGAAACTGGCGTGGGACCAGTTGCGCACGGTGTTCGATCCGGAGATCCCGGTGAACGTGGTCGAGCTGGGCCTGGTCTACGACCTCAGCCTGGAGCAGACCGCGTCCGGCGAGCGCAAGGTCTACGTGAAGCTCACCCTGACCGCTCCCGGCTGCGGCATGGGTGACATCCTGGTCGACGACGCGCGCACCAAGCTGGAGATGATCCCCACCATCGCCGAAGCCGACGTGGACCTGGTGTTCGACCCGCCATGGACGCATTCGATGATGTCCGACGCGGCCAAGCTCGAGACCGGCATGCTGTGAATCCGTCCGCCGGCCGTGGTGCCGGCGCACTGGTCGGAACACTTGCGGGCTTCTGTGCCGCGTCTTCTTGCGCCGTGTAGTTGCCGGCGCTCCGCGGCTTCGCCGCACGCAAGTTCGCATCACCACGCGCAAAAACAGCGCCGGCACGCGGCGCATGTGTGCCGCCGACCGTTGGTGCCGCGGCGCATCCAGCGTGCGTTCTTGTGATTGCCATCACCCGGCGTAGGAAAAAGTCAGATTGTTGCGGTGGTCCGCAAGGAATAACGTAGGCGGATTCGTCATCGGGGAGGTTGACGGATGATCCTTTGGCGGCGTCATCGCCGTCTTGCAACTACGCGTCCACGCGCTGCCCATGCAACGGAATGCCAGGGGGTGGCAGCCGATCCGGACGTATCTGGGGATCGCTAGACAGCACCAAATAAGGGGCCGTGCCTTGCACGGCAATTCTGCATGGGGTCTACGTGGCCGCATCGGGCCCGTTTGTCCCGAGAAAATTGTCTAGGAGTTTTCAATGCCCAATCATTACCGTCTGAAGCTGCTGGTGGCCGCCGTCGGCATGGCTGCCGCCTCGGTGGCCACGGCTGCCAACACGAAGACCTTGCATGCACAGAATCTCGGTGCGGTACCGGTCAGCTCGCTGGCCGCCCAGCTCAACCTTGGCCAGAACATGTCGCTGGCGCCGCGTGGCGCGGCCGCCATTGCCAACGGGCACCAGGTCGTGCGCCAGCAGCAGATGTACCGCGGCGTGCCGGTCTACGGCCGCAGCATTGCCGTGGTGCAGGACGCCAATGGCAACGCGTTGCGCGCCACCGGTGAGCTGATGCAGGAAGACCAGGTTGGCTTGGCCTCGGTTGCGCCCAGACTGAGCGGTGACCGTGCCATCTCGGCGCTGAAGTCGCACGCGCACACCACCCTGATCGGTGGCGCCACCATCAGCAACCAGCAGACCGACCTGTTCGTGTACCCGCAGGAGAATGGCGCGGCCCGCCTGGTCTACCGCGTGTCCTACTTCGTCGACGGCGCGAATCCGTCGCGTCCGACCGCGATCGTCGATGCCAACACCGGCGAGGTGATCCAGAGCTGGAACGGCCTGACCGATGCTTCCGCCACCGGTCCCGGCGGCAACACCAAGACCGGCAGGTACGTCTACGGCACCAACTACGCGGCGCTCAACGTGACCCAGTCCGGCAGCACCTGCACGCTGCAGAACACCGACGTCGTGACCAACAACCTGCACCAGGGCACCACCGGCTCGGTGGCCAGCTTCACCTGCCCGAACAGCGACACCGACGCGATCAACGGCGCCTATTCGCCGGTCAACGACGCGCACCACTTCGGCGGCGTGACCCACGACATGTACACGGCCTACGTCGGCGTGGCACCACTGACCTTCCAGCTGGTGATGAACGTGCACTACAAGGCCAGCTACGAGAACGCGTTCTGGAACGGTACCGCGATGTACTTCGGCGACGGCGCCAGCACCTTCTACCCGCTGGTGTCGCTGGACGTGACCAGCCACGAAATCAGCCACGGCTACACCGAGCAGCATTCCGCGCTGCAGTACTCCGGGCAGTCGGGCGGCATCAACGAGGCTTATTCGGACATCGCCGGCGAGGCGGCCGAGTTCTACGACCGCGGCAGCAACGACTGGCTGGTCGGCGCCGACATCATGAAGACCGGCACCGCGCTGCGCTGGATGTGCACGCCGACGCAGGACGGCAGCTCGATCGACAACGCCGCCAACTTCACTTCCACCATGGACGTGCACTACAGCAGCGGCGTGTACAACAAGGCGTTCTGCCTGCTCGCCAAGACCGCCGGCTGGGATACCAAGAAGGCCTTCCAGGTCTTTGCGCTGGCCAACAAGGTCTACTGGAACGCCACCACCACCTTCAACTCCGGCGCTTGCGGCGTGGAGTCGGCGGCCCAGGATCTGGTCTACAACAAGAGCGACGTGACCGCCGCGTTCACCGGCGTGGGCGTGGCCTGCGCAGGCGGTGGCGGCAGCACCACCACCGAGCTGCAGAACAACGTCGGCGTCACCGGCGTGTCGGGTGCCGCGGGCGGCGACAACGACTACTTCATCACCGTGCCGACCGGCGCCAGCAACCTGGTGATGTCGATCTCCGGCGGCACCGGCGACGCCGACCTGTACACCAAGTTCGGCAGCGCGCCGACCACCACCAGCTACGACTGCCGCCCGTACAAGACCGGCAATGCGGAAAGCTGCAGCGTGGCTGCGCCAAGCGCCGGCAAGTACTACATCAAGGTGCATGGCTATTCGGCGTACTCCGGCGTCACCGTCAAGGCGTCCTACAGCACCGGCGGCAGCACCGGCGGCCTGCAGAACGGCGTACCGGTGACCGGCCTGGCCGGCTCGGCCGGGCAGGAGCTGAGCTACACGGTGACCGTGCCGACGGGCAGCAACCTGACCATCGCGATCTCCAGCGGCACCGGCGATGCCGACCTGTACGTGAGGAAGGGCTCGGCCCCGACCACCACCACCTACGACTGCCGCCCGTACCTGACCGGCAACAACGAGAGCTGCTCGTTCACCGCGGCGTCGGGTACGTACTACATCAAGGTGCGCGGCTACTCGTCGTTCTCCGGCGTGTCGCTGAAAGCCACCTGGTAAGCCCCCTGACGGACCAGGGACGGCTCGCCGTTCTACTCAAGGAGCTGCACCCCGGGCCCGGTCGGATCGACCGGGCCCTTTTCATGGGGCGGCTCAGCCGGTAACTTCCTCGAAACGGTTGGCGTCGCGGTTCTTGCGTACCTTGGCCGGGTCCCACACGCGGCCGTTCATCGCGATGTAGACGCCGTCGGGCAGGGTCTGCACCGCCGCCACCGCGCAGCCGATGTTGAACACCGCATCGGAGCCCTGGAAGCGCGCCGGGTTCAGCGCGCCGGTCAGCACGATCACCTTGCCCTCGATGTTCGCCAGCTCGCGCGCGGTCTCGACCATGGTGTCGGTGCCGTGGGTGACCAGCACGTGGCGGTGCGGCTGCGCCTCGATCGTCGAGCGCACCAGCGCGCGGTCCTCGGCGCCCATGTGCAGGCTGTCCTTGCGCAGGATCGGAATCACGTCGAACTGGAACGCCACCCCGAGCTGGCCGAGGATCTCGCCGATCTGCGGCGCACCGATCTTGTAGTCCGACTTGTCGTCGAAGTAGATCTTGTCGATGGTGCCGCCGGTGGTGACGATGGTCAGATGCTGCATGTCGGTGGGCCGTGGAGGGAATGGCGGCATTTTAGCCCGCGCGCATGTGGAACGCTTGCCGCAGCATTTTCTTGTAGGAGCCCGCTGGCGGGCGATGCTTTGAAGGCCGGGATTCGGGATTCGGGATTCGCAAGAGCAGAAGCATCGCCCGCGAGCGGGCTCCTACAGGTTTCGGGGGCCTGGAAAAATCAGGGGTGGCCTGGAGCATCCGGTGGCGGCCGGTCGTGGCCGTGGTGCTCGTCCCAACTTCGAAAATTGTCAGCGCAGTTCGTAGGGCGGGCACGGCCCGCCGGCTTTTGATTCTGGTTCGTGGCGATGCGCGTGGAAGGGCGGCGGGCGGTGCCCGCCCTACGCCATACGCTAGCTCAGCAGCAATGCGGTGTTGTCCGTGTCTGGCGTGACCAGCCGGTCGAGGCCGTGGCCGACGAAGCGGTGCAGTGCCGCGGCCGGTCGCCGGTCGCCGTGGCGGCTCGACCAGCGCGCCTGGCGCGCCAGCAGCGCCGCCCCGGCGCAGCGCGCCAGGGTGAAGGCGAGGCCGCGTGCGCCGGCTTCCAGCGTGTCGCGCGCGGTCGCATGCTGGTCGAGCCAGCGCGCCGCCGCGTCCAGCGTCTGCCGGATCGCGTTGGCCGCGTGCATGTCGTCGTTGCCGTCCAGCCAGCCGGCGCAGGCCGTGCGCAACGCGTCGAGGCCGTCGCCAACCAGTGCGCGCAGGCTGTCCAGCGACAGCACATTGGTGGTGCCTTCCCAGATCGGGTAGACCTGCGCGTCGCGCAGCAGTTGCGGCAGGCCGGTGTCCTCGATGTAGCCGGCGCCGCCAAAACATTCGATCGCTTCCGAGCAGATTTGCACCGCCAGTTTGCCGGTCCACAACTTGGCCAGTGGCGTGAGCAGGCGCAGCAGTGCCGCCTCGTGCGGCGCGGCCGCGCCCTGTTCGACGCGGCCGAGCAGATGCGTGACCTCGAACGCGAGCGCGAATGCGCCCTCGAACTCCGCCTGCATGTCGGCCAGCGTCTGCGCGTGCAGCGGCTGCTCGATCAACGGACGGCCAAACGCGCGCCGGCGCTCGGCGAAGTCGCGCGCCAGGCCGATCGCACGCGCCATGCTGGCGACCGCGCAGACCGCGTTCCAGGTGCGCGTGATGTTGAGCACCGGCGTCACCTGGCGCACGCCGTGGGCCAGTTCGCCCAGCGGCCACGCGGGTAGGCCGTCCAGATGGATCTCCGCGGTGGGCAGTTCCTGCGTGCCGAGCTTGTCCTTCAAGCGGTCGATCACCAGCTCTGGCTTGCGTCGCTCGCCGTCCATCGTCTCGACATAGAACAGCGCCAGCGCGGCACCGCCCTGGCCGGAGCCTTCCGGTCGCGCCAGCGCCAGCGCGGCCTCGCCGACCACCGCCGAGCTGAACCACTTGCGCCCGTACAGCCGCCACTGGCCGCTCGCATCCTGCCGCGCGACGGTTTCGGTGTGGCCCACGTCGGAACCGCCGACGTTCTCGGTCATCCATTGCCCGCTGAGCCAGAACGTGGCCGTATCGCGGCTGAGGAAACGCGGCAACGCACGCTCGATCAGCTCGCGGTTGCCGGAGGCCTTGATCGCGGTGGCCGCGCCGTCGGTCATCGCCAGCGGGCAGGTGTAGAACTCGCTGGCGAGGTGATACAGATAGACGCGGGCAAACTCTTCCAGCCGCGCATGCTCGCTGTCCGCGTGGCCGGCGGCGAGCACCGCGTGCCGCGTCGTCATCGCCGCGCCATCCTGCCACGCCGGCGTCAGCTCGATACGGTCGATGCGGCGACCCCATGCATCCCATGGCGTCAGTACCGGCTTGCGCGGCGTCGTGGTGCACGCACGTCGCCAAGCCATCTGCGCGTAATCGCCCAGTGCGGCCAGGTCGGCGTCCAGCGCGGCGCGGCGGTCGGCGGGCAGTGCGCGATCGAGCAGGGCCAGCAGAACGCGGTCGCTGCGATACGGATGGGGGAGTTGCGGCGGATCCTGCAGGAAAGCCATGGCGCGCTCCGTCCAGAGTTGAGGTGTCAAGTATAGGCGTGCGGCGTTCGATGCGCCGCGCTGGCATTATCGAAAGCCCTTCTCGGATGCAGGCGCCACCCATGCGATTTTCCGAAGCGATGCAGACGGTCGCCCGCCACGGCGATGGCTGGCAGGCCACGGTAAGTGAAGACTGGCTGCAGGGGCGCAGCGCCTTTGGCGGCCTGCAGGCGGCGCTGGCGCTGCGCGCCATGCGCGAATGGGTGCCGGCGGACATGCCCTTGCGCAGCCTGCAGACCACCTTCGTGGCGCCGGTGCCGGCCGGCACGGTGAGCATCCGTGCACAGCGCCTGCGCGCGGGTCGCAGCGCGATCCAGGTCGAGGCCAGCCTGTGCGACGGCGAGCAGATCCTGTGCCGCCTGCTCGGCGTGTTCGGCAGCGCGCGGCCGTCGATACTGGATTTCCAGCCCGTGCAATCGCCGGTGGAACATGCAGCAGCGTCGGAGCTGCGCTACGTCGAAGGCCGCATGCCCGCCTTCACCCAGCACTTCCGCGCACGCTGGCTGCGCGGCGACCTGCCGTTCAGCGGCGGCCATCAGCGCGAAAGCGTGCTGCAGCTTTCGCTGCGCGACGAAGGCCCCGTCGACGAAACCCACATCCTCGCCTTCGCCGACTTCATCCCGCCGATCGCCCTGTCGATGTTCGCCGCCCCCACCCCCGGCAGCTCGCTCACCTGGATGCTCGAACTGCTGCGCGACCGTTACGACGACCTTGGCCTGGATGATTGGCGAGTGGATGCCGAACTGATTGCTGCACGCGATGGCTATACCAACCAGAGCGTGATGCTGTGGGGGCCGGGTGGCGAGCCGGTGGCGTTGAGTCGGCAGAGCATGGTGGTGTTTGGGTGATGCGGTGAGTGTTTCGTGTGCGGCGCGCGCACCGAAATCGTGCGCGGCGTGGTGCGGGCAAGAGGGTGCAGGGTCAGCCTGTCTCAGGCTCCAAGGTACGGATAGAGTTGGCTCAACGCACACGGGCCGCGCTCAAACGCCAGACCCGTTGCTCTAGAGAATCACACGGAACCTGGTGCCTAGGAGCGTGGGCGGCAGAAACACAAGCGGCTGCGGCTGCGCTGTTTTGGCCACCTTCCGCGCCGATTTTTGGCCCATAGAACCACTATGGGCCGGCAAACCGTCACGCAAGCTGGCTCAAAACGGCTTTGCCTCGCCTGCTTGGTTTCTACCGCCCACGTTCCTAGGCCCCATTTCTTTTCCATGACCCGACTCAGGTTCGTCGGATCAATCCGGCGCGGTGATCCAGCCGAACCATATCGTTACGGCAGGAACATGCCACCTTCTTCCGGTTTCCCGGAGTGCTTTGCGAAAGTGTCGGAAGGGATTACAAGAATCGCTTGAAATCACTTGTTAAATAAATGCAAATCATTGATAAAACAAGATTTTATACTATGGCACGAAGTATGCTAAAAATTGGTGCTTGGGACTATTGGTCCAGGTAGCTCACGTAAAAAAACGTCTGAGACACTCGCTAACCTCCTAAATGTAAATCCCAGCCTGATAAGCAGTTTGGGTTTGAGATCATGTGGAGGTCCCGCCTGTCCCGGCTCTCCACTGTTTCACTGTTTAATTAAAGGAGCCATGTCATGTTGAAGACCATAAGAGGTGTGTTGAGGAGCACTTGGGTCGGCGCCGCTGTTCTGATTCTTGCGGGCGCCCTGATTCAGCCGGCTAACGCGACCGTCATCTTGGAAGGCAGCGACGCGATCGGGCTCCACTCTAGATTCGGTGATCCAAATGCGGTCGCCTACCGCGATCAGACTTGGACAGCGATTGGAGGCAGCGATGCAAGACCAATTGCTGCGATCGGCAGCGCCACGTTGTCTTCGGGGACTCACTCTATCGTGAACTTCGCGAGCGTGGCCGCTGCGGGGCCTTTGAGTGATTATGTCGCTCTGTACTTCATCTCCTCCGGCGGTGGTTGTTGTGTTGAGGATGACAGCTTGGTCACTGCTTCTGGTGCCGAGGCGGCTATCAGCGCCTACTTGACAGCCGGCGGCACGGTGATGATCGAGAACTACACCGGCGGTGTGGCATGGGACTTTGCCGTTGGTGCCGGCGGTGCCGGCAATGCGCACGTTTCCGGTCTTGGCGGCGGTCTGGGCGGTTCAGGCTGCAGCGATGGCGAGACAGTCACAGCCGCCGGGACCTTGAATGGCTTCACACAGCCAAGCCCTATTAGGTGCTGGAGCCATCAGGCCTATGACCAGGCAGGTTTTTTTGCTGCGCTAGGGTTCACAACCAGCTACTTCAACGGTGGCCCCGATTATCCTGCTGGCTTCTCCAGCCTGTTGGCGAACGGTAAGACCGTTACGGGCGGCGGCGGCGGTGTGTCAGTCCCCGAACCACCAACACCCGTACTTTTCGGCCTTGGCCTGGCCGGACTCGCATTTAGCCGTTGCAGCCGCCGCAAACGCGCCCGCTGATCAGCATTCGTTTCCGAACGGGGTCAGGTTCACTTACCAATGGTCAGGCGCGGCGCCGTCGATCAATCGCGCGTTGGCGGCGACGCCGGTCGCCGCCGCCGCACCCCGGCCCCCAGCGTCGCGATCAGCAGCACGGTCAGCACGATTTCCGTCACCGCCAACCAGCGCTCGCCGGCCGAACTCCATGCTTCGGACACGCCGTGGCAGAAGTAGAACAGGCTGAGGATGCCGACCCAGAGCAGGGCGCGGCGCACGTCGCGGATGGCCAGCAGCGGCAGCAACAGCGGGACGACGGCGAGCGCCAGCACCAGCCAGAGCGGGAGGGTCCTCGGCGGGAACAGCCAGACGTGCCAGGCGAACTGCAGCGTGACCAGCGCGGCCCAGGCGAACAGGCCGACGCGCTGTTCGGTCGGCAGGGCGGGGCGTGCGTTCATGCGCTGGCCGCCAGCTTGCGCGCGGTATCGGCGAGGCGGTGGCCCAGTGCGCGGGCCAGTTCGCGTTCGTGTTCGCTGATCGGGTTGTCGCCCTTGGCGCCGGCGACGTGGCTGGCGCCGTAGGGGGTGCCGCCGCTTTGCGTGCTGGTCAGCGCCGGCTCGGTGTACGGCACGCCGAGCAGCAGCATGCCGTGGTGCAGCAGCGGCAGCGCCATCGACAGCAGGGTGGATTCCTGGCCGCCGTGCATGGTGCTGGTGGAGGTGAACAGCGCCGCCGGCTTACCGACCAGCGCGCCGCTGGCCCATTCGGCGCCGGTGGTGTCGAGGAAGTGTTTCAGCGGCGCAGCCATGTTGCCGAAGCGGGTAGGGCTGCCCATGGCCAGACCGGCGCAGTCGAGCAGGTCCTGCTTCGTCGCGTACGGCGCGCCGTCCTCGGGCTCGGGCGGCTGGGCCACCTCGGTGACCGGCGCCACCGGCGGCACCTGGCGCAGGCGCGCGCGCATGCCGGGCACTTCCTCGATGCCGCGCGCGACCAGCCGCGCCAATTGGGCAGTGTGGCCGCTGCGGCTGTAGTAGAGGACCAGGATTTCTTGGTTCATGTGGCGTCGACCCGCGCGTTTGAGGCATTCACAGCCAGTGCGCTAGTGTACCGGCCGGTACCCACGATGTCGGTGGTTTGCCCATGCCGACACTGACAGGAAAGCGATGATCCGGCGTTTCAACCGCGACCGCACGAAGAGCCTCGGCCGTTTCCTCTGGCGGCGCTTCGTCGACGACAAGTGCTTCGAGACGGCCGGCGCGTTGTCGTACACCACGCTGGTCTCGCTGGTGCCGCTGACGGTGGCGGTGCTGGCGATGTTCTCGGCGTTCCCGGTGTTCCAGCCGGCGCGCGACACGCTGATCGACTTCGTGTTCAGCAACTTCGTGCCGTCGACCGGTGAGGCGGTGCAGGCGACCATGCTCGGCTTCGCGGCGAACGCCAGCAAGCTCACCGGCATCAGCATCCTGGTGATGCTGTTCAGCGCGTTGTCGATGATGATCAGCATCGAGGACCGGCTGAACCGGATCTGGCGCGTGCAGCAGGCGCGCAGCTGGAGTTCGCGGCTGCTGCTGTACTGGGCGGCGTTGACGCTGGGGCCGATCCTGGTGGTCGGCGGCATCGCGGTGACTTCCTACCTGATCGCTGCGCCGCTGCTGCACAGCGCCGCCGACCAGCTCGGCGGGGTCGCGCAAGGCCTGTTGAGCACGCTGCCGTTCGTGGTGACGTTCTTCACGCTGTGGCTGATGTATTCGGTGATCCCGAACTGCAAGGTGTCGCGCCGCGACGCGGCGATCGGCGCGCTGCTCGGCGCGGTGCTGTTCGAGATCGCGCGCTGGGGCTTCGGCCAGTTCGTGCAGCAGGCGCAGACCTACCAGCAGATCTACGGCGTGCTGGCGGCGATCCCGATCTTCCTGCTGTGGATCTACCTGTCGTGGGTGATCGTGATCCTGGCCGCGTCGGTCGCTGCGGCCGCCTCCGCGTTCGAATACCACGCGCCGATGCAGACGCTGCCCGAAGGCGCCGAGTTCCTCGGCTTGCTGGTGGTGCTGCGCCACCTCGTCGAGGCCCAACGCCGTGGCGGCTGCGTGGATCCCGCCGAGCTGCGTGCGAGCGAGCCGTACCTGCGCAGCGCGCTGATCGCCGACTACTTCGACGACCTGCAGCGGGCCGAGCTGATCCGGCGCGGCGAAACCGGCGGCTGGCTGCTGTGCCGCAGCCTGGACAGCACCGACCTGCTGCGCGTATACCGGCACACCGACTACCGCCTGCCGCTGCAGCCGCAGAATGAGGCAGCCGCGCTGGGCATCGCGCTGCCGCCGGAGCTGCTGGCGATGCTGACCGAACTGGCCGCGGTGCTGCGGGCGAAGCTGGGCGCGCGGCTCGACGAGATCTATCCCCCTGCCGCCGACCCGGCGGCCGACCCCGAGGAACTCCCTGCATGACACTGTTCACATCGCTGTGCCGATCGGCCGCCGCGCTGGCCATCGCGCTCGCGTTCGCCATACCCGTGCAGGCGGCCATGCCGGCGCAGCCGACCCTGCACGTTACCACGCTGGACGGCAGGACCTTCGACCTGGCCGCGCAGCGCGGCAAGTGGGTGATCGTCAACTACTGGGCGACCTGGTGCGTGCCGTGCATCAAGGAGATGCCGGACATCTCGCGCTTCGTCGCCGCGCACCAGAACGCCACCGCGATCGGCCTGGCCTACGAGGACAGCGAGCCGGCCGACATCAAGGCGTTCCTGGCCAAGCACCCGGTGGTGTATCCGATCGCCCAGGTCAGCCTGGACCAGCCGCTGAAGGATTTCGATGAGCCGCGCGGGTTGCCCACCACCTACCTGATCAACCCCGACGGCAAGGTGGCGAAACACATCGTGGGGCCGGTGACCGAGGCGTCGCTGGAAGCGATCATCGGGGGCAAGTGATGCCCACCGCGCGCTTCATCGTCAGCGGCCGGGTGCAGGGCGTGTTCTATCGCGCCAGCACCCACGGACAGGCGCTGGCGCTCGGGGTGGCCGGACACGCGAGGAACCGGCCGGACGGCAGCGTCGAGGTGCTGGCCTGCGGCACGGCGGAGGCGCTCGATGCGCTGGAACGCTGGCTGCACCAGGGACCGTCCGCGGCGCGGGTCGAAACGGTCAGCCGCGAGGACCTGCCGGAGCAGGATCTGCACGGCTTCCACACCGGCTAGCGTGGGAACTCATTCGCTGCGCATGCCGCTCAAAACCGCTCCTCCCTTTTCAGCTGTTCGATTTCGCTGTCGGTGAACAGGCGCGAGCGGGTGAGGAAGCGCATGCCCTCGCCGTTATCGAGCGAGAACATGCCGCCACGACCTGCAACCACGTCGATGATCAGCTGAGTGTGCTTCCAGTATTCGTACTGCGACGGACTCATGTAGAACGGTGCACCGGCAATCTCGCCCAGCTTGACGTCGCGGTCGCCGACGATGAAATCGTCCTGTGGGTAGCACATCGGCGACGAACCGTCGCAACAACCGCCGGACTGGTGGAAAAGTACCGGCCCGTGCTTTTCCCGCAACTGCTCGATGAGTGCCTCGGCGGCGTTAGTGGCTGTGACCTTGGTGATGGTTGCGGATGCGGACATGGTGTTCTCCCTGAGCGGATGGTAGGAGCCTGTCAGACTTGAGTGGTCGAGGCGAGGAGCTTCACAACAGCGAAGCTGGTCAAATTCGGCTACGCGACCGACTCAAGCCCGGCAGGCTCCTGAAATGCAAGCCGCGCGCCCAGCATATAGGTGCGATCGGGACCGGGCTCGAAGTAGCGGTCATTGCCATCATTGACGATGACCGAACCGATGTAGCGGCGGTTGGCGACATTGTCCACGCGTGCGTTGAGCTGCAATCGAGTGCCGCTATCCAGCATGAATGCGTAGTTCACGTCGAGGTCGACCAGGCCATAGCCGGGCGCGCGTTGCGTGTTGGTGTCATTGACGACAACAGTATCCACGGTGCTGGCGGTCACGCCTTCGCGCCAGCCCAGCTCGTCGCCATGCTCGATTCGCAGTGAAGCATAGTTGTCGGGCACGCCGGGGATGCGCGAGCCGGTGGGTACTGCTGTGGTGGCTGTGGAACAGGGAGTGCCGGTACAGGTGAGAAAGTCGCTGCGGAAGCGTGCCTGCAGATGGGTAAGGCCTGCTTTGATCCGCCACGAATTATCCAGTTCACCGGCCAGCGACAGCTCCACGCCCTGCCGGCGCGCCTTGCCGACATTGCTGTAGGTGGCGCGGCCGTTCTGATTGGTCGCGACCGCCAGCTCGTTGCTGGTGTCGGCGCGGAAAGCCGCCGCATCGAATTCCAGTCCGTGGTCCAGCTGCCACTTCGCGCCCAGTTCCAGATTGCGACTGCGTGCCGGACGCAGGTTGAAGGCCAGGCCGGCTCGGCCGTCACTGCGATAGCCCAGCTCGTTGTAGCTTGGCGTTTCGAATCCCCTGCCGTAGCTCACGTAAAGCCGCAGGTTGTCGTTCGGGTGGAATTGCAGCCCTAGCACTGGCGTGGTGGCGCTGTAGGTGACGTGGCCGCTGTCGTTCGGGTTGCTTGCGGTGATGTAGAAATCGTGTTCGGAGAAGCGCACCCGGTCATGCCGCAGGCCCAGCAGCAGCGACCAGTGCTGGGCCATGTACCAATACCACTGCGCGTATTCGGCCACGTCGTTGACGTTGTCGTGTTCGTTCCGGCGCAGCTGGCCGCGGACACCCGGTGTGCTGCCGATGAAGTTCTCGTAGCCGGTACGATGCTGGCGCTGGTAGTCGCCGCTGGCACCCACGACGAGTTCATAGCTTCGGTCGGCGAGCAGGCCACGATGGGTCCAGCGCAGGTCGGCACCGCCATAGCCGGTATCAGGCGAGATCACGCCACCCGACTGCAGCGGGTTTTTTTGTGCCCCGGGAGGAATCGACAGGTGCTGCACGATGCTGCGCCGGCCGTAATAGCCCATCAGCCGCCATTGGTCGCCGTTGTCCGTCTGCTGTTCGTAGATCGCGCCGAGCTGGTTCTGGCGAATGCTCTTGCGCGTGTTGTAGAGGCTGGCAACCGACGTCGCCTGGCGCGGGTCGACATCGACCGGCGCACGGGTGACCACCCACCGGGATGTTGGCCACACGCGGGTCGTTGGCCATGTCGCCACCCCAGATCGGTGTGGCGCCGCCCCAGCCCGCATACACACCCACGTACTGCTTGCCATTGACCTTCCAGGTACTGGGGACACCTTCCACGCCGGAGCTCAGCTGCGCACTCTTCCACAGCACCTTGCCCGTCTTGGCATCGAATGCGTAGAGATGACCGTCTGCGCTAGCCGATCTGGCCGTAATTGCCCAGATAGCTGTAACCGGCGCCGATGTGGCCCAACGCCACGCGACCGCGTTGCGTGGCCTGTACGGGTGCCCCCACGCCCAGCAACGTCATGTCGGTCAGGATCGCATTGGAGCCGAAGATGCCGTAGTCACGGCCAAGCTTGACGGCGCCAAAATCCGGTGTGCCCAGGGTGAAGTACGCCTGGCGGACGTCGATGCCGTTGTTTGCCGCCAGGGCATCGAAGGTCGCCGTGTGCACCATCAGGCCGACCTGGGCGGTGACGTCAATGCCTTCCTGGCTGGTGCTGAACTTGCTGATCAGGGCATCCGGCAGCAAGCCGTTGCCGATCGTCGTGCGGTTTTGCTGCCCGCCGCAGCCCAGCCCCTGCGAGGCCAGGGCGGTGCCGCCCACGGCGGCGCCCGAACAGCTCACCGTCGTATAGAAGGCATTGACGTAGCCACTGATGTCCACCTTCCAGCTGTCGCCACTGATCTCGGTGGCACCGGCCGTCAACGGACATGCCGCCAGACCCAGCAACACGATCCCCGCCGACAGGCTGGCCTGCGCTACTCCGACACGTCGTCGTGTCCTCATTGCTTTGTGTGTTTTTTCATCATGCCTCTCCCCATTGATGATTGATGAATTGCGACGTCTTGGCTTCGATCGACACGCCGCTGTTGTTGGCACGTGTGGTTGCGCTTCGGTCAGCCAATCAGAGGCCAAGCCGATCCTGCGCGATTGCCGCAGACAATTCGCGTACGGGTTTTTCCCGGTGAAGTCGCTATGGAATGGTGGGCATCCGTGCCCGTTCTTCATCCGTGGCGATGGTTAGACAGCGGACGGCCAGACGGCCATTCGCTATCGGTCGACTCAGAAAAAGCCGAGTTTCTTCGGCGAGTAGCTGACCAGCAGGTTCTTGGTCTGCTGGTAGTGATCGAGCATCATCTTGTGATTCTCGCGGCCGATGCCCGACTGCTTGTAACCGCCGAATGCCGCATGCGCCGGATAGGCGTGGTAGCAGTTGGTCCACACGCGGCCAGCCTGGATGCTGCGCCCGAAGCGGTAAGCGCGGGTGCCATCGCGCGTCCACACGCCGGCGCCCAGCCCGTACAGCGTGTCGTTGGCAATGGCCAACGCCTCCTCATCGGTCTTGAAGGTCGTCACGGAAACCACCGGACCGAAAATCTCTTCCTGGAATACGCGCATCTTGTTGTGACCGAACAACACCGTCGGTTTCACGTAGTAGCCTTCCTTCAGCTCGCCGCCCAAGGTGTTGCGCTCGCCGCCAATCAGCACCTTGGCGCCTTCCTGTCGACCAATGTCGAAGTACGACAGGATCTTCTCCATTTGTTCGCCAGAGGCCTGCGCACCGAGCATGGTCTTCGGATCGAGCGGATTGCCCTGGACGATCGCGGCGACGCGTTTGAGCGCACGTTCCATGAACTTGTCGTAGATCGACTCCTGGATCAGTGCGCGACTCGGGCAGGTGCACACCTCGCCCTGGTTGAAGGCGAACAGCACGAAGCCTTCGATCGCCTTGTCGAAGAAATCGTCGTCGGCATCGGCGACATCGGCGAAGAAGATGTTCGGCGATTTGCCGCCCAGCTCCAGCGTTGCCGGGATCAGGTTCTGGCTGGCGTACTGGCTGATCAGCCGGCCGGTGGTGGTTTCGCCGGTGAACGCGATCTTGGCGATGCGCGGGCTCGATGCCAGCGGCTTGCCGGCCTCCAGGCCGAAACCGTTGACGATGTTGAGCACGCCGGGCGGCAGCAGGTCGCCGATCAGCTCTGCCCACACCAAAATGCTGACCGGGGTCTGCTCGGCCGGCTTGAGCACCACGCAGTTGCCAGCAGCCAGCGCCGGCGCCAGCTTCCAGCAGGCCATCAGCAGCGGGAAGTTCCACGGGATGATCTGCCCGACCACGCCCAGCGGTTCGTGAAACTGGTAAGCCACGGTGTCATGGTCGATCTCGCCGATCGAGCCTTCCTGCGCGCGGATGCAGCCGGCGAAATAGCGGAAGTGGTCGATCGCCAGGGGCACGTCGGCGTTGATGGTTTCGCGGATCGGCTTGCCGTTGTCCCAGGTCTCGGCGTGGGCGAGCAGGTCGATGTTCTGCTCCATTCGATCGGCGATCCGGTTGAGAATCAGCGCGCGCTCGGCCACCGAGGTCTTGCCCCACGCGTCCTTGGCAGCGTGTGCGGCATCCAGCGCCGCCTCGATGTCATCCTTGTCCGAGCGCGGAATCTCGCAGAACGGACGGCCGGTGATCGGCGTGACGTTCTCGAAGTACTTGCCATTGGCCGGTGCCGTCCACTTGCCGCCGATGAAGTTGCCATAGCGCTGTTTAAAGGGAACCTGCACGGCGAGATGTTGCTGTTCGAGCTTGGTCATAGTGGCTTGCTCTGCGTCGGTGGAAAGGTAATGACGTCAGAGCAGGAGCCGTGCCACGGTCTGCATGAAGATGATTTTGCTGCACCGGCGCAATTGACCATGGCGCCGTGTTACGCCGAAAGTCTTGACAGATTTATTTCATCCGCCGCAACGCAACATCGGTATGGAGGCGCCGTTGTTGCACTTTGGGCGGCCTTGTGTCTTCTATCGAGACATCCGTTTCTGACGATGTCGCAAAATGCAACACATGAGGTTCCACGTGCGCCATCCGGCTTTGGTCGAATCGATCAACACGGCCCGCCGCAGCTTCTTCGACGGTGGTTTGGAACCGCGTGGACTGGTGCCCGACAACATCCTTGCCTCGTGGCATCGCTGCCGGCAGCAGGGCCTGGTGGCGAATGCATGTCCCGATGTCGCGCCGGTCGAGCGACATGCCCTGAGCGAGATGCAGGAACGGTACGAAGCGTTGCGCCGGATGTGCCGGCCGGAACTTGAAACACTGTATGCCAGCGCCAACCAGGCCGGCAGCATCGTGATACTCACGGCACCGGATGGTTTCATCCTCGATGCCCTCGGTAATACGGACTTCCTGGACAAGGCGGCACGGGTGGCCTTGCGCCCCGGATCGCCGTGGAACGAGTCGGCCACCGGCACCAATGCGATCGGCACGGCACTGATCGAACGTTGCGCGGTCGAGGTGCATGGCGGGGAGCATTACTACGCGCCGCATCGCGTGCTGAGCTGCTCGGCCTCGCCGATCTTCGACCCTCACGGCAACGTGGTCGGCGTGCTCGATCTCTCCGGCGAATCCTCGGTGCACCACCTGCACGCGCTGGGAATGGTGCAGTTGGCAGTGGAACAGATCGAGCACCGCCTGTTCGAAGGTCATTTCGACCGCACCGACATCGTGCGCATCCAGCCCGATCCCGACCTGCTCGGCACCGCGCGCGAAGGCATGCTGGTGTTCGAGGCACATCGGTTAGTGGCCGCGAACCGCCATGCCTTGCGCCTGCTTGGCGTCGACTGGAGCGAACTGGGCAAGCGTCGCTACGACGAATTGTTCGCCTCGGCGCTGCCGCGGCCGGGCAGCCTCGCCGACATGCGCTGCCAGAATGGCGAGATGCTGCATGCCTGGCGTGACGCGCTGAGCTACAACAGCATCGCCCCGCGCGTGCCGCGCAATGCACGAGCCCGGCCGGCACGCGCTCCCGTAGCGGTCTTTTCCGCGGCGCTGGACGCCGAGATCGACCGCAGCGTGCGCCTGCTCAATGCCGACATTCCGCTGCTGCTGCAGGGCGAAACCGGCACCGGCAAGGAAGTGGTAGCGCGCGAGTTGCACAAGCGCAGCCAGCGTGCCGGGATGCCATTCGTCGCGGTGAACTGCGCGGCGTTGCCGGAAAACCTGATCGAATCCGAATTGTTCGGCTACATGCCCGGCGCGTTCACCGGCGCGCGG
The DNA here is from genome assembly GCF_021545845.1 of Rhodanobacter thiooxydans. Lineage (NCBI taxonomy): Bacteria > Pseudomonadati > Pseudomonadota > Gammaproteobacteria > Lysobacterales > Rhodanobacteraceae > Rhodanobacter > Rhodanobacter thiooxydans. The sequence continues at coordinate 1,422,712 of NZ_CP088923.1, forward strand.
CGCGACGGTGCTCCCGGCCTGCTGCGTAGCGCCGATGGTGGCATCCTGTTCCTGGATGAACTGGGCGACATGCCGCTGGGTACGCAGAGCCGCCTGCTGCGCGTATTGCAGGAACGTGAGGTCACGCCTCTCGGCGGCAGCCGCGCCCATGCCATCGACATCACCGTGGTCGCCGCCACGCACCGCGACCTCGCCACCGCCGTAGAGCGCGGCGAATTCCGCGCCGATCTCTATTACCGCATCGCACAGTCGACCTTGCGCCTGCCGGCGCTGCGGGAGCATCCGGAGATTGCTGCGGTGATTCGCCAGCTCTGGCATGCGCTGGGCGCAGAGCAGATCCCGATGCACCTGCATCCCACTCTTGTAAAAGATCTTGCCTCGATGTCGTGGCCGGGCAACCAGCGCCAGCTGGTCGGCTTGCTGCGCAGCTTCATGGCTCTGGGCGAGGTCGGTTCGACGCTCACCATCGACGACTTGCCGGCCGACATGAAAAAGCCACCATCGACGACGGCACCGATGGCTACCGATTTGTCCGGTGACCTCCATGCGATCGGGCAGCAGGCGATCGACTTGGCCATTTCAGCCTGCGACGGTAACGTCGCGGCGGCAGCGCGCAAACTGGGTGTCAGTCGCAGCACGATTTACCGGAGGCTGATCCCGCAGGATGCCGTGAAAGCGAACCCGTTGCCGGATCCCGTCCGCGAACCCTGAGGTCATTCGGCTGCCGGTACCCACAGCGCCCTGTCGGTGACCTGCTCGGTCTTCGGCTTGCCCTTGAGCTTGGGCAGTTTCACCGCGGGCACGGCTTCCTCGTGCAGCGGCACCTGCTGCAGCAGGTGGTGGATCAGGTTGAGCCGGCCGCGCTTCTGGTCGTTGAAATCGACCACGAACCACGGTGCATGCCTGGCGTGCGTGCGTTCGATCATCACGTCGCGCAGCCGGCCCATCTCGGCATATTTCTGCCGCGCGACCAGGTCCACCGGCGACAGCTTCCAGCGCTTCAGCGGGTCGTCGGCGCGTTCGGCGAAGCGCTTTTCCTGCTCGACCTGGTCCACCGCCAGCCAGTACTTGATGAGGATGATGCCGTCGTCGGTCAGCAGCTTCTCGAATGCCGGCACGGCATTGAGGAAGGCCTCGTATTGCGTGCTGCTGCAGAAGCCCATCGCCGGTTCCACCACGGCGCGGTTGTACCAGCTGCGGTCGAACAGCACGAACTCGCCGGCGCTGGGCAGGTGGGCGACGTAGCGCTGGAAGTACCACTGGGTGGTCTCGGCCTCGCTCGGCTTCGGCAAGGCGGCGACGCGGTAGCCGCGCGTGTCCAGGCTTTCGGTGATCGCCTTGATGGTGCCGCCCTTGCCGGCGGTGTCGCGGCCTTCGAAGATCACCAGCAAGCGCTTGCCGCTGCTGCGCAGGCCGCGTTGCAGCCGGATCAGGTCGAGCTGCAGTGCCTCGATCGCCTTGCGGTAGTGCTTGCTCATGTACGCCTCGAAGAACCGTTTTTTTTCGTCATTCCGGCGAAGGCCGGAGGAGTTTTTCAACAGCGAAGCTGGTCATCGCATCTGCCTCTCGTACACCGCAAGAGCGATTCCGGCCTTCGCCGGAATGACGACAGGGAGGGGTGGCTGCAGGGTAATTCAGACCGCCGTGACGGCGAGGTTCAGGCGTTGAAGATCAAGAGCGAACCCCACCCCAGCCCTCCCCTGCAAGCAGGGGAGGGAGCAGATCTGCTCTTGCCAGGGGCGAGTGCGGCGGTTTTGGCCCCTCCCCCTGCTTGCAGGGGGAGGCTGGGAGGGTTGATTCTGACTCGATGAAGAGCGACCCCACCCCAGCCCTCCCCCACAAGCAGGGGAGGGCGCAAGGGCCGGAGCTGCCTGCCGCTGGTACTGCTTTCAGGTTCCGCCGAGCGCCTGCAGCAAATCGGCCTGGTGTTCGCGGGTGAGCGTGTCGATCAGTTCGCCCAGGTCGCCCTGCATGATCTCGGGCAGGCGGTACAGGGTGAGGTTGATGCGGTGGTCGGTGATCCGGCCTTGCGGGTAGTTGTAGGTGCGGATGCGCTGGCTGCGGTCGCCGGAGCCGACCTGCAAGCGGCGCTCCTGCGCCTGCGCCGCGCTCTGCTTGCTCTGCGCCTCGTCGAGCAGGCGCGCCTTCAGCAGGCTCATCGCACGGGCGCGGTTCTTGTGCTGGCTGCGTTCGTCCTGGCACTCCACCACGGTGCCGGTGGGCAGGTGGGTGATGCGGATCGCCGAGTCGGTCTTGTTGACGTGCTGGCCGCCGGCGCCGGAGGCGCGGAAGGTGTCGACCTTGAGGTCGGCCGGGTTGATCTCGATCTCGTCGATCTCGTCCAGCTCGGGCAGGATCGCCACGGTCGCGGCCGAGGTGTGGATGCGCCCCTGCGACTCGGTTTCCGGCACGCGCTGCACGCGGTGCGTGCCGGATTCGAACTTCAGTCGCGAGTACGCGCCCTTGCCTTCGATGCGCGCTACGACTTCCTTGTAGCCGCCGTGCTCGCCCTCGTGCTCGCTGAGGATCTCGACGCACCAGCGGCGGCTTTCGGCGTAGCGCAGGTACATGCGCAGCAGGTCGCCGGCGAAGATCGCCGCTTCGTCGCCGCCGGTGCCGGCGCGCACTTCGAGGTACAGGTTGGCCTCGTCGCGCGGGTCCTTCGGCAGCAGCACGAGCTGCAGTTCGTCGTCGAGGTCGTGCAGGCGCCGCTCCAGCCGGTGCACGTCGTCGGCCGCCATCTCGCGCAGTTCGGGGTCGTCCAGCATCGCGCGGGTTTCCGCCAGTTCGCGCTCGGCCCGGTCGTGCTCGCGCAGCGAGGCGGCGACCGGTTCGAGCTGGGCGTACTCCTGCGACAGCTCGCGGAAGCGCGTGTTGTCGGCCAGCACTTCCGGCTGCGAGAGCAGCAGCCCGATTTCCTCGTGGCGCTCGGCCAGGGCCTCGAGCTTGCGGCGGATCGATGGAGTCATGCGTGGGCGTTCGCTTGTGTAGGAGCGCACCCTGTGCGCGATGGCTATTTGACGGGGACCGGTGAAAAGCATTCGCGCACAGGGTGCGCCTACGGTGCCCCGGCGTCGTCGTCCAGCCCGTACAGCCGCCCGGCGGCATGCAACAGGTCCAGGTCGCCGGCCAGCGCGGCCTCGCGCAGGCGCGCGCTGGGGTGGTGCAGCAGCTTGTTGGTCAGCGTGTTGGCGAGGAAGGCCAGCGCCTCGTCCGGCGACTTGCCGTGGGCCAGCATCGCGCGGGCCTTGCCCAGCACCTCGTCGCGGTAGACCTCGGCGTGCTGGCGCATGTCGATGGCCGGGTTGCGCAGGGTCAACGTACGGCGCCAGGCCATGTAACGCTCCACCTGCAGGTCGATGATCGCTTCGGCCTCGTGTGCAGCGGCGGCGCGCGAGCGCAGGTTGTCGTCGATCACCTGGCGCAGGTCGTCGATGCCGTAGAGGTACACGTCGGGCAACTCGCCCACGTCGGCCTCGATGTCGCGCGGCACCGCGATGTCGACCATGAACATCGGCTTGCGCTTGCGCGCGGCCATCGCCTGCTCGACCATCGCGCGGGTCACGATCGGCTGCCGCGCGGCGGTGGAGGAAATCACGATGTCGGCTTCGGCCAGGTGCTGCGGCAGGTCGGCCAGCGCGATCGCGTAGCCGCCGTGGCGGCCGGCCAGCTCCTGCGCGGTCTCCGGCGTGCGGTTGGCCACGATCAGCCGGCGCGCCTGCTTCTCGGCCAGGTGCCGCGCGGCCAGTTCGATGGTGTCGCCGGCGCCGATCAGCAGCACGCACGCCTGCTTCAGGTCGGCGAACACCTGCTCGGCCAGGCGCACCGCGGTGAACGCGACCGAGACCGTGTGCGCGCCGATGCGGGTGTCCGTGCGCACCCGCTTGGCCACCGCGAAAGTGTGCTGCAGCAGGCGGTCCATCGGCGCCTTCAGCGCCTGCGCCTCGCGCGCCAGCTGGTAGGCGTCCTTTACCTGGCCGAGGATCTGCGGCTCGCCCAGCACCATCGAGTCCAGCCCGGTGGCGACGCGGAACATGTGCCGCACCGCCTGGTCCTCGTCGTGCCGGTACAGGAACTCGTCCAGCTTGCCGGGAGTCAGATGGTGATGACGATTCAGCCATGCCTGCGGGATGTCCTCCGCGCCCGCCGCGACGCCCACGTACAGCTCGGTGCGGTTGCAGGTGGACAGGATCATCGCCTCCTCCACGCCGGGCTCGCGGGTGAGCTCGTGCAGGGCCTCGCCGGTGGCGTCCGTGTCGAACGCCACCTGCTCGCGCAGGCTGACCGGCGCGGTGAGGTGATTGAGCCCGAGGGCGATCAACGGCATGGTGGTCGGAACATCTCGGCGGCAGGAATCCGGCGGCGTAGGCTAAGCTTGGCGGGACGTCGCCAGGTGGTGACTAGAGCAGGCATGTGGATGGACGGTAGTGTGGGCAGCGGTGCGGGCAAGTTCAAGCAACTGCGGCATTTTACGGCAGCAGCGGCGTTGCTGCTGGGCCTGGTCGGCTGTACCGGCGTGCCACTGCGTTCCGCCTCGAAGACAATCGCCACGCCGCAACCGCTGGCGCACCTGACGGTGGCCACGCCGGACGCCGACCACGACGCGCTGGCGCAGCTGCTGGCCGGCGAGATGGCGCTGACCCGCACCGACCTGAAGACGGCCTCCGCGCATTACGACAAGGCGATGGCCCTGAGCAACGACCCCAAGGTGGCCGAGCGCGCCGCCGGGCTGGCGATCGCCGTGCATGACGGCGCCGCCGCCGAACGCGCGCTGCAGCGCTGGCAGGTGCTGGGCGCCGCGCCGGCCGCGCTGGCACAGGCACGCGCCCAGCTGGCGCTGGACCGTGGCGATACCGCCGAGGCGCGGCAGCAGCTGGAACGTTTGATCGACACCGGTGACAAGGACGCCTGGCGCCAGTTTGGCCGCGTGCTGGTGGGCGCCCGCGACCAGGCCCAGGCGGCCCGCCTGCTGGAGGCGCTGGCCACGCCGCCGCGCCTGCCCGCCGACGCGCACGCCTGGCTGGCGATGAGCGAGCTGGGCGACCGCCTTGGCCGGCACGCCTATGCGGTGCAGATCGCCGACGCCGCGATGCAGCGGTTCAGGAGCGCCGAGACCTACGCCTGGGCGGCGCAGATGAAGTTCAAGGACGGCGACCGTGACGGCGCCCGTGCCCTGCTGCAGAAAGCGCTGGCGAAGGAACCGCAGAGCATCCAGTTACGCCTGGCCTATGCCGGCATGCTCGGCCAGGCCGGCGACTACGCCGGCGCCGGCCGCTTGCTGGCGCGCGGCCCGCAGAACGCCGACACCTATGCGATGCGCGCCGGTCTGGCGGCGCACGAGAAGGGTGGCAAGGCGCTGACCGCGTTGTACCGGGAACTGCAGAACGCACCGCCGGACATCCGCGAAAGCAGCGCGTACCTGCTCGGCCAACTGGCCGAGATGCAGCATCGCGAGGCCGAGGCGCTGGCCTGGTACGACCAGGTCGGCGACGCCGACGAGCATGCGTTCGACGCCGACCTGCGCAGCGCCATGATCCTGCACACGCAAGGCAAGCTCGCCGAGGCGCATGAATTGCTGGGCCAGCTGCAGCTGGCCTACCTCGACCAGCCCGAGCAGCTGCGGCAGGCCTGGCAGGCGGATGCCGAGCTGTACCTGCGCGAACAGAACTACGCCAAGGCCGAGGCGGCGTTCAGCCATGCGCTGCAGGTGGTGCCGGACGACCCGGGGCTGCTGTACGGCCGCGGCCTGGCCTATGCCGAGGGCGGCCAGATCGACCAGGCGGTGAGCGATTTCCAGCGCCTGCTGAAGATCAAGCCGGGCGATGTCGACGCCAGCAACGCGCTGGGCTACACCCTGGCCGACGCGAACCGCGACCTGCCCGAGGCCGAGCGGCTGATCAGCGCCGCGCGCGCCGCCAAGCCGGACGACCCGGCGATCGCCGATTCCTGGGGTTGGCTGCAGTACCGCAAGGGCAACCTGGAGCAGGCCGCGCAGGCCCTGCGTGGCGCCTGGCTGGCCCGCAAGGATGCCGACGTCGGCGTGCACCTGGGCGAGGTGCTGTGGCAGCAGGGTCACCGGCAGGACGCGCAGCGGGTCTTCGACGAGGTGCGCAAGCTCGATCCGCGCAACGCCGCCCTGCAGGAAACCCTGAAGCGGCTGCATCCATGAGGCGCTGGCTGCGTCTTCTCGTCGCCGTCGCCCTGCCGCTGCTGCTTGCTGCCTGCGTGCCGCCGGCGGTGCGCGTGAAGGGCGACGCCGCCTTGTTCGACGCGCAATTCGCGCGCGAGCATGCGCTGGCGCGGGCCGATCACTGGGAGTTGCAGGGCCGGCTTGGCGTTTCCAACGGCAAGGACGGCGGCAGCGGCAGCTTCAGCTGGACCCAGGACGGCGCGCAGTACGAGTTCGTGCTGCGCGGGCCGGCGATCAGCGGCATGAATTTCCGCCTCAGCGGCGGCCCGGACGGTGCGCTGCTGGAAGGCGTGGAGCATGGTCCACTGCGTGGCCCCGATGCGGAGGCGCTGATGCACAAGGCGCTCGGCTGGGAAGTGCCGCTGCGCGATCTGCGCGCCTGGGTGCTCGGCCTGCGCGCGGACAGCGGCCCGGCCGAGCTGAGCTTTGGCGAGAACCGGTTGCCCTCGCTGCTGCAGCAGGACGGCTGGACGGTCGACTACCGCGAGTGGGACGAGGCGCGCCAGCCGCCGTTGCCGACCAAGGTGTTCGCCGGCAAGCCGCCGTTCAAGGTGAAACTGTCGATCGAGTCCTGGCAGTTCCGCTGATGGGTTAGGCTTGGCGCCCCGCTGGCGTCGCCGCAGCACCGGAACCCGAGCATGCCTTTCCCGATCGAACGCGCCGAGCCGAACCAGGTCGAGGCGCTGTGCGCGATCGAGCGCCAGGCGGTGCAGCTGTTTCGCGGCCATCCGGTGTGGCCCAGCTACTCGGCCATGGCGATCCCGTCGGAACTGCTGGGCCAGGCAATTGGCCGCGGCCTGGTCTGGGTGGCGCGGGATGGCACCGGCGAGCCGGTCGGCTTCGTCTGGCTGGACACGGAACTGTCCGATGGCGCGATTGGCATTGCCGAGATCGACGTGCTGCCGGCGTACGGCCGGCGCGGCATCGGTGCGGCCCTGCTCGAGCATGCCTGCGCCTGGGCGCGCGAGGCCGGTTACCGGTGGGTGGGCCTAGGCACCCTGGCCGAGGTGCCGTGGAACGCGCCGTTCTACGCCAAACACGGTTTTGCCGTGGTCGACAAGGACGATCCGGCGTTTGCGTTTGCGCGTGAGCGCGATCGCGAGAACGGCTTCCCCGACGAGCTGCGGGTATTCATGAGCCGGCCGCTGGCACCGCCGGCGCCCGGTGAGTGGACGGTGTGGCCGGCGCCGGCCAAGCTGAACCTGTTCCTGCGCATCACCGGGCGGCGGGCGGACGGCTATCACGAGCTGCAGACGGTGTTCCGCCTGCTCGACTGGGGCGACGAGGTACGCCTGCGCGTGCGCGACGACGGTGTGGTCCGGCGCACGCGCGAGGTGGCAGGTGTCCCCGAAGCCGCCGACCTGGTGATGCGGGCGGCACAGTTGCTGCGGGAACGCACCGGCACGCCGCTGGGCGTCGACATCGCCGTGGACAAGCGCATCCCGATGGGCGGCGGCTTGGGCGGCGGCAGCTCCGACGCGGCGACCGTGCTGGTGGCGTTGAACCAGTTGTGGCGACTGGGCTTGGACGAGGGGGTGCTGGCGGAGCTGGGGTGCCGGCTCGGCGCCGACGTGCCGGTATTCGTGCGCGGCCGCTCGGCCTGGGCCGAAGGCGTCGGTGAGCGGCTCATCCCGCTGGCCTTGCCGACACGCCATTACGTGGTGCTCGACCCGCACGAGCCGGTGCCGACCGCGGCGCTGTTTCAAGCGCCTGAATTGACACGAAATGCCCCGCCGGCGACAATTTCATCCTTTGTTTCCGGCGAAACGACGGAAAACGCCTTCACGCCAGTAGTGCGCGCGCGACACCCGCGGGTGGCCGCGGCGCTGGACTGGCTGGGCGGTTTCGGCCAGGCGCGGCTTTCCGGCAGCGGCGGTTGCGTGTTCCTGGAGCTGCGCTCGCTGGAGCGGGCGCAGGCGGTGGCGCGGCAGTGCCCGGCGACGTTCACGGCGCATCTGGCCACGGGTGTCGAGGTGTCGCCCCTGCACGAGGCCGCGGCGCGCCACCGGCATGCGGCGTGACGGTTGGCGGCTGGAGACGGATCAGGTTCGGCAATACACACATACCACTGGGGCGTCGCCAAGCTGGTTAAGGCACGGGATTTTGATTCCCGCATTCGCAGGTTCGAATCCTGCCGCCCCAGCCATTTCATGATGGCTTTTGTTTCGAGGTAACCACGTGGACACGTCCACTCCGATGATGCTGTTTACCGGGAACGCCCATCGCGCGCTCGCCGAGGACGTCGCCCATCGCCTGGGCGTGCCGCTGGGCAAGGCGCTGGTCGGCACGTTCAGTGACGGCGAGGTGCAGATCGAGATCGAGGAGAACGTCCGAAAGCAGGAAGTGTTCGTGATCCAGCCGACCGGCGCGCCCAGCGCGGTCAACCTGTTCGAGCTGCTGGCACTGACCGATGCGCTCAAGCGCGCCTCGGCGGCCAGCGTCACCGCGGTGATCCCGTACTTCGGCTACGCCCGGCAGGATCGCCGGCCACGCTCGGCGCGGGTGCCGATTACCGCCAAGCTGGCTGCCAGCATGATCGGCGCCGCCGGCGTCGACCGGGTGCTGACGGTCGACCTGCACGCCGACCAGATCCAGGGCTTCTTCGATATCCCGGTCGACAACGTGTACGCCTCACCGGTGCTGCTGGCCGACATCTGGCGCAGCCACAGCATGGACGACCTGATCGTGGTCAGCCCGGACGTGGGCGGCGTGGTGCGTGCGCGCGCGATCGCCAAGCGGCTGGACGACGCCGACCTGGCGATCATCGACAAGCGCCGCCCGCGCGCCAACGTGTCCACCGTGATGAACATCATCGGCGACGTGGACGGCAAGACCTGCGTGATGGTCGACGACATCGTCGATACCGCCGGCACGCTGTGCGCGGCGGCCGCCGCGCTGAAGGACCGCGGCGCGCGCAAGGTGGTGGCCTACTGCGTGCACCCGGTGCTGTCGGGCCCGGCGATCAGCAACCTGGAGAATTCGAGCCTCGACCAGCTGGTGGTCACCAACACCTTGCCGCTGCGTCCGGAAGTGCAGGCCTGCGCCAAGATCCGCCAGCTCTCGGTCGCCGAGCTGCTGGCCGAAACCATTCGCCGCATCGCCTTCGGCGAGTCGGTGAGCTCGCTGTATGTGGATTGAGAGCCGGGATTCGGGATTCGGGATTGGGGATTCGCAAAAGTGCCGGCGTTGGCACTGACGAATCTCCATCTCGAATCCTAATCCCGAAACACCAACTTCCCTGGTCGCGGGGGAGTTACCCGGCCGTCGCGAGGCGGCCAACACCAACCAAGGTAGCAACGAAATGTCCAAGACTCATGAAATCAAGGCGCAAAGCCGCAAGGACGAGGGGAAAGGTGCGAGCCGCCGCCTGCGTCGTGCGAGCTTCGTGCCGGCCGTCGTGTACGGCGCCGGTCAGGCTCCCGAGAGCATCCAGATCGAGCACAACACCATCCTGCTCGCCGCCAAGAACGAGTGGTTCTTCTCCTCGGTGCTCGACCTGAACGTCGACGGCAAGGTGCAGAAGGTGCTGGTGCGCGACTGGCAGAAGCACCCGTTCAAGCAGCTGATGATGCACATGGACTTCCTGCGCGTGGACGAGAATGCCGCGATCCGCGTCAACGTGCCGCTGCACTTCCTGAACAAGGAAAAGTCCGCGGCAGCGAAGACCTCCGGTGTGGTGATCTCGCACAACCTGACCGAAGTGGAAATCACCTGCCTGCCGAAGGATCTGCCGGAAGCCATCGAGCTGGACCTGGCCGAGCTGAAGCCGGGCGACATCATCCACCTGTCGCAGCTGAAGCTGCCGAAGAACGTCGAGCTGGTCGCCTTGCACGGCGGCGAAGGCCACGACATCGCGGTGGTCACGGCCAACACGGTGCTGGAAGAAGCCGAGGAAGCGCCGGCCGCCGAGGCTGCTGCGCCGGCTGCGGCTCCGGCCGCCGCCGCGCCGGCCAAGAAGGACGACAAGAAGTAAGCCGCGTCGGCCCGCGCTCGTCTGGAGCGCGGGCCGTCACTGCTGCTTGTCCGCATGGCTGGTTTGCGACTCATCGTCGGGCTGGGCAACCCCAGCACCGAATACTTCCGAACCCGGCACAACGCCGGGTTCTGGCTAGTTGATGCCCTCGCCAGCGCGCAGAGCGAGCGCTTTGCCTTCGACGGCAAGCTGCACGGCGAAGCCTGCCGCGTGCGCCTCGGCGGCGAACCGGTATGGCTGCTCAAGCCGGCCACCTTCATGAACAAGAGCGGCATCGCCGTGGTCTCGGCGCTGCGCTATTACAAGATCGAGCCGGAGCAGTGTCTGGTCGCGCACGACGACCTGGACCTGCCGCCCGGCACCGTGCGCCTGAAATTCGACGGCGGCCACGGCGGCCAGAACGGCCTGCGCGACATCATCGGCCACCTCGGTCACGGCAGGTTCCATCGGCTGCGCGTGGGCATCGGTCACCCTGGCCAGCGCGACCAGGTCACGCCGTGGGTGCTGGGCCGGCCCTCGGCCGCGGACGAGGACGCGATCCTCGACGGCATCGGCCGCGCGCTGGACGTGCTACCGCTGGCCGTGGACGGCCAGTTCGACAAGGCGATGCAACAACTACATACAGCGTCTGGAACGTAGCGGCCGTCATTCCCGCGCAAGCGGGAACCCATTTTGCTCGGGCATGCAACAGCTCAATGGATTCCCGCTTTTCGCGGGAATGACGCCCGGAACAGCACCTACCTCGGAGTTATCCATGGGCATCAAATGCGGCATCGTCGGCTTGCCCAACGTCGGCAAGTCCACCCTGTTCAACGCGCTGACCAAGGCGGGCATCGCCGCGGCGAACTTCCCGTTCTGTACGATCGAACCGAACGTCGGCGTGGTGCCGGTGCCGGATCCGCGGCTGAATGCGCTGGCCACCATCGTCAACCCGCAGAAAGTGGTGCCGACCGCGGTGGAGTTCGTCGACATCGCCGGCCTGGTCGCCGGCGCGTCGAAGGGCGAGGGCCTGGGCAACAAGTTCCTGGCGCACATCCGCGAGGTGGACGCGATCGCCCACGTGGTGCGCTGCTTCGAGGGTGACGTGATCCACGTCGCCGGCAAGGTCGATCCGATCGCCGACATCGAGACGATCGACACCGAACTGGCGCTGGCCGACCTGGAGTCGGTGGACAAGGCGCTGAACCGCGCCGAGCGCGCGGCCAAGGCGAACGACAAGGAGGCGCTGGCGCGCAAGCCGGTGCTGCAGAAGCTGGCCGCTGCGCTCAACGAAGGTCGCTCCGCGCGCAGCGTCGGGCTGGACGAGGAGGAGAAGGCGCTGGTGCGCGACCTGTTCCTGCTCACCCTGAAGCCGCTGATGTACATCGCCAACGTCGCCGACGACGGCTTCGAGAACAACCCGCTGCTGGACGCCGTGCGCGAACGCGCGGTGAGCGAGGGCGCCGAGGTGGTGCCGGTGTGCGCGGCGATCGAGGAGGAGCTGGCCCAACTCGACGAGGCCGACCGCGACGAGTTCCTGAAGGACATGGGCCTGGACGAGCCAGGCCTGAACCGGGTGATCCGCGCCGGCTACAAGCTGCTCGACCTGCAGACCTATTTCACCGCCGGCGTGAAGGAAGTGCGCGCGTGGCAGGTGAAGCGCGGCGCCACCGCGCCGCAGGCCGCCGGGGTGATCCACACCGATTTCGAGCGCGGCTTCATCCGCGCCGAGACGGTCGGCTACGACGACTTCATCCAGTACAAGGGCGAAGCCGGCGCGGCGGCGGCCGGTCGGCTGCGCAAGGAAGGCAAGGACTACATCGTCAAGGACGGCGACGTGCTGCACTTCCTGTTCAACGTCTGACGCGTCGCTCAGAGCTTGTGAAGAAAACCACATCCTGTGGCTTTCTTTGATCGCGAATCCGGTACATGCCCGGACTCGCTCACATGAAACAGTCACTGGCGTGACTGTTTCATGTCCGGCCAGCGGGCAACTGCTCCTGCGTTGCCTCAACTCGGGCATCGGGCAACTGCTCCTGCGTTGCCTCAACTCGGGCATCCATGCCCTCGCCATGCCCTCGCCATGCCCTCGCCGTGGCCGGCCTGAGAGGTTGAAAAAATCACCACCTCTCAGGCGTCGCCGTTGCCCTCGATGACCTGCCGTTGCATGCGGTCCAGGTAGGCGTCGAGTTCCTGCGTGCTGGTGAAGACCTCGTTCACCGGCACCGCCTTGACGATGTCGAACACCTTGCGTACCTGCGGCTGCGGGTTCAGCAGTAGGGTGTGGCCGTTGCGCGCGCGCATGCTCTTGCGAATCCTGGCCAGGCTGCGCAGGCCGGCGCTGCTCACGTACTCCAGCCCGGCCAGGTCGACCACCACGGTGCCGCCTTCATCGAGCCGGGGCAGCAGGACCAGCATGGCTTCATCGAATTCGCCGAAGCTCATGGCGTCCAGGCGGCCGCCGACGTACACGACGACGCGATCGGTGGCGGGGAATTCATGGTGCAGGCTGAGCGTCATGATGAAGATTCGTCCAGGTTTGGGTAGGCGAAGCGAAGCAGCAGGTGGTTGCCGTCGGCGTCCCGTGTATAGCGCATTTCGCTGGCCATGGTACGCGCGAGGTGGATGCCGAGCCCGCCGAGCTGCTCGCGGTCGGCAAGGTCGCCGGTGAGGTCCGGCGCGGCGGACTGCAGCGGGTCGAAGGCGATGCCGTCGTCGATCAGCTCGACCACGACCGCCTCCGGCTGCGGCTGCAGCAGCAGGCGGATCTGGCCCGGGCGGCCGTCGGGGTAGCCGTACTCGACGGTGTTGACCATCAACTCCTCCAGCACCAGCCGCATGTCGCTGCGCAGGCTGGCGGGCACCTCGGCGTCCTCCAGCAGGTTCTCGCAGCGGTCGAGCGCGCCGAACACGTCCACCAGTTGGGTGCCGATGCTGATCCGGGCAGCCGGCGGTGTGGCGCCGTGCCAGGTCAGCGCCAGCACGGTGATGTCGTCGGTTTGCGCGGCGTCCGCCACGAAGCGATCCACGTCGCCCAGCAGCCGTTCGATGTAGTCGGCAGTCGGCGCCGCCGGCGGCACCATGGCGAGGCTTTCCACGGTGCGTTCGATGCCGTACATCCGCTGCTCGCGGTTGCTGGCCTCGGTGATGCCGTCGGTGTACATCAGCAGCGTTTCGCCCTGGTGCAGGCGCAGGCGGTGCTCGTGGTAGTCGGAGTCCTCATACAGCCCGAGCACCGCACCCGTGGGGAACTCCAGCAGCTGCGGCGCGCCGCGGCCGCACAGGATCGGCGGCTCATGGCCGGCGCTGGCCAGCAGCAGGCTGCCGCTGCCGGTATCGAGCAGGCCGCACAGCAGGGTCGCGAACATGCAGCTGTCGTTGCCGCGGCAAAGTTCGAGGTTGAGCAGTTGCAGCAGGCTCCGCGGGGTCTGCGCGCGCGGCGCCAGCACCTTGGCCAGGGTGATCGTCTGCGCCATGAACAGGGCCGCCGGGATGCCCTTGTCGGAAACATCGCCGACCATCACGAAGAAGCGCTGCGGATCGAGCATGAAATAACTGTACAGGTCGCCGCCCACCGCCCGCGCCGGACGCAGCGCCGCGTGCAGCTCGAACTGGGCGCAGACGGCATCGAGGTAGTGCTTGCTCGGCAGCAGCCCGAGCTGGATCTGGTGCGCGATCTCCAGTTCGCTGGCCAGGCGCTGTTTTTCGCGTGCCACCCGTGCGAGGTCTTCGAGGTGCAGGGCCAGTTCGCGCCGCATCTGGTCGAAGGACTGGGTGAGGCGACCGACCTCGTCGGGACGGCGGGCCGGCGGCAGTTCGAAATCCAGCTCGCCGCGGGCGACGTGCTCGACGCGGTCGACCAGTACCTTCAGTGGCGCCATCGTGCGGCGAATGGTCAGCAGCGTGATCAGCGCGACGCCCAGCAGCGCCAACAAGCCCAGCGCGAGGCTCAGCAGGAAGATGTGTCTTACCCCGGCGTAGATGTGCTGCTCGGGAATCACCAGGCCGAATCGCCAGCGGGTACCTTCGATCGGGGCGGAATAGACCCAGACCGGCCCGTTCGCGCGCGGGTTCTGCGCCTTCGGCAGGCGCGTCGACTCGGCGCGGTCGCTGGCCAGCACCCCGAGCAGCGCCGGCATGCCGCGCTGGCCGACCATGGTGGGGTTGTCGTGGGCCAGGAAGTTGCCGTCGCTGTCCAGCACGAAGGCGTAGGCGCCGGCGGGCTTGGCCAGGCCACCGAGTATCCGGTGCAGCCAGTCGAGCGTGACGTCGGCGTTGATCACCCCGACGGGATGCCCGTCGCGACGGATGGCTACGGAGTAGTTGATCAGCTGGCGGCGGCGGGATTGCGAAAAGAACGGCCGCTGCCAGCAGCCGTTGCTGCAGCCGAGCCCGCCGAGGAACCAGTTGCTGTTCCAGTAGGGGTTGGCGTCGCGCGAGAGGTCGCGGTCAGCCAGGCTGCCGTGGTCCAGCCGGCGCACGAAGGGCGAGTACGGCGGGGGTGCGGCCGGATCCGCCGAGGGCCGGAACGCTGCGGCCAGCCCGTCCATGTCCAGGTCGGCGGCCAGCGTGTCGCGCAGCAGCGGTTCGGCGTCGTCGCGGCGGCTGCCGATGATCGCGGCAAGCATGCGTGCCGAAACCGCGACACGGTCGATCCGGGCCTGAATCTGGTTGCCGGCGTCGGCTGCCAGGGAGGCCGCTTCGCGGTGGGTGTGTTCGAGGATCTGCGCACGGGTCAGGCCGAGCAGCAAGGCACCGGTGGCGGCCAGTACCACGGCGGAGCCGACCAGAACCCATAGCGCCATCCGTGATGCAATACTGCGCAAGGCCACCGCCGGATCTCCCCGTTTCCCCTGGCTCATCTAGCCATGAAGCCAGGTGGGCTGCAAGCCGACAAGCCGTATCCGGACGCGGGAAAGTGCACACGGTCAGGCATAATCCCGCTTTAGGACCCGCGATGAGGTCGCCAGCCATGCCCGGACAGCAGCACGAAGTGAGCTTCCGCTTTCTCGCCCAACCCACCGACGTCAACTTCGGCGGCAAGGTGCACGGCGGCATGGCGATGAAATGGATCGACCAGGCCGGCTATGCCTGCGCGGTGGCCTGGAGCGGGGCGTACTGCGTCACCGCCTCGGTCAGCGGAATCCAGTTCGTGGCGCCGATCCTGATCGGCGACCTGGTCACCGTGCGGGCGCGCCTGATCCGTACCGGCACCAGCAGCATGCACATGGCCGTCGACGTGCTGGCGCGCGACCTACGCAAGGATGAGCAGCGCCTGGCGACCAGTTGCGTGATGGTCTTCGTGGCGCTGGACAGCCCAGACGGCAAACCCACCCCGGTGCCGCATTGGGAGCCGCGCAACGACAACGAGCGACGGCTGCAGGAGCAGGCAAGACAGCTGCTGGAACTGTCCAAGGGCATGGAACGGCTGGTCGACCTGCGTGCGGCTGCGCCGGACTGATGTTACCCGCGGAAGGGTGGGCTGCTGGTGCGTCATCGCTGCTGCAAGGTGTTGACAGTCCGGGGTTCGATCCACACAATACGCGTTCTTTGTTGGCGGAATCTCCAGACTGCCAACGAAGGCAGATTGCAGATCTGCCGGTTCCGCGACACGCAAAGATTCTGGAGGGATACCCAAGCGGCCAACGGGGGCAGACTGTAAATCTGCTGGCTTACGCCTTCGGTGGTTCGAATCCACCTCCCTCCACCAGAGCAAGTTGACATCGGATGGCCGCTTTGACCGATGGCGGGTTTCACCGGAGTCGCAGGAGCGCTCCGATACGCGACGCGAGAGCGGCGCGACCCGCGAGGGAAGGGACAGGATGTTCGGCAGGCGTTCCGCGCAGGGCGGGAGTAGTTCAATGGTAGAACATCAGTTTTCCAAACTGATTACGCGGGTTCGATTCCCGCCTTCCGCTCCATTGCGCTGCCCTTGTCACGCAGGCCGACCGGAACAAGGGTCGAAGCTTTTTCGAAGAGTCCGGCAGGATGCCGGTCTGTGGTTTGCCATCATGGAAGATGGCTGAAATCTCCGCTCATGTAGCTCAGTCGGTAGAGCACTTCCTTGGTAAGGAAGAGGTCACAGGTTCGATTCCTGTCATGAGCACCATCCATTCGGCCATCATGGCCGGCCCGGAACGGGCAGGTTTCTTCAATTCATTGACTCCATCGGGGTTTAGCGCGCTATGGCAAAGGGTAAATTCGAACGCACCAAGCCGCACGTGAACGTCGGCACGATTGGTCACGTGGATCACGGCAAGACGACGCTGACGGCGGCGCTGACGAAGGTCGGCGCGGAGCGCTTCGGTGGCGAGTTCAAGGATTACAGCGCGATCGACGCGGCGCCGGAAGAGAAGGCGCGCGGCATCACGATCTCGACGGCACACGTGGAATACGAGTCGCCGAAGCGCCATTACGCGCATGTGGACTGCCCGGGCCATGCGGACTATGTGAAGAACATGATCACGGGTGCGGCGCAGATGGACGGCGCGATCCTGGTGTGCTCGGCCGCCGATGGCCCGATGCCGCAGACGCGCGAGCACATCCTGCTGTCGCGCCAGGTGGGCGTGCCGTACATCGTGGTGTTCCTGAACAAGGCGGACATGGTCGACGACGCCGAGTTGCTCGAGCTGGTCGAGATGGAAGTGCGCGAGCTGCTGAGCAAGTACGACTTCCCGGGCGACGACACGCCGATCATCCACGGTTCGGCGCTGAAGGCGCTGGAAGGTGATCAGAGCGAGATCGGCGTGCCGGCGATCATCCAGCTGGTGGACGCGCTGGACAGCTACATCCCGGAGCCGGTGCGTGCGATCGACAAGCCGTTCCTGATGCCGGTGGAAGACGTGTTCTCGATCTCGGGCCGCGGTACGGTGGTGACCGGTCGTATCGAGCGCGGCGTGATCAAGGTGGGCGACGAAATCGAAGTGGTCGGCATCCGCGACACGCAGAAGACCACGGTGACGGGCGTGGAGATGTTCCGCAAGCTGCTGGACCAGGGCCAGGCGGGCGACAACGCGGGTCTGCTGCTGCGCGGTCTGAAGCGTGACGACGTGGAGCGCGGCCAGGTGCTGGCCAAGCCGGGCACGATCACCCCGCACACCGACTTCGAGGCGGAGGTATATGTGCTGTCGAAGGACGAGGGTGGCCGTCATACGCCGTTCTTCAAGGGCTACCGTCCGCAGTTCTACTTCCGCACGACCGACGTGACCGGTGCGGTGACGCTGCCGGAAGGCGTGGAAATGGTGATGCCGGGCGACAACGTGAAGATGGTGGTGAGCCTGATCCACCCGATCGCGATGGACGAAGGGCTGCGTTTCGCCATCCGCGAAGGCGGCCGCACTGTTGGCGCCGGCGTGGTGGCCAAGGTCATCAAGTAATATCGTGGGATTCGGGATTCGAGATTCGGGATTCGGAAGGGTAGGCTTCACGCCGTTCCGCTTTTTACGAATCCCGAATCTCGAATCCCGAATCCCGTTCTACGCCAGTAGCTCAATTGGCAGAGCAGCGGTCTCCAAAACCGCAGGTTGGGGGTTCAAGTCCCTCCTGGCGTGCCACTTCCCCGAGGATCGAGACGGGTGGCGATGGCAAGGTCGGCCGCAAGGCGCGCCATGCTGCTGACACCGAGTCGCTAGTGCATGAATACCAAGGCAGAGCAGCCCAAGGGCACGAACGCCGCCGACATCGGCAAGCTGGTACTGGCGGGCCTGGTGCTGGCTGCCGGCATCTTTGCCTACTCCTGGTTCGGCCGGGATGGCAGCATTTCATCGTCGGTACGCCTGCTGGGCGTGCTGGCCGCGTTCGTGGTGGCGGCGGCGATTGCCGCATTCACCGCGCTGGGCCGACGGGTGCGGAACTTCATCGCCGAGTCGCAGTTCGAGATGCGCAAGGTGGTCTGGCCGACCCGCGACGAGACGATCAAGACGACCGGCATCATCATCCTGGTGGTGATCGTGCTGTCGCTACTGCTGGGTCTTATCGACCTGATCCTGAAGTCGGTCATTCTCGACTGGCTGCTGAAGCTGGGTAGCTGAGGTGAGCATGAGCAAGCGCTGGTACGTGGTGCACGCCTATTCGGGCTTCGAGAACCAGGTGAAGCGTTCCCTCGAGGAGCGCATCAAGCGCGCCGCGATGGAAGAGAAATTCGGCGAGGTGCTGGTGCCGACCGAGGAAGTGATCGAGATGCGCGGCGGCCAGAAGCGACGCAGCGATCGCAAGTTCTTCCCGGGTTACGTGCTGGTGCAGATCGAGACGAATACCGAGGGCAAGTCGCCCCGGATCGACGACGAATGCTGGCACCTGATCAAGGAAACCCCGAAGGTCATGGGGTTCATCGGCGGCACCGCCGACCGCCCGCTGCCGATCAAGGACAGCGAGGCCGACGCCATCCTCAGCCGGGTGCGCGAGGGCGTCGAGAAGCCCCGTCCCAAGGTGCTGTTCGAGCCGGGCGAGATGGTGCGCGTCACCGAGGGGCCGTTCAACGACTTCAACGGCGTGGTCGAGGAAGTCAACTACGAGAAGAGCCGCCTGCGCGTGGCGGTGCTGATCTTCGGCCGCTCGACCCCGGTGGAGCTGGAGTTCGGCCAGGTCGAGAAGGCCTGAGAGGTTGTGATTTTTCAACCTCTCAGGCCGGCCACGGCGAGGGCATGGCGAGGGCATGGCGAGGGCATGGATGCCCGAGTTGAGGCAACGCAGGAGCAGTTGCCCGATGCCCGAGTTGAGGCAACGCAGGAGCGGTTGCCCGATGGCCGGACATGAAACAGTCACGTAAGTGACTGTTTCATGTGAGCGAGTCCGGGCGTGTACCGGACTCGCGACTGAAGAAAACCACAGGAAGTGGTTTTCTTCACAAGCTCTGATCGGACCGTCCCTGGCCGGGGCAGCCCGGCTCCCGATTCGGCGACCTTGGCACGGGGCTTGCTGATGACCAGGTAAATCTCTATACTGCGCGGTTCACGCGGGGTCTTTTTGACCCGGCGTGTCCGCGTTTCGGATCTGCACGAGGCAGATCTTCCTTCCATCCACGGAACGGTGAGCAGCGAGGAGCCGCAAGGCGCCCGGACTCGCGAGGAAAATCCCATGGCAAAGAAAGTCGTCGGTTACATCAAACTGCAGGTCAAGGCCGGTCAGGCCAATCCGTCGCCGCCGGTGGGCCCCGCCCTCGGCCAGCGCGGCCTGAACATCATGGAGTTCTGCAAGGCGTTCAATGCCGCCACGCAGAAGCTGGAGCCGGGTCTGCCGATCCCGACCATCATCACGGCGTACTCCGACCGCAGCTTCACCTTCATCACCAAGACCCCGCCCGCCACCATCCTTCTGAAGAAGGCCACCGGCGTCGCCAAGGGTTCGCAGAAGCCGAACACCGACAAGGTCGGCAAGGTCACCCGCAAGCAGCTGGAAGACATTGCGAAGCAGAAGGAGCCGGACCTGACGGCTGCCGACCTCGACGCCGCGGTGCGCACCATTGCCGGTAGCGCCCGTAGCATGGGCCTTGTGGTGGAGGGTTAAGACATGGCAAAGCTCACGAAGCGTATGAAGGCGGCCCAGGCCGCGGTGCAGCCGGGCAAGTTCTATGCCTTGGACGAGGCGCTGAAGATCGTCAAGGCCAACGCCAAGGCGAAGTTTGCCGAGTCGGTGGACGTGGCCGTGCGTCTGGGCATCGACGCGAAAAAGTCGGACCAGGGCGTGCGCGGCTCCTCGCTGCTGCCGCACGGCACCGGCAAGACCGTCAAGGTGGCTGTGTTCTGCCCGCCGGGCGAGAAGGCGGAGGCGGCCAAGGCCGCCGGTGCCGACGCCGTCGGCATGGACGACCTGGCCGAGCGCATGCAGGGCGGTGATCTCGACTTCGGTCGCGTGATCGCCACCCCGGACGCGATGCGCGTGGTCGGCAAGCTGGGCCAGCTGCTCGGCCCGCGCGGCCTGATGCCGAACCCGAAGGACGGCTCGGTCACCGCCGACGTCGCCACCGCGGTGAAGAACGCCAAGGCCGGCCAGGTGAAGTTCCGCAACGACAAGGCGGGCATCATCCACGCCACCATCGGCAAGGCCAACTTCGAGGCCGAGCAGCTCGCGGACAACCTCAACGCGCTGATCGCCGACCTGCTGAAGGCCAAGCCGGCCACCGCGAAGGGCCAGTTCCTGCAGAAAGTGGCGTTGTCCAGCACCATGGGCGTCGGCGTGGCCGTCGACACCTCGTCGCTGGCTTTGGCCGCCAAGTAAGTATCAAGTCCCGCACCGGCGGTTGCCGGTGCGGGCAGTTTTTGAGGGCAGTCCCGGCCGTTTCGGCGGCCGGGGCCGCTGTCAAAGACCGCAGGCGCGTTCAGCGCGCGACGACGACGGGCAGGGAGCTCGCACAAGGCAGGGAATCGCCGTCGCCGCCAGCGGGATCGCTTAATCGGGTTTCTCGCAAATCCAGCCTGCGCAGATGGTGCTGCCCCTTCTGGAATCGTTCGATGTGTTCTGGAAAGGCCAACACCCGGGGTACCCAGGTGCCCCCGACGTCATGGATGGCGTCGCCCAGGACCGCAAGCGGCAGGAGCCGTGAGCGGAGTTCATTTGGAGGAGTGCAATGGCTCTCAATCTGTCTCAGAAGCAAGAAGTAGTCGCCGAACTGGCAGAAGTTGCCGCGAAGGCTCACTCCCTGGTCGCTGCCGAGTATGCAGGCACCACGGTCGCCCAGATGACCGCGATGCGCAAGAAGGCCCGCGAATCCGGTGTGTACTTGCGGGTTGTCAAGAACACGCTGGCATCGCGCGCCGTGGCTGGTACCGAGTTCGAGGTCGTCAAGGACGCCCTGGTCGGTCCACTGCTGTACGCATTCTCGACGGAGGAACCCGGTGCTGCCGGGCGCCTGATCAAGGAGTTCGCCAAGGACAACGACAAGCTGAAGGCGAAGCTCGTCTCGGTGGAAGGCAAGCTGCTGCCGGCCGCGCATGTCGACGTGCTGGCCTCGCTGCCGACCCGCGAACAGGCGCTGGCCATGCTGGCCCGCGTGCTGGCCGAACCGGCCACCATGTTCGCCCGCGTCGTCAAGGCCGTGGCCGACAAGCAGGGGGGCGGCGAAGTTGCCGCCGAAGCCCCGGCTGAAGCCGAACCCGCCTAAGTTCATCGTCTATCAAATCGAATCCATTTCCAGAGGTAAATGCAATGTCCCTGACCAACGAACAGATCGTTGAAGCCGTCGCCGCCAAGTCGCTGATGGAAGTGATGGACCTGGTGAAGGCCATCGAAGAGAAGTTCGGCGTGACCGCCGCCGCCCCGGTGATGGTTGCCGCCGGCCCGGCCGCTGCCGGCCCGGCTGCCGAAGCACAGACCGAGTTCGACGTCATCCTGAAGACCGCCGGCGCCAAGAAGGTCGACGTGATCAAGGCTGTCCGCGCGATCACCGGCCTGGGCCTGAAGGAAGCCAAGGACCTCACCGAGGCCGGCGGCGTCCTGAAGGAAGCCGTGTCGAAGGAAGATGCCGAGAAGTTCAAGAAGGACCTCGAAGCTGCCGGCGCCACGGTCGAACTGAAGTAATCGGCGCCCTTGCGCGCCATCAGTTTGATCTAGCGTCAAGCAAGCCTGGGGGCGCGAGCCCCCGGGCTTTGCCTGCTTTAAATGAAACGAGATGGGGAATGGAGAATAGGGAATCGGAAATCCGGTTAGATCCTGCCGATTGACGATTCCCTATTCTCGATTCCCTGAAATCCCATTCAGCCGGTGTGTGCACCACCGGCGCCACTGCGAACCGAGGCGCTACCGATCATGGCCTACTCGTTTACCGAGAAGAAACGCATCCGCAAGGACTTTGGCAAGCGTCCGCCCGTGCTGGGCGTGCCGAACCTGCTGACCATCCAGACTGATTCCTACCGGGAATTCCTGCAGGAGCACGTCGCGCCGAAACAGCGCGGCGACAAGGGTTTGCATGCCGCGTTGAAGTCGGTGTTCCCGATCTCCAGCTACTCGGGCAATGCCGCACTGGAGTACGTGGACTACCGCCTGGGCGAGCCGGCGTTCGACGAGCGCGAGTGCCGCAACCGCGGCATGACCTTCGGTGCGCCGCTGCGCACCACCGTGCGCCTGGTGATCTACGACAAGGACAGCCCGGCCTCGAAGAAGGTGGTCAAGTACATCAAGGAGCAGGAGGTCTACATGGGCGAGATCCCGCTCATGACCGACACCGGCACCTTCATCATCAACGGCACCGAGCGCGTGATCGTCTCGCAGCTGCATCGTTCGCCGGGGGTGTTCTTCGACCACGATCGCGGCAAGACGCACAGCTCGGGCAAGCTCTTGTTCTCGGCCCGCGTGATCCCCTACCGCGGCTCCTGGCTGGACTTCGAGTTCGACCCGAAGGACGCGCTGTTCACCCGCATCGACCGTCGCCGCAAGCTGCCGGTGACGGTGCTGCTGCGCGCGCTCGGCTACAACAACGAGGAGATGCTGGGCATCTTCTTCGAGCACAACGTGTTCCACCTGGGCAACAAGGGCGGCACCACGCTGGAGCTGGTCGCCGAGCGCCTGCGCGGCGAGACGCTCTCCTTCGACCTGGCGATCGGTGGCAAGGTGCTGGTGGAAGCCGGCAAGCGCATCACCGCACGCCACGTGCGCCAGCTGGCGGCCGAGAACATCACCGCGCTGGAAGTGCCGGACGACTACCCGGTCGGCCGCATCGTGGCCACCGACATCGTCGACGCCAAGACCGGCGAACTGCTGGCCTCGGCGAACGACGAGATCACTGCCGAGCAGATGGAGAACTTCCGCAAGGCCGGCATCGAAGTCGTGCCGACGCTGTACGTCAACGATCTCGACCGCGGCGCCTACATCTCGCACACCCTGCGCATCGACAACACCAAGACGCCGCTGGAGGCGCTGGTGGAGATTTACCGCATGATGCGCCCGGGCGAGCCGCCGACCAAGGACGCTGCGCAGAACCTGTTCTTCAACCTGTTCTTCACCTTCGACCGCTACGACCTGTCGGCGGTCGGCCGGATGAAGTTCAACCGCCGCGTGGGCCGCAAGGAAATCCTCGGCCCGGGCGTGCTGTACGACCACAAGTACTTCAGCGAGCGCAAGGAAGAGGAGTCGCAGCGGCTGGTCAAGGAGCAGGGCGAGTCGTCCGACATCCTCGACGTGCTGAAGGTGCTGATCGACATCAAGAACGGCCATGGCACCGTCGACGACATCGACCATCTGGGCAACCGTCGCGTGCGTTCGGTCGGCGAAATGGCCGAGAACACCTTCCGCATCGGTCTGGTGCGCGTGGAACGCGCCGTGCGCGAGCGCCTGTCGCTGGCCGAGGCCGATGGCCTGACCCCGCAGGACCTGATCAACGCCAAGCCGGTCGCGGCGGCGGTGAAGGAGTTCTTCGGCTCCTCGCAGCTGTCGCAGTTCATGGACCAGAACAACCCGCTGTCGGAAGTGACGCACAAGCGCCGCGTCTCCGCGCTGGGGCCGGGTGGCCTGACCCGCGAGCGCGCCGGCTTCGAAGTGCGCGACGTGCATCCGACCCACTACGGCCGCGTCTGCACCATCGAGACGCCGGAAGGCCCGAACATCGGCCTGATCAACTCGCTGGCCGTGTATGCCCGCACCAACGCCTACGGCTTCCTCGAGACGCCGTACCGCAAGGTCGCCAACAGCAAGGTCACCGACAAGGTCGACTACCTGTCGGCGATCGAGGAAGGCGACCACGTGATCGCCCAGGCGAACTCGCCGCTGGACAAGCACGGCGCGTTCCTGGAGGACTTCGTGTCCTGCCGTTTCCGTGGCGAGTCCGAGCTGCGCCCGGCCGCCGAGGTCGACTACATGGACGTCTCGCCGATGCAGACCGTGTCGGTCGCCGCGGCGCTGGTGCCGTTCCTGGAGCATGACGACGCGAACCGCGCGCTGATGGGCGCGAACATGCAGCGCCAGGCCGTGCCGACGCTGCGCTCGCAGACCCCGCTGGTCGGTACCGGCATCGAGCGCGCGGTGGCGCGCGACTCGGGCGTCATCGTCTCCGCCAAGCGCGGCGGGGTGATCGACCAGGTCGACGCGGCGCGCATCGTGGTGCGCGTGAACGAGGAGGAGGTCGGCGGCAACGACGCCGGCGTCGATATCTACACGTTGACCAAGTACACCCGCTCCAACCAGAACACCAACCTCAACCAGCGCCCGCTGGTGAACGTCGGCGACGTGGTGGCGAAGGGCGACACGCTGGCCGACGGTTCGTCGACCGACCTGGGCGAGCTCGCGCTCGGCCAGAACATGCTGATCGCCTTCATGCCGTGGAACGGCTACAACTTCGAAGACTCGATCCTGCTCTCCGAGCGCGTCGTGCAGGAGGACCGCTACACCTCGATCCACATCGAGGAGCTGTCCTGCATCGCGCGCGACACCAAGCTGGGCGCCGAGGAAATCACCGCCGACATCCCGAACGTGGGTGAGCAGGCGCTGGCGCGCCTCGACGAATCCGGCATCGTGTACATCGGTGCCGAGGTGAAGGCCGGCGACATCATGGTCGGCAAGGTCACGCCCAAGGGCGAGAGCCAGCTGACACCGGAAGAGAAGCTGCTGCGCGCGATCTTCGGCGAGAAGGCGTCCGACGTGAAGGACAGCTCGCTGCGCGTGCCCCCGGGCATGGACGGCACCGTGATCGACGTGCAGGTGTTCACCCGCGACGGCATCGAGAAGGACAAGCGCGCCAAGCAGATCGAGGAAACCGAGGTCAAGCGGGTGCGCAAGGATCTGGACGACCAGTTCCGCATCCTCGAAGTCGCGATCTACAGCCGCATGCGCACCCAGCTGGTCGGCAAGTCCGCGATGAGCGGTCCGGGCGGCCTGAAGCGCGGCGCCGAGATCACCGACGCGTATCTCGACGGCCTGAAGAAGGACGACTGGTTCAAGGTCAACGTCAAGGACGAGGAGGTCACCGAGTTCCTCGAGCGTGCCGCCGAGCAGATCAAGCGCCACAAGGAAGAGTTCGACAAGCGCTTCAAGGAGAAGCAGGGCAAGATCACCCAGGGCGACGACCTCGCGCCGGGCGTGCTGAAGATGGTCAAGGTGTTCCTGGCCGTGAAGCGTCGCATCCAGCCGGGCGACAAGATGGCCGGCCGCCACGGCAACAAGGGCGTGGTGTCCAACGTGGTGCCGGTGGAGGACATGCCGTACATGGCCAACGGCGAGGCGGTGGATATCTGCCTGAACCCGCTGGGCGTGCCGTCGCGCATGAACATCGGGCAGATTCTCGAGGTGCATCTGGGCTGGGCCGCCAAGGGCCTGGGCAAGAAGATCCAGAAGATGATCGAGGCGCAGGAGAAGGTGGCCGAGATCCGCAAGTTCCTCGACCAGATCTACAACAGCCACGTCGCCGGTGCCGTGCAGCACGTCGATCTGAAGTCGCTCACCGACAAGGAGATCTTCGCGCTCGCCACCAACCTGCAGGAAGGCGTGCCGATGGCGACGCCGGTGTTCGACGGTGCGGAAGAGACTGAGATCAAGGCGATGCTGAAGCTGGCTGATCTGCCGGAATCCGGTCAGACCATGCTGTACGACGGCCGCACCGGCGAGGCATTCGACCGCCCGGTCACCGTGGGCTACATGCATTACCTGAAGCTCAACCACCTGGTCGACGACAAGATGCACGCGCGCTCCACCGGCCCGTACTCGCTGGTCACCCAGCAGCCGCTGGGCGGCAAGGCGCAGTTCGGCGGCCAGCGCTTCGGCGAGATGGAAGTGTGGGCGCTGGAAGCCTACGGCGCGGCCTACACCCTGCAGGAAATGCTGACGGTGAAGTCCGACGACGTGCAGGGCCGCAACCAGATGTACAAGAACATCGTCGACGGCAACCACGAAATGTCCGCGGGCATGCCGGAGTCCTTCAACGTGCTGGTGAAGGAAATCCGCTCGCTCGCCATCGACATCGATCTGGAAGAGGTCAAGTGATTTGGCAAGGGAGTAGGGAATAGGGAACAGGGAGTCGCGAAGGCACGAAACATCGCCGCGACCCCGAACCTTCATTCCCCGCTCTTCCCATTCCCGATTCTCCATTCCCTATTCCCGATCTTTCGGAGATTCAAATGAAAGACTTGCTCAACCTCTTCAACCAGCAGCGCACGACGCCGGATTTCGACGCGATCAAGATCGCGCTCGCCTCGCCGGAGCTGATCCGCTCGTGGTCGTACGGCGAAGTGAAGAAACCGGAGACGATCAACTACCGCACCTTCAAGCCCGAGCGCGACGGTCTGTTCTGCGCCGCCATCTTCGGCCCGGTGAAGGACTACGAGTGCCTGTGCGGCAAGTACAAGCGCATGAAGCACCGCGGCGTGGTGTGCGAGAAGTGCGGCACGGAAGTGACCCTGGCCAAGGTGCGCCGCGAGCGCATGGGCCACATCGAGCTGGCCAGCCCGACCGCGCACATCTGGTTCCTGAAATCGCTGCCCTCGCGCATCGGCCTGATGCTGGACATGACCCTGCGCGACATCGAGCGCATCCTGTACTTCGAGGCCTTCGTGGTGATCGATCCGGGCATGACCGCGCTGGAGCGCGGCCAGCTGCTCAGCGAGGATCAGTATCTGGAAGCGACCGAGGAGCACGGCGACGAGTTCGACGCGCGGATGGGTGCCGAGGCGGTGTTTCACCTGCTGAAGTCGCTTGATCTGCCGGGCGAAGTCATCCGCCTGAAGGAAGAGATCGCCTCCACCAATTCCGAGACCAAGCTCAAGCGCCTCACCAAGCGCGTCAAGCTGATCGAGGCGTTCCTGGAGTCCGGCAACAAGCCGGAGTGGATGGTGCTGACCGTGCTGCCCGTGCTGCCGCCGGACCTGCGTCCGCTGGTGCCGCTGGACGGTGGTCGCTTCGCCACCTCCGACCTGAATGACCTGTACCGTCGCGTCATCAACCGCAACAACCGCCTCAAGCGGCTGCTCGAACTCAATGCGCCCGACATCATCGTGCGCAACGAGAAGCGCATGCTGCAGGAATCGGTCGACGCGCTGCTCGACAACGGCCGCCGCGGCCGTGCCATCACCGGCACCAACAAGCGCGCGCTGAAGTCGCTGGCCGACATGATCAAGGGCAAGCAGGGCCGCTTCCGCCAGAACCTGCTCGGCAAGCGTGTGGACTACTCCGGCCGTTCGGTGATCGTGGTCGGCCCGACGCTGCGCCTGCACCAGTGTGGCCTGCCCAAGAAGATGGCGCTGGAGCTGTTCAAGCCGTTCATCTTCGCCAAGCTGCAGGCACGTGGCGAAGCCACCACCATCAAGGCGGCGAAGAAGCTGGTCGAGCGCGAGGAAGGCCAGGTGTGGGACATCCTCGAAGAGGTGATCCGCGAACATCCGGTGCTGCTGAACCGCGCGCCGACCCTGCACCGCCTCGGCATCCAGGCGTTCGAGCCGAAGCTGATCGAAGGCAAGGCGATCCAGCTGCACCCGCTGGTCTGCACCGCGTTCAACGCGGACTTCGACGGCGACCAGATGGCCGTGCACGTGCCGTTGTCGATCGAGGCGCAGCTGGAAGCGCGCACGCTGATGATGTCGTCCAACAACATCCTGTCGCCCGCCAACGGCGAGCCGATCATCGTGCCGACCCAGGACGTGGTGCTGGGCCTGTACTACATGACCCGCGAGCTGATCAACGCCAAGGGCACGGGCATGGTGTTCTCCGGCGTCTCGGAAGCGCGCCGCGCCTACGACAACCGTGCGGTCGAGCTGCATGCCAAGGTCAAGGTGCGCCTGAAGCTGGTGCACATTGCCGAAGACGGTACGCGCAGCAGCGAAACCCGGCTGGTCGAGACCACCGTGGGCCGTGCGCTGCTCGCCGAGATCCTGCCGGAGGGCCTGCCGTTCGAGCTGGCCAACACCGAGCTGACCAAGAAGAACATCTCACGGCTGATCAACTCCAGCTATCGCCTGCTGGGCCTGAAGGAAACTGTGGTGTTCGCCGACAAGCTGATGTACACCGGCTACCGGTTCGCCACGCGCGCGGGCATCTCGATCGGCATCGACGACATGCTGATCCCGAACGAGAAGAAGACCATCCTCGACGAGGCCGAGAAGGAGGTCGTCGAGATCCAGCAGCAATACCAGTCGGGTCTGGTCACCGCCGGCGAGCGCTACAACAAGGTGGTCGACATCTGGTCGCGCACCAGCGAGCAGGTAGCCAAGGCGATGATCGACGGCATCGGCACCGAGAAGGTGGTCGATGCCGAAGGCAAGATGGTCAGCCAGAAGTCGATGAACTCGCTGTACATCATGGCCGACTCCGGCGCGCGTGGCTCGGTGGCGCAGATCCGCCAGCTGGCCGGCATGCGCGGCCTGATGGCGCGTCCGGACGGCTCGATCATCGAGACGCCGATCAAGGCCAACTTCCGCGAAGGCCTGAACGTGCTGCAGTACTTCAACTCGACCCACGGCGCCCGCAAGGGCCTGGCGGATACCGCGCTGAAGACCGCCAACTCCGGTTACCTGACCCGCCGCCTGGTCGACGTGGCGCAGGACGTGGTCGTCACCATGGACGACTGCGGCACCGAGGACGGCGTCACCATGCAGCCGATCGTCGAAGGCGGCGATGTGGTCGAGCCGTTGCGTGACCGCGTGCTCGGCCGTGTGGTGGTCGAGGATGTCTACGCCCCCGGCGACGACGACCGCCCGATCGTCACCCGCGACACGCTGCTCAACGAAGCCCTGGTCGAGAAGCTCGACAAGGCCGGCGTGCAGATCATCAAGGTGCGTTCGCCGATCACCTGCGAAGCCGTCCACGGCGTGTGCAAGCTGTGCTACGGCCGCGATCTGGCCCGTGGCCACCTGGTCAACATGGGCGAGGCCGTGGGCGTGGTCGCCGCGCAGTCGATCGGCGAACCGGGCACCCAGCTGACCATGCGTACGTTCCACATCGGCGGCGCGGCTTCGCGTGCGGCGGCGGTGGACAACGTGACGGTGAAGACCACCGGCTCGCTGAAGTTCAACAACCTGAAATCGGTGCAGCACAAGCAGGGCCACCTGGTGGCGGTGTCGCGTTCGGGCGAGCTGAGCGTGATCGACGCCAGCGGCCGCGAGCGCGAGCGTTACAAGGTGCCGTACGGCGCCGTCATCGCGGTCAAGGACGGCGCGCCGGTCAAGCCGGGCCAGACCGTGGCGAACTGGGATCCGCATACCCATCCGATCGTCACCGAGGTGGCCGGTGTGGTGCGCTTCATCGATTTCCTCGATGGCGTCACCGTGCAGAGCCAGACCGACGAGCTGACCGGCCTGGAGTCGGCGGTGGTCACCGATCCGAAGCGTCGTGGCGCGCAGGCGAAGGACCTGCGTCCGATCGTGCGCCTGGAAGACGCCAAGGGCCGGGAGCTCAAGCTGCCGGGTACCGACATCGCCGCGCAGTATTTCCTGCCGGCCGGTGCGATCGTGTCGATCCAGAACGGTGCCGAAGTGGGCGTGGGCGACGTGGTCGCGCGTATCCCGCAGGAAACCTCCAAGACCCGCGACATCACCGGTGGTCTGCCGCGTGTCGCCGACCTGTTCGAGGCACGCAAGCCGAAGGAACCGGCGATCCTCGCCGAGCGCTCCGGCATCATCAGCTTCGGCAAGGACACCAAGGGCAAGCAGCGTCTGATCATCAAGGACGTCGACGGCAACGAGCACGAGGAGCTGATTCCAAAGTGGCGCCAGGTCATCGTGTTCGAGGGCGAGCACGTGGAGAAGGGCGAAACCGTCGTCGACGGCGAGCCGAGTCCGCATGACATCCTGCGCCTGCTCGGCGTGGAGCCGCTGGCTACGTACTTGGTCAAGGAAATCCAGGACGTGTACCGCCTGCAGGGCGTGAAGATCAACGACAAGCACATCGAGGCGATCATTCGCCAGATGCTGCGCAAGGTCGAGATCGTCGAGCCGGGCGAAAGCCATTATCTGCGCGGCGAGCAGGTCGAGCGCGTGCGGATCAACGGCGAGAACGAGCGTGCGCTCGCCAAGGGTGAGCGTCCCGCGGAATACCAGTCGGTGCTGCTGGGCATCACCAAGGCGTCGCTGGCGACCGAATCGTTCATCTCGGCGGCCTCGTTCCAGGAGACCACCCGCGTTCTGACCGAGGCGGCGGTTCGTGGCACGCGCGACACCTTGCGTGGCCTGAAGGAAAATGTTATTGTCGGCCGTCTTATTCCGGCAGGCACGGGTCTGGCGTACCACGCATCGCGTCGTCGCCAGGGCGGTTTGACCGCCACGGAGCTGGAAACCCTTTCTGGTTCCACGCCTGCAGTCTCGTTTGCGGAGGCTCCAGCCGGCGGTGCAAACGGTGTCGAGTAAACCTGTACGGGGTGTTGCTCGCTGACATACGAAATGAGGTGCACGGACGCACCTCGTGTTCGGGTCCAGGACGACTGAGCATTGGCTTGCCTAGAGTGGGCCGCTCATGTTAAATTCCCGCTTCTTGGCAGACCGAGCTTATTCGGGCTGCCTTTATGTTTTCAGGAACAGCTTCGCATGACGACAGTCAACCAGTTGGTGCGCAAAAACCGCAGCCCGAAGACCTACAAGAGTGGGTCGCCCGCCCTGCAGAGCAGCCCGCAGCGTCGCGGCGTCTGCACGCGCGTTTACACGACCACTCCGAAGAAGCCGAACTCGGCCCTGCGCAAGGTTGCCAAGGTGCGCCTGACCAACGGTTTCGAGGTCATCAGCTACATCGGTGGCGAAGGCCACAACCTGCAGGAGCACTCGGTGGTGCTGATCCGCGGCGGTCGCGTCAAGGACCTGCCGGGTGTGCGTTATCACACGGTGCGTGGCAGCCTCGACTGCGCCGGCGTCACCAAGCGCCGCCAGTCGCGCTCGAAGTACGGCGCCAAGCGCCCGAAGAAATAATGTCATGCGGCCTTTGCTGGCCGCTTTTCAAGCGGGCAGGAATGTCCGCCAAAATAACGGACAACAAACATGTCGCGTAAAGGTTCACATCCCGCCCGTCTGGTTTTGCCCGATCCCAAGCACGGCAGCCAACTGATCGCCCGCTTCATCAACATGGTGATGAAGAGCGGCAAGAAGTCGGTCGCCGAAAGCATCGTCTACGGCGCGCTGCAGCAAATCGGCGAGAAGAACGCCGAGCCGGTAGCCCTGGTCGAGAAGGCGCTGAACAATATTGCTCCGGCGGTCGAGGTGAAATCCCGCCGCGTCGGCGGCGCCACCTACCAGGTACCGGTCGAGGTGCGCCCGGGTCGCCGCATGGCGCTGGCCATGCGCTGGGTCATCGATGCCGCCCGCAAGCGCGGCGAGACCTCGATGCCGCGCAAGCTGGCTGCCGAGTTGCTGGAGGCTTCGGAAAGCCGCGGCGGCGCCGCCAAGAAGCGCGAGGAAACGCATCGCATGGCCGAGGCCAACAAGGCCTTCTCGCACTACCGCTGGTAAGCGGCGTTGCCTTGGCCGTCGTCCTGACGGCCAAGGGCATTCCGCCACACTTGGCGGAACTCGGCCCGGGCCACACCAGATGGCGGCAAGGGCATTCCGCCATATCGGGCGGATTCTCAAACGGAACGCGGCCCGGATGGTCGCGCTAATCAGGGCAGGGTAGCCCGGCAAAGGTATACATCCATGGCACGCACCACTCCTATCGAGCGCTACCGCAACTTCGGCATCATGGCCCACATCGATGCGGGCAAGACTACGACCACGGAGCGCATCCTGTTCTACACCGGCGTCTCGCACAAGATTGGCGAGGTGCACGACGGTGCGGCCACGATGGACTGGATGGAGCAGGAGCAGGAGCGCGGCATCACCATCACTTCCGCCGCCACCACGGCGTTCTGGAAGGGCATGGATGGTTCGATGGAGCAGCACCGCTTCAACATCATCGACACCCCGGGACACGTGGACTTCACCATCGAGGTGGAGCGTTCGCTGCGCGTGCTCGACGGCGCGGTGTTCGTGTTGTGCGCGGTCGGCGGCGTGCAGCCGCAGTCGGAGACCGTATGGCGCCAGGCCAACAAGTACAAGGTGCCGCGCCTCGCGTTCGTCAACAAGATGGACCGCACCGGCGCCAACTTCGACAAGGTGGTGGGTCAACTGAAGTCGCGTCTGGGCGCGCACCCGGTGCCGATGGTGGTGCCGATCGGTGCCGAGGACGGCTTCGAGGGCGTGGTCGACCTGCTGAAGATGAAGTCGATCACCTGGGACATGGCGTCCCAGGGCATGAAGTTCGACTACCAGGACATTCCGGCGAACCTCAAGGACAAGGCTGACGAGGCGCACAGCTTCATGGTCGAGTCTGCGGCCGAAGCCACCGAAGAGCTGATGAACAAGTACCTCGAGGAGGGTTCCCTCAGCGAGGACGAGATTATCGCAGGCCTGCGCCAGCGCACGCTGGCTAGCGAAATCATCCCGGTCTACTGCGGCACTGCGTTCAAGAACAAGGGCGTGCAGGCGATGCTGGACGCGGTGGTGTACCTGCTGCCGTCGCCGGTCGACCGTCCGCCGGTGGCCGGCATGGACGAGAACGAGCACGAGGCGACCCGCAAGGCGGACGACGCCGTGCCGTTCTCCGCGCTTGCGTTCAAGATCATGACGGATCCGTTCGTCGGTTCGCTGACCTTCTTCCGCGTCTACTCGGGCGTGCTGAATGCCGGCGATGCCGTCTACAACCCGGTGAAGTCGAAGAAAGAGCGCATCGGTCGCATCCTGCAGATGCACGCGAACGATCGTCAGGAGCTGAAGGAAGTCCGCGCGGGCGACATCGCCGCTGCGGTCGGCCTGAAGGACGTGACGACGGGTGACACGCTGTGCGCGCAGGATCACATCATCACTCTGGAGCGCATGACGTTCCCGGAGCCGGTGATCTCGATGGCGGTCGAGCCGAAGACCAAGTCCGACCAGGAAAAGATGGGCATCGCGCTCGGCCGTCTGGCCGCTGAGGATCCGTCGTTCCGCGTGCGTACGGACGAGGAGTCGGGTCAGACCATCATCTCGGGCATGGGTGAGCTGCACCTGGACATCCTGGTCGATCGCATGCGGCGCGAGTTCAACGTCGAGGCCAATGTCGGCAAGCCGCAGGTGGCCTACCGCGAGACGATCCGCAGCAGCGATGTGAAGTCCGACTACAAGCACGCCAAGCAGTCCGGCGGCAAGGGCCAGTACGGCCACGTGGTGATCGAGATGTCGCCGATCAGCGACGCCGACCGCGCCGACGAGAAGCTTGCTTCGATGATCAAGGACGACTTCCTGTTCATCAACGACATCACCGGCGGCGTGATCCCGAAGGAGTTCATCCCCTCGGTCGAAAAGGGCCTGCGCGAAACCATCACCAGCGGTCCGCTGGCGGGCTTCCCGGTGGTGGGCGTCAAGGTGAAGCTGGTGTTCGGCTCCTACCACGACGTCGACTCGTCCGAAATGGCGTTCAAGCTGGCCGCCTCGATGGCGTTCAAGCAGGGCTTCGCCAAGGCTTCGCCGGTGCTGCTCGAACCGATCATGAAGGTCGAGGTGGTGACGCCGGAGGACTACGTGGGTGACGTGATGGGCGACATGAGCCGTCGCCGCGGCATCCTGCGTGGCCAGGAAGATACGCCGTCAGGCAAGACCATCGACGCGTTCGTGCCGCTGGGCGAGATGTTCGGTTACGCGACCACGATCCGTTCGCTGACCCAGGGTCGCGCCACTTTCACAATGGAGTTCGACCACTACGCCGAGGCGCCGAGCAACATCGCCGAGCAGGTCATGAAGAAGGCGTGACTTGCTCGATCTTCCTGATCGCAACGACAAGGATCAGGAAGCGGCCATTCATGGCCGCACTTTCAAAAGAAGCGGCCATTCGTGGCGCATCATCAAATAAGTTCTCTCAGAGGTCTGAGTCATGGCAAAGGGTAAATTCGAACGCACCAAGCCGCACGTGAACGTCGGCACGATTGGTCACGTGGATCACGGCAAGACGACGCTGACGGCGGCGCTGACGAAGGTCGGTGCGGAGCGCTTCGGTGGCGAGTTCAAGGATTACAGCGCGATCGACGCGGCGCCGGAAGAGAAGGCGCGCGGCATCACGATCTCGACGGCACACGTGGAATACGAGTCGCCGAAGCGGCACTACGCGCACGTGGACTGCCCGGGCCATGCGGACTACGTGAAGAACATGATCACGGGTGCGGCGCAGATGGACGGCGCGATCCTGGTGTGCTCGGCGGCGGACGGTCCGATGCCGCAGACGCGCGAGCACATCCTGCTGTCGCGCCAGGTGGGCGTGCCGTACATCGTGGTGTTCCTGAACAAGGCGGACATGGTCGACGACGCCGAGTTGCTCGAGCTGGTCGAGATGGAAGTGCGCGAGCTGCTGAGCAAGTACGACTTCCCGGGCGACGACACGCCGATCATCCACGGTTCGGCGCTGAAGGCGCTGGAAGGTGATCAGAGCGAGATCGGCGTGCCGGCGATCATCAAGCTGGTGGACGCGCTGGACAGCTACATCCCGGAGCCGGTGCGTGCGATCGACAAGCCGTTCCTGATGCCGGTGGAAGACGTGTTCTCGATCTCGGGCCGCGGTACCGTGGTGACCGGTCGTATCGAGCGCGGCGTGATCAAGGTGGGCGACGAAATCGAAGTGGTCGGCATCCGCGACACGCAGAAGACGACCGTCACCGGCGTGGAGATGTTCCGCAAGCTGCTGGACCAGGGTCAGGCGGGTGATAACGCCGGTCTGCTGCTGCGCGGTCTGAAGCGTGACGACGTGGAGCGTGGCCAGGTGCTGGCCAAGCCGGGCACGATCACCCCGCACACCGACTTCGAGGCGGAGGTATATGTGCTGTCGAAGGACGAGGGTGGCCGTCATACGCCGTTCTTCAAGGGCTACCGTCCGCAGTTCTACTTCCGCACGACCGACGTGACCGGTGCGGTGACGCTGCCGGAAGGCGTGGAAATGGTGATGCCGGGCGACAACGTGAAGATGGTGGTGAGCCTGATCCACCCGATCGCGATGGACGAAGGCCTGCGTTTCGCCATCCGCGAAGGCGGCCGCACTGTCGGCGCCGGCGTGGTGGCCAAGGTCATCAAGTAATAGCTCTTGTGAGAAGTCCGGCATGGATGCCGGTTTGATCTTTGCCATCAGGGAGGATGGCTGAAGTAAAGGTCACGGGGCGAACGGAACCATACGCTGCCGGGATAACTCCCGCCGTTGATCCGACCGGAAGGTCGGATCACGCCAGGAAGGGGAGCAAGTTACGGCGATTGCGCACCCCTTCACTAATTCAAGATTTACCGGTATACTTCGCAGCTCACTTGTCGGACAGATCAGTTTCTGGACGACCAACCGCGAAATGAGGCGCAGGATGTGCTTCGAGTTCGCCGGCCGGGGAACGGCCTTCGCAAGTCGACGTGATCGCGGGATCAGCCCGGTGACACGTCGTTTTGCGCGAGATTCCGATTGTGCCAGGCGAGCGGATTGCGGCTCGCCTGGTGTTTTTCAAAGGGGCAGCGGCGGGTTGGCGGCCCCAGGTGGTAGTGGCAAAGGGTAGTGCGCGGTGGCGAGAAGCCTCCTCGTTATTTACAGAGCGTTCTTTCGACAACAGGACACGGTTATGGCGAACCAGAAGATTCGGATTCGGCTGAAGGCGTACGATCACCGGCTGATCGACCGCTCGGCCAGCGAGATCGTCGAGACGGCAAAGCGCACGGGTGCCACGGTACTCGGCCCGATCCCGCTCCCGACCAAGATCGAGCGTTACACCATTCTGACGTCGCCGCACGTCGACAAGGATGCACGCGACCAGTACGAGACCCGTACTCACAAGCGCGTGCTCGACATCGTCGACCCGAACGACAAGACCGTGGACGCGCTCATGAAGCTTGATCTCGCCGCTGGCGTCGATGTTCAGATCAAGCTCGGCTGAGCGACAGACAGGATACGAAGATGAGTATCGGATTGGTTGGCCGCAAATGCGGCATGAGCCGACTCTTCACTGAGGATGGCCGCTCGATTCCGGTGACGCTGATTGAAGCGACGCCGAACCGCGTGACCCAGCTGAAGACGGATGAGAACGATGGCTACAGCGCCGTCCAGGTTTCCGCGGGCAGCAAGCGCGCGAACCTGCTGACGCAGCCGCTGAAGGGCCATTACGCGAAGGCCAAGGTTGAGCCGGGTCGCGGCCTGTGGGAGTTCCGCGTGGCTGCCGAGGATCTCGGCAAGTACAGCGTGGGCACCGAGATCAAGGCGGACGACGTGTTCTCCGTCGGCCAGATCGTCGATGTCGCCGGCGTGTCGAAGGGAAAGGGCTTCCAGGGCACAATCAAGCGCTGGAACTTCAAGATGGGTGACGCCACCCACGGCAACTCGCTGTCGCATCGCGCGCCGGGCTCCATCGGCCAGCGCCAGACGCCGGGTCGCGTGTTTCCGGGCAAGAAGATGGCCGGTCACATGGGTGCCGTGCGCCGCTCGGCGCAGGGCCTGGAAGTGGTCAAGGTCGACGCCGAGCGTCATCTGATCGCCGTGAAGGGCGCGGTGCCGGGTGCAACCGGCGGCGACGTCATCATTCGTCCGACGACCAAGGGTTGAGGAGAGTCGCCATGGAATTGAATGTCATTGGCGCCAAGCCGCTCAGCGTGTCGGACGAAGTGTTCGGCGGCGAGTACAAGAAGGCCCTGGTTCACCAGGTGGTGGTTGCCTACCAGGCGGCCGGTCGCGCCGGTACCAAGGCGCAGCTGTCGCGCGGCGAGATGTCCGGCACCACCAAGAAGTTCAAGAAGCAGAAGGGCGGCGGCGCCCGTCACGGTGACTACCGTGCGCCGATTTTCGTCGGCGGTGGTGTCACGTTCGCCGCCAAGCCGCGCAGCTACGAGCAGAAGGTCAACCGCAAGGCCTACCGCGTCGCGATCCGCTCGATCTTCTCCGAGCTGGCCCGCCAGGGTCGCCTGAAGATCGTCGAGAACTTCGGTGTCGATACGCCGAAGACCTCCGCGATGGTGGCCAAGCTGGCCGAGCTGGAGGTTTCCGGCCGCGTGTTGCTGGTATCGGAGGACGCCTCCGAGGCGTTGTTCCTGGCCGCGCGCAACATTCCGTATATCCATGTGCTGGACGTGATGGCGCTGAACCCCGTCAGCCTGGTCGGTTCCGACCACGTGGTGATGACGGTCGACGCCGTGAAGAAGGTCGAGGAGTGGCTGGCATGAACAACGAACGCATTCTCGACACGCTGCGCGCACCGCACATTTCCGAGAAGTCGGCGCGCCTTGGCGAGCACAACCAGTACGTATTCGTGGTCGCCCCGACCGCAACCAAGGCTGATGTCCGCGATGCCGTGGAGAAAATGTTCGACGTCAAGGTCGAGCGGGTGAACCTCGTCAACACCAAGGGCAAGGTCAAGTCCTTCCGTTTCCGCGCTGGCAGCCGCCAGGGCAAGCGCAAGGCCTATGTGCGTCTTGCCGATGGCCAGACCATCGACGTGTCCGCCAAGGCCTGAGCCAGGAGTTCTGTGAGATGGCACTAATCAACCACAAGCCGACCTCGCCGGGCCGCCGTGACGCGGTGAGCGTCCGCACGGAAGGCCTGCACAAGGGCGCGCCGTACGCGGCGTTGACCGAATCGCAGTCCAAGACCGGCGGTCGCAACCACCACGGTCGCATCACCACGCGTCATCGCGGCGGCGGTCACAAGCAGCACTACCGCATCATCGACTTCAAGCGCGACAAGGAAGGCATCGCCGCCCGCGTCGAGCGCATCGAGTACGATCCGAACCGTACCGCGCACATCGCGCTGCTGTGCTACGCCGATGGCGAGCGCCGCTACATCATCGCACCGAAGGGCGTGCAGGTAGACGATCGCCTGGTGTCCGGCCGCGACGCGCCGATCAAGGCCGGCAATTGCCTGCAGCTGCGCAACATCCCGATGGGCAGCACGATCCACTGCATCGAGCTGCGCCCCGGCAAGGGTGCGCAGATCGCCCGCAGCGCCGGCGCCTCGGTGCAGCTGGTTGCCCGCGAGTCCGGCTACGCCACGCTGCGCCTGCGCTCCGGCGAGATGCGCCGCGTCTCGGTCGATTGCCGCGCCACCATCGGCGAAGTCGGCAACGGCGAGCACAGCCTGAAGAAGCTGGGCAAGGCCGGCGCCAAGCGCTGGGTGGGCATTCGCCCGACCGTTCGCGGCGTGGTGATGAACCCGGTCGACCATCCGCACGGTGGTGGTGAAGGCAAGACTTCTGGCGGTCGTCATCCGGTCAGCCCGTGGGGCACGCCGGCCAAGGGTTACAAGACCCGCAACAACAAGCGCACGCAGCAGTTCATCGTGCGTCGTCGTACCAAGTAACAGGAAGCCGACATGCCGCGTTCTCTGAAGAAAGGTCCGTTCGTCGACCTTCACCTCGCGAAGAAGGTGGAAGCTGCGGTTTCCGCCCACAACAAGCGCCCGATCAAGACCTGGTCGCGCCGCTCGATGATCCTGCCGGAAATGGTCGGCTTGACCATCGCCATCCACAACGGCCGTCAGCACGTGCCCGTCCTGATCAACGAGAACATGGTCGGGCACAAGCTCGGCGAGTTCGCGGTGACCCGTACGTTCAAGGGCCATGTCGGCGACAAGAAGGGCAAGTGATGAGCACTGAAGCCAAAGCGATCCTGCGCGGCGCCCGCATCTCGGCGCAAAAGGCACGCCTGGTGGCTGATCTGGTCCGCGGTCTTCCCGTGGGCCGGGCCAGCGACGTGCTCAACTACACCAACAAGAAGGCCGCTCACCTTGTCCGCAAGGTGCTGCTGTCGGCCGTCGCCAACGCCGAGAACAATCTCGGCGCGGATGTCGACGAGCTGAAGGTGGCCAGCATCTTCGTCGATGAAGGTCCGGCGATGAAGCGCATGTATGCCCGCGCCAAAGGCCGCGGTTCGCGCATTCTCAAGCGCACCAGCCACATCACTGTGGTTGTTGGTAACTGACCGGGGACACAAGACGATGGGTCACAAAGTTCATCCCACCGGTATCCGCCTCGGCATTGCCAAGGACTGGAACTCGAAGTGGTTCGCCAACAAGGGCGATTACGCCAAGTATCTCGTGGCCGACATCAAGGTCCGCGACATGCTGAAGAAGAAGCTGGCTGCCGCCGGCATCTCGAAGATCCAGATCGAGCGCCCGGCCAAGACCGCGCGCGTGACGATTCACACCGCCCGTCCGGGCGTGGTGATCGGCAAGAAGGGCGAGGACATCGAGAAGCTGCGCAAGGAAGTCAGCGACATGATGGGCGTGCCGACGCACATCAACGTCAATGAAGTGCGCAAGCCCGAGCTGGACGCACAGCTG
Organism: Rhodanobacter thiooxydans; assembly: GCF_021545845.1. NCBI lineage: Bacteria > Pseudomonadati > Pseudomonadota > Gammaproteobacteria > Lysobacterales > Rhodanobacteraceae > Rhodanobacter > Rhodanobacter thiooxydans. The sequence goes on from NZ_CP088923.1 coordinate 1,462,041, forward strand.
GTGGCCGAGTCGATCGCACAGCAGCTGGAGCGCCGCATCATGTTCCGCCGCGCGATGAAGCGCTCGGTCGGCAACGCGATGCGCCTGGGTGCGCTGGGCATCAAGATTAACGTATCCGGCCGCCTGAACGGCGCCGAGATCGCCCGCTCCGAGTGGGCCCGCGAGGGCCGCGTGCCGCTGCACACGCTGCGCGCCGACATTGACTACGGCTTTGCCGAGGCGAGTACCACCTACGGCATCATCGGCATCAAGGTGTGGGTCAACAAGGGCGAGATCTTCGACCTGTCCCAGATCGGTCAGGAGTCGAAAGACGAGTCGCCGGCGCCCTCGCGCCGCGAGGGTGGCGAAGGCCGTCGTGATCGTGAACCGCGTCGTGACGGCGAAGGCCGTCGCGAACGGTCGGCGAAGTAAGGAGAGTTGCCATGTTGCAACCCAAGCGAACCAAATACCGCAAACAGTTCAAGGGCCGCAACGACGGTCTGGCCCAGTGTTCCAACCTCGTCAGCTTCGGCGAGTACGGCCTGAAGGCGACTACGCACGGCGCACTCACCGCGCGGCAGATCGAGGCGGCCCGTCGTTGCATCACCCGCTTCGTCAAGCGTGGCGGCAAGCTGTGGATCCGCGTATTCCCGGACAAGCCGATCACCAAGAAGCCGATCGAAGTCCGCATGGGCGCGGGCAAGGGCAACGTCGAGTTCTGGGTCGCCCCGGTCCAGCCCGGTCGCATGCTCTATGAAATCGAGGGCGTCGACGAGTCGACGGCGCGCGAGGCGTTCCGCCTGGCGGCTGCCAAGCTCTCGGTGCAGACCCAGTTCGTGACCCGGGCGGTGATGTGATGGCCATCAAAGATATCAACAACCAGTCGGCCGAAGAGCTGCAGCAGCATCTGCTGGACCTGCGCAAGGAGCAGTTCAACCTGCGCATGCAAAAGGGTTCCGGCCAGCTCACTCAGCCGCACCAGCTCCGCCGCGTTCGGCGTGACATCGCCCGCACGAAGTTCGTGCTCGGCGGCAAGAAGTAAGGGACGGCCGACATGAGCGACAATCAGAAACAGGCGCGTACCCTCGAGGGTCGCGTCACCAGCAACAAGATGGACAAGACGGTCACCGTGCTGGTCGAGCGGCAGGAGCAGCATTGGCTGCTCGGCAAGACCATCCGCCGCTCGACCAAGCTGCATGCGCAGGACGACCTGGGCGCAAACGAGGGTGATATCGTGCGCATCGCCGAATGCCGCCCGCTGTCCAAGACCAAACATCACCGCGTGGTCGAGATCGTCACGCGCGCCAACGGCTAAGGGAGGCATGCAGACATGATCCAGATGCAAAGCACGCTTTCCGCGGCGGACAACAGCGGTGCGAAGGAACTGATGTGCATCAAGGTGCTCGGCGGCTCCAAGCGCCGTTACGCCGCGATCGGCGACGTGATCAAGGTCACCGTGAAGGATGCCATCCCCCGCGGCAAGGTGAAGAAGGGCGAGGTGTACAACGCCGTGGTGGTGCGTACCGCCAAGGGCGTGCGTCGTCCCGATGGCTCGCTGATCCGTTTCGACGGCAATGCAGCGGTCCTCCTCAACAACAAGCTCGAGCCGATCGGCACCCGTATTTTCGGGCCGGTCACCCGCGAGCTGCGCAGCGAGAAGTTCATGAAGATCGTCTCGCTTGCGCCCGAAGTGCTCTGAGCGGAGTCAACACAATGAACCGTATCCGCAAGGGTGATCAGGTCCTGGTGATCACCGGCAAGAACAAGGGTCAGCGCGGCGATGTGCTGCGTGTTGCAGGCGACCGCGTGTTCGTCTCCAACGTGAATCTGGTCAAGCGCCACACCAAGCCGAACCCCCAGGCCAACCAGGCTGGCGGCATCGTCGAGCGTGAAGCCTCGATCCATCTCTCCAATGTGCAGCTGTTCAACCCCGCCACGAACAAGGGTGAACGCGTCGGCACCAAGACGCTCGCAGATGGGCGCAAGGTCCGCGTGTTCCGTTCGTCTGGCGAGGTGGTGGACGCGTAAGGAATCACGATCATGACCCGCCTTGAAAATTTCTACAAAGAGCAGGTAGTGCCGAAGCTCACCAAGCAGTTCGGCTACCAGAACGTGATGCAGGTTCCGCGCATCACCAAGATCACGCTGAACATGGGCGTCGGCGAGGCTGCGGGCAACAAGAAGGTGCTCGAGAACGCCGTGGCCGACATGGCCAAGATCTCCGGCCAGAAGCCGATCACGACCAAGGCGCGCGTTTCCGTGGCCTCGTTCAAGATCCGCGACGGCTGGCCGATCGGCTGCAAGGTCACCCTGCGCCGCGCGCAGATGTTCGAGTTCCTCGACCGCCTGATCAACATCTCGCTGCCGCGCGTGCGCGACTTCCGTGGTGTCTCGGGCAAGGCCTTCGACGGCCGCGGCAACTACAATTTTGGCATCAAGGAACAGATCATTTTTCCTGAGATCGACTTCGACCAGGTCGATGCGCTGCGTGGCATGGACATCTCCATCACCACCACCGCGAAGACCGACGAAGAGGCAAAGGCCCTGCTGGCTGCGTTCAGCTTCCCGTTCCGCAACTGATACACGCGAGAGATATCCATGGCAAAGACCTCGATGGTCAACCGCGACATCAAGCGGACCAAGCTCGCCCAGAAGTTCGCTGTCAAGCGCGCCGAACTGAAGACGATCGTGCTGAGCACCACCGCCTCGTACGACGAGAAGATGGCCGCCCAGTCCAAGCTGCAGAAGCTGCCGCGCGACGCCAGCCCGGTGCGGCAGCGTACCCGCTGCGCGTTGACCGGGCGCCCGCGCGCCGTCTACACGAAGTTCGGCCTCGGCCGCAACAAGCTGCGTGAAGCGACCATGCGCGGCGACGTGCCCGGTCTGCGCAAGGCCAGCTGGTAACCCACTGCAGGGCTGGTCGACGGAGAGATTCCGTCGTCGGCTCACCCGGTTGCACGAACGTGCAGTCGGTGGATGCGACTACCGCATCGCTATTCGCCAAAACCTGAAAAGGCTGTTATAGTCGGCGGTCTGCGCAAGGCAGGCTGGCGTCGATGCCGGCTCACAATTCGATTGATTTCCGGTTTTATCGGATATCGGTGCACTCTGAAGGATGTTTTCATGAGCATGACTGATCCCATCGCCGATCTGTTCACGCGCGTCCGCAATGCCCAGGCCATGGGCAAGCCGACCGTGCGTATGCCGTCGTCGAAGCTGAAGTTGGCGATCGCCAATCTTCTCAAGAACGAGGGCTACATCCTCGACGCCAAGACTTCCGCCGAGGAAGGCAAGCCGGTGCTCGAGATCAAGCTCAAGTATTTCGAGGGCCAGCCGGCCATCGAGCGCATTTCCCGTGTCAGCCGCTCCGGCCTGCGCGTGTATCGCGGCAAGGATGAGCTGCCGAAGGTCCTGGGCGGCCTGGGCATCTCGATCATCTCGACTTCCGCCGGTCTGCTGACCGATGCGCAGGCCCGTGCCAAGGGTCTGGGCGGCGAAGTCATTGGCCAAGTGGCATAAGGAGTCTGTCGATGTCACGTGTTGCCAAACAACCCATTTCCCTGCCCAAGGGCGTCGAGATGACGGTCGGCGCCGACAGTGTCTCGGTGAAGGGCCCGAAGGGCTCGCTGTCCGTGCATCACCTGCCGGGCGTCACCATCGCCGTGGACAATGGCGTGGCGAACATCAGCCTCGTGGAAGGCGCCGACGACAAGTTCGGCGGTACCGCACGTGCGCTGCTGTCCAACATGGTCACCGGTGTTTCCGGTGGCTACGAGCGCAAACTCGAGCTGGTCGGCGTCGGTTACCGCGCCTCGATGCAGGGCAAGTCGCTGAACCTCAGCCTGGGCTTCTCCCATCCGGTGGTGTTCGATGCGCCAGAAGGCATCAGTATCGAGACCCCGTCGCAGACCGAGATCCTGATCAAGGGTTCGGACAAGCAGGCGGTGGGCCAGGTGGCGGCGAAGATTCGCGGCTTCCGTCCGCCGGAGCCCTACAAGGGCAAGGGCGTGCGCTATGCCGGCGAGAAGATCACCCTGAAGGAAGCCAAGAAGGCTTAAGTGCGCTGTCCCTGCGCGAAGGACCGGCCATCCATGGCCGGACTCTTCACCAAGAGCAGATGACAGTTATCCCAAGCCGATCCGCTTTCAAGGAACCATGACGATGAACAAGAACGAAAACCGCCTGCGCCGTGCCAAGTCCACGCGTGCTCATATCCGCAAGTTAGCGGTGGCCCGCCTGTCGGTGCACCGTACCGGCCAGCACATCTACGCGCAGGTGTTCGACGCCTCCGGCAAGAACGTGGTGGCGGCTGCCTCCACCGTGCAGAAGTCGGTGGCCGAGGGTCTGAAGGGCACCAAGAACCTGGCCGCCGCCGCCGCGGTGGGCAAGGCCGTCGCCGAACGCGCGAAGGCGGCGGGTATCGAGTCCGTCGCGTTCGACCGCTCCGGTTTCCGCTACCACGGTCGCATCAAGGCGCTGGCCGACGCGGCTCGCGAGGCCGGTCTGCAGTTCTGAGCGAGACACCCGGGTCAGGGCATGCCCTGATTTCCACAGCGTCACCTACAACTCCAAGCGGCGCAGCCGCAAGCAAAGTCCCGGTCCGCCGGGCACATGGAAAAGAACATGTCTTCTACCGATCGCGAAAATTCCGACGGCCTGCTGGAAAAGCTGATTGCCGTCAACCGTGTGGCCAAGACCGTCAAGGGCGGCCGCCAGATGAGCTTTACCGCGCTGACCGTGGTCGGTGACGGCGAGGGCAAGGTCGGCTTCGGCTATGGCAAGGCGCGCGAAGTGCCGGTGGCCATTTCCAAGGCGATGGAGCGTGCCCGTCGCCAGATGGTGAACATAGAACTGAACAACGGCACCCTGTGGTATGCCGTGAAGGCGAACCATGGTGCGGCCCGCGTCTACATGCAGCCGGCTTCCGAGGGTACCGGCGTGATTGCCGGTGGCGCCATGCGCGCGGTGCTGGAAGTGGTCGGCGTGAAGAACGTGCTGGCCAAGGCGGTCGGCTCGCGCAATCCGATCAACCTGGTGCGTGCCACCATCAGGGGCCTGCAGGCGGTTGCCTCGCCCAAGAAGATCGCCGCCAAGCGTGGCAAGACCCTGGAAGAGGTGCTGGGCAATGGCTAAGAAGAACGAAACCGCCGCGACCGTCCGTGTACGCCTGGTCAAGGGCCTGCGCGGCGTGCAGGCGCGCCATCGCCTGAGCGTGAAGGCGCTGGGCCTGAACAAGACCAACGATGTCCGTGAGTTGAAGGACAGCCCGCAGGTCCGCGGCCTGATCAACACGGTCTACTACCTGGTCCGGGTCGAAGATTAATTGAATTGTCCGGCCATGGACGGCCGGGTTCTCAGGCAGGATGCCTGATTAGAGGATGACCATCATGCGTCTGAATGACATCAAGCCGGCGGCCGGTTCGCGCAAGACGCGCCTGCGCGTCGGTCGCGGCATCGGTTCGGGCCTGGGCAAGACCGCCGGCCGCGGCCACAAGGGTCAGCACGCCCGCGCGGGCGGCACCCACAAGTACGGCTTCGAAGGCGGCCAGATGCCGCTGAATCGCCGGATGCCGAAGATCGGCTTCCGCTCGAAGAAGCAGGCCGAGAGCCAGGAAGTGTTCCTGTATCAGCTGGGCCACCTCAAGGGCGACGTGATCGACGTGGTGGCGCTGCATCAGGCTGGCCTGATCAACAGCCGTGCGAAGAAGGTCAAGGTGGTGCTCAAGGGCGAAATCGGCCGCGCGGTGAAGTTGTCCGGTCTGCTGGCTACCGCCGGTGCCAAGGCAGCCATCGAGGCTGCCGGCGGCAGCGTGGAGTAATCAGGTGGCAGCAGCCAAGGGCAATGCGCTCGGCAAGCTCGGCAAGCTGACGGAGCTTCGTCAGCGCATCTTCTTCGTGGTCGGTGCGCTGGTGGTGTTCCGGCTCGGTTCGTTCATTCCGGTTCCGGGCGTCAATCCGGAGGCGATGACCAACCTGGTCAACGGCAACGGCCTGATGGACATGTTCAACATGTTCTCGGGCGGCGCGCTGGAGCGCTTCTCGGTGTTCGCGTTGGGCGTGATCCCGTACATCTCGGCGTCGATCGTGTTCCAGATGATGGGCGCAGTGGTGCCGAGCCTGCAGAGCCTGCGCAAGGAAGGCGAAGCCGGCAAGCGCAAGATGACGATGTATACGCGCTATGCCACGGTGGCTTTGGCGGCGTTCCAGTCGTTCGGCATCGCGGTGGCATTGCAGGGGCAGGTGGCGGCCGGCGGCGCGCCGGTGGTCTACACGCCGGGCTTCGGCTTCATCTTCTCGTCCGTGGTCGGGCTCACCGCCGGCACCATGTTCCTGATGTGGCTGGGCGAGCAGATGACCGAACGCGGTATCGGCAACGGCATCTCGCTGCTGATCTTCGCCGGCATCGTCGCCGGCCTGCCGGGGGCGGTGGTGCATACCCTGGGCATGGCCGGCAATGGCGAGCTGTCGCTGATCAAGCTGCTGATGGTGTTTGCGCTGGCCTTGGCGGTGACCGCGTTCGTGGTGTTCATGGAGCGCGCCCAGCGGCGCATCACAGTGAACTACGCGCGGCGCTCCGGTGGGCAGAAGGCCTACATGAACCAGAGCTCGAACCTGCCGCTGAAGATCAACATGTCGGGCGTGATCCCGCCGATCTTCGCCTCGAGTCTGCTGATGTTCCCGGCGACCGCGGTGAGCTGGTTCACCACCGGCCAGCAGACGCGCTGGCTGCAGGATCTGACGCAGGCGCTGAGCCCCGGCAATCCGCTGTACGAAACCGTTTTTTCGGTGCTGGTGATCGGCTTTGCATTCTTCTACACGGCGATCGTGTTCAACGCGGACGAGACCGCCGACAATCTCAAGCGGTCGGGCGCGCTGATCCCGGGTATCCGTCCGGGCAAGGCCACGGCCAGCTACATCGACGCGGTCATGACGCGTCTGACCGGTGTCGGTGCGCTGTACCTGGTGCTGGTCTGCCTGGTGCCGTCGTTCATGCAGAGCGCCTGGCACGTACCGTTCTATTTCGGTGGCACGTCGCTGCTGATCGTGGTGGTGGTGGTGATGGATTTCACGGCCCAGGTGCAGGCGCATCTGGTCAGTCACCAGTACGAAAGCTTGCTCAAGAAGGCCAATCTCCGCCGCAACTAGTGGCTGCTGGGGCGAACGGAGTGGGTCGAAGTCGGAGGCTGGCGGCGCTCGCGGGTGCCGCAGGGCTTTCCAGTCAGGGAAATTCGGGTTAAAATTGCGCGTTTACCGCGCAAGAAACGCATCGGAGAAAGTACATCATGGCGCGCATCGCGGGTGTCAATTTGCCGGTCCAGAAACACGTCTGGGTCGGTCTGCAGAGCATTTACGGCATCGGCCGCAGCCGGGCCAAGAAGGTCTGCGTGGACGCTGGCGTGGTTCCCACCACCCAGATCAAGTCCCTGAGTGAGGGCGAGGTGGAGAAGCTTCGCCACGAAATCGCCAAATACACCGTCGAGGGCGATCTGCGCCGCGAAGTGGGCATGGCCATCAAGCGCCTGATGGACCTGGGCTGCTATCGCGGCCTGCGTCATCGTCGCGGCCTGCCGGTGCGCGGCCAGCGCACGCGTACCAACGCACGCACCCGCAAGGGCCCGCGTCGCGCCATCAAGAAGTAAGTAACGGATTCCGAACATGGCCAAGCCTGTCAAGACCAAGAAGAAGATCAAGCGCGTTGTCACGGATGCCGTGGCCCACGTGCAGGCCTCCTTCAACAACACCATCGTCACCATCACCGATCGCCAGGGCAATGCCCTGTCGTGGGCGACCGCCGGCGGCGCGGGTTTCCGCGGTTCGCGCAAGTCGACCCCGTTCGCCGCCCAGGTCGCCGCCGAAAAGGCCGGTCGTGCCGCCGGCGACTACGGCGTGAAGACGGTCGAAGTGCGCATCAAGGGCCCTGGCCCGGGTCGCGAGTCGGCGGTGCGTTCGCTGAACGCGTTGGGCTACAAGGTGCTCAACATCATCGATGTCACGCCGATTCCGCACAACGGCTGCCGTCCCCCCAAGAAGCGTCGAGTGTGATTCTTGCGATCATCCTTGATCGCAAGAATCAAGAACCGGCCTTCCTTGGCCGGACTATTTAAAAAGAGATTACCCATGGCACGTTATCGTGGAGCTACCTGCAAACTCGCCCGTCGTGAGGGTGCAGATCTCAGCCTGAAGAGTCCGGCGCGTGCGCTGGATTCCAAGTGCAAGCTGGAAAACAAGCCCGGTCAGCATGGCGCGAACAAGCGCATGCGCATGTCCGACTACGCCGTGCAGCTGCGTGAAAAACAGAAGGTCAAGCGCATCTACGGTGTGCTCGAGCGCCAGTTCGGCAACTACTACACCAAGGCGACCACCCTCAAGGGCAACACCGGCGAAAACCTGCTGCGCCTGCTCGAGAGCCGCCTGGACAACGTCGTCTACCGCATGGGCTTCGCGGTCACCCGCGCCCAGGCCCGCCAGCTGGTTGCCCACAAGGCGATCCTGGTGAACGGCAAGAAGGTGAATATCCCTTCATACCAGGTACGTCCGGGTGACGCGATCGCGCTGACCGAGCGCGCCCGCAGCCAGCTGCGCGTGCAGGAAGCGGCGACCGTGTTCGACACCATGGACCTGCGTCCGGGTTGGGTCGAAGTCGACAGCAAGAAGTTCGAAGGTACGTTCAAGTCGGTGCCGGATCGTGGCGATCTGCCGACCGACATCAATGAAGCCCTGATCGTCGAGCTTTACTCGAAGTAATTTTACCGGAGCTCTGCATGGCAGTTTCGTCAACTAGCGTGCTGCGGCCGCGTGGCCTCAGCGTCGAACAGCTCGGGGCCAACCGTGCCAAGGTGGTGGTCGAGCCGCTCGAGCGTGGCTTTGGCCACACCCTGGGCAACGCGCTGCGTCGCGTGCTGCTCTCCTCGATCCCCGGCAGCGCCATCGTCGAGGTGGAAATCGATGGCGTGCTGCACGAGTACACCACCCTGGAAGGCCTGCAGGAGGACGTGATCGAAGTCCTGCTGAACCTCAAGGACGTGGCGATCCGTCAGCACAGCGGCGACGAGGTCACCCTGACCCTGTCCAAGAAGGGCAAGGGCGTGGTCACGGCCGGCGACATCGTCGTCGACCACTCGGTGGAGATCATCAATCCCGAGCACGTGATCTGCCACCTGACCAAGGACATCGCCCTCAACATGCGCCTGAAGGTGCGTCGCGGCGTCGGCTACCAGCCGGCCAGCACGCGTCAGCATCCGGATGACGAGGCACGTCCGATCGGTCGCCTGCAGCTGGACGCGTCGTTCGCGCCGGTGCTGCGCGTGGCCTACGAAGTGGACGCCGCCCGCGTCGAGCAGCGCACCAACCTCGACAAGCTGGTGCTGGACATCGAGACCAACGGTACCATCGGTGCCGAGGACGCGGTGCGCAAGGCCGCCGAGATCATCAACGACCAGCTGTCGGTGTTCGGCGACTTCTCGCGTCGCGAGAGCGCCACCGACAAGGCGGAAAAGAGCGGTTTCGATCCGCTGTTGCTGCGTCCGATCGACGATCTGGAGCTCACCGTGCGTTCGGCGGACTGCCTGAAGGCCGAGAGCATCTACTACATCGGCGACCTGGTGCAGAAGACTGAGGTCGAGCTGCTGAAGACGCCGAACCTGGGCAAGAAGTCGCTGACTGAGATCAAAGACGTGCTGGGCGGTCGTGGCCTCGCGCTGGGCATGAAGCTCGAGAACTGGCCGCCGCCGGGCTTGTCGCACGGCATGCAGCTGGGTTGATGTTGTTGCGGCGGCGATCTTCCGATCGTCGTCGCAGTCACGAACTGGCGGACGCCATCTGGCCGTTCCGCCGGGCTCGCAGCCCCGGGCTGCGAATTTGGAGCAGTCGCCTTGACTGCCCGACGGAAGGCCGGATTGGCCTTTCAAGCGGTCCCTTGGCCGCCGAAGCATCAGACGGCCATCCATGGCCGCACGTCTCACGAGAGCCCGTTTTGAAAGGGCTTGGAACAGCGGGCAACCGCGGAAAACCGGACACAAGCGCCGGCTTTTCATAACAACAGACCAGAGAGAGTTTCGTCATGCGCCACATGAAATCCGGACGCAAGTTCAACCGGACCAGCAGTCACCGCGAGGCGATGTTCAAGAACATGGCTTCGTCGCTGTTCAAGCACGAGCTGATCCGCACCACCCTACCGAAGGCGAAGGAACTTCGCCGCGTGGCCGAGCCGCTGATCACGCTGGCCAAGACCGACGGCGTGGCCAATCGCCGCCTGGCCTTCTCGCGCCTGCGCGACAAGGAGGCGGTGGGCAAGCTGTTCGTCGAGCTGGGTCCGCGCTACAAGGAACGCCCTGGCGGCTACCTGCGCATCCTGAAGTGCGGTTTCCGCGACGGTGACAACGCGCCGATGGCGTACGTCGAGCTGGTCGGTCGCCCGCAGGGCGAGGCGGTTGAGGCCGAGTAAGACGGTCGTCGGACGCGACATGCCGACATCCAGACACGAAACCCGGCGGGGCGATCCGCCGGGTTTTCGCGTATATGGGCCTTGCCGATCCGCAAATTTTCGCCAGGTGCCTCGCGCCTGCTGACAGCATCCCCGGGAAGCGGTAATGTCTCGGGTTCCGCAACGCAACAATCCGCCATGAATCCACTTCGCTGGTCGTACCGCGTCAGTTTCCTCGTCGGCTTCCTGATCTGCGCGGCTCTGCTCGGCTTTGCGCTGTACGCCGAATACGGGCTGGGCCTCACGCCATGCCCGCTGTGCATCTTCCAGCGCATCGCGTTCCTGGTCATGGCTCTGTTCTTCCTGCTGGGCGCCCTGCACGCACCGCGCGGCAACGGCCGCTGGGCCTATGCGGGGTTGGTGCTGGTTGGTGCGGTCGGCGGCATCGTCACCGCCGGTCGCCATCTGTGGCTGCAAAGCCTGCCGGCCGACCAGGTGCCCTCCTGCGGTCCCGGCCTCGGCTACCTGCTGGATGCGTTCCCCTTCTCGAAGATGTTGAAGCTGGTCTTCACCGGTTCAGGCGAGTGTGCCAAGGTCGAACCGGTTCTCGGCCTGCCGATGCCGGCCTGGACCCTGCTCTGGTACGTCGCGCTGGCCGTGCTGGCGGTCGTGGCGGCGCGGCGCCGGCTGGCCGCAAGATGAGGGCTCCCGTTGCCATCCAGGGTCGCGCGATGAATCCCCCTGTATCCGATTTTCACCCCGCCGCCGGCTGGGCCCCCGATTCGTGGCAGCAGCGCGTGGCGCTGCAGCAGCCGCATTACGACGATGCAGCGGAACTGGCTGCCGCCGGCGCGCAACTGGCCCAGTTGCCGCCACTGGTGACCTCGTGGGAGGTGCTGGCGCTGAAGCAGGCGCTGGCCGAGGCGCAGGAGGGCAGGCGTTTCCTGTTGCAGGGCGGCGACTGTGCCGAGAGCTTCGCCGACTGCACCAGTCCGGTGATCTCGAACCGGCTGAAGGTGCTGCTGCAGATGAGCCTGGTGCTGGTGCACGGCCTGAAGAAGCCGGTGCTGCGGGTGGGCCGTTTCGCGGGGCAGTATGCCAAGCCGCGTTCGGCCGACACCGAGACGCGCGATGGCGTGACCCTGCCGAGCTTCCGCGGCGACGTGGTCAACAGCCCAGAGTTCACCACCGCTGCACGCCGGCCCGATCCGCAGCGGCTGATCCAGGCGCATGCGCGCTCGGCGCTGACCATGAACTTCGTGCGTGCGCTGATCGACGGTGGTTTCGCCGACCTGCATCACCCGGAATACTGGGATCTGGCCTGGGTCGAGCATTCGCCGCTGGCTGCCGAATACCGCCAGATGGTAACCGCCATCGGCGACTCGCTGCGCTTCATGGAAACCCTGGCTGGCTCGATCGCCGGCTTCTCCAAGGTGGATTTCTTCACCTCGCACGAGGCGCTGCTGCTGCGTTACGAGCAGGCGCTGACCCGCCAGGTGCCGCGCCACCCCGGCTGGTTCAACCTGTCCACCCACTTTCCGTGGATCGGCATGCGCACCGCCGCGCTGGACGGCGCGCACGTGGAGTATTTCCGCGGCATCCGCAACCCGGTGGCGGTGAAGGTCGGCCCTTCGGTGACGGCGGAGCAACTGCTGCCGCTGATCGACGCCTTGAACCCGGACGACGAGCCCGGCCGGCTGACCCTGATCCACCGCATGGGCAACGCGAAGATCGCCGCCGCGCTGCCGCCGCTGCTGGCCGCGGTGAAGCGCGAGGGCCGGCGCGTGCTGTGGGTGGCCGACCCGATGCACGGCAACACCGAGAGCACCTCGAACGGCCACAAGACCCGCCGCTTCGACAATATCCGCGGTGAGCTCGACCAGGCGTTCGACATCCACGCGGCAGCCGGCACCCGGCTCGGCGGCGTGCATCTGGAGCTGACCGGCGAGGACGTCACCGAGTGCATGGGCGGCGCCCGCGACCTGTCCGAGAGCGACCTCGACCGCGCCTACAAGTCGATGGTCGATCCGCGCTTGAACTACGAGCAATCGCTGGAGCTGGCGATGCTGATCGTGCGCAAATCGGTCAACGGGCAGGGTTGACGCGCCAGCAGTGCGTTCGGGAAAGGTGGCCACCGGCCGCCTTTTTATCGCGACATGCTCAGCGCATGGAGGTTGCCGGCTTGCCACCCACGGTGTCGAGGAACTGCGGCGGCTGCCAGGCTTTCGCATGCTGCTCGAAGCCGTAGGCGATCGCGATCAGCGTGGGCTCGCTCCACTTCGTGCCGAACAGCACGATGCCGACCGGCAGGCCGTGCGCAAACCCGGCCGGCACGGTGATCGAGGGATAGCCGGCCACCGCCGCCGGCTGCGAGGCGCCGCCCACGGTGGGGTCGCCGCTGACGATGTGGTCGCCGAGCACTGGATCGGTCATGAAGGCCGGGCCCCACGACGGCGCCAGCAGCGCGTCCAGGTGTTGCGTCTTCAGCGCGGCGTCGATGCCTTCCGGCCCGGCCAAACGCTTCGCCTCGGCCAGCGCATCGGTGTATGTCTTGTCGCTGAGCGGCCCCTTCTGTTCGGCCTGCTCGAACAGTTCCTGGCCGAACCAGCGCATCTCGGTGGCGGCATGCGCCTGGTTGAACGCGATCAGGTCGGCCAGCGTCTTCACTCTCAGGCCGCGGCGACCGGCCAGGTAGACGTTGATGTCGTGCTTGAAGTCGTACAGCAGCACGGTGAGCTCCGGCTTGCCGAGCTCGGCCAGGTGCGGCAGCGTGACCGGGTCGACGATGATCGCGCCCTGCGCCTTCATCAGCACGATGGACTCGTCGAGCACGCGGTTGGCGTTCGGCTCGGCGCCGGCGAGCCGGCGCTGGAACCGCAGGGGTTGCGGTCGAGCACGTAGGGGTTCTTGGTCTGTCCGCCGCGTCCGCTCCAGCCGCTGCTGGCATGGTTGGAGCGGAAGTTGGCCCATTCGCTCAGGTTGGTCTTGCCAAGGATCAGCGCGCCGACCTTGCGCAGCCGCTCGACCAGGCCGGCGACGCGCGGCGCCGGCGCGTCGGTGAGCGCCAGCGAGCCGGCGGTGGTCAGCATGCGGTCGCCGGTATCGATGTTGTCCTTCAACAGCACCGGGATGCCGTACAGCGGGCTGCGGGCCTTCGTGCGTTTTGCATCGAGTTCGCCGGCCAGCTGCAGCGCGTCGGGATTGGTCTCGCTCACCGCATGCAGGCTCGGGCCGGATTGGTCGAGCTGCCGGATGCGCTCGAGCAACGCTTGCGCCAGCCCCCGGCTGTCCAGCGTGCCGGCATCCATGCGCTGCTGCAGCTGTGCGACCGAGGCGCAGGCGATCTCCGGCGGGGCAGTCTCGGCAGCCGCTGCCGGACCGGCGAGCAGCATGGCGGCCAAGGCGACGAGATGGACGGCTGGATGTTTCACTATGACCCCGGTAGCGAGTACGGCATGCGGTCGCGCGGGCCAAGCTCAGCGCGGCGCCGGACGGGGCGCGGAGTTGCCAGAGTACAATCCCCGGATGACGACGAATGCCCGTTCCTCTTCAGCCAAGCTCCTCGCCACCGTGGCCCTGCTGGCGGTCATCCTGTGCTTTGGCGCTCCTGCCCGTTCCGCCGACACGGCCGAGACGCCGCCGATTCCCGATACCTTGCAGCAGCGCATCGCCGCCTGCACCACCTGCCACGGCGTGCATGGCGAAGGTCGCCCCGGCAGCGGCTATTTCCCGCGCCTCGCCGGCAAGCCCGCGGGCTACCTTGCGCGCCAGCTGCAGGATTTCCAGAACGGCCTGCGCAAGTACGCGCCGATGGAATACACCGTGCGCCAGTTGCCGCCCGCGTACATGCGCGAGATTGCCGAGTATTTCGCGGCGCAGCAGGTGCCGTACAGCCGCTCGCCGCTGCCGCCGGTGTCCGCTGCCACGCTCGAGCGCGGCGAGGAACTGATCGGCAAGGGCGATCCGGCCCGCCGGATTCCCGCCTGCAGCAGCTGCCACGGCAGCCAGCTGACCGGGGTGGAGCCGTCCACGCCGGGCCTGGTCGGCCTGCCGTACGACTACCTCAGCGCACAGCTGGGTTCGTGGCGCACGCACACCCGCGCCACCGTGGCACCGGACTGCATGGCCGAGGTGGCAAGTCGGCTGGCTGAGTCGGACATCACCGCGGTGGCCGCCGCGCTGGCCAGCCGCGAGCTGCCGGCCGACACGCACCCGCAGCCGGCCGGTTCGGTGAAGCCGCCGCTGAGCTGTGGCGTGCTGGGCGCGACGGGAGACCCGTCATGAAGTGGTTGCGCTGGCTGCTGCCATCCATCGTGCTGCTGGGCGTGCTGGCACTGGCCTGGATGCTGTTCGCCGGCAGCGGCAGCCAGCCGACCCCGCCGGCCGCGAGCAAGGTTGCAGCGGCCAGCCTGCGCGATCCGGCGCTGATCGCGAAGGGCGAATACCTCGCCACGGTCGGCGACTGCGCCGACTGCCACACTGCCCAGGGCGGTGCGCGCTACGCCGGCGGTCGCGCGCTGGCCACGCCGTTCGGCAATATCCCGGTACCGAACATCACGCCCGATCGCGCGACCGGCCTGGGCGACTGGAGCTTCGAGGATTTCTGGCAGGCGCTGCACAGCGGCAAGGGCCGCCACGGCGAGTTGCTGTATCCCGTGTTCTCCTATACCTCCTACACCAAGGTCAGCCATGACGATGCGCTGGCGATCTTCGCTTATCTGCAGTCGCTGGCACCGGTGCACCAGCCGGCAGTGGCGCCCACGCTGGCGTTCCCGTACAGCGTGCGCAACAGCCTGAAGGCCTGGCGCGCGCTGTACTTCCGCGAAGGCGAGTTCAAGCCCGACCCGGCGCAGTCGGCCGAGTGGAACCGCGGCGCCTACCTGGTGCAGGGGCTGGGCCATTGCAACGAATGCCATGCCGCGCGCGACACGCTCGGCGGCACGCCGCAGGACGTGCACCTCACCGGTGGCCAGATTCCGATGCAGAACTGGTACGCGCCCGACCTGAGCACCCGCAAGAACGGCGGTCTGGAAGGCTGGAGCGCGCAGGACATCGTGGACCTGCTGAAGACCGGCCAGTCAGCGAAGGGCGTCGCCTTCGGGCCGATGGCTGCGGTGGTATCGGGCAGCACCCAGCACATCAGCGATGCCGACCTGCGCGCGATCGCCAGCTACCTGCAGTCATTGCCACCGCGGGCGCCGGTGGCGGAGCCGGGCCCGCCGTTCGACGCCAGGACGCTCTCCACCCAGGGCGAGAAGGTTTACGCAAAGCACTGCGCCGACTGCCACGGCAAGCGCGGCGAAGGCGTGGCCGGGGTCTATCCGCCGCTGAATGGCAACTCCTCGGTGACCGAGCCGAGCGGCATCAACGCCACCCGCATGGTCCTGCTCGGCGGCTTCGCGCCGGTCACCGCGGCAAACCAGCGGCCGTACTCGATGCCGCCGTTCGCGCAGCAGCTGAGCGATGGCGAGGTGGCGGCGGTGGTCACCTACATCCGCCGCACCTGGTCGAACAAGGCCTCGATCGTGCGCGCCGAAGCGGTCAGCAAGTACCGGCACACGCCGATCGACTGACTCAGGCCTTCACGTGCAGGAGCGCACCTTGTCCGCGAGGGACTTCCTTCGGTCGTGCGCGATGCTGTTGCTCTTGCCTCTACAGCTTTTCGTTTTGAAGGCGATAAGGGCAAGAGCATCGCGCGCAAGCGCGCTCCTACATGCCCGCCCGGGCAGCGTGGAACAGCTCAGCCAGTGCCAGCCATGGCGCCAGGTCCCAATGCCCGCGCGCCTGCCCGGACGGCGAGGGCAGCACGAACAGCCGCGTGCTGCCGAGGGTTTCGTCCTGCAGGCCGTAGCCGACGGCATGGCCGAGTGCGCTGCGTGCCGCGTTCTTGCTGGTGAAGGCGAGCAGGCGCGGAGCGTGGCGTTCGATCCGGGCGAACAGGGCGGGCGCATCGAACGCATCGGGCGGCAGCTCGTCGTCGTTGCCGCTGTGGCGTTTGGCCAGGTCGGTGAGGCCGATGCCGAACTGCGGCAACAGCGGAAACTCCGCCGGCACGAGCAGGCGTGGCGTGAGGCCGGATGCGTGCAGAGCGCGCCAGAACAAATTGCCGGGATGCGCGTAGTAGGCACGCTCGGCGGCCGAGCGCCTGCCCGCGGCGGTGCCGCAGAACACCAGTGCCAGCCCGGGTTGCAGCAGGTCGGGCAGGACGTGGCGCTCAGTCCGCCGCGGCATCGCTGTCGAGCCGGCTGTCGTCCAGCAGGAAATCGGTGAACTGGAAGCGCCCGTCGCGCAGCACCGATTCGCCGCGGCGCAGCGCCAGCGGTCGGCGGAACAGCGGTCCGGCGTAACTCAGCGTGTGGAACTCGCCGCGCTCGCCGCAGGGGTCGACGCCGACCGGCAGCGTATCGAGCAGGGCGGCGTCGTAGTGGCGGCCGCAGAACTCCGCGCCCAGCTGCTGGGTGTCCACGCAGCACAGCACTGCGCGGTGGCCTTCGCCGACGAAGCGCCGCGCCAGTGCGGCGGTGTCCTCGCCCCACAGCGGGAACACCGCGCGCCAGTTCTCGCGGCCGAGCTGGCGCACACGGTAGTCGCGCACGTCCTCCAGGAACAGGTCGCCGAACGCGCAGTGGCGAATGCCCGGCCAGCGCCTGCGCGCCTCGACCAGCGCCTGCGCATGGGCCGCCTCGTAGGCCTCGTTGCTGCCCGGCCAGTCCAGCATCACCTCCAGCAGCGGCAGGCCCAGCGCGGCGGCCTGCGCCTGCAGCACCGCGCGCGGGGTGCCGTGCATGGCCACGCGCTGGTAGTTGCGGTTGACCGTGGTAAGCAGGCCGACCACCTGCCACTGCGGATCGGCCAGCAGCCGCTGCAGGGCCAGCAGGCAGTCCTTGCCGCCACTCCAGGCCAGCAGGGTGGGCGTCGGCGTGGGTGTCGTCATGCGTTCGGTTCCGGGATGGTTCGTGGGGCGGCGAGCCGTGTCGCGCGCCGGTGCCCATTTTGCGTCATCCGGCGCTGGCGTGTGGATTCCATGTCGCCGTTCATCGACAGTCCGTGGCCGCACCGCTATAAAGATCACCTGTCCCGGGGGAGTACGCGGTGAGCGAAGAAATCCTGATCAACGTGACCCCGCGCGAGACGCGGGTCGGGGTGGTCGAGAACGGCATGCTGCAGGAGGTGCACGTCGAGCGGGCGTCGCGGCGCGGCTACGTGGGCAACATCTACAAGGGCCGCGTGCAGCGGGTGATGCCGGGCATGCAGGCGGTGTTCGTGGAGATCGGGCTGGAGCGCGCGGCGTTCCTGCATGCCTCGGACATCGTGCGTCCGACGCCGGCCGATGGCGCCGAAACGAACGGCAACGGCCACCTGCCGTCGATCAGCGAGCTGGTGCACGAAGGCCAGGAGATCGTGGTGCAGGTGGTGAAGGACCCGATCAGCACCAAGGGTGCGCGGCTGTCGGCGCACCTGTCCATCCCCTCGCGCTACCTGGTGCTGCTGCCGTACGCGCGCACCCTGGGCATCTCCGCGCGGATCGAGGACGAGGCCGAGCGCCAGCGCCTGCGCGAGGTGCTGACCCCGCTGATCGGCGACGACGCGTCCGGCAACAGCCGGCTGGGCTACATCGTGCGCACCAATGCCGAGGGCCAGAGTGCGGAGTCGCTGGCGTTCGACGTGACCTATCTCGGCAAGGTGTGGCGGGTGGTGCAGGAGAACATCGCGAAGGCGAAGGTCGGCGAGCGCGTGTACGAGGAGCTGTCGCTGCCGCTGCGCAGCCTGCGCGACATGCTCAACGAGGACATCGAGAAGGTGCGGGTGGATTCGCGCGACACCTTCGAGAAGGTGACCCATTTCGTGCACAAGTTCATGCCGAACCTGGACGACCGCATCGAGCATTACGACGGCGAGCGGCCGATCTTCGACCTGTACGGCGTCGAGGACGAGATGCAGCGCGCGCTGAAGAAGGAAGTGCCGCTGAAGTCCGGCGGCTACCTGATCGTCGACCAGACCGAGGCGATGACCACCATCGACGTCAACACCGGCGCCTACCTCGGCTCGCGCAACCTGGAGGAGACGGTCTACCGCACCAACCTGGAGGCCGCGCAGGCGGCGGCGCGCCAGCTGCGCCTGCGCAACCTGGGCGGCATCGTCATCATCGACTTCATCGACATGAGCGACGAGGAGCACAAGCGGCAGGTGCTGCGCATGCTCAGCAAGGGGCTGGCGCGCGACCACGCCAAGACCACGGTGTACCCGATGTCGGCGCTGGGCCTGGTCGAGATGACCCGCAAGCGCACCACCGAGAGCCTGGCCCGCCAGCTGTGCGAGCCGTGCCCGGCCTGCAACGGCCGCGGCGTGCAGAAGACCGCCGAGACGGTGACCTACGAGATCTTCCGCGAGATCACCCGGGCGGTGCGCCAGTTCAACGCGCGGAAGCTGCTGGTGATGGCCAACCCGGCGGTGGTCAACCGCATCCTGGAAGAGGAATCCGGCGCGGTGGCCGAACTGGAAGAGTTCATCTCCAAGAGCATACGCTTCCAGGCCGAAGAGCATTATTCGCAGGAACAGTTCGATGTCGTCTTGCTGTAGATCCGGCGACTGCCCATCGATGTGGGGCCGTCGCGCGTGAATGCGTTGTGGCAGCGCCGGCTGCACCGTTTTGTCCGCGCGTCAGGCTGGGTCGCCGGGGTGCTGGTGATCCTGCTTGCCGTGACGGCGGCGCTGGCCCAACTGCTGCTGCCGCTGCTGGCGCGGCACCCGGACTGGGTCGCCGCGCAGCTCGGCGCGCGGCTGCAGCGGCCGGTCAGCTTCGTCTCGATGGAAGGGCGCTGGACCGGCTCCGGCCCGGTGTTCGTGATGCACGGGGTGAGCGTCGGCGCGGCCGCCGGCGAGAGCGGTACTGCGTTGCAGCTGCCCGAGGCCAAGCTGCAGTTCGATTTCGGCGGCTGGCTGCTGCCGTCGCGGCACCTGCTCAACCTGCACGTGCGTGGCCTGCAACTGGACCTGCTGCGCGACGCCAGCGGCTGGCACGTCAACGGCATCGGCATGGCCGGCGGCAGCGCACGGCAGCCGCTGTCGGCAGGCCGACTGTCGGCCGATCTGTGGCTGGAGGATCTGCGCGTGGTGGTCACCGACGCCACCCTGGGCGAGCACTACACGCTGCTGTCGAAACAGCTGCGGCTGAGCCACCAGGGTAGCCAGATCCGCTTCGGCGGCGTGCTGCGGCGCGACGGGGTGAACGCCGCGCTGCGCACGACCGGTCGCTTCCGCGACGACGGCAGTGCGGGCCAGGTGTGGGTCAGCGTGGACGGTGCCGACCTGAATCCGCTGCTGGAGGGCGTCGACCTGGGCGGCTACACGATCGAGCACGGGCGTGGCCAGTTGCGCGCCTGGCTCGACTGGCGCAACGGCCAGGTCAGCCGCAGCCTGACCCGCTTCGACCTGGACACGCTGGCGGTGACCGCGCCCGCCGGCGGCAAGGCCAGCGTGGCCTCGCTGCACGGGCTGGCCGGCGTGAGTCGCGTCGACGACGGCTACGACGTGCGTTGGGCCGGCGACGACGGCAGCGCGCTGGCGCTGAACCTGCACCAGCCCGGCAGCGACAACGCCAGCGCGGACCTCGCTGCGCGCAAGCTGCAGCTGGCGCCGCTGCTGCCGTGGCTGGCGCTGAAGCCGGCGCTGTCGCCAGCGCTGGCGCAGTGGCTGGGCAGCGGCCACCCGCGCGGCGTGCTGGACCAGCTCGCGCTGCACTGGAACCAGGCGCAGGGCCTGCGTTCGGTCGAGCTGACGTTCAGCAGTCTGGGCATCGATCCGGTCGGCAAGCTGCCGGGGGTGAGCAGCCTGCGCGGCAAGCTGCGCGGCGACGCCGAAGCGCTGTCGCTGGAGCTGCCCGCCCAAGCCACCACGCTGGCCTTCCCGCACACCTTCCGCCAGCCGTTCGTGCTGTCGAACCTGGCCGGCACGCTGGCGTTCTGGCCGCAGGACGGCGACTGGCATATCGGCGTCGACGCGCTGGATTTTACCGGCGCCGGCTATGCCGGCCAGGCCCGCGGCGAACTGGTGCTGCCGGCGCAGGGCGGCGCCCCGTTCATGGAGCTGTACGCGAAGCTGGCACATGCCGACGTGGCTGCCGCCAAGCTGTTCTGGCCGATCGACTCGATGTCGCCCGGCACCGTCGCCTGGCTCGACCGCGCCCTGGTGGCCGGTCGCCTCGACCAGGCCGACGTGCTGTTGCGCGGCGACCTGCACGATTGGCCGTTCCGGCACAACGAGGGCCGCTTCGAGGCGCGCGCGGTGATCAGCGACCTCACCCTCGACTACGGCAAGAGCTGGCCGCGCGCCGAAGGCGTCAGCGCGGTGGCCAACTTCATCGACAACGGCATGCTGGTGGAAGCCGACGACGGCCACGCGCTGGGCGTGAAGGCGGAGCGTGCGGTCGCGCTGATTCCGGACTTCGGCGAGGCTCTGCTCGACCTCAACGTGCAGGGCAATGGCAGCGGCGCCAGTCTGATGGAGTTCGTGCGCAGGAGCCCGATCGGCAATCGCGAAGCCGACACCCTGGCCAAGCTGAAGCTGGGCGGCAGCGGCACGTTCGGCTTCCATCTGGCGCTGCCGCTGCGCGAGGGCCTCGGCGAGCCGCGGCTGGACGGCGTGGCGCGGCTGAAGGACGCCGACCTCAGCGCGCCGGAATGGAAACTCCAGCTGGACAAGCTCAATGGCCCGCTCAGTTTCGACCTGCACGGCATGCGCGCCGGCCCGCTGGATGCCGGCTTCCGCGGCCAGCCGTCGACCCTGCAGCTGGCGGTTGCCGGAGCCAACAGCGACCCGGTTACCGTGCTGTCGGCGCAGTTGCGCGGCAGCTACCGGCTGGCCGAACTGGTGCAGGATTACCCGTCGCTGAACTGGATCGGCAAGCTGGGTAACGGCCGCAGCACGTTCGACGTCGGCTTCGCCATTGCGCACGTGCCGGGCCGCGATGCACTGGCGCAAACCCTCAGTGTCGACTCGGCGCTGGACGGTATCGCGCTGGAGCTGCCCGCGCCGCTGCACAAACCGGCTGAGGCCCGCCTGCCGCTGCACCTGTCGATGAACCTGCCGATCGAAGGCAGCGAGCTGCGCCTCGGCCTGGGCGAGGCCATGCGCGGCTACCTGCGCCTGGCCGACGGGCAGCGCCCGCTGGCCGGCAGCCTCGCGTTCGGCAACCAGATGCCCACCGAGCTGCCGCCGCGCGACCTGCGCATCCGCGGCCATGCCGGCCGGCTCGACGTCACCGGCTGGGTGCAGTACGTGGCGACCGGCAGCGGCGGCGGGCCGGGGCTGGAGAGTCTCGACGTCAGCACCGACCGGGCCGAGTGGTTCGGCCGCGATCTGGGGGCGCTGAAACTGCACGCCACGCCGCAGCCGGACCAGCTCAGCGTGGACGTGGACGGCCCGGCGATGCTCGGCAACTACAGCGTGCCGACCAGGGAGCTGGACAAGCGCGGCGTCACCGCGCGGCTGAAGCGGCTGTACTGGCCGAAGGACCCCGGCACCGAAGCCGCCAGCCATCCACCCCAATCCGTTGCCGGCGCCGCGCCGCCGGCCGCTGCGACACCGCCGCTGCCGGCTTCCGACCCGGCCAACACCGGGATCAACCCGGCCGCGCTGCCGCCGTTCCACGGGTGGGTGGGCGACCTGCGCATGGGCGACGCCAGGCTCGGCGAGGCGCGCCTGGAAACTTGGCCGACCGCCGAAGGCATGCACATCGAGCAGTTGCGCGCACTGTCCAGCCGCGTGCAGATCA
The DNA here is from genome assembly GCF_021545845.1 of Rhodanobacter thiooxydans. Taxonomy (NCBI): domain Bacteria; kingdom Pseudomonadati; phylum Pseudomonadota; class Gammaproteobacteria; order Lysobacterales; family Rhodanobacteraceae; genus Rhodanobacter; species Rhodanobacter thiooxydans. The sequence goes on from NZ_CP088923.1 coordinate 1,484,216, forward strand.
CCGGCAGCGGCGACTGGAACGGCAACGCCAGCAACAGCCGCACGCAGATGAAGATCAGCTTCGCCGCCGAGGATCTCGGCGCGATGCTCGGCGCGCTCGGTTTCGACGGGCTGGTCAACGGCGGCAAGACGCGCGACCAGCTCGACGCCAGCTGGCCCGGCGCGCCCAGCGGGTTGTCGCTGGCCACCATGGACGGCACCCTCAGCATCCAGGTCAACGACGGCCGCATCCCCGAGGCGGCGTCACCCGGCGTGGGGCGACTGCTCGGGCTGGTCTCGCTGACCGAGCTGCCGCGCCGGCTCACCCTGGATTTCGGCGACGTGTTCGGCAAGGGTCTGGCGTTCGACTCGATCAGCGGTGACTTCAGGCTGGCCAACGGCAACGCCGTCACCGACAACCTGTCGATCATCGGCCCGGCCGCCAGCATCAGCGTCAACGGCCGCACCGGCCTGCGCGCGCGCGACTACGACCAGCAGATGGTGGTGGTGCCGCGCGTCGGCAACAGCCTGCCGCTGGTCGGCGCGGTGGTCGGCGGCCCGGTCGGCGCGGCGGCCGGCTTCGCCGTGCAGGGCATCCTCGGCCGCGGCCTCAACCAGGCCGCCAGCGCGCGCTACCGCATCACCGGCAGCTGGGACAACCCGGTGATCATCCTGGTCGAGAAGCGCGGCAGCACGGCCCCGGCGCCGGCCACGCCGCCGCTGTTGCCCGGCGCCAAGCCGGCGCCGACGGTGGTCGCACCGTTGCCCGAAGCGCATCCAGCCGCCGCGACCTCGTCGCCGTAAAGACGACGTCCCGCGCGTCCGCCTGGCCGCTGGTGTCGCGTGGCACATGGCGCGGGCGCATGGCAGTTCAGTACACGCGGAAGCTGCGGCCGGCCGGGGTTGGCAGGTAACTGCTCTCGCCGACCCGGCGGCCATGGGCGATCAGCCCGGCTTCCGCGCGGCGGGCCTGCAGCCAGTCGGCGCGGTCGAAGCGGAACTGGCCGACCGCGCAGCCGCGCAACTCCGCTTCGATCGCACGCAGGCGGCAAAAGTCGAGGTAGCTGTCCACCTCGCCGGCCAGATGCGGCCAGGCGGCATCGACCAGGATGGCGTCGTCCAGTTGCCTGACCGGCGGCAGGCTGCCAGGGATCAGCGCGTGTTGGCCGTGCACGTAGTCCACCACCACACGGGCCGGGGCGATCACCTCGCCGAGCGGCTGCCAGGTGGCGTCGCTGAGCATCTGTTCGACGGTGCCAGCCAGCTGCAGCCGTTGCTGGATGCTTGCGGGGCGGGTCGGCGAGGGCTGGCCGGCCAGCTCGCGCGAGGCCGTGGCCAACTGGTCAGGGTCCAGCGGGAAATGCCGCAGCCGGGCCAGCAACTGGTTGAAATGAGCCAGGGCCTCGGCCCCGATCAGGAAATCGCCCAGGTGGCGACGGCGGGTCGGGTGGTGCAGGCTGGCCCAGGCGGGTGACTGCAGGGCGGCGGGCAGCGGAGCAAGGGTGGCAAGCTGGGCGTTCATGGTGTGGCCTCCGGACGGGTTGATGCGCCACGACTTGCGGCGCGGTGGAGAGGCTCCACCCCACGGCGTTTTGAGTCATGATGGAAAGGCTGGGCTTGCATGAGCGAACGCTGAGGTTTGTGTGATCGTCTGAGAACCTGTTCGTCGAACGGGTTCTGAGGGCTTTCCCATGGAGCGGACGGAATCGGGCGCGCGCAACGGGGGGGCTGCGCCTTATCGCTTCGGCGACATCGTGGTCGATCCGGCCGCGCACACCCTGTTGCGGGCCGGCGTTCCGCAGCCGGTGGAGCCGAAAGCCTACGCAGTGCTGCTGGCGCTGCTGCAGCGCCCCGGCGAACTGATCGGCCGCGACGACCTGCTCGACCGGGTCTGGGGCCACCGCCACGTCACGCCGGGCGTGCTGACCCGCGTCATCGCCCAGCTGCGCCATGCGCTGGACGAGGATCCCCAGCAGCCGCGCTACATCCAGACACGGCATGCCCTGGGCTACAGCTTCATCGGGCAACTGGAGGACATCACGGGCGCCGCCGTGGCAGTGGCGTCTGAGGAGGGCGGCGAAACGCCAGCCGCCGTCGTGCCGCCACCGGCCGAGGCAGCCGTCGAACTTGCGCCAGCACGGGCCCCCGTGGCGCCGCAAGCAACGCTGCCGGTGTGGAGCGTCGAGGAGCCGGTCGCACCTGTCCGCGCGAGTCTGGGACACTGGTCGGCACTGGGCGCCATCGCCTTGCTGGCGGGATTGGCGGCATGGCTGCTGATCCAGCGGCACGCACCACCACCCGGGTCGGTCGCGGCTTCGGTGGCGGTGCTGCCGTTCGTCAACCTCAGCGGCAGCCGTAGCGACGACTATTTCGCCGAAGGGCTGGCCGAGGAAATGCGCGACGCGCTGGCCGGCGTGAAAGGCCTGAAGGTGGTCGCCTCGGTGTCGCCTGCCACCAGCAAGGATGTTGCCGACGCCAGGGCGCTGGGTACCCGGCTGGGCGTGGCCTCGATCCTCAGCGCCAGCGTGCGCCGCGAAGGCGCGCGCCTGCGCATCACCGCGCGGCTGACCGACACCGGCACCGGTTTCACTCTGTGGAGCCACACCTACGACCGCGAGCTTGCCGACGTCTTCGACACCCAGAGCGACATCGCCGAAGAGGTGGTGCATGCATTGTTGGGCGCGATCCCGGGCGAGGATAGCGCGCTATCGAAACGCCTGGCCGCCACCCGCAGCGAGGCGGCCTTCGACACTTACCTGCAGGGCATGCAACTGCTGCGGCACCCCGATCAGCCGGATGCCGCCGACCAGGCGATCGTGCACTTCGGCCAGGCCCTGAAGCAGGACAGCGGGTTCGCCAGGGCACAGGCGGGCATCTGCCACGCCGAGACCCGGCGCTTCCAGAGCCAGCGCAGCCCGACTGCGCTGGACAACGCCAAGGCGGCCTGCCAGCAGGCCGAGCAGATGGATCCGGGCGCGCCGGAGGTGGACCAGGCGCTGGGCGACTTGTACCGCGTCGCCGGTGATCCCGAACGCGCGCTGCAGCACTATCGCAAGAGCGTACAGGCGCCGGACCAGGCCATGTACGCGCACGTGGGCATGGCCAGTGTCTACGCGGCGCAAGGGCACGGCGACCTTGCCCTGGCGGAATTCCAGCTGGCGCTGAAACTGCGTCCCGACGACGCCTACATCTATGCCTCGATCGGTTACCAGCAGTACCTCGACGGCAAGATTCCCCAGGCCGTGGCCTCGTATCGCCGCGCCGTCGAGCTGGACCCGAAGAACGCGGACCGGTGGGGCACGCTGGGTGCTCTCTACATGGGGGCGGGCAACAACGTGGCCGCGGCGCAGGCGCTGGAGCGCGCCATCGAGATCAGTCCGGCGGCGGACACGCTGACCAACCTCGGCGAGCTCAGGTACCAGCATGGCGACTATGCCGCCGCGGTGGCGCTGCGGCGCCAGGCCACGACGCTGACCCCCGACGATTTCAGGGCTTGGGGCAACCTGGGAGAGGCCTTGCGGGCGGACCCGGCGTCGAACCCTGCCGACACACGCAAGGCGTTCGATGCCGCTGCCTCGCGCGCCGAACGCTACCTGCGGGCCAAGCCCGATGACGCCCAGGCTGTCGCCTTGCTCGGCCTGTACCGGGCGATTCTGGGCGACCCGGCCGAAGCTCGCCAGCTGGCCGTGCGCGCCGAGGCGCTGGGCGGCCAGCCCGGCGAAGTAGCCCTGTTCAATGCGGAAACCTTTGCCTTGCTGGACGATCCCGCTGCGGCCCGCCAGCGGTTGCAGGCCGCGCGCGCCGCCGGCATCGCCGAAACCCAGATCTCCAGCAACTACACCTTCCGTCGCCTGGGCCTGTGGTCACCGCCGCCGTCGGCGGGCACGTCCCGGGGCACGGAGCCACCCGCCCCGCCTTCGAGTGCGGGGCATCCAGCAGGAGGATGATCATGGCAACCAAGCTCAATCGCGAACAAATACGTGCCGCCAGTACCCCCGCCACTGGCAAGCAGGCCGCCGCACCGCGGCGACGTGAGGCCCGCGAATCCGGGCGGGGAGCCTCCGGGTCCAGAGGCAGAGACGAGCCGACGGTCTATCGTTTCGACCTTGCCGACATCAGGAGCATCGGTGTCGAGCGCAACTCCCCCCTCTGCCTCGTCATTGTGGTGAACCCGCCAAAGCAGAACTGATCGCCGGGACGAGCCCGCGGCTCGTGTCCGTTCGCCAACTTGAAGTTCCTGAAGACCCGGCCCCGTTGCCGGGCCTTGGCGGTGCGCGGCAATACCATGCGTTGAAACCGGGCGGTATGCCACCATTACAGGTTCACCGCATTGCATTGGTTTCTGCATGGATTCCCTGATCACCCTCGCCGAAAGCAAGCTGCTGGCTCCCGGCGGCCTCGCCACCGGCGACCTCGACCGCGTGTTCGGCCAGCTGATGGGCCCGGCAATCGACGCCGCCGACCTGTACTTCCAGCATTCGCGCAGCGAGTCGTGGACGCTGGAGGAGGGCATCGTCAAGGACGGCAGCCACTCGATCGAGCAGGGCGTGGGCGTGCGTGCGATCTCCGGCGAGAAGACCGGCTTCGCCTATTCCGACGAGATCGTGCTGCCGCAGCTGCTGGAAGCGTCGAAGGCCGCGCGCGCGATCGCCCGCGACGGCCAGGGCGCCGGCCAGCCGCTGGCGCTGCATGGTGCGCGCGCGCTGTACCCGGCGATCGACCCGGTCGAGAGCCTGCCCAACCCCGACAAGATCGCGCTGCTGCGTGAGGTGGATGCGTACGCGCGCTCGCGCGACCCGCGCATCAAACAGGTCATCGTCAGCCTGGCCGCCACCATCGACACCGTGCTGATCGCGGCCTCCGACGGTACGCTCGCCGCCGACGTGCGTCCGCTGGTGCGCATCAACGTGCAGGTGATCGCCGAAGCCAACGGTCGCCGCGAGCAGGGTTATTCCGGCGGCGGTGGCCGCTACGGCTACCGCGAGCTGATCGAGAACGGCCGCGCGCTGCGCTTCGCCGACGAGGCGGTGCGCCAGGCACTGGTGAACCTGGATTCGGTCGATGCACCCGCCGGCCAGATGACCGTCGTGCTCGGCCCCGGCTGGCCCGGCGTGCTGCTGCACGAGGCGATCGGCCACGGCCTGGAAGGCGACTTCAACCGCAAGGGCAGCTCCGCGTTCTCCGGCCGCATTGGCCAGCGCGTGGCGGCGAAGGGCGTCACCATCGTCGACGACGGCACTCTGGCCGGCCGCCGCGGCTCACTCAGCATCGACGACGAAGGCACCCCCACCGAGTGCACCACGCTGATCGAGGACGGCATCCTCAAGGGCTACATGCAGGACAAGTTGAACGCCCGCCTGATGGGCATGGCGCCCACCGGCAACGGCCGCCGCGAATCCTTCACCGCGCTGCCGATGCCGCGCATGACCAACACCTACATGCGCGCTGGCCAGCACGACCCGGCCGAGATCATCCGCTCGGTGAAGAAGGGCCTGTATGCACCGAACTTCGGCGGTGGCCAGGTCGACATCACCAACGGCAAGTTCACCTTCTCCGCCAGCGAGGCGTACCTGATCGAGGATGGCAGGATCACCCGGCCGGTGAAGGGCGCCACATTGATCGGCAGCGGCCCCGACGTGCTCAATCGCGTGTCGATGATCGGCAACGATCTGGCGCTGGATGAAGGTGTGGGCGTGTGCGGCAAGGACGGGCAGAGTGTGCCGGTCGGCGTGGGCCAGCCCACGTTGAAGATCGACTCGATGACGGTAGGTGGCACCGCCTCGTAAGCTTCGCTCCACGATTAGGTCCAGGGTCCTCGCACTCCACCCTGCGAGGACCACACCGACCTCTCAGTCGCCATTCCGGCGAAGGCGACCCAGGCCCCGGTCGTCATTCCGGCGAAGGCCACCCCAGTCCCCCGCTCGTCATTCCGGCGAAGGCCGGAATCACACTTGTTGTTGTCGCCCCACGGGCGAAAAGCTTTCGTCTGCCACGGCAGCCGAGCCACCTTTCTCTGTGTGGCCAGAGAAACGTGGCTCCAAGAGAAGCCACTCCGCTTGGCGCTTGCCGCCCATGAATGGGCGGCAAGTCCGTGAGCCGGGGCCGGGCTTTTCGAGCGGGTTCGGACAGCCGCTCCTGCGTTGCCTCAACTCCGGCATCCATGCCGTCGCCTGCCCATGCGAAAAGGCGTTGCCATCCCTGGCAACGTCGCGCTACGCGGCCTGTCGACCCCGACTCGCCGCTGCAGAGGGGCCCCAGGTAGAGCAGCGGGCCATCCTGGCCCGCATTCGGCGCGCAACCGCTGCGTGGTTGCGAGAGCCAAAGAGCAAGGGCGGGGCATTTTGATGGGATGTGTCACCAACGGTCGCGATTACTTTTATTAATGGTGCGGTCCACGATGGCCTGCGGTTCTACCGCGGCCTTGCGCCACGCGCTGTGCCCATTCTTTCTGCTTGGGGGGCCTAAGGAAAAAAGCATCGCGCACAAGCCGCGCTCCCACAGGTACCGCGCGTCAGCCTTCGGCCGAATCGCCCGACTGCGCCAGATCCTTCAGCAGCTGAAAAATCTCCCGATATGCCCGCGGTGGCTTGTTCGGCGTGTCCTTCTCGATGCGGGCCTGGCGTACCAGCGAGCGCAGGTGCTGGCGGTCGGTGCCGGGGTGTTCGGCGAGCAGGGCGGACAACGCGGTGTCGCCGTCGTCGCCGAGCAGGCGCTCGCGCAGCGCCTCGATGCGGTGCATGGCGGCGGTTTCCTGGCGCTGCTTGTCGCGGTTCTCGCCGAGTTCGGCGCGCACTGCGGCAAACGCTTCGTCGTCGTGGCGGCGCATGATCTTGGCGAGGAAGGCGAGCTGGCGCTTGCGCGCGATGTGCGAGGGGATGCGCCGTACGTTGGCGATCTCGTCGCGCACGTCGTCGGGCAGATCGAGTTTCGCCAGTCGGGTCGGCGGCAGTTCGATCAGCTGGGCGGCCAGTTCGAGCACGGCCAGTGCCTCGCGGCGCTGTTGGCTGCGACTGGGGCCGTAATCGGTGTCGTCGAGTTCGTGCTGGTTGCGGCTGCGGCTCGGGCTCAAGGTCGTGGTTCCGGAAGAAGGGCTCGAATCAGACGGGGGCGCTGCTGGTCGGCCCGGCCTGTTCGCCGTCGGCCTGTTCCAGTGCAAAACGGGCGATTGGTTCGCCGTCCAGTTCGATGGTCTCGTTGAACATCGCGGCGGGACGCACCCACAGTCCATGGTCGCCGTAGAGCGCCTGGTAGACCACCAGTGGTTCCATCGTCTCGCTGTGGCGGGCAGTACCCAGCACGCGGTAGCGCTGGCCCTTGTAGTGACGATAGATGCCGGCGGTAGGTTGCATGGCGTTCTCCGCTTTGCATTTGGCCGCCGCGCCCCCACGTTTCGGGGCAGCGGTCGCGGACCGCTTATTCTACCCGCCTATATCCCAGGAAAACCCCATCGTGAGCGAAGTTGCCATCAGCCAGGACCGCAGCCTGCACGAGCTTGACCGCCTGGCCGAGCTGGCCGAGGACGTGATCCGCCGCGCCCGCATCGCCGGCGCCAGCCAGGCCGAGGTGGCGGCGAGCATCGACACCGGCTTGAGCGTGAACGTGCGCCTGGGCGAGGTGGAGACGGTGGAGCACACCCGCGACCGCGGTTTCGGCCTGACCGTGTACTTCGGCCAGCGCAAGGGTTCGGCCAGCACCGCCGACCTCCACCCCGATTCGATCCAGGCCACACTGGACCAGGCCTGCGCGATCGCCCGCTACACCGAGGAAGACCCGGCCGCGGGGCTGGCCGACGCGACGCGCATGGCAATGTCATTCCCCGATCTCGATCTGTGGCATCCGTGGGACATCGACACCGCGCAGGCGATCGAGCTGGGCATCGCCATCGAGGACGCCGGCCGTGCGCACGCCGGCATCAGCAATTCCGATGGCGCCAGCGTGCAGGCCGGACAGGGGCTGTCGGTGTACGCGAATTCGCACGGCTTCGTCGGGCGCGAGCGCGGCACGCGGCATGCGCTGTCGCTGGCGCTGATCGCCGGCGACGAGGACGGCATGCAGCGCGACTACTGGTACGACAGTGTGCGTGCCGCCGGCGATTTCATCAGCGCGCAGGCGCTCGGCGACAAGGCCGCCGAACGCACGCTGGCGCGGCTGGGCGCGCGCGGCCTGTCCACGCGGCAGTGCCGGGTGCTGTTCGCGCCGGAGCTGGCGCGCGGGCTGGTCGGCCACCTGCTCGGCGCGGTCAGCGGTGGCGCGCTGTACCGCCGCGCCAGCTTCCTGCTCGACCACGCCGGCAAGCCGGTCATGCCGGCGTGGCTGAACATCGACGAGCGGCCGCATCTGCCGCGCGGGCAGGGCTCGGGCAACTTCGACGCCGAGGGTGTGGCCACCGTCGACAGCGCGCTGGTCGAGGGCGGCGTGCTGGCGCGCTACGTGCTGGGCAGCTACTCGGCGCGCAAGCTGGGCCTGCAGTCGACCGGCAACGCCGGTGGCGTGCACAACCTGATCGTGGAGCCGGGCGCGGCCGACGGCGAGCGTAGCGATTTCGCCGGCATGCTGCAGCGCCTGGGCAACGGCCTGCTGGTGACCGAGGTGATGGGGCAGGGGGTGTCCGTGGTCACCGGCGACTATTCGCGCGGCGCGTCGGGTTTCTGGGTCGAGAACGGCCGCATCGCCTACCCGGTGGAAGGCATCACCATCGCGGCGAACCTGCGCGAGATGTTCGCCGGCATCGTCGCGGTGGGTACCGACGTCGACCCACGCTCGCACGTCCTGACCGGCTCGATCCTGCTCGACCGCATGACCGTGGCGGGCGAGTAGGCGCGATTTCCGTATGAGCGCACCCTGTGCGCGATGCTTTTTCGCCCACGTGACGGAGAGCATCGCGCGCAGGGTGCGCTCCAGCCAGACGCAGTTCCAGTACGGGTAATCCAGCGCCCGACGCACCAGCCCGGCACGCACGGGGTTGGCGACGATGTATCGCGCCACGGCGATGATGTCCTCTTCCCGGCGCAGCGCATGGTCGTGGAAACCGCGGCTCCACAACATGCGTCCAGGCCGAAGATCGGCCAGCCGCTTGGCTGAGAGAGCCTTGAAGCGGTTCGTCGCGATGGAAAGGCTGTCGCTTTCACCGAGCTGGATCAGGCCGTGCCAATGGTCGGGCATCAGTACCCAGCAAAGCAGGTGCGCATCGCCCCAGGTGCCAGGGTCGATCGTCAACTGGCACATCGTGCGGGCGAGGTCCGGGTTGCGAAACCAGGGCATGCGCCCGGCCGTCGTGGCCGTCAGCAGATAAACCTGCCCAGGCAGGGAGACACGCCCCTTGCGCAATGCCCGGTGACCCGGAGGATTCGTCATTCGGGGACCATCGCCGCCCGATCCCGCCCGATCCAGCGGCGCCTTGCGCGTATCCGTGTAGGAGATTCTATGTTGTTGGTCAAGCCATCTGATGCGCCTTGGCGCGGTAGTTGGACTGGTTTTTGAGCAGCGCGAAGGCGATACGTGCGAGTTTGCGTCCGAGCGCGACCAGCGCCTGGATGCGGGTCAAGCCACGTGCCATGGCACGCTCGTAGAAGGGTTTCCAGGTGGACGATCGACAAGCGGTCATGGCGGCCATGTAAAGCAACCGGCGCAGTTCCGGGTCCCCTTTCTTGGTCAGCTTGCGTCGTCCGCTGAAGGTGCCTGACTCGCGGACACGGACGTCCATGCCGATGAAGGCGATGTAGGCATCGGCGCTCTTGAAGGCGCCGCGGTGGAAGATCAGGGTCAGGGCGGCGGCGGTGACGGGGCCGATCCCCTCGATCCCCTCACAGCGTCGTGCGTCGGCGTTCCAGCCTTGATGCAGCAGTGCCTTCTGCACGCGTTGGTCGATGAGGTGCTGCAGGTGGGCCATCTTGGCCAGCATGGCGCGCGTGGAGGTCTTTAGCTCCGGCAGGCATTGCAGGCTCTGACGCAAGGTCGTTTGTGCCTGAACCAGCACGGCGCGACGGCGCAGTAGACGCTGGACCGTGGCATAGCCCGCTGGCGGCGGGGTCCACGCCCGCAGATCGCTCTTTTCATGCGTGAGGTAGCGCAATAGCAAGGCGGCGTCCGACGCATCGGTCTTGGCTCGTCCGCCGATGCTTTCGCGGTAGCGCTTCAGCCGCAGGCCATCAATCACGTAGATCGAATGCCCCAACGCGTGAGCCCGCTCGACCAGCAGGACGTGAAAGACGTTGGTCGCTTCCACCGCCAGGCACACGGGGCCGGCCAGCGTCTTGAGGTAGCGGTCGATCGCCTTGCGTTCATTGCTCAACTTCACCACATCCGACGACCAGGACTGGCGAATCACCAGCTCCGCCTTGGCCACATCGGCGCCAATCAATCGAGCTTCAACATGCATTGCCATGAGGGGTTCTCCCGGGTAGCTTTCAGGGCGCTTGCCGGGAACTCACCTGCGCTGGCTTGCCACAAATCGTCGGTCCCAAAGGCCGATAGATTCCTTATTGGCGCTGGTGGTGAGGGGCGGGACGAAGTCTCCTACCGTCTGTGCCTTTGGCCAGATGCGAACCTGGTCCCTCCACCCCGGCAAGCTCTTTCTCGCTTGCCGGGACCAAACATACAAGCGCACCCTGTGCGCGATGCCTTTTCGCCCACGTGACGGAGAGCATCGCGCGCAGGGTGCGCTCCTACAGACGCTGGGCGGGGTGACAGGTTCTTGCCGCAAAGCGGAGCGAGCCTTGTTAGCACCGGCACGACCGGCAAGCGGCCGGTGAGCTTCGACGAAGAAGGAGATGCGCATGAGCGTTCCACCCGAATCCGTCATCCCGCCCCCGCCGAGCGAGCCGCCGATGGCTGGGGCTCCTTCCGCCGAGGAGCGCCAGTGGGCGATGTTCGCGCACCTGTCGGCGCTGGCCGGCGCCATCCTCACCGGGGCCTTTGGCGGCGGTTGGGGCTGTTTCATCGGCCCGCTGGTGATCTGGCTGGTCAAGAAGGACACCATGCCGTTTGTCGCCGACCAGGGCAAGGAGGCGCTGAACTTCAACATTACCGTGGCGATCGCGTTCGTGGTGCTGGCACTGCTGTCCGTGATGACCCTGGGCATCGGCCTGATCATTGCGATTCCGCTGTGGGTGATCATCGGCGTCGCGTGGCTGGTGTTTACCATCATCGCTGCGATCAAGGCGAACGAGGGCACGCTTTACCGCTACCCGTTCACCCTGCGGCTGATCAAGTAGCGTAAGCGCAGTCCGGCAAAAAGGCAGCCTTGCGGCTGCCTTTTTGTTGCGCGCGGTGCGTTCAGTAGCGGCGGTGGGCGGCGTACCGCGCCAGTTCTTCCAGCAGCGCCGCACGATTGCCCAGCGGCGCGACCGCGGCCAGCGCGGTGTCGGTGAGTTCGGCCAGCCGCGCGCGCGAGGCGTCGAGGCCGATGATCGAGGGGAAGGTGGGCTTGGCGGCGGCGGCGTCCTTGCCGGCGGTCTTGCCGATCACCGCCGATTCGCCTTCCACGTCGAGGATGTCGTCGCGTACCTGGAAGGCCAGGCCGACCGCGTGGGCGTAGCGGTCCAGCGCGTGCAGCGTACTGTCGCCGGTGCCGGCGGCGAGCGCGCCGAGGTGCACCGAGGCGCGGATCAGCGCGCCGGTCTTGCAGGCGTGCATGTGCTCCAGTTCGCCCAGCGTGAGCGCCTGGCCGACCGCCGCCAGGTCCAGTGCCTGGCCGCCGGCCATGCCCTCGGCGCCGCAGGCGCGGCCCAGCGCGCGCAGCATGGCGATGCCGGTGGCTGCGTCAGCGCTGTCACCGGCATGGTCGGCGAGGATCTCGAATGCCAGCGCCTGCAGCGCGTCGCCGGCGAGGATCGCCATCGCCTCGCCGAACACGACATGGCAGGTCGGGCGGCCGCGGCGCAGCGCGTCGTCGTCCATCGCCGGCAGGTCGTCGTGCACCAGCGAATAGGCGTGGATCAGCTCCACCGCGCAGGCAGCGGCATCCAGTTGCGGCCCGTCTTCGCCCAGGGCGTGCGCGGTGGCGTAGACCAGCAGCGGGCGCAGCCGCTTGCCGCCACCAAGCACGGCGTAGCGCATCGCGCGATGCAGTTCGGTGGGGGATTGCCCGGCTGGCGGCAGGTGGCGGTCGAGTGCCTGTTCGGTGCGCCCGATCAGCGACTGCAGCGCGGGACCCAGCTCAGAGTTCGGGTTCAAACGGTTCGGCGCTGTCGGGGGCTTCGGGGTCGAGCAGCAAGCGCACGCGCAGTTCGGCCTGCTCCAGCGACTGCTGGCAATGGCGGAACAGGCCGATGCCGCGCTCGAACGAGGCCAGCGATTCGTCCAGGCTCATTTCGCCGGTTTCCATCTTCGCGACCAGTTGTTCCAGCTCGTCGAGGGAGTGTTCGAAATCGGCGACGGGTGGGGTCTTGCCGGGGGCGGGAACGGTCTTGGCCATGGCCGGCAACGCTAGCGCAGCAGCCGTCCGGAATCAATCTGCGCGGGCTGCGGAACGCGATGGGCGTGACCTGGATCAGCGCCCCGCGCGCCAGCGCGGCAGCGCGCCGGCCTGGCGGAAAATCGCCGCGCCCCGGGCGCTGGCCCAGCGGTCGGCCACCGCGACCAGTTCGTCGCCGGCGTACAACAGCGGGCAGGCGTGGCGCTGCCACGGCGGCAGCTGCGACTGCTGGAACAGGTCGCGCAGCTCGCGCGTATGCGCGTCGCCCGCGGGCTTGATGCGTTCGCCGCCGCGGCGCAGGCGTACCAGCAGCGGCTCGGCGAGGCAGGCGCCTTCGCGTGTCAGCGCGAGCTCGCCGCCATCGGGCAGCGCCAGCGGTTCGCCGCGCCAGGGCGCCTGCCAGCCGGCGTCGATGGCGCCAGCCGGCGGTGGCAAGGCCCACAGCCGGTCCTTCCAGATATGCAGTTCGGCGCCGGCCCAGCGGATGCACGGCAACTGGCCCGCACGCGCGCCGCACTGACGCTCGATCTGCCGGCGCTGGGCGGTGCTGGGTGCGGGCAGGCCTTGCCGGTGCAGCCAGTGATCGAGCAGCGGCTGGCGCAGCGCCGGCAGCAGCGCCAGCCAGCCGGCGGCGTTTAGGCTGCGGCTGGCCGGGTGGTGCAGGGCGTCGAACGCGGCCAGCCATTGCAAGCGCAGCGCGTCGGCAGCAGCGTGGCAGAGCGCGGCGCTGTGCAGAATCGAATCCGCCGCCTGTGGCCAGCCTCGCGCCAGCCGCGGCAGGATCTCGTGGCGCAGGCGGTTGCGCGCCAGCGAGGTGTCGGCGTTGGACGGGTCGTCGATGACATCCAGCCGTTGCGCCTCGACGTAGTCGCGCAACTGCTGCCGCGACAACGCCAGCAGCGGCCGCCACAGCTGGCCGCGGCCGAACGGGCGCAGCGTGCGCATGCCGCCTAGCCCTTCCGGGCCGGCGCCGCGCAGCAGTTTCAGCAGCACGGTCTCGACCTGGTCGTCGCGGTGGTGGCCGAGCAGCAGGCATTCGCCGTCGCGCAGCTGCGCGGCCAGTGCGGCGTGGCGCGCGTGGCGCGCGGCCGCTTCCAGGCCGATGCCGGCGCCTCGCTCGACCTGCACGCGCAACACTTCGCACGGCAGCCCCAGCGCGGCGCAGAAGTGCCGGCAATGTTCCGCCCAGGCGGCGCTGTCGGGGTGCAGGCCGTGGTCGACGTGCAGCGCGCGCAGGCCGCGCCTGCGCGCCTCGGGCATTTGCGTCAGCGCGTGCAGCAGGGCGGTGGAATCCGGGCCGCCGCTGAAGGCAACGCACAGCGGGGCCGGCGGCATGGCCGCGAGGGAGGCCTGCAGGTGCGCTTGCAGCGGGTTGCTCACTTCTTGCCGTCGCGCGGCCGAACGTAGAGATGCTTGCCGTTGCCGATCTGGCGTTCCTCGGTCTCGAACAGGCCGATGCCCTTGATCAGGCCGCTGAGCTTGGCGTAGCCGTAGTTGCGCGAGTCGAAGTCGGGCGACTGCTTGCTGATGATGCTGCCGATGGTGCCGAGGCTGGCCCAGCCGGTGTCGTCCGAGGCCGCCTCCAGCGCGCCGCGCAGCAGGTTCATCAGGCGCGTGTCGCCGCGCAGCTCCTTCGCCGAGCGCGGTTTCGGCGCGGCCGCGGTCTCGGCCTCGGCGGTGCCGGCCAGCACCTCGGTGTAGATGAACTTGTCGCAGGCCGTGCGGAACGGCTCCGGCGTCTTCTTCTCGCCGAAGCCGTACACGGTCTGGCCCGATTCGCGGATGCGCGAGGCGAGCCGGGTGAAGTCGCTGTCGCTGGAGACGATGCAGAAGCCGTCGAAGCGCCCGGCATAGAGCAGATCCATCGCGTCGATGATCATCGCCGAGTCGGTGGCGTTCTTGCCGACGGTGTAGCGGAACTGCTGGATCGGCTGGATCGAGTGGCGCAGCAGCACCTCCTTCCAGCCGTTGAGGTCGGGTTTGGTCCAGTCGCCGTAGATGCGCTTGACGTGCGCGGTGCCGTACTTCGCCACCTCGGCGAGCAGGCCTTCGACGATCGCTGGGCGGGCGTTGTCGGCGTCGATCAGTACGGCGAGCTTGTCGTGGGCCATGACGGGGATCCATCGGAAGGGATGGACGGATGGTAACGCCTGGCCGCGCACCCGTTGTTGCCGTAGGAGCCCGCTCGCGGGTGATGCTTTGAGGGCCGGGATTCGGGATTCGAAGAGTATCGCCGCGCAAGCGGGCTCCTACGGTTGCGGCACGTTATTCCTGATAAGCCCCGTAACTGCGCAGGCGCTTGTAGCGCTGTTCGAGCAGGTCGGTGACCGGCATGGCCTGCAGTTCGTCGAGCTGGTTGAGCAGCACCGCCTTCAGGCGGATCGCCATCGAGCGCGGGTTGCGGTGGGCGCCGCCCAGCGGCTCGCGCACCAGCTTGTCGACCAGGCCCAGTTCCAGCAGGCGCGGTGCGGTCATGCCCAGCGCCTCGGCGGCATCCTTCACCTTATCGGCGCTCTTCCACAGGATCGAGGCACAGCCCTCGGGCGAGATCACCGAATAGGTCGAGTACTGCAGCATGTTGGTGCGGTCGCCCACGCCGATGGCCAGCGCGCCGCCGGAACCGCCCTCGCCGATCACCGTGCACACGATCGGCACCTTCAGCTCCGCCATCTCCAGCAGGTTGCGCGCAATCGCCTCGCTCTGGCCGCGCTCCTCGGCGCCCACGCCGGGGTAGGCGCCGGGAGTATCGATCAGGGTCAGCAGCGGCAGGCTGAAGCGCTCGGCCATCTTCATCAGGCGCAGCGCCTTGCGGTAGCCCTCGGGACGAGGCATGCCGAAGTTGCGGCGCACCTTGTCCTTGGTGTTGCGCCCCTTCTGGTGGCCGATGATCATCACCGGCCGGCCGTTGATGCGGCCCAGGCCGCCCACGATGGCGGCGTCGTCCGCGTACATGCGGTCGCCGGCCAGCTCGTGGAACTCCTCGCAGATCACGCCGATGTAGTCGAGCGTGTACGGCCGCGCCGGGTGGCGCGAGAGCTGGGTGGTCTGCCACGAGTTGAGGTTGCGGAAGATCTCCGCAGTCTTGATCTTGAGCTTCTCGCGCAGGCGGCCGACTTCCTCGTCGATGTTGAACGCCTGGCCGCTGCTGGCATGGCGAAGCTCTTCGATCTTCGCGTCCAGTTCGGCAATCGGTTGTTCGAAATCGAGGAAGTTGGGGTTCATTCGTTGCTTTTCATGGCACGGAAGCGGCCCAGTATACCGTTCCGCTGGAAACCGCGAGAATGCCGCCGTATGGGCCGTGACGGAGTCGACAGCTGCCTGCCGCGGGCCGGCGGTTGCGCTATCGTCCGCCCATCAGACATCGCTGCCGGATCGTCGCCATGCCCAGCAAGCCCATCGACAACGCGAAACTCGACCGCATCGTAGCCGAGGCCCGACGCGCCGCCGAACAGCGCGAGCTGGGCTATCGCGAGCGCGCGCTGAAGATGTACCCGTGGGTGTGCGGCCGCTGCGCGCGCGAGTTCACCCGCGCGAACCTGCAGGAACTGACCGTGCACCACCGCAACCACGACCACGATTTCAACCCGCCGGACGGCAGCAACTGGGAGTTGCTGTGCGTGTATTGCCATGACAACGAGCACGCGCGGTACATCGACCACGTGCGCGGCGGGGTGATGGCGGTGGATGACGCGCCGCCGGCGACCGGCAACCCCTTCGCCGACCTGAAGGCGATGCTGGAGCGGGGCCGGAAGTGACAGGAACGGTTCCTCCCCCTGCGCAGCAGGGGGAGGTCAGCGACCGCAGGGAGTCCTTCAGGTGAGGGGGTGAGGCTTTTGATCTTGGACTTCGAGATCAAGAGCTGACCCTACCCCAACCCTCCCCTGCGCAGCAGGGGAGGGAGCAAAGCGGGCTTGCGGGTTGCGAGCAGGGGATGGAGCAGGGCGAGCCTGACTTTCGCTGTTCCTTTGCTCGTCATTCCCGCGAAAGCAGGAGTCCATCTGGTTGTTTGCTCAGGGGCAAAATGGATTCCCGCTTTCGCGGGAATGACGTCGTCGGGGTACGCGGATTTCCATCTCCGGCTTTTACGGACCCAAAACCCCGAATCCCAAATCCCGAATCCCGAATTCCGGCTCTTCAATCCCGGCTCTTCAATCGTGCTGCTTGACGATGCGCAGGCGCGCGGCTTTCACGCCGGGCAGGGCGCGCACGGCGCGCAGCAGGTCGGGGATGGCGTCCACCCGCCAGGCCTCGCCCAGCTCGAAGTCGGCCTGGGCGTGGCGGTTGCGGTAGCCATGCAGGGTCACGCTGGTGCGGCCGCCGCGGTAGCCGGCCAGTGCGTGCTGCAGTTGTTCGACGAAACCCGGGCCGATGCCGTTCAACTTCAGCTGCAGCAATCGCGCGTGGCGGCGGCAGGCGTCGGCCAGCGAGCAGGCGCTGCGCGCGCGCAGCTGGAAGCCGCCGCCGGAGAACTCGTCGATGCGCAGGCCGCCGTCGACCACCAGCATCTCGTCGCGGGTCAGCAGCGGCGCGATCTGCTGGTACAGCTCGCCGAAGAAGCTCACCTCGATGAGGCCGCTGCCGTCTTCCAGCCGCACGAAGGCGTCGCTGTCGCCGCGCTTGCGCACGGCAGTGACCATGCCGGCGACAGTCCACGGCGTATCGGGGCCGCGGCGGAAACGGTTGTTGTCGTCGTGGTCGTTCTTGCGCGGCTTCGGCGGCTGGTAGCGGTCGGCGATCTCGCCGAGCGGGCAGGTCGACAACTGTGCCAGTTCGTCCTTCCACGGGTCGGTGGGATGGCCGGACAGGTAATGGCCCAGGGTGTCGCGCTCGCCCTGCAGTTTCTGCTCCAGCGGCCATTCCGGCACGGTGGGCAGCTCGATCTTCAGTACCGGGGTAGCGTTGCCCATGGCCGCGCCGAACATGTCGTTCTGGCCGGACTGCCGGTCGCGCAGGTGCTGCTCGGCGGCCTTGATCGCGTCGGGCAGCTGCAGCATCAGGCTGGCTCGGTTGGCGGCGAGCGCATCCAGCGCGCCAGACAGGACCAGTGCTTCCAGCACGCGGCGGTTGAGCTTGGTGGGATCCACGCGGCGGCAGAAATCGGCCAGGTCGGTGTAACGGCCATGCGCGCGCTCGGCCACGATCGCTTCACACGCGCCCTGGCCGACGCCCTTGATTGCGCCGAGGCCGTACTGGATCGTGCGAGGTTCGATCGCCACGAACATGTACTCGGACGCGTTGACGTCCGGTGGCTGCACGGCGATGCCGATGGCGCGCGACTCGTCGAGGAAGGTCACCACCTTGTCGGTGTTGTCCATGTCCGAGGAGATCGTGGCGGCCATGAACTCGGCCGGGTAGTGCGTCTTCAGCCAGGCGGTCTGATAGGAGACCAGCGCGTAGGCGGCCGCGTGCGACTTGTTGAAACCGTAGCCGGCGAACTTCTCCATCAGGTCGAAGATTGCGTCGGCCTTTTCGCCGGAGAGACCGTCCTTCGCCGCGCCCTCGCGGAACTTGGCGCGCTCCTTGGCCATCTCCTCGACTTTCTTCTTGCCCATCGCGCGGCGCAGCAGGTCGGCGCCGCCGAGCGAGTAGCCGCCGACGATCTGCGCCATCTGCATCACCTGCTCCTGGTAGACCATGATGCCGTAGGTCTCTTTCAGGATCGGCTCGACGCGCGGGTCGGGGTAGTCCACTTCCTCGCGGCCGTGCTTGCGCGCGATGAAGCTGGGGATCAGGTCCATCGGGCCGGGGCGGTACAGCGCCACCAGCGCGATGATGTCCTCGAAGCGGTCGGGTTTGGCGTCCTTCAGCATGCGCTGCATGCCGGAGGATTCGAGCTGGAACACGGCGACGGTCTGCGCCTTCTTCAGCAGTTCGTAGGTGGGCGCGTCGTCCAGCGGCAACTGCGAAATGTCCAGCGGCCCCTCGCCCATGGAACTCGCGGCAGCCGCAGGCTGCTCCGCATTGTCTTCCCCTGCCTGCAGGGACGAGACGGCAGGATTGCCGTCTCGAGCAGCCTCGGCTGCCCGCAGGGCCGAGGCCATGGATGGCCTCGGTTCAAGATGCCCGGAGGGCAGATGGGGTCGCTCTTTCGCGCGGCGTGCGTTGATCGCCTTCACCGCCCAGTCGATGATGGTCAGCGTGCGCAGGCCGAGGAAGTCGAACTTCACCAGGCCGACCGCTTCCACGTCGTCCTTGTCGTACTGGGTCACCACGCCGCCGCCGCCGGCTTCGCAGTACAGCGGGGCGAAATCGGTCAGCGGGCTGGGCGCGATCACCACGCCGCCGGCGTGCTTGCCAGCGTTGCGGGTGAGGTTCTCCAGCTTCAGCGCCAGGTCGATCAGCGCGCGTGCTTCCTCGTCCTGCTCGTACAGCTCGCAGAATTCCTTGACGACACGCTCGGGCTCCTTCTTCGCCTTCTCGCTGCGGCCCAGCGCGCACGACAGCGTGAGGTCGAGCGGCCGCGCCGGAATCAGCTTGGCGATGCGGTCGACCTGGTTGTAGCCGAAGCCGAGCACGCGGCCGGAATCGCGCAGCACCGCCTTGGCCGCCATCGAGCCGTAGGTGATGATCTGGCTGACGCGGTCGCGGCCGTACTTGCGCGCGACGTAGTCGATCACCTCGTCGCGGCGATCCATGCAGAAGTCGATGTCGAAGTCGGGCATCGACACGCGTTCGGGGTTGAGGAAGCGCTCGAACAGCAGGTTGAACTGCAGCGGGTCGAGGTCGGTGATCTTCAGCGCCCAGGCCACCAGCGAGCCGGCGCCGGAACCGCGGCCGGGCCCGACCGGAATGCCGTTCTGTTTGCCCCAGTTGATGAAGTCCGCCACGATCAGGAAGTAGCCCGGAAAGCCCATCTTGACGATGACGTCCAGCTCGCGCTCCAGCCGCGCCTGGTAGTCGGCCAGCGTGTGGTCGGCGGCCAGCGGCGCGTTGGCCAGGCGCTCCTTGAGGCCTTGCCGTGCCAGCTCGCGGATGTGGCTGTCGAGGTCGTGGCCCTCGGGTACCGGGAAGTCGGGCAGGTAGTACTTGCCGAATTTCAGCTCCAGCGTGCAGCGTTTCGCCAGCTCGACGGTGTTTTCCAGCGCCTCGGGGATGTCCGCGAACAGCGCGGCCATCTCGTCGGGCGTCTTCAGGTACTGCTGGTCGCTGTACTCGCGCGGTCGCTTGGGGTCGGCCAGCACGCGGCCCTGCTGGATGCACACGCGCGCCTCGTGCGCGCCGAAATCGTCCTGGGTGAGGAAGCGCACGTCGTTGCTGGCCAGCACCGGCAGGCCGAGTTCGGCGGCCAGCGCCAGTGCGGCGGTGTTCCAGTTTTCCTCGCCCTCGCGGCCGCAGCGGGTCAGCTCCAGGTACAACCGCTCGGGGAACAGCCGCGCCAGCGGGCGCAGCCTGGCCAGCGCCGCCTCGGCGCCCTGGTTCAGCGCGATGCGGCCGACTTCGCTTTCGCGGCCGAGCAGGGCGATCAGCCCGCTGCTGGCGCCGGCGCTGAGCCAGCCGGCCTCGACCAGCGCACGGCCGCCGTGCTGGCCTTCCTGCCACGCGCGCGAGACCAGCCGCGACAAATTGAGATAGCCCTCGCGGTGCTGGCACAGCAGGGTGAGCCGCCATGGGCGCGGGTCGTCCGCTGGGCTGATCCACAGGTCGCAGCCGCCGATCGGCTTGATGCCGGCGGCGGTGCAGGCCTTGTAGAACTTCACCAGCGCGAACATGTTGCTGTCGTCAGTCAGCGCCACCGCCGGGATGCCGTCGCGCACGCAGGCGGTAACCAGCGCCTTGATGCGGATGGTCGAGTCGACCAGCGAGTATTCGCTGTGCAGGTGCAGGTGGGTATAGCGGACGGTCATGCGTTCTTGTGCGGTGAGTCTCCGCAGGCTACCCGCCACCTTGCCCAGCGGCAAGATTGACTTGTGCGCGGTTTGCGCGAAGCGCGGCGCGGCCTCGCCGGGCGCCGCCGGTCAAGCTGCCGTGGCGGCCGTCGCCGACGGCAGCATCAGTCTGGCGGAGGCTGCCGCCGGTGCGGCCCGGGCCGCGCAAGAGCGAGGCGGTTCAGCGGACGCGGAAGCGTTCGCCATCCTCGCCGGCGGGCAACAGGTAGTGCTCCAGGCTGTCCACCACCAGTCGGCGGCGGTTGTAGTCGGCGTGCAGCGGCAGCGTCTCGTCGGCGTCGTCGGCTGCGGCCTGGAGCGACTCGGGCACGGCCATGCTGGCCGGCATCGGTGGAGCGGGT
Organism: Rhodanobacter thiooxydans; assembly: GCF_021545845.1. Classification (NCBI taxonomy): domain Bacteria; kingdom Pseudomonadati; phylum Pseudomonadota; class Gammaproteobacteria; order Lysobacterales; family Rhodanobacteraceae; genus Rhodanobacter; species Rhodanobacter thiooxydans. Next base: position 1,504,836 of record NZ_CP088923.1, read on the forward strand.
GGGCGGATGGACGGAGGCATCATGGCACGACTCCTGCGATCTGCATGGTGCGTCGAGGCACCTGTAGCAGCAGTGGCCGGGTCGACCTGGGCTGGACGGCGCCGCTGCTGCGGACGCGTCCGTGCGGGTGGCGCTCCCTGATGCCAATGATGCGCCCGATCGAGGGAAAGTTGCATAGACCGATGGCCTATGCCGGAGCGTCTCGTCGGCGGCGCGATCGGCCGCCGCTGCGGCGGTCAGAACAATTGTCCCTGGTCCAGCAGCAGGCGTACCGGCGCAAAGCTGCGGCGGTGCTGCGCGCACGGTCCGAGCCGCTGCAGCGCGGCCAGGTGCGCCGGGGTGGAGTAGCCCTTGTGCGCGGCGAAGCCGTAGCCGGGGTACTCGCCATCGAGTGCCACCATCACGCGGTCGCGGCTGACCTTGGCCAGGATCGAGGCCGCGCTGATCGCCGGCTCCAGCGCATCGCCGCCGACGATCGCGCGGGCCGGGCAGGGCAGGTCCTTCGGCAGCTGGTTGCCGTCGATCAGCGCCTCGTGGGCCACCGGCATCAGGCCGGCCAGCGCGCGGCTCATGCCGGCCATGGTGGCCTGGAAGATGTTCACGCGGTCGATCTCCTCGCGCTCGATCAGCACGATGCAATACGCCAGCGCACGCTCGATGATCAGCGGATACAGCGCCTCGCGTTTTGCTTCGCTGAGCTGCTTGGAGTCGTTCAGCCCGCTGACCGGGCGGGCAGCGTCGAGGATCACTGCGGCCACCGCCAGCGGGCCAGCCAGCGGGCCACGACCGGCTTCGTCGACGCCGGCGACGAGGATGCTTCCCGCGTCCGTCCGCCGCCCGCCCCGGGCTGGTGGTTCCGGCCAGAGGACGCGGGCCGGCTGCTTATCCATCGCGGCGCTCCGCGTCGATCAGCTCGGCGATCGCGGCCGCCGCGCGCTGCCCCGCGTGGCCCTGCAGGCCGCCGCGCAGGGCCTGGTGCAACTGCTCGAACGCGGCCACGATCATGCCGCGCCGCTCGCTGTCCCTGAACAGGTCGAGCGTGGCGGCGGCCAGCCGGTCGGCGGTGCAGTCGTCCTGCATCAGCTCGGGCACCAGCAGGGCATCGCCGAGGCCGCAGGCGCGGGCCAGGATGTTCGGCAGCGCGTAGACGTCGGTCTTCAGCATTTTCAGCGCGCGGGCGATGCGGTAACTCAGCGGCGCCACGCGGTAGCCCACCACCATCGGGCGCTTGGCCAGCATCGCCTCCAGCGTGGCGGTGCCGGAGGCCAGTAGCACCACGTCGGCAGCCAGCATGGCCTCGTGCGCGTGGCCGTCCAGCAGCAGCGGTGCACTTTCGCCGTGCGGGCCGCCAGCGAGCAGTTCGCCGAGGCGGGCGCGCACCTGCGGGTTGGCGGCCGGGATCACCACGCGCAGCCCGGGTAACGCGGCGGCCACCCGCTGCGCCGCGTCGATGAAGACCCGGCCCAGCCGGTCGACCTCGGACAGCCGGCTGCCGGGTAGCACCGCCAGCACCGGTGCCTGCTGCGGCAGCTGCAGGGTGTCGCGCGCGCCGACGCGGTCGGAGACCAGCGCGAAACGATCGGCCAGCGGATGGCCGACGAAGCGGGCGTCAACGCCGTGCTTTGCGTAGATCGGCGGCTCCATCGGGAACAGGCACAGCACGCGGCTGGCGCTGCGACCGATCTTCTCGGCGCGCTGCTCGCGCCAGGCCCAGACCGACGGACTGACGTAATGCACGGTGAGCAGGCCGGCCTGTTTCAGGCGCTGTTCCACGCCGAGGTTGAAGTCCGGCGCGTCGATGCCGACCACCACGGCCGGCCGTTCCTTGAGCAACCGCGCGACCAGCGCCTTGCGCAGCCGCAGCAGGCGGGGTAGGTGGCGGACCACCTCGCTGAAGCCGAACAGCGACAGCTCGCGGATGTCGTACCAGGAGTCGAAACCCTCGCGCTGCATGCGCGCGCCGCCGATGCCGACGAAACGCGCCTGCGGGTAGCGCTGGCGCAGTGCCACGATCAGGTCGGCGCCCAGCTGGTCGCCGGAATCCTCGCCGGCGAGGATGGCTACCAACGGGGATTCGGGATTCGGGATTCGGGATTCGCTGGGCGCGATGTGGCTCATGCGCGCAAGTGTAGTGCCTTGCCCGCGGGCCTGGCGGATGCGTAATGCTCTTCCCGAATCCCGAATCCCGAATCCCGAATCCCGAATCCCGAATCCCGAATCCCGAATCCCGAATCCCGAATCCCGAATCCCGGCTTATCGGGCGAGCGCGCGCTCGCTCTGGTCGAGGAAATCCAGCATCGCCCGCACGTCGTCGCTTTCGCGCGCCTGCTCGGCCAGCTTCTCGCGTGCCTCGGGCAACGACAGGCCGGCCATGTACAGCGTGCGGTAGGCGCGCTTGATCGCCGCGATGCGGGTGGCGTCGAAGCCGCGGCGCTTCAGGCCCTCGCTGTTGATGCCGCGCGGGCGGCCCTGCTGCTCGTTCGCCATCGTCACGAACGGCGGCACGTCGTGGCCGACCAGGCAGCCCATGCCGATGAAGGCGTGCGCGCCGACCTTGCAGAACTGGTGCACGCCGGAATAGCCGGACAGGATGGTCCAGTCGCCGATGGTGACGTGCCCGGCCAGGGCGGAATAGTTGGAGAACACCACGTTGTTGCCGATCTGGCAGTCATGCGCGATATGCACGTAGGCGAGCACCCAGTTGTCGTCGCCGATGCGGGTGACGCCGCCGCCGTGGCCGGTGCCGCGATTGAGGGTGGTGAATTCGCGGATCAGGTTGCGGTCGCCGATCACCAGCTCGGTGCGCTCGCCCTGCCACTTCTTGTCCTGCGGCGCGACGCCGAGCGAGGCGAACTGGGTGATGCGGTTGTCGCGGCCGATCCGGGTGGGGCCTTCGATCACCACATGCGGGCCGACCACCGTGCCGTCGCCGATCTCGACTTCGGCGCCGATCACGCTGTAGGCGCCGATGCTGACGTTGCTGCCGATGACGGCGGAGCGATCGACCGACGCAGTGGAATGGATCATTTTCCGGCCCTCGCGGCGCACATCAGTTCGCAGCTGGCCACTTCCTTGCCATCGACCAGGCTGCGCGCGGCGAACAGGCCCATGCCGCGCATCAGGCGCTTCTGGTTGACCTCGAAGCGCAACTGGTCGCCGGGCACCACCGGCGCGCTGAAGCGCGCGTTGTCCACCTTGACCAGGTAGAACAGCGGGCTGCCCTTGTCGCCCTTGAAGTGCCGGCTCAGCTGGGTCAGCAGGCCGGCGGTCTGCGCCATCGCCTCGATGATCAGCACGCCGGGCATCACCGGGTGGCTGGGGAAGTGGCCTTGGAAGAACGGCTCGTTGATGGTCACGTTCTTCAGTGCGACCACGCTGACGTCGGGCACGATCTCGACCACGCGGTCCACCAGTAGGAACGGGTAGCGGTGCGGCAGCAGTTCCAGGATCTGCTCCACGTTGATCGGCAATGTCATGAAGTCGCCTTGCTCACTCATTGTTGCTGTCCTTCTCCAGCGCCGACACTCGGCGCGCGTACTCGTCCAGGTGCTTGAAGCGCGCCGCGTTCTTCCGCCACTGGCGGTTGTCCTGCAGCGGCACGCCGGATGAATATTCGCCGGGCTCGCGGATCGAGTGCGTGACCAGGCTCTTGGCGGTAATGGTAACCCGGTCGGCCAGCTCGAGATGGCCGAGCACACCGGCGTTGCCGGCGATCATGCAGTAGCGGCCGATCTTCGCGCTGCCGGCCACCGCGGCGCAGCCGGCCATCGCGGTATGCGCGCCGACGTGCACGTTGTGGGCGATCTGGACCTGGTTGTCCAGCCGCACGTCTTCTTCCAGCACGGTGTCGTCCAGCGCGCCGCGGTCGATCGTGGTGTTCGCGCCGATCTCGCAGTCGTCGCCGATGCGCACGCCGCCGAGCTGCGGCAGCTTGATCCAGTGGTCGGTGTCGAAGGCCAGCCCGAAGCCGTCCGAGCCGATTACCGCGCCGGGATGCACCAGCACGCGCTGGCCCAGCGTGACCCGGGTGACCAGGGTGACCCGCGCCACCAGCCGCGATTGCGCACCCACTGTGCAGCCCTCGCCGATGATGCAGTGCGGGCCGAGTACGGCGCCGTCGCCGATCACCGCGCCGTCGGCGATCACGCAGCCCGGGCCGATGCTGGCGCTGGCGCTGACCTGCGCACCGGCGGCGACCACGGCGCTGGGGTGCACGCCTGCGGGTGCGGCTGGCAGCCGTTCAAACAGCACGGCGATCTTCGCGTAGGCGACGTAGGGGTCGCGCGCAAGCAGCGCCGCGGTGGGACAGTCGGCAAGGTTCTCCTCGCGCAGCACCACCACGCCGGCGCGCGTGGCGGCCAGCTGGGCCGAGTACTTGCTGTTGGAGAGGAAGCTCAGCTGGCCGGGGCCGGCGCCGGCCAGAGTGCCGACGCCGTCGATGAGCCGTGCGCCGTCGCCGCTGAGACCGAGGCCGAACCGCTCGGCCAGCTCGGTCACCGTGTAGTTGATTGCGCTCATGGGTGGCTCCGGAACCTGCGGCCATTGTAGGGGGTGGCGCCCCCGGCTGCGGTGCGCCGCGGCGGCAAAAGAAAGCGCGGCCTGGCCGCGCTTTCGTTCGACTCCTGACCGGGTCAGCTCAGAACTGGCTGCCGAAGGTGAACTGGATGCGCTCCTCGTAGTTGCGATCGGCGGCCTTCGAGCGCAGCGGCATGGCGAAGCTGATGATCAGCGGGCCGATCGGTGCCTGCCATTGCAGCGACAGGCCGGTGGAGGCGCGCAGCTCGCTGGCGTCGAAGCTCTTGTAGTCCTTGTAGACATTGCCGACGTCCATGAACCAGGACACGCGCGCGGTGTTGACGTCCTTCAGGAACGGCAGCGGCAGGAACACCTGCGCGGTGCCGAGCACCTTGAACGCGCCGCCGATCGGCTGTGAATAGTAGGCGCCGTTGTTGCATGTGCCTTTGGCGTCCGGAGCGCTGCCGTCGATGCAGACCCGCGGCCCCAGCGTGTTGTCCTGGTAGCCGCGCACGTCGCGCACGCCGCCGGCGTAGAAGTTCTGCCAGAACGGCAGGTCCTGGCGCATGTCGGTGAGGACATGGTTGGGGTTCTGCGCCAGGCTGGCACTCTTCAGCGCCGCGAAGGCATCGTCGCTGATGCCGTTGCCGCCGTAGGTCTTGCCGTAGCCGACCTGGCCATCGAGGTACAGCACGAAGCCCTTGCCGATCGGCCAGTAGTGGTTGATCTCGGTATTGAGCTTCCAGTACTGCACGGTCGAGCCGGGCAGGGCGACGTCGGTCGAGGCGGAGATCAAACCACCGCGGGTCGGTGCCCAGTAGCTGTTGCGGGTGTCGTGGTTCCAGCCCAGCGTGCCGGTCCAGGTGTGGATGGTCTTGTTGCCGATCTCGTTCTGGTAGTCGAGCAGCACTTCCGGACTGTAGCCCTGGAACAGGTTGACATTGTTGCTGCTGACGCCCAGGCCCACGCGCAAGCCGTCGGTTTCGCTGATCGGGATGCCGAGGTAGGTGGAGAAGCTCTTGGCGCTGGTGGCGTAGTTCGCGAAGTCGGTATTGCCGTAGTCGGTTTTCGAGTACGAGGCGCTGTAGCCGATGCCGATACCACTGTCGGTCAGGTACGGGTTGTAGTAGTTGAGGCCGAGCCGGGTGTAGTAGGTGCTGCGCTCGCCGCTGATCGAGAAGCTGTCGCCGGTGCCGAACAGGTTGTTCTGCGACACCGAGGCATTCAGGATGATGCCGGAATATTGCGAGTAGCCGATGCCGAACTGCATGCTGCCGGCGGACTGCTCCTCGACCTTGACCGTGACGTCCACCTTGTCCTGCGTGCCGGGCACCATCTTCTGGTCGATGTCGACCTTCTTGAAATAGCCCAGCCGCTGCAGGCGGACCTTGGAGCGGTCGACCGCCGCCTGGTTGTACCAGGTGCCCTCAAGCTGGCGCATCTCGCGGCGCAGCACGTCGTCCTCGGTGCGCGTGTTGCCTTGGAACACCACCCGACGCACGTACACGCGCTGGCCGGGTTCGACGTACAGGGTCAGGTCGACCGTGCGCTTTTCCTTGTCCAGCTTCGGGATCGGGGTGACCTTGGCGTAGGCGTAGCCGATGTTGGCCAGGATCGCCTTGATCGCCTTGGTGCTGGCTTCGACCGCGGCGCGGTTGAAGGTCTCGCCCGACTTGACGAAAACCAGCTGGCGCATGGTCGCCTCCGGCAGGATCAGGTCGCCGAGCAGCTTGACGTCGGCGACCTTGTAGATCTCGCCTTCCTTGATGCTGGCGTCGATGTACATCGCGCGCTTGTCCGGCGCAATTGCCACCTGGGTGGAGTCAACGCCGAAGTCGGCGTAGCCGCGGTCCATGTAGTAGGACTGCAGCTTCTCCAGGTCGCCGGAAAGCTTTTCGCGCGAGTACTGGTCGTCCTTCGAATACCACGACATCCAGTTGGTGGTGTCGGACTCGAAATTCTTGCGGATCTGCTTGTTTGTGAACGCATGGTTGCCGAGGATGTTGAGTTCCTTGATCTTGGCCGCCTTGCCCTCGCGGATCTCGATCTCGACGGCGACGCGGTTGCGGTCCAGCCGGGTCACGTGCGGGTCGACCGAGACGTTGTACTTGCCGCGGTTGTAGTACTGCCGGGTCAGCTCCTGCTGCACGTTGTCCAGCGCCAGGCGGTCGAAGGTCTCGCCTTCGGTGAGGCCGATCTCCTTCAGGCCCTTCTTCAGGTCGTCGGTCTTGATGTCCTTGTTGCCGCGCAGGGTCAGCTTGGCGATCGACGGCCGCTCGACCACCTTGATCACCAGGATGCTGCCTTCGCGCTCGAACTCCACGTCGCTGAAGAACTTGGTGCGATACAGCGCGCGGATGGCGCGCTGGGCGCCGTCGTTGGTCAGCTGGTCGCCTTTGTTGATCGGCAGGTAGTTGTACACGGTACCGGCCGAGATCCGGCTGAGGCCGTCGATGCGGATGTCCGACACCACGAACGGGTCGAACGCGAACGCATTGGCGGAGAGGGAGGCAAGCAGGATCAGCGCGGCGATACGCTTCATCGTCGATTCCGTTGGTTATTCCGATGGAGCGGCCGGCACGGCCGCCCCGATCAATGCATGAGGCAGGGCCAGGCCCTGCCTCGAAGGTGGATCCGCATGCCATCGCGGCGTTACTTTGGCGGACGCATCGCCGCGCCGTGCTGCCGCGAACCTGCGTGTCGCCGCCATGCTGTGTCCGCCGACCCTCGGCATCACGACAGCAGCATGCGGTGGATATCGTTGTAGAACGCCAGCCCCATCAGGGTGAACAGCAACGCCAGGCCGATGTACTGGCCCACCATCATCGCCTGTTCGCTGACCGGGCTGCCCTTGATCAATTCGACGAGATAATACAGCAGGTGCCCGCCATCCAGGACCGGGATCGGCAGCAGGTTGAGGATCGCCAGGCTCAGCGACACCAGCGCGAGGAACTGCAGGAACCATGGCAGGCCCATGCCGGCCGACGCATTGGCCACCTCGGCAATGCCGATCACGCCGGACAGGTTGCGCGTCGAGGCCTCGCCAGTAAGCATCTTGCCGAGCATGCTGAAGGTCTGCGTGGTGTTGCGCCAGGTGGTAGCGAGCGAGGCGGCCATTGCCTTCAGCGGGCCGTAGTTCACGGTGGCCGCTTCGACCGGCGGCGCGCCGACGCCCAGCACCCACTTCGGCGGCTGGCCTTCGAGCGATTCCCACTTGGCGGTGATGTCCAGCCGCAACGGCTGCCCGTGGCGCTCGATGCCGATCGCCAGCCTCGGCGACTTGGCCGCTGCGGTCTGCACCAGCTTGCCGAACGCGGCGAAGTCGTCCGCCGACTGGCCGTTGACGCTGACGATGCGGTCGCCGCCGCGCATGCCGGCCAATGCAGCCGGCTGGCCGGCCATCACGGTGGCGGCGACCGCCGGCGGTGGTGCCAGCTTCAGGCCGAGCTTGCCCAGGTACTGGCCCACGTCCTGCCCCGGGGGCAGTTCGTCCAGCGGCAGCACCAGTTCGCGCTGGTGGCCGTCGGCGCCGCGCACGGTGAGCGGCAGCGGTGCGCGCCCGAGCAGGGCGTTGGCCAGCGCGTCCATCGAGTCGGTCCAGGTGGAGACGTCGCGGCCGTCGATGCTGAGCAGGCGGTCACCTGGCTGGATGCCGGCGCTGGCGGCGATGCTCTGCGGCGTGGCGGTCACCAGCGGAGCCACGTCCGGGCGACCCAGCATGAACATCAGCCAGAACGCGGCGATGGTGAAGATCAGGTTGAAGCCTGGCCCGGCCGCCACGATGGCGATGCGCTGCCACACCGGCTTGCCGGTGAATTCCTGCCCGCGCAGCGCCGGGTCGACCTCGCCCTCGCGTGCGTCGAGCATCTTCACATAGCCGCCCAGCGGGATCGCGGCGATCTGGTACTCGGTGCCGTCACGGCCGTTGCGCTTCCAGATCGCGTTGCCGAAACCGACCGAGAAGCGCAGCACCTTGACCCCACAGCGGCGCGCGACCCAGTAGTGGCCGAATTCGTGGAAGGTCACCAGTACGCCGAGCGTGACCAGCAGCCAGAACACCGAGCCGAAGAAGGCAGTCATCGAATACCGTGGCGAAAAGTCATCGAAGCAAGAATATCAGCAAGCATTGCGCAGAACGCGGCGGGCAGCCTCCCGCGCCGCATGGTCGCGTTCACCCAGGGTTTCAACATCGACCACGGCTTGCCCCGGCAGTTCCGCCAGCACGGCCTCGACCACGTCTGCAATCGCCAGAAATGGCAGCGTGCCGGCCAGGAAGGCTGCCACCGCCACTTCGTTGGCGGCATTCAGCACGGCGGGGCTGTCGCCGCCGGCACGCAACGCCTGGAACGCCAGCGCCAGGCAGCGGAAGGTGGCCAGGTCCGGCGGCTCGAACTGCAGCGGGGCGCAGGCGGCCAGGTCCAGCGACGGCACGCCGGACTCGACCCGCTCCGGCCAGGCCAGCGCATGGGCGATCGCGGTGCGCATGTCCGGGTTGCCGAGCTGGGCCAGTACCGAGCCGTCGACGTATTCCACCATCGAATGCACCAGGCTCTGCGGATGCACCACCACGTCGATCGCCTCGGCCGGCGCGCCGAACAAATGGTGCGCCTCGATCACCTCCAGGCCCTTGTTCATCAGCGTGGCCGAGTCGACCGAGATCTTGCGCCCCATCACCCAGTTCGGATGCTTGCAGGCCTGGTCCGGCGTGATGTCCGCCAGTTGCGCGCGCGTGCGGCCGCGGAACGGGCCGCCGGAGGCGGTCAGGATCAGCCGGCGCACGCCGCTGCGGCGCAGCTCGGGGCGTCCGCCCGGCAGGCACTGGAAGATCGCGTTGTGTTCGGAGTCGACCGGCACCAGCGCGCCGCCGCCGGCGGCGACCGCTTGCAGCAGCAGCGGACCGGCCATCACGATGGATTCCTTGTTGGCCAGCAGCAGGTGCTTGCCGGCGTACGCAGCGGCCAGGGTGGATTCGAGCCCGGCGGCGCCGACGATCGCCGCGACCACGGTGTCGCACAGTTCGCCGGCGGCAGCCGCCGCCAGCGCGGCATGACCGCTGGCCACTTCGCAGCGCACGCCGCCGGCGGCCAGCCGGCGCGCCAGCTCGGCTTCCAGCGAGGGATCGGCGATCACCGCCAGATCCGGCCGGTGCTGCGCGCACAACGCCGCCAGCGCCTCGACCTGGCGATGCGCGGTCAGCACGCTGGCGCGGAAGCGATCGGGATGGCGCGCGATGACGTCGAGCGTGCTGCCGCCGATCGAACCGGTGGCGCCGAGGACGGCGACGTTCTTCACAGGCCGAGCTCCAGCAGCGCCAGGCCGGCAGCGAACACCGGCAGCGCGGCGAACACGCTGTCCAGACGGTCCAGCAGGCCGCCGTGGCCGGGGAACAGGGTGCCCGAATCCTTTACCTGCGCGTGTCGCTTCATCAGGCTCTCGATCAGGTCGCCGACGATCGATGCCGCTACCGTCAGCGCCGCCAGCAGCGCCAGTGCCAGCAGCGCGGCGCCGCGCACACCGAGCAGCCAGCCGCCGGCCTGGGCCACCAGCACGCCGGCCGCCATCGCGCCGTAGGCGCCGGCCCAGGTCTTGCCGGGGCTGATCTGCGGCGCCAGCTTGCGCTTGCCGAATGTACGGCCGCTGAAATACGCGCCGATGTCGGACGCCCACACGATCACCAGCGCCAGCAGGGTCCACCAGTGGCCGTGCGGCAGGCGGGCATGGATGCCGACCAGGGCGACCCAGGTCGGAAAGATCACCAGCGCGCCGGCGAGCAGTTTCAGGCTGCGGTTCTCGCGGGTGGGTGCCGCGGCGAACGCGAAGTGGCGCAGCCACAGACAGGCCAGCAGCCACCAGGCGACGCCGGCGGCCAGCAGCAGCGGGCTCAGCGCCGTGGCGTGGCCCCGCCACAGCAGGGCGAATACGGCGGCCGCCACCACCAGCAGGGCGGCGCGCCACGCGTGGCTTTGCAGGCCGCTCAGTTGCGCCCACTCCCACCACGCAGCCAGGAACGCCAGCGCGGCGATGCCCGCGAAGACGCCGGTCGGCGGCAGCAGGATGATCAGGATCGCCAGCGGCGCGAGCACCAGGGCGGTGAGAATGCGCTGAAGCAGCATGCAGATCCTCTAGGAAGCGGTGGTGACCTGTTCGCCGGTGCGGCCGTAGCGGCGTTCCCGGCAGACATAGTCCTCGATGGCCCGACGCAGGCAGGCCTGGTCGAAATCGGGCCACAACGTATCGGTAAAGTACAGTTCGGCGTAGGCGGCCTGCCATAGCAGGAAGTTGCTGACACGGCATTCGCCGCCGGTGCGGATGAACAGGTCCAGCGGCGGCAGCTCGGCCAGGCACATCCACTGGCCGAGCGTCGCCTCGTCGATCTGCTCCGCGCGCAACTCACCGCGCGCCACCGCGGCGGCAGCCTGGCGGCTGGCCTGCACGATGTCCCAGCGGCCGCCGTAGCTCACCGCGATGTTCACTTGCAGCCGCTCGTTGGCGGCGGTGCGGTCCATCGCAGCCTGCATGCGCTCGCGCAGCGCCTCGTCGAAGGCGGCCAGGTCGCCGATGAAGCGCAAGCGCACGCCATGGCCATGCAGTTCGTCCACCTCCTTGTCCAGCGCGCGCACGAACAGGCTCATCAGCGCGCCGACCTCATCCTGCGGGCGCTGCCAGTTCTCACTGGAGAAGGCGAACAGCGTCAGCGCCTGCACGCCCTCGCGCAGGCACGCCTCGATCGCCTCGCGCACGGCTTTGCGGCCGGCGTTGTGGCCAAAGCTGCGGGGGCGATGGCGGGCCTTGGCCCAGCGACCGTTGCCATCCATCACGATGGCGATATGGCGTGGGACCGGGGGTGCCTTGGCCTGGGTCATGAAATGGGAACGGGCGATGGCGTGGTCAAAGCGCCATCAGCTCCTCTTCCTTCGCCTTGACCACGACGTCGACGTCCTTCACCGCGCGATCGGTGAGTTTCTGGATCTCGTCGTCGACGCGGCGATCGTCGTCCTCGGTGATCTGCTTTTCCTTGAGCAGGTCCTTGACCTGCTGCAAGGCGTCGCGGCGCACGTTGCGGATGGCGATCTTGGCGTTCTCGCCCTCGTGGGCCACGTGCTTGGCCAGCTCCCTGCGGCGCTCCTCGGTGAGCGCAGGCATGTTCAGGCGGATCACCGTGCCGGCGGTGGTCGGCGTGATGCCCAGGTCGGAGGCCATCAGCGCCTTCTCGATCGGCGCCACCATGTTCTTTTCCCACGGCGTGATGATGATCGTGCGCGCGTCGGACAGGGTGACCGAGGCGACCTGCGGCAGCGGCATGTCGGCGCCGTAATAGGACACCTTGATGCCGTCCACCAACGCCGTGCTGGCGCGGCCGGTGCGGATGCGGGTGAGATCGTGCTTGAGTGATTCGATGCTCTTGCCCATGCGGGTCTGGGCATCGTTCTTGATGTCGTTGAGCATGTGGCGCTTCCCGGGCGATCTGGCAACGTTCAATTATAGCAGTGGCGACGGGTGTGGCTTGCTGCGGCGCGGTCAGCCGCCGTCGACCAGGGTGCCGATCGACTCGCCGCGCATGATCCGCATCAGGCTGCCCGGCACGGTCATGTCGTAGATGCGCAGCGGCATGCCGTGGTCGCGGCACAGCGCGATGGCGGCGGTGTCCATCACCTGCAGGTTGCGCTGGATCACGTCGCCGTAGGTGAGCTGCTCGTAGCGGGTGGCGTCGGCGTGGCGGGCCGGGTCGGCGGTATACACGCCGTCCACCTTGGTGGCCTTCAGCAGCAGGTCGGCGCCGACCTCCACCGCGCGCAGCGCAGCGGCCGAATCGGTGGTGAAGAACGGGTTGCCGGTGCCGGCGGCGAACAGCACGATGCGACCCTTCTCGATGTGGCGGATCGCGCGGCGGCGGATGTAGTCCTCGGCCACGTCATGGATCTGGATCGCGCTCATCACCCGCGCGTAGCCGCCGCGCTTCTCGATCGCGTCGGCCATCGCCAGCGCGTTCATCACGGTGGCCAGCATGCCCATGTGGTCGCCGGTGACGCGGTCCATGCCGGCGGCGGCGAGGCCGGCACCGCGGAAGATGTTGCCGCCGCCGATCACCACGCCCACCTGCACGCCAGCCTTGCGCACTTCGATGATCTCCTCGGCGAGCCGGCCGATCACCTTCGGGTCGATGCCGTAGTCGGCGTCGCCCATCAGTGCTTCACCGGAGAGCTTGAGCAGGATGCGGTGGTACTTGGGCTGGTCGCTCATGGGTTCTCCGGATTGTGTGGGGCAAACCGCCGTATTGTAATGGAGAGCGGGAACGAGGGGTGAGCGAAGAGGAGTGAGGAACGAGTGCGTGCGGCCGGGTTCCGGCCCCGAAAACGAAAAGGGCCGCGGTTTCCCGCGGCCCTTTGTTTGAAGCACGGCTTTTCTGAACAGTCCGGCCCTGGATGGCCGGTTTTCCCGTCAGGGATGACGGGTTACCTCAGGCCGGCCTGCTTCATCACCTCGGCGGCGAAATCCTCTTCCACCTTCTCGATGCCTTCGCCGACCGCCAGGCGGGCCACCGAAGCCACGTCGGCGCCTTCCTTCTTCAGCGCCTCGGCCACCGTCAGGTTGGTATCCAGCACGTAGGGCTGGCCGAGCAGGGTGACCTCGGCGACGATTTTGTGGACCTTGCCGGAGACGATCTTCTCCAGGATGTCGGCGGGCTTGTTCTTTTCCTTGTCCGACATGGCGGCCAGTGCGATTTCCTTCTCCTTGGCCAGGAAGTCGGCCGGCACGTCCTCGGCGCGGACGTAGGTCGGGTTCATCGCGGCGACGTGCATCGCGATGCCCTTGGCCAGCTCCTCGGAACCGCCCTTGAGCGCCACCAGCACGCCGATGCGACCGCCGTGGATGTAGCTGCCGATGAGGCCGTCGGTCTCGACGCGGGCCACGCGGCGCACGTCGATCTTCTCGCCGATGGTGGCGACCAGCGCCTTGGCGGCTTCCTCCACGTTGGCGGCGCCCGGATAGGCGGCAGTCTTCAGTGCGTCGATGTCGGCGGCGCCGGAGTTCAGCGCGACGTCGGCGACGGTATCGGTGAACTTCAGGAAGCTGGCGTCCTTGGCGACGAAGTCGGTCTCGCAGTTGATCTCGACCAGCACGGCCTTGCCCTTCGTCTGGGCAGCCACGATGCGGCCTTCGGCGGCGACGCGGCTGGCCTTCTTGTCGGCCTTGGCCAGGCCGGACTTGCGCAGCCATTCCATCGCGGCTTCGATGTCGCCGTTGTTCTCGACCAGCGCCTTCTTGCATTCCATCATGCCGGCGCCGGACCGCTCGCGCAGCTCCTTGACCAGTTGTGCGGAAATATTGCTCATCGGTAGTCCTCTAATGCTTTGGTTGCGCGGTGACGGCAAGCGTCACCGCGCGGTTATCGCGGGTGGAGGCGACGGCGGTGGTGACTCGCCGTCGTCGCGCTTACTTGGCGGCAGGCGCGCCGTCGTTGCGCGGGCCGCGGCCACCGTCACGGCCGCCATCGCGGCGCGGGGCGCTCTTGCGCGGGGCGGCGTCGCGGCGCGGGGCCGGCTTGCGGTCGACCTTGGCGACCGGGTTGCCTTCCTCGTCCAGCTCGACGAAGTCGTTCGCGTCGCCCTGGGCGGCGGCCGGCGCGGCGGCCTTGCCTTCGAGGATCGAGTCGGCGGCGGCGCGGGCGTACAGCTGGATCGCGCGGATTGCGTCGTCGTTGCCCGGGATGGCGTAGTCGACCAGCTCCGGGTTGTAGTTGGTGTCGACCACCGCGATCACCGGGATGCCGAGCTTCTTGGCTTCCTGCACGGCGATGTCTTCGTGGCCGATGTCGATCACGAACAGCGCGTCGGGCAGGCGGTTCATGTCCTTGATACCACCCAACGAGGCCTGCAGCTTGTCGCGCTCGCGGCGGCGGGCCAGCACTTCGTGCTTGACCAGCTTGTCGAACGAGCCGTCGGTCTCGGCCGCTTCCAGCTCCTTCAGGCGCGACACGGACTGCTTCACCGTGCGGAAGTTGGTCAGCATGCCGCCGAGCCAGCGCGAGGTGACAAACGGCATGCCGGCGCGGGCGGCCTCTTCGGCCAGCGGCTCGCGCGCCGAGCGCTTGGTACCGACGAACAAAATGGTGCCGCGCTTCTGCGCCAGGCCCGACAGGAAGTTCATCGCGTCAGTGAACAGCGGCAGGGTCTTTTCGAGGTTGATGATGTGGATCTTGCCGCGGGCGCCGAAGATGTACGGGGCCATCTTGGGGTTCCAGTAACGGGTCTGGTGACCGAAATGGACGCCGGCTTCCAGCATCTGACGCATGGTGACTTGTGCCATGGGGTGTTGCTCCGATTGTCGGTTCCCTTGGAAAGGAACCTGGGGGTTGGGACCTCCACGCATCCCCGGCTTCGACCGCGGCTGGCCCAGTGTTATGGCGGGCGAGGCGCGGCACCCCGAAGGCGGTGCCGATGCGTGTGTGGCGTTGGTTTGGGTGTTGTACCGCGGAGGGTTACAATTCCCATTCGCTTTGCGCTGGCCGGGCCGTCAAGACGGCCTGTCAGGTCTGCAAAACTCTGAAATTGTAGCCGGTGCGCCGGCAGTGCGGCAAGTTGCTGGATTTTCGCAGCTTTTGCCGCCATATGAGTGGAATCCATGGCCATTACCCTCAAATCCCCCGCCGACCTCGAAGGTATGCGCGTCGCCGGCAAGCTGGCCGCCGAAGTGCTAGCGATGCTCAAGGAGTACATCAAACCGGGCGTCACCACCGAGGAACTGGACCGGCGCGCGTACGAGCACATCGTCAACGTGCAGAAGGCGATCCCGGCCAACGTCGGCTACCACGGCTTCCCCAAGACCCTGTGCACCTCGGTCAATCACGTGATCTGTCACGGCATCCCGAACGAGGGCAAGGTGCTCAAGGACGGCGACATCGTCAACCTCGACGTCACCGTGATCAAGGACGGCTGGCACGGCGACACTAGCCGCATGTACATCGCCGGCACGCCCTCGGTGCTGGCCAAACGGCTGGTCGACACCACGTTCGAGGCGATGATGCGTGGTATCCAGGCGGTGCGCCCGGGTGCCACGCTGGGCGACATCGGCCATGCGATCCAGCAGCATGCCGAGGCGGCCGGCTTCTCGGTGGTGCGCGAATACTGTGGCCACGGCATCGGCAAGGTCTACCACGACGAGCCGCAGGTGCTGCACTACGGCAAGCCCGGCATCGGCGTCGAACTGAAGAAGGGCATGACCTTCACCATCGAGCCGATGATCAACGCCGGCAAGCCGCAGACCCGTCAGCTGCCGGACGGCTGGACCGTGGTGACCAAGGACCACTCGCTGTCCGCGCAGTGGGAACACACCATCGCGGTGACCGACGACGGCTTCGAGATCCTCACGCCCTGGCCGGATGCCTGAAGAGCCGGGATTCGGGAGCAGGGATTCGGGATTCGCAAGGGCGGCGCTGCCGCCAGGGTGCGGCATTTGCCCGAGGGGGCGTGGCAGACTGGTGATCCTTCTCCACCGTCCCGGGCTCCGCCGATGAGCGTCGTGCTTCCGCCCTTGCCCCGTCTGCCGACGGCCGTGCCGCGCTCGGGCGTTTCGGCCGAGGCGCGGCAGGCGTTGCGGCAGCTGCTGGGCGACGTCGATCGCGTGCTGGCCACAGCGTTCCGCGACGGCGCCGATGCCAGTGCACTGGCGCGGCGGCGCGGCGACTCGGTGGCGCGCGTCGTGGCGCACGTGTGGACCGCCTGCCTCGGCGAGGTGACCGGAGCGGCGCTGTTCGCCGTTGGCGGCTTTGGCCGCGGTCTGCTGTTTCCGTATTCGGACGTGGACCTGCTGGCGCTGGTGCAGGCACCGGAACCGGCGCGCTTGCGCGCGCTGGAGCAATTCTTCGCCACGCTGTGGGATGTCGGCCTGAAGGTCGGCCACGCGGTGCGCGATGCCGCGCAGTGCCGCACGCTGGCCGCGCAGGACGCCAGCGTGTTCACCAGCCTGCTGGATGCGCGCCGGCTGGCCGGCGATGCGGCGTTCGATGCGCGGCTCAAGGCCATCGTCGACGATCCGGCGCTGTGGCCGGCGCCGGCCTACCTGTCCGCCCGGCTGGCTGAGCGCAATGCGCGGCACGCCCGCTACGACGATACCGCCTACAACCTGGAGCCCAACCTCAAGGACGGCCCCGGCGGCCTGCGCACGCTCGACTCGCTGCGCTGGATGGGGCGGCGGCTGGCGCATGCGGACGACCTGGCCGACATGGTGGCCGAAGGCCTGCTCGACCCCGCCGAGCAGGCCGTGCTGGAGCAATCCGAGGCGGTGCTGCGCCGCTACCGCTATGCGCTGCACCTGGAGGCCGGGCGCCCCGAGGAGCGCCTGCTGTTCGATTATCAACGTGCGCTGGCCGCGCGGCTGGGCTTCGAGGACGAACACGCGAAGAATCTGGGCGTCGAGCAGTTCATGCAGGGCTATTACCGCGCCGCCAGCCAGGTCGAGCGGCTCGGCGTGCAGGTGGCCGAACGCTTCGAGGAGATGCTGGAACCGCCGGAGGAAGCGGCCCCGGTGGGCACCGATTTCGTGCGTTACGGCAAGCGGTTGGCGGCGGTCGACCCGCAGTTGTTCATGCGCCGGCCGGCCGCCCTGGTGGAAATCTTCATCGCCCGGATGGACCAGCCCGGCGTGGTCGGCTTCAGCGCCGACACCATGCGTCGCATCCACCAGGCCACCGCCGCGCGTGGCGATGCGCTGGCCGACGACGGTGAGGTGCTGGCCGTCTTCCTGCGGCTGCTGCGCCGCGGCGCGCCGGCGGTGGAGGCGTTGTGGCGGATGAACCGGCACGGTTTGCTGGCGGCGATCCTGCCCGCGTTCGGCAAGGTATTCGGGCGCATGCAGTACGACCTGTTCCACGTTTACACGGTCGACGAGCACACCTTGCGCGTGCTGCGCAACCTGGCGCGCTTTGCCGACCCGGCGGCGCAGCGCGAATTTCCGCTGGGCTGCGAAATCTGGGCCGGCCTGCCGGTGCCGGAAGTGCTGCTGCTGGCGGGGCTGTTCCATGACATCGCCAAGGGCCGCGGCGGCGACCACTCGGTGCTGGGCGAGCAGGATGCGCGCGCCTTCTGCAGCCGGCTGGGCCTGCCGCCGGGCGACGTCGAGCAGGTCGCCTGGCTGGTGCGCTGGCACCTGCTGATGAGCACCACCGCGCAGCGTCAGGACATCACCGACCCGGAGGTGGTGCACCGGTTTGCGCAAGTCGTCGGCAGTCGCGAGCGGCTCGGCCAGCTGTATCTGCTGACCATCGCCGACATCATCGGCACCAGTCCGCGATTGTGGAACGGCTGGAAGGACCGGCTGCTGGCCGACCTGTACACCAGTACCCGCTACGCCTTGCGCAGCGACGTGGAGCTGCCCCGCGATATCGGCGCGCGCGTGCGCGAATGCTCCGAGTACGCGCTGGCGCTGCTGCTGAACGAGGGGCATGCCGAAGCCGAGGTGGCGCGGATCTGGGCCGACTTCCCACAGCTCAGCTTCCTGCGCCACCGACCCGAACAGATCGCCTGGCAGACCGCGGCGATCCTGCGGGCGCACGGCGCGCTGCCGCTGGTGGCGGTGCACCCGTTGTCGGTGCGCGGCAGCACCGAGCTGTTCGTCTACACGCCCGATCGCGACGGCCTGTTCGCCACCATCACCGCAGTGCTGGATCGCTTGCGTTTCTCGGTGGTGGAGGCGCGCATCCTCAGTTCGCCGACCGGAATGGCGCTGGACACCCTGCTGTTGCTCGACGCGGACAGCCAGCAGCCGGTGAGCGCGGCGCGGGCGGAGGAGCTGCAGCAACGGTTGCAGCGTGCGCTGGCGCAGTCGGCCGGCGTGCAGCCGAGCAAGCGCGGCATGTCGCGCCACCAGAAGCATTTCCAGATGGCTCCGCAGATCAGTTTCCACGCCGCCGGCGACCGCACCCAGCTGGCGCTGGTTGGTGCCGATCGTCCCGGCCTGCTGGCCGCGGTGGCGCAGGTGATGCTGGCTATCGGCGTGCGCGTGCATGATGCACGCATCGCCACCTTCGGCGAACGGGTGGAGGATTTCTTCCAGCTCACCGATTGCCACGATGCACCGCTCGACGAGGTGCTGCAGGAACGCCTGCTGCAGGCCCTGCAGGAACGGATCGGCCCGGCGCGGAATTGAGCGGGGGCGCCGCGTTATCATCGCGGGCGCTGCGCCCTGCAGCGGCTATGCGGTTTCACCATGACCTACCTGCTGATCAAGTCCCTGCACCTGCTGTTCGTCATCGCCTGGATGGCCACGGTGTTCTACCTGCCGCGGATCCTGGTGAACATCGCCGAGGCGGCGCACGAACCGGCGGTGCTGGCGCGGCTGCAATTGATGGGGCGGCGGCTGTACAAGTTCGGCCACAACATGTTCGGCATCGCCTTCCTGTTCGGGCTGATCCTGTGGCAGGGCTGGCGGGTGTTTCCGCAGTCCCTGCCCGACGTGACCGCCGGCACGCACTGGATCGACGCCAAGCTGACCCTGGTCGCCGTCCTGCTGGCGTATTTCGTGTGGGCCGGGCGCATGCTCAAGCGCAGCGAGAAGGGCGGCGCACTGCCGTCATCGCGCGCATTACGCTGGCTCAACGAGCCGCCGGTGCTGCTGTTGCTGGCCGTGATCTGGCTGGTGCTCGCCAAGCCGTTCTGAAGCCAGCGTCCCATCGCTTGTAGGGGCCCGCTCGCGGGCGATGCTTTTGCCGTTGCGAATCCCGAATCCCGAATCCCGGCTCCAAAAGCATCGCCCGCCAGCGGGCTCCTGCGTTCAGCGGTTGAAGTACTCGCGGTACCACGCCACGAACTTGGCCACGCCGTCCTCGATCGAGGTATCCGGCGCGTAGCCCACGTCGCGGCGTAGTGCCGACACGTCGGCCCAGGTGTCCGGCACGTCGCCGGGCTGCATCGGCAGCAGGCGCTTTCCCACCGTACGGCCGAAGTGCTGTTCCAGCAATTCGATGAAGCGCAGCAGCTGCACCGGCTGGTCGTTGCCGAGATTGTAGACGCGGTACGGCGCATTCGAGGTGCCGGGGTTCGGCCGCTCGGCGTCGTAGGCCGGGTCCGCTTCGGCCGGGTGGTCGAGCGTGCGGATCACGCCCTCGACGATGTCGTCGATGTAGGTGAAGTCGCGGCTGTGGTGGCCGTGGTTGAACACGTCGATCGGCTCGCCGCGGCTGATGCGGTCGGCGAACAGCATCGGCGACATGTCCGGCCGGCCCCACGGCCCGTACACGGTGAAGAAGCGCAGGCCGGTGGTGGGCAAGCCATAGAGATGGCTGTAGCTGTGCGCCATCAACTCGTTCGCCTTCTTGCTGGCTGCGTACAGGCTGACCGGGTGATCGACCGCATCCTCCACCGCGAACGGCAGCTTGCGGTTGGCGCCGTAGACCGAGCTGGACGAGGCGTACACCAGGTGCTCGACCTTGCCGTGGCGGCAGCCTTCGAGAACGTTGAGGAAGCCGTCCAGGTTGCTGCGCACATAGGCGCGCGGGTTCTGCAGCGAATAGCGCACGCCGGCCTGCGCGGCCAGGTTCACCACCCGTTGCGGCCGGAACGTGGCGAAGGCGTGGTCCACTGCCGCGGCGTCGGCCAGGTCGGCGCGCTGGTGGGTATAGTCCGGGTGGTCGATGAAGCGTGCCAGGCGGGCTTCCTTCAGCGCCGGGTCGTAGTAGTCGTTGTGATTGTCGATGCCATGCACCACGTCGCCACGCGCCAGCAGGCGCTGCGCCAGGGCGGCGCCGATGAAGCCGGCGGTGCCGGTGACCAGGATGCGCATGGAGTGTCCTCGGAAGATCGACGGCATTGTATCGTCGGGCCCGGCCGGTCAGGTTGCGTCGGGCGTGGATTGACAGGCCATCCGGGCTAAACTAGCGTTTCGGCATCACCCGCGAGATCTGAGGTGGCCCGCGCTGCGCGCCGGCCGAGTGTGCGACATGGCAACTACCTGCTTCCACCACTGACCGCCACCACGCCTTCGTTGACAAAGAAAGGGCGTCATGCCCTTTTTTGCTTTTCCAGAGAAGCCCCATGATTGAAATCACGCTACCCGACGGCAGCAAGAAGCCGTTCGACCACCCCGTCACCGTGCAGGACGTGGCTGCCTCGATCGGCGCCGGCCTGGCCAAGGCCACGTTGGCCGGCAAGGTCGATGGCAAGCTGGTCGACGCCGGCTTCCCGATCGAGCACGACGCCAGCCTGCAGATCGTCACCGAGAAGAGCCCCGAGGCGCTGGAGATCCTGCGCCACTCCACCGCGCACCTGATGGGCCAGGCCGTGCAGCGGCTGTTCCCGGGCGCGCAGGTCACCATCGGCCCGGTGATCGACAACGGCTTCTATTACGACTTCGCCTACGAGCGCCCGTTCACCCCGGACGACCTGCCGAAGATCGAGGCGGAGATGCACAAGATCGTGGCCGAGCAGTTGCCGGTGACGCGCAGTGTGAAGTCGCGCGACGAGGCGGTGGCGTTCTTCCGCGGCATCGGCGAGAGCTACAAGGCCGAGATCATCGAGGGCATCCCGGCGGACCAGGAGCTGTCGCTGTATTCGCAGGGCGAGTTCACCGACCTGTGTCGCGGCCCGCACGTGCCGAACACCGGCAAGCTGCATTCGTTCAAGCTGATGAAGGTGGCCGGTGCGTACTGGCGCGGCGATTCGAACAACGCGATGCTCAGCCGCATCTACGGCACCGCGTGGCTCAACGACAAGGACCTGAAGGCCTACTTGTACCAGCGGGAGGAGGCCGAGAAACGCGACCACCGCAAGATCGGCAAGCAGCTCGACCTGTTCCACCAGCAGGAAGAGAGCCCGGGCATGGTGTTCTGGCACCCGAACGGCTGGGCGATCTGGCAGCAGGTCGAGCAGTACATGCGCGGCGTGTACAGGAAGAGCGGCTACCAGGAAGTGCGCTGCCCGATGGTGCTGGACGTGTCGCTGTGGAAGAAGTCCGGCCACTGGGACAACTACAAGGAGAACATGTTCTTCACCGAATCGGAGAAGCACACGTTTGCGCTGAAGCCGATGAACTGCCCCGGCCACGTGCAGATCTTCAACGAGGGCTTGCGCAGCTACCGCGACCTGCCGCTGCGCTACGGCGAGTTCGGCGGCTGCCACCGCAACGAGCCGTCCGGCGCGCTGCACGGCATCATGCGTGTGCGTGCGTTCACCCAGGATGATGGCCACATCTTCTGCACGCCCGGGCAGATTGAATCGGAAGTCACCGAGTTCCACCGCCAGGCCATGCAGGTGTATGCCGACTTCGGTTTCAACGACATCGATGTTGCGCTGGCCCTGCGGCCGGACAAGCGCATCGGCGACGATGATGTGTGGGATCGTGCCGAGGCGGCGCTGCGCGGCGCGTTGTCCGCGGCCGGGGTGAAGTGGACCGAACTGCCGGGCGAGGGCGCGTTCTACGGCCCCAAGATCGAGTACCACATGAAGGATTCGATCGGTCGCGACTGGCAGGTCGGTACCATGCAGGTCGACTTCATGATGCCCGAGCGGCTGGGCGCCGAATACGTGGACGAGCACTCGCAGAAGCGGCATCCGGTGATGCTGCACCGGGCCATCGTCGGCTCGATGGAGCGCTTCATCGGCATCCTGATCGAACATCACGCCGGCCTGCTGCCGGCCTGGCTGGCCCCGGTGCAGGCGGTGGTGATCAATATCACCGATGCGCAGGCCGATTACGTTCGGGAAGTGACGCAAGCCCTTGTCGACAAAGGTTTCCGGGTACAATCGGATTTGCGCAACGAGAAAGTCGGCTATAAAATCCGCGAGCATACGCTGCAGAAAGTGCCTTATCTTCTCGTGGTCGGTGATCGTGAGAGGGAAACGGGTGCCGTTTCTGTACGTACCCGTTCCGGCGAGGACCTGGGCAGCATGCCGCTGGCCGGCTTCGTCGAACGACTGGAGACCGAAATCCGGCGCTGAGCGCCGGGCGGTCTGTTTCATTACTTCTTCTGGAGGATCGTGGTATCGCTACCACCGACAACAAGGGCAATCGTCGTAACCTGGAAATCCGCGTGCCGCGTGTACGCGTGATCGGCGCTGACTCGGAACAGCTCGGCATCCTCAGCCGTGACGAGGCGCTCAGCCTGGCGCAGGAAGCAGGCATGGATCTGGTCGAGATTCAGCCGAACGGCGACCCGCCGGTCTGCCGCATCATGGATTACGGCAAGTTCAAGTTCGAAGCCCAGAAGAAGGCGCAGGCCGCCAAGAAGAAGCAGAAGCAGGTCGAGATCAAGGAAGTGAAGTTCCGTCCGGTCACGGACGTGGGCGACTACCAGATCAAGCTGCGCAACATGCTCCGCTTCCTGGAAGAGGGCGACAAGGTCAAGGTCACCATCCGCTTCCGCGGCCGCGAGATGTCCCATCAGGACCTTGGCCAGAACCTGGCCAAGAAGATCCAGGAAGACGTCGGCGACAACGGCCAGGTCGAGTCGTTCCCAAGGCTGGAAGGGCGCCAGATGGTCATGATGATCGGGCCGAAGAAGAAGTAAGCCGGTCGCCTTTGGTAGGAGCCCGCTCGCGGGCGATGCTCTTCGCGTCGCAGGGCTTGATACTAATTTGCGTTCAATGATATAGAAGTTATCCACTTGAAGCCGGTCAAAGACTGGGTTTGGTCGTGATCGACTTCCAGTGCGCGCAATCCGCCGGCTAGGGTCGTTTCGACGGCATCGAGGTTCTTGAAGACCTCGTTGCCGAAGTCTTGCTCGCGCAAGGCCTTCCAGAGATGCTCGGCTGGGTTGAGCTCGGGGCTATAGGGGGGAAGGAACACCAGGCGCATGGAGTCGGGAACGACCAGGGCGTTTGCCTGATGCCAGCCGGCTTGATCCATGACCATGAGAATGAACTCGCCAGGATGGCGACCGGCCACTTCGGCCAGGAACAGGGACATGGCCTCGGCATTGACCCACGGCAAGATGAGACTGTCGAGGACGCCGTCGTGAGGACTCACGGCGGCGAAGGCGTAGATGTATTGACGTTCCAGCCGCGCCCCCACGACAGGACGTGTCGGTGAGGGCGCCCAACATCGCCGTGGCGAGCCGAGCAGGCCAAACCGCCCCTCGTCCTGGAACATCAAGCGAACCGGGCGACCGCACCTAGCCTGACGCGCGACCTCGGCGCGAACGCAGCGCCGCAGTTTTTTTATATGCCGCTTGGGCCGAAACGTCTGCCTTCGGGTGGCGGGGCCGTGGAATCACCTTGCGCCAACCATGCCGCTCCAACAGGCGATAGATTGTCGACAGCGCCACCGGTTTGCCGACCCGTGCCGCATATGCCTGCCGGATGTCCAAGGCACGCAACATCCCACCCATCTCGGCCTGTCGCACAAACGGCTCCAGCAGTGCCTTCTCCTCTTCCTCGCTCAAGTACTGATGATGGCGGCCGCCACGCTCGTTCAGCGCGAAGATCGCCTCACCTTCCTTGGCCCAGCGCGAATGGATCGTATGGACGGTCGACGCCGACCATCCCAGGATCTGGGCAATCTCCTGCGCCGAGCTCCCCAGTGTGGCCCGTAGCAGCACGCACTGGATTCGCTGGTACTCGCGATGCGATCCGGCTTGCTTCAGTCGCTCCGCCAGTCGCTTCACCGTGGCCTTGTCGTTGCCGATCAGTGTCTTCACTTGCCATCTCCCTTCCAGGCGATGGCAAGAGTATATCTAGTTTATTGAACGCAAGTTGGTATGAAGCATCGTTTCCATGAGCTGCGGGCAAGCCCCGCACCCTCACCTCAATCCTCTCCCGAAGGGAGAGGAGGCCATCGTGAGCACTTCGTGCTGGTGTTTGGCTTTTTGAACCCGTATGATTACGGGTTCGACCCGCCTGGAAGGGTCGTGCACCGATCATGGCAGGACGGAAAGCGTGGCCAGGTCCTCCGGGACGCCGCCACCGCCAGATCAGTCAGAAACCGGAGCTGCCCGCGCAGGGCGGACCCCATACAAGGAGCAATCCCATGCCCAAGATCAAGACCAACCGGGCGGCGGCGAAGCGTTTTCGCAAGACCGCGTCGGGCAAGATCAAGTGCGGCCATGCGTTCAAGTCGCACATCCTGACCAAGAAGTCGACCAAGCAGAAGCGTGGTCTTCGTGCACCGAACCACCTCAAGGCGTGCGACGCCCCGGGCGTGGCTCGCATGCTGCCGTACTTGTGAGGAGATAGACCATGGCTCGTGTAAAGCGTGGCGTCACCGCCCGTCGTCGTCACAAGAAAATCATCGGCCGCGCCAAGGGCTACTACAACGCCCGCCGCAAGGTCTTCCGCGTTGCCAACCAGGCCGTGGTCAAGGCCGGCCAGTACGCCTATATCGGCCGCAAGCAGCGCAAGCGCCAGTTCCGTGCGCTGTGGATCGTGCGCATCAACGCCGCCGCGCGCATGTTCGGGCTGTCCTACAGCCGCCTGATCAATGGCCTCTCCAAGGCCGGCATCACCGTCGACCGCAAGGTCCTCGCGGATATCGCCGTGCACGACATCAAGGCGTTTGGCGCGATCGCCGAGAAAGCGAAGGCCAGTCTGGCGGCGTAGTCTGTACGCTCATCCTTGATCGCGAAGATCAGGAGCGGCCATCCATGGCCGCACTCTTCAAAAGAGCGAACGTTCGCGGGGAGGAGGCCAAAGCCTTCTCCCCGTTTTTGTTTCTGTGCACTTCATACGGAACCGCATCGATGGATGACCTGGACAGCCGCGCCGCGCAGGCGCTGGCCGACATCGACAGGGCCGACACGCTGGAGGCGCTCGATGCGCTGCGCGTCGGCCTGCTGGGCAAGAGCGGCATCGTCACCGCCGCGCTGAAGGCACTGGGCGCGCTGGCGCCGGATGAGCGCAAGGCGCGCGGCGCCGAGGTGAACCTTGTCAAGGAACGCCTCGCCGGCGCGCTGGCGGCGCGCAAGGCGAGCCTGGAGCAGGCCGAGCTCGATCACCGACTGTCCTCCGAGACGATCGACATCTCGCTGCCGGGCCGCGACGGCGAGCGCGGCGGCATCCATCCGATCACCCGTGCGCTGGAGCGCATTGCATCGATCTTCGCGCGGCTCGGCTACCAGCGTGCCGACGGCCCGGAGATCGAGGACGACTGGCACAACTTCGAGGCGCTGAATTTCCCGCCGCATCACCCGGCGCGCGCCATGCATGACACCTTCTACGTTGCTGGCGAAGGCAGCGGCGACCGCCGTCTGCTGCGCACGCATACCTCACCGGTGCAGATCCGCGCGATGGCCGGCCGCCAGCCGCCGATCCGCATCATCGCGCCGGGCAAGGTCTACCGCAGCGACTCGGACCAGACCCACTCGCCGATGTTCCACCAGATCGAGGGTCTGCTGGTCGACGAGACATCGAGTTTCGCCGACCTCAAGGGCACCCTGGCCGAGTTCATCCGTGCGTTCTTCGAGCGCGACTTCGAGATGCGCTTCCGCCCCAGCTACTTCCCGTTCACCGAGCCGTCGGCCGAGGTGGACATTCGCTGGGACGCCGAGGACGGCTCCACCCGCTGGCTGGAGGTGCTCGGCTGCGGCATGGTGCATCCGAACGTGCTGAAGAACTGCGGCATCGACCCGGAGCGCTACACCGGCTTCGCGTTCGGCCTCGGCGTGGAGCGCTTCGCGATGCTGCGCTACGACGTTTCCGACCTGCGCGCGTTCTTCGAGAACGATCTGCGTTTCCTCAGGCAGTTTGCTTGAGGAACGGGATTCGGGATTGGGGATTCGGGATTCGCAAGAGCCTCGATTTCCCGCTTTTCCGAATCCCTAATCCCCAATCTCGAATCCCGGACTTCAATCCATGAAATTCTCCGAAAACTGGCTGCGCGAACTGGTGGATGTGCAGGCCGATCGTGCCGAACTGGCCCATGCGCTGACCATGGCCGGGCTGGAAGTGGAAGAAGTTACGCCGCTGGGCGACGACCTGGCCGGCGTGGTGGTGGCCGAGATCGTCGCCGCCGAAAAGCACCCACAGGCCGACCGGCTGCAGGTGTGCAAGGTCGATGCGGGGCAGAGCGATCCGTTGCAGATCGTCTGCGGCGCGCCCAACGCGCGCGTTGGCATCAAGGTGCCGCTGGCGACGGTCGGTGCAAAGTTGCCGGGCGGCATCGCCATCAAGGCGGCCAGGCTGCGCGGCGTGGAATCGTTCGGCATGCTGTGCTCGGCGAAGGAACTGGGCATCGACGCCGACGCCTCCGGCCTGCTGGAGCTGCCGGCCGCTGCGCCGGTCGGCCAGCCGCTGGCTGCTTATCTTGGTCTGCCGGATGCCAGCTTCGAGCTGAAGCTCACCCCGAACCGCCCTGATTGCCTGAGCATGGTCGGCCTGGCGCACGACGTGGCTGCGCTGTTCGGCAGCATGGTGAAGCTGCCGGCAGCAGCAAGCGTGCCGGTGACCGGCGATGCGCGTCGCGGCATCCGCCTGGAAGCGGGCAGGGATGCGCCGCGTTACCTTGGCCGCATCATCGAAGGCATCGACCCGATGGCACGCTCGCCGCTGTGGCTGGCCGAGCGACTGCGCCGCGCGGGCCTGCGTCCGATCAGCGCGGTGGTCGACGTCACCAACTACGTGATGCTGGAACTGGGCCAGCCGCTGCATGCGTTCGACAACGACACGCTCGAGGGCGACATCGTGGTGCGCCACGCGCGCAGCGGCGAGACGCTGAAGCTGCTTGACGGCAACGAGGCGAAACTGGACGAAAGCTTCGTGCTGGTCGCCGACGAAAAGAAGGCGCTGGCCGTGGCCGGCGTGATGGGTGGCCACGACTCGCGCGTCACCGACGCCACCCGCAACGTGTTCCTGGAATCCGCGCATTTCGCACCCGCCGCGATCATGGGCCGCGCGCGCAAGCTGGGCCTGCACACCGATGCCTCGCATCGCTTCGAGCGCGGTGTCGACCCGGAACTGCCGCGCCGTGCGCTGGAGCGCGCCAGCGAGCTGCTGCTGGCGATCGCCGGCGGCAAGGCCGGCCCGGTACTGGTGGCGGAGAATCCGGCCGACCTGCCGAAACCGGCTCCGGTCGTCCTGCGCCGTGCGCGTCTGCAGCGCGTGCTCGGCGTGGACGTGGCCGACGCCGAAGTGGCGCGCATCTTCACCGCGCTGGGCATGCAGGTCGCGGCGACGACCGACGGCTGGCAGGTCACCGCGCCGAGCAGCCGTTTCGACATCGAACGCGAAGAGGACCTGATCGAGGAAGTCGCGCGCATTTTCGGCTACGACAACATTCCCACGGCTACCCCGGCTGGCGCGCTGACCCTGGCTATCGAGCCGGAGGCGCGCATCAACGAACTGGCGCTGCGCGAGCAGTTGGCCGCGCGCGGCTACTACGAGGCCGTCAACCTGTCCTTCGTGGCGGCCGAGCTGCTGGCGGAGTGGGGCTTCACCGGGCAACTGGTGCCGCTGGCCAACCCGCTGTCGGCCGATCTGGCGGTGATGCGGCCCTCGCTGCTGCCGGGGCTGATCGAGGCACTGCGCCACAATCGCGCACGCCAGCAGGAACGGGTGCGGCTGTTCGAGGTCGCTCGCGTGTTTGCGCAGGGCAATCCGCCGGTCGAGACGCCCAGTCTGGCCATCGTGGCCTGTGGCAAGGCTCGTGCCGAGCAATGGGGCGAACCGACGCGGGCGCTGGATTTCTTCGATCTCAAGGGCGACCTGGATGCGCTGCTCGCCTGGGGCGGCGAGCCGCAGCGCTGGTCGGTGCATGCCGATGGCCTGCCGGGCTGGCTGCACCCGGGGCGCGGTGCCCGGGTGACGCGCGATGGCCTCATCGTGGGTCACCTCGGCGCCCTGCACCCGCAATTGGCCAAGGCGCTGGACCTGGGCCCGGACGTGCATGTGCTGGAACTGGCGCTGGAGCCGCTGCTGGCGCGCCGCCTGCCCCAGGCGCAGGCAGTGCCCCGGTTCCCGGCCGTGCGCCGCGACCTTGCCATGGACCTGCCGGAAACGGTCCACTGGTCACAAATCGAGCAGACGGTTCGCCGCACGCTGGGCGAACGCCTGAAAGAACTGCGCCTGTTTGACCGCTACAGCGGCAAGGGAGTCGAAGCAGGCCGAAAAAGCCTCGCTATGGGCTTGATTTTACAGGACGCTTCACGCACGCTTACCGACGACGACGCGGACCGTTGCGTACGCGAGGCCATAGCGGCGTTGGAGCAATCATGCAAGGCAAAGTTGCGAGGGTGAGATGGCTCTGACCAAGGCGGAAATGGCCGAGCGGCTTTTCCTCGACGTGGGCCTCAACAAGCGCGAGGCGAAGGAGTTCGTGGACGCCTATTTCGAGGTGGTCCGCGGAGCCCTGGAAAACGGCGAACAGGTGAAGTTGTCCGGCTTCGGCAATTTCGACCTGCGACTGAAGAACCAGCGGCCCGGGCGCAACCCGAAGACCGGCGAGGAGATTCCGATCTCCGCCCGGCGCGTGGTGACGTTCCGGCCGGGACAGAAACTCAAGGTAAGAGTCGAGGGCTATGCTGGACCAAGGGAATAACACCGAGCTGCCCGCCATCCCGGCCAAGCGCTACTTCACCATCGGTGAAGTCAGCGAGTTGTGCGGGGTGAAGCCCCACGTGCTGCGCTACTGGGAGCAGGAGTTTCCTGCCCTCAACCCGGTCAAGCGCCGCGGCAACCGCCGCTACTACCAGCGCCACGACGTGCTGATGATCCGCCAGATCCGCTCGCTGCTGTACGACGAGGGTTTCACCATTACCGGTGCGCGCGCGCGTCTGGAAGGTCCGCAGGCGCGGATGGAAGCGAGCATCTCGCACCAGATCGTGCGCCAGGTGCGGATGGAACTGGAAGAAGTGCTGACCCTGCTGCGCCGCTGAAGCGCGATTCGCGCTTCCGGCAGCGGGCATCAAGCTGCTAGAATTGCCGTTTCGTCGGGGCGTAGCGCAGTCTGGTAGCGCATCTGCCTGGGGGGCAGAGGGTCGTCGGTTCGAATCCGGCCGCCCCGACCAATTGGACTACTCTAGACAATCCGGAATGTCACTGAAACCGCGCTCTGGCGCGGTTTTTTGTTGTCTACATCGGCACCCCCATTGAGTCCCTCCAAGTCCGTAGGATGGCTCGGGGTACGCGAGCCAAGGGTGATCTGCTGGGTCGCTGAGGGCCAGGAATGCGGTGCGTATTAGATGCGCCTCTCGCTGCTAGGATCGGCCGGAGGGAGAGATGCCATGACAGACGACCAGATCAAAGGCGATGCCATCGCGTTCGCGAAAGCAAACAAGAAGAACATTGCTCGAAGGTTGTGTTCAAAAGAACAGTACCCACCTGAAAAGGATCCGGTCTCGATCTTCATGGCGGGGTCGCCAGGAGCCGGTAAAACTGAGGCGTCGATCGAGCTTGTCGCTGCGGTCGGGCCAACCATTCGGATTGACCCAGACGACCTGCGGTCGGAATTTCCGATGTACAACGGCGGCAACGCCCACCTCTTTCAGCCAGCGGTCTCGATCATCGTCGACAAGATGATCGACTTTGTGTTCGACAACGACCAGAGCTTCCTACTTGACGGAACGCTAGCCAACGAGAACAAAGCTCGATACAACATAGAGCGATCGCTGCAGCACAAGCGGGTGGTTCAGGTTCTGTATGTGTATCAGGACCCGTGTCAGGCTTGGCAGTTCGTCTGCGCTAGGGAAGCCGTCGAGGGGCGTCGTATTGACCTAGAAACCTTTATAAGTCAATATTTTGAGTCCCGAAGGGTCGTTAACGCTTTAAAAGCGAAGTACGGTGCCGATATCAAAATTGACCTGCTTCTGAAGAACAATGATGGATCAAATCGATCCTACCAAGCGAACATCCAGAACGTTGATCACCACGCACCCGAAGCGTACGATGAAAAGCGCTTGAGAGTAGCCATTTCAACCATGAAATACGTGAGTGACTAATGGGTATCTTCACCGCCAAAAAGGTTGAGCGAAGCGCGATGGCGGAGTTCATCCGTAACGCGTCCTCATCCGAAAAGAACAAGGTATATCGCGAAGTCCTCGTCAAGGCGACCAAACGCCAAGAGGATGTGGTGAAGCGCGCTCCGACAGGCTACCTCTTGAAGGCCTGCGGTTGATGCAGCAAGAAAAACCCCGCTTCTGCGGGGTTTTTCTTGTGTGCCTTGCCTCATGATTGAGCACGAACGCACTCTTGTGTGTCGGACTGCTTGTGACTTCGCTGCAGGGAGTGGGTTCCTAATACAACACCCGGCTGCGCAGCGTCCCGGGGATTGCCGCCAGCTTCGCCTTCAGCTCGCTGGCCTGGGCCTCGTCGGCGCTGACGTCGATCACCACGTAGCCGACTTCGCCGTCGGTCTGCAGGAACTGCGCGTCGATGTTGATGTTGCCGGCCGAGAACAGCTCGTTGATGCGCGACAGCGTGCCTGGCACGTTGCGGTGGATGTGCAGCAGGCGGCGGCTGTGCGGGTGTTCGGGCAGGGCCACTTCGGGGAAGTTCACCGCCGACAGGGTGGAGCCGTTGTCGCTGTAGCGGACCAGCTTGCTGGCCACCTCGATGCCGATGTTGTCCTGCGCCTCCAGCGTGCTGCCGCCGATGTGTGGGGTAAGGATCACGTTGTCCAGACCGACCAGCGGCGAGACGAAGGGGTCGTCGTTGCCCTTGGGTTCGGTCGGGAACACGTCCACCGCGGCGCCGGAGAGGTGGCCGGCGCGCAGCACGGCGGCCAGCGCGTCGATGTCCACCACGCTGCCGCGCGAGGCGTTGATCAGCATCGCGCCGGCGCGCATCTTCGCCAGTTGCTCGCGACGGATCATCATCCGGGTGGCAGGGGTTTCCGGCACGTGCAGAGTGACCACGTCGGCGCGTTCCAGCAGCTCGTCCAGGCTGGACACGGCGCGTGCGTTGCCGAGCGCCAGCTTGGTCTCGATGTCGTGGAAGATCACCCGCATGCCCATGCTCTCGGCCAGCACGCCGACCTGGGTGCCGATGTGGCCGTAGCCGACGATGCCGAGCACCTTGTCGCGCGTCTCGTAGCTGCCGCTGGCCGACTTGGACCAGCCGCCGCGATGGCACTGCGCGTTTTTCTGCGGAATACCGCGCAGCAGCATGATCGCCTCGGCGATCACCAGTTCGGCCACGCTGCGGGTGTTGGAGTAGGGCGCGTTGAACACCGGCACGCCGAGCCTGCGCGCGGCGCCCAGATCCACCTGGTTGGTGCCGATGCAGAAGCAGCCCACCGCGATCAGCCGCTTGGCCTGGGCCAGCACCTCGGCGGTGAGCTGGGTGCGCGAACGGATGCCGACGATGTGCGCGTCGGCGATGCGCACCTTCAGTTCGTTTTCGGGCAGTGACTTGGCATGCAGCTCGACCTGGCTGTAGCCGGCGCGACGGAAGTTGTCGACCGCGCTGGCGCTGACGCCTTCCAGCAGCAATACCTTGATGTCCTGGCGAGGGTAGGAGGTCTGCATGGTCGTCCCGGGTCGAGTGGCGTTGTCGCCCACTATGCCAGATTTTGCGGCGCTGCAGCACTGGACGCGGGGCGAAGCGGCTGGCAGGCTGCGGGAACGCCCCAGGAGCCCAAGCATGTCCGACCCTCGCCTCGCCGAACTGTCCCGCCGGTTGCCGGAGCTGCGCGTGCTCAACGCACCCGCCGAGCTGGAGCATTACGGCCGCGACTGGACCCGCCGCTGGACGCCGGCGCCGCTGGCCATCGCGCTGCCGACCAGCACCGAAGAGGTGCAGGCCATCGTGCGCTGGGCGAACGAGTCGCGCGTGGCGATCGTGCCGTCCGGTGGCCGCACCGGCCTGTCCGGCGGTGCGGTGGCGGCCAACGGCGAGCTGGTGTTGAGCCTGGAGCGGATGAACCGGGTGCTGGATTTCGACGCGGTGGACTGCACGCTGACCGTGCAGTCGGGGATGATCCTGCAACACGTGCACGAGGCCGCCCGTGAACATGGTCTGGTCTATCCGGTCGATTTCGCCGCGCGCGGCTCGTGCTCGATCGGCGGCAACATCGCCACCAACGCCGGCGGCATCCGGGTGATCCGCTACGGCAACACGCGTGAATGGATCGCCGGGCTGAAAGTGGTAGCCGGCAACGGCGAGTTGCTTGAGCTCAACCGCGGGCTGATCAAGAACTCCAGCGGCTACGATTTCCGCCAGCTGCTGGTCGGTTCGGAAGGCACGCTCGGCATCGTGGCGGAGGCGACCTTGAAGCTCACCGAGCCGCCGCCGCCGTCGCAAGTGATGCTGCTGGCGCTGCCGGACATGGATGCGTTGATGCAGGTGTTCGCACTGTTCCGCGCGCGGCTCGTCCTGCAGGCGTTCGAGTTCTTCACCGACCATGCGTTGCGGCACGTGCTGGCGCACGGCGCGCAGCGCGCCATCGACGGCGATCATCCCTACTACGTGGTGACCGAATTCGATGCGGCCGACGAGCGGCAGCAGGAGGCCGCGTTGGCCGCGTTCGAGCAGGGCATGGCGGAAGGCTGGATCAGCGACGGCGTGATCGCGCAGAGCGAAGCGCAGGCCGCCGCGCTATGGCGGCTGCGCGAGGGCATCACCGAGAGCCTGGCGCCGCGGCGGCCGTACAAGAACGACGTGTCGGTGCGGATCAGCGCGGTGCCGGCGTTCCTGCACGAGATGCAGGCGTTGCTGGCGCGCGAGTATCCGCAGGCCGAGGTGGTCTGGTTCGGCCACATCGGCGACGGCAACCTGCACATCAACGTGCTGCGCCCGGACGGCCTGGTGGAGGACGCGTTCATCGCCCAGTGCGAACACGTCACCGCGCTGCTGGCGGCGACACTGCAGCGCCATGGCGGCAGCATCTCGGCCGAGCACGGCATCGGCCTGGTCAAGCGGGCGTATCTGGAAAGCACCCGCAGTGCGACGGAGATCGCGCTGATGCGCGGGGTGCGCCGGGTGTTCGACCCCAACGGCGTGCTCAATCCAGGCAAGCTGTTCGCGCCTGACTGAAGGTCCGCAAGCCGCGCCCATGCTAGTCTTGCGGGCTTGTTAGCCGATCCCGAGGAGCCGTCATGCCGTCGTCGCCGCTGCGTTCGCTGTACCCCGAAATCGAGCCGTTCGACAGCGGCTTCCTGCCGGTTTCGCCCGTGCACACGCTGTACTACGAACAGAGCGGCAACCCGCACGGCAAGCCGGTGGTGTTCCTGCATGGCGGCCCGGGCGGCGGCACCAATCCGAAATGCCGGCGTTTCTTCGACCCGGCGATCTACCGCATCGTGCTGTTCGACCAGCGCGGCTGCGGCCAGTCCACGCCGCATGCCGAGTTGACCGACAACACCACCTGGGACCTGGTCGCCGACATCGAGCGCCTGCGCGGGCATCTCGGCATCGACCGCTGGCAGGTGTTCGGCGGTTCGTGGGGCTCCACGCTGGCGCTGGCGTATGCGCAGACGCACCCGGACAAGGTCACCGAGCTGGTGTTGCGCGGCATCTTCATGCTGCGCCGCTGGGAGCTGGAGTGGTTCTACCAGAAGGGTTGCGATGCGCTTTATCCGGATGCGTGGGAAACCTATCTCAACGCGATCCCCGAGGTCGAACGCGGCGACCTGATGAGCGCGTACCACCGCCGCCTGACCAGCACCGATGCGAAGACGCGTACCGACGCGGCACGTGCCTGGTCAGTATGGGAGGGCGCCACCAGCTTCCTGTGGCAGGACCAGTCGCACATCGAGTCCAGCGGCGAGGATGAGTTCGCGTTGGCGTTCGCGCGTATCGAGTGCCATTACTTCGTCAACGGCGGCTTCTTCGAGCACGACGACCAGCTGCTGCGCAACGTCGGGCGCATCCGCCACATCCCGGCGGTGATCGTGCAGGGCCGCTACGACGTGGTGTGCCCGTTGCGCAGCGCATGGGACCTGCATCGGGCGTGGTCCGAGGCGGAGCTGCGCATCGTGCAGGATGCCGGCCATTCGGCGTTCGAGCCGGGCAACGTGCATGAGCTGATCGAGGCGACCGACCGCTTCGGCCGGTGAGGCGAGCCATGACGGGTAGGAGCCGCGCTTGCGGACGATGCTCTTGCGAATCCCGAATCCCGGCTTTCAAAGCATCGCCCGCCAGCGGGCTCCTACCCAGGTGTCGGTCAGTCGTTCGCTGGCAGCTGCTTGGTGCCGAAGATCTTGTCGCCGGCGTCGCCGAGGCCGGGCAGGATGTAGCCGCGTTCGTTGAGGCGCTGGTCGATTGCGGCGGTGTAGATCTCGATGTCGGGATGGGCGGCGGTGATGCGCTCCAGGCCTTCCGGCGCGGCGACCAGGAACAGCCCCTTGATGCGTTTGCAGCCTGCCGCCTTGAGCATGTCGACGGTGGCGACCAGGGTGCCGGCGGTGGCCAGCATCGGGTCGACGATCAGTGCGATGCGCTCGTCCATGCGCCCGCTGAGCTTCTCGTAGTAGGTGGTCGGCTTCAGCGTCTGCTCGTTGCGCTGCAGGCCGACCACGCTGACCTTGGCCGCGGGAATCAGGTCGAGCACGCCTGGCAGCATGCCCAGGCCGGCGCGCAGGATCGGCACGATGGTGATCTTCCTGCCCTTGATCCGGTGCACCTGCAGCGGCCCGGCCCAGCCCTCGATTTCTTCCTCGACGGTTTCCAGGTCCTTGGTGGCCTCGTAGGTGAGCAGTGCGGCGACCTCGGAAGCCAGCTCGCGGAACTCCTTGGTGCTGATGCCGGCACGGCGCATCAGGCCGAGCTTGTGCTGGATCAGCGGGTGGCGCACTTCGACGATCTTCATGGATGACTGTCTTTCCGGGCGGTGCGGGCGCGACAGTCGGGAAGCTTAGCGAAGTGGCCCCGCCGGCGCACGCAGGAACGGGCGCCGGCGGGGCCGGAGTTGCAGAAGGTCTTACGGTGTGGCGGCGTTGCCCTTCAGGCAGCTGCTCATGAAGGTCTTGCGGTCCGCGCCCTTGAGCCCCTTGGCGGTGGCGTCGGTGTTGCAGGTCTTCATCTTTTCCTGCTGGGCCTGTTTCGCCGTGGGTGCGGTGGCCGCTGCGGCGCTGCCACCTTTCAGGCAGCTGCTCATGAAAGTCTTGCGCTCGGCCCCTTTCTTGCCGGTGGCCTGCTTGTTGCAATCGACCATGCGCTGCTGCTGCGCCGTGTGTGGCTTGGTGGCCGGAGCAGCGGCGGTGCTGGCTTGCGGCGTGGCTGCGAAGGCGGCACCGGCGAAAGCCAGCGCGGCACTGACGGCAAGCAGACGAAGTGACATCGACATCGTTGAACCCTCCCTAGGTGACCGGCGAGCGCCGGCGCGGGCAGTCTATGCCCGGCGGCCACTGCGGCGGGAGTGGGTGGAACCTGACATGCACGAAGTATTCAGCTGCGGCGACGCGTCAAGTGTCGCCGCAGCGGGTTCGGTTCAGGCCGCCTCGGCCTTGGCCTTGCGCGGGCCTTCCAGCAGCGCCCGGCGTACATGCGACACGATCAGGTCGACCTCGGCGCTGGTGACGTTGAAGTGCGGGGTGAAGCGCAGCGAGTTGGCGCCGCCATGGATCACGCCGACGCCGTGCTCGCGCATGTATTCCTCGGTGGAACCGGCGCCGTAGCACTTGTACTCCGCGGCCAGCTCGCAGGAGAACAGCAGGCCGGTGCCCTGCACCTTGGTGATCAGGCCGCCCAGCTCGTTCTTCAGCGCGTTGAGCTTGTCGACGAATTCCTTGCCGCGCTCGCGGATGTTGCTGCGCACGGCATCGCTGAGCTCGCCCAGCGTGGCCAGGGCCACGTCCAGCGCGCGCGGGTTGGCGGTCATGGTGTTGCCGTAGATGCCCTTGCGGTACAGCCCGGCGGCGCGGTCGCCGACGGCCAGCACGGAGAGCGGGTACTGGCCGGCGTTGAGCGCCTTGGAGAAGGTTTCCATGTCCGGCGGCGGCAGGCCCTCGAAGCCGGGGTAGTCTACGAACGACAGCACGCCATGCGCGCGCAGGCCGGCCTGGATCGAGTCGACCAGCAGCAGGCTGCCGTGCGATTCGGTCAGCGCGCGCGCGGCCTGGTAGAACTCCGGGGTCACCGCGCGGCCGGGGTCGCCTTCGCCCATCACCGGCTCCAGGAACATCGCCTCGATGAACCAGCCGTGCCGGTCGGCGTCGGCAAACGCGGCTTCCAGCTGCGCCACGTCGTAGGGCGCCACGGTGATCAGGGTGTCCTCGTGGCGGTAGCTGGCGAGGTTCTGCTGATAGGTCTTGCGGCTGGAATCGGAGTACAGCGCCGGCGCCTCGGTGCGGCCGTGGAATGCGCCCTTCACCGCCAGCCGCTTGATCGTGCGGCCGGCGTAGCGCGCGCCCGTGTCGGTCATCGCCTTGGCGTTGACGTCAGCGATGCGGCAGGCCAGCGAGACCGACTCCGAGCCGGAGTTCAGGCACAGGTAGTGCTTGTACGGGCTGCCGCCGCGGCTGCGGCCCAGTTCCTTGTTCAGCGCCGCGGTGAAGCGCAGCTGCGCCACGCTGGGTGACATCACGTTCGCCATCACCTGCGGGCGGGCCAGCGCGGCCAGGATCGCCGGGTTGTTGTGGCCGAAGCCGAGCATGCCGTAGCCGCCGTTGTCGTGCACCACGGCGCCCTTCAGGGTGACCATCCACGGGCCGCGCGCGGCCGCCGGCAGGTACGGGTTGATCGCGTCGTCCGGGTAGAAGTTGACGAAACCGGCCTGTGCGCGGGCCAACTGCTCGGCTTCGTCGAGCTTGAGGAAATCACCCATACCAGCCGCCGCCAGCTCGGCACGCAGCTCGCGATGGCGCGCCACCGCGTTGGTCACCGCCTGGCCCAGCAGGGGATCGTTTGCCGCCATGCGCTCGATGGTGGCGTCGTCCAGGCCGACGGTCCGCGGCTTGCCGCCGAATTCGCGCAGTTCGCGCAGCTGGTTGATCACACCCATGGCTATCTCCTCAGATCCGCCGGCGCCTCGCACCCAGCGCGAAGCAGGCCAACGTGTAGTGCGTGGGGGGAGCCCGGCTCCCGCGGCGCGCGGCCCGGTTTGGCGGGTGGCGCGTATCCACGAATGTTGAGGATAACTCGCGGCATGGCCTGCCCGGTACCCCCTGCGCCTGGCTGGCTGATCCATGGCCGCTGCGCTTTGCCTCGCCCGATCAGGCGCTTGGGGCAGAATTTGCCGTGTGGATGACGGCTGTCACCCACGATGGTTGACGGCGGCGACTAGGGCTGCCGCCGCGCACTGCCTAGGCTGTGCGGCGAGAGGAGACACTCGCATGAACGACACCACCGTTGCCGCCTTGCCGCCGCCGTGAAGCGCTACGGCCGACTCGCCGCGCTGGATGGATGGCGCGTGGACCTCGTCGTGCGGCGCGGCGAAATGCTCGCCCTGCTCGGTCCCAACGGCGCCGGCAAGAGCACCAGCATCAGCCTGCTGCTGGGATTGATTCGCCCGGACACGGGTCGCGCCGAACTGTTCGGACTCGACCCGCAGCGCATCGAGGTGCGCCGGCGCATCGGCGTGATGCTGCAGTCGGCCAGTCTGCCGCCCACGCTGCGCGTGGGCGAGCTGCTGCGCCCGACGATGAGCTATTACCCGAACCCGCTCGGCTGCGACGAGACCGCCACGCTGGCGGCATCGCCGACCTGCTGCTGCGGCCCTACGGCAAGCTTTACGGCGGCCAGCAGCGCCGCGTGCAGTTCGCGCTGGCGCTGTGCGGCCGGCCCGAGCTGCAGGTCCTGGACGAGCCCACCGTGGGCATGGATATCGGGGCGCGGCGGAAGCTGTGGGCGGCGATCCGTCAATTGGTGGCTAAGGGTTGCTCGGAGCTGTTGACCACGCATTACCTGGAGGAGGCCGAGGTGCTGGCCGACCGCGTCTGCGTGATGTCGCGCGGAAGAGTGATCCACGAAGGCAGCGTCGACGAGCTGCGCTGAAGCGCGTGCGTTGCCTCGGCGCGGTTCCGCTCGAAGTGGTGCAGGGCTGGCGCCTGGCCGGCGAGGGCCAGCCCGCCGGCGACATCGCTGCACACCTGAACCTGTCGCACGGCACCGTGCGCTGACCCGTCCGAGGCAATCGGCAAACTCGGTGTCGCCAATCGCATCGAGGCGTATCGGCTGGCGCGGCAAAAAGGCTGGCTGTAGGCGCTGCACGGGAATCGGTCCGCTGCGGGATAATGCCCCGTTTCCCGATACCGGCTGTGCCCCTTGAAGAAGTCCGATTTCGATTTTGAGCTGCCGCCCGGGCTGATCGCGCAGGCGCCGTTGCCGGAGCGTTCGGCCAGCCGGATGCTGCTGCTGGATGTGCCGGCGCAGTCGCAGCAGGACCGCATGTTCCGCGAGCTGCCCGACTTGCTGCGGCCGGGCGACCTGCTGGTGTTCAACGACACCCGCGTGCTGCCGGCGCGGCTGTACGGGCGCAAGGACACCGGCGGCGCGGTGGAGATCCTGATCGAGCGGGTCACCGGCGCGCACGAGGCGGTGGTGCAGTTGGGGGTGAGCAAGAAACCGAAGGAGGGCGCCCGGATCGAGCTGGCCGACGGCAGCCGTGCGCTGGTGCTGGGCC
The DNA here is from genome assembly GCF_021545845.1 of Rhodanobacter thiooxydans. Taxonomy (NCBI): domain Bacteria; kingdom Pseudomonadati; phylum Pseudomonadota; class Gammaproteobacteria; order Lysobacterales; family Rhodanobacteraceae; genus Rhodanobacter; species Rhodanobacter thiooxydans. The sequence continues at coordinate 1,543,767 of NZ_CP088923.1, forward strand.
GCGACGAAAGCTTCTTCCGGTTGCGTTTCGAGGCGCCAGAGCCGCTGGAGGAGCTGCTGCAGAAGCTGGGCGAGATGCCGTTGCCGCCGTACATCGAGCGGCACGCCGACGCCAGCGACATGGAACGCTACCAGACCGTGTTCGCGCGCGAGCCCGGCGCGGTCGCTGCGCCAACCGCAGGGCTGCATTTCGATCAGCCGATGCTGGGCCGGCTGCGCGAGCGCGGCGTCGACTTCGGCTACATCACGCTGCATGTGGGCGCCGGCACCTTTCAGCCGGTGCGCGTGGACGACATCAAGGACCACCGCATGCACCGCGAGTGGCTCAACGTCGGCGCGCACCTGATCGGGCAGATCCGCCGCGCCCGCGCGAACGGCGGGCGGGTGATCGCGGTGGGCACCACCGTGGTGCGCGCGCTGGAAAGCGCCAGCAGGGACGGCGAGCTGCACCCGTTCGCCGGCGAGACGCAGATCTTCATCTTCCCCGGTTACCGCTTCAGCAGCATCGACGGCCTGATCACCAATTTCCACCTGCCGCAGTCAACCCTGCTGATGTTGGTGTCCGCCCTGGCCGGGCGCGAATTCATGCTCGGTGCGTACCGCCATGCGGTCGAGCAGCGCTACCGCTTCTTCTCGTATGGCGACGCCATGCTGATCCTGCCGCACGGGGTCGGGCAAGATAAGGGGTGAGGGGTCAGAGTCACTTTTCGCATGCGAAAAGTGACTCTGACCCCTTGCGCAAAACCCGCGATAATGCCCGGATGACTTCCCTCCGCTTCGACCTCCATGCCACCGACGGCGCCGCCCGCCGCGGTCGCCTCACGTTTGCCCGCGGCACGGTGGAGACGCCGGCGTTCATGCCGGTGGGCACCTACGGCTCGGTCAAGGCGATGACCCCGCGCGACGTTACCGAGATCGGCGCCGAGATCATTCTGGGCAATACCTTTCACCTGTTCCTGCGGCCGGGGCTGGAGGTCATCGAGCCGTTCGGCGGGCTGCATCGCTTCATCGGCTGGAACAAGCCCATCCTCACCGACTCGGGTGGTTTCCAGGTGTTCTCGCTGGCGCACAAGCGCCGGATCACCGAGGAAGGCGTGACCTTCGCCTCGCCGGTGGATGGCTCGAAGGTGTTCCTGTCGCCGGAAGTGTCGATGCAGATCCAGAAGACGCTGGATTCCGACATCGCGATGGTCTTCGACGAGTGCACGCCGTACCCGGCGACGGAGAAGGTGGCGGCCGATTCGATGGAGCTCAGCTTGCGCTGGGCCGAGCGCTCGCGGCGCGCGTTCGACGATTTGGAGAATCCGAATTCGCTGTTCGGCATCGTGCAGGGCAGCGTCTATGAAACCCTGCGCCGACGCTCCGCGGAAGGGCTGGTGAAGCTCGGTTTCGACGGCTACGCAGTGGGCGGCCTGGCGGTGGGCGAGCCGGAGGCCGAGCGCAATCACTCGCTGGATTTCACCGTGCCGCTGCTGCCGGCCGACAAGCCGCGCTACCTGATGGGCGTGGGGCGGCCGGAAGACATCGTGGAGGCGGTGCGCCGCGGCATCGACATGTTCGATTGCGTGATGCCGACGCGCAACGCGCGCAACGGTTTCCTGTTCACCGCCGAGGGCACGCTGCGCATCCGCAACGCGAAGTACGCCACCGACACCAGCGTGATCGAGGAGGGCTGCGACTGCTACACCTGCAGCCACGGTTTCAGCCGCGCCTACCTGCGCCATCTCGACCGCTGCAACGAGATTCTCGGCAGCCAGCTCGCCACCATGCACAACCTGCGCTACTACCAGCGGTTGATGGCCGGTCTGCGTGCGGCGATCGCCGGCCGCACGCTGGAATCGTTCGTGGCGGAGTTCTACGCCCGCCGCCAGGGCGCCGCGGTTTCGTAGGAAGGCTGCTGCAGGGGCGCCAGCTGGCGGTTCCGGCGGGGTCCGGGCCGGTGGCAGCGCTGCCGTGCACGCATTGGGGGGTGCATGGCATAATCGGGAATCTTTTATCAGGCGTCCTGTCGAAAACCTCGATGGCGCCATAACTTGCGAGACCAATCCATGAGTTTTCCGATCTCCCTGGTGATCGCCCAGGCCGCGGCACCGCAGCCGCAGGGTGGCGGCATATCCTTGATCATCACGATGGTGGTGCTGTTCGGCCTGATGTATTTCATGATGATCCGCCCGCAGATGAAGCGGCAGAAGGAGCATCGCGCGCTGATCGCCGGCCTGGCCAAGGGCGACGAGGTGGTTACCAACGGTGGCATCGCCGGGCGCGTGGACGAGGTTGGCGAGACCTTCGTCACGGTCGAGATCGCGGCCAACGTGAAGGTCAAGGTGCAGAAGGGCGCGGTCCAGCAGGTGCTGCCCAAGGGCTCGCTGAAGTCCGTCTGAGACCCCGGATGTCCAGGGGCGAAGCTTTTTCGAATAGTGCGGCCAAGGATGGCCGCTTCTTGACGTTCGCGATCATGGACGATCGTAAAAATAAACTTCGGCCAAGGATGGCCGCTTCCTGACGTTCGCGATCACGGATGCTCGCAAAGGACCCGATCATGAGTGATTTTCCCCGCTGGAAATACGCGCTGGTTGCGCTGGTGATGCTGTTCGGCATCATCTATGCGTTGCCGAATGCATTCCCGCCGGTGCCGGCCGTGCAGGTCACGGCCAACCGCGATGCGCCGCCGATCAACCAGGCGGTACAGCAGAAGGTGCAGGCGGCGCTGACGGCGAAGAAGATCGCGGTCACCGACGTATTCATGGAAGGCGACCATCTGCTGGCCACGTTCGCCAACTCCGACGTGCAGAAGAGTGGCTTGGAGGAGATCAAGGCGGCGCTGGGCGACGGCTACACGGTGGCGTTCAAGCTGCAGTCCAACGTGCCGCGCTGGCTGAGCGCGATCGGTGCCCGCGCGATGCCGCTGGGCCTGGATCTGCAGGGCGGCGTGCACTTCCTGATGCAGGTCGACCAGAAGGACGCGATCGAGAAGCAGGAGAACAGCTACGCGGACGACATCCGCAGCCTGCTGCGGCAGAAAAACATCCGCTATGAATCGGTCACCCGCAACGCCGCGGGCGGCCAGGGCATCGCGGTGATCCTGCGCTCGGCCGACGACCGCTCCACCGCCTCCGACGCGATCGCCAACGAATATGTCGACCTGCTGGTGTCCTCCGGCGCCAGCACCGGTGACCGCTTCGTACTGAACGTGGCGATCAAGCCGGACAAGCTGCGCGAGCTGTCGCGCAGTGCGATCACCCAGAACCTGGGCACGCTGCGCAACCGCATCAATGCGCTGGGCGTGTCCGAGCCGCTGATCCAGCAGCAGGGCGACAGCCGCATCGTGGTCGAGCTGGCCGGTGTGCAGGACCCGGCCGAGGCGAAGAAGCTGATCGGCGCGGTCGCCACGTTGCAGTACCGGCCCGGCATCGGCCAGCCCGGCGACACCCGCGCGGTGGAAGCGGCCCGCACCGGCAACATCCCGCCGGACGCCAACCTGTACTACATGCGTGGCGACAACCGGCCGGTGCTGGTGAGCAAGCAGATCATCGTGACCGGCAACCAGCTGGTGGACGCCTCCTCCGGCATCGACCAGCAGAGCGGCACGCCGAAGGTCGACGTGACCCTGAACGCGGCCGGCGCCAAGAAGATGGGCGACTTCACCAACGCCAACGTCGGCAAGCCGATGGCGGTGCTGTACGTGGAGCAGGTCTATGAGACCAAGGTGGTCGACGGCAAGGAAGTGCGCGTGCCCAAGATCACCGAGACGGTGATCAACGACGCCACCATCCAGAGCCCCTTCAGCAAGCAGTTCCAGACCACCGGCCTGGGCAGCGCGAAGGAAGCCTCCGAGCTGGCCCTGCTGCTCAAGGGCGGCGCGCTGGCCGCGCCGATGGACATCGTCGAGGAAAGCGTGATCGGCGCCAGCCTGGGCCAGGACAACATCGACAAGGGCTTCAAGGCGGTGATGCTGGGCCTGGCGCTGGTGCTGCTGGCGGCGGCGATCTACTACAAGCTGTTCGGTCTGGTTGCCGACATCGCGCTGTTCTTCAACCTGGTGGTCCTGCTGGCGGTGATGTCGTTGATCGGTGTCACCCTGACCATGCCCGGCGTGGCCGGCATCGTGCTGACCCTGGGCATGGCGATCGACGCGAACGTGCTGATCTGCGAACGCATACGCGAGGAACTGCGCAACGGCTCCAGTCCGCACGCGGCGATCCGCGCCGGCTACGAAAAGGCATGGTCGACCATTCTGGACGCCAACGTCACCCACCTGATCGCAGCGCTGGCGCTGACCACCATGGGTACCGGCGCGATCAAGGGCTTCGGCGTGACGCTGATGATCGGCATCCTGACCTCGCTGTTCACCTCGGTCACGCTGACCCATGCGTTCACCGCGGCGATCCACGGCCACCGCAAGCTCAAGACCCTTTCGGTGTAAGGGCGGGAATATCATGGAAATTTTCAATCACGACAGCAACATCCACTTCCTGGGGATGCGCAAGTACACCATTGCCATCGGTATTTTCCTGATGGTTGCCTCGATCGGCCTGATCATGTTCCGGGGCCTCAACTATGGCCTGGACTTCACCGGCGGCGTCTCGATGATCGTCGACTACGGCCAGTCGGTGGAGATTTCCGAGGTGCGCAATGCGCTGGAGAAGGGCGGCATCGACAACGCGATGGTGCAGAGCATGGGCGGCACCCGCGAGGTGTCGATCCGGCTGCAGCCGAAGGACGACCCCGGCGCCGTCGACGCCAACGGCAAGTTCAACCTCGACCGCATCGCCGCCGACGTGATCAAGGTGCTGCAGGTGGCCCGCCCGGACGCGAAGCTGAAGAGCCGCGACTACGTCAGCGCCCAGGTGGGCCAGGAATTGCGCAGCGACGGCACGGTGGCCGCGGTGTTCGTGATCCTCGGCATCATGTTCTACCTGTGGATCCGCTTCGAGCGCCGCTTCGCGATCGCCGCGGTGATCACCGAGGTGCACGACACGCTGGTCACGCTGGGCATCCTGGCGCTGGTGCAGCGCGAGTTCGACATGACCGTGCTGGCCTCGGTACTGGCGGTGATCGGCTACTCGATCAACGACAAGGTGGTGGTGTTCGACCGCATCCGCGAGCTGTTCCGGCTGGCGCGCAAGGCCGAGCCGGAGGAGATCCTCAACCGCTCGATCAACAACACGCTGTCGCGCACCATCATCACCTCGCTGTTCACCGGCATCACCATGGGCGCGCTGTACTTCTTCGGTGGCACTGCGGTGCACGGCTTCGCCGTCACCATGCTGATCGGCATCGTGGTCGGCACGCTATCCTCGATCTTCGTGGCCAGCCCGATCCTGCTGTGGCTGGGCGTGTCGAAGAAGGACCTGATGCCGGTGACCAAGGAAAACCCGGAACTGGCGCGGCGCCCCTGAGCAACCATTATCCGCAAGGCGGGTGATTCCAATATTTTCTCCCCTGCTTGCAGGGGAGATGCCCGAAGAGCCTGCCCCGGACTTGATCCGGGGGCAGAGGGGTAGCCCCGCGAAACGAAACGGCCCGGTCTACATCGGGCCGTTTTCTTTTGCACGCACAGGATTCCACGCAGCACCGGTCGGAGCCCGCTGGCGGGCGATGCTTTTGCTCTTGCGAATGCTCTTGCGAATCCCGAATCCCGAATCCCGAATCCCGAATCCCAGCTTCAAAAGCATCGCCCGCCAGCGGGCTCCTACGGAAGCCGTGGGGATGACAGCCAGGTTTCCAGTTCGGCAAGGCGCTGCGGGGTTCCCACGTCGGTCCACGTGCCACGGTGATGCGAACCGTCCATCTTTCCATGCGCCATCGCCGTTTCCAGCAGCGGCCGCAGCTTGAAGCGCGGTGGTTTGGCCTCGACGCCCGACGCAGCGCCCACAGCCTCGCGCCAGCCGTCCAGCAGCTCGCGGCGGAACACGCCGATGCCGCTGTAGGTGAGTCGGGGTTCGCCGTCGTCGTGCAATTGGCCTGCGGCGTCCAGCCGGAAATCGCCGCGAGGGTGATGCGCGGGGTTGTCGGTCATCAGCAGATGCGCGAGGCCCCGCGGCTCGGCGGGCAGGGCGGCGAAATCCGCGTCGCACCACACGTCGCCGCTTGCCACCAGGAACGGCTCCGGCCCCAGCAGCGGCAGTGCATTGAGCATGCCGCCGCCTGTTTCCAGCGGTGTGGGGCCTTCGTAGGCGTAGCGGATGCGCAGGCCCCAGCGCGAGCCGTCGCCCAGCGTGGCAGGGAACTGTTCGGCCAGATGCGAGGTGTTGATCACCACGTAGTGCACGCCGGCCGCAACCAGCTTTTCCAGGTGCCATGCGATCAGCGGCTTGCCGCCCACGCGAAGCAGCGGCTTGGGCGTGTGCTCGGTCAACGGGCGCATGCGCTCGCCGAGGCCGGCGGCGAAGATCAGCGCGTGCCTCATGCGGCGACCTGCGTGAGGTCGCGGCCGGCCGCATGCCGCTGCAGCAACGCGGCGAACTCGGCCAGCTCGGGGTAACGGCGCGCCACCTCGATCACGTAGCGGTACACCTGCGGCACATCCTTGAGATAGCCTGGCTTGCCGTCGCGGTACCACAGCCGATAGAACTGGCCCAGCACGCGTACGTGGCGGTGCAGGCCGGTGAGGTCGAACCAGCGCAGGAAGCGTGCGGCGTCCACGCTGGCGTCGATCACGCCGGCGCCCAGCAGGCGCTGCCGGTAGGACTCCACCCAGCCCTCGACGCGCGCGCGCGGCCACGCGATGTAGGCGTCGCGCAGCAGCGAGGCGAGGTCGTAGGTGATCGGGCCGTGCAGCGCGCCCTGGAAATCGACGATGCCCGGGTTGTTCGCCTCCGTCACCAGCAGGTTGCGGCTGTGGAAATCACGGTGCACGAAGCGGCGCGGCTGCGCCAGCGCGTTGCGCACGATCACGCCGAAGGCGGCTTCCAGCACGTCCCATTCCTCGCAGCTCGGCGGGTGGCCGAGGTGGCGCTGCAGGAACCATTCGGGCATCACTTCCAGCCCGCTAACCAGCACGGCGTGGTCGAACGGTGGCAGGTCGTCGCTGGCCACCTTCGCCTGCATCGTCAGCAGCGCGTCCATCGCGTCGCCGTAGAGTCTGTCCGCGTTCGCGTCGTTCAACTCGGCCAGATACAGCCGCGAGCCGAGATCCTCGATCAGCAGGAGGCCCTGCTGCAGGTCGTGCGCCCGCACCGCCGGCACGTGTAGTCCGGCAGCGGCCAGCCGCGCGCCGATCGCCAGCCACGGCCGCGGGTCTTCGCGCTCCGGCGGCGAATCCATCACGATCCAGCTTTGCCCGCCGTGCCTGGTACGCCAGTAGCTGCGGAAACTGGCGTCGGAAGACGCCGATTGCAGGGTGAGGCTGGCGTCATCCAGCACGTGGCGGGTCCAGGCGAGGCGGGCGGCGGCGCGATCGGCAATCGGGGTCATGACAAGCGTGGGCAACAGGATGGCGCCAGCTTAGCGACCCACCGGCGTCGTGACGAGGCGTCGAACACCGCGGCATTGACCGCGCGGCATCGAATCAGTACCATTTTAGTCCCGATTCAACCGACCCAGCCCGAGCCCATGCTCCGCGTCAGCCGACTCACCGATTACGCCACCGTGGTGATGACCTGTATCGCCGCGCACCCGGCCGAGGTGCTCAGCGCGGTGCAGATCGCCGACGAGACGCGGCTGGAACTGCCCACCGTGAGCAAGCTGCTGAAGGCGCTCGGCCATGCCGCGCTGGTCGAGTCGTTCCGCGGCGTCAACGGCGGCTACCGGCTGGCCCGGCCGGCCGGCGAGATTTCGCTGGCCGAGATCGTCGAGGCGATCGAAGGGCCGATCGGCATGACCGAATGCAGCGTGGCCGAAGGCCAGTGCGAACGCGAATCGCAGTGCGGTGTGCGCGGCAGCTGGCAACTGGTCAACAACGTGCTGGACAACGCACTGCGTGCGGTCAGCCTGACCGACATGCTCAAGCCGCAGCCGCCACGGCCGCCGCGCCGGATCGCCGCCGTGCCGCTGGGCGACATCGCCATGCCGGCGAAAGCCCGCCGGGTCACCACCGAATGAACGAGATGATGAACAATCAGAGCAGCACCGCCGCCACACTGCGCGACAACGCGGGCGTGGCCGAGGTCCTTGGCCGCAGCTACAGCGCCGGTTTCGTCACCCAGATCGAGATGACCGGCCTGCCGCCGGGTCTGGACGAAGGCACCATCCGCGCGCTGTCCGCGGTCAAGCGTGAACCGGAGTGGATGACCGAGTGGCGGCTCGAAGCCTATCGCCACTGGCTGACCATGCCGAAGCCGGACTGGGCCAAGCTCAACATCGACCCGATTGACTACCAGGCGATCAGCTACTACGCCGCGCCGAAGAAGCAGCCCAAGTCGCTGGACGAGGTCGACCCGGCGCTGCTGGAAACCTACGAGAAACTCGGTGTGCCACTGCATGAGCGCGCCGCGCTGGCCGGTGTGGCGGTGGATGCGGTGTTCGACTCGGTCTCGGTCGGCACCACCTTCCGCAAGCAGCTGGCCGATGCCGGCGTGCTGTTCTGTTCGATGAGCGAGGCGATCCGCGAGTATCCCGAGATCGTGCAGAAGTACCTGGGCAGCGTGGTGCCCACCGGCGACAACTTCTTCGCCGCGCTGAACTCGGCGGTGTTCTCCGACGGCAGCTTCGTGTTCATCCCCAGGGGCGTGCGCTGCCCGATGGAACTTTCCACCTATTTCCGCATCAACGCGCAGAACACCGGCCAGTTCGAGCGCACCCTGATCGTGGCCGAGGAAGGCGCCCACGTCTCCTACCTCGAAGGCTGCACCGCGCCGAAGCGCGACGAGAACCAGCTGCACGCGGCGGTGGTCGAGCTGGTGGCGCTGGAAGGCGCGCAGATCAAGTACTCCACCGTGCAGAACTGGTACCCGGGCGACGAGAACGGCGTGGGCGGCATCTACAACTTCGTCACCAAGCGCGGCGACTGCCGCGGCGACGATTCCAAGATCAGCTGGACCCAGGTGGAAACCGGTTCGGCGATTACCTGGAAATATCCTTCCGTGGTGCTGCGCGGCGACCGCTCGGTGGGCGAGTTCTACTCGGTGGCGCTGACCCACCACTTCCAGCAGGCCGACACCGGCACCAAGATGATCCACCTCGGCAAGGACACCAAGTCGAAGATCGTCTCCAAGGGCATCAGCGCCGGCAGGAGTTCCAACAGCTACCGCGGCCTGGTGAAGATGGAGAAGGGCGCCGAGCGCGCGCGCAACTACACCCAGTGCGACAGCCTGCTGATCGGCAAGAAGTGCGGCGCGCACACCTTCCCGTACATGGAAGTGAAGAATCCCACCGCGATCGTCGAGCACGAGGCCACCACCTCGAAGATCTCCGACGAGCAGATGTTCTACTGCCGCAGCCGCGGCATCGGCGAGGAAGACGCCGTGTCGATGATCGTCGACGGCTTCTGCAAGCAGGTCTTCCGCGAACTGCCGATGGAGTTCGCGGTGGAGGCGAAGAAGCTGCTGGAAGTCTCGCTGGAAGGCGCCGTCGGTTGACATTTTTCCTTCTCCCTCCGGGAGAAGGTGCCCGCAGGGCGGATGAGGGTACGGGCGGAGCGGGTATTCCGTTCCAGCCGAACCCTCACCCCAACCCCTCTCCCAAGGGGAGAGGGGCTCAAGATCAGGAATCACCATGCTCAAAATCGAAAACCTGCATGCCCGCGTCGAGGGCAAGGAAATCCTCAAGGGGCTCAGCCTCAGCGTGAACGCGGGCGAGGTGCACGCGATCATGGGCCCGAATGGCGCCGGCAAGTCGACGCTGGGCAATGTGCTGTCCGGCCGCGACGGTTACGAGGTGACCGCCGGCACGGTGACCTACAACGGCATCGACCTGCTGCAGCTTTCGCCGGAAGCGCGCGCGGCGGCCGGCGTGTTCCTGGCCTTGCAGTATCCGGTGGAGATCCCGGGCGTCAACAACACCTATTTCCTGCGCGCGGCGCTGAATGCACAGCGCAAGACGCGTGGCGAGAAGGAACTCGATTCCATGCAGTTCCTCAAGCTGGTGCGCGAGAAGCTGAAGGTGATGCAGATCTCCGACGAGCTGCTGCACCGCGCGGTCAACGAGGGCTTCTCCGGGGGCGAGAAGAAGCGCAACGAGATCTTCCAGATGGCGGTGCTGGAGCCGCAGCTGGCGATCCTCGACGAGACCGATTCAGGCCTGGACATCGACGCGCTGAAGCAGGTGGCGCAGGGCGTCAACGCGCTGCGCTCGCCCGACCGCGCGTTCCTGATGATCACCCACTACCAGCGCCTGCTCGACTACGTGGTGCCGGATTTCGTGCACGTGCTGGCGAACGGCCGCATCGTCGAGAGCGGCGACAAGTCGCTGGCGCTGAAGCTGGAGGAACACGGCTACGCCGGGCTCGGCACGGGGGCGGTGGCATGAACCCGTCGGCCTCCACGCCGCTGGGCGCCTCGTTGCTGGACGCGCCCCTGCCGACCAGCGGCATCGCCTGGCTGGATGAGGCGCGCCGCGAGCACCGCGCCGCGTTCGCCGCCGGCGGCCTGCCCGGCGCGCGGGTCGAGGCGTGGAAGTACACCGCGCTGCGCGGGCTTGCCCAGCGCCGCTTTGCCGCTGGCGACGCAGCGGCGGCCACGCGCGACGTCGATGCGGCCGCGTTCGCCCTGCCGGGCGTGGATGGGCCGCGGCTGGTGTTCGTCAACGGCGTGTTCCGGGCGGATCTGTCGACCGCCACCGCACTGCCCGACGGGCTTTTGCTGCAGCCGCTGTCACAGGCCCTGCGCGACGACGCGGAGCCGCTGCGGTTCGCCTTGTCGCGGCCGGCCCTGGTCGGGCACGTCCGCGAGGGCGGCGATGCGTTCGTGCAGGTCAACGCCGCCAGCGCCACCGACGGCGTGGTGCTGAGGGTTGCCGCGCACGCCAGGATTGCCGCGCCGGTGCAGCTGGTCTTCGTCGGCGCCGCCGCGGACGCCGAGCTGGCCTGGCATGCGCGCAACCTGGTCGAGCTGGGCGAAGGCGCCTCGCTGGAGCTGGTCGAACATCATGTGGGCAGCGGCGAGCAGGCCCAGCTGGCCACCCTGGTCGGTGATTTCGTGCTGCACGAAGGCGCGCAACTGCACCATGTCGTGCTGCAGAACGCCGCGACCGCCACCAACCTGATCCGCCGCAGCGGCCTGCGTCTGCATGCGCGTGCGCAGATGCAGCTGCATGTGCTGGAGCTGGGTGGCGCGCTGGTGCGGCACGACCTGCAGGCTGAGCTGGTCGGCGACGGGGCGCAGCTGCATACCCGCGGCGCGTTCATGCCGCACGGCCGCCAGCACGTCGATACCCAGCTGGCGATTCGTCACCAGGCGCTGGACACCACCTCCACCTCCACCTGGCGCGGCGTCGCCAGCGACCGCGCGCGCGGCGTGTTCCGCGGCGCGATCGTGGTGGCGCCCGGCGCCGACGGCAGCGATGCCAACCTCAACAACAAGAACCTGCTGCTGTCGCCGGGCGCCGAGATCGACACCAAGCCGGAGCTGGAGATCTACGCCGACGAGGTGCAGGCCGCGCACGGCGCCACCGTGGGCCAGCTCGACGAGCGCTCGCTGTTCTACCTGCGCTCGCGCGGCATCCCGCTGGCCGAGGCGCGCGCGCTGCTGACCGCCGCGTTCTGCCGCGCGGTGCTGGACGATCTGCCGAGCGGGGCGCTGCGCGAGCACCTGTCGGCGTTGCTGATCGCGCAATTACCTGCCTGATGCCTTTCTCCTCCCCCTGCTGCGCAGGGGGAGGCTGGGAGGGGTAAGGCTTCTGACTTTAAGATCAAGAGCTGACCCCACCCCAGCCCTCCCCTGCAGGCAGGGGAGGGAGTCCCAACCGGAACTCTCTGCATGAACGCACAAGCCAGCACGCCCACCGTCTTCGACGTCCAGCGCATCCGCGCGGATTTCCCGCTGCTGGCGCGACGCGTGCACGACAAGCCGCTGGTGTATTTCGACAACGCCAACACCAGCCAGAAGCCGCTGTCGGTGATCGAGGCGGTGGACCACCATTACCGCGAGCACAACGCGAACGTGGCGCGGGCGGTGCACCAGCTGGGCGAGGAGGCCACGGCTGCCTACGAAAGCGCGCGCGACCGGCTGGCGCGCTTCCTCAATGCGCCGTCGCGCAACGAGGTGATCCTCACCACCGGTACCACCCAGTCGATCAACCTGGTGGCCTACAGTTACGCACTGCCGCAGCTGAAGCCCGGCGACAGCATCCTCACCACGGTGATGGAGCACCATGCCAACATCGTGCCGTGGCAGCTGGTGGCGGCGCGTAGCGGCGCCACGGTGAAGGCGGCGCCGATCGACCAGCGCGGCGAGCTGATCGTGGAGAAGTACGTCGAGCTGCTGACGCCGGAAGTGAAGCTGGCCTGCGTCACCCACGTCTCCAACGTGCTGGGCACGGTGAACCCGGTGCGCGAGATCGCGCGCGAATGCAGGAAGCGCGGCATCCCGCTGCTGGTCGACGGCTCGCAGGCGGCGCCGCACCGGCCGGTCGACGTGCAGGCGCTGGGCTGCGATTTCTACGCGGTCACCGGGCACAAGATGCTCGGCCCCACCGGCACCGGCGCGCTGTGGGCGAAACGCGAACACCTGGAGGCGATGCCGCCGTTCTTCGGCGGCGGCGAGATGATCCGCGAGGTGCGCTTCAGCGGCACTACCTTCGCCGCGCCGCCGCACAAGTTCGAGGCCGGCACGCCGAACATCGCCGGCTTCGTCGGGCTGTCGGCGGCGATCGACTATTACGCCTCCGTGGGTTTCGAGGCCATCCATGCCTGGGAGCAGCAGCTGTTGCACTACGCCACCGAGCGCCTGCGCGAGGTTCCAGGCCTGCGCATCATCGGCGAGGCGGCCGAGAAGGAGCCGGTGATCTCGTTCCTGCTGGAAGGCGCGCAGGCCACCGATCTGGCCACCCTGCTCGATCTGCAGGGTGTGGCCGTGCGCTCCGGCCACCACTGTGCGCATCCGCTGATGCAGTTCTACGGCGTGCCGGCCACGCTGCGCGTCTCGCTGGCGTTCTACAACACGCGCGAGGAGATCGACGCGTTCGTGGTGGCCTTGCTCAAGGTGCGCAAGCTGCTGCTGTGAAATGGCGCAGCACCGCATGGTCTTGCTGTGGCGGTGGGCATTATGCTTCCCGTTCCATCCGCCACGACCGACCCCATGCTCGCCAAGCTTCCCGGCCCGATCCGCATCCCGCTGGCCATGCTGCTGCTCGCCATCAACATCCTGCTGCACGTGCTGCCGCTGTTCCTGCTCACCCTGGTCAAGCTGGTCGTGCCGGCGCGCGTCGTGCGGCAAGCCTGCTCGCGCGCGCTGGTGGCGATTGCGGAGAGCTGGATCGGGGTCAATAACTTCCTGTTCGGCTTGTTCACCTGCATCCGCTGGCAGGTCGAGGGCCTGGCCGGCCTGCGTCGCGACGGCAACTACCTGGTGCTGTGCAACCACCAAAGCTGGGTCGACATCCCGGTGCTGCAGAAGGTGTTCAACCGGCGCATCCCGTTCCTGCGTTTCTTCCTCAAGCAGCAGCTGATCTGGGTGCCGGTGCTGGGCCCGGCCTGGTGGGCGCTGGATTTTCCGTTCATGAAGCGCTATTCGCGGGAAACCCTGCTGAGGCATCCGGAACTGCAGGGCAAGGACCGCGACGCCACCCGCCGCGCCTGCGCGAAGTTTCGCCACATGCCGGTGTCGGTGATGAATTTCGTCGAGGGCACCCGCTTCACGCCGGCCAAACACGCGGCGCAGTCCTCGCCGTACCGGCATCTGTTGCGGCCCAGGGCCGGCGGCCTGGCGTTCGTGCTCGATGCGATGGGCGACGCGCTGCATGCGGTCCTCGACGTCACCATCGTCTATCCGGAAGGTCCCCGCACGATGATGGATCTGATCGCCGGCCGCGTGCACGACATCCGCGTGCACGTGTGCGAGCTGCCGATCGACACCGGCCTGGTGGGCAGCTACGACGACGACCCCGCGTTTCGCGGCCGCGTCAAGCTGTGGGTGAATGGACTGTGGCGCGAGAAGGATGAGCGGATCGCGCGCATGCTGACGGCGGCGGACGCCGCACCGACGGGAGATTGAGATGCGTATTCTGATCGTAGGCGCCGGCGCCACCGGCGGCTACTTCGGCGGCCGCCTGCTGGAGCACGGCCGTGACGTGACGTTCCTGGTGCATGAAAAGCGCGCGGCGCAGCTGGCGCGGCATGGCCTGTCGATCAAGAGCGCCACCGGCGACACGGCGCTGCCGTCGCCGCCGACCGTGCTGGCCAGCGGCCTGCGCGAACCCTATGAGCTGATCCTGCTGAGCTGCAAGGCGTACGGCCTGGAACAGGCGATGGCCGACATCGCGCCGGCGGTGGGGCCGGACACCACGATCCTGCCGCTGCTCAATGGCATGCGCCAGCTAGATCTGCTGGACGCGCGCTTCGGCGCCCAACACGTGCTGGGCGGGCAGTGCGTAATCGCCGCCACGCTCGATGAGGACGGCAGCGTGCGCCACCTCAACACCTCGCACAGCCTCACCTTCGGCGAGCGCGACGGCAGCGCCTCCGCGCGCATGCAGCGGATCACGCAGGCCTTGTCCGACGCGGGCTTCGACGCGCGCCCGAGCAGCACGGTGCTGCAGGACATGTGGGACAAGTGGATTTTCCTGGCCACGCTGGCCGGCATCACCTGCCTGATGCGCGGCTCGGTGGGCGAGATCGTGGCGGCGCCGGGCGGCACCGCCGCGGCGCTGGATCTGCTGGAGGATTGCTGCGCGGTGGCCGGGCGCGCCGGCCATGCGCCCAGCGAGCAGACCCTGCAGCGCGCCCGCCACGTGCTGACCGAGGCCGGCTCCACGCTGACCGCCTCGATGCTGCGCGACCTGCGGCACGGCCACCCGATCGAAGCCGACCACATCGTCGGCGACCTGCTGGCCCGCGCCGACCGCTCGCGCGACGAACGCTCGCTGCTGGCGACCGTCTACGCTCACTTGAAAGTCTACGAAGCGGGCAGAGCCTGATCACCGCCCTGTAGCAGCCCGCTGGCGTGGAGCCGGGATTCGGGATTCGGGATTCGCAAAAGTTCCGTAGGGCGGGCATTGGCCGCCGCTCTCGGTCATCGCATTAAAGGCGGCGGGCAGTGCCCGCCCTACGCAGCTGATCACCGCCCTGTAGGAGTCCGCTGGCGGGCGATGCTTTTGCTTTTGCGAATCCCGAATCCCGAATCCCGAATCCCGAATCCCGAATCCCGAATCCCGAATCCCGAATCCCGGCTCCAAAAGCATCGCCCGCCAGCGGCCTTCTACAGACAAGCCGTGGCGCCTACCAGATCTTCACCTGCTTCGCGCCGTCGCGCACCATCGCGTCGCCCGTCTTGCACTGGAACGCCCTGGCGAATTCCGGCATGTTCGAAGGCGCGCCGATCGCGCGGAATTTCGCCGGTGCGTGCGGGTCGGTGTTGAGCAGGGTCAGCTGTGCCTCCGGGCGGATGTTGCCGCGCCACACGCGCGCCCAGTTGAGGAAGAAGCGCTGGTCCTGGGTGTAGCCGTCGATCTTGCGCCGGGCCTCGGCCGGGTTTTTCGCCAGCGCCATCTGCAGCGCGGTGTACGCCGCGTTGAGGCCGCCCAGGTCGCCGATGTTCTCGCCCATGGTGAGCTGGCCGTTGACGTGCTTGCCGGGCAGCGCCTCGTAGCCGTCGAACTGCGCGCCGAGCTTGGCGGTGCGCGCCTCGAACGCCGTGCGGTCCGCATCGGTCCACCAGTTGGTGTTGTTGCCCTGGGCGTCGAACTTGCTGCCCTGGTCGTCGTAGCCGTGGCCCATCTCGTGGCCGATCACCGCACCGATGCCGCCGTAGTTGATCGCGTCGTCCGCGTTCGCGTCGAAGAACGGCGGCTGCAGGATCGCGGCCGGGAACACGATCTCGTTCTTCTGCGCGCTGTAGTAGGCGTTCACCGTCTGCGGGGTCATGCCCCATTCGGTGCGGTCGACTGGCTTGCCGATCTTGGCGATGGCGTAGTCGTAGTTGAACTTGTTTGCCGCCTGCACGTTGCCGAAGTAGTTGTCCGGCGTCAGCGCCAGGCCGGACCAGTCGCGCCACTTGTCCGGGTAGCCGATCTTCGGTACGAAGGTCGCCCACTTCTGCAGCGCCTTCTGTTTGGTCGTGTCGCTCATCCACTCGAGCTGCTCGATGCGCATGCGGAAGGCTGCGCTGAGGTTGGCCACCAGTTCCTCGGCGCGCTGCTTCGAGGTCGGCGAGAAGTTGTCCGCCACGTATAGCTGGCCCAGCGCCATGCCCATGCCATCGTTGGTGGCGTCGAGCACGCGCTTCCAGCGCGGCTTCATCTCCTTCTGGCCGTTCAGGGTCTGCGCGTTGAACGCGAAGTCCTCCTGCTGGAACGGTGTGGACAGGTACGGTGCCGCGTTGGCGATCGCGTGGTAGCGCAGGTAGGCCTGCCACTGCGCCAGCGGCACGTCGCCGAGCATCTTCTGCACTTCGGCGAAGAACTTCGGCTGCGACAGCGAGAAGCCGTCCTTCACGTCGGCGCCCTGCACCTTGAAGAACGCGGCCCAATCGAAGTCCGGCGTCACCCGGTCGGCCTCGGCGATGCCGACGTAGTGGTAGCGGTTGTTCGGGTTGCGCATTTCCACCGGCGGTAGCGACACGGCGGCGAGGCAGGTCTCGAACGCCAGCACCGCCTTGGCCTGCTGCTGCGCCCCGGCGGCGCCGACGCCGGTCAGTTCGAGCAGCTTCGCGATGTGCGCGACGTAGGCGGTGCGGATCTTCGCGAAGTCGGGTTTGGCGTAATAGTCGACGGTGGGCAGGCCAAGGCCGCCCTGGCCGGCGTAGGCGATCTGCCGGTTGGAATCCTTGAAGTCGGCGTTGCCGGAGAAGCGGAACAGCACCGGCTCGCCGCGGGCGTAGCTGTTGCGAATATAGGCCACCACGTCGGCGCGGTTCTTCAGTGCGTCGATGCGCGCCAGCTGCGGCTTGACCGGATCGAAGCCGGCCCGCTCGATGGCCGCTACATCCATGCCGGAGGCGTACAGGTAGCCGATCTTCTGCTCGATCGAACCCGGCTTGGCGGTAGCCGCTTCGCGCGCGGCCTGTTCGACGATTCGGCGCTGCACATTGAGGCTGTCCTCGCGCAGCGCGTCGAATGAGCCCCAGCGCGTGCGGTCGGCGGGAATCGGGTTGGCGGCCACCCACTTCGCATTGACGAAGCCGTTGAAGTCGGTGCAGGCCTTGATCGAACTGTCCAGCTCGCTCACATTGAAAGCGGTGGTGGAGGCGGCCAGCGCGCTGCCGCCCAGCGTCATCGCCAGGGCGAATGCCAGCGGCTTCATGCAACGGTGCTTCATGGAGAGTTTCCTTCGGGTCGGGGACGCGGGCGTCCGGTCGGTGCAGCTGTCGCAATAAATTGCGATCCCCGCAGGCTAGGCAGGCGGCCGGCGAACTGCCCAGTGTCGAAGGTCATGCCCGGAACGTCTGTTCCAGGTCATGGTGTGCGCGCCGGACGTCGCACTATCATCACGGCGATGAGCACCCAGAACCTTCTCGTTTTCCGCGCGGCGACCATGGCCGACGTCGACGCCATCGTGGTGCTGGTCGAATCCGCCTACCGTGGCGAGTCCGGCCGGCGCGGCTGGACCACCGAGTCGCACCTGCTGGACGGCCAGCGCACCGACGCGGCTGATGTGCGGGGGCTGATCGAGCGTCCCGGCAGCCGCATCGTGCTGGCCGAACGCGATGGCCAGCTCATGGCCAGCTGCCATATCGAGCGCCAGGGCGAGGCCGGCTACTTCGGCATGTTCGCGGTCGATCCGGCCGGGCAGGGCGGCGGCCTGGGCAAGCTGGTGCTGGCCGAGGCCGAGCGCGTCGCGCGCGAGGAGTGGCATTGCCGCGGCATGCGCATGACGGTGATCGTGCAGCGCGACGAATTGATTGCCTGGTACGGCCGCCGTGGCTACCGGCGCACCGGGGAGTACCAGCCGTTTCCCTACGGCGACGAGCGCTTCGGCATCCCCCGCCGCGACGACCTGCGCTTCGAAGTGCTGCGCAAGGACTTCGACAAGGTCGCGGCATGAACGACTGGGTCCGCGTCGGCACGCGCAGCGACTTCCTGCCGGGCGAGTTCAAGGTGGTGTGGGACGGCGACACGCCGATCGCGGTGTACAACCTCGACGGCGCGCTGTACGCGGTGGAGGACATCTGCACCCACGACGGCGGCGACCTGGCCGGCGGCGAGGTGTTCGGCTTCGAGGTGGAGTGCCCGCGCCACGGCGCGCGCTTCGACCTGCGCACCGGTGCGGTGACCAAGCCGCCGGCCTACGAACCGATCGCCAGCTTCCCCGTGCGCGAGGAAGACGGCGCGATCTGGACCCGCGACGACCGCTGACACGCTGCGCGCCGCCGGGGTTTTGCCGACAGCAAAGGGCAGCGGTGGCCATGAGGAACCGTGGGTGGCGGTACTCGCCTGCTGATGCCGTGGTTGGCGCCGGCCTTGCCGGCAGCGCGCATGGCCTCACAAGTGGTAGACGAACGCCAGTGACTCCGTCAGCTGCGTGCGCGAGCCGTAGCGGGTGACCAGCGGGCTGTCGGCGGCGCCGCCGAGCAGGCGCCCGTAGACCAGCGCCAGCGCCACGCCGGTATGCCGGCCGATGGGCATGAACAGGTCGCACTCCAGCGAGGCCAGCTGGCTGCCGGCACCGGGTTGCCACACCGGTACCGACAAGGCGCGTGCGGCTTGCGGGTCGATACCGAAGAAGCGGTTCATCGCTGGCGCGTTCATCGCCTGCCAGCGCAGCTCGAAGGATGGCTCGATCGGGCCGATCGACGGCGGATCCCATTCGGCGTACAGCTTCAGGTAGGCGCCGGGGCCGTTGATGTCGTGGCTGAGGCTGCCGCCGACGTCGACCTGCCGGCTGATCTGCCATTCGAGGTAGCCGCCCAGGTTGATCCGAGGCGACAGCGACGCAATCTTCCCGCCCAGGCTGCCGAGGTCGTCACGCGAGCGACCCCATTGGTAATCGCCATGGATGCCGCCGCGCCATGTATCGCCGTGGATCAGCTCGACCTGCAGCCCGTCCAGCGTGGAGAAGCTGCCGTGGCCGGGCAGTTCGATGTCGAGGTACGGCACCGGCTCGCTGTGCTGGTTCCTGGCGCCGGGCCAACTGGGCATGCGTTGCACGCCGGCACCGAGGGCGAACATCTCCGGGTTGGCCGCCGCACTGCAGCGCGGCGACCACGACAGACACGCAGCAGCCAGCAGCAGGCCGAGTTGCAACGGAATGGCGCGACGGTTCGACATGAGGCGGCAGCATACGGGCTGCCGGCGCACTGTGGCGGAGGATGCGGGGTGCGCGCTCAGCGTCCGTTCCGGAAGGGGAAAGGGCACCGAAAGACAGCTTTCCTAGGCTGCACAGCATCTTCATGCAATGCGTGCCGACGATGCCCGTTTCCAGCTGGACCATTTTGTGCGATTTCGACGGCACCATTTCCGTCGAGGACGTGATCGACTCGCTGCTCGACCGCTTCGGCCGCCCCGGCTGGGAAGTGCTGGAGCAGGACTGGCGCGCCGGCCGCATCGGTTCGCGCGAATGCATGGCTGGCCAGGTCGACCTGCTGCAGATGAGCCGCGCCGAGCTGGACGAGCATCTGCGCGAGATGTGGATCGATCACGCCTTTCCCGGCTTCGTGGCGAAGGCGCGCGAACTCGGCGTGCCGGTCCGCGTGGTCAGCGACGGCCTCGATTACGCCATCCACCGCATCCTTGCCCGCTACGGTCTGGATGACCTGCCGCTGGCGGCGAACCACCTGGCGCCGGCCACCCCGCCGAAACAGTGGCAGCTGACCTCGCCGTTCCAGGCCGATGGCTGCCGCAGCGGCACCTGCAAGTGCGCTTGCGTGGCGAAGGCCCGCAGCAGCGGCGCGAAGACCCTGCTGATCGGCGACGGCGCCTCCGATTTCTGCGCCGCCGACCGCGTCGACTTCGTGTTCGCCAAGCATCGCCTGATCGAGCACTGCCGCGCCGCCGGCATTCCCTACATGCCGATCACCGGATTCGAGGATGCGCTTGAGCTGTTGCCGCAACTGCTCGACGGCAGCCTGTTCGATCGTCCTGCCGTGCCGGCGTCGGCCGTGCTGGCCTGATCGCTGCCGGCCCGCGCGCCTTTTCCATTCCGCTTACCGACTCCGGATTTCCGATGAATGTTTTCGACAAGAACGCTTCCGTGGTGATCGACGACGCCGAGCTGCTTGCCGACGAGGCCAAGTACAGCTCGTTCGGCGACACCGTGCACTACGTAAACCCGCCGAAGATCTTCCGCCACGGCGAAGGCAGCTACATGTTCGACACCGCCGGCACGCCGTTCCTCGACCTGCAGATGTGGTACTCGGCGGTCAACTTCGGCTACGGCAACCAGCGCCTGAACGACACGCTCAAGCGCCAGATCGACCTGCTGCCGCAGGTCGCCAGCCAGTACCTGCACCAGACCCGCATCGAGCTGGCCAAGACGGTGGCGCTGGATGCGAAGAAGAAGTTCGGCCTGGACGGCCGCGTGCACTTCAACGTGGGCGGCGCGCAGGCGATCGAGGATTCGCTGAAGCTGGTGCGCAACTACAAGAACGGCAAGAGCCTGATGTTCGCCTTCGAGGGCGGCTACCACGGCCGTACCCTGGGCGCCTCGTCGATCACCTCCAGCTACCGTTACCGCCGCCGCTTCGGCCACTTCGGCGAACGCGCGATGTTCCTGCCGTTCCCGTACCCGTTCCGCCGCCCGAAGGGCATGACCCCCGAGGAGTATTCGGACAGCTGCGTGAACCAGTTCGCCCGCCTGTTCGAAACCGAATACAACGGCGTGTGGGATCCGAAAACGAACCAGTGCGAGTACGCCGCGTTCTACGTCGAGCCGATCCAGGGCACCGGCGGCTATGTCGTCCCGCCAATGGGCTTCTTCAAGGGCCTGAAGAAGGTGCTCGACCAGTACGGCATCCTGCTGGTGGTCGACGAGATCCAGATGGGTTTCTGGCGCACCGGCAAGCTGTGGTCGATCGAGCACTTCGGCGTCACGCCGGACGTGGTGGTGTTCGGCAAGGCGCTCACCAACGGCCTCAACCCGCTGTCCGGCCTGTGGGCGCGCGAGGAGATGATCAACCCCACCATCTTCCCGCCGGGCTCCACCCACTCCACCTTCAACTCCAACCCGCTAGGCACCGCGCTGGGTCTGGAAGTGATCAAGATGGGCTACGAACTGGACTACGAGAAGAGCGTGCCGGTGAAGGGCGCGCACTTCCTCGAAGGCCTGCGCGAGCTGCAGAAGAAGCACAAGGAAATCGGCGACGTCGACGGCCTCGGCCTCGCCCTGCGCGCCGAGATCTGCACCGACGACGGCTTCACCCCGAACAAGGCGCTACTCGACAAGATGGTTGACATCGGCCTGGCCGGCGATCTTACGCACAACGGCAAGAAGATCGGCCTGGTGCTCGACGTGGGCGGCTGGTACAAGAACGTGATCACCTTCGCGCCCTCGCTTGACATCACGCACGAGGAGATCGATCTGGCGATCAGCTTGCTGGATCAGCTGCTGACGAAGGCCAAGAAGGGCTAAGGTTCTGCGGCCATTCCGGCACCCCGAGAAACCGCCGTCGCCCCAGCGAAAGCTGGGGCCCAGCGCCTGAAAGTCGCTGGCCTGGCGATGGCAACCGTCCGTACGGGAGCTATCGGGCTGTCACGAACACTCAGAGCTTGTGAAGAAAACCACATCCTGTGGTTTTCTTCGATCGCGAGTCCGATACACGCCCGGACCCGCTCACATGAAACAGTCACTGGCGTGGCTGTTTCATGTCCGGCCATCGGGCAACCGCTCCTGCGTTGCCTCAACTCCGGCATCCACGCCGTCGCCTGCCCGGCAAGTCCGTGAGGCGGGGCCGGGCTTTTCGAGCGGGCTTCTGCCCGCGCGAAAAGGCGTTGCCATTCCTGGCAACGCCCGCTGCTCGGCCTGATCGTCCCCGCCTCACCCGCCTCACCCGCCGCCCAGGGGCCCGGAAGAGCAGGCGCGCATCCTGCGCGTCAGAAGCCGAAGCACCGCGAACTCATGGCTATTTGCCTCGAACACTTTTCGCCTTTTCTCCCAATGACTTGAACGGTCAGCACGCCCCGCGCTAGAGTGTGTATGGATTTTGAGGAGATACACATGCGGACCAATATCGTGATCGACGATGCGCTGATGCGCGATGCCATGAAGGCTGCGGGGCTCAAAACCAAGCGTGAGGCGGTGGAGCTCGGCTTGCGTACCCTGGTGCGACTCAAGCGGCAGCAGCAGATCAAGTCGTTGCGCGGCAAGGTTCAGTGGCAGGGCAACCTCGAAAAGCTGAGGACGGATGCGTGATCCTGGTCGATTCCAGCGTGTGGATCGACTACCTGCGTGGCGTGGAAACTCGGCACACGGATTGCCTGCATGGCCTGCTGGGAGCCGAGCCGCTGGCCATCGGGGACCTGATTCTCACCGAGGTGCTGCAGGGGACCACCAGCGACAAGGAGTTCCGCGACGTTCTGCGTCTGCTTGGCAGCCTCGACCTCGTGCAGCTCGGGGGCCAGGCCGCGGCAGTGCAGGCCGCCCGGAATTTCCGCACCTTGCGCGAAAAAGGCGTCACCGTCCGCAAGACGATCGACTGCCTCATCGCCACCCGCTGCATCACGGACGGACTGACGCTGTTGCACAGCGACCGGGACTTCGAGCCGTTCGTCGTGCACCTGGGGTTGCAGTCGGTTTTTTAGCGACGCTGGCGTACTGATACGACTGCGTGCAGCGGGCAGGTGAGGTGGCCGCGGTTTCAAGCGAACTGAACCTGACCCCGATTCCGCTCGCCAGACGCATCCGCAACGATGGAGCGGGCCGACACGCAACTGGCATCTGGATGATGCCGTCTACCTCAACCCCGAGCGACCCGACCCGATCGCGCCCAAAGCCGCATGACCGGTGAGGCGACAACTACCTTGACACATACCGCTTGCGGCAACACAAAGGCTAAGGCACTGCCATTCCTGCCTTCGCAGGAATGACGGGTGAGAGGCGGGCTTGTTTGCGCCGCCGCCGCTCAGGGCGCCCGCTTCAACGCCAACACCGCGTTCAGTCCGCCGAACGCGAACGAGTTGCTGAGCACCACTCGCACCGGCATCTCGCGCGCCACGTTCGGCACGTAGTCGAGGTCGCAGGCCGGATCGACCTTGTCCAGGTTCGCGGTGGGCGGCACCACGTTCTCGCGCAGCGCGCCGATCGCGGCGACCAGTTCCAGTGCGCCGGAGGCGCCCAGCGCGTGGCCGTGCATGGACTTGGTGGAGGACACTGCGAGGCGGTCGGCTTGCGCGCCGAAGGCGAGGCGGATGGCGCGCGTTTCGGTGACGTCGTTGGCCTGGGTGCCGGTACCGTGGGCGTTGATGTAGTCCACGTCGCCTGGGTTCAGTTCGGCTTCCTGCAGTGCCTGTTGCATCGCGGCCGCGGCGCCTTCGGCGCTGGGCATCACGATGTCGCTGGCGTCGGCGCTCATGCCGGTGCCGGCGAGTTCGGCGAGGATGGTGGCGCCGCGCGCCTGCGCATGCTCCAGCGATTCCAGCACGAAGATGCCGGCGCCTTCGCCCAGCACCAGGCCGCGCCGGTTCGCGCTGAACGGGCGGCAGGTGTCGTCGGCGAGCACGCGCATCGCCTCCCATGCGCGCAGCGCGCCGTACGTGAGGCAGGCTTCGGTACCGCCGGTGACGGCGGCGTCGGCCATGCCGTAACGGATCATCTGCGCGGCCTGGATGATCGCGTGGTTGGCCGAGGCGCAGGCGCTGGCCACCGCATAGGTGGGGCCATGCAGGCCGTACGCGATACTGATCTGGCTGGCTGAGGCGTTGGTCATCAGCCGCACGATGGTGAGCGGGTGCGCGCGCGGAGTGTTCTCGGCGTACAGGCGCCGGCTCTGCTCGTCCTGGGTGGTCTCGCCGCCGACACCGGTGCCCACGATCACCGCGGTGCGCTGGCCCAGGCCGTCGCCGGCGAAGTCCACGCCGGACTGCACCACCGCCTCGCGCGCCGCGTGCAGTGCGAACTCCGAGGTGCGATCGAGCAGGGGCAGGGTGCGCTCGTCGATGTGCGCGGCGGGGTCGAAACTCTCTGGTACCTGGGCGGCGACCTTCACGCGCAGGCGCCCAGCGTCGACGTGACGCAGCGGGCCGATCGCGCTGCGGCCCTCGCGCAGGCCCTGCCACAGCGCCGCGGCGCCTACGCCAAGCGGGCTGATGGCGCCCATGCCAGTGATCACCACCCGGCGCGTCGACACGATGGGCATCACTTGCTTCCTTCGCCCGCGGCGGCCTTGTCGGCCAGTGCCTTCTGCACCGCGTCGACCAGGCTCTGCGCAGTGTCGGTGTCGAAGTTGGCGCCCTGCTGGTCGGGGAAGTTGATGTTGAAGTGCTCCTCGATGTCGAAGATCATCTCGATCGCCTCCAGTGAAGCGATGCCCAGATCCTTCAGGGTGGATTCGGGCCGGATCGTCGCCACGTCGATCTTGGCCTGCTTGGCGATGATCTCGAACAACTGCTGCTGGATCGTTGCGGTCATGACGATGTCCTTCGTTGGCAGACAGTGATGGAAGGCCCGCGCAAGGTGTCTCGTGCAGGCTGACGCACAGTCTAGGCAAACTCGTTTACTCATGCCTTTCATTTCGCAACTGGAACCGGATGCGTTGCTCGCGGCGTTCATGCTGGAGCCGCCGCACGGCTTCGCGGTGGACCATTCGCCGCAGGGCATGCCGGCGTTCGTGGCGCCGTTCGACCTGCTGACCACTGCCGACGCACCGCTGCGCCGCCGCGTGGCCGCGCTGCCGCTGTACCGCCGCTGGAGCCGGCTGCTGCGCTGGCGCACCCGCTTCGCCGGCACCACGGTGAGCGAGTACGCGCCGCTGCCCGCCGGCGTGTCGCCCACGCTGCTGGCGCAGGGGCTGAAGGCTGCGTTCGGACGCGAGTGCCGGCTGCTGATCGTGAAGGACATTGCGCAGGAGTCGCCGCTGCTGGACGCCGCCGCGAACGCCCACGCGCGCGCCTTCGCCGCCGCCTGCGAAGCGCAGGGCTTCGTGCTGCTGGAAGGCCAGGCGCTGGCTTTCGTGCCGATCGACTTCGGCTCGGACGACGAGTACCTGGCCCGGCTGTCGCCCGGTCGGCGCAAGAACATCAGGCGCAAGCTGCGCTCGCGCGCCGACCTCGAGATCGAGACGCTGCGCACCGGCGACGCCTGCTTCCGCAACGAGGCCACGCTGGCGGCGTTCCACGCACTGTTCGACAACGTGTACGCGCAAAGCGAGATCCACTTCGACCGTCTCAGCGCGACGTTCTTCCGCCTGCTGCTGCAGGACGCGGCCAGCGGCGGGGTGGTGTTCGTGTACCGCCACGCCGGCAAGATGATCGGCTGGAACCTCTGCTACGAACACGGCGGCAAGCTGGTCGACAAGTACATCGGCTTCGCCTACCCCGAAGCGCGCGAGCACAACCTGTACTTCGTGAGCTGGATGCACAACCTCGGCTACGCGCGCGAACGCGGCCTGAGCCACTACGTGGCCGGCTGGACCGACCCGGAAGTGAAGTCCTTCCTCGGCGCGAGCTTCACCTTCACCCGCCACGCGGTGTACGCGCGCAACCCGCTGCTGCGCGCGCTGCTGCGCCGGCTGGGCAGCCATTTCGAGAGCGACCGCCAGTGGCAGGCGGCGGCGGAGGCGGTCGATGGATAGGCTGGCGGGGCGCCCGGTGGTGCTGGATATCGACAACTCGGTGGGGCCGTTGCCGGGCCGCCTGGTGCTGCCGCTGGAGCATTGGCAGGAGTCGATCCGCTTCGGCTGTTCGCTGCAGACGATACAACGCTTCCGCACCATGCTGCAGCAGCTGCTGCCCGAACGCCACGGCACCGTGTTCACCGGCAGCGGTGACTTCCATCATCTGAGCTGGCCGCTGATCGAACGCGTGCGCAGCGAGGTGCCGTTCCAGGTGGTGGTGCTGGACAACCACCCGGACAACATGCGCTTCCCGTTCGGCGTGCACTGCGGCTCGTGGGTGCGCAAGGTGGCGCTGCTGCCGCAGGTAAGCCACGTGCACGTGCTCGGCATCACCTCCGCCGACATCGGCGCCGGCCACGCGTGGGAGAACTATCTGGCGCCGCTGCGCCGCCGCAAGCTGAGCTACTGGAGCATCGGCGTGGACACGCGCTGGTCGCGCCGGCTTGGCCTGGCGCACGCATTCCGCGGTTTCGACAGCGCCGAGGCGCTGGTCGACGCGTTCGTCGAGTTCCAGCGCACGCAGGCCGCGCCGAGCTACCTGTCGATCGACAAGGACGTGTTCGCCGCCGACGTGGCGCGCACGAACTGGGACCAGGGCCGCCTGCAACTCGACCACGCGCGGGCGCTGATCGGCAGCCTGCGCCACGGCCTGCTCGGCAGCGACATCAACGGCGAGATCTCGCACTACCGCTATCGCAGCTGGTGGAAGCGCAAGCTGTCGGCGCTGGACGAGCAGCCGGTGATCGACACCGCGCAACTGGCCGACTGGCAGGCGCAGCAGCACACGTTGAACCTCGAACTGCTGCAGGCGATCGCGACGCTAGGGCCAGCACAGTTCAACAGTATGAAAAGTAGTACGTGACTCGAATGGCACTTACTTAAGCCCTTTTTGGATGGCCATTCAACCGGATAGCTTCGCGGAGTACGGCACGAGGTTGGGTCATCAAGGAAAAGGGTTCCTGATTCCCCACCTGTCGCCGCCCATGATACGTCGTGGGTAGATGCTGCAACCTCCTGCTGCGAAGGAGGAAGTCCCATGGCAGCCAGGAATCAAGTGCAGTTCCAACCCGGCCTGAGTCTGACGGCCTTTCTTGACCGTTACGGTAGCGAGCAGCAGTGCCGCGAGGCGCTGATGAAGGCACGCTGGCCGAAGGGATGGCGCTGCCTGGACTGCGGTCATACGAGTCATGGCCATCTCAAGCGTCGCGACGTGTACCAGTGCAATCGCTGCAAGCGGCAGGTGTCGCTGACCAGCGGCGCGCTGTTCGCCGAAACCAGGTTGCCGCTGCGGACGTGGTTTCTGGCGATTTATCTGCTGACCCAGCACAAGAATGGCATCTCGGCGCTGGCGCTGCGGCGGCAATTGGGCGTGTCGTACCACACGGCGTGGCTGCTCAAGCCCAAGTTGATGCAGGCGATGGTCGAGCGCGACAGCGAGCAGGTCCTGGGCGGCATCGTGATGATGGACGATGCGTACTGGGGCGGCGAACGCCACGGCGGCGGCGTGGGCCGCGGCAGCCCTGGCAAGACCCCGTTTGTGGCGGCGGTGCAGTGCACCGCCGAGGGGCACCCCATCGCCATGCGGATGGATGAGGTGGCCGGGTTTCGCAAAAAGGCGTTGGCGGCATGGGCCCAACGCCACCTGGCGCCGGGCACGGCGGTTGTCCCCGATGGGCTGAAGTGTTTTCCGGGCGTGACCGATGCCGATTGCACGCATACCGCCATGCCCACCGGCGGCGGCGTCCCCACTCGGGGGCATCCCATCTTCACGGGGGTCAACCCCGTGCTGGGTAACGTCAAGAACGCGCTGCATGGCACCTACCATGCGCTGCGTCCGAAGTACCTGCAGCGCTATTTGTCCGAGTTCTGCTACCGCTTCAATCGCCGCTTCGACCTGGCCGCCCTGGTACCGCGCCTCATCGTCGCCGCGGCGCGGACGCCGCCGCTGAGCTATCGGCTCGCAACGTTGGATGCGTAAGGTGGGGAATCAGGTCTGCCTATGTGAAGAACAATCCACTCGCCGCCGTCGACCCGACGGGGTTAGTGGGCTACATATGGCAGTCGGGAAACAACATCTCTATTGTTCTCCCAATTACGTTTACGGGCGGGACGTTTGGCCAACAACAAGCCATGGCCGCTGCCATCACAAGTACATGGACCGGTCAGTTCGGTCAGTACAACGTGGTCACCACTGTCATCAACGGCTCATCGTTGAACATCCCTGTAAACGCCATCACCATCGCGCCGGGTTCTGGGGATGCTCAAGGTCTGTCCCGCGTTTTTGGCGATGCTAAGAGTGGCCGGCGGTTTGCCCAGCCCAGTCCCTTAAATTGGGCACACTCAAGGACAAGCTCGACCGCTGGGCGGTAGCCGATGCCGCCGCACTACACGCATCGCTGACGATCTTCTGCTGCTGGTACAACCATGTGCGCCCTCATCAGCACCTAGGCAGCCTCACGCCGATGGAGGCCTGGGAAGGCATCGACATCCGCCGGCCGCCGCGACGACGGCTTTGGTTCGAGGGGTGGGACGGGCTGTTGCAGGGCGAATACCTGCAGCGCTGACGCCACGCCACGACGAACCTATGCCTGTCCGGATCGCGGAAGGCCCCAAGCCGTTCGTGTTGTCAAAGAACACGGGGTTGGCGCGGAAATCCCGGGAAGGACGTACATCCGACACGCCAGACCGGCGCTCACCGGTCATTTCGAAAGACGATCGCTTCACAAAAAAGGCCGCGCCAACAACACGGAAAGGCCATTCGGACAGCGGACAGCACACCCAGGACGGCGCTTGTCGACCATGTCGGACGACGATCGCTTCAGAAAAGAGCCCCGCTAACGACTCGTAAGGGCTATTCGGACAGCGGACAGCACAACGGGGGAGCTTACGCCTTAAATCGTCCCCTTAAATCGGTTTTCACTTTGCACTTTGCTTAATTTTAAGATTGATTTCGTATATGCAATATTTACCATTTAAGAACGATTGATAGGACGCGCTAGCAGTGTTTAGCCCAATTTTTGCGCTGTAATATGGAATGCCCGCGTCAGGCATCAAAGAAGAGGTCCCTCCAGGAAAGGTGTCTTCAAATATTTTTGGTACCAAACACACTTTGTTACTTAGTGAAATTTTAACAAAAATATCATCGTTGGCTGAGACACTTGGAATATCAACCTCAAACGCCCTAATGGGAAGGCCACAGCCAGATCCCATCCCTCGATATCTAACATATCCAATTCGACCAGATTCGCCTCGGACCATTGTCAGACAAAAATATGATTTGACCATATCGGTACTAAAATTATTAGTCGAAGCAAGCCTATTAACAGATAATAAAAATTTATCTGCCTGAGCCACATCTCTAGCTACTGCCGCATTACCAGCAAGTATAGAAACAAGGAAAATAATAATATGTTTACTTAATTTCATTTGTGACTCCAATTATAAAATATATTTAGAAATCCATTGAAATAATGAGTTCCGTACGAACCATTCGTAGTGAATGGAGTCCCCACTGGAATAGTCTGATCTCCGCCAGGAATTTCACCATTTCTATATATCGCACCAATTTGCTGTGCAGCATCGTAAGAACCTTCACCGCCACTCATGTAATTATTATATACCTCCTTATATTGAGGAACATTCACAGACTGATTGGCGGAAGCGACCCCTATATTAAGTCCGGTCGAGTTATACACCTCTTGCTGCGCAGCAACATTATTTAAGGTCGCGTAACCCTCACCCAAGAACTCTATGCTAGTGTTGTGCGAAGCAAATGAATATCCGTAATCTGACAAATTATTTGAAAACAGGGGTCAGAGTGCACTTTCTGACGCGTCCATGCGCACCTACCTGACAGATCTGCATGCCCGCATGCAACACGCTCTGATCGCCGCCATCGGAGCTCCTGATTAGCGACGACGCTCAGCTATGAAAATTGTCGACGGCGCGCAATTTCGGCTCTGGCCAAGGCTTGCACAGCACCATGGCGCGCGCCAGTCGCGGCAGCAGCGCGGCGAGACGAAACCGGCGGTTGAACCGGTAGGCGGCTTCGGCCAGATAGCGCCGCGCGTACTTGGCTTGCCGCATGGCGTGGTAGCAGCCGCTGATGGCGCGCTTGACGTTACCGAGCACCACGTTCACCCAGCGCGCGCCCTTGACCTCGGTGGCGGCGCGCCCGCCAGCGGTTTCCAGCACGGTGTGCGCGTGATCCAGCTCGACGACTCGCCGGAAGCAGCCTAGGCCGTCGCTGAAGACCTCGGCACCGGGGGCGAGGCGACGCTGGCCCCAGTCGGTGAGCGAGACATTGTCGAAGCTGCGCACCGGCTCGATCACGGCAAAGGTCGGGTGCTCCAGCGCTTCGTCGGTGGCTACCGCGATGACGAACGGCTGCTTGTTTTCCGAGCCGCGCCCCGGCTTGCCGCCGTTGCGCTCACCGCCGAGGTAGGCATCGTCGATCTGCACGAAACCGGCAAGCTGGCGTGGCTCCTCGCGCTCGGTCATGACCTGCATGATCTTGTGCTTGAGCTTCCAGGCGGTGTCGTAGCACACGCCCACGTGCCGCTTCAGTTCCAGCGCCGCCATGTTGGTCTTGCTGCCGGTCAACAAGTGCATGGCCAAGAACCACGTTGTCAGCGGCAGCTTGCTGCCCTCGAACACCGTCCCGCTGGTCAGCGTCGTCTGATGGCGGCAGGCACGGCACTGGTAGTAAATCCGGCCCGCACGGCGAAACCGCGAGCGCGGCCGGCTGTTGCACTTCGGACAGCGGAAGCCCTGCGGCCAGCGTGCCCGGTACAGCGCCCGATAGCACTTCGCCTCCGTGCCGTACTGCTGGATGAACCGCGCCATCGACAACCCCGACTGGAACGGCACCTGGTTCATGGCCATGACGACTCTCCGCTTCGTAACATGGCCCCGAGGTTGCGCCGGTCGTGTCTCACATCACGCGATGGCCGGCTGAGCGTCGTCGCTAATCAGGACAAGGCAAGGAGTGACTTTTACGACGACTGCTTCTCTCAGCAGGACATGGACGACGCCAAATTCAGGGCCAAGTTTTTCAAACCTTTCATATCTTACTTAGGGACGCCAAGTGGCCTGTTTTATCAGTACAACCCAGCTTCAGGCGTAGTAATTCCACTTCATTAACGCGGATTGGGCGTCGGCATGTGCACAAGCAAGTGGATTTCGTTACTCCTAATTTATTTAGTCTTGCTTGGCTGCTCAGGAGTAGCTATGTCGAATGAGTCTGAAGGGATTGATCTAGGCGAATCAAGATCTCAAGCGGTGTTCCGTGCCACAGAGCGTTTCCGAGAAGACGGGTATAAGTGGCAGAGCTATCGCATGATCGTTTCCAGCAGTAGCCAGGGTATTGAGGTGGTTTTTGTGCCACCAGCGGCTAGCGGTAATGATCCATGGGCTGAAAAGCCGTCGTCGATCCCTGAGGTTCATTATTATCTAGACGTCGACGGGCGCGTGATTCTGCGCAAATTGCTGGGGAAGTAAGTTATCCCAAGTAGGCACCATTCACGGGCCGTTGCCGGTGGCTGCGCGCGGCGAAGTCGCGCGCATAGGGCACGTCCGCGGAGGGCACCGTGCCGGTGAGGTAGGGTAGTCAGACAGGGTCTGGGTAAGCGGAGGTGCCGACGCCGCACCTGTCAGGTCACCGGCGCGCCAGATGCGCAGGCTGCCGTCGCGATAGGGCTGGCGGTACAGCGGTGTGGCCGGATAGTGGTAGTCCGGCTCGTTGGTGATCACCCAGCCTTGCGGATGGGCGTGCGCCCATGCGGCTACCGCGGCCGGGTTGGCGGTGGCCGGGATCGGCGCGGTCAGCCGGCCGGCGAAGGTGAGCAGGCCGTACTGCGGGCCGGCGAACAGCAGCGGCACGCCGGCCTGTTGCGCGGCGGCCACGCGGCGGGCTGCCGCCATGACGTCGTAGCGGGGGGCGGCGCCCAGCACGAAGGCGAGCTTGCACAGCAGCAGCGCCGCCAGCATGCCGAGCGCGGCGCGGTCCACCGGCAGCGACGTCGTCCGCCGCTCCATGATGAACGACAGCCCCACAACGACGATCAGCACGCCGCAGGCGATCGCCTCGATGCGACCGGCGTGATTCACCGCCAGCCGACCCAGGCCGACCGCCACGGCGATGCCGATCAGCGCCAGCACCAGCCCGACGCGCCAGCCCACCACGCGCCAGCGGCCTGCGCCGAGGCGAACCCCGCCGGCCAGGGCCAGTGCCGGCAGCAACGGCAGCAGGTAGTGCGGCTGCTTGCCGCTGATCAGGCTGAACAGGACGAAGGCGGGAACGAAGGCAGCCGCCATGAAGCGGTCCACCACCCCGCCGGCAGGCACCGGCGCGGACCCGCCGCGCCTGACCGAGGCCACCCATGGCAGCATCATCGCCGGCAGGATCGGCAGGTACCACCACCATGGCCGGGCGTGCGCGAAGCTCTGCACCACGCGCCCCACCGTCTGGTGCAGGAAGATCGCATCCGCGTACTGCGTGCCGCCCGCCCGGGCCGCAGGCAGCGCCCAGGCCAGCGCCAGCAGCACGGCACCGAGCAACGCGGCGAGCAGCCGCAGCCAGGTCACCAGCGGCCGCGCCTGCGGCAGCCACCACGGTGCCAGCAGCGCCGGCACGCCGCCCACCAGCAGCGCGACCGGCCCCTTGACCAGGACCCCCGCACCCAGCGCCACCGCCATCGCCGCCACCGCGAGCGGCCAGCGCCGGCCGGCCAGTGCTGGCGTGGCCCGCCACGCCACCAGCGTGCATAACGTAAGCAGCATGTCGAACATCACCGTACCGGCATACACCGCGACGGCGGCGCAGCCCAGCCACAGCCACAGCGAGGCCCGCACGGCGGTGGCCCCGGCACCCAGCCGCCGGCCGAGCAGCGGGAGGGTGGCCAGCAGCAGAAGCAGCTCCAGCAGGCGTGCCGCCCAGGCGTGCACGCCGGTCACCGACCAGGTCAGGTTGATCAGCCAGAACAGCAGCGGCGCCTTGTCCGAATACGGCGCGCCGTCCAGCCACGGCACCAGCCACTGGCCGCTCAGGTGCATGTTCCACGCCACCGCGAGGTAGCGCGTCTCGTCGATCGGCACCGGAAACAGGAAGAACACTGGCGGCAGCAGCAGGATCAGTGCCGCGATCCCTTGCAGGCGCGGGTTTCCGCGTAACCCGCCAATGAGATCCTTGCCTTGTATTGCCGTCATGCCACCCTCGGAAACTGTGTGGGAACCGCGCGGAACCGTCGCGGTCGCCAGCGTGTGGGCGACCGCGAACCGGAGCGTCATTGTTGCGGGTGGACGATTTCGTCGGTGTGAATTGTCCGCAGTGCGACAACATGCCGCGCGGCCGCTTCAACAGCGTTCGAGTATCCCGCAGATCGCCTCGAAGTCCGCATCGGTCATCCACGGGCTGTTGCCGATGCTGAGGCTGCGTGCGGCGAAGTCGCGGGCGTGCGGCACGTCCTGCGCGGGCACCGTGCCGACGAGATAGGGGTAGTCGGGCAAGGCGTGGATGAACAGGCGGCTGACGCCATGGCCGGCCTGCCACAGCTGCGCCAGCGCGGCGTCGCGGCGCCGGTGGTCAGGCAGCAGCAGCAGGAAGAATGGCCAGGTGCCGTGGGCGCCGGCGGGGTCGTCGAGTACTTCGATGCCGTCGATCCGACGCAACCGTGGCAGGCGGCGTTGCGCCTGCATGGACAACTGATCGAGAAACGCCGGCAGCCGCGGCACGGCATGCGCGCCCACCGTCTGCCGCCAGCGGCCGACGCGGTGCAGCGGGATGGCCAGGGGGAAGTCGTCGCCCACGGCGGCAATCTCGTCGCCGCGGCGCAGTGCGCGGCGCAGCGGGTTGCCGTAGGCCAGGCGCAGGCCCCACGGTCGGTACAGCGCGGCGTAGCCGAGCAGTTCGAGGCGCCGCCGCCACTCCCAGCCGGCGTGCGGCGGCACGCGCTTCGCCGCGTCGGCCAGCCGCTCGCGCAGCGCGGGGTCGCGTGCGGCGAGCAGGCCGCCCTCGTAGATCGACAGGCCCTTGCCGGCGGCGAGGCTGAAGAAGCCCGCGTCGCCGGCCAACCCCACGCTGGCCTCGCCGCGGCGCGCGCCCAGCGCCTGCGCGGCGTCCTCGATCACGTATGCGCCGACGCTGCGTGCGACGGCCAGCGCGTCATCGACGTCGGCGACGCGGCCGGCCAGGTGGGTCGGCACGATCGCCAGCGTGTGCTCGTCGCAGGCCGCGCGCAGCGCGGACGGATCCATGTCGTAGTGGCCGGGCCGGAGATCGCACAGCTGCAGCTCCAGCCCGGCCTGCTGCACGGCGATCGCCACCAGCGGGCAGGTATAAGCCGGCACCACCACGCGGCGGCGCGGAGCGAGTTCGCGCAGCGTGGTGAGCGTCAGCAGCAGCGCCGCGGTGCCGGAACAGGTCAGTGACAGTGGCGGGGTGCCCAGCAGAGCGGCGACGTCGTCGGCCAGTGTCGGCGCGCCGGGGCGCAGGTCGGCCAGCCGCAGCGGCAGGCCGGCGGTGGGAGGCAGTTCGTGGCGGCGATGGGGCAGCATGCGCGCAGCGTAGCGCGGGCGTCTAGCCAAGCGCCGGGTCGGCGTCGGCTTCCGCGGCGTGTTCGCGGCTCTCGGCGAAGCCGAGGCAGACGATGCCGGCGATGATCGCCAGCGCGCCCAGCGCGCGGGCGAGGGTGAGCTGCTCGTCGAACAGCCAGATCGACAGCAGCATCACCGAGACCACTTCCAGATGCGAGGCGGCGAAGGCGGGGCCGATCGGTGCGTGCTTGAGCAGCGCCATCCAGGTGAAGAACGCGCCGACGTAACCGATCACCGCGCCGTAGACCCACGGCTGGCCGAACACGCGCAGCAGCCATGCCAGGCTGGCCTCCACCGGCAGCGCCTGGGTACCGGCGTACTTGAAGCTGATCTGCGCGAGCGTGTCGAAGCCCATCAGCAGCAGGAAACCGAGCAGGTAGAAGCGCTTCATGTGCCCAGCCCCACGATCGTCACGCCGAGCGTGACCAGCGCAATGCCGGCGACGCGCCACCGGGTGAGCTTCTCGCCGAACAGGAAACGCCCGGCGAGCATGATCGCGACGATGTTGATCGAGCCCAGCAGCACGCCCTCGGACAACGGGACCAACGAGAGGAACGCGATCCACACCAGGAATTCGGCCACGTAGCTGCCGACGCCGAGCCACAGCCATGGCCGCGACGCCATGTGTTTCCAGCGCGCCAGGCCGTCGCCGGCCGCCGGGTCGCCCGCGGCGGCCTTGAACGCCAGCTGGCCGCCGGTATCGAGCACGATGTTGAGGAGCCACAGGCTCGCCACGAGGGTGGAGATGGATCCCTCCGCCGCCATCATCAGGCGGCGGCGCGCTGCGTGCCGTTCGATGCGGCGATGCCGTTGAAGAACGCGGCCGAGCGCTGGATCAGGGTGCGCCGCTGCTTGTCGATGGTGATCATGTGGTAGCTGTCCTCGAGCAGCAGCAGCTCGGTCGGCGCGCTGACCTGACGCATGACCAGCTCGGCGTTCTTGGTGCTGGCCACGTCGTCGTCGCTGGCGTGGGCGACCAGGCACGGCGCGGTTACCCGCGGTAGCCGGCGGCGCACGTCGGCCGCCAGGCCGTACATCTCGGCCAGCGAGTACCACGGGTTGCCGGGCAGGCCGGCGGCAGCACTGTCGCCGCCGAGCATCGCCGCACTGACCTGCGCGCGCAGGCGCTCGTCGCGGATGCCGTAGGGCGGCTGCTCCATGAAGCTGCGGTCGCGGCCGATGCCGAGTTTCTTCAGCAGCGGCAGCAGGAACGACAGCCGCGCCAGTTTCGGGATGCTCCAGCCGTCGTAGCGGAAGGTGGCGCCGTACACGCCCACGCCGGCGACCCGCCCGGGCCGCTCGGCGGCCAGTTTCAGCGCCAGCAGCGCGCCCATCGAGAGACCGCCGACGAACAGCTGGTCGACCTTGTCGAGCATTGCGTCGGCAGCCTGCTCGACGCTGGCGTACCAGTCGCGCCAGCCGGTGGCGAGCAGGTCCTCGACATTGCCGCAGTGGCCGGCCAGCTGCATGCCGTGCACGGTGAAGCCGGCGTTGTTCAGGCCCTTGCCGAGCAGCTTCATTTCCATCGGCGTGCCGGTGAGGCCGTGGATCAGCAGCACGCCGCTGCGGCCACCCTCGAGGAAAAAGTCGGTTTGCTGGATCACGCGATGGCCTTGCGGGAACGAACGGCGTCAATTTTCATGCGCGGAATGATCGCAGCGGGCGGTTTCCTCAGTCTTTCGGCGCGCCGTCGGCGCCGAAGCGCACCGTCACGCGCTGGCCGATGCGCAGGTTGCGCACCGGTTCGGCGTCGGGCTGGTCGAACGCCAGCACGCACTCCACCGTGCGCGCGTTGGCGCGTATCTGCGGGTCGTTCTCCATCGTGGCTGGGCTGTAGACCTTGCCAATGCGCAGCACGTGCGCGGTCCAGCGGACATGCTCGCCGCCTTCGGCCACCACTTCGGCCGGCATGCCCGGGTGGACCGCCGCGGCGAAGCTGTCGTTGAGCTCGGCGCGCACGATCCGCGGCTTCCGCGGCAACAGCACGAACAACGGCCCGGATGCGGGCGACACGCTGGTGCCACGCTGGCCCGACACCCGCACCACGTCGGCGTCGAACGGCGCAACCAGGCTGCGCTGCTTCAGCTCGTAGCGGGCCTCGTCCAGCTTCTGGCCGGCCATGCCCAAGGCGGCGCGGGCCGCCTGCTGCTCGGCGTCGATCTGCGCGGCCGCCTCGCGCGCATCGTCGGCGCTCTGGCCGTCGCCGGCGCCGGCGGCGGCGGCGGCGGCGAGGCGTTGGGCGCGCTGCTGCGCCGCGGCCTGCTTGATCCCGAGCAGCTTCAGCTGGGCCTGCGCCTGCTCCTGTTGCGCCTGCGCCGCCTCGACCGCCAGCCTGGCCGGCTCGGTATCCAGCGCCGCCAGCAACTGGCCTTGCTTGACGCGGTCGCCCTCGTGCACGGCAACCGTGGCCAGCGTGCCTTCGCGCGGCATGGCCAGGTTCAGCAGGCCGCCTTCGATGTCGACCCTGCCGCGCGCGACGGCGACGTAGGCGGCCGCGGGCTTGGCGCCGGTGTCGGCCGGTGCCGGGCCCGCGGGCGAGCAGGCCGGCAGCAGCGCCGCGACGGCCAGCGCGAGGCCGCCGCGGCGGAGCAGGCGCGCCGCGTGCGTGCGCCATGATGGGTGGAAGGCGGGCAGCTTCATGCGGGGTTTTCCTTGCTGTCGATGACCGCGCCGTGGTTGCGCCGGTCACTGAGTATGCGGCCATCCTCCATCGCCAGCACACGGTCGGCGTGGGCGACCAGGCGCGGGTCATGGCTGACGCACAGCACGGTAGTGCCGTGGGTATGGGCGATGCGGTGCAGGATGTCGATGATGATCTGGCCGTTGGCGGCATCCAGCGCGCTGGTCGGTTCGTCGGCGAACAACAGCTCGGGCTGCTTGGCCAGCGCGCGGGCGATCGCCACGCGCTGTTTTTCGCCGCCGGACAGCTCCGACGGGCGCAGCCGCATGCGGTGCGCCAGGCCGACCTCCTCCAGCGACTGTTGCGTGCGCCGGCACGCCTCCTCGCGCGACAGACCCATGTGGTTCAACGGCAGCTCGACCTGCTCGAACGCGGAGAGCGCGGGGAACAGGTTGAAGCCCTGGAACACGAAGCCGGTGTGCTGCAGGCGGAAGCGTTCCAGCGCGCGCATGTCGAGCTGGCCCAGCTCACTGCCCAGCGCCAGCACGCGGCCGGCATCGACCTTCTGCAGGCCGCTGAGGATCGCCAGCAGGGTGCTCTTGCCGCAGCCGGACGGGCCGGAGATCAGGGTCAGTTCGCCGGCGTCGATGCTCAGCGAGAAGTTGTTCAGCACCTGCGTGCTCTGGTGGCCGGAGATGAACGCCTTGCTGACGTTCTCGGCCTGCAGCGCCGGCGTGCGTGCCGGCTCGATGGCGTGGACAGGCATCGCGGCTACCTCAGCAAGGTCGCGGGATCGGCGCGGCGCAGGCTGCGCATCGCGGCCAGGCCGGAGACCGCCGCCAGACCCATCACCAGCAGGATGCAGGCCAGCGCAGCCGGTACGTTCAGCACCACCGGCACGTCCTGGCTGCGCGCCAGCAGCATCAGCAGGATGCCCAGCGCGCTGGCCCCGAGCAGGCCCAGCGCGCCGACCCAGAACGCCTGTTCCAGCACCACCTTGCGCAGCGCGCCCACGCCCACGCCGAGTGCGTTGAGGGTGGCGTACTCGCGCACCGAGCCGTTCACCGCGGCGATCAGGGTCTGGCTGGTGATCGCCGCGCCGACCAGGAACACGATGCCGGCCAGGAACAGCACGCCAGCGCCGGCGCCGGTGTCGAACAACCAGTAGCGCACCGAGATGTTGGCGAAATCGGCGGCGCTCCATGCGGTATACGGGCCGAAGGCGGTGTCGCCGCGCAGGCGCATCGCCACGGCGTCGGCCTGGGTCGGGTCGCGCAGTTTCGCCACCAGGTAGGTCGGCCCGAGGTCGGCCGGGTCGTTGTCCAGCCGGCGCGCGGTGTCCAGCGAGCACAGCACGTTGACCCCGCCGAGCGCGCGCAGGCCGCGGCTGATGCCGACCACGCGTACCTGGTGACCGTTGATGGTGGCGGTCTGGCCGATGCCCACGCCGAGCTGGTCCATGGCGGAGCGGTCGATCACGATCGCATCCGGTTCGGCCAGCCGCCGGCGCAGCGCCGGGGCCAGCACCTTGGAGAACATCAGCGCGTCGGCGGCCGGATCGATGCCGGAGACGAACACCGAGACGCCGCCGGTTTCGCGCGGCCCGCGCCAGTCGCCGTCGACCCACAGGTACGGCTCGACCTGCTGCACTGCCGGGTCCATCAGCAGGCGCGACTCCACGTCGGCGTCGATCGTGCGGCCCAGGCTCACGCTCTGCGTGCCGGGGTAGCCGACCCATACGTCGGCCGACGAGCCGGTGATGTAGAGGCTGGTGCTGCCGAAGATGCCCAGCACCAGCGCGATCTGCAGCAGCTGCAGCAGGCCGGCGAAGCCGACCGCCAGCATCGCCGGCAGGAAGCGCCGCCATTCGTAGACCAGCGTCTTGCGCGCCAGGGCCACCATCAGCGGCAACCCCGAAAAGCTGCTCCGTTTGCCGTCATTCCCGCGAAAGCAGGAATCCACAGGCTTCTGCCAGCAGTGGCCTGACGGCGCTGGACCCCGGCTTTCGTCGGGGGGACGAAGTGGTTCGAGGTTGCCATCAGTGCGGCGCTCCGTCGGCGGCGTCGGGCGCCGTCGCGGCCTGTGCCGTTTCCGGCGCGGGCCGCGGCGCGCCGCCCAGCGCTTTGAACAGCGCCACGTAGGCGAGGCTGTGCGCGGCGCGCGCGTCGGCTAGTTCGAGCGCGGCCTGCTCGGCGGCGATCCAGCTTTCGGTGCGATCGAGCGGGCTGTCCAGTTGCAGCTTGTTACGCACCTGCACGGCCTGGTCGGCGCGTTGTAGCGCCTGCCACGCCAGAGTTTCCTGCTGCTCGCGCCGACGCTGCTGCTCCAGGCCGCCCAGCGCGGTTTCCACCTCGGCCACGCCCTGCAGCACGGCTTGTCGGTAGGCCAGCACGCTGGCTTTCAGTTCATGGTCCCTGGCGTGCTTGGCGGCCAGCCGCATGCCCCAGTCGAACAGCGGGATGTCGATCACCGGACCCAGCGAGTTGATGGCGTTCGGGGTGGTGGAGAAGCGGCGGTTGTTGTTGATGTCGGTGGCCCAGACCATCGAGGCGCCGAGGCCGATGTTGGGAAACAGCTCGGCGTGGGCCAGCGCCAGGTCGCCGGCACTGCGCAGCACGTCCGCCTCGGCGCGGGCGATTTCCGGCCGCGTGCGCAGCAGCTCGGCCGGCGTGCCGTCGAGTCGCCAGGCGCCCAGCTCCGGCGGCGTACCCGCCTGCAGCCACGCCGGGTCGGGGTGGTTCTGTCCGAGCAGGACGGCCAGCCGCTGCGCGCTGGCGTCGGCGGCCTGGCGCGGCGCTGCCAGCGCGGCTTCGGCCCGTGCCCAGGCGGCCTGCGCCTGGTCCACGGCGCCGGGGGCCGCCAGCAGCAGGCGCTGGCGTGTCTGCTGCAGTTCCCACGCCTGCCTGCGCTGCTGGCTGATCTGCTGCAGCAGCTGTTCCTGCTGCTGCGCGGTGCGCAGGCCGATCCACTCGCGCACCACTTCGGCGACCAGGCTGACCCGCGCGGCTTGCAGGTCGGCCACACCGGCATCCAGCGCGCCCTGCGATTCGCGCCGGGTGCCCTCGGCGCGGCCGAACAGGCCAAGTTCCCAACTGGCATCGAAGCCGGCCACGAGGTACGAGGCGCTGGCATCCGGATCGATCGAGTCGTGGGTGCGCGCGTGCAGTTCCGGCAGATAGCGGGCGTGGGCGCGTTTGTACAGGCTGCGCACGGCGCGCAACCGCTCGACCGCCTGCGCCACGTCGAGGTTGTGGGCCAGCGCGCGGTCGACCAGCGCATCGAGGTCGGGGTCGGCGAAGGCGTGCCACCAGCCGTGCAGGTCGGTCGGCGGGGCCGGATCCGCCGTGACCGCATGCCGCCATTGCGCAGGTACCGGCGGCGCCAGTTTGGGCAGCGGGGCGGCGCAGCCGGCCAGCCCGCAGAGCATGGCGACAAGCAGGCAGGTGCGCCACCCGTGGTTCGCGGTTGCCTTGCTCAGTCGAAGTGGCACAGCGTGTATGTTCTCGGAAGCATGATCGGGCCGGATATCAGGGTCGGCGTGGAGGGACGGTCGTGGCCCGCCATTATGGCGGAAGAATCCTTCTTCATGCTGATGGTGGCGGCGTGGCCGGGCTGCAGGCACGCAGCGGGCTGGCGCCGGCCACCTTCATGCCGGCCGGTCGGAGCCGCTTGGCGCGGCGGGGAACCGGACCTCCACACACAGGCCGCGCGGCTCGCCGGGCCGATAAACCACCTCGGCATGATGCCGCTCGGCGATGCGCTGGACGATCGCCAGCCCCAGCCCGCTGCCTTCCTCGTTGTTGCCGGCGACGCGGAAGAAACGCTCGCTCAGCCGCGGCAGCAGCTCGGCCGGGACGCCGGGGCCGTTGTCCTCGACGCTGAGGCTGGCGCCACCATCGGCGCGTACCGCCAGCCTCACGGTGACGGCGCTGCCGCGGCCGGCATAACGCACGGCGTTGTCGATCAGGTTGTCCAGCAGGTCCAGCAGGCTGGCGGCGTCGCCCAGCACGAACAGCGGCTGGCCGCTGCCTTCGTAGCCCAGATCCACGCCAGCCCGGATTGCCTCGTGCACGCGGTCGGCGACCGCCTCGGGAATGAAGCGGGCGAGATCGAGCAGGGCGCACTCGCCGGTTTCCAGCGAGGGCGCCTGCGCGCGCGTCAGCGCCAGCAGTTGTGCGGACGTGCGCGCGGCGCGGCGCACCAGCCGCTGGATGTGGAGCAGGGCGTCGGCCACCGTTTCCGGCTGCGGGTTGGCGATGGCGTGTTCGACGTGCAGGCTCAACCCGGTCAGCGGCGTGCGCAACTGGTGCGCGGCATCGGCGATGAAGCGGTCGTGCAGGGTCAGCATGCCGCGCAGACGGGCAAACAGCGCGTCGATGGTCCGTGTCAGTGGCCGGATCTCCAGCGGTACGTCGGGGCCGTCGATCGGCG
Organism: Rhodanobacter thiooxydans; assembly: GCF_021545845.1. Lineage (NCBI taxonomy): Bacteria > Pseudomonadati > Pseudomonadota > Gammaproteobacteria > Lysobacterales > Rhodanobacteraceae > Rhodanobacter > Rhodanobacter thiooxydans. Next base: position 1,585,205 of record NZ_CP088923.1, read on the forward strand.
TGAGTTCGTTGTTGCGCGCGGCGAGCCGGGCGGTCAGCGGGTCGAGCACGCGCAGGCCGCGGCCCACGCCGAACCAGACCAGCGAAAGCACGCAGGCGATCAGCAGGGCCTGCATCACGATCGCCAGCAGCAGGATTTCGCGTGCCTGCTGGTGGCGGTCGTGCAGCGTCTCGGCAACGGTGACGACCAGGCTGTCGCCGGGTTCACTGCGCATCGCGACGCGCACCGTCGCCGCGCGCAGGGTGTGTTTCTCCATCTGCAGGTCGTAGAGCGTCGGCGCGGCGCCGATGGCAGGCGCCTGCGGCGGTTCCGGCAGTCTTTCGTTGCCGGCCAGCAGGCCGTGCCGGGCGCTGCTCACGTTGAAATAGCCACGGCCTTCCGGGTCGTATTCGAGCAGGAAGCGTGCCTGTGGGGCCACGTCGCTGCCGAACTGCTCGTTGCCGACCATGGTGGCCAGGGTCACGGCATCATTGCTCAGGTCGCGATCGTGCACCCGGTTGGCGTAGCCCAGCGCCACGCCATAGGTCAGCAGCGCATCCAGCAGCAGCAGCACGCCGACCGGCACCAGCAGGGCCAGCAGGAGGCGTCGGCGCAGGCTGGGCCGCAGCTGGCGCGTGCGCGGCGGGTTCATGCCTGGCCGTTCCCGCTGTCGTCGGTTTCTTCCAGCAGATAGCCGAGGCCGCGGATGGTGCGTACGCCGGTGCCGCTGCCTTGCAGCTTGCGGCGCAGCCGGTGGATGGCGATGTCCAGGCCGTTGTCGGTCAGCTCCTGGTCCCAGTCGCACAGCGCCGCCACCAGCTGGGCGCGACTGGTGACGCGATCGACCCGCGTGGCCAGCGCCTCGAGCAGGCCGAACTCGCGCGCGGTCAGTTCCAGCGGCGTCTGGCCGATCCAGGCGCGATGCCCCGGCAGATCCAGCCGCAACCGGCCCAGTTGCAGCTCCGGCTTGCCCTGGCTGTTGGCCCGGCGCAGCAGTGCCCGCACGCGGGCCTCGAACTCGGCCAGGGCGAAGGGCTTCACCAGGTAGTCGTCGGCGCCTAGATCGAGCACGCGGATGCGTTCGGCCAGGCCTTCGCGGGCGGTCACCACCAGCACCGGCATGCCGGTGCCGCGCTGGCGCAGGCGGCGCAATACCTCGGTGCCGTCCAGGGCGGGCAGGCCCAGGTCCAGCACCAGCAGGTCGTAGTCGTGATCGCGCAGCGCGGCGTCGGCGAGATTGCCGCGGGAGGCGTGGTCCACCGCATGGCCGCCGTGGCGCAACGAGGCACAGAGGCCGTCGGCGATGGCGGGGTCGTCCTCGGCCAGAAGAATGCGCATGCGCTGGGTGCTCCTGTAATGCACGGAGCTGGCTGAATGCCAGGCCCGGTGGGTCGATTTGTTGAGATTGATTCTTGTCTGCGGTCTAATGGTCGCCGGCGCAGGCCGTGACTGCGGAGTTTGCGCCCATCGAGACCACCATGTACCGGCGGCGGTTCCCCGGCTGGCGCGTCTATGCGAATCATGGACAAGCATGGGTCAGCCGTCATCATCCACCAGATTGCCGGAGCCGCCACGATGAGCAGGCACGGCGCGACGACGACATGGCGCGCGGTTATCGGCAACGCGATCCTGCCGACCGGGCTGGCGCTGCTCTCGGCGGCGCTGCTCCTGCGGCACGCCGATGCGCGCAGTCCGCAGGCGCTGGGCTGGCTCGGCTCGGCGCTGCTGCTGGCGGCGTGGCTGGGGCTGTTCGGCTGGTGGCGCCTGCGGCGCGTGCCGGCGCCGCGCAAGCCGCGGGTGGTGGCCGATACCGCCACCACCCGCGATCCGGCCACGGCGGTGGCCGGGGCAACAGCCGGCGCGGCGCAGGCCGGGGTCGGCGTGCAGGTGGTCTACGCCAGCCAGACCGGCTTCGCCGAACAACTCGCGCGGCAGACCTTGCAGAGTCTGCAGGCTGCTGGCGTGCCGGCGCGTTTGCATGGCCTCGACGGCGTAACGCCCGATGAGTTGCGTCGTGCCGGTCGCGTGCTGTTCGTGGCCAGTACCACCGGCGATGGCGAACCGCCGGACATGGCGCAGGCGTTCAGCCGCCTGGCCATGCGGCAGCCGGCGCCGCTGGACGGGCTGCGCTACGGCCTGCTCGCGCTGGGCGACAGCGACTACGAGGACTTCTGCGGCTTCGGCCGGCAGCTGCAGCGCTGGCTCGAGGCCAGCGGTGCGCGGGCGCTGTTCGATCCGGTGGAGGTGGACAGCGAAGACGAGGCCAGCCTGCGCCACTGGCAACACCACCTGGCGATGCTCACCGGCGTCAGCGACCTGCCGGACTGGCAGGCGCCGAAGTACCAGCGCTGGCGGCTGGCCGAACGGCGCCTGCTCAATCCCGGCAGCGTGGGCGAAGCCTGCTTCCATCTCGAGCTGCAGCCGCTTGAGGGCCTTGCAGACTGGCAGGCCGGCGACCTGGTCGAGATCGGCCCCTGTCATGCGCCGGAAAAGGTGGCGGCCTGGCTGGCGGCCAGCGGGCTGGATGGCCGTGTGTCGGTGGCGTTCGGCAGGGAGCGCCTGCCGCTGGCCGGATGGCTGGCGCGTTGCCGCCTGCCTGAAGCCGGCGAGATCGACGGGTTGGACGAACAGACCGTGGCGGCGAGGCTGCAGCGGCTGCCGCACCGCGAATACTCGATCGCCTCGCTGCCGGGCGACGGCGCGATCCACCTGCTGGTGCGCCAGATGCGCGGCCGCGGCGGCTACCTCGGCCTCGGCTCCGGCTGGCTGACCGCGCATGCGTCGATTGGGGCGCCGGTGGCCCTGCGCGTGCGCGGCAACCCCAATTTCCATCTGCCGCGGGATGCGCGGCCGCTGATCCTGATCGGCAACGGCACTGGGCTGGCGGCGTTGCGCGCGCTGCTGAAGGCACGCATCGCCGCCGGCCATCGGCGCAACTGGCTGCTGTTCGGCGAGCGGCATGCGGCGCACGATGGCTTCTATCGCGAGGAGATCGAGCGCTGGCTGGCGGGCGGCTGGATCGAACGCACCGATTTTGCCTGGTCGCGCGACCAGGCCGAGCGCATCCACGTGCAGCAGCGGCTGCGCGAGGCGGCCGGTGAACTGCGGCGCTGGGTCGACGCCGGCGCGGCGATCTACGTGTGCGGCAGCCTCGACGGCCTGGCGCCGGGTGTCGATGCGGTATTGCGCGACGTGCTGGGCGATGCGGAGGTCGGGCAGTTGCGTGCGCAGGGGCGCTACCGGCGCGACGTCTACTGAGTCCATTGCATGACCTGGCTGCTTGGGTGCACTCTGCGGGGATTGCCCAGGGGGGTGACGGAATGCGGCGAAGCGTACGCAAATGGGGGCGCCTGTGCGCCGTGGCCGCGTTGTGGCCGTGGCTGGCGATGGCGCAGCAGGTTGCTCCGGCGGCATCGACCGCGGCGCCGGCCAGGGCGGTCAGCGTGGCGCTTCCCGACATTCCCTTCGCAGCCGCCGATGCCGCCGCGGTCAGTGTGCCCAGCGCCGCGAACGCCTGGGGCGGCGAGCGCAGCGGCAACGAGCCGATGCTGTCCGACCGCGTGGTGAGCTATCGCATCGACGCCACGCTTGACGCGGCGAAGCACACGGTAAGCGGCCAGCAGCACATGACCTGGCGCAACCGCAGCGACCGCCCGCTGAGCAAGGTCTACTTTCACCTGTACCTCAACGCGTTCCAGAACGAAGGCAGCACCTGGTTCACCGAACGCAAGGTGCTGACCGCGCACGGCAGTTCGCGCGGCGCGGCAGTGCTGAAGAAGGGCGAGTGGGGCTGGATCGAGCTGAAACAGGTGAAGCAGGGCGACGCCGCGCTGAAGTGGCGCTTCGTGCAGCCCGACGGCGGTCCGGCCAGCGACCAGACCGTGGCGCGGATCGACCTGGCCGAGCCGGTGCCGGCCGGCGGCACGCTGACCCTGGACATCGACTTCCTCAGTCAGTTGCCGCGGGTGGTCGAGCGCACCGGCTGGTGGGGCGACTTCAACTTGGTGGCGCAGTGGTTCCCGAAGATCGGCGTGCTGGAGCTGGCCGGCGAGCGCGGCGCCAGCGCGCCACGCTGGAACGTGCACGAGTTCCACTTCAACAGCGAGTTCTACGCCGACTTCGGTCTGTACGACGTGCGCCTCACCGTGCCCAGTGACTACACCGTGGGTGCGGTCGGCAAGCGGCAGGGGCCGCCCGAGACGGCGAACGGCAAGAGCACCTACCACTACGTGCAGGGCGACGTGCACGATTTCGCCTGGGTCGCCGCCAAGGGCTACAAGACGCTGGACGGCACGTGGCAGGGGCCGGGCAGCCCGAAGGTCGACGTGCGGGTGATCTATCCCGAGGAATACGCCGCCAGCGCCGCGCCGGTGCTCAAGGCCACCACCGATTCGCTGACCTACTTCTCGAACTCGCTGGGCGCCTACCCGTACCAGACGGTGACGGCGGTGGTGCCGCCGTACAACGCGTCGGAGGCGGGCGGCATGGAATACCCGACCTTCTTCACCGCCGACGGCTACGCCAAGGTCGAGCCGGGCACGCTCACCCAGTACGCGCTCGACTTCGTCACCATCCACGAGTTCGGCCACGGCTACTTCTACGGCATCCTGGCCTCGAACGAGTTCGAGGAGCCGATGCTCGACGAGGGCATGAACGAATACTGGGACGACCGCATGCTGCGCGCGCGCGGCCAGGACATCGTGGCGGCCAGCGGCTGGACGAAACGTCTCGGCATCGCGCCGACGATTCCGCCGTTCGTCTTAGAGCGCATGATCGCCGGCCTGCGCCAGCCGCCCGATCCGCTGGGCGCGAATGCGTGGAACCGCCTGTCCAGCAGCAGCTACGGCACGGTCTACGCACGCACCGCCACCGCCATGCACGATCTGGAGGAGCGCCTGGGCAAGCCGGTGCTGGAGCGCGCGATGCACGAGTATTACCGGCGCTGGCGCTTCCGCCATCCGTCGGTGGCCGACTTGCGCGCCACCCTGGCCGAGGTCTCCGGCAAGCCGCAGGCGGTCGATGCGATCTTCGACCAGTACGTCTACGGCACGGCGCAGATCGACGATCGGGTGGCCAGCATCGACACCGCCGAAGTGCTGCCGCTGGCCGGCAGCACGCTGAAGGACGGCAAGCGCAGCGAGCTCGACGGCGACGCCCTGGATAAACAGGCCGACAAGCAGCGCAAGGATTGGGACCATGCCCATCCGGACGCGAAGCCGGGCAGCGGGCCGTTCCCGTGGCACAGCACCATCACCGTGCGCCGCGACGGCGCGCCGGTGCCGCAGCTGTTGCGGGTGAAGTTCGCCGACGGCAGCCATGAGGACGTGCGCTGGAACGACGGCCGCCGCTGGGCCCGCTTCGATTTCACCCGGCCGGCCAAGGCGGTCTCGGCCGCGCTCGATCCCGAGCAGAAGATCCTGCTGGATACGAACAAGCTCAACGACAGCCGTACGACCATGGCCGATGGCAGCGCCTCGCGCCGCTGGAGCGCCGATGCCGCGTCCTTGCTGCAGGTCTTTTACGCCTTGATGGGGTCGCTGTGATGATGGGCAAACATGCTTCCCGTCGGGTCGATCTTGGCGCCGTGATGCGTGCGCCGCTGATCGCCATGCAGTGGCGCCTGCTGCTGCTGTGGACACTGTTGCTGCTGCTGCCGACCGCGGTGGTCAGCCTGCCGTTGTGGCGCAGCCTGAGCGGGCTGCTCGACCATTCGGTGCAGGCGCCGGCCTGGGCCGTGCAGTTCAGTCCGCTGATGTTTGGCGACACCGTGTCGGTGCTCAGGAACGACAGCGGCTGGCTTGGCGGCGTGGCGATCCTCGGCCTGCTGCTGACCCTGCTGCTGTCGCCGTTCCTCAACGGCATGCTGGTCGGCGGCGGGCGCGCCCGTCGTACGCTGGGCTTCGGTCATCTGCTCCAGTGCGGCATCGTCGAGTACGGCCGCATGTTCCGCCTGATGCTGTGGTCGGTCGTGCCGTATGCGGTGATGGGCGGGCTGATCGGCGTTGCGTTGCACATGGCCGATGGCGTCGGCGGCAAGGCGGTGCTGCAAGCGCAGGCCGACCGCGCATCGCACCTGGCGCTGTTGGTTGCCGGCGTGCTGTTCGTGCTGGCGCAGGCCATGGTGGAGTCGGGACGCGCCGCGTTCATCGCGGACGGCAACCTGCGCTCAGCCACCCGCGCCTTTGGTCGAGGCTTCATGCAGCTGCTGCGCCGGCCATTCAGCACGCTGCTCAGCTACGTGCTGATCAGCGTGATCGGCTATGCGCTGGCATTGGCGCTCGGCGTGGGCCGCCTGCACACCCCGGCGCTCGGCACCAGCGGCCTGCTGCTGGCCATGTTGCTGACGCAACTGGTGGTGCTGGTGCTGGGCTGGGTGCGCATGGCCCGGGTGTACGCGCTGGCCGAGGTGGCGCGTTCGCTGTCGTCGTCGCGGCGTGGCGGCGGTCTGCCGCAGGCGCTGTAGGGTTCTTCGTCGTCCGGCCGGCGCACGCTGGCGGGCGGCGGTTCAGCCGTAGGCGCGGCGGTGCTCGCGGTGCGGCGGGTAGTAGGCGAACACGTGGCTGTGGCTGCCGTAGAAGTCCATGTCCTCGATGTGTTCGCCGCCGAGTCGCGCAGCGACCCGGTCGGAGGCTTCGTTGCCGACCCGCACCAGGCTGATCACGCGCTGGGCGTGCAACTGGTTCCAGGCGAAGTCGAGCACGGCGTTGCCCGCCTCGGTGGCGTAGCCGTGGTGGCGGTGCCCGGGCTTGAGCATCCAGCCCATTTCCAGGTCGGGCCAGCCGTCGGGGTACATCAGGCCGGCGCGGCCGATGAATTCGCCGGTGGACTTCAGTTCCAGCGCCCACATGCCGAAGCCGCGCAATTGCCAGTGGCCCAGCAGCATGGCCAGCGAGCGCCAGGCGTTGGTGCGGTCCAGCGGCTCGCCATCGCCGATCCAGCGCGTGCTGTCCGGGTCGGCCAGCATCGCGGCGTAGTCGTCGAAGTGCCGCTCGGTGAGCGCGGTGAGGCGCAGGCGCGCCGTTTCAATGGTGGGAATGTCGAACATCACGATCAGCGGTGGGCGGCGGCCAGCAGTTCAGCCAGGACACGGGTGCTGTCGGCGAGGCTCTGCTGCCAGGTCAACCCGGTGATTGTCTCACCGGTGACCGCATCGACAAAATCCTCGGCCTGGCCAGGCGGCAGCAGGTGGCGGTAGTCCACGGTGATCTCGCTGCCGGCGGCCAGGTCGGCCAGCGCGAACACGAAACCCAGGTGCCACAGCCCGTTCGGCGTGAAGCTGTGGTTGATGTAGCACTCGTCCGGCCAGTCCGGCGACAGCGTGTAGCGGTCCTCGAACCAGCGCGCGCTGGCATGGAACTGCGCGCGCAGCGGCGGCGAGGCCATGATGTCGGCGTAGCGGAAGGTCTGCTCGATGCCGTCTGGCGCGGTGATGATGCGTCCCGCCGCCACGGCTTCGTCGAGGAACAGGCCGTTGCCCGCGCCGTGGATGGCGGAAGCGGCGATGTGGTAGCGCGGCAAAATCATGGCGGCACGGCGGCGGAAGGGGCGCGCGAGTGTAACGCAAGCGGCGCGGCCCGCCGTGGGCCGCGCCACCGGTTCCCGGTTGGCGGGAATCTTGGTCGCGGCCTATTCCTCGGCGGTGGCCTCGGTCATGGCGGCCTTCTTGCTCCGGTGCAATTTCTTGGCGGCGGTGGCAGGGGCGGCGGAGCCATCGTCGGCAAGCAGGATGGCGGCGCGGTTGCGCTCGATGGTGGCCTTGCCGATGCCCTTGACGTGCTTCAGGTCGTCGGCCTTCTTGAACGGGCCGTGGGCTTCGCGCCAGGCCACGATGGCCTCGGCCTTGGCCGGACCGATGCCGTCCAGCGACTTGGCGATGGCCGCCGCATCGGCCTGGTTGATGTTGACCGGCGTGGCGGCCAGCAGCAGCCCGGGCACGGCGAGAGCGAACGCGAGAGCGGCAGCGACGAGTTTGTTGAACATGGCCTTTTCTCCTTGGACGATGAGTGCGGCATCCGCGGCCGCCGGCGCACTATCGCGCCGCGACGCGAGGCGGCGCAGTGGGGGCCGCTGCAGGGTTGGCGTGCGCAGTGGGCGCTTTCGGCTGTGGGCGGCTTCCGCTTCCGTGTCGGTATGCCGGAAGCGCGCTGTTACAATGCCGCTCTTGTCTGCCTGATGGAGTGAGCCATGGATACTGCCCGCCTTTCCCGCTACGTCAGCGGCCTGTGGGACGACGAGATCGTGCCGCAGCTGGTCGAATACATCCGTATTCCCAACAAGTCGCCGATGTTCGACCAGGACTGGGTGGCGCACGGCTACATGGACGCGGCAGTGAGGCTGATGGAAACCTGGGCGCGCTCCAAGCTGAGCCAGCTGCCGGGCGCCACGCTGGAAGTGGTGCGGCTGGAAGGGCGCACGCCACTCATCTATATCGAGGTGCCGGGCACCGGCGACGACACCGTGATGCTGTACGGTCACTTGGACAAGCAGCCGGAGATGACCGGCTGGACCGAAGGCCTCGGCCCGTGGACGCCGGTGCTCAAGGGCGACAGGCTGTACGGCCGCGGCGGCGCCGACGACGGCTACGCGATCTTCGGCTCGCTGGCGGCCTTGCTGGCGCTGCACGAGCAGGGCATTCCGCATGCGCGCTGCGTGGTGATGATCGAGGCCTGCGAGGAATCGGGCAGCTACGACCTGCCGTTCTACGTCGACCACCTGGCCGCACGCATCGGCAGCCCCTCGCTGATGGTGTGCCTGGATTCCGGCTGCGGCAATTACGACCAGCTGTGGCTGACCACGTCCTTGCGCGGCATGACCGGCGGCAACCTCAGCGTGCAGGTGCTGGAGGAGGGCGTGCACTCGGGCGACGCCTCCGGCGTGGTGCCGTCCAGCTTCCGCATCCTGCGCGAGCTGCTGTCGCGGCTGGAAGATCCGACCACCGGCGCGATCAAGCCGAAGGAGCTGTACGTCGACATCCCGCAGCAGCGCATCGACCAGGCCAAACTCTCGGCCGAAGTGCTGGGCGAGGACATCTACAGCAAGTTCCCCTGGACCGAAGGCATGCAGCCGGTCACCAAGAACCTGGCCGAGCTGGTGCTCAACCGCACCTGGCGCCCGCAGCTGGCGGTCACCGGCATCGGCGGCATCCCGCCGCTGGAAAGCGCGGGCAACGTGCTGCGCCCGTTCACCGCGGTGAAGCTGAGCCTGCGCGTGCCGCCTACGCTGGACGGCGCCAAGGCCGGCGAGTTCGTCAAGCAGCTGCTGGAGAAGGACCCGCCGTACGGCGCCAAGGTCAGCTTCACGCTGGAAAAGGACGGCTCAGGCTGGAACGCGCCGGCGCTGTCGCCGTGGCTGGAGCGGGCGGTCAGCGATGCCTCGCAGAACCATTTCGGCGCGCCGGCCACCTACATGGGCGAGGGCGGCAGCATCCCGTTCATGGGCATGCTGGGCGAGAAGTTCCCCAAGGCGCAGTTCCTGATCACCGGCGTGCTCGGCCCGCATTCCAACGCGCACGGCCCGAACGAGTTCCTGCACATCCCCACCGGCAAGAAGGTCAGCATGGTGGTGGCCGAGGTGGTGGCGAAGCACTTCGAGCAGGGCGCCAAGAGCTGAACGTTTTGCTCCCTCTCTCCTGCGGGGAGAGGGCCCGGATGAGGGGCTGGTCTTGCGGCGCGTTGTCAAAGACGCTGCGCTTCGGTGCCGATTTTTCTGCGAGCACCCGCCCATCACCTCAATCCTCTCCCCAAAGGGTAGAGGAGGTGACCGCCAGAGGCTTTTCACATGGACGCATCCCACCTCGCCGCCAACTGGTCCGACATCCGCCGCCGGGTGGACGAGGCTTGCCGTGAGGCCGGCCGCGACCCTGCCGAGGTGACCATCCTGCCGGTCAGCAAGACTTTCGGCCCGGAGCTGATCCGCGCCGCGGTGGCGCTGGGCATGCGCCGCTTCGGCGAGAACAAGGTGCAGGAGATCCGCGACAAGGCGCCACTGCTGGCGGACTGCGGCATCGACTGGGTGATGATCGGTCACCTGCAGAGCAACAAGGCGAAAGACGTGGCGCAGCTGGCCAGCGAAGTGCAGTCGCTGGACCGGCTGGAACTGGCCGAGGCGCTGGACCGGCGGCTGCAGCACGAGGGCCGCGCGATCGACGTGCTGGTGCAGGTGAAGACCTCCTCCGAGCCCAGCAAGTACGGGCTGCCGCCTGAGCAGCTGCCGATCTTCCTGGACACCCTGCGCGGCTACGACACCCTGCGCGTGCGCGGCCTGATGACCCTGGCGATCCACTCGAACGAAGCGGTCGAGGTGCGTGGCTGCTTCCGCCGGCTGCGCGAACTGCGCGACCAGGCCATCGCGCAGGGCCATGACATTCCCCGGCTTTCCATGGGCATGAGCGGCGATTTCCCGCTCGCCGTGGTCGAGGGCGCAACCGAGCTGCGGATCGGCACGGCGATCTTCGGCAACCGGCCGTATCCGGACTCGTATTACTGGCCGGAGCCGGCAGGTAACACGTAAAATGAAGCTGGATCAATGAGCTGGATGAAATGTGCACAGGGTCGCCGCTTTTTGAAACGACAGGGTTCAGTTAACCTCGATCCAACATCTGGGCACCCTCTTCTTGTTAAGTTCACCACTTCGTTACGTCGTCGGCTTCTGCTGGGCGGCCAATCTTGTGAACAGCAAGGGATTTTTTCCGGCATGCCCATCAAGCCACTGACCGCCGCCGCCTCGCTCGTCTTCGTGCTGCTGGCATCCGGCCCGCTTCAAGCCAAGAGCCTCCCCGCTTCACCTGCCACCGGCAGCACGCCGGCCGGTCGCTTCGATTCACCCCTGCTGGTCCAACTGCCAGTCCTCGACCCGGCGACTGCGCTGGCGCGGTCGGTGGTCCCGGATGCCGCCTCGATGCTGGCGCCGGCGCAGCCGCTTGCCGATGCTGCCGCGGATGAGCAGGACGCTGCCACGGCGGACATCACCGACCTGCGCAAGTCGCTGATCGCGATGGCGATGAAACTGCGCGACACGCGCTACGTGCGCGGCGGCCGCGACCCCTCCACCGGCTTCGATTGCAGCGGCTTTGTCCGCTACGTGTTCGCCCACGCGGTCGGCATGCAGCTGCCGCACAACTCCGCGTCGCAGTTCCTGGCCGGCCTGAAGGTCAACCGCGCCGACATGCAGCCGGGCGACCTGGTGTTCTTCCGTACCCATGGCAAGCGGCACATTTCGCACGTGGGCATCTACATCTCGAACGGCCGCTTCATCCATTCGCCGGCCAGTGGCAAGTCGGTGGAGATCTCCAGCCTCAACGAGGGCTATTGGGCCAAGCGCTTCGCCGGCGCCAAGCGTCCGGAAGCGATGGCGCAGGTGGCTGCCAAGGGTTGATGCCGGTCGTCGCCGGTGCTTCGCCGAGCCGCCGCAAGGCGGCTTTTTGCTGCCGCCATGGCTGAACGATCGCCGCCGGCCGCGGTCAGCTGGCGGGCAGCTATGCTGCGCCCTGATTCCACGGAAACCGCCCGATGCCTGTCGACCTGCCGCCCGTCACCCGCAACCTGCTGATTGCCAATGTGGCGGTGTTCTTCCTGCAATACGTGGCGGGCCAGTTCCTGCTGCTGCATTTTGCGCTGTGGCCGCTCGGCTCCGGCCTGTTCGCAGTCTGGCAGATCGTCACCAGCGCGTTCATGCATGGCGGCATCACCCACATCGCGTTCAACATGCTCGCGCTGTACATGTTCGGCGGCACCATCGAGCGCACCTTCGGCGCGCGCGAGTTCACCATCTACTACTTCACCTGCGCGATCGTCGCCTCGCTGCTGCAGCTGGCGGTGCTGTGGTTCTTCCCGCCGGCGCAGTACGGCCCCACGCTGGGCGCGTCCGGCGCGATCTTCGGCCTGCTGCTGGCGTTCGGCATGCTCTACCCGCACGAAAAGGTGATGCTGATCTTCCTGCCGATCCCGATATCGGCGTGGCTGTTCGTGATCCTCTACGCCGCCGCCGAGCTGACCATGGGCGTGACCGGGATCGAGCCGGGCGTGGCCCATTTCGCCCATCTGGGCGGCATGCTCGGCGGACTGGTGCTGATCCAGTACTGGCGCGGCCGGCTGCCGTGGAAGCCGCGTCGGCGTCTGCTACGCTGAACGTTTCCACGCCGCTGAACCCTTCATGAGCCCAGTCCTGCAGCGCCAGCTGACCCCGCGACACATCACCTTCATGGCGCTGGGCATGTGCATCGGCGCCGGGCTGTTCCTCGGTTCGGCCAGCACGATCAAGCTCGCCGGGCCCTCGGTGCTCATCGCCTACGCGTTCGGCGGCACGATGATCTTCATCATCATGCGCGCGCTGGGCGAAATGGCCGCGCACGAACCCATCGCCGGTTCCTTCAGCACCTATGCGCACAAGTACGTGGGGCCGCTGGCGGGCTACATCACCGGCTGGAACTACTGGATCCTGATGATGGGCGTGGGCATCGCCGAGAGCACGGCGGTGGGCATCTACATGAAGACCTGGTTCCCCGACACGCCGCAATGGATCTGGGCGTTCGCCAGCGTGGCGATGATCGGCGGGCTGAACCTCTTGGCAGTGAAAATCTACGGCGAACTGGAGTTTTGGTTCTCGCTGATCAAGGTGCTCACCGTGGTGGCGATGATCGCCGGCGGGTGCGCGATGATCTGGCTGGGCTGGGGCAATGGCGGCAAGCCGATCGGCCTCAGCAACCTGTGGACGCACGGCGGCTGGTTCCCCAACGGCCTCACCGGCATGGTGCTGGCGCTGCCGGTGCTGGTGTTCTCCTTCGGCGGCATCGAGACCATCGGCATGGCGGCGGCGGAAGCCGCGCAGCCGGAGCGCACCATTCCGCGCGCAGTGAACTCGGTGATCTGGCGCATCCTGATCTTCTACATCGGTTCGCTGTTCGTGATCATGGCGATCTACCCGTGGAACGCGCTGGACGCCAACAGCAGCCCGTTCGTCACCACCTTCGCGCGGCTGGGCATCCCCAGTGCGGCGGGGCTGATCAACTTCGTGGTGATCACCGCGGCGCTGTCCAGCTTCAACTCCACCACCTTCAGCGGCAGCCGCATGCTGCACAGCCTCGCCGACAAGGGTCAGGCGCCAGCGGCGATGGGTCGCCTGAGCGGGCACGGCGTGCCGATGCGCGGGGTGCTGGTGACCATGGCCTTCCTGCTGTTCGGCGTGCTGATGAACTACCTGGTGCCGGGGCGCATCTTCGGCATGATGATGTCGATCCTCGCCTTCAATACGGTGTGGACCTGGGGCATGGTGCTGGTGGCGCACTGGAACTTCCGCCGCCGGCAGGTGCAGCCGCTCGGCTTCCGCCTGCGCTTGTGGCCGCTGTCCAGCGTGCTGTGCCTGGCCTTCCTGCTGTTCGTGTGGGTGATGCTGGGCTGGAGCCCCGACACCCGCGTGGCGATCTACGTGGGCGTGGCGTGGCTGGCGCTGCTCACCGTGGCCTATTACGGCTTCGGTATCGAGCGGCGCATGCGCGTGGCGCAGGCCTGAGTCGGGCGGAACGTCGCCGCGGGGCTTCCCCGCACGCGGGCAAGCCGGGCCTCAGCGCAGCGCCAGGAAGTCCGCGCTGACCACGAAGCGCACCGCGTCCAGCCGCAGCCGCGACTGCGGCAGCGCGGCCAGCAGGGAGGTGCGCTCGGCGGCGACGGCGGCGATCCCCGCCTCGCTTACCGATCGGTTCACCGCGCGCAGCGCGCGCAGCCGCGACAACTCCGCATCCAGCGCCGTGGTGGCCAGGCCTACCGCCTCGTCGATGCGCGCCTGCCCGCGTGCGCCGGCCAGCGCCTCGGCGCGTTCCAGCATCGGCGGCACCAGCTTGCCGAGGAATTTGCGGTAGCGCGCCACCTCGATGTTGCGATCGCCGGCCTTGCGCAGGGCGATTTCGCTCGGCGCGAAGTCGGCGCGCTCGGCCAGCCGGGTGTCGACGGTGACGGCGATCGGCAGCACCGGCAGGAAGCGTTCGGCGTCGAGTTTCCGATCGGCTACGCATTCGAGCAGGAACACCGCCTGCAGCAGCGCGGTGCGCGGTGGCAGCACGTCGTCGACCATGAACGCGGCGTTGCCCTGTTCGCCGGACAGCGCCAGGTCCAGCGCGCCGGCGACGAGCGGATGATCCAGCCGCAGCAGCGGCAGGTCCTCGCGCGCCAGCGCCACCGCGCGCGCGAAGGTCACCGACTGCGGGCCCTCGGCGAAGCCGGGCAGGGCGTCGGTGGACAGGTACTGCGGGTCGAGCAGCAGCACCTGGCCGCCGAGTTCCTCGGCATGGATGCCGAACGCCTCCAGCAGGCGTTGCACGAAGGCGTCGCGGGTGGAGTCGCGGTCCTCGCGGGCGAACGCCTGCTGCAGCTCGTCGGCGTGCAGGTCGCGGCTGGCGGCCAGCTCCAGCAAGTGGTCGCGGCCGCCGCGGATCAGCACGGCCAGCTGCTCGTGGCTGGCGCGGGTCTCGGCCAGCAGCGCGTCCAGTTCCTGGTCGCGGTTGTCGTCGCCGCGGGCGTGCTCGTCGGCCAGCCGGGTCAGCGGCTCGCCGTAGCGGCGCAGCAGCTCGCGGCCGTCGGCCGGACTGAGGCGGAACGCGTCGATGCCCTCGCCGTACCAGCGCGCGAGCACGTGCTGGGCGCTGTCGGCCACGGCGAGGATGTGGATGTCGATGTCGTGCTTCTGGCCGATGCGGTCGAGCCGGCCGATGCGCTGTTCCAGCAGGTCGGGGTCCAGCGGCAGGTCCCACAACACCAGCCGGTGCGCGAACTGGAAGTTGCGCCCCTCCGAGCCGATCTCCGAGCACAGCAGCAATCGCGCGCCGTCGGGCTGGGCGAAGTACGCGGCGTTGCGGTCGCGCTGCACGATGCTGAGGCCTTCGTGGAAACGCGCCACGCCGGCGCCGCTCTTGGTGCGCAGCGCTTCCTCCAGCGCCAGCACCTTGGCCTGGCTGCGGCAGATCAGCAGGAACTTGTCCTGCGGATGCGCGTCGAGCAGGGCGACCAGGGCGTCGATGCGCGGGTCGGCGGCGTAATCGACCTCGATCAGCGCCGGCGGCTGCTGGATGTCGGCGTGGAACTCGGCCAGCAGCGCCTGGCGCGTGCTGTCGTCGACCGCATTGGCCGGCAGCAGATGCCATTCAGGCCGGCGCTGCGGGAAGCCGCCGACGCCGGCGCGGTTGTTGCGGAACATCGCGCGGCCGGTGCCGTGGCGGTCGATCAGCGCGGCCAGCAGCTCGCGCGCGTTGTCCGGCCGAGTCGGTTCGGCCAGCCGCGCGGTGAGCACGGCGTCGCCGTGGAAGGCCTCGGCTAGGGCAGCGCGTTGCGCGTCGTCGAGCGGTTGGCCATCGAGCAGGCGGTCGGCGATCTTCGACAGCGCCAGGTAGCGGTCGGCCTCGGCCAGGTAGCTTTCCAGGTTGCCGTAGCGCTGCGGGTCGAGCAGGCGCAGGCGGGCGAAGTGGCCGCTGCGGCCGAGCTGTTCCGGGGTGGCGGTGAGCAGGATCACGCCGGGGATCGCCGCGGCCAGTTGCTCCACCATCGTGTAGCGCGGGCTGGCCGCTTCCGGCGACCACGCCAGGTGGTGCGCCTCGTCCACCACCAGCAGATCCCACGGCGCGTCGAGCAATTGCCGCGCGTACTTCGGCGAGCTTTCCAGGAAGCCGAAGTCGGCGATCACCAGTTGCTCGTCCTCGAACGGGTTGCCGGCGTCGCCGGATTGTTCCAGCGCCTCGCAGCGTTCTTCGTCGTAGATCGCGAAGCTCAGGTTGAAGCGGCGCAACATCTCCACGAACCACTGGTAGACCAGGGTGTCGGGCAACAGCAGCAGCACGCGCGAGGCGCGGCCGGTGGCGAGCTGGCGCGCGATGATCATGCCGGCCTCGATGGTCTTGCCCAGGCCCACCTCGTCGGCCAGCAGCACGCGCGGCGGTCGGCGCGCCGAAGCGATGCCCGCCACGCGCAGCTGGTGCGGCACCAGCCCGATGCGCGCGGCGCCCAGGCCCCACATCGGCGAACGGCGTGCCTCGGCACGCCGTTGCAGGCCTTCCAGGCGCAGCTCGAACTGCGCCACGGCATCGGTGCGACCGCCGACCAGGCGGTCGTCGGCCTGGCTCACGCTCTGCTCGTCGTCGAGCTGGCCCTCGTGCAGCTCGCGGCCTTCGCCGCGGTAGATCAGCAGGTCGTCCTTGATCTCGACGCGCTCGACCAGGAATGCGATGCCCTTGCCGGCGACGCGCTGGCCGGCGCGGAACTCGGCGCGCAGCAGCGGCGCTGAATCGACCGCATACGGGCGCAGCACCCCGGCCTTGGCGAACAGCACCTGCACGCCGCGTCCCTCGACGCGCAGCACGGTGCCGAGGCCAAGCTCGGGTTCGGCGGAGGAGATCCAGCGTTGACCAGGGACGAACATGGGGCGACCGTGCGGCATCAAGGGCCGACGATTATCCGCTCCACGGCCCGTGCTGGGAACCGCCGCGGCGCGGCCGCGTACGGTTTCGGGGCAGCGTGCGGCGGCCGGCCGCCGGCATCGGTGCGATCTGACCCCGGCGTGCGCGGGCGACGGAAACAAAAACGCCGCGCAGAAGCGCGGCGTTTCCGGGCTGGCAAGCTGGCCGCCACGGCAGATGCCGTGGCGGCCGCAGACTCACCAGATCTTCACCTGCTTGTCGTCCGCCCGCACCATCGCGTCGCCCGGCTTGCACTGGAACGCGCTGGCGAAGGTCGGCATGTTCGACGGCGCACCGATGGCGCGCAGCGAGGCCGGGGCGTGCGGGTCGACGTTGAGTTGCAGCACCGCCTGCTTCTCACGGATGGAACCACGCCACACCCGCGCCCAGTTCAGGAAGAAGCGCTGATCCTGGGTGTAGCCGTCGATCTTCTTGCCGGCTTCGTCGGGGTTCTTCTTCAGCGCGGCCTGCAGCGCGTCGTAGGCCGCGTTCAGGCCGCCGAGGTCGCCGATGTTCTCGCCCAGGGTCAGCTTGCCGTTGACGTGCAGGTCCGGCTGGTCCTTGATCGGCGTATAGGCATCGAACTGGGCGACCAGCTTGTCGGTGCGCGCATCGAACTTGGCGCGGTCGTCCTTGGTCCACCAGTTGACGTTGTTGCCGGCGCCGTCGAACTGGCTGCCCTCGTCGTCGAAGCCGTGGCTGGCCTCGTGGCCGATCACCGCGCCGATGCCGCCGTAGTTGATGCCGTCGTCGGCGTTGGCATTGAAGAACGGCGGCTGCAGGATCGCGGCCGGGAAGTTGATCGTGTTGTCGCTCGGTTTGTAGTAGGCGTTGACCGTCTGCGGGGTCATGCCCCATTCCTCGCGGTCGGTCGGCTTGCCGATCTTGGCGATGTCGTAGTCGTAGTTGAACTTCACTGCCGCCTGCACGTTGGCGTAGTAATTGTCGCTGGTGATGTTCAGGCCGGACCAGTCGCGCCACTTGTCCGGGTAGCCGATCTTCGGCAGGAAGGTATTCCACTTGGCGATCGCCTTGGCCTTGGTCTCGGCGCTCATCCAGTCGAGGTTCTCGATGCGCGTCTTCAGCGCATTGCGCACGTTGTCGACCAGTTCCTGCGCACGGGCCTTGGCCTCGGGCTTGAACACCTCGGCCACGTAGAGCTGGCCCAAGGCCTGGCCCATCGAGCCGTTGACGGTGCCGAGCACGCGCTTCCAGCGCGCCTTCTGTTCCGGCTGGCCGGACAGGGTCTTGCCGTAGAACGCGAACTTGTTGTCCTGGAAATTCTTGCTCAGGTACGGCGAGGCGTCGTCAATGGTGTGGAAGCGCAGGTAGGCCTGCCACCGGGCGATCGGCGCCTTGGCCAGTTGCTGGTCGAACTCGGCGAAGAACTTCGGCTGCGACAGCGAGAAACCCTTGTCGATGGTCACGCCCTGGGCGGCGAAGAACTTGTCCCAGCTGAAATGCGGGGTGGCCTTGTCGGCGTCCTTGATGCTGACGAAGTGGTACTGATTCTCCGGCTTGCGCGCCTCGACCGGCGACAGCGAGGCGGCGGCCAGCCGGGTTTCGAACGCCAGCACGTCGTCGGCCTGCTTCTTCGCGTCGGCTTCGGCCACGCCGGTCAGCTCCAGCGCCTTGGCGATGTAGGCGACGTAGGCGTCGCGGATGTCCTTGTACTTGGCGTCGCTGTAGTAGTCCTTGGTCGGCAGACCCAGGCCGTCCTCGAACGCATAGGCGATCTGCATGTCGGCGTGCTGGAAGTCGGGGTCGGACTCGAAGTGGAACACCAGACCGTCACCATCGACGTAGCTCTTGGTGATGTAGCTGGCCACGTCGGCGCCGTTCTTCAGACCGGCGATTGCGTCAAGCTTGGGCTTGATCGGGTCGAAGCCGGCTTTCTCGATGGCCGCCTCGTCCATGCCGGACTGGAACAGGTAGCCGATCTTCTGCTCGATCGAGCCGGCCTGGGCCGTGGCGGCATCCTTGGCAGCCTTCTCGACGATGGCGTGCTGGGTGTTCAGGCTGGACTCGGCCAGCTGGTCGAACGCGCCCCAGCGGGTGCGGTCGGCCGGGATCGGGTTGGCGGCAACCCACTTGGCGTTGACGAAGCCGTTGAAGTCCTGGCAGGCGTTGATGGCCGGATCCAGCTCGCTGACGTCGAAAATGCCCTTGCCGGGGTTGGCGGCGGCCGTGGTGCTGGCGGCGGCCGGGGCGGTGCTGGCCGATGCCGGCGCGTTGCCCGCCGGCTCCTGCTTGCCGCAGGCGCTCAGCGACAGGGCCACGCTTACGGCCAGCGCCAGCGCCAGCGGCTTCAGATACTGCTTGGTCATGGATATCCCTCTGTGGGTGATGAGTGGTGTCGTCTGGTCGCGCCGTCGGCCCCCCCCCCAGGGACGCGGGCATGGCCGCTCACACTAGGCCAAACGTCATGGGTGACCCAGTGTCAAAGGTCAGGGTCGTGGCGTCCGCCGGGGCGAGTGCTGCGGTGCCGGCAGCTGCCGCAGCTGCGCGGCGTCCAGACGCAATACCGGGTAGGCGCCCACGGTTTGCGCGGCGTACCACGGCGAGCGCTCGAAGAAGTACATCAGCCGGGCGCGGCTGTCGGCGGCGAAGGCAGGGGCGTCGTGCAGCTGTAGGAGCGCGCTGGCGCGCGATGCCCTTTGCCGGAGGCCCCGAAAAAGCATCGCGCGCGAGCGCGCTCCTACACGTTAGTCGGCAGACAGGCGCGGCGAAGCGGGCAACGTATCCGGCGCCACCGCACCGCCGGAGATGATGAAAGCCATCGCCTGGTCCATGGTCCAGTCGGTCGGCGTGAGTTCGTCCAGCGGCACCACTTCCAGATAGCCGCCGGTGGGGTTCGGCGTGGTGGGGATGTACACCGCCGCCATCTCGCGGCCGCTGCCTTCCTCCACCATCACCCGGGTGACAAAGCCCACCACCTTCATGCCCTGGCGCGGAAAATCCACCAGCACCACACGCTGCACGCCCGAGGGCTTGTTCTGCAGCACCGCCATCAGTTTCTTGGTGCCGCCGTAGATCGTCTGCACCAGGGGGATGCGCGCAAGCAGGGAATCGAACGCGTCGAGGAAACGCTGGCCGATCACCCGGTTCGCCACGAAACCGAGCAGGTACAGCGCCACCAGCGTCAGCAGCAGGGCGACGATGAAGGTCAGCCACTCCATCTTCAGTGACTCGGCCGCATGCGGCGCCACCAGCGCCAGCCCGTTCAGCAGCGCGGCCACCAGCGGCGCGCCGATGCCGGCCAGCAGCCCCAGCACGAACTTGAACACCAGCCAGGTCACCCACAGCGGGAGGAAGGTGAGCAGGCCGGTGATCAAGTAGCGTTTGACGCGCAGGCGGGGCATGGGGTGGTCCGTGGGTGGCGATTCCCGGCATTGTAGGCGAGGCCGGCGGTGCGATGGTCTTGCCGGCTTTCGCGAGCGCGCAGCCCTTTCCGCGCCAGCGTCCTGATCCACGCCCCGCAGCTCCGCTCCTGGTAGGAGCCCGCTCGCGGGCGATGCTCTTGCTCTGGCAGCTCTTCTCCCCATACGCCGCAACAGCCAAAAGCATCGCGCCTGAAGTCGCCTACAAGGTGAAGATGCGCGCAACGTCACCGCGGCAGACGCCGCCGCCCATCGACGCGAAAACCGCGATACCCGCGCAGCAACGCCCCGCCAGCCACCAGCACCCACACCAGTAGGCTGACGTAGATGCCGACGGCAGGAATCACGCGCAGGAAGTCCAGTTGCAGCGCCTGCGCCAGCGCATAGGTGCCCACGGTGTACATGCCGATTGGGAACACGATGTCCCAGTCGTCGGTTTCGTAGCGCAGCGGCACGTGGCGCCGGCCGTGGCGCCAGATTTCCAGCAGCACCAGCAGCGGGATCCACCACGTCGCGGTGGCCCAGAAGAACAGGGTGAAGCCTTTCACGAACGGCACCAGTTCGCGCAGCGGCCCGACCGCCGGCGCATGCAGCACGAACAGGCTGCCGGCGAGGGTGGTGATGGCCAGTGCGCCCATGTCGATCCAGTACGGCGGAGTGAACTCACGTGCGCGCAGTGGAAAGAACAGCATGCGGTACACCACCAGCGTGATGATCAGCAGGTACAGCGCGGCGCCGAGCAGGTACAGGCACAGTGCGCCGAACAGCACGCCGGTGTGCGCCGCAGGCCGGTCGGCGGCGAGCAGGGTCAGCAGCGTGGCCAGCGCCTGGGTGGCTACCACCGCCACCAGCCAGCCGCCGTGGATGCTGCGGGTGAAGCCGGGCTTGATTCGCGTGGTGATCGCGGCGGCGAGGAACAGGTAGGTCAGCAGCGCCCATGCCAGCGCGCCGAGCACCGCCAGCGCGCGCGCCGCCCACGGCCAATGCACCACCAGCAGGCACTGGCTGCCCAGCACGCAGCTGGCGGCGGCGAAGGTGAGGAAGCCGGCGCCGCGGCCGGGGTGGGTGAAGTCGGTCACCAGCTCGCGGCGGAACCGCGCCAGGCGCAGCAGGCTCAGCGCGAGCAGCCAGGCGAAGGCGAGCAGGTTGAATGCGAACAACGCCCGCGCCACCCACGGCAGGCCGTGCTGACTGGTGTCGATGGAGACGATGCCGGTGGCCATCACCAGCGCGAAGCTGCCCGGGGCGAGATGCCGGGCGCGTTGCAGCAGGGTGTCGGCCAGGGTCATGGGCGGAGTCCGTAGGCTCGTTGCGGGGATTATGCGGATGGCTCGTGTGGGGGAGGGGTCAAGGGACGCGCGGATGCCGTTGCTCCCTCCCCTGCTGACAGGGGAGGGCTGGGGTGGGGTGCTCTTGCCTTGCACGGAGCTACCCCCTCCCAACCTCCCCCTGCGCGCAGGGGGAGGGGCAAGGCGGGCTTCTCGCCAGTGGGAAACAACTTCGCCGGCAGCGCGATCCGCAAGGCTGAAATCGCGTTGGCAGAGATCGCCCGCTTCGAGCGCGAGTGAGTGGGCGCGGCAGATAACCGCCGGCTGAATCCGTGCAGGCGACGAGCGTCATCCTGACGAGGGCCGCATCGTTTGTTGCCCTCAACCCGCCACGGTGGCGGCGTGAGGAGGGAGCACCATGAACAGCTTGCACAGCAGGTGGCTGGTGGCCGCGGCCGTCGTCGGCATCGGCCTGGGCGGCGCGGTGACGGCCGCGGCGCAGAGCACGGCCGATGGCACCCAGCGTGACGTCAATCAGCAGCAGCGCATCGAACAGGGGTTGAAGTCCGGCCAGCTGAGCACGGCCGAGGCGGCACGGCTGGAGCGGGGCCAGGCGCAGGTGGATCGCCTGCAGGCGCACGCGCTGCGCGACGGCAGTCTGAATGTGGGCGAGCAGGCGCGCCTCGCGGCGGCGCAGGACCGCCAGAGCCAGGCCATCCGCGCCGAGCGGCACAACGGCGTCAGCGGCAACCCGCAGTCGCGCTCGTCCGAGCGCCTGCAGCGCGACGTTGCGCGCGACGTGCACCAGCAGGCGCGCATCGAGCACGGTGTGCAGTCCGGCGCGCTGACCGCGTACGAGACCGCTCAGCTGGAAGGGCGCCAGGCGCACGCCGCGCAGGTCGAGCAGCGTGCCGCCCGCGACGGCCAGGTGGGGCCGCACGAGCAACGCCACATCCAGCGCGTCGACAACCGCAACAGCCGCGGCATCTACCGCAAGAAGCACAACGGGCGGGTCGTGGGCTGATACAGGCAGCCACGCGCGTCAGCTTCGCGCCCCCGCGCCGTGCGCGAAGCTGGCGCTCAGCGCGCCCGCGGCTTCAGCCGCACGTAGAGCTGTTTGCGCACGCGGGCGATAACCTCGCCTGAAGCGGTGGTCACCTCGGTCTCGAACCAGCGCAGCACCTTGTCGCCGCTGGCCGCGGCGGCGCGCAGTTCGTCGACCACGCTGGCCTCGAGCTTGAAGTGCGCGTAGACGTCCTCGTAGCCCGGCGCCACGAAGTCGATTGCGCCGGCCTTGTCCCACACGTAGTAGTCGCTGCCGAGCCGGTGCATCGCCAGCAGCATCCAGAACGGGTCGACCATGGCGAACAGACTGCCGCCGAACTGGCTCTTCACGTAGTTGCGGTTCCACGGGCGCAGCCGCAGCGCCACCTTGGCCTCGGTGTAGTCGTCGCTGAGCGTCAGCACGCGGATGCCGCTGCACAGGTAGGGCGGCCACAGGTTGAGCAGGCGGCGGAGGGTGGAGGCGCGCATGGGAAGGCTCGTCGGATCGGAATGGAAATCTTACCCGAGCGTACGCAATGGTATGGATTGGCGACACGTGTAGATACCGTCTCGTTCCGCGTTATGCAAGCGAGCATCCAGGTGATGCGTGCGCAGAGGCAACGAGGCGGTGTCTGGGGTAGTCAGGATCAAACAGCGAGTTGGTATGGATGACGCCCCAGACTAGGTGCAGGAGCTTCCGCATGGCGGCACACACGGTCACGATGGGGAGCTTCCCGCGTGCGAGCAACCGTTCGCAGAAGGCACGAACCACGGGGTTGTGGTTCTTGGCGCAGATGGCGGGAAAGTAGAGTTTGGCGCGCAAGCCGGGGGCACCGGTTTTGGAGATCCGGACCTGTCCCTTGAGCGTGCCCGACTCGCGCCGTGCCGGGTTGAGGCCGGCGAAGGCGACCAGCTTGCCCGGCGCGTCGAAGCGTCGCAGGTCGCCCAGTGCGGCGAGCAGGGAGGCCGACGTGGTCTTGGCGATGCCGGGGATGGACGTCATCAACGCCGCGTCGTAGCGCAGCTGGGGATCCTTGTCGATGTGATTGTTGATGCGCTGCTCCAGCGCCTTGATCTGCTTGCGCAGTTCCTTGAGCGACGCTTCCACCGAGTCGCGTACGGCGTCATTGGCGACGTCGAGTCGGTTCGCTTCCATCCGCTCCATGCCCTTGAGATCGTCCAGCCGTTCGACCAGCGCGCGCAAGGTGCGCTGGGCCGCTGTCGGCGGCATCCACGGCGCCATCGGATGGGTGCCGGCCTGCTGACTGGTGGCGAACTGCGCAATGAGCTTGGCGTCTGTGCGGTCGGTCTTGGTTCGCGTCAGCTGGCTCTTGCCGAAGTACTTTACTTGCGCCGGATTGGCCACGTAGACCGTCTTGCCTTGCTGTACCAGGAAGATGGCCAGTGCCTCGTGATAGATCCCCGTCGCTTCCATGCACACCGCCGCTTCCGGCGCGTGCTTGTCCAACCAGGTCATCAACTCCTGGAAGCCTTCTTCACGATTGGCCACCTTGGCGCGTGTCTGGAATTTGCCCGGCTTGGCCAGACCAACGGCCACATCAAACGTGGCCTTGGCCACATCCACTCCCACAACGTTTGTCATCGCCTTACCTCGCATGGTTTGTTCCGATCACCATGCTCATCCGGCTGATCCTTAGGTGTGCAGGCTCACGCCAGTGGCGGGCCGAGGGTACCGTTCAAACTTCTGGATGAGCGAAATCGGAACCGGGGTGTGCATCTACGTCACGGGCTCGAAGCCAAAGGAGCGCATCGGCATCACCCGGTTCCCCCGATGATCAGTCGGGAATGCTCGACCCTGACAGGTCGGACATCAAGACCTAAGGAGCGCACCCTGTGCGCGATGCTTTTCGTCACGTGACGAAGAGCATCGCGCACAGGGTGCGCTCCTACAGGGTTCGTCGGGACGATCAGAACAGCAGCGACGCCATCCGCCGCCGGTAGCGGCTGACCAACTCGGCGTCGTCGAGCGTGGCGAAGGCGGCGAGCAGGCGTTTCTTCGCCTGGCCGTCGTTCCAGTCGCGGGCTTGCTGCAGGATGGCGAGGAATTGTTCCAGGCCGGCTTCGGTGTCGCCTTGCAACAGCAGCTGCACGCCGAGCTGGTCGCGGGTGGCCCAGTCGGCGGGGTCGGTTTGCACGCGCTGCTGCAGTTCGGCGATGCCCGGCGCGTCCCGCGCCGCGTGGGCCAGCTCCAGTTCGTTGCGCAGGCGCACGGCGCGGGCGTCGGTGGCGAGGTTCGCCGGCAGCGCGGCCAGCTCGACCGCGGCGGCGGCGACGTTGCCGGCGTGCATCAGCGCCAGCGCCAGGTCGAGTTTCAGTTCGGGCCGATTCGGCTCGCCGGCGATCGCCTGCTGCAGCCGGTTGATCGCTTGCTCGGGTGTTTCCGACACGGCCACTTCTTCGGCGGCGGGCGCGGGCGCCTCCAGCGGTTGCACGTGGCGCGACAGGAATTCGCGCAGCTGGCCTTCGGGCAGCGCGCCGGTGAAGCCGTCGAGCACCTGACCGTCCTTCACCAGCACCACGGTGGGAATGCTGCGGATGCCGAACATGCCGGCCAGTTCCTTCTGCGCGTCCACGTCGACCTTGCCCAGCCGGAACGCGCCATTGTATTCGGCGGCGAGTTTTTCCAGCATCGGGCCGAGTGTCTTGCACGGTCCGCACCAGCTGGCCCAGAAGTCCACCAGCACCGGCGTGGTCAGCGAGGCCTGCAGCACGTCGGCTTCGAAGGTCTGCTGGTCCACGTCGAAGACATGGGAAACAGTGGCGGCATCGGTCACGGGAAACTCCAGCTCGGCAGGTGCCGGTTCAGATCGGGGCGCCACCGAGCATATCAAGCGGCGCGTTCACGATAGATTTGCGAGAATCACCCGATCGTCACGTCGCAACAAGGCATCGGGTGCATGGGCACGGCATCGCCAACCACGCTGTTGATCTGCGAGCACTGCGACACGGTCTACCGCCGGCGCCCGCTGGGGCGCGGCGAGGTGGCAACCTGCGCGCGCTGCCAGGCGGAGCTGGAGCGCCACCACGGGCTGGGCGTGAATGCGCTGCTGGCGCTGATCCTCACCGCGCTGATCGTGTTCGTGCAGGCGAACATGTGGCCGATCGTGACGCTGGGCCTCAGCGGCCAGCTCAGCGGCACCACGCTGTGGGGCGTGATCATCGCGATGTGGCGTGAGCAGGCCCAGGTGGTCTCGGTGCTGGTGGCCGCCACGCTGTTCTTCTTCCCGCTGATGAAGATGGCCATGCTGGGCTGGCTGCTGTGGTTCGCCCGGGCCGGGCGCCGTGCGCCGGGCTTCGTGCGGCTGATGGTGGCGCTGCACTACCTCGGACCGTGGACGATGAGCGAGGTGTTCGTGCTGGGCGCGCTGGTGGCGATCGTCAAGGCGCACGCCTATTTCGACGTGATACCCGCCCCGGGCATTTACGCCTACGCGGCGCTGACCCTGCTGATCACCATTCTCGCCGGGGTAGACCTGCGCCAGCTGTGGGACGACGTGCCGGAGCGTGCCGCGTGAGCGCACTGCCGCGCGCCGCCGAGCTGGGCCTGATCGCCTGCGCGGTGTGCGGGCAGGTGTGCCGCGCCGTGCCCGGCGACCCGCGGCTGGACGGCGACAGCGTGGGCGACGCGATGGCCTGCCCGCGCTGCGGCAGTACCCTGCGCCGGCGCAAGCCGCAAAGCTATGCGCGCACCTGGGCGCTGCTGATCGCCGCGTTCATCATGTACATCCCGGCGAACGTGCTGCCGATCATGCGCACCGCCAGCCTCAACGACATCGACGACAACACCATCATCAGCGGCGTGGTGGAGCTGTGGGTGAAGGGCTCGCCGGACCTGGCGATCATCGTGTTCACCGCCAGCATCGTGGTGCCGATGCTGAAGTTCCTCGCGCTGGGCACCTTGCTGGTGAGCAGCTGGCGCGGCAGCGGCTGGGCGCGGGTGCAACGTGCAAAACTCTATCGGCTGGTCGAGCTGATCGGCTACTGGTCGATGCTGGATGTGTTCGTGGTGGCTTTGCTGACGGCGCTGGTGCGTTTCAGCGTGCTGAGCCTGGTGGAGCCGCTGCCCGGTGTGATCTTCTTCGGCCTAACCGTGGTGCTGACCATGCTGGCCGCGATGAGTTTCGACCCCCGCCTGATCTGGGATGGCAAGGATACCGATGACTGACGACAACTCCATCGAACGGGCCGCGCCGGGTGACGGCGAGCTGCCGCAACCGATGGTGAGGCGGCGCCGCGTCAATGCCTCGCTGATCTGGCTGGTGCCGGCGCTGGCGGCGCTGGTCGGCCTGTCGCTGGTGATCAACAACTGGCTGCAGGCCGGCCCGCAGATCACCATCAGCTTCCAGAGCGCCGAGGGTCTGGATGCCGGCAAGACCCCGGTGAAGTACAAGAACGTGGTGATCGGGCGGGTCAACAAGATCCACCTGAGCGGCGACCGCAGCCATGTGCTGGTCAACGTGGCGCTGGAGAAGAGCGCCGAGGGCTTCGCCACCCGGGACACCCGGTTCTGGGTGGTGCGCCCGCGGATCGGGCTGGGCGGCGTGTCCGGCATCGACACCCTGCTGTCGGGCGCGTTCATCGGCGCCGACGTGGGCGATTCGACAGAGTACGAGGACGACTTCAAGGGGCTGGAGCTGCCGCCGTCGGTGAACCACGGTGCGCCAGGGCGCAGCTTCACCC
This sequence comes from Rhodanobacter thiooxydans, assembly GCF_021545845.1. Classification (NCBI taxonomy): domain Bacteria; kingdom Pseudomonadati; phylum Pseudomonadota; class Gammaproteobacteria; order Lysobacterales; family Rhodanobacteraceae; genus Rhodanobacter; species Rhodanobacter thiooxydans. The sequence goes on from NZ_CP088923.1 coordinate 1,612,012, forward strand.
TGCACAGCGACGATCTCGGTTCGCTCGACATCGGCTCGCCGGTGTACTACCGGCGGATCCAGGTGGGCCGGGTGGCGTCCTACGAGCTGGACAAGGACGGCAAGGGCGTCTTGCTGCACATCTTCGTCGACGGCCCGAACGACAAGTTCGTCACCCGTTCCGCGCGCTTCTGGAACGCCAGCGGCGTGGACGTGTCGATCGGCGCGAACGGGCTGAAGCTCAACACGCAATCACTGGCCACCGTGCTGGCCGGCGGCGTGGCGTTCCAGGACCCGCCCGGGCCGCACGACAGCACGCCGGCGCCAGAAGACAACGCGTACCAGCTGTTCGGCGACCAGACCACGGCGATGGCGCCGCCGGACGGTGCGCCGCACTACATCCGCATGCGCTTCGAGCAGTCGGTGCGCGGGCTGGCGGTGGATGCGCCGGTGGAGTTCCTCGGCATCAACATCGGCAAGGTGGCGTCGGTGCGGCTGGACTACGACGAGAAGACGCAGCGCTTCCCGGTGCTGGTCGGCGCGGTGGTCTATCCGCAGCGCCTGGGCGCCGCCTACGACAAGCTGGAGGCGCTGGCCAAGGCGCATGGGGAGAACCCCGACCTGTCGCAGCTGATGGGCCACCTGGTCGAACACGGCCTGCGCGCGCAGGCGCGTACCGGCAACCTGCTCACCGGCCAGCTGTATGTGGCGCTGGATTTCATCCCGAAGACGCCGAAGGTGGCGTTCGACCCGGCCGCGAAACCGCTGACCATCCCGACCGTGACGGGCAGCTTCGACAAGCTGCAGGAGCAGATGGCCGGGATCGTCGACAAGCTCGACAAGGTGCCGTTCGACAGCATCGGGCAGAACCTGGACCAGACCCTGGTGGGGCTCAACCGCACGCTGAAGCAGGTCAACGGCCAGACCCTGCCAGCGCTCAGCGACACCCTGCACGGCGTGCAGCGGACCATGGGCACGGCGAACGAGACGCTGGCCGGCGACTCGCCGCTGCAGCAGAACCTGGGCGCCACGCTGGAGCAGCTGCAGCGCATGGCGCGCTCGCTGCGCGTGTTGACCGATTACCTGGGCGGCCATCCGGAGGCGCTGGTCCGCGGCCGTCAAGCGGATCCGAAGCCGGCCGAGCCGAAACCCGTCACCACGCCCGCGGCGCTGTCGCCGGCGCAAGGGAGCAAGCCATGATGCGTAGCGCAAGATATCTGCCGGGCGTGGCGGCGGCCCTGCTGCTGGCGGCCTGCGCCTCGGCGCCGTTGCACTACTACACGCTCGTTGCGCCGGCGGACGAGTCTGCCGGCAGCCGGGTAGCGCCGGTGGCGGCCGCGCCAGCGCTGCCGTTCGAACTGCTGCCAGTCGGCGTGCCGGCCCAGGTCGACCAGCCGCAACTGGTGGTGCGCGAGGGCGACCAGGGCGTGGCCCTGCTCGGCAGCGAGCGCTGGATCGCGCCGCTCGGCGACGAGGTGCGCAGCGCGCTGTCCGCCGACCTGGCGCGCGAGCTGCACAGTGCGGACGTCAGCGGTCTGCCCGGCAACGACAGGCCGCTGCTGCGGATCAAGCTGGACCTGCGCCGGTTCGATTCCGCGCCCGGCAGCTACGCCCTGGTCGAGGCCGCCTGGAGCGTGCGCCTGCTGCATGGCGAGCGGCCCGTCACGCTGGCCTGCACCAGCCGGGTCGGCGAGACGGTGGGCCCGGGCTACGCCGCGTTGGTGCAGGGCCACCAGCGCGCGATCGCCCGGCTGGCGGCGCAGATCGCCGGCGTGGCGCGCACGCTTGGCGGCGGTCGGGCCGCGGTCTGCCCGAGCGGCTGAAGGCCCGCCAGCTTGGCGCCCGGCCTGCGCTGGGCTAGTCTGACCAGTTCACTCCGCCGGCCCGCGCCGGCCCGCACCACGGCAACGGAACCATGCAGGACATTCAAACCCCGACCACCCCCGACCAGGATGAAGCCGCCTATCGCCCGCAGGCGGTGGAAGCCGCCGCGCAGCGCTACTGGAACGCGCAGCGCGCCTACGCGGTGAAGGAGGACGCGTCGCGGCCGAAGTTCTACTGCCTCTCCATGCTGCCGTACCCGTCCGGCGCGCTGCACATGGGCCACGTGCGCAACTACACCATCGGCGACGTGATCAGCCGCTACCAGCGCATGCAGGGCAAGAACGTGCTGCAGCCGATGGGCTGGGACGCGTTCGGCCTGCCGGCGGAGAACGCCGCGATCAAGAACGCCACCGCACCGGCGAAGTGGACCTACGCCAACATCGAGCACATGCGCAGCCAGCTGAAGTCGCTGGGCTACGCGATCGACTGGAGCCGCGAGTTCGCCACCTGCCGCCCGGAGTACTACCGCTGGGAACAGCTGATGTTCACCCGGCTGCTGAAGAAGGGCCTGGCGTACCGCAAGAACGCGGTGGTGAACTGGGACCCGGTCGACCACACCGTGCTGGCCAACGAGCAGGTGGTCGACGGCCGCGGCTGGCGCTCCGGCGCGGTGGTCGAGAAGCGCGAGATCCCGCAGTGGTTCCTGAAGATCACCGACTACGCGCAGGAGCTGCTGGACGGCCTGGACACGCTGCCGGGCTGGCCCGACGCGGTGAAGACCATGCAGCGCAACTGGCTGGGCCGCAGCGAGGGTCTGGAGATCCACTTCGCGGTGGAAGGCGAGGCCGCGCCGCTGACCGTGTTCACCACCCGCCCCGACACCCTGATGGGCGTCACCTTCGTCTCCATCGCCGGCGAGCATCCGCTGGCGCACAAGGCGGCGCACGGCAACCCGCAGCTGGCCGCGTTCCTTGACGAGCTGAAGCACGGCGGCGTCTCCGAGGCGGAACTGGAAACCCAGGACAAGCGCGGCATGGCCACCGGCCTGTACGCGATCCACCCGCTCAGCGGCGAGCGCGTGCCGGTGTGGGTGGCCAACTTCGTGCTGATGGGCTACGGCACCGGCGCGGTGATGGCGGTGCCCGGCCACGACGAGCGCGACTTCGCGTTCGCGCACAAGTACGGCCTGCCGATCAGGCAGGTGATCGCCCTGCAGCCATCCCTTCCCCCTTTGGGAGAAGGTGCCCCATCCTTGATCAAGGATGGGGCGGATGCGGGTACGGGCGGAGCGCGCGGCAACGCCGAACCCTCACCCCCGGCCCCTCTCCCGGTGGGAGAGGGGAGTGGCTACGACCCGGATGTCTGGCACGACTGGTATTCGGACAAGGCGCACCCCGGCATGGTGGTGGTGAACTCCGGGGCGATGGACGGCAAGGACTACCGCGCCGCCTTCGACTACATCGCCGGCGTGCTCGAGGCCGATGGCAAGGGACGGCGCCGGGTCAACTGGCGTCTGCGTGACTGGGGCGTCAGCCGCCAGCGCTACTGGGGCTGCCCGATCCCGGTGATCTACTGTTCCGCCTGCGGCGCGGTGCCGGTGCCGGAAGATCAGCTGCCGGTGGTGCTGCCCGAGGACGTGGCGTTCAGCGGCGTGCAGTCGCCGATCAAGGCCGACCCCGAGTGGCGCAAGACCACCTGCCCGCAGTGCGGTGGCCCGGCCGAGCGCGAGACCGACACCTTCGACACCTTCATGGAGTCGAGCTGGTACTACGCGCGCTACACCAGCCCCGGCGCGAATGCGCAGATCGACGAACGCGCGAACTACTGGCTGCCGGTCGACCAGTACATCGGCGGCATCGAACACGCGATCATGCACCTGCTGTACTTCCGCTTCTATCACAAGCTGCTGCGCGACGCGGGCATGGTGCACTCGGACGAACCGGCGCGGAACCTCTTGTGCCAGGGCATGGTGATCGCCGAGACGTTCTACCGCGACCACGCCGACGGCTCGAAGGACTGGATCAATCCGGCCGCGGTCGAGGTGCTGCGCGACGACAAGGGACGCGTGGTCGGCGCGGTGCTGAAGGCCGACGGCCAGAGCGTGCACATCGGCGGCACCGAGAAGATGTCGAAGTCGAAGAACAACGGCATCGACCCGCAGACCATGGTGGACAGGTACGGCGCCGACACCGTGCGGCTGTTCTCGATGTTCGCCGCGCCGCCGGAGCAGTCGCTGGAATGGAGCGAGGCCGGCGTCGAGGGCATGGCGCGCTTCCTCAAGCGGCTGTGGCGCGAGGTGACTACGCACGCGGCGGGACCCGATCACAAAGCCGTGGCCGCAGCCCACCCCGCTTCCCTTCCCCTGCAGGCAGGGGAAGGTGCCGCAGGCGTCATCGACCCCGCCGCACTGGACGCGGGCCAGAAGGCGCTGCGCCGCCAGCTGCACGAGACGATCCAGAAGGTCAGTGACGACTTCGGCCGCCGGCACGCGTTCAACACCGCGATCGCCGCGCTGATGGAACTCTTGAACGCGCTGGGCCGGTTCAACGACCAGAGCGAGCAGGGCCGCGCCGTGCGCCACGAGGCGCTGGAGGCGATGGTGCTGCTGCTCAACCCCGTCGTGCCGCACGTCAGCCACGCGTTGTGGCAGGTGCTGGGCCACGCCGAGACCGTGCTGGAGGATCAGCCTTGGCCGCAGGTCGACGCCGCCGCGCTAGTGCGCGACACGCTGACCCTGGCGGTGCAGGTCAACGGCAAGTTGCGCGCTACCATCGAGGTCGCCGCCAGCGCCTCGAAGGACGAGGCCGAAGCGCTGGCCCGCGCGCAGCCGCAGGTGGCGCACTTCCTGGAAGGCGTGACGGTGCGCAAGGTCATCGTGGTACCCGGCAAGATCGTCAACATCGTCGCAGGATGAAACCCATGAGCTTCATGAAGGCGCACCGCCTGTTCCAGGTCTCGCTGCTGCTGGCCGCAACGCTCGTACTGGGCGGCTGCGGCTTCCACCTGCGCGAGAACGCCACCCTGCCGTCCCGGATGCAGCGGGTGCACCTTGCCGTCAACGGCGGCGGCGAGTTCGAGCGCCACCTGGCCCGCGCGCTGCAGACCTCCGGCGCCACCATCGAGGATGCCGGCGGCCCCGGCATTGCCGAACTGCGCGTGCCGGTGGCGGCTTTCAGCACCGAGACGCTGAGCGCCGGCGGCTACGTGCGCATCACCGAATACGCGGTGCACTACCAGGTGCAGTTCGACGTATTCGATGGCGCCGGGCAGGAACTGGTGCCGCGGCAGCGCATCGATATGTCGCGCAACTACAGCTACGACGCCAGCAACACCGTCGGCAACACATCGCAGGTGGAGGAGATCCAGCGCAGCCTCAACGACGACATGGTGCAGGCGATCCTGTTCCGCCTGCAGGCCGTCGGCAAACATGAGCTGGCCGCACCGGCAAGCGCCGCCAGCACGCACTGATGCCGCTCAGTCCCGGCCAATGGCAGAAGGCGCTGGCGGCGGACAGCCTGCAGCCGGTCTACCTGCTCGCCGGCGAGCAACTGCTGGTGCTGGAAGCCGCCGATGCGCTGCGCGCGCAGGCGCGCAAGCTGGGCTACAGCGAGCGTGAAGTGCTCGAGGTCGGCCAGCATTTCGATTGGAACGACCTGGCCCGTGCGGCGGCCGGCATGTCGCTGTTCGCCACCCGCCGGCTGCTCGACCTGCGCCTGCCCACCGGCCGCCCCGGCATCGACGGCGCCAAGGCGATCGGCGCGTTCTGCGCCGATCCGCCGCCGGACGTCACCTTGCTGATCACCGCGATGGAGTGGAGCAACAAGCACGACGGTGCCTGGAGCAAGAAGCTCGACGCCAGCGGTGCGATGGTGGTGTTCAACTCGCCGCGACCGGACCAGTGGGGGGCGTGGCTCGGCGCGCGGCTCGCCTCGCGCGGACTCACCGCCACGCCCGACGCGGTGGCGCTGCTGGCCGAGCGCGTCGAAGGCAACCTGCTGGCCGCGGCGCAGGAGGTCGACAAGCTCGCCGTGCTGCACGGCGAGGGTCGCGTCGATGCCGCCGAGATGGAGAACCTGGTCGCCGACAGCGCCCGCTACGACGTGTTCAAGCTGACCGATGCCGCCTTTGCCGGCGACGGCGCGCGTGCGCTGCGCATCCTCGCCGGGCTGCGTTCCGAGGGCGACGAACTGCTGGCGCTGATGGGCTGGCTGGTCAACCAACTGCAGCTGGCGTTGCGCCTGGCCAATGCGCCGGACTTCGCCGCGCAGGCCAAGGCCGAGCACCTGTGGGACAGCCGCGCGCAGCAGTTCCGCCAGGCCCTGCGCCGTGCGCCGCGCGAGCACTGGCTGCAATGCCTGGCCCGCGCCGCGCGCATCGACCGCATGGTCAAGGGCCGCGAACAGGGCAACCCGTGGCAGGAAGCCGAACGGCTGGTCGCCGCCATCGCCGAACCGCGCGCCACCCGCGCGCTCGCCTGATCGCCTGATCGCTCCCTCCCCTGCGCAGCAGGGGAGGGCTGGGGAGGGGTAAAGCTCTTGCCACACACCGCAAACAAACCACTCGCCATCTTCGGCGGCACCTTCGACCCGGTGCATCTCGGCCACCTCAGCGTGGCATGGGAAGCCGCCGAACTGCTCGATGCCGAGGTGCGCCTGCTGCCGGCCAGCGTGCCGCCGCACCGCGCGCCACCGATCGCTACGGCAGCGCAGCGGGTGGCGATCCTGTGCGCCGCCTTGCGCGGCCAGTCGCGGCTCACGCTCGACACCCGCGAGCTGGATCGCAGCGGGCCATCGTTCACCATCGACACCTTGCACGAACTGCGCGCGGAGCAGGGCGAACGCCCGCTGGTGCTGCTGCTCGGCGCGGACGCGTTTGCCGGCCTTGCCACGTGGCATCGCTGGCACGAGCTGTTCGGCGCGGCGCATCTCGGCGTGCTGAGCCGGCCCGGGGTTTCCGCGGTACTGCCGGACGAGCTGGAGCGCGAAGTGGCCGACCGGCGCGTCGCCGACGCTTCCGCGTTGCGGGCGTTGCCGGCGGGCAAGCTCATCGAGCTGGCGGTGACGCCGCTGGAAATCTCCGCCACGCGCGTCCGCGAACTGCTCGCCGCCGGGCGTGACCCGCGCTACCTGCTGCCGGCGGGGCTGTTCGACGATCCCGCCCTGTTGGCGCCCTATCGCACCCCTGCCGTGTAGGAGCCCGCGTCTTCCCCGAAAGCAGGGACGACCTTACGCTTGTCGCCCTTGATGACCAACGTACAAGGAGCGCGCTCGCGGGCGATGCTCTGCTTTCGCGAATCCCGAATCACCAATCCCGAATCCCGGCCCCAAAGCATCGCCTGCCAGCGGGCTCCTACGGCTGAGGGGCGGAAATGGCCCACACGCTGTTCGTCGCCCCGTCGCGGCCACGGCGGGAGGTGGCGCGTGCCAGTGCGGCAAACCCGGCAGCCAGCGCCAGTGCGCCAAGGTCGATGGCCAGCAGCGCGCCATGCCCGACCGCGGCGCTGCGCCAGAACCACCAGCCGGTGGCGAGGCCATGCGCCAACGGCACCAGCGCGGTGACGATCGCGGCCAGCCACAGCAGTTCCCGCGCCGCGCGCAGCGGTGCGCGCCACGACGCCCACAGCACGCACAGCGCCCAGCTGGCGAAGCAGACCCAGCGTTCGCCCGTTGCCGAGTTCCAGCCCAGCCACGGCAGCAGCTGTGCTGCCACGAAGGCGGCCGAGACGGCCACGCACACGCCGATGCAGATGCCCACGGTGGCGCGGGCCATCGCCAGCGAGGTGCGGCCCTGTTCCGTTTGCCGCCGCTTGCGCCGCGACTCGATCCACAGCAGGTTGCCCGAGTAGAACAGGAACGCGCCGCCCAGCCCGAGCAGAAAGTACAGCCACTGCACGACGACATTGCCGTAGTCGCCGAAATGCAGCGCGTACACCGCGGCCAGGGTGGCGTGGTTGGCGTCGCGCGCGCCGGGCAACTGGGTGGCGAGCATGCTGCCGTCGACGGCAGCGAGCGCCACCGCGCCGCTGCCCAGTCCATGCGACGAACGGCCGGTGACCTCGACCACCGCATGCGCATCGCCGGCATGCGCCAGCTTGAGGTAACCCGGCTCGAAATCGGCGACGCCGTGTTCGCGCGCGACTTCGATCGAGCGCGCATGCCAGCTCGCCAGTGGCGACAGGGGCCTGGCGATATCGGCTTTCTGCACAATCGGTGCGGTATCCATCGCTGCGGGCGACGCGGCCATCAGCTTGCTGTCGTAGATCAGCGGGTTCAGCGCGAGCATCAGCACGAACAGCAGGCACAGCAGTGCGCCGGTAACCGCGAACATGATGTGGAACGGCAGGCTGAGCACGCCGATCACGTTGTGCGCGTCCTGCCAGAAGCGCTTGAGGTTGCGTCCGGGGCGCAGCGCGAACAGGTCCTTGGCCAGTCGCGGCAGGTGGATCACGAAGCCGGACACCAGGGCGACGCCGTACAGCAGGCTGACCAGTCCCATCAGCCAGGTACCGACGAGAGGAAGCCCCAAGGTGTAGTGCAGTTCGTTGATGAGTTCGGGCAGGCTGGCGCCCGGTGGTGTCGGGCTGCCGGCCAGGTGATCCGGCGTGGCGAATTGCCAGGTGCCGTGCGCGTCCAGCCAGTACGCGGTGGGCTGCGCCAGTTCGTAGCCGGGGAAAGTCATGCCCAGGTGTTCGCGCGCTTGCGGGTGGCGCGCCAGCACACCGTCGAGCAGGCGCTGCGCGTCGTCGAGCGTGGCCGGGGCGGCGTCGACGGCCTGCGGCGTCGACCACTGCTGCAGGCCACGATGGAACACCGTGATCGCCCCGGCGTAGAACGCCACGAACAGCGCGAAGCCGGCAACCATGCCCATCCATGAGTGCAGCGTGGTGAAGGTGCGCAGGGTGGCGGGTTTCAGCTTCATGCGGACGATCTCAACGGACCCAGCCGGACCGCTGCAACAGCCACAGCAGGCCCAGCGCGGACAACGCCAGCGCGCTCAGCCCGGCCCACGCGCGAGCGCCGCTGGAGAAGCGGAACGCGACGCAGAACACGCCGATCCACAGCGGAAAGAACGCCAGCAGACCGGCCACCATGGTGGATTCCCACGCACCGGGCAGCAGCCAGCTGACCATGCCGACCAGCGCGGCGGCAAGGAAGAAGCCGGGCACGATGCCGGCGCTGGCGCGTGCCCACATCAGCGTGACTCCGGCAGATCGACGCTTCCGTAGGAACCCGCTGGCGGGCGATGCCCTTGCCCTGGATTTCCGAAGCGAAGAGCATCGCCCGCCAGCGGGTTCCTACGGCAAGAGGCGTGGAGTCTGTTCATCGCTCCTGCTCCGTAGCGGTGACGTGGGCGTCCGGCGTGCCGGCGCACCAGGCCAGGTACGGCTGCACGGCCAGCGCCAGCATCCAGCTGGCCAGCATCGCGCACAATCCGACGGCGGCGCCGAGTACGTCGATCCAGATCAGCAACGACAGCATGGCCAGCACGATGCCGAGGTTGCGCGCGACACGCGGCCTGCCGCGCAGCGCGTTCCACATGCAATGCGGTGACGCGGCGTACAGCGCAACGGCGGACAATGCGGCCATCGCGACGGCTGCCATGCTCAGCCAGAAAGCCACGCGCTTACCAGCGGTAACGCGCGCTGGCGGTGACCGTGCGCTCGTAGCCGTAGTAGCACCAGTAGGCGCTGTTGCAGACGGAGACGTAGTCCTTGTCGGTGAGGTTCGTGACATTCAGCTGGAAGCGCCAGTTGCCCGTGTCGTAGTGCACAGCGGCATCGAGCAGGGTGTACGACGGCGTCTTCCAGTCGTTGTAGATGTCGCCGTAGTGGCTGCCCACGTAGCGCACGCCGCCGCCGAAGCCGAGCCCGGCCAGCGGGCCGCCGACGATGGTGTAGTCGGCGCCCAGCGAAGCCTGCTGCTTCGGCAGCAAGGCGATCTGCTTGCCCAGCGAGGGCCGGTCGTTGCTGCGGGTGACCTTCGAGTTGCTGTAGGTGTAGTCGCCGTAGACGGTGAAGTTCGTGCCGATGTTCCAGCGGCCTTCCAGCTCCACGCCGCGCAGGCGCGTTTCGCCCTGCTGCACCTGGTACAGGGTGTGGTTCGGGTCGATCGTCAGCGAGTTCTTCTGGGTGATCTGATAGGTGGACAGGGTGAGCAGGCCGTTGCCGCCGGCCGGCTGGTATTTCAGGCCGGCTTCGTACTGGTTGCCGGTGGTCGGTTCGAACGCCTTGCCGGCGAAGTCGGTGCCCACGGTGGGCTGGAACGAATGCGACCAGGAGACGTACGGCGCCAGTCCGTTGTCGAACAGATAGTTGACGCCGATGCGGCCGGAGAACGCATGGTCGGTCTGGTGCGCGGTGCTGCCGCCGAGCCGGTTGTCGGTGTCGGTCTTCACGCGGTCCTGGCGACCGCCGATGGTGATGCCCCAGCGACCAAGCTTGACCTGATCCTGCAGGTACACGCCCAGCTGCGACTGCGTCTGGACGGTGTGGCTGGTGTAGGCCGGGACGGTCACCGGGCTGCCGTAGACCGGATCGAAGATGTCCAGCGGCGGCGCGTTGAAAGCGAAGGCAGAGGCGTAGTCGTCCTTTGAACGACGGTAGTCGATGCCGGCCAGCACCACGTGCTGCACGTTGCCGCTGCCGAAGGTGTACTGCAGGTTGTTGTCGACGCCGAAGGTTTTGGTGTGGTTCTCGTTCGGGAACAGATAGCGCAGCAGGGTGCGCTGGTCGGCGAGCAGGCCGAACGCGCCCACGTTGGCGCCGTTGTTGTCGACGTCGGCCTTGCCGTAGCGCAGGTTCTGGTTGAACGCCAGGCCGCTGGCGAAATCGTGGTGGAATTCGTAGCCGATCGAGGCGATCTTCTTGTTGTAGTCGTTCTGGCCCGGCTCGCCGGTGAAGCGGTGGCGCGGGATCTTGCCGTTCGGGTTCGATAGCAGGGTGCCCGACGCCGGCAGGAAGCCGCCGCCGGAGGCGGTATCGGCCTTCTGGAAGCGCGACAACACGGTCAGCGAGGTGCTGTTGTCGGGCTTCCAGGTCAGCGCCGGGGCGAGGTAGTAGCGGTCGTCCTTGATGTAGTCGACCATGGTGTCGCTGTTGCGCGCCAGCCCGGTGAGCCGGTACAGCAACGTGCCCGAATCGTTCAGCGGGCCGCCGAAATCGAACGTGCCCTGGCGCAGGTCGAAACTGCCGAGCTCGACACCCACTTCATGCAGCGGCTGTTCGGTTGGGCGCTTGCTGACCATGTTGATCATGCCGCCTGGCGGCATCGCGCCGTAGACCACCGATGACGGGCCCTTCAATACTTCCAGCCGCTCCAGCCCGTACGGCTCGATGCGGGTGAGCTCGGTGCCCGAGCCGGCCGGCAGGGCCAGCCCGTCCATGTAGCGTGCCGGGGCGAAGCCGCGCACCAGCAGCCAGTCGCTGCGCGAATCGGGGCCGTAGCCGCCGCCCTGCGCGCCGGCGGTGTACCACACCGCTTCCTCGATGCCGTGGATGCCGCGCACGCGCATCTGCTCGTCGGTGATCACCGAAACCGACTGCGGGATCTCCACGATCGGCGTATCGGTCTTGGTCACCGAATCGCTGTCCTTGGCGATCGGCGCGGTGACCTGCACGCCTTCGAGCGTGGTCGCCTTGCGTTGTGCGTCGTCGGCGGCAGCGGTGTCGGCGGCGTACGTCGGCGCCGCCAGCAACGCCAGCGCAGCGAGCAGGGGCAGGCTGGTCAGGGCCTGGCGAATGGCGCGCGGCAACGGCGCAGCGACGGAGGATGCGATCGGCAGTGGCATGGGGAACCTTGTGGACGGATCTGCGTGGATGGGCTGGCGTTTCGCGCGTGCGGCCGGTGGTGATCGGAGGCGACTCGCCTGGCCGGTTGTCGCGCGATGGCTTTTCTTATCTGCACCGGTCGATACCGGACGCAGGCGGGCCTGGGCGCCGCCCACCGCTACCGATCAGGTGAGAATGATTCTTATTGTAAAGATTGTCTCGCAGCACGACAACCGCGCCTACGGTGCGGCACGGTGTCGCGGAAGGGTGGCACTCAGTGGCCGGCCAGTTGTGCCGTCACGTCGTTGATCGAATCGCGGATGCGCCGGGAGAACACCGAGTCCAGGTGATGGATCAGCAGCAGGTGTTCGGTGGCGCGGGTCATGGCCACGTAGAGCAGACGCGCTTCGTCGTTCTCGCCCTGGCCTTCCTTGGGCAGGCCGCCGATGCCGGGGATGATCACGAGCGGGAATTCCAGGCCCTTGCTGGAATGCATGGTGACCAGCTTGACGCTGTCCTCCACTACGAACAGGGTCTGCTTGCCGGTGTTGTCGGCGAGCCGGCTGGGGATGTCCAGCCCGCGCAGCACCTCGTGCAGCTTTTCGCCTTCCCACTGGTTGCGGTAGATCACCGCCATCTCGGAATACGGACGGCCATGCGCGTGTTCGTCGCGCAGCCGCGCGATCAGCACGTCCATCTGCGCGCGGGCGGTGTCGGTGCGTACCAGTTCGGGCACGGCGCCGCGGCGGCCGGCGCTTTCCGGGGCGATCAGCGGCACGCCGTCGCCATCGGCCTCGTCGAGGCGCGAGGCGAGCAGGTCCTGCGCGAAGGCGCGCGCGACGGAGAGGATTTCCAGCGTGTTGCGGTAGTTGAGCTTGAGGATGGTGGTGCGGCCCTGCGCCTGCACGCCGAGGCTTTTCCAGCTGATCCTGCGGCGGTTCGGGTTGCCGTAGATGTTCTGCGCGTCGTCGTACAGCACCAGCAGCGAGTTGGTCGCCGGGTCGATCATCTGCACGATCAGCTTGTACCAGTCCGGCTCGAAGTCGTGGCCTTCGTCGACCAGCACGGCGCCGTACTGGGCGCGCGGAATCTGGCCGCGGTCCACGCCGGCGATCACCGCCGGCGGCAGCGCGTCGACGAAGGCCTTGCCGCTGCCGGGCGGCAGCGGCTCGTGGTAGGCCACCAGCATCTTGCGGCACCACTTGTGGAAGTTGTAGACCTGCACCTTCTCGCCGAGGCCGCGCTCGCCGATCAATTGTTCCAGCCGCGCGGCCAGCGTCTTGTTGTAGCAGAGCACCAGGATCGGCTTGTCCATCCCGCGCGCCAGCTGCATTGCGCGAAAGCCCAGGATCATCGTCTTGCCGGAGCCGGCCACGCCGTGGATGATCCGGTGCTCGTCGCCGATCGAGCGCGCCAGCTGCTCCTGCTGCGAGTCCATTACCTTGACCAGGTCGGGAATTTCCAGCGGCCGCACCGCCGCGTCGGTGGGGCCGAACAGGCCGAACTGGCCGCTGCCGGCTTCCACGCGCAATTCCGGGAACAGGTGCCAGCGCACGCGATCGATCTGCGGCAGGGTGAGCGCCACCGGATACACCTGCGGGAACATCGCCCACAGCCGTTGCTGGAACGCCTCGGCGTCGACCGTCTCGTACAGCTCGTCGCGGCAGATCACCAGGTGTTCGGGCAGCACCTCGCCCAGTGCGCCATCATCGAATTGCTTGCGGGTGATGTTGGCCAGCACCACGCCCCAGCCCCACGGCATGATCAGCTTGCCGGCATAACGCGAGCCTTCCGGGTGGCGCAGCGCCGGGTCGCGTTCCAGCACCACGCCGATCTCCAGCGCGTACGCGCGCGCCTGCAGCAGCGGGTTGTTCTCCTTCACCAGGCCGCGTTCGGTGACCAGGGTGAACTGGGTGCTGTCGGCGTGGCGGAGGGTGTCGGCCTTCCAGTCCTTCACCTCCAGCACCAGCAGGCCGCGGCGCGGGTGGAACACCACGAAGTCTGGATGGCGCTGCTTCACGCCGACCGGCACGTCGTACCACAGCAGGTAGTCGTCCTCGAGCTTCTGTTCCAGCCGCTCGGAAACGCGTTTCTCGCCGCCGGTCATCCGCGGCAGGCAGCTGTTGCGGGTCGGAATGAGGGTCGCCACGGAAATCCTCGACTGACGCTGTCGCACGACGTTAGCCGATGGGACGACGCTGTCAATGCCGCTGGACGGCGCGGCGTTACCTCCAGTGCCGCAACTGTTCCGGCGCCCTGTCCATGCGTCGGCAGGCGCGGCTGGCGATGCCGTCCTTCAGCGCAGCATGGAACACCGGCGCCACCGACCACAGCGCATGCGCCGCCAGTTGCGCCTGGCGGCGTTGCCACGGCGTGTGGCGCAGCAGCGTGAGCGCCCAGTTCGGCAGCAGCGCGTGGCCGGCGTACAGGAACAGGTCGCGCGACAGCCCGGCCGCCGGCACCGGCAGGCGCACCCGCGCCAGCAGATCGAGCACGACGCGGGAGCGTTCAGTGAAGGCCAGCTCGGGGCGGATGCGCCGGAAATAATCCGCCACCTCGTGTTCGCTGGCCGGCACGCCGTGGGCGCCCAGCGCCTCGGCGGTCCGTCGCACCTCGTCGTAGTAGCGGTCGGCCGCGTCTTCCGGCAGTGCCGCATGGCTGTAGCGGCGGTAGCCCTGTAGGAAGCAGTACGCCTCGCTGACGTGCACCCAGGTCAGCAGCTCGGGATCGTTGGCGCGGTAGGGGCGCCCGTCCTCGCCATGCCCCACGATGTGGTCATGGATCTGCCGCACGTGCTCGATCAGCGCCTCGGCCTGGGCGCGCGGCGCATAGGTGGTGCCACCGACGAATGCGGTGGTGCGGCGCAGCCGGCCGAGCAGATCGCCGCGGAAATTGGAGTGGTCCCATACCCCGGCCAGCGCCAGCGGGTGCAGCGCCTGCAGGGTCAGCGCGGCGAGGCCGCCGGCGAGCATGCCGGGGAAGTCCGCATGCACACGCCAGGTCGCGCTGTGCGGCCCGAACAGGCCGGGGTCACCGTGCGGGTGGTCGTAGTCGGGGCCTCCATTTTCGGCGCGGGGAAAGGCCTTGAGCACCCAGCGGCGGATCGGTTCGCGGGCGGGTCGGGTCAGCAGGTCGAGGGGCAATGGCATGCCGCCAGTCTAGCCTTCTGCCGGCGGGGAGTTTGATTTGGACGTCCATTGTGTTATCAATGTCGTCATGTCCTCCATCACCGCCCGCCTGTATTTCTGGTTTTACGGCTACCCGAAGCCAATGGCGGCGGCGCGGACGCGATCGTTTTGAACTGATCGAAAGAACCACACCGAACCGCCACCACAGGGCGGTTTTTTTATGGCCGCTACCTGAAAAATCCCCAGGAGAGCCGCCATGCATACCACCGACGACCTGCGCATCCGCGCCTTCACCCGCCTCGGCACACCAGCCGAAATCATCCGCGACTGCATGGCCACCGACGCGGCGCTGGCCACCGTGGACGCGTCGCGCCGCGTCCTGCACCGCATCCTTTCCGGTGACGACGACCGCCTCGCGGTGGTGATCGGCCCGTGCTCGATCCACGACCCGCGCGCCGCGCTGGAATACGCCACGCGGCTGGCGCCGCTGCGCCGCGCGCTGGGCGATGCGCTGGAGATCGTGATGCGGGTGTACTTCGAGAAGCCGCGCACCACGGTCGGCTGGAAGGGGTTGATCAACGATCCCGACCTCGACGGCAGCTTCCAGATCGACAAGGGCCTGCGCATCGCCCGCGGCCTGCTCCGGGACATCAACGTGCTGGGCGTGCCGGCCGGCTGCGAGTTCCTCGATATGATCACGCCGCAGTACATCGCCGACCTGGTGGCGTGGGGTGCGATCGGTGCGCGCACCACCGAGAGCCAGGTGCATCGCGAGATGGCCTCGGGGCTGTCCTGTCCGGTCGGCTTCAAGAACGGCACCGACGGCAACGTGAAGATCGCGGTGGACGCGGTGCAGGCCGCGTCGCAGCCGCACCATTTCATGGCGGTGACCAAGGACGGCCAGGCCGCCGTGGCGGCGACCAGCGGCAACGGCGACTGCCACGTGATCCTGCGCGGCGGCAAGGCGCCGAACTACGACGCGGCCAGCGTCGACGCCGCCTGCGCAGCGATCGGCAAGGCCGGTCTGCGCGCGCAGGTGATGATCGACGCCAGCCACGCCAACAGCAGCAAACAGCCGGAGAATCAGCCGCGAGTGGTCGGCGACATCGCCGCGCGCATCGCCGCCGGGGAAACGCGCATTCTCGGCGTGATGGTGGAGAGCCACCTGCTCGGCGGCCGCCAGGAGCTGCAGCCGGGCCAGCCGCTGCGCTACGGCCAGAGCATCACCGACGGCTGTATCGACTGGGACAGCTCGGTGCAGGTGCTGCAGCATCTGGCGCAGGCGGTACGCCAGCGGCGCCAGGCCGATGCATCCGTGCCCCGTGCGGAGGTTGCCGCCTGAGTCAGCTTTCCAGCCGGGCGTCCAGCGTGATCTCGGCCTTCAACAGCTTGGACACCGGGCAGCCCAGCTTGGTCGCCTGCGCGATGTTGTCGAACGTGGCCGCGTCGATGCGCGGCACCTTGGCCCGGCAGCTAAGTGCTACCGCGGTGATGCTGAAGCCGTCGCCGTCCTTGAGCAGGGTCACCGTTGCCTTGGTGTCGATGCTGTCGGCGGTGAAGCCGGCCTTGCCCAGCTCCAGCGACAGCGCCATCGAGTAGCAGCCGGCATGGGCCGCGGCGATCAATTCCTCCGGGTTGGTGCCGGGTCCGTCCTCGAAACGCGACTTGAAGCCGTACGGCGCCTCGCGCAGCACGTCGGTATCGGTCGACATCGTGCCCTGGCCGTCCTTGATGCCGCCGGACCAATGCGCGGACGCGGATCGTTTCATGGGATTCTCCCGTGGGTTGTGGCAGGCAGGTACCCACGATGCCCGATGCCGCATGCAGCCGGCGCGAACGAAGCGACGCCATCGCTTCACGCCCGGTTGCCACGCACAGGTCGTATCCTTGTCGACTGCCTTTCCGGAGGAAGTTCGCATGCCGTTCGCCATTCAGCACGATCGCCTTGCCCATCGCTTCGAAACCCGCGTGGATGGCGAGCTATGCCTGCTCGATTACACCCTGGCCACCGGCGTGATGACGATCACCCGTACGGAAGTGCCAGCCGTGGTGGGCGGGCGCGGCATCGCCGCTGCCCTGGTGCAGGAGGCGCTGGCGGCGGCGCGCGCCGAAGGCTGGAAGGTGGTGCCGGCCTGCTCGTATGCTGCCGCGTGGATGCAGCGGCATCCGGCATACCACGACCTGCTCGGCTGAGTTCCTGACGCGGAGATACGCATGGAAAAAACCCCGGCAGGGGCGGCATCGGGTGCAACGAAGCCGCATGGTTGGCGGCCGTGGCATTTCGTGAAGGGCCGGCCATGGATGATCGCGGCGCTGGCCATCCTCGTCGCCTGCATGGTGGTGTTGTCGGCTTTCGGCATGCGCCCGACCACCGCGTTGCTGCTCGGCTTCGACCTGGCCGCGGTGGTCTACCTGGGCAGCCTGGCGCGCCTGTTCAACCGGGCCACGCCGGACCACATGCGCAGCCGGGCGCAGAAGCTGGATATCGGGCGCTGGGGCGTGTTGTGGGGCGGCGTGCTGTTGTCCGCGGTGGTACTGGCCGCGCTGGGCAACGAACTGCACGCGGCCAAGGGAGGCGGCATGCTGGCGCTGGCGGTCGGTGTGCTCAGCGTGGTCCTCAGCTGGCTGTTCCTCAACATGATGTTCGCGCTGCACTATGCGCATGGCTACTACGGCGATCTCGGCGGCAAGCATGCCGGACTGGAATTTCCCGATACGCCCAGGCCCGACTACTGGGATTTCGCCTACTTCTCGATCGTGATCGGCATGACCTTCCAGGTCTCCGACGTGCAGATCAGCAGCAAGTACCTGCGCCGCGTGGTACTGCTGCACAGCGTGATCTCGTTCTTCTTCAACGTGTTCATCATCGCGATCACGGTGAACATCGTGGCTGGACAGGGCGGCTGAGCGTTCGACACCGGCAGGCGCAACTGTCGGTGGCTTCTGCCGCGCAGCGCACAGGCGGATACTTGGCCGGTTTCCACTGCGGGCCACCATGCCATGCAAACCGCGTTCGCCAGCCGGCTCGGCATCGAGCATCCGCTGATCCAGGCTCCGATGTCCGGCTCGACGCCACCGGCGCTGGTGGCCGCCGTATCGAACGCGGGTGCGCTGGGTTCGCTTGGCGCCGGTTATCTCGAAGCGCAGGCGATCCTTGATCAGGCGGCGCGGATCCGTGCGCTCGGTGAGCGACCGTATGCGATCGGCCTGTTCGTGCTGCCGGACGAATTCGCGGCCGACATGGCCGCGGTGGCGAAGGCGCGCGCACAGCTCGATGCGCTGATGGCGCGCGAAGGTCTCGACGTGTGCACCAGCCTGCCGTCACGCTGGGCGCCGCGCTTCTCCGAGCAGTTCGCCGCGCTGTGCGAGGCGCGCCCGGCGGTGGCGATCTTCGCGTTCGGGGTGATTGCTCCGGCGCAGATGCGTGAGCTGCACCAGCGTGACATCTATGTGATCGGCACCGCCACCACGGTGGCCGAGGCGCGCGCCTGGGCCGAGGCCGGCGCCGACGCGGTGTCCATGCAGGGCGCCGAGGCTGGCGGCCATCGCGGCAGCTTCCTGCACGAGGCCGAGGACGCGATGATCGGCTTGTTCGCGCTGCTGCCGCTCGCCGTGCGGGCGGTCGACATTCCGGTGATCGCCGCCGGCGGCATCATGGACGGCCGCGGCCTGCTGGCGGCCGAAGTGCTCGGCGCGGCGGCCAGCCAGCTCGGCACCGCCTTCCTCGCCTGCCCGGAGTGTTCGGCGGCCGAGGCGTGGAAGCGCGACCTGCCGCTTGCCGAGGAATACCGGGTCACCACCATCCGCAGCTTCTCCGGTCGCGCCGCGCGCGGCTTGCGCAACCGCTTCGTCGAGGCCATGCCCGAGGCGGCGCAGGGCTTGCCGTATCCGGTGCTGAATGCGCTCACTGCGCCGTTGCGCCGTGCCGCCGCGGAAGCTGGGCGCGGCGACCTGCTGTCCGAATGGTGCGGCCAGGCTGCCGCCCTGGTGCGTCCGCAGCCAGCCGCCGAACTGGTGGCGCGGTTGATGCACGAATACCGGCTGGCCAGGCGCACGCTGGCGGGTTGAGCGAGCGCAGCTGCGGGCCGCCGCCTTGACGTGCCGTTGCGGTTGCGCGGTTATACTGCGACCGCGCCATTTCGCGCTGCGATCCCGCATCGAGGCCCATCCTCTTGAGCACAGCCCGTACCCACAAGGCCGTCACCACGGCCGCCCTGCGCAAGTCGGTCATCGACGCGCTCGAAGAACTGAAGGCCAAGGACGTGCGCGAGATCGACGTCCGCGGCAAGACCTCCATCGCCGACCTGCTGGTGATCGCCTCCGGCACCTCGGCCCGCCACGTCAAATCCATCGCCGACGAAGTGGGCAAGTTTGCCAAGAAGGCGGGTGTGATGCCGCTGGGCGTGGAAGGCGAGGCGGAAGGCGAATGGGTGCTGGTCGACCTGGGCGACGTGATCGTCCACGTGATGCTGCCGCGCATCCGCGAGTTCTACGGCCTGGAGCGGCTGTGGACGGTGGGTGACCACGGGCACGAAGCCGACGCTGCACAAGCGGGCTGAGTCCGACCCACGGCATGCGCGCGCGCCTGATCGCGGTCGGTGAACGCATGCCCGGCTGGGTGGCGGAAGGCTTTGCCGAATACCGCAAGCGGCTGTCGCACGAGCTACCGCTGGAACTGGTCGAACTGAAGCCAGGCAACCGCGGCAAGGGCCGCGACGATGCGCGGGCGATCCAGGACGAGGGCGCGGCGATTCTCGCGGCGTTGCCGCACGACATCCACGTCGTCGCGCTCGATGGCCGTGGCAAGCCGTGGTCCAGCGAGGAGCTGGCCGCGCAGCTGGCGAAGTGGCGCATGGTCGGGCGTGACCTGGCGTTCCTGATCGGTGGCCCCGACGGCCACGCGCCCGA
This sequence comes from Rhodanobacter thiooxydans, assembly GCF_021545845.1. Taxonomy (NCBI): domain Bacteria; kingdom Pseudomonadati; phylum Pseudomonadota; class Gammaproteobacteria; order Lysobacterales; family Rhodanobacteraceae; genus Rhodanobacter; species Rhodanobacter thiooxydans. Next base: position 1,631,616 of record NZ_CP088923.1, read on the forward strand.
GGTGCTGGCACGCGCCGAGCAGCGCTGGTCGCTGGGGCCGCTCACCTTGCCGCACATGCTGGTGCGGCTGGTGCTGGCCGAGCAGTTGTATCGCGCCACCACGATCGCGTCCGGCCACCCGTATCATCGTGCCTGACCCCCACGGAACCTGCCCGCCATGTCCTTCCAGATCCGCCAGGCCACCATGCTCGACCTCGATACGCTGGCGCCGCTGTTCGACGGCTACCGCCAGTTCTACGGCCAACCGGCGGACCTGGCGCGGGCGCGGGATTTCCTGGCGGAGCGCTTCCACCACCACGAATCGCTGGTCCTGCTGGCGCTGGACGAGCATGGCGCGGGGCTTGGTTTCACCCAGCTGTATCCGTTGTTTTCCTCGGTGCGCACCGTGCGCACCTGGCTGCTCAACGACCTGTTCGTGGCCGCGACGGCGCGGCGGCAAGGCGTGGGGGCCGCGTTGCTGAAGGCGGCCGCGGAGCATGCGCACGCGCTGGGCGCGGCCAGCCTGTCGCTGTCCACCGCGCTGGACAACGCGCCGGCGCAGGCGCTGTACGAATCGCTGGGCTGGCAGCGCGACCGCCAGTTCTGCGAATACGGCCTGACACTTTGACGCCGGTGCTCCACCTCGCCTCGCAATCGCCGCGCCGGCGCCAGTTGCTGGAACAACTCGGCGTGGATTTCGCCGTACTCGACGTCGACGTGCCTGAGCAGCGCGCGCCAAGTGAATCACCGCGGGGCTACGTGAGCCGGGTGGCGCGCGACAAGGCGCGCGCCGGCCTCGCGGCGCTGGCGCACGCGGGCGACGCGCGGGTGATCGGCGCGGACACCGAGGTGGTGCTGGACGACGAAGTGTTCGGCAAGCCGCGTGATGCCGCCGATGCGGCCGCCATGCTGCGCCGGCTGTCGGGCCGCACGCATGCGGTGATTTCGGCGGTGTGGCTGGTCGGCGCCGGCGGCGAGCAGTGCGAGGTGTGCGTGTCGCAGGTACGCTTCGCCACGCTGGACGAAGCGGCCATCGCTGCCTACGTCGCTACCGGCGAGCCGTTCGGCAAGGCCGGCGGGTACGCGATCCAGGGCCGCGGCGCGGCGATGGTCGCGCACCTCGACGGCAGCTATTCCGGAGTGATGGGCCTGCCGCTGTTCGAGACCGCGCGGCTGCTGCGCGCTGGCGGGATCAGCCCGGCGGGTTGACCGCCACGAACCAGGCGGCGGTGGCCAGCAGGTTGTTGACGCCATGCGCCAGCACCGTCGGCCAGATCGAGCCCGCACGCAGACGCAGGCCGGCCAGCAGCAGTGCCAGCAACAGCAGGTTCGGCAGCGCGTACCACTGATACTCCAGCCCTGGCAGATGCACCAGCGCGAACAGCAGTGAGCTGACGGCCACCGCCCAGCCGACCGGCCAGCGCTTCATCAGGGCCGACAGCAGCACGCCGCGGAACAGCAGTTCCTCCACCAGCGGCCCCACGCCCACCACCATCACCAGCAGTGGCAGGCGCAGGCCCAGTGGAGTACGCCCGCCGATCTGCTGGATGTCCTGGGTCACCGTGTGGCCCTGGGCCAGCCACTCGGTCAACAGCGCACCGAGGAACGGCGCCGCCAGTCCGACCAGCACCGCCAGCGCGAAGAACAGCGGCTGGCGCGGCGGCGTGAAGCCGAAACCCGGCGGCTGCGCCAGCGGCCACAGCGCCGGCCAGGTGCGGCGAGCCAGCCACAGGGTGAGCGGCGCGGCCACGCCTAGCGATAGTATCGCCAGCAATGCCTGCATCGCCGGCTGCGTCAGCGTCGTGCGGATGGTTGCCTCGATGCCCGGGCCGCCGTCGCGCAAAGCCGCCGTCACCGCGATCGCCGACGCGAACAGGAAGCTGACGATGAGCTGCAGCGCGAAGTAGGTGACGATGATGCCCACGGTGGCGCGCAGGCCGGGCGCAGCGCTGCCGGCATGCGGTGGGGGTGGCGAATCCTGAGGCGACAGTGGCGAGACCTCGGTGCTGCTGATTTGCATGCGGTGACCATCGCTTGTGGCGGAGAGCGGCGCAAGCTGCGCCTTCAAGCTAGTGGCTGGCAGGCCGACCGCGCAACCCTGCCGATCGGCAGGATCGTACGCGGCCTGCGGGCCGGGTGTTCAGACCAGCATCGCGCGGCCGACGCCGACGCAGGCCAGCACCAGCAAGGCGGCCCAGCCGGACATGCCGACCAGGTAGCCGGGGCCGCGTCTGGCCGGATCCTTCAGGTAGGCCAGCGCATACCACACACGGCCGGCGACCCACACCAGCCCGGCCACTCCGGCCCAACCGCTGAAACCGTAGTGCGCCGCCAGCCACAGCGTGGGCAGGAACATCACCGTGTTCTCCAGCGTGTTCATCTGCACCCGGTAGGCACGTTCGAATGCGGGGTGCCCGCTGGTGGCCGGCGCCTTGATGGCGTACTTGCCGCGGGCATGGCCGACGGCCCACATGGTGCCGAACAGCAACAGCACGGTGAGCAGGGTGACCAGGGCGGGCAGGTGGGTCATGCTGGAATCCTCACGAAGGGTCGCCTACTTTAGCGGCAGCGCGCGGCGTGGCGTGACCCTGGCCGACGCGTTATCGTCGCCCCGCGGCGTCGGGGCGGATGCATCAGTCAACGAGGGGTTCCTATGGATTGGCGGAAAGGCGGCAGCAGCAGCAACGTGGAGGTCGACAGCGGCGGCGGTGGTCCGCGCTTCGGCGGCGGCGGGCGGATGGGCCTGGGCGGGCTGATCGTGCTGGCGCTGCTGGGCTGGATCTTCTTCAAGAATCCGCTGGCGCTGCTGGACCAGAGCGGCGGCCTGCCGGGCGCCCAGACGCAGACCGGGCAGCCCGTCCAGGTCGATCCCGAGCAGCAGGCTTTCGTCAGCGCGATCCTGCATTCGACCGAACAGAGCTGGGGGCAGATTTTCCAGGCGCATGGCGCGACCTATGTCGAGCCCAAGCTGCACCTGTTCAGCGGCGGCGTGAACACGGCCTGCGGCGGCGCCACCACAGCGGTGGGGCCGTTCTACTGCCCAGGCGACCAGAAGGTGTACCTGGACCTGGCGTTCTTCCAGCAGTTGCAGGGCGAGCTGCACTCCTCCGGCGATTTTGCCCGCGCCTACGTGATCGCGCACGAGGTCGGCCACCACGTGCAGAAGCTCACCGGCGTGTTCGACAAGGTGCGCCAGCTGCAACAGCGTGGCGTGCCGATGGATGGTGCCGACGGCCTGTCGGTACGGCAGGAACTGCAGGCGGACTGCTACGCCGGCGTGTGGGCCAACCACAGCCAGCAGGAGCTGAACTGGCTGCAGCCGGGCGACATCGAGTCGGCGCTCAACGCGGCCAGCCACATCGGCGACGATGCCCTGCAGCAGCAGGCGCAGGGCCGGGTGCGCCCGGATACGTTCACCCACGGCACCTCGGCGCAGCGCGTGAAGTGGTTCAAGGCCGGCTTCAGCAGTGGCGACGTCGCCCAGTGCAACACCTTCGCCGGTGAGCCATGAGTTCTCAAGCAGGCAGCCGCAAAACGACTGCCTGCTTTCAAAGCCCCTCCCCTGCTTGCAGGGGAGGGTAGGGAGGGGTGGCTTTTGCTGCGCAGCCGCTGCCCGCTGCTCTAGAATCCGCCTCCTGCGCGCCTCGGGGCGCCCCCGGCCAATCCGATGGAACATCCCTGCCTGCGTTGCGGTGCCTGCTGCGCGTACTTTCGCGTGGCGTTCCATTGGTCGGAAGCGGAAGCCTTCCTCGGCGGCAACGTGCCGCCGGAGCTGACCGAAAAGCTCGACCCGCACCGCCTGGCGATGCGCGGCACCAACGCCGCGCAGCCGCGCTGCGTGGCCTTGCAGGGTACGGTGGGTGAGGCGGCGCATTGCGGCATCTACCCGCAGCGGCCCTCGGTATGCCGCGAGGTGCAGCCGTCGTGGGAGTTCGGCACGGTCAGCCCGCAGTGCGACAAGGCGCGCCTCGCGCACGGCCTGCCGGTGCTGACGCCGGAGGACTGGCTCGACCCGTTCGACGCTGGTGAACCGCCGCTGCCGCAGAGCGCCTGAGCGCGCTGCGGCGTCTGATACTAATTTGCGTTCAATGATATAGAAGTTATCCACTTGAAGCCGGTCAAAGACTGGGTTTGGTCGTGATCGACTTCCAGTGCGCGCAATCCGCCGGCTAGGGTCGTTTCGACGGCATCGAGGTTCTTGAAGACCTCGTTGCCGAAGTCTTGCTCGCGCAAGGCCTTCCAGAGATGCTCGGCTGGGTTGAGCTCGGGGCTATAGGGGGGAAGGAACACCAGGCGCATGGAGTCGGGAACGACCAGGGCGTTTGCCTGATGCCAGCCGGCTTGATCCATGACCATGAGAATGAACTCGCCAGGATGGCGACCGGCCACTTCGGCCAGGAACAGGGACATGGCCTCGGCATTGACCCACGGCAAGATGAGACTGTCGAGGACGCCGTCGTGAGGACTCACGGCGGCGAAGGCGTAGATGTATTGACGTTCCAGCCGCGCCCCCACGACAGGACGTGTCGGTGAGGGCGCCCAACATCGCCGTGGCGAGCCGAGCAGGCCAAACCGCCCCTCGTCCTGGAACATCAAGCGAACCGGGCGACCGCACCTAGCCTGACGCGCGACCTCGGCGCGAACGCAGCGCCGCAGTTTTTTTATATGCCGCTTGGGCCGAAACGTCTGCCTTCGGGTGGCGGGGCCGTGGAATCACCTTGCGCCAACCATGCCGCTCCAACAGGCGATAGATCGTCGACAGCGCCACCGGTTTGCCGACCCGTGCCGCATATGCCTGCCGGATGTCCAAGGCACGCAACATCCCACCCATCTCGGCCTGTCGCACAAACGGCTCCAGCAGTGCCTTCTCCTCTTCCTCGCTCAAGTACTGATGATGGCGGCCGCCACGCTCGTTCAGCGCGAAGATCGCCTCACCTTCCTTGGCCCAGCGCGAATGGATCGTATGGACGGTCGACGCCGACCATCCCAGGATCTGGGCAATCTCCTGCGCCGAGCTCCCCAGTGTGGCCCGTAGCAGCACGCACTGGATTCGCTGGTACTCGCGATGCGATCCGGCTTGCTTCAGTCGCTCCGCCAGTCGCTTCACCGTGGCCTTGTCGTTGCCGATCAGTGTCTTCACTTGCCATCTCCCTTCCAGGCGATGGCAAGAGTATATCTAGTTTATTGAACGCAAGTTGGTATGAAACAGCAGGGGAGAGCTGCCCGCCACCGCGATGGGTGACGGGCATGCGGATTACCCGGGAGCCTGTTTATTGGCAGCCAGGGAACTTGAACGACGCAATGCGCGTGTTCCAGTTGAACGAGCCGGTGTTCTGCAGGTACTCGGTGGTGTACCAGAACGTGCAGTCGTCGACCGGGTCGACCGTCATCGCGCTGTAGTCACCCCAGCGCGACAGGTTGTTGCCGCTCTGCGATCCGTTGCCTTCGATGATGCTGTTCTCCGCTTCCAGCGTGTTCAGCGGGTCGCTGGCCAGGCGGCCGGTGTAGCGGATCGCCGGGTGCAGCGCGCTGCTGGATACGCTGTAGCCGAGCGCCATGTTGCCCTGCTTGTCCATCGCCACCGAGCCCATCCAGCGGAAGCTGGTGTCCGGCGAGAAGGTGGATTGCTGGTACACCACCGGTGTGGTGCCCGGGCTGCGGATCTCGTACCAGCGCACGCCGGTATACGGGTTCTTGCGCGAGGTGCCGACCTGCACCGAGTGGTTGACCACCAGTGACTCGTGAGTGCCGAAGTTGCGGTAGGCCAGGCGGAACATCAGGCGGTCGCCCAGCGAGTCCAGCTTTTGCCGCGTACCGTATTGCGGGATGCAGCTGCCGCCGCGGCAGGCGGTGGCGAAGGCGGCCACCGGAATGTTGAGCGGACCGCTCAACGAGGTGTTGGCGCTGTTCGCCCAGTCTACGTGGAACTTCCACAGGTTCACCGAATTGCTGGTGAAGTTCAGCATGTAGTTCGGCGAACCGGCCGGCGGCGCGGTGGCGCCATCGAGGTCCGCCGGCAGCACGCCGCCGTAGCTGGTGGACAACTGGAAGCACTGCTGGGTCGCCGCCTGGCCGTTCAACATCGCCGTGCGGTCATAGGCGCACAGCTTGGCACCCTGGAACGTACTGGTGAACATGTTGAAGGTCTCGTAGTAACCGTCCGGCCAGACACCCATCTTCGGATAGTCAGGAAAGACGCTGCCGTAGGAGAAGGCATAGCGGTAGTACGCGCCGGTGGCGTCGCTGGTGGCCGACACGGCCACGCACTGGTAATACGGCGTGGCGCTGACGGCGAACTGCGAGACGACCCAGCGGTTGGCGGCCTTGTCGTAGACCACCACGGCATCGCCGTCGTTGTCGGCCTCGCAGGGGCCGCCGAAGCCGGACCACAGGGTGTTGCTCGGCACCGGACCGTAGGTCACCGCCTTGCTGGCCTTGTCGAACACCGCGAAGCCGGTGTTGACGATCTGCAGATACTGGGTGGCGCCGACAGCGCCGTTCGTATCCGGCGGCGCGCTGTTGACGGTGAAGGTGCCCTGCGGGCCGCTGAAGCCCTGGCCGACGCCTTCGAAACCGGCGCCCAGTGCGGGCGCAAACGCCCCGGTGATGGTGTGTTGCACGGCGCCGTCGGTCTGGTTGCCCGGAGCCAGCGGCGGCAGTGGATGCAGCGGATGAATGCGGGGACTCTTGGAGAAATCTTCCGGTCGCGGCATCGTGCCGCGCAGGGAGCGCAAGGTGTCGTGTTTCACGGCAGGCGTCACTTCCACCTTCGGCGCCGCGTTTTCGGCGAAGGCCTGGTTGCTTGTCGCCAGACCGAAAACGGCGCCCAGCGCGATGCTCAAGGCTGTCAAGTTTCGTGATGACATGGGTTCCCCTCCACGAGGTAACGGCATTGGAAAGGGTCGACGCGTGCGACTGGCGTTGCACAGCTTTGGTGGCCAGGCACGACAGGGATCCGATAACCGTTCCACCATCACGCGACTTCGGCATCGCGCGCCCCTGGACTTCCAGGCGGAACGGCGGAGTCATAGCGCTTCGAGGGGAATTTTTCGTGAAGAGGTCGTCCGGCGCCTGACGGCAGGCAGCCGTTTATCCCGAGCCGCGTACGCGGCCGCCTGCAGGTACGCGATGGCGGCCGGCGCCGACCAGTCGAGTCGCGGCTCGGCGTCGCGGAATGGACGATGTTCGACCGTCGAGCTGGAGCCCGACATACGGCGAGTTCGCGGCAACGACGGCCCTGCAGGTGTGGTGTCGTCGCGCCGTCGCTTGTCGTGCGGCGCGACCCGGACGCTTACTTGCGCCGCGGCGGTTTGGCCCCGCCGGGCCGCGGCTTGAAGCTGCCGGGCTTCCTGAAACCGCCCGGCTTGTGCGCCGGCGGTGCGCTGTTGCCGGTGTCGCTGCCGTCCCACTCATGGATGCGCAACTGCTGCTGCACCACCCACACCTTTTTCAGGTGCTCGAAGATTTCCTTCGGCATGCCGTCGGGCAGGTCGATCAGGCTGTAGTGGTCGCGGATGCTGAGGCGGCCGATGTACTGGCTGTCCAGCCCGGCTTCGTTGGCGATCGCGCCGATGATGTTGCCCGGCTTCACGCCGTGCTCGTGGCCGACCTCGATACGATAGGTGCGCTTGCCCTGCTCGGTGGCGTGCGCGCGCAGCGGGTGGGGATGGCCAGACTCGCGCGGCAGCGCGTCTTCGTGACTGCGCGGTTTGTGCTCGCGGGTCGTGCGGCTGGCGCTGTCGCGCTCGCGTGGCTTGTGCTCGCGGGCGGCCGGTTCGTATTTCTCGCGCTTCGGCGGCGGCGCCAGCAGCAGTGGCTGGTCGCCCTGGGCGATGCGCGCCAGCGCGGCGGCGATCTCGACGGCCGGCACGTTGTGTTCCTGCTCGTACTGCTCGATCAGCTTCTGGAATTCACCAAGGTCGCCCTGGGCCAGCATGTCGCTGATGCGCTGCTTGAACTTGCCGATGCGCACGTCGTTGACCACCTCGACCGACGGCAGCTGCATCTGCTCGATCGGCTGCCGGGTGGCGCGCTCGATCGCGTGCAGCATGCCGCGCTCGCGCGGGCTGACAAACAGGATCGCCTCGCCGCTGCGCCCGGCGCGACCGGTGCGACCGATGCGGTGCACGTAGCTTTCGGTGTCGTAGGGGATGTCGTAGTTCAGCACATGGCTGATCCGCTCCACGTCGAGGCCGCGCGCGGCCACGTCGGTGGCGACCAGGATGTCGAGCTTGCCGTCCTTCAGCTGCTGGATCACCCGCTCGCGCTGCGCCTGGGCGATGTCGCCGTTGATCGCGGCGGCGGCCAGGCCGCGCGCCTGCAGCTTCTCGGCCAGCTCCTCGGTGGCCTGCTTGGTGCGCGCGAAGATGATCATCGCGTCGAACGGCTCGGCCTCGAGGATGCGCGTCAGCGCGTCGAGCTTGTGCATGCCGCTGACGAACCAGTAGCGCTGGTGGATGTTCGCCGCGGTGGTGGTGGCCGCCTTGATGGTGACCTCGACCGGCTCCTTCAGGTGGCGCTGCGCGATCTTGCGGATCGGCGCCGGCATGGTCGCCGAGAACAATGCGACCTGGCGTCCCGGCGGGGTGGCCTGCAGCACTTTCTCCACGTCGTCGATGAAGCCCATGCGCAGCATCTCGTCGGCTTCGTCGAGCACCAGGAACTTCAGCTCGGAGAGGTCCAGCGTGCCCTTGTCCAGGTGATCGATCACGCGGCCGGGCGTGCCGACCACCACGTGCACGCCGCGCTTGAGCGAGTGCAGCTGCGGGCCGTAGCTCTGGCCGCCGTAGATCGGCAGCACCTGGAAGCCGGGCAGGTGGGCGGCGTAGGTCTGGAATGCCTCGGCCACCTGGATCGCCAGCTCGCGCGTGGGCGCCAGTACCAGCGCCTGCGGCTTGCCAGGCTTGCGCTCGATACGCGACAGGATCGGCAGCGCGAACGCGGCAGTCTTGCCGGTGCCGGTCTGCGCCTGGCCGAGCACGTCGCGGCCTTCCAGCAGCGGCGGGATGGTCGCGGCCTGGATCGGCGAGGGGGACTCGTAGCCGACGTCGGCCAGCACGCGCAGGACATCGGGGTGCAGCGCAAGTGCGCCGAAGCCGGACGACACCGGGGTGTGGTCGGGAGCAGGGGACGACATGGGGGAACCTCGGGAAGGCAGCGCCGGGAATGCGGCGCGCGGATCGTGCATTCTACCAGCGTCCATGGGCGCGCGCGGCGCTTCCGGCTGAACGCGAACGTGATGGCGGCGCGGTTATGCTTCGCGTTGCCTTTGCCAATGGAGCGACGAGCCGACGATGGGCACGCTTGAAACGATCTCCGAACAACGCCTGCACGGCGGCGTGCAGGGCTTCTACCGCCACCACTCGGAAGCCTGTGCCGGTGCCATGCGCTTCGCCGTCTATCAGCCGCCGCAAGCCACGCGGCAGCGCTGCCCGGTGCTGTATTTCCTCGCCGGGCTGACCTGCACCGAAGAAACCGCCACGATCAAGGCGGGCGCCCAGAGGCTAGCCGCCGAGCTGGGTTTGGTGCTGGTGATGCCTGACACCAGCCCGCGCGGCACCGGTATCGAGGGCGCCACCGGCGACTGGGAATTCGGCGAGGGTGCGGGTTTCTACGTCGATGCCACGTCAGCACCATGGTCATCGCGTTTCCGCATGCACAGCTACGTGGTGGACGATCTGCCGGCCTTGATCGGCGCCCATTTCCCGGTGGACACGGCGTTGAGCGGCATCTGCGGCCATTCGATGGGCGGCCACGGCGCGCTGACCCTGGCCTTGAAAAATCCGCGACGCTACCGCTCGGTGTCGGCGTTCGCGCCGATCGTGGCGCCCAGCCAGGTGCCGTGGGGGCGCAAGGCCTTTCCGCGTTATCTCGGCGACGATCAGGCAGCGTGGGCCGACCACGACGCCTGCGAGCTGGTGCGGCGGCAGACCTTCGGCGGCACTATCCTGATCGACCAGGGCGAGGCCGACGGTTTCCTCGAAGCGCAACTGAGACCCGAGCTGTTCGACCAGGCCTGCGCCGAGGCGGGGCAGCCGCTGCTGCTACGCCGGCATGCCGGCTACGACCACAGCTACTGGTTCATCGCCAGCTTCATCGACGACCACCTGCGCCACCACGCGGCAGCGCTGGGGCTGTTGTAGGAGCCCGCTCGCGGGCGATGCTTTTAGCGCCCGGATTCGGGATTAGAAAAAAAGCAGAGCGTCGCGCATGGCAGCTCTTCCGAATCCCAAATCCCAAATCCCGAATCCCGAATCCCGAATCCCGAATCCCGAATCCCGAATCCCGAATCCCGAATCCCGGCCCCATCAGGCCTTGGCGACGGGACGGCGGTTGGAGCGGCGGCGCTGGGTGCCGGCGGCCCGCTCGCCGCGACCCTGCGGCGCGTAGCCGTTCGGCCGCGCCGCGCCGGCGGGCTTGCCCTGGCGCGGCGCACGCTGCTGCTGGCGCTGGCCGCCACCACCCTGCTTCGGGCGTGGCGCGCCGGCATCCAGCCGCAGCGGGGCCGACGGCTCGTAGCCGGCCACCGGGGTGATCGCGATGTCCTGCTTCAGCAGCTTGCGGATGTCGAACAGCAGGCCGCTTTCGTCGTGGCTGACCAGCGACAGCGCCAGGCCTTCCATGCCGGCACGGCCGGTGCGGCCGATGCGGTGCACGTAATCCTCGGCCACCGACGGCAGGTCGAAGTTGATCACGATCGGCAGCTGCTCGATGTCGATGCCGCGGGCGGCGATATCGGTGGCGACCAGCACGGTGACGCGGCCGGACTTGAAATCGGCGAGCGCACGGGTGCGCGCATTCTGGCTCTTGTTACCGTGGATCGCGGCAGCGCGCAGGCCGGAGGCGTTGAGGAAGGTGACCAGCTTGTCGGCGCCGTGCTTGGTGCGGCTAAACACCAGGGTCTGCCGACGACTGTCCTGCGACAGCACGTGCAGCAGCAGGTCGCGCTTGCGCGAGGCATCGACCGGATGCACCTGGTGGCTGACCAGGGTGGTGACGGTGTTCGGCGCCGAGACCGAGATCTCGCGCGGGTTGTGCATGAAGTCCAGTGCCAGCGCCTTGATCGCCGGCGCAAAAGTGGCCGAGAACAGCAGGGTCTGACGCTTCTTCGGTACCGACTGCAAGATGCGCTTCAGCGCCGGCAGGAAGCCCATGTCGAGCATGCGGTCGGCTTCGTCCAGCACCAGCGTCTCTACCGCCGACAGATCCAGCGTGCGCTGCTGCAGGTGGTCGATCAGCCGGCCGGGGGTGGCGATGACCACGTCCACACCGCGGCGCAGCGCATTGATCTGCGGGCCCATGCCGACGCCGCCGAAGATGGTGGCGGCGCTGACATGGATGTGCTTGCCGTAGTCGCGCATGTTCTCGTGGATCTGCGCGGCCAACTCACGGGTGGGGGTGAGGATCAGCGCGCGCGGGCGGCGGGTCATGGTCTGGCCGCTGGTCGAGAGCTTCTGCAGCAGCGGCAGTGCGAACGCGGCGGTCTTGCCGGTACCGGTCTGCGCGGCGGCGAGCAGGTCGTGGCCTTCCAGCGCGGGCGGAATCGCGGCGGCCTGGATCGGGGTGGGCTGGGTGTAGCCGTAATCGGCAAGCGCACGCAGCAACGCGGGCGCAAGGCCCAGCGAATCGAAAGACATGGAACACTCCTGGGCAACCCGGAGTGTTCATACCGTGTTGCGTATCGAGGGAAAGGGGGCAGCCTGGGCCGCAGCAGTCAGAGTGATTGCGCCGCGCAGTATAGCGGGTATCGGAGGTGGCGTGTGCATGGGAGTCAAACTGATTTGGCAGGCCGGTCGCCACGGAGCGCGATAGCTCTCGGCGGAGCGCACGCCACGATCAGGTAGCTGTTGTATGGGGTTCGGCCGCGCAAGGGGCGGATGCCGACCTCCAGCCCGGCGTCCTCCAGCGGCCCGCGCAATTCGGCCGCTGTCGGATAATGCTGAGCACCGCCGGGGATCCAGCCCGAGGTGCGCAGAAAGAACTCTTCTACGCGGGTGGCGTGAAAGCGCCAATTCGGCTCGCGCAGCACACTGCGGATGACCAGGCAGCCGTCAGCGGTCAGGTGTTCGGTGGCGGCTTTCAGCAAGCTGCGTTGTCGCCGGGCGTCCAGGTAATGCAGCACGTCAAGCAGGGCGACGTGTCCGTGCACGGCGGGGAGTTCATTGGCGTCGGCGTGCTGCAGTTCCACCACGACATCGAGTCCACCGCGATGTGCCGCGCGCTGACCGGCAAGGATTTTTCGGTGATCGTGATCAAGCCCCACGTAGGACTGCGCGTTTCTCCCGGCATTCAAATACTGACCGAGCAGGCCGAGGCCACAACCGATGTCGAGCAACGGCAGAGGGGTGCGGGTAATGATGGCCGCCGTGGCGGCGTAGGCGGGGTCGACGCGGAGCTTCCAGCGCACATGGTTTCGCTGCAGCCAGCCGTCGTAGCGTCTGGCGATCAGCTCGCGAGCGGTGCGATCCATCTCAGCCACGTCTGTCATGGACGGCCTCCTGTCTGCGTCGTCGCACGTGAGCGCGTTGTCGATTCTGGCGAGGCTGCCGATGCAGCCACCCGATCGGTGGCCTTGTCGCCCGTGGGGCTGTGCGATGAGGCCCTGCCGGCGTTTACGATACGCCTTTATGCCATCTGTCCGGGAATGCTCCGATGTCGCTGCTCGCACCTTTGCATGAACTCGATTCGACCGAGAGGCATACGGTGCTGGCCGGCTTCCTGGGCTGGACGCTGGATGCATTCGATTACTTCCTGCTGACCTTCGTCATCGTCACGGTGGCGAGGGAGTTCCAGGTGGGCACCGCCGAGATCACCTACGCGCTGTTCCTGACCCTGGCGGCGCGACCGCTGGGCGCGCTGCTGTTCGGCCGGCTGGCCGACCGCTTCGGGCGGCGGCCGATCCTGATGCTCGACGTGGTCCTGTTTTCGCTGTTCGAGTTCGCCACGGCATTTGCCTCGTCGCTGACCGCCTTGCTGGTGCTGCGATTCCTGTTCGGCGTGGCGATGGGTGGCGAGTGGGGCATCGGCGCGTCGCTGGTGATGGAGTCGATCCCGGCGAAGGCACGCGGCGTGGTGTCGGGCCTGTTGCAGAGCGGCTACCCGTGCGGCTTCTTTCTCGCCGCACTGGCGAACTGGCTGCTGGTCGACCACATCGGCTGGCGCGGCCTGTTCGTGGTCGGCGCGATCCCGGCCTTGCTGGTGCTGTACATCCGCCGCAAGGTGCCGGAGTCGGCAGTCTGGCAGGAAGGCGCGCGGGCGGTGAAGCGGCCGGGTCTGCTGGAAGCCATGCGCGGGCACTGGAAGCTGGCGGTCTACCTGATGCTGCTGATGATGGCGTTCAACATGTTCAGCCATGGCTCGCAGGACATGTACCACACCTTCGAGGAGGTGAACCTGCACCTGCCTACCGGCTCGGCCACGGCCTTCGTGCTGGTGGCGCTGCTGAATTTCGGCGCGCTGGTAGGCGGCCTGTATTTCGGCGCGTTGTCGGAGCGGATCGGCCGGCGCCAGGCGATGATGATCGCCGCGCTGCTGGCGATACCGGTGATTCCGCTGTGGATGTACGGCGGCTCGCTGATCCTGCTGGGGCTGGGCGCGTTCCTGATCCAGGTGATGGTGCAGGGCGCCTGGGGCGTGGTGCCGACGCATCTGAACGAGCTGTCGCCGGCCGCGGTGCGCGGCACCTTGCCCGGGTTTGCCTACCAGATGGGCAACCTGCTGGCGGCGGTCACCGCCACCGCGCAGACCTGGCTGGCGCAGCGCCATGGCGGCAATTTCGCGTTCGCGATGTCGCTGTGGATGGTGCTGGTGGCGTTGTTGCTGGCGGCGTTGCTGTGGCTGGGGCCGGAGGCGCGCGGGGTGGGCTTCGGCCATCGCAGGTCCTAGCGCGGCCAGGCTACTGCTAGAATCCGCCGTTTGATCCCATCGACGAGACAGGCAATGAAGGCTGGCAAGGACAAGGTCATCGCGATCCACTACACACTGACGGTGGACGGTGAAAAGGTTGAGAGCTCGCACGACCGCGATGAGCAGCTGTGGATCCTGCTTGGTCACGGCCAGTTGATCGCGGGCCTGGAAACCGCACTGGATGGCCACGAGGCCGGCGAGACGCTGAGTGTGGACGTGGCGCCGGTCGACGCTTACGGCGAGCGCCAGGAAGGCCAGATCCAGCGCATGTCGAAGAAGTACTTCCCGCAGGCCAACCGGCTCAAGCCGGGCATGACCACCGTGCTGCAGCTGAAGCAGGGCGGCCAGCGCGCGGTGACTGTGCACAAGGTAGGCATGAGCGCGATCGACGTGGACCTGAACCACCCGATGGCGGGCAAGACCCTGCATTTCGACGTGGCCCTCGGCGAAGTGCGCGACGCCACCGAGGAAGAGCTCGCCCACGGCCACGCCCATGCGCCGGACAGTGCAGAGCACCCGCCTCAATAAAGCCTGAGCAATAACGGCGCCGTCGGGCGCCGTTATTCGTTTGCCCTCTCCCCCTCCGGGGGAGAGTTGGAGAGGGAAAGCACAAGATCACCTCAAACCCCCCACTGCCATGCCGCTTTTCAGGGAAGAGGATCGCCAGGCTAACCTTGATCCCGATAGTTCACCCGCCGGAACCCTCAATCCAGCACCCGCTTCCCATAGGCAAAATGCCCGCCCCAATACGGCCCGTCGATGTCGTCCAGCCGCACCGTGCCGCCGCTGTTCGGCGCGTGCACGAAGCGGCCCTTGCCGACGTACACGCCGACATGGCTGATCGCGCCGCCGATGTCGAAGAACACCAGGTCGCCACTGGCCAGCTGGGTCATCTGGCGCACCTTGCGGGCATCCATCGTGGCCATCTCGTGCGAGGTGCGCGGCAGCTGGATGTTGGCGGCGGTGCGGTAGATGTAGTCGACCAGTCCGCTGCAGTCGAAGCCGCCGGCGGGCGTGTTGCCGCCCCAGCGGTACGGTGTGCCGACCAGGCCGATCGCGCGGAACAGGATGTCGTTCGCCTCGCCGGCGCTGGCGGCCGAAGGCACGCGCGGCGGCAGGCCGGCCAGTGCGGAGTGCGATGTTCCCGAGCCGGGTGGTCGCCGTTGCGGACCACTGGCGCACGCGGCCAGCAACAACACGGCCGCTAGCAGCAGTGCATGCCGCATGGCTCGATGCGTCGGCAACACGGCCGTTTCGGGAACGGAGGGGTTCTGCTGCATCAGACGACCTCGGGGTGCGACGCAGCGAGGTTATCAATTCGACAAATCACATGCAAATCAATTGATTCAATGTCTGTTTGAAGGGAAACCCTTAACCAGGGCCGCTGCTGACGGCCAGGTTGAAACAGCAGCCCATTGCCGCATCGCTGGCCGCCGCAGGGTGGGTCGCGTCAGGGCCTCGCGACCACGATGGCGCGCTCGTTCAAGGTCCGCCCATCGGCACCACGCTGCGCAATCGGTAGGGCCGGGACGTGGGGCCTCGTTCACCATCACCAGGTGCCGGTTGCCGGCCAGCGTGTCGATGGCATCGACCGCGTCCACCGCCTGCCAGCGATCGGCTTGCGGGGCGGTCAATCCTTTTGGCAGTTCGTTGCGCAGCGGGAAATCGCGAACCGCCTCGCTGTAGAGCCCCAGTTCGTTTTCGCTGAAGGCCAGCATCTGCTGGGCGAGCAACTGGTCGTTGCCGGTCAACTGCGGCGTTGCCGCGATGAGGTATTCGTACCGGGCCAGTTCGCCGGTCAACGGCTGCAGCTCATCGAACAGGTTCGATGGCGCTCCCTTTTGCGCGGCGTGAGCACCGCTGCAAGCCATGGCAAGCGTCAGCAGGACCCATGTGGCGGCAGGATGCATGAGCTTTCCACCTGCAATGCGTTATGCGGGTCCGGACCGGGGTTCCACGATGCCACGCCAGGCAACGCCAGCGGCTTTCCGATGGCCTAGCGCTCGTTGACCGTGATGACCTGCTCAGCCAGGGTCCTGCCGCGAGTATCCCAGGCGCGCAGTCGATAACGGCCAGGTCGTAGATACAGCTTGCTTGTCGTGTCGCCCTGCATGAAGGCGTAGCGGTCGGCAGCGATGGCGTCGTTGCCTTCATCGACGTAGTGCGCGTCGACGACACAGGGCGTGGTGACCCGGCACAGGGTGGTGCTGATGGTGTACGGGTGGCGTTCGTCGTGCAAAGTGAGCCACTCCGGTCGTTGCGTGTTGACGAAGTGCGCCAGCATGGGCTGGTTGCGGACCATGTCGTGCACGATCGTCGAAGGCTGGGTGTAACCGCTCTCGACGGCGCGCTGGCCGGCGGCGGGTGGCAGCAGCACGTTGATGTCGTATTGCTCCGGATGTGCGCTCCATGGCTTGCCGGTGCTGCGGTCGAGCAGCACGAGGGGGCCCTTGGAAGGGAAGTTCCCGACCAGTGCCGTGTAGGGGTCCGCTTCGCTGGGAATCTGCTCGCGGAACTGGGTCTGATCGATCGACAGCGGTTCGATGCCAGTCAGCTGTTGCAGCTGCATGGCCATCGGTGCGGTGCTGCCCAGGCGCCCCTTGGCCTTGTCGATGTGTGCGTAGCCGGCATGGACGAACAGTCTGGCATCGGGGCTCCTGGCGAACACTTTCCGGTACAGGTTGTTGGCCTGCCCGGTCTCGCGCTCCTGCGTGCTGCGGCTGTCCACGTCGTAGGACACGACCTTGAAGCCCAGTCTGATCGCCGTGCGCACGATTTCGCCATACGAGGGTTCGTGCAGGTAGTCGCTGCCGCTGTCCGCGGTCGGATAGCCGCGGCCCATCAGGCTGGCGTCCTTGTCGAGCAACGCCTCGGCCGCGAAATGGTCGAAGCCGAGTGCGCGCAGGCGAGGCAGCAGGGCCAGCGTGAGCTGCCGGGTGTGGGCGTCATGGTGCGCCTCGTTGATCAGGACGATGCGGCGGTCGGCGGCCTGCCTGACGATGACGTCGGCGGCATCGGCGGCCTTCCACCGTGCCGCCGTGGGGATGGCGGTGTCCGCCGCCACGTGGCTCTTCAGCGGGAAGTCGCGCAATGCCTCGTTGTAGAGGCCTAGACCAACGAGGGAGTCCCCCCGGCTCTGCCGGGGAGGCAGTAGAAGTTTGACGTTTACAGGAGTCCATCGGGGAAACTCCAACTCGTGAGCCGCCAAGCACACGAGAGGAGAGTCCGCCGATGGACGAGTACAAGAGCTTAAACCACACGCCATGGGAATGCCTGTACCACGTGGTGTTCATCCCGAAGTGTCGACGTCGCACGTTGTACGTCGAGCTTCGAAAGTATCTGGGAGAGGTGTTCCGCCGGTTGGCGGAGCAGAAGGAGAGTCGGGTCGAAGAGGGACACCTGATGTCCGATCATGTGCATATGATGCTGAGTATTCCGCCGAAGTATGCGGTGTCGGAGGTGGTGGGTTACATCAAAGGGAAGAGTGCTATCCACTTGGCGCGAGTGTATGCAGAGCGCAAGCGAAATTTTGTAGGGCAGAGCTTCTGGGCGAGGGGCTACTTCGTCTCGACGGTGGGTCGGGATGAGCAAGTGATCCGGGCGTACATTCGCAATCAGGAGGAAGAGGATCGACGATTGGAGCAGTTGCAACTGCTTCGATAGGCAGGCCACCGTAGGGTGGCCCGATCAGAGGGGCCGCGTTAGCGACCCCGCCCAAGCCGCTTTGAGCGGCTCACACAACTAAAGCCCCCGGCTTTGCCGGGGGATACTTACTTCGTTCTCGACCGAGGCGAGCATCTGCATCGCGAGCGGCCGGTCGGCGGCGGAAAGTTCCTGCGCCGTCTTGATCAGGTAAACGTAACGGGCCAGGTCGTTGGGTTGCTGCCTCAGCCCGTGGAACATCTCGACCGCCGCAGGGCTGAAGCTCTGCGCCCGCGCCGGTGGGATCAGTGACGCGCTCAGGCAGAGCGCGACGGGAATCCATCGGAGCAGTACCCTGGCCGGCATCTTCGACCCCCGTGGACGATTCGGAGCTAGCGTGCCTGCGTATGCTTCCGCAGGCAAGCGCGTCCCGGCCAGGCGCAGGGACGCGGCGGGGGACTGAGTACAATGCCGCGATGACTACCGCCTTCACTCTGCAGCGCGGCCATGCGCCGCTGCTGATCAGCCTGCCGCACGATGGCAGTTTCGTCCCCGGCGATATCGCGGTGCGGATGCGTCCGGCGGCCCGGCGCGCCCCGGACACCGACTGGCATGTCGGCCGGCTGTACGAGCCGCTGGCGCAGGCGCTTGGCGCCAGCGTGCTGAAACCGGTGGCATCGCGCTACGTGGTCGACCTGAATCGCCCCGCCGATGGCCACGCGCTGTATCCAGGCCAGCGCGAGACCGGCCTGATTCCGCTGCTCGGTTTCGATGGTGAACCGTTGTATCTGGAAGGCGAGGAGCCCGATGACGCCGAAATTCAACGGCGCGTGAATGACGGCTGGCGACCCTACCACCAGGCGATTGCGCAGGAACTTGCGCGGCTGCGCGCCGAGCATGGCCGGGTGGTGCTGTGGGAGGGGCATTCGATCCGCAGCCGGGTACCCATGCTGTTCGACGGGCGACTGCCGGATTTCAATCTCGGCACGGCGGGGGGAGCGAGTTGCACTCCCGCGCTGCAGGCCCGGCTGCAGTCTTGCCTGACGTCGCAGTCGCGCTTCGATTTTGCCGTCAACGGCCGCTTCAAGGGCGGCTACATCACGCGCCACTACGGCACGCCGGCGAACGGCGTGCAGGCGGTGCAGCTGGAGCTGGCCCAGCTCAATTACATGGACGAGCAGAGCTTCGCCTACGACGAGGCGAAAGCGCCGGCGGTGCAGGAGCTGATCGGCCGCCTGCTGCAGCTCTGCCTGGCTTGAGCGCAAGTAATTGCGGCCACGATCGGCTGCGGTGAAAGTCAAGCCGCCGCGTGCCCGTTGCGCGGGCAATCGCGGCGCTCATTCAGCGCTCGTACGCCATGGTCGTCGCATCGTCGGTTTCGTCGCGCCGCCCGAGGTGCCGGGTTCCGGCCGGGTCCGCGATTCCTCCAACGTCCGAGGCTCGACATCATGATGCGTAAACTTCTGACCGCTGCCCTAGTCGTGGCAGGTGTTGTGCTTTCCGGTTCCGTGTTCGCCCAGGCGACCCCGGCCCCGCAAGCGACCACTCCGGCGGCGCAAACAGAGCCGGCCACTCCTGCTCCGGCCACGACTGAGAACACCGCGCCGAAAACGGCCACGCACCACAAGTCGCACCACAAGTCCCGTCATCACAAGAGCCACCAGGCGGCCGCCGGTGCCGAGCCGGCGCCGGCATCGACGGCGGGTTGATGCCGTCGTAGTGGATCGGAACCCCGCCGGCACCGTCCGGCGGGGTTTTTCATGCGTGGCCGGTTCGCGCGCCGTTCGCGGGGTTCAGTGCGACGACACCGGCAAGGCGGCGATGCACTTCAGCTCGATCGCGATCGGCGTGGGCAGCGCGGCGATGCCCACCGTGGTGCGGCAGGCATCGACACCGGCGAAGTGTTCCGCGTAGAGGCGGTTGTAGGCGGCGAAGTCGCGCTGCATGTCGGTGAGGAACACAGTGACGTCGAGCAGGTCCTCCCAGCATGCGCCGCTGGCCTCCAGCACGGCGCGCACGTTGGCGAACACCTGCCGGCACTGCGCCTCGATGTCGTAGTCGGTCAGCCGACCATCCGCGTCGTGCACGTTGCCGGGGATCGCGTTGCTGCCAGGCTGGCGCGGGCCGACGCCGGAGAGGAACAGCAGGTTGCCGACGCGCCGTGCGTGCGGATAGGCGCCGACCGGCGCGGGGGCAGTGTCGGCGCGGATGCTGCCGCTGCTCACGCTGCGCCTTCCCAGCGACGGGTGAGCTGGGTCATCGCCTGGTGGTAGGCCTCGGGCAATTGCTCGCGGCTGCGTACGTCCAGGCCCAGGTCGTGGATGTGGCCATCGTCCAGCCCGTAGATCCATGCGTGCACTGCCAGCTGCTGGCCGCGCTCCCACGCCTCGCGCACCACCGTGGTGTGGCACACATTAAGCGCCTGTTCCAGCGCGTTCAGTTCGCACAGGCGGGCATGACGTATCGCGAACGACTGTGCCGGATCGAGTTTGTCGGCGTGCTTCATGGCGATGTCGGTGATGTGCCTGAGCCAGTTGTCGATCAGGCCCAGACGGCTTTCCTTCAGCACCGCGCCGACGCCGCCGCAACCGTAGTGGCCGACCACCAGGATGTGTTTCACGTGCAGCACGTCGACCGCGAACTGGATGGTGCTGAGCGCGTTGAGGTCGGTGTGCACCACCACGTTGGCGACGTTGCGGTGCACGAAGATCTCGCCCGGCGGCAGGTCGACGATCTGGGTGGCCGGCACGCGCGAGTCCGAGCAGCCGATCCACAGGTAGCGCGGCGCCTGCTGCTGCGAGAGCTGCTCGAAAAAGGTCGGATCCTGCGCGGTGACCTGGGCGGCCCAGCGGCGGTTGTTGGCAAGCAGGTCTTTCAGTGAATTCATCAGGGCTCCATGGGTTCGCGCCTGTGTGTTCTAGCGCTGCGGCGGGGTCGCCTCGTAGGCAAGGCAGATGTTCTTCGGTTCGGTGAAAAAGTGCAGCGCTTCATTGCCGCCCTCGCGGCCGAGCCCGGATTGCTTGACTCCGCCGAACGGCGTGCGCAGGTCGCGCAGCAGCCAGCAGTTGATCCAGACGATGCCGAATTCGAGCCGGGCGGCGAGCCGGTGGGCGCGCGCGAGGTCCTGCGTCCACAGCGAGGCGGCCAGCCCGTAGCGGCTGTCGTTGGCGATCGCCAGCGCCTCGGCTTCGTCCTCGAACGGAATCAGGCTGACCACCGGGCCGAAGATTTCCTGCTGGTTGGTCGGGGCCGCCGAGGGCAGGCCGTCGATCACCGTCGGCGCGATGAACCAGCCGCCGGCACAGCGGCCGGGCAGGGTGAGTGCGCCGCCGCCGCAGAGTACGCGGCCGCCTTCGGCACGGGCCTGCTCGATGCAGCCGAGCACCTTGTCGTGGTGCGCTTGCGAGACCATCGCGCCGAGGTCGCTGGCGGCGTCATCCGGGTCGCCCACACGCAGCGCCTGCACGCGCGCCAGGTAGCGTTCGCGGAACGCCCCGTAGATCGAGCGCTGTACCAGCAGACGCGAGCCGCACAGGCAGATCTCGCCCTGGTTGGCGAAACCCGAGCGCACGATGGTGTCGAGGTTGGCGTCGGACAGCTCGGCGTCGGCGAACACGATCGCCGGGTTCTTGCCGCCCATCTCCAGCGACACCTTCTTGAACTGCGTCGCCGCGATGGCGGCGATCCGCGCGCCGGTGGCAGTGCTGCCGGTGAAGGAGACCGCCTTGACCTCGGGGTGCTCGACGATCGCCTGGCCCACAGCAGGCCCGCGGCCCTGCACGATGTTCAGCACGCCGGGCGGAAAGCCGGCCTCGATGCTCAGCTCGCCGAGCAGCGCGGCAGTGCAGGGCGTTACTTCCGACGGCTTGGCCACCACCGTGTTGCCGGCAGCCAGCGCGGGGGCGATCTTCCAGGTGAACAGGTACAGCGGCAGGTTCCACGGGCTGATGCAGCCGACCACGCCGAGCGGCTGGCGCAAGGTGTAGTTGATCGCGCCGATGCCGCCGGAGCCGGCCTCCATCGCGTGCGATTCGCTGCCCCAGCCGACGATCGCGGCGGCGAAATAACGCAGGTTGCTGACCGCGCGCGGGATGTCGAGCCGGCGCGCGAGCTCCAGCGGCTTGCCGCTGTCGCGCGATTCCAGTGCGGCGAATTCCTGCAGCCGCGCCTCGACCAGGTCGGCCAGCCGGTTCAGGTATTGCGCGCGCTGCTCGATCGGCGTGCCGGCCCATCCCGGCGCGGCGCGGCGGGCGGCATCCACCGCGGCAGCGACATCCGCCGCCGTCGAATCGGGGCATTGCATGAAGACCTGGCCGGTCGCCGGCTCGTGCACGTCGAGCCAGGCATCGACGCGGGGCGCTTGCGGGCGACCATCGATCAGATTGGCTAGGCGCGGGGTGGACATCGCGACAAGCTTAGGACCAGCGTGCCGCAATTGCACCGGACGCTGGCGTATGCGCGAGCGGGAAGCGGGTCGGCAGCAGACGCCCGCTCAGCTCAACGCGCGGGTGCGGCCACCGTCCACCGCGATGCTGACGCCATTGACGTAGGCGGCGGCGGGCGTGCACAGGAAGGCGATCACCGCGGCCACTTCGCCGGCTTCACCGAAACGGCGGGCCGGCACCGAGGCCAGCATGCTCTGGGCGATGGTGTCCTCGTCGCATCCGCTGGCCGCGGCCTGCGCGGCGAGCAGGCTGTCCAGACGCTGGGTGCGGATGTAGCCGGGCAGCACGTTGTTGACGGTGATGCCGTCGGCGGCCAGTTCGGCGGACAGGGTCTTGGCCCAGCCGGCGACGGCGGCGCGCACGGTGTTGGACACGCCCAGCCCGGCGATCGGTTCCTTCACCGAGGTGGAGATCACGTTGACGATGCGGCCGTAGCCGCTCGCGCGCATGCCGGGCAGCAGCGCCTGCAGCAGCACCTGGCCGGCCAGCAGATGCTGGCGGAACGCGGTCTCGAAGGCGGCCAGGTCCGCGCTGTATGCCGGGCCGCCCGGAGGGCCGCCGCTGTTGTTGATCAGGATGTGCACCGGGGTGCGGGCAGCAAGGTCGGTGGCGGTGGCTTGCAGGCCGGCCGTGTCCAGCATGTCGACGCCGCACCAGTCGTGCCGCTGCCCGGTGCGTGTCTGCGGCAGGCTCTCGGCGGCGGCCTTGAGCCGATCGCCCGAGCGCGCCAGCAGGGTGACGCTGGCGCCGAGTTCGGCCAGCTCGATCGCGCTGGCGCGACCAATGCCTTGCGAGGCGCCGCAGACCAGCGCGTGACGTCCACCCAGATCCAGTTGCATGTCCGTCGGCTCCTTTCAGTGCACCCACAGCCGCATGGTCAGCGCGGCGAGCCAGCACAACCAGCCCAGCCATTGGCTGTAGCGCCACACCAGGCGCCAGCGGTTGATCGTGGCGTCGCCCAGCGCCGGCAGGGCCGGCGAGCGCAGTACCTGCTGCATGTTGGCCCAGACACGGAACCCGGAGAACCGGCCCTGCGCGGCCGTGGCGATGACCTGCCAGTGTTGCGGGTAGCGCGTGCGCAGCAGCGCGGCAGCACGGAACGGCGCCACGTACGACAACACGAACAGGCCGACGCCGCTCGCCAGCAGGGCGAGATAGAGGGCGATCATGGCGAAGGACTATGGCCGTTCTTGCCGCCGCTGCCGTTGCTCCAGGGCAGCGGCAACGCGGTGCGCAGGGTGTTGAGCACGCCTTCCCCCTTCGCGGCCTTCTTGCAGATCGCGTTGTCGAGCGCCTTCTCGTAGATCTTGTTCATCATGCCGACCCACAGGGTGCCGTCAGGCCCGTGCGGGATGCTGAAGCTGCCGGTGGAATTCATCTGCAACGAGGCGGCGCTGGAGCTGGAGAACGACGCCGGCGACTGTTCCCAGTAGGTCTTGCCCGACTGCTGCTCGGCGGAACTGTAGACCAGCAGGTAGCGTGCCTTGGCGCTGTCGATGTTCAGGCTGCCGAAGGCGCCGCTGGTCTCGTCGCTCCAGCCCATGTGCTCGCACAGCCCGATGTCCTCGGCGCGGATCGGCTGGAACCCCTCGTCCAGCAGCACCACGGTCGGCGCGAACAGGTAGCTGGCATGCAGCCAGCGCCCGTTCAATTCCGCCTTCATGGCGACCCGGTACGGCAATTTCGCCTCGGTGGGCAGGCGGAAGGCGAGGAAGTAGCTCTGCGTGCCGTTGAGGTTCGCCACCATGCTGCCGCTGCCCAGCACGAACTTCTGCGGCTGCCACGGCAGCATGCTGCGATAGGAGAAGTCGGCGAAGTTGCTGCAGCACGGGCTGGCCTGCAGCAGCTGCAGCTGGGCCAGCTTCAGTGCATCGCCGGTGTTTTCCGACGGCGGGCGCAGGTTCGGCGGCAGCAGGACCTTGGCGTTGTGGCAGCCGCCCAGCAGGACGGCGAGGGCCAGTGCGGCGGCGGGGAGTCGGATCGGCATGGGCAAGGGTGTACTCAGAATTCGGCGGTCCCGGCGGCTCGGGGGTAGGGGATGGCATCGCGGATGTTGGACAGCCCGCAGATGTAGACCAGCAGGCGCTCGAAGCCGAGGCCGAAGCCGGCATGCGGCACCGTGCCGTAACGGCGCAGGTCGCGGTACCAGCCATAGGCCGCGGGGTCGAGGCCGAACTGGACCATGCGGCGGTCGAGGTAGTCCAGCCGCTCCTCGCGCTGGCTGCCGCCGATGATCTCGCCGATGCCCGGAGCCAGCACGTCCATCGCCGCGACGGTCTTCTCGTCATCGTTCAGACGCATGTAGAACGCCTTGATCGCCTCGGGGTAGTTCATGACGACCACCGGGCGGCCGATATGTTTCTCGGCGAGGTAGCGCTCGTGTTCGGTCTGCAGGTCGATGCCCCAGGCCACGGGATATTCGAACTTCTGGCCCGACTTCTGCAGGATCGCGATGGCGTCGGTGTAGTCGATGCGCTCGAACGGCTTGGCGATGAACGCCTCCATCCGGGTGATGGCATCGCTCTGCACGCGTTCGGCGAAGAACGCCATGTCGTCCGGGCGCTCCTCCAGCACGGCCTTGAAGATCGCCTTGAGGAACGCCTCGGCGCAATCCGCATCGGCAGCTAGGTCGGCGAAGGCGATCTCCGGCTCGACCATCCAGAACTCGGCCAGGTGGCGCGGCGTGTTGGAGTTCTCGGCACGGAAGGTGGGGCCGAAGGTGTAGACCTTGCTCATCGCCAGCGCGTACGCCTCGACGTTGAGCTGGCCGGATACGGTGAGGAACGCCTCGCGGCCGAAGAAATCCTTGCGGAAGTCGATCTTGCCGTCGGGCAGCCGCGGCAGGTTGGCCAGGTCCAGCGTGGACAGGCGGAACATGTCGCCGGCGCCCTCGGCGTCGGAGGTGGTGATGATCGGCGTGTTGATCCAGAAGAAGCCCTGTTCGGTGAGGTGGCGGTGGATCGCCGTCATCATGGTGTGGCGCACGCGGGTCACCGCGCCGAACAGGTTGGTGCGCGGGCGCAGGTGGGCCACCTCGCGCAGGAATTCCATGGTGTGCTGCTTGGGTTGGATCGGGTAGGTTTCCGGGTCGTCGACGAAGCCGGTGACCTGCACGCTGTCGGCCTGCAGCTCGAACGCCTGGCCCTTGCCCTGCGACGGCACCAGGGTGCCGGAGACGATCACGCCGGCGCCGGCGGTGAGGTGCTTCACCTCGGACTCGTAGTTGGCCAGGGTGGCCGGCACCACCGCCTGGATCGGGTCGAAGCAGGAGCCGTCGGTGACGTTGACGAAGGAGAGGCCAGCCTTGGAGTCGCGGCGGGTGCGCACCCAGCCGCGCACCGTCACCGTGCTGCCGGCATCGAGCTTGCCGGAAAGAGCCTGCTTCACACTGACCACGGCCATCGCTTGAAACTCCTGCTGGTGCGCCGCCTGCCGGCACGCAATGATGATGAACGGCGCGCGCGGCGAAGCCGCAAGGCCAAGCCGGCATGATAATGTAGCTGTCGCCCGCGCTGCGACTTTCCGGGCCATCTGCCGAGGTCGATCCATCGTCATGAGCATCACCATCACTCCCGCCGCCAACGAACGCATGCGTCACTTCCTGGCCGGTACGCCGACGGCGGCCGGCGTGCGCTTCGGCGTCCGGCGCAGCGGCTGCTCCGGCTTCGCCTACGTGGTGGACCTGGCCGACGTGGTCGGCGCGAGCGACCGGCTGGTCGAGGTGGACGGGCTGCCGTTGATCGTCGACAACAAGAGCCTGGCGCTGGTGGACGGCACGGTGATCGACTTCCAGCGGCAGGGCCTCAACGCCAGCTTCGTGTTCCACAACCCCAACGCCACCGGCGAATGCGGCTGCGGCGAGAGTTTCACGGTGGGTTGAACGGGGTGGTCCTTGTGTGCTCATCCCTGAGCGCGAAGGTCAAAAAGCGGTCATCCGAGGCCGTACCTTTCAAGTCCCGTGCGATCCTCCGTGGACGCATGAGCCGGAAGGGAGGCATCCATGGAGCCCTCTTCAGATTCAGCCACTTGCGCCGCATTCCGCGTTCCACGTAGAATTCCGCTTCTGTCCGCGTCCCAACCGGCGCCGGCAGGACACTTGCCTCACCGCACCGGCGGGAGGCTGCAAGGCCGCTTTTGGCCGCATCCACAAGGAGTCAAACCACGATGACCCTGCGTCATTACGAAGTCGTGTTCATGGTCCATCCGGACCAGAGCGAGCAGGTCCCCGCGATGCTCGAGCGCTACAAGGCGCTGATCGAGACCGATGGCGGCAAGATCCACCGCCTGGAAGACTGGGGCCGCCGCCAGCTGGCCTACCCGATCGTCAACCTGGCCAAGGCGCACTACGTGCTGCTCAACATCGAAGTGAGCCAGCATGCGCTGAACGAGCTGGAGTCGGGTTTCCGCTTCAACGACGCCGTGTTGCGCCACCTGGTGATCCGTCGCGACGAGGCCGACACCGAGCCGTCCTTCATCCTGAAGTCGAAGGAAAAGGACGACGCCAAGTCCACCCGTCGCCGCGACGACGAGGGTGACGGCGAGGGCCGCGGCCGTGACCGCGAAAACGATCGCGACAGCGACGACTGATCAGGAGCACACCCATGTCCAAGTTTTTCCGCCGCCGCAAGTTCTGCCGCTTTACCGCCGAAAACGTGAAGGAGATCGACTACAAGGATCTCAACACCCTGCGCCAGTACGTCACCGAGAACGGCAAGATCGTGCCGAGCCGCATCACCGGTACCAAGGCCCGCTACCAGCGTCAGCTGGCCACCGCGATCAAGCGCGCGCGCTTCCTCTCGCTGCTGCCGTACACCGACAACCACGACGTCTGATGACGTCCGGGATTCGGGATTGGGGATTCGGAATTCGGTAGAAGCGGCGACTCGCCGCATCGCGCCTTTCCGAATCCCGTCTCCCGAATCTCCGCCCTTCGGACAACCGTCCTCTGGCTGCGTCGGGCCACACCGGCGCTAACGAACAGGAAAGCATCATGGAACTCATTCTTCTGCAGAAAGTCCGCAACCTGGGCAACCTCGGCGACAAGGTCGTGGTGAAGCCGGGCTACGGCCGCAACTACCTGCTGCCGCAGGGCAAGGCCGTGCGCGTCAATGCCGCCAACCTGGCCGCGTTCGAGCAGCGTCGCGCCGAATACGAGGCGAAGGCCAACACCATGCTGGCCAATGCCGAGTCGCGCAAGGCCAGGCTGGCCGAGGTCGCGGTGACCATCGCCGCGCACTCCAGCGCCGAAGGCAAGCTGTTCGGCTCGGTCGGCCCGCGTGACATCGCCGAGGCGCTGGCCGCCGCCGGCCACGAAGTCCACAAGAACGAAGTGATCCTGGGCGAAGGCCCGCTGCGCAACGTCGGCGAGTACGACGTGGTGGTGAACCTGCACGCCGACGTGCAGACCACGGTCAAGGTGATCGTGGTCGGCGACAAGTAAGCCGTACGCCATCCGCGCGATGGGACCAACGGGCGCCGCGAGGCGCCTGTTTGTTTTTGGAGGGCCGAGATTCGGGATTGGGGATTGGGGATTCGTTGAAAGCGGATGCCGCAGGTTTGCGCGGGAGTCGCTTGTCCGAATCCCGAATCCCGCATTTATCCCCAGCCGTCCCCAACATATCCACAGGGTTGTTGTATCGAAAGTTGAGACGCCGCCGCGCATCATGGTGTCCGTGGGGTTACCCGCGACCTGTCGGCGCATGGCGCGCCGCTCGTGGGGCCATTCCCAGAGGTAAGTCGATGTCCTTCGTGCCCGAACGCAAACCCTCGTCGCCCGCCATCGAGGCGCTGCGGGTGCCGCCGCATTCCATCGATGCCGAGCAGGCGGTGCTGGGCGGCCTGATGCTGGCGCCGGACGCGCTGGACAAGGTGGCCGACCGCCTCGGTGAGGACGATTTCTACCGCAAGGACCACCGGCTGATCTGGCGCGCGATCAACGAGCTGGCGAACAAGGGCATGCCGTGCGACGCGGTGACCCTGGGCGACTGGTTCGAGAGCAACGGCCTGGCCGAGATGGTCGGCGGCGCCGGCTACCTGATCGAGCTGGCCAACAGCACGCCCAGCGCGGCCAACATCGCCGCCTACGCGGAGATCGTGCGCGAGAAATCGGTGCTGCGCCAGCTGATCGATGCCGGCACCTCGATCACCGAGGACGGCTACCGGCCCGAGGGCAAGAGCGTGCACGAGGTGCTGGAAAGCGCCGAGCAGCGCGTGTTCCATATCGCCGAATCCGGCGCACGCGGCAAGAAGGATTCGGTCTCGATGCGCGAGGCGGTGAAGGACGCGTTCCGCCTGCTCACCGAGCGCTACGAGAACCGCGGCCAGCTCACCGGCGTGAGCACCGGTTTCACCGACCTGGACAAGCTCACCTCCGGCTTGCAGCCATCGGACCTGATCATCGTCGCGGCGCGCCCCTCGATGGGCAAGACCGCCTTCGCGCTGAACATCGCCGAGGCCGCCGCGCTGGGCGGCAAGAAGGCGGTGGTGGTGTTCTCGATGGAAATGTCCTCCTCGCAGCTGGCGTTCCGCCTGATCTCCTCGGTCGGCCGCATCCACCAGCAGCACCTGCGCAACGGCACTCTCGAAGAAGAGGATTGGCCGCGTGTCTCCAACGCCATCGCGCTGTTGTCCGAGGCGAAGATCTTCATCGACGACACGCCCAGCCTGTCGCCGGTGGAACTGCGTTCGCGCGCGCGCCGGCTGCACCGCGAGCATGGCGGGCTGGGCCTGATCGTGATCGACTACCTGCAGCTGATGCAGGTGCCCGGCAACAAGGAGAACCGCGCCACCGAAATATCGGAAATCTCGCGTTCGCTGAAGGGGTTGGCCAAGGAACTGAACGTGCCGGTGATCGCCCTGTCGCAGCTGAACCGGTCGCTGGAGCAGCGCGCCGACAAGCGCCCGATGATGTCCGACCTGCGCGAGTCCGGCGCGATCGAGCAGGACGCCGACGTGATCATGTTCATCTACCGCGACGAGTACTACAACAAGGAATCGCCCGACAAGGGCATCGCCGAGATCATCATCGGCAAGCAGCGCAATGGCCCCACCGATACCTGCAAGCTGACCTTCCTTGGCCACTACACCCAGTTCGTGAACTACGCGTCGGACTCGTTCGTCGGCTCGTTCGACTGAGCGCAAGGAAACCACGCGGCGAAAACGGACAGCTTTTCGCGCCGATGCGTCTCGCCGTCTGCGATGATCGCGTGCCAAGCTCGCCTCTACGTATTCAGCCGGGAACCCGCATGGCCAAGGCCAAGACCGCCTATGTCTGCACCGATTGCGGTGCCGAGCATCCGAAGTGGCAGGGCGCGTGCGCCGAGTGCGGCGCGTGGAACACGCTCAGCGAGATCGTGCTGGCGCCGGCGTCGGCGGCGAAGCCGTCGGTGGGCGCGCAGCGTTCCAGTTACGCCGGCGCCGCCGCGGGCGCGCCGCGTATCACGCCGCTGACCGCGGTGGCGCTGACCACCGAGGCCCGCACGCTGACCGGCATCGGTGAGCTGGACCGCGTGCTCGGCGGCGGCCTGGTGCAGGGCTCGGTGGTGCTGATCGGCGGCGATCCAGGCATCGGCAAGTCGACCCTGCTGCTGCAGATGCTGGGCACGCTGGGCGGGCAACTGCCCAGCGTCTACGTCACCGGCGAGGAGTCGCTGGCCCAGGTGGCGGCGCGGGCGCAGCGCCTGGGCCTGCCGCTGGAGCCGCTGCAGGCGCTGGCCGAGACCTGCATCGAACGCATCCTCGAACAGGCGGCGGCGACGCGGCCGCGGGTGCTGGTGGTCGACTCGATCCAGACCATCTGGACCGAACTGCTCACCGCCGCGCCCGGCTCGGTGTCGCAGGTACGCGAGTCGGCGGCCAAGCTCACCCGCTACGCCAAGGAAACCGGCACCAGCGTGTTCCTGGTCGGCCACGTCACCAAGGAAGGCGGCATCGCCGGTCCGCGCGTGCTGGAGCACATGGTCGACGCGGTGCTGTATTTCGAGGGCGAATCCGGTTCGCGCTTCCGCGTGCTGCGCGCATTCAAGAACCGCTTCGGCGCGGTCAACGAGCTGGGCGTGTTCGCGATGGGCGACAAGGGCCTGCGCGAGGTGCCGAACCCGTCGGCGATCTTCCTGTCCACGCACGCGGGCCCCACGCCGGGCAGCGCGGTGATGGTCACCCGCGAAGGCACCCGGCCGCTGCTGGTGGAGGTGCAGGCGCTGGTGGACCAGAGCTCGCTGGGCAACCCGCGCCGGGTCACCCTGGGCCTGGAACAGAACCGGCTGGCGATGCTGTTGGCGGTGCTGCACCGGCACGGTGGCGTGGCGGCCTACGACCAGGACGTGTTCGTCAACGTGGTCGGCGGCATCCGCGTGCAGGAGACGGCGGCCGACCTGCCGGTGCTGCTGGCGGTGCTGTCCAGCTTGCGCGACCGGCCGCTGCCGGAGCACACCATCGCCTTCGGCGAAGTGGGCCTGTCCGGCGAGATCCGCCCGGTGCCGAACGGCGAGGAGCGCTTGAAGGAGGCCGCCCACCACGGTTTCCGCCGCGCCATCGTGCCGAAGGCGAACGCACCGAAGAAAGGGCGCGTGGGCGAGATGGAAGTGGTCGGGGTGGAGCGGCTGGGCGAGGCGATCGACGCCTGCCGCTGAGCGGCCCAGCGACTGACGGCCGGCGTGCGTGCTCAGGGCACCGTGCGGTGCAGGATCAGCTCCAGCACGAATTTCGAGCCGAAGAATGCCAGCACCAGCACCGCCATGCCGATCAGGGTCAGGTTGACTGCGCGGGTGCCGCGCCAGCCATGCCGCCAGCGGCCGTACAGCAGCACGCCGAACACCAGCCAGGCGCCGATCGACAGCACGGTCTTGTGCGCCAGGTGCTGGCCGAACAGGTTGTCGACGAACAGCACGCCGGTGAGCAGGGTCAGCGTGAGCAGCACGAAGCCGGCGCTGATCAGACGGAACAGCAGGGTTTCGGTCAGCGTCAGCGGCGGCAGCGCGCGCAGCCAGCGGCCGAGCTGGCGATGGCGCAGGGCGCGCTCCTGCAGCGCCAGCATGATCGCCAGCACGGCGGCGATCGACAGCACGCCGAACGCGAGCAGCGCCACCGTCACGTGCAGCTTGATCTGCCAGTCCATTGGCTGCGGCAGGGTGGGCGGCGCCAGGAAGCTGTCCAGCGCGAGCAGCGCGGCGGTCAGCGGAAACACGATCACGCCGAGCGCGGCGACCGGGCGCGAGACGTTCACCAGCAGGGTCAGCGCCGAGACGACGAATGCGACCAGCGACAGCGCGGCGAAGAAGTGCAGGTCCAGCGCGCCGCGATGCATGCCGAGCAGGATGCCGGCGTGGATCAGCACCGCGGCGCCGGCCAGTGCCAGCGCCAGCCGGTTCAGCGGCTGGCCGCCGCCCAGCAGCGGGCGCGCCAGCCCGGCGGCGGCAGCGAGGTAGAGCGCGATGGCGAACAGGGCCAGAACGTGGATGGTCATTGCCGGGCAGTGTCGCACAGGGTCGTGCCGGCTTGCATGCGGAGTGGGGCGATCCGTCCGCTATAATCGGCTGCTTTCCCGTTTGCCGGTCCCGTCATGTTCGAGTCGCTCAGCCAACGCCTTGCCACCACCGTCAACCGCCTGCGCGGCCGCGGCCGGCTGACCGAAGAGAACATCCGCGAAGCCCTGCGTGAGGTGCGCATTGCGCTGCTGGAAGCCGACGTGGCGCTGCCGGTGGTGCAGGCGCTGATCCAGCGGATCAAGGTGCGCGCGGTCGGCCAGGACGTGATCAAGAGCCTGTCGCCGAGCCAGGCGCTGATCAAGGTGGTCAGCGACGAGCTGACCGTGGTGATGGGTACCGCCAACACCGAACTGAACCTGGCCCAGCAGCCGCCGGCGGTGGTGCTGATGGCGGGCCTGCAGGGCGCCGGCAAGACCACTACGGTGGCCAAGCTGGCGCGGCTGCTGACCGAGCGCAAGAAGAAAAAGGTGATGGTGGTGAGCTGCGACGTCTACCGTCCGGCCGCGATCGAGCAGCTGCGCACGCTGGCCGAGCAGGTCGGGGTGAAGTTCTTCCCGTCCGCGACGGGCCAGGATCCGGTGCAGATCGCGAAGGACGCCATCGCCGCCGCGCGGCGCGAGGTGGTCGACGTGCTGCTGGTCGACACCGCCGGCCGCCTGCACGTGGACGAGACGATGATGGCCGAGATCAAGGCGCTGCATGCCGCGATCACGCCGATCGAAACCCTGTTCGTGGTCGACTCGATGACCGGCCAGGACGCCGCCAACACCGCCAAGGCATTCAACGAGGCGCTGCCGCTGACCGGCGTGATCCTCACCAAGACCGACGGCGATGCCCGCGGCGGCGCGGCACTGTCGGTGCGCTACGTCACCGGCAAGCCGATCAAGTTCCTCGGCGCCGGCGAGAAGACCGACGCACTGGAGCCGTTCCATCCGGACCGGCTGGCCCAGCGCATCCTCGGCATGGGCGACGTGCTGAGCCTGGTCGAGGAGGTCGAGCGCAAGGTCGACCAGGACAAGGCGCAGAAGCTGGCCCAGAAGGTGATGAAGGGCAAGCGCTTCGACCTGAACGACATGAGGGACCAACTGGAGCAGATGGGCAACATGGGCGGCCTGGCCGGCCTGATGGACAAGCTGCCGGGCGTGTCCAGCCTGCCGGACAGCGTCAAGTCCAAGGTCAACGACGGCGAGATGAGGCGAATGATCGCGATCATCGGCTCGATGACGAAGAAGGAACGTCGCCACCCGGATCTGCTGAACGGCTCGCGCCGCGCGCGCGTGGCGCGTGGTTCGGGTACCCAGCCGGCCGACGTCAACCGCCTGCTGAAGCAGTACATGCAGATGGAAAAGATGATGTCCAAGCTGTCCAAGGGTGGCAGCAAGGGCCTGCTGCGGCAGATGCGCGGCGCCATGAAGGGCATGGGCGGCATGGGTGGGCTGCCGCCGCTGCGCTGAGGAACCCCTACCCGAAGCCGACCGTCATTCCCGCGAGGCGCTTTTCAACGGCCGAAGGGCCGGTCAAGCGGGAACCCATTTTGACTTTTGCGGCCAGAGCAAGATGGATTCCCGCTCTCGCGGGAATGATTCCGGTGCGGGGCTGTCATGTCGCGAAAGCCTTCCCTTTTCCCGAAAATCCGCTAAAATGCCCCGTTTCCCGCGCACGACTCTCGTGCGCCTGCCGCTGATTCGGCAATTCTGGAGTTCTACCATGGTCAAGATTCGTCTTTCGCGCGGTGGCGCCAAGGGCCGTCCGTTCTACCACGTCGTCGTGACCGACCAGCGCAACAAGCGCGACGGCCGCAATATCGAGAACGTGGGCTTCTACAACCCGGTCGCGGCGGGCAAGGACAAGCGCCTTGAGCTGAACGTCGCGCGCGTGCAGGAGTGGGTCGGCAAGGGCGCCCAGCTGACCGACAAGGTCGCCGCCCTGGTCAAGGAAGCCGGCAAGCAGCAGGCTGCCTGAGTATGACTGCAGCCGGTCGGCGCGTCCTGATCGGGCGCATCGTCGGACTGTATGGCGTGCAGGGCTGGCTCAAGATCGAATCCTGGGCCGAGCCGCGCATGCGGATCTTCGACTACCAGCCGTGGCTGCTCGGTGCAGCGCCCGGCACGGAGACGCAGGTCAGCGAAGTGAAGGGTCGCACGCAGGGCAAGGGGCTGGTGGCCCATCTGCCTGGGGTGGACGACCGGGAGCAGGCAGCGGCGCTGGTCGGTACCGACATCCATGTCGCCCGCGAGCAGCTGCCGCCTCCTGCGGAAGGCGAGTATTACTGGGTCGATCTCGAGGGACTTGAGGTCGTCACCACGGAAGGCGTGAAGCTGGGGCGGGTCAGTCACCTGTTCGCCACCGGCGCCAATGACGTGGTGGTGGTGAGGGACGGCGAGCGCGAGCGGCTGGTTCCCTTCGTCCAGGGTTCGTATGTGCGTTCGGTGGATCTGTCCGCAGGGCGCATGGTGGTGGACTGGGATCCCGAATTCTGAAAGCTGGAGTTTGAGGCCCATGCGCATCGATGTCGTCAGCCTGTTTCCCGACTTCGTGCGCCAGTGCGCCGCGGTCGGTGTGGTGGGACGCGCGCAGCAGCGCGAGCTGCTGCAGGTGGAAACCTGGAACCCGCGCGACTACGCCACCGACCGGCATCGCAGCGTGGACAGCAGCTCGTATGGCGGCGGTCCCGGGATGGTGATGATGATCGAGCCGTTGCGCACGACCCTGGCGGCCATGCGTGCGGCGGCACCGGAACCGGTGCATCTGGTTTATCTCAGTCCGCAGGGAGCGCGGCTGACGCAGGGCAGGGTGGAAGCGCTGGCGAAAATGCCGCGCGTCGCCTTGCTCTGCGGGCGTTATGAAGGTGTGGACGAGCGTCTGCTGGCGCACGAGGTCGACGAGGAGCTTTCCATCGGCGATTATGTGCTGTCCGGCGGCGAGCTCGCCGCCGCGGTGGTCATCGACGCGGTGGGGCGCTTGCAGGATGGCGCGTTGAACGATGCGCAGTCGGCCGAGCAGGATTCATTCTCGGATGGCCTGCTGGATTGTCCGCACTATGCAAAACCGGTGCACGATGCGCTGGGTTCCGTGCCGGAGGTGCTGCTGTCCGGCGACCATGCGGCGATTGCCCGCTGGCGCCTGAAGCAGTCGCTGGGACGGACCTGGTTGCGGCGGCCCGACTTGTTGTCACAGCGGGGGCTGGATGCGCCATCCCGGGCCCTGCTGGATGAATTCCGCCGTGAACACGCCTCGCGAAGGCCGACACGGCAAGACGATGCGACCGGTTGACGGTCGCAGCCATTGATATCGCAAACGTGAACCGACAGGTGCGCCATGAACAAGATCATTGAACAGTTCGAATCCGAGCAGATCACCCGCCAGCTGCCGGAATTCAACCCCGGCGACACCGTGGTGGTCAACGTCAAGGTGAAGGAAGGCAACCGCGAGCGTGTGCAGGCGTTCGAGGGCATCGTCATCGCCCGGCGCAGCCGCGGCCTGCATTCGGCCTTCACCGTGCGCAAGATCTCGCACGGCACCGGCGTGGAGCGCGTGTTCCAGGCGCACAGCCCGGCCATCGACTCGGTGACGGTGAAGCGCCGGGGCAAGGTGCGCGGCGCCAAGCTGTACTACCTGCGTGGTCTGGAAGGCAAGGCTGCTCGCATCAAGGAAGACGTCGCCGCCGCTGCCGCCGCCAAGGCCAACGCGAAGGCTGCTGCTGCCGAGTAATTCGCCCGGCGATCGCCGTGGCATGAAAAACCCGCGGAGCGATCCGCGGGTTTTTTCGTGCTTCCGGGGCGGCTGGCGGCGCGCTTTGCCGCAGGCCGTCACTCCAGGCGTTGCGGCTGCTGCAGGAAATTGCCCTGCACGAAATCCACGCCGCAGGCGAACAGCAGCGAGGTGCTGGTGGCGTCCTCGACCCATTCGGCGATGGTCAGGCGCTTCAGCTCGTGGGCCTGCTGGCAGATCTCGGTCACCTTCTTCTGGCTTTCCGGGTGCTGCGGCAGGTCAGCCATGTAGCTGCGGTCGATCTTCAGGTAGTCCGCGTCGATGTGGTTGAGCAACTGGAACGAGTTCAGGCCCGAGCCGAACTGCTCCAGCGCGAAGCGGCCGCCCACTTTCTTCCAGCCGTTGACGAACTCCTGGGCCGGGCGCAGCAAGGTCATCACCTTGCTCTCGGTCATCTCCAGCACCAGTTGGCCGCGCTTCAACCCGGCCCGCTTGAGCCGATCGCCCAGCCACGCCAGCAACTTGTCGTCCTGTAGCGAGGCGGCGGTGAGCTTGATGAAGAACGTGGTCTGCTGGCCCAGGCCCTCGCGCGCCTGCAGTGCCCTGATGGCCTGGTCGAGCACCCAGCGGTCGATCGCGCCGGTAAGCCCGTGCTTCTCGGCGATCGGCATGAAGAAGCCGGGCAGCACCTCGCCCTGCGGGCCGTTCATGCGCAGCAGGATCTCCGAATAGTCACCCTCGGCGTCTTGCAGGCTGATGGTCTGCTGATGATAGAGCACCAGGCCTTCCCCGGTGAGCGCCTTGCGCAGCAGTTCCAGCCAGTAGCGCTCGCGTTCCTCGTCGGCCTTTTCGCGCGCGGCCGGGTCATGCAGCTCCACCTGGCTGCCGCCCAGGCTCTGCGCGGTGCGCAGGGCCTGGCTGGCCTGGTTGAGCAGCAGTTCGGCGTTGGCGTTCTTTTCGCCCAGCAGGCTGCCGCCGATGCTGGCGGTGACCGTGATCGAGCGCGAGCCGGCGTCGAAAATCTCGTTGCTGACGCTGTGTTGCAGCCTGGCGATCCACTCCTTGATCGCCTCGTCCGGACGCGCATCGAGCACCACGCCCAGGGTGTGCTCGGCGAGCATGCCGGCGACATCATCGGCGCCGAGCAGCATGCGGATGCGGTCGGCGAAGCCGGCCAGCAACTCGTCGGCCTTGCCCAGGCCGATGCCGCCCACCAGCGAGGCCCAGTTGTCCGGCTCGACCAGCAGCAGCGACTGGCCCTTCTTGCCCTTCGCCGCGGCGGTCACGGCATCATCGATGGATTCCAGCATGCGGGCGCGATTGAACAGGCCGGTGACCGGGTCGCGCTGCAGCTGCTCCAGCACCGTCTGGTCGACCAGTTGCCGGCGGAACACGATCTGCAGGCAGGACTCGCCCTCGAAGGTGGCCGGCGCGAACTCCACCGTGGCGTCGAACTGGCTGCCGTCGGCGCGGCGCGCATGCAGGGTGAGCTGGGATGGTGTCTTCTCCTGCCGCGCGTGTCCGCGCAGCAGGGTCTTGAACTCGTCGGCATGGGTCGAGTCGATCATGTCCAGCACCGGCAAGCCGAGCAGGTCGTCGAAGCTGTCGTAGCCGAAGGTTTCCAGGTAGGCCTGGTTGGCGCGCACGTGCATGCCCTCGTGCACGTAGGCGATCGCGTCGGTGGAGGAGTCGAGCAGCGCGTCGCAGCGCCGCTCCGATTCGCGCAGGGCGGTTTCCAGGCGGCGGACCTGGCGGCGCGTCTGCAGCGAGTCGAACTCGCGCTGCAGCACCGCGATCAGCTGCTTCGGCTGGCTGCGCGAGGCGACGCCGCGGGCACCGTGCACGAACAGATCCGCCACGATCTGGTTGTCGATCGTGTTGACCAGTCCCAACAGCGAATAATCGCGGCCGTAGGCATCGAGCACCTTGACCGCCTCTTCCAGGGTGATGCCGGTGATCGCCGGGTCGAACATCACCACGTCCGGTTCCAGCTCGTTCACCGCGGCCTGCATCTGCTCGACGTTGGTGGCGCGGGCTGGCCGCACGGCAATGCCGGTGTTGCGCAGCAGGCTGATGATCTGCTCGGCCTCCTCCAGCGAGCTTTCGACGAAGAGGATCTTGATGACGAAATCTTTTTTCATGGGGCGTGACGCTGTCCGTTGTTCATCGCGGGCGGTGCTGGACGGTCGGCGCATTTGGCCGCAGTGACCGTTTGTAACGGATTCCGCCAGCAGCCGCCAGCGGGAAAATCATGCGACGGGCGCCACTGCCGCTTTACAGCGGCCGTTTGGAGGCGTCGCCGCCCACCTCGCGCACCAGTCGGGGCACCAGGTAGCCCGGCAGGCGGGCGCGCAGCGCTTCCACCAGGACCAGGGCGCGGTGGTCGTCGACCTCGAAGTGCGCGGCGC
Organism: Rhodanobacter thiooxydans; assembly: GCF_021545845.1. Taxonomy (NCBI): domain Bacteria; kingdom Pseudomonadati; phylum Pseudomonadota; class Gammaproteobacteria; order Lysobacterales; family Rhodanobacteraceae; genus Rhodanobacter; species Rhodanobacter thiooxydans. Next base: position 1,669,191 of record NZ_CP088923.1, read on the forward strand.
CCTGTACGCGGTCGAGCTGGTGCAGGTAGTACGGCAGCACGCCAGCGGCGAACAGCCGCTCGGACAGCTCGGCCAGCGCGTTGGCGTCGTCGTTGACCCCGCGCAGCAGCACCGACTGGTTCAGCACGGTGGCGCCGGCCGCGCGCAGCCGGGCGCAGGCGGCGTCGACGCTGGCGTCCAGTTCGTTGGCATGGTTCGCGTGCAGCACCACCACCTTCTGCAGCGGCAGCGCGCCCAGCCAGCCGGTGAAGGCGTCATCGATGCGCTCCGGCAGCACCACCGGCAGGCGGCTGTGGATGCGCAGGCGGATGACCTGCGGCAATTCGGCCAGGCCGCGGCCCAGTTCCTCCAGTTTGGTGGTGGCCAGCGCCAGCGGGTCTCCGCCGGACAGGATCAGCTCGCTAATCGAGGGGTCCTGGCGCAGATGCTCCAGCGCCTGCTTCCACTGGCCGGCGGCGGCCATCTCCTCGCCATACGGGAAGTGACGGCGGAAGCAGTAGCGACAGTTGATCGCGCAGCTGCCGCTGGCGATCAGCAGGGCGCGCCCGTGGTACTTGTGCAGCACGCCGCGCGCCTCACGCGCTGCCATGTCGCCGACCGCATCGGTAACGAAGCCGGGCACCTCGTCCAGCTCGACCAGTTGCGGCAACACCTGCAGCAGCAGCGGATCGCGCGGATCGCCGTGGCGCATGCGAGCCACGAAGCCGCGCGGCACGCGCAGCTGGAAACCGGCGTCCGCCGGCGGCAGCTGGCCGGCGAGATGCTGCAGCCCGAGCAGGTCCAGCAGTTCGCCAGCATCGGTGACAGCCTCGCGCCACAGCTGGCGCCAGTCGGCGGCCGGGGCGTCCGGCGTAATGCGTGCGGCAGGGCTTGCGGTTATCATGTGTGGCCTTGTCTGGGCCGGCCGGCCCGTCAAACCATCTATTTTAGCCGCCGGCAGCGGCGCAAGGGCCCGTTTCGGGCCCTTGAACATTGAAATTCATATATCGGAGCGCACTGCATGGCCACCGCCGGTCTCAACGACGTCAAGAAGGGTATGAAGATCCTTCACAACAACGATCCGTGGATCATCACCGAAGCCGAGTTCATCAAGCCCGGCAAGGGACAGGCGTTCACCCGCATCTTCATCCGCAACCTGAAGACGGGGCGCACCACCGAGCAGACGATGAAGTCCAGCGATTCGTTCGAGGTGGCGGACATCACCGACACCGACATGCAGTACCTGTACTCCGACGGCGAGTTCTGGCACTTCATGCACCAGGAATCGTTCGAGCAGCACCAGGCCGGCAAGACCGGCGTCGGCGACACGGCGAAGTGGCTGAAGGGCGAGGAAGAGTGCGTGGTCACGCTGTTCAACGGCGAGATCATCGCGGTGCAGCCGCCGAACTTCGTCGAGCTGAAGATCACCGAGACCGATCCCGGCGTGCGCGGCGACACCTCCGGCGGCGGCGGCAAACCGGCCACGCTGGAAACCGGCGCGGTGGTGCGCGTGCCGCTGTTCGTGGGCACCGACGAGGTGATCAAGGTCGACACCCGCACCGGCGAGTACGTCAGCCGCGTCAAGTGACGAACCGGCGCGCGGGCTGTGCCCGCGCCTTTGCCGGTTCGTCATCCCGGCGAAGGCCGGGATCCAGTGAAGTACTCGTGCGCAGCACGCCAAACCCTTCACCCGGCTGCACGAGAGCCCTGGACTCCGGCCTATCGCCGGAATGACGATGCCGAGACATGACGATTCTGGGGCGGACGCCGCAAGGTGCGCCGCCCCGTCTCGTATTTATCCCTTGCACAGTGAGTGAGCGATGAGCCAGATGCCTCCGCAGCCCGTCGACCTGATGATCGAAGCGCGCTGGGTCGTCCCGATCGAACCGCATGGCGTGGTGCTCGACAACCACGCCGTCGCCGTCGACGGCGGCCGCATCGTGGCCGTGCTCCCCATGGCCGAGGCGCATGCCGCCTACGCGCCGCGCGAGCGTGTTTCGCTTTCCGAACACGCGTTGATTCCCGGTCTGGTCAACAGCCACACGCACAATCCGATGACCCTGCTGCGCGGCCTTGCCGACGACCTGCCGCTGATGGTGTGGCTGCAGCAGCACATCTGGCCGGCCGAGGCGAAGGTACTGGGGCCGGAGTTCGTGCGCGACGGCGTGGAACTGGCGGTGGCCGAGATGCTGCGCGGCGGCACCACCTGTGCCAACGAGAACTACTTCTTCCCCGACGTGATCGGCGCCACTTACCGCAAGCTGGGTTTCCGCGCGGTGGTCGGCCTGCCGGTGATCGAATTCCCCACCGCCTGGGCGAAAAGCCAGGACGAGTACTTCGAACGTGCCGGCGAGGTGTACGACAGCTTCCGCGGTGACCACCTGATCAGCACCGCGTTCGCGCCGCATGCGCCGTATACGGTGTCGGACGAGAGCTTCGAGCGCATCCGCGTGTTGTCCGACCAGCTCGACATCCCGGTGCACCTGCACACGCACGAGACTGCGCACGAGGTCGAGGACGAGAAGGCCAGGAGCGGGCTGCGCCCGTTCCAGCGGCTGCAGAAGCTGGGCCTGGTCAACGACCGCCTGATCGCGGTGCACATGACCCAGCTGACCGACGGCGAGATCGCCGCCTGCGCCGCCGCCGGCGTGTCGGTGGTGCATTGCCCGGAGTCCAATCTCAAGCTCGCCTCCGGCTTCTGCCCGGCGGAAAAACTGCGCGTCGCCGGGGTCAACCTGGCGCTTGGCACCGATGGCTGCGCCTCCAACAACGACCTGGACATGTTCGGTGAGATGCGTACCGCCGCGCTGCTGGCCAAGGCGGTGGCCGGCGACGCCGCGGCGTTCGATGCGGCGTTCGCGCTACGTGCGGCCACGCTCAACGGCGCGAAGGCGGTCGGACTGGAGGCGAAGATCGGCTCGATCGAAGTCGGCAAGCAGGCCGACTTCGCCGCCGTGCGATTGAGCGACCTGGAAACCCAGCCGCTGTTCCACGTCGTCTCGCAGCTGGTCTATGCCACCGGCCGCCATCAGGTCAGCGACGTGTGGATTGCCGGCAAGCGCAAGCTGGCCACGCGCGAACTGGTCGGCATGGATACCGTCGCGATCCTGGAGCGCACGCGCGCCTGGCGCGAGCGTATCGCCTCGGCCTGAAGCGGAGTCCCTCGATGAACCGTTACCTGGTCCTGCTGATCCGCCGGCCGCAGCTCGATCCCGCCGCGGTACCGCTGCATCTGGCCTTCCTGCAGGGCTTGCGCAAGGAGGGCCGGGTCGAGCTGTCCGGCGGCTTCAGCGACAAGTCCGGCGGTGCCTACCTGCTGCGTGCGGCCGACCTGGCCGAGGCGACCGCACTGGTGCACCGCGATCCGGCCCACGTCAGTGGCGGTTGGGACATCACGGTGTACGAGTGGCAGGCGGTTTGATCTGAGCGGGAGAATCAACAGGGAGTCATCCATGGCCGCACTTTCCAATAGACTCATGGGCTCACCGTGGACTCGAACATGACCACCGCCAACGTCAACCCCGCCGAGATCGCCCGCTTCGACAGCCTGGCGGCACGCTGGTGGGATCCCGATGGCGAGTCGCGCCCGCTGCACGACCTCAACCCGGTGCGCGCGGCCTACGCCGCCGCCCGCGTCGACCTGTGCGGGGCGAAGGTCGCCGACGTCGGTTGCGGCGGCGGCCTGCTCAGCGAGGCGCTGGCGCGCGCCGGCGCGAAGGTCACCGGCATCGACCTGGGCGGGAAGGTGATCGAGGTCGCGAAGCTGCACCTGCATGAATCCGGCCTCGCCGTCGATTATCGCGTGCAGTCCTCGACCGAACTGGCGGCGGCCGAGCCGGCGAGCTTCGACGCGGTGTGCTGCATGGAACTGGTCGAGCACGTACCCGACCCACAGGCATTGGTCAACGACCTGGCTGCGCTGCTGAAGCCAGGCGGGCGGCTGTTCATGTCCACGCTCAACCGCACGCCGGCCGCGTTCGGCGCGGCGATCGTGGGCGCGGAATACGTGATGCGCCTGCTGCCGCGCGGCACCCACCACTACGCGCAGTTCCTCAAGCCGTCCGAGCTGGGCCGCCTGCTGCGCCACGCCGGGCTGGAGCTGGAGGATGTCTCCGGGCTGGCCTACAACCCGCTCAGCCGCAAGGCCTGGCTGAGTTCGATCACCGCGGTCAACTACGTGCTCAGCGCACGTCCCACGGGGACTTCCTACGGTCGCAAACCGGCATGAAGCCCTTGCCCGAGAACATCCAGGGCGTGCTGTTCGACCTGGACGGCACCTTGCTCGACAGCGCTCCCGACCTCTATGCCGCGCTGCTGGCGCAGTGCGCGGAAGAGAACGTGGCGCCGCCGCCGTATGCAGCGGTGCGCGAGGTGGTGTCGCGCGGTGCGCGCGCTGTGCTGCGCACCGCGTTCGCCGCGTGTGGCGAGCCGGCGCTGGAGGCGCTGGTGCCGCGCTATCTGCAGTTGTACCAGGACGTGATGGCGCAGCAGACGCGTGCGTTCGACGGCATCGACGAGCTGCTGGCGCGGATCGAGGCGCACGGCCTGCGCTGGGGCATCGTCACCAACAAGGCGGGTTTCCTCACCGACGAGCTGGTGGCCCGCATCGGCTGGGCGGGGCGCGCCGGTGCGGTGGTCTCGGGTGACACCCTGGCAGTAAAGAAGCCGGACCCGGCGCCGGTGCTGCTGGCCTGCGAGCGTGCCGGCGTGGCGCCCGCGCAAAGCCTGTTCGTCGGCGACGACCGTCGCGACGTACAGGCCGGCGCGGCGGCCGGCCTGTACACGGTGGCGGTGAGCTGGGGCTATCTCGACGGCGGCGATCCCCACGACTGGGGCGCCGATGCCGTGCTGGACCACCCGGCCGGGCTGGTCGAGCTGCTGAAACTGCAACCGGTAGTCGCATGATCGAACTGGTCGAACAGAACGCGGTACTGCAGGGCTTCATCGACAAGTGGCTGGCGGTGCAGCCGCAGCAGCGCGTGGCGCTGGCCTTCGTCGATGGCCGGCATTATCCCGGCCACGTTGCATTGGCCGCGCTGGAGCAGGAACTGCTCGGCGCCGCCTACGGCATCCGCGAACCGCTGGTGGCCACCGCCAAGCTCAACTGGTGGGCCGAGGAACTGGCCGGCGCGCCAGCCAGCGGCGGGCGTCACCCGCTGAGCCAGGTGCTGTTCGACGACGAGCGCGCGCATGCCATCGCCAGCGAGCTCTGGCTGGCGCCGGTGCTGGCCGCGATGGCACAGCTGGAACAGGGCACCGCCGCCGACTTCCCCGCACAGATCGAAGCCGCGCTGCCGCTGCACGGTGCGCTGGCCGCGCTGGAAACCGCCTGGTGGTACGGTGCCGAGGCGTCGCCGGCGCAGGCGTCGCGGGTGGCCGTGCTGAATCATCTGCTGCATGCGCTGGTGCGGCTGCAGCAGGATGTCGAGCGCGACCGCCTGCCGCTGCCGATGGCGTGCCTGGCGCGACATGGCCTGAGCCGCGCGCAGTTGCGTACGGCCGGCGCGGCGCGGCAGCAGGCGGTCAGGGCGCAATTGGGCGACCTGCTGGCCAGCTGGCAGGAGTCGTCCACGCTGGCCGGGCCGCTCAGCGTGTTTCGCGCGCTGGAATCGCGTCATGCCAGCAGTCTGGCGCGGCGGGCGGCGCGTGCCGGCGACGCGCTGGCAGTACTGCAGGCCGGCCAGTCGCGCACCGTGCTGACCACCGCGCTGCAGGCCTGGCAGGCGGCGCGCGCATGGCGCCGGTACGTGGCGTAAAACGGCCACGGACGCAGCGTTTCCACCACGCCACTATTGCGCGGCCGCCTGCCTGCCCCAAGATTGTCTGCTTCACGGCGCCCGCTCGCCGATGCCAGGATTCCCCATCATGCCGAACCAGGAAAATACCGCCCGCCTGCTGCCCGATGTCGCCGTGCACGCGCAGCCGCATCTTGCCGGCGCGCTGGACTGGGTCGGCATGGCCGACATCCAGGTGCCGGTGCTGTTCGACGCCGGCGATGGCCAGGTGCAGCGTTCCAGCGCCCGGGTCGGTGCCTTCGTCAACCTGAGCCGGCCAGACAAGCGCGGCATCCACATGTCGCGGCTGTACCTGCAGGTCGAACAGGCGCTGAGCACGCAGACGCTGGATGCGTCGATGCTGCACGCGCTGCTGCGCGGCTTCCTCGATTCACACAAGGATCTGTCCGACCGGGCCTGCCTCAGCATCCAGTTCGAGCACCTGGTGCGCCGCCCCGCGCTGAAGAGCGCCAACAGCGGCTGGCGCGCCTACCCGGTATGCATCGAGGCCAGCCTCACCGGCGACGAGTTCCTGCTCGAGTTCGGCACCGAGGTGGTCTATTCCTCCACCTGCCCGGCCTCGGCGGCGCTGTCGCGCCAGCTGATCCAGGACCAGTTCGCCAGCGACTTCGATGCCGGTCAGCCGCTCGACCATGCTGCGGTGCTGGCCTGGCTCGGCAGCGAGCGCGGCATCGTCGCTACCCCGCATGCCCAGCGCAGCGTGGCGCGCCTGCGCATCCGCCTCGTGCCCGGCGCCGACTTCCACCTGATCGGCTTGATCGATCGCGTCGAGCATGCGCTAGGCACGCCGGTGCAGACCGCGGTGAAGCGCGAGGACGAACAGGCCTTCGCGCTGGCCAACGGCGGCAACCTGATGTTCTGCGAGGATGCCGCCCGACGCATCCAGAAGGCACTCGACACCGATGCCGCGCTCGGTGATTTCCATGTCCGCGTCGAGCACCAGGAAAGCCTGCACCCGCACGATGCCGTGGCCTATGCGAGCAAGGGCGTGGAAGGCGGCTACGGCTCCACGCCGTGACGATCGCTCCGTGACGATCGCTGCCGCTTGCGCCGGTCCGGCGTCGGCGGCCATCCCGAGCTAGCCGCGCTTCACGCGAGACGGGGGCGGCCTCGCGGCGACGACTCCGTATTCCGGAACGGTCAGTGCGCCTCGGGAGAATCTACGTGGTGGCGACAGCGGGAAAAATGGAAGTGCTCGGGCACCGGATCCTCGCCGCCATCGCACAGCGGCTGGCAGCGCAGCACGCGCCAGCCGGCCAGCAAGCTGCCGCGCCACGGGCCGAAGCGGGTGACCGCAATCCGTGCATAATCGGAGCAACTGGGGTGGAAGCGGCAGCGCGGGCCGAGCAGGGGACTGAGCCAGCGCTTGTACAAACGCAGCATCCACAGTATCAATCGGGTCAGGACATTCACGGTGCCGGAGCGGCCAGCGATGGGTAGTGGTACAAGTATTCCAGATGCGAGCTTGCCGGTGTAGGACACATGGGCTATAACACCCGGCCGCCACGGCCAAAAACGGTGAAGGGATATGGCGAAAACGACGCGTAGTTCGACCGCTGCCAAGGCGCAGAAGGGCAAGTCTCCGACAGGGAGCAGGGGCGCCAGGTCGAAGCCGGCCGCAGGCAGGGAACGGCCGGTGAAGAGCGCCGCCAAGGCCGCGCCGAAGAAGGCCGTCGCCAAGCCGGTGGCGGCGAAGAAGCCGGCCGCCAAGCCCGTGGCCGGGAAAGCCGCCGCCAAGTCGCCGGCGAAGAAGTCCGTCGTGAAGAAGGTGACGGTGAAGAAATCCGCGATGAAGAACGCGCCGGCGAAGAAAGCCGTCGCGAAGAAGCCTGCCTTGAAGAAGCCTGCCGTGAAGAAAGTTGTCGCGAAGAAGCCTGCCGTTACGAACGCCAGGCCCGGGAGCGGCGCTGCGGTGAAGAAGGTCGCGAAGCCGGCGACCAAGGTGGTCGCCAAGAAGGCGGTGCCGGCGAAGCCGGTGGCGAAACCCGCCGCCAAACCCGCCGCCAAACCCGCCACCCGGCCGAACCCGCCGGCCGAACCCGCTGCAAAATCCGTTGCCAAACCGGCAGCGGTCGCCGTCAACCACGTGTCCCCGGCGCCTGCCAGCACCCTGTTCAAGGGCAAGGTGGCGAGCGCAACCGCCATGGTGATCCCGCGTGCAACCCAAGGTGCCGCAGGTCACGCCCCTCCCCACAAAAGTCCGAAAAATTCGTCGTCCTCAATGAACAAATCCGCTGCAACGAAACTCGACAACGGCATCACCCGCGAAGATGGCCGGTATGCGCTGCCGTCCACCAGCATCATCAACCTGCCCAAGGGATACCACCCCTCGCTTGCCGAGGAGTACATGAACCCGATGCATCTGGCCTACTTCCGCAACAAGCTGCGCGACTGGCGCGATCAGCTGGTGGAAGAGTCGCGCCAGACTATGGACAACCTGCGCGAGGAAGTGCGTGACGTCGGCGACGAGGCCGAGCGCGCCACGCGTGAAACGGAGAACTCGCTGGAGCTGCGCACCCGCGACCGCTACCGCAAGCTGATCTCGAAGATCGACAAGGCGCTGCGCCGGATCGAGGAGGGCAGCTACGGCTTCTGCGAGGAGACCGACGAGGAAATCGGCATCGACCGCCTCGATGCGCGCCCGATCGCCACGCTGTCGCTGGATGCGCAGGAACGTCGCGAGCACCTGCAGAAGCAGATGGGCGACTGATCGCCGCGCCATCCCTGCGGCCAGGGATGGCGTCGTTGCCCACATCCACCATCAACAAAACCCCCGAACCTCGCGGCTCGGGGGTTTTGTTTTTTTCCGGGCGGGCTCGCGCCCGCCGCGGTCGACGCTAGAACTGGTAGCGCAAGGTCAGGTTCGCGCCACGCGGCGCGCCCGGCAGGTTGAGGTTCGGGCTGGTGCCGTGGGCGGACACGATGTAGCGCGTGTCGAACAGGTTGGTCAGGTTGAGCTGCAGCGAGACCGGCCCGGTGCGGTACTGCGCCATGAGGTCGGCGGTCACGTAGCCGGGCAGGGTCACCGTGTTGCCCGGGTTGGCCTGTCGCGCACCGACCAGGTTCAGGCCGCCGCCCAGTTGCCAGTGCTCCGCGAACGCGCGGGTGATCCACAGGTTGCCGCTGTGGCGCGGGGTGAGGGTGGCGCGCTTGCCCTGCACAGGGCGCCCGGCATCCCTGGCCACGGAACGGGTGACGCGCGCATCCAGCCAGGCGTAGCCGGCGAGCAAGCGCCAGCCGTCCGCCAGGTCCGCGGCGGCGCTCAGCTCGACGCCGCGCGTGCGTTGTGTGCCGATCGTCAGCACTTTCTGCGTGACCGGATCGGTGGCCTTGATGCCGCTGCGCTCCAGCTCGAAGATCGCGGCGTTGAAGGTGACGCGTCCGTCCAGCAGGTCGTACTTCGCGCCGACCTCGGTGTTGTGCGTGCGCTCGGGTGCGATGTCAGCATTGCTCGCCGCGAGAGCGAACGCCTCGCCGGAAGGCTGGAACGAACGACTCCAGGACACGTAGTAGGACTGCATGGCGGAAGGCTGCCAGACCACGCCCACGCGCGGGCTCAATGCCTTGTCGGTGCGCGCGAGGTTCCGCTGGCCCGGCAGGTGGTTTTCCGTCCTCTGGCGAAAGCGGTCGTAGCGCACGCCCAGCAGGGCTTTCCACTGCGAACCCAGGCTCAGCAGATCCTGCAGGTAGACGGCGCTGGTGTCGAAGATGCCAAGGTTGTCGGCGGCCGGCGCGCGAGACACCTGCAGCGGCAGTACCGGCAGCACCGGATGGAACAGGTCGACCACGGCCACGCCACTGGCGCTGCGATTGAGCTGGGCCTTGTCCTGCCGCCCCAGTTCCAAGCCGTAGAGCAGGTCGTGGCTGAGCGTGTCGCCGGCCAGGCGCTGGCTGAGTTCGGTCTGGTTGAACCAGCCGTGCTCGTGCCGGTCGACGTTGGAGCGGTTGAGTGAAACGGTTCGCGCGTTTTCGTTGACGCTGCCCGGCAGCGTGTTGTTGCGGTCGAGCTTGTAGTCGTACCAGCGCATGGCGTTGCGCAGCGTCAGGTCGTCGCTGAAGGCGTGGGTCAGGGTCGCGGTGGTCGAGGTCACGGTCGACTCGCTGGTGTCGACATCGCGCGCGTTGGCTGCGCCGTAATAGGTTTCCCTCGGCACGTCGACCGGGCGCCCGTGCCAGGCCGGAATGCCGAAATCGGTGACGCGGCGGTCGTTCAGGTAATCGGCCTGCAGCAGCAGCGTGGTGTTGCTGCCGGGATGCAGCAGCACCGAGGGAGCCACGGCGCGGCGCTTGAGGAACTGCGGGTCGCGATAGCCGTTGGCGTCCTCGACCGCGCCGGTGAGGCGCCACGCGCTGCCGGCGTCGCCGAAGCGCCGGCCGACGTCCAGTTCGCCGCGGCGATCGGCCCAGCTGCCGTAGCTGAGCGCGACCTGGCCGCCGTCGGTGCCCGGCTGCCGCGTGATGCGATTGATCAGGCCGCCCGACGAGCCGCGTCCGTACAGCACCGACGCCGGCCCTTTCAGCACCTCGATGCGCTCGATGTTGGAGAGGTCGCGGAAGTACAGCGCGTCGTCGCGCAGGCCATCGACGAACTGGTCGGCGATCGCGGTGAAGCCGCGGATGGAAACCTGGTCGCGCTGGCCGTCACCAGTCGAGAAACCGACGCCGGGCACGTTCTTCAGCGCATCCTGGATCGAGGTGGCGTGCTGGTCGCGCAGCACGCTGGCCGGAACCACGTTCACCGTCTGCGGCACGTCGCGCAGGGCGGCGGCGATTTTGGTGGCGCTGGTGGCGTCCGGCACGCGGTAATCGCCGGGGTGGGTGGCCTGCACGTTGACGCCGGGCAGCAGTTTGGCCTGGTCGGGGGAAGCGTCGGCATGGGCCCAGGGCGAGCCCAGGATGGTGAGCAGGGCGAGGGAGAGAGGCAGCAGGCGCATGGAAAAATCCTGGGCAGCAGTGGGCCACGCGCATCCCTCGCGGGGGCGCGATGAGCACACAGGGGTTGGCGCCGGGCCGGCGTGGCGCTGGCTGGCTCAGGCCGCGGCGAACGGATGGAACGCTTTCATCGTTGCCGGCCGGGAGCGGTCAGCAAGTTGTTGCGAATTATTCTTATTTTCGCGAAGGGCGTCAACACTGCATTGAATGGACGCACCGTGCGGTGTGCGACAGGTATCGCTGCGGGTTGCAGGCAACGGCGAAGAGGGCGGAAGACGCGTGGCGTCCCCGCTTTGTGATCAGCCACCGCCTGCCGCGGCGGCGTAGCCCTTCAGCTTGGCCAGCATCGCGGCCAGGCCGTTCGAGCGGGTTGGCGAGAGATGCTTGGCCAGGCCGATCGTGCCGATGAAGGCCGGCTCGGTGGCGAGAATCTCCGCTGCGGGGCGGTCGGAATAGACGCGCAGCACCAGCGCGATCAGGCCGGACACGATCGCCGAATCGCTGCTCGCCTCGAAGTGCATGCCCGACGCATCGCCGCTGGGCACCAGCCAGACCATCGACTGGCAACCGTGCACGCGGTACGCCTCGGTCTTGTACTCGTCCGGGAACGGCGGCAGCTGCCGGCCGAGATCGATCAGATACTGGTAGCGCTCGGTCCAGTCGCCCAGGAAGGCGAATTCCTCGGCGATGCCCTGCTGGGTCTGGTCGGTGCTGGTGGTGGCGGTGGCGTTCATGCGTCCATTATCGCGCGCAGCAGGGCGGGAGATGAAATGTGTAGGAGCGCACCCCCGGATCGAGTCCGGGGCAGGCTCTGTGCGCGATGCTCCTCGCCACGTGACGGAAGGCATCGCGCACAGGGTGCGCTCCTACACGTGCGTCACGGCTTGGCGATGCTCCAGCGCGTGCCCTGGGCGCTGTCCTCGATCGCGATGTGCATGGCAGCCAGCTCGTCGCGGATCGCATCGGCGCGCGCGAAGTCGCGGGCCGCGCGGGCGGCCTGGCGCTGCTGCAGCAGGTCCTCGACGTGCGCCGCATCGACAGCCTCTTCGCCGCGGCGGAACCAGGCCTGCGGGTCCTGCTGCAGCAGGCCGAGCACGGCGCCGCCGCCGAGCAGCGCGGCCTTGGCCTCGGCGCTGCCGGACTGGCGCGCCGCGTCGGCCAGCACAGACAGCTCGGCCAGCGCCTGCGGCGTGTTGAGGTCGTCGCACAGCGCCGCCTCGATACGCTCCGGCACCGGCAGTTCGCCAGCCGGCAGCTCGATCGCGGCCAGGTCGCGCAGCACGCGATACCAGCCGTCCAGCGTGCTGGTCGCCTGCGCGATGGCGGCTTCCGACCAGTCCAGCGGCTGCCGGTAGTGGCCGCTCAGCAGGCGCAGGCGCAGCGCCTCGGGCGGATGCTGCTTGAGCAGCTCGTGCACCAGCAGCACGTTGCCCAGCGACTTGGACATCTTGCGACCGTCGAAGGTGAGCATGCCGTTGTGCATCCACCAGCGCGCGAAGGTCTTGCCGCCGTGCGCGCAGGTGGACTGGGCGACCTCGTTCTCGTGGTGCGGGAACAAGAGGTCGACGCCGCCGGCATGGATGTCGATGGTCTCGCCCAGGTGCGCCGCGCTCATCGCCGAACACTCGATGTGCCAGCCGGGGCGGCCGCGGCCCCACGGGCTGTCCCAGCCGGGCAGCTCCGGCGTGGACGGTTTCCACAGCACGAAATCGCCAGGGTTGCGCTTGTACGGGGCCACTTCCACGCGGGCGCCGGCGATCAGTTCCTCGGGGTCGCGGCCGGACAGCTCGCCGTAGGCCGGAAACGAGCCGACGTCGAACAGCACGTGGCCTTCGGCGGCGTAGGCATGGCCGCCATCCAGCAGGCTCTCGATCATCGTGATGATGGGGCCGATGTGGGTGGTGGCGCGCGGCTCGACGTCCGGCGGCGCCACTCCGAGCTCGGCCATGTCCTCGCGATAGGCCTGCGCGAAGCGCTCGGTGATCGTGCCGATCGGCACGCCCTGCTGCTGCGCGGCGGTGTTGATCTTGTCGTCGACGTCGGTGATGTTGCGCGCGTACGTCACCTGCGGGTAGTGCCGCCGCAGCAGCCTCACCAGCACATCGAACACCACCGGCCCGCGCGCATTGCCGATATGCACGTAGTTGTAGACGGTGGGGCCGCACAGGTACATCGTCACGCGCTCGGGATCGAGCGGGGCGAACGGTTCGGTGCGGCGGGTCAGGCTGTTGTAGAGCGAAATCGGCATCGGTGGAATCCGCAACGAGGGGGCCGGCCGGCGGCAGCGCGGCCAGCCCGGCATCTTAACAAGGTGTAAGCGGACGAGTCGCGCAAGCGCCCGGGGGATGGGTTCTAAGGGTGTATTCAGCGTGAATTTGCTGGAATGCCGCCAGTACGGGTGCAGACGCACCTGCAGTTTCCGAATTTGGGAGGTCACCATGACCAAACCATGGCTTTCCGCTCTGGTACTCGCCGTGATGGCTACCGGTGTCTACGCCCAGGATGGGCGTTACGCCAATGCTGACGACAATGCCCACTATGGTTGGGCCGACGTGCTGCGGGCCGACCCGGTGCAGGGCGTCACCCGCACCGAAGTGCCGCGCCAGGAGTGCTACGAGCAGCCGGTGGTTCGCCGCGAGGGCGGCAACACCACCGCCGGCACCGTGCTGGGTGCGGTGATCGGCGGCGTGCTGGGCAACACCGTGGGCAAGGGCGACGGGCGCAAGGCGGCCACCGTCGCCGGTGCCGTGGCCGGCGGCGCCATCGGCAACCGCGCCACCCGGGGTGGCGAGTACGAATCCAGCCAGACCGAATGCCGCCAGGTCAGCTCGATCAGCGAACAGCGCCGGATCATCGGCTACGACGTGGAATACCGCTATCGCGGCGAGGTCTACACCTCGCGTCTGAGCTACGACCCCGGCGAGCGCCTGCGCGTGCGCGTGCGGGTCGACCCAGCCGACTGATCCGTCTTTGCCTGCCAGCAGCAGCGCCGCCACCCGTTGGCGGCGCTGTCGTTCAGGGGCATCGATTTTTTTGTTGCATGGCAGCGAAATTGCCGCCATGATGCGCGCTCGCCATCTGGATTCTGCATGTCCACAGCCGTCTATACCGCCACCGTACTGACCAGCGCCCGCGCGGCCGCTGGCATGACGTCGCGTGCGCGCCGACCGCTGGACGGACATTTGGCCGGGTAGGCAGTCGCACGCGTTTCATGTGCATCGACGATAAACCCGGCTCTTGCGCCGGGTTTTTTGTTTTTGGATGGGAGTTAACCATGGCACCACGGCATTTCATCACCACCCAGGATTACAGCCGCGCCGAGATCGACGCGCTGCTGGAGCAGGCCGCGCGATTCAAGCGTGAAGTGCGCGGCGGGCAATTGGCCGGCAAGTCGATCGCGCTGCTGTTCTTCAATCCCTCGATGCGCACCCGCACCAGCTTCGAGCTGGGCGCGTTCCAGCTGGGTGGCCACGCCATCGTGCTGGCGCCGGGCAAGGACGCGTGGCCGATCGAATTCGAGGTGGGCAGCGTGATGGACGGCGACACCGAGGAGCACATCGCCGAGGTGGCGCGCGTGCTCAGCCGCTACGTCGACCTGATCGCGGTGCGCGCGTTTCCGAAGTTCCAGGACTGGGCGGTGGACCGCCAGGACAAGGTGATCAAGGCGTTCGCGCAGTACGCCACGGTGCCGGTGATCAACATGGAGACGATCACCCACCCCTGCCAGGAGCTGGCCCATGCGCTGGCGTTGAAGGAGCACCTGGGCGACCTCACCAGGAAGAAGTATGTGCTCACCTGGACCTATCATCCGAAGCCGCTGAACACCGCGGTGGCGAACTCGGCGCTGCTGATCGCCACCAAGATGGGCATGGACGTGACCCTGCTGTGTCCCACCCCGGACTACGTGCTGGACGAGCGCTACATGGCGTTTGGCCGTCTGAACGCCGAGCAGAACGGCGGTTCGCTGAGGGTCAGCCACGACATCGAGGAAGCCTACGCCGGCGCCGGCGTGGTCTACGCCAAGAGCTGGGGCGCGCTGCCGTTCTTCGGTCGCTGGGAGCAGGAGAAGCCGATCCGCGAGGCGCACAAGCATTTCATCGTGGACGAGGCGAAGATGGCGCTGACTAACCACGGCCTGTTCAGCCACTGCCTGCCGCTGCGTCGCAACGTCAAGGCCACCGACGCGGTGATGGACGCGCCGTACTGCATCGCCATCGACGAAGCCGAGAACCGCCTGCACGTGCAGAAGGCGGTGATGGCATCGCTGCTGGCGTAGCGGGGAATGGGGAATTGGGAATAGGTGCATCTCGGAGCTGCCATGTACATGCCGAAGCATTTTGTCGAAACGCGCGTCGAGGTCGTGCACGGGCTGATGCGTGACTACCCGTTCGCCACCGTGGTGGCGAACGCGGCCGACGGCCTGGTCGCTAACCACCTGCCGTTCGAGCTGGTCGGCGGGCTGCTGCACGGCCATGTCGCCCGCGGCAATGAACTGGCACGGCTGGACGGCGCCGAGGTGCTGCTGATATTCCAGGGCCCGGACGGCTACATCAGCCCGAACTGGTACCCGACCAAGCAGGAGACGCATCGCGAGGTGCCGACCTGGAACTATGCGGTGGTGCATGTGCATGGCCGCCTGCGCGTGATCGACGATGCCGACTGGTTGCGTCGCCTGCTGGAAACCCTGACCAATCGCCACGAAGCGGGCCAGCCGCAGCCGTGGAAGATCACCGATGCGCCGGATGACCACATCGAGAAGTCGCTGCAGGCGATCGTCGGCCTCGAAGTCGCGATCGAGCGCATCGAGGGCAAGTTCAAGCTCAACCAGAACCACCCCGCGCGCAATCGTGCCGGCGTGATCGCCGGCCTGCGCGAGCGCGACGGCGATGGCGACGCGGAACTGGCCGCGTTGATGGCCCTGCAGGAGGAGTCGAAGCCATGAACCGCCCGCATCGTTACCTCGTCGACGTGGAGTGGACCGGCAACCGCGGCAGCGGTACGGACGGCTACCGCAACTACAGCCGCGACCACGTGATCCGCGTCGCAGGGAAACCCGAGCTGGCCGGTTCGTCCGATCCGACGTTTCGCGGCGATGCCACCCGGCACAATCCGGAGGACATGCTGGTGACCGCGCTGTCGACCTGCCACATGTTGTCCTACCTGCACATGGCCACCGTGGCCGGCGTGGTGGTGACGGCCTACACCGACGCCGCCGAAGGCACGATGGTCACCGAAGGCGATGGCGGCCGCTTCGCCGAAGTGGTGCTGCATCCGGTGGTGACGATCAGCGCCGCCAGCGATCCGGCGAGGGCCGAGGCGGCGCACGAAACCGCACACCACGCCTGCTTCATCGCCAATTCCGTCAACTTCCCGGTGCGCTGCGAGCCGCGCATTGTTGTGAGCCGGGATACGGGATACGGGATTGGGGATTCGTAACAGCAGAAGCCAAACCGCCGCATCAACCCTTCCATCTACACCGAGAACTCCCATGTCGTCGCAAACCGCTCCCACGAATCCCGTATCCCGTATCCTGAATCCCGCCACCGGAGAAGGCCGAGACATCGTCTTGGCCTTCTCCGGCGGCCTCGACACCAGCTTCTGCGTGCCTTATCTGCAGGAGCGCGGCTGGGCCGTGCATACCGTGTTCGCCGACACCGGCGGTGTCGATGCCGAGGAGCGCGCCTTCATCGAGAACCGCGCGAAGGAGCTGGGCGTGGCCAGCCACGTCACCGTGGACGGCGGCCCGGCGATCTGGAACGGTTTCGTCAAGCCGTTCGTGTGGGCGGGCGAGGGCTACCAGGGCCAGTACCCGCTGCTGGTGTCCGACCGCTATCTGATCGTCGACGCCGCGATCAAGCGCGCCGCGGAGCTGGGCACGCGCGCCATCGCGCATGGCTGCACCGGCATGGGCAACGACCAGGTGCGTTTCGACCTGGCGGTGAAGGCGCTGGGCGACTACCAGATCGTGGCGCCGATCCGCGAGATCCAGAAGGAACACACGCAGACCCGCGCCTACGAACAGAAGTTCCTGGAAGATCGCGGCTTCGGCGTGCGCGCCAAGCAGCAGGCCTACACCATCAACGAGAACCTGCTCGGCCTGACCATGTCCGGCGGCGAGATCGACCAGTGGCAGGCGCCCGGTGCCGGCGCGGTGGGCTGGTGCAAGCCGCGCGCCGAATGGCCGTCCAAACCGCTTCGAGTGAAGATCGGCTTCGTCAATGGCGAGGCGGTGACGCTGGACGGAGAAAAGCTCGCCGGCCACAAGATGCTGGCCAAGTTGAACGGCCTGTTCGCTGCCTACGGCGTGGGCCGCGGCCTCTACACCGGCGACACCACCATCGGCCTGAAGGGCCGCATCATCTTCGAGGCGCCTGGCCTCACCGCGCTGCTCGCCGCGCATCGTGCGCTGGAAGAGGCGGTGCTCAGCAAGCAGCAGAACCGCTTCAAGCCGGAGGTGGCGCGCAAGTGGGTGGAGCTGGTCTACGAGGGCTTCTTCCACGATCCGCTGAAGACCGACCTGGAAGCGTTCCTGGCCTCCAGCCAGACCACCGTCAACGGCACTGTGACGCTGGAGACGAACGGCGGCAGCGTCGGCGCGGTGGCGGTGGAGTCGAAGCACATCCTCAACGCCAAGGGCGCCACCTACGCGCAGTCGGCCGACTGGGGCGTCGAGGAAGCCGAAGGCTTCATCAAGCTGTTCGGCATGAGCAGCACGCTGTGGGCCGAGGTCAATCGGAGCGGTGGCGCATGAGCAGCGAGCTTTTCTCCCCGCTCACCCGCAAGGGGACTCCCGCAGGGCCGCCTGCGGGAGAGGGGCCGGGGGTGACGGTCCGGCCGTGCCGCGACGCCTCGCTCCGCCCGAACCCTCACCCCAACCCCTCTCCGGCAGGGAGCGGGGCTTCGCAGCGTGGAGCCGCGCGATGAGTGCGCTGCTCGACGCCACGCTGGAACACCTGCGCGTGCTGGTCGGTTTCGATACGCGCAATCCGCCGCGGGCGATCGACACCGGCGGCGTCTTCGACTACCTGCGCGCGCAGCTGCCTGGTTTCACGGTGACGGTCACCGATTTCGGTGCCGGTGCAGTGGCCTTGCATGCGGTGCGCGGCGAGCCGAAGCTGCTGTTCAACGTGCATCTGGATACGGTGCCGGATTCGCCGGCGTGGACGGCCGATCCGCATGTGCTGCGGATCAGCGACGATCGCGCAATCGGTCTCGGCGCTTGCGACATCAAGGGCGCGGCGGCAGCGCTGCTGGCGGTGGCGGAGGCCAGCGACGGCGCCATGGCGCTGCTGTTCACCACCGATGAGGAAGCCAACGACGCACGCTGCATCGCCGGCTTCCTGCGCGCTTTGCCCCCTCTCACCCACAAGGGGACTCCCTCAGGGTCGCCTCTGGGAGAGGGCCGGGGAGAGGGTACGGGCGAAGCGGGAGATCCGGCTTCGAGCGCACCCTCACCCCAGCCCCTCTCCCAAAGGGAGAGGGGCTATCAAGCGGTGATCGTGGCCGAGCCAACCAAAGGCGAGGCGGTGCTGGCCCATCGCGGCATCCAGTCGGTGCTGATGCGTTTCGCCGGCCACGCCGGGCATGCCTCGGGCGAGCAGAAGCCGGGCGACAGCGCCTTGCACCAGGCGGTGCGCTGGGGCGATGCGGCGCTGGACTTCGTCGCGGCGCAGGCGCACGAGCGCTTCGGTGGCCTGACCGGCCTGCGCTTCAATATCGGTCGCATCGAAGGCGGCATCAAGGCGAACATGATCGCGCCCACGGCGGAAGTGCGCTTCGGCTTTCGCGCGTTGCCCACGATGAATCCGGATCACCTGCTGATCCGTTTCCGCAATCTGGTGGAACCGCAGCCGGTGGAATTCACCGAGACTTTCCGTGGCGCCACGTTGCCGGCCGGCGACACCGCGCGCGCCGAGGAGCGTCGACTGGCGGCGCGCGACCTTGCCGACGAGCTGGGCATCCCGATCGGCAATGCGGTGGATTTCTGGACCGAGGCCGCACTGTTCTCCGCCGCCGGCTGCACCGCTTTTGTCTACGGCCCCGGCGACATCGCCCAGGCGCACAGCGCCGACGAGTGGGTTGCGCTGGAACAACTCGAACACTATGCGCAAACGGTTTATCGAATCGTTGAGAAGTCCGGCCAGGGACGGCCGGTTTTTGACCCCCGCGAGCATGGATGAGCGTAAGGAACAAACAATGGACACGGCTAAGCACAACACCCGCAAGACCATCGTGCGCCTGCTCTCCAGCATGGGCAGCGCGAAGGAAATCCAGCAGTACCTGAAGCGCTTTTCCGAGGTGGACGCCAAGCGTTTCGCCGTGGTGAAGGTCGGTGGTGCCGTGCTGCGCGACGAGCTGGCCGACCTCGCCTCGTCGCTGACTTTCCTGCAGCAGGTGGGACTGACCCCAATCGTGCTGCACGGCGCCGGCCCGCAGCTCGACGAGGAGCTGGCTGCCGCCGGCATCGTGAAGCAGACGGTGGGCGGCCTGCGCGTGACCTCGCCGAAGGCGCTGGGCATCGTGCGGCGCGTGTTCATGCAGCAGAACCTGAAGCTGGTCGAGGCGCTGCAGTCGATGGACACCCGCGCCACCGCGGTGCCGTCGGGCGTGTTCATGGCCAGCTACCTCGACCGCGAGACCCTGGGGCTGGTCGGCAAGGTGGAGAGCATCAACCTGGCGCCGATCGAGGCCAGCCTGCACGCGAACTCGATCCCGGTGATCGCCAGCCTGGGCGAGACCGACGAGGGGCAGATCCTCAACGTCAACGCCGACGTCGCCGCGAACGAACTGGTGCGCGCACTGCAGCCGTACAAGATCGTGTTCCTCACCGGCACTGGCGGCCTGCTCGACGGCGAGGGCAAGGTGATCGACTCGATCAACCTCAGCACCGAGTTCGAGCACCTGATGGCGCAGCCGTGGATCAACGGCGGCATGCGCCTGAAGATCGAGCAGATCGCCGACCTGCTGGCCGACCTGCCGCTGACCTCGTCGGTGTCGATCACCCGGCCGTCCGAACTGGCCAAGGAACTGTTCACCCACAAAGGTTCGGGCACCCTGGTGCGGCGTGGCGAGAAGGTGCTGCGCTTCGACTCCTGGGAGGGCGTGGACCGCGAGCGCATGCGCGGGCTGATCGAATCCAGCTTCGGCCGCACCCTGGTGCCGGATTACTTCGAACGCACGCAACCGTTCCGCATCTACGTCAGCGAGAACTACCGTGCCGCGATGATCCTCACCATGGAAGGCGGCCTGCCGTACCTGGACAAGTTCGCCGTGCTCGACGACGCGCAGGGCGAAGGCCTGGGCCGCGCAGTGTGGCAGGTGATGCGCGAGGAGAACCCGCAGCTGTTCTGGCGCTCGCGCCACCACAACCCGGTCAATATCTTCTACTACGCCGAGTCCGACGGCTGTCTGAAGCAGCCGAAGTGGAAGGTGTTCTGGTACGGCCTGGACGGCAATTTCGACACCATCGCCCGCTGCGTGGCGCATTGCGCGCAACGCCAGCCGACGCTGGTGGGGTGAGCGGTATAGCCCTCCCCTGCGAAGCAGGGGAGGGCTGGGGGTGGGGTCGCTCTTGATCTTGCTGGAAGATCAAAAGCCTACCCCCTCCCGACCTCCCCCTGCGGTGCAGGGGGAGGAGCAAAAAAATCGCAGGAGTGAATCGGTGACACACGACAAGAAAATCATCGGCATCGTCGGCGCGCGCGGCCACACCGGCATGGAGCTGATCCGCCTGATCGCTGCGCATCCTGCGCTGGAGCTGGCTTTCGTCTCCTCGCGTGAACTGGATGGCCAGCGCGTGGCCGATCATGTCGATGGCTTCGCCGGTGAACTGCGCTACGAGAACCTCGACCCCGACGCCGTGGCCGCCAAGCGCGCCGACGTGGTGATCCTGGCGCTGCCGAACGGCAAGGCGGCGCCGTACGTGGCGGCGATCGACGCGGCGAGGCCGGACACGCTGATCCTCGATCTTTCCGCCGACTACCGCTTCGATCCGTCGTGGTACTACGGCCTGCCCGAACTCACCCGCGGGCAATGGCGTGGCGAAAAAAGGATCAGCAACCCCGGCTGCTACGCCACCGCAATGGAGTTGTCGATCACGCCGCTGAAGGACCTGCTGGCCGCTCCGCCAGTGTGCTTCGGCGTCTCCGGCTACTCCGGCGCCGGCACCACGCCGTCGGACAAGAACGATCCGGACAAGCTGCGCGACAACCTGATGCCGTACGCACTCACCGGCCACATGCACGAGAAGGAAGCCAGCTTCCGGCTCGGCATCCCGGTGGAGTTCATGCCGCACGTGGCGCCGCACTTTCGCGGCCTCACCGTCACCACCAACCTGTACCTCACCCGCCCGCTGAAACGCGAGGACGTGCTGCAGCGTTTCCATGCGGCCTACGACGGCGAGAATCTGGTCAACGTGACCGACGAGGCACCGTGGGTCAGTCGCGTTGCGCACAAGCACTACGCCGAGATTGGTGGTTTTGCCGTCTCGGCCGACGGCAAGCGCGTGGTGATCGTGGCCACGCTGGACAACCTGCTGAAAGGCGCCGCCACGCAGGCGATGCAGAACATCAACCGCGCGATCGGCCTGGACGAATACACCGCCATTCCGCAATGAATCGTCATTCCGGCGAAAGCCGGCAGCGCTTTACAACAGCGAAGCTGGTCATCCAGTGCCTTTCGTGAGCAAAGGCTCTGGGTCCCAGCGTACGCTGGGATGACGGGCAGTCTCCGACGAGAGCTTTGAGATCACACCATGAACCAACCCCTCTGGCAAAAATCCGGCATCCAGATCGACGCAAAGAT
This sequence comes from Rhodanobacter thiooxydans, assembly GCF_021545845.1. Lineage (NCBI taxonomy): Bacteria > Pseudomonadati > Pseudomonadota > Gammaproteobacteria > Lysobacterales > Rhodanobacteraceae > Rhodanobacter > Rhodanobacter thiooxydans. Next base: position 1,690,700 of record NZ_CP088923.1, read on the forward strand.
CATGAAGTTCCTCGCTGGCGACGACGTGCTGCTGGACCGCGAGTTCTTCCTGCACGACATCACCGCCAGCAAGGCGCACGTGGAGGGGCTGGCCAACATCGGCGTGGTCGACGCCGACGAAGCGGCCGCGCTGAAGCACGAGCTGGATGCGCTGGCCGACGATTTCGCCAGCGGCGCCTTCGTGCTGGACGAGCGCTACGAGGACGGCCATTCGGCGATTGAGGCACGGCTTACCGAGCGCCTCGGCGACGCTGGCCGCCGCGTGCACACCGGGCGCAGCCGCAACGACCAGATCCTGGTCGCCACGCGCTTGTGGCTGAAGGACCAGCTCATCGCGCTGGAAACGCATTGCCGCGCCATCGCGCAGGTCTGTCTCGACCGCGCGGCGCAGCCAGCCGTGCCGCTGCCGGGCTACACCCATCTGCAGCGCGCGGTGGTGTCGTCCACCGCGATGTGGTTCGCCGGTTTCGCCGAGGGCTTCATCGACAATACGTTGCGCGCCCGCCAGACGATGGCGCTGATCGACGCCAACCCGCTCGGCACGGCCGCCGGCTACGGCGTGAACCTGAAGCTGGACCGCGAACACACCACCCAGGCACTCGGTTTCGCACGCATGCAGCTCAGCCCGATCTACGCGCAGCTGTCGCGCGGCAAGTTCGAGATGGCCGTGCTGGAGGCGATCGGCGGCGCGCTGCTCGACCTGCGCCGGCTGGCCTGGGATCTGTCGCTGTTCACCACCGCCGAGTTCGACTTCGTCAAGCTGCCGCCCGAGTACACCACCGGCAGCTCGATCATGCCGAACAAGCGCAACCCCGACGTGATCGAACTGCTGCGCGCCAGCTATGCCAGCGTAGCTGCCGCGCGTACCGAGATCGAGCAGCTGCTGTCGCTGCCGTCCGGCTACCAGCGCGACCTGCAGTTCTCCAAGGGCTCGATCTTCCATGGCGTGCGCCATGGCCTGATGGCGCTGGAGCTGGTGCCCGACCTGCTGGCGCGGTTCGGCTGGAACGAGGGCGCGATGCGCGCTGCGATCGAGCCGGCGATGTACGCCACCGACGTGGCGATCGAGCAGGCCGCCGCCGGCGTGCCGTTCCGCGACGCCTACCGTGCCGCGGCGGAAGCCGCGGCGTCCGCGGGGCAGGGGCGCACGCCGGAAGGCAGCCTCGCCGCCCGCGTGTCGCCGGGCGCCGGCAACGACCTGCGGCTGGATGAACTGCACGCGCGCTTGCGCGCACTCGACGACTGAAGCGGAGACACGGGCATGGCGGCGATCGACACCGGGAACACGCACACCGAGCTGCCCGCGCAGGCGCTGCCTTCCTGGCGTCGCGCCGTACTGAAGGTGGGCAGCAACCTGCTCGCCGCCGACGGCGGCGGCCTCACGCCGCGCTATGCCGAAACGCTGGCCGCCTTCATCGCCGCCAGCCACGCGGAGGGCCGCCAGGTGGTGCTGGTGTCTTCCGGCGCAGTGGCGGCGGGGCGCTCGCTGCTGCGCCAGCATGCGCGCGACGGTGGTGGCCTCGCCGCGCGGCAGGCCCTGGCCGCGCTGGGCCAGGCGCCGATGATCGCGCTGTGGCAGTCGCTGTCCGCGCGGCCGGTGGCGCAGGTGCTGCTGACCCACGACGACCTGCGCAACCGCCGTCGCTACCTCAACGCGCGCGCCACCCTGCGCGAGCTGCTGCAGCTCGGCGTGCTGCCGGTGGTCAACGAGAACGACACCGTCTCGGTGGACGAATTGAAACTCGGCGACAACGACAACCTCGCCGCCATCGTCGCCGCACTGGTCGATGCCGACCTGCTGCTGATCGCCTCCGATGTCGATGCGCTGTACAGCGCCGACCCGCGGCACGATCCAGCGGCCACGCCGATCACACACGTCGCTGCGCTGACGCCCGAGATCGTGGCGATGGCCGGCGGCAGCGGCAGCGCGGCCGGCACCGGCGGCATGCGCACCAAGCTGCAGGCAGCGGCGAAGGCCGCGGCGGCCGGCATTCCCACTGCCTTGTTCAGCGGCCGCGAGGCGGTCACCGTGCAGGCGCTGCAACGCGGGCAGCTGCGCGGCACCCTGATCGCCGCGGCCTCCACGCGTCTGCAGGCGCGCAAGTACTGGCTGCGCCATGCACCCGCCGCACCAGGCCGCATCCGCATCGACGCCGGTGCCGCGAAGGCGCTGGCCGGCGGGCGCGTCTCGCTGCTGCCGGGCGGCGTGCTCGGTGCCGACGGTGAGTTCCACCGCGGCGACCTGGTCGAGATCGTCGACATGGACGGCGCCGCCGTCGCGCGCGGACTCAGCCAGTACGGCGCCGCCGAGGTGCGCCGGCTGGCCGGCCGGCACAGCCGCGAGATCGGCGGCGTGCTCGGCTACAGCTACGGCGACGAGGTGGTGCATCGCGACGACCTCGTCACCATGAATCGTCCGGTGACATCCGGGCAGGAGATCAGCGCATGAGTACGATCAGGGAACAGGCACAGGCCTGCCGCGACGCGGCCCAGGTGGTCGTCGGACTCGACACGACGGCCAAGTGCGCGCTACTGCGCGACATGGCCGCAGCGCTGGAGGCGCAGTCCGCCGCGGTGCTGGCGGCCAACGCCGAAGACATGCGTCAGGCTGCCGCGAAAGGCGTGCAGGGTGCCATGCTCGACCGCCTGCGGCTGGACGAGGCACGCGTGGCCGGCATTGCCGGCGCGCTGCGCGAAGTGGCCGAACTGCCCGATCCAGTCGGTGTGACGACCCGCCGCGAGACGCGGCCGAATGGCCTGTCGATCGAACGCGTGCGCATCCCGCTCGGCGTGATCGCGATGATCTACGAGGCGCGTCCCAACGTCACCGCCGACGCTGCGGCGCTATGCCTGATGGCCGGCAACGCGGTGATCCTGCGCGGCGGTTCCGAGGCGATCCATTCCAACCTCGCCATCGCCGCCGCGCTGCACGCCGCGCTGCGCGTGCACGGTGTGCCCGAGGCCGCCGTCACCGTGCTCGACGACCTGAGCCGCGAGGCGATGGTCGAATTGCTGCAGCTCGGTGACCTCGTCGACCTGGCCATCCCGCGCGGCGGCGAGGGGCTGATCCGCTTCGTCGCCGAACATGCGCGCGTGCCGGTGATCAAGCACTACAAGGGCGTGTGCCACCTGTACGTGGACCGCGCCGCCGATCTCGAGCTGGCGCTGGGGCTGCTGATCGACGGCAAGACCTCGCGCCCCGGTGTGTGCAACGCACTGGAGACCCTGCTGGTGCATCGTGACGTCGCCGAAGCGTTCCTGCCGCGCGCCGCCGCGGCTTTGCGCGAGCGCAGCGTCGAGCTGCGCGGCGACGACCCCAGCCGCGCGCTGGTGCCCACCATGCATGCCGCCACGGATGACGACTACGCCGCCGAGTTCCTCGACCTGATCCTCGCCGTGCGCGTGGTGGACAGCCTGGACGAAGCGATCGCCCACATCCACCGCTACGGCTCCGACCACACCGAAGTCATCGCCACCGCCGACGAAGCCGCCGCGCAACGCTTCGTGCGGGCGATCCGTTCCGCCGTGGTGATGGTCAACGCCTCCTCCCGTTTCAGCGACGGCGGCGAACTCGGCCTCGGCGCCGAAATCGGCATCTCCACCACCCGCCTGCATGCCTACGGCCCGATGGGTGCGGAGGCGCTCACGGTGGAGCGCTTCGTGGTCCGCGGGGCGGGGCAGGTGAGGCATCCGCTGAGCCGGGCGCAGTGTTGAATGTCCGCTTTGGGTGGAAGAAGCCGGTCGCAACCTGAGTCGTGTTGCCCGATAGCGGACATGGGAGGCTTCCCGAGTGACGAGGCGTTGCTGAAACTGTTCTACCTGGCCCCGCAACATCAGCAAGAAATGGACGATGCCGATCCACGACCGGAGGGCTGCACTGAATCGCTTCACGATTCAGCTCGAGGAGCGACTTCCTCGGCGGCAACTCATATCCCTGGTACACAAAATTCTGCACACCTTCCAACCCGAGGCAGGTGAGGGTTGCAGATCCATAATCACCGTTTTGGCGATCATGATCTGTCGGAATATTTTTCATTTTTTTCACAAAATCTGGAGTGAAAAAATTCAATAACTAATAAAATCAATCGACTGGAGATATGGCATGCAATATGCCTTTTAGTTAAGACTCAGACTGAGCCCCAGCGATCCCTGACTCCACGGACGATCGATAGATTCAGATTCCAGGGAAAGCCTTCACGGTTTTTTTCAAGGGATCGAACATGCACAAATCCTTGCTCACATCGCTGGCACTGGGCTGCAGCGCATTGCTGGAACTGGTGTCGTTCGACGCCAGCGCCATACCCATCCACGTAGGGCTTCAGGATGCTGCCGGCAGCCATAGCTGGACGTCTCCGGTCATCGGTGACCCGCACGGCACCGTGACCCTCACCGCTTGGGAATACGATAACCAGGTTTGGACCGACGCCGTCATGTCGTATAAATCTGGATCTGCCGCCGAAACAGGCATGGGCGTCATCTGCAATCAGCAACCATCCGATAACGAGTGCGGCCAGCACGAGATCGGTGCCACGCCGTGGCAGATGCTAGACCTGAACATCAGCCAGCTCACCGGCTGGAAAAGCCTGACGCTATACCTCGGCTCGGTCAACGCAGCAAGTTTGGGCGGCGATGAAACCGGCTATCTGCTCGGAGCCACTTGCACGGTGGGCGGTAGCTGCACGCCGATCGTCTTGGATAGCTGCACCGGCTTCGGCAATTGGTCCAGTCACGCGGCGCAGTGCATGTTCAACTTTACCGCAGCGGACCTTCTCGGCCAGAGCATCACCGATATATGGGTTGCATCCAGCACCACGGACCAGAGTGGCACCGACAACGGCAACATCCTGTTGGGCGGGGACTTCGTGCTGAACACGGTGCCGGAGCCGAAGGCGTTGGGCATCTTCGGACAGGGTCTCCTGCTGATCGGCGCGTTCGTGGGCTTGCGCCGGCGCCGGACTAGCTGACGGCCACAGCTTGAGGTTCGTTGACTTTGAGCAGCCCCCGTAACGGGGGCTGCTTTTTTTGCGCGTCCGGCATGGGCGTGATCCTGAAAGGGAAGGTCCCTTCGTGAGCCGACCGCAACGAGCGACGCGAAGTACTACGGTGTGAGTGGCAACGATCTCCAAGCCAACTCTGATGGTCAGGCGTTTGTCAAGAATCGGTGCCCTGCGAATTTTCCAACAGAAATTTTCCAATAGAATCGGTTGGCTGCCACTGGCTGCCTAGGAAGGCCTGATCGACCCGCCCTTGTCGTCATTCCCACGAAAGCGGGAATCCAGTGTCTTTCCTGCAATGCGTCAATGCACAAGGGCGCTGGATCCAGGATATCGATTCGAGGTTCCGGATGACGGGCAAAACCAGAGTCCCCTAACCGCTCTCAACGGCTGCCCTTCGACACCCAAGCGACAACGCCGCATCCAGCATGCGATTCCGTCAGCCGCCGCGGCGTGCAATCCGCCACCCCCGGTTGTCGCACACACGTCGTCAATCCAGCCGTCGCTCAATGTACGCTGGCGCTGACCGCCGCAGGCAACCGCTGGCTCGGCAATGGCAATCCCGCCTGCTTGCACAAGGCAGCAAAACGCGGATCGTGCTGGTAGGTAAGCGCGAAGGGGTCGAAGAGCAGGCTGAAAAAGGCCGGATCGTGTTGATTCCAGGCACGCAGAAGCCAGTCGAACATTTCGTCGGGTTGCTTGCGCAGTGCGTACAGGTCGGCGACGAAATAAGGCTGATCCTTGCCGTTTTTGGCGATGTAATCGTGCAAGGCCACGTCGGCCTGCTTGTGATGGGGACCGATCTGTTCCGCCAGTGCGCGCACCAGCGATCCGAGTACCGGGTCGGTTTCCTGCTTCGCGTTGCGCAGCGCGGCGGCCGCATCGCCACGCAGGATGTCGATCTCGGCCAGAGTCGCATACATCCCCGGGAAATCCGACTGCAAGGCCAGTACCTTGCGCGTCGCCTGCTCGGCAGCATCGAACTGGCCTTGCGCCAACAGTACGGCAGCCAAATTGGCATACATGTCGGCTTTCAACGGATCAGTGGCGATGGCTTTGCGCATCAATTCCGCCGCCGGCTGCAGTTGCCCGACGGTCGCCAGTCCGTAGGCCATGAAACTCATCGTTCTGCCATCGTTCGGTTCCAGCACCAGCGCCTTCCGGTATTCATCCAATGCACCCACCGGATCGTTATCGACGTTTGACAACAAGTAGCCGCGAGTACTGTGGGTAGCCGCCGCGTCCGGCGTCAGCGCCTGCTGCCTGTCTGCCGCCGTGCGGGCTTGCTCGTACGCCTGGTGGCGCGCATCGCCAGTCATGGATATCTGCCCCTGATTGACCAAGGCAGTAGACAGTGCGCCCCATGCATAGGCGTAGTTGGGTTCGAGCCTGATTGCCTGTTTGAGCAGCGTGATGCCTTGGCGCATGTCTGATTCGGTGAAGTGCATGGCAAACGCGCGCCCTTGCAGCATCAGCTGGTAAGCCTCGACATTGCCGCCGGGCGGTTTGTCGCTTGAGATGATGGCCTTCCCCAGCAACTGGACCTTGAGCGCCGCGGCGATGGCCTGGCCGATCTTCGACTGGATCGCGAACACGTCTTTGAGTTGTTCATCGTAACTGCGGGACCAGGCACTGCTGCCGTCTTTGGCGCGGATCATGCCGACCGTGACCCGAATGCGATCGCCTTGCTGGAACACCGAACCCTGGATCAGGTTGGCCACCCCGAGCGCTGCGCCGATCTGCGCCGGACTGTCCTCGGAATCGCGGAACTTGAAGCTGGAGTACTTGCCGATCACCTTCAGCCCGTTGATCTGGGTGAGGTCGGAGATCAGCTCCTCGGATAGGCCGTCGGAGAAGTACTGCTGCTTGGGATCGCCGCTTTGGTTGGCCAGCGGCAGCACTGCGACGGACTTGTCCGGGACTTTCGCCAGTTCGGCGGCGAGTGTCGCGGTATCGATTGTTGCTGTCGTGCGGGTTGCGGTGACGGCATCGTGGGTAACTGGCGCGACACGCCACATCAGTGCGCTGCTGAGGATGACCAGACCTGCGACTGCGAGCATTTCGGAGCGTGGCATTTTTTGGGCACTGCGCTCACCGTGATACCACGCCACTACCAGTACTACGAAGAACCCCATGATCAGCGTCAGTGTGATGCCTCGCCGCAAACCTTCCGGCCATCCGAACTGAACGGCAATCACATCCAATACTGGGATCAGTGCGATCGCCACGGCGGCGTAACCGATCGCCCATTGCACAAGCTTGTGCTGTTTCAGGCGTGCAAGGAACTCTTCCACGGCAAGACCTCCGCCCAGAGATTCGCTGAGTATAGAACTTGCATGCCGCGACGCTGCAGGGTCGGTCGGTAGACGATGTCTGCATGCTCAAGGCTGGCCCGAAGCTAGCTGCCGCGGGCACAACCAGTGTCGCCGAAAGCTGACTGTCGCGACTGTCAGCAATGGGTTGTGGATTCAATTCATCGATGCAACACACTGAGGACTGCCTCCGCAAACGCCAGACAATCCGCAAACCGGTTGTGCAGCGGCGCAGGCGGGAGGCGGACCACGACGGGTTTGCGCCAGTCATCCCTGGTGCCGTGGCTCATCAGGCAGTCGAACAGGACGCCGCTGCGCTTGTGACCAACGCTCACATGGATGAGCTGAAGAAGCTTTTCGCGCGGTTGCGCCATGCGCAGCGGCGCCAGCGCAGGGATCGGCACGCTCGAGGGTCGCCGGCTGCTGCCAGCGAATCCGCGAGATTTCTTGCGCAGCGTCCATGCCTTTCGCGTTCATGGTGGCGGGCTACAATCGGGTCTTGATACTCCTGAAGGCAGCGGCCATCGATGACAGGCGCAGACCAGGAACCTGCCGTGCGCTGCCGCGGCCTGACCAAGCACTATGGCTCGGGCGACGAGCGCGTGGATGCGCTGCGCGGCGTGGATCTCGATGTGCGCAGCGGGGAGCTGCTGATGCTGGTGGGGCCATCGGGTTGCGGCAAGACCACGCTGATCTCGATCATCACCACGATCCTCGACCGGGATGACGGCAGCTGCGAGGTGCTGGGCCGCGATATCGGCCGCATGACGGAGGCGGAGCGCACGCACTTTCGCGGCGAGAGCATCGGTTTCGTCTTCCAGGCCTTCAACCTGCTGCCCGCGCTCACGGCGGTGGAGAACGTGTCGGTGCCGTTGCTGATATCCGGCGTGGCGCGGGAGGTGGCCGAGCAGCGTGCCAGGTCCGTGCTCGAGGAAGTCGGGCTGGGGGCGCGCGCCGATGCGCTGCCGCGCAAGCTCAGCGGCGGACAGCAGCAGCGCGTCGCCATCGGGCGTGCGCTGGTGCACGATCCGAAACTGGTGGTGTGCGACGAACCGACCAGCAACCTGGATGCGAAGACGGGACACGAGATGATGGACATCCTGCGCGGCGTGGCCCGTGCGTCCGACCGGGCGCTGATCGTGGTCACGCACGACAACCGGACCTTCGACTACGCCGATCGCATGGCGCGCATGGAGGACGGGCGGATCATCGAGATCAGCGAGGGCGGGCGGCAGGGGGAGCAGTCGTGATGGCGCCATTCGAGAAGCGGATCTACCTGCTGGCCGGCCTGGCGCTGGCCGGCGCCATCATCGCGGTGGCGGTGGTGTTCCGCTCCGGCGATTCGGCCGTGGTGACGACCTCGGCGGCGCCGATGGAGCAGGTGTCCTTCGCCGACTATGTGGTCGGCACCGGCATCACCGAAACCGGCCTGGGCAACGTGTCGGTCGGCACCGCCGTGCCCGGGGTGGTCAGCGCGATCGACGTGCGACCGGGCGACGAGGTCGAGGCCGGCGCTCCGCTCTTCAGCATCGACGACCGCGACCTGCAGGCGCGCCTGGGCGTGGCCAAGGCCAATGTCCGGCTGGCCCGGGCGGCACTGGCGAAGCCCGCACACCGGCTGGATTACCTCACGAATCTGCAGCGCCTCGACAAGTCTGCCCTCAGCGTCGAGGCGCTGACCAACGCCAGGGACGACATGGAGGCGGCTGCTTCTGCGGTGGAGACGGCTGCGGCGACCGAGCAGCAGATCGAGGTCGATATCGCCCGCGCGGTGGCTCATGCCCCCATCGCTGGACGCATCCTGCAGGTCAACGTGCGGGTGGGCGAGTTCGCGCCGGCGGGTGAGGTGGCCAAGCCGCTGGTGCTGATCGGCGACGACCAGCGCATGTACCTGCGCGTGGACATCGACGAGAACGACGCGTGGCGCGTCCGTCCGCACACGCAGGCACGCGCGTTCGTGCGCGGCAATTCGCGCCTGTCCATCCCGCTGCACTTCGAGTACATCGAGCCGTACGTCACTCCCAAGACGTCGCTGACCGGACTGAGCACGGAGCGCACCGACGTCCGCGTGCTGCAGGTGATCTACAGCTTCGAGCGCGGCACGCTGCCGGTGTACCTCGGGCAGCAGATGGATGCCTTCATCGAGGTGCCGCCCGCGCCGGGCCAGCCGGCGGGCGGACAGCGCTGATGTTCCGCATCGCGCTGAAGATGCTGGCGGCGGATCGCGCGAAGTTCGTGGGGTTGCTGTTCGGGATCGCCTTTACCTCCTTCCTGGTCACCTTCGCCGCCTCGTATTTCTGCGGCTTCATGACCAACGGCTTCGCGCTGATCTCCGAGAACGGCGCCACCGACGTGTGGGTGATGGACCCGGCGGTGCAGTCGGTGGAGCAGACCATCAACATGCCGGCCTCCGCGCTGGACCGGGTGCGCAGCGTCGACGGCGTCAGCCGCGCGGTGCCGCTGGCGCTGGGCAACGCGGATGTGCGTTTCGCAAACGGACAGTTCCAGACCTTCCAGGTGATCGGCGTGGACGACGCCTCGCTGGCCGGCGCGCCGGTGGTGCCCGGACGGAATCCCGACGAGCTGCGCGCGCGCGCTGCGGTGATCGTCGACGCCGGCGGCACCAGCGGCAAGCTGGAGACGCCGGCGCTGCCGCAGGACCAGTGGCCGCACGACGGCGCGCACCTGGATGTGCCGACGCGCGAGTTGCGCAGCGGCGACGAGCTGCTGGTCAACGAGCACCTGGTGCGCGTGCTGGGCCAGTCCTCGACCCTGCCGCGTTTCCCACCGCGGCCGCTGCTCTACACCACGCTGTCCAACGCGTTGCTCATCCTGCCGGTGGAGCCGCATACGCTGACCTTCGTGATGGCGCGGACCGTGGCGGGCGCCTCGCCGCCCGAGGTGGCCAGGCGCATCGAGCAGCGCACAGGCCTGCGCGCACGCACCACGGCGGATTTCAAGTCCGACACGGTGCGCTGGTTCCTGGTCAACTCCGAGGACGTCGGCGACATCGCGGCGATGCTCATGCTGGCGATGACCATGGGCTTCGGCGTCACCGGCATCATGCTCTACATGTTCACCTACGAGCACCAGAGCCAGTACGCCGTGCTCAAGGCACTGGGCACGCCGTCGGGAACGTTGACCGCGATGGTGCTGGCGCAGACCGCGATGTGCGCCTTGCTGGGCACCGGCATGGGCCTGGGGTTGTGCGGCATCGCCGGCGAGGTCGTGGTGCGGCTGGGCTTCCCGTTCCGCATGCTGTGGTTCACCCCGCTGGCGGGGTTGCTGGGCGTGGTCGTGGTGAGCGTGGTGGCCGCGCTGATCAGCGTGCGCCCGGTGGTGAAGCTGCAACCGGCGGTGGTGTTCGCCGGGCGGTGAGCCAGCGGCGGTATGCTCCGCACCACAGCTGATATATGGCTTGTTCCGGGGCATCGTTGAAGATTGGCCTGACCTCTGTTTCCTTCCCAAAGCTAAGGAGTTGCTCCAGATGATCCGGAAACCCAATGGTGCAGTCGTCCTCTTGATGGTGGTCGCTCTGAGTCTGGGGATGGCGCACGCGCGCGATGCCGCCCCCGAACGTAAAGCGGAGTCCACTCCCACGGTGGACACCGGCGTTCTGGAAGGCGCGCCGTACCGGGTGGATATCCCCGCGAACTGGAACGGCGAACTGGTCATGCAACTGCACGGCTTCGAGCCGATCGGCACGCCGCGCACCATGCCGAAACCGCTGGGCGATGAAGCTCCGCTGTTTCTCGCGGCCGGGTACGCGGTGGCGCAGAGCAGCTTTGCCTCGCAAGGGTGGGCGGTGGATGACGCGCTGCGCGACAACGAGCGGCTGCGTGCGTGGTTCGGACACAAGTACGGCAAGCCCAGGCGCACTTACCTCGTCGGTTTCTCGATGGGCGGCTACGTCGCGCTGGCGAGTCTGGAGCACCACGGCAAGTACTACGACGGCGCGTTGTCCCTGTGCGGCGCCAACGTGCCCGGCACGCGCGTGTTCGACGATGTGCTGACCTCTCTCGTGGCGTTCGACTACTTTTTTCCCCGCACAGCCGGATTGCCGCAGGGCGGCCTTGCCGATCCTGCCGGGCCGACGCTGGGCCAGATGGAGGTGATGCACGCGGTGGATGCCGCGCTGAAGACCAATGAAGACGCCGCACGGCTCCTTGCCAGGCACGCGCAGGTATCGCGCGAACGCCTGGCCGGCACCATCGGCGTGCATTACCTGGTCCTGCACCAAATGGTCGCGCGTGCGAAAGGCCTGCCGGTTGACAATCGCGCGACGATTTATGCCGGCTTCGGTGACGATGCGGCGTTCAATCGCGGTGTGCACCGCTACGCGGGCGACCCACAAGCGGTGCGTTACCTGGCAGCAGCAACCTCGCTCAGCGGCAAGATCCGCAAGCCATTGGTCCTGCAGTACGACAACGACGATCCCCTCATTCCCGCGCGCTACCAGCCGGTATATCCGGCCATGGTGCAGGCCGCGCATGGCCGTGCGCCGACGGTATTGCCGCCGGTCGGCGAAGGCCATTGCGGATTTACGCCGGAGCAGATCATGCAGGCGTTCCAGACATTGACTCGAAAGGACCCTGGCGAGTTTTCGGCTCGCTGACCCCATCGCTGCCGCGTCATGCGGAGTGCGGACTCGAGCCGAGGGGAGCCGGCGTAAAGAGCTAGCTCAACGAGCCTCTACAGGACCCGAATCAGTCGCCGCGACCCCAGGCCCGTACCGCCTCCGCAAACGCCAGACAATCCGCGAACCGGTTGTACAGGGGCGCGGGCGAGATGCGGATCACATCCGGCTCGCGCCAGTCGCCGATGATGCCGTGGTCCATCAGGTATTCGAACAGGGCACGGCCGCGCTCGCGGCCGCCGGTCACGCGGATGGAGAGCTGGGCGCCGCGGCGCTGCGGTTCGGCGGGGGTCAGTACCTGCAGCACGTCGGCTAGCTGCGTCTGCACCAGCCATTCCAGGTAGCCGGTGAGTTGCAGCGACTTCTCGCGCAGTGCGTTCATGCCGGCGCGGCGGAAGATCTCGAGTGACACGCGCAGTGGCGCCAGCGCGAGGATCGGCGGGTTGGACAGTTGCCAGCCGTCGGCGCCTGGGGTCGGGCGGAACTCGGGGCCCATCTGGAAGCGGGTGGCCTTGTCGTGGCCCCACCAGCCGGCGAAGCGCGGCAGCACGGCTTGGGCGTGGCGTTCGTGCACGAAGGCGCCGCCGACCGCGCCGGGGCCGCTGTTCAAGTATTTGTAGCTGCACCAGATGGCGAAGTCGGCGCCGCTGTCGTGCAGTTGCAGCGGCAGGTTGCCGACGGCGTGGGCGAGGTCGAAACCGACGGTGCAGCCGTGCTTGTGGCCGAGTGCGGTGATCGCCTCGAGGTCGAAGGCCTGGCCGGTGCGGTACTGCACGCCGGGCAGCAGCACCAGCGCGATGCGCGAGCCATGTTCGGCCAGCGCGCGCTCGATGGCGGCGAGCGAGGTGGTGCCGTTCGGTTCGTCGCTCTGCAGCTCGATCAGCGCGCTGGCCGGGTCGAAGCCATGGAAGCGGATCTGCGATTCCACCGCGTAGCGGTCGGTGGGGAACGCGCCGGCCTCGATCAGGATCGCCGGACGCTCGGCGCGGGGGCGGTAGAAGCTCACCATCATCAGGTGCAGGTTCACGCCCAGGGTGTTCATCGTCACCACCTCGGTGGGCTGCGCACCGACGATGGTGGCGAGGTCGTCGCGGACGAACTCGTGGTAATCCATCCACGGCAGGCGGCCCTTGAAGTGGCCTTCCACGCCCAGTTCACCCCAGTAGTCCAGCTCCGCGTTGACGGCTTCGCGTACCGCGCGCGGCTGCAGGCCGAGCGAATTGCCGCAGAAGTACGCGCTGTCGCGCCCTTCGTGCGGCGGGATCAGGAACTCGTCGCGGAATGCGCGCAGCGGGTCGGCGGCATCGCGGGCGTTGGCCCAGTCGAGGGTGGCTTCGAAACTTGCGGGCATCGTTCAGTCTCTGAGAGCGGCTCCTCCCCTTGCACGTCCCAAAGGGACTTCCTTCGGTCGCAGGGGGAGGTTGGGAGGGGGTTGTCCGGGCGTGCGGGAAGATCAAGAGCTACCCCACACCTAAAGGACTCCCTTCGGTCGCCCAACCCTCCCCTGCGGGGCAGGGGAGGGAGCAAGGCAGTTGATTATTTCAACTGTGCGGCGATCGCGTCGCAACCCTTGTCGAAGGCGGCCTTCCAGTCGGCACCGGCCTGCGTCTGGCTGGGGCGCATGCAGCGCAGCTGGATCGCGTGGCCGTTCTTGAACCAGTAGTGCTCGGTGTAGCTGAAGGCGGCGGCGTTTTCCTGCGCGGTGTAGACGTTGCTGTTCGGGCCTGGCGGCACTTCGTTGGCTTTGTAGCCGGGCAGCGCCATGGCTTTGGCGGTGGCTTCGCTGCGGTATTGGTTGAAGCCGTTGAGGTCGGCCACCTGCTTCACCGTGACGGTGACGCGGGCGAGGCTGTTCTTGCCGGTGGGCGAGGGGTCGGGCACCTGGAACACGCGGGCTTCGGGGTCACCCTGGGTTTCCATGATGTCGAGCCAGTTGCCCGGCGTGCTGAAGTGGACGCTGCCGTCGGCCATGCTGACGTCGGCGGCGCGCGCACCACCGGCCAGCAGGGCAGTGGCGAAGACGATCGCGAGGATGGTGCTGCGCAGAAGGCTCATGCGGGTTCCTTCGTGATGGGATCGGGAGCGAAGCGGTGGCGGGGCAGACTCAGCCATTCCAACGCGGTGCCGTGGAACAGCCGCGCGCGGTCGGCTTCGTCCAGGCCCAGCGCCTCGATGCCGCTGCCGGGTTGCTGTTCCCCCAGCGGGAAAGGATAGTCGGTGCCGAGCATCACCTGGCGGGCGCCCGTCACATCCAGCAGATAGTGCAGCGCCCGGTCGTCGTGCACGCAGGAGTCGAAGTAGAAACGCTGCAGGTACTCGCGCGGGTTGCGCGGGTTGTCGGTGGCGACCAGGTCGGGGCGCATCTTGAAGCCGTGCTCGATGCGGCCGATGGTGTAGGGGAAGCTGCCGCCGCCGTGGGCCAGCATCACGCGTAGCTTCGGCAGCCGCTCCAGCACGCCGCCGAAGGCCAGGCAGCAGGCGGCGCGCGACTGTTCGGCGGGCATGCCGACCAGCCACGGCATCCAGTACTTCGGCATGCTGGCCATGCCCATCATGTCCCACGGGTGCACCAGCACCGCGGCGCCGAGATCGGCGGCGGCCTCGAAGAACGGGAACAGCTCTGGCGCATCCAGGTTCCAGTCGCCGCAATGCGAGCCGATCTGCACGCCCTGCAGGCCCAGCTCGTCGATGCAGCGTTCCAGCTCGCGCACGGCCAGCTGCGGCGCCTGCAGCGGCACGGTGCCTATGCCGGCGTAGTGGCGCGGAAAGTCGCGGCAGATGCCGGCCATGTGCTCGTTCAGGTGGCGATGAAGTTCCAGCGCCTGGTGGCCCGGCGCCCAGTACGAGAACAGCACCGGCACGGTGGAGATCACCTGCACGTCGACGCCGAAGCGGGCGTAGTCGTCGATGCGCGTCTGTGGATCGAACGCCGAATCCCACACTTCGCGGAAGAAGCGGCTGTCCTTGTAGATGCGGTGGCGCCCGTCGGTATGCGTCATCACCGGGAAGCGGTCATCGCCGAACTTCGCCGCCAGATTCGGCCAGTCGCGGGGCAGGATGTGCGCGTGGGTGTCGATCTTCAGCATTCGCGCAGTGTAAAACCTCCGTGCAGTGGCGTCGCGCTTGGTAGGGCGGGCACTGCCCGCCGGCCCTTGAAGCAAACAGCGGCGGGCGGTGCCCGCCCTACCGGACGGGAACGTCCGGCCGGCTGCGGTTCGTCACGTAGGCCAGCGTGTCGACGTTGTCCACCAGGCGGTCGCTGATGCGTGCCAGCAGCTCGGCGGCCGCAGGGGCATCACCTTCCTGCATCGCACCGACCAGCCGGCGCTGCAGCGCGCGCAGGTCGCGCAGCGGGCCGGTCGGGTGCTGTTCGCGCAGGGCGGCGGCGATCGCGCGCAGGTTGCCGGCCGCCTGTTCGACGAAGCGTGCGACGCCGGCCGGTTCGGCCAGTGTGGCGAGATCGTCGAGGGTGGCTTCCAGGGACATTGCGCTGCGCGCCAGGCGGTTGCCGTTGGCGAACAGCGCGCGCGCCAGGGCCAGCAGTTCCGGCGGCGTGGCCGGCTCGGTGCGCATGCGGTCGATCGAGGCTTGCGCGTTGGTGCGCGCGGTGCGTGCCGCGCTGCGCGTGTCGTTGTGGAGGGCGGTTTGCCCGGGCTTTGCCAGGGCGTGCAGATAGCTGGCGTAGGCGTCCAGCATGTCGGCCAGTGCGGCGCGCGCGCGGCCACGCTCCCAGGTCGGCCAGGCCACGTAGGCGAGCAGGGCCATGCCGCAGCCCAGCGCCGTGTTGATCACGCGGTCGGTTACCGCCAGGCCCGGGTTCACGCCGTCGAACGAGAGCAGGATCACCACGGTGCCGGTCAGCGCCGCCACCGCAATGCCGTAGTGCGCGCTGGCCAGGTAGCGGAACGCCATGCACAGCAGCGCCATCAGCGCCAGGTGCGCCCACGGTTCGTCCGGCGTGACGTGCAGCAGCACGGTGGTCAGCACCAACCCGAGCACGGTGCCGAGCACGCGCAGCAGGCCGAAGTTGAAGGTGGCGGCGAAGTCCGGGCGCAGCACGATCGCCGCAGTCATCGGCAGCCAGTAGCCGTGCGGCAGCTGCAGCTGGCGCGAGAGCCACAGGGCGGCAGTGAGGCAGACCGCCATGCGCACGGCATGGCGGAACGCCACCGAGCGCGGCGTGAGGCTGGCGCGCAGGGTGGCCCAGGGGGAGTTGCTGCGCAGCGACGGCGGCAGCCGGGTTTCGGCCGCGTTGGCGCGCAGTTCGCCGCGGCTGCCGGCCCAGTCGGCGTTGCGCACCGCGGCGGCCAGCTGGCCGGCCAGCGCGTGGATGTGCGCGGCCAGCCCAGGCGCCCGTTCGTTGCCGTCGAGCAGGATGCGCTCGCTGGCGCGCAGGGCCTCAAGCATGCGCTGCGCGCGTTCGGGCGAGTCGCCGCGTTCCAGCGCCTCGGCGATGGCTGCCAGCACGTGTGCGGCGTCGTCGCGAAACCGCGCATGGATGCCCGGCTCGGCGTGCAGCGCGCTCATCGCGGTGAGTTCCAACCGGATCCGCTCGGCCAGCTCCAGCAGCACGCCGAACGCCTCCATCGCGCGGCCGTGCGCGCGGTGGCGGCCGAGCAGGGTCTGCTGCAGCGTGGTCATCGCCTCGGTCAGCGCCGGCACGTCGGCCTCGTCGTGCGATGGCTGCCGGGCCAGTTCCGCCAGCCCCGCGTATACGTTGGCCAGCGCCATGCGCTCCGGCCAGTAACGCTGCAGCGGCCACGCCGCCAGCGAGAACACCATCAGCAGCAGGCCGCCGGCGAAGATCAGCGCGGCGCCGCCGAGCGCATGCTCGAGCGAGGCCGGCGTCGAGGCGGTGATCACCAGCAGGATCATGCTGGTCATGCCGACCCGCGCGGTGTCGGTGCCGAACACCACCAGCAGGCCGCCGAAGAAGCCGCAGGCCGCCGTAGCCAGCAGGATCGGCAGCAACTGGCCGCCGATCAGGAAACCCACCAGCGCGGCGAGGCCGGCGGCCAGCGAGGCCAGCAGCAATTGCTGCATGCGCTGGCGATAGGGCCCGTGCTGGTCGGAGAACATCGTGTCCAGCGCGCCGGCGGCCACGCCCAGGCCGATCTGCGGGTGGCCGGTGGCCATGCCCACACCCAGCGGCAGCACCACCGCCGCGGTATTGCGCAGCACCACCCGCCACGGTACGTCCGGCCGCTTGATGGCGGTCAGGCTTTCGAGCGCGTGGGCGCGGAGCGAATAGGCGCTGGAGGGCATCAGGCGTGATGAGCAGCGAGGTGAGGGACGAGTATGGCAAAACCAGGTGCCGCAGGCCTCACGCTCGCGTTCTGTGTGTCAGCGCAACAGGGGAGGGCGAGCAGGCGTCCTTGCGGCGCTGTCCGCCCGGCATCCATGCCTCACCGGAGCCTGACGCGCGACAGTCCACTGGACTGTCGCAAACGCGTCAGGCTCTACCCGCGAACTCGCCGGTCAGCGTGTTCACCCACACCTTCTCGTCGTTGCTGATGTACTCAGGCACCTGGATCTCGATGCCGGTGTCGAGCTTGGCCGGCTTGGTGCGCTTGGTGGCGCTGGCGCCCTTCATCTCCGGCGCGGTGTCGACCACGGTGAGCACCACGCTGGTGGGCACCTGCAGGCCCACCGGGGCGTCGTCGATCAGCTGCACGTAGTAGCCCTCGACGCTCTCGACGATGTAGCCGGCGTTGTCGCCCACCAGTTCCGGCGACAGTGGGTACTGGGTGTAATCCTCGGCGTCCATGAACACGAAGGCCTCGCCATCCATGTAGGAGAAGTTCGCCGCGCGGCGCACCAGGTCCATCTCGCGCAGATCGTCGTCGGCGCGCAGGCTGAGGTCGTACTTGCGCCCGCCGGGGATCGAATACATGGTGAAGCGGAAGGTGACGTTGCCGCCGCGCGCAGTGGGCGCGCTGCGCTCGATGTCGCGCACCTGGTAGACGGTACCGTCGTGTTCGACCACGTTGCCTTTCTTGACGTCGGAAGCTTTCATTTTTTTTCCGGGATTCGGGATTGGGGATTCGGGATTCGTTCTGGAGCCGGGGCGTCAGGGCTTGCGCGATGCGGATTGTACGAATCCCGAATCTCGAATCCCGAATCCCGGCTATTTGGCAGCCAACCGCACCGCGCCATCGAGGCGAATGGTCTCGCCGTTGATGTAGCGGTTGCCGAGGATGAAGGCGACGGTCTGCGCGAACTCCTGCGGCTTGCCGAGGCGCGAGGGGAACGGGATCGAGGCGGACAGCGACTGCTGCACGGACTCGGGCATGCCGTCCATCATGGGAGTCCAGAAGATGCCCGGTGCGATGGTCGCCACGCGGATGCCGAAGCGGGCCAGCTCGCGCGCCATTGGCAGGGTCATGCCAACCACGCCGCCCTTGGAGGCGGAGTACGCCGCCTGGCCGATCTGGCCTTCATACGCGGCCACGCTGGCGGTGTTGACGATCACGCCGCGCTCGCCGTCCTCACCGGCCTCGTTGTTCTGCATCAGCGCCGCGCCGGCCTTGGCCACGTTGAAGCTGCCGACCAGGTTCACCATCACGGTGGTGGCGAAGGTGGACAGCGCCATCGGGCCCTCCTTGCCCAGCACGCGGCCGGCGCCGAGGATGCCAGCGCAGTTCATCACCACGTTGAGGCCGCCCATCGCGTGGTGCGCGGCGGCCACGTTGGTGGCCACGCCGTCCTCGGAGGTGACGTCGGTGCGGAAGAAGCGCGCGGCGCCGCCCAGCTCCTTCGCGGCGGCCTGGCCCTTGTCGTCGTTGACGTCGAACAGCGCGACCTTGCCGCCGTGGGCGACGAAGTGCTGCGCCACCGCGTGGCCGAGACCGGAGGCGCCGCCGGTGATGATCGCCTTGACCTGATCGAGCTGCATAGGAATTCCCCCGAAATGGATGCTGAAAGCCGCCAATGGTAGCCGAGCGGCCCCGGTTGCTGCAGGCTGAACGCGAATCCGACCGGGTCCGGGCGGTTCATGCCGGGTTGGGCTGGCCGGGGCAAGCTTTGTGCCGGGCCGCACAGCAGTGCCGGGGTGATTGCCGGTACGATGCGGGCGGCCCCATGGTCCATAGAAGTGGAGATCGACACATGAAGAAGCTGCTAGGTCTGTCCGTCGTGTGCGGTGCGATGCTGATGCTGGCCAGCGGCTCCGTGCTGGCGCAGGGTTACGGCCACGGTCGTGGCCATGGTCACGACAATGACGGGTATGAGCAGGATGATGGCGATCGCGGTCGCGGCCATGATCAGGATGGCGGTCGCTACGTGCGCTACGACGATGACGACGACCAGGGACCGGGTCACGGTCGTGGCCGCGGCCATGCCTACGGCCATTACAAGAACTGGCACGACCGTGGCCGCCACGAGGGCTGGTACAAGCGCGGCGGCTACCTGCCGGAGGAATACCGCAGCACCCGCTACGTGGTGTACGACTGGCGCGACGCCGACCTGCGCGAACCGCCGCGCGGCTATCGCTGGGTGCGCAGCGATAGCGGCGACTACCTGCTGGTGGCGATCGCCACCGGCGTGATCGTCGACCTGCTGCTCAACCAGTAAGTCGGTTCGACCGCGACGCATGAAGACGTGCCCGCCACCGCGGGCACGTTTTTTTTATGGCATCGCACAGTTGTAGGGCGGGCACTGCCCGCCAGCTTTGGCTTCTTCGGCATCGTGAGGACAAAGCGGCGGGCCGTGCCCGCCCTACGCGCGTTGGGAATTCAGTGTTGGCGTTCCAGCAGTGATTGCAACTGCGCTGGCGGCAGCCGGGGGAACGGGATGACGGCTGCGGGCGGATTCGCCGCCGGCTGCAGTTCCTTCTGCCACACCCCCACGTCCCACCACTGCCCCAGCTTGTAGCCGCACTGGCGCCACACGCCGGCGGGCTGGAAGCCCATGGCCTCATGCATCGCCACGCTGGCCGCACCGGGCAGGGTGATCACGCCGACGGCCTGGGTGATGCCCTGCTGCCGCATCACGTCCAGCAGCGCGCCGTACAGTTGGCGTGCGATGCCGCGACGCTGCGCGTCGGCGCGCACGTAGATCGAGGTCTCGGCGATCCAGTCGTAGGCGGCGCGCTCGCGGAAGCGTCCGGCATAGGCATAGGCCAGCACCTCGCCGGCCTCTTCCCACACCAGCCACGGGTAGTGCTTGAGGCGAGCGCGCAGGCGTTCGCGCATGGCGTCCACGCCGGGCAGTTCGGTCTCGAAGGTGGCCGTGCCGGCGCTGACCGAAGGGGCGTAGATGGCGTGGATGGCTGCGGCGTCTTCGTCGCGGGCGGTGCGGATGGCGGTCATCACGGTCACAGCTCGCGGATGAAGAAGCGGTCGCAGCTGAAGTGTCCGGTACCGCCCAGCGGTGCGCACAACGGCGTGAAACCGCTGCGCTTGTACAGCGCCTGCGCCGCGTCCATGCCGGTCAGCGTTTCCAGGTAGCAGCGCTGGAAGCCGTGCGTGCGCGCCGCGTCGAGGCAACGCTGCATCATCGCCGCACCCGCGCCGATGCCGCGCGCGGCGGGCAGGAAATACATCTTGCGCAGCTCGCACACGTCCGCTTCGGCATTCTGCAGCGGCGCCACGCCGCCGCCGCCGATCACCGCCCCGTCGCGCTCGACCACGAAATAGCTGCTGCGTGGCTGTGCGTAGGCCTCGCACATCGTGTCCACCTCGGCGTCGTGGATCGCGAAGCCGGGGCCGTCGGCGCCGAACTCGGGCATCACGGTGCGGATGATCGCGGCGATGGCCGCGTTGTCGGAAGGCTCGATCCGGCGGATCAGGTAGTCGTTGGCCATGGAAGCGGGGTGCGGGGAAAGGAGAGGGTGTAGTGTGCACCGAGTTGGTGCCGCCCGGGAGTCGTGCTGTGCTGGTCTACGATGCCATAAGCCCCGCGCCGCGTTGCCTGCGCATGTTCCTGCTGGAGAAAGGCCTGCGCCTGCCGGCCGTGACGGTGGACGTGATGCGCGGCGAGAACCGCGAGCCCGCTTATCTTGCGATCAACCCGGCCGGGCAGACACCGGCGCTGCGGCTGGACGACGGCTCGACGCTGGCCGAGGCGGTGGCGATCGCCGAATACCTGGAGGAGCTGCACCCCGCGCCGGCGCTGGTCGGCGCAACGCCGGAACAGCGCGCACTGACCCGCCAATGGTGGCGGCGGGTGGAGCTCAACGTCACCGAGTTCATCCACAACGCCTTCCACTACGCCGAGGGTCTGTCGCGCTTCGCGCCGCGCATCCCGGTGGCGCCCGAGGCAGCGGCAGGCCTGAAGCGCATCGCGCAGGATCGCCTGGCCTGGCTCGATGGCCTGTTCGGCGCCGGGCCGTGGCTGTGCGGCGAGTGCTTCAGCGCGGCGGATATCTGGCTTTACGTGTGGCTGGATTTCGGCGCCGGTGTGAACCAGCCCTTCGACCGCACGCTGCCGAGCATCGGCCCGTGGTTCACGCGCGTGGCGGCACGGCCGAGCGCGGCGGCCAGCCGCGAGCTGCTGGCATCCGCATGAGCGTCGGACGCGGCCTGCCGGTGCGCAGCACCATGGTGTCCGTGGTGGCGTTGCGCGGCTCGGGCGCGGCGACGCACATGCTGGTGGCGCGGCGCGCCGGCGCCTATCTCGACGGTGCGTGGAGTTACTTCGCCGGCCATGTCGAGGCGGGCGAGACGGGCTGGCAGGCCGCGTTGCGCGAATTGCGCGAGGAAACCGCGCTGGTGCCGCAAAGCTTCTGGGCCACCAGCTTCTGCGAGCAGGTCTATCTCGCTGCAGCGGACGCCATCGAAATCGTGCCTGCCTTCGTGGCGCGCGTGGCCGAGGGAGTGCAGGTGCGCCTCAACGGCGAGCACTCGGCGTTCCGCTGGGTCACCCTGGATGAGGCCGCCGCGCTGCTGCCGTTCGGCAGCCAGCGCGAGCTGCTGGCGCACGTACGCCGCGAATTCGTGGAGCGCGAGCCCTCGCCGTTCCTGCGCCTCGCGCTCGACTGAGCGGTACGCGCCGGGCTTGCGGTCAGGGGTGGCGGTAGACGCTGCCGTCCTTCATCACGAACACCGGTTTTTTCAGGGCGTCGATCTGCGCGTCCGGGTCGCCCGCGAAGGCGGCGAGGTCGGCGCGCAGGCCGGGCGCGATGCGGCCGAACGCGGCCTGCTGGCGCAGGATCTTCGCCGCCACGTCGGTAGCGGCGTGCAGCGCCTGCGCGGGCGTCATGCCGTCAGCGACCATTGCGGCTGGTTCGCGCCAGTTCTCGCCATGCGTGAACACGCCCACGTCGCTGCCGTTGCCGATGGTCACGCCCAGCTTCAGCGCGGTGCGGAACGCGCGGGCGGCCTCCTGCATGCGTGGGGTGGGTGGGTCGCGGCCGGGCACGTAGTGGTGGAAGTACTGCTCGGTAGACGCGACCGCAGTGAGCGTGGGCTCGTAGGCAATGGCCTTCTGCTTGAGCAGCTTGAAGGTCGCCTCGCTGGCGCCGTAGCCGTGCTCGATGCTGTCCGCACCGGCTTCCGCCGCCATGCGCACGCCGACGTCGCTGGCTGCGTGCATGGCGACCGGACGGCCGAGCTGGTGCGCGGTGTCGACCAGCGCCTTCAGCTCGGCGGGGGTAAAGGTGGGCGCGGTGGCGCCGTCGGGGCCGACGCGGTAGTCGCCGTAGAGCTTGATCCAGTCGGCGCCGCGCGCGGCCTGCTCGCGCACCGCGGCCATCGCCTGGTCGACGCCGCTGACTTCCTGCGCGCCGCCGGGTAGTTCGAGATCCGGGCGGAAGCCGCGCGGGCCGGGGCCGTAGCTGGCGGTGGCCACGATCGCGCGGGTGGCCACGAACAACCGCGGACCGGGGATTAGGCCTTCGTCGATCGCGCGTTTCACGGACACGTCGGCGTAGCCGGCACCCTCAGTGCCGAGATCGCGTAGGGTGGTGAAGCCGGCGAGCAGAGTGGCCTTCGCGTGCGCGGCGGCTTCCAGCGTGCGGTAGTCCTGCGGCTCGGTAAGCACCTGGTCGTTCCACAGCGTCTCGTTGTACGGATGCAGGAACAGGTGCGAGTGCAGGTCGATCAGGCCGGGTGTGAGCGTGGCGCCGGGCAGTTCGATGCGCTGCGCATTGGCTGGCGCCTGGATCGACGCCGCCGGACCCACCGCGGCGATCGCGCCGTCGTGCACCAGCACCGCCCAACCACTGTGCGCGCCGTCGCCGTCGCCGGTCCACACGCGCTCGGGCAGCAGCAGCCAGTCGCCCTTGGGTGTGGTGCCGCCCGCCGCCACGGGTGCGAGCACGGCGCACAGCAGGAGCAGCAGGAGTGTCGTCGTTCGCCGGATCGTCGGGTTTGCGCGCATCGTGTCCTGCCCCTCGTCGATCGAGGTTTCGATCATAACGAGTCGCGCGGGGAGCACGGGCGGCTCAGCCGGCGGCCGTGCGCGCGCGGGTGACCCGGCTGGCGGTTTCCTTGTGCAGCTGCGCGGCGAGCCAGGCGCCGGTGGCGATGAGCAGGTCGAGGTCGATGCCGGTTTCCAGCCCCAGGCCGTACAGCATGTAGACCACGTCCTCGCTGGCTACGTTGCCGGTGGCGCCCTTTGCGTACGGGCAGCCGCCGGTGCCGGAGACGGCGCTGTCGACCACGCGCACGCCTTCCTCCAGGCAGGCCAGGATGTTCGCCAGCGCCTGGCCGTAGGTGTCGTGGAAGTGCACGGCGAGCGCATGGATCGGCACCTCCTGCGCCACCGCGTGCAGCATCGCGCGCGCCTTCGCCGGAGTGCCTACGCCGATGGTGTCGCCCAGCGAGATCTCGTCGCAGCCCAGCTCGTACATGCGCCGCGCCACGCGCACCACGTCGGCCACCGGCACCGCGCCCTGGTAGGGGCAGCCGAGCACGGTGGAGACGTAGCCGCGCACCTTCACCTCGTCGGCCTGGGCCTGTTCCATCACCGGGATGAAGCGCTCGATCGACTCGTCGATCGAGGCGTTGATGTTCCGGCGGTTGAACGCTTCGGACGCGGCGGTGAACACGGCGACATGCGTGGCGCCGGCTTCGCGCGCGCGCTGGTAGCCCTGCAGGTTCGGCACCAGCACCGGGTAGCTCACCCCCGGCAGCTTGCGGATGCCGGCGAACACTTCGGCTGCGTCGGCGAGCTGCGGCACCCACTTCGGGCTGACGAAGCTGGTCGCCTCGATGGTCTTCAGACCGGTGGAGGAGAGCCGGTCGATCAGCGCGATCTTCACCTCGGCCGGCAGCATGGTCTTCTCGTTCTGCAGGCCGTCGCGGGCGCCGACTTCGACGATGCGGACGTGGTTGGAAGCGTTCATGAAAAAGTTCCGAAGGACGTAATGTCCTTCTCCCTCCGGGAGAAGGTGCCCCGAAGGGGCGGATGAGGGTGCGGGGTCGAGGTGAACCATCCTGCCTGCCCGAACCCTCACCCCAACCCCTCTCCCGAGGGGAGAGGGGCTCAAGAAGCTCGATCGGCGAAACGCACCAGCACCGCGTCGGCTTCGACAAACTCGCCCTGTGTGGCATTCACGCTCTCGATGGTGCCGGCGCGAGGCGCCTTCAAGGCCAGTTCCATCTTCATCGCTTCCATCACCAGCAGCTCCTGGCCTTGCTCGACCGTGTCGCCGGCTTTCGCCTTCACCAGCACGATGCGGCCGGGCATCGGCGCGATCACCTGGTTGCCGCCGGCGTCGTCGCTGGACGCCCACGCGAATGCGGCGGCGCGGGCGAAGCTGTAGCGCTGGCCGTGGGCGTCGTGCAGCAGCACGTGGGCGGCGTCAGCGCGCAGCGGCACGCGGCGCGATTCGCCGTCGAAGCGGGCGCTGAGATGGTCGTCGAGCAGGCGCGCGCCGCGCACGCTGCAGCCGGTTTCGCCATGGCGCAGCTGGTAATCGCCGGCGTGGCCACGCGCCTCGATCTCGAAGCGCTGCTCGCGCCAGGTCAGCGCCACGATGCGCTTGCCAGCATGGCTGATGCGCCAAGCGTCGGCGCTGGCCCAGGGTGAATGCGGGTCGGAGGCGGCGGTGGCCAGGTGCGACTCGTCGCGCAGCAACACCGCCGTCGCGGCCGCGAACAGTACGCCAGCGGTCGGTGCCGCATCGCCGACCAGGAATTCGTCGAGGTGGCGATCCAGGTAGCCAGTGTCGATGCGCCCCTCGACCACGGCCGGGTGCCGCGCCAGCCGTTCGAGGAAGCCGATGTTCGATTTCGGGCCGGTGATCTCGCACGCCGCCAGCGCTTCGCGCAGCCGTTGCAGGGCCTGCGGCCGGTCCGCGTCGAACACGATCAGCTTGGCGATCATCGGGTCGTAGAAGATCGTCACCGTATCGCCCTCGACCACGCCGCCGTCGAGGCGCACGTGGGCCGACGGCGCGGGCAGGCGCAGCGTGTGCAGCTTGCCGGAGCCGGGCAGGAAGTTCTGGTCGGGGTCCTCGGCGTAGATGCGCACCTCGATGGCGTGGCCGTGCGAGGCCACTTCATCCTGCGTGAGCGGCAGCGCTTCGCCGTTCGCCACGCGCAGCTGCCATTCGACCAGGTCCAGGCCCAGGGTCAGCTCGGTGACCGGGTGCTCGACCTGCAGGCGCGTGTTCATCTCCATGAAGAAGAACGTGCCGTCCTGCGCCACGATGAACTCCACCGTGCCGGCGCCGACGTAATCCACTGCTTTCGCGGCGGCCACGGCAGCCGCACCCATCGCCTGGCGGCGCGTGTCGTCGAGGAACGGCGAGGGGGTTTCCTCCAGCACCTTCTGATAGCGGCGCTGGGCCGAGCACTCGCGCTCGTTGAGGTGGATCACATGGCCGTGGCGGTCACCGAACACCTGGAACTCGATGTGGCGCGGCTGCTCGACATAACGCTCCAGCAGCATACTGGCGTCGCCGAACGCGGCCAGCGCCACGCGCTGCGCGGTGGCCAGCGCCTCGGCGAACTCGGCATCCGAGCGGACGATCTGCATGCCCTTGCCGCCGCCGCCGGCCGAGGGCTTGATGATCAGCGGATAGCCGATGGCGTGCGCCTGTTCGGCAAGGTACGCGTTGTCCTGCTCGTCGCCGTCGTAGCCGGGCACCAGCGGCACGGCGTGCTTCGCCATCAGGTGCTTGGCGGCGGCCTTGGAGCCCATCGCCTCGATGCTCTCCGGATCGGGGCCGATGAACACGATGCCGGCGTCCCGGCAGGCGCGCGAGAAGGCGGTGTTCTCGGACAGGAAGCCGTAGCCGGGGTGGATGGCCTGGGCGCCGCTGTTCTTCGCGGCGTCGAGGATCGCGTCGATGCGCAGGTAGGACTCGGTCGGCAGCGGGCCGCCGATCGGCCACGCCTCGTCGGCCAGTCGCACGTGCTGCGCATCCTTGTCGGCTTCCGAATATACCGCGATGGTGCGGATGCCAAGCCGGCGGCAGGTGCGGATCACCCGGCAGGCAATTTCACCGCGGTTGGCGATCAGTACGCGTTCGAACATGCGAATCCCTGTCGATGCAAATCGTCTAAAGCTAGCAGATTGCGACGCACGTGTAGGAGCGCACCCTGTGCGCGATGCCTTTCGTCACGTGACGAAGAGCATCGCGCACAGGGTGCGCTCCTTAGGTCTTGATGTCCGACCTGTCAGGGTCGAGCATTCCCGACTGATCATCGGGGGAACCGGGTGATGCCGATGCGCTCCTTTGGCTTCGAGCCCGTGACGTAGATGCACACCCCGGTTCCGATTTCGCTCATCCAGAAGTTTGAACGGTACCCTCGGCCCGCCACTGGCGTGAGCCTGCACACCTAAGGATCAGCCGGATGAGCATGGTGATCGGAACAAACCATGCGAGGTAAGGCGATGACAAACGTTGTGGGAGTGGATGTGGCCAAGGCCACGTTTGATGTGGCCGTTGGTCTGGCCAAGCCGGGCAAATTCCAGACACGCGCCAAGGTGGCCAATCGTGAAGAAGGCTTCCAGGAGTTGATGACCTGGTTGGACAAGCACGCGCCGGAAGCGGCGGTGTGCATGGAAGCGACGGGGATCTATCACGAGGCACTGGCCATCTTCCTGGTACAGCAAGGCAAGACGGTCTACGTGGCCAATCCGGCGCAAGTAAAGTACTTCGGCAAGAGCCAGCTGACGCGAACCAAGACCGACCGCACAGACGCCAAGCTCATTGCGCAGTTCGCCACCAGTCAGCAGGCCGGCACCCATCCGATGGCGCCGTGGATGCCGCCGACAGCGGCCCAGCGCACCTTGCGCGCGCTGGTCGAACGGCTGGACGATCTCAAGGGCATGGAGCGGATGGAAGCGAACCGACTCGACGTCGCCAATGACGCCGTACGCGACTCGGTGGAAGCGTCGCTCAAGGAACTGCGCAAGCAGATCAAGGCGCTGGAGCAGCGCATCAACAATCACATCGACAAGGATCCCCAGCTGCGCTACGACGCGGCGTTGATGACGTCCATCCCCGGCATCGCCAAGACCACGTCGGCCTCCCTGCTCGCCGCACTGGGCGACCTGCGACGCTTCGACGCGCCGGGCAAGCTGGTCGCCTTCGCCGGCCTCAACCCGGCACGGCGCGAGTCGGGCACGCTCAAGGGACAGGTCCGGATCTCCAAAACCGGTGCCCCCGGCTTGCGCGCCAAACTCTACTTTCCCGCCATCTGCGCCAAGAACCACAACCCCGTGGTTCGTGCCTTCTGCGAACGGTTGCTCGCACGCGGGAAGCTCCCCATCGTGACCGTGTGTGCCGCCATGCGGAAGCTCCTGCACCTAGTCTGGGGCGTCATCCATACCAACTCGCTGTTTGATCCTGACTACCCCAGACACCGCCTCGTTGCCTCTGCGCACGCATCACCTGGATGCTCGCTTGCATAACGCGGAACGAGACGGTATCTACCGTTGCGCGACCCACGACGGCGCGCGCTTGTCGAGGAAGGCGGTCAGGCCTTGCTGGCCTTCCGGCGAGATGCGCAGGCGGGCGATCAGTGCGGCGTTTTCGGTGTCGATACGCTCGGCTTGCGCCGGATCGGCGCCGCCGATGCGCAGCGCCAGCTGCTTGGCCTCGCGCTGGGCCAGCGGGCCGGCCTTGGCGAGGAAATGCAGCTGGCGCTCGATCGCCGCGTCGAGTTCGCTGCCCGACACCACGGCATGCAGCAGGCCGATGCGCTGCGCCTCGACGGCCTCGAACACCTCGCCGCTGACGAACAGCCGGCGCGCCTGGCGCAGGCCGATCGCGGCGACCACGTAGGGCGAGATCACCGCCGGCACAAGGCCCAGCTTCACCTCGGACAGCGCGAACTTGGCGCTGTCCACGCCGATCGCAATGTCGCAGCAGGCGACCAGGCCCACGCCGCCGCCGTAGGCCGCGCCGTTGACGCGGGCGAGGGTGGGCTTGGACAGGAACTGCAGCGTGCGCATCAGCCGCGCCAGGCGCAGCGAATCCTCGCGGTTTTCCTGCTCGCTGGCGGCGGCCATGCCGCGCATCCAGTTCAGGTCGGCGCCGGCGGAAAACGTGCTGCCGCTGCCGGTGAGCACGACGCAGCGCACCGCCGGATCGGCGTCGGCGGCCGCCAGCGCCTCGGTCAGTGCGGCGATCAGGCCGTCGTCGAAGGCGTTGTGCACCTGCGGACGGTTCAGGGTGAGCCAGGCGGTGGCGCCACGGCGTACGCTGAGGATGGAATCAGTCATCGGTCGTCCCTGTGGCAAATGACGTGATGATAAACGCAGCGGGGTGCGGCAATTGGCGTGGTGCAACGGAGCTGGCGTGGGCTACAATGCGAACC
This sequence comes from Rhodanobacter thiooxydans, assembly GCF_021545845.1. Classification (NCBI taxonomy): domain Bacteria; kingdom Pseudomonadati; phylum Pseudomonadota; class Gammaproteobacteria; order Lysobacterales; family Rhodanobacteraceae; genus Rhodanobacter; species Rhodanobacter thiooxydans. The sequence continues at coordinate 1,719,357 of NZ_CP088923.1, forward strand.
GTTCTTATTTGAGAGACGGCCCGTGCGTCTGTCCGAATTGCCCAAGGGTGCTCCCGCCGTGGTCGACCGCGTGGATGACGCCCATGCGTCCGATCCGATCGCGCAGCGCCTGCGCGACCTCGGCTTCGTCGGCGGCGAGCCGGTACGGGTGGTCGCGGTGGGACCGATGGGCGGCGACCCGCTGCTGATCCAGATCGGCTTCACCCGCTTCGCCCTGCGTCGCGCCGAGGCGGCCCGGGTCAGCGTGCGCAGCGAGGTGGCGGCATGAGCGCCTCGACCCTGCGCATCGCCCTGGTCGGCAACCCGAACTGCGGCAAGACCGCACTGTTCAACCTGCTCACCGGCGGCCGCCAGAAGGTGGCGAACTACGCCGGCGTCACGGTCGAGCGCAAGGAGGGCCGTTTCACCGCGCCGTCCGGTCGCGTGCTGCAGATTCTCGACCTGCCCGGCGCCTACAGCTTCGACGCCAGCAGCCCGGACGAGCAGATCACCCGCGACGTCTGCGCCGGCAACTACCCGGGCGAGGCGCCGCCGGACCTGATCGTCTGCGTGGCCGACGCCACCAACCTGCGCCTGCACCTGCGCTTCGTGCTGGAAGTGAAGCGGCTGGGGCGGCCGGTGGTGCTGGCGCTGAACATGATGGACACCGCACGCTCGCGCGGCATCGTCATCGACGTGCCGGAGCTGTCGCGCCGGCTGGGCCTGCCGGTGGTGGAGACGGTGGCGGTGAAGCGTGGTGGCGCGCGGGCGCTGATCGAGCGGGTCGACGGCGAGGTGCCGCCGGCAGCGCCGGTGCAGTCGGACGACGCGGCTGACCACGCCGACCTGCACGCGCAGGTGCGCGAACTGCTGGCGGCGACGGTGCGCATGCCGCGGGTCACCGCCGAGCTCGACGACGCATTGGACCGCTGGACCCTGCACCCGGTGTTCGGCCTGGCGATCCTGGCGCTGGTGATGTTCCTGGTGTTCCAGGCGGTCTACGCGGCGGGCAAGCCGATGAGCGATCTGATCGGCGGCGGTTTTGGCTGGCTGGGCGGGCACGTCGCCGCGCTGATGCCGGACGGGCCGCTGCGGAGCCTGGTGGTCGACGGCCTGTTCGGCGGCGTCGGCACGGTGCTGGGCTTCCTGCCGGTGATCCTGGTGCTGTTCTTCTTCATCCTCACGCTGGAGGAGTCCGGCTACCTGCCGCGCGCGGCGTTCCTGCTCGACCGCCTGATGCTGTCGGTGGGGCTGACCGGGCGCTCGTTCATCCCGCTGTTGTCCAGTTTCGCCTGCGCCATCCCCGGCATCATGGGCACGCGCAGCATCACCGACCCGCGCGACCGCCTCGCTACCATCCTGATCGCGCCGCTGATGACCTGCTCGGCGCGGCTGCCGGTGTATGCGCTGCTGATCGGCGCGTTCATCCCAGCGCGCAAGGTGTTCGGCCTGTTCAACCTGCAGGGCGTGGTGCTGTTCGCGCTGTACCTGGCCGGCATCCTCGGCGCGATGCTGGTGGGCTGGGTGATGAAGCATCTGCGCCGCGACAAGAGCGAGCACGCGCTGCTGATGGAGCTGCCTTCGTACCGCCTGCCGAAGGTGCGCGACGTGGCGATCGGCCTGTACGAGCGCGGCATGATCTTCCTGAAGCGGCTGACCGGGGTGATCCTGGGCCTGACCGTGCTGATGTGGTTCCTCTCCACCTTCCCGGGCGCGCCGGAGGGCGCGACGCTGCCGGCGATCGACTACAGCTTCGCTGGCTACATCGGTCGCGGCCTGCAGTACGTGTTCGCGCCGATCGGCTTCAACTGGCAGATCAGCCTGGCGCTGATCCCGGCGTTTGCCGCGCGCGAGACCGCGGTGGCGGCGCTGGCCACCGTCTACCTGGTCGGCGGCGAGGCGGAAGGGCTGGGGCAGGCGCTGGTCGGGCAGATCCCGCTGGCCAGTGCACTGTCGCTGCTGGTGTGGTTCGCGTATGCGCCGCAGTGCATGTCCACGCTGGCGATCATCAAGCGCGAGACCGATTCCTGGCGCAACGTGGCGATCTCGTTCGGCTACATGTTCGTGATGGCCTACACCGCCTCGTTCATCGTCTACCAGGTGACGAGGACGCTGACATGAGCACCGGGCTGCTGATGCAGTACGTGGTGATCGCCCTGGCGGTGCTGGCCAGCGTGTGGATCGTGTTGCGCAAGCTGGCCCGGAAAACGACCAACCGCTGGCTGGCTGCGGCGTCCATCCAGTTCAGCCGGTCCGGCCGCGGCGCGTTGGCGCGCGCGATCGGCCGGTGCCTGCAACCGGCCGAGGCCACCGGTGATTGCAGCGACGGCTGCAGCACCTGCGGCGCCTGCGGCCCCAAGCCACCGGCGGCGGCACGAGCCAGCGAACCGATGCCGCTGGAGTTTCGCCCGCGCCGTTGATGCCGTGTGGGCGGGTACGCATCCGCCCGTTCTTGCCAGTGAACTGTGTAGGGCGGGCGCTGCCCGCCGACTCTTGCTGCCCGTATGTAAAAGCGGCGGGCGGTGCCCGCCCTATGAAGCTGGCTCCTTCCTCTGCAAGCAGCGGGAGGTCGGCGACCGAAGGGAGTCCTTCAGGTGAGGGGGTACTTTCGACTTGCGGCGAAGAGCGACCCCACCCCAACCCTCCACTGCAGGCAGGGGAGGGAGCACAGCGGTTGCGCCTCGGCCCCTCCCCCTGCAGGCAGGGGGAGGTTGGCGACCGAAGGGAGTCCTTCAGGTGAGGGGGTAGCTTTTGACCTTGCGGCGAAGAGCGACCCCACCCCAACCCTCCACTGCGTTGCAGGGGAGGGGCAAAAGCGGAGCATGAAAAAAGCCGGCTTGCGCCGGCTTTTTCGTGCAACACGGGTCGCGCTCCGGCTTACGCCAGTTCGCGGATCTTCGCGTTCAGACGGCTCTTGTGACGGGCGGCCTTGTTCTTGTGGATCAGGCCGCGGGCGGCGTAGCGGTCCATCACCGGCTGGGCGGCGCTGAACGCGGCGACGGCGCCGGCCTTGTCCTTGGCGTCGATGGCCTTGACGACCTTCTTCAGGGCGGTGCGGACCATGGAGCGTGCGCTGATGTTGCGCAGGCGGCGCTGTTCGGACTGGCGCGCGCGCTTCTTCGCGGACTTGATGTTGGCCAAGGTAGAACTCCGGATGCAGGGTTGGTTGGGTGGAAAAAGACGCCAATTATGCGGTCGATTCGCCGATGCGTCAATCACTTGGGCGGCGGCGCCCAGGGGCGGACCGTGCCGCGGCGACGACCGTGCCGGCATTTTGCCATAGGCGGGCCGTGATCCCGCCGCCGCGGGCTGTCAAACTGTGCGCCCCGTGCGACCGACGCCGAAGGTAGAACCGCTGCCCATGAAGTCCCCCAGCATGCTCCGCGGGCTGCTCTCGTTCAGCAGCATGACGATGGTCTCGCGGGTGCTCGGCCTGGTGCGCGACATGTCGATCAACGCCGCGTTCGGCGCCAATGGCGCCACCGACGCGTTCTGGGTGGCATTCCGCATTCCCAACTTCATGCGCCGGCTGTTTGCCGAGGGTTCGTTCTCCACCGCCTTCGTGCCGGTATTCACGGAAGTGAAGGAAACCGGCACCCATGCGCAACTGAAGGAGTTGATGGCGCGGGTATCGGGCACGCTGGGCGGGGTGCTGCTGCTGATCACCGCGCTCGGGATCATCTTTGCGCCGCAGGTGACTGTGCTGTTTTCGCCCGGCGCGATCGACGAGCCGGTGAAGTTCGGCCTCACCGTCGAGCTGCTGCGGCTGACCTTCCCGTTCCTGCTGTTCGTGTCGTTGACTGCGCTGTGTGGCGGCGCGCTGAACAGCTTCCACCGTTTTGCGCTGCCGGCGCTGACCCCGGTGATCCTCAATCTGTGCATGATCGCCGGCGCGCTGTGGCTGTCGAAGCGGCTGCAGACGCCGATTCTGGCGATGGGCTGGGCGATCCTGGCGGCCGGTATCCTGCAGTTGCTGTTCCAGTTGCCGGCGCTGCGCGGGCTGGACCTGCTGACCCTGCCGCGCTGGGGCTGGAGCCATCCGCAGGTGCGCAAGATCATGCGGCTGATGGTGCCGACCCTGTTCGGCTCGTCGGTGGCGCAGATCAACCTGCTGTTCGACACGGTGATCGCCTCGCTGCTGGTGGTCGGCTCGCAGAGCTGGCTGTCGCAGGCGGACCGTTTCCTGGAGCTGCCGCTGGGCGTGTTCGGCGTGGCGCTGGGCACGGTGATCCTGCCCTCGCTGTCGCGCCATCACGTCACCACCGACACCGCCGGCTTCTCGCACGCGCTGGACTGGGGCCTGCGGGTCACCCTGCTGATCGCGGTGCCGGCGATGTTCGCACTGATGCTGCTGGCCGGACCGCTGGTGGCCACGCTGTTTCAGCACGGGCACTGGAGCGCGCACGACACTCACATGGCGACGCTGTCGATCACCGCGCTGAGCTTCGGCCTGCCGGCGTTCGCGCTGGTGAAGGTGCTGCTGCCGGCGTTCTACGCGCGCCAGGACACGCGCACGCCAGTGCGCGCGGCGGTGGCCTCGCTGCTGGCCAACATGCTGCTGAACGTGGTGTTCCTGGCGCTGCTGTTCGAGCTGTGGGCGCCGGCGGAGCTGAAACGCTTGCCGTGGATGGACGGCCTGGCCCGGTTGCCGGGCCTGCACATGGCGTTGGGCATGGCCAGCGCGGTGGCGGCCTACGTGAACCTGTGGCTGCTGTGGCATTGGCTGAAGCAGGCCGGTGTGTACCAGCGCCAGCCGGGCTGGCCGCGACATCTGCTGCGGCTGGCGGCGGCCTGCGCGGCGATGGTGGCGTTGCTGCTGGCAGGCCTGTGGTGGTGGCCGAACTGGACCCATGGCGTGCCGGTGCTGACCCGGCTGTGGCACCTGGCCGCGCTGGTGCTGGCCGGCGGGGCCGGTTATGTGGCCGTGCTGTTCGCCGGCGGCTTCCGTCTGCGCGACCTGCGGGCTGCGTGAACCCACCCGGCCGACCGTTATACTCACGCGATGATGAGACTTTCCCGGGATGTCGCAGGCCCTTGCCTGGCGCCGCGCGGCAGCGTGATCGCGGTCGGCGCGTTCGACGGGCTGCATCGCGGCCACCAGGCATTGCTGAGCCAGGTGCGCGAACGCGCACAGGCGCTCGGCTGCAGCCCGGTGGTGGTGAGCTTCGAACCGCTGCCGCGGGCGTTCTTCTCGCCGGCGCCGGTGCCGCGGTTGTCCAGCGTGCGCGAGAAGCTGCGCGGCTTTGCCGCCGCCTGCATGGAGCACACCCTGCTGCTGCGCTTCAACCGGGCGCTGACCCTGATGCCGGCCGAGGACTTCGTGCGACGGGTGCTGGTCGAGCGGCTGGCCACGCGCGAGGTCTGGGTGGGTGGCGATTTTCGTTTCGGCAACGGGCGCGGTGGCGACGTGGCGCTGCTGGAGCGCATGGGGGCGCAGCTCGGCTTCCGCGCCTGCGCCATGCCGACGATCCAGCTCGACGGCGCGCGCGTATCGGCCAGCCGCGTGCGTGCCTTGCTCGCCGCTGGCGAGTTTACCGGGGTCGAACCGCTGCTGGGCCGGCCGTTCGTGATCGACGGCAGGGTGGAATACGGCAACCAGCTCGGTCGCACACTCGGCTACCCCACCGCCAACATCCATCTGCAGCAGCGGGTCAGCCCGGTGCAGGGCATCTTCGCGGTGCGCGTGGGGCTGGGCGAGGGCGAATGCAGCTGGCCCGGCGTGGCCAGCCTCGGCGTGCGCCCCACCGTGAACGAGGTCGTCGAGCCGCTGCTGGAAGTGCACCTGTTCGACTTCGAGGGCGACCTGTATGGCCAGCGTATGGCGGTGCAGTTCGTCGCCAAGCTGCGCGACGAGCAGAAGTTCGACGGATTGGAACCGCTCAAGGCGCAGATGGCGCTGGATGCGCGCCGGGCGCGCGAGCTGCTGGGCATGAACCCGCGGCTGGCCGAGGCGTGAGACCTGTTTCCCGCGTTGACTTCAGGCAGGTCAGCTTCTAGGATATACATATATTTTGTATATCCACGTGGAGGTACGCCATGCAGGTTTCGAAGTGGGGCAACAGTCTGGCGATTCGCCTGCCCGCCGCGGTGGTCGATGCGCTGCAGCTGCGCGATGGCGACGACATCGAGGTGCGCGTTGCCGGTGCGCGCGTGTTCGAGGTGAAAAAGGAACCCGGCCGGCAGGAACTGCTGCAGCGGTTGCGCAAGTTCCGCGGACGGCTTCCCGCAGGTTTCGTGTTCGAGCGTGATGGCGCGCATGAGCGCTAAGGCGTTCATCGACAGCAATATCGTGCTGTACCTGTTGTCGGCGGACACCGGCAAGGCCGATCGCGCCGAGGCCGTGATCGCGGCTGGTGGCGTGGTCAGCGTGCAGGTGTTGAACGAAGTGACCAGCGTCGCCCGGCGCAAACTGGGCATGAGCTGGAGCGAGACCGCCGAAGTGCTCGCCGGGTTGCGCGCCGTCTGCCCGGTGGAGTCATTGACCGCCGATACCCATGACACCGGGCGGCGGCTGGCGGAGCGGTACGGCTTGTCGGTGTACGACGCGATGATTGCCTCGTCGGCGCTGCTGGCCGGCTGTAACCGGCTTTATTCCGAGGACATGCAGCACGGATTGCTGATCGATCGGCAATTGCGCGTATGCAATCCGTTCATTGGACCGTCCTGATCGGCTATTTTGCAGGGCCTTTCCGCCAATTCGCATCGCACGGCCTGTCCGGCCGGCGCTGCCGCCCCGTACCGTCCGAAGATTTCCACGCCCATGACCCACGATTACAAGAGCACGATCAACCTGCCGCAGACGGATTTCCCGATGCGTGGCGATTTGCCGAAGCGCGAGCCCGGCTGGCTGGCGGAGTGGGAGCGGGTCGGTCGCTATGCGCAGATCCAGCGCAAGACCGCGCACCGCGACAGCGTGTTCGTGCTGCACGACGGCCCGCCGTACGCGAACGGATCGATCCACATCGGCCATGCGGTCAACAAGATCCTCAAGGACATGGTGGTCAAGTCCAAGCTGCTGGCCGGCCAGCGCGCGCCCTACGTGCCGGGCTGGGACTGCCACGGCTTGCCGATCGAGATCGCGGTGGAGAAGAAGTACGGCAAGCCGGGCGAGAAGCTCGACGCCGCCCAGTTCCGCCAGAAGTGCCGCGAGTACGCCCAGCAGCAGATCGACGACCAGCGCGCCGGCTTCAGGCGGCTCGGCGTGCTCGGCGACTGGGAGCATCCGTACCGCACGATGGATTTCAAGTACGAGGCCGACATGCTGCGTGCACTGGCGCGCATCGTTTCCAACGGTCACGTGGTGCGCGGCGCCAAGCCGGTGTACTGGTGCTTCGACTGCGCCTCGGCGCTGGCCGAGGCGGAAATCGAATACGGCGACAAGGTCTCGCCCGCAGTCGATGTGGCGTATGACGCGGTCGACCCGAAAGCGCTGGCGGCGAAGTTCGGCGTGGATGCCGGCGACGCCATCGTCGCCATCCCGATCTGGACCACCACGCCGTGGACCTTGCCGGAAAGCCAGGCGGTGTCGCTCGGCGGTGGCCTCGAATATGCGTTGATCGAGGGTCCGCTGCGTGACGGCAGGCGGGTGCTGCTCGTCGTCGCCAGCGCGCTGGTCGACAAGGTGCGCGCCCGCTATTCCCTTCTCCCCTCGGGAGAAGGTGCCCGCAGGGCGGATGAGGGTACGGCCGGAGCGCAGCCTCCCCGCGCGCTCGAACCCTCACCCCCAACCCCTCTCACCCGCGAGGGGACTCCCTTGGGGTCGCCGACGGGAGAGGGGAGCCAAGTGTTCGGTCATGCCGAAGGCAAGGCGCTGGAAGGCCTCAAGCTGCACCATCCGTTCTACCCGCGCGAAGTGCCGGTGATCCTCGGCGAGCACGTCAGCGCCGAGGACGGTACCGGTGCGGTGCATACCTCACCCGACCACGGCGTCGAGGATTTCGTGGTGGCGCGCGAGTACGGCATCGGCCTGCTCAACTACATCGGCTCGCGCGGCAGCTACCGCGCCGACACGCCGGCGGCCGACGGTCTCGAACTGGCCGGCATGCATATCTGGAAGGCGAACGACGCCATCGTCGAGCTGCTGCGCCAACGCGGTGTGCTGCTGGCGTTCGCGAAGATCGAACACAGCTATCCGAACTGCTGGCGGCACAAGACGCCGGTGATCTACCGCACCACGCCGCAGTGGTTCATCTCGATGGAGCAGGCGCAATTGCGCGAGACGGCGCTCACCTCGATCAAGAACGTGCGCTGGGTGCCGGGCTGGGGCGAGGAGCGCATCGCCGGCATGGTCGCCGGGCGCCCGGACTGGTGCATCAGCCGCCAGCGCACCTGGGGCGTGCCGATCGCGCTGTTCGTGCACAAGGCCACGCAGGAGCCGCACCCGGATTCCGTCGCGCTGCTGGAGCAAGTCGCGAAGAAAGTGGAGCAGGGCGGCATCGACGCGTGGTTCGCGCTGGACGCGGCCGAACTGCTCGGCGACCAGGCGAGCGACTACGAGAAAGTCACCGACGTGCTGGACGTCTGGTTCGATTCCGGCGTCACCCACTACGCGGTGATCGGCCAGCGCCCGGAACTGCAGCAGGGCAGGGCGTCGCACTACAAGGTGATGTACCTGGAAGGCTCCGACCAGCACCGCGGCTGGTTCCAGTCGTCGCTGCTGACCTCGGCGGCGATCCATGGCCGCGCGCCGTACAACGAGGTACTCACCCACGGCTTCGCGGTGGACGCGAACGGCCGCAAGATGTCCAAGTCGCTGGGCAACGTGGTGGCGCCGCAGAAGGTGATGGACACGCTGGGCGCCGACGTGCTTCGCCTGTGGGTGGCCTCGGCCGACTACCGCAACGAGATGACCGTTTCCGACGAGATCCTCAAGCGCGTCTCCGATGCGTACCGCCGCATCCGCAACACCGCGCGCTTCCTGCTCGGCAACCTCGACGGCTTCGATCCGGCGAAACACCTGCTGCCGGTGGAAGACAGCGTGCTGCTCGACCAGTGGGCGGTGCAGCAGGCGTACGACGTGCAGCAGGCGGTGACCGCCGCGTACGAGCGCTACGACTATCCCGAGGTGGTGTCGCGCATCCAGAACTTCTGCACCAACGAACTGGGCGCGCTGTACCTGGACATCACCAAGGACCGGCTCTACACCATGCCGACCGACAGCCGCGGCCGGCGCAGCGCGCAGAGCGCGATGTACCGCATTGCCGAGGCGATGGTGCGCTGGCTGGCGCCGATCCTCAGCTTCACCGCCGAGGAAATCTGGCAGGCGATGCCGGGCGAGCGTGGTGACAGCGTGCTGTTCGAAACCTGGTACGACGGACTCGCCGCCACCCAGGCTTCGCCGGAGCAGCGGCACTGGTGGGCCGACCTGCTGGCGATCCGCGAGACTGCTGCACGCGTGCTCGAGGGCATGCGCAAGGCCGAGCGGATCGGCGCGGCGCTGGAGGCGAAGCTGGTGGTTCATGCCGATGTCGCCACGCAGGCTCGCTACGCCGAGGTTGCCGACGAGCTGCGCTTTTTCTTCATCACCTCCGAGTTCACCTTGGCGCCCGTGACGCCGCGTGCGGACGATGCGGCGAGGGTGGAGCTGGACGGTGTCGAAGCCTGGGTTTCCGCCGAGGTCAGCGGTGCGGCCAAGTGTGTGCGCTGCTGGCATCGCCGCGACGACGTGGGCAGCCACGCTGAACACCCCGAGCTGTGCAGCCGCTGCGTCGGCAACGTGGAAGGGCCGGGCGAGAATCGTCGCTGGTTCTGATTTGCTGTTCTCCCTCCCCTGCGCAGCAGGGGAGGGTCGGGGAGGGGGGCTCTTGATCTGATCACTCAGAATCAAAAGCGACCCCCTCCCAACCTCCCCCTGCGTTGCAGGGGGAGGAGGCATTCCGATCGAGCCTTCGCACATGACCTCGAAACCCAATGCACTCTCCTGGCTGTGGCTGTCCGCCGCGGTCATCGCGCTCGACCAGCTCAGCAAGTGGTGGGCGTTGTCGACGCTGCAGCCGGCCGGCATGCCGCATCCGGTAATCCCCGGCCTCCTCAACTGGACGTTGGCGTTCAACACCGGCGCCGCCTTCAGTTTTCTCGCTGGTGGTGCGGGCTGGCAGCGCTGGTTCTTCGTGCTGCTGGCGCTGGCCATCGGCGCGGTGCTGGTGGCGTGGCTGGCGCGCACGCCGCGGCGCGACTGGCGCACCGCGCTGCCGCTGGCGCTGATCGTGGGTGGCGCGGTCGGCAACCTGATCGACCGCCTGCATGCGGCCCAGGTCACCGACTTCATCCACGTGTATTTCCGCCAGTGGAGCTACCCGGTGTTCAACCTCGCCGATTGCGGTATCACGGTGGGCGCGGTGATGCTGATCGCGTTCGGCCTGTTCGCCGGCAAGCCAGCGGACGGCGTGCGATAATCACCGATCTTGATGTAGGAGCCCGCTGGCGGGCGATGCTTTTGGAGCCGGGATTCGGGATTCGCAAAAGCATCGCCCGCCAGCGGGCTCCTACGGGATTCCGTATCGAGGTCGTCTTGGACATCCTGCTCGCCAACCCCCGCGGTTTCTGTGCCGGCGTCGATCGCGCCATCGCCATCGTCGAGCGCGCGCTGGAATCCTACGGCGCGCCGATCTACGTGCGCCACGAGGTGGTGCACAACCGCTACGTGGTCGACAAGCTGCGCGCCGACGGCGCGGTGTTCGTCGAGGAATTGCATGAGGTCCCCGACGGCGCCACCGTGATCTTCAGCGCGCACGGCGTGTCGCAGGCGGTGCGCGAGGAGGCCGAGCAGCGGCACCTCAAGGTGTTCGACGCCACCTGTCCGCTGGTCACCAAGGTGCACATGGAAGTGGCGCGGCTGGGGCGTACCGGGCGCAGCGTGGTGCTGGTCGGCCACGCCGGGCACCCCGAGGTCGAGGGCACCATGGGTCAGTGGAGCCGTGCCCATGCCGGCGAGATCCTGCTGGTGGAATCGGTGGAGGACGTGGCCACGCTCGCGCCGAAGTTCCCGCATGCGCTGTCCTACGTCACCCAGACCACGCTGTCGGTGGACGACACTAAGGCGATCATCGCCGCGCTGCGCGCGAGGTTCTCCGACATCGAGGGGCCGCGCAAGGACGACATCTGCTACGCCACGCAGAACCGCCAGGATGCGGTGCGCCGGCTGGCCGACACGGTCGACCTGATGCTGGTGGTCGGTTCGGTCAACAGCTCCAACTCCAACCGCCTGCGCGAGCTGGCCGAGAAGCAGGGCGTGCGCTCGTTCCTGATCGACGGCGCCGAGCACATCGAACGCAGCTGGCTCGACGGCGTAACCCGCATCGGCCTTACCGCCGGCGCCTCGGCCCCGGAAAAACTGGTGTGCGACGTGATCGCCCGCCTGCAGTCGTGGGGCGCCGGCGAGGTGCGCGAACTCGACGGTGAAGCGGAGAACATCACCTTCGCCCTGCCCAAGGAACTGCGCCTGGTCGGCGGTAACGGCTCGGCCAGCCTCTGACTTCCCGCGTCGAGCCCGCAGGGGCGCAGCCCTGTTCACGAGGAACTTCCTTCGGTCGTGCGCAATGCTCTTCGTCACGTGAGGGGAAGAGCTACCGGATGCGGCCGAGTCGAAGGCACCCAGGCCGCGGCAATGGGTCGCAACGTCACGCGGCACGCGTGTCAGTCCTGGCCTGCAACCTGAGGGCGGCTACGACTGGCTTCGGCAAATCAGGCAGTCACAGGCGAGGCGTCCGACAGGGTACCGGGCAGAATGGCACTTACTTAAGCCCCGTTCTCGCTGAGCGTAGCCCGCGCGGCGGGCGGAGTCGAAGCACCGCCAGGTGAGGGCCGCCCCCATTGCCGGCGTGTCCTTCGACTTCGGCCTTCGGCCTACGCTCAGAGCCTGCCCCGGACTTGATCCGGGACGAACGGGGCTTAAGTAAGCGCCATTCGGTACCGGGCACATATCCACGGGTATTACGCGGTCGAACGGATCTTGCCGGTGCGTCGACGCCACTCATCCGTAATTTCGCCTGATGTATAGGCCTCGCCCGGTTTATCCACGGTTTGCAACCTCTCTCGAAGGCTGACCCCGCTTTCCGTGCGAGGCTGGTGTTGGCTAGGTCATTCAAGTTTGCTCGCGGTGTGCCGATATCCACCGATATAATCGGGCGGATATAATCGGGCGTTGTTTTCAGGGGTGAATGGAAGCCCGTGGTACTCCCCGATGTTCCGTGGGTCCTCTGGCAACCCGTAGGCTCAGCACACAGTCGGCATCGATGCCAAGGAATCTCACCCTGTGAATATCCCTGTCGAGCCTGTCTCCAACACTGAAGCAACGATCGACGAAGCACCAGGCACGGAGCGTGATGGTGACGCGCCCCCGGCAGCCGATCCGATGACGGCGCCCACAGCATTGGTGACGGAGGATACCGATTCGAGTGGATCCACGGAGCATGATGATGGCTCGGCGCTCGCCAAGCTGCGGCGCTTGGTTCGCGACCGCACCCGCTTCGACGATACGGATGTCAATGGCGTGAACGAAACCTGCGTAGCGCAGGGATTGACCATCGATGCCACGCACGCATTGGAAGCCCGACTCGAGTCGGTGGGGATCACCGGGCGCAGCCAGCCGACCGGCAAGGGAGCCCAACCTTCGCGTAGCGCGATTACCGACGCGGCGTCCGATACTGGCCACCGCCTGAACTTGGGCCTGGACCTGCTCTACACGAAGCTCCAGAACCCGGCGACCGTCTACGACGAACTGCGCGACGGACTCTGGCTCCCTGCGGAAGCGATCCACGTTGAACTGCATCGATGCAGTCCCTGCTACGGCAAGGGACGCGTCACCTGCTACACGTGCTCGGGAAGTTGCACGGAAATCTGCTACAACTGCGGCGGCGCCGGCCGAACGAGCTGCACGTGGTGCTCGAGCACCGGCAAGGTCATGTGCACGCGCTGTTCCGGAACCTCGACCGTCACCGTCGGCTCGATGGAGTACTACACGGAGCAGGTGTGGCTGGGAGATCGCTACGACTCCCAAACCAAGTCCCGCTGGGTGGAAAAACAGGTCGCCTGCAACTGCAGCTATGGCCGGGTCAACTGCAGTTACTGCGTTGGCCAGGGCCGGATCGGCTGCGTCAGGTGCTCGACGACCGGAACCATCACGTGCCGGACCTGCACGGGCATGGGCGACCTGGTCTGCGAACCATGCGAAGGTTCCGGGCGAGTGGGCACGGCCGCTTGGGTGGAGGTCCACCACAAGGTAAAATACGGCCAAAACTGGCTTTCCCCCATCGACCAGCGGGCGAACGAGATCGGGCGCCGAGCGGACGTCCACGCCATCGCCAGCGAATCGGGGGGGCTTGCCCTTGCCGAGCTTCATCGCACAAAGGATGGAATGTCCGGTGCAGTGCTCGCCGGGTATCGGGGCGAACTGGATGTCCTTCATCTTGATGTCACCCACGGGGAACAGAACTATCACGTGGTCGCCTATGGCGTGAATCGTCAGTGGCTGGATCTGAACCACATCATCAGGGATCTGCTGAACGGCGATCTCGAAGCGCTGCGGTCAGCACTGGTCTCGGCCGACACCAGCGGCCACGCGAAGGCGCGCAAGGAGCGGCTTACCGGACCGTTGCGCGATGTGGTGGAATCCGAACTCAACACGGCGCTGGTCGAAGCCACGCTCGACGGTCGCTCACTGGTCGAACTGCATACGCTGGTTTCCGCCGATTACGCGGAGAAGCTGAAGGATGCGTTGCTGTCGGCGTTGAAACGCATCTACGACGACGTCGCCATGCATACCTGGTGGCAGATGCCGCTGGTTTGCAGTCTCGTTGCCTTGGCAACCTGGCAGCTGAACCATCCGTACTGGGCAATGCTTCCAGCCGTCTGCGCCTTGCCGATGTCTCTGGGCTTGCTGCATTTCCAGTCGAGTCGTGTTTTCGAAAGCACCCTTGGCGATCAGGCCCGGTCCGATAAGGCCCTGCAATATGTTCGCAAGGCCAAGCACCACCGCAAGGGGTTGTGGCTTCACCTGTTGCCTTCGCTGTTGGTGCTGGCGTTGTCGGTGGTCGGTGCTGCCCGTCAGTACACCGCCGACAGGAGCTCGCCTGTGTCCTCCGCACCCTTGGCTCGCCTGGGCGGGGATGCGACGCTGCGGCAGGCAATGGCCGATTGCCAGAGCAAGACATTTGCCAAGGCGCGGCCAGCGCTCCAGAGGCTGGCAGAGCAGGGCAATGCACAGGCCTATTCCTGCCTGGCACAGGCCCTATGGGAGAAGTCCAGGAACGAGCAGGGGCCATCCTCCACGTCCGATCGCCTGGCGGCGAGGGACTGGGCACTGAGGGCGGTGGACGCATTGCCGGAAGATACCGAGGCACTGCTCTTGGCGGGGCAGCTCACGACGATGGCGAATCAGTCACCGGCCAACGTGGCAAAGGGCGTGGCGATGCTCAAACGCGCAGCCGCCAAGGGCAACGGTGAGGCGATGCACACACTGGGGCTGATGTATATCATGGGTGGCCAGATCCCAAAAGATTCCACGCAGGCCCGCCATTGGTTTACAGAGGCGGCCAACACGGGGCGTGCTGATGACATGTACAACCTGGGGTTGATGGACTGGCGGGGCGAAGGCCTGCCAGGTCCTGACAAGGCACGTGCACGGCAGTGGTGGAACAAGGCAGCAAGCCACGGCGATGCACGCGCCCGACAGGCGCTGGCGCAAGAAGGGCTGGATAGCCACTGATCGCGGGAACCATGTCTTCGCTCACCATGAGTCCCATGAGGCTCGGCGACGTTCGGAAGGAACCGATGCATAACACCATCCCGTACCGATTTGGCTGGATCCTGTTGGCGTCTGCTTTGTTGCTTCCCTTGTGGGTGACGGAGTCCTTCGCGGCTCCCGCCAGCCAGGCCGGGCAGGTGTCTCTGGAAATGATCTCGCCTCGCTTGCCGGACGATGCCTCCGTGCGGCAGCGCGATACAGAGCTGGCCTTCCTCGCTTACGCCGTATACGCCGATGAAACCCACGTCCAGGAAGCGACTCGCTCGCTGGAGCAGCTCAGGGCAGGCGCCCTTGCACCGCCGGGCGACCAGGCGGCAGTTGCCAGTGCGATCGACGCGCAGCAACGGCGTCTGGATCAGTTGAAGGATCAGATGGCCACCAAGCAGCGACTGTCGACTGATGGTGTCCGGCGGGTACCTCTGCCCGAAATCGAAGCAATGGCGCGGGCGCGTGGGGTCTATTTCGAAGCCTATGATCTAACGCAGGGTTTGCGGGCCGTTGTCTTCCGCGGCACGGACAACACGAGTGACGTCGCCACGGATCTTGGCATCGGCCTGTCGCCCGAGGTGTTGGCGGACCTTCAGACGAGTTTTCCGCTACTGTCGGGAAAACTGGCCTTGCTGGCCGGCCAGCGCGACGAGGCGCGGGCAGGCCGTCCGGCAAATTTCGATGTAGCCGACCAGGTCGTGGCCGCCATCATCCGGGCCGGCACCGCGCCGGAACACATGGTGGTTGCAGGTCATTCCCTTGGCGGTGCCTATGCGACCTACGCCGGCATTCACCAGCATGTTGGGCGGGTAGTCGGTTTCAACCCGGCGCCACTCAATGCACGCCAGCTGGCGGATATCGGTGCCGATCGAGCCGGTGTCGAGGCGCGCGTGCGCTATTACTCGGCCTATGTGCCACCGTCGGAAGGCCGGCCGGCCGTCCTTGATCCGGTATCACACATGACCCATGCGCTTGGCGACGACGAAGGCATACCTTCGATGAAGGTCATGGGGCATCAGTATGTCTTGCCCGTCTGCGCCAGTTTCAGCACGGCTGCGTACCGGGCCTTTGACGCCAATCTGCAAGCCAGTCTCGACCGACTGGTTGCCTCGGTATCGCAAGGCGTGCAGCAACCAGCGATGGATTGCCAAGCGCATCCGATCCTGTGTGGTGTCAAGGCGGCGGCGCAGAGCACCAAGCGCGCCCAGTTAGAGGTGGTCAGCCAGTATGCTTGGAGCCTGCTGTCGGCCCATCGCATGCGAGCGCTGGCCGAATCGCTGCGGGCAGCCGGGCGGCCGGTTTGCCCGTCGTGACAGGGCGCACTTTCCCAGTGACTGCACGCCACCGGCAAGTGTCATCAATCGTTTCATTGATACAGGGGGTATGAATATATGTGGATGCCATTGATGAGGCCAGCCCGGTGGGTGTTGGCCAGTGGGCTGTTGAGTATGCTTGCGGGTTGCGCCCTCGATCCGGCAGGCAACCCGACGCTTGACGTGCAGGCCTTGGGTGCCCGCACATTGGCCACTGTCGACACGCCGAAAGGGCCGATGGTGCTGCGCGAAACACGAGACCAGCGAGGACAGCCGCTGTTCCAGCTGAAGTTCCTCGACTCTTATCAGCTGATCAACTTCCCGTCCGGCACCCGCCTGGTCCAGCTTGATGAAGTGAAATCCATAGCTGGCGCAAGCTTTGCCATTTTCGAGAAGACCTCGGCCTCTTGTGCGCACGATTACACCGTGCTCATCGTCACGCAACGCAGTGTGCTCCCGTTCAAGCCCCGTACGAACTGTCACAGCGACCTGAAGTTCTTCCAGCGGGGCAATGACTTTGTTGCCATCCAGTACGAGCCGCGTCTGCACGACTGGTACATCAAGGCCGACAACGTCGACATGAATCCGTCCATTTGGGAAGGTACGCCCGATTACGCCTTCCTCAGCTCAGTCCCTGGTGCGCCGATTCCCCCGGGGTTGGCGCCGCCGCCCAGGCCCGTCAATACGCTGCCATCGTCCTACAGCCGCTCCGCCGGCAGCACGGCCCGGACCCGCTCGGCGGCTACCGCCCGGAGATCGGAGGCGCCTGCCGCCGCACCGCCACCTACCGCGGTGATGCTGAAGACCATTCCGGTGACCAACGCCACGCACGCCACGGGCACAAAAGCGAGCACGCCGGCAAAGCCGATCACGGTGAACCTGGGCGACTACGAGTAATGAGCGCGACGTCGCCTGCGAATGGCAATGTTCTGACTCGGTATCTGGTTCGCTACGAAGGCCGCAAGCTCTGGGGCGGCGTCATGCTTTGCGTGACGCTGGCCTACCTGGCGATCGAGTTCGGCTTCAACGCCCGCCTGCTGGATGTGGTCGGCAGCAACGTGTCGCCGGGTGCCGTCGAGTCGATCGAGCGCTGGGGGCGTTGCCTGTCCGGCTTCGCGCTGGCCCTGGCCCTGTGGCCCTCGCAGTTCCACAAGGCGGAGAAGCGACATTGGAGCACCCGCCGGCTCGTTGCGTCGACGGCGATCCTCACCGCCATCACGATGACCACCGTGTTCGTGCTGGAAAAGGTCGCCATCGTGGATCAACTGGTCGATCACTCCAGCCCGGAAGCGAGGCAGGAAGCGATCAATCTGCAACTGCTGCAGCAAGCCTTCATCAGTGGCGAGATCAAGCTGGATGGCCTGAAGCTCGACGTCTCCCAGCCGGTAAAACCAGACGTCAAGACGTTCATGGCAACTTTTCCCTTCCTGGCATCGTCAATCAAGAGCGTCGAGAAGCGCATCGAGGACAAGAAGGCCGACATCGTTCGCCGGGAGATGCGGGATAACACCGGCATGTTCGACAAGGCGTGGCAAGGCTACGTGCAGAGTCGACGGGATATAGAAGGGCGGTACAACGCCTACGTCGGCGCCGTGAACAAGGGTGCCCAGGCGCTCAACAACATCGACCGCGATGTGGATGCACAATGGGCCAGGTACGAGGCCAGGCTCGCTCGTTACCGTTGGACGCCGGACACGGTTCCCAGCCGCAACTGGGGCGATGTGCGGAAGTCCGTGCGCAAACAGGGCCTGCCCGTCGCCAATGACTGGGTGCCGTCGGACAGGGAAGGATTCTATGAGGCCTACCACCGGAAGGTGGAGGGCAGCGTGGGTGGCACTCTCAACGTCGGTAACGGTGTGCGGTTACCCCGCAACCTGACGTTCGCGCAATTTGTTAGCCGACCTGAAATCCAGAAAGCCTGGAAACAGGCACTGGGCGTGCCGGCGAGCATGACCGTGCACCTCCTTGGTTCACCAGACGCCTTCGATGCCGAGATCTACGGGCCCATGCTCGAGACCCGCATAGGCGACACCGTGAAGCGCCTGAATGCCCCGGTGGAAGACTTCGCTGACCATGGGGTTTATGAGAAGGAGGGTCGCGACGCTTATCGGGCCGTGGTGGTTCCACCGATTTCGCTGGCGTTCTCTTTGGCGGGGGCGTTGGTCCACATCCTCAAGCTGGCGGTATGGATGGGCATGATGTTGACGGGATGGGTCTATCGCAATGCCTGGGTACTGACGGGTGCACTGATTACCTTTTGCATGGGTGTGCTTGGTGTGGTCGGTGTCCTGCCCACGACCACCCTTACGAAGGAACCCCTGTTCACCAAAGTGATTTACCCCGCAGCGAAAGCTGACGGCAGGGCGGGGCCAATGACGGCATGGGCTATTCGCTCGACCATTCATCTACAGCCCATCGCTTGGCCTCTATTTGAGAGCGTTCGTATCAACGGTCTTCGTGGTTTCGACTTTGGCGTCAAGTGATGGGGTGCTGCCCGCTTGAACTGAAGCATCATTGCGGCACCCCGCGAAAAAAGCTTTCCGTCGCTTCGGCTGTATCTTTGTTGCGCAAAGCATTCTTTAGCAGGCTGTTGAGAATGCCCCGTGCTGTGACCCGTCCTGAAATGAGTTGACACCTTTTCCCGAAGAAAAGGCGACCTCATGAATCCAAGGATCAGACGCACGCAACGAGACTACACGCTGGCCTTCAAACTGACGGTGGTCGAGCAGGTGGAAAAAGGCGAGCTGACCTGCAAACAGGCTAAGGATCGCTACGGGATCCAAGGCCGATCGACCGTGCTGGTGTGGCTGCGCAAGTACGGCCGGCAAGACCGGCGCGATGGCGCATCATCGGCACCATGTCTACCCAACCCAAACCACTGCGAGGTTGTGATTTTTTCAACCGCTCAGGCCGGCCACGGCGAGGGCATGTCGAGGGCATGGCGAGGGCATGGATGCCCGAGTTGAGGCAACGCAGGAGCAGTTGCCCCATGCCCGAGTTGAGGCAACGCAGGAGCAGTTGCCCGATGCCCGAGTTGAGGCAACGCAGGGAGCGGTTGCCCGATGGCCGGACATGAAACAGTCACGCCAGTGACTGTTTCATGTGAGCGAGTCCGGGCGTGTACCGGACTCGTGACTGAAGAAAACCACAGGATGTGGTTTTCTTCACAAGCTCTGACGCCGGAACAACAGATCAAGGCGCTGCAGGTCGAACTGCAACAAGCCAATGAGAAGGCCCGCCTGCTCGAGGAGATGCTGGACGTGCTCAAGCAGGACTATGGAGTGCGCGTCGTAAAAAACCTTTGGGCAAGTCCTCGCGCAAAGTCTCGTCCCTGCTGCATCGACCCAGCGACCTGCAACAGGCTCGCCGGATGGTCAAAGAGTCCGTGGCCATCTGCAGCCACGAGCGGCCCCACCTGTCCCTGAAATGCAGAACGCCCGATGAGGTTCATCGGGCGTTCTTCCGGCAGGGCCAACCTGCCTCCTTGCCTTCCCAAAAGGTGTCAACCTGAATCAGGACGGGCCAGTCAACTGGTGCCGGAGATAGGAATCGAACCTACGACCCCATCATTACGAATGACGTGCTCTACCAACTGAGCTACTCCGGCGGAGAACCGCGAATTCTACGGGCCGCGTCGCGATGGCGCAAGCGACGGCGCCGGTATTTGCGGCGTCAGGCGGCCGTGAGACGATGGCTCCGGCCTTGCATTCGGCGGCTGCCGGATGGCGGCTGCGCAGGCGCGTCGCTCAGGTTTTCCGGGGCGCGGCCGATAACGGGACGACGGCCTTTGCCGTGCGGACTAGGGAGGGTCTGAATCGACTTTCTTGGGGGCGTGTTGTCCGGACTATTCCGTGATTTGCCAGGTTTGCTCGCGTTGCTGTTGGCGGCGACGCCGTGCGCATTTGCGGGACCGGCGACACCGCCTCCGGCGCACGACGCGGCGGCGTTCGACCTGCTCGTCCGGCAGCTGGACAACGGCGATATACCGCTCAACAACCAGACCGCGACCAGGCAGGCGCTCGACCGCCTGGGCGCGCTGCTGCCGCCCGGCGATGCCTACCGGCAGCGCCGCTACGACTACGTGTACTGCTTCCTGGCCTTCGACAACGACGTCAAGGGCGGCCACGCCTATGCGAGTCGCGGCACCGAGCAGGCGCAGAAGGTGGGCGACCTGGATGCGGAGGCCAACTTCCGGATTTGTCGTGGCCTCTACCAGAGCAAGCTGACCACGGAGCGCGACGCGCTGCCGGATTACGAAGCCGGCATCCGGCTCGCCCGGCGCCTGGAAAACCCGCGCCTGATCGCCGACGCGCTGACCTGGCGCGGCGGCGCCCAGTCGCTGCTGGGCGAGCAGGCCAAGGCGCTGTTCGATTTCCTGGAAGCGCAGCACCTGTACGAAACCGTGGGCAACACGACGCCGGCGCAGTCCAACCTCATCAGCATCGCCACCATCTACCGCCGGCTGGGCGAGTACGACAAGGCCGGCGATTACCTGCGCCAGTCGATGCAGTCGGCACAACGCAAGGACGACGAGCATGAACAGATGGTGATCTACATGCAGCTGGGTTTCCTGGCCACCGAGCGGGGCGACCCCGCGGGGGCCATCGCCCCGCTGCAGCGGGCGCTGGCCTTGGCGCACGAAACCGGTTCGCGGCAAAGCGTGGGTTCCGCCCTGCTGGCGCTGGCCGAAAGCAACAACGCCCGTCAGCGTCATGCCGAGGCGCTGCAGCAGGTGGAGGCCGCCACGAAGGAATTCCAGGCGGTATCGGACCAGTCCAACACCGGCATGCTGGCGCTGCAGTCGGCCGAGGCGCATGCGGGCCTGGGCCAGCACGAACTGGCCGCACGCGAGTTCGACCTGGCCGAGGCGAGCGTCAGACAAAACCGCAACATGCGCTACCTGGCCGAGCTGTACGAGGAGCGCTCCAGGAACCAGGAGGCACTAGGCAAGCCGGCCGCCGCGCTGGCCGATCTCAAGCTGAAAATGGAGACCGATGCGGCGCTGGCGCGCATGGCCAAGACCCAGCTGACCACGCTGATGAGCTGGCAGTTCGACACCGAGCGGCGCGAACTGGAGAACCGCAAGCTGGCCGCCGACAAGGCGCTCAAGGAGCAGCAGCTGGCCGCGCTGGAGCGCGTGCGCGGCTGGCAGTGGCTGGCCATCCTGCTGGCCGGCGTGCTGTTGCTGCTGATGCTGTGGCTGGCGTGGCGGCAGCTGCGCCGGAGTCGCCACCTGCACCGGCTGGCGCTCACCGATGCGCTCACCGGCATCTCCAATCGACGCCATATCGAGTACATGCTGGGCGAAGCCGTCGACGAGGCCCGCCGCAGCCAGCGGGAGCTGGCCGTGATCATGCTCGACATCGACCACTTCAAGAGCGTCAACGATGGCCATGGCCACACGGCCGGCGACCAGGTACTGGAACAGCTCGTGCGTGTCTGCCTGGGCGCGCTGCGTCAGCACGACCGCCTCGGGCGGATGGGCGGCGAGGAATTCCTGGTGGTGCTGCCGGATACCGACCTGGAGGGCGGTCTGCAGGTGGCCGAGCGCCTGCGCGTCTGCGTGGCGGCGGCGTGGCTGGTGGTCGAAAGCGTGGAGCTGCAGCTCTCGATCAGCCTCGGCGTAGCCCAGCTGAGGCCGACCGAGACCGGCGCGGCCTCGCTGGTGCGTCGTGCCGATGCCGCGCTGTACCACGCCAAGGACAACGGCAGGAACCGGGTCGAGGCGGCACCGTAGCGATCCGGACCCACCACGGCGCCGACGCATGCGGGCGGCTGCCGCCTCTTGACCGCAATCACTTTTCTGATGCCCTCAGCCGCCGCTCGTCGGCCAATTCCTACCGCCGGTCGGCTGAGGGCTGGCCGGCGCCGGGCGGATGGGTACAGTGCCGGCAGGGACATCAGGGGGAGAGTTCCATGCAGGTCTGGTCGCGTCAGCGAGACGTCTCGTTGATCCGGGCGCGCACGTCGGCAGATGCCGGCGACCGCCCCTGGTGGCGCACGCCGGTACGGAGGCGCGAGCGCGGCTTCACCCTGGTCGAGCTGCTGATCACCATGGCTGTGGCCGTGGTGCTGATCGTGATCGCGGTGCCGAGCTTCAAGAACATCACGCTTTCCAACAAGCTCACCACCGCCGCCAACGACATCGTCAATGCGATCCACGTGGCGCGGATGGAAGCGGTCAAGCGCAACGCGAACACCCAGCTGTGCAGCAACTCGGCCAGCGCCAACGGCGCCGACGCCCTAGGCGTCGCCTGCAGCACCCAGAGCGGCGCGGTCTATGCCGTGGCCAATGGCGCCGCCAGCCAGGTGCTGGCCGGCACGGTCGGCATCACCGGGGCCGTGCAGCTGAAGGGCGATATGACGGCGATCCGTTTCGGCGGGCAGGGGCTGGGGCAGAAAGCTGGCACCACCGTCCCCTACACCGGCACGGTGGCCGACATCTGCACCGGCCAGATGAGCAAGGACAACCATCGCACCATCAGCATGACCACCGGCTCGATTCTCGTGGTCGATACCAGTTCGGGAGCCTGCCCATGATCCGTCGCCCTGTTCCAGCCATGCCGTGCGTGGCGGCGCGCCCGGCGCAGTCCGGCGTCAGCCTGATCGAGGTGCTGATCGCCGTACTGGTGCTGTCCATCGCCTTCCTCGGCATCGCCGCATTGCAGGCGGTATCGCTTTCCACCAACAACAGCGCCATGGCGCGCAGCATGGCCACGGTCGCCAGCTACTCGATCCTCGATGCCATGCGCGCGGACATCGTCAGCGCCAAGAACGGCAACTACAACAAGACCGTCACCGCCAACGCCTGCAGTTCGACGGTGACCACGCTGGCGGATACCCAGCTCGCGCAGTGGTGCAACCAGCTGGGCCGGAATCTGGGCGCGGCGGCCGCGACCAAGGGCACGGTCGACTGCACCGGTGCCGGGGTATGCACCGTCACCATCGCCTTCGACGACAGCCGCGCGGGGAAGGGCGGCAGCAGCAACCAGACCGTCACCACCAAGGCCATGCTATGAGCAAGCGTCATTCCCCCACCCGGGCGGCCTGCCGTGGCGTGGCGCCGGCGAAACCCGCGGCAGGCTTCACCCTGATCGAGCTGATGGTGGCGATGGTGCTGGGGCTGATCGTGGTGGGCGGGGTGGTCAGCGTGTTCCTGGCCAACCAGCGCACCTACCGCACCAACCAGGCACTGGGCGACGTGCAGGATGGCTCGCGCCTCGCGTTCGAACTGATGGCGCGCGACATCCGCGAGGCCGGCCTCACCGGCTGCAACAACAACGGGCGCGTGGCCAACGTACTCAACAACCAGAGCACCGCGTGGTGGGCCGACTGGGGCAATGCCGTGCATGGCTATGGCGTCGGTACGGCCACGGCGGACCCGGCGTTGACCGTGGGCACGGCCGCGACCAACCAGGTGGGCGGCACCGACTCGCTGCAACTGATCGGCGCCGCCGACTCGGGGCTGAGCGTGGCGGCCACGCCCAGCTCGACGGCTGCCAATTTCAAGCTCAACGACAAGACCTCGGATATCGTGACGGGCGACGTGGTCATCGTCTGCGATCCCGACCATGCGGCCATCGCCCAGGTCACCAGCTACAACAGCAGCAACGTCACGCTGGTCCACAACGCCGGTGGCAGCACGGTTCCCGGCAATTGCTCCAAGGGGCTGGCCTTTCCCACCAATTGCGCCAGCCCCAACGGAAACGGCTACGCGTTCGGGCCGAATTCGCAGATCTTCAAGCTCGGCGCGGTGGACTGGTACATCGGCTACAACCCGCTGGGCGGCAAATCCCTGTACCGCGTGAACGTGGTCACCACGGCTGGCGCACCCACGCCGACGGCGCAGGAGATGGTGCGCGACGTCACCGGCATGGTCATCAGCTACCACCAGGCAGGCGTGGCCAGCTTCGTCGATGCCAAGACGGTGGCGGCCAACTGGGGCGCCGTCGACTCCGTGCGGGTCCAGCTCACGGTGGAAAGCGTGGACAAGCGCGCCGGCACCGACACCAAACCCATCACACGCCAGTTCTCGGCCACCACCACCGTGCGCAACCGGGTGCCATGACATGAGCCGCCTCGTCCCGACTTCCCGCTCTTTCCATCCCGCCCGCCGTCATCCTTCGCCGCGACGCGGAGCACAGCGCGGCGTGGCCCTGGTGGTGGCGCTGATCCTGCTGGTGGTGATCACCCTGGTGGGGCTGGCCGCAGTGCGCGGCACCATCATGCAGCA
Source organism: Rhodanobacter thiooxydans (assembly GCF_021545845.1). NCBI lineage: Bacteria > Pseudomonadati > Pseudomonadota > Gammaproteobacteria > Lysobacterales > Rhodanobacteraceae > Rhodanobacter > Rhodanobacter thiooxydans. The sequence goes on from NZ_CP088923.1 coordinate 1,743,613, forward strand.
GAAGATGTCCGCCAACATGTACGACCGGCAGGTGGCGTTCCAGGGCGCCGAGGCAGCCATGCGCGCGGCGGCGGCCAGCATCCCCACCAGCCCGGGCGATGTCGCGCGGAACTGCCAGTCGGCCAGCGTGAAATGCCTGGCCGACCCGTTCAGCGATCCCGACCTGCCGGCAGGCAGCATCAAGACCTTGTCCACCGCGCAATACACGGCCGGCACCCTGGCCACCGGCCAGCCGCAGTACGTGGTCGAGAACATGGGCAACTTCCAGGACCCGTCGGCCAACACCGGCTTCAACCAGAGCGCCAACTCGCACAACTACGGCGTCAACGGCGGCGCCATCACCAACATCTACTACCGCGTGACGGCCCGCAGCGGCGACCCCGCCCAGGTGGGCGGGCGCGCGGTCGTCGTACTGCAGGCCATGATCAAGCAGGGTTGAGTCTTCGGTCCTGCGCCGACTTCAAACGGACGCATGGACTTTCCCGTGCCGCACCATCGCAAAGAGCGGAATCGACATGAACATCATCTCCCGTCTGCACGGCAAGCCCCGCCACTTCGCCACCCGGCTGCTGGCCAGCGGTTTCTCCGTCTGGCTGCTGGGCGTTGCCTTTTCGCCGGCGCTGGCGGCCACCACACCAGGCCCGACGGTGGACCAGTCGCCGTTGATCATCCAGAAACCGCTGCCGCCGAACATCGTGTTGATGCTGGACGACTCGGGGTCGATGAGGTGGGACATCATGCCCGACTATGGCTCGCTGAGTGACAAGAGCAGGGATGCCTTGGTCAATTCCGACGTCAATGGTGTTTATTACAACCCCACGGTCAAGTACACGGTGCCGCCGCAAGCGAATGGGACTCCATATCCCAGTGCGACTTTCGACGCCGCATTGACCAATGGTTTCGATAAAAGCAGCCCCGCGGTGGATCTGAGCACCTACCGCGGTGCCTACGACGTATACAACACGAATTACGTGGGCACGCTTGTCCAATATTCGATTGCGGTCGCTGACAAAGGGGCGTCCAGTTACGCGCCGGCGAGCGGCTGTCCGGCGGACACCGCGATTTCTGGTGGCGCGCAGCCGGGCTACTGCGCGTTCAACGATACAAGCAACGTCCCCACCGTACGTTTCAATTTTTTTGCGACAAACGGCTACTTCTACGTTAGTCGTTGCAAAAGCATCAGTGATGTGTATACGGACAGCAACAACAGCTGCACCCCGGGGCACTCGTTCTTCACGTATACGACGGTGAACACGGGCGGTGGCTATACCAGGCATTATGTCGCCAAGGTAGCAGGAGACTGCACAACCGCCGGCCTGGCGAGCGACGTGTGTGATGAAACGGATGCTGCACGACAGAACGTGGCCACGTGGTTCTCCTATTACCACACGCGTATCTTGATGGCCCGCAGCGGAGTGATGAGTGCGTTTGCGACCATTGATCCCTTGTTCCGCGTTGGTTTCAGCTCGATCAACGGGACAAATACTGCCGGTATGCCAACCGGTGCCGTCACGGTAGGCGGCAAGACAATTGCCGCGGTCCAACCGTTTGGGGATGGCAGCAGTGGAACGCAGCGCGCGAGCCTGTGGAGTTGGCTTACTGGCGTCACCCCTTTCAAAGGTGGTACGCCACTGCGTCTCTCCCTGGATGCCGTCGGCCAGTACTACAAGGCTGACCAACCCTGGCAGACCTCGGCGAGCGACACGACCGAGCTGGCCTGCCGCCAGTCGTACACCATCCTGACCACGGACGGCTTCTGGAACGGCGGCACGCCTTCCAGTATCGGCAACGTGGACAACACCACAAAGGGTCCGATCACCGGGCCCAACAACCAGCCCTTTACGTACAACCCGGGATTGCCTTATTCGGACAGCCAGAGCGATACGCTGGCCGACGTAGCCATGAAGTACTGGATCAACGACTTGCGCCCGGCGGTCAACGAGGTGCCTACCAGCAAGGAAGATCCGGCGTTCTGGCAGCACATGGTCACGTTCACGCTGGGTCTGGGTTTCGACCCGGTCTATGCGAAGGGTGGGGCGACGGTTCCGGTCGACCAGATCTTTGCCTGGGCCAATGGCGACAGCAGCCAGGCGATCAGTGGATTCAGTTGGCCGGTGCCGGGGGCGGACAAGATCGAGAATATCGCCGACCTGGCCCATGCGGCCGTCAACGGCCACGGCGGCTTCGCCTCGGCGAAGACGCCGGACGAGTTCAGCGCGGCGTTGAAGAAGGCGCTGCAGCGCGCCTCCGATCGCGTAGGCACCGGCGCCAGCCTCGCCGCCAACTCCACCCAGCTGAAGACCGGCGCGTTCGCCTACCAGGCCAATTACTACACCGGCAACTGGAAGGGCGATCTCAAGGCCATCGCGGTGGACCCGAACAACGCCATGCTCGCGCTGACGCCGACCTGGACGGCGGCCAGCAAGTTGCCCGCCGCCATCGACCGGAAGATCTACACCTACAACCCGGACGTGGCCCCGGTGGCGGCCGTGGCGTTCACCGACCCGGCAACCCTGTCCAGTGCGGAGCGGCCGGCGCTGGGCGTCGACGCGACCGCACAGCAGAACATGATCAACTATCTGCGCGGCGACAGCTCGAAGGAGATGAGCGCGAAGAACGGCATCTACCGTACGCGCGAAACGCCGCTGGGCGACATCGTCAACTCGCAGCCGGTCTACGCGGGGCAGCCCGAGGCGAACCAGTTCGTCGGCCAGGTGTTCACCGGCAGCGACACCTTCGGGTCATACTCCGCCACCACCCGCCAGGGGCTGATTTTCGTGGCGGCCAATGACGGCATGCTGCACGCATTCAATGCCGATACCGGAGCCGAGGTCTTTGCCTACCTGCCGGCCGCCGTCATCACCAGCGGCTTGTCCAACCTGTCCAAGCCCGACTACGGTTCGACGTCGGTGCCGCATCAATTCTTCAACGATGGCGAGTTGACAATAGCGGACGTGTATTTCGGCTCGGCCTGGCACACCGTGGCGGTGGGCACGACCGGTCGTGGTACGGCCAGGGCGATCTACGCGCTGGACGTGACCAATCCCGCCAGCATCACGCTGCTGTGGGAGCGCTCCGCCGGTGACGGCAAGGCCAATGCCGATTCCATCGGCCAGATGACCGGCAAGCCGGTGATCGCGCAGACCGACGCTGTCGCCAGCAATACGACCGGCGACGCCAACTGGTCGGTACTGATCGGCAACGGCTACAACAGCAAGAACGGCACGGCAGCCCTGCTGCAGTTCGCCGTCAAGGACGGTACCCTCAGTGTGCATGCCACCGATGCCACGACCGCGAACGGTCTGGCCGCGCCGGCGGTGTGGATGGGCGATCTCTCCGTGGGTATCAGCACGGTGGCCTATGCCGGCGATGCGCAGGGGCGGGTGTGGTCGTTCGGCCTCAACAAGGCCACCACGAGGGGGGGCGTCACCACCTACGCCCCCACGCCCATCAGTACCGGCACCAAGCTGTACACCGCGATGGACGCCGCCAGCGGCGGCAACGCGCAGCCGATCACCGGCGGCATGCTGATCGGCAAGAATCCGCTCACCCAGGACTTGTGGGTGTTTTTCGGCACTGGGCAGTACCTGAACAGCAGCGACCTTACGACGACGACGACGCAGAGCTGGTACGGCTTGATCGTCAGTTCCGCCACCAGCGGGCTGGCGGTCGATGGCACCAAGGCCCGCAGCAGCCTCGTGCAGCGTTCCATCATTGCGGAGACGCCCGGGACACCGGAGGTGCTGAACGCCGATGGCACGGTGGCTACCGCGGCGATCGCACCGGCGCGGGCGGTCACGGCCACGCCGAGTTCATCCGACATGGCCGGCAAGTCGGGCTGGTACATCGACCTGCTGTCGCCGACCAGCACCACCGCGCCCGACGGCACGGTGACCTATACCCCCAACCAGACACAGCAAGGGGAGCGGATCGTCACCCCGAACCAGTTCCAGGGCAACCAACTGCTGGCGACCACGCGCATTCCGCAGGCCGCCGACCTGTGCAACCCGTCCGGTCGTGGCTGGATCATGGCGGTCGACCCGTTCACCGGCACCAATCCGAAGTCGAGCTTCTTCGACCTCAACGGCGACGGCCAGATCAACCAGCCGGCGGACTGGATCGTGGTGGGCGGAAAGCCGGTGGCGGCCGGCGGCATGGGTTTCAGTTCGCTGCCCAACAATCCGATCTTCATGGGCGGCAGCATGCTGGTGAGTTTCGACAACGGCAGCGCCACCAGCATCAAGACCTCCGGCACCTCCGGCACCCTGCAACGCGTTTCCTGGCGCGAACTGATCGCCCAGTAAAAGGAATGAATGATGACATCGCTTCCGTCCAATGAAGGCAAGCCGGCATCCGTGGATGGGTGCCTGATGCCGCCCGCCCGCGGTGCTCGCGCAGTGCGCGGCCAACGCAGCGCCGGCTTCACCCTGATCGAGCTGATGATCGTGGTGGCGATCATCGCGATCCTGGCGGCGATCGCCTTGCCCGCGTACACCAGCTACATCACCAGGACCAAGCGGACAGCGGCGGAAGGCTGCCTGTCGGAGCATGCCAACTACATGGAGCGTTACTACACCACCAACCTCAGCTACAAGGGCGCGGCGTTGCCGGGGCTGGATTGCGCCACCCCGCAGCGTACCGGTGCCGACTACAGCTACGATCTGCCGTCCTCTTCGCTGAGCGTATCGACTTACAAGATCACGGCCACGCCGACGGGCGCCCAGCTGACCCGCGACACCACGTGCGGCACGTTGTCGATCGACCAGACCGGGACACGCGGGCCCAGCACAGCCGGTTGCTGGTGATGCCATGGGTCTTCCGTGCGGAATTGGCGGAGGACCCGAAGCTGTTTCCACCTTCGACGCTCCATTGCGAGAGAGGAAAATCCCCTTGGGCAGGCACAGCGCCGGGTAATGGCACAAGAGGCGTCGGCATGGCGACCGCCAGCGTCACGCGTTTTCGTAGATGGCTTCCAGGGCAGCCCTGGCGAGAAAGCCCGAGCGGTTTTCGTGGCGCACGGCGACGTACTTGTCGATTTGCCTCAGGACACGCTTGGGAACGGTGATGTTGATGCGCTCCACGGTGTCGTCGAAATCGGCGAGATCGATTTCAATCACGCCCCAGGCCCAACCCTTGTATTCGGGATCTGCCATGTGTTCCTCCAAGGTTTTTGCCTTGGGAATCGGCTGACCGGTATCGAGGGCGGCATTGAGCCATAGCTCAATGGCTTCTCTGGCCTTGGTGTATGCCTCGTCTGGAGAATCGCCGGCAGAGAAGCACCCCGGAAGATCCGGCACGGCAACACCCCAGGCGGTCGTCTCGCTGCCGGTTTCGATGGCGATGGGATATTTCATGGCGTCTCCTTCAACAGGCCTGCGGCCTTGCGGATCTGGCGGATCAGTCCGGTACCAAGCTCCTTCTCTGGGTGAGGGATGCTGAGATGGCCAGCTTTGTGCGGGTGCTTGTAGATGTGGTGGGAACCGTTGATCCGGTCGAGTATCCAGCCGTCCTTGAGCAGTTCTCTGATCAGATCCTTGCTGTTCATAGTGTGTATCATACACATTGAGTCAGGGGCGGGCAAGCTCGACGACTTGCTGGCGGTGTGGGGGTGAGCAGTCCGGCATCATTCGCCATCATGCCGATGCGGGCAGCAACCGCTCGCGCAGGCCGCCCAGCCGCCGGATCGGCCGCGCCAGCGCGGTGCGCAGCGCATCGTCAGTGCTCCAGATCTCGGCATGCTCCTTCGCGCGCGAGATGGCGGTGTAGACCAGTTCGCGGGTGAGGATACGATTGTCGGCGTCCGGCGGCAGCAGCACGGCCACGTCGCGGTACTCCGAGCCCTGGCTGCGGTGGATGGTGATCGCCCAGGCGCTGTCGTGCGCGGGCAGCGCGCGTGGCGAGTAGCTGCGCAGGCCGGCGTTGCCGTCGCGGTCGCTGAGCTCGAACCACACACGCAACCCTTCGGCACCTTCCTGTGCGATGCCGACGTCGCCGTTGAACAGGCCGCGGGCGTAATCGTTGCGGGTGATGATGACGGGGCGACCGTGATACCAGGTGCGGTCGGCGTCGATGCCGAAACGGACGGCGAGCCGGCGCAGCATCAGCTCGTTGATACCCTGCGCGCCGAACGGGCCGTCGCGCAGCGCGCACAGGATCTGCAGCTGGCGCAGCCGCTGCAACGCTTCGGCAGCGTCGACGGCCGGCGTCAGCAGCGACTGCAGCAGCCCGGCGTGGCGCTCGATCCAGCCATCCACGCAGGCACGCAGGGCATGCATGTTGGGGCAGTGGCGCAGGTGCAGGTCGCCATCGCGGCGTTCGCCCAGCAGTGCGTCCAGCCATGTCGGGTCGGGGGCGTCGCGCAGCGCCTCGACGCCGCGCTGCAGGCCGCTGCCGGCGCGCCAGCTGTGGCTCAGCGTGAGTACCTGGCCGGCGAGCGGGGCATCGTCGGCGGCGACGCCTGGTGGGTGTTGCAGCAGCGGCGCGAGCAGGCCGGCCAGCGGCGGCGGCAGCCGCTGGCGCGGGGCGGCGGCGACGATGTCGGCCAGCACCGAGCCGGCATCGACCGAGGCGAGCTGGCCCGGGTCGCCGAGCAGGATCAGCACCGCCGCGGGCCGCAGCGCCTGCAGCAGCTGGCGCATCATCGCCAGGTCCACCATCGACGCCTCGTCCACCACCACGATGTCCTCGGCCAGCGGGTTGTGCGGGCCGCGCTCGAAGCTGTCGTCCATCGGCCGGTAGCCGAGCAGGCGGTGCAGCGTGCGCGCATCGGCATGCGGAATCTGCTGTAGGAGCGCAGCCTGTGCGCGATGGCCTGATGTGGATCGGGACGAAGAGCCATCGCGCACAGGCTGCGCTCCTACCGGGTCCCATGTTGCCTGCAGCTCCGTAGGGCGGGCACTGCCCGCCGCTGCTCCCCGTGATGCCGAAAAGCCGGAGCCGGCGGGCGGTGCCCGCCCTACGGGGGGTAGAGCAGCTTGCAGCTCGGCCTTGCCCCTGGCGATGGCCTGCGCCAGCCGCTGGGCGGCCTTGCCGGTGGGCGCAGCGAGCGCGATCGACGGCTGCGCCGGTAACCCGCAGGCCTGCGCATGGCGCAGCAGCATCAGCAGCATGCGCACCACGGTGGTGGTCTTGCCAGTGCCGGGGCCGCCGGTGAGCACGAAGAAATGCGCGCCGGGCACCGCGGCCACGGCGGCACGCTGACCATCGGTGGCGCCGCGCGGCATGCCGGCGAACAGCGCATCCAGGTCGTTGGCGAGGGTATCGGCGGCGAGCGGCAGCGTGCGTTGCGCGCAGCGCTGCAGGATCGCCTCGGCGAGCTTCGCCTCGTGCTGCCAGTTGCGCCACAGGTAGAAGCGCCCTTGCGCGTCGAGCACGAACGGCGTGAACGAACTGCCGTCGCCGACCCAGTCGTGCCGGCGCAGCGCATCCAGTGCGTCGGCGTCGAGGCCGACGTCCGGGTCGGCCAGCACCGCGCAGGAATGGCCGCGGCCCTCGGCGCGGCTGGCCGCGCGTGCGGCGGCGGCGAGCAGGGCGGAGCCGGTGCGCCCGAGCACCCATTGCGCCAAGGTCTGGTCGATCGCGCGCTCGTCGGCGTCGGCAGCATGCGATAGCGGTTGGTTCATGCCGCGGCCTCCTGTGCACCGGCGAACGCATCGTCGAGCGCCTCGACCAGCGCCGCCGGCCAGCGCCGGCGCCACACACCGAGCCCGGGCGCCAGCCCCAGCGCACGCACGAACAGGTACCAGCTTTCGCCGAGATGGCGTTCGGCCGTATAGCCGTCCATCCGCTGGCGCAGGTAGCGGTGCAGCGCCACGGTGTAGAGCAGCGCCTGCAGCGGGTAGTGGTGCACGGTCATGGCGGCCGCGAGCGAATCGCCCTGGTAGTCGCGCAGCCGCGCGCCGAGCCAGTTGGTCTTGTAGTCGAGCACGTGGAAGCGGCCGTCGCGGGCGAAGATCAGGTCGACGAAGCCGGTCAGCATGCCGTTCAGCGTGGTGGCGTCGAGGCTGGCCGGAATCGCCTCGGCGTGACCGTGGGCCGCGCACAGCCGGCGCAACGGCGCCAGCGGCACCTGCCACACCGGGAACTGGAACTCGAACTCGGCGATGCGCTGGTCGGGGGCGAGGTCGAGCAGGCGCAGGCCGTCGCCCAGGTCGGCCTGGCGCGCGCGGTCGATCATCCGGCCCACGCGCTCAAGCGCTTCCTCGTGGGCGAGGTGCGGCGCGGCGACGGCCTGCGCGCCGAGCTGGCGGTGCAGCAGCTGGCGCTGGTCCGGCCACAGCGGGCCGGGCTGCGCCAGCTCGAACACCTGGTGCACGGCGTCGCCGAAGCGCGGGCCGCGCAGCGGGTACAGCGCGAGCAGGCGGCCGTCTTCGGTGTCGTCGCCCACTTCGATAGCCGGTTCTTCCGCGCCGGTTTCGTCGGCGCTGCCGCTGTCCTCGATCAGGGTGGCGGCATGGCGGGTCAGGCCGCTGAAGCTGTGCAACCACTGGAACGGCCGCAACTGCGGCAGCGGCGCCTGGGTGGCGCGCGGCGCTGGGGCTTCGACTGGCGGCCGGTAGCGGGTGTAGATGTCGGCGAACGGCGCGGCCAACTGCATGCCGCCGAGTGCTGTGGCCATCGCGGCGAGCGAGGCTTCGCCCTCGGGCAGCTCCAGCTTCCGCTGGGCCTGCCCGAGCAGCAGGTCGATCGCCGCCCATGCCCACGCCTGCGCGTCGTCGCCGGGTCGCAGGCCGCGGTCTGCCCAGTACACGTGCACGGCGTGCACGGCGCGGGTCAGCGCCACGTAGAGCAGGCGCAAGCGTTCCTCCAGTTCCTCGCGGAAGTGGCGCACGCGGTGCCCGGCGAAATGCGCCGAGCCCAGGTCCACACAGCGCTGGCCATCCGCATCGTGGTAGCGCAGCAGCTTCGGCGCGCGCGGGCCGTTGCGGTCGCCGATGCGCCACGCCAGCGGCAGGAACACGATGGGAAACTCCAGTCCCTTGCTGGCGTGGATGGTCAACAGCTGCACGCGGCGGGCGTCGCTCTCGATGCGCAGCTGGCGTTCGTCGGCCGCCTCGGCATCGCCGTCGCCGCCTTCCCGGCGCATCTCCTGCAGCCATGCGTACAGGCCGTCCAGCCCCTGCCGTGCGCCTTCCTCCGCAGCGAGCAGTTCGCCCAGGTGGCGCAGGTCGGTGAGCACGCGCTCGCCTTCCGGCAGCATCAGCAGGGCGGTGGCGCGCGCGGCCAGCAGTTCGCCGACCAACGCCAGCACGCCGCGACTGCGCACCAGCGCGCGCCACGCCTCGAAGCGTTCCAGCTCACGCTCGAACGCGGCGGCCTGCGCCTGCCACGCGTGGAACTGCTCCAGCGTGGCGCCGAGCAAGGTGGTGGCCAGCGCGCCGCGCACGGCCTGGTCGTCGTCGGCGTGCAGCACGGCGTACAGCACCAGCTCCAGCTCGCGCGCCACCTCGCCGGCGAAGATGTTGCCGCGGCCGCTGCCCACGCAGGGCACGCCGCGGGCGACCAGCCGCTGGCGCAGCGCCACGATCTGCTTGTTGGTGGACAGCAGCACGGCGACGTCGCCGGGCGTCAGCCGGCGGCCGCCGATCGCCTGCCGTGGGTCGTTGAGCAGTTCGGCGATGCGGTTGGCGCAGTCGTCCAGCGCCAGCGCTTCGAGGGTGCCGAGGGACTTCACGTCCACCGCATCGCCGCGGAACGGATGGATCACCAGCGGCAGCGTCACCGGCTGGCCGTCGACGGTGTACGGCTGCTCGTCCGCCTTGCCGGCCGGTTCGACCGGCTGGTAGCGGATCTGCGGCTGGCCGAAGCCGCCTTCGGTGTGGCCGTACCAGGCGTTCAATGCCTCCACCAGGGCACGGCTGGAACGATGGTTGGTGCCCAGCGAGAAGCGCTGGCCGGCCTGCTCGCCGGCGCGCAGGTAGGCGGCAATGTCGCCGCCGCGGAAACTGTAGATGGCCTGCTTGGGGTCGCCGATCATCACCAGCGTGCCGCGCTCGCGGTAGATCCGCTCGAAGATCGCGAACTGGCGCTGGTCGGTGTCCTGGAACTCGTCGATCAGGGCGACCGGGAAGGCTTCGAACAGGCGGTCGGCTAGCAGGTCGTCGGACGCGTCGCCGCACAGCCGCTGGTACACCGCGTCGATCAGCATGGAGAAGGTCAGCACCTGGCGCTGGCGTGCGCGGCGCGGCATCTCATCGCGGCAGGTTTGCGCGGCCGCGGCCAGCACTTCGCCGCGCACGAGGATGTCGCGTATCCCGAGCAGCGGGCGCAGCGTCTGCAACGCATGGATCAGTGGATGCGCAGCGAGCTCGCCGGCTCGGCCGGCAGCGGCCTGGGCCAGCAGCTTATCCGGCTCGAACACGTCGCTGATCGACTTGGCCAGTTGCGCCTCGTCGCCGTTGCGCAGCGCCTGAGTGATCTCGCCCAGTCGACTGCGTAGTGCCGCGTTGGCTCGCTTGTACAGCGTGGCGTCGCCCGCCAGCCGCTGCAGCTCGGCGATGCTGTCGTCGCCGCGTAGCGTGGCGAGTGCATGATCGAGTTCGGTCAGGCCGCCGGCCTCGATCCGCGCGTCGACGCTGTTGGCCAGCCCACCGAGATCGCGCAGCAGGCCTTCCGGACCGTCCTTCAGTAGCAGCTCGGCTTCGCGCGGGTCGACCGCGCCGGCGAGGTAGCGGCGGCGCCAGAAATCCTCCACGCATTCGCGCATCAGCTGCTGCTCGTCGAACAGCTGGTCGTCGGCGAAGGCGGCGCCGCTTTCCAGCGGGTAGTCGCGCTGGATGCGCTGGCACAGCGCGTGGATGGTGGAGACCGGCGCGCGGTCGAGGTCGCTGCGGGCGAGCTGGATCCGGCGCAGCGCGAGGCGGACGCTGTCCGCGTCGGGGCACAGCGCGGCCAGCCAGCTTTCCAGCGGATCGGCGCTGGTCACGTCGCGCGCCGCGGCTTCGAGCAGGCGTTCGGCCTCGACCAGGCGGCGGCGCAGGCGCTCGCGCAGTTCCTGCGCGGCGGCGTCGGTGAAGGTGGTCACCAGGATCTGCTCCACCCGCAGCCCGCGTTCGAGTAGCAGGCGCAGGTAGAGCACGCCGATGTTCCAGGTCTTGCCGGTGCCGGCGCTGGCCTCGATCAGCACGCGCCCGTGCAGCGGCATGGCGCGCCAGTCGAGCGGTGGCAGGGCGGTGGCATCGGTGGCGGTCACAGCGTTTCCACATGGCGGATCGAAGGGCCGGCGGGCAGTGCCCGCCCTACGAAGCGACCGAGGTAGGGCGGGCACTGCCTGCCGGCTTCACGTGTTTCAGTGATCATCGGCGGGGCTCTTCAACAGGCTTGCATGGTTCGGATCGAGCACGCCACAGACCAGTTCGGTGGCGGCGACGAAGGCGCGATGGGCCGGGCTCTCCACGTCGAACAGTTCCAGCCCGCGGCTGAGCAGGGCCGCATAGCCGGGCGCGTAGTCGCGCTCGCCGGGGTGGTGCCCATCGCCCTGCCACACCGCGGCTGCCCTGACGAGGCGCTCCGACGGTTCGCTGGCGGCCCAGGCTTGTGCGGTGCGTGGGAAGAACAGCAGCGGCTGCCGTCCGGCGGCTTGATACGCCTCGATCAGGCGGCGCAGGCCATGGCGCAGTTGCTTACCCTCCTGCGCACGGATGGTGTCGAGCATGCCCGCCGCCTGGGCGACCAGCACGCTGGCGCCGCCCTGCGTGCGGCGGACCTGCTCCAGTAACGTGGCCTGCAGGGGCGTGTCGTCGCCGGCACGGGCGAGTTGCAGGCAGGCCCAGTCGAGGTAGAAGCCCAGCAGGTCCCTCAGGTTGGCGGCGCGCCCCGGGCGGGCGTCGAACCACAGCAGTCCGCCATCGGCGCCGCGGAATACGCGATCGACCGTGCCGGTCAGGCGCAGGCCGTCGCCGAGGTCGAGGTCAATGGCCTGGGCCAGCGTCTGCACGCCGCCACCGGCGAACAGCGGCCGTGCCTGCGCGAGCAGCGGGCGCAGCGAGTCGCGCAGCCGGGTCCAGCTGCGCTCGCCGATCGCGCCGCCGGCCAGCATGCCGGAGCGGGCGAGCCATGCTGGCGGTTCGCTGGGCAGCTCGGCGTGGCCGGCGGCGAGCGACTCGAACAGCAGGCGGTGATCGACCCGCTCGATTTTTTCCAGCGGCGTCTCCAGCGGTTCGCGATCCGGCCAGCCGTTGTCGGCCAGCGCCTGCAGGCTGATGCCCTGGCTGCGCAGCAGGGCGTCACGCGCGGGGTCGCGCCAGAAACGCTGCAGCGCGCCCAGGGCAAGCTCGCCGGTCACGGTTTGCGGCGTGGCCGTCGGCGAGTCGAGGAAGGGCCGGGCGTCGGCGCCGGACGATGCGGCAGCGAGAAATGCAGGTTCATACGAGAACAGCCGCGGATCGTGGCGGGGCCGGCCCTGCGCGTCGCGTTCGTAGTAGCGCGCGTCGAACGGCTGCAGCGGGTGGCGCACGCGCCACGGCCGTTCGGCCTGGGCGTCGGCGGCGAGGCCGTGCTGCTCGTCGAGAAACTGCAGCAGCTCGGCCAGTGGCGCGGCCGGGTTGCGCGGCTTGCCGTCGCGCACGCCCTCGCCGACGTAGCTCACGTGCAGCGCGTCGCGCGCCGACATCAGTGCCTCGAGGAACAGGTAGCGGTCCTCGTTGCGGGTGTCGCGGTCGCCGCGGCGTGGCTGGGCGAGGATCCGGTTGAGGCCGGCGTCGTGGCCGGGGCGCGGGAACTCGCCCTCGTTCATGCCGAGCAGGCAGACCACGCGGAACGGGATCGAGCGCTGCGGCACCAGCCCGCAGAAGGTCACCCCGCCGAGCAGAAAGCCCTGGCGCTCCGGCACCGCGTCGAGCGCGCCACGCAGCGCCTCGCGCACCACGCTCCATGGCAGCGGTGCGTCGAGGCCGGCTTCGCTGGCCTGGCTGGCGAGACCGGCGGCCAGCCGGCGCAGGGCGTCCAGCGCATGCTGTTCGGCGGCGTCGCGCGGGTCGGCGAGGAACAGCGCGTCGAGCCGTTCCAGCAGCCATGTGCTCCACGCGGCCAGCGGACGCGCACCGGCGAAGGCGTGGCGTGCCTGGCGCAGCTCGCCGAGCAGGCGGTCGAGCTGGCCCAGGGCTTCCACCGCGCCACCAGCGACGCCTCGCAGCGGCAGGATGCCGTCGAGCAGGCCGCCGCCGGCGTCCTGGCCGGCAATCAGCCCGGCGTACATGCGGTCGAGGCCGAATTGCCACGAGTTCGCGTCGACCGCCGCCGCGCCGGCCTCGGCCTTCATCGCCGCGTCCAGCCCCCAGGCCACGCGCGCCCGGCGCAGCCAGCGTTCCAGCGCGTCGCGGCTGCCGGCGTCGATCGCGAAGCGCCGCGCCACCGCCGGCACGTCGAGGAAATCCAGCACCTCGCTTACCGTGAAGCGGCTCTCGGCCAGGTCCAGCCATTGCGAGAACGCGTGCATCAGCGGGTGCGCGTGCGCCAGCCCGACGTCGGCCAGATGCCAGGGAATGTGCAGCGGGTCGCGACGGTACTGCGCCGGCTCGCCGAACACCGCCGCCAGGTACGGTGCATAGGCCCCGATGTCCGGCGCCATCACCACGATGTCGCGATGCTGCAGGGTGGAGTCGTCGGCCAGGCAACGCAGCAGGGCGTTCTTCAGCACTTCCAGCTCGCGCAGGCGGGTGTGGCAGGCATGCACGCGCAGGCTGGCGTCGTGGCGCAGCGCGGGCAGGATGTCGTCCAGCGCGGCCCCGTCCGCTTGTTGTGCGCGGATCGGTGCGCCGACCAGCTCCGGCTGCAGGCAGCGGATGCTCGACTGCAGCCGGGCGAGCAGCGAGGTGGCGTCGTCGAGCGGTTCGGCCTCGTCGAGCGGGTCGCGCTCTTCGGTCGCATCGCATTTGTCCAGGGTCAGGCAGAAATCCTGCGCGATGCGGCCGAGCGCCACCAGCAGCGGATGGCCGACCTCGTAGTACAGAGCTTGTGGGTCGTCCGCGTGGGCGAGCAGGAAGCGCTGCCGGCGCAGATAGACCCAGTGCTCGCGACAGGGATCGGGGAAGTACAGATGCACCGGCGTGTGCAGCGCGGTGGCCTGCAGCGCCGCCAGCACGTCGGGCGGCAGGTGGCTGACGCCGAACACGTGCAGCGGCGGGTCGCCGGCCAGCGCGTTGCCGGTACGCAGCGCCTCCAGCAGCGCCGCGCTGCGCTGCGCGCGATGCGGCCGCGGGGTGGCGGCCCGCAGCCGCTGCCACAGCGCCGCCTGCCAGTCACCGGCGTACCGCGCGGGGTGCCGTTCCCAGTCGAGGATCCAGTCCGGCCGGTAGATCAGGTACTGGGTGTACAGGCCGGCCAGGTGTTCGGCCAGCTGGAAGCTGCGCCGCGCGGCGCCGTCGCCGGCCAGGTAGCTCGCCACTTCCGGCGCCTGCAGCGCGGGCAGGGCCGCCAGCAGGCGCCAGCGCAGCAGCTCGTGCCGGTACGCGCCGCCGATCAGCGCCTCGTCGCCCAGCACGCGGCGGGCCGCGCGTTCGAACCACTGCCACGGCAGGATCATCTCGATGTTGGCAGCGATGCCATGGCCGCCGTGCGGCCCGTTGCGTTGCGCCAGGTGGCCGAGCAGCCAGCGCTGCAACCCCGGGTGTGCCACCACCACGGTCTGCGCCGCCAGCGGGTTGGCCGGCCGCTGCGCTTCGAGCTGCAGCGCCAGCGCGTCGGCCAGCCGCTCGGTGCGGCTGCCGCGGTGGACGATCAGCCCGCCTGGGTTGTCCCTCATCCGTTCCTGCCCTGGGTGATGCAATGCGCACAGCATACCGAGCCGCGACACATCGTTTGCGATGGCGGCAGGAAGGCGAGGCCATGTGTCGATTTGCCGACCCACCGTTCGTCATCCGGGCGAGAACCTGGTTTGCAGCACGAACCGAAGGAGACACGACGATGCGATGCATGGTGATGGTGAAGGCGACTCCCGATTCGGAGGCCGGCGTGATGCCCAGTGAGCAGTTGCTGACCGCGATGGGCCGCTACAACGAGGAACTGGTGAAGGCCGGCATCATGCTGGAAGGCGAGGGCCTGCATCCCAGCTCGAAGGGTGTGCGGGTGAAGTTCTCGGGCCGCGCGCGCACGGTGACCGACGGACCGTTCGCGGAGACCAAGGAGCTGATTGCCGGCTTCTGGCTGTGGCAGGTGAAGTCGATGGAGGAAGCGGTCGAGTGGCTCAAGCGCGCGCCGTTCGACGACGATGCCGAGCTGGAGATTCGCCAGGTGTTCGAGGCCGACGATTTCGGCGCTGAGTTCACTCCCCAACTGCGCGAGCAGGAGGAACGGCTGCGCGCGCAGCTCGCGGCGAAATCGTGAGCCGCGCAGCGGGCCGGTTTGCGTGACGCTGGCAGGCCGTGACTTCCGGCCTTGCGCCGGTGCCATGGGGATGCTGTGATCGCTCGTCATGAGCGTGACCGAGACCCATCGCACCATCGACGCCGTCTGGCGGATCGAGTCGGCCCGGTTGATCGCCGGCCTGACGCGCATGCTGCGCGACGTCGGCCTGGCCGAGGAGCTGGCGCAGGATGCGCTGGTGGTGGCGCTGGAGCAGTGGCCGCAGAGCGGCGTGCCGGACAACCCCGGCGCCTGGCTGATGACCACCGCAAAGCATCGCGCGATCGACCGGCTGCGCCGCAGCAAGCTGCTCGAACGCAAGCACGAGCAATTGATGCACGAGCTGGAACACGAGCAGGAATCGGCGAGGTCGGCGAACGAGGCGGCGCTGGACGATCCGTTCGGCGACGACCTGCTGCGGCTGATCTTCACCGCCTGCCATCCGGTGCTGTCGATGGAGGCGCGCGTGGCGTTGACCCTGCGCCTGCTCGGCGGCCTGACCACGGAGGAAATCGCGCGCGCCTTCCTGCTGCCCGAGCCGACCATCGCGCAGCGCATCGTGCGCGCCAAGCGCAGCCTGGCCAAGGCCGCGGTGGCCTACGAGGCGCCGCGTGGCGAGGAGATCGCCGCGCGCCTTTCCTCGGTGCTCGGGGTGATCTACCTGATCTTCAACGAGGGCTATTCGGCTACTGCCGGCGACGACTGGATGCGCCCGGGGCTATGCGGGGACGCCTTGCGGCTGGGGCGCGTGTTGGCCGGGCTGATGCCGTGCGAGCCGGAGGTGCACGGCCTGGTGGCGCTGATGGAGCTGCAGGCCTCGCGCTCGCGCGCGCGGGTGGACGCGCACGGCGAGCCGATCCTGCTGCTGGAGCAGGATCGGGCGTTGTGGGATCGGCTGCTGATCCGCCGCGGCCTGGCCGCGCTGGAGCGGGCCGGAAAGCTCGGCGGCGCGCTGGGCCCGTATGCGTTGCAGGCGGCGATCGCGGCCTGCCATGCGCGCGCGCTGAGCGGCGGGGAAACCGACTGGTCGGGCATCGCGGCGCTGTACGCCACGCTGGCCGGGGTGGCGCCGTCGCCGGTGGTCGAGCTCAACCGCGCGGTGGCCGTGGGCATGGCGGACGGCGCCGCGGCGGGCCTTGCCCTGGTCGATGGCCTGGTCGGCGAACCGAGCCTGCAGCGCTACCACCTGTTGCCGGCGGTGCGCGGCGATTTGCTGGTCCGGCTGGGCCGCATCGAGGAAGCGCAGCGGGAGTTCGAGCGGGCCGCCACCCTGGCGATGAACCGGCGCGAGCGCGAGCTGATGCGTCGCCGCGCCCGGGCCTGCGTCGGCCGCGCACCGCCCGGCTGAACGGGCTCGCCCCGGGCCTGTCCGCTGCTGCCGCCACGGCGCAGTGGATTAATGCGTAGTCCCGTGATGAAGTATGCCGACTATCGGTGTGCCGTTTCGTTCGGGGGAAGCCGGCCAGCGGATGGACAGCCAACAGCAGGCAGATGGCGAGCTTCGCGAACGCTTCTACCGGAGCGTGGCGGAAACCCTTGCGCTGTTGCACGCCCCGCCGGACCCCGACCGCCGCCGCACCCTGGCCACGATCGCGGGCATCCTCGCGTCGACCATGGATCTTCCGCTGGTATGGATCGGGCGGCGTGAATCGGCTTGCCATGACGTCGAGGTCGTGGCGGCGGCCGGAACTGCCGCGGCCTACGCGTCTGCGCTGAAGCTGAGCGCGGACGAATCCGTGCCTGGCGGGCGCGGGCCGGTGGGCAGGGTGTTGCGCGATGAACGGGCCCGGGCGACCCCGGTCGGCGCGCCGGAGTTCGGGCCGTGGCGCGAGGCCGCGCGCCGGCACGGATTCGGCTCCTGCATCGCGGCCGCATCGAGGACGCGCGACGACGGCCAACTGGTACTGGCCGCCTACTCCCGCGACGACGGTCCCAGCCTGAGCGACGGACTGCTCGACTGGGCGCAGCGGCTGGTCGACGAGCTGAGCCGGTACTGGGACCACCACGGCTTGCTGGAACGCAGCGCGCGGATGAGCCGTTATCGCGATGCTCAGCGCGCGATCCAGCGCGCCTTGCTGGAGCAGCCCGACCCGGCGGCGGTCTATCGCACGCTGGCCGAGGCGCTGGCCGACATCGCCGGTGCCGCCGCGGTCGACGTATTCGCCGCCGAGGACGATGAGCCGATGCTGCGGCGGATGGCGCTGGTCGGGCCGCTCGCGGATGTCGTGCGCAGCCTGCCGCTGCCGCCGCGGCACGACGACGGGGCGGTGGTGCTGGCGCCGACGCAGGCCTTCATGCAGGGCGTACCGGTCGTCCGGCGCCGCTCGGCCGGGCCATGCCAGGGCAACACCGCGTTCCGCCATGAGTTGCTCGAACACGCCGCCACGGTGGG
Organism: Rhodanobacter thiooxydans; assembly: GCF_021545845.1. Taxonomy (NCBI): domain Bacteria; kingdom Pseudomonadati; phylum Pseudomonadota; class Gammaproteobacteria; order Lysobacterales; family Rhodanobacteraceae; genus Rhodanobacter; species Rhodanobacter thiooxydans. The sequence goes on from NZ_CP088923.1 coordinate 1,761,344, forward strand.
CTGCTGGCCGTTGTTCGCGTCGACCGACGCGATCGGGGCGACGCAGGGGCCGACCGGCGTGTTCGTGGTGATCACCGTCGAGCCGGATGCCTTCGACGACGAGATGTGCCGCCTGCTGGACGAGATCGCCGATGCCACCGGGCTGGCGCTGCGCCAGCACGCGCAGCGGCACGCCCTGCTGCGGGAGCAGGAGCGGCAGACCTACCTCGCCCTGCACGACGACCTTACCGGCCTGCCCAATCGCCGCGCGCTGGACCGGCATCTGGAGATCATGCTGGAGCGCGCCAGGCGTCGCCGCCGCATGGTCGCGGTGGGGCTGCTGGACCTGGACGACCTGAAGCCGATCAACGACCGTCACGGCCATGCCGTGGGCGACCGCCTGCTGGCCGAGATGGCGGAACGGTTCCGCCTGATGCTTCGCCCCGGCGACTACGTGGCCCGGCTCGGCGGCGACGAGTTCGTGCTGGTGTTCGAGGATCTCGATGCGGCGCAGGACATCGACGGCTTGCTGGAGCGCATCGGCGAGGTTCTGCGCTTTCCGATGAACATCGACGGCACCGTCATGTCGGTGGGCGCCAGCCTGGGCATTGCGCTGTACTCCAGCGAGCTGCGCAGCACCGGCGAACAGCTGCTGCGCCGCGCCGATCAGGCGATGTACCTGGTGAAATCACGCAAGCGGCATCGCTCGCGCTGGTGGTCGCTGGTTTCGCCCGAGGGCGTGGTGGACGAGACCGACGAACCCGATGCGGCGACGCCCTATGGCGAACATGCCGCCGTATTGCTGGACGGCTGCAGCAAGGCGTGGGAGCCGCGGCTGCCCGGCATCGTGGAAAGCTTTCATGCCGCGCTGCGCGCGCATGACGGTGTCGCCAGGCTGCTGGACGTGCTTCCGGCCGAGGACCTGAAAGCGTTCGAACAGCACCAGATGCAGCATTTGCGCGCCCTGCTGCAGGGCGATCTCGACCTGGCCGGCCATCGCGCCCGGGCGACCCGCACCGGCCTGTTCCATGCGGCCTGCGGGCTGGAGGAAGTCTGGCTGCTGGAGGCGATCGAGCAGCTGCGCGACATCCTGGCCGCGGTGCTGGCCGGCACCGGCCAGAACGACCGCCGCGCGCTGGCGATCCTGCTGCAGCGACTGGGCATGGAACGGCAGTGGCAACTGGAAAGCATGCGTGAACTGCAGCGCCGCCGGGTGGCCTTGCTGGCCAGGGTCAATGCGCTGGCGTGGTCGGTCGAGGGCTACCTGGAACTGATCCAGGGCGTGGCCGACATCCTGGTGTCGCACAAGGAGATCGTCGCCTGTTCGGCCGGGCGCCCGGATGCGATGGGCCAGCTGACCTACGAGGCGGTGGCGGGGGTGGCCTTTGCCGAGTACCTGCACGCGCTGGTCAGCGGCAAGGCGGTGCCGATCCGGGTCGACGCCGACCAGCCGACGGGGCAGGGACCCAGCGGGCGCGCCTGGCGCACGGCGCGGATCCAGCGCTGCGCCCACTACGGCAGCGATCCGGCGATGGCGTCGTGGCGCGACATCGCGCTGAGCCTCGGGGTGGTATCCAGCGTGGCCATTCCGCTGTGCGCGTCGCCGCTGCAGCCGGCAGTGGTGTTGACCGTCTACAGCCCCTACGCGGGCGGTTTCCACAGCGAGGACCAGCGCGCCTTCCTCGAACAGATCAAGACCGTGCTGGACCTTGCCCTGGCGCGGCTGGCGCCGCCGCGCCAGGGCACCGAGCTGCTGCCGTTCTTCGTGCGCGAACGCTGGCGCGCGATGGTCGCCACCGACGCGCTGCAGATGCACTACCAGCCGCTGGTCAGGCTGGCCGACGGCCGGGTCGCCGAGATCGAGGCGCTGGCCAGGCTGCGCGACGAGGATGGCGAGCTGCTGGCGCCGGCGCGCTTCCTTCCCGCGCTGGGCGCGGACGAGCTGCTGGCGCTGTTTCGCCAGGGGTTGGGCCAGGCCGTCGCCTGCCGCGAGGCGCTGTTGCGCGCGGGCCATGCGCTGGACGTCTCGGTAAACGCGCCGGCGGCCTCACTGCAGGACCCACGCTATGCGGAGGTGGCGGCGGCGGTCATCGCGCGCAGCGGCTGCGTGGCGCAGGCGCTGCTGTTCGAGATACTCGAATCGCCGATCGGCACCGAGCATGCCGCCATGCCGCATGGCTCGGGCATGCAGTCGCTGAAGGCGCTGGGGGTGCGTCTGGTCGAGGACGATCTCGGCGCGGGCTACAGCTCGCTGATCCGCCTGCGCCAGTGGCCGTTCGACCGCATCAAGATCGATCAGGCCATCGTCGGCCAGGTAAGGCAGGATCCGCTGGGCACCTTGCGCTTCATCCGGCAGCTGATCCGCATCGGACACGACCTGCGGCTCGAGGTGGTGGTCGAAGGGCTGGAATCGCCCGAGCTGATCGAGGCGGCGACGATCCTCGGCGCGGATTTCGGCCAGGGCTACGCACTGGCGCGACCGATACCCGCCGGCGCGTTGTCCACCTGGCTGGCGGGCTACCGGCCGGTACCGGGCTCCATGCGGCCGCAAACCGGGCTGGGCGCACTTGCCGGCGAGCTGCGCTGGGAGGAGCAGTTCGTCGCCTTGCCGCCGGATCCCGCGTGCTGGGCCCGGCTTGCGCAGATCAGCTGCGACCCCGGCGAGTATCTGCAACGGCCGGAACCCGGCGATGTGCTGGATGCCAGTCACCAGGCCATGCACCGGGCCGCCCTGGCCGGCCCGGCCGACCCGGTCTACCGCCGCGAGCGCGAAGCCTTCCTCGCGCTGCTGGTCGGGCACGTGCTGGACAATTTTCAGCAGTGAGCCGTTGCGTGCACGCACGCTGCGCTTTGGTGGTGCTGAAACGACGAAACCGGCCGCAAGGGGCCGGTTTCCGGATCGGATGGTGGGCGATGCAAGGATCGAACTTGCGACACCTGCCGTGTGAAGGCAAGAAAACGGACTTTTGCGGACTGGTGCGGACGATATAAGTCATTGAAATAGCAGTAAACACGTACTTCGTCCGCCGTGATGCGTGATAATTTTTCCGTACTATGTCCGTACGGCAAAGAATCATGGCCCGTTTTCGAGATCGACAAGGTTCGCGTTCGCAACCGTTTGGCCGTCCGGCGTGAACCGTACTGGGGCGCTCCGATTGCGCGCGGCCTGTTCCTGGGCTTCCGCAAGCTGGAGGATGGCGGGACGTGGATCGCGCGCCAGCGTGACGAGGATGGCAGGCAGCGTTATCAGTCCATCGGGCATGCCGCCAGCATCGCGCATGATGACGCGGTGAAGGCTGCGCGGGCTTGGGCCAAGGCTGTGTGCTGGCGTGGATACGTCCGAGGTCGAGACCGTAGCGGACGCATGCAGGGCATACGTGAAGGATCGCCGGCAGGAAGTGGGTGACGCGAACGCCGACGATGCAGATGGCCGATTCGAGCGCACGGTCTACGGCCATTCCATCGGCAAGGTGAAGCTGGCGAAGTTGCGCATGCAGCAGGTCAAGGACTGGCGCGCCGGCCTGGACATGAGCGATGCCAGCAAGAACCGCACGCTGTCCGCGCTCAAGGCCGCGCTGAACTATGCCGTGTCATCGCGGTACGTCGAGGCGGGACTGGCTATCGAGTGGACGGGCGTCAAGCCGCACGAGGTCACCACGCGGCGAGACCTGTACTTGAACCGCAAGCAGCGCCATGCCCTGGTCGAGAAACTGCCGGAGCATGCCCGCCCCTTCGTCCGTGGCCTGTGTCTGCTACCGCTGCGCCCTGATGCGCTGGCATCGGCGACCGTGGGCGACCTGGACGCCAAGCGGACGGCGCTGCGGATCGTGAAGGACAAGGCCGGGGCAGGGAGCGTTATCGCGCTGTCGCCGGACGCTTCCAAGCTGATGCGCAAGCAGGGCAAGGGCAAGCTCCCGGGCGCTCCGCTGATCGCCTATGCGGACGGCTCGCACTGGCACAAGGAGCGGTGGAAGCAGCCGATCAAGAAAGCCGCCGCCGCGAAGCTTCCGTTAGGCGTCTGTGCCTACACGCTGCGCCATAGCGTCATTACCGACGTGCTGGTCGGCGGCATGGACTCGCTGACCGTGGCGAGGATAGCGGGCACGTCCCTGGCGATGATCGAAAAGCACTACGGCCACCTGCTACACGACCACGCGGCTAAGGCGATGGCGGGGCTGGCGCTGTAACAATCTGTTACAGACCGCTCACGATGAACATTGAAAGACTTTCAAGAGTTGATATTGTATCAAAATAGGTACACCATGGCGCCATGGTTCTCCTCCCAGCCTGGGTTCTAAGCGTTCTTTTCTACGCCACCGAGGCCGGGACTGAGCCGGTACGAGATTGGCTGCGCTCTCTTCCAGCCGAGTCCCGCAAGGCCATCGGCGAAGACATCAAGACGGTGCAGATGGGTTGGCCGCTAGGGATGCCGCTGGTACGTAACCTGGAGCCGGGATTGTGGGAAGTACGCATCAACCTGCCTGATGGCATTGCCCGCGTACTGTTCATGACAGAAGGTCCGGCCATGATTCTGTTACATGGCTTCATCAAGAAAACGCAGAAGACATCCAAGCAAGACCTTGAGCTTGCCCGCAAACGCATGAAAGAGGTACGCCGCCATGGCTAAGAAGAATGTTCACATCGGTAGCAGCTTCGACGACTTCCTGGCGGAAGATGGCCGGCTGGAGGAGGCGACCGCTATCGCCATCAAGCGTGTCATCACTTGGCAGTTCGAGCAGGCTATGAAAGCCTCTGGGATCACCAAGACCGCCATGGCAGAGCGCATGAATACCAGTCGCGCATCACTTGGCCGGTTGCTGGATGAGAACGATACCGGCCTTACTCTGGAGACTCTGAGCCGTGGCGCGCAGGCGCTCGGCTATCGTGTGAAGGTGGAGCTGGTCGCAGAGTGAGTTAACCAGCACGCCACTCATGTCCCGATCAAGCCCGCCCTGTGCGGGCTTTTTCGTGGGCGGCGTTGGTGGACGATGCTATGCCCGGTTGATTACTACATATTCGATCTCCCGCAACCGATAGCTGGCGATAATGCCGGATTACAAGTTTTTCAACGCCGCCGGGGACATGGTGTTTTCATCGTCGCATCGATATGTGCGAATCGTCGGTTCCCTCACTGCCAGCGCCGGCCCCAGCTTGCCGTCGAATTCGATAACGCTGGCAGCAGGAAAAACCTATGCGGTCATGCAAAACGACCCGATGGCCTACGCCAAGATAGTGAATCAATCACCAGTGCCGGCAGAGCAGGACTGGTTTCTGTATTCAATGCGGGGATGCTTCAAGGTAGCCAGCAATGTCATCTCGGCAGTGGCCGGCGAATTTGCCGCGGTCCACTATGGTGTGACGAGCCCGCCGCCGTATTCGACTGCAGCGACGGGATTCGTCGTGGATGTGACTGGTCTCTGATGGCATCCCTTGCCTGGTGCAAGTCGATACGATCAAGCAGGCGAGCTTAGCGCATGCCGCAGATTGCGAAGGCCACGGGAAACAGAGTGCGCAGCCGATCAATCGACAGGTATGTACCGCTCGCGTCGTAGAGCTGGTAGGAGGCAAGGCCGCCAACACGCATCAACGTCGCGCGCTCGTCGCCCAACGCTTTGCGTTGAATCTCGTCCGCTTGCGCAGCGATCCATTCCCCGTAGGTGAGCGCTGCGGATACAGGTCCGGTCATGTTTGCACGCGTCCCCGGTAGCATTTCGGGAAGGTCTATGCCTAGACCAACGAGGGAGTCCCCCCGGCTCTGCCGGGGAGGCAGTAGAAGTTTGACGTTTACAGGAGTCCATCGGGGAAACTCCAACTCGTGAGCCGCCAAGCACACGAGAGGAGAGTCCGCCGATGGACGAGTACAAGAGCTTAAACCACACGCCATGGGAATGCCTGTACCACGTGGTGTTCATCCCGAAGTGTCGACGTCGCACGTTGTACGTCGAGCTTCGAAAGTATCTGGGAGAGGTGTTCCGCCGGTTGGCGGAGCAGAAGGAGAGTCGGGTCGAAGAGGGACACCTGATGTCCGATCATGTGCATATGATGCTGAGTATTCCGCCGAAGTATGCGGTGTCGGAGGTGGAGGGTTACATCAAAGGGAAGAGTGCTATCCACTTGGCGCGAGTGTATGCAGAGCGCAAGCGAAATTTTGTAGGGCAGAGCTTCTGGGCGAGGGGCTACTTCGTCTCGACGGTGGGTCGGGATGAGCAAGTGATCCGGGCGTACATTCGCAATCAGGAGGAAGAGGATCGACGATTGGAGCAGTTGCAACTGCTTCGATAGGCAGGCCACCGTAGGGTGGCCCGATCAGAGGGGCCGCGTTAGCGACCCCGCCCAAGCCGCTTTGAGCGGCTCACACAACTAAAGCCCCCGGCTTTGCCGGGGGATACTTACCTCTCGCCACGTGCGCATGACGGGCAGCCCCATGCACCGACAGCGCGCATGGATGTGCCCGGGACCGCCAAGCCACGGAACTTCATGATTGATCGGCGCATGGCTCGGGGCCTTGGAGTAAATCAGCCCATCCCTGATCCTGCACTCGGGGCGCGATACTGTGTCGAGTGTGCCAAGCCACCGCACACCGACAATCAGGTCGTCGTTGCGATAGGCATCAAGGTCGCCGCCTCTCATGGCCTGTCCACCCGTCGAGCGATCCGAGGAAGCGGCATGCTAGGCGCGCGCCGTTCGCCTCGTCCACCGTCCGGAAAATCTTTTCCACGTATTTTTTCACTTGCACGAAAAAGGCCACCCGTTGAGGTGGCCTAAATCGTTGAATCTATTGGTGGGCGATGCAAGGATCGAACTTGCGACACCTGCCGTGTGAAGGCAGTGCTCTACCGCTGAGCTAATCGCCCCGTCGAGAACGCGGCATTCTAGGGGCAGTCGCCGGGTGGGTCAATGCCCGGTACGGACCGGAGCGCGCGAGGCCGGCGGCGCAGGTTGCTAGACTTGCGTCCTCCCAACCTCACGTCAAAGCGCACCACCATGGAATTCATCAACGATTACCTGGCCGATATTCTGCGTGCCCTGCAGCAGTTCGAGCTGACGCCGTGGAAGATGGTTGGTTTTACCGGAACCTTGCTGTTCACCAGCCGCTGGTTCGTGCAGCTCTACTACACGCGCAAGTACAAGCGGGTGGTGATGCCGCTGGCGTTCTGGTGGCTGTCGGTGTTCGGCAGCGCGCTGTTGCTGGCGTATTTCGTGGTCGGCAAGAACGACTCGGTAGGCATCATCTCGAACTTCTTCCCGGTGTTCGTCTCGGTCTACAACCTGGTGGTGCACCTGCGCCACCGCAAGAACAGCGCCACCGGCGACGCTACCGCGTGATGGCATGGCGCCCATGCGGGCGCTGTGCGGCTAGTCCGGGTCGTAGTCGAGGTTGGCGGCGAGCCAGCGTTCCGCTTCGGCAAGCGTCCAGTCCTTGCGGCGGGCGTAGTCGGCGACCTGGTCGCGACCGAGCCGGCCGACCACGAAGTACTGGCTGCCGGGGTGCGAGAAGTACCAGCCGGAGACAGCCGCCGCCGGGTACATCGAAAAGCCTTCGGTAAGTTCGATACCGGCGTTGCGGGTGGCGTCGAGCAGCTTGAACAGCGTCGCCTTCTCGGTGTGGTCGGGGCAGGCGGGGTAGCCGGGGGCGGGGCGCACGCCCTGGTACTGCTCGGCGATCAGCGCCTCGTTGTCCAGTTTTTCGTCGGGCACGAAACCCCAGAACTCCTTGCGCACGCGCTGGTGCATGCGTTCGGCGAAGGCCTCGGCGAAGCGATCGGCCAGGGCTTTGAGGATGATGGCGGAATAGTCGTCATGCTCGGCATGGAAGCGGTCGAGGTGCGGCTCGATGCCGAGGCCCGCGGTAACGGCGAAGCCGCCGATCCAGTCGGGCTTGCCGAACGCCTTCGGCGCGATGAAATCGGCCAGGCACAGGTTGGGGCGTTCCACCGGCTTGTCGGCCTGCTGGCGCAGGTGGTGCAGCCTGGCCAGCGGCTGGGTGCGGGTGTCGTCGGTGTATATCTCCACGTCGTCCATGAGGTTGGCAGCCGGCCAGAAGCCGATCACCGCGCGGGCCTTCAGCCACTTCTCGCCCACGATCTTGTCCAGCATCGCCTGCGCGTCGGCGAACAGCTCGCTGGCCTGCGCGCCGACCACGGCGTCGGTGAGGATGGCCGGGTAGTGGCCGGCCAGTTCCCAGGCCTGGAAGAACGGCGTCCAGTCGATGGTTTCGCGCAGCTCGGCCAGCGGGTAGTCGTCGAACACGGTGATGCCGGGCTGCACCGGTTGCGGCGGGTCGTAGCTGGCCCAGTCGCAGGTGAAGCGGTTGCCGCGCGCGTGTTCCAGCGTCACCAGTTTCTTGCCGGGGCCGCGGTGCTTGTGGCGCTCGCGCACCTCGGCGTACTCGCTGCGCACCTTGGCCAGGAAGCCGTCGACCAGTTCCTTGCTGACCAGCGACTGCGCCACGCCGACCGCGCGTGAGGCGTCCTTCACCCACACGCAGGCGGTTTCGTAGTGCGGCTCGATCTTGATCGCGGTGTGCGCGCGCGAGGTGGTGGCGCCGCCGATCAGCAGCGGGATGCTGAAGTTGCGCCGCGTCATTTCGCGGGCGACGTTGGCCATCTCCTCCAGCGAGGGGGTGATCAGGCCGGAGACGCCGATCATGTCGGCCTTCTCCTCGATCGCGGTGTCGAGGATCTTCTGCGCCGGCACCATCACGCCGAGGTCGACCACCTCGAAGTTGTTGCAGGCGAGCACCACGCCCACGATGTTCTTGCCGATGTCGTGCACGTCGCCCTTGACCGTGGCCATCACGATCTTGCCGTTGGAGCGGCTAGTGTCGCCGCTCTTTTTCTTTTCCTCTTCCATGAAGGGCAGCAGGTAGGCCACCGCCTTCTTCATCACGCGGGCGGATTTGACCACCTGCGGCAGGAACATCTTGCCGGCGCCGAACAGGTCGCCGACCACGTTCATGCCGTCCATCAGCGGGCCTTCGATCACATCCAGCGTGCGCGTGACGCCCTGGCGCACTTCTTCGGTATCTTCCACCACGAACTGGTCGATGCCGTGCACCAGTGCGTGTTCCAGCCGCTTGCGCACCGGCAGTTCGCGCCAGGCCAGCGCGTTGCCGTTGTCCTGGCCGCGCGCGCCCTTCTTGTGCCTCTCGGCGATTTCCATCAGCCGCTCGGTGGCGTCGGCGCGGCGGTTCAGCACCACGTCTTCCACGCGCTCGCGCAGCTCGGGTTCCAGCTCGTCGTAGATCGCCAGCTGACCAGCGTTGACGATGCCCATGTCCATGCCGGCCTGGATGGCGTGGTAGAGGAACACGCTGTGGATCGCCTCGCGCACGCTGTCGTTGCCGCGGAACGAGAACGACACGTTGGAGACGCCGCCGGAGAGGTGCGAATGCGGGAAGCGCTGCTTGAGCAGCTTCGCCGCCTCGATGAAGTTCACCGCGTTATCGGCGTGCTCCTCGATGCCGGTGGCGATCGGGAAGATGTTGGAGTCGAAGATGATGTCTTCGGGCGGGAAACCCACTTCCTCGGTGAGCAGCCTGTACGAGCGCTCGCAGATTTCCAACCGGCGCGCCACGGTGTCGGCCTGGCCGTTCTCGTCGAACGCCATCACCACGGTGGCGGCGCCGTAGCGCAGGATCTTCCGCGCCTGTTCCAGGAACGGGCCCTCGCCTTCCTTCAGCGAGATCGAGTTGACCACGCCCTTGCCCTGCAGGCACTTGAGGCCGGCTTCGATCACGCTCCACTTGGAGGAGTCCACCATCACCGGGATCTTGGCGATGTCCGGCTCGGCGGCGATCAGGTTGAGGAATTTCACCATCGCCGCCTCGGCATCGAGCAGGCCCTCGTCCATGTTCACGTCGAGGATCTGCGCGCCGCTTTCCACCTGCTGGCGGGCCACTTCCACCGCTTCGTCGTAGCGGTCTTCCTTGATCAGCTTCTTGAACTTCGCCGAGCCGGTGACATTGGTGCGTTCGCCGATGTTGACGAACAGCAGGTCGGGCGTGATGACCAGCGGTTCGAGGCCGGACAGGCGGGTGTGGCGGGAAGTGGTCATGCGTTTGCTTTCGCCTTGCTTGTTTTTTGCTCGTCATTCCCGCGCAAGCGGGAATCCAGTTTCGCTTTTACGCACGCGCGCAGGATGGATTCCCGCTTGCGCGGGAATGACGCTCGGGCGGAGGTGAGGACGGGCGCCGTCATGCAGCTTCCTGCACTTCGCCGGGCAGCACCCGCGGCGCGCAGTCGCGCACCGCCTCGGCGATTGCCTTGATGTGCGCTGGCGTGGTGCCGCAGCAGCCGCCCACCAGGTTGAGCAGGCCGTCGCGGGCGAAGCCGGCGATCACCCCGGCCATGTGCTCGGGCGTTTCGTCGTACTCGGCGAACGCGTTGGGTAGGCCGGCGTTCGGGTGGGTGCTGACGTAGCTCTCGGCCAGGTTGGCCAGGGTCTGGAGGTGCGGGCGCAGGTCCTCGGCGCCGAGCGCGCAGTTGAAGCCGACCGACAGCGGCTTCGCGTGGCGCACCGAGTAGTAGAACGCCTCGGCGGTCTGGCCGGAGAGCGTGCGGCCGGAGCGGTCGGTGATGGTGCCGGAGACCATTATCGGCACGCGCGCGCCGCGCTGGTGGAACAGCTCACTCAGCGCGAACAGCGCGGCCTTGGCGTTCAGCGTGTCGAAGATCGTCTCGACCATGATCACGTCGGCGCCGCCGTCGATCAGGCCGCTGGCGGACTCGATGTAATTTGCCGCCAGTTCCTCGAAGGTGACGTTGCGGAAGCCGGGGTCGTTGACGTCCGGCGACAGCGAGGCGGTGCGGCTGGTGGGGCCGAGCACGCCGATCACGAAGCGTGGTTTCTCCGGCGTCCTCGCCGTCATCGCGTCGCAGGCGGCGCGGGCGAGTTTCGCGCCTTCGAGGTTCAACTCGTGCGCCAGATGTTGCAGCTTGTAGTCGGACTGGCTGATGCGGGTGGAGTTGAAGGTGTTGGTCTCGACCAGGTCGGCGCCAGCTTCCAGGTAGGCTTCGTGCACGTCGCGGATGATCTCCGGGCGGGTCAGCGTGAGCAGGTCGTTGTTGCCCTTGAGATCGCAGCTGCCGGGATGATCATGGGCATGGCCCTTGTGCGCGTGGCCGTCGTGGCCATGCTCGAAACGCTCGCCGCGGAAGCCGAGCTCGTCCAGCCCGTGTGCCTGCAGCATGGTGCCCATGCCGCCATCGAGGATCAGGATGCGCTGGCGCAGCGCCTGTTCCAGGGCGGCGACGCGATCGGGATGGAGCCAGGGCAGGGTACTCATCGAACTTCCTTTGGTTGAGCGGTGCAACGGTGTCGGGCGGCGCGGCGGTGTTCAGGCGCGCTTGCGCGCCAGCAGGCTGATCACTTCGAAATGGGGCGCCTTGCGCTCGCGGCTGAGCCGGTTGCAGCTCAGCACGTCGAGGCCGGCGGCACGGGCGTAGCCATCGAGCTGTTCGCCGCTGAAGCCGAGGTTGCGGTGGTCGAACGGCTCCACCGCGGCGCGGTGGTCGTGCTGGCCGAGCGTCACGGCCAGCAGGCGGCCGCCGGGGCGCAGCAGGCGCGCGGCCTCGGCCACCGCCTTGGCCGGGCGTTCGGCGTAGGTCAGCGCGTGCAGCATCAGCACCAGGTCGAAGCGCTGCTGGCCCAGTTCCAGCGCATGCATGTCGCCGCGGACCACGCGCACGTTGGCGAACGCCTTGAGCCGTTTCGCGGCGGCCTCGACCACGCGCTCGCTGGAATCCACGCAAACGATGGAGTGCGCGTGCGGCGCCAGCAGCTCGGCGGTGATGCCGTCGCCGGAGGCGATGTCGAGCACGTCGCCGGTCTCCAGCAGCTGCAGCAACGAACGGGCCAGCGTTTCCCAGGTGCGGCCGGGCGAGTAGTGGCGCTCCATGTCGCCGGCGACGGTGTCGGCCCAGCCTTCCTCGCGGGCACGGTTGGCCAGCACGCCGGGCAGGCGCGCCGCGTCCTCGCGCAGCAGCGCGTCGTCGATGCTGGCGCGCAGCGAGGCGAGCAGGTCGTGCTGGGCTGCGTCGCCCTCGTTGTTGGCGCGGTAGTAGGCGGAAACGCCGGCGCGGCGGTCGCGCACCAGGCCGGCTTCCTTCAGCTTGGCCAGGTGGGTGGACACGCGCGGCTGCGCCAGGTGCAGCACCGCGGCCAGTTCGGCTACGGTGAGCTCCTCGCGTTCGAGCAGGGCCAGCAGGCGCACACGGGTGGGGTCGGCCAACAGGCGCAGCACGCTGGAAGCGGTGGCCAGATCCATCGGTTATCCCTGTATCGCGATACAAAGATGTATAGGCTAGGCCGCGCCTTGCGATACGTCAAGCGCGGGTCGGCGAGTCGGCAGGCCATTTCCCGCTAAAATCGGCGGCTCGATTGCCTCAAGGAGCCCGCCCGTGGATTTCCGTTTTACCGAAGACCAGTTGTCGATCCAGTCGGTTGCCCGTGATTTTGCGCAAAAGCGCATCGTGCCGGTGGCCGCCGAGCTGGACGCAAAGGGCGAGTTCCCGTTGGAGAACATCCGCGAGATGGGCCGGCTCGGCCTGATGGGCATCGAGGTGCCGGAGGCCTACGGCGGCGCGGGCATGGACCCGATCGCCTACGTGCTGGCGATGATCGAGATCGCCGCTGCCGACGCCGCCACCGCGACCGTGATGAGCGTGAACAATTCGCTGTTCTGCAACGGCATCCTCAAGCACGGCAACGAGGAGCAGAAGCAGAAGTACGTGCGCGCGATCGCCACCGGCGAAGCGATCGGCGCCTACGCGCTGACCGAGCCGCAGTCCGGCTCCGACGCCTCGGCCATGCACACCCGCGCCACGAAGAACGCCAACGGCGACTGGGTGATCAACGGCAAGAAGAGCTGGATCACTTCCGGCCCGGTGGCGCGCTACATCGTGCTGTTCGCCATCTCGACGCCGGGCATCGGCGCCAAGGGCGTATCGGCCTTCATCATCGACACCCAGCTGCCGGGCTTCCACGCTGGCAAGACCGAGCCGAAGCTGGGCATCCGTGCTTCGGCCACTTGCGAGATCGAGTTCACCGACTACGTGCTGCCGAAGGAGAACCTGCTGGGCGAGGAGGGCAGGGGCTTCTCGATCGCCATGGGCGTGCTCGACGCCGGCCGCATCGGCATCGCCTCGCAGGCGGTTGGCATCGCCCGCGCCGCGTACGAGGCCACGCTGCAGTGGTCGCGTGACCGCAAGGCGTTCGGCCAGCCGATCGGCAGCTTCCAGATGACGCAGTCGAAGATCGCCGACATGAAGTGCAAGCTGGACGCGGCGACCCTGCTGACCCTGCGCGCGGCCTGGACCAAGGGCGAGACCGAGAAGCACGGCGGCCGCTTCGGCACCGAGGCGGCGGTGGCCAAGCTCACCGCCTCGGAGGCGGCGATGTGGATCGCCCATCAGGCGGTGCAGATCCACGGCGGCATGGGCTATTCGAAGGAGATGCCGCTGGAACGCTACTTCCGCGACGCCAAGATCACCGAGATCTACGAAGGCACCAGCGAGATCCAGCGCATGGTGATCGCGCGGGCGGAGACTGGGTTGCGGTGAGGCTGGGAATAGGGAATCGAAAGAGCGTCGCGGCTCGATGCAACCCGGCTGACTGAGGTCCCGCCGCTTCAGATGGAAACAAAACGCCCCGGCTGATGCCGGGGCGTTTTTTGTCTGGAGCCTGCGTGGCGGGCTCTTCCTATTCCCTATTCCCGATTCCTGGCTCTCACTGCCCGCGTCGCGGATCAGAGTCGAACGTGTGCGGCCCCTGGATGGCCGGATGCTCGTGGCCGTCCAGCTTGTCGCCGAGCAGCCGGCGCACCACCACGTAGAACACCGGGATCAGCAGTACGCCGAGGAAGGTGGCGAACAGCATGCCGCCGATCACGCCGGTGCCGATCGCATGGCGCGCGTTGGCGCCGGCGCCGGTGGAGACGAACAGCGGGAACACGCCGCCGATGAACGCGATCGAGGTCATCAGGATCGGCCGCAGTCGCAGCCGGGCCGCGTCCACCACGGCTTCGCGCAAGGTGCGTCCCTGGCGCTGCTCGATCACCGCGAATTCCACGATCAGGATTGCGTTCTTCGCGGCCAGGCCCATCACCGTGATCACGCCGATCTTGAAATAGATGTCATCGGGGAGGCCGCGCAGCAGGGTGAACACCACCGCGCCGAGGATGCCCAGCGGCACCACCAGCAGCACCGATACCGGGATCGACCAGCTCTCGTACAGCGCGGTCAGGCACAGGAACACGATCACCACCGACAGCACCATCAGCAGGATCGCCGTGTTGCCGGAGAGGATTTCCTGGTACGACTGGCCGGTCCAGTCATAGCCGAAGCCGTGGGGCAGGTCGTCGCTGACGATTTTCTGCATGATGTTCATCGCCTCGCCCGAGGCGTGACCCGGCGCCGGCGAGCCGACGATCTCGACCGCCGAGTAGCCGTTGTAGCGGACCAGCGATGGCGACGCCATCTGCCACTTCGCCTGCACCACGTTGGACAGCGGGATCATCTGCGGGGTGCCGTCGGCATTGGTCCGCGTGCTGGGCGTGAAGATGTGCTGGAATGCCTCCGGGCCCATCCGGTGGGGCGAGTCGGCCTGCATGATCACGCGCTTGACGCGACCGCCGTAGGAGAAGTCGTTGACGTACACCGGCGCCAGCATGAGGCTGATCGCGTTGTAGATGTCGCCCACTGACAGTCCCATCGACAGTGCCTGGGTACGGTCGACGTCAAGGCGCAGTTGCGGCGCGTCCTCCAGCCCGTTCGGGCGCACGCCGACCAGCAGCGGATTCTGGCTGGCCGCACCAAGCAGGGTGTTGCGGGCAGCGGTGAGCGCATCACGCCCGGTGCCGCCGCGGTCCTGCAGGTACATGTCGAAGCCGCCGAACTGGCCCAGGCCCTGCACCGTCGGCACGTTGACGATGAAGATCTGCGCGTCGCGCACCGATTGCACGGCCCCGTTCGCGCGCTGGATGAATTCCGCGGCGGTGACGCCCAGGTCGATCGGCTTGGCCTTGCCCTCCTTGACCAGCTTGTCGTGTTGCTCCTGTGCCGCCTTTTGATCCGGCGCCCAGCCACGCTCACCCCAGGGTTTGAGCCGGATGAAGGACATGCCCACGTTTTCGCCCATGCCGAGGAAGCTGAAGCCCGCGATCTGGACGACGCCATCGACGGCGGGGTCCTGCTTCAACACGGTGAGTATCTGCCTCATGACCGCGTTGGTACGTTGCAGACTGGCACCGGGCGGCAGCTGCACGACCGCCAACGCGAAGCCCTGGTCCTCCTCGGGCAGAAAGCTGCCGGGCAGGCGGGTGTACAGAAAGCCGGTCAGCACGCTGATCAGCACGAACACCATCACCCAGCGCGGCGCGTGGCGCACGGCGCTGCCGATGTGGCCGGTGTAGGTGTGGGTGATCTTCCCGAACGCGGTGTTGAACCAGCGGAACACGAAGTTTTTCTTCTCTTCGTGGACCGGCGTCAGGAAGCTGGCGCACAGCGCCGGCGTGAACGACAGCGCGAGGAAGGCGGAGAACGCCACCGACATCGCGATGGTCAGCGCGAACTGCTTGTAGATCACGCCCGCGGCACCCGGCTGGAATGACGACGGCACGAACACCGCGATCAGCACCACGGTGATGCCGACCACGGCGCCGGTGATCTGGCCCATTGCCTTCTTGGTGGCCTCCTTCGGCGACAGGCCATCCTCGGTCATGATGCGTTCGACGTTCTCGATCACCACGATCGCGTCGTCGACCACGATGCCGATCGCCAGCACCATGCCGAACAGGGTCAGCTGGTTGATGGTGAAGCCGAGCAGCAGCATGCCGATGAAGGTGCCGAGCAGGGCCACCGGGATCACCAGGGTGGGAATGATGGTGGCGCGGATGTTCTGCAGGAAGATCAGCATCACCAGGAACACGAGGACGATCGCCTCGATCAGCGTATGCACCACCTCGTTGACCGACACCTTGACGAAGGTGGTCGAGTCGTACGGAGTGAACCAGCTGACGCCCTGCGGGAAGCTGCCTGCCAGCTCGTCCATCTTGCCGTGCACCGCGGTGGCCACGTCCAGCGCGTTGGCGCCGGGCAGTAGCTGGATCGCGAACGCCGCCACCGGCAAGCCGTTGTAGGTGGTGTTGAAGCCGTACACGCCGGCGCCGAAGCTGACCCAGGCCACGTCGCCGAGCTTGACCGTGGTGCCGTCGTTGTTGGCGCGCAGGATGATGTTCTCGAACTGCTCTGGCGTGGTGAAGCGGCCCTCGGTAGCCACGGTGACGCTGATGCCCTGGCCGTTCGCCGCCGGGTCGGAACCCAGCGAGCCGGCCGCGAACTGCACGTTCTGCGCGGTGACCGCGGCCAGCGCCTGGCTGGCCGACAGGCCGTAGCCCTGCAGCTTGTCCGGGTCCAGCCAGATGCGCATGGCGTATTCGCCGCCGAACTGCTGGGTGCTGCCGACGCCGGGCACGCGCGCGATCTGGTCGAGCACCTGCGACGCCACGATGTCGTTGAGGCGGGCGCGGTCGATCGCCGGGTTGTCCGAACGCAGCGCGACCACCTCGAGGAAGCCGGTGTTGGCCTTGGCCACCACCACACCCTGCTTGGTCACCTCGGAGGGCAGGCGCGGCGTAGCCAGCGAAACCTTGTTCTGCACCTGCACCTGGGCGATGTCCGGGTTGGTGCCGTTCTCGAAGGTCAGCGTGATGCTGGCGCGGCCGCTGGAACTGGACGAGGAGCTGAAGTACAGCAGGTGATCGATGCCGGTCAGCTGTTGCTCGATCACCTGGGTGACGTTCTTCTCGGTGGTATCCGCGCTGGCGCCCGGGTAGACGGCGTTGACCACGACCGACGGCGGGGCGACCGAAGGGTATGACTCCACGCCCAGGTTGAGGATGGACAGTACGCCGCCCAGCGCGATCAGGATGGCTACCACCCACGCGAAGATCGGGCGGTCGATGAAGAAACTTGGCATGGTCGGGCTCCGTTACTTGGCGTTCGGGGCGGCGCCCGGAGCACTGGCGGTGACGGATCCGTTGGTGGTCGCCGGCTTCCACGGAGTGGACTTGGCCGGCGCGCCGTCCTTCACTTTCTGCAATCCGGACACGATGATCTGGTCGCCGGCGGCGAGGCCGTCGCTGACGACCCAGTTGCCGTCGCGCATGTCGGTGGTGGTGACGCTCTTGCGCTTGACGTTGCCGTCCTTGCCGATCGTCATCACATAGGTGCCGCCGGTGTCGCGCTGCACCGCCTGCTGCGGAACAATGAACACGTTGTGCTGCTGGCCGAGGTTGGCCTTCAGCGTCACGTACATGCCCGGCAGCAGGCTGTGTTTCGGGTTCGGCACCACCGCGCGCAGGTTGACCGCGCCGGTGGCCGGGTTGACCGCGATGTCGGAGAAGTCCAGCACGCCCGGTTCGCCATAGGCGCTGCCGTCGGGCAGGGCGATCTGCACGCTGGCCTTGTCCTGTTCGGTCAGGGTGACGTTGCCGCTGCTCTGCGCGCGGCGCATCTGATCCATTGAATCCACGCTCATGGTGAAGTTCACGTACATCGGGTCGACCTGATCGACCGTGGTGAGCAACGTGGCCTCGCCATTGCCGACCAGCGCGCCCTCGGTGACCTGCTGCTGGCCGGCACGACCGGCGATCGGCGCACTGACGCTGGCGTAGCCGAGGTTGATGCGCGCGGTCTGCACGTTCGCCTGCGCGGCCTGCACGGCGGCGGCGGCGGTGCGCTCGGCGGCCAGGGCGTTGTCCAGATCCGACCTGGACACGTAGCCCTTGGGCGCCAGCTCGTGCACGCGCGCGGCGGTGATCTTGTTGTTGGTCCAGGTGGCCTGGGCCTGCGCCAGTGAGGCCTGGGCAGCGTTCAGCGTGGCCTTCAGCGGGGCCGGGTCGATCTGGAACAGTAGCTGGCCCTGCTTGACGTTGGTGCCTTCGCTGTACGCGCGCTTGAGCAGCACGCCGGCCACGCGGGCGCGCACGTCGGCGCTGCGATAGGCCGACAGCCGGCCGACCAGGTTCCTGGTCAGCGGCGAGTTTTGTGGCTGCACCTGGATCACGCCGACTTCCGGCGGCGGCATTTTTTGCGGCGGCCCCTGTTCCTTGCCTTTGCCGCAGGCGGCCAGCGCCAACAGGCTCAGGCACAGCAAGGGTGTGCTCAGTGATGAGGACTTCATGGAAACTCCAGAACTTGTTGGAACGGGGATAGGGGGTGACGTCGGATGCATGGCCGGATCCCGTAGACGGGATACAGCAAAGCGTTCGACGTGTCCTGTGTCATAGGTTGGCGCGATGGGGAGTTGTCGTGCCTCGAAGCGGCATCTGCTCCGCAAAGCGCTGCGCAAAACGGTGTGGACTCAGACTATACCGACCAGTTTACATTTTATGGAGACCGCGAATCCAGCCATTGACAGGGGGCATGACGGTCTGGACACGTGCTGGGGCAAGCGGACCGACCGGCGCTGCCGGAGTCATCACGCCGGCTTGCCGGACAACGCAGTTTTTCGCGGTGCGTCGATTGCCGCGGTGCACTTCGCGGCACCGTGGACATCGCTCGCGGCCGGGCGCGAAACCATGCGCGCGTGCATGGCCGCGACGGGGTGCGCGGCTGGATTCGCCTTATCCCGCGGCGTATCCTTCCAAGGCTTTATACCCGCCACACCCATCATCGTCTCCATCAATCAGAAGATGCCATGAATGCGACCCCTGCAGCGAACGACCCTTCCCTTTCGTCAGTAGTATTCGCCGAGCTGAAAAGGGGCGGTTTTTCGCCCGAGCGCCTGAGTGAAGCGCAGGTTTTCTGCGAGGCTTTCTTTGCACGGGTCGGGGGCGGCGACGCGCATCTGCACACACCGGTGCAATGGGCGGCGCTGGTCGGCAGCTTGCTGGAGTTCATGCAGAAGCGCCGTGAAGGCCAGGCCTGCGTGCGCGTGCTCAGTCCGGCGGACGTGCAGGCTGGCCGCAGCCTGCTGCAGATCGTCACCGACGACATGCCGTTCCTGGTCGACACGGTCAGCATGGTCGTCTCGGCGAAGCTGCAGATCCATGTGGTGATCCACCCGGCGCTGAAGGTGGCGCGCGACGCTTCCGGCAAGCTGCTCGGCCTTGGCGGCGCCGCCGGCAGCGCCGAATCGCTGATGCATTTCGAGATCGACCGGGTGGCTGATGCCGCCGAACAGGCGCAGCTGGAAGGGCAGGTTGCCGCCGCGCTGGAAGACGTGCGTGCCGCGGTGGGCGACTGGTCGGCGATGCGCGACAAGGCGCTGGCGGTGGCCAACCAACTGCCGCAGCGCAAGCTGCCGCTGGATACCGCCTCGGTGCAGGAAGCCAGCGAGTTCATGCGCTGGATCGCCGCCGACAACTTCACCTTCCTCGGCTACCGCGAATACGAAGTCGCCGACGCCGACGGCGACCGCGTGCTGCGGGCGGTCGAATCGTCCGGCCTGGGCATCTTGCGCAGCAACGAACGCTCGATGGCGCCGCGCTCGCTGAGCACGCTGGCCGCCAGCGAGCTGCCGCAATCGGGCGCCATCGACGCGATCATCCTGACCAAAACCAACGCGCGCTCGCGCGTGCACCGCACCGGCTACATGGATTACATCGGCGTGCTGCAGTTCGGCGCCGACGGCCGTGCGGTGGCCGAACAGCGCTTCCTCGGCCTGTTCTCCTCCAACGCCTACATGGCCCGCCCGCAGGACGTGCCGCTGGTGCGGCACAAGGCGGAAGCGGTGCTGGCGCGCTCGGGCCTCAAGCGCGACTCGTACTCCGGCAGGTCGCTGCGCCACATCCTGGAAACCCTGCCGCGCGAGGAACTGTTCCAGAGCACCGAGGACGAGTTGTTCGCCACCGCGATGGGCATCCTCGAACTGCGCCAGCGCGCGCGCACGCGGCTGTTCATGCGCCGCGACCGCTACGGCCGTTTCTTCACCTGCATGGTGTTCGTGCCGCGCGACCGCTTCAACACCTCGGTGCGCGAGCGTATCGAGTCGCTGCTGCGCACGGCGCTGCACGCCGAGCAGAGCGATTCCTCGGTGCAGATGGGCGAGGCCGTGCTGGCGCGGCTGACCATCGTGCTGCGGCCGAAGATCGGCGACCACCCGTCCTACGACCTGGCCGAGCTGGAGCAGGGCGTGGCCAGCATCGTGCGCAACTGGCACGACGAGGTGCGCGACGCGCTGGTGCGCCTGCGCGGCGAGCACGAGGGCGTGGTGCTGGCCAACCGCTACGCGCGCGCGCTGCCGGCCGGCTACATCGAGGACGTCAGCCCCGCGGTGGCCGCCGAGGACGTGTACCAGCTCTCGCAGCTGGTCGGCGACAACGCGCTGCGGATGTCGTTCTACCACCCGCCGAAGGCGCCCGAGACGCTGCGCTTCAAGGTCTACCGCTCCGGTGGCGACATCGCGTTGTCCGAAGTGCTGCCGCAGCTGGAGAACCTCGGCCTGCGCGTGCTCACCGAGCATGTCTACGAGGTTTCCGGCGAGGCGCCGCTGTCGATCCAGGACTTCGAGGTGCAGCCGGTCGGCAAGCTCACCTTCGGCGTGGAGCAGGTCGGTGCGCTGTTCGAGGACGCCTTCGAGCAGATCTGGCGCGGCAACGCCGAAAACGACGGCTTCAACCGGCTGGTGCTCGGCGCCAAGCTGAGCTGGCGTCAGGTGGCGATGCTGCGCGGCTACTGCAAGTACCTGCTGCAGACCGGCGCCACCTTCTCGCAGTCGTACATGGAGGAAACTCTGAACCGCTATCCGGCGATCGCCGGGCTGCTGGTGGAGCTGTTCCTGGCCAAGTTCGATCCGCGCCGCGAGGCGCTTTCCGCCGACGAATTGCAGGCCGCCGGTGCGACCCTCGCCGCCGAGATGCTGGCGCTGATCCCGGGCAACGTGCAGGCCGCGCAGCCGGGCCTGATCGGCGAGCTGGCCGGGTCGCTGTCGAAGCCGCGCGACGAGCAGGTCCAGGCGGTGGAGAGCTTGGTCGGCATCCTACTGGAGAACGTGGCCAGCCTCGACGAGGACCGCATCCTGCGCGGCTTCGTGAAGCTGATCCGCGCCACCTTGCGCACCAGCTTCTTCCAGCAGTGGGACGGCGCGTACCGCGACTACATCAGCTACAAGCTCGACTCGCATGCCGTGCCCGGCCTGCCCAAGCCGGTGCCGTACCGCGAGATCTGGGTGTGCGCGCCGCGCGTCGAGGGCATTCACCTGCGCTTCGGCGCGGTGGCGCGCGGCGGCCTGCGCTGGTCCGACCGCCGCGAGGATTTCCGCACCGAGGTGCTGGGCCTGGTCAAGGCGCAGATGGTGAAGAACACGGTGATCGTGCCGGTCGGTTCCAAGGGCGGCTTCTTCGTCAAGAAGTCCCCGGCCGCCAGCGATCGCGACGCGGTACTGGCCGAGGGCATCGCCTGCTACCGCCTGTTCATCAACGGCCTGCTCGACGTCACCGACAACCTGGTCGACGGCAAGGTGGTGCACCCGCACGACGTGGTGCGCCACGACGCGGACGACCCCTACCTGGTGGTGGCTGCCGACAAGGGCACCGCCAAGTTCTCCGACATTGCCAACGCGATCTCGATCGAGCACAACTACTGGCTCGGCGACGCATTCGCCTCCGGCGGCTCGCACGGCTACGACCACAAGGGCATGGGCATCACTGCCCGTGGCGCGTGGGAGTCGGTGAAGCGTCATTTCCGCGCGCTCGGCCGCGATTGCCAGACGCAGGACTTCACCTGCGTGGGCATCGGCGACATGTCCGGCGACGTGTTCGGCAACGGCATGCTGCTGTCCGAGCACACCCTGCTGGTGGCCGCGTTCGACCATCGCCACGTGTTCCTCGACCCGAACCCGGATGCGGCCCGCTCGTTCGTCGAGCGCAAGCGCATGTTCGACGTGCCGCGCTCGAGCTGGGACGACTACGACAAATCGCTGATCTCCGCCGGTGGCGGCATCTACCCGCGCAGCGCCAAGTCGATTCCGCTGTCGCCGGAGATGCGCGCGGTGCTGGGGCTCAAACCCGAGGTCGAGCAGCTGGCGCCGAGCGACCTGCTCAGCGCGATCCTTAAGGCACCAGTGGACCTGATCTTCAACGGCGGCATCGGCACCTACATCAAGTCGTCCGGTGAAACGCACGCCGAGGTGAGCGACCGTGCCAACAACGCGCTGCGCATCAACGGCGCCGACGTGCGCGCGAAGATCATCGGCGAGGGCGGCAACCTGGGCATGACCCAGAAGGGCCGCATCGAGGCGGCGCAGCATGGCGTGCTGCTGAACACCGACTTCATCGACAACTCCGCCGGCGTGGACACCTCCGACCACGAGGTGAACATCAAGATCCTGCTCAACGACGCCGTGCAGCGCGGCGAGCTCGGCTTCGACGCGCGCAACGCCCAGCTCGCCGCGATGACCGACGAGGTGGCCCAGCTGGTGCTGTGGGACAACTACCGGCAGAACCAGGCGATCACCCTGATGGAGCACCAGTCGGTGCATCGCATCGGCTCGATGGCGCACTTCATCCGCACGCTGGAGGCCGAAGGCACGCTCGACCGTCAGGTCGAGAACCTGCCCGGCGAGGCCGAGCTGACCGAGCGCAAGAGCCGTGGCTTGGGCCTGACCCGGCCGGAGCTGGCGGTGCTGCTGTCCTACGACAAGATCCGCCTGTTCCAGCAATTGCTGGACTCGGACGTGCCGGAGGACCCGTACCTGTCGAAGGAGCTGGTGCGCTACTTCCCGCTGCCGCTGCACGAAACCTACGCCGCGCACATGCAGCGCCACCGGTTGAAGCGCGAGATCATCGCCACCGCGGTGACCAACTCGACGATCAACCGCATGGGCGCCACCTTCATGATGCGCATGCAGGAAGACACCGGGCAGGGCCCGGCGGCGATCGCCAAGGCGTACACCGCGGCGCGCGAGATCCTCGAGGCGCGCGAGCTGTGGGCCGAGATCGAGGCGCTGGACGCCAAGGTCGCCGAGGACACCCAGATCGACGCGATCAAGCAGATCTGGTCGCTGCTGCGGCACATGACGCGCTGGCTGCTGAACCGCCCCGGCGGCTCGCTGGACATCGCCGCCAACGTCGAGCGCTACCAGGCCGGCGTGTCGGCCCTGCGCAAGGCGCTGCCGGAGGTGCTGACGGCGACCGGCAAGGGCGATTTCTCCTCCAGCCAGGAGAAGTGGGAAGGCCTGGGCCTGCCGGCGGAGCTGGCGCTGCGGATGGCCCGCTTGCCGGAGCTGCGCGCCGCGCTGGACATGGTCGAGGTGAGCCAGCAGAGCGGCCAGTCGATCGAGAAGGTCGCCGGCGTGTTCTTCGAACTGGGCGAGGCGCTGGACCTGGAATGGCTGCGCGACCAGATCGAGGCGCTGCCGGTGGAAGGCCACTGGCACGCCCAGGCCCGTGGCTCGCTGCTGGACGAGCTCAACCACCAGCACCGGGCGCTGGCGCTGCAGGTGCTCAGCCTCGGCGGCGGCAGCAGGGACATCTCGCCGGTGCAGGCATGGCTGCAGCGCGACGACGCCACCTTGCAGTATACCCGCGGCATGCTGGCGGAAATCCTCACCCAGAATGCGGACTACCCGATCGCCTCGGTCGCGGTGCGCCGGCTGGCGCAATTGGCGCAGGTGCCGGTCTGATACGGCGCTTCCGGGAGTTCGTCGCAGCGTGAACCCCACCCCTGCCCTCCCCTGCGAGCAGGGGAGGGTATTCCGGCACGTCTGAAGCTATGCAGTGGCTTGCTTTCGCTCCTCCCCCTGCTGGCAGGGGGAGGCCGGGAGGGGGTGCTCTTTGCGAAAAGTCTGGAGTAGGGCGAACTAGCCGCTCTGTCGTACTCTTAGTGCTCCTTCCGCCACACCGGGGCCTTCATGCGCATTGCCTTCGTCGCCAGTGAGGTCAGTGTCGCCCAGCAGGCGTGGCGCAAACTGGTGGAGCGCTATGGCAACGTGCCGCCGGAGCAGGCCGAGCTGATCGTCACGCTGGGCGGCGACGGCTTCATGTTGCGCACCCTGCACGCATACCACGCGCTGGACGTGCCGGTGTACGGCATGAAGCTGGGCCGGGTCGGCTTCCTGATGAACAAGCACCGGCTCGACGGCCTGCCGGAGCGGGTCGCGCGCGCACACACGGCCTCGCTGTTTCCGCTGCAGATGGCGGTCGTCGATGCGGCCGGCAACCATCACGTCGCGCTGGCGTTCAACGAAGTCTCGTTGTTGCGCCAGAGCAACCAGGCCGCGCACCTGGAGGTGCAGCTCAACGACACGGTGAAGCTGCCGAACCTGATCTGCGACGGCATCATGGTCGCCACGCCGGCCGGCTCGACGGCCTACAACCTGTCCGCGCACGGCCCGATCCTGCCGCTGGACGCGAACGTGCTGGCGCTCACCCCGATCAGTCCGTTCCGCCCGCGGCGCTGGCGCGGCGCGATCCTGCCGCACCGCACCGGGGTGATGCTGCGCGTGCTCGATCCGGGCAAGCGCCCGGTCAGCGCCACCGCCGACTTCCACGAGGTGCGCGACGTGCACACGGTGGCGATCCGCCAGTCCGGCGGGCAGGGCGTGCGGCTGCTGTTCGACCCCGAGCACAACCTGGAGCAGCGTATCCTCGACGAGCAGTTCGCGGTGGAATGAGACATGGCATCTGTAGGAGCGCACCCTGTCCACGAGGGACTTCCTCCGGTCGTGCGCGAAATTTTTGTCACGTGACGCAAGAGCCATCGCGCACAGGGTGCGCTCCTACAGGAAATCTTTCGCGGGCTTTGCTAGATTCGACGCCAACGCCCCCTTCAATCGCCTCATGACCACCGTAGGCTCTGGCGTCCACGACGCCTCCTCCACCACCGACAACCGACTGGTCGTCGCCATCTCCTCGCGCGCGCTGTTCGACCTCGGCGACAGCCACGCGCTGTTCGAGCGCGACGGCCTCGACGCCTACCGCTCGTTCCAGATCGAGCACGAAAACGAGATCCTGCAGCCCGGCGTGGCGTTTCCGCTGGTGCAGAAGCTGCTCGGGCTGAACAAGCTGGCCGGTGACGTGCCGCCGGTCGAGGTGATCCTGCTGTCGCGCAACTCCGGCGACACTGGCTTGCGCATCTTCAACGCGATCCAGCACTACGGCCTGGAGATCAGCCGCGCCGCGTTCACCAGTGGCGCGCCCACCTCCGATTACATCGCGCCGTTCAAGGCCGACCTGTTCCTCTCCGCCAACGCCGAGGACGTCGGCCGCGCCCTGGCCGCCGGCGTGGCGGCGGCCACCATCCTGCCCAGCGTCGCGCCACCGCGCATGAGCGAGCAGTTGCGCATCGCCTTCGACGGCGACGCCGTGATCTTCGGCGACGAGGGCGAGCGCGTCTCGCGCGAGGAAGGCCTGGAGGCCTTCCACCGCAACGAGCGCGAGCATGCCGCCGAGCCGCTGTCGGTGGGGCCTTTCCGCGGCTTCCTCGCCGCGTTGCACCGCCTGCAGACCGCATTCCCGGCGGAGGACTCGCCGATCCGCACCGCGCTGGTCACCGCCCGTTCCGCCCCCGCGCACAAGCGGGTGATCCTCACCCTGCGCCGCTGGGGCGTGCGCATCGACGAGGCGCTGTTCCTCGGCGGCCGCGACAAGGGCCCGTTCCTCGACGCGTTCGGCGCCGACATCTTCTTCGACGACTCGCCGGCCAACGTGGAGTCCGCGCGCAAGCACGTGGCGACCGGGCACGTGCCGCACGGGGTGAGCAACCGCTAGCATCGGCGTCGGCGAGGAGCTGTTCTGACCGGCATACGCGGGTCTTCAGGGGGCGGGAATGATGGATTTGCTGGGGAGGCGCCGGCGCACGCGGCATCTGGCGGCACTGGCATTTGCGGGTGTCATGTTGCTGTGGGTAACGGCGGCGTGCGCACAAGTTGGGCTGGTACGCCTCGATACGGGCATGTTGGGGGGTGTGGCCGAGAACGATGTGCTCGTCTACAAGGGGGTGCCATTCGCCAGGCCACCCGTTGGTGAGCTGCGCTGGCGTGCCCCGGTGCCTGCCGAGCCATGGCCGGGCGTCCGGCAGGCTGATCGGTTCGCGCCGGTGTGCATGCAAAGCGGCACTTACCCACCCGATGCGGCGGCAGAGCCGACCAGCGAAGATTGTCTTTATCTCAATCTGTGGCGCCCGGCCGATCCCGCGGCTGACAAGCTGCCGGTGATGGTGTGGATCTACGGCGGCGGCCTGGAGAATGGTTCATCGTCGACACCGCTGTACGCGGGTGACCGACTGGCGCGACAGGGCGTGATCGTGGTGACGCTGAACTATCGCCTTGGCGTGTTCGGTTTCCTCGCGCACCCGGAATTGAGCGACGAATCGCCGTACCACAGCTCCGGCAACTACGGGCTGCTCGACCAGATCGCTGCCTTGCGGTGGGTGCAACGGAATATTGCGGCATTCGGTGGTGATCCATCGCGGGTAACCGTATTCGGTCAGTCGTCGGGGGCCATTTCGATCAGCGCACTGACCACATCGCCGCTGGCGCGAGGGTTATTTCAGCGTGCCATTGCCGAGAGCGGCGCCCTGTTCGAACCGATGAGCCTGTCCGATGACTTCATGCTGCACGGAGCGGAACAAGCGGGACAGCGTTTTGCGAAACGCGCCGGAAGTGGTTCCATCGAGACGTTACGTCGCCTGCCAGCTGATCAATTGCTGCAGATCGGCTTCGATCCGCATCTCATCGTGGATGGCCATGTGTTGCCCGAACCTCCGTACGACGCGTACCACTCAGGTCGACAGCAGGACATGCCGCTGCTTGTCGGGTTCAACCGCGACGAGGGCTCGAGCTTCATCGCCGGGCGGACTATCACGCGCGAAAATTTCCGACACGAGTTGGGGCGCAGCTTCCCGGATCTGCTGGTCAAACTTGCTGCGCCCGACCCAGGGGATACTGACGAGGCGGCGCGGAACGCAGCCGCCATGTTCCATCGCGACATGCGTTTTCGCTGGGACATGTGGACGTGGGCATGGCTCGTTTCGAATGCCGGGCGCGCCCGGGTTTTCCTGTACGAGTTTGCACGGGTTCCACCGTATCGACCGGGTGACCGCTACTTCGGATGGGGCGCGGGACACAGCATGGAGATGCCGTACGTATTCGGGCATCTGGACCTGCAGCCACTGGCTTGGTCGGCGGAGGACCGCCAGCTATCCGACATGATGGTCGCTTACTGGACCAACTTTGCTAAGACGGGCAACCCCAATGGGCCGAGCCTGCCTGAGTGGCCGGCGTTTGAATCGAAAACGCAGCGGACCATGCAACTGGGCGAGCGCATAACGCAAACGGCCTTCGGCGATACGACCACCTTGCGGCGTCTCGATCGGATCTATGGCGCAGCGCGCTTCCTGCAGGAGCATTACCGCGGCCTGATCGTCGGTGTCGTGCTGCTGTTGCTGGCTGCACTGTTCGCGCTGGCGAGGCGCATGCGACGCCGCAGGGCAAGTCGCAAGGCCTGAGCGACTCAGGGTACGGCGTGCCCCTTGCTGGCCGTCCAGATCGCGTACCAGTCTTCGGCGCCCAGTGGCACGTCGAGTGCGGCGACCGCTTCGCGCAGTCCCTCGATGCGACCGCTGCCGGTAATCGGATGCGGCCGCGAGGGGTGGCGCAGGATCCAGGCATAAGCCAAGGTGGCGAGGCTGATGCCGAGGCGTGCGGCGATGGCATCCATTTCGGTGCGCAGGCGCACGGCCTGTTCGTCCCGACTGGTGAACAGCCGCCCGCCGCCCAGCGGCGACCAGATCATCGGGCGCAGGCCCAGTTGCTGGGCCTGGTCGAGGGTGCCGTCGTCGAGCGCGTCCATCGTCAGGGGCGATAACTCGACCTGGTTGGTCGCCAGCGGGTGATGCCGGTGGAGCAGGGCGAACTGGCTGGCGCTGTGATTGGACACTCCCCAATGCGCCACCTTGCCTTCGCGGGTCAGCGTGGTGAACGTGTCGGCGAGTGCCGCGGCGTCCATCAGGTAATCCGGCCGGTGGATCAGCACCAGGTCCAGTCGCTCGGTGTGCAGGTTGAGCAGCGACCGCTCCACCTGCGCCCGCACATAGGCCGGCGAGGTGTCATAGTGGTTGATCCGGTACGGCCGCTGCGCCGAGCGCAGGCGGATGCCGCATTTGGTCACCAGCTGCATGCGCCCGCGCAGCGCCGGTTCGGCCTTCAGCGCCTCCCCGAACAGCGCCTCGGCGCGGTAGTCGCCGTAGATGTCCGCGTGGTCGAAGCTGGTGATGCCCAGTTCCAGTGCCTGCTCGATCCAGCGCACGCGCTGCTTGACGTCCAGCTTCCATTCGGCAAGGCGCCACAGGCCCGCCACGATGGGCGAAAGCCGGACCGGCGGGGGCGGGGGACGATCGCTGACAGCTTGTTGCGGCATGGGGGATCAACCGATGGGTGCGGCAGTGTGCCAAGCCATTGCCCCGGCAACAAGGCACGGGGCACGGGCGGATGGTCGTCCGGGGATGATTAGACGATGCGTACCCGTTTCCACCAGCGCGTCACCTGTTCCTCGCGCACGAAGGTGAACAGGCCGGCGCCGAGGATGATCGCGATGCCGATCGCCATCGGCCAGTCCAGCGGGTCGTGGAACAGCACATAACCGAACAGCACGGCCCACAGCATCTGGCTGTACTGGGTCGGCGCGACGTGGTTGGCGGGCGCCTTCTGCGTGGCCAGCATCAGCAGCACGGAGCCGAGCGCGGCGAGCAGGCCGTAGCCGAGCAGGAGCCCCCACTGGGCAGGGTCCGGCCAGCGGAAGCGGGCCAGCATCATCATTCCGGCGACCAGCATCGAGCCGATCACGCCGGCGCCGTACAGGGTCACGCGCTTCTCGTGCGCGCCGGACAGGCGCAGCGCGATCATCGAGACGGCGCCGGAGAGTCCGCACACGGTGGCTGCCAGGTGGCCGATGCCGAGCACGCGAAAACCCGGCCGCAGCACCACCAGCACGCCGATGAAGCCGGCCACCACGGCCGACCAGCGGCGCCAGCCGACCTGTTCCTTCAGCACCAGCACCGACAGGATGGTGACGAAGATCGGCAGCAGGAAGATCAGCACGAATGCCTCGGCCATCGGCAGCGCGGTGAAGGCGATCACCGCCGCGATGCTGCCGACCGCGCTGGCGGCGGCGCGCACCAGCCACAGGCCCGGGCGCTGCGCCAGCACCACGTCGCGCCAACGGTCGTCGGCGCCCTTGATGAACGGCAGCGCGGTCAGGCCCAGCGCGGCGCCGAAGAACACCGCCTCATAGGCCGGCAGCGAGCCGCGCAGCGACTTCACGAACGCATCGCTGATGGCGAACGCGGCAAAGGCCATGAAGCCGAGCAGGACACCTTTGACCATGGGGTTTCCGTGGGAAAACGTGAATCCGGGGACGAGAGCGGAAGATGGGGCCGGGCAAGGCGAGGCCCAACGCGGGCCGTACGCGTCCGTCGGGTATGCGGCGGCCTGTGCGGCAACATGGCACGCGCTACAATACCGGCTTTTACGCGCCCTCTCCGGAGCTTCCATGGCTGTCCGTCTGAATCCGCTCGATCTGTACGACGTCCGCTCGCTGCTCACCGACGAGGAGCGCATGGTGCAGGACACCGTTGGCCGCTTCGTCGATGAGCGCGTACTGCCTATCATCGGCGACTGCTTCGACCAGGGCCGTTTCCCGAAGGAGCTGGTGCCCGAGATCGCCGGCCTCGGCCTGCTCGGCGCCACCATTCCCGAGAAGTACGGCTGCGCCGGCATGAGCGGCGTGAGCTATGGCCTGATCTGCCAGGAGCTGGAGCGCGGCGACTCGGGCCTGCGCAGCTTCGCCTCGGTGCAGAGCTCGCTGTGCATGTACCCGATCTACGCCTACGGCAGCGAGGAACAGAAGCTGCACTACCTGCCGAAGATGGCGGCGGGCGAGGTGATCGGCTGCTTCGGCCTGACCGAGCCGCACGGCGGCTCCGATCCGGCCAACATGAAGACCCATGCGAAGCAGGACGGCGCCGACTGGATCATCAACGGCGCCAAGATGTGGATCACCAACGGCAACCTGGCGCACATCGCGATCGTGTGGGCGCAGACCGGGGACGGCATCCAGGGCTTCATCGTGCCGACCGACAGTGCCGGCTTCAAGGCGCAGGAAATCCACAAGAAGATGAGCCTGCGCGCCTCGGTCACCAGTGCATTGTTCTTCGACAACGTGCGCGTGCCGGACAGTGCGCGGCTGCCCAACGTGAAGGGTCTGAAGGGTCCGCTGGGCTGCCTCACCCAGGCCCGCTACGGCATCACCTGGGGGCCGATCGGCGCGGCGCAGGCGTGCCTCAGGGAAGTGCTCGACTACACCGCCGAACGCATCCTGTTCGGCCGTCCGCTGGCCTCGAACCAGGCAATCCAGCTGAAGCTGGCCGACATGGCCCGGCGCATCACCACCGCGCAGCTGCTGTCGCTGCAGCTGGGCCGGCTGAAGGACGCCGGCAAGATGCAGCCGACCCAGGTCTCGCTGGCCAAGTGGAACAACTGCCGCATGGCGATCGACATCGCGCGCCAGTGCCGCGACATCCTCGGCGGCGCCGGCATCACCACCGAGCATTCGGCGATCCGCCATGCGTTGAACCTCGAATCCGTGATCACCTACGAGGGTACCGAGACCGTGCACGAGCTGGTGGTCGGCCGCGAGCTGACCGGCATCAACGCGTTCTGATGTTTCCCTTCTCCCTCTGGCGGCCAAAGGGAGTCCCTTTGCGGGTGAGAAGGTGGCGCGAAGCGACGGATGAGGGTTCGGGCGGAGCGTGATCGTTGATGTTCGCGCAAGCTCCGTACCATCACCCCCACCCCTCTCTCCCGCAAGGGGACTTCCTTTGGTCGCCGATGGGAGAGGGGCTTTCAGGAGCCAATCCTTGCAGATCCCCGACATCCGCATCGAAACCGATCGACTAATCCTGCGCCCGCCGCGCATCGAGGATTTCGACGCCTACGCGGCGAACATGGCCGACGCCGAGGCCGCCCGCTTCATCGGCGGGCAGCAGGCGCGCGCTGCGGCGTGGCGAGGCTTCCTGACGCTCGCCGGTGCCAGGTCGCTGCAGGGGTTCGCGATGTTCTCGGTGATCGAGCGGAGCAGCGGCCAATGGGTCGGCCGACTCGGGCCGTGGCACCCGGTCGACTGGCCCGGCACCGAGGTGGGCTGGGGCCTGGCGCGCGGCGCCTGGGGCAAGGGCTACGCGCTGGAAGGCTGCATTGCGGCGATCGACTGGACCTTCGACCAGCTGGGCTGGAGCGAGATGATCCATTCGATCCATCCGGACAACCGTGCCTCGCAGGCGCTGGCGCAGCGGCTCGGCTCGATCTGCCGTGGCCTGGGCAAGCTGCCCGCGCCGTATGAGGATTCCCCCACCGAGATCTGGGCGCAGACGCGCGAACAGTGGCGCCGGCGCCGCGCATGAGCCACCTCTCGCCCGCGCTTTACGCCACCCTGGCCGAGATCGTGCCCGAGCTGCACGTGCATTGCGTCGATCCGTGGTGCCTGATCGGCAGCGCCGCGGCGCTGCTGCTCGGCGCGCAGACCAGCGCCGCGGACGTGGACGTGCTGACCTCGCGCGCCGACGCCGAGGTGTTGATGGCGCATTGGGCACAGTGGCGCGAGCCCGCGTTCACGCCGCCGGATGCCGACCGGTTCCGTTCGTACTTCGCCCGCTTCCGCTTCCCCGGCGCGCCGGTCGAGGTGATGGGTGCGCTCGAGCTTCATGCCGACGATCGTTGGCAGCCGGTGCTGCCGGGGAAGCTCGTGCTGGTCGGCGTGAACGGCCTGGCCGTGCCGGTGCCGTCGGCCAAAGACCAGATCCGGCTTTGCGAAAGCTTCGGTCGTCCCAAGGACCTGCAACGCGCCGCACTGCTTAAACAGCTGAGTGGGGAGCGGCCATGATCACCATCTACGGCATGCGCGCCTCCGGCAACTGCTACAAGCTGCAGCTGCTGCTGGACCAGCTGGGTCGCGACTATCGCTGGGTCGACGTGGACAGCGCGCACGGCGCGACGCGCACACCGGACTACCTGGCGAAAAACCCGAACGGCAAGGTACCGCTGCTGGAGCTGGATGACGGTCGCCGACTGGCGGAGTCCGACGCGATCCTGTGCTTCCTTGCCGAAGGCACCTCGTTCTGGCCCGACGACGCCTGGCTGCGCGCGCAAACGCTGCAGTGGCTGTTCTTCGAGCAGTACAGTCACGAGCCGTGCATTGCGGTGGCGCGTTTCATCCGCGGCTGGCTGCCGCCCGACCACCCGCGCCAGGCCGAACTCCCTGCGCTGCTGCAAAAGGGCGCGCAGGTGCTGGCGGTGATGGAGCAGCACCTGGCCGGGCGCGACTGGTTCGTCGGCGAACGCTACGGCATCGCCGACATCGCGCTGTACGCGTACACCCACTGTGCCGGCGACGGCGGTTTCGAGCTGTCCGCGTTCCCGAACATCCGCGCGTGGCTCGATCGCGTGCGGGCTCAACCCGGCCACACGCCGATGCAACACCTGCCGCTGTAGGAGCCCGCTTGCGGGCGATGCTTTTGGAGCCGGGATTCGGGATTCGGGATTCGCAAGAGCATCGCCCGCAAGCGGGCTCCTACGGAAACATTCTTCCATCTCACCGACAACACGCCATGTCCATTCCGTTCACCCTCAGCGCCCGCCACAAGGGCTTCAACCGCGCCGAAGTCGTCGACCAGAACTTCATCGAGTTCGTGCAGCTGTGGCAGGGCGAGGTGCGCACCGCGCCGCGCGACGATGAGGCGGTGCTACCGGGCAGTGCGCTGGATGCGCGCGGTTTCCGCGAGCTGCTGGAATCCCAATTGATCTCGCGCCACCTCGACCTGATGGCGCGCGTGCTGCGCGTGCAGAACAAGGTGTTTTATACGATCGGCTCGTCCGGCCACGAGGGCAACGCGATGGTGGCGCGGCTGACCCGTCACACCGATCCGGCCTTTCTGCACTACCGCAGCGGCGGCTTCATGGCCGAGCGCTTCCGCAAGATCCCGGGCATGGACCCGGTGATGGATTCGGCGTTGTCATTCGCCGCCAGCAAGGAAGACCCAGCCTCCGGCGGCCGCCACAAGGTGTGGGGCAGCAAGCCACTGTGGGTACTGCCGCAGACCTCGACGATCGCCTCGCACCTGCCCAAGGCGTTGGGCACCGCGGTGGCGATCGAGCAGGCACCGCGCATTGGCCACACGCTGCCGATCCCCGGCGACAGCATCGCGATCTGCTCGTTCGGCGATGCCTCCAGCAACCATGCCACCGCGCAGACCGCGTTCAACGCCGCAGCGTGGACGGCGTACCAGAAGCTGCCGGCGCCGGTGCTGTTCGTGTGCGAGGACAACGGCATCGGCATCTCGGTGAAGACGCCCTCCGGCTGGGTCGCGGCCAACTACCAGCATCGCGCCAATCTCGACTACTTCTTCGCCGACGGCCTCGACCTGGCCGAAGGCTACGCGCAGGTGCAGCGCGCGGTGGAGCATTGCCGCACGACGCGCCGGCCGACCTTCCTGCATCTGCGGACCACCCGCGTGATGGGCCACGCCGGCACCGATTTCGAGATCGAGTGGCGCAGCATCGAGGAACTGTTCGCCGTCGAATGCTCCGACCCGCTGCTGCGCTCGGCCGGCATCGCCCTGGAGTCGGGCCTGTATTCGAAGGACGCGCTGCTGGGCCTGTACGAGGCCACCCGCAAGCGCTGCTTCGCCGCCGCCGAGGACGCGGATTCGCGGTCGCGGCTGACCTCGCTTGCCGATGTCATGAAGCCGCTGGCGCCGTACACGCCGGCCGCGGTGAAGGCCGAGGCCGAGCGTGCCGACTACGCCGACAAACGCCTGGCGGTGTTCGGCGGCGAGGCGAAACTGCCGGAAAACCTGCCACCGCGGCACCTGGCGATCCAGATCGGCCAGGCCCTGCACGACCTCTTGGCGAAGTATCCCGAGGCGCTGCTGTTCGGCGAGGACGTGGCGCAGAAGGGCGGCGTGTACACCGTCACCAAGGGGCTGAACAAGACCTTCAAGGGCAGCCGCGTGTTCAACACGCTGCTCGATGAAACCATGATCCTGGGCCTGGCCCAGGGCTACGCCAACATGGGCATGCTGCCGATTCCGGAGATCCAGTACCTGGCGTACTTCCACAACGCCTGCGACCAGATCCGCGGCGAGGCGGCCTCGCTGCAGTTCTTCTCCAACGGCCAGTACCGCAACCCGCTGGTGATGCGCGTCGCCTCGCTGGGCTACCAGAAGGGTTTCGGCGGCCACTTCCACAACGACAACTCGATCACCGCGCTGCGCGACATTCCCGGCCTGGTGGTCGGCTGCCCCAGCCGCGGCGACGACGCGGCGATGATGCTGCGCACGCTGATGGCGCTGGCGAAGGTGGATGGCCGCGTCTGCGCGTTCCTCGAACCGATCGCGCTGTACATGACCAAGGACCTGTACGAAGCAGGCGACGGCCAGTGGCAGTTCGACTATCCGGCGCCGAATCAGGCGATGACGCTGGGCGAGGGCCGCATCTACCACGAGGCGGCGAACGACCTGGTGGTATTCACCTTCGGCAACGGCGTGCCGATGGCACTGCGCGCCGCGCGCACGATCGAGCAGGACCTGGGCTGGCAGGTACGCGTGGTCGACCTGCGCTGGCTGGCACCGCTCAACGACGCCTTCATCGCGGCGCAGGCGAAAACGGCCAAACGCATCCTGGTGCTGGACGAGGGCCGCAAGAGCGCCGGCGTGGGCGAGGGCGTGATCACCGCGATCGTCGAAGGTGGCTGCGGCGCCACGCCGCTGAAGCGCGTGGTCGGCGCCGACACGTTCACTCCGCTGGCCGGCGCGGCGCTGCTGGTGCTGCCAGGCGACGCCGAGGTGGTGGCGGCGGCGCGCGAGCTGGCCGCGGGCTGATTCGCGGCTGGCTGCGGGCCGGCTCCTGGACCGCTGCTCAGCGCTCGCGCTTCTCCACTACATGCAGGTGCGGACCGCCGCGCGGCGCCAGGCTGTCGGCGTGCAGGCAGGCGCGGTTGCGGCCGCCGAGCTTGGCGTCGTACATGGCCTGGTCGGCGTGGTCCACCAGCGATTCCAGGTCGTCGCCTTCCTGGCGCATGGCGATGCCGATGCTGACGGTGAGCAGCAGCGACTCCTCGCTGACGGGTATTTCCAGGCGATGCACGCGCCGGCACAGGCGTGTGGCCACCTGCATCGCCTGTTGCGTCGGGATGCCGTCGAGCAGGGCCACGAACTCCTCGCCGCCGTAGCGGCCGAGCAGATCGGCTGGACGCAGCTCGGCGGCCAGCGCCTTGGCCACGGCGACCAGTGCGCGGTCGCCGGCGTTGTGGCCCTGGCGGTCGTTCAGCAGCTTGAAATGGTCCAGGTCGAGGAACAGCAGCGCGATCGGCCGCGGCGGCCCGTCGGACAGCAGGGTACTGGCCCGCTCGGTCCAGGCGCGGCGGTTGAACACGTTGGTGAGTGCGTCGTGGTCGGCCAGCACCCGCACGATGTCGCGGTCGTGGCGCAGGCGCAGCGCGCGGTCGGCCAGGCCGATCGACAGCACCACCGCCTCGAACGCGCCGCCGGCCAGGCTGGCGTCGTTGAGCCAGTCCAGCTGCGGCAGCGCGCCGCCGACCTGGGCGCTGGTCAACGCGGTGAGCAGCAGCAGCGGCGTCCAGCCGGCCAAGAAGAACCACGCCTGGCGCGAACCGCGTGCCGCCGCGACGATCGCCGCCACCAGCAGCAGCACCGCGCCGATCATCAGCAGCGGGTTGAGCAGCACCTGCGCCACCTCTACGAACGGCGGGATCCGGCTGCAGCGCATCAGCACCAGCTGGATCATGCCGACGGCCACGGCCGTGACCGGCACCCGCAGCAGCGGTGCGTAACGCTGCAGTTCGCAGAACCGCATCATGAACAGCGAGGCGAACGCCACCGACAGCGCCACGGCGGCCGAACCGGCCAGCAAGGCCCTGCCCGACAGCCATTGCCATTCCAGCGGATGGAACACGAAACCGGTCTGGACGCCCTGGATCAGGGCATAGCAGAGCACGTAGCCGGCGTACCACGCGTAGGTGACGTCGCGCAGCATCAGCGCGAAGCACAGCGCCATCAGTACCATCGCCAGCATCACCGCGAAGCACGCGCTGGCCAGGACCAGCCAGCGCGCGTCGCTGCGCGCATATTCGCCCCAGCTTTCCAGGTGGAAACGCACCGGTGCGCTGAGCATCGGCGAGGGTTCGAACTTCAGCAGGATCGGCGCCGATGCGGCCATGTCGGCCGGTAGCTGCCAGGCCAGCCGGCCGTGGCCATGGGTGGAATCGCTGAAGTCGTCCAGTGCCAGCGTCTGCGGCTGGCTGCCGCCGAACACGGTGACCGTGCCCAGCGTAGCCGGGTAGATCGTCAGCACCCGCGCGTCGTTGTCCCAGGGCGGCTGCGCCGCAATCACCACCCAGCTGCCGTCGGCACCCTGCGGAAACCGTTGCAGCAGGGACGGGTCGAAGCTTTTCAGCAGGCCGGCGTGGTATTCGTCCAGCAGGCTCTGCGGGGTGTCGCCGGGGCGTGCCTCGCGCCAGGCGGCGTTCAACGGCATGGCGGCCTGGGCCGTACCGAACCCCAGCCAGAACAGCAGGCCGAGCACGAAGCCGCACCACGACCGCCCTGGGCGGGCCGTTGTCGGCGTTGTGGTCGGCTTCTCCATGGGTTCCCCCCCGCTGTGCGAGCGTCTTGCCGGCTGTTCGGTTTGCACCCCCGGCATGTCGGGGGGTCGCCCCTCGTCATGCTTGCCGCCCCGCCTGCCTGCCGCCGGTGACGGAGCGGGTGGCAACCGGCGAACGCGCATCGTCTATCGTATCAAGCACGGGCCGTGCCACGGTGCCGCACGTGGCCGATTCCCCGGCCGTGGCCGCTTGCCGGCGC
This sequence comes from Rhodanobacter thiooxydans, assembly GCF_021545845.1. Taxonomy (NCBI): domain Bacteria; kingdom Pseudomonadati; phylum Pseudomonadota; class Gammaproteobacteria; order Lysobacterales; family Rhodanobacteraceae; genus Rhodanobacter; species Rhodanobacter thiooxydans. The sequence goes on from NZ_CP088923.1 coordinate 1,798,198, forward strand.
CCGCGGGCGGCCAGGAGGCGGCACGAGGCAGCCGAGAATTGGTTCAATGCGGACGCGGAGGGTCATCCGGTCGGCTGTCCAAACATTGTACGCAGCCCGGGGCGGCGGCCAGTGACTATCCTCAGCCCCGGCGGCGGCGGCCCGGCTCAGGCCGGCCGGCGCGCGCCCAGCGTCACCAGCACGTCCTGCGCGCTGCGGATGCGCTCGCTGGCGCCGGGCAGCTCGAGGATCACCTTCAGCTTGTCCTGGCCATCCAGCTTGTATACGCGCGGCTGGCGCTGAATCAGCTGGATGATGGTCATCGGGTCGATCTCGGGTTTTTCGCGGAACACGATGCGGCCGCCGTTGGCGCCGAAATCGAGCTTGCGGATGCCGAGCGGGGTGGCCATCAGCTTCAGGCTGGCCACGGCAAAAAGCTGCCTGGTCGGCTCCGGCAGCAGGCCGAAACGGTCGATCATCTCCACCTGCAGGTCGCGCAGCTCGTCCTCGTTGCGCGCGCTGGCGATGCGTTTGTACAGGGTCAGCCGGGCGTGCACGTCGGGCAGGTAGTCATCGGGAATCAAGGCGGCCAGGTGCAGCTCGACCTCGGTTTCGTGTTCGCTGCTCAGGTCGAAGTCCGGCACCTTGCCCGACTTCAGCGCGCGCACCGCGCGGTCCAGCAATTCGGTGTACAGGCCGAAGCCGATCTCCTGGATCTGGCCGGACTGCTCGTCGCCGAGCAGCTCGCCGGCGCCGCGGATTTCCAGGTCGTGGGTGGCCAGGGTGAAGCCGGCGCCGAGTTCCTCCAGCGAGGCCAGCGCCTCCAGCCGCTTCTGCGCGTCGGCGGTGATCGAGCGGCGGTCGGGCACCACCAGGTACGCATACGCGCGGTGGTGCGAACGCCCGACGCGGCCGCGCAGCTGGTGCAGCTGGGCCAGGCCGAAGTGGTCGGCGCGGTCAATGATGATGGTGTTGGCGGTGGGGATGTCGATGCCGGTTTCGATGATGGTGGTGCACACCAGCACGTTGAAGCGCTGGCGGTGGAAATCCGCCATCACCTGTTCCAGCTCGCGCTCGGGCATCTGGCCGTGGGCGATGCGGATGCGCGCATCCGGCACCAGCTCCTCCAGCTCGCGCACGGTGCGCTCGATGCTCTGCACCTCGTTGTGCAGGAAATACACCTGGCCGCCGCGCGACAGCTCGCGTTGCAGCGCCTCGCGGATCGTCGCCGGGTCCCATGCCGAGATGAAGGTGCGCACCGCCGAGCGGTGCTCCGGCGGCGTGGCGATCAATGAAAGATCGCGCAGGCCGGCCATCGCCATGTTCAGCGTGCGCGGGATCGGCGTGGCGGTCATGGTCAGCAGGTCCACTTCGGCGCGCAGCTTCTTCAGCTGCTCCTTCTGGCGTACGCCGAAGCGCTGCTCCTCGTCCACGATCACCAGGCCCAGGTTCCTGAACTTGACGTCCGGCTGCAGCAGTTTGTGGGTACCCACGATCACGTCGATCTGGCCGTCGGCGAGGCGCTTCAGCGCCTCGTTCACTTCCTTGGCTGACTTGAAGCGCGACAGCACGTCCACCCGCACCGGCCAGTCGGCGAACCTGTCCGCAAAGTTGCGGTAGTGCTGCTGGGCGAGCAGGGTGGTCGGCACCAGCACGGCGACCTGCTTGCCGGCGGTGGCGGTGGCGAACGCGGCGCGCAGCGCCACCTCCGTCTTGCCGAAGCCGACGTCGCCGCAGATCACCCGGTCCATCGCGCGCGGCGCGGCCAGGTCGGCCAGCACGGCCTCGATCGCGCTCTCCTGGTCGGGGGTTTCCTCGAACGGGAAGGTGCTGCCGAACTCCTCCACCAGCTGGCGGTCGATCGGCAGCGATTCACCGCCGCGCGCCTGCCGCTGCGCGTAGATCGCCAGCAGCTCGGCGGCCACGTCGCGTACTTTTTCGGCGGCCTTGCGGCGCGCACGCTCCCACGCATCGCCGCCCAGCGAATGCAGTGGCGCCAGCTCCGGCGCGGTGCCGGAGTAGCGGCTGACCAGGCCCAGCTGCGCTACCGGCACGTACAGCTTGTCGCCCTTGGCGTATTCGATGGTGAGGAACTCGCCGTCCATGCCGCCCACGTCCATCGACACCAGGCCCTGGTAGCGGCCCACGCCGTGGTCGACGTGCACGATCGGCGCACCGGGGGTGAGCTCGGTGAGGTCGCGGATGATCGCCTCGGGGTCGCGCGCGGCGCCGCGGCGCCGCTTGCGCTCGCGCTCGCTGCGCACCCGCTCGCCATACAGCTCGCGCTCGGTGAGCACGGCGAGGGCGGGCTTGGTCAGCGCGAAGCCTTGCTCCAGCGGGGCGATGGTGATCGCGAATTTGACTCCCTCTGCTTCTGCCCCCTCCCCTGCTTGCAGGGGAGGGTTGTGACCGAAGGGAATCCCTTGCAGAGGGTGGAGTGCTCTTGCTTCTGCTTCCTCGCCAGCCGGAGCAACCCCCTCCCAACCTCCCTCTGCTTGCAGGGGGAGGAGAAAGGCCCGCCAATCCTCAAGGACCTCGGGCTTCAACCCCGCCGCCGCCAGCGTCTCGATCAACGCCTCGCGCCGCCCCGCCGAGTCCGCCGCGATCAGCACCCGGCCCGGGTAGCTGGCCAGGAAATGCCGCAGCGACGTACCCGGTTCCTCGCCCTTGCGATTCAGCGGCAGCTCCGGTGCCGGCTGGGTGCCGGTGTCGATGGCGTGTTCATGGCCGGGCTCGACCACTTCCACGCGCAATCGCTTGTTGAGCTGCTCGCGCAGCTTTTCCGGAGGCAGGTACAGCTCGGCCGGAGGCAGCACCGGACGCTCGATGTCGTGCGCGCGCTGGTCGTAGCGTTCGGCGGTCTGCACCCAGAACTGGTCGGCGGCCTCACCGGCGCCCTCGCCGAGCACGAACAGCGCGTCGTCGGCGAGGTAGTCGAACAAGGTTGCGGTTTGTTCGAAGAACAATGGCAAGTAATACTCGATGCCGCCGGGCGTCACGCCTTCCTTCATGTCCTGGTACAGCGGGCAGTGGCGCACGTCGATCGGGAAGCGCTCGCGCAGGTTGCCGCGGAACAGCTTGGCCGCTTCCCCGGTGAGCGGGAATTCGCGTGCGGGCAGCAGCTCGACCTTGTCCACCGGCTGCTGCGAGCGCTGCGTTTCGGGGTCGAAGCTGCGGATCGACTCCACCTCGTCGTCGAACAGCTCGATGCGGTACGGCTCGGCCGTGCCCATCGGAAAGATGTCCAGCAATGCACCGCGCACGGCGAAGTCGCCGGGCTCGGCCACCTGTGGCACGTGGCGGTAGCCGGAGGCTTCCAGCCGGCGCTGCTCGGTGGCGAGGTCGAGCTTCTGGCCTTTCGCCAGCACCAGCCCGGAGCCGGTGATGTGCGAACGCGGGGCAATACGCTGCATCAACGTGGCCACCGGCACCACCAGCACGCCGCGCTTCACGCCCGGCAAGCGGTACAAGGTGGCGATGCGCTGCGAGACGATCTCCGGGTGCGGGCTGAACGCGTCGTAGGGCAGCGTTTCCCAGTCGGGGAAATGCAGCACCGGCAGACCGCCGGCGAAGATCTTCAGCTCCGCTTCCAGCGCCTGCGCGCGCTGGGTGTCGCGTGCCACCACCACCAGCAGGCCCTCGTGCGAGCGCGCCGCCTCGGCCAGCAGCAACGCCCGGGCGGAGCCGTGCGGCGGCGTCCAGTAGCGGCGCTGCTTCGGGGTGGTGGGAAGGGGCGGGTGCTTGATCGGGCTGGACATAGCCGACAAGTGTAACGCGGCGGTCCGGCCGGACCTGCTGGGTGGGGCTGGCCGTGGTCTACAGCTTCAGCGTGATCTGCGCGGTGCCCGGTTCGTCCGGGATCATCCGCTGGCTGAAGCCCAGCTCCTTGCACAGTTCCAGCATTGGCCGGTTCTCCAGCAGCACGTAGCCCCACAGCTCGGCGAGGCCGCGGCGGCGGCAGTCGTCGACCAGGTGCTGCATAAGCAGCGCACCGAGGCCGCGGCGGCTCCAGTCCTGTTCCACCAGCACCGAGAACTCGGCGCTGTCGGTGGCCTCGTCCATGTAGATACGGCCCACGCCGCGCATCTCGGCCGGCTTGATGGATTCGTCCATCAGCACATAGGCGGTCTCCAGCATGGGATCGATGCGGCACAGCCGCTGCGCCATCGGCGTGGGCAGCTCGGACATCGCGTGCAGGAAGCGGCGGCGGATGTCCTCCGGTGACAGCCGGGTGAAGCAGCGCTGCATCGCCGCCACGTCGCCCGGCTCGATCGCGCGCAGCACCAGTTCGCGGCCGTCCTGGGTACGCACCTGCTCGCCGCGCGTCGACGGCACCACCTTGGGGCGCGCAAAGCGCTCGCTGCTGCGTGGCGGCAGCGAGGCATAGCGGGACGGCGCAGAAAAGTCGATGGCGGGATTCATGGCAATTCCATACTTTTGCGTATTGTGTGCAACGCAACATGAATTTGCAATGGCGAGCCCCGCGGTAAGCTGACGCATCTGCGGCGAACCGTCGCTGCTATTGGCTTGCCCATGTTGCAGTACGGGGTGGTATGGGCGTGGCAGACAGGGAGCGCATCACTCCGCACAATGCAGGGCTGGATTTCCCCGGAGCACGGCATGACCCGCAAACCGGCAAACGGTCTCACCGCGGCCCAACTGGAAGCGCTGTGCGGCCACTGGCCCGGCGTCACCCGTGATACCAAATGGGGCGTCGACATGGTGTTCAGCGTCGGCGGCAAGATGTTCGCGGTGATGCCGTCGGACGGCAGTGAAGGCGGGCGGCTGTCGTGCAAGGTGGCCGACGACCGTTTCCTCGAACTCACCGACCAGCCCGGCATCGTCCCCGCGCCGTACCTGGCGCGCGCGCACTGGATCTCGATCACCGAACCGCAGCGTTTCGCCACGGCGGAGCTGGAGGCGTTCATCCTCGACGCCTATACGCTGGTGCGCGCGAAACTGACGAAAAAACTGCGGGCGGCGCTGGGGCCGTTGCCAACCGTCAAGGTGAAGCAGAAATGAAACAGCATCTCGGCGCGCTCGCGCTGCTGGTCGCCGACTACGACGAGGCGATCGCCTGGTACACCCGTGCGTTGGGTTTCGAGCTGGTGGAGGATACCGACCTGGGCGGCGGCAAGCGCTGGGTGCTGCTGGCGCCGCCGGGTTCCCGCGAAACGCGTTTGCTGCTGGCGAAGGCGAACGGCGACGAGCAGACCTCGCGCATCGGCAACCAGACCGGCGGTCGCGTGTTCCTGCTGCTGCACACCGACGACTTCCAGCGCGACTGGCAACGCATGCGCGCCGAAGGCGTGCACTTCTGCGAGGAACCGCGGCAAGAGGCCTACGGCACGGTGGCGGTGTTCGAGGATCTGTACGGCAACGGCTGGGATCTGCTGGAACCGAAACGCTGAGCGCTTGCAAAAGATCGCGCGCCAATGCGTAGGGCGGGCACTGCCCGCCGCTCTGGCCATCAAGGGCCGGCGGGCAGTGCCCGCCCTACGAGGCTGCTCTTGCGAATCCCGAATCCCGAATCCCGAATCCCGAATCCCGGCCTTCAAGAGCATCGCCCGCCAGCGGGCTGCTACCAGATCAGGTCGTCCGGCACTTCGAACTGCTTGTAGTACTCGTCGTCCGGGTCGTTGCCGCCGGCGGTATCTGCGCGGCCGTGGTCCAGCACGACCATCGCCGCGTCGCGTTCGTACACCTTGTCGGCGGCCTCGCGCGGCAGCAGTTCGTAGCCTTCGCCGTGGCGCACGATCACCAGCGTGCCGCCGGCCAGCTGCGCGCGCAGCGCCGCGTTCACCAGCACGTCCCTGATCCGGTCGCCGTCGGTGAAGCGATAAGCGATTTCCCCCTCGCGCTTCACCTTGTGCGCCTCGACGATCTGCCGAATCTGCGCACGCGCTTCGTTCGCGCGCGTCTGCGCATTGCGTTCCGCGGCGATGGCGCGGTCGCGCTCGGCCTTCTCCGCCTGCAGCCGCCGCGCTTGCAGTTCTTCGGCACTCGGCGCCACCGGCGCCTTGCCCTGGTGCTTCTTTGCCTGCTCGCGCGCGGCCTGCGCCACCTGGTTCTTCTTGACCAGGCCGGCCTTGAGCAGTTGTTCCTGGAGTGGATTGCGCATCGGACTTGCCGGGGGACGTCTTGTGGGGATGCAGGAGAGCGGTGCGTTGCGGCGGCTCAGTCCGCGTTGTCCGGCTCGAAGAAGCTCCAGCGCACATCGCCGAATTGCGCTTTCATCGCCGCCTCGACAGTGTTGATCGCATCGATCAGGTTGGCCGTGGGCTGCATGCGGGCTTTCACCGCCACCATCACGTCCGGGCCCATCTGCAGGGTGATCAGGTTCAGCACCTCGGCAACTTCGGGGCGGCTTTTGAGGAAGCTCATCAGCTCGTCGCGGCGGCGCGGCTCGACGCCCTGGCCGATCAGCAGCGCCTTCACCTCGATCGCCACCAGCACCGCCACCACGATCAGCAGCACGCCGATCGCGATGGTGCCGCCGGCGTCGAACATCAGGTTGCCGGTGAGCATGGTGGCGCCGACGGCGAGCGAGGCCAGGCACAGGCCGACCAGGGCGGCCAGGTCCTCGCCGAAGATCACCAGCAGTTCGCTGGAGCGAGTTTCGCGGAACCATGTCCACAGGTCCTGGTCGCCGCGCGCCTTGTTCACTTCCTGCAGGCAACCGCGCATCGAGATGCCCTCGACCACGATGCCGAACACCAGCACGCCCAGCGCCAGCCACGGCCACTTCAGCGGCTCGGGGTTGGTGAGTTTGTGGATGCCCTCGTAGATCGAAAACATGCCGCCCACGCTGAACAGCAGGATCGCCACCAGGAACGACCAGAAGTACAGCGCACGCCCCCAGCCCAGCGGGAATTCGTCGGACGGAGGCCGCTTCGCCTGGCGGATGCCGAGCAGCAGCAGGCCCTGGTTGCCGCAGTCGGCCAGCGAGTGCACCGCTTCGGCCATCATCGCGCCCGAGCTGGTGACGAAGGCGGCGAACAGCTTGGCCACGAAGATGGCGAAGTTGGCGCCCAGCGCGAGGAAGATGGCCTTGATGGGATTGGCATGACTGGACGACATGCGGCTTCAGTCCCTGGAATGAGGCCGTCCAGTGTACCGGCGGCACAGGACGTTGTGCGGGGCGATCAGTGGATGCCCACCCCCACACCCACGCCGAAGCGGACGTTGTTGCGGCCCTTGTTCATCTCGTCGGTGGTCCACACGTGCGATTGCGCCACGCCGACCAGCGGGAACACATAGTCGGCCTCGCCGACCTTGCCGGCGCGGCTGCCGTTGAGCTTGCCGTTGACGGTCATCAGCGCGCCAGAGGGGTAGTCCAGCGGTTCCACGTAGCCGGACATCACCGCGATGAAGCGGCCGTTGCCGCTGTCGTTCGCCTTCGGGCGCTGCGAGGCATCCAGCGGGTAGGCCAGCAGCTCGATCTCGCTGTGATCGGCGAACACCTTGACCTGCACGATGCGCCCGCCCCAGATCACCTCGCGGTTGCTGAAGTTCTCCGGCGATTGCGCGACCTGGAACGGCGCGGCGGTGACCGCGGCGCCGCTGGCCTTGTAGATCGGTGGCGGGGCGCAGGCGGCCAGCAGCATCAGCAGAGCGGCCGGCGCGGCGAGGCGGATCGGCTGGGAGGCGAGGCGGATGCGCATGGTCGTGCTCCTGGGGGGAAGCCTGGATGCGCCGAGCTTAGCGGCGCCCCGGGGTTCGCGGTAGTCGCGACGCCGGCAATGGGCTGGGCGTGTTCAGCTGGCTGCCGGCTTCGTCCAGCAGCCAGTCCAGTTTCCATTCGGCCGGGCGCTCCTGCGAGAGCAGGCTGGCCAGCATGCGCAGCGGTTCGCGCAGGGTGTCGTCCAGTTTCCACGGCGCGTTGAGGATGACCATGCCCGAGCCGTTGAGGCGCAGCGGCGAATCGTCCGGATGCACCAACAACTCGGCGCGCAGGATGCGCTTCACCCCGCTGTGCTGCAGCTTGCGCAGGAACGGCTGCACCTGGCTGCGCAGCTTGATCGGGTACCACACCGCGTAGACGCCGGTGGGCCAGCGCGGCAGGGCGGTCTTCAGCGCCTGCTCGATCAGCTTGTACTCGGCCTCCTGCGCCTCGTAGGGCGGGTCGATCAGCACCAGGCCGCGCTTCTCCTTCGGCGGCAGCAGCGCCTTCAGCGCCTCATAGCCGTCGCGCTGGTGCACGTGCACCTGTGGGTTGCCGCGGAACAGTTCGCGCAATTTCGCCGCTTCCTCGGCATGCAGCTCGCACAGCTGCGCGCTGTCGCCCGGGCGCAGCGCCCGGGCGACCTGCAGCGGCGAGCCGGGGTAGTACTTCAGGCCGTGCTCGTTGCCTTCGCCGCCGAGGATACCGTCGCGCCAGCGCCGCAGCAGCGGCGGCAGCTTCTCGGCCGGGTGCAGGCGAGCGATGCCGTCGTGATACTCGCCGGTCTTCTTGGCCTCGTGGCCTTCCAGCGCATAGCTGCCGCTGCCGGCATGGGTGTCGACATAGCAGAACGGCGTGGATTTGGCCTGCAACGCCTCGACCAGCGCCAGCAGCACGACGTGCTTGAGGACATCGGCGAAATTGCCGGCGTGATAGGCGTGGCGGTAGTTCATGGCGGTCACGGCGGCGGGGTGGACCAGTATAGAGGGGCTGGGGCCATGCTCCCCGGGGCGCGACGTAACCTTTCCTGCACATTGGCCGGTGCAGGCTGCGCCTGTTGCAGCGTTGCAACCGGCCGGACGTGCGGCTCCGGCTGTCCATCTGCGCGGAGAATCATCATGACGTTTTCGCCAAGAATCATCGTTCCGATGGCCGCTGTCGGCCTTTGCCTGGCATTTGGCACGGTCAGCGCCCAGGACACTGGGGGCATGGCGCCGGCATCGCCGTCGAGCAGCATGGGGCACATGGACCAGATGGGCGGCATGCATCAAGGCATGCATCAAAAGATGATGCACCACAACAAGAACGGCAGCATGCACATGATGCCGGCCACAGTGAGCTCGGTCGACACCAAGACCGGCCTGGTCGAGGCGGACTCGGAAGGCATGTCGCTGCGCCTGCACTTCCCGCCCGCTTCGGTGGCGAACCTGAAGGCTGGCGACAAGATCACGCTGCACATGGGCTACACCAAGTAGCGTTGGGCGACCCTCCGCGGTGGGCGTGCCGGCGAGGTCCGGTGGACCCTCGTCCAGGGTTGAGGCCCGCCGGCACGAACCCTATGCTGTGCCGATGAACCGCCCACTGCGCCATGCCGCATGCTTGCCGTCGCTCCGGGCGATGGCCTGGTTGGCGTGGCTGATCCTCGCGCTGGTGCCGCTGCACGGCATGCCGCGCGGGATGGTCGGCGACGCGAGTGGTGCGACGCCTGCGGCGGCCATCGCGCACGCGGCCGATCACGGTCGGCAGGTCATGCCGGCTCCGACGGACTGTTGCGGCGATCTGCACCACGACCAGCACGGGTCGACGGGACCGGCCCAGTGCGCGGCGGTATGCGACAGCGTGCTGCCGTCGCCGGTCATGGCCGGGCTCGTGCCGGTGGCGCCGGAGTCGCCGCATGTTTCTTCCTCCGTCCTGGCGGCGCCCAGTGTTGTCCACGCAGTGCCATTGCGGCCCCCGGTCGGCTGATTCCACCCGCTGCGATAGCGCTTTCGCGCCCGCCCTGCAGCGGGCGTGAAAGCGGCCCTTGATCGGCATCGGCCGCCGATGCCCCCTCGAAGGAAGTGAACGTGAATCCATTTTCCCCATTGCCCGCGACCGACCTGTCGCGGCGGCGTTTCGTGCAGGGCCTGGCCCTGGGCAGCGCGGTGGCCGGCTTTGGCCTGCTGCGTCCTCCGAACGCCTGGGCGCTGACCAGCCCGGGACAGCCCACCGTGCTCAGTGGTACCGACTTTGCGCTGGACGTCGTCGAGACCGCCGTCAACTTCACCGGCGCGGCGCGGCCCGCGATCACGGTCAATGGCAGCGTGCCCGGTCCCTTGTTGCGCTGGAGGCAGGGCACCACGGTAAACCTGCGCGTGACCAACCGCTTGCGTGTGCCGACTTCGATCCACTGGCACGGCATCATCCTGCCGTTCCAGATGGATGGTGTGCCCGGCATCAGTTTCGGCGGCATCGCGCCGGGCGAAAGCTTTCTGTACCGGTTCCAGGTGCGCCAGAGCGGCACCTACTGGTATCACTCGCACTCGGGTTTCCAGGAGCAGAACGCGTTGTACGGCCCGCTGGTGATCGAGCCGGACGGCCCCGAGCGCTACCCGACCGACCGCGATTACGTGGTGATGCTCAACGACTGGACCGACGAGGATCCCGAGCGCATCTATGCCAAGCTGAAAAAGCAGAGCGACTACTACAACTTCGCCCAGCCGACGGTGCCGGATTTCCTCCGCGACGTGCGCGCGAAGGGTCTGAGTCAGGCGCTGGCCATGCGCAAGATGTGGAACCAGATGCGCATGAACCCGACCGACCTGAGCGACGTCTCCGGCTATACCTATACCTACCTGATGAACGGCGCCGCGCCCGCGGGCAACTGGACCGGCATCTTCAAGCCCGGCGAGAAGATCCGGCTGCGCTTCATCAACGGCTCGTCGTCCACCATCTTCGACGTGCGCATTCCCGGCCTGAAGATGACGGTGATCGCCGCCGATGGCCAGGACGTACAGCCGGTGCCGGTCGACGAGTTCCGCTTCTCGCCGGCCGAAATCTACGACGTCATCGTCGAGCCGCAGGAGGAGCGGGCGTACACGCTGTTCGCTCAGTCGATCGACCGCAGCGGCTACGCGCGCGGCACGCTGGCGCCGCGCGCCGGGATGGAGGCGGAGGTGCCATCGGTGGACAAGCGCGTGTGGCTGGACATGCGCGACATGATGGGCGCGATGTCGCACGCGGACCACGGCGGCCAAGCCGCGATGCCCGGCATGGATCACGGCGGCATGGACCACGGCAGCATGTCCGGCATGGCGGCTGCACCCGTCGTGCGCCACGCCCGCGCCGAATACGGCCCCGGCGTGGACATGCACGTCGACATGCCGCGCAGCAACCTCGACGATCCGGGCACCGGCCTGCGCGACAACGGCCGCCGCGTGCTGACCTATGCCGACCTGCACACCATCGGCGGCCCGATCGACGCACGCGAGCCCAGCCGCGAGATCGAACTGCACCTGACCGGCAACATGGAGCGTTTCATGTGGTCGTTCGACGGCATCAAGTATTCCGACGCCAGGCCGGTGCACTTCAATACCGGCGAACGCCTGCGCATCGTGCTGGTCAACGACACCATGATGAACCACCCGATCCACCTGCACGGCATGTGGAGCGAGCTGGAAAATCCCGGCGGGCAGTTTCAGGTGCGCAAGCACACCGTCAACGTGCAGCCGGCGCAACGCGTCAGCTACGCGGTGACGGCCGACGCGCCGGGGCGCTGGGCCTACCACTGCCACCTGCTGTATCACATGGAAGCGGGCATGTTCCGCGAGGTGGTGGTGGCATGAGTACGAACCGCCGGATCATTGCATTTTCCGGGCGCCGCCCGTTGCTGCTGGCCGCGCTGCTGCTGGCCATGCCGCTGGCGGCGACGGCGCAGAGCGCGCCGGCCTCGTCGGGCAGCACCGCACCGATGGACATGGGCGCAATGCCGGGCATGGACCACGCCGGCATGCACGGCATGACGATGCCGGCCAGCACCGGCAGCAGTGCGCCACCGGCGGCGAAGACGCCGGTCAAAAAGGCGAAGAAGCCGCACGCCCCGGCCACGCCGGCCGCTGCGCCCGCCGGCGCGCACCCCATGCACGACATGGACCATGGCGCGATGCCGTCGATGGACCACGGCTCGATGCATGGGATGAACCATGGAGCGTCGTCCACCACGCCCGCGGCCTCCAGTCATGTCATGGCGGGCACGGAGCAGCAGGCGATGCCGGAGATGGATCACGGCGCGATGCCCGGCATGGACCATGGCGCGGCACACGGCACGGGAGCGGTGCCGGCCATGGCGATGGGGCCGATGCAGGGCGGCCGCGCACCTGCGGATGCACGCAGCGGCGATTATTCCGACGGCATCGCCGCCAGCCCTGCGCATGGACTGCACCTGCACGGCAGCGCGTTGGCCGGCATGTTGCTGGTCGATCAACTGGAAGCGTTCCACGGCCGCGACGGCAACGGCCAGACGTGGGAAGCCGAAGGCTGGTACGGCAACGACAGCGACAAGCTGTGGCTGCGCAGCGAAGGCGAACGCAGCCGCGGCAAACTCGAAGATGGCAGCGTGGAGGCTTTCTGGAACCGCAACGTCGCCACCTTCTGGAGTACGCAACTGGGCGTGCGCCACGACTTCGGCGAAGGCCCGACGCGCGACTGGGCCGCGTTCGGCGTGCAGGGCCTGGCCCCGTACTGGTTCGAGATCCAGGCCACCGCCTATGTCGGGCCTTCCGGACGCACCGCGGCACGCCTGCGTGCCGACTACGAGCTGCTGTTCACCCAGCGGCTGATCCTGCAGCCGGAACTGGAGGTCAACCTGTACGGCAAATCCGACCCGGCGCGCGGCATCGGCAGCGGCGTCTCGGATGCGAAGCTGGGGCTGCGCCTGCGCTATGAGATACGGCGTGAATTCGCGCCGTACATCGGCGTAGTCTGGGCGCGCCATTTCGGTGCCACGGCCGATTTCGCCCACGCCAATCATCAAGCAGTCTTCGACCGGCAATGGGTTGCCGGCCTGCGCATCTGGTTCTGAGGAGAGCCCATGAAACGACTCATCATCACCTTTGTGATTCTCTGCGCCGTCGTCATCGCTGGCGTCGGCGCCTTCGTCTGGTCCGGCGTCTACGACATCGGTGCCGACGCCCACCACACGAAACCCGTCTACGCGCTGATGCAGGCGCTGCGCGAGCGCTCGATCGATCATCACGCGAAGGACGTCGTCGTGCCGAACCTCGGCGACCCGCAGCTGATCCTCAAGGGCGCCGGCCAGTACGCGGCGATGTGCACCGGCTGCCACCTGGCACCGGGCATGGCCGAGAACGAGATGCGCCCGGGCCTGTACCCGTTGCCGCCCGAGTTGGCAAAATTCCGGCCCGACCCGCGCGAGGCGTTCTGGGTGATCAAGCACGGCGTCAAGATGAGTGCGATGCCGGCGTGGGGTGCCAGCCACGATGACGCCACGATCTGGAGCATGGTCGCGTTCCTGCAGAAGCTGCCCGACATGACGCCGGCGCAATACAAGGACATCGTGGCCAAGGCCCCGCAGGACCACGACATGGACGAGGCGGGCGGCCACAGCCACAGCCATGGTGGGGCCGCCGACGAGGATGCGCATGGTGCGGCGGCGATGGAGGGCATGGCTGCGACCGGCCAAGCGGGACACAGCCATGACGCTGCTGATGGCGATGCCCACGAACACTCCGCCGCGCCAGCAGTCGAGGCGCCGCTGTCGATGGAAGGCATGAAGCCGGGCGCAGCGCCGACGGCCGAAGCGGTGGCGCGGACATTCCAGACTGCGTTGCAGCATGGCGACCGCGAGGCCGTGCTCGCGCTGCTGGCGCCCGACGTCGGCGTCAGCGAAGGCGGCCACACGCAGACACGCGACGAGTACGTCGCCGGCCATCTGGGCGAGGACATCGCGTTCCTGAAGGCCGCGAAGCTGACGCCGGTCTCGCTGGGCTCGATGCCGATGGGCGACACCGCGATGGTCGGCAGCGAAAGCGAGATCGGGGCCACGATGAAGGGCAAGCCGGTTACACTGCGCAGCCGCGAGATGCTCAAGCTCAGGAAGGACGGCGATAGCTGGAAGATCGTGTCCGTCCAGTGGCAAACCACCCCGACAACCGGAGAATGATGATGAAACGATGGTTTTCCCGCATGGGTATCAGCCTGCTGTTTGCCATGCTGTTCGCGCCGGCGGCGTTGGCCGCGAATGCGTTCGACGTCTACCGCGACCCATCTTGCGGCTGCTGTGGCGCGTGGGTCGACCACATGCGCGCGCAGGGGTACACCGTGACCGTGCACCAGGACCAGCCGATGGCGGCGGTGAAGGCGCGTTTCGGCGTGCCGTCCGGTGCGGTGTCTTGTCACACCGCGGTGATCGACGGCTACGTGATCGAGGGGCACGTGCCGGTGGAGGACATCCGCCGCCTGCTCGCCGAACGGCCGGACGCGCGCGGTCTGGCCGCGCCCGGCATGCCGGTGGGTTCGCCTGGCATGGAGATGGGCGCGCCCAAACGCTACGACGTGGTGCTGATCGGCCGCGACGGCTCGACCCGGGTCTACGCGACGCACGGCCCGGCCGCGTGAGCGAAGCCGGTGTCCCGATCGCGTTCCGCTGACTTGATCCGCGTCAATGACGCGCCCGCTGCCGACGCTATAGTGCCCGTGAGATGAAACCCGCCTTCCGCCTCCGTCCGCTCACCCGCCGCCGCCTTGCGTGGCTGGTGGTCGTGCTGCTGCTGTGGCAGCAGGTGGCGGTGGCGGCGTATGCCTGCGTCTCCGCGCCGGCGCCGGTCGCCACGACCGCGGCGGCTATGGTGGTGATGGATGACGGTTGCACGGACATGACGGCGCCGGTCGATCCGCTGTGCCGGCAGCACTGCCAGCCCAACCACGCCACCCAGGTCGATGCGCGCAGCGCCTCGGTGCCGGCCAGCACGCTAGCCGCGTTGCCGCCGGAGTTGCCGTCCGTGGCTGCGGTAGCGTTGCCGTCGCATCGCGCCTTGGTGCGGCAGGAGCAGCTGCGTGCACCGGCCCCCATTCCCCGATTGTTGTTCTGCTCGCTCCTGATTTGATCTGACACGTCGCTGTATCCACTGACGTGGCATCGCCGTGCCTGTTCTGGCACGGTGCAGATTCCAGATCGAGGGAGTGTCCTTCCATGTTATCCATGTATTTCGCCCGACGCCTGCTGGCGCCGGGTTTGGCCACGCTCCTGTGGGGAGCAGTGGCCACGGCGGCAGCCGCCGCCGAACCGCCGCTGACGTTTGCAACGGCTGTCCAGCGCGGGCTGGCGCATGCCCCGCAAGTTGAGGCACGTGCCGCTGATGTCGCAGCCATGCACGAGGAGGCAGCGCGTGCCGGACGCTTGCCGGACCCGGCGCTGAGCTTCGGAGTCGCCAGTTATCCGGTGACCGCGCCGGGCGCCTTCAGCTTGCGCTCGGACGGCGCGACCATGCGCACGGTAGGCGTGATGCAAGCTATTCCGTCGCGCGCGGCTCGCGTTGCCGAGCGCGGATTGGCCAACGCACAAATCGACGCGGCAGCAGCGAACCGCGTGGCCACCACGCAGACCGTGCAGGAGCGTGTCGCCGACGCGTGGATCGACGTATGGGCAACGGAACTTGCGCGCTCGCTGTTGGTTGAATTGCGCGGTGAGAGCACGCTGGCGGTAGAGACCACGCAGGCGCGATTGCATGGCGGCGAAGGCGGGGCGTCCGATGCACTGGCCGCGCGTGCGGCGGCTTCCCTGCTCGACAATCGCCTGGAGGCCACTGACGCGGACCTCGCGGCGGCGCAGGCCAGTCTGCAGCGCTGGGTAGGCCCCATCACTGGCCCACTTGCCGAGGCGCCGGACTTCGGTCGGTTGCCGGTGAGTGAGCAAAGCCTGCAGCGATCCATCGACGAGCAGGCGCCGATGCAGGCGTGGGAGGCGCGCGAACGGGTGGCGCAAGCCGCGCTTGACCAGGCGCGTGCAGCCAAGCACCCGGACTGGAGCGTCAGTGCCGAATATGGCAAGCGTGCGCCACGGATGTCGGACATGGTCACGGTGCAGTTCAGCGTCAGCCTGCCGCTGTTTACCCGCAACCGACAGGATCGCGGCATCAGCGCGAGGCAAGCGCAGCGCGATGCCGTCCAGGCTGACCATGAAGATGCTCGGCGCGCCCAGCAGGAAGCTGTCGCGCGCGCCGCGGCAACCTGGGAGGGCTGGAATCGCCAGATCGCGCGCTATCAGCAAACACTGCTGCCGCTGGCGCGTGACCGCGCGCAAACAGCGCTGGCCGGTTATCGCGGTGGTGGCGTGCTGCAACCTTGGTTGGACGCCCGTCGCGACGAGATCGAACTGCGCCTGAGCTATGCCGCCGCGCTCGCTTCACGCGCACGGTTGTGGGCATCGCTGGCCTATCTATTGCCTTCGGAGGTGACGCCATGAAGCGTCCATTGATCATTTTTTCCGCCGTTTTTTTCGCGGCGCTATTGCTCCTGGCAGGCTACCTCGGCGGCCGCCGCCAACATGTCGGCACAGCAGCCCCCGCGGGCACACCGGTTTCCTCGTCGGCCTCTGCCAAAGAGATCCTGTACTGGTACGACCCAATGGAGCCGGCGCAGCACTTCCCGAAGCCCGGCAAATCACCCATGGGCATGGAAATGGTGCCCAAGTACGCGGATGACGGCGAGCAGGCTGGTGGCGTACGCATCGACCCAGGTACGGTACAGAATCTGGGCATCAGGACTACGCCGGTCGAACGCCGTGTCTTGTCTACTGCGGTATGGGTGCCAGGCACCGTCACGTGGAATCCGCGCGAAGCCACCACGGTCAGCGCCCGCGTCGACGCGGTGATCAACAAGCTGTGGGTGCGTGCGCCGTATACGCAGGTGACGGCAGGCGAGCCGCTGGCCGAACTGCTGGCGCCGCAGTGGGGCAGCGCGCTGGCCGAGTACGACGCGCTGCAGGGCGCGCAATCGGCTGACGCAAAGGCCTTGCGCGTCGCCGCCCGCGAGCGCCTGCGGGTGCTCGGCCTGACCGCCGCGGAGATCCGCACGGCACGCCGTGGCGCGGGCGCGGCGATCACGCTGGATGCGCCGCAAACAGGCATGGTCACCGCGCTGGAGGTACAAGAAGGCCAGCGGGTCGGTGCCGGGCAGACGCTGATGACGTTGAACAGCCTGGCGACGGTCTGGGTCGAGGCGGCGTTGCCGCAGGCGGTCGCCGGCACGGTGCATAGTGGTACGCCGGTCACGGTGAGCGCCGATGCGCTGCCCGGACAGGTGTTTCAGGGCAGCGTGGAGACGCTGCTGCCGGACCTCGACAACGCCACGCGCACCCAGCGCGCGCGCATCGTGCTGGCCAACCCGCGCGCTCAGCTGAGTCCGGGCATGTTCGTCACCGTGCAGTTGAACCCGGTCGCCGGCGAGGCGGTAGCGGTGGTGCCGAGCGACGCGCTGATCGCGACCGGCGTGCAGACGCGGGTGATCGTGGCGGAGGCGGACGGCCGTTTCCGCCCCCTCGCCGTGCGCACCGGCCGTTCGGCTGACGGTTACACGGAAATCCTGGACGGCCTGCAGGGTGGCGAGAAGGTTGTTGTCTCCGGCCAGTTCCTGATCGACTCGGAGGCCAGCCTGTCTGGTGCGCTGGAGCGTCTGGGTGAGGGCGGGACGGTTCCTGCAGCGGCCACCAGCGCCTCCCAGCCGGCCACCTCCCATACCTCGCATGCGGGGCACGCGATGCCGATGGGAGGCCACCCATGATCGCCGCCCTCATCCGCGCCGCCATCGCCAACCGCGTGTTCGTACTGCTGGCCGCGTTGGCGCTGGCGGCGGCCGGCGTGTTCTCGCTGACGCGCACGCCGCTGGATGCCTTGCCGGACCTGTCCGACACCCAGGTGATCATCCGCACCAGTTGGGCCGGGCAATCGCCGCAGGTGGTGGAGGACCAGATCACCTATCCGCTGGCCACCACCATGCTGTCGGTGCCCGGCGCCAAGACGGTGCGCGCGTATTCGTTCTTTGGCGACTCCTACGTCTATGTGCTGTTCGACGACAGCACCGACCTGTACTGGGCCCGCTCGCGCGTGCTGGAGTACCTGAGCCAGGTGCGCGATCAATTGCCGGTCGGGGTCAACCCGTCGCTGGGCCCCGACGCCACGGGCCTGGGCTGGGTCTACGAATATGCGCTGGTCGATCGCACAGGCAAGCATGACCTCGGCGAACTGCGCGCGCTGCAGGACTGGTTCCTGCGCTATCAGCTGAAGACCGTGCCGGATATCGCCGAAGTGGCCAGCCTCGGTGGCATGGAACGCGCCTGGCAGATCGTGCCGGACCCGCGAGCGCTGACCGCGCGCGGCATCACCGTGGCGCAGCTGACTGACGCGGTGCGCGCGGCCAACGGCGCCGGCGGCGGCTCGGTGGTCGAGCAGGGCGAGGCGGAGCTGATGGTGCGCAGCGAAGGCTACCTGCGCAGCCGCGAAGACTTCGAGAACGTGCCGATCAGCACCAACACGAACGGTGTGCCGGTGCTGCTGCGCGAGGTCGCCACGGTGCGGCGCGGGCCGAGCTTCCGGCGCGGCATCGTCGAGCTGGATGGCCAGGGCGAAGTGGTCGGCGGCGTCGCCGTGCTGCGCTCGGGCAAGAACGCGAAGGCCGCGATCGAGGCGGTCAAGGCGAAGCTCACCGAACTCAAGCGCAGCCTGCCAGCCGGCGTCGAGATCGTGCCGACCTACGACCGCTCACAACTTATCGACGCGGCGGTGGAAAACCTGTGGGGCAAGCTGCTGGAAGAGTTCCTGGTGGTCGCGCTGGTATGCGTGCTGTTCCTCGGCCACCTGCGTTCGGCGCTGGTGGCGGTGGTCAGCCTGCCGCTGGGCGTGCTGGCCGCGTTCATCGCGCTGCACCTGCAGGGCGTGTCGGCGAACCTGATGTCGCTCGGCGGCATCGCCATCGCGATCGGCGCGATGGTCGATGCGGCGGTGGTGATGATCGAGAACACGCACAAGCACCTGGAGCACTGGCGCGACGCGCACGACGGCGGGGAACCGCAGGGCGCGGTGCGCTGGTCGGTGGTGGTCGAGGCGGCGGCGGAGGTGGGGCCGGCGCTGTTCATCAGCCTGCTGATCATCGCGCTGTCGTTCATCCCGGTGTTCGCGCTGCAGGGGCAGGAGGGCAAGCTGTTCAAGCCGCTGGCGTTCACCAAGACCTACGCGATGGCGGCGGCGGCCGGGCTGGCGGTGACCCTGGTGCCGGTGCTGATGGGCTACCTGATCCGCGGGCGCATCCGACCGGAACACACCAACCCGCTCAACCGCGGATTGATTGCGCTGTACCGGCCGATCCTGGAGGCGGTGCTGCACCATCCGAAGACGACCCTGGCGCTGGCCGGGCTGCTGCTGCTCACTGCGTTGCTGCCGCTCAGCCGGCTCGGCAGCGAGTTCATGCCGGCGATGGACGAAGGCACACTGCTGTACATGCCCACCGCGCTACCCGGATTGTCCGCGGGCAAGGCCTCGCAACTGCTGCAGCTCACCGACCGCATGATCAAGACCGTGCCCGAGGTCGATCACGTGTTCGGCAAGGCTGGTCGTGCCAACACGGCGACCGACCCGGCGCCGCTGGAGATGTTCGAGACCACCATCACCTTCAAGCCCAAGGACCAATGGCGACCGGGCATGACGATGGCGAAGATCAAGGCGGAGCTGAACAAGGCGGTACAGGTACCGGGCCTGACCAATCTGTTCGTGCCGCCGCTGCGCAACCGCATCGACATGCTGGCCACCGGCATCAAGAGCCCGATCGGCATCAAGGTACTCGGCCCCGATCCATCGACATTGCAGGAGGTGACCGATCGCATCGAGACGGTGGCTCGGCAGGTGCCTGGCGTAGGTTCGGCCATTGCCGAGCGGGCGGCCAGCGGTCGCTATGTCGACGTGCGCATTCGGCGCGTCGATGCCGCGCGCTACGGCCTGACCCAGCAGCAGGTGCAACAGCTGGTGGCGACGGTGGTCGGCGGCGATTCGATCGGGCAAACCGTCGAAGGCCGCGAGCGCTATCCCATCGTGCTGCGCTACCCGCGGGCCGAGCGCGATTCACTCGCTGCATTGAAGGTATTGCCGATCGTCGCCGCCAACGGCGCGCAGCTGACGCTGGCGCAAGTGGCCGACATCAAGGTGGTCGCCGGCCCGCCCCAGCTCAAGAGCGAGAACGGCCAGTTGGCGAGCTACCTCTACGTCGACACCGCCGGCCGCGACCTGGGCACGGTGGTGGCGGACCTGCAACGTGCGGTGGCGCGCGATGTCAAGTTGCCGCCAGGCATCACGGTGGCGTGGTCGGGCCAGTTCGAATACCTGGAGCAGGCGATGCAACGGCTGACCCTGGTGGTGCCGGTCGTGCTGCTGATCGTCTTCGTGCTGATCTACGCGGTGTTCCGTCGGATGAGCGAGGCGGCGCTGATCATGGCCAGCGTGCCGCTGGCGCTGGTCGGCGGCCTGTGGCTGATCTGGCTGCTCGGGCATGCGGTGTCGATCGCGACGATGATCGGCTTCATCGCGCTGGCCGGCGTCGCCGCCGAGTTCGGCGTGGTGATGATGCTGTACCTGCGCCACGCGTGGGACCGCCAGCTGGCGGCCGATCCGCACTCGGGGCCGGCCGAGCTGGATGAGGCGATCCGCGAGGGCGCGGTGCAGCGTGTGCGGCCGAAGGCGATGACGGTGGCGGTGATTCTTGCCGGCCTGTTTCCGATCCTGCTCGGCCACGGCGCCGGTTCGGAGGTGATGCAGCGTATCGCGGCGCCGATGATCGGCGGCATGCTCACCGCGCCGCTGCTGTCGATGCTGGTCATTCCCGCGGCGTTCCGGGTGCTGGTCCTGCGCCGCTTGCGCAGGAACGTCTAGAACGCATGTCTCCAACCCAACCGAAGGAAATCCACGCAATGAAAAAAGCTCTTTTCGCCCTGGCGCTCACCGGCGCACTGGTCGCTGTACCGGCCTTTGCGCTGCAGATGGATCCGAACATGCCCGCCATGCAGCACCAGGCCAAGCCGGCGGAAGCCCAAGGCGTCGGCATCGTGAAAGCCATTGATACCAACGAGGGCACCGTCACCCTTCAGCATCTGGCTATCGCCTCGATCGGCTGGCCGGCCATGACCATGGCTTTCAAGGCTGGCTCACCGGATGTGCTCAAGGCCGCCAAGGTGGGCGACGAAGTGCAGTTCACCGTGCACCCGGCCGGCATGGCGAGCACCGTGACTTCCATTAAGCCCCTGCAAAAGTAGTTGCTGAAGCATTCATCGTGAGCGGACGGATGGTCCGCTCACGCACGTCGTAAAACACGGCTCGCATAGCGCGCCTGCGGGAGCGGGGCGAGATCCCGCGGGTTCCGGTCTACCTTACAGCCCGATGGCCATCGATGCGACCCACATTGGCCACCGCCATCACGACGAACACCACGTATCGGACGAAGACTGCCGCCGCATGTTCGAACTGGCGACCTTCGTCAACAGCGTCGAGGAGTCCACGGCGCTCAATCGCCAGCGCGGGCCGATGATCATCATCTCGGCCAGCGGCATGACGACCGGCGGGAGCGTGCTGCATCACATCGAAGCGTTCGGCCCCGATGATCGCAATGCCATCGTGCTCGTGGGCTACCAGGCCGGTGGCACGCGGGGCGCGGCCCTGGCGGGGGTACGTCGACGCTGCGGACGTTCGGTCGCGAAGTTCCCATCCACGCCGAGGTCATCCAGCTGGAGCGGTTCTCCGGTCAATGCCGCTGGATCGTCGGTGGAATCGACACGGCCCCGCCACCCCTCCATCACGTGGAAGGCTCGGCAAGGACGTGGCCGAACACCGTCGCGAAGGCATCGGCGGCGATCAGGTCGTCGGCGTGGGCGATGTCTGCGGCGAAATAGCGGTCCCTGGCGTAGCGCGGCACGACCCGGCGCACGATGGCATGCGCGGCTTCGAGCGGCTCGGAGGAGCGCAGCGGGCGCCGGAAGTCGAGGCCCTGGCAGGCGGCCAGCAATTCGATCGCCACGATGCGCCGGACGTTGACCGCCACGTCGATGGCCTTGCGTGCGGCGAACGTGGCCATGCTGACGTGATCCTCCTGATTGGCCGAGGTGGGGATCGAATCGGTGCTGGCCGGGTGCACGAGCGTCTTGTTCTCGCTGGCCAGGGACGCGGCAGTGACGTGGGCGATCATGAAACCGGAGTTGATGCCCGGTTCGTCGACGAGAAACGCGGGCAGGCCGGACAGCGTGGCGTCGATCAGCAGCGCGATCCGGCGCTCGGCCAGCGCACCGACTTCGGCGATCGCGATGGTGATCTGGTCGGCCGCGAACGCGACCGGTTCGGCGTGGAAGTTGCCGCCGGACAGCACTTCGCCGTCGTCCGGAAAGACCAGCGGGTTGTCGGAAACCGCATTGGCTTCGATCTGCAGCGTGGTGGCCGCCTGGTTCAGCAGATCCAGGCATGCCCCCATGACCTGGGGCTGGCAACGCAGGCTGTAGGGGTCCTGGACGCGCGCGTCGTCGTGGCGGTGCGACTCGCGAATCGCGCTGCCCGCCAGCAACTGCCGGTAGAACCCGGCGGCGCGTATCTGGCCGGGCTGGCCGCGCACGGCATGGATGCGTGGGTCGAAGGGGGTATCCGAGCCAGCGGCCGCATCGACCGAAAGCGAACCGGCGACGACGGCGGCGGAAAACGCCCGCTCGGCGGCAAACAACGCCATCAGTGCGATGCCGGTCGAGGCCTGGGTGCCGTTGAGCAGGGCCAGGCCTTCCTTGGCGGCCAGACGTATCGGCACGATGCCGGCATGCGCCAGGGCATCCGCGGCGGGTATCCGCACGCCGTTCACGCGCACGTCGCCCTCGCCCATCGCGGCCAGGGTCAGGTGAGCCAGAGGGGCCAGGTCGCCCGAGGCGCCGACGGAGCCCTGCGCAGGGATGCAGGCGTAGATCTGCGCGTTGTGCAAGGCAACGAGCGTCTGCACCACCTCCCAGCGCACGCCCGAATAGCCGCGGGCCAGGGAGGCAATCTTGAGCACCAGGATCAATTGGACGGTGGCGTCTTCGAGCAGGCAGCCCACCCCTGCGGCGTGGGAGCGGACGAGATTGGCCTGCAACTGTTCGAGCTGGTCGTCGACGATCCGGACGTGGGCCAGCTTGCCGAAGCCGGTATTGATGCCGTACACGGGCGCACCTGCGGCGACCACGGTTTGCACGGCGGTGGCGGCGGCGCGCACCGGCGCCTCGCATTCCGGCGCCAGTTCGATCGGCGCATGCGAAGCGGCAAGGCCGCGCAGCTGGGCCAGCGTCAACCGGCTGGGAGTAAGCATTAGCATGGGATGGTCATCCGGTTATGGCGGGCAGGTTCAGGCCGTGTTCGCGCGCACACTGCAACGCCGTTGCATAGCCGGCGTCGGCATGGCGCATGACGCCGGTCGCCGGGTCGTTCCACAGCACGCGTTCGAGGCGCCTGGCTGCCGCGTCCGTGCCATCGCAGACGATCACGACGCCCGAGTGCTGCGAGAAGCCCATGCCGACGCCGCCGCCGTGGTGGAGGCTGACCCAGGTGGCGCCGCCGGATGCGGCCAGCAATGCGTTGAGCAGCGGCCAATCGGAAACGGCGTCGGATCCGTCGCGCATGGCCTCGGTTTCGCGATTGGGGCTGGCGACCGAACCGCAGTCGAGGTGGTCGCGGCCGATGACGATGGGCGCGGTCAGCTCTCCGGTGCGCACCATCTCGTTGAAGGCCACGGCCGCGCGATGGCGCTGACCCAGGCCGAGCCAGCAGATGCGCGCCGGCAAGCCCTGGAAAGCGATGCGCTCCCGGGCCTGGTCCAGCCAGTCGTGCAGGCGTGCGTCTTCCGGAAAGAGTTCCTTGATCTTCGCATCGGTGCGATAGATGTCTTCCGGATCGCCGGACAGCGCGACCCAGCGGAACGGCCCCTTGCCCTGGCAGAACAGCGGACGGATGCAGGCCGGCACGAAACCGGGGAAGGCAAACGCGTCCTGCACGCCCTGGTCGAAGGCGACCTGGCGGATGTTGTTGCCATAGTCGATCGTCGGTACTCCCATGCGGTGGAAGGCCAGCATCGCGTTGACGTGCGTTGCGCAACTGGCGGCAGCGGCCTGGGTCAGCGCGTCCTGCTGCGACGGGGCGCCGCGGCGGGCCGCCTCCCATTGCGCAAGCGTCCAGCCGGCCGGCAGGTAACCGTTGATCAGGTCGTGCGCCGAGGTCTGGTCGGTCACGGCGCCGGGGCGCGCCGCGCCGGTGCGCGCAAGTTCGGCGAAGCGGGGCATGAGATCGGCGGCGTTGCCGAGCAGACCGACCGAGACAGGCGTGGCCGCATTCCCGACGATCGTCAGGGCTTCCTCGATGCTGTGCGCCTTGCGGTCGAGGTAGCGTGTGCGCAGGCGGAAGTCGATGCGCGACTCCTGGCATTCGATGACGATGCAGCTGGCGCCGGCCAGCACGGCGGCGAGCGGTTGTGCGCCTCCCATGCCGCCCAGGCCGGCCGTAAGTATCCACTTGCCCGACCAGTCGCCGGCGTAGTGTTGGCGCCCAAGCTCGACGAAGGTTTCGTAGGTGCCCTGCACGATGCCTTGCGAGCCGATGTAGATCCAGGAACCGGCCGTCATCTGGCCGTACATCATCAATCCTTTGCGATCGAGCTCGTTGAAGTGATCCCAGGTAGCCCAGTGCGGTACCAGGTTCGAGTTGGCGAGGAGCACCCGCGGAGCATCGGCGTGGGTGCGAAAGACGCCCACCGGCTTGCCGGATTGCACCAGCAGCGTCTGGTCGTCCTCCAGCGTGCGCAGCGATTCGAGAATGAGGTCGAAGCAGCGCCAGTCTCTGGCGGCGCGGCCGATCCCGCCGTAAACCACGAGATCTTCCGGCCGCTCGGCCACATCCGGATCGAGATTGTTCTGCAGCATCCGGTAGGCGGCTTCAGCCAGCCAGTTCTTGCAGGTCAGTGCGGTACCGCGCGGCGCCCGCACCGTGCGCGGGCCCGCCTTGGGCATGGCAAGCGTATCCATGGGTGTTTCCATCAGGGAGTTTTGAAATCGCCGACATTGAAATCGCCGACGAAGCGGAACTTGCCGGCGGGATAGCTGAGGCGGACGTAGCTGGCGATCTGGTCGCGCGACCAGGTGCGGCGTGTCAGCGTCAGCAATGGGCTTCCCGGCTCGACATCGAGCAGGCGTGCCAGCCGTTTGCTTGCGGCCTCGGCCTCGATGACATGCTCGATTCGCTGCAAGGGCGCCGTGCGCATCAGGTACTGATGCGGAATTTCCTTGTAGAAATCGATCTCCAGATAGTCCGGCGCGCAGACCGGATTCACGAAGCGGTCTTCCAGCTGCAGTGGTTCGCCGTCGGCCCGGTGCAGCAGGCGCGAATGGTAGAGCTTGGTTCCGGCAGGCAGGGCGAACTGGCGCGCCGTGACGGGGCGCGCGGAAACAAGTTCGCGGGTCAATATCTCCACGGTATGCGCCTGCCCGCGGGAGACGATTTCATTCCGGATGCTGCGCACTTCGAACATCGCCGACTCGGCCTTGCGCTCCGCAACGAACGTTCCCGCACCCTGCGTGCGGGTGAGCATGCCGGCATCGGTCAGCTCGCGCATGGCGCGGTTGACGGTCATGCGGGAGATGCCAAAGCGGGAGGCCAGCTCGTTTTCGCTGGGTACCTTGCTCAATGGCGGCCAGTCGCCGTTGGTGATGTGGCGGAGGATATGGCGCTTGAGTTTGAGGTACTGCGGCTGGCGTCCGTTCATCGCCAGAGCATTGCATGTCTATACAACTTGTGGAAGACGTCGTCGCGCACCGGGTACCGCGCTGCGGTGCATGATTGACAGCCCGATTTTGGACGTGGTACTAGATGGTATAGACAACTTTACGAGTCGGCAGCGCCACGCCATGCCCACCTGCGTCCTACTGTTGCGGTGCCTTCTGGTTGCGGCTTTCTGCCTCGATGCCAGTGTGGCGCAGTGGCGCTCGGCCGAGATGGCCGGGGTGCAGGCCCAGCGCGGCCAGGCCGGTATCCGTTCGATCGCGTATGGTTGTGACGACAATGCCGACTCGGTGCACGAACGCAAGGGGGATGCGGATTGTGACTGTACCCCGGGGTGCGCCTGCATGTGCGTATCGCCGGCCGCATCCGTCGACCAGGCGGTAGTGTTTGCCGCCCAGCATGTTCTCGATACGCATCCCTCCGTGATGGCGGTCATGCACACGGTTCGCACCGCCATCTCCTCCGTCTTCCGACCTCCCATCGGTTGATCTCGTCGGCCCGCCCTCTGTGGCGGCATGTTTTGCCTTGAGCAATTTTCTGCCGCGCAGTCGCGCTGGCAGCGTCGCAGGCATTCACCGATCAGATCATCCCAGACCGAGTTGGGGGGAGTTTTCCATGTTCTACGAGCGCAATCACCTTGCGCTGGCTATCGGCGCGCTGTTGTCCGCCGGTTTTGCCAGCACCACCTTTGCCCAGTCCACCGCCGCGCCGCCGGCCACCAACCTTGAGGCGGTCGCAGTGACTGGCAGCCACATCAAGGGAGCCGAGATCTCCGGCGTCGGCCCGGTAACCGTCATCGATGCCGACGAGATCGCGCGTTCCGGCGTGGTGTCGGTGGAAAATCTGCTCCAGCGGCTGCCGGCCTCGGCCGGTTTTGCCGGCAACCAGACCAATGCCTATTGGGCCGACAATGGCTACGGCACCGCGCAGGTGAACCTGCGTGGCCTCGGCATCAACCGGACGCTCGTTCTGCTCAACGGCCGGCGTATCGTCAACGGAGGCACCGGAGCCAACAGCTCCGCTGACCTGAACGTCATTCCCGTGGCGCTGATCGACCGCATCGAGATGCTGAAGGATGGTGCGTCGGCGATCTACGGTGCCGATGCGGTGGCCGGCGTGGTCAACATCATCACCAAGAAGAAGTTCAACGGCGTCGAGGCCTCGGTTCGCTACGGCCGGACCTTCCAGCAGGACGGCGACGAGAAGGCGGTCGATCTGGCCTGGGGGATGAGCTCTGACCGGGGCTCGTTGATGGCGGCGATCAACTACGCCGAAACCGGAGAGGTCAACATGGCGGATCGCGCGCCGTGCTCGTTCGGCGAAGTCGGCGGAAAGCTCGTGTGCGTCGGCAGCTCCTCGACGATCGGCGGCCGGGCCGTTCTGGCCGATGGCCGGAGAGTCAATTTCAATCAGGACCCCAACGGCCCGGCGAATGGCTATCACACCTACTCACCGGCGCGCGACAACTACAATTCCAATCCGTATCTCAATGCGGTCAATCCGATCAAGCGTTTGAGCCTCAGTTCGTTCGGCAATTTGGCGTTGACGGAGGAGGTTCGTGTCTTTACCGAATTGATGTACACGAACCGGCGTTCGGACCAGCTCGCCACGCCAGGCGCGATAGGCATATACCGCCCGATCCGTATCGCGGCTGATCACCCGACCAACCCGACGGGTCAGAGCCTCTTGCTGCAGCGCAGAAGGTTGCAGGAAGCGGGTCCCCGCAACTTCTATCAGGAAGTCGACAGTTTCCGCGCGGTAGTGGGGCTGGAGGGCCGGATCGGTACCCGCTGGGATTGGTCGGCGGCGGTGAACTGGGGGCGCAGCACCGGCATCGATGGTTCCACCAACATCGCCAATCTGGATCGCGTCGACCAGACGTTGAACACGAGCATCTGCAGCAATGCGGCAGGTGCAGCCATTCCCTGCGGCAACTACCTCGGTTACGGCAACCTGACTCCCAGGGTGCTCGACTACATCCTTTTCAAGAGCCGCGACAACGGCGGCAACGACCAGAAGAGTTTCACGGCGAACCTCAGCGGTGAGCTGTTCGAACTGCCGGCCGGCGTCGTCGGCGTGGCAACCGGCGTGGAGATTCGCAAGGAACGCGGCTGGCGCGACCCGGACCAGCTCACGGTGCTGGGCATCGCCAACACCAACAAGCAGGATCCGATAGCGGGCGAATACACGGCCAAGGAAGCCTTCGCCGAAGTCGCAGTTCCCCTGTTGCAGGACAAGTTCCTCGCGCAGTCGCTGAACCTCAGCGCGGCAGCGCGGTATTCCAGCTACGACCTGTTCGGCAACGACAGCAACTACAAGGTCGGCCTGGACTGGCAGATGGTGCCGTCGCTCAAGCTGCGCGCGAACTACGCCACCGCTTTCCGCATTCCCAATGTGCCCGAGCTCTTCGGCGGAGTGTCGGAGGGCAATCTGACCACGACCGATCCCTGCAACGGCTGGAGCAAGCTGCCGGCGTCGTCGGTGGTTGCGCAGAACTGCCGCGCTTCCGGCGTGCCGGCCGGCTATACCCAGCTGGGGAACACGGTACTGACGACCGTTGGCGGCAACCCGAAACTGCAGCCCGAGGCCGCAAAGACGATGACGGCGGGAGTGGTGTGGACGCCAAACTTCGTGAACGACCTGACGGTCACGCTGGACTACTACAAGATCAAGATCGACAACGCGATCCAGCGTATCGCCGGTTCGACCAAGCTTGCGGTGTGCTACAACACGCCCGGTTTTTCGCATCCGTTCTGCTCAGCGTCGAACTTCACCCGCAATCGGCAGACTGGCGAGATTGATTTCCTTTCGGCCCAGCCGGTCAATGCCGCGAGTGAAAGGCTCTCGGGCGTCGACCTGGGGGCGGTCTACCAGTTCGATCTGGCCGGCTGGAAGGCGTCCCTCAGCGCGGACGTCTCGTACCTGAAGAACTACGACGTGAAACCGTTCCTGGGTGCGGACGACATCCACTATGCGGGGAAGATCACCGGCGGTCGCGGCAGCTACGCGCACTGGCGTTCGTTCACTTCGCTGACGATGGTGCGCGGGCCGTGGTCTGGCTCCTACAGCGTGCAGTACATCGGCGCCGCCGACGACATCAACGCCTCGCGCGGCGATATCGGCGACCACGCACCGGGCTTGACCTATCACAACGTGCAGCTGAAGTACGTGGTGAACACGTTCCTCGACGTTGCTTTCGGCGTCGACAATCTCTGGGACAAGCAGGCGCCATTCATCCAGAGCTATACCGACGCGAACACCGACACCATGACCTACGACCTGCTCGGTCGGCGCTGGAACGCGAAGCTCACCTACCGCTGGTGACTTCGTCGGAAGCTGCCGGCGCGATGGCGCCGGCAGCTATCCGGTCATGCGCCCCCGGGTTGTCCGTCAGCAGGATATTTTCGATGAAACTCGCATTTTGGGCGCGGCGCGCCCATCGCTGGATCGCCCTGATCGTGGGCGTGCAGGCACTCCTCTGGACGCTGAGCGGTCTTTACATGACCGCCATCTCGATCGACCTCATCCATGGCGACCACCTGGCGCACGTCGCGGCCGAGCCGCTTCGCGAGCCGGCCGTGCAGGTCGACGCCGGCACGTTGAGCGAGCGTTATCCGCACTCGACGGGTTTCAAGCTCAAGCAGTTGATGGGGCAGGCGGTATACGAGCTGCGCCAGGGCGGGAAAACCGTCCTGGTCGATGCCTCGACCGGCGCCGAGTTGCCCGCGCTGGGCGAGCAGCAGGTGCGACAGTTGGCCTCGTCGCTCTACCGCGGCGATGGCGCCATTCAATCCGTGCATCTGCTGGAGAAGGTGCCGAGCGAGGTGGCCAAGCGGCCGGTACCCATGTGGCAAGCCAATTTCTCGGATCGCGGCCACACGACGCTGTACCTGTCCGCGACGACGGGCGAATTGCTGGCGCGGCGGCACGACTTCTGGCGCCTGTACGATTTTCTCTGGATGTTCCACATCATGGACTACGAGACGCGTTCGAACGTGAACAACGGTCTGATGCGGGTAGCGGCTTCCATCGGACTGCTTTTTGCGCTCAGCGGGATCTGGCTGCTGGTGCACAGTTTCCGCAAGAGGAAGGCGACGACATGAAGCCGTGGATCCGCAAACTGCATAAATGGATCGGCCTGATCGTCGCGGCGCAATTCGTGGTCTGGACGGGAAGCGGCCTGATCATGAGCCTGCTCGATCATGACGCCGTCGAAGGCCGGACCCATCGCGCCCAGGCGCGTGAAATACCGGATTGGCCCACCGGCATGCTTGCACCGCAACGCGTGTTGGCGGATGCAGGGCGTTCGGTACAGACGCTGGAAACCATGTGGCTGGCGGATCGCCCGGTCTACCGGCTTGCCGAAAAGGCCGAGGCGTGGCTGGTGGACGCGCACACCGGGCACAGCGTGACCGTGGATGCCACGATCGCGGCGATCATCGCCGCCCGCGACTATGTCGGCGACGGTCGACCGGAGGCACCGGAGTTCCTGCCGAAGGCCAATTTCGAGACCCGCGGTTACCAGGGCCCGGTCTGGCGCGTGGCGTTCGGCGACAGCGCCGATACGACGATCTACCTGTCGGCCCGCGATGGCCATATCCTCGAGCGCCGCAACGCGACCTGGCGGCTGTTCGATACGGTCATGATGCTGCACTTCATGGATTACACGGGGCAGCAGAACTTCAACAATCCATTGGTGGTCCTGGCGGCTTCGGGGGGACTATGGATGGCGCTGTCGGGACTGTGGCTGCTCGTTGCAAGTTTCCGCCTGAGTGAATTCGTCCCGCTTCGCTGGCGCCGGAAACGGAGCCTGGCGGTCTACGCGCCGGACGGGACGAAGCTCTGCCTGGTGGATTCGCGCGAAGGCGACAGCGTGTTTCTGGCGCTGGGGCGAAGCGGCCTGCACCTGCCGTCCAATTGCGGTGGCGGGCAGAGCTGCGGGTTGTGCGCGGTCCGTTTGCGTGGCAACGCGCCACCCTCGACGAGTTCCGATCGCGAGCATCTCAGCGCCAGCAGCCTGAAGCTGGGTTATCGATTGGCCTGCAACGTTCCGGTGCACGCCGATCTCGAGCTGGAGGTGCCCGGTGGTGCCGAGCTGTGGAACGAGCAGACGGCGATCGTCGAGAGCATCACCGCGGTGACTCCGTTCCTGCGCGAGATAAGGCTCTTGCCGTCGTCGCCCATCAGGCGGGGGTTTCAGCCGGGTTCGTATCTCCAGGTTCACGTTCCCGACTACGCGCTGCCGCGCCAGCATATTTCACACCCGGAAGAACATCGTGACGAATGGGGCGCGCTGAACCTGCCGCCGGTGCTGGTCAGCAAGGAGCCGGTCCGGCGTTCGTATTCGCTGTCGCTGCCGGTGGAGAAGGCCGGGTGGCATCTCACCTTGCTGGCCCGTTTCAGCGTGGGAAGCCCGGGCAGCAAACACCGGTTCGTGGGCAAGGGTTCGGCCTACCTGTATTCGCTCAAGCCGGGCGACGCGATCCGCTTCAGCGGGCCGTTCGGCGACTTCGCCCTGCGTCCGGGCGATCGCGAAAAGATCTTTATCGGCGGCGGTGCAGGCATGGCTCCATTGCGGGCGATGATCCACTCCCGGCTCGACCAGGGCGGGCAAGAGCGAATCCATTTCTGGTATGGAGCCCGTCATCGCGGGGAGGCGCCCTACATCGACGAGATGGCCGAACTGGCATCGCGTCATTCCAACTTCACCTGGCATCTCGTGTTGTCGGAAACGGCCGGACATGGCGCCATGTCGATCGAAGGTCTGGTACACGAGGCCACCCACCAGGGTTTGCTGCGCGATCATCCTGACTTGCAGTCCTGCGAGTTTTACCTGTGCGGCCCTCCAGGCATGTTGTCGGCCACCATCAAGCTGCTGCGAAGCCTGGGTGTCGATGACGAGCGCATAGCCTTCGACGACTTCAAGATATGACGCATGGCTGGTTCCGTGGAGCGAAGCAGGCACGCTGCCCGTTGGTTGACGCCGTCATCGGTTTCCGACCTGGAATCGCACCGGGCACCGATGCCGGCGACAGCAGCGGCGCCTCCGTTGCTGGTGCCGCGGCTGATCGTCGCGGCGGGTGAACGGCATGTGGTGCGTCGCATCGCCGGTTGCCTTCGTGGCTTTTCCTGCGCATAGTGGGCGGGTCATGAGCGTACTTCGTACTCTTCGCCGCTTGCCCCATCGTCGCCCCGTCATGGTGCGCACGGTGCTGCTGTTCGCGCTGGCGATGGTGCTGTCGGCCTTGATGCCGAGATGGATCACGCATAGCCATGACGGCGCGCACACGGCAGTGCACGCGATCGCCGCCGATGCCGCCGCCGATCACCAGCATGCCGACAGTGCCGGCGAGCCGGTGGTGCCGTTGCCGGACGGCTCGCACGTCCATGCGCATTACCTGGCCGGCGCAGCGGCAACCCTGCCGCAAGTCGTCGTTGCGCTGTGCGCACCGGTGCAGGCAGACGCCTGCACGCCCTGGCAGGATGCCTCCGCACCCGACGGTTCGCTGACCCGCCTGCATCGCCCTCCCATCGTCTGACGGCAACGTCCCGACGGCCGCCTCGCGGCCTGAACTCGTTGACTGTGCATTCGATGGGAGATCGTCGTGTTTTCTTTACGCTGTCTGTGCCTCCTGCTGCTGGCGGGCGGTTTCGGTGCGCCTGCGGTGGCGGGCGAGGCCCTTTCGCTGCCGCAAGCGGTGGCTCGTGCACTTGCGCACAACCCGGCCATTCGTGCCGGCGACCGGACCGTCGTCGCCGCCGAACGGCAGGCGGACCTTGCCGGTCTTGCGCCGCCCTGGGTGGTGGGGGCGGAGGTGGAGAACGTGGCCGGCAGCGGATCGCTGGCCGGCGTCGGAGCGGCAGAGACCACCTTGCGGCTGGGCCGTGTCCTCGAACGGGGCGGCAAGCGCGACGCTCGCGTGGCCGCGGGTGCCATCGACATCGAGCGGTCGCGCAATGCGCTGGAACAGGTCCGTCTGGAGCTGGCCACCGAGGCCGCACGGCGCTTCGTCGAAGTGCTCGCCGACCAGGCGCGCACCACCCTGGCGGCGCAGGACCTCGCCCTCGCGCACGAGCTGACGGCGACCGTGCGGCGCTGGGTGCAGGCCGGCCGCAGTCCGGAGTCGGACCTCGACCTGATGCAGATCGCCGAGGCGCGCGCCGACATCGAGGTGGAGCACGCGTCCCACGAGCTGGCCAGTGCTAGGGTCTCCCTGGCCGCGCTGTGGCATGCCGCCGAGCCTGATTTCGACGCGGTGGCCGGCAACCTGTTCGAGTTGCCCGCGGTACCGTCGTATGCAGCCCTCATTTCGCGCCTGCCCGACAACCCCGCTTTGCGCGGCCTGGCGCTGGACGCGCACGCGGCACGGGCGCGCGAGCGCGTCGCCGCCGCCAGCGCCAAGCCGGACGTTACCTGGCACGTCGGCGTGCGGCGGCTGTCGACGTTCAACGACACGGCGCTGATCGCCGGGGTATCGCTGCCGCTGGGCAGTGCCGGACGCTCGGCGCTCAGCGTAGCCCAGTCGGAGGCCGAGACCGAGGCGGCCGACGCGCGCGCACAGGCGCAGCAGATGGACGTGCGCCAGCGGCTGTTCTCCGCGTACCAGGAAATGGTCCACGCGCGTACCGCCTTCGAGGCGCATCGCGACCGCATGATCCCGAAGGCCGAAGCCGCGCTGGCGCTGACCCGCAAGGGTTTCGAGGCGGGGCGCTTCAGCTTCGTCGCGCTGTCGCAGGCCCAGCGCACGCTGCTCGAACTGCGCAACGCGCAGATCGACGCCGCCGTCCGTTACCACATCTTGTTGACCGACATCGAACGGATGACGGTCTCGGCCGGAGTTTCGTCGCCATGAAGTTCATGTCCCTGAAAAGCGCTCCCATCAAGCGCATTGCACTGGTACTGCTGGTTCTCGCCACTGTTGCCCTTGGCGCCTGCGGCGATCGTGCCGCGCATGAACCGGCCGCAGGCGAACACGCTGCCGCCGATGCGTTCGAGCGCGGCCCGCACAACGGCCGCCTGCTGCGCGACGGTTCGTTCGCACTCGAAGTCACCGTCTACGAAGCCGGCGTGCCGCCGGAGTTCCGCCTGTACGGCTATCGCGACGGCAAGCTGCTGCCGCCGGATGCGCTGCAGCCGTTGATCGAGATCAGACGTCTGGACGGCGAAACCACCCGCTTCACGTTCCGGCCCGAGGGCGACGCGCTGGTTGCCGACGGCACGGTGATCGAGCCGCATTCGTTCGACGTCAAGGTCAGTGCCGTCCACGCCGGCAAGACGCATGCGTGGAACTACGCCTCGTACGAAGGACGCGTCACGATCCCGGCGGCGATTGCCGTAGCGTCAGGAGTGAAAACCTCGGTGGCCGGCCCGGCCACGATCCGCGACGTGCTGCCGCTGATGGGGCGCGTGGCGATCGACCGCAGCCGCCAGGCGATGGTGCGCGCCCGTTTTCCGGGCATCGTGCGCAGCGTGCCGGTGAACCTGGGCGACCGCGTACGCCGCGGGCAGACGCTGGCCACGGTGGAAGGCAACGACAGCATGCGCAGCTATACCGTCACCGCACCGCTGGACGGCGTGGTGCTGGCGCGCAACACGAATGTCGGTGACGTCGCCGGTGAGGCGCCGCTGTTCGAGATCGCAGACCTGTCCTCGGTCTGGGTCGAACTGCATGCGGTCGGACGCGACGCCGACCGGCTGCGGCCGGGGCAGGCGGTGAGGGTGCGCCCGGCCAGCGGCGGCGAGGCGTTGGCGACCCGTATCGACGCCCTGGTACCGGTCACCCACATGGGCACCAGCGTGGTGGCCCGCGCACGCATCCTCAACCCGGACGGCGCCTGGCGTCCGGGTATGGCGGTGGTCGGGGATGTCACCGTCGCCCAGCGTGAAGTGCCGCTGGCGGTGAAGGTTTCGGGCCTGCAGCGCTTTCGCGACTTCACCGTGGTGTTCGCCCGGGTCGGCGACACCTATGAGGTGCGCATGCTGGAGCTGGGTGCGCGCGATGCCGGGGCGGTCGAGGTGCTCGGCGGCCTCAAGCCCGGCACGGCCTACGTGAGCGAGCAGAGTTTCCTCATCCGCGCGGACATCGAAAAGTCCGGCGCCAGCCACGACCACTGAGGACGCCGGCATGCTTGAACGACTTGTACGCGCCGCGATCGCGCATCGCCTGCTGGTGCTCATCCTGGCGCTGGGGCTGGGTGCACTTGGCGCCTGGAACTATTCGAAGCTGCCGATCGACGCAGTGCCCGACATCACCAACGTGCAGGTGCAGATCAACACCGAGGCGCCCGGCTATTCGCCGCTGGAAGCGGAACGGCGCCTGAGCTACCCGATCGAGACGGCGCTGGCGGGGCTGCCGCATCTGCAGCAGACGCGCTCGATCGCCCGTTACGGCCTGTCGCAGATCACCGCAGTGTTCGAGGACGGCACCGACGTGTACTTCGCGCGGCAGCAGGTGGCCGAACGGCTGAAGGAGGTCGGCACGCAACTGCCGCCGGGCGTGCAGCCGACGCTGGGGCCGGTGGCCACCGGCCTGGGCGAGATCTTCA
Organism: Rhodanobacter thiooxydans; assembly: GCF_021545845.1. Taxonomy (NCBI): domain Bacteria; kingdom Pseudomonadati; phylum Pseudomonadota; class Gammaproteobacteria; order Lysobacterales; family Rhodanobacteraceae; genus Rhodanobacter; species Rhodanobacter thiooxydans. The sequence goes on from NZ_CP088923.1 coordinate 1,833,196, forward strand.
TGTACATGGTCGAGGCTGCTCCCGCTGCGCGGCGTGCCGACGGCCAGCCGTGGACGCCGACCGACCTGCGCTCACTGCAGGACTGGGTGATCCGGCCGCAGCTGCGCAACCTTGCCGGGGTGACCGAGGTGAACACGATTGGCGGCTTCGTGCGCCAGTTCCACGTCACCCCCGATCCGGCCCGGCTGGCTGCCTACGGGCTGAGCCTGGTCGACGTGCAACAGGCGCTGGAACGCAACAACGCGAATGTCGGTGCCGGTTATATCGAGCGGTTCGGCGAGCAGTACCTGATCCGTGTGCCTGGGCAGATCGCCGACCTCGATGGCCTGCGCGAGGTCGTGATCGGGCAGAAGGACGGCGTGGCACTGCGCGTGCGCGACGTGGCCGAAGTCGCCGAGGGCGAGGAACTGCGCACCGGTGCGGCGACCGAGAACGGTCACGAGGCCGTGCTGGGCACCGTGTTCATGCTGATCGGCGAGAACAGCCGCATCGTGGCCCAGCGGGTCGCGGCCGAGCTGAAGACGATCAACGCGAGCCTGCCCGACGGGGTCAGTGCACGCACGGTGTACGACCGCACGCTGCTGGTCGACCGGGCCATCGGCACGGTGCAGAAGAACCTGGTCGAAGGCGCGTTGCTGGTGATCGCGGTGCTGTTCCTGCTGCTGGGCAACCTGCGCGCGGCGCTGATCACCGCCGCGGTCATTCCGCTGACCATGCTGATGACGATCAGCGGCATGGTCGGCAACGGCATTTCCGGCAACCTGATGAGCCTGGGCGCGCTCGACTTCGGCCTGATCGTCGATGGCGCGGTGATCATCGTGGAGAACTGCCTGCGCCGCTTCGGCGAGGCGCAGCACCGCCTGGGCCGCATGCTGCGCCGGGAAGAGCGTTTCGCGCTGGCGGCGAGCGCTACGGCCGAGGTGATCAAGCCGAGCCTGTTCGGCCTGTTCATCATCGCCGCCGTGTACCTGCCGATCTTCAGTCTCTCGGGGGTCGAGGGAAAGATGTTCCACCCGATGGCGTTCACCGTGGTGATCGCAATCACCGCGGCGATGGCGCTGTCGCTGACCTTCGTGCCGTCGGCGGTGGCGATGTTCGTGACCGGCCGCGTGGCCGAGCGGGAGAACCGGGTGATGCTCGCGGTTCGCCGCGTCTACGCGCCGCTGCTGCAGCGGGTGATGGCGTGGCGAATCGCGGTGGTCGCCGCGGCGACCGTGCTGGTCGTCGCCGCCGGGCTGCTGGCCGGTCGGCTCGGCGCCGAATTCATCCCCGACCTGGACGAAGGCGACATCGCCGTGCATGCGCTGCGCATCCCGGGCACCGGGCTGAACCAGGCGATCGGCATGCAGGTGCAACTGGAAGCGCGCATCAAGCAGTTCCCGGAGGTCAACCACGTGTTCGCCAAGCTGGGCACCGCCGATGTGGCGACCGACCCGATGCCGCCGTCCGTCGCCGATACCTACATCATCATGAAGGAACGCAAGGACTGGCCCGATCCGCGCAAGCCCAAGACCGAACTGGTCCGCGAGATGGACGCGGCCGTGCGCGCCATCCCGGGCAACAACTACGAGTTCACGCAGCCGGTGCAGATGCGCATGAACGAGCTGATCGCCGGCGTGCGCGCGGAGGTGGCGGTCAAGGTCTTCGGCGACGACCTCGACACGCTGGTGGCGTTGGGCGAACGGGTGGAGCAGGTTGCCGCCGGCGTCGCCGGTGCCGCCGACGTCAAGCAGGAGCAATCCACCGGCCTGCCGCTGCTGACGATCCAGCCCGACCGCGCCGCGCTGGCCCGCTATGGGCTGTCCGTCGCCGACCTGCAGGACACGGTGTCCATCGCGATGGGCGGCGGCCCCGCCGGCCAGGTGTTCGAGGGCGATCGGCGCATCGACATCGTGGTGCGCCTGCCGGAGGCGCAGCGCAGCCGGCTGGAGGCGCTGGGTAGCTTGCCGATACCGCTGCCGGCGCGCGCTGATCCGTCCGCCCCCATCACGGTACCGCTGGGCGAGGTGGCGCGCATCGAACTGTCCACCGGGCCGAACCAGATCAGCCGCGAAAGCGGCAAGCGCCGGGTGGTGGTCACCGCCAACGTGCGCGACCGCGACCTGGGCTCGTTCGTGGCGGAGTTGCGCAGCGCCGTGGCCGCCGGGGTCACCCTGCCGGAGGGCTACTGGATCGACTACGGCGGCACCTTCGAGCAGTTGATCTCGGCCAGCCAGCGCCTGCAGGTGGTGGTTCCGGTCGTGCTGCTGCTGATCTTCGGCTTGCTGTTCATGGCGTTCGGTTCGGCGCGGGATGCCGCGGTGATCTTCAGCGGCGTGCCGCTGGCGCTGACCGGCGGCGTGCTGGCGCTGTGGCTGCGCGGCATCCCGTTCTCCATTTCCGCCGGCGTGGGCTTCATCGCGCTGTCGGGCGTGGCGGTGCTAAACGGCGTGGTGCTGGTGTCGTTCATCCGCCGCCTGCTCGACGAAGGCCATGACCTGGACAGTGCCATCGTCGAAGGTGCGCTGACCCGCCTGCGGCCGGTGCTGATGACCGCGCTGGTGGCATCGCTGGGTTTCGTGCCGATGGCGCTGAACGTGGGCACCGGCGCCGAAGTGCAACGTCCGCTGGCCACGGTGGTGATCGGCGGCATCCTGTCCTCGACGCTGCTGACCCTGCTGGTGCTGCCGGCGTTGTACCGCTGGGTGCGCGGTGCCAGCGAGGCACGCCGACCGGTGCCCGCCGGCTGAGACGCCATCGGCCACTGCCGAAGTGGTCGATGGCCCGGGCACCTGTCAGCGGGTGCCGATGGATCAGTCGACCAGGGAGTGGCTTTCGGTCGTGCCGAGCAGTTCGGGCTGCCTGGTGCTGCGCGCGCGCCGGTTCATCAGCGGGTGCATGAACACTGCGGCCAGGATCACCGCCACGCCGGCATAGAACCAGCCGTCCAGCTCACGCTGCTCGCCCAGCAGCACGATCGCCAGCACGATCGCGTAGACCGGCTCCAGGTTGGTCACCATCTGTGTGCCGAACGCGCTCATGTGGCGCAGCGCCACCAACGCCAGCGTGAACGGCAGCAAGGTGCAGCCGAACGCGAGCACCAGCAGCAGCAGCGCATCGTGCGCGCCCGGCAGCATGAAGGCCGGGCCGGCGTGCGGAATGAATGGCGCGATCAGGGTGAGGAAGATGGTGCCGGTGCCCAGCTCGATGAAGGTCACCGTGAGCGGGTCGCCGTGCTCGACCAGGCGCTTGTTGAGCGAGCCGAAGAACGCCACGAACAGCGCCGACAGCACACCCACCGCGATCCCTGCACGCATGTCGTGCGGCACGCCGCCCACCACCATCACCACGCCCGGCACCACCGCCACGCCGATCAGCAGCTCGCGCGGATCGAACCGGCGCTTGGCGATCCACGGTTCGATGAAGGCCAGGAACACCGGACCCAGCGCGATGCAGGTGGCGCCGACCGAGGCGTTCGACAGCTTGATCGCCGCGTAGAAGGTGAGCCAGTGCAGCGACACCAGCACGCCGATGCCGGCATACGCCCAGATCAGCCGCGCCGGCATCGCGCGCAAACCACGCCAGACCCGCGGCATCAGCAGCAGCGCCGCCACCACCAGCAGCATGCGCCACCACACCAGCGGCAATGCGGGCAGCGTGATCAGCTTGCCGAGGATTGCGGTGAAACCCCACAGCAACACGCAGAAATGGATCTGCAGGCGGGCCTGGTTGACGGGTTGCATGGGGGCATCGTGCGAGAGTAGGGAGCCGGCATTCTAGCGCCGGGCCTCGCCGCGAATATCGCCAAGGCACACCGGTTGTCACAGCAACGCACCGGTAGGAGCCCGCTGGCGGGCGATGCTTTTGAAGCTGGGATTCGGGATTCGGGATTCGGGATTCGCAAGAGCAAAAGCATCGCCCGCCAGCGGGCTCCTACCGGCGGGGGCGCGTCCGCATCATCGTGCCGGAGCTGCGCAACTGCTGCAGCACGCTGCGGCAGGTGTTGTCGCCATCGCCGCCGTGGCTGGGCGCAACCAGGGCGAGCAGGGCTGCGACCGGGGCGGCGACTGCGCCCAGCGCTACGGCGCCGGCGCCGCGCGCCAGCAGCGGGCCGGCGTGCACGCCGACGTCCGGATTCTTCAGCGTGCCGTGGACGTACAGCGGCGAGCGCAGCGAGAACACGCGGAAGCCCTTGGTGTGCGGCTTCACGTCGAGGTCGAGTTTCTCGTCGGCGAAGTTCACCGTACCGGTCACGTTGACCACCGCGTCGCCGGTGTCGAACACGAACAGGCGCATGTCGAACAGGCCGTGGGTCGCGGCCATGTCGGCAGCGGCGCAGTTGATCGGCACCGTCTTGTCGCCGAACAGCTTGCCGATGACGATGTTGGCCACGTTGAGGCCGGCGGTTTCCAGCAGGGTCTTGCTGATCGCGCCATCGTTCATCAGCAGCTTCAGTTCGCCGTTCGCGCTGCCGAGCAGGGCGGCGACCGAGTTGCCCTGCGCATCGAGCGTGGCGTCGCCGTTGATCTCGCCGAGGCTGCTGCGCATCGGTTCGAAGGTCGGGAACAGCTGCTTGAGCTTGAGCCGCCGCGCGCCGAGTTTCAGCACGCCGCGCATCGGCGTGCGGCTGCCGTCGAGGGTAAGGTTGCTGCGCACCGTGCCGCCGGCCAGGCCGAAGCTCAGCGGGTCGAGGTACAGCGCGCCGTTGTTCAGGACCAGGTGGGTGCCGAGCGAGTCGATCGGCAGCGCCGCGCCGCGCACGATGCGTGCGCCGGTGAAGGTGACGTCCGCGTCCATCGCCTGCCAGCGGTCGGTGCGGAACGGTTCGACCGGCAGCAGCTTGTCGGCCGGCTGCGGCGTGGCGTCGCCGCGCCGTTCCTTGCCGGCGCGGGAATCGGCGCCGATCAGCGGGGCCAGGTCGGCGAACTGCAGCAGCTTCGAGTGCAGGTCACCGCTCAGCTTCGGCCGTGCACCGCCGGTGACGAACAGCAGGTTGCCGGAAAGATCGCTGCCGCCGACGCGGCCGCGGAAACCCTGGTAGTCGTAGCGGCTGCCGTGGCGGTGCAGCTCGGCCTTGAGGTGGCCCTCGGTGGCGTAGGGCGGTGTGTCGGGCAGGGTGATGCCGGTGATCGGGTAGAGCCTGGCCATGCTGGAGCCGGAGAACCACAGGCGCACGTCGAGCGCGCCCAGGTGCAGCGGATCGGTCAGTGTGCCGACCAGCGCGATGTGGCTGTCGCCGATGCGCAGGTCGGCCTGCAGCGGGAACGGCATGCTCTTGTCCTGCAGCGCCAGCACGGCGCCGGTGCGGCCCTTGCCCTTGAGCGGGCTGCCCTGGTAGCTGCCTTCGGCGGTCCAGCCGAACTGGTAGGCGGTCGACGCGGTCGCCTGGCCGACCCGTTCCGGCGTGGCCTCGCCGCCGGCCATGGCCCTGGTCGCGGCCGCGCCGGCCGTCTTGCCGGCCTGCTCGCGCGCATCACTGGATTGCTGCGCCACGATCTGCTCGTAGGGAATGGCTTGCTGCAGCGGCTCCACCACCAGCTGCAGCTTCACCCGGCGTGCGGCATCGTCGAGCGTGAGCAGCCCCTGGTCGAAGCCGATCGTGCCCAGCTGCAGTTTCCAGGCGGAGGGCACGGTGCTTTGCGGCAGCGCGAAATCCCAGCTGGCGCGGCCCGACTTGTCGCGCTCCAGGTCGACCGTGGGGCGCACCAGTTGCAGCGTGGGCACCTCGATGCGATGCGCCAGCAACGCCGGCAACGACAACCGGAAGCGCAGCGCGTCAAGGTGGGCGAACTGCGGCTGCGCAGCCCAGTCCGGGTTGGCGATGCGGATGTCACGCGCGGTGAACTCGGGCCACGGCAGCCACGAACCGGGCCAGCCGGCGAGGCGGTCGCGTCGCCAGTCCACGGTCAGTGCGCCGTTGATCGCGAACGGTCGCCCGATCGCCTGGCTGACCTTGTCGCCGATGAACGGCTTCATGCGGTTCCAGTCGAACGTGGCGACGGCGAGCAGCAGCACCGCGAGCAGCACCAGCAGCGTGCCTGCGATCCAGCTGAGTACTTTTCGGCTGCGTTGCATCCGTCACTCCCGCGGCGGTTGGCCTGCGCGTCGAGCCATATGCCCAGTGATAGCCGCCGGCATGCAAAAGTTGTGTGGTGGTGGCCGGTTGCTTTCAGACCCCGTTCACACGCGGTCGCCGGCGCAGCCTGCAGCGGAGTCGGGCGGCGGCAGCGATCGCGGCGCGGATGCGTTCCTTGGCGGACAGCGGGGCGGCAGCGCCGGGGGCCATGCCGCGTTCGCTCGCTGCAAAGGCTGCCCGCTGGCGGGCAGCGTTGCTTCAGTGCGTCGGCTTCGCCTCGCGCACCGGCACGTCGATGCCGCACAGGTCGACCTTGCCGGCCGGTCGCGCGTAGAACGCGTTGCGGCCGTTGCGCTTGGCTTCGACCAGCGTGGCGAAGGTGGCGCTGTCGGTGCGCAGCGCCTCGATCGCCGGACGCTGCGTGGCGGGGAGATCGGCGACCAGGCGCACGGATTCGATGCTGACGCGTTGCTCCGGCTTCGCGTAGAAGCCCATCGGCTCGGGGCCGCGCGGCAGGCCGGAGAGCAGCGGCATGCCTTCCAGCACGCGGCCGGCGACGGCGAGGTTGCGGTCGAGCCGGCGCGGCGCCTGCCCGATCACCGCGTACAGCGAGCTGCCGCTGCCGGTTTCCGGCGCGACGTCGCGCGCCACGCCGACCATGCCGTAGCAGTGCGTCAGCCATTGCTGCCCGCTGGCGGGATCGCGCGCCACCGGGAAGCCTTCGCTGAAACCCACCTGGGGCGCGTACACGTCGCCATCCGGCAGTGGTGTCCACGGCAGCTTCGCGTCGATCGCGCGGGTGAACTCCGGGGGCAGCGTCTTGCTGGCCTTGCCCAGCGATCGGAGCTTGCTCTTGTCGCCGTCGTCGTCGTTGGGGTCGCCCCACTGAGTGACGAAGTTGTCCTGCACGCGGACGATCGCCAGCCCGTCGAAGTAGTGCTGGCGCACCAGGGTGCGGATGTTGGCGGCGTGCAGCGGAGTGAAGTCCGGCGCCAGCTCGATCAGCACGCGCCCGCTCGGCAGCTGCATCAGCAGCAGGTTCTGCGGGTCCGGCGTGCGCCATTCGACCGGCGCGGACTTGGCCAGGATCTCCTTCGCGGTCGGCGTGGGCTTGTCCTGTTCGGCGGCGACGGCAGGCGGCACCAGCAGGCTGCCGGCCAGGGCAAGCGCGGTGACGAGGTGGCGGCGGAGCATGGCATTCCCCCTGCGCAAACGATGAGCGAGGGCGGCAACTTAGCAGAGTGCCGACGGGCACGACACCAAAGGCTCTGCAACAGCACTGTCTTGCAAACCGGGCATGTTTGTCGCCCGTGGTGGCAGCGCCAGTCCAGTCGCCGGATGTACCGGGCGGGTCCGCAATGCATTTGCCAAGCAATTGAAACACAAAAGAAATATTTGGATTCCCCCTCAAGTAAACGAGGTGGCCGCCGTTAGCTTGGCGGCCTCGTCCACTCCGGTCCCTCCATGCGCCTGCGCTCGTTCGCCTTTCCTGCCTTCTCCTCGTTCGGTGCGCGCCTGGCGGTGCGACTGGCCGGCACCGTGGTGCTGCTTCTGCTGGTGTGTGCCGGGTCCGCCCTGTTGCTGGCAGGGGCCGACACGCGGCTGCGGCACGTGGTGTCGGACACCCTCGCGCCAGTGGCGTCCGTGGGACGGATCCAGAACGACTACAACGACATGCTGCAGTCGGTGACGCACGCCGCGCTGACCGAATTGCCCTCGTCCGTCGATGACGCCGAGATCCAGGTCAAGACCCGCCGCATCGATGTCCGCAAGCACTGGGGGCCGCTCGGGGCGAGCGGCCTCGGCACCCGGCAGCGGCAATTGCTGGCGCTGACGGAAACCCATCGCATCGCGGCGGATGCGGCCGTCGACGAGGTCATCGCCCTGCTCAAGGCCGAGCAGTTCGACCTGGCGCGGCTCAAGGTCTCCAACGACGTGGAGAACGCCTTCGGTCCGCTCAAGAGCGACTTTTCCAACCTGTTCGCGCTGGCACTTGCCGACGGCGAGGCGCAAGCGGTGCTGCAGCACCAGGCGAACCGGCGCGGCCTGTATTTGTTGGTTCTGCTGGTGGTCGCCGCGCTGGGGCTGACGCTGTGGATGGACCTGCGCATCATGCGCTCGCTGACCGGCCGCCTGGCTGTCGCGGCGCGGGCGGCCGCGCGCATCGCGAAGGGATCGCTGGGCGAGCCGATCGAACCTGGGCACGACGACGAGATCGGTCGCCTGCTGCGCAGCCTCGATGGCATGGACCGCCAGCTGGCCGCGGTGATCGGCCTGGTGCGTGACCGGTCGCGCCTGCTCGACCATCATGCTGCCGACATCGCCGCTGGCAATGACGCGCTCGGTCGGCGCACCGAGCTGCAGGCGCAGCAACTGCGGCGCACCTCCGGCGCCATGGCCAGCATCGCGGCGACCCTCACCGAAAACGCGCGGCTGGGCAGGGACGCCGATCGCGCGGCGGGCGAGGCGCGCGAGCAGACCGCGCACGGTCGCCTTGCCGTCGACGAAGCCATTGGTTCGATGGAAGCCATCGACCGCACCAGCCGCCGCATGGGAGACATGCTGGATCTGATCGACCAGGTGGCCTTCCAGACCCGGCTGCTTTCCCTCAATGCAGCCATCGAGGCTGCCCGGGCCGGCGCACACGGCCGCGGGTTCGCTGCCGTGGCCGTCGAGGTGCGCCAGCTGGTCCAGCGCTGCGCGGAGGCGGCGCGGGACATCCGCGGGCTGGTCAAGGCGAGCGACGACGCCGTGCGCAGTGGGCTGGGCCGGGTCGCCCAGGCCGGCGGGGTGATCGAAAGCATCGGCAGCAGCGTCGATCGCCTGGCCGAGGCGATGGCGGCCATGCTGGTGGCCGGCCGCGGGCAGGCCGGCGAGATCACCGCGGTGAACCAGGCGGTGATCGACATGGATGCGATGACGCGGGAGAACGCCGCGCTCGGCGAACAGGCCGCCATGGCGAGCCGCGCGATGCGGGAGAGCGCCACGGCCCTGCTGGATGAAGTCGGCTTCTTCACCCTGGCGGAGGCGCCGGACCCGCCGCCGGTCGAAGACGAGCCCGTCACACCTGCGCGTCCCTTGGTCGCCCGCCTTCTTCCGGCCCTCACCTGAGCAGACGGTCAAGCCCACATGAGCATGGTCATCGGTCCAGACAATCGCGGTCCATCCCTGCTCGACCAGGCGGCCGGCGGCAGCGGGCTGCGGGCGGTGTTCCAGCCGGTGGTGCGGCTCGAGGACATGACCGTGGTTGCGCACGAGGGCCTGTGCCGGCCGGCGGAAGGCGCGCAGGACCTCAGCGTGCTCGACATGCTCGACCTGGCCCGCGCCAAGGGCCGGCTCGGCGAGTTCGAGCTGCTGGCCGCCCGCACCGTCTGCACCGCCTTCGCCAGGCAGTCCGCGGGCGGCCGCCTGCTGGTCAATCTCAGCGCGCACGCCATCCTGGACGGCGGGCTGCAGCCGGACCTGCTGATCGCGGTCCTGTCGGGCGCCGGCATCAGCATCGACCGCATCACGGTCGAGATCACCGAGCGCGACATCGTGCAGAACCCCACCGAGCTCGCGCACGCCGTCGGCTATCTGCGCGCCCGCGGTACGCGCATCGCGCTGGATGATTTCGGCAACGGCCATTCCAACTTCGAAATGTGGAACGAGCTTCACCCCGAAATAGTGAAGATCGATCGCTACCTTGTGCACGGACTGGCGCGCAGCGCCGAAAAACTCGCGATCGTCCGCGCACTGTGCAGCGTCGCCGAGACGCTCGGCGCCGACCTGGTGGGCGAAGGCGTGGAGGATGCCGCGGACCTGCGGCTGCTGCGGGAGCTGGGCATCTCCTACGTCCAGGGCTTCCTGCTGGGGAGGCCGCAGGCCGAGGCCGCTGCCGCGGTCAGCGACGAGGCCCGCGAGGCGATCCGCGGGCACGTGGTGCCGGTACCGCCGCGACCGCGCGGCCCGGTCACGCTGCGGCCGGTGCGGGCCGGGCATCTGGTAATTTCTGCCCCGGCCGTCACCCTGCAGCAGACCAACGACGACGTGGCGGTGCTGTTCGCGCGGCACAACGAACTGCACGCCATAGCGGTCACCGACGCGGAACGCCCAGTGGGCCTCATCAATCGCCGCGTGTTCACCGAGCGCCTTGCACAGCCGTTCGCGCGCGAGCTGTTCGGGCGGAAATCCTGCGACGCCTTCATGCACGTCGCGCCCCTGCTGTGCGAGGAGGGCCAGTCGCTGGAGAGCATGGCCGACGTGCTGCGCGGCGAGGACCAGCGCTACCTGACCGACGGTTTCATCATCACCCGCGGCGGGCGCTACCTCGGGCTCGGCACCGGCGAGTCGCTGGTGCGGCGCGTGACCGAGCAGCGCATCGAGGCGGCGCGCTACGCCAACCCGCTCACCTTCCTGCCGGGCAACATCCCGGTGACCGAGCATATGGAGCGGCTGCTGCGCGAACAGCGCATCTTCGTCGCCGCCTACGTCGACCTGAACGACTTCAAGCCATTCAACGACCAGTACGGCTACTTCCGCGGCGACGAGATGATCCGCCTGCTGGCGGCGACCCTCACCGCGCGGATCGATCCGGCGCGCGACTTCGTCGGCCACATCGGCGGCGACGATTTCATCCTGCTGTTCCAGAGCGCCGACTGGGAGCCGCGCTGCCGCACCATCATCGCCGAGTTCAACGAGCGTTCGCGGGCCCTGTTCGACGCCGAGGACCTCGCCCAGGGCGGCATCGAGGGCGAGGATCGCCGTGGCGCGAGGCAGTTCTTCGCGCTGGCCACCGCGTCGATCGGTGCGGTGCGCATCCAGGCCCCGTTTCCCCGACGCCCGGAAGTGATCGCCACGCTGGCGGCCCGCGCCAAGCGGCACGCCAAGCGCGAGCGGCTGGGCTTCCACGTGTTGCTGGCCCCCGCGAGCGAGGCGACGGAGCCTGCCCGCTGAGCCGCATCGGAGCGATGTGGTTGCGGTGCCATGTTCGCGGATGCGGTCCGGCCGGGCATGACTTCAGGCCTATGCACTAGTATCAAGTTCACACTATGGTTCACTCAATGCCATGCGGCAGTGCGGGTGAGCTGAAGTGGACGACAGCGCCAGCCAGTTGAAGAAGTTCCAGAAGGAGCTGTCCAGCGGCACCGTGTCGCTGGTGCTGCTGGCGGTGCTGGGGCAGTCGCGCCAGCCGATGTACGGCTACCAGATCGCCAAGCGGCTCGAAGAAACGGGCGAGGGAGTGCTGGCCGGCAAGCAGAGCGCGCTGTATCCCGTGCTGCGCAACCTGGAGGCGGCCGGCCTGCTCGCCAGCGAGGTCGAGCCGTCCGTCAGCGGGCCGCCGCGCCGCTATTACCGCATCACCCGACCGGGGCGCGAGGTACTGCGCGAATGGGTCGCCGCATGGAACGCCACCCGCGATTCCGTCGACAACGTCTTGCAAGGAGGGGTGTCATGAACGCGCCACGCACCATCGTCGAATACCTTGAACAGTTGCGTGTCGCGCTGCGCGGCGCCGACCCGGCGCTGGTCCAGGACGCTTTGTACGACGCCGAGGAACACCTGCGCGCCGAACTGGCCGAGCAGCCCGGGCGCAGCGAAGCGGCGATGCTGGAGCACGTCGTCGGCAGCTACGGCGCGCCGGATGAGGTGGCTGAGATCTACCGCGACCAGGAGATCAAGATCCAGCGCGCACTGCGTCCGCCGCCGTCGCCGAAGCGGCGCTCGCTGGCCGGGCGCTTCTTCGGCGTCGCCGCCGACCCGCGCACCTACGGCGCGCTGTTCTACATGCTGTTGGCGCTGGCCACCGGCATCTTCTACTTCACCTGGGCGGTGACCGGCCTGTCGCTGTCGCTGGGGCTGTCGGTGCTGATCATCGGCTTGCCGTTCATCGTGCTGTTCTTCGGCAGCGTGCGCGTGCTGTCGCTGGTGGAAGGGCGCATCGTGGAGGCGATGCTGGGCATGCGCATGCCGCGCCGGCCGGTGTATCCCACCCAGGGCATGAGCCTGATGCAGCGTATCGGCAGCATGTTCACCGACGTGCATACCTGGACCACTCTTTGCTACATGTGGCTGATGCTGCCGTTGGGCATCGTGTATTTCACGCTGGCGGTGACCCTGCTCAGCGTGTCGGTGGCGTTCATCGGCGCGCCGCTGGCGATGCTGTTCCGCGACGACAGCTGGTTGTCCTGGCCGCGCCAGGTCACCGTGGACTGGGGTTTCGGCGCACATGTGCCGGGTTGGGGCGACGCGATCGCGATGTGCGTGATCGGCATCGTGCTGCTGTTCGCCACCCTGCATCTGGCGCGCACGCTGGGCCGGGTGCACGGCCAGGTCGCCAAGCACATGCTGGTGCCACGCGCGGCGGATTGAGGACCACCCGGTTACCATGCGGCCTTTGCCGGACCGACCGCCGATGCCCAAGACCTACGACCGCGCCTATTTCGACAAGTGGTACCGCGACCGGCGGCATGCGGTGGGCTCGCCGGCGGAGCTGAAGCGCAAGATGGCGATGGTGGTGGCGCAGGCCGAGTACTACCTGGGCCGGCCGGTGCACAACGTACTCGACGTGGGCTGCGGCGAGGCGACCTGGCGCGCGCCGCTGCGAGCGCTGCGGCCGGGCATCGTATATCGCGGACTGGACGCCAGCGAGTACGTGGTGGCGCGTTACGGGCGCAGCCGCCACATCGGGCTGGCGCGGTTCGGCCAGCTGGAGCAATTGCGCTTCGATACCCGCTTCGACCTGATCGTGTGTACCGACGTGCTGCATTACCTGAAGCCGGCGGAGATCCGCGCCGGGCTGCAGGGCATCGGCGAGATGCTCGAAGGCGTGGCGTTCCTGGAGGTGTTCACCAGCCGCGACGACGTGGCCGGCGACCACCACGGTTTCGTGGCGCGCGCGCCGGCCTGGTATCTGCGCGAGTTCGGCAAGGTGGGGTTGCTGCCGTGCGGCTCGCACTGCTACCTGGGGCCACGGCTGGAACGCCACATCGCGGCGCTGGAGCGGGCGCAGCTGCCGGCCTGACGCCCGGGTTACGGTGCGTGTAGGAGCGCACCCTGTCCACAAGGGACTTCCTTCGGTCGTGCGCGATGCTCTGATGTTGATCGGAGCCAAGAGCATCGCGCACAGGGTGCGCTCCTACAAAAACCAGGCTGCGTGGGCGTTTTTCCCATTATTCGACGGTCTTGTGCTTGTAGCGGCACAGGTCGCGGATCGGGCAGTGCGGGCAGTCCGGCTTGCGCGCCTTGCATACGTAGCGGCCGTGCAGGATCAGCCAGTGGTGGGCGTCGTGTTTGAACTCTGGCGGCACCACCTTCGCCAGCTTGTCCTCGACCGCGCGCACGTCCTTGCCGGGGGCGAGGCCGGTGCGGTTGGCGACGCGGAAGATGTGCGTGTCCACCGCGATGGTCGGCTCGCCGAAGGCGGTGTTGAGTATCACGTTGGCGGTCTTGCGACCCACCCCGGGCAGCGCTTCCAGCGCCTCGCGCGTGTGCGGCACCTCGCCGCCGTGCTGCTCGATCAGCAGCCGGCACAGCGCGATCACGTTCTTCGCCTTGGCGTTGAACAGGCCGATCGTGCTGATGTACTTCTTCAGCCCCTCCTCGCCCAGCGCGAGGATCGCCTGCGGCGTGTTGGCTACCGGATAGAGTTTCTTCGTGGCCTTGTTCACGCCCACGTCGGTGGCCTGCGCAGACAGCACCACGGCTACCAGCAACTCGAACGGGGTGGAGTAGGCGAGTTCGGTGGTCGGATGCGGGTTCAGCTCGCGCAGGCGGGTGAACAGCTCGACCACGTCGGCGCGTTTCATGGGCATGGCGAAACGTCCGTCATGCCAGCGCAAGCTGGCATCCAGTGTCTTGCCGCTGCCCCGGCCTGACAGTCACTGGGTTCCAGCTTGCGCTGGAACGACGATGAGCGGCTTCGCGTTTTCATGACGATTTGTCCTGCTTCGCACGGGCGCGCGCCAGCGCGGCCAGCACCGGGTTGCTGGATGCGGCGGTGTCCACCGCTGTCTTGCGCATGGCCAGTTCCGCCTCGCGCTCGGTCGCTTCGCGTGCCAGTCGCGCCTCGCGGCGCTGGAAATGTCCGCGCGCCGCGTCGGCGTGCGTCTGATCGATCTGTTCCATCGGCATCGGTTCGAGCACGATGCAGTCGACCGGGCAGGCCGGCACGCACAGTTCGCAGCCGGTGCAGTCGTCGGCGAGCACGGTGTGCATCAGCTTCGACGCACCCACGATGGCATCGACCGGGCAGGCCTGGGTGCACTTGGTGCAGCCGATGCAGTCGGCTTCGACGATGCGCGCCAGCATGCGCGGCTTCTCCACGCCGCAGGCGCGGTCCAGCGGCAACATGGGTCGCTCCAGCAGCGCCGCCAGCTTCGCGATGCCGGCCGTACCGCCGGGCGGGCAGCGGTTGATCGCCGCCTCGCCGCGCGCGATCGCCTCCGCATACGGCCGGCAGCCGTGATAGCCGCACTGCTCGCATTGCGTCTGCGGCAGCAGGGCGTCGATGCGGTCGGCGAGGTCGGTCATGGGAGCGGGGAATAGGGAGTAGGGAATAGCAAAGAGCGCTGTGCGCCAGGCTGGCGGCTTTTTTATTCCCTATTCTCTATTCCCTTTTCCTCGCCTAACGCACCGTGGCGCCTGGCTTGGCGCCCGGATCGGCGTCGAGCAGGAACAGGTCGCTGCCGCCGTCACCAGCGGACAGGATCATGCCCTCGGACAGGCCGAAGCGCATCTTGCGCGGGGCGAGGTTGGCGATGAACACCACGTTGCGGCCGACCAGCTTTCCCGGCTCGGCGTAGGCGGCGCGGATGCCGGAGAAAATCTGCCGGGTGCCCAGTGCGCCGGCATCGAGTTCGAAGCGCAGCAGCTTGTCCGAGCCGTCCACGAACCCGCAGGCGATGACCTTGCCGATGCGCAGGTCGAGCCTGGCGAAGTCGTCGATGCCGATGGTGTCGGGGGCCGGGACTCGGGATGACCCGACATTCGTCGCTTGAGAGCCGGGATTCGGCGCAGCGGGTGCGGTCGGCGTGGCGGTGTCGTTCATGGCTTTTTTCTTTTTCGGGGCGGCGGGAGCGCCCAGCGAATCCTTCGATGCTTCGATCATCGCTTCGATGCGCTTGGGGTCGATGCGGCCGAGCAGCGGCTCGAAGGTGTTGATGGCGTGGTTGCGCAGGCCGGCGCGGGCGTCGTCGAAGTCGGCGATCGGCGCGGCCAGGAACCGTTCGGCGGCGGCCACGGTGATCGGCAGGATCGGCTTGAGCATGCCGGCCAGCAGGCGGAACGCGGTCAGCGCGAACGAGCACACCTGGTGCAGTTCGTCGCGGCGGCTCTCGTCCTTGGCCATCGCCCACGGCGCCTTGGCGGCGATGTGGCCGTTGACCAGGTCGGCCATCAGCACGAAGCGGCGGGTGACCTCGGCGAAGTCGCCGCTGTCGTACAGCGCGGCGATGCCGTCGTAGTGTTCCAGCAGGGTGTTCCACAGCGCGGTTTCCTCTGCGCCGAACTGCGGCGCCAGGCGGCCGTCGAAGAACTTGTGCACGAAGCCGGCGGTGCGGCTGGCGATGTTCACCCACTTGCCGACCAGGTGCGAGTTGACGCGCTCCTCGAACGCCTTGAGGTCGAGGTCCACGTCGACCGGCGCGTCGCTGAGCATGCTGGCGAAGTAGTAGCGCAGGAATCCCGGATGCAGGCCGGCGTCCAGGTAAGTGCGCGCCTGGATGAAGGTGCCGCGCGACTTGGACATCTTCGCGCCGTTCACCGTCAGGTAGCCGTTGACGTGCAGCGCGGTGGGCACGCGCATCTGCGCGCCGTGCAGCATGGCCGGCCAGAACAGTCCGTGGAAATTGATGATGTCCTTGCCGATGAAGTGGTGCATCTCGGCCGTGCTGCCGGGGGCGAGGAAGTCGTCGAACTTGAGGCGGGCGGTGCGGTCGCACAGCGCCTTGAAGCTGGCCAGGTAGCCTACCGGCGCGTCCAGCCACACGTAGAAGAACTTGCCCGGCGCGTCGGGGATCGGGAAGCCGAAATAGGGGGCGTCGCGCGAGATGTCCCAGTCCCGCAGGCCGCCGTCCAGCCATTCGCGAAGCTTCGCCGCGACGCCGCTGTTCGCCACCGGTTTGCCGTGGGTGAGCCTGCCGGCGAACCAGTCGCGCAGCAGTCCCTCGAACTTGCCCAGTTCGAAGAAGTAATGCTCCGAGTCCTTCAGCACCGGCGCAGCGCCAGATACCACCGAGTACGGATTGATCAGGTCGGTGGGCGCGTAGGTGGCGCCGCAGTGCTCGCAGTTGTCGCCGTACTGGTCGGGCGTACCGCAGTTGGGGCACACGCCCTTGATGTAGCGGTCCGGCAGGAACATCTGCTTGTCGGGGTCGAACAGCTGCTGGATGTTGCGCTTGGCGATGTAGCCGCCGTCACGCAACCGCGTGTAGATCAGCGTCGACAGCTCGCGGTTCTCGTCCGAATGGGTGCTGTGGTACTGGTCGAAGGCCACGCCGAACGCGGCGAAGTCGGCCTCGTGGCCCTCGCGGATGCCGGCGATGAAGGCCTCCGGCGTCATGCCGGCCTTCTCCGCGGCCAGCATGATCGGCGTGCCGTGCGCATCGTCGGCGCACACGTAGACCACCTTGTTGCCGCTCATCCGCTGCGCGCGTACCCAGATGTCGGCCTGGATGTAGCCCAGCAGGTGGCCCATGTGCAGCGGGCCGTTGGCGTAGGGAAGGGCGTTGGTGACGAGCAGGCGGCGACTCATGGCGGCATTCGGTCGAAATGACTGCGGATTATGCCACGCCGCCGCCGCGGCATGGCCGGCACGCTTGGCAGGGCAAGGTTTCGGCGATCCGGGCCGACCGCCCGGACGGGCGGAACGGACGTGCGTGGATTGCACGTTCATGCGTGTTTGTGTACGTTCATGCGTATTGAATCGCAGGGCCACGAGCGTGCAGTACAGCGACAGTTCCACGGCGGCGGGTGCGCGCAGCAGATTGGCCCCGGCCATCCTTGCGACCCGCCTGATCTTCCTGATCTCCGGCATCGGCATGGCCGCGTGGGCACCGATGGTGCCGTACGCGAAGGCGCGGCTGGGCCTGGACGAGGCCCAGCTCGGCTTGTTGTTACTGGCTTTCGGCGGCGGCTCGATGGCCTCGATGCCGCTGGTCGGCTGGCTCACCCACCGCTTCGGCAGCCGCCGCGTGATCGGCGTCGGCGGCTTGCTGCTGTGCCTGGCGCTGCCGCTGCTGGCGACGGCACCCGGCGTGGCCAGCCTGGCGTTCGGACTGGCGTACTTCGGTGCCGCGCTGGGCGCGGTGGACGTGGCGATGAACGCGCATGCGGTGGAAGTGGAGCGCCGTGACGGCCGCCCGCTGATGTCGGGTTTCCACGGCCTGTTCAGCATCGGCGGCCTGGGCGGGGCGGCCGGCATGAGCCTGCTGCTCGCGCTGGGCCTGCCGCTCGCCATGGCGGCCGTCGCCATCTCCCTGCTGCTGGCCATCGTGGTGGCGAGCCAATGGCCCCGTCTGCTCGACGGAGCTGGCGAAACCGCCGGGCGCGCGGCAGCACTCGGCATGTCGCGCGGCGTCGTGCTGCTGCTGGGCCTGCTGTGCTTCGTCAGCTTCTTCGCCGAGGGCGCGATGCTGGACTGGAGCGCGGTGTTCCTGCGCGAGTTCCGCGGTTTCCCGGCGGCGTCGGCGGGCATCGGCTATGCCGCCTTCTCGGTGGCGATGGCGCTGGGCCGGCTCAGCGGCGATCGTGTCGTTGCGCGCTACGGCCCGGTGTGGACGGTGCGCATCGGCGCCTGCATCGCGGCGGCGGGTTTCCTGCTGGCGTCGACGCTGGCGTGGCCGGGTGCGGCGCTGCTCGGCTTCGTACTGGTGGGGCTGGGCGCGGCCAACATCGTGCCGGTGATGTTCGGTGCGGCCGGGCGCTTGCCCGGCACCTCGCCGGGCGTGGCCATCGCCACGGTGACCACGCTGGGTTATGCCGGCCTGCTCAGCGGCCCGGCGCTGATCGGTTTCCTCGCCCAGGCCAGCTCGCTCGCAGTGGCGCTGGCGGCGGTGGCCGGCCTGCTGCTGCTGACCGCCGCTTCGGCAAGGCTGGTGCGGCCATGAGTGCGCCGCGCTTCGACACCGTGGTGTTCGACTTCGGCGGCGTGCTGCTGGACTGGAACCCGCGCCATCTGTATCGCCGGTTGTTCGATGACGAGGCGGCGATGGAGCGCTTCCTGGCCGAGGTGTGCACCGCGCACTGGAACGAGCAGCAGGATGCGGGACGCCCCTGGCGCGAGGCCATCGACGGGCTCAGCGCGCAGCATCCGCAGCATGCCGAACTGATCGCCGCCTACCGCGAGCGCTGGGACGAGATGCTGCGTGGGCCGATCGAGGGCAGCGTGGCCATCCTCGGCGAGTTGCGCGCACGCGGCGTGCCGCTGTACGCGCTGACCAACTGGTCACAGGAAACCTTTCCGCTGGCGCGGCAACGCTACGGCTTCATGGACGCGTTCCGCGGCATCGTGGTGTCGGGCGAGGAGCGCTTGATCAAGCCCGACCCGGCGATTTTCCACGTGCTGTTGTCGCGCCATGGGCTGGATGCCGCGCGCACGGTGTACATCGACGACGCGCCGCGCAATGTCGAGGCTGCGGCGCGGCTGGGCATGCACGCGCTGCACTTCCGCGATCCAGCCACCTTGCGCGCGGAGCTGTGCCGTGCGGGCCTGCTGGAGGCGGCGCATGGCTAAGCCGACGCGGCCCGGCGAATTGCTGCCGCAGGAGCGCCAGCGCGAGATCCTGCAGCGCCTGCGCAGCCGCGGACGGGTGGTGGCGGCAGAACTGGCGGCGGAGTTGGCGGCGTCGGAGGATTCGATCCGCCGCGACCTGCGCGAGCTGGCCGCGCAGGGCTTGTGCAAGCGCGTCTACGGCGGCGCGCTGCCGCTCTCGGCCGCCGTCGCACCGTTGAAACAGCGGCGCGGCGAGCAGGTCGGCCGCAAGCTGGCGCTGGCGCGCAAGGCGGTGAGCCTGGTGCGCCCGGGACAGGTGCTGCTGATCGACGCCGGCTCCACCAACGCCGCGATCGCCGCGACCCTGCCCGAGCGGTTGGGCCTCACCGTGGTCACCAATGCGCCGGA
The DNA here is from genome assembly GCF_021545845.1 of Rhodanobacter thiooxydans. Taxonomy (NCBI): domain Bacteria; kingdom Pseudomonadati; phylum Pseudomonadota; class Gammaproteobacteria; order Lysobacterales; family Rhodanobacteraceae; genus Rhodanobacter; species Rhodanobacter thiooxydans. The sequence goes on from NZ_CP088923.1 coordinate 1,852,350, forward strand.
CATCGCGCTGGCGCTGATCGAGCGCGAAGGTTTCGAGATCCTGCTGCTGGGCGGTCGCATCGACCCGCGGATCGGCGGTGCGGTGGGTGCGCAGACCCTGCAGGAGCTGCAGCGCGTGCGCGCCGACCTGTGTTTCCCCGGCGCCTGCGCCATCGACGCGGGCACTGGCCTGTGGGGCTTCGATAGCGAGGAGTCGCTGCTGAAGCGGGCGATGGTCGAGGCCAGCGGCGAGACCGTGGTGGTGGCCACCAGCGACAAACTGGGTACGCTGGCCACGCACCGCATCGCACGCATCGAGGAGGTGCAGCATCTGGTGCTCGAGCATGCCGTAGGGCGCCAGGCACGCGCCGCGTTCAGCGCCCGCGGCGTCAGCGTGCACCGGGCCGAACCGACGGCCGACTGAGCGGCCGCACGTGAAAACGCCCCGCACCGACGGGCGGTGCGGGGCGTCGGGTCAGGCGTGGAGGTGGGGTCAGTCCTGGCGTTCCCAGATCTGCGAGCGGCCGAGCAGGGCGAAGCCGATGTAGCCATGCACGTCGAGCTTGCTGCCGCCGTCCACCAGCTTGAGCTTCACCTTGTAGACCTTGCCGTTCTTCGGATCGAGGATCTTGCCGCCACTCCATTCGTCGCCATCCTGGCTGACGCCCCACATGAAGGTCATGCCGACGATCGGCTGGTTCTTGCGCTCGCCGTCGCACTTGGCGCAGACCGGATGCTCGCCGTCGCGCGCCACGTCCTCGGGCGTGCGGTTCAACAACTGCATGATCTTCGCCTGGTACTCGCCGTTGTGCTCGGTGATCTCGACGATCGACTTCGGCTGGTGGGTGCTGTCGTCGATGGTCTTCCAGGTGCCGACCGGGGTGTCGTTGGCGGCCAGCGCTGCGCCGGCAGCCAGCAGCAGGCCGGCGGCGAAGGTGAGACGAACTGCTTGCTTCATGGGTGCTCCTCCGTACGAAAGCGTATGGGGTGAGGCTGGCGGGCTGGCGCGGCGGCGTCAAGCTGCATTGCGCCAAGCCCGTCGCTGACCTGGATCAGCGGGGCCGCAGCGGCGGGCTGGCATAATGTCAGTCCCGCAAACGCCCCGATACCGAACCATGACCCAGGCCAACGAAGCCCTGGTCCGCCAGATCCTTGGCGGCCTCATCGACACCCATACCGGCGCGCCGCTGGCCGAGGCGCTGCGTGCGGTCGGTGTGGACGGGACGAAGGTGTCAGTGGACCTGCAACTGGGCTACCCGGCCGCCGGCGCCGTCGACGCCCTCGCCGCGCGCGTGCGCCAGGCGCTGGAAGCCGATCCGACGATCGACGCGGCCGTCGTGTCGATCACCAGCCGCATCCACGTGCACAAGGTGCAGGGCACGCTGGGGCCGCTGCCGAACGTGAAGAACATCATCGTGGTGGCCTCAGGCAAGGGCGGCGTGGGCAAGTCCACGGTGTCGGCGAACCTGGCGCTGGCGCTGCAGGCCGAAGGCGCGAAGGTCGGTGTGATGGATGCGGACATCTACGGCCCCAGCCAGCCGACCATGCTCGGCGTGCACGGCAAGCCGGCTTCGCCGGACGGCAAGAGCATCATCCCGATGCAGGCGCACGGCATGCCGGTGATGTCGATCGGCTTCCTGGTGGAAGAAGACACGCCGATGATCTGGCGCGGCCCGATGGTCACCCAGGCGATGATGCAGCTGCTCACCGACACGCGCTGGGAGCAGCTCGACTACCTGATCGTCGACCTGCCGCCGGGCACCGGCGACATCCAGCTCACGCTGTCGCAGAAGGTGCCGGTGGCCGGCGCGGTGATCGTTACCACGCCGCAGGACATCGCCCTGCTGGATGCGCGCAAGGCGCTCAAGATGTTCGAGAAGGTCGAGGTGCCGGTGCTCGGCGTGGTGGAGAACATGGCCACCCACGTCTGCTCCAACTGCGGCCATGAGGAGAACATCTTCGGCGAGGGCGGCGGCGAGCGCATGGCCACGCAGTACGGCGCGGCCTATCTCGGCTCGCTGCCGCTGGACATCCGCATCCGCGAGCAGACCGACGGCGGCAACCCCACGGTGGCGGCGATCCCCGACTCCGACCTCGCCATGCGTTATCGCGAGATCGCCCGCAACGTGGCCGGCCGGCTGTCGCGGCAGCCGCGCAACAAGTCGCTGGGGCTGGGCAAGATCGTGGTGCAGGGCGTGCCGGCGGCGTGACGGTGACGGCACGGCGCGTGCTGTGCCTGTGCAGCAGCCTGCGCCGCGTGTCGTCCAACCGCGCGGCGCTGGACATCCTGACCGACCTTCCATCCCGCCCGTAGGAGCCCGCTGGCGGGCGATAGCTTTTGCGAATCCCGAATCCCAAATCCCGGCTTTCAAAGCTATCGCCTGCCAGCGGGCTCCTACGGAGCGATGGCGAACCGGTCGGCTGGCGTGGGGGCGTCCCGACCATGTATTTTTACCGCTTTGCGCCCGGTTGACTCGGGCTGCCCGCAATCGACCGGAGACCGTGTGAGCATCAAATCCGACAAGTGGATCCGCCGCATGGCCCAGGGCCACGGCATGATCGAGCCGTTCGAGCCGGGGCAGATGAAGCAGGGCGCCGACGGCGGCCGCGCCGTGTCCTGGGGCACCTCCAGCTACGGCTACGACGTGCGCTGCGCGCGCGAGTTCAAGATCTTCACCAACATCAACTCCACCATCGTCGACCCCAAGTCGTTCGACCCGACCAGCTTCGTCGACGTCGAGGCGGACGTGTGCATCATCCCGCCCAACTCGTTTGCATTGGCGCGCACGGTGGAGTACTTCCGCATCCCGCGCAACGTGCTGGTGGTGTGCCTGGGCAAGAGCACCTACGCGCGCTGCGGCATCATCGTCAACGTGACGCCGCTGGAGCCGGAGTGGGAAGGCCATGTGACGCTGGAGTTCTCCAACACCACGCCGCTGCCCGCGAAAATCTACGCCAACGAGGGCGTGGCGCAGATGCTGTTCCTCGAATCCGATGAGGAATGCGAGACCAGCTACAAGGACCGTGGCGGCAAGTACCAGGGCCAGCAGGGCGTGACCCTGCCGCGCACCTGATCGTTCCCCTGAACGGGCGGCGCCGGACGCTGCCCACGATCATGGCCGGGCGCTACACTCGCCTGGCGCACCGACCCGTTTTCCAGGAGACACCGATGATCCGTTTTTCGTCCCTGCTTATCCGTGCAGCCGCGGCAGCCATGCTTGGCAGCCTGCTGGTGCTGGCTGGCTGCCATCGCGGCAGTACCAAGGATGAGATCAGCGCCGCCCAGGCGCAAAGCCAGTTCGACACCACCGTCAAGGCCTATAAGAGCGGCCAGTTCCTGCTGGACGACGCGGTACTGTCGGCGCTGGATCTGGGCAGCCATTTCGCCTACCTGAAGGAGCAGGGCAAGCTGCCGAAGACCGTGCTGCTGGAGCGCAGCGACGATTCCAAGGTGCGCAAGCAGCATCTCGAATACATGGCGCGCATGCAGCTCGACTACGGCTTCGCCGTGTACTACGACGACGACGGCACGTTGAAGAAGATCAACCCGGTGGATACCAAGGCGCGCCGGCTGGAGGATTACCGCGCGCCGGTGCAGATGAACGACGAGATGAAGGGCAAGTCCGCTGCCGGCGGCAGCTACGATCCTTCGCAGCAGCACTGACGCCCGGCGGTTTCCCGGCGAAAAGCCCGCGGCCAGCGCCGCGGGCTTTTCATTGGCCATCACTGTGGCTCAGGCGGCCAATGCCCGCCTCAGCGCCGCGATCGACGTGGCGGCGTCTTTCTCGTCACGGGCCACGCGGGCACCATGCCCCCAGACCGGCCCCGGCCACGCCGCATCGCCTTCGACCCGCGCGATCACGTGCACGTGCAACTGCCGCACGATGTTGCCGAGCGCGCCGAGGTTGAGCTTGTCGCAGGGTGTCACCGCGCGCAGCGCGGCGGCGGCGCGGTTCACTTCCTGCCACAGCACGGCCTGTTCGTCGCCGTGCAGGTCGGCAATCTCCACCAGCCCGGCGCGGCGCGGCACCAGCACCAGCCACGGCCAGCGCGCGTCGTCCATCAGCCGCACGTCGCACAGCGGCAGCGAGGCGACCGTGTGGGTATCTGCCGCCAGCCGCGGATTGAGTACAAAGCCGGTCTCGCTCATGCGCTGGCCAGCTGCCGGTCGAAGAACGCCAGCGTGCGCTCCAGCGCCAGCTTCGCGCTGGGCTCGTGGTAGGGCGTGCTGCCGTCGCGGTTGAAGGCGTGGTCGGCCGGGTAGGTGAAGAGTTCCATCTGCGGCAGCGCCTCGCGGTGCTTTGCCACCATCTCCGGCGTGATGCTGCGGTCCTTCTCGCCGAAGTGGAACATCACCGGCGCCTGCGGCGTCTCGTGCAGGAACGGCAGGTTGCGCGCGCCGTAGTAACTCACCGAGGGCAGGCCCAGGCGCAATGCGGCGAGCAGGGCCACGGTGCCGCCCCAGCAATAGCCGACGGTGCCGATCTTGCCGGCCGAGGCGATCGACTCGGCCGCGCTGGCGACGTCCTCCAGCGCCCGCTCCAGCCCCAGCTCCGCAACCAGTTGCTTGCCCTTGTTGGCGCCGACCTGGTCATAGCCCAGTTCCACGCCGCTCTCCAGATGGTCGAAGAACGCCGGCGCGATCGCGGTGTAGCCGTGCGCGGCGAAGCCGTCGGCCACACGGCGGATGTGTGCGGTGACGCCGAAGATTTCCTGGATCACCACGATGCCACCCTTCGGCTTGCCGTGCGGCTGGGCGAGGTAGCCGCCGATGCACTGGGTGCGGGTGGTGGGGATGTTGATGTGCTGGCCCATGGCTGGCTCCTTGGCGGGGATCGCGTGAAGTCTAGCCGCGCCGGTGGCCGCGCCGCACTGCCGTATAATTTGCGGTTACTCCGCATGTTCCCGGTGGCCCCGCATGTCCCAGACCGCCCACAAGATCGGCTTCGTCAGTCTCGGCTGCCCCAAGGCGCTGGTCGACTCCGAGCGCATCCTCACCCAGCTCAAGGTCGAGGGCTACCAGATCGTGCCCAGCTACGGCGAGGCCGACGCGGTGGTGGTGAACACTTGCGGCTTCATCGACGCCGCGGTGCAGGAGTCATTGGACTCGATCGGCACCGCGCTCAATGAGAACGGCAAGGTGATCGTCACCGGCTGCCTGGGCAAGCGCGAGGCGTTGATCCGCGAGGCCTATCCCGACGTGCTGTCGATCAGCGGCCCGCAGGACTACGCCAGCGTGATGAGCGCGGTGCACCAGGCGTTGCCGCCGCAGCGCAACAAGTTCATCGACATCGTGCCGGACACTGGCGTGAAGCTCACCCCGAAGCACTACGCCTACTTGAAGATTTCCGAAGGCTGCAATCACCGCTGCAGCTTCTGCATCATCCCGTCGATGCGCGGCAACCTGGTCTCGCGCCCGGTGGACGAAGTGCTGGTGGAGGCCGAGAAGCTGGTCAAGGGCGGTGTGAAGGAACTGCTGGTGATCTCGCAGGACACCAGCGCCTACGGCGTGGACCTGAAGTACGCCGAGCGCCCGTGGCGCGGCAAGGCGTACCGCACGCGCATGACCGAGCTGTGCGAAGGCCTGGCCGAGCTGGGCGCGTGGACGCGCCTGCACTACGTCTATCCGTACCCGCACGTGGACGAGCTGATGCCGCTGATGGCGGAAGGGAAACTGCTGCCGTACCTCGACATCCCGTTCCAGCACGCCAGCCCGCGCATCCTGAAACTGATGAAGCGCCCCGGCAACATCGACAAGACGCTGGAGCGCATCCGCAACTGGCGCGCCCAGGTCCCTGACCTCACCATCCGCAGCACCTTCATCGTGGGCTTCCCCGGCGAGACCGACGCCGAGTTCGAGGAGCTGCTGGATTTTCTGCGTGAGGCCGAGCTGGACCGCGTGGGCGCGTTCGCCTATTCGCCGGTGGACGGCGCCAAGGCCAACGAGCTGCCCGGTGCGGTCTCCGAGGAGCTGAAGGAAGACCGCCTGGAACAATTCATGGCCGTACAGGCGGAAATCTCCGCCGCCAAGCTGCAGCGCAAGATTGGCCGCACGCTCAAGGTGCTGGTGGACGAGGCGAACGCCGACGGCGCCGTGGCCCGCTCCGCCGCCGATGCACCCGAGATCGACGGCAGCGTGCTGATCGCCGACGGCCAGCACCTCAAGCCCGGCCAGTTCGTCGACGTGGTGGTCGAGGCGGCCAGTGACCACGACCTCACCGCGCGCCTGGCGCGTCCGACGCTCAAGGTGATCTGAAGGACGGCCAGGGACGACCGTTCCGGCATCGATGAGTAGCGGCATCGGAGCTGCTTTTCTGCTCGCCATTCCCGCGCAAGCGGGAATCCGGTTTACCGTTTGGCAAGATCAGGATGGATTCCCGCTTGCGCGGGAATGACGTCGTCGAGGGGTTTCGAGGTGTCCGACAGGCGCATGAAGAAAACCCGCTACGTGGCTCCGTCCTGCGACGCGGTCGATCCGCAGGTGTTCGGACGGATGCCGCTGGCGGCGTGGCGCGAACATGCCGGGCTGATCGATGGCCGCGACTGGCCGACGATCGACACGCTCAACGCCTGCCGCCCGGCCGGCATGCGCGAACACTTCGTGGCGCAAACCCACGAGCTGCTCGCCGATGGCCTGCACTACGAGCAGCGCATCGCCGAACGCGATGAAATAGCCACCCGCGAAAACAACTGGCACGACCTGTTCAACGCGCTGGTCTGGCTGCGTTACCCGAGCCTCAAGCGCACGCTCAACGCGCGGCAGGTGGCCGGGATCGCCAGCATGGGGCCGAAGCGGCGCTCGCGCGCGCAGTATGCGTTGACCCATTTCGACGAAGCCGGCGTGATCGTCGCCGTGCGCGATCCCGCGCTGCTGGCGTTGTGGGATGCGCATGACTGGCATGGCCTGTTCTGGCGCCGACGGCAGGCATGGCTGGACGGTTCGATCCAGCTGGAGCTGTTCGGTCACGCGCTGCTGGAGCTGGCCTTGAGTCCGGGCCGGCTGCTGGTGGGCAAGGCGCTGGCGTTTCGCTCGGGCGGCGACGCCGACCTGTCCGTGCGTTGCGCCGCGGCGGTCGGTGCGGAACGCCTGCTGCTCGATCCACTGGAGCTGCGGCCGCTGCCGCTGTCGGGCATTCCGGGCTGGCATCCGGACAATGCCGACGAAGCCTTCCATCGCCATGCCGCCTGTTATCAGCCGCGGCGCGCCGGGCGCGCGTACCCGCCGGCTGCCTGAGCAATCCCCGCGCCATGCGGCCCGCTGCTCCCGCCGCGATGCCGCGTCAGGCTCCGTCGTAGTCGACCGCGAGCACGGCAAACGTGGTCAATCCGCCCGGCAGCTCGGCGCTGAACTCGTCGTCGATGTGCTTCTTCAGCACTGCCCGCGCCAGCGGCGAGTCGACGCTGATCCAGCCGCGTTTCGCATCGGTCTCGTCCGGGCCCACGATGCGGTAGCGGTGAACCTCGCCGGTGGCGACGTTCTCCAGTTCGATGCAGGCGCCGAAGAACACTGCCTGGCGGTCGCCCGGTACGCCTTCGGCCACCTTGAGCGACGGGATGCGCTTGCTGAGGTAGCGCACGCGGCGGTCGATCTCGCCGAGCTGCTTCTTGCGGTAGGTGTACTCGGCGTTTTCCGAGCGGTCGCCCTCGGCGGCGGCCGCGGCCAGCGCCTTCACCACCTCCGGGCGCAGCACGTGCCACAGCTGGTCGAGCTCGGCCTTCAGCCGCTCGAAACCCTCGCGGGTGACGATCGCGGTGGAGCCGGGCGAGGGCGGACGCCAGCGGCTCATGCCGGGGCCAGCTGGCGCCGTTGCGCGTCGATCTCGCTGCGCAATGGGTGGTCCGGCCACGCGGTGGCGAGCCGGTCCAGCAGCGCCACGGCCTCGGCGTGCTGGTCGGCGTGGGCCGCGAGCTGCCGCGCGGCCAGCAGGCCGTAGTACGGCGCGTGTGCGTCGCGCGGCCAGTGCGCGAGGTAGCCGCGGCACAGCTGGATGGCGAGCCGGCCCATGCCCAGCCGTGCGGCCAGGTCGGCCAGCTCGCCGCAGGTGCGCGGGTCGTCCGGCACGAACGCGGCGTCGATGCCGCAGCACTCCTGCAGCACGCCGAGCGCGCGGCGCGATTCCTTCTGGGCGATCAGCGCAGCGATCCAGATCTGGCCATGCACCAGCAGATCGTCGCGCAGGCCCTGCCGTTGCAGCAGCTCGCGATAAAGCTGGTGCACCGCTGCCGGTGCGGCGCGATCCTGCAGGCGGGCGGCCAGTCGCCGCAGCGCCGCCAGTGGGTCGTCGACGGCGAGCTGGCGCGCCTCGTCGACCAGCCTGCTGTCGGCATCCTGGCCGGAGGCAGCGGCGAGTTTCTCGGCTTCCGGTTCGATGCCGAAGCGCTCGTGGCGCTGGTGGATCAGCGCACCCATCAGGTGGAAGGCCAGCACGACCAGGTAGGTGTAGGCGAAGGCGAACAGCGGCAGCGCCAGCAGCCGCGGCAGCAGCGCGGTGGTGACCGAGGCCAGCACGATGAGCAGACCGAGCAGCAGGTTGATCGCCACGGGAATCAGGTAGGCGGCACCGAAACCGCCGATCACGCGCACCCAGTTCAACGGGTTGATCGCCAGCGCCAGGTTGCCGTCGAACGCCAGCGACATGTCGATCGCCGGCAGCACCAGGGCGGACAGGATCAGCACCGGCCACAGCAATCGCGGAAAGAACACGATGGCGACCACGCACAGTGCGACCACCAGCAGGTGGATCGCGGTCAGGCCCCAGCCGCTCGCACTGTTGCCGTCGCTGCCGACGTCGGGCGGGTCGGCGTAGCCGTTGGCGGTGTGCAGCAGGCAGTCGGCGGCGTAACGCCAGGTGGCGGCCCACACCAGCGCGCTGGCCAGCGCACCGGTCCACGACGGCAGCAGGCCGACGTAGTGGATCAGCGCCAGCACCACGCAGGTGGGCAGCGCGGCGCCCCGCAGCGGATAGCCGAAAGCGGCCGCGAGGCGCTCGCCGAACGGCGTGTCGGCAGCGACGACTTCGACGCGCGGCATCAGAGCCTGCTCCATGTCCTCGCATGGCCTGCGCCGGGAGCTGTTTGCGCGTAGACCAAGGAAGAACGAAGGAGTGGACGTCCGTCCACGACCGAGTGATGACGCAGGAATGCGGGCAAACAGACCCGGCCCTTCGGGTTGCCTCGCCGTGGCCGCCATGCGGCAGCGCGCGGCTTGACCTGCCAGCCAGGCAGGCGCTGCGCCACGCGCCACCACCTGACGGCCACGGCAAGGCAACGCGGGCTATGCGAAGACATGGAGCAGGCTCTCACTCAGCGCTTGCCGCCGAAGATGCCGCCCGGCACGCCGCGCAGGATCTGCCGGCCGAGTTGGCTGCCCATCGTGCGCACCACCTGCTTGCCCATCGTCTCGACCATGCCCTGACGGCGCTTGGTGCCGAACAGCACGTCGTGCACCGCGCCGCCCCAGCCCGCTTCCTCGGCCTTGCCTGGCGTGTCTGCCGCCGCGGCGTCGGCACTCGCCTTGTCGTCGGCGCGCTTGGCCAGCATCTCGGCGGCCGATTCGCGGTTGAGCGGGTTGTCGTACTTGCCGCCCACCGGCGAGCGCTGGCGGACGGTGGCGCGCTCGGCGTCAGTGATCGCGCCGATGCGGCAGCAGGGCGCCGTCACCAGCACCTGCTCCACCGGCGAGGGTACGCCGCCGTTGCCGAGGGTAGAGGCCAGCGCCTCGCCGACGGCGAGCTTGGTGATCGCCACGCTGACGTCGAGCTTCGGGTTGGCGACGAAGGTTTCCGCCGCGGCCCTGACCGCCTTCTGGTCGCGTGGGGTGAACGCGCGCAGCGCGTGCTGGATGCGGTTGCCGAGCTGGCCGAGGATCACGCCGGGCACGTCGTCGGGATTCTGCGAGCAGAAGTACACGCCGACACCCTTGGAGCGGATCAGCCGCACGACTTGTTCGACCCGCTGCAGCAACGCGGGCGAGGCGTCGTCGAACAGGAGGTGCGCCTCGTCGAAGAAGAACACCATCTTCGGCTGGTCGAGGTCGCCCACTTCGGGCAGTTGCTCGAACAGTTCGGACAGCAGCCACAGCAGGAAGGTGGAGTACAGCCGAGGCTTCAGGATCAGCTGGTCGGCGGCCAGCACATTGATGATGCCGCGCCCGCTCATGTCCTGGCGCATCAGGTCGGCCAGCTCCAGCGCCGGCTCGCCGAAGAACTGGTCGGCGCCGTCGTTCTCGAGTTTCAGCAGCGCACGCTGGATCGCCGCGATGCTGGTGGTGCTGATCAGCCCATACTTGGCCGAGAGTGCCTTGGCGTTGTCGGCGGCGTAGCCGAGCAGGGCGCGCAGGTCGGCCAGGTCGAGCAGCAGCCAGCCCTGGTCGTCGGCGGCCTTGAACACCACCTCCAGCACGCCTTCCTGGGTGTCGTTCAGTTCCAGCACGCGGCCGAGCAGGGCCGGGCCCATCTCGCTGACGGTGGCGCGCACCGGGTGGCCGAGCTTGCCGTAGATGTCCCAGAAGATCACCGGGTTGGCCTGCGGCTTCCAGTCGCTGAGCTTGAGCTTGTCCAGCCGCGCCTTGAGCTTGTCGCCGGGCGCGCCGGCGGCCATCGCCAGACCAGCCAGGTCGCCCTTGGCGTCGGCCAGGAAGCACGGCACGCCCAGCCGCGAAAAGCCTTCGGCCAGCACCATCAGCGAAACGGATTTGCCGGTGCCGGTGGCGCCGGCGATCATGCCGTGACGGTTGCCGTAGTGCGGGTCGAGATTGACGCTGGTGCTGTCGTTGCGGCCGATCAGGATCTCGGTCATGGCGTTCCATCCATTGCGGGTCGAGCGATTGTAGCCAAGCCGGCGGCGCTGTCGCGGCGCGTTGAGTCGAGGCCCTGCGCCCGCTATGGTGAGCGTTTTCCGCGGGTGAAGTTCGTGATGCTGTCGCGTTCCGTTGTGCGTACCCTGCGTCTGGCCGCGCTGGCCGTCGCGATCAGTCTGCTGGCCGCCTGCGCCAGCACCGGCAGCACCAGGCCGACCACCCCTCTGGATACGCTGTACGGCGAACTCGACCAGGCCAGCAAGGGTTACGAGACCGCCCTGCAGCAGTCGCGCGAAGGCAACCTGCAGGCCTCGCGGCTGACCCTGACCCGCGCGCTGGACCGCCTGAAGGAAGCATCGGCGCGTTGCGGCAACACGCCCGGCTGCGATCCGCAGCGGTTCTTCTCCGTGTTCGACCACCTGCTGCGCCTGAAGGACGGCGATTTCGGCAGCGGCCAGGACCTGGACAGCGACGTCGACCCGGCGCAGGCCGCGCTGGCCAGCGGCAGCACCGGCGCGGCCAGCCTGCCGCAGGCGCAGCGCAGCGTGACCCTGCTGCACGGGCAGAAGCTGTCGCAGCTGATCGCGATGAACGGCCCGGTGAAGGCGGCGCTGGAGATGTGGCTGACCCAGTGGCGTCCGCAGCTGATGGATGCCTGGGTGAACTACCAGTACCTGCGCTACCAGATGTGGCCGCAGTACCAGAAGGCGGACCTGCCCGAGGCACTGCTGTTCGGCATCATGGCCAAGGAATCCGGCGGCAAGGTGCATGCCGTCTCGCGCTCGGGCGCGTCAGGCCCGCTGCAGTTCATGTACGCCACCGGCATGCGTTTCGGGCTGGGCAGCGACAGCGGTTTTGACCTGCGCTTCGATCCCGCGGCATCGGCGCGGGCGAACGCCGAGTACATCAACGAGCAGTTGCGGGTCTTCAACGACAACCTCGAACTCGCCCTCGGCGCCTACAACGGCGGCGAGGGACGCATGCGCCGCACGGTCGGCGACGACACCTCGGTGAGCTTCTACGACCCGCGCGTCTACGACCAGCTGTCGCAGGAAACCCGCGACTACGTGCCGGCGGTGCTCGCCGCGGCGTGGCTGTTCCAGCACCCGGATAGCTATAACCTGCGCTTCCCGAAGGTCGATGGTGCGCCCGGCACGGTCACGCTGAAGCGGCCGGCCTCGTTGTCGGAACTTACCGTCTGCCTGGGCTCGGCCGGCGGCATGGGCGATGGCTGGTTCCGCACCCTGCGCAACCTCAACCCGCGGCTGGATCCGCAGGTGACCCAACCGGCCGGTACGCCGCTGCAGTTGCCGAAGCTGCTGGAGAAGGCATACGCATCGCGCTGCGTCGACGGTCCGTGGCCGATCCTCGCCGGCGACCTGCACCATGCGGTGGTGCCGGTGGCGGCCGCTCCGGTAGAGCCGGCGCCGCCGCCGGCGGCGAGAGGAACCAGCCGCTACAAGGTGCGCCGTGGCGACACGCTGATCAGCATCGTGCGCAAGCTGCATTGCTCCAGCGTGCAGGAAGTCGCCGAGGCGAACGGGCTGAAGCATCACTACCTGAGCATCGGGCAGACGCTGAAACTGCCGGTCTGCCGATGATCCGCTGATCCGCTGCCGCGCCGTAGCGCCTTCAGGCGACGGCGCTCTCCTGCCCCCAGTTGTTGCCATTGCCGGTGTCGACGTGGCCGGCCCCGTACACTTCCTTCAGTTCGCGCAGCAACTGCATCAGCTGGCGGTGCTGCGGTTGCAGGCTGGGGTACGGGGAATTCTTGGTTTCGTAGTAGGCCACCGCCAGCCACAGCGCGATGCCGCGCAGCGCCACTTCGGCGTTGGTCGAGCAGGCGCGCTCGTAACCGGCCTCGGTGCCATGGCCCCAGGGTAGGTAGCGCGCTTCCGGCGCGGTGCCGTACAGGTGCGGGAAATCGCTGCGCGAGGCCTGCCCGATCTCGCGCAGGGTGAGCATGCCCAGGCGCTCGCGGTTGCGCTTGGGCAGGGCACGCACGCTACGTTCGATGTCGCGGAACTGGCGACCCAGCTGGCGTGCGCGCACCGCCACGAGCAACGGAGTGAGTATTTGCATGGGATCCCCTTCGGCGCTGGAGTTTCGTGGCACGCAGCACGTGCGGCGAAGCCACGAGCGTAGCGAAGCGGTTGCGGCAATAGCGCCTAGGGCGTCACAAAATGACGCGCGGCGTCAGTTCGGCGTCGATTGCCGACGGCGTCCCAGCCGCTGACCGACCCGCACGGCCTGCTGCGGCTGCAAGGCATCCAGCTCGGCCGCCCCCTCGGGCAGCAGCACGATCACGGTGGAGCCCATGTTGAAGCGGGCCATCTCGGCGAAGCGGTCCAGCGTGACGTGCTGGCCGGCAAACGACTTGCGCCGGATCGACGGCGCATACGGCGGGATCACCAGGCCGTCCCATACGGTGGCCACCGACGAGACCAGGATTGCGCCCACCATCACCACCACGAATGGGCCGTGCTCGCCCTCGAAATGGCAGACCAGCCGCTCATTGCGCGCGAACAGCCGCGGAATCGCCTCCACCGTGAACGGCGCCACGCTGAAGATGCGCCCCGGCACGTGCACAGTTTCCTTCAGCGTGCCGGCCAGCGGCATGTGCACGCGGTGGTAGTCGCGTGGCGACAGATATACGGTGACGAAGCGACCGTTGCGGTACGGCGCGGCGGTGGCCTCGTCGCCACCGAGCAGCTCGGCAGCAGTGTATTCCTGGCCCTTGGCCTGGAAGATGCGGCCGTCCACGATCGCGCCGGCCTGGCTGATGCGGCCGTCGGCTGGCGAAAGCAGGGCGGCCGGGTCGGCGTCGGCCCGGCGCGCGCCGGGCCTCAGCTTGCGGGTGAAGAACGCATTGAAGTGCTGATAGGCCAGCGGATCGGGCTGCGCCGCTTCGGCCATGTCCACATCGTAGTTGCGCACGATGGTGGCGATCAGCCAGTTCTTCCACGGCGCGAACGTCCAGCGCGTGGCCCAGTAGACCACCCGCGACAGGAAGCGGTGCGGAAGCATGTATTGCAGGAGGATCTTGAAGGTCATCCACCGAAGTATACGGGGCGCGGCCTTATAATCGCTGGCCTTTCGCCGCCCAGCCGGAACCACCGTGACCGCCGAACTCGCCACCATCATCGACTTCATTCGCTATGGCGCCAGCCGCTTCTCGGCGGCGGGGCTCACCTTCGGCCACAGCCACGACAACCCGATCGACGAGGCCACCCACCTGGTGCTGGCCAGCCTGCACCTGCCGCCGGATATCCCGCCGGCGTACGGCGCTGGTCGGTTGACCACGGCCGAACGCGCGAATGTGCTGGCGCTGATCGAGCGCCGTGTCAACGAGCGCCTGCCGGTGGCCTACCTGGTCGGCGAAACCTGGTTCGCCGGGCTGAAGTTCAAGAGCGACCGCCGCGCGCTGGTGCCGCGCTCGCCGATCGCCGAGTTGATCGAGACGGGCTTCGCGCCGTGGCTGGACCAGCGTCAGGTCGAGCGCGCGCTCGACCTGTGCACGGGCTCGGGCTGCATCGGCATCGCCATGGCCGAGTACAACCCGGACTGGCAGGTCGACATCGTCGACGTCAGCGACGAGGCGTTGTCGCTGGCGCGCGAGAACATCGCGTTCCAGCACGTCGAGGGCCGCGTCGAGGCGATCCAGTCCGACCTGTTCGCCGGCGTGGCCGGGCGCCGGTACGACCTGATCGTCTCCAATCCGCCCTACGTCACCGAGGACGAATACGCCGCGCTGCCGGGCGAGTATGCGCACGAGCCGAAGCTCGGTCTCACCTCCGGCGCCGACGGCCTGGACCTATGCCTGCGCATGCTGGACGAAGCCGCCGGCCATCTCACCGAGGATGGCCTGCTGATCGTCGAGGTGGGCGAGAGCGAGCACGCGCTGGCCGCGCTGCTGCCGGAAGTGCCGTTCGTGTGGATCGAGTTCAAGGTTGGCCCGATGGGCGTGTTCGCGCTGGAGCGGCGTGACCTGGTCGAGCACGCGTCGGCGATCCGTGCGGTGGCCGCTGCGCGCCGGCCGGGCTGAGCGATGGAGCTGGTCACGGCGCAGCTGCGGATCGACGCGCTGCGCCCTGACGACGCCGCGGCGCTGTTCGCGCTGCGCAGCGACCCCGCGGTGGCGCGCTACCAGGGCTGGCGGCCAGCCGATCCCGCCGCCGCGCGTGCCTTCATCGAGCGGCAATCTTCCGCGGCGACCCCCGTCGGCTGGTTCCAGCGCGCGATCCGCCTGCGCGAGGGCGGCCGGCTGATCGGCGACCTCGGCGTGAACCTGCCGGAGGATGCGCAGGCCTCGGTCGAGTTCGGCGTCAGCCTGGTGCCGGTCGCGCAGGGCGGCGGCTACGCCGGCGAGGCGTTGCGCGCGCTGTTCGACCAGGTGTTCGGTCCGTGGGGCCGGCACCGCGTGCAGGCCTCGGTCGACCCGCGCAACCTGGCCTGCCTCGCCTTGCTGCGTTCCCTCGGCATGCGCCAGGAAGCCCCCCACCACCGCGAGAGCCTGTGGCTGCACGGCGAATGGGTCGACGACATGATCTTCGCCATGCCATCCCGCGACCGGCCCACGCCACCACTGTAGGAGCCCGCTCGCGGGCAATGCTCTTTCGAATCCCGAATCCCGAATCCCGAATCCCGGCTTTCAAGGCATCGCCCGTGAGCGGGCTCCTACAGGAAGGGCGGTGCCGGTATGCTTGGAGTTTTGATCCCGGACGCGCCATGTCCAGCAATTCCTTCGGCAAGCTGTTCACCGTCACCACCTTCGGCGAAAGCCACGGGCCGGCGATCGGCTGCGTGATCGACGGCTGCCCGCCGGGGCTGGCCATCGTGCCGGAACAGTTCCGTCACGATCTCGAACGCCGCGCCACCGGCCGCAGCCGCTACACCTCGCAGCGGCACGAAGCGGACGAGGTGGAAATCCTTTCCGGCGTCTACCAGGGCAGGACCACCGGCACGCCGATCGCGCTGCTGATCCGCAACACCGACCAGCGCAGCAAGGACTACGGCGAGATCGGGCAGACCTTCCGCCCCGGCCACGCCGATTACACCTACTGGCAGAAATACGGCATCCGCGACCCGCGCGGCGGCGGTCGTTCTTCGGCGCGCGAGACCACCATGCGCGTGGCCGCCGCGGTGGTCGCCAAGAAGTGGCTGGCCGAACATCACGGCGTGCGCGTGCGCGGCTACCTGGCGCAGATCGGCGACGTCGTGCCGGATGCGTTCGACTGGGACGCGGTGGAGCAGAGCCCGTTCTTCTGGCCGGACGCGGCCCAGGTGCCGGCGCTGGAGGACTACATCAACGCGCTGCGCAAGTCCGGCGACTCGGTCGGCGCGCGCGTCAACGTGATCGCCGACGGCGTACCGCCGGGCTGGGGCGAGCCGATCTACGGCAAGCTGGACGGCGACCTGGCCGGTGCGTTGATGTCGATCAACGCGGTCAAGGGCGTGGAGATCGGCGACGGCTTCGCCGCCGTCGCCCAGCGCGGCAGCGGGCATCGCGACGAGATGTATCTGGACGGCTTTACGTCCAATCACGCCGGTGGCATTCTCGGCGGTATCAGCACGGGACAGGCAGTAGTCGCCTCGATCGCGCTGAAACCCACCTCCAGTATCCTGATCCCCGGACACAGCGTGAACCTGGCCGGCGAACCGGTCGAGGTGGTGACCAAGGGCCGCCACGACCCCTGCGTCGGCATCCGCGCTACCCCGATCGCCGAAGCGATGATGGCGCTGGTGCTGATGGATCACGCCTTGCGCCACCGCGCTCAGTGCGGCGACGTGGGCGTGGTGGCTCCGCGCATCCCGTGACGGGGCGTGTGCTGCAACCGGAACCAAGTCGATGACTGACAAGCCGCGCATCTGGATCTCGCGACCCACCTTCCCGGGCGTCATCGCCCGGCTCGAACCGCATTTCGAGGTGACCGCCGAGGCGGAGGAGCGCAAGTTCAGTCCGGCCGAACTGGCGGCGAAGCTGGCCGGGCAGGACGCTGCGATCGTCGGCCTGAAGGACCGTATCGGCGCGGCGGAGATTGCCGGCGCACACCGCCTGCGCATCGTCGCCAACCTTGCCGTCGGCCACGACAATCTAGACCTCGACGCGCTCAGCGCCGCCGGCATCGCTGTCTCCAACACCGCCGACGTGCTCAACGAGAGCGTGGCCGATTACGCTTGGGCTCTGCTGCTCGGCGCGGCACGGCGGATGACCGCGGCCGAGCGCTGGCTGCGCGCCGGGCACTGGAAGGCCACCGAATTCGAGGCGTGGCTGGGCAGCGACGTGCGCGGCCGCAGCCTGGGCATCCTCGGCATGGGCCGGGTCGGCCAGGCCATTGCGCAGCGTGCGGTCGGTTTCGGCATGCCGGTGCTGTACCACAACCGTTCGCCGCTGCCGGAGGCCATCGCGCGCCTGCAACGCGCGCTTCGTCGACAAGTCGCAGCTGCTGCGCGAGGCCGACTTCCTGGTGCTGGCGTTGCCGTTGACGCCGCAGACCCGGCATGCGATCGGCGCGCCCGAGCTGGCGCTGATGAAGCCGACCGCGATGCTGGTGAACGTGGCCTGCGGCGGCATCGTGGACGACAAGGCGCTGGCCGCGGCCCTGCGCGAGCGGCGGCAGGCCGGCGCCGTGCTGGACGTGTTCGAGGGCGAACCGGCGCTGTACCCGGGCCTGCTCGAACTCGACAACGTGGTGCTCAGCCCGCATATCGCCAGCGCCACGACCGACCCCCGCCGCGCAATGACCTCGGCGGCGGTCGACAATGTGCTGGCGCGGTTCGGCCACGGCCCGCGCACCGGGCGCCCGCCCAACATCCTCAATCCCAACGTGCTGTAACCGGCACGATCACCACCCGCGAGCAGACAATCCCATGAGTCAGAAGAGCAGTTACAAGGTCGCCATGGTCGGCGCCACCGGCGCGGTCGGCGAGACCGTGCTGGCGATCCTCGCCGAGCGCGAGTTCCCGGTCAGCGAGCTGGTGCCGCTGGCCAGCGAGCGTTCCGCCGGCGGCAAGGTCAGCTTCGGCGGCAAGGACATCACCGTGCAGTTGCTGGACACCTACGACTTCGCCGGCGTCGACATCGCGTTCTTCTCCGCCGGCGGCTCGGTCAGCCGCGTGCATGCGCCGCGCGCGGCGGCGGCCGGCGCGGTGGTGATCGACAACACCTCCGAGTTCCGCTACCAGGACGACATCCCGCTGGTGATCAGCGAGGTCAACCCGCATGCGATCGCGCAGTACACCACGCGCGGCATCATCGCCAACCCGAACTGCTCGACCATGCAGATGCTGGTGGCGCTGGCGCCGATCCACCGCGCGGTGCAGATCGAGCGGATCAACGTGGCCACCTACCAGTCGGTTTCCGGCGCCGGCCGCAGCGGCATGGAGGAGCTGGGCCGGGAGACCGCGGCGCTGCTGAACTTCCAAAGCGTGGAACCGGGCAAGAAATTCCCGGCCCAGATCGCGTTCAATGTGATCCCGCAGATCGACGATTTCCAGCCGAACGGCTACACCAAGGAAGAAATGAAGCTGGTGTGGGAGACCCGCAAGATCCTGGAGGACGAGTCGATCCAGGTGAACCCGACCGCGGTGCGCGTGCCGGTGTTCTATGGCCATTCCGAGGCAGTGCACATCGAGACCAGCGACAAGATCACCGCCGAGCAGGCCCGCGAGCTGCTGCGCCAGGCGCCGGGCGTGGTGCTGGTGGACGAGCGCAAGCCGGGCGGCTATCCGACCCCGGTGGGCGAGGCGGCCGGCAACGATCCGGTGTACGTGGGGCGCATCCGCGAGGACATCTCGTACGAACGCGGGCTGGATCTGTGGATCGTCTCGGACAACATCCGCAAGGGCGCGGCGCTGAACGCGGTACAGATCGCCGAATTGCTGATCGAGGACTATCTCTGAACAGGCGTTTGATGCAACTCCTTGTAATTGCTGGGTTCGTCCTCGCGTCGGCGGCCTGGGCCGGTGACCGGGCGAAGCCGTCGCCGGCTGCGCCGGCGCCGGCAAAATTACTGTCGACGGCCCGGCAGCGACTGGCGGGCAGCCAGGCCGAAGTGGCACGGCTGAAGCAGCACCTCGGCCGGCAGGAATCGGACAGCAGGCGGGCCAGCGAACGGCTGCAGCAGCAGGACCAGACCATCGCCGAGCTGCAGCAACAGCTGCATAAACTGCAGGCCCAGGCGGCCTCGGGCGCGCGTTGAGAAGTGTCGCCGCGGTGAGAACACACTGCAGCAATGCACTGCAAGTATTCGCCGCAGCTATTGTTGATTGGCCTGCATATAACTAAAGTGGCAGCTCATTTTGGGGCAGGCCGCCCTTGCGGCGGCGCCATGAACAAATAAAGGGTCGCGCCAGGATCGTTCGGGGGAACATGCAATGAATCGTTCGTTGAAATTGTCGATGCTGATCGCGCTGGCGCTGGGCAGCAGCCAGGTCATGGCTGTGGACCTTGGTCAGATCCGGGTCAAATCGGCGCTGGGACAGCCGCTGCTGGCCGAGATTCCGCTGCATCCCGAAAGCCCGGCGGAGTTGCAGGGGCTCACCGTCCAGCTGGCTTCCAGCGACGAATTCGCGCGTGCCGGCATCGTTGGCGGGCGCACCGCGGTCCCGCTGCATTTCAGCGTGGCCACCGCCGGCGCTGGGCAACCGGTGATCCGCATCACCAGCAGCACGCCGGTGGGCGACCCCTTCCTCGACCTGTTGATCGAAGTGAACGGCAAGGCCGGCAGGAGCGTGCGCGAGTACGCGATCCTGCTCGATCCGCCGAACGGTTCCCAGGCGGCGCCCGTCGCGACCACCACGGCGCCCTCCGCGCCGTACCCGAGGGTGACCCGGCCGGCCAAGGCGGCGGAGGCTCCGGCGACGAAGACGGCTGCCCCGGCCAAGCCCGCCAAGGCGGCTGTGGCGAAGGCGGCGCCCGCTCCCGCGTCCGTAGAGGCCGGCAACGGCCAGACCGCTCCGGTCGAGCGTGGCCAGACGCTGTCCAGCATTGCGCGCAGCGTGACCCCGTCCGGCGTCGACGTGCAGCAGATGATGCTGGCGCTGCAGCAGGCCAACCCGAATGCGTTCTACCGCAACAACATCAATGCGCTGAAGACCGGCGTGGTGCTGCGCGTGCCGACCTCGGCCGAGGCGCAGGCCATGACGATCGCCGCCGCCGTCGCCGAAGTGCGCCGGCAGAACAGCGACTGGCGTGCCGGTACCCCGGGCAAGCCGGCGGTCGTGGCCAACGCCGCCGCCCGTACGTCCAGTGCCGGTGCGTCGACCGGCGCACCCGACACCGGCGACCGGTTGGCCCTGATGCCGGCCAAGGCGAACACCGGCGCCGGCTCGCAGGGCGGCGGCGCGGCCGGCAATGGCGCGCGCCAGGAGCTGCTGCGCACCAAGGAGAGTCTGGCCAGCCTGCAGCAGCAGACCACGGATCTGAAGGCCCGCGTGAAGGATCTGGCGGACATCAACAGCAAGAACGAGCGCCTGCTGTCGCTGAAGGACAACCAGATCGCCGAGCTGCAGGCCAAGCTGGCCGCCGCACGCAAGGCGGCCAATCAGCCTGCGGCTGCATCGCCGGCGGCCGCCGCCAGCAACACGAAGGCCACGGGCGCCGTGCCCGCGGCGCCCGTGGAGAAGCTGGAAACCGCCACCGCCAGCACGGCCGCCAGTGTCGCTGCGGCGCCGGTTGCGGCCACTGCGGCGGCTGCCTCCGCTCCGGCCCGCGCCCCGGCGCACGCCAGCACCGTGATGACCACGCCGATCGCGACGTCGACGCTGGCCAAGCCGGTGGAGAAGCCGGTCGCCACGCCGCCGGCCCATGCGCCGGCGCCGCTGGAACAGCCGTGGTACATGCATACGTGGGCCTGGGCGGCCGCGGGCGGTGCGATCGTGCTGCTGATCCTGCTGGCCATGCTGGGCCGCCGGCGCAAGCCGGCCGCCGAGGCGTCCAAGGTGCCGCCGTCGCTGGCCAACCGTTTCGGTTCGACCGCCGCCTCCGCTCAGGATTTTCCCGGCGGCGACGTCGACCAGGACGAGCTGCTCGACCAGCTGGCCGAACATCCCGATGACATCAGCCTGCACCTGGAACTGGTCACCCTGTACTACTCGCGCCGCGACGTCGAGCATTTCGAGGCGGCGGCCGAGGCGATGCACGCCCATATCGTCGATCCGCAGCAGGACGAGTGGCAGGATGTGCTGCACATGGGCGAGGACCTGGCGCCGGGCCACCCGCTGTTCGACCATCACGCCGAGCCGGCGCTGTCCGGCGAGGCCGAAGCGCGCGGCGCGTTCAACATCGACGACTATGCCGACAAGGGTGATGCGCCCACGGTGGTCTCCGCGCCGCCGCCGCTGCCGCCGAGCGGGTCCAAGCCCGTCAGCGAATACAACTTCAACTTCGATCTCACCCGGACCGCTGGCGAAACGGCGGCGCGCCCGGCACCGACAGCGGCGCCGGCGGGGGACGACGCCACCGTGGTCGCGCCGCTGGCATCGAGCCGGCCCGCGCCCACCGAGCCGGTGTCGAGCTGGCACTTCGAGGAAGACGACAGCATGCCGCTGGCGGCCGACGCTGGCCATGACCTGAGCGAGTTCAACGACGACCCGGTGGACACCAAGCTCGACCTGGCCCGCGCCTATATCGACATGGGCGACGCCGAAGGCGCCCGCGCCATGCTCGACGAGGTGGCCAAGGAAGGCAGCCAGATGCAGAAGGATGCCGCCAAGCGCCTGCTCGACAGCCTGCACTGAGCCGCGGGCAGCAACGCGCGGAACGCATCGGGCCGGTTTTTGCCGGCCCGATGCCGTTGTGGCCTGCTAATCTTTCTTCTTTCGACGAACCGCTGCACGACTCCATGCGCATTGCCCTGGGCATCGAATACGACGGTACCGATTTCAGCGGTTGGCAGCGCCTGAAGGCCGATGTCAGCGTGCAGGGTGTGCTGGAGGAAGCATTGTCGAAGGTGGCCGACCATCCGGTCGAGGTCAGCTGCGCAGGGCGCACCGATGCCGGCGTGCATAGCCGCTGCCAGGTCGTGCACTTCGACACCGAAGCACGCCGCGACATGCGCGGCTGGGTACTCGGCGGCTGCTCCAACCTGCCGGCCAGCGTGGCGGTGCTGTGGGCGCAACCGGTGCCGGACAGCTTCCACGCGCGTTACGCGGCACGCAGCCGGCGCTATCGCTACCACATTCTCAACCGGCCGGTGCGGGCGGCGCTGGATGCGCGCTACGTCACCTGGGAGCGCCTGCCGCTGGATGCCGCGCGCATGCACGAAGCCGCGCAGGCGCTGCTGGGCGAGCACGATTTCAGCGCGTTCCGCGCGCTGTCCTGCCAGGCCGCGCACCCGCGCCGCAGCGTGCTGGCGGTGAGCGTGCGGCGCGAGGGCGGGCAGGTGTTCGTCGACATCGAGGCGAACGCGTTCCTGCACCACATGGTGCGCAACATCGTCGGCTCGCTGCTGCCGGTCGGTCGTGGTGAGCAGCCGGTCGCATGGGTGGCCGAGCTGCTGGCCGGCCGCGACCGCCAGCTGGCTGGACCGACCGCGCCGGCTACCGGACTGACCTTCATCGGCCCGCGCTACGAGCCGTACTGGGGCCTGCCGGGCGAGGTGAGCCAGTGACCCGCATCAAGTGCTGCGGCATGACCCGGGTCGGCGACGCGCTGCTCGCCGCGCGGCTCGGTGCCGACGCGATCGGGCTGGTGTTCACCGCACGCAGCCGGCGGCAGGTGACGCTGGCGCAGGCGCGCGAGATCGTGGCGGCGCTGCCGCCGTTCGTGGCCACCGTGGCCTTGTTCATGGACGACGAGGCAGCACTGGTGCAGCAGGTGCTCGACGCCGTGCGGCCCACTTGGCTGCAGTTCCACGGCAGCGAGAGCGACGCCTGGTGCGCGCAGTTCGGCCATCCGTTCCTCAAGGCGGTTGCGATGGGCGAGGGCGCGACGGCGTTGTCCCGGTTGCAGGCGTATCCGCACGCCGCCGGCCTGCTGCTGGACGGCCACGCGGCAGGCGAGGCCGGCGGCAGCGGCAGGACGTTCGACTGGTCGTTGCTGCCGGATAGCCTGGCGCAGCCGTTGATCCTGGCCGGCGGCCTGCACGCCGGCAACGTGGGCGAGGCCGTGCGTACGGCGCGGCCGTGGGCGGTGGACGTGGCCAGCGGGGTGGAGTCGGCGCCGGGGATCAAGGACCCGGCCCGGCTGGAAGCCTTCATCCGCGCGGTGCGCGAGGCGGATACGGCGTGAGCGGCGCTCCGGCCGCCATCGAGGAATGCCGCGATGGCGACGGTTCGCCCGCCCTTGCCGAGCTGGTCGGCCGCGCCCGCCCGCTGGTGATCCGCGGCCTGTGCCGCGACTGGCCGATGGTGGCCTGGGCGCGGCAGTCGGACGACGCGTTTGCGCGCGAGCTGGCGCGGCGGGACAACGGCGGCGAGGTTGATGCGCTGCTGCTGCCGCCGGGCGAGGGCGGGGTGATCGGCTACAACGCGGCGTTCGACGGCTTCAACTACGAGCACCACCGCGTCTCGATCGGCCAGGGCCTGCAGCGGCTGGCGCAGTACAGCCGCCAGCCGGAGGCGCCGGGGCTGGCGATGCAGAGCGCGCTGATCGCCGAGTGCCTGCCGGGGTTGCTGGACGATCACGCCATTCCCTTCCTCGACCGCAGCATCCAGCCGCGCATCTGGATCGGCAACCGGGTCACCACGCCGGCGCATTTCGACGAGTACCACAATGTCGCCTGCGTGGTGTGCGGCATCCGGCGCTTCACCCTGTTCGCGCCGGAACAGGCGCGCAACCTGTACGTCGGGCCGCTGGATTTCGCGCCTACCGGCGCGGCGATCGGCATCGCCCGGCTCGACCGCCCCGACGATCCGCGCTTTCCCCGCCTGAAACGGGCGCTGGCCGAGGCGCAGGCGGCGGAGCTTCATCCCGGCGATGCGATCTACATTCCGCCGCTGTGGTGGCATCACGTGGAATCCCTGCAGCGGATCAACGCGCTGGTGAACTACTGGTGGCGGCCGGTGCCTGCCGACGGTCATGCGCCGGACACTGCGCTGGGCGCCCTGATGCACTGCATCCTCGCCTTGCGCGCGCTGCCGCCGGCGGAACGGGCGGCGTGGAAGGAACTGCTGGACTACTACGTGTTCGGCGACGAGGATCCCGCCGCACACTTGCCCGCCGACCGGCGCGGCATCCTCGGCCCGCTCACGCCCGGACAACTGGCCGAGGTCAGGGCCTCCATTCGCCGTTACCTGTGACCCCCGTTCGGTCGGGCTTGCCGCTAAGATGGCTGCTTGCCTGTAGGAGCGCACCCTGTGCGCGATGCTCTTTCTGCATAGTGGACAAAAGCATCGCGCACGACCGAAGGAAGTCCCTTGTGGACAGGGTGCGCTCCGACGCCCGTATCGAGTGACTACATGAGCAAGATCGTGGACTACAACGCTTACCCCGACGCGCACGGCCGCTTCGGCAACTACGGCGGCAGTTACGTCGCCGAGACCCTGATGGCGCCGCTGGCCGAACTGACCGAAGCCTACCTGCGCCTGCGCCAGGATCCGGCCTTCATCGCCGAACTCGACCGCGACCTGAAGCACTACGTGGGCCGGCCCAGCCCGATCTACCACGCCGAGCGGCTGTCGAAGCACGTCGGTGGCGCGCGCATCCTGTTCAAGCGCGAAGACCTCAACCATACCGGCGCGCACAAGATCAACAACACCGTGGGCCAGGCGCTGGTCGCGCGCAACATGGGCAAGACCCGCATCATCGCCGAGACCGGCGCCGGCCAGCACGGCGTGGCCAGCGCCACGGTGGCGGCGCGGCTGGGCCTGAAGTGCGTGGTCTACATGGGCGCGGTGGACATCGAGCGGCAGAAGATCAACGTCTATCGCATGAAGCTGCTCGGCGCCGAGGTGGTGCCGGTCACTTCCGGCTCGAAGACGCTGAAGGATGCGCTGAACGAGGCGATGCGCGACTGGGTCACCAACGTGGCCGACACCTTCTACATCATCGGCACCGTTGCCGGGCCGCATCCGTACCCGCTGATGGTGCGCGACTTCAACGCGATCGTCGGCCGCGAGGCGCGCGCGCAGATGCTCGAAGAGTATGGCCGCCTGCCCGACGTGCTGACCGCCTGCGTCGGCGGCGGCTCCAACGCGATCGGCCTGTTCCATGCCTTCCTCAACGACGCCGGCGTGCGCATCGTGGGCGCCGAGGCGGCGGGCGAGGGCATCGCGACGGGCCATCACGCGGCCTCGCTGGCCGCCGGCCGTCCCGGCGTGCTGCACGGCAACCGCACCTACGTGCTGTGCGACGACAACGGCCAGATCACCGAGACGCATTCGGTCTCGGCCGGCCTCGATTACCCGGGCGTCGGCCCCGAGCATGCGTTCCTGAAGGACACCGGCCGCGCCGACTATGTCGGCGTCACCGACGACGAGGCGCTGGCGGCGTTCCACCTGCTGGCGCGCACCGAAGGCATCCTGGCCGCGCTGGAGTCCAGCCACGCGGTGGCGCAGGCGGTCAAGCTGGCGCGCGAGTATCCGCCGGACGGCATCGTGCTGTGCAACCTGTCCGGCCGCGGCGACAAGGACGTGCACACGATCGCCGCGCGCGAAGGAGTCGAGGTATGAGCCGCATCGACCGCCGCTTCGCTGCACTGAAGGCCGCCAATCGCACCGGCCTGATCCCGTTCGTCACTGCCGGCGATCCGTCACCGCAGCACATGGTGGCGTTGATGCATGCATTGGTCGACGTCGGCGCCGACCTGATCGAGCTGGGCGTGCCGTTCTCCGATCCGATGGCGGACGGCCCGGTGATCCAGCACGCCAGCGAGCGGGCCATCGCGAAGGGCGTGGGCCTCGCCGACGTGCTGGGCTGGGTCGCCAGGTTCCGCCAGCGCGATGCGGACACGCCGATCGTGTTGATGGGCTATCTGAATCCGGTCGAGATCCACGGCTACGCGCGCTTCGCGCAGGAGGCCGTGCAGGCCGGCGTCGACGGCGTGCTGCTGGTCGATTGCCCGCTGGAGGAGTCCGCCGTGCTGCAGCCGTTGCGCGACGCCGGGCTGCAGCAGATCCTGCTCGCCGCGCCCACCACCGAACCCTCGCGTATGGCGCAGCTGTGCGGTTCGGCCGAGGGTTTCCTGTACTATGTCTCGTTCGCCGGCATCACCGGTGCGGCACACTTGAGCACCGGCGACATCGCGGTGCGCGTGGCCGATATCCGCGCCCGTGCGAAGGCGCCGGTGGCGGTGGGCTTCGGCATCCGCGATGCAGCGAGCGCACAGGCGATCGCCGGTTTTGCCGACGCGGTGGTGATCGGCAGCGCGCTGGTGGACAAGCTGGCCGGCGCGACGGATGCCGATGACATTGCTGGACGGGTACGCGCGTTTCTCGCGCCGATTCGCAGCGCGCTCGACGCGCACTGAACAACATGCTGCCCTGGGTGGCGCGCACGAACGGTAGGGCGATGCAATGAACTGGCTGCAGAAAATCATGAACCCGCGCACCCGCCCGCAGAGTCCGAACGGCGGCAAGGGTTCAGTACCCGAGGGCGTGTGGGAGAAGTGCGGCGGTTGCGGCACCGTGCTGTACCGGCCGGAGCTGGAACGCAACCTGATGGTCTGCCCCAAGTGCGGTCACCATCACTACATCAGCGCTCGGGTGCGACTCGGCGCGCTGCTCGACGAGGGCTCGGCGCAGGAATTGTGGGCCAGCCTGGAGCCGACCGATCCGCTGAAATTCCGCGATACCAAGAAGTACCGCGACCGCATCGTCGCCACCCAGAAGAAGCTCGGCGAGAAGGACGCGATGGTCGCGATGAGCGGCCGGCTCAAGGGCCGTCCGCTGATGGCGACGGCGTTCGAGTTCGCCTACATGGGCGGCTCGATGGGTTCGGTGGTCGGCGAGAAATTCGCCCGCGCCGCCGAACGTGCGCTGGCCGACCGGAGCGCGCTGGTGTGCTTCTCCGCCACCGGCGGCGCGCGCATGCAGGAAGCGCTGTTCTCGCTGATGCAGATGGCCAAGACCTCCGCCGCGCTGGCGCGCCTGCGCGACGCCGGCGTGCCGTACATCAGCGTGCTGACCAACCCGACCACCGGCGGCGTCTCCGCCAGCCTGGCGATGCTCGGCGACATCAATATCGGCGAGCCGAAGGCGCTGATCGGCTTCGCCGGCCCACGGGTGATCGAGCAGACCGTGCGCGAGACCTTGCCGGAAGGTTTCCAGCGTTCGGAGTTCCTGCTCGAACACGGCGCGATCGACCTGATCGTCGACCGCCGCGAGATGCGCGACAAGCTGGCCGATCTGCTCGGCATCCTGATGAAGGCGCCACGCGCGGCCTGAGCGGGCGAGCTGCCTGCCATGATGCGATGCCGCCTGCGGGCGGCATCGTCGTTCTTGCCGAAGGGTTTTCCACAGCTGCTGTGGAAGCGTTCCGGCAAAGCCTGTGGACAAGCCGACTTCGCCGCTGCTCCATCAAGCACTTGCTACGCGCTGGTCACGAGTTGCGCATGACGGCGCGGTGTGCGGCACTGGTTTTCCACAGCGATTGTGGAGCGCGCGCGGTAAAGCCTGTGGACAAGTGCGCTATCTGCTTGAGCGCAAAGACACGGCCGACGGCGTGCGCAGGATCTGCTCAGCGCTTGTGAAGAAAACCACATCCTGTGGTTTTCTTCGATCGCGAGTCCGGTACATGCCCGGACTCGCTCACATGAAACAGTCACTGGCGTGACTGTTTCATGTCCGGCCATCGGGCAACCGCTCCTGCGTTGCCTCAACTCGGGCATCGGGCAACCGCTCCCTGCGTTGCCTCAACTCGGGCATCCATGCCCTCGCCATGCCCTCGCCCTGGCCTCGCCGTGGCCGGCCTGGGAGGTTGAAAAAATCACAACCTCTCAGCCGGGCAGGCCGGCCAGCCATAGCGAGGCGCCGCCGAGCATGCCGCCGATCACGATGGCGGCGAGCACATCGCTCGGGTAGTGCAGGCCGAGGATCACCCGCGAGGCGGCGACCAGCGCGGTGAAGCCCAGCAGCAGCGGTGCCAGCGCCGGATACCAGGCCAGCGCCACGATGCTGAAGCCCACCGCCTGCAGGGTATGTCCGGACGGGAAGCTGAACTCGTCCAGCGGAGGCACGTGCGCGATCACGCCGGGGCAGGCGCGATACGGACGCGGGCGGCGCGTCCAACGTTTCAGCACGCGATACAGCAGCAGCGCAGCGAGTCCGGTGACCGCCATGTGCGTGGCCGCGATCAGCCCGCGCTGGCCGCCGAACGCCGCCAGCGCCGCCATCAGCGCGTACCAGAACATGCCGTCGCCGAGCCGGCTGACCATGCCGAAGCATGCACCCACCACGCGACGGGCGCCCCAGTGGTTGGCGATCACGCAGACGCGACGATCCAGCGCGAAGCGGGGTCCAGGCAGGAGTTCAGAGTTGGGCAGCGACGGAGGCGTGTTCATGCAGGTTCTCCTCGGCCATTTCGCGCAGCAGGTTTTCGAAATCGCGGATCACCGCTTCGGGCGACAGCCCCGCCACGCCGGCATGCGCCGCGCGGCCCATGTGCCGGATCAGCGCCGGGTTGCTGGCCAGCCTGACCGTGGCGTCGATGAAGGCCGCCTCATCGCCCGTAGCAATGCAGCAACCGTTGACGCCGTCGACCAGGTGCTCGCGCGCAGCGCCTTCGGCGTACGCCACCACCGGCAGGCCGGCGGCCAGGGCCTCGATGATCACGTTGCCGAAGGTCTCGCTGAGGCTGGGGAACGGGAACAGGTCTGCGCTGGCGTAGTGCCGGGCCAGTGCCTCGCCGCGTTGCACGCCGGCGAAGATGAAATCCGGATGCGCGGCCTGCAGCGCGTCGCGGGCCGGGCCGTCGCCGACCCACACGTAGCGCGCCCGCGGCACCTGCTGCTGGATCGCGCGAAAGG
The DNA here is from genome assembly GCF_021545845.1 of Rhodanobacter thiooxydans. NCBI lineage: Bacteria > Pseudomonadati > Pseudomonadota > Gammaproteobacteria > Lysobacterales > Rhodanobacteraceae > Rhodanobacter > Rhodanobacter thiooxydans. The sequence goes on from NZ_CP088923.1 coordinate 1,881,033, forward strand.
TTCGTGCCGCCAGTTCGAGATTCTTCTCCGGCGCGATGCGCCCCACGTACAGCACCACCGGCGTGGCGGCGTCCACGCCCCAGTCGGCGCGCAGGGCCATGTCGCGGCGGTTCGGATGGAACAGCTGCGTATCCACGGCGCGGCGCAGCAGGCGCGTATTGGTGATGCCCATGGCGTGCAGTTCCTGTGCGAGCGCATCGGTCGGCACCAGCGTGGCGGCGGCGCGCTGGTGGAAACGACGCAGGTAGCCGCGCACCAGCGGCGTGAGCAGGCCCACGCCGTAATGGCTGGCGTAGCTGTCGAAGCGGGTATGGAAACCGCTGCTGAGCGGGATGCCCAGCTGCCTGGCGGCGCGCACGGCCGACCAGCCGAGCGGCCCTTCGGTGGCCACATAGACTGCATCGGGGCGCTGCCGCGACCAGTGCCGCCGCAGTGTGCGCCCGGCGGGCAGGCCGAAGCGCAGACCTGGATAGCGGGGCAGCGCGCCGCCGCGCAGTTCGAGCACGTCGATGCCGGATTCGTCGCCGTGCGACTGCGGCTGGCGCGGACGGATCAGGTCGATGCAGTGGCCGCGGGCGGCGAGCCCGGCGGCGAGGCTGTGCACGGTCAGCGCGACGCCGTTGATTTCCGGTGGATAGGTCTCGCTGACGATGCCGATGCGCATGAGAATACCCGTGCTGGCTGGGCGCAGCTTCGCGCCGCGGCGTTGCGCTGGCGTGGCGAGGGCATGACGCTGCGCTTACACTGGGTCGTTCTTCCCTCACTGGAGACCGACGATGAAACGTATCCTGTTTGCCCTGGCCATGGCCGGGTTGACCGGCACCGCGCTGGCCGCCGATGCCCCGGCCGGCCTGCCGGCCACGCCGGCTCCTGCCGGTGCCGAGGCGTACATCATCGCGCCCGCCAATGGCGCCACCGTGGGCCAGGACGTCACCGTGCGCTTTGGCCTCAAGGGCATGGGCGTGGCGCCGGCCGGCGTGGCCAAGGAACACACCGGCCACCACCACCTGCTGGTCGACGTGAAGGAGCTGCCGCCCGCCGGCCAGCCGGTTCCGAAGGACGAACAGCACATCCATTTCGGCGGCGGCCAGACCGAGACCACGTTGAAGCTGAAGCCGGGCACGCACACGCTGCAACTGGAGCTGGGCGACCAGAACCACGTGCCGTTCGAGCCGACCGTGGTGTCGAGGAAGATCACCATTCACGTGAAGTGAGCGGATCCGGCCGGCAGATGCGCGGGCGCATGTCGCAGATCGGTTAAAATCGGCGGCTCAATCCCATTCCGCTGATATACCGATGACCGTCCGCACCCGCTTCGCCCCCAGCCCCACCGGCTTCCTGCACATCGGCGGGGCGCGCACCGCGCTGTATTGCTGGCTGGAGGCGCGTCGCCGCGGCGGCCAGTTCATCCTGCGCATCGAGGACACCGATCGCGAGCGCTCCACTGAGGAGGCCGTGCAGGCGATCCTCGACGCCATGCACTGGCTCGATCTCGACGCCGACGAAGGCCCGTTCTACCAGACCCAGCGGCTGGCGCGTTACAAACAGGTCGCCGGCGAACTGGTCGCCGCCGGCAACGCCTACTACGCCTACGAGAGCAAGGAAGAGATCGAGGCGATGCGCGAGGCGGCCATGAAGGCGGGCGAAAAGCCGCGCTACAACGGCTATTACCGCGACCGCAACGAACCTTTCCGCGAGGATCCGAATCGCGTGATCCGCTTCCGTAACCCGACGGAGGGTTCGGTGGTGTTCGAGGACAAGGTGAAGGGCCGCATCGAGATCGCCAACAGCGAGCTGGACGACCTGGTGATCTTCCGCTCCGACGGCTGGCCCACCTACAACTTCGCGGTGGTGGTCGACGACATCGACATGGGCATCACCGAGGTGATCCGCGGCGACGACCACGTCAACAACACGCCGCGGCAGATCAACATCTACCAGGCGCTCGGTGCGCCAGTGCCGGAATTCGCGCACCTGCCGATGATCCTGGACAAGGAAGGCAAGAAGCTCTCCAAGCGCACCAACTCGGTCAGCGTGATGGAGTACCGCGCCGACGGCTTCCTGCCGCACGCGATCCTGAACTATCTGGTGCGCCTCGGCTGGTCGCACGGCGACCAGGAGATCTTCTCGCGTGAGGAAATGATCGCGCTGTTCGACATCGCCAACGTCAACAAGGCTGCCTCGCGCTTCGACACCGAGAAGCTCGCCTGGCTCAACCAGCACTACCTGAAGACCGACGAGCCGCAGTCGCTGGCCGCCGAGTTCGAGTGGCACCTGCAGCGTGCCGGCATCGACGCTTCGCACGGCCCGGCGCCGGTCGACGTGATCGTGGCGCTGCGCGACCGCGTGCACACGCTGAAGGAAATGGCCGAGCGCGCGAAGATCTGGTACGGCCCCATCGTCGAGTGGGACGACAAGGCGGTGGCCAAGCACCTGAGGAACGACAGCGCGCCGGCCGTGCTCGATGCGGCGAAGGCCTTGCTCGCCGAGGTCCAGTGGCAACCCGGGCCCATCCACCAGGTGATCGAACAGGTCGCCGCGCAGCTGGCGCTTGGCATGGGCAAGGTCGCCCAGCCGCTGCGCGTGGCGATGACCGGCACCCAGGTCTCGCCCTCGATCGAGCACACCATCTACCTGGCCGGCCGCGCCGAGGCGCTGCGCCGCCTCGACTACGCGAAGACCCTGGCACGGGGCTGAGCCCCGCGCAGCTCACGGCTTCGGTGTGTTGCCCCGCCAGTCGCCGCCGAGGGCGAGGAACAGCGCCGCGGTGTCGGCGTGGCGCGTCGCCTGCATCTGCACCGCGGCGATCCGCGTCTGCTGCCAGGCCTGCTCCGCCACGAGCACGGCCAGCCCGCCCACCTGGCCTGCCTGCTGCTGCCGGCGGGTGAGTTCCAGCGTGCGCCGCGCGGCAGACTCGGCGCTGGCGGCGGCCTCGGCCGCGCGGGCGTCGGCGTCCAGTGCGTAGAGCGCGTCGGCGACATTCTGGAACGCGGCCAGCACGGTGCCGCGATACTGCGCCACGGCCTGCTGCAGGGCGGCCTCGGCGGCGCGCTGGCGGTGCTTCAGCGCGCCGAAGTCGAGCACGGTCTGCGCCACGCCGCCGGTCAGGCTCCAGAACGTGTTGCCCGAGGCGAACATGCGGTCGAAGGCGGTGGCGCTGCCGCCGTATTGCGCGGACAGCGAGAACTGCGGAAAGCGGCTGGCCACGGCCACACCGACCTGGGCGCTGGCGGCATGCACCTCGGCCTCGGCGGCGCGCACGTCCGGGCGCCGCTCGACCAGCGTGGCCGGCAGCGCCACCGGCAGCTCGCGCGGCAGCTGCAGGCGGTCCAATGCGAACGGCGGCTCGTTTGCCTGCGCGGGCGGCTCCCCGGCCAGCACCGCGAGCAGGTCGCGATTCTGCTGCTCCTGCTTCTGCAGCACGGGCAGGGCGGCGCGGGCCTGGGCCAGGGCGATTTCCTGCGCGGCCGCGTCGAGGCCGGAGGCGCCGCCCAGTTCGACCTGCCGGCGCACCAGCGCGAGCGCACGGGTGGCGTCCGCGACGATGCCCTCGGTGGCCGCGATCTGCGCGCGCAGCGAGGCTTCCTGCACCGCCGCCGCCACCACGTTCGCGGCCAGTGCCTGGCGCACGGCTTCCAACTGCAGGCGCTGCGCCTGCGCCTGCGCGGCCAGCGACTCGGTCGTGCGCCGGTTCAGCCCGAACACGTCCGGCGCGTAGCCCACTGTGAGCTGCGCCGTGTGCAGCGTATACATCGGCTGGCCGGAGGTCAGCGCGGGCGAGAGGGTGCCCACGGCGTTCCGCTGGCGGCTGGCCGAGTAGCCGAGCTGCACATTCGGCAGGAACGCTGCCCGCTGCGCGGCGAGATTTTCCTGCGCCACGCGCAGTGCGGCCCGTGCCCCGTCGAGCGACGGGTTGTGCGTCAGCGCGCGCGCCACCAGCGCGTCGAGCTGCGGCGAGCCGTAGGCCCGCCACCATGCCGCGCTGGCCTGCGTCCCCGGCAGCAGGCGCTGGCTGTCGCCCGCGCCGCTTATCGTCGCCGGCAGCGGCTCGCGCAGGTAGGCGTCCGCCGGCGGCAGCGCCGGGCGCCGGTAGTCGGGGCCGACCGCGCAGCCGGCGACCAGCACGGCGGTGGCAAGGCAGGCGGCGAAGCGGTAGGCGCGCGCGTTCACGGCGAGGGCTCCGTCGCGGTGGTGCGGCGTCGACTGCGCTGCTGCGACCACTCCACCACCAGCACCTGCAGTGCCGGCGCCACCACCAGCAGCATCAGCGGTCCCAGCAGCATGCCGCCCACCACCACCGTGGCCAGCGGACGCTGCACCTGGCTGCCGATGCCAGTGGAGAGCGCGGCGGGCAGCAGGCCGATGCAGGCCGAGAGCGCGGTCATCAGCATCGGGCGCATGCGCTGCTCGGCGGCCAGGCGCATCGCCTCCAGCGGCGGGCTGCCCTCGAACAACAGGTGGTTGAAGTGGCTGATGACCAGGATCCCGTTCATGACCGACACGCCGAACAGCGAGATGAAGCCGATTGCCGCCGACACGCTGAGGTTGAGCCCCGACAGGTACAGCGCGATCAGGCCGCCGGCGATCGAGAGGGGGATCGCGGCGAGCGTGAGCAGGCTGTCGCGCAGCGAGTTGAACAGCGTGTAGAGCAGGGCGAGGATCAGCCCGAGCGCGATCGGCAGCACCACCGCCAGGCGCACCTTGGCCTGCTGCATGTCCTCGAACTCGCCCGCCCAGGCCAGGTGGTAGCCGGCCGGCAGCGCGACGTGCGCGGCGATGCGCCGCTGCGCCTCGGCCACGGTGCCGCCGAGGTCACGGTCGCGCACGCTGAACTTCACCGGGATGAAGCGCTCGTTGCGCTCGTGGTAGATGTAGGAGGCGCCGGTATCGAGCGAGATGTTGGCCACCTCGCGCAGCGGCACGTAGGCGGTGACGCCGTTCGAGGCGGTGTAGCCCACCGGGATGTCGCCGATCGCGCGCGGATCGGATCTGTACGGCGCGGCCAGCCGCACGGTGAGCGGGAACTGGCGGTCGCCCTCTATCACCGTAGTGGCCTGGGTGCCGCCGACCGCCGCCTGGATCACGCTGTCGATGTCGCCGGTGTTGAGGCCGTAGCGTGCGGCCCTGGCGCGATCGACGGTGATGTCGAGGTTGGGCTGGCCGAGCACGTGGAACACGCCGAGGTCTTCCACGCCACGCACGCGGCGCATCTGCTCCATCACCTGGTCGGCCAGTTTTTCCAGCACCGGCAGTTCCGGGCCGACGATCTTCACCGAGTTGGCGCCCTTCACGCCGGACAGGCCTTCCTCGATGTTGTCCTGGATGTATTGCGAGAAGTTGACCTGCACCCCCGGGAAGGCCTGCCCGAATTCGCGCTGCAGCGAGTCCACCAGCTTCTCCTTGGTATCGCCCGCGGGCCATTCGTCCTGCGGCTTCAGCGGCACGAACAACTCCACGTTGTAGAAGCCCGAGGCGTCGCTGCCGTCGTCCGGCCGACCGTGCTGGGAGACCACGGTGACCACCTCCGGGTGCGCCTTGATCAGGCGGCGCATGCGGCCCACCTGGGCCTCGCCGGCCTCCAGCGTGATGGTGGTGGGCATGGTGGCGCGGATCCACAGGTTGCCTTCCTCCAGCGTCGGCATGAACTCGGTGCCGATGCGGGTGGCCAGCAGCGCGGCGACCAGCAGGAAGCCCGTGCCGATCAGTGCAGTCAGCCGGCGCCGGCGCAGCGCCTGCTCGAGGATCGGCGAATAGAGCCGGCGGATCGCGCGGACGAACCAGGTCTCCGTTTCCGCGACGTGGCGCGGCAGCAGCAGCGAGGCCAGCACCGGCGTCACCGTGAAGGTGGCGATCAGCGCGCCGGACAGCGCATAGGCATAGGTGCGCGCCATCGGGTTGAAGATCTGGCCTTCCACGCCCTGCATGGTGAACAGCGGGATGAAGGCGGCCACCGTGATCGCGGTGGAGAACAGCACCGCGCGGTCGACCTGGATCGCGCTGATGAACAGCAGGCGCAGCCGTTCCTTCCAGTTGTGCGCGGTGCCGCCGCGGGCGTACATGGCAAACTCGTTCTGCGCATGCTCGTGCAGCAGTTCCTGCCGCTCGTCGGCGCCCTTCTGGAAGTTGCGGAAGATGTTCTCGATCAGGATCACCGCCGAGTCGACGATGATGCCGAAGTCCACCGCGCCCACCGAGAGCAGGTTGGCCGACTCGCCCAGCGCCACCATCAGGATGATGCTGAAGAACAGCGCTACCGGAATGTTGGCGCTGACGATCACCGCGCTGCGCAGGTCGCCGAGGAAGAGCCACTGGATCAGGAACACCAGCAGGCAGCCGAACAGCAGGTTGTGCAACACCGTGTGTGTGGTGACCGCGACCAGCGTGGAGCGGTCGTAGATCGGCGCCAGGCGCACGCCGGCGGGCAGCGTGCCATCGCTGTTGAGCCTGGCGACTTCGGCCTTGACGCGCGCCACGACGTCGCTGGTCTGCTCGGTGCGGTTCATCACCACGATGCCGGTCACCACGTCGTCCTGGTCGTCGCGGCCGGCCTGGCCCAGGCGCGGCACGTGGCCGATCGAGACGCGGGCGACGTCCTTCACCAGCACCGGCGTGCCGTGCGACTGCGCCAGCACGATGTCGCCGATGTCGCTGGTGTCGCGGATCAGGCCGATGCCGCGAATGTTCACCGACTGCTGGCCGATGCCGATCGTGCGCCCGCCGACGTTGGTGTTGGCGTTGCCGATCGCCGCGATCAACTGGGGCAGGGTGATGCCGTAGCCCTGCAGTCGGTGCAGGTCGGCATCCACGTCGTAAGCCTTGGTGGTGCCGCCCCAGGTGACCACCTGGGCTACGCCGGGCACCGACAGCAGGCGGTGGCTGACCACCCAGTCCTGCAGCGTGCGCAGCTGGGTCAGCCCGAAGTGTGGCGGACCGACCAGCTGGTAGCGGTAGATCTCGCCGACCAGGCTGGAGGCCTGGATCTGCGGCTGCACGCCGTTGGGCAGGCTCACGTTCTGCTGCAGGTTGAGCGCGGCCTGGGTGTACGCCCGGTAGTAGTCGACGCCGTACCTGAAGGTGACGCGCACGAAGGACAGGCCGTAGAACGAGGTCGAGCGGATCGTGTCCACCCCCGGCGTGGTCGCCAGGCCGAGTTCCATCGGGCGGGTATAGGAACGCTCCATTTCCTCCGCCGACAGGCCGGGTGCCTGTGCGGTGATTTCCAGGATCACCGGAGCCGGGTTCGGATAGGCCTCGATGTTGAGCTTGGAATACGCCACCAGGCCGGCGATCAGGAACGCCAGCAGCGCCATCAGCACGATGGAGCGGCGGTTGAGCGCGAATGCGACGATGCCTCTGAGCACGATGCGTTTCCTTGCAGGTGGGCTACTGCGACTGCAGCGCCAGCGCGTTGCTCAGGAACAGCGCGCCGCTGCCGGCCACGCGCTCGCCGGCGGCGAGGCCGCTGACGATCTCGTCCTGGCCGTCCTGCTGCCGGCCCAGTGCCACCGGGCGCCGCGTGAAGCGGCGGCCGTCGGTGGTGACGTATACCGTCATGGTGCCGTCGCCCTCGCGCACCACGGCCTCGGCGGGCACGGTCACCACGCGCGCCGGCGGCGCAGTGCGCACCTCCATGCTGGCCAGCATCTGCGGGCGCAGCCGTGCGTCGGCGCCGTGCAGCACCGTGCGCACCTGCACCCGGTGGGTGATCGGATCGGCGCTGCTGCCGGCCAGGTCGACCCGGCCCTGCAGCACCAGTCCCGGCAGGGCGTCCACCCGCACGCTGACCGGATCACCGGGGTGGATCTCGGCGATCTCGTCCTCCGGCACGCCGGCCACTATCCACAGCGCATCGTCGGCAGCCACGCTGATGGGCGCGGCGCCGCCCTGTTGCAGCCAGTCGCCCGGCGCCACCGCGCGCGCCGCCACCTGCCCGGCGATCGGGCTGGTCACGCGCAGTTCGCCGTCGATGGCGCGGCGAGTGGCGATGCGGTCGATCTGCGCGTCGGTCTGGCCGAGCAGGCGCAGCGCCGTGCACGCCGCGCGGTAGCTGGCCTCGGCGGTCTGCTGGTCCGCGATGGCCTGCTCCAGGTCCTTGCGGGCGTTCGCCTGGATGTCGAGCAGTTGGCGCGCGCGTTCGAGGGTGTGGCTGGCCAGGGCACGCACGCCGGCGGCGGCCACCAGGTTCGACTCCGCTTGCACAAGGTCGGCGCTGTCGACGGTGAACAGCAGCTGCCCCCTGGCCACGCGGTCGCCGACCTGCACCAGCACCTGCCGCACGCGGCCCTGGTAAGGCGAAGACACCTGGGCCAGGCGGTCCTGGTCGAAGTCGATGTAGCCGACGGCATCGAGGCGACGGTCGAATGCGCGCCATTGCGACGGCAGCACCACCACCTGCTGCGCCTGGCGCTCGGTCAGCGTGACGCTGTCGCCGGGCCGGGCCGTGGCCGCAGGCGGATCGGCGCGGCGGCCACAGGCGGCAAGCACGGCCAGCAGCGCCGCGAGCAGGCACGGTTGCAGCGCCGGGCGCATCGTTCGGATGAGGTCATACATCACGCATTCCTTGGGGGCAGGGCATGCGCAGGTCGCGCGGCAAAGGGCGGCGTGCGGGGTGAGGCCGCCCGCCTCGGTGTGGATCGCCGGGGGCGGCCGCGTGCCAGGCGGCGCTAAGTTAATCGCGCGATCCGGGCGGAAACAGTTACCGTCCGGAAAGGTTGCCGTCGTTCCCGCGCGGCAACCGGATGACCACGCGCAGGCCGGGGGCCGCGTCCTCCAGCCGAAGCTGCCCGCGATGCAGGGCGACCACGGCCGCCGCGATGGACAGGCCCAGGCCGTTGCCGCGCTGGTAGCGGCTGGCATCGGCGCGGAAGAACGGCTCGGTCGCCCGACCCAGCAACCCGGGCGGGATGCCCGGCCCGTCGTCGGCCACCTCGATGCGCACGTCTTCCGCCGCGGCGCGGACCACGACCCGCACCGCGGCGCCGTGGCCGGCGTACTTGAGCGCGTTGTCGAGCAGGTTGGCCAGCATGCCCGCCAGCAGGTCACGGTCGGCCTCCACCTGCGGTTCGTCCTCGACCGTCAGCGCAAGCGTCATGCCCTCGCTTTCGGCTGCCGGCTGGTACAGCTCGACGATGTCGCCGACCAGCTCGCGCAAGGCGACCGGCTCGAAGTTCTGGCGGCGCACGCCGGCCTCGGCCTCGGCGATCTGCAGCAGCTTGTCCACCAGACGGGTGACCGCGTCGATCTCGTCGATCGCGCTGGTCGCAGCTTCGCGCAGCGCCTGCGGCGGCTGCTGCGGATGCAGCGCGTCCTCCAGCACGGCGCGGATGCGGCCCAGCGGCGTGCGCAGGTCGTGCGCGATCGCATTGGAGACGTCGCGGGCGCTGTTCATCAGCTGCTCGATCTGGTCGAGCATGCGGTTGACGTCGCGTGCCACCATCGCGAACTCGTCACGCGAACGGCCGACCGTGATGCGCCGGTCCAGCCGCCCTGCGGCAACCTCCGCGGTGGTGCGGTGGATCGCCTTGAGCTGGCGCTGCAGCTGCAGTCGCACCAGCAGCGCGCCGCCCGCCGCCAGCGCGAAGGCGATCAGGCCGCCCATGGCCAGCGCGGCCAGCACCATGCGTTCGAGGTCGCGCTGATCCTGCAGGTCGCGCCCCACCACCAGTACCGCGCCGTCCGGGAAACGATGCACGAGCAGGCGCCCCAACGTGTCCTGGCCGCGCCGCCGCACCGGTTGCTCCAGCAGCGCCTCGGTGGCGGTGCCGGTGGCATGCCAGCGGTCGAGGTTGCCGATCAGCACGCTGCCGTCGGGCGCGTCGAGCTGATAGATCTCGGTGTTGACGTCCTGGTCGTCGGTGAGCAGGCCGAAGATCTCCTGGCGCAGCGCGGACAGTCCCTGGCGGTCGTGCAACTGCACCAGTCGGCGCGCGCCCAGTTCGAGCTGCTTGTCGATGTTGCGTGCGAGCAGCCCGGCGGTGCCGATGTAGAAGATCGCCGAAACCACCGCAACCGAGACCAGCAGCAGCAGGCCGTAGCCCAGCGCCATGCGCAGCACGACGGAATGGCGCAGGCCGCTGCGCATGATGCTCATTCGGCGCGCAGGGTATAGCCGACCCCACGGGCGGTGTGGATCAGCGGTGTCGGAAAGTCGCGGTCCAGCTTGTTGCGCAGCCGGCTTATCTGCACGTCGATGACGTTGGTCTCCGGATCGAAGTGGTAACCCCACACCGCGGTGAGCAGCATCCGGCGGGTGACCACCATGCCCTGGTGGCGGGCCAGGTATTCGAGCAGCTGGTATTCGCGCGGCTGCAGCGTGATCGCCTGGGTGCCGCGATGCACGCGCCGGTTGCGGGTATCCACGCGCAGGTCGCCGATCTCGATCACGTCCGGTTCGCTGCGCTGCACTGCGCGCCGCGCCAGCGCCTCGATCCGCGCCAGCAGCTCGTCGAATGCGAACGGCTTGCCCAGGTAATCGTCGCCGCCGCTGCGCAGGCCGCGCACGCGCTCATCCAGGCTGGACAGCGCGCTCAGCACGATCACCGGCGTGGCGATGCCGTGGCTGCGCAAGGCGGCAAGCACGCCCAGGCCGTCCACGCCGCCGGGCAGCATGCGGTCCAGTACCAGCACATCCCAGCTGCCATCGAGCGCCAGGCGCAGTCCGGTATCGCCTTCGTGGCATGCCTGCACTACGTGGCCGGCCCGCTCCAGCCCATGGCGGACCAGCTCGGCGGTCGCCAGGTCGTCCTCGATCAGCAGGCAGCGCATGAGCGTGGGTTCCTCGTGGGCTCGGCGGTGGCGCCCGCTTGCGCACAGGCGCCGTCTGCGGACAGCATCGTGCCTATCCTAACGGCAGCTGCGGGATCGCATGAACGAATGGCTGGACAGCGCGACCGTGGGAGTCGATCCCGCCGCACCGGATGCCTTCTGGCGGATCTTCTTCAACCTGATGCGGCTGGTGCCGTGGGCGGCGCTGTTCTGGTGGAGTCTGCTGTTCGTCCTGGTCGGCGCGCTGCTCGGCTGGTGGCGGGGTCGGCTGGTCGATGGCGTCGTGTGGGCCACCCTGCTGGGACCGCTGGGCTGGTTCGTGGTGCTGGCCCGACCGCGTCGTCGCCAACCGCCGCCGCTGCCGGGGCGAAGGCGTGGCCGGGGTGTACAATTGCCGCCGAGGTGACCACATTGACGACTGCCATCTCCACCAGGCCGCACCCGCACCACCATCACCACCATGATGATCCCAGGGGTTTCGTGGCGGCGGTGGAACTCGCCAGCGAGAAGCGCGGCCTGCGCCTGACCGCGCTGCGGCGCGAGGTGCTGGAACTGGTTGCCGCTGCAGACAAGCCGGTCAAGGCCTACGACTTGCTCGACCAGCTGCGCGAGAAGCACGGCAACGCGGCGCCGCCCACGGTCTACCGCGCGCTAGATTTCCTGCTCGAGAACGGCTTCATCCACAAGCTGGAATCCATCAACGCGTTCGTCTCCTGCCACCACCCGGCTGAGGCGCACCAGGTGCCGTTCCTGATCTGCGATACCTGCGCCAGCGCCCAGGAGGTCTGCGACGAGCGGGTCGCCGAGCTGATCGAGGCGCAGGCGAAGGCGTTCGGTTTCCGTCCGCAGGCGCAGACGCTGGAAGTCCATGGCACCTGCCGGCATTGTCGCAAGGGATGAACCTGCGACGGTCGGCATGGCGTTTTGCAACGTTATAATGTAACATCCACCCGGCTGAACACTTGAGCCGCCACCTCTGGCGGTGCCGGGCACGACGATGGACTCCGAGCAGGCGAACAAAATCCGCTGGTGGCATGCCGCCGATCGCGTCGGTGCGACGGCATCTTTCCTGTGCGCGATCCACTGCGCGCTGCTGCCCTTCGTGATTGCGCTGCTGCCGCTGCTGGGCCTGGAATTCCTGGCCGACCATCGCTTCGAGCGCGTGTTCGTGCTGTTTGCCTGCGTGCTGGCCTCGTTCGTCCTGGTCCGCGGTTACCGCCGGCACCAGCGCACCCTGCCATTGCGGCTGGCGGCGCCGGGGCTGGCCCTGCTGCTGCTCGGCATCATCTATATCGACGGCTCCACGCCGGTCCTGCACAGCGTGCTGGTGACCTTTGGCGGCCTGCTGCTGGCCGCTGCGCATTTCGTCAATCTGCGGCTGGACAGCCGCAGCAACGGTGCGCACGTGCACGGCCCGCAGTGCGCGCACTGAGTCGTAGCGAATCCGGCGGTGATTGTGTAACGGCAGTGGCTGTTCCTAGCATGTGTGCATGAACACCGCCCACGCCCACCCGCACGACCACGAACACGCGCACGATTCGGCGGTCGCGTCCGACGGACGCAGTCGCAAGCTGCTGTTCGCGTTCGTGCTAACCGTCGTGATGATGGCAGTCGAGGCGGCCGGTGGCGTGTGGTCTGGTTCGCTGGCCTTGCTGGCCGACGCGGGGCACATGGTGGTCGATGCGCTGGCCCTGCTGCTGGCGGTCGTTGGCGCGCGGATGGCGAGCAGGCCGGCCGACGCACGGCGCAGCTACGGCTATGGCCGGATGGAGGTGCTGGCTGGGTTCGTCAATGCGCTGGGCCAGTTCGTGCTGGTCGGCTGGATCGTCTACGAGGCCGTCGCGCGGCTGCTGCATCCCGGGGAGATCCTGTCTGGAATCATGCTGGCCGTGGCGGTCGCGGGGCTGCTGGTGAATGCGCTGGTGTTGCGTACCCTGCACGGACATGCGCACGACGACGTCAACCTGGCCGGCGCCAGCCTGCATGTGCTGGGTGACCTGCTCGGTTCGCTGGCGGCGGTGCTGGCGGCGCTGGCGATCCGCTGGTTCGGCTGGCTGTGGGCCGACCCGCTGCTGTCGCTGCTGATCTCGCTGCTGATCCTGGGCAGCGCGTGGCGCTTGCTGCGGATGTCGGCGCACATCCTGCTGGAGGGCGTGCCCGACGGCATGGACAGCGCGCTGGTGGAAGCGTCGCTGCGCACCGCCGACCCCGGCATCTGCGACATCCACCACCTGCACGTGTGGCAGCTCGCCTCGGGTTCGCGCATGGCCACCGTGCATGCCGAGCTGCATGATCGCGCCGATGGCGCGCGGGCCCTGCAGGCCATCAAGCGCATGCTGCTGGAGCGTTTCGGGATCCAGCACGTGACCGTGCAGATCGATCCCGGGAGTTGTCTCGATGCGAGCGACGACTGTGCCGGCCACGGCCGTCGCTGACTATCCCGTGCGGCGCCGAACGCTGCTATGATGAGCGGCCGTTCATCCAATAAATCAAGGAGTTCCCCATGGGCAAGGGCGATCGCAAGACCCGTCGCGGCAAGACGTACCGTGGCAGCTATGGCAACACCCGCGCGCACGCCGTGGCGCCGGCCGTGGTGGGCGCCAAGCCGACCGTGACCAAGCCGGCCGCCGCCAAGAAAGCCGCGCCGAAGAAGAAATCGGCCTGATTCCTTCGCCGGTTGCGGCCAACCAGAACCCCGCCTCGGCGGGGTTTTTGTTGGCCTGTGGCCAGCACCGGCGAAAAACTCCGCGTCGTGCGGAATGTTTCATCGGCGTGCCCGGCGCACGTGCGTGCGGCATCCTTGCTGCCCGCCGTACGGGTCAGCTGCGGCTGTACAGGTTTGCTCCTGGCGAGCTTTTTCGCACGCGTTTGCGCGACCCAGTCATTTCGTGACTGACTCCCGACCGGGCATCGGGCAGTTGCTCCCTGCGTTGCCTCAACTCGGGCATCGGGCAACTGCTCCTGCGTTGCCTCAACTCGCACATCGGGCAACTGCTCCTGCGTTGCCTCAACTCGGGCATCGGGCAATTGCTCCTGCATTGCCTCAACTCGGGCATCCATGCCCTCGCCATGCCCTCATCGTGGTCTCGTCGTGGCCGGGCTGAGAGGTTGAAGAATTCAATGCATGCGTTGCAGGGCGCTGCGCAAGTCGTCGTAGCCGCCCACGTAGCGGATCGTGTCGCCTTCGGCCAGGAAGATCTGCGGCAGGCTGGTGGTGCGCTGGCCCACCTTGCTGCGCAACTCGTCCACGCTGATGTCGCTGCCCACGTTGTGGTACTGGAAGGTGATGGATTTCATCTGGCACAGCAGCTTGGTCTTGTCGCAGCTCGCGCAGTGGTCGCGACCGTAGATGATGACTTGCATGGAGGCTCCTTCAGAAGTCGGCGTCGAAGATCAGGTTCTTGTCGGTGCGGCGCATCACGCCTACCTTGTAGGCGGCGATGTCCTGTTCCTGCGGCGAGGCCTGGGTCTTGGAGATGTTCAGCCACTTCTCCATGTACTTGAGCGGGTTGGCGCCGGGCAGGGCGTATTTCGTGGTGGTCAGGCCCAGCGTCTGGTAGACGTCCTTGGCGCAGTACAGCGTCCATGCCGACAGGCGCTCGGGGTTCATGCCGACCAGCTCACGGCCCTCGTCGAACAGGTAGGCGATCCAGGTGAGCTCACTGTCCACCACTTCCTCGATCAGCGCCTCGATCTCACCGCGGCATGTGCGGAAGGCGGTCTGGCCGCGTTCGGTGGTGAGCTCGTTGGCCAGCACGGCACGATCCAGCTCGGCGTGGATTTCCAGCTCGTCCTGGGCGATTTTCTGGATCGCCTTGCCGATGGGCTGGAACAGGCCGGTGTCGCAGATGGCGAAGGTGACGGCGAAGCTCGCCATGAACTGGATGCGCTCCATGCAGAACAGCGCCACCACCGTCATGAACACGGTGTTGTAGGTGGCCTGGTCGTCGGGCAGCTGCCCCAGCGCGTATCGGTGCGAGGCGCGGTAGCCGTCGGCGAAGGCCTTGACCACGCGCTCCAGCCGCGCGTGCGCCTGCTCCACGCGCAGGATCTCCTCGATGATGGCGCCCGGGTCGTCGAAGGAGTTGCGCACGATCTCCGAATAGGTGGCGGCGTGGATCACCTCGTTATCGGAGATGCGCTGCCAGCAGGCCCACAGCTCGCTGGAGGTGATGAAGGGCGCCAGCACCGGGGCGATGGCGCGCGAGGCCACGCTGTCGGCTTCCCATTGCCAGGCCAGGGTCTTG
Organism: Rhodanobacter thiooxydans; assembly: GCF_021545845.1. Classification (NCBI taxonomy): domain Bacteria; kingdom Pseudomonadati; phylum Pseudomonadota; class Gammaproteobacteria; order Lysobacterales; family Rhodanobacteraceae; genus Rhodanobacter; species Rhodanobacter thiooxydans. The sequence continues at coordinate 1,896,044 of NZ_CP088923.1, forward strand.
ATCATCATTTCCCAGGTGGCGCGCGAGCAGGATTTGAAGTCGGCGTTGCAGGAGGAGTAGTCGAACTCGTTTTCGTCCCAGTCCAGCGATTTCTGTGCCTTGTACAGGCGCCAGATGTCGGGGTAGTGGCGGTTGATGGTGTCGAACAAGCCAGGCTTCTGGCCCAGGAACAGCGAGGGCTTGGCGTAGTCGGTCTTGGCGTAGTTGAAAATGTTGTCGGTCATGGCGTTCTCGTGGCGGTGTGTGCGGTGGTGGCTGTTGTTGCGGGAGCGGCTTCGTCCGCACGGACGGGGCGAGGCCGCCACTGCTTCACAAAGTGCATGCCTCGCAATCGCTGTCCTTCTCGTCGACGGCGCTGGTCGCGGTGGTTGCCGCGATCTCCTGCATGCCGTTGGAGGTCTTCTGGTTCATGTAGTACTTGGACTTCAGCCCCAGCTTCACGCGGTAGAGGTAGTTATCGATCATCTCGGTGGATTCGATGCAGTCGTCGCCGATTACGCGGCGATAGAAGTCGGCCGAGATGCCCTGGTCGGTCCACTTCTGCACGATGGCGTACATCTCGGTGAGGTCGCGTGCGGGAATGTCCCAGGCCGACTGGTACCACTCGCCGATGCTGTCGCCCTCGGGCGCGGCCCAGTAGTTCACCCGGTGGTTGTCGGTCTTGATGAGGGTGAGCTCGCGCACGGGATAGAGCCCGTTGGTGGTGCCCGAGGCGTTGGCGCTGGTTTCGGTGGGCATATGCGCCACCAGTACCGAATTGCGGATGCCGCCATTGGCCTTGATCTCGGCGCGCAACGCCTCCCAGTCGTAGTGCATGCGGAAGTTGCCGAGCTTGTCGATGTTGCCGTTGCAGGTGTCCAGCGGCAGCCAGCCTTCGGGCCAGCGCGTCTTGTGCATCCACGGCGCGTTGCCCAGTTCCTGGCCCAGCCGCAGGCTGGCGCGCAGGAGGTGGTAGTAGTGCCGCTCGGCCACGGCGTGGATGAAGGCCTTGCCTTCGGGCGTCGTGTAGCGCTGGCGGTTTTTCGCCATCAGGTGGGCCAGGCCGAGGATGCCCACGCCGGCATTCAGGCGCCGGCGCGAGGTCACGCCCACCTGCGGCAGCTCGTAGTGCGCGAGGTGGATGCATTTGTCGATCATGAGCAGCGCGTAATAGGCCACTTCGGCGTATTGCTCTTCCGAATCGATGTTGTCCACGCAGATGCCGGCGAGGTTGCAGGTGGCCACCTCGGGCGAGGAGCGCTGGGCGATGCGCTTGACGCGGGCGCCATCGACCACGTCGCCCACGGCGAGATCCTCGGGCCACAGTTCGCCGCGTGCGGTGGCGATGCGCTCGCCGCCCTCGATGCGGCGCGTGTCGCCGGCCTCCGTCTCGAAGGTGACGAAGGAGATGTCGTGCTGCGCATACAGTTCGAGGATGTGGTTGTACGGTGCCGTGGGCAGGGCGATTTCCGAGCACAGGTTGGAGCTGTAGATGGTGTCCTTGAACGGCGTATGCCGGTTCATCTCGGCGATGTTGTGCTCGTAAATGCGCCCGGTCTCGTTCCATTCGTTGCTGGCGGTGATGAGCAGTTCGCGCGCGCTGACAAAGGTCTTGCTGAAGCCCGTGTCCGCCTCGTACTTCCGGTACAGCGCCTCGAAGCGCGTCTCATCGCCGCTGTACAGCGCCTCCTGCAGGTCGGGCGCGGTGTAGCAGTTGAACAGGAACACGTCCTCGTTCAAGGCCACCTTGCGCGCGAAGAAGCGGTTGCCGCCCCAGGAGTAGTCCATGCCGCGGATCTTCCGGTCGGCGGTGGACATCGGGTTCTTCAGCCGCAGCAGAGCATCCACTTCCGGGTCGAAGATCGAGAAGTAGCTGGTGCAGGCGCCGCCGCGGCCGTTCTGCAGGTTGGATTTCACCTCGGCCACCAGGGCGCGGTAATACGGCAGCTTGCCCTGATGGCGGATCACGCCGCCGCGCACCGGGTCGTTCAGCGAGCGCGTCTGCATGTGCGCGCCGATGCCGGCGGACATGTAGGTCATGGTGTTGGCGATGTGGTTGCCCACCGCGATGGAGCGCGCGTTGTCGCCGGTGGTGTACAGGCAGCAGCTGGCGTAACCACGCAGCGGCGTGCCCAGGTTCACATGGTTGGGCGTGGGCGCGTTGATGCGGTTCAGCGACAGGTGTTCGTAGAGGCGTTCCACGTCGTGCATGCGGCGCGCGCGCGGCTGATCCGCCGCCAGCGCCATCGCCATGCGCATGTAGATGAACTGCGGCGTCTCGTGGTGGACGCCGTTGACGCGGTCGGCAATGGCGTACTTGGTGAGGTGGGTGTGCAACTGGTAATGCGCATAGGCGAAGTCGCGCTCGTGGTCGATGATCGCCTCCACCTGCGCGTATTCCGCCGCGGAGTAATCCAGTACTTCCATGTAGCCGAGCTGCTGCAGCTTGCGGTGCAGCGCCTGCACGCTGGGGCGGTCGCGGCCGTACAGATTCTTGCGGATCAAGGTGGCGTAGAGCCGCCCGGCCATGCGGTTGTACGACCAGGTGTCGAAGTGCAGGCAGGTCTTGATGAGTTGTTGCTGCAGCTCGCGCGTGCTGGACGTGCCGGACAAACCGGCCACCGCTTCCAGCACAACCGAAGGCCAGTCCACCGCGTCGCCCAGGGTTTGCGCGGCCCATTCGCCCCACTGGTTGAGCTTGGACGGAGTGAACGGCTCGACGCGGCCGTCGCGCTTGATGATGGTTTCCAGCATGAGGGGTGTCCTTCTTTGAAGCACAGGCAGGCATGACCGGCGCACCGAGGTGGCGGGCCAGTGATGATGAAGGGATGCGGTGGAGCGCCGTCAGCCGGGGGGACGGGCCTGGCTGCGGCGTGACGTGTCAGCGTGGTGGCGCGCGCCCGGGCGCGCGCGGCGCAAGGTGAGCATGAGGTGTGGCATGTGCGTTCCCCGAAGGGAAGCCGAGAGGCGGCTTCTTGACCAGTTGCCTGCTCCCGCGCGCAGGGCCAAGAGGGTTGGGCTTGGCAAGGCAAGCGCGCGCGACCGGGCAGGGCGCCCGATTCGCGACGCGCTCCCCCGCGGAAGCGGTCACCCGCACCGGACGTTCGGCCCGGTGTGTCGGCAGGTCTTCGGACTTTGCGGACGCGGGCCTTGGCCCACCTACTGTGCCTCGCTTCCCGGGTGCTGTGCGCCCAGTGCTTGTAAGGCAGTTCGTTTCCGCTTACCGCTGCGGGGCAGCTCCGGATTCACACCGGATTCCCTTTTCAACCCGGCTGCCGCAAGCGGCCGAGGTACCGACGAGCACAACATATTGGGTCTTGTGGCGTGCGTCAATACCAGAGATGGTCCTTGCGTCACGATGTCGGCGCCATGACGACCGCCGGCATCCGGGGCTTGCCGCAGCGCATCATGGCAGCTATGCTGTGCGCTATTGTATTAACGCATTAGTACATCATGAAACGTAGATCACCTGACGCAACTGCCGTGAATGCCGCCGCGCAAAGCCTGTACGAGGCGCTGCTGTCGCTGAAGAACGCGGAGGAAATGGCCGCCTTTCTCGGCGATCTGTGCACGCCGGCCGAGCTGGAGGTGATGGTGGATCGCTGGCGCGTGGTGCCGCTGTTGCTGGACGGCTTGCCGTATCGGGAGATCCACGAGCGCACCGCGGTCAGCATCACCACCATCGGGCGGGTGGCGCGCTATCTCAACCAGGGCAACGGCGGCTACCTGGCCGCAGCAGCCCGCGCGGCGCGGCGGCAGGCGCAGGCCGCGAGGAAGAAGGCATGAAGCCGCGCGACCGCCTGCGCATCGCGATGCAGAAGTCCGGCCGGCTCACCGAGCCGGCGCTGGAGCTGCTGGCCCGCTGCGGACTCACCTTCCGGCAAAGTCGCGACAAGCTGTTCTGCTTCGGCGAGGGCGAGCCGGTCGATCTGCTGCTGGTGCGCGACGACGACATCCCCGGCCTGATCGCGCAGGGCGTGTGCGACCTGGGCATCGTCGGGCGCAATGTGCTGAACGAATTCCAGCTCACCGCGGGGCGCGAGGCCGAGCCGCTGAGTGAACTGCGTCCGCTCGGATTCGGCCGTTGCCGGCTGTCGATCGCGGTGCCGCAGGAGCTGGACTACCACGGGCCCGGGCAACTGGAAGGCCGGCGTATCGCCACCTCGTATCCGGGCCTGCTGGGCGAATGGCTGCGCACGCAAGGGATCGCTGCCGGCGTGGTGACCCTGGCTGGTTCGGTCGAGATTGCGCCGAAGCTGGGCACCGCCGATGCGATCTGCGACCTGGTGCAGAGCGGTGGCACGCTGGTGGCGAACCAGTTGCGCGAGGCCGACGTGCTGCTGCACAGCGAAGCCGTGCTGGCCGGGCCGCAGGCGCTGCCGGTGGACGAGCGCGGCGACCTGCTGGAACTGCTGCTGAAGCGGCTGGACGGGGTGATCCAAGTGCGCGAGTCGCGCCTGCTGCTGCTGCAGACCTCGCGTCACACGCTGGAAGCCGTCACCCGCCTGCTGCCGGGCGGTCCGCAGCCGACCCTGTTGCCGGTAGCCGGCCAGCCAGATCAATTGATGCTGCAGGCGCTGTGTGCCGGCGAAGTGAGCTGGCGGCAACTGGAAGAGATCAAGAAGGCTGGGGCACGCGAGATGTTCGTGCTGCCGGTGGAGAAAATGTTGGCATGAAGCAGATTGGCATGAAGAGCAGGCTCACATGAAACGTCTGGACTGGAACGCCCTGGATGAAACGGCGCGCCGCGAGGCGCTGGCGCGCCCCGCGCAGTCGCGGGTCGACGAACTGCGCCGCGGCGTCGAGCAGATCATCGCCACCGTGCGCGAAGGCGGCGACACGGCGCTGCGCGAACTGAGCGCGAAGTACGACCGCTGCGAACTGCAGGCGATCGCGGTGGATGAGACCGAATTCGCCGCGGCCGAGGCTTCTCTCGATCCGGCCCTGAAAGCCGCGATCCGCGAAGCGGCAGCGCGCATCGAGGCGTTCCATCGCGCGGCGGCGCTGCAGCCGGTGGCGGTGGATACCGCACCCGGCGTGCGGGTGGAGCGCATGCTGCGGCCGATCGGCCGGGTCGGCCTGTACGTGCCGGCTGGCAGCGCGCCGTTGCCGTCGACCGCCCTGATGCTGGGCGTGCCGGCGCACATCGCCGGTTGCCGCGAGGTGGTGCTGTGCTCGCCGGCGCGCGCGGACGGCCGCTGCGACGAGGCGGTGCTGTACGCCGCGCGCCTCACCGGCGTGCACAAGGTATTCAAGCTGGGCGGCGCGCAGGCGATCGCCGCGATGGCCTATGGCACGGAATCGGTGCCGAAGTGCGACAAGCTGTTCGGCCCCGGCAATGCCTGGGTCACCGAAGCGAAATTGCAGGTGTCGTCCGACCCGGACGGCGCCGCGATCGACATGCCGGCCGGCCCGTCCGAAGTGCTGGTGATCGCCGATGCCGGGGCGAATCCGGTCTTCGTCGCCGCCGACCTGCTGTCGCAGGCCGAGCACGGGCCGGATTCGCAGGTGATCCTGCTGAGTCCGTCGGCTGCGCTGCTCGATCGGGTGGCTGCCGAAGTCGAGCGGCAATGCGCCGAACTACCGCGCGCAGCGATCGCCGCGCAGGCGCTGGCGCAGAGTCGGCTGATCGCGGTCGACTCGCTGGCGCAGGCAGTGGAGGTGAGCAACCGCTACGCCCCCGAGCATCTGATTTTGCAGGTGGCCGCGCCGCGTGCGCTGCTCGACGGCGTCGAGAGCGCCGGCTCGATTTTCCTCGGCCAGTGGGCGCCCGAATCGGTGGGCGACTACTGCAGCGGCAGCAACCACGTGCTGCCAACCTATGGCTACGCGCGCAGCTACAGCGGCGTGTCGGTAGCGAGCTACCAGAAGCAGATCAGCGTGCAGGAAGTCAGCGCGGACGGCTTGCGCAACATCGGCCCGTGCACCGCCACGCTGGCGGCGGCGGAGCAACTGGAAGCGCACCGCCGCGCGGTGACGCTGCGCCTGGAGGCTTTGGCATGAGCGTGCTCGATCTGGCGCGGCCGGAGATCCGCGCGATGCAGCCGTACTCCTCGGCGCGGATGGAGGCCAGCGGCGGCGAGGTGTTCCTCAACGCGAACGAGTCGGCGTGGGCGCCGGTGGGCGACGACGGCCTTGGCTGCAACCGCTATCCCGAGCCGCAGCCCGCCACCCTGATCGACGCGCTGGCGGCCCTCTACGGCGTGCAGCGCGAACAGTTGCTGGTCGGTCGCGGCAGCGACGAGGCGATCGACCTGCTGGTGCGCGCGTTCTGTCGCGCCGGCCGCGACGCGATCCTGATCCAGCCGCCCACGTTCGGCATGTATGCGGTGTGCGCGCGGGTGCAGGACGCGGGCATCGTCGAGGTGCCGTTGACGGCGGACGCCACGCTGGACGCGGATGCGGTGCTGGCCGCGTTGACCCCGGCAGTGAAACTGGTCTTCATCTGCACGCCGAACAATCCCACCGGCCAGCCGGTGCCGCGCACCGACCTGGAGCGGCTGGCGCGCGCGCTGGCCGGCCGCGCGCTGCTGGTGGTGGACGAGGCCTATGTGGAGTTCGCCGACGAAGGCAGCGTGGCCGACCTGATCGACCGCTACGACAACCTCGCCGTGCTACGCACCTTGTCCAAGGCCTGGGCGCTGGCCGGCGTGCGCATCGGCAGCCTGCTGGCGAACGCCGACGTGATCGCCCTGCTGCGCCGGATCATGGCGCCGTACCCGCTGCCGCTGCCGAGCGTGGACGCGGCGCTGCTGGCGCTGTCCGGCTGGGGGCAGGCGAACGCGCGCGAACACCTCGCCGTCGTGCGCGCGGAGCGCGCACGGATGCGCGAGGCGTTGCGCCGGTTGCCCGGCGTGCGCGACGTGCTGCCGTCGCAGGCGAACTTCCTCGCCGTGCGCTTCGACGATGCCGGCGCGGCCTACCGGCGCCTGCTCGCCGCCGGCATCGTGGTGCGCGACGTGCGCCGCTACCCCAACCTCGGCGACGCGCTGCGCATCACCATCGGCACGCCGGCGGAGAATGATCGGGTATTGGCTGTATTGGATGGCTGGGATGCTGCCGAGGGATCGGCATGACTACCCGCAAGATTCTTTTTGTCGATCGCGACGGTTGCCTGATCGAGGAGCCGGCCGACGAGCAGATCGACAGCTACGAGAAGCTAGCCCTGTTGCCTGGCGTGATCGCCGCGTTGCAGCGCTTCGTCGCCGCCGGCTACGAGCTGGTGATGGTGAGCAACCAGGACGGCCTGGGCACCGACAGTTTCCCGGAGCCGCATTTCACCGGGCCGCACGAACTGCTGCTGCGCATCCTCGCCTCGCAGGGCATCCGCTTCCGTGAGGTGCTGATCGACCGCAGTTTCCCGCACGAGGGCCTCGATACGCGCAAGCCCGGCGTCGGCATGCTGCGGCACTACCTCGCCGATGACGGCTGGAGCCGGGCGGTGTCGGCGATGGTGGGCGATCGCGAAACCGACCTGCAGTTCGCCGCGAATCTCGGCGTGCGCGGTTTCCGTGTGGGCCCGCTCGGCACGAGCTGGGATGCATTGGCGCATCAGCTGCTGGATGCGCCGCGCACCGCCACGGTGGTGCGCAACACGAAGGAAACCCGCATCACGGTCAGCGTCGACCTGGATCGGGTGGCCGAGCCGCAGGCGCATACCGGCCTGGGTTTCTTCGACCACATGCTGGAGCAGATCGGCAAGCATGGCGGTTTCGCGCTGGAACTGGCCTGCGACGGCGACACCCACATCGACGAACACCACACCATCGAGGACTGCGCGCTGGCGCTGGGCCAGGCGCTGAAGCAGGCGCTCGGCGACAAGCGCGGCATCGGCCGCTACGGTTTCACCCTGCCGATGGACGAGGCGCAGGCCAGTGCTGCGCTGGACCTTTCCGGCCGGCCCTACTTCGTGTTCGAAGGCAGCTTCCCGCGCGAACGGGTGGGCGAGGTGCCGACCGAACTGGTGCCGCATTTCTTCCGCTCGCTGTGCGAGACGCTGGGCGCGAACCTGCACCTGAGCGTGCGCGGCGACAACGCGCACCACATGGTCGAGGCCTGCTTCAAGGCGGTGGCGCGTACGCTGTGCCAGGCGATCGCACGCTCCGGCAGCGAACTGCCCAGCACCAAGGGCGCGCTGTGATGAACGTGGTGCTGGTCGACGCAGGTGGCACCAACATCGGCTCGGTGCGCTACGCGCTGCAGCGGCTGGGCGTGGACGCTGCGCTGACCTCGGACGCAGCGGCGATCCGTGGTGCCGACAAGGTGATCCTGCCCGGCGTGGGCGCCGCCGGTCCCGGCATGGCGCGGCTGCGCGAGCTGGGTTTGGTCAACGTGCTGCGCTCGCTGGAACAGCCCGTGCTCGGCGTGTGCCTCGGCATGCAGCTGTTGTGCGCGCATTCGGAAGAGGGCGGCACGGAGTGCCTCGGACTGATCCCGGCGCCGGTGCGCCGTTTCACCGATGCGCCCGGCCTGCGCGTGCCGCACATGGGCTGGAATGGCTTGTCGATCCAGCGGGAACATCCGCTGCTGGCCGGGCTCGACGACGGCGAACAGGCCTACTTCGTGCACAGTTACGCTGTACCGACCGGCGACTGGACACTGGCCGACTGCGATTACGGCGACTCGTTCTCGGCGGTGATCGCGCGCGGCAATTTCTACGGCATGCAGTTCCACCCCGAGCGTTCCGCCGCCGTCGGCGCGAAGCTTCTCAAGAACTTCCTCGAACTATGAGTATGAGTGCCACCGGCCGAAAACCTGCTTGTTTGCCGTCATTCCCGCGAAAGCGGGAATCCAGGTTGCTATTGCGCAAGATCGATAGGGATTCCCGCTTTCGCGGGAATGACGGCATGGGAAGTTTCTTCGAGGTTTCCTGGTGACATATTTCGAGGTAATCCCCGCGATCGACCTGCGTGGCGGCCAGGTGGTGCGCCTGAAGCAGGGCGACTACGCGCAGCAGACCACCTATGCGGCCGATCCGCGCGCACTGGCGCGCCGCTATGCCGAGGCCGGCGCGCGCTGGCTGCACCTGGTCGACCTGGACGGTGCGCGCTCGGGCAGCCTGGCCAACCTCGCGGTGATCCAGGCCATCGCCGCCGATGGCATGCAGATCCAGGCCGGCGGCGGCGTACGCGGGGAAGACGACTTGCGCCGGCTGTTCGACGCCGGCGTGCAGCGCGTGGTGCTGGGCAGCGTGGCGATCCGCGAACCCGAACCCGTGGCTGGCTGGCTGGGCAGTTACGGTGCCGACAGGCTGACTCTCGCACTCGATACGCGCCGCCTCGATGGTCGCTGGAGCCTGCCCAGCGCAGGCTGGACCGAAGTCGAAGCGCGCACGCTGGATGAGCTGGCGCCGTGGTACGCCGCGCGCGGCGCGCGCCACCTGCTGTGCACCGACATCGACCGCGACGGCATGCTGGCCGGCTTCAACCTCGATCTCTACCGCCATCTTGCCGCCACGGTGCCGTTGCTGGCCGTGCAGGCCTCCGGCGGCGTGCGCTCGCTGGACGACATCCGCGCCGCGCGCGAAGCCGGCGCGCGCGGCGTGATCCTGGGTCGCGCGCTGCTGGAAGGTCGCTTCACCGTGGCGGAGGCGCTGGCAGTATGAAGTTGACGACGACCTTGCGGGCTTTTCTCCTCCCCCTGCACGCAGGGGGAGGCTGGGAGGGGGTTGGGCTTTTGTGCGCGCAGCGAAGAACACCCCTCCCAAACCCTCCCCTGCTCGCAGGGAAGGGTTTGGATGCGGCGACGGCTGGAGTTGCACGATGCTGAGCCGCCGCATCATTCCCTGCCTCGACGTGCGCGAGGGCCAGGTGGTCAAGGGCGTACGCTTCCGCGACCACGTGGTGATGGGCGAAATCGTCGATCTCGCGCTGCGCTACCGCGACGAAGGCGCCGACGAGCTTGTGTTCTACGACATCACGGCCAGTCCCGAAGGGCGCAGCGTGGATCGCGGCTGGGTCGAGAAGGTCGCGCGGGTGATCGACATTCCGTTCTGCGTGGCCGGCGGCATCCGTTCGGTGGACGAGGCGCGCGAGGTGCTGCACGCGGGCGCCGACAAGATTTCGGTGAACTCGCCGGCGCTGGAACGTCCCGGATTGATCGACGAACTGGCTGCCGCGTTCGGCGTGCAGTGCGTGGTGGTCGGCATCGACTCGCTGCGCGACGCCGACGGCGAGTGGCGCGTGCGCCAGTACACCGGCGACCCTGCGAAGACCCAGGCGCTGCCGCGCCGCACGCTGGACTGGATGGTCGAGGCGCAGCAGCGCGGCGCTGGCGAGATCGTGTTGAACTGCATGGGCAGCGACGGCGTGCGCCGGGGGTACGATCTGGAGCAGCTTTTCGCGGCCCGCGCGCTCTGTCGCGTGCCGCTGGTCGCCTCCGGCGGCGCCGGCGAGCCGGAACACTTCCGCGATGCCTTCGACGAGGCCGACGTGGACGGTGCGCTGGCGGCCAGCGTGTTCCACTCGGGCGCGATCGCGATATCTGCGCTCAAGGAATACCTGCAGTCGCAAGGTGTCGCGGTACGACGTATCCCCTAGCTCGTCATTCCGGCTTTCGCCGGAATGACGAGAGAGCCAAACTTGATCACATGCTTCGACGCGTGTTTGCAGCAGGTATCCCGATGACTGATCCCAATGCCGATTTTTCACGTCTCGACTGGGCCAAGGGCGACGGCCTGCTGCCGGCGGTCGTGCAGCACTGGCTCAGCGGCGAAGTGCTGATGCTCGGCTACATGAACGCCGAGGCGCTGGCGCAGACGCAAGCCAGCGGCCAGGTCACCTTCTACAGCCGCAGCAAGCAACGCCTGTGGACCAAGGGCGAAAGCTCCGGCCACGTGCTCGCGCTGAAGTCGATCCGCACCGATTGCGACGCCGACACCCTGCTGATCCAGGCCGCCCCGCACGGGCCGACCTGCCACCTCGGCACCTCCAGCTGCTTCGGCGAAGACCCGCGCCCGCCGCTGGGCTTCCTCGCCGAACTCGATGCGCTGGTCGCGCGGCGTCATGCCGAGCGTCCGGAGGGCAGCTACACCACGAAGCTGTTCGACGGCGGCATTCGCCGCATCGCGCAGAAGGTGGGCGAGGAAGGCGTCGAGACGGCGCTGGCCGCTGTCGCGCAGGGAGATGCAGAATTGCTGGGCGAGGCGGCCGACCTGCTGTTCCATCTCACCGTGGCGCTGCGCGCGCGCGGACTTGGCCTGGCCGACGTCGCCCGCGTGCTGGCCGAACGACATGCGCGGCGTGGATGAGCCGGACTAGCGGGGCGTGGCGACGGATGCGTTGCCGGCCGGCAACGGGCTGAACGGCAACGCCGGTCCCGGCGTGAGCCCCTTGCGCCACAGGGCGAGTTGCTCGGTGATGCCGCTGCCGATGTCGATCTGCGGTTCCGAGGGGGTGAGCTTGCCCTGCCGCTCCCACTGGCTGATTTCGCCGCTGGCCCGTTTGAACGCATCTGCAAAGTTGTCGGTGCGGTTCAGCGCATCGACCAGCCAGGCCTTGCCGAAGTAGGTGATGTCGGAATCGCTGCCGCAGCCGAACGAGCTGCGGTCGGCGCGGGCGGCGGTGAGCACCAGGGTGCCGGGGCCGCGCAGCGGCGGCACGAAACCGCCCGAGTAGCAGGCGTTGACCACCACCACCTTCCACTTGAACGGGTGCATGGCCAGGATGCCGGCCAGGTCGCTGGCGCCGAGCTGGTCCAGCGGCAGCGGGTCCATGTCGAGCAGGAGGTCGTGGTTCTCGCTGCCGTGGCTGGTGAAGTACAGCAGCAGGATGTCCTGGTCTGGTTGCATCACCTTGCCCAGGCCTTCGAGCGCGGTTTCCAGGTTGCTCCAGCTGGCCAGCGGCCGGGTGGTCAGGCTGGCCGGGTTGTTCTCCAGCACCAGGCTGTGCGCGCTGGCGCCGAAGCGTTGCGCGAACAACCGCGCGGCGTACTCGGCCTCATTGCGGAATACGTCCTCGCCACCGTCGCCGGCGAAGGCGAGCAGGTACAGGTTCGGCTGGCCAGGTACGCGCGGGCCGAGTTGCGCCAAGGCGTCGCGCATCATCCGCGGCTGCGCATACAGCACCTGTTCCGGGGTGGGAGCCTGGCTGGGCCAGCGGTCGGCATCGGCGTCGTCACTCGGCGCGGCTTCTGCCGCGGCGCTGCCAGGTGCCGCGGCGACGAAGTGGTCGGCACTGGGTGCCGTGGACTGGCTTGGCCACCAGGTCGCCAGCAGCACCCCGGCGGCAAACGCGAGCAGGACGGTCAGGATGCTACGCATGGCGGGGGCGCGTGCGGCGGCTTCACGGCGTGATCGCGTCGAAATCGCGATAGACCGCATGGCGCGGCGCATCGGGCAGCGCCTGCGGCTCGCGCACCAGCCAGCCGGTGTGGAAGCCGGCCGCCTGCGCGGCGTCGAGTTCTTCCACGATGTCGGACAGGAACAGCAGGTGGCGCGGCTGCTCGCCGATGGCGTCGGCGATGCGCCGATAGGATTCGACCTCGCGCTTCGGGCCGGTCTCGGTATCGAAGTAGCCGGCGAACAGCGCGCCCAGGTCGCCGGCCTCGCTGTGGCGGAAAAACAGTTTCTGCGCCGGCACCGAGCCGGAGGAGTAGACGTACAGGCGCAGTCCGTCGGCGCGCCAGTCGCGCAGCCGCGCGGCGACTTCCGGATAGATGTGCGCGCGGTAGTCGCCGGCCTCATAGCCGTCCTTCCAGATCATGCCCTGCAGCGCCTTCAGCGCGGTGGACTTGCGGTCCTGGTCGATCCACTTGAGCAGCAACTCGATGACGTCCTGGCGATGGGCCTCCACCAGCCCGGCCTCCAAGGCAGCTTCGTGCAGCCAGTGCTGCACCTCGGGCTTGTCGCCGTGGGTTTCGACGAAGGCCGGCAGCCGCTTGCGCGCGTAGGGGAACAGCACCTCGCGCACGAAGTCGATCGAGCTGGTGGTGCCTTCGATGTCGGTGACGATGGCGCGGATTTCGATCATGGATTCGGGATCCGGGTTCGGGAAGAGCATCGCCCGCGAGCGGGCTCCTACACGGCAGGCGCCATGCGCGGGAAGCGCTCGGCGATCGTGTCGCCGGTGAAGTTGGCTACCCAGCCTTCCTTGTTGGTGAACAGGCGGATCGCCACGAAGTAGGGCGCTTCGCCCATGTCGAACCAGTGCCGGGTGCCGTCGGGCACGCCGATCAGGTCACCCTGCTCGCACAGGATGTCGTAGACCTTGCCGCCGAGATGCAGGGTGAACTGGCCGGAGCCGGCGACGAAAAAGCGCACCTCGTCTTCGCTGTGGGTGTGCTCGCTGAGGAACTTCTGGCGCAGCGCGGCGCGGTCAGGGTGGTCCGGGGTGAGACTGATCACGTCCACGGCCTGGTAGCCCTCCTCGCCCATCAGCCGGTCGATGTCGCCGCGGTAGGCGGCGATCACCTCGTCCTGGCTGGCGCCCGGGATGATCGGCTGGCTTGCTTCCCACTGCTCGAAGCGGACACCGGCCCTGGCGAGTTCCGCGACGATCGCGGCGTGTTCGTCGATCACCGTCAGCGGCGATTGCGGTCGGGTTTCGTCGAAGATACGCAGGCGGCTCATGATGCCCTCAGTCTTTTCAGGTCAAGTTCGCAGCCGAGCAGGAACTCCAGCGCTTCCAGATGGCGCCGGGTCTCGGCCATGTCGCGGCCCCAGGTGTAGATGCCGTGGCCGTCGATCAGGTAGGCATGCAGCGGCTTGCCGGTGTCCAGCCAGGCGTCGACCCGGGCCACCAGCTCGGGCATGTGCTGGGTGTTCGGGAACACCGGGATCTCCAGCACGCTTTCGTGGGTGTGGTAGCCGGCGATCGCCTTCTGCAGTTCCCAGCCCTGCAGGCGGATCACCCCGTCGGCGGCGAACAGCCGCGAGGCCACGCTCTGCACGTGCGAGTGGGTGTGCAGCACCACGTTCATCTCCGGCCAGCGTCGGTAGATCTGGGTGTGCAGCGCCGTTTCGGCGCTGGGGCGGGCGTCGGTGCCGACCGCATGGCCGTCCAGGTCGATCAGCATGATGTCGCCGCGGCCCAGCCGGCCCTTGTGCCTACCGGAGACGGTGATCGCCGCGTGGCCGGCGTCGACCCGCATGGAGAAATTGCTGCTGGTGGCCGGCGTCCAGCCCATCGCCGACAGCTCGCGTGCGGCGTCGGCGATGGCGTCGGCGCAGCGTTCGAACACGCTGGCGGGGATCGCAGCTGGCAGGGTCTGGCTCATGCGGTTTGGACGTCCAAATGGACGTTGACTATACCATGTGCTGCTGTGCGACCGTGCTGTAATGAGATCCATTCTCGCAAGTCAGGGAAGATTTGGACGGCGGGCGTACCATCGGCGAGGATCCGGCGCGGGGTGTGCCGGACAGATTCCGACGGAGGCTTGCCCATGTCGAAAGAACAAGATATCGAATCACGTCGCCGGTTCCTCAAGGTGGCTGCCGGCACCACGGCAGCTGCCGTGGTCATGGGCAGCCTGCCGCGCTTTGCGCGGGCGGCGGATCTGCCGGCACTGAGCGAGTCGGATCCGACCGCGAAGGCGCTGGGCTACGTGGAGGATGCCACCAAGACCACCAACGCGAAGCACAAGGCTGGCGACGACTGCACCAACTGCCAGTTCTACAGTGGCGGCGCCACCGGCCGCGGCCCGTGCCAGTTGTTCCCGGGCAAATCGGTGAATGCGAAGGGCTGGTGCGTGTCGCACACGCCGAAGAAAGCCTGATCGCGTCAATCCAGAGGCTTGTATCGAAAGGCCGGCGTATCGCCGGCCTTTTCGTTTCTGCGGGCGAGACGTGTTACGCGGGCAAAAGTGCGGCCCGGACACACCAGGCTGAGGAGCTACCCACCTGACGCGCCGAGCCGCGATCCGGGGCCCACTGCCAAGTGATCAACCCGCGGACTGAGGATGATACTACCGAGTTCGCCGAATGGGCGACCGGTCCCGCGGTTCCTCTTGGAAAATTCTCATTAATTCATTGAAACTAAAGAAGATATTTCAGCTCTCCTGGAAATTTTCGAGAATTCATTAGGTATCGACAGATAAGTGCTGTTTGCAGTATTTTGGCGGTCTTTGCAGAAAATACGATTTTTTCTGCGCTATTCGGCGAAATTACGCATCGGTGGAAGGGGCGTCCGCCATCGAGTCGCGCAGGTGGCTGTGCCGGTTGCCATAGCTGAAATAGATCACCAACCCGATCAGGGTCCAGGCGATCATCAGCGACCAGTTGTACCAGGCCATGGTGGACAGCAGGGCGAGGCAGCTGAGGATGCCGAGCGTGCAGACCACCGGCGCGAACGGCACGCGGAATGTGCGCGGCAGCTCCGGCCGGGTATGCCGCAGGATCCACACGCCGGCACAGACCGCCATGAACGCGATCAGCGTGCCCATCGACACCAGATCGCCCAGCACATCCAGCGGGAAGATCGCCGCGAGCAGGGCGATGCCCGCACCGGTGATCAGCGTATTCAGGTGCGGCGTGCGGTAGCGCGGGTGGATTCGCGTGAATATCTTGGGCAGCATGCCGTCGCGGCCCATGATCATGAAGATGCGCGGCTGCGCGATGATCATCACCAGCACCACCGACGACAGGCCGAGCAGTGCGCCGACCTCCACCAGCCAGCGCAGCCATTCCAGCTGCGGGTGACCATGCAGGGCGGTCACCACCGGCTCATCGGTACCGAGCAGGGTGTACGAAGTCAGCCCGGTCATCACCGCGGCCATCGAGATGTACAGCACGGTGCAGATCGCCAGCGAGGCGAGGATGCCGATCGGCAGGTCGCGCTGCGGGTTGCGCGACTCCTGTGCGGCCACCGAGGTCGCCTCGAAGCCGATGTAGGCGAAGAACACCATCGCCGCGCCGCGCAGCACGCCGGGCCAGCCGTATTTGTAGTGACCCTGCGACTCGGGCACGAACGGGGTCCAGTTGGACGGGTCGACGTAGCGCCAGCCGACCACGATCACCAGGGTAATCAGGCCGACCTTGAGCGCCACCATCGCGGTGTTCGCCAGGCTCGACTCGCGGATGCCGACATAGCAGATCCAGGTCAGCAGCAGGATCAGCACCACCGCCGGCAGGTTGAACAGCGCGCCGGTGGCGACCAGCTGGTGGTCGGCGGTAAAGGTCAGCGGCGCATTGGTCAGTGCCGCGGGCAGGCTCAGGTCCATGTTGAAGGTGGTGCCGATATGCTGGAGCAGGCTGAGGAAATAGCCGGTCCAGCTCACCGCCACCGCCGAGGCGGACACGCCGTATTCCAGTACCAGGTTCCAGCCGATGAACCACGCCATCAGTTCGCCGAGCGTGGCGTAGGCGTAGGAATAGGCGCTGCCAGAAACCGGGATCAGCGTGGCGAATTCGGCGTAGCACAGCGCGGTGAACGTGCTGCAGATCGCTGCCAGGATGAACGACAGGATCACCGCCGGACCGGCATGGTCGGCCGCGGCCTGTCCGGTGATCACGAAGATGCCGCCGCCGATCACCGCGCCGATGCCCAGCGCGGTCAGCCCCCAGGGGCCGAGCGTGCGGCGCAGGGTAGGCCCGTGCGTGTCGTCGGGTTCGTTGAAGTCGGTCTTGCGGGCGAGCAGTTGCTTGAGCATGGGGTCAGAGCCTGTTCAATGTCTCTATATGGCCCGCGCCGGGAGCTGTTTGCGCGCAGGCCAAGGAAGAACGAGGGAGTGGAGGTCGATCCACGACCGAGTAATGACGCAGGAATGCGGGCAAACAGCCCCGGCCCTTCGGGTTGCCTTGCCGTGGCTGCCATGCGGCAGCGCGCGGCTTGGCCCCTGCCTTCGCAGGGTCAGGCTCTGCCAGCCAGGCAGGCGCTGCGCCACGCGCCGCCATCTGACGGCCACGGCAAGACAACGCGGGCCATGTAGAGACATTGAACAAGGCTCTTGTGGACGTGCCGGCGGCGTAGCGATCAGCATGCGTCGGGCGGGATCAGTCCGCTTCGACGCCGCGAGCCAGGTGGCTCTTGCGGTGGCCGTACAGGTAGTACACCACCAGGCCGATCGCACCCCACGCGAAGAAGGTGATCTTGGCTTCCTTCGACAGGTTGAGGAACAGCAGCAGGCAGCCGATGATCGCCAGTGGGCAGATCAGCCACGGCAGCGGGGTACGGAACGGACGCGGGCGCCCGGGCTGGGTGCGGCGCAGGATCAGCACGCCCACCGCCACCATGATGAACGCGAACAGCGTGCCCGAGTTGGTGATGTCGGCGAGGATGCCCACCGGGAACAGCGCGCCGAACAGCGAGACGAAGGTGCCGGTGATTAGGGTGATTACGTGCGGCGTGTGGAAGCGCGGATGGATCTTGGCCAGCTTGCTGGGCAGCAGGCCGTCGCGTGACATGGTGAAGAAGATGCGGGTCTGGCCGTAGGTCATGGTCAGGATCACCGACGGCAGCGCGATGCCGGCGGCGAAGGCGATGAAGGCGGCGGTATTGGTGTAGCCGAGCAGGCGCACCACGTGGGCCAGCGCCTCCTTGCTGCACACCAGCGCGTCCGAACCCTGGCAGGCCGCGGCGAACGCCGGGGTGCCCGGCTCCAGCGCCAGTCCGTCCGGACCCATCATCGGCTGTGAACCCACCGAGCCCACCGCGGCGTAGCTCACCAGCAGGTAGTAGATGGTGCACACGCTCAGCGAGGCGATCAGGGCGATCGGGATGTTGCGGTTCGGGTTGCGGGTTTCCTCGGCCGCGGTGGAGATGGCGTCGAAGCCGATGTAGGCGAACACGATGGAAGCCGCCGCGCCCAGCACGCCGATGCCGCCCATCGGGCTGCCCCAGCCGTTCGGCACGAACGGCGTGAAGTTCTGATCCTTCACCGCCGGCAAAACGATGATGATGAAGACGGTGAGCGCGACGATCTTGACCAGCACCAGTACGGTATTGACCGTAGCCGATTTCGAGGTGCCGATCACCAGCAGGCCGGTGACCGCCAGGCCGATCAGGCAGGCCAGCAGGTTGAAGCTGCCGCCGTCCATCGGGCCTACCTGCAGGAAGTGCGGCAAGCCGAATCCAGCGTGCGTAAGAAGGCCGTTGACGTAGCCGGCCCAGCCCACGCACACCGTGCTGGCGGCGATGGTGTACTCCAGCACCAGCGCCCAGCCCACCATCCAGGCGGTGGTCTCGCCGAGCACGCCGTAGGTGTAGGTGTAGGCCGAGCCGGCCACCGGCACCATCGAGGCGAGTTCGGCGTAGGCCAGCGCAGCGAACGCGCACACCACTGCGGCGATCACGAACGCGATCATCATGCCGGGGCCGGCCTTCTGGCCTGCCTCGGCGGTGAGCACAAAGATGCCGGTGCCGATGATCGCGCCGATGCCAAGCATGGTGAGCTGGAAGGCGCCGAGTTGACGGGTGAGGCCTTTCTTCTCCGTCGTGGCGATGATCTGGTCGATCGGTTTGATGCGCTTGAACAGCATGCAGCGGCTCCCCCGGGGAAAACAGCGACGCCGCGCTCGAACGGAAACGCGACGAAGAGGGACGCGACGAGCCGACGGACGGCCAACCTTAGCGGAGCGATGGAAGGGGTACAAGACGCGATGCAGCTAGAATGGCCGCTGTTTTTCCACCACCTGCCACCAGCCATGCCATCGCATTTTCCGCAGCTGGGCGCTGCATTGGACGACTATCGCGCACGCCATCCCGGAGACGGCGAGCTGGTTGCCGCCTTCAATGTTTTCCTCGCGTCGCATGCCGCGGTGTTCGAGCGCAGCCATCTGCTGGGCCACTTCACCGGCTCGGCCTGGCTGGTCAGCGCGAATGGCGGGCGCGTGCTGCTGATGCACCACCGCAAGCTGGACCGCTGGCTGCAGCCCGGTGGCCACGCCGACGGTGATGCCGAGCTGGCAAGCGTGGCACTGCGCGAGGCGCGGGAGGAGACCGGCGTGGCCGGCCTGCGTGTCGAGGGCGGCATCTTCGACCTCGACCGGCATCGCATCCCAGCACGCGGCAGCGAGCCGGAACACTGGCACTACGACGTGCGCTACGTGGTGCGCGCTGGTGCGGACGAGTGCTTCACGATCAACCAGGAATCCCGTGCGCTGGCCTGGCGACCGGTTGTCGAGGTGGCGAAGGACGAAAGCCTGGACGTTTCGTTGCGGCGCATGGCGCGCAAGTGGCTCACCCGTCACTCGTAGGAGCCCGCTCGCGGGCGATGCATTAAGAGCTGGGATTCGGGATTCGGGATTCGCAAGAGCTATCGCCCGCGAGCGGGCTCCTACCCATATCTCGCTGGCGCCGGGTTGAGGTGGCCGCAGGCGGTGCAGGTGCGCGCCTTGCGCGAGCGGTAGAAGCGCTCGAACACCGGCGGGAAGTCGCGCTCGATGCTGTCCAGCACGAAATATTCCTCGTACAGCTTGTGGTTGCAGCGCTCGCAGAACCACATCAGGCCGTCCTTTTCGCCGGCGGTGCGGAGGCGCTCGATCACCAGCCCGATGGAGCCGGCGGCGCGGTTGGGTGAATGCGGCACGCGCGGTGGCAGGTAGAAGATCTCGCCGGCGCGCAGCGGTATGTCGCGGGCTACGCCTTCGTCCTGCACCTTCAGCGTGATCTCGCCCTCGAGCTGGTAGAAGAACTCGGGGCCTTCATCGTAGTGATAGTCGGTGCGCGCGTTTGGTCCGCCCACGATCATGATGATGAAGTCGCCGTCGACGATGCATTTGTTGCCCACCGGCGGCTTCAGCAGGTGGCGGTGTTCCTCGATCCAGCGCTGCAGGTTGATGGGCGGGGGCAGGGCCATGGCGTTGCTCGCAGGTGACGCGTACATCTTAGCGCCAGCGTACGCATCACACCTCCAGCGTGGCCAGGTCGCCCTTTTCCTCCAGCCAGGACTTGCGGTCGCCGGCGCGCTTCTTCGCCAGCAGCAGATCCATGAGGCGTGCGGTGCCGTCGCCGTCGTCCACGGTGAGCTGCACCAGCCGGCGGGTATCGGGGTGGATGGTCGATTCGCGCAGCTGCGGCGGGTTCATTTCGCCCAGGCCCTTGAAGCGGGTGGTGCTGACCGCGCCCTTCATCTTCTCGCGCTCGACCCGCTGCAGCATCGCTTCCTTCTCGGCCTCGTCGAGGCAGTAGAACACCTGCTTGCCCACGTCGACGCGGAACAGCGGCGGCATCGCCACGAACACGTGGCCTTCGCTGACCAGCTTCGGGAAGTGCCTGAGGAACAGCGCGGACAGCAGGGTGGCGATGTGCAGGCCGTCGGAGTCGGCATCGGCGAGGATGATCACCTTGCCGTAGCGCAGGCCGGAAAGGTCGTCCTTGCCCGGGTCGCAGCCGATCGCCACGGCGAGGTTGTGCACTTCCTCCGAAGCCAGCACCAAGGTGGATTCCACCTCCCAGGTGTTGAGGATCTTGCCGCGCAGCGGCAGGATCGCCTGGAACTCCTTGTCGCGCGCCTGCTTGGCGCTGCCGCCGGCGGAGTCGCCCTCGACCAGGAACAGCTCGGTGCGGCTGAGGTCGGTGGCGGTGCAGTCGGCCAGCTTGCCGGGCAGTTGCGGGCCCTGGGTGATCTTCTTGCGCACGATCTGCTTGGCCGCCTTCAACCGTGCGCTGGCGCGTTCGATCGCAAGCGTAGCGATGCGCTCGCCCATCTCCACGTTCTGGTTGAGCCACAGGCTGAAGGCGTCGTGGATGACGTTCTCGACCAGGCCGGCGGCGTGGCGCGAGGACAGCCGCTCCTTGGTCTGGCCGGCGAACTGCGGGTCCTGCAGCCGCGTGGACAGCACGAACGACAGCCGTTCCCACACGTCTTCCGGCGCCAGCTTGACGCCGCGCGGCAGCAGGTTGCGGATGTCGCAGAACTCACGCACCGCGGTGGTGAGGCCCGAGCGCAGGCCGTTGACGTGGGTGCCGCCCTGCGCGGTGGGGATCAGGTTGACGTAGCTCTCCTGCACCAGCTCGCCTTCCGGCAGCCAGGCCAGCGCCACTTCCAGGCCCTCGACGTCGCGCGCCATGTGATGCACGAACAAATCGTTCGGCAGCGCCTCGATGCCGTCGAGTTCGCCGCGCAGGTAGTCGCGCAGACCGTCCTCGTAATGCCACTCGACGACTTCGCTCGAAGCCTCGTCGGTGAACTTCACGCTGAGGCCCGCGCACAGCACCGCCTTGGCGCGCAGCAGATGCTTGAGCTTCGCCAGCGAGATCTTCGGCGAATCGAAGTACTTCGCCTCGGGCCAGAAACGCAGGGTGGTGCCGCTGCGCTTCTTCGGCACGCTGCCGATCACTTCGAGCGGGCTGATCTTGTCGCCGTGCGCGAACACCATGCGGTACTCGGAACCGTCGCGGCGGATGGTCACCTCGACCTTTTCCGACAGCGCGTTCACCACCGACACGCCCACGCCGTGCAGGCCGCCGGAGAAGTTGTAGTTCTTGCCGCTGAACTTACCGCCGGCGTGCAGCCGGGTCATGATCAGCTCGACGCCGGACACGCCCTCTTCGGGGTGGATGTCCACCGGCATGCCGCGGCCGTCGTCGCTCACTTCCACCGAGCCGTCGCCGTGCAGCACCACCTCGATCGCCGTCGCGTAGCCGGCCAGCGCCTCGTCCACCGAGTTGTCCACCACCTCCTGCACCAGATGGTTCGGGCGGGTGGTGTCGGTGTACATGCCGGGCCGGCGCTTGACCGGGTCCAGGCCGGAGAGGACTTCGATATCGGCGGCGTTGTAGCGACTGCTCATGCGGGTGTTTCGATGGAGAAAAGACGGTGAAGCATGGGGTGGCAGGCAGGCAGGGTCAAGCTGGCGGGCGAATGCGCCATGCCGACGGCGTTCGCGGCCGAAGAACCGGACTCGGTGTTTGAATCGATCCTGGATGATGTCAACGATCGCTCCGTGTCGTGACATGGCGCAATTTATTGCGGTCCTGCGGCCGGCTTGTCGCTGCGCGGAACGGGAGATTAGAGTTGCTCGCCAGCTCGCCATGCCGCTTCGGGCATGGCGTGATCTGGTCATCAGATCGAATCAGGGGAAAAGCATGAGCCGAGGATGCAGGTTGGCCGTTGCCATGGCAGCGGTATTGGGAGTGGGTGGCTGTGCACAGCAGGCGCAGGTGATACGGCCGAGTTCGGCCCAACTGCAGGCGCTGGAGCCGCTGCCGGTGGTTGACGTCATTGATCAGGACAGCTTGGCTGCGCAGGATACTTTTACTGCCGCCAACATCAACGTGGTGCCGGAGCCTGGCGTGCCGATCCTTGCAGCAGCAGCCGGTGGCGCACTCGGCATGGTGATCGTGAATGCCGCAGTGAAGGCGGAGGCAGAGCGTTTCGCCGAGGCGCACGTGCAACCGTTGCGCACGGCGCTGCAGGGGTTTGATGCGAGGTCGGTGCTGAGCGACTCGTTGCAGCAGGCGCTGGTCCTGCAACCAACGCATTTCGGCAATTACACGATGACGTCAATCCGACCGACCTCCGCGGCCCGTCGTTTACTGGTGCAAACCGCATATTCGATGACACCGGATTTTTCAGCACTGCAAGTGATTGTGACTGTTTCGATTCAGGACGCCGGCGCAACTCCGGACCAACCGGTTTATCGGAACGTGCTGGTTTATCAGTCGGAGCGCCAGGTGGCGCCGCAGAAAACCGCTGAAGACAGCCAACGCATGGTGACGCAGGAGAATCAGCGTTATTCCGCATTGCACGTCGATGACGACATTGCGAAGGCAAACGCCGAGCCGAATCGGCGCGACTCGGAAGCGGCCCGCCTGCGCACGAAGATCAACCAGGAGCAGGTCGAGCATCGCCAGCGGCTGGCTCAGGCGGCCCTGCCAGTCTGGGATGCCGATACCCGCGCCCAGCATCTGGCAAATGCGTGGGCAGCCAACCAGGGTGATGCGCTGAAGACCGCGATGCGGGCCAGCGGTGCCGAGATTGCACATATGCTGCAGCTTGATCTGGCCGGCCAGATCGCGACTGATCGGATCGAACAGTCGCGTAAGGTGTTCAGCGAAGGCACGAGGGAGATCGACTATGTCAGCGGCGGCCGCATGGTATCGATGGCGACGGGTGACGCCGATGCCTCGCTGAAAAAGCCTTCGCCGATGGTGATGGTGCCGGTCAATGCCGCAGGTCGCCGTTGAACGATGCCGTAGGCTGCCTTCTTCTTGCGGAAGGATCCTGGTTCCGCAGCTGGTGAAGAAAGCCACATCTGTGGTTTTCTTCGATCGCGGGCCCCGTGCACGGCCGGACTCGCTCACGCGAATCCGGCACCGGCGTAGCTGATCCGTGGCGTTTCAGGGATGTTCTGGTCAGGTCTTTGCTCGTCATTCCAGCGAAAGCTGGAATCCAGCGTCTTCAAACAGTTGGGCGCTGGGTCCGGGCTTTCGCTGGGATGACGGCTTGTTCAGACCTTTCCTGGGGGGCGGGCTTCGACGTCGAGTGTGCCGAACTTCAAAGTTGAGTCTTCCGGCCAGCAGCTGCTGGTGGTTGCTGCGGTCGTCACGGCCTCACCGATACCCCTGCGCCTGCAGCGAAAACAGCTGCGCGTAGTGCCCGCCCAGCGCCATCAGCTGCTGGTGGTTGCCGTGTTCGACGATGCGGCCGTCCTGGATCACGATGATCTGGTCGGCCATGCGCACGGTGGAGAAGCGGTGCGAGATCAGGATGGCGATGCGGCCGCCGGAGAGTTCGCGGAAGTGTTCGAAGATGGTGGCTTCGGCTTGCGCGTCCATCGCGGCGGTGGGTTCGTCCAGCACCAGGATGTCGGCACGCGAGCGCATGAAGGCACGGGCCAGCGCGATCTTCTGCCACTGCCCGCCGGACAGCTCGCGGCCGTCGTTGAACCATTTGCCCAGTTGCGTGTGAAAGCCGGCCGGCAGGCTGTCGATGAAGTCGCTGGCCATGCCCTTGTCGCTGGCGTCGCGCCAGCGTGCTTCGTCCTCGAAATGGCCGACGTCGCCGACACCCACGTTCTCGCCCACGCGCATCTGGTAGCGCGCGAAGTCCTGGAAGATCACCCCGATGCGTTGCAGCAGGGTGGCCTCGTCCCACTCGCGCAGGTCGGTGCCGTCGAGCAGGATGCGGCCGCGGTCCGGCGCGTACAGCCGCGTGAGCAGCTTGATCAGGGTGGTCTTGCCTGAACCGTTCTGGCCGACCAGGGCCAGCGATTCGCCGGGACGGATGTGCAGGTTGATGTCGTGCAGCGCCGGCTCGCCGGCGCCGGGGTAGGTGAAGCCGACGTGCTCGAAGCGGATGCCGTCGTCGGGCTTAGCGCCGCGTTGCGCCATGCCGGTGGCGGGCGGCACCGGGGTCTCCAGGTATTCGTACAGGGTGGACAGGTACAGGTTGTCCTCGTACATGCCGCCGATCGCCGACAGCATCGCCGACACCGCCGCCTGGCCCTGGCGGAACAGCATCAGGTACATCGTCATCTGGCCCAGTGTGATGCGCGCGGCCACGGTGCTTGCCGCAATCCACGCGTACGCGCCGTACAGCGTGAGCGTGCCTAGCAGGCCCAGCCCGAAGCCCCAGCTCTCGCGCCGCACGGTGAGGTCGCGGTCGTCGCGGTAGAGCTTGTCGAAGATGCCACGATAGCGGCCCAGCAGCAGCGGGCCGAGGCCGAACAGCTTCACTTCCTTGGCGTGGTCCTCGCGCGCCAGCACGGTTTCCAGGTACAGCTGCATGCGCGTTTCCGGCGAGCGCCAGCGGAACAGCCGGAATGCGTCGCCGGAGAACTTCGTTTCGGCGAAGAACGCCGGCAGCCCGGCCAGCAGCAGCACGGCCACCGCCCACGGCGAGAACTGCAGCAGCAGGCTGCCGTAGCTGAGCAGCGAGATCGCGTTCTGGCCCAGCCCGAACGTGCGCGTGACCAGCGACAGCGGCCGGCTGGATGCCTCGCGGCGGGCGCGGGTGAGCTTGTCGTAGAACTCGGAGTCCTCGAAGTGCGCCAGTTCCAGCGTGAGCGCCTTCTCCAGGATCATCACGTTGACGCGCTGGCCCAGTTGCGCGCGCAGCAGCGATTGGCACATTGAAAGCCCGCGCTGTGCGCCGGCCAGCGCCGCCACCAGCACGCCTTCCAGCGCCACCCATTCGTATACCGGCCGCAAGCCTGCCTGGCCGCTGGCGGACCACGCACGGCTGGCGTTCACCACCGCATCGACGATGTGCGCGCCGACCCAGGCCACGCCGGCCGGCAGCAGGCCGGCGACCAGGGTCAGCAGCGCCAGCGCGACGGTCAGTGGTTGGCTGGTGCTCCACACCAGTTCCAGCGCGCGCCCGCTATAGCGGAACACGCCCAGGAAGCTGCGGGTGAGTTCGCTCGATCCAGCGGGTTCGGGGAAAGGGTGGGGCGGCACGTGGGAGGTCGTCAGGCCATGGGCGCAGCTTGCGCGGAACTCCCGAGATGGGGGCCGTGCCCCTTCACGCAAGGCAGAACGTGTAGGAACGCACCCTGTCCACAGGGGACTTCCTTCGGTCGTGCGCGATGCCTTTTTGTCACGTGACGAAGAGCATCGCGCACAGGGTGCGCTCCTACAGAGAGACCTGGTATAGCTCGGGGAGCAGCTGTCGCAGCTGCGCCACTTTCGGCGCGTCGTTGATGGCGATGTATGGGTTGTACGGGTGCCGCTGGAAGTAATGCTGGTGGTACGCCTCGGCCGGGTAGAACGCGCGCAGCGGCACTACCTGGGTAACGATCGGCGCCGGGAAGGTTTTCGCCGCGGTCAGCTGCGCGATATAGGCGCCGGCGATGCGCTGCTGCTCGGGGTTGGCGTAGAAGATCACCGAGCGGTACTGGCTGCCCACGTCGGGGCCTTGCCGGTTCCGCTCGGTCGGGTCGAGTGCGACCGAGAAGAACACCTGCAGCAGCGTGCCGTAACTGACCTGGGCCGGGTCGAAATGCACCTGCACCGATTCGGCGTGGCCGGTGTCGCCCGCGCTGACCTCGTCGTAATGTGCGGTGTCGGCGTCGCCGCCGGAGTAGCCGGCGATCACCTCGTTCACGCCCCTGACGTGCTCGAACACCGCCTCGACGCCCCAGAAGCAGCCGCCAGCCAGCACCGCGACCTGCTCGCCGTGGGCGGCGGTTTCCGGGGTATCGACGGTCGGCGCCGGGAGCGCGCCGCTGGCGGCGGATACCGGTTGGCAGGCGTTCGCGCCCAGCATCAGCAGGGCGGCCAGCGACACGGACTGGAATGTGCTGCGACGGATCATGCTGCGCCTCGCCGGCATGGCCACCGCGTGGCCGGTATCTGTTCTTCGCCGGGCACATGCCATTGGTTACCTGTGCGGGGCCGGCTGGCCCGGTACCATCATGCTGATCGGTTTCATGGAGTTGAGGGATGCACGGTTCCATTGATCTGGATGCCTACCTGCGGCGCATCGGCTGGCACGGCAGCGTGGCCGCCGACCTGGCCAGCTTGCGCGGGCTGGCCGTGGCGCATGTGGCGGCGATCCCGTTCGAGAGCCTCTCCCCGCTGCTGGGCCTGCCGGTGCCGCTGGATACGCCCGCGCTGGAACGCAAGCTGGTGCACGAGGGCCGCGGCGGCTATTGCTTCGAGCAGAACCTGCTGTTCGCCGCGGTACTGTGCACGATCGGCTTCGACGTATCCGGGCTGATCGCGCGGGTGCTGTGGCAGCACCCGGAGGATGCGGTCACCGCGCAGACCCACATGCTGCTGCGCGTCGAGCTGGACGGAGCGAGCTGGCTGGCGGACGTCGGTTTCGGCAACCAGGTGCTGACCGGCGTACTGCGGCTGCAGGCCGACGTGGAACAGCCGACCGGCCACGAGCCGTTCCGGCTGGTCGAGCGCGATGGCGAATGGCGCATGCAGTCATGCGTGCGCGGGCAGTGGCTGACGCTGTACCGATTCGACCTGCGCCGCTGCGAGATGGTCGACTACGTGGTGGCCAACCACTACGTCTCCACGCACCCGGCCTCGCGCTTTCCGCACAACCTGATCGCGGCGCGCACTACCGCCGACCGGCGCCTGAGCCTGCTCAACCATGAGTTCACCGTGCGCCGGCTGGGCCGGGAGCCCGAGCGGCACCGGCTGGCTGACGTCGCCCAGATCCGCCACGTGCTGGAACATGAATTCCTGCTACGCCTGCCGCCGCACGCTGGCCTGATACCAACTTGCGTTCAATAAACTAGATATACTCTTGCCATCGCCTGGAAGGGAGATGGCAAGTGAAGACACTGATCGGCAACGACAAGGCCACGGTGAAGCGACTGGCGGAGCGACTGAAGCAAGCCGGATCGCATCGCGAGTACCAGCGAATCCAGTGCGTGCTGCTACGGGCCACACTGGGGAGCTCGGCGCAGGAGATTGCCCAGATCCTGGGATGGTCGGCGTCGACCGTCCATACGATCCATTCGCGCTGGGCCAAGGAAGGTGAGGCGATCTTCGCGCTGAACGAGCGTGGCGGCCGCCATCATCAGTACTTGAGCGAGGAAGAGGAGAAGGCACTGCTGGAGCCGTTTGTGCGACAGGCCGAGATGGGTGGGATGTTGCGTGCCTTGGATATCCGGCAGGCATATGCGGCACGGGTCGGCAAACCGGTGGCGCTGTCGACGATCTATCGCCTGTTGGAGCGGCATGGTTGGCGCAAGGTGATTCCACGGCCCCGCCACCCGAAGGCAGACGTTTCGGCCCAAGCGGCATATAAAAAAACTGCGGCGCTGCGTTCGCGCCGAGGTCGCGCGTCAGGCTAGGTGCGGTCGCCCGGTTCGCTTGATGTTCCAGGACGAGGGGCGGTTTGGCCTGCTCGGCTCGCCACGGCGATGTTGGGCGCCCTCACCGACACGTCCTGTCGTGGGGGCGCGGCTGGAACGTCAATACATCTACGCCTTCGCCGCCGTGAGTCCTCACGACGGCGTCCTCGACAGTCTCATCTTGCCGTGGGTCAATGCCGAGGCCATGTCCCTGTTCCTGGCCGAAGTGGCCGGTCGCCATCCTGGCGAGTTCATTCTCATGGTCATGGATCAAGCCGGCTGGCATCAGGCAAACGCCCTGGTCGTTCCCGACTCCATGCGCCTGGTGTTCCTTCCCCCCTATAGCCCCGAGCTCAACCCAGCCGAGCATCTCTGGAAGGCCTTGCGCGAGCAAGACTTCGGCAACGAGGTCTTCAAGAACCTCGATGCCGTCGAAACGACCCTAGCCGGCGGATTGCGCGCACTGGAAGTCGATCACGACCAAACCCAGTCTTTGACCGGCTTCAAGTGGATAACTTCTATATCATTGAACGCAAATTAGTATGAATCAGCGGCTGGGCGAGTTGCCGGACTGACCCGCATCACCGGGGAAAAGGGGGGCAGGAGCCTGCTTGCGGGCGATGCCCTGCTTTTGCGAATCCCGAATCTCGAATCCCGAATCTCGAATCTCGAATCCCGAATCCCGAATCCCGAATCCCGAATCCCGAATCCCGAATCCCGAATCTCGAATCTCGAATCTCGGCTCCAAGAGCAAGCGGGCTCCTACCGGGAGCGTGAGTCGTGCGGGTTGGGGTCGGCCAGCACATGGATTTCGGCGTCATCGATGCGCACGACCTGGCCTGCGCGGATCTTGCAGGTCTTGCGCAGCTCGGTCGCGCCGTCCACGCGCACTGCGCCACTGGCCACGATCGCCTTGCCAGCGCCGCCGCTGTCGCACAGACCGACCAGCTTCAGCAGCAGGTTCAGTTCGACGTAGTCGCCTTCCAGTTCAAAGTCGATGATTTGCATGGGTGTCCCGGGTGGTTGGGTCAGGCGGTGGGGCGTTCGTCGAACGCGCTGTCGGGCAGTGCGAGGAACGCGAACCATGGGCGGTCGTGTTCTGCGCCGAAGGTGGCCGCGTCGTCGAGGATGCCGAGCAGGATGTCGTAGTCGGCCGCGGCGGCCTGGCGCAGTTCGTCGGCATGGTCGAACAGCAGCACGTGGCCCCACGCCGGCAGCCAGCCGAGGTCGCGCAGGCAATCGGCCAGCGCGTCCCAGTTGTGGCCGAAGCTGGCCGGCAGCTGCAGCGAGACGGCGAGGCGGCGCAGCAGTTCGTTCTTGTCGCGGCAGCCAGCGAGGTCGGTGCGGCATACGTGCAGTTCATCGCGCGTGGCGGCGCGCGCCAGGCGGTCCAGATCGTTGACGCCGACGAAATACACCCCGCTCAGGCCGGGCTTGGTCAGGTCCAGATCGAAACCGTGCGGATTCATTGGGTCATCTCGAGGCGACGGAAGCTGCGGTAGTGGTCGTCGCTGTAGTACCAGACCACCGGCGGCGTGCCGCCAGTGATGAGGCGCCGCGCGCCGCGGTTGCGCGCACCGGGCGTTTCCACCGTGTATTCGTGGTAGTAGCCGCGCGACTGTTTCGGCAATAGGCCTTCGTAGTTGCCGAACACGGCGCCGTCCTGGGCATGCGGAAAGGGGCCGCCGCGGGCGATCAGCGCCAGCGTGTCGCGCGCCTCGGGCGGCAGCGCGTCTGCGGCGGGGGCCGCGGGCAGGGCCGGGACGGAAGCGGCGGTCGCGGCCGTTGCCGGCACGGCGGCGGGTGCCGGGACGCCGGTGTAGTGCTTCCACAGGATCGCCGCGAGGACGACGACCAGCACGATCAGGGGCTTGAACGAACGCATGCAGGCAGGTGAGCGAAGGGAGGCGGCGCGAGCTTAGCAGGGCCGTTGCGCGGGCCGGGGTTCCGCGACCGCATGAAATTGCGCACACTCGGCCGCCGTGGCCGCGCTGTCTGCGCCGCCCCCGTTCCTGGAATCGCGATGAGTCATACCCCCGAGCACACCGAGGGCCGCCTGCCGCGGCAGATCGCCTACATCATCGGCAACGAAGGCTGCGAGCGTTTTTCCTTCTACGGGATGCGCAACATCCTCACCCCGTTCCTGATCACCTCGCTGCTGCTGTACCTGCCCGAGGGGCAGCGCGCACTGGCGGCGAAGGACGTGTTCCACACCTTCGTGATCGGCGTGTACTTCTTCCCGTTGCTGGGCGGCTGGCTCAGCGATCGCTTCTTCGGCAAGTACCACACCGTGTTGTGGATGAGCCTGGTGTATTGCGCCGGGCATGCTTCCCTGGCGATCTTCGAGAACAACCGACTGGGCTTTTTCGCCGGGCTGGGGCTGATCGCGCTGGGCGCGGGCGGCATCAAGCCGCTGGTGGCATCGTTCGTGGGCGACCAGTTCGACCAGTCCAGCAAGCACCTGGCGAAGATGGTGTTCGACGCGTTCTACTGGATCATCAACTTCGGCTCGTTCTTCGCCTCGCTGCTGATGCCGCTGTTCCTGCACCACTTCGGCGCAGCGGTGGCGTTCGGCATCCCCGGCGGCCTGATGTTCGTCGCCACCGTGGTGTTCTGGCTGGGCCGCAAGCAGTACGTGATGGTGCCACCGGGGCCGCCGGACCCACATGCGTTTTCGCGGGTGATCCGCACCGCGCTGCTGGCGCAGCGGCCGGGTCAGGCGCGCCCCGGCCTGTGGCTGGCGGTGGCCGCGGTGGTGGCGGCGCTGGCGTCGTTTGCGCTGGTGCCTTCGCTGGGCTTCGTCATTGCTGCGTGCATCGCGCTGGTGGTGCTGATCGGCGGCGTGGGCGGCGGCGCGTGGCTGCAGATGGATCGCGCGCGCGGCGTGCATCCGGACGCTGCCGTCGATGGCGCACGCAACGTGCTGCGCGTGATGGTGATCTTCGCGCTGACCACGCCGTTCTTCTCGCTGTTCGACCAGAAGGCCTCGACCTGGGTGATCCAGGGTGGCGAGATGGCGATGCCGTCCTGGTTCCGGCCGGCACAGATGCAGGCGCTGAACCCGCTGCTGGTGATGCTGCTGATCCCGTTCAACAACATGGTGCTGTACCCGCTGCTACGCCGCGCCGGCTACCAGCCCACCGCGCTGCGCCGGATGACCGCCGGCATCGCCTTCAGCGGCCTGGCCTGGATCGTGGTGGGCGGGCTGCAGGTGGTGATCGACGGCGGCGATCCGCTGTCGATCGTGTGGCAGGTGCTGCCGTACGCGCTGCTCACCTTCGGCGAGGTACTAGTCTCGGCCACCGGGCTGGAGTTCGCCTACAGCCAGGCACCGGCCTCGATGAAGGGCGTGGTAATGAGCTTCTGGAACCTCACCACCACGGTCGGCAACCTGTGGGTGCTGCTGGCCAACGCGGCGGTGCGCAACGAGGCGGTGACCGGCTCGATCGCCCGCTCAGGCCTCAGCGTCACCGCATTCCAGATGTTCTTCTTCGCCGCGTTCGCGCTGCTCGCCGCGCTGGCGTTCGGGCTGTACGCGCGGCGTTATCGCGAGATGGACCACTACCGATCGGCATGACGATCACCCGTAGGAGCCCGCTGGCGGGCGATGCTCTGCTTTCGCGAATCCCGAATCACCAATCCCGAATCCCGAATCCTGAATCCTGAATCCTGAATCCTGAATCCTGAATCCTGAATCCCGGCCCCAAGAGCATCGCCCGCCAGCGGGCTCCTACGGTGAGAGCGGGGCGTCGATGCGTGACTGCAGCGCCATCGCCGCGGCCGGGTTGCGGTGCTTGGCGGCGCTGATGAAGAACACGAACACGTCGCGCGGCGCTGCCGGCGGCTGCAGCGCGGACACGTGCGGCAGGGCGGCAATGTCGTTTCCCGCTGCCCAGTCGCGTGCATGGCCGGCCCAGCGGTCCAGCTCGGCGGGCACGTAGCCGGCGGGGTTGGCGTCTTCGCTGCGCATCAGCCGCGCATAGGCGAAATCGCCGGTGAGGTCGGCCAGCGAAGGGTAGTCGGGTGAGTCGGTGAACACGGTCGGCACGCGATGGATGCGCGCCAGTTCCACGTAGCGCGGGTCGAGGAAGCTGGGGTGGCGCACTTCCAGCACGTGGCGCAGCGCCCGGCCGTCCAGTTCGCGCGGCAGCAGGGCGAGGAAGGCGGCGAGGTCGTCGGCGTCGAACGGGCGCGATGGCGGCAGCTGCCACAGGATCGGTCCCAGCCGGTCGCCCATTTCGGCCAGCCCGCCGTGCACGAAGCCGCTGACGCCCTTGCCGGTGTCGGCCAGTCGCTTGCCTTCGGCGATGTAGCGCGGTGCCTTCAACGAGAAGACGAAACCGGCCGGCGTTTCCGCCGCCCACTTCGCGTAGGTGGCCGGTTTCTGCGCGCCGTAGAACGTGCCGTTGATCTCGATTGCGCGCAGCTGGCGGCTGGCGTATTCCAGCTCGCGCCGCTGCACCAGTTTCGCCGGGTAGAAATTGTCGCGCCACGGCGCGTAGTTCCAGCCGCCGATGCCGACGCGGATGCGCGGGCCGTCGTGGCTGGCGGCAGCGAACAGGTCGTTCATGGCCGTACTCCCGTTGCCGGCCGGCGCAGCTGTTCGGCGGCGCCGATGCACAGCACCAGCCACGCCCCGCCCGCCGCATAGCCGCCCATCACGTCGCTGAAGTAGTGCACCTGCAGCATGATGCGGCTGATCCCGACCACGCCGACCAGCAGCACCGCGGCGGCGACCACCGCACGATGGAAGCGCGGCGGCAGCAGGCGCAGCAGCACATAGGCGAGCATGCCGTAGAACACGATGGCGCCGAACGCGTGACCGCTGGGGAAACTCCAGCCGGGTTCGACCACGAAGCCGTGGTCGTGCAGCGGCCGCACCCTTCGGAACAGCGCCTTGAGGCTGCCGTTGATCGGCTGGATGCCGAGCAGGGCCAGCGCCCAGATCCCCGCCAGCCGCCCATGCCGGCGCAGCAGCAGGAACAGGGCCACCACGGCAGCAGCCGATGCCACCCACCACAGGTCGCCCAGATGGGTGACCGCGGCGATGCCGCGCAACACCGGCAGCGGCAACTGCGCGTGCAGGTCCTCGGCCAGGCTGCTGTCGAAGCGCACCAGTTCACCGGCCGGCTGTCCGGCGACCGCGGAGGCGATGGCGAGGAACAGCAGGGTCAGCGCCAGCAGCAGGACCAGCCCGACCTGCCAGCGCAGTACGGTCGGCTCATCGCCGCGGACGAGCGCGTGGCGCTGCCGGCGTGCGTTGTACCGCCAGACGAGGTCACCGGTCAGCAGGGCCAGCAACAGCAGCAGTGCCCACAGTCGCAGGGCATGGGCGGCGATCCATTCCACCATCGGGTCCATCGCGTTCCTCGGTTCGCCGTGGCCGGCATGAGGGCGCCATGATCGGCGTTGCCGCACGTGGCGTCGAGCCGTGACTTCCAGCGCTGGCCTTGCCTGGGGTTTGCCGCGATAGTGGCGCGACTGTCACCCGCGGAGCCCCTGATGTCCCAGCGACCCTTCTCCCTGCGCCTGGCGTTGTGCTGCGCGCTGCTCGTGTCCGCCAACGCCGCCGTGGCGCAGGTCCCGGCCGCGCGCACGCCGCCGCCGGTCTCCACCGGCGACACGGCGCGGCCGCTGCTGCCGGCGCAGCTGCAGGACTTCGGCGCCTACGTGGACGGCGCGCGCAAGGCGTTCGACGTGCCGGGCATCGCGGTGGCGATCGTCAAGGACGGCCACGTCGTCATGGAACAGGGCTTCGGCCTGCGCGAGCTCGGCAAGCCGGCGCCGGTGGACGCGAACACGCTGTTCGCGATCGCCTCCAACACCAAGGCGTTCACCGCCGCCGCGCTGCAGCAGCTGGCGGGCGCGGGCAAGCTGAAGATGGACGACCGGGTGGTCGACCACCTGTCGTGGTTCCGCATGTCCGACCCGTACGTCACCCACGAGATGCGCATCCGCGACCTGCTGGCGCACCGCAGCGGCCTCAGCCTCGGCGCGGGCGACCTGTTGTACTGGCCGCCGACCTCGTACAGCACGAAGGAGGTGGTCGAGCGCCTCGCCAACGTGCCGATCAGGAACGGCTTCCGTGCCGGCTATGCCTACGACAACATCCTGTTCGCGGTGGCCACGCTGGTGATCGAGCAGGCTTCCGGCCAGAGCTACGCCGACTACCTGCGCGAGCACCTGTTCAAGCCGGTCGGCATGGACGAGTCGCTGGTCGACATGACGGGCCTGAAGCCCGGCATGGACGTGGCCACCGGCCACGCCAAGTTCGACTTCAAGGACCTGAAGCCGGTGCCGCCGATGGCCTGGCTCAACGACCCCGGCGCGGGCGGCATCTACTCCAGCGTGCATGATCTGGCGAAGTGGATGAACGTGCAGCTGGCCGGCGGCGAGCTGCCGGCGAAGGGCGCCGACGGCAAGCCGGCGCGGCTGTTCTCCGAGGCCAGCCATCGCGAGATGTGGAGCATGCTCACGCCGATCCGCATCGGCAAGCCGCCGGTTCCGGAACTGGCGCCGCTGGTGCCGAACTTCTCCGGCTACGGCGAAAGCTGGTTTCTGACCGACTACCGCGGCAAGAAGCTGGTGTGGCACACCGGCGGCTGGCCGGGCATGGTCTCGCGGGTGACCATGGTGCCGGAGCTGAAGCTTGGCGTGGTGGTGCTGACCAATGCCGAATCCGGCGCTGCGTTCAACGCGGTCACCTTCCGCGTGCTCGATGCCTACCTCAACCCGGAGCACAAGACCGACTGGGTGGCCGCCTACGCCAAGGCGGTGAAGCAGGCCGAGGCGAAGGCCGACGACAGCTTCGCCAAGCACGAGGCGGCGCGCGACAAGCACAGCAAGCCGTCGCTGCCGCTGGCGAAGTACGTCGGCAGCTACCGCGACCCGTGGTACGGCGACATCATCGTCAGCCAGGAGAACGGCAAGCTGCGCCTGCGCTTCTCGAAGACCGCGCAACTGGTCGGTACGATGACGCCGTGGCAGCACGACACCTTCGTGGTGCGCTGGGACGACCGCTCGCTCAACGCCGATGCCTTCGTCAGCTTCAGCCTCGACATGGACGGCCGCATCACCGAGGTGCGCATGCAGCCGATCTCGCCGTTGGCCGACTTCAGCTTCGACTTCCAGGACCTGCGCCTGGCGCCGGTCGCGCTGCCATCGGAAGCCGACTGAGATCGTCCACGCGCCGCGGCCGCTGGCGGCTGCGGCGGGTCATTACCGCCATCAGTCAAGGGGAAGGATCATGCGTGGAATGCATCGGATGGTCGTCGTACTGCTGGCGTGCGGCCTGTGCGCCGGCGCGGCGCTGGCGCGCGATGCCGCGCCGCTGGCGCACAGCCCGTTCCGGATCGGGCTGGGCGGCGCGCAGCACGCGCCGGTCTCCGGTCGCCTGCTGCTGTTCGCCGTTGACGCCAGGGCGGCCAGCGCCGCGGCGAAGGACGGCAAGGTTGACGAAGTGGACGCCAACCCGTTCGGCGCCGTGCAGGCGTCGGTGGCCGCGCGTGAAGTGCGCCGGCTGGCGCCTGGGCAAGGCGTGGAGGTCGACGCGGACGCGGAGGCGTTTCCCGCCGGCTGGTCGCAACTGCCGCCCGGCGACTACTTCGTGCAGGCGGTGCTCGACGTCAACCACGACTACAACTACGGCGGTCGCGGCGCCGGCGACCTGGTCAGCCCGGTGCTGAAGGTGCACCTGCCGGCCGCGGCGGTTCCCGCCCTGAGCCTGGACCGCGTGCTGCCTGCGCGCGAGCCGTGGGACCTGCCGGTGCGCTACTTCAGCGAGACCACCCGCAAGCACCTCGACGAGGCGCGCCGCGCCGTGCAGCCGCTGGACTTCGTCAGCCCCGCGCTGAGCGCGTTCTGGGGCCGCCCGATCCACATGCGCGGCTGGGTGGTACTGCCACCGGGCTACGACCCGCACGCGAAGCAGACTTGGCCGGTGGTGTATTCCACCCACGGCTACGGCGGCAGCACGGCATCGCTCGCCGGCAGCGCCGCCATGGTCTACGGCGCGATGGCCGAGCGGCAGATGCCGCCGATGATCTGGGTGTTCCTGGACGAATCCAGCCCCACCGGCACGCACGAGTTCGCCGACTCGGTGAACAACGGCCCGTGGGGCACGGCGCTCACCACCGAGCTGATCCCGCAGCTGGAAAAAACCTGGCGCATGGACGCGAAGCCGAGCGGCCGCTTCCTGCAGGGCCACTCCTCCGGTGGCTGGGCCACACTGTGGCTGCAGACGCGCTACCCGACGGTGTTCGGCGGCACCTGGTCCACCTCGCCCGACCCCAGCGACTTCCACGACTTCACCGGCGTCGACCTGTACGCACCGCACGCGAACGTGTACCGCAAGCCGGACGGTTCGGCCTACCCGCTGGTACGCGACAAGGGCAAGGTAATCGCCAACTACGAGGCATTCGCCAAGCTCGAGCGCGTGCTGGGTGCGTACGGCGGCCAGATGGCCTCGTTCGAGTGGGTGTTCTCGCCGCGCGGCGCGGACGGCCGCCCGCTGCCGATGTTCGACCGCGACACCGGCGCGGTCGATCCCGCGGTGGTGGCGTACTGGCGCGAGCACTACGACATCGCCCATCTCGTGCAGGCCAACTGGCCGCGGCTGAAGGCGGACCTGGACGGCAAGATCCACGTGGTGGTGGGCACCGCCGACACGTTCTACCTCGACGGCGCCGCGCACCGGCTCAAGGCGGTGCTGGACGCGCTGGGTGCGCAGTCGGACTTCCGCTTCCTGCCGGAGCGCACCCACTCCGACCTGTACGTGCAGGGCAAGGATCGTCAGGGGCTGCTCAAGCAGATGGCGTGGGAGATGTACGCGGTCGCCCGGCCGGGCACGCAACTGAAGCTCGCCGCGGCCGCACCCTAGCGGTTTTAGCCACGGCGCCGCTGCGCGGTCCTGCCGACCGGCCCCACCGCACAGCCATTCCCTTTCCCGGGCGCATGGCGCGTTTTCGCAAGTTCGTTCGAGGCAGCCGACTGCCGGATGAATGCCACGCCGCCATCACGTTTGCGTCGTCATGATTCCGCTGCATAGTCATGCCGCAAGTGCCGCGGTAGCGGGTGCTTGGGAGCGTCGTCGCGTACCCACCCTGGAGGGAATCTGCATGAAATCTTCGAGTCTTGCCGCCATCGCCCTGGCCTGTCTGCTGGCGATGCCGGCTGTCTATGCACAACAGGCATCCGCCCCGTCCGGTTCGACCGGTCAATGCAAGGACGGCAGCTACACCAGCACCGCCACCAAGCGCGGCGCCTGCAAGGGGCACAAGGGCGTGAAGGAGTGGTATGCGGCGGCCAGCGCACCGGCGGCCAAGCCCGCGCCGGCGGCTGCGCCGGCTCCGGCTCCGGCCCCAACCCCAACAGCCGCTGCTCCGGCGGCGCCGGCGGCGAATGCCGCCATGAAGCCCCACGCGATGCCGGCCCCGGCAGCCAACGCCGCGCCGGGCGGCGGCCCGGGCATGGTCTGGGTCAACGACAGCAGCAAGGTCTACCACTGCTCCGGTGACAAGTGGTACGGCAAGACCAAGCATGGCCAGTACATGAGCGAAGCCGACGCCAAGGCCAAGGGCAACCACGCCGAGCATGGCAAGGCCTGTACACCGTAAAGCTTCCAGCTGCACGCTTGACGAGGGGCCGGCGCAAGCCGGCCTCTTGTTTTACGGGTTACCCGGGCTGCCACGGGTCGTAGCTGCCGAAGTACCACAGGTGGCCTTCCGGGTCGTGGCAGCTGTAGCCGGCGCCGCCGTAGTCCTTCTCGGCGTAGTCATCGACGATCACCGCGCCGGCCGCCTTCGCCCGCTGGTAATGCGCCTTGCAGTCGGCCACGGTCACGCGGGCGCACTGCGTCTCGCGGCCGCCGATCTCGTCGGGCTGTGCGATGTGCCGGCCGAACGCGTTGTCGCGCACTTCGCCGAGCATGACCATGCCGCTGCCGAAGGTGAGCTGGGCGTGTGCCACGCTGCCGTCCTCGCTCTCGTAAACCGCCTGTTTTTCGAAACCGAACGCCTTGCACAGCCACTCGATGGCGGCATGCGCGTCGCGATAGCGCAGGCAGGGCATGATGGTGCTGCCGTGGGAATGGGACGCCGGCAAGGCGGGACTCCGTGGGCGGAAATTTCGCGCAGGCTAGCGTGCCGGTTGTCGCCGTTCCGTGCAGCGGCTCAGCCGGTGTGCTCGTCGTCCTCGGGCAGCGGCGGCAGCGTGCGCACCAGCATGCTCTGCGGGCTGGTCATCGGCAGCCGCTCGCGACGCAGGCGTTCGAGGATTTCGAACAGCAGCTCGCTCTTCACGCTGCCGGCCTCGCGCGGACCGCTGACGTAGGCGACGCAGTTGAACGTCATCACGCCAGTGGCGACACTTTCCAGCTGCACGTACGGCGCCGGCGCAGCCAGCGTGCCGTGGTGCGCACGCAGGATGCCCAGCACCAGCTCGCGCACCTTGCCGGCGTCGGTGTCCAGCGGCATCGGCAGCTTGATCTGCACGCGGCCCTGCGCGTTGGCCAGGGTCACGTTGCGCACGTTCTGCGTGATCAGCTGCGAGTTCGGTACGATCACAGTGGAGCGGTCACCCATCTGGATCTCGGTGGCGCGCACGTTGATGCGCCGGATGTCGCCCTCGACGTCGCTCGACAGGCTGACCCAGTCGCCCACCTTCACTGGCCGTTCGACCAGCAGGATCAGGCCGGAGATGAAGTTCTGCACGATCGCCTGCAGGCCGAAGCCGATACCCACCGACAGTGCGCTGACGATCCAGGTGATGCTCTTCAGGTCCACGTGCAGCGCCGCCAGCGTCAGCACCGCCACCAGCAGCCCGCCGACGTAGCCGAGCAGGGTGACGATGGAGTCCTGCATGCCCTTTTCCATCGTGGACTTCGGCAGCAGCTGCTCGGCCAGCCAGCGCTTGAGCATGCGCAGCACGAACATCCCGACGACCAGCACCAGCACGCCGCCGAAGATGGTGCCCGGGTTGATCGCCAGTTCGCCGAGCTTGACGCTGCCCAGGGTCTGCTCGGCGCTGGCCAGCAGGTCTTTCGGGCCAGCGCCGAACGGGGTCAGCACGGTGGCCAGCGCCAGCAGCACCAGCCCCACGCGGCCGATGCCGGTGAGCAGAACGGCGGTCTGCTCCAGCGTGTGCGGCGCCAGTTCGAATGTGGCCTGCAGCCGCCGGCCGCTGCGCCCGTGCGGCAACAGCAAGGTGTCGATCAGGTCGGTGAGCAGCTGGATCAGCAGGTAGACCGTGGCCACGATCACGCCGACCCACAGCATCTGCACGGCGACGAAGAACGCCAGCGCGATGAAACCGGTGGCCACGCCCAGCCAGCTGACGGCCACACCGAGCGCGGCGGCGGCGCCGAGCAGGCCGATCCATAGCGGTCGGTGTTCCGGCTCGGCGCCTTCAGCGGCGGCTGCCCGGCGGGCGCGGCGCAGGCGCAGCAGGGCCAGGCCGATCAGGCCGCTGATGACCAGCGCGAACAGGCCGCGCGTAGCCACCGAGGCCGGCAGGCTGGTGCCGATCGCGCGGCTGGTGCGGTCGAGCAGGCCGAACAGCAGCGCCGCCGCGGCCAGCAGCCAGGGGAACAGGTGCAGCCGCTGCGCCGCCAGGTCCGACAACGCCGGCAGACGCCACGACGGCCGCCGCACCGACAACAGCGCCCGGCCCAGCCCGGTGACGTAGGCGGCGAAGTACACCAGCCCGACCACACTGGTGGCCAGCGCGGCGAGGTCGTTGTCGAGAATGCCGTTCCAGTTCAGCCCCTGGTAGGCCAGTTGCGCGGCCAGCCCGGTGGTCAGGACGGCGCTCAGCGCCACGGCGGTGGCCATCGCGCTGCGTCGCAGGTGGCCGTCCGGCACGTGGCGCGCGGCCAGCAGCAGCAACAGCCATTCCAGCAGTCGGCGGCCGCCGACCAGCAGTAGCGCGGCGGTGACCAGGCACCACATCAACGGCTGCCGGTTTGGCGGCTGCCATGCCTGCGCCATGGCGCCGGCGAAGCGTGCGCCGAGGCGTTTGAACCGCACCATATCGTCCGGAAACGCCCGCACCGGATCGGCCCAGAACGTGCGGCTGAACGGGGTGGCCGTGCGCGAGGCCAGCCGCGCCTGGAACTCGTCGTTGCGCAGGCCGTTGATCTGCGCCGCCAGTTGCGTCGCGTTCTGGCCGAGCAACTGCGCTTGCTTGATCTGTGCGTCCAGGTCGGCCTGCGCCTTGTCCAGCTTGCGGCGCTGCGTGGCGACTTCCGGCGCCTCGGCCGGCGCACCCTTCGCCGGCACGGGCCCCAGCACGGCCAGCTGCGCCTGCAGCGCGGTCATCTGCGGCGCCAGGTTGGTGGCCAGCTGGCGCGCCTGGTCCTGCACGCCGAGTGCGATGTTGCGCAGGTCGGCCAGCGGCGTGTCGGACTTGTTGTCCTTCAGCGCGGCTTTGACCGTGTCGAGCTGGCTGCCAAGCTGGTCCAGTGTCGGCGCAGGGGTCGCTGCCGGCGCGGTGGTCGGCGGCGACTGGTCGTTGTCCTGGGCAGGCGACGCGGCACTGCCAAGCGTCAACAACAGGAGCAGGAGGAAACGGAGCAGGTTGGGCATCCGTCCATGATCGGAGCGCCACCGCAGGCGGTCAATCGTGCCGGGACGGAGGAACAGCGGAACCTGCGGCTGGCGTTCAGGCTCGGTGTCGTGCCCTTCGCGGCGGGCTGCCCGGAGCGGCGGCTCCGCCCTCGGCGGTGGCAGGTCTCGCGCCGATCACGAAAGCGCCGCATCGTCACACGTATCGTGCGGGCTTTACGCACAATGGAGAGCCCGCAGGCCCGGAATGCCCATGATCTTCCGCTGGTTCGAAGCCCTGATCGACGCGTTCAAGGAACCGGCCGACGGCATGCCGCCGACATCGGTGTGGCGCTTCTACGCGTTCTACCTGCGCCAGGTGTGGCCGGTGTTCGCGGTGGCGATCGCGGTGGGCTTCGTGGTGGCGATCGTCGAGGTCTCGCTGTTCGGCTTCATCGGTCGCATCGTGGACATGGCCAAGGGCGCGCCGGCGGCGGATTTCTTCCGGCAGCACGGCAATGAGCTGTTGTGGATGGGTTTCGTGGCGCTGATCGTGCGGCCGCTGGCGATCGGCGCGCACGACCTGCTGGTGAACCAGGCGATCGTGCCCAGCCTGACCAACCGCATCCGCTGGCAGAACCACCGCTACGTGGTCCGCCAGAGCCTGGGTTTCTTCCAGAACGACTACGCCGGGCGCATCGCCAACCGCATCATGCAGACCGGCGGCGCGCTGCGCGAGTCGGCGGTGCAGATCGTCGACGCGATCTGGTATGTCACCATCTACACCGGCAGCGCGATCGTGCTGTTCGCGCAGGCGGACCTGTGGCTGGCCGCGCCGCTGTTCGCCTGGGTGTTCGCCTATGTCGGCCTGCTGGCGTTCTTCATTCCGCGCATCAACCAGCGCTCGTGGCTGGCCTCGGAGGCGCGCTCGAAATTGATGGGGCGCATCGTCGACGGCTACAGCAACGTGCTCACGCTGAAGCTGTTCGCGCACACCCGGCGCGAGGAAGCGTATGTGGCCGACGCGATGGCCGAGCAGACCGACAAGCTGCGCCGCATGACCCGCGTCACCACCGCACTGGACGCCAGCATCACCACGCTCAACGGCTTCCTGATCGTCGGCACCTCGGCGCTGGCGCTGTGGCTGTGGAGCGAGGGCCGGGTGACGGTGGGCGCGATTGCGCTGTCGACTGGGCTGGTGATCCGCATCAACAACATGTCCGGCTGGATCATGTGGGTGGTCAACGGCATCTTCGAGAACGTGGGCACGGTGCAGGACGGCATCACCACCATCTCGCGGCCGCGTGCGGTGCAGGACCGCAAGGGCGCGATGCCGCTGGAGGTCACCAACGGCGTGGTGCACTTCCACGACATCCACTTCCACTACGGCAAGCAGGGTGGGGTGATCGCGGGTCTGGAACTGGCGGTGCGCGCGGGGGAGAAGATCGGCCTGGTCGGCCCGTCCGGTGCGGGCAAGTCCACCCTGGTCAACGTGCTGCTGCGGCTGTACGACCTCGAGGGCGGACGCATCACCATCGACGGCCAGGACATCGCCGGCGTCACCCAGGAAAGCCTGCGCTCGCAGATCGGCGTGGTCACCCAGGACACCTCGCTGCTGCACCGTTCGATCCGCGACAACATTCTGTATGGACGTCCGGATGCCAACGGGGCGCAGGTGATCGAGGCCGTGCGCAAGGCGCGCGCCGACGAATTCATCCCGAACCTCAGCGACGGCGAGGGCCGTCGTGGCTACGACGCGCTGGTCGGCGAACGCGGTGTAAAACTCAGCGGCGGCCAGCGCCAGCGCATCGCGATCGCCCGTGTGCTGCTCAAGGACGCGCCGATCCTGGTGCTGGACGAAGCCACCAGCGCGCTCGATTCCGAAGCCGAGGCGGCGATCCAGGAAAGCCTCGACCTGCTAATGCAGGGCAAGACGGTGATCGCCATCGCGCATCGCCTGTCCACCATCGCGCGGATGGATCGCCTGGTGGTGCTGGACAAGGGCCGCATCGTGGAAACCGGCACGCACGCCGAGCTGATCGCGCACGGTGGCCTGTACGCGCGGCTGTGGCAGCGCCAGACCGGCGGCTTCGTGGCCGCGGAGGATGGGTCGTTTTAGTCAGTTGGCGCGGTAGGTGGGTTTATTCGCCGCCGAGAGTCTACTCAAAGTCTCCAGGCGCCCCGCATGGCCATCAAGCGGCCGCCATCGGCACTGGGCGTTGAAATCCATCGGCTAGATCCGTTCGGTCCATGGATTGCCGGGCAGGTAGGCCCTGAGCGTTGCGGTAAACAGCTTGCCGTGGTTGCGGATGCGCAGGTGCAGCAACTCGTGGACGATCACGCAATCCTGAAACGCCGCCGGCTTGCCGCACAGGTCGCGGCTGAAGGTGACGCGACCCGCCGGTGAGCACGAAGCCCATTTGCGGGTCATGCGCTGAACCCTGATCTGCATGGGTCTCACCTTGAGCGTGACGGCCCATTGTTTGACGCGCTGGCGCAAGGCATCGACGGGCATGACGGTCTCAGTCACGCAGTATGCGCAGCACGGCCTCGCCGAGGCGCACCATTTGCGCGCCATCGACGCCGCGGGTCACCAGGCTGCGGTAAATCTCGGACTTGAGCTGGCGTCGCTCGTCGTCGTTCTCGCGGTGGTTGGGGTATTTGCCGGCCGCCGCCATGATCTCGTGCGCCACGGGCAGCGCGTCCTTGATGCCATCGCCGTGCAGGTACCAGTAAATGGCGAACGTGGATGGATCCAGTCCCAGTTTCTCCCGTTCCACGTCAGCCTGCTCACGTTCGCCGACCAGTTGCGAAAGCTGCTCGATGGCCTGCTGCGTGTGTATCGTGCGCTGCTCCAGCGCATCGAGGATGGCGGTAGCGCGCTGGGCAATGTCGACCAGCACGGGTTGCTGCTCCGTCTGTTCCTCGGCCTCGGTTTCGATGGCTCGCACCAGGTTGATCACGGTGGCGTTGTCGTCGCCCTCCGAGCGCAGGGCCTGCAGGGTCTTGAGGTCGAATTCGACGGTTTTGCCGGTGGCCACCGGTGCGTAGCTGCTGGC
Organism: Rhodanobacter thiooxydans; assembly: GCF_021545845.1. Classification (NCBI taxonomy): domain Bacteria; kingdom Pseudomonadati; phylum Pseudomonadota; class Gammaproteobacteria; order Lysobacterales; family Rhodanobacteraceae; genus Rhodanobacter; species Rhodanobacter thiooxydans. The sequence continues at coordinate 1,939,255 of NZ_CP088923.1, forward strand.
CATCTCGCGCACCATCTGCTCGGTCTTGTGCGCAACGTCTTCGTAGAAGCGGCTCGGGCTGCTGTAGGCGTTGCGCATCATCAGGTACAGGTCGGCCAGTTGGCGGAAGTCCTCGACGTGTTCGCGCAACTCCGGCGAGGGCGAGAGGATTTCGTACAGGCTTTCGATCTGCCGATAGCTGTCGATGAATTCCTGGCGTGCCTCCGGTGCGAGGAATACGTCGTAAAGCATCGTTTCGAGCTGCTTGTCCTTGCCGCCATCCAGGGGTGCCAGGTAGTGCGCCTTCGCTTCCGCCAGCAGCCGACGGAACTCCGCCAGCAACAGGTCCAGATCCTCGATCACGCCGGAGACATCCTGCGAATCGAACGCCAGCGCCTTGTTCAGATCGCGCAGCATGCCAATGAAGTCGACGATCAGCCCTCCGGGCTTCTGCCGTCCTTCCGCATCTTCGTAGGGGCGATTGACGCGCGAGATGGCCTGCAGCAGTACGTGGTCGCGCATCGGCTTGTCCAGGTACATCGCATACAGGATCGGCGCGTCGTAACCGGTCAGCAGCTTGTCGGTGACGATCAGGATCTTCGGTTGCTGTCCCGGCTTGCGGAACAGCTTGCGCACGCGTTTCTCGCAGGCCGCATCGATCTGGTGGCTGGCCACCAGCGGGTAGTCGATCGCGTCGGCGGCGCTCGACGTGTACACCGGCACCGAGTAGTCGGCTGGCAGGTACTTGTCCAGCGCTTGCTTGTACAGCGCGCACGCTTCACGATCCACGCCCACCAGGAACGCCTTGTAACCCAGTGGTTCGACGTTCTCGCGGAAGTGCTGAGCCACGAAGCGCGCCACCTCGTCCACGCGCTGGTCGGACTTGAGGAAGGCACGCAGGTTCACCGCCCGATCGAGAATCCGGTTCAGGTCGTTGATGTCGCTGATGCCCTCGCTCTCGGCCAGCGCATAGAACTCCTGCTCCAGCTTCTCCACCGGCAGCAGCACCCTCGCCGGCGCCAGCGTGTGGCGCAGGCGCACCGTGGTGCCGTCGGCCACGGACTCGGCAATCGAATACTTGTCCAGGTAGCCCGACGTGTCCTCGCGGCCAAAGGTCTTGAACGTGCCCTTGCCGTAGGCGGTCTTGTCCACCGGCGTGCCGGTAAAGCCGATCAGGGTGGCGTGGGGCAGGGCGCCCATCAGGTAATTGCCCAGGTCGCCGCCGGTGGAGCGATGCGCCTCGTCGATCAGCACGTACACGTTGCTGCGCGTGGACAAGTTGGCGTCCAGCTTGTCGAACTTGTGGATCATGGTGACGATCAGGCCGCTGAACTCCTGCTTCAGCAGCGACTTCAGCCGTTTCTTGCTGGTGGCCAGCTCCACCGCAATGCCGCTGCCCTGCAGGTCGCCGAGCAGGGCATCCACCCAGCCGGACAACTGGCCTTCCAGCTCGTTGCGATCCACCACCAGCAGCACGGTGGCGCCGGCGAACCGCTGCGGGTTTTCCAGCATCAGCCGCGCAGCGGTCACCATGGTGAAGGTCTTGCCCGAGCCTTGCGTGTGCCACACCAGGCCGCTGCGCTTGGCCGGGTCGGCGCAGCGCTCGGCCACCTTGATCGCCGCGCGGGTCTGGTGCTGGCGCAGGATGGTCTTGCGCAGCTCGTCGTCCTGCTCGAAAAACAGAATCCAGTCGCGCAGCATGCGCAGGAAGCGGGCGTGTTCGAAGAAATGCTTGACCCGGTCTTCGTAGTTGCCCGGCCGCTCCTGCGCATCCATGCGCCCGCGGCACTTGGGCATCCTGCCCATCGGTTGCTCTTCCTTCCAGTTGAAGACGAACTTGCGCTGGGTATTCCAGGTGACGCCGTAGAAATATTCGATCAGGTGGGTGATGTTGAACACCTGCGGCGACGTGAGCATTTCCGGCGTTTCCAGCTCGTAGCGGCGCAACTGCACCAGTGCCTTGCTCATCGCGTCCTTCGATTTGGGATTCTTGTTCTCGACGATCGCCACTGGCATGCCGTTGATCACGAACACCACGTCGGCGCGATTGCCCTTGCGCGTGCCGTTGCGGTACGCCCATTCCCAGGTGACCTGGAAGATGTTGCTGCCGGTCGCGTTGTCGTAATCGACCAACCGCACATTGCGCTGGCGCTTTTCGCTGTCCACGTAAATCGTCTTCTTGCCGCGCAGCCAGTCCAGCACTTCGCGATTGCCGACGATGGTGTTGGGCAGGCTTTCCAGCCGCTGCACGATGCCGGGCACGTCGGCCGGCGTCACCACGCCGGGATTCAGGCGCAGCAGCGCCGCTTCCAGCTCGTCGTAGAAGAACAGGCCGCCTTCGCCGCGACGCTTGCGCAGGGCATCCGCCTCGTTCACGCGCGCCCAGCCGGCCGCGGCAGCGTGGTCGACCAGCGGGAACTGTACGGTGGTGGCTTCGACCGCCAGTTTGGTCGCTTTGAAGGGCTCTGGTTTCTTCTTCATGGGGTGTTTTTGTCTTAAATATATTTAAGAATCAATGAATTACTGAAGTGTCCTACTGTGGATGAGACGGCATGGATGCCTGCTCCCGTTCATTAGTAGTGCTATTGAAATCCGGATGGCCAGCAGTCATCATTCGTTTCAGTCGGGTGCTGCTTGCGGCTCGATATGGCTCGCCCAGCCTGACTTCAGAATTCAAGAAAAAGGTCCCACCCCGGTGACAAGAACCCATTGGGTTCTCTCCGAAAGGAGTAGCCGGGGTGGTCATTTTTTTGTCTCCCGCGCAATCAGTAGTACAACCGCGTTCCGGTTTGGAAGATATCGAACTCGCTGCGTATTGCCGGTGCAATCAGCCGATAGGATCGTTCGTCATGCCGTGCCCATTTCCGGTAGACGGCCCACGTGCAATAGTCGGCCACCTGTAGCTGGAAGTTCGACTTTGAGTCGTGGTGCAGTATCTGGAACGCGATCCCGTCCGGCAGCAACTTCGCCAGGGACTGCTTGATCGCCTTCTTGACCGCCTCACGATTGCGTTGGATCGGGATCTGGTCGGTGTAGACGATGACACTTGCGTAGTCCGTGAGCCGGTACTGACGCAGGATGAATTCCAGGTGATACCCAAGCATCCGCGGATAGAATTTTTCCGGTGACTGCAACGCGGGGCCTGTCTTGCGCTTTTCGACGATGGTCGTGTCGATCCGGATGCCGTCGAGGTGTTCCTGGATGATCCCGAATACCCGGTTGCGAACGGCTTGGGCGTTTTCTGAAGCATGGAAGTACTCGAGATCGGTGCCCTGCTCGGCCAAGTGGTACTTGAGCTCGGTCAGTTTCGGGTAGACCGGAAATGGCCGCTCCGCAGTGATGCTGCCAACGATGAAATAGCGTGTCCCCTTTTGCGAGAAAGCGAAATCGCCCGCTTCGTCCAGGAAGATGTAGAGGCAGCGAGGCATCAGCAGTGATACCTCGACGGGATGCGGGGGATCATTTTGTCGACGCCGGCACAATGGTTCTGAAGCCGTATGATGCTGCTGCGCCCGGTCATTTTGTCGGCTCCGACGAAATGATCGAACCGGCTTGCGCCACTGCCTTGCCGACCATGTTCCTGACGTCAGGAATATGGTCGGCAATCTGCGCGGTGTCGATGTCGAGATCGGCCACGCGGATCTGCGCGGTCATCAGCTGGTGCAGGGTGGTTTGGAACAGGTCGTTGAGGGCGGCGCGCTTGCGCTGGTGGTGGACGAGCTTGCGGTCGATGGTGGCGAGGGCGGAGGCGATGGCGCGTTGTTCGTCGATGTCGCTTGGAAGACCAAACGTAAAGCCACGGATCAAGTCGGCATTCAAATTTTGCTGCTGCCCACCGTGAGCCAGTCCGCGCAGACGCTCATAGTTGTGAGTGAGTGAGTAGTACAAGAACTCCGGCCACGTGCTGTCGTCGTGCGGGCGGATGGCGGCGCATGCTTGGTTCATCGCGGCGTCGATGCCAAGCATCGCGACCTTGCCCCGCGTGATGCCTTGCCCGTACATCGCCAGCAACAGGGTGCCCTTCGGGACGATTTTCGCGGCTGAGGCACGCAAAGCTTCCGGTGTGATTTTTTCCTCGGTGTCGTTGATGACGCCGTAGTCGACTTCCCCGGTTTTGACCCATGGAATCGTGCCGCCCAGCCAGTACGCAGGGGTGGATCGCGAAGGTGTTCCTCCAGAGCTCACTGACGCGATTTCACCGATGCTTGTCGGAGTCCAACTTTGCGGCATCGCGCCGACTTCGGTTTCCTTCAACGACTCGCTGCGCAGGCCATGGATGAAGAGGCGCTGCATGGCGGATTGCTTGAGATCGCGGGTGACGGCGATCAGGCGATCCTGGGTGGCGATGGCACGTTGTAGCTTCCACAGGATGGCGGCGATTTTTTGCTGCTCGGGTTTGGGAGGAACGGGAATTTCGAGTTCGCGCACGGCTCCTTCCGGCACGCGCTTGCGCCCGGTGGAACCTTCCATCTTCGATACGAGCGCATCGCGAATTTCGTGGTGCAGCAGCAGGTAGAACAGATAAAGGTTGATCGCATCATCCGTGTACGACTGCAACGGAATGATCTCGGTCGAGCCATAGCCAAAATTGCAAGGCATACCGCTTGCGAGCCCTTGCTTGCCGTTCTCGAACGACGGCGTGATTTTCGAAAGCAGGACATCGCCCGCTTCGAAGTAGGTGCCGCTCGCTATCGCTGACGGCTTTCGCAATTCGAAGCCGCAGGTTATCTGCCCTCCCGCCGGCACGCTTTCCATTGGTATGAATGGCAAGGGTGTATCCGGATCAAGCTTGAATCCGCGTGCTTTCTTGGTGACTCGGTAGTTCACGCCAAGTGGTGCGCGCTTCCAGTCCGATGGGAGGGTGCACTGGAAGATGTTCAGCGAGATTGACGAATCCTCGTCATTCCCGCTTTCGCGGGAATGACGAGCGTTGGTGATTGTGCGTGGTTTGCGGCTCATAGCTGCGCCAACACCTTCGCCAGTTCCGCATCCAGCTTCGCCTCGTCCTTCTTCAGTGCGGCCAACTCCTTCACGATGGCGGGAATCTCGCGCAGCGTCTTGGCATCGCCGTTGGCCAGGTAGCGCGAGGGTGACAGGTTGTAGTCGTTCTCCTCGGCCTTGGCCTTGTCGATCACGGCGACCAGGCCGTCCACGGCTTCGCCTTTCAGCCAGGCGCTGGCGATGCGACCGATGGCGTCGTCGGTGAGGTGGTTTTTGGGGTTGCCTTTCCTGAACTCGCGGCTGGCGTTGACCAGCATGATCTTGCCCTTGCGGCCCTTCGGCTTGTTCCTGCGCAACACCACGATGATGCCGGCGGCGGTGGTGTTGTAGAACAGGTTGTCGGGCAACAGGATCACGCCGTCGATCAGGTCGTGTTCGACGAACCAGCGGCGGATGTTGCGCTCCTTGTCCTCGTTCTTGCTGCCGGAGCCGCGGGTGACCGCGCCGGTGTCCAGCACCACGGCAGCGCGGCCGTTGTCGCCGAGGCTGGCGATGGTGTGCTGCAGCCAGGCCCAGTCGGCCTTGCCGGTGGTGACGCCACCGGTTTCCTCGAAGCGGCCGAACGGGTCGTTCTCGTAGATGGCCGGGTCGAAGCTCTGATTCCACATCGGGTTGGCGATGATCAGGTCGAAGCGCTTGAGCGCGTTGCCGTCGCGGTATTTCGGGTTGCGCATGGAGTCGCCGCGCAGCACTTCGCCCTGCATGTCGTGGATGATCCGGTTCATGCAGGCGATGGCGTAGCTGGAGCCGGTGAGCTCCTGACCGTACAGCTTGAGTGGAATCTTGCTGAGCGGGTCGAGCCGGCGGCACACCAGCTGCAGCTTGATCAGCAGGCCGAAGCTGCCGCAGGCGTAGTCGTAGGCCTGCTCGCCGGGGCGCGGGCGCAGGATTTCGGCCATCAGGAAGCCGACTTCGCGCGGGGTGAAGAATTCGCCGGCGCTCTGGCCCTGGCCTTCGGCGAATTTGCGCAGCAGGTATTCGTAGCAGCGACCGAGGAAATCCGGTTCCACGTCGTGCAGGCCGAGTCGGTAGCGCGGGTCGCTGAAGGTTTCGACGACGCCCTTGAGCGCCTTGTCGGAAATCTCGCGCTCGCCGTTGCGCGATTCGTTGAAATCCACCGTGTCGATCACGCCGGCCAGGTCGGGGTTGGCCTTGACCAGCGCGCGTACGGTGGTGGTGAGCTGTTCGCCCAGCGTTTTCGGCGTCCGCTTCGGCGGCCACGCAAACGTCTCGCGCCCGCTGATGACCGGCCAGCGGGTTTCCGGCGGCAGATAGAAGCGCACCAGCGTCGGGTCGGCGTCCAGCACCGCAAGGGCGGTGACGCGGTCGCCGTACGTTTCGGCGAGGCGCTGCACTTCATCGTCGAACACGTCGGACAGGCGCTTGATGAACAGCAGCGGCAGCAGATAATCCTTGAACTTGGGCGCATCCTTTTCGCCGCGAATCTGACAGGCCGCATCCCACAGCATCTGTTCCATCGGTTTGGTGCTCAATACCGGGCTGTGCGCAACGCCGCGGCGACGGCGGCTGGGTTTGGCTTCGCTGGGCGGGGGAGGGGCGTTGCCGATGTCGTCGGGAACCAGGCCGGCTTCTTCCATCAGCTCCAGGATTGCCTGCTGCTGGGCCTTCTGCGGCTTGGACTTGCCCAGTTCCCAGCGGTTGATGGTGGCGTAGGCTACGTTGAGGCGGGCGGCAAGCTGCTCTTGGCTCAGGTTGAACTGGGCGCGGAGCAGGGCGATGAGCTCGGCGGCTTGATCATTATTCATGCCATGAATGCTATAGCATAATAATGCTGCGTCAAGCGCGCTGCCGGTATCGTTGGTGTCGATGAGACGCAGCAACTAGCCCGAGGCGCGGGCCAGTTACGGTTGTCATGCCGGTTTCGAGGAAGATGCGACTCAGAGCCCGTTGTTGTTGGCGGCGTCGGCGAACTGTTTCAGGTAATCCTCGAATGCACGCTGGTAGGCCAGCTGCCAGTTGGCTTCACGGGCGACCTGGATGGCGTTGTGGCCGTATCCGGTCACGGTGATCTGACGATGTCCGTGTGGACTGTCGATCTTGAGCCGGGTGTCGAGCTTTGCCTCGATACTGGCGCTCCAGAAGCCGGGCGTGAACCACGCCCGGAACTGTCGAATGTCAACGGTGACGTGCGGAGTACCTGCCGGGGCACTCGCGGCGTCCACGACGTTGTAGCCACGGCTGGCGAACGCATTGGTCAGCATTTTCCGTGTCACCGTTTCCACGTTCTCGCCGGGCGTGAGCAGGATGTCGCCGAAGGCTTTGCCGAAGCCGCCACGCTTGCGTGCGATGGCCTGCTTACGTTGTGTGGCGTCGAGCGCGTAGCTGGCGCCTTTCTTCAATGAGGGGTGCTGGGGTTGTCCGGATCGGTTTCAAACACGCGCACGTCGTGGATGGTATCGATGACCACCGATTTGCCACAGCCGACCACGGCCGAACCAGGTGCTGGCAGGTCAAGTGACATGTGGCTGCGCGTGGTTGCGCAGCCTGACATGAGCGTAGGGACAAAGACGACGACGAGGCCGTGGACGAGGTGCTTCATACGGTTTTCCCCTGTAGCGATGCTGTTGCGGATCTGAATGGAACAGGGAGGGGTGTCGCAAATGCCGCGGCGAAAGGGAGGCCAGGGCTTGACTCTGGACCTTGATCAATGGTGTAGACTCTCTCTCCATGAATACGCAAACCTCCCCACTGACCATCGGTGCCGTCGCCAAGCGCGTCGGCGTGGCGATCGACACCATCCGCTTCTACGAGCGCGAGGGACTGCTGCCGGAGCCGCAGCGGCGGGCGTCCGGTTATCGCAGCTACGGCGAGGGCGCGGTCGTGCAGTTGCGCTTCATCCGTCGCGCCAAGGATCTGGGCTTCACGCTGGAGGAGATCCGCGAGCTGCTGGCCTTGTCGGCCGATCGCCAGCACGGGGTGAAGGCGGTGAAACAACGCGCGCAGCAGCGGCTGGTGGCGATCGAGCAGCGCATCGCCGAACTGCAGCGCGTGCGCGACGGACTGGCGCAGCTGGTGACAGCGTGCCCGGGACATGGCAAGCCGGAGCAATGTCCGATCCTGCGTGCCTTGGGCGACGAGGAGGTGAAGTCATGAGCGGGCAAGCTTCCTGCTGCGCGAGCGGCGACAAGCCGGCGGCCGGCGCGGCGATCGATCCGGTATGCGGGATGACGGTGGACCCGGCGACGGCGAAGCACCTCAGCACGCACGACGGGCAGACGTTCCATTTCTGCAGCGCAGGTTGCAAGGCGAAGTTCGATGCGTCGCCGGCGACTTACATCGCCGCCGGGCAGAAGCCTGCAGGGGGCTGTTGCGGTGGCAAGCCGGCGGCGGATGACCACGCGAACCACGATCACGTCCATCACGACCATGCCCATCACGATCATGCCCATCACGATCATGCCCACCAAGATCATGCCCATCACGATCATGCCCATCACGATCATGCCCATCACGATCATGCCGATCACGGGCATGCGCACGCCGTGAAGGACCCGGTCTGCGGCATGACGGTGGATCCGCAAACGGCGAAATACCACGCCGACCATGACGGCCGGAGCTACCACTTCTGTTCCGCGCGTTGCCACGAGAAGTTCGTGGCTGATCCGCCGGCCTACCTCGGCGAACGCCAGCCTGCGCCGCCGGTGCCGGCCGGCACCATCTATACCTGCCCGATGCACCCCGAGATCCGGCAGGTCGGCCCTGGCCATTGCCCGATCTGCGGCATGGCACTGGAACCGCTGATGCCGACACTGGACGAAGACGACGGCGGCGAGCTGGCGTCGATGACGCGGCGCTTCTGGTGGCTGGTGGTGTTGACCGTGCCGACCCTGCTGGTGGCGATGGGGCCGCACCTGTTCGGCTGGCACCTGCCTGCGCCGTGGGACGGCGTGGCGGCCTGGACCGAGGCGCTACTGGCCAGCGTGGTGGTGTTGTGGGGCGGCGCGCCGTTTTTCGTGCGCGGCTGGCGCTCGCTGAAACCCTGGCGTCCGAACATGTACACGCTGATCGCGCTGGGCACCGGCGTGGCGTGGCTGTACAGCGCGGTGGCGTTCCTGTTGCCGGGGGTGTTCCCGGACGGCTTCCGCGACGCGCAGGGCCGCGTCGCGGTGTACTTCGAGTCGGCGGCGGTGATCGTCACCCTGGTCATGCTTGGCGATTTCCTGGAACTGCGCGCGCGCCGCCGTACCGGCGCGGCGCTGAAGGCGCTGCTGGGACTGGCGCCGAAGACCGCCCGACGCATTGCCGCCGACGGCGGCGAGGCTGACGTGGCACTGGAGGAAGTGCAGGCCGGCGACGTGCTGCGCGTGCGCCCCGGCGAGAAGGTGCCAGTGGACGGCGTGGTGCTGGAAGGCGAGAGCCACATCGACGAGTCGATGCTCACCGGCGAGCCGATGCCGGTGGCGAAGGCGAAAGATGATCCGGTGACTGGCGGTACGGTGAACCAGGATGGCGCGCTGACCATGCGCGCGCAGAAGGTCGGCGGCGAGACCATGCTGGCGCAGATCGTGGCGCTGGTGGCGCAGGCGCAGCGCAGCCGCGCGCCGTTGCAGCGCGTGGCCGACCAGGTGGCGGCGTGGTTCGTGCCGGCGGTGGTGGCGGTGGCCGTGGCGGCGTTCGCCGTGTGGGCGACGGTGGGGCCGGAGCCGCGCCTGACGCACGCGCTGATCGCCGCGGTATCGGTGCTGATCATCGCCTGTCCGTGCGCGCTGGGCCTGGCCACGCCGATCTCGATCATGGTCGCCAGCGGCCGCGGCGCACAGCACGGCGTGCTGTTCAAGGACGCCGGCGCAATCGAATCGCTGCGCAACATCGACACCCTGGTGGTGGACAAGACCGGCACGCTGACCGAGGGCAAGCCGGCGCTGACCGAACTGGTGATCCTGGGCGGCCAGCCGCGCGAACGGCTGCTGGCGCTTGCCGCCGCGCTGGAGCGGCCGAGCGAACACCCGCTGGCGCGCGCGATCGTCGTCGCAGCAGACGCCGAAGGCGTGCCGACGCTGGCGGCAACGGATTTCCGCTCGCTCACCGGCCGTGGCGTCGGCGCCAGCGTGGATGGCAGCCGGGTGGCGCTGGGCAACGCGAAGCTGATGGCCGAGTTGGGCGTGGCGATCGGCGCGAACGCCGACGCCCGCGCCGAACAGCTGCGCGGGCAGGGCGCCACGGTGATGTTCCTGGCCGTCGACGGTGCGCTCGTCGCCTTGCTGGCGGTAGCCGACCGGATCAAGCCGGGCACCCCTGCCGCGATCGCCGCGTTGCATGCGGCCGGCCTGCGCATCGTGATGCTCACCGGCGACAATGCCACCACCGCGCAGGCGGTGGCGCGCACGCTGGGCATCGACGAGGTGCAAGCGGACGTCTCGCCGGCCGACAAGGCAGCAGTGGTGGGCGCGCTGCGCAGCGAAGGCCATCGCGTGGCGATGGCTGGCGACGGCATCAACGACGCGCCGGCGCTGGCCGCTGCAGACATCGGCATCGCGATGGGCAGTGGCACCGACGTGGCGATGGAAAGTGCGCAGGTCACCTTGGTGAAGGGCGAGCTGGGCGCGATCGTGCGTGCGCGCAAGCTGTCGCAGGGTACCGTGCGCAACATCCACCAGAACCTGTTCTTCGCCTTCATCTACAACGCGGTCGGCGTGCCGCTGGCCGCCGGCGTGCTGTACCCGTGGTTCGGCATCACGCTGTCGCCGGTGATTGCCGCGCTGGCGATGAGCCTGAGCTCGGTGTCGGTGGTGAGCAATGCACTGCGGCTGCGTCGGCTGCGTTTGTGACGCCGTGCCCGCAATGGGCAGTGCGAGGGGCGTTCATTCGTTCGTTTGTTCGGGTGATGCTTTAAACTTTGTGCTTCCCTTTTGCATGAAGTCACTGCATGAGTCGCACTCTAGCCGAATGGCTGGCGTACCAGGAACGCGTCAACGTCCACAGCATCGAGCTGGGACTGGACCGGGTTCGCGAGGTTTGGCGACGGATGAGCGCGCCGGCGCCGGCGAAACGGGTGATCACGGTCGGCGGCACCAACGGCAAGGGTTCTACCGTGGCATTGCTGGAGGCGATGCTGCGTGCCGCCGACCTGCGCGTGGGCGCATTCACCTCGCCGCACCTGCTGGAATACAACGAGCGCGTGCGCATTGGCGGCGTCGATGCCGATGACGCTGCGCTGATCGCCTCTTTCGAGCGGATCGAGGCGTCACGCGGCAGCATGCCGTTGACCTATTTCGAATTCGGCGCGCTGGCCGCGCTGGACCTGTTCGCCCGTGCCGCGCTGGACGTGGCGGTGCTGGAAGTCGGCCTGGGCGGGCGGCTGGATGCGGTCAACATCATCGACGCCGACGTGGCGGTGATCACCACGGTGGACCTGGACCACATGGAATGGCTTGGCCCGGACCGCGACAGCATCGGACACGAGAAGGCCGGCATCGCGCGTGCCGGACGGCCGGCGATCGTGGGCGAGCTGGACCCGCCGGCTGGGCTGCTCGACGCGCTGGCCGAGCGCGGCGCGCGGGTCGAGCGGGCCGGCATCGATTTCAGCATCGAGCGGCACCAGGACGGCTGGCGCTGGCGCCACCGCGACGGCAGCGCGATGGAGCTGCCCGACCCGGCATTGGCGGCGCCGGTGCAGTACGCGAATGCGGCAGCGGCGATCGCCGCGTTGCACGCGCTTGACCTGGAGGCGTTCACGCCGAGCAGTTTTTTCGCGGCGGTCAGCGCGGGCCTGCACGAGGTACGGGTGCCGGCGCGGTTGCAGTCGATCGGCGGCGAGCCGCCGGTGATCGTGGATGTGGGCCACAATCCGCAGGCCGCCCGCGCGCTGGCCGAATGGCTGGATCTGCAGGCGCCGACGCGGGTGCATGCGGTGTACGGCGCGTTGGCGGACAAGGACGTGGCCGGGGTGATCGGTGCGCTCGGCCCGCACATTGGCCACTGGCACCTGGCCGGGCTGGACCAGGCCACCCCGCGCGGCATGCCGGTGGCCGCGCTGGCTGCGGTGCTGCGGCAGGTGCTGCCGCAGGCGCCGTACGACGCGCATGCTGACGTGACCGCCGCGCTGGCGGCGGCCCGCGCCGTCGCACAGCCGAACGAACGCATCCTCGCGTTCGGCTCGTTCTTCGTGGCCAGCGCGGTGCTCGCTGAACGCATCGGCTGAGGGTGAGCCATGGCGTCCGGCGCGGGCAGGTATAATTGCGTTGTTGTGCACCGCGTTTGCCGCCCTGGAGCGAAAACTTGAAAACACGCCTGCTGGGAGCCGCCGTCCTGATTGCGCTGGCGGTTCTGTTCGTGCCCATGTTCTTTTCCAGTACCCCGCCGGCGCCGGGCGGCGACCAGGCGGTCAGTCTGGCGATCCCGCCAGCGCCGGACCGTGACCTGCAGACGCGCACCATGAGCCTGGCGGCGGGCGCCGCGAGCGCCGCCAGCGCGCCGTCGCCGTCGGCACCGCCGGCCTCGAGCGACCGGCTGGCCACGGTGAACATCGGCTCCAGCCGCCCGCGCGACGTCGAAACCGACCCCGAGGCGGGCAAGCCGCCGCAACCGACCACGGTGACCATCGGTTCGGGTACTTCGCCCAGCCAGCCGGTGATTCCGCAGCAGACCACCCCGTCGCCGACCAGGGCGAACACCGCCACGGCGCCGGCGAAGAAGCCGCAGACCGTGGCGGTCGTGCCGCCGTCCCGGCCGGTGGCTGCGGCGCCGATGGCAGCTGCGCCCGCACTGGCTGCGGCGCGCGGCAACTACACGCTCAATCTCAGCGCCTACGCCAGTGCGGCCGGCGCCGCCAGCCTGGAACGTCGGGTGCGGGCGCTGGGCTATCCGGTCAGCGGCCACGCCATCACCCAGGCCGGCCAGCCGCGCACCCTGGTCACCGCCGGGCCGTTCGAGACGCGCGCCGCGGCCGAGGCTGCGCGCTTGAAGATCACCCAGTCGATCCCCGGCGTGCCGGCCCGGCTCGAACAGGACGCCAGCCGCGAAAGCGCCGCGGCGGCGCCCGCGACTGCGGCCACGGGCACCGCCAAGGCCGGCGGCTGGGCGGTGCAGCTGGCGGCGATGAGCGACCAGGCCGATGCGAACGCGCTGCGCGACAAGCTGCGTGCGAACGGTTTCGACGGCTTCGTCGATTCGGTGCAATCCGGCGGCCGGCGGTTGTGGCGCGTGCGGGCCGGCCCGCAGACCCAGCGCGCCGATGCGCAGCGCGTGCACGACCAGATCAAGGCGAAGCTGGGCATCGACGGCAACGTCGTGCCGGTACCCTGAGCGCGCTGGCGTCGGTACGGAACCCGCGCGGATGAACGGATGAACTGGACCGACGACATCATCCTTGGCGTGCTGGCCCTGTCGGTCTTCGTCGGCCTATGGCGCGGCCTGGTCTCCGAGGTGCTGGCGCTGGCGATCTGGATTGCCGCGTTCTGGGTGGCGTGGATGCTCGGCCCCGCCGCGGCGGCACGGCTGGAGCATGTGATCGAGCTGTCGTCGGCGCGGATCATCGTGGGCTATGGGCTCTGCTTCGTCGCCGTGCTGATACTCGGTGCGCTGCTGCGTTTCGTGATCGGCAGGCTGATCGAGGGCACCGGGCTGTCCGGCACCGATCGGCTGCTGGGCATGCTGTTCGGCTTTGCGCGCGGCGTGTTGCTGGTGACCCTGCTGGTGTTCCTGGTCGGTTTCACCGCGTTCACGCGCGATCCGTGGTGGCGGCAGTCAGTGCTGTTGCCGCACTTTCAGCACATGGCGGCCTGGCTGGGCCAGCAGGTGCCGCCGGGCGTGCGCGAATATCTCCACCCGCCGGCGACGCTCGGCCGGTGGTCCGGCTTGCCGGCGGCGCGGCCGGACCCCATATCGGGCAAGGCGCCCGCGCCGGCCGCGAGCGTGCGGTATCCGGCGTCACCGGCGGCGGCCGGCACGGCCGGTCCACCCCGGACTTTCTGAACCATCCTTTGAAGCAGGCAACAAACCATGTGCGGAATCATCGGCATTGTCGGTACCACCGAAGTGGCATCGGCGCTCTATGACGGCCTGACGGTGCTGCAGCACCGCGGCCAGGACGCGGCCGGCATCGCCACGGTGGATGGCGCGCGGCTGCGCCTGCACAAGGGCAACGGACTGGTGCGCGACGTGTTCGGGCAGAGCGCGATGAGCGGCCTGCGCGGGCGCATCGGCATCGGCCACTGCCGCTACCCCACCGCCGGCTCGGAAGGCTCGGCCGAGGCCCAGCCGTTCTACGTCAACTCGCCGTACGGCATCGCGTTCGCGCACAACGGCAACCTGGTCAACACCGACGCGCTGCGCCGCGAGATGTTCCAGGACGACCGCCGCCACATCAACACCGATTCCGATTCCGAGGTGCTGCTGAACGTGCTGGCGCACGAGTTGCAGATCCAGGACCGGATGGAGCTGACCCCGGACCACATCTTCAAGGCAGTGGCCGGCGTGCACGCGCGCGCCCGCGGCGGCTACGCCTGCATCGCCCTGCTGCTGGGCTACGGCCTGATCGCGTTCCGCGATCCGAACGGCATTCGCCCGCTGGTGCTGGGTGAGCGGATCAGCGGCGAGGGCCGCGAGTACGCGGTGGCGTCGGAGTCGGTGGCGCTGGACATCCTCGGCTTCAAGCGCATCCGCGACGTGGCGCCGGGCGAGGCGGTGATCATCACCGACGCCGGCCAGCTGTACACCCGCCGCTGCGCCGAGGGCGCGCCGCACACGCCGTGCATCTTCGAATACGTGTACCTGGCCCGGCCCGACTCGATGATCGAGGACGTGTCGGTGTACAAGGCGCGCCTGCGCATGGGCGAGAAGCTGGCCGAGAAGATCCTGCGCGAACGGCCCGACCACGGCATCGACGCGGTGATCCCGATCCCCGACACCGCGCGCACCGCCGCCAGCGCGCTGGCCGGCGCGCTCGGCGTGCCGTTCCGCGAGGGCTTCGTCAAGAACCGCTACATCGGCCGCACCTTCATCATGCCGGGGCAGGGCGAGCGGGTGAAATCGGTGCGCCGCAAGCTCAACGCGATCGACCTGGAGTTCCGCAAGAAGAACGTGCTGCTGGTGGACGACTCGATCGTGCGCGGCACCACCTCGAAACAGATCATCCAGATGGCCCGCGACGCCGGCGCGAAGAACGTCTACTTCGCCTCCGCCGCGCCGCCGGTGCGCTACCCGAACGTGTACGGCATCGACATGCCGTCGGCTTCGGAACTGGTCGCCGCCGGGCGCACCGAGAAGGAGGTCGAGCAGGCGATCGGCGCCGACTGGTTGATCTACCAGGACCTGAAGGACCTGATCTGGGCGGTGCAGGACGGCAACGAGGAACTGAAGCAGTTCGACGCTTCGTGCTTCTCCGGCGAGTACGTCACCGGCCTCGACCAGAGCTACCTGGCGCAGATCGAAATGCTGCGCTCGGACGACGCCAAGGCCGCGCGGCGGGCAGGCTGAGCCCCGTACTGCACGCGTAGGAGCGCACCCTGTCCACAAGGGACTTCCTTCGGTCGTGCGCGATGCTCTGATGTTGGACGGAGCCAAGAGCATCGCGCACAGGGTGCGCTCCTTAGGTCTTGATGTCCGACCTGTCAGGGTCGAGCATTCCCGACTGATCATCGGGGGAACCGGGTGATGCCGATGCGCTCCTTTGGCTTCGAGCCCGTGACGTAGATGCACACCCCGGTTCCGATTTCGCTCATCCAGAAGTTTGAACGGTACCCTCGGCCCGCCACTGGCGTGAGCCTGCACACCTAAGGATCAGCCGGATGAGCATGGTGATCGGAACAAACCATGCGAGGTAAGGCGATGACAAACGTTGTGGGAGTGGATGTGGCCAAGGCCACGTTTGATGTGGCCGTTGGTCTGGCCAAGCCGGGCAAATTCCAGACACGCGCCAAGGTGGCCAATCGTGAAGAAGGCTTCCAGGAGTTGATGACCTGGTTGGACAAGCACGCGCCGGAAGCGGCGGTGTGCATGGAAGCGACGGGGATCTATCACGAGGCACTGGCCATCTTCCTGGTACAGCAAGGCAAGACGGTCTACGTGGCCAATCCGGCGCAAGTAAAGTACTTCGGCAAGAGCCAGCTGACGCGAACCAAGACCGACCGCACAGACGCCAAGCTCATTGCGCAGTTCGCCACCAGTCAGCAGGCCGGCACCCATCCGATGGCGCCGTGGATGCCGCCGACAGCGGCCCAGCGCACCTTGCGCGCGCTGGTCGAACGGCTGGACGATCTCAAGGGCATGGAGCGGATGGAAGCGAACCGACTCGACGTCGCCAATGACGCCGTACGCGACTCGGTGGAAGCGTCGCTCAAGGAACTGCGCAAGCAGATCAAGGCGCTGGAGCAGCGCATCAACAATCACATCGACAAGGATCCCCAGCTGCGCTACGACGCGGCGTTGATGACGTCCATCCCCGGCATCGCCAAGACCACGTCGGCCTCCCTGCTCGCCGCACTGGGCGACCTGCGACGCTTCGACGCGCCGGGCAAGCTGGTCGCCTTCGCCGGCCTCAACCCGGCACGGCGCGAGTCGGGCACGCTCAAGGGACAGGTCCGGATCTCCAAAACCGGTGCCCCCGGCTTGCGCGCCAAACTCTACTTTCCCGCCATCTGCGCCAAGAACCACAACCCCGTGGTTCGTGCCTTCTGCGAACGGTTGCTCGCACGCGGGAAGCTCCCCATCGTGACCGTGTGTGCCGCCATGCGGAAGCTCCTGCACCTAGTCTGGGGCGTCATCCATACCAACTCGCTGTTTGATCCTGACTACCCCAGACACCGCCTCGTTGCCTCTGCGCACGCATCACCTGGATGCTCGCTTGCATAACGCGGAACGAGACGGTATCTACAGGAAACGCCATGACCGACCTGCATGTCGCCGCCAAGCGCTGCCTCGACGCCACCGATCCGGCCGAAAAGCTGCGTCTCACCCATGAAACCTGGCAGGCGTTCCTCGCCGGCGAATTGCGCGCTGACCCCGCGTCGCCGCCGCCAGCGCCGATCGGACCGCCCGGCCGTCCCGCGAAACCGCAGCTGGTCAACGCCCGCCAGCTGCCGCAACGTGGCCTGGGCAGCGCGGAAGGCCGCGCCGCGCTGGTGCATGCGGTGGCCCACATCGAGTTCAACGCGATCAACCTGGCCTGGGATGCGGTGTACCGCTACCGCGGCATGCCGGCGGACTACTACCGCGACTGGGCCAGCTGCGCACACGACGAGGCACGCCACTTTACGCTGCTGTCCGACCGGCTGGCCGAGCTCGGCTATGCCTACGGCGACTTCGATGCGCACAACGGCCTGTGGGAAATGGCCGAGAAGACCGCCGGCCACGACACCGCGCGGATGGCGCTGGTGCCGCGCGTGCTGGAGGCACGCGGGCTGGACGTCACCCCCGGCATGATCGAGCGGCTGCGCGGCCTCGGCGACGAACGCACGGTGGCGATCCTGGAAGTGATCCTGCGCGAGGAAGTGGCCCACGTCGCCGCCGGCACCCGCTGGTACCGCCACTGCTGCGAACGCGACGGCCTCTACCCGATCGAGACGTTCTTCACCCTGCTGCGCGACTACATGGGCGTGAATCTGCGTGGGCCGTTCAACCGGCCGGCGCGGCTGCAGGCGGGCTTTGTCGAAGCCGAGCTGGATCGATTGGCGGCGTTGGCCGCAGAGTTGCCTGGCGCGACCGGGAGTTTTCAGTCTTGCTCAAACCGTCCGTGAAAACGGGGATAGAACCCGCGCCCGGTTTCGTCTGGCGAGTGAGATGAACTTGGCGGTCAGCATCAAGCCCCAGATGCGGGCGTTGACGAACAACGAATCGCTCTTGCCGAAATATGATTCCCTGTTCGCCTCGCTGAGCTCGGGCATCTCGCGCCTTCGCGTGCACGCGCGCCACAAGCTCGGCTGCGCGCGAGAGCGAGACCGCGTTCTGCAGCAGGCGCTGCGGCCTGGCCCAGCAACTCGTTCATCGTTTCGGTTTCGCCGCGGTAGTGAGCTGCTGCCATACGCGACCGAATTCACGCCCAAAAAATCGGACGTTGCGTCAACGGGTGTCGGATCCGAATTTTGCAGCGCACGGCGACCCGACTAAACCCGATTGAAACGAAGTCCCTCGGCGCGCGTTTGCAGCCATCGCTCGGCATACGAGGTGCCGGCGCTGTTCAGCTCGAGCAGGACCAGTTCGTCGCGCTCGCGATCGAGCCAGCCGGAAAGACTGGTCGCCCGCGCGGTTGCAGCCGTGGCAATAGTGACAGCCTGCCGCGGCAAGTCCGTGGTGGGTGCTTCGTTGTCGGTCAAACCGACGAGACGACCCGTCGCGCCGTCGCGGCCGACGAAGTTGCCGTCGATGTCGCCGTGGACGTCGATGCTCAATTGCAGGCGCAGATCGCCCGCAATGGAGGAGACCCACGTGCCGCTCAGCGGACTTGACGCGTCCGGCTCGGCGCGATCGGTGGCTGCGGCGGTGATTTCGAGTGCGCCGTCGCCGGAAACGTCGAAGTGAAGCTTGTCGATGTGGAATCCCGGCGTTGGGCCGCGGTCGCTCGCAGTACTGACCACGAGGTTGTGCAGCAGGAGCAGGCGCGGACCTTGTTGCGTCTGCAGGAGCTGGCCTCCCATGCCCGATACCCAATGCCTGCCATTGTCGCTACTGCTGCCGATCGGGCGCCAGCTGATCGACAGCGCGATGCCTCGGCCTCTCGTTTCATCAGTCGCAGCGGCGACGCAGCCGCGTACACGGTATTCCCCGCTCGCACCGGTATGCGAGCGGTAGACGCCGCGCAGATTGCTCCCGGACGTCGCGCCAGGCAGCAAGCCAGCGCGTTCCCTGTGAACCGAGCTATAGATGCCTTGCAGGCTGCCGTCGATCTCCGCCTGCAGACGCATCAGCGAATCGTATTCGTTGCGCCAGAGCGGGCCGGCGATCACGGACGTCGTGTTGTCGTCAGCCATAGATTTCCGCCACCCGTTCGCGACTGATATAGCCGTTCTTGATATCGTCTTCGACCGCGGCGCGTGCGCGCTTCTTCGGGTCGCCGTAGCCGGCGCCGCTCGCGGTGACGATGCGAATCACGTCGTCGCGATTGACGGTGAGCGTATTGACGATGGCCAGATTCTGCGCTTCGCCGTTGGCACGGATTACGCGGATGTAGTTCGCCGAACCTTCCTTGCCGCCGCGCATCGCCCAGGGGCGGTGCTTATTGCGCGAGTACGACGCGGTGAGAAAGCAGTTGTCGCTGCGCACGCGGTATTCGAGCACGATGCCTTTGCCACCGCGATGTTCGCCTTCGCCGCCAGGTTCGTCGTTGAGGGATAGGCGGTCGACGTAGAGGCCGTAGCGTGTCTCAGCGATCTCGACCGGGCAGTTGAACGTCTCGCCGTGCATCGAGCTGAACATCGCGTTGTTACCGTCGCCCTGCGCGGAACCGCCCCAGCCACCGATTTGTGGTTCGACTATGGTGAAATAGCGCCCTGTGTCCGGATTCGTGCCGCCAATGAATGTGCCGCAGATGCTGGAGAAATGACCGCTTGGCAGGCGATCTCCGAGATGTGGGGCCAGGCATCGCCAGAGCAGGTCGTACAGGCGCATGCCGACTTCGTAATAGATGCCGACCGCGGCCGGCTCCTGCGCATTGAATACGCTACCCGGGCGGGTCAGCACCTGCAGTGGGCGGAACGTGCCGCCGTTGGTCACGCCATAGGAGCCGGTGATGTTCTTGAAGATCATCTGCGCGGAGACGATGCTGTCGTCGTGGCTGCAGTTGTTCGGGCCGGTGTCCTGGTCGGGGTTGTCGCGTAGGTCGACGATGAAGGCGTCGTCGGTGATCTCGATCGTCGCCTTGTAGACGACGCCGGAATCCTGCTCTTCCTCGATCGAGTAGCGGCCCTTCGGCAGTGCGCGCAAACCGTTGCGTGCCACCTGCTCGCCGTAGTCCATGAATTGCTTCATCGCAGCTATGAAAATGCCCTTGCCGTACTTGGCAACGAGCTCTTCGATGCGCTTGGCGCCGATGCGCGCGGAGGCTACGCCGGCCCAGAGGTCGCCTTCGAGGAAGGCCGGCAGGCGTGTGTTGACGCGGATGATGTCGAGTACGGCACGGATCGGCTGGCCGCGGTCGATCAGCTTCACTGCCGGCAGGCGCAGGCCTTCCTGGAAGATCTCCTTCGCTGCGGGCGAAAGCGAGCCGGGGAACGCACCGCCGACGTCGTTCCAGTGCGCGATGTTCGCGGTCCAGGCGACAATCTCGCCATCGGCGAACACCGGCATCAGCAGGATGTTGTCGTTGAGGTGGGTGACGCCGCCGTAGTACGGATCGTTGGTGATGAATACGTCGCCGGGCTGGATGTCGCCAGATTTTGAATGCAGTTCGAGCACGCGCTTGACGGACTTGTCGAGCACACCAACGAAGCCTGGAATGCCCGCGCCGCTCGAAGCGAGGTTGCCCTTGCCGTCGGTAATGCCGGTACCGGCATCGAGCACCTCGTAGATGACCGCGCTCATCGCGGTCTTGCGCAGTGCGGCGAACATCTCGTCGGCGATTGCCTGAAGCGAGCTCTGGATGATTTCGAGCGTGATCGCATCGCTCGCGCTCAGGATCTTGCTGGAATCAATCATGACGAAACTCCTCCGTGTCGAGGTCAACGATGACGTTGCCGTAGTCGTCGATGCGGACACGGTTGCCGGGGTGGATAAGTATTGTCGTGCCCGAGGTTTCGATCACCGCGGGGCCTCGGAACTGCATGCCGGGTTCGAGCAGGGCTCCATCGTAGATATCGGCGGTATGCTCGCCCTGCGTCGCATAATCGACATCGCGCCGGCTCTTGAGTGCCTCGCTCACCTTGCGTCCGCTGACCGGCAGCTTGGCTGGCTGCAGTTTGCCGACGTCGGCGAGTGCGACCAGATGTAGGCCGATGAACTCGACCGCGGCGTTGAGGCGATAGGTGTATTCGCGTTCGTAAACCTGATGAAATCCGATCGTGATCGAAGCGATGGCGTCTGCGTCGAGCGCGCCATCGGGCATCATGACTTCGACATGATGTTCCTGATTCTCGTAGCGCAACTTGGCATAGCGGAGGAACTTCACGCGTTCGGGCGCGATGCCCTCGGTACCGAACTGTTCGAGTGCCATTGCGGTGCTCTCGCCGAACAGGGCTTCAATCGCGCCGGCGTTCGTGCCGTCGAGCGGAATGAGCCGGCTGACGAAGAAGTCGCGACGCAGCTCGCTCATCAACATGCCCCAGGCGCTGAACACGTCGGCGGCACGCGGGATGACGACGCGGCGCATGTTCAGTTCGGTCGCGAGCGAGACCGCGTGCATCGGGCCGCCACCGCCGAAAGCGACGAGGGTGAAGTCACGCGGGTCGTGGCCACGGTTCATCGACACGAGCTTGAGCGCGTTGACCATGTTGTGATTGGCGATGCGCACGATGCCTCGTGCGACTTCGATGGGACTCATGCCGAGGCCCGCAGCGAGCGGTGCAAGCGCGCGGTCGACCGCGCCGAGATCGGCCTGGATCGTGCCGCCGCAGAAATACTCCGGATTGATTCGGCGCAGGGCGAGGTTGGCGTCGGTCGTCGTCGCCTGCGTGCCGCCGCGCCCGTACGCGGCCGGGCCCGGCGTCGAGCCGGCCGACTTCGGGCCAACGCGCAGTTTGCCGAACTCGTCGAGCCAGGCGATGCTGCCGCCGCCGTTGCCGATCTCGACGAGGTCGACCACTGGCACCATGATCGGGTAGCCCGCGCTCGTTGCGCCGCGCTCGATCCAGTAGTCGGTCATGATGCGCACCTGGCCGTTCTCGATCAGGCTGCACTTGGCGGTGGTGCCGCCGATGTCGAGCGCGAGAAGGTTCGGCTCGCCGATCAGGCGACCGAGTTCGGCGGCGCCCCAGAAACCGCTCGCCGGGCCCGATTCGACCATCGTGATCGGAATGCGGCTGGCGCGCTCGATCGAATCGACGCCGCAGTTGGACTGCATCACATAGAGCTGACCCGCCAGACCTTCATCGTTCAGGCCTCGCTTCAAGTCGGCAAGATAACGCCCGGCGATTGGCTGCACGTAGGCCGAGAGCACGGCAGTGTTGGTGCGCTCGTATTCGCGCCATTCGCGTGTGATCTGATGCGAGGCGACCGTGCTGACCTCGGGCCATAGGCGTCGCACTTCGTCGAGTACGCGCACTTCGTGAGCGGGATTGGCGTAGGAGTGCAGCAGACAGACCGCGATTGCAACGACGCCTTCGCGGCGGAAGTCCTCGACGATCGCCGGCAGTGCGGAGAGATCGAGCGGCGTGCGCTCCGCACCGTTCGGCCCGATGCGTCCGGGCAATTCGCGACGCAGATGGCGCGGCACGAAGCTTTCCGGTTTGCGATAGCCTAGATTGAAGAAGTCGGGTCGGTTGCCGCGCGCGATCTCAAGCGTGTCGCGGAAACCTTCGGTAGTGATCAGCGCGACCTTTACGCCCTTGCGTTCGGTCAGCGCATTGATGACGACCGTGGTGCCGTGGGCGAGGAATGCGACTTCGCGCACCGGCACCTTGGCTTTGGTGATAACGTTCAGCACGCCGCGCTCGAAGTTCGGCGGCGTGGTGTCGGTCTTCGCCGTGATCACTTCCTGATGCCCGTTGTGCGGGTCAGTACGGAAATAGACAAGGTCGGTGAACGTGCCGCCAACGTCGGTGGCGACACGGATGGTAACGGGTGTGGACATGGGAATCCTCGACGGTTCGGCGGCCCGCTTGGGGCCGCCACCGTGCGTTCAGAAGTAGTTGTAGCGGAAGTCGACGCCGAACGTGCGCGGAACGCCGATGTCGGCGAATCCGCCGAGCACGTATTCAGCGTTGTACTTCGTGTTGGTTGCGTTCTTCGCCCACAACCCAACGCTCCAACTGCCGTCGTGCGACTCGATACCCATTCTCAGGTTCAGCAGACCGAACGCATCGCGCGAGCGGGTGTCACCCGGGTCCCAGTACTGCTGGCCGATGCGCTCGTAGTCGATGCGTATGAGGCCGTTGAGCGCACTGTTCAATGTCGGTGTGTATTGGATGCCGACATTGGACGTGTAGCGCGGCACGTACGGCGCGCTTTTGCCGGCGGCGCCCGGTTCCAGGGCAAAGCGCTTGACGTCACTGAGCGTGTAGCCGTAGCCGCCGTAGATGGTGAGGTCCTTGCGCAGGCGGTATTTCGCGTCGATTTCGTAGCCATCGAGATCGACCTTGTTGAGATTGGTCAACACTTGCGTGCCTAGCTGACCGACGAAGACGAAGTACAGCATGTTGCTCACGTTGGTGTGGAACACGCTGCCGTCGATTTGCAGGCGGCCATCGTCCAGGCGGCTCTTGAAGCCCGCTTCCAGACTCTTGGCAGATTCGGGTTGGTACAGGTCGGTGACGCCGACCAGCCCAGCCGAAGCGGCAACGGCGCCGGTGCCGG
Source organism: Rhodanobacter thiooxydans (assembly GCF_021545845.1). Lineage (NCBI taxonomy): Bacteria > Pseudomonadati > Pseudomonadota > Gammaproteobacteria > Lysobacterales > Rhodanobacteraceae > Rhodanobacter > Rhodanobacter thiooxydans. Next base: position 1,962,634 of record NZ_CP088923.1, read on the forward strand.
CCTGGTTGAAACCGCCGCTGCGGAAGCCTTCGCCATAGCTCCCGTAGAAGCGAAGACTGTCGTTGGCCTTCCACGTCAGCGTCAGCTTGGGCTGCCATTTCTCGAAGACGGCGTTGCGTACCTGCCCCGAAGCGGGATCGAAGGCCAGGGGGGCGGAGTTTTTCTGGGAGTGGTCTTCGCGGTCGTAGCGCAGCGCTGCGGCGAGCTCGAGTTGCTCGGTGAGGTCATAGTCGACCTGACCGAACACGGCACTCGCCTTCTGCTCGTTATGGTCGGCGAGAAATATGGTGGTTGGATTGTTGCTGTTGGGGCCGGCGGGAACTTCCTTGATCGGCAGGAGGCCCAGGCCCAGATCGAGTCCATCCGAAGAAGACAGATAGCGGCGGCCGTACAGATAGTAAGCACCGACGATCCAACGCAGGCGCTGTTCCGACGGCGAGGTCAGGCGCAACTCGAATTGCGTGGCATTCGTCGACAGGTACTGGGTCTGCGTGCCGTCTGTGCCGGGACCGTAGGGAGAATTCGCCGAGATGGCTGGCGAGTAGGGGAACTGATCGCCGGCAAACAACTCATTGACATGGTCGTAGCCGACGATGCCGGTTAGCGTCGCGAACGGAAGCGTGTAGTCGGCCTTGACCGAGAAATGATCGAGCACGCGCTTGTCGAAACCCAGGTTGTTCGCGCGAATCGGGATCGAAGTGTTGTTCGGGTCGTCGACGCCGTACAGCGGCTGGAACACATAATTGAGCGCGCCGCCCGAGGTGCGCGAGCTGCTGAGTTGGGTGTCGATGGTGAGGTCGTCGTTTACGTTGGCGATGATCCGTGCGCGGAAGTTGTGGTCGCGCTCGTAGTCCACCTTCCTGTCGAGGTAGGTGTTATCGATCAGGCCATCGAAGTTGCTCGCCGAGCCGGCGAGGAGGTATTTCACCCTGCCGTCGCCGATCGGTCCGCTGACGCTGAACATCGAATTCGTCAGGCCGCCGTTGCCGACGCCAGCCTTGAACGTCGCGGCGAAGTCATCGCCCGGCGGCGTGGTGGTGATCAGGATTGCACCGCCTTCCGCATTGCGCCCGTAGAGCGCGCCCTGCGGCCCCTTGAGCACCTCGATCGCATCGATATCGTACAACTGTTGGTTGAACTGGTTCGGGCTGATCTGCTGCACGCCATCGACCACCGTCGCCACCGGCGGCTCGCCGTTGCGCACCTGAGTGATGCCGCGGACTGTGAGGAAGCTGGATCCCGAATTCTGTGCCTGGACCATGCTCACGTTCGAGGTGAGCTGAACGAAATCGGCCGGCGTGTTGATGCTTGCGCGTTCGATTTCCTGCGCAGTGAAGGTGGTGATCGCGATCGGCACATCCTGCAGCGATTCGCTGCGCTGGCGCGCGGTCACGGTGACTTGTTCGAGCGTTACCTTGTTCTTATTGGCGTCGTTCGCGGTGGAGGGTGCAGTTGCCGCGTCGGTTGCCGCGCTATTCGCGCTGTTCTTCTCACCGTCGGAAGGAGCTTGTTGGGCGAAGCCGCTGCCCGCGCCCAGGGCGAGGGCGATCGCTATGCTCAACCGCGCAGGCGTCAAACGATGGTTAGCTCTCATGTGGAGACCTGTTGGCGAAACGGACAATTCCGTCGCCCACGAGAATGATGACAAGAAGACGTGTCTGTCCACGGCGGTCGAGAGTAGGCTGCGATCAGAGCGCGAACAGGGCATACCCGATCGGGTGGCTGGTGCGGCGGAGGTTTGGAAAGAACTTTTCCCGTTTATCCGGTCACACGACATGAAGAAACAGCATTTGCGCGAAAATGTGAAAACCCGAAGGGGCGGAAAAATAATCGGCGAAGAGTTTTTCTTGCCATCTTCGCGCTTTCGCATGAAATCCCTGCTGATCCGTGGGCGATGAAGAATCTGCCTGATCGGGTAGGCGAATCCTCTTTGCCCTGACATGCCCACCCTTGGCGCCCATTGAGGAAGTCTCCTTTCCGAGCCTAGATTTACATCGCGGCTGATCGGTCGACTGTGGATGCGGTGCGACTTTTTTGAATCCGGGAGTATTGCGATGACTGAACAGCCGACAATTTTGGAGTCTCGACTCTTCCGTATCCCATCGAGGCGACCCCACCGCGATGATGGCCTCAAGTCTGGCATCGAGGGGATGGTGTCATGATCGGCGGCTCGACGATACAAGCCGAACTGGCCTCGATCCGGCCCTGGGCGGAGCGCGCACCGGCCATCGACGCCGAAGAGCGGCAGGAACGCATCGAACGCGCGCGTCGGCTGATGGCGGATGCAGGCGCCGATGCGTTGCTGATTGGCGCCGGCCACAGCCTGTCCTATTTCAGCGGAATCGGCTGGGGAATGATCGAGCGGCTCGTGGCGATGGTGCTGACCCCGCGCGGACGCCCTTACCTCGTTTGTCCGGCGTTCGAACAGGGTTCGCTCGAAGCGATCCTCACGATAGACGTCGATCTGCGGCTGTGGGAGGAGCACGAAAGCCCTTCATCGCTGGTCGCCGGTATCCTACGTGAGACCGGAAGTGCGAACCTCGCGATCGACCCGACATTGCCGTTCGGCATGGCCGAGCAATTGCGCTACGCTTCGCCGTCCGTCAGGATTTTCGATGCCGCACCGATCATCGACGGCTGCCGCGCAATCAAGTCGCCCGCCGAACTCGCGCTGTTGCAACAGGCCAAGCGCATGACCCTGGAAGTGCAGCGGCGCGCGGCGCGCATTCTCGCTCCAGGTATGCGGACCAGCGAGGTACGGCGCTTCATCGACGAAGCACACAAGGCGATCGGGAGTGCCGGCAGCACCTTCTGCATCGTCCAGTTCGGCCGATCGACCGCGTTTCCGCACGGCCTGCCGGGCGACGACGTTCTCTGTGAAGGTGACATGGTGCTGATCGACACGGGCTGCGCAGTGCAGGGCTACAACTCCGACATCACCCGCAGCTATGTGTTCGGCCGGGCCGACGACGAGAAGCGCAGGATCTGGGAGATCGAAGCGGAGGCGCAGATCGCGGCCTTCGAGGCCGTCCGTCCCGGCGTCCCCTGCGAGGAGATCGATCGCGTTGCGCGCGCGCTGCAGGAGCGGCACGGCCTTGGCCCTGGCTACCGATTGCCCGGAATGCCGCATCGGACCGGCCACGGCATCGGCCTTGCGATCCACGAGGCGCCGTACCTGGTGCGCGGTGACCGCACGCCGTTGCGGCCAGGCATGTGTTTCTCCAACGAGCCGACGATCGTCGTGGCCGGCAAGTTCGGCGTTCGCCTCGAGGACCATTTCTACGTCACCGAGAACGGGGCGGCCTGGTTCACCGAGCCGTCGCCCGCGATCGACCGGCCTTTTGCCGAATGAGCGATGGATTGACTGGAAGAACGGAAATGCCTGAGACCTTTCGCGCGGTCCGGTTCCACCGCATGGGCAATCCACCGGAAGTGCTGGTGGTAGACTATTTGCCGTTTCGGGAATTGAAGACAGATGAAGTCCGCATCCACGTGATGGCGTTTTCCCCTTCAGTCGCGCCGACTGGCCGTTCTTCCGCAGAGACCGTTATTTCCCGCCGCAGCTCCCGTTCCGCATTGGCTCCTATTTGCTCGGGAACGGTCATGGCGATGGGCAGCCGCACCGACCGGAGCGGGGACATGCCGGGCGGGGCCACGTCGACGGCTGCCGAGTTCCCGCGGCATTTTTCCGGTGATCGCCATTGGGCGGGCCTGGATTTCCTCGGACCGACGCGGCGGTCGGTGCCGCATGATCCGGGTCCAACGGGGGCGACCGGTCTGGCCCTCGATATGGTGGCTTGAAAATATGGCTGCGGTGCAGGGCGGGCCGTATTCCGTGGGTGCTGCGGGGGTGAGGTCCTCGCGCGACAGGATCAGTCGAGTGCGTCCAGCGGCAAAGCGAGCCGATGCGCCGCAGACAGCGCGGCGGTGCGCGAGTCGACGCCGAGCTTGCGGTAGATCTGCTTCAGATGGAATTTCACCGTGTTCTCGGACAGGCCGAGCAGGCATCCGATCGCCTTGTTCGAGCGGCCGTGGTGGAGTTCGCGCAGCACGTCGAGTTCGCGGCCGCTGAGCACGCTCGCGTCGTCGGCGTGTTGCGTTCGCAATTCGCGCTGCACGCGCAGGAGAAAGGCGCGTGCGGCGCCCAGCGGCGGCAGGGCGCGGCCGTCGTTGAGCGCTTCGCGAATCAGCGCTTCCGCCGAAGGTGGCAGGTTGAAGAACAAGCCCACGGCGTCTGTGCCACAGGCGAAGTCGAGCGCGGCGGAGAATCGTCCGATCGCGTCGGCAACGTCGCCTTGCCCCTTGCGCGCCAGCGCGGCGAGCATGCCGAGGTTCGCTGCCGCGGCGCGCCGGCCCTGTGTCACGCAGACGGCGATTTCGCGATCGGCCCATTGCAGTGCACGCGCGTATTGGCTGCAGGTGAGCGCGAGTTTCACCGCGGTCACTGTCCAGGCGTAGCGTTCGCGCCAACATTGGCTGGCATCAGCGCGCAGGCGCGGTTCCTCGAGTGCGGCTGCGGCCTGGCCCAGTGCGGCAGCCGGCGACGCCTTGCCGGTGTCGAGCTCGAGCTGCCAGGCATTGGCCAGGCGTTCGAGTTCGCGAAAGCCGCGCACGCGGGCATTGGCCCGGACGCGCTGCAGCATGGCGCGCCCAGCCTCGCCTCCGTTGCGCGCGAAGGCGAGGCGCGTGGCAGTTTCGTAGGCGAGTGCGTAGATGTCGAACCAACCATCCTGGCGTTCGATCGTGGCCAGCGAGGAGTCGATCAGCGCGGCCGCTTCGTCGAGGCGATTGCGATGGTAGAGCAGCGGCGCGAGCAGGCTGCCCGCGGCTGCCTTGAGCATGCTGTCCGTGCCGAAATTCGCCTCGGCCAGTTCCAGCGCGCGGTGGTAGATGTCTTCGGCTGTGTCCCATTCGCCGCGGTAATAGAGGCTTTCGCCGAGATGAAACAGGCAATAGGTCGTGCCGACGACGCAATTGCCCGCCTGCATGTTGGCTATGCCGTCGCGGCTGTAGCGCTCGGCGCGGTCGAACTCTGCGAGGGCGAGGGAATCGACTGTGCTGATCGCCTGAGCGGTGGCACGGGTGACGTAATCGTCCTCGGCGAGCGAGGCGATGAAACGGTCGATCTCCGCATGCCGTTCGGGTTTACCCGACTCGTCGAGGTAGCCGACCCACAGCGCATGCACGATCGTGTAGCTGTTGCGTTGTTCGGTGTTCAGCGTGGCCAGGCGTGGACCGATGCTCTCCAGACAGCGACGCGCGTTCGACCATTCGCCACGCTTGATGTCGAGGTAGGCCTGCAGCACGAGTAACAGCGGATCGCTCTCCAGCGTCTCGCGCGGGAACAACTTGAGCAGATTGCTGACGAAGCCCAGGCCGTGGGTCAGGATGAGTTGCCAGCTGCGCGCATCTTCGACGAACGCGATGGCACGAGCCGTCTCGGCTGCCCGCAGCGCTTGGCGTACGGCTTCGAGCAAGTCACCGTGTCGGTGCAGCCAGACGGATGCGCGCATTTGTAGAACCGCGGTGCGCTCGGGATGGGCAAGTGCGAGACGGTCGCGCAGGAAGTCGCCGAACAGCGAATGGAAGCGAAACCAGTCGCGGCCGCGATCGAGCGGAATCAGCAGGGCGTCCAGGTGGGTTAGTCGTTCGAGCAGTTCGGCGCCGTCATAGCGTTCGCGAACAGAGTCCAACATCGGCGCATTGAAGCGGTCGAATACCGCCGCGTCCATGAGGAATTCCTGCAAATCATGCGGCAGGTCGCGCAGCACCTGTTCGCTCAGGTAGTCGGCGATCTCACCACTTCGCTCGGCGAATTCGGGCAGCGCGTGTTCGCGGCCACGTCGCATCCAGATGCGCGCGAGCTGCGATACCACTGCCCAGCCTTCGCTGCGCGCATAGAGCAGCGCGTGTTCTTCGGGTTCAAGCATGCCGTCGAACAGAGTCGCCGATTCCTGCAACGTGAACATCAGGTCGGCTGCGCCTATCGTCTGCACGAGACCGCGCGCGATCAGTGCGGAGAGGTGGATCGACGGCCGGTCGCGCGAGCTGATCGCCAGATGCAGATTGCGGCCGCCGCGACGCAGGAGGATTTCCACGATCTCCGCTGCGGAGGGGCATTGCGCGAGCTGGTAGTCGTCGAGGATCAGCACGACGGCTCCGCGGTTGGCGGCGATGCGGCTGAGCAGGGAGAGCAGGGTGGCCTTGGTAGAGGATTCGAGCAGGCCGTTCTCTGCGATCGTTTCGAGCGCGCCGACATCGAGCCCGGCGCGATGCAGCGAGAGGATGATGTTCGAGATCAATCGCGCCGGTTCGGCATCGTCCTCGTCGAGGGTCAGCCATGCAGCGGTGACGTCGGATTCGGACTGCAACTCGAGCCACCATTGCGCGAGCAGGGTGGTCTTGCCGAAGCCGGGCGGCGAGACCAGCAAGGTCAGCGCATGCTCGCGCCAGGACTTCAGGCGCGCCGACAACGCCGATCGGGTGGCCAGCGCTACGCGCTGGCTCGGCGGCTCTAGCTTGCCGACGAGGAGAATGCTCGATGCGGGCACTTTGGCGGGCTCGGACGGCATGCGGAAACCAACCTGAGGGTGATCTTGCGCCAAGCTGCATCTTGCATGGAGTGCGGCAAACAGGGAAGCCTTGTTTTATGTATCACTCGATCGGGTAGGTGACAGGAACGGGGTTATCTGCGACCCACCCCTGTGCGCACTTGGCATGGGCATTTGCGCTAACTATATTCGGATAAATGACGAACAGTGCAAGCGACGAATCGGCTCAGGGATTTGCCCATAGTGCCGTTCCGGAAGAGGCGACTGGCCCTGCGCGGACAGTCTTCTTCATCGTTGCCGGCAGCTGCTGCGGTCTGCCGGTCTTCATTCTTTCCTCCAACGTGACTGCGGGACTCGGCTTCCGCCGCGCGCTTACAGCGTTCATCGTCGGCTCGATCATCAGCGGCGTGCTCGGCGGCCTGAGCGCGTATGCCGGCGCGCGCACGCGCATGTCGTTGCCGCTGCTCGCCCAGCGCACGTTCGGCCATTGGGGCGCGCAGGTGGTCAAGCTCGCGATCGCGCTGTCGCTGATCGGCTGGTTCGGCGTCATCGTCAGCGTACTCGGCGCGACCATGAGCACCACGGTGCAGCGCGTCTTCGCCGTCACCGTGCCGCCGGCGGCGATTTCGATTCCGCTGAGCGCTCTGGTTACCTTCGTCGTGCTCAAAGGCGTCACCGGACTGGAGCGGCTCGGCCAGGTGATCGTGCCGCTTACCGCCATCCTGCTCGCGATCGCGGCAGTGCTGACGGTCGGCAAGCTAGACGCCAACGTAAGCGGGTCGGGCAGCGGCGCGCTCGGCTTCGGCGCCGCGGTGTCGGCGATCGTCGGTTCCTACATCGTCGGCATCACCATCCAGCCCGACTACGGCCGCTTCGTGCGCCGACCACTCGGCGCGGGTTTGGCCTGCCTCATGGCGCTCGGGGTGGCCTATCCGCTCGTGCTGTTCATGTCGGCGATCCCGAGCACGGCGCTCGGTCAGCCCGATCTCATCGCCGCGTTGACTGCACTCGGCATTGGTCTGCCGGCACTCGGCTTGCTGCTGACGGGCGCTTGGATAGATTCTTCGGCCTGCATGTACTCTGGCAGTTTGTCGCTGGCGAACCTGTTTCCGCGCTGGCCGTTGAACCGCATCGTCGTCGGCGTCGGCATCTTCGGCGCGGTACTCGCGCTGTTGCATGTCGAGGACCACTTCATGCCGTTCCTCGAATTGCTCAGTATTGCGCTGCCGCCCGTCGCCGCCGTGCAATGCAGCGAGGCGATCCGGCCGACGCATCCGGTGCAGAGTACCACCGATGATCCCGCATTCCGCTGGTCGGCCATTGCTGCATGGATCGTCGGTACCGTGTTCGGGTTGGCGAGCGCGCACGCGGGAATTTCAATCACCGGCATCGCTACGCTCGATTCGATCATCGGCGCGCTGGCGGCGACCATCGTGCTGCACGGGTTCGCGACGTTTGCTGCGTCCTCGCGCGTTGCCGCGGATGCTGGCAAGCCCTGAGCGGTGTGACTGTACGCGTCCGTCGAAGCAGATCGCCTAGCACCCAATGCAAATCCTCGACGCCGCCGCTACTCGCCACCATCTCGGTTTCCCCGCACTGATCGGTGCCTTGCGCGCGATGTTCGTCGCTGGATGCGAGGTGCCGCAGCGCCACATGCATGCTATCGCCAGCGGCGATGACGGTGTGCCGAGCGGCACAGTGCTGATCATGCCGGCCTGGCGTGCCGGCCACTACTTCGGGCTGAAGACGGTAATGATTTTTCCCGGCAATGGCGCGCGGGGTTTGCCGGGTCTGCATTCGACCTATCTGCTCTACGACGCTGCGACGGGACAGCCGCTTGCGCAACTCGACGGCGATGAAATCACGTCCCGGCGCACGGCCGCGGCGTCCGCGCTTGCGGCGGACTATCTCGCCCGCCGCGATGCACGGCGTTTGCTCGTCGTTGGTGCCGGCCGCATCGCGACGCTGATTCCCGAGGCGATGTGCGCGGTGCGTCCGATCGACGAGGTCGTGGTCTGGAACCGCACGCGTGCCGGGGCCGAGCAGCTGACCGCCGCTTTGGGTGAGATGGGGATTCCTGCGCGCGTAGGCGACGACCTTGCCGCGTGTGTCGCCGAAGCGGATATCGTGAGTTGCGCGACGCTGTCGAATGTTGCGCTGATCGAAGGCCGCTGGCTGACAAACGGTACGCACCTGGATTTGATCGGCAGCTTCACGCCGGCCATGCGGGAGGCCGATGCGATGTGTTTCAAGCGCGCCCGCGTGTTCGTCGACACGGCGGAGGCACTGGTCAAGTCGGGCGACCTGCTAGGTGCAATCGCCCAAGGTGTATTCACGTCGAACGATTTGCAGGGAACGCTGGCCGACATGTGCGCCGCCCGCTGCATTGGCCGCCGCAATGACGAGGAAATTACCTTGTTCAAGGCGGTCGGCACGGCACTCGAGGACTTGGCTGCCGCGGAACTAGTCTACGGCTACCTCTTGGGGGCGGCTGGACGACCAGCTTCGAAGCCGTTGTGACGGAACAAGGACCGTCTCAAACTCCACGTGCAACACCTTGCCGGTTCTGACATGGGCGGTTATGAGATGCGTGGACGTGACTCCCGGCGGAACGTAGGGAGAACGCCAAAGGCGGTGGGATACTTCCGGGACAGCTGAGTACGAAAAAGGCCTGCTTTTGGGGGCAGGCCTTTTGTTCACAAGCTTTGTAACTGCTTGAATTTTGGTCGGGGTGACAGGATTCGAACCTGCGACTTCTACGTCCCGAACGTAGCGCTCTACCAGGCTGAGCTACACCCCGTGGGAAGCCGTGCATCTTAGTCGCGGATCGGAGGCTTGGCAACAGGTTCGACGCATCCGCCCGGCGATCGCGCTGGGGAAGGCCGGCGCCGTTCTGTTAATCTTGACGGCTGCCGCCGCGCGCCCTGCGCCGGACGGAATATTCCCATCGTCAGTAGAGGATTCCATGGCGCTTACCCCGGCCCGCACCATGCCCGGCGTGCTCGAGCTGCTGCCGCTCGACCAGATCGCGTTCCAGCGCATGCTCGACGTGATCCGCCGCAACTACGAGCGCTTCGGCTTCCTCGCGGTGGAGACGCCGGTGATCGAGTACGCCGACGTGCTGCTGACCAAGACCGGCGGCGAGACCGAGCGGCAGGTGTACTTCGTGCAGTCCACCGGCGCGCTGGAGCAGGGCGAGAAGCCGGACCTGGCGCTGCGCTTCGACCTCACCGTGCCGCTGGCGCGCTACGTGGCCGAGCACGAGCGTGACCTCAACTTCCCGTTCCGCCGTTACCAGATGCAGAAGGTGTACCGCGGCGAGCGCGCCCAGCGCGGGCGCTTCCGCGAGTTCTACCAGTGCGACATCGACGTGATCGGCAAGGACGCGCTGTCGGTGCGCTACGACGCCGAGATCCCGGCGGTGATCTACAGCGTGTTCCGTGAACTTGACATCGGCTCCTTCACCATCCAGCTCAACAACCGCAAGCTGATGCGCGGCTATTTCGAGAGCTTGGGAATCGTCGACGGCGAGCAGCAGATGCTGGTGCTGCGCGAGGTGGACAAGCTGGACAAGCGAGGCGCCGACTACGTGCGCGACACGCTGACCGGCGAGGCGTTCGGACTGAGCACCGAGGTGGCGCAGAAGATCCTCGCCTTCGTGCAGGTGCGCTCGACCTCGCTGCAGGACGCGCTGGACAAGCTCGATGCGCTGGGCCCCGGCCCGGAAGCGCTGGAGCAGGGCCGCAACGAACTAAAGGAAGTGCTGGGCCTGATCCACGCGTTCGGTGTGCCGCAGACGCATTACGTGCTGAACCTGTCGATCGCGCGCGGCCTCGACTACTACACCGGCACCGTGTACGAGACCACGCTGAACGACCACCCGCAGATCGGCTCGATCTGCTCCGGCGGCCGCTACGAGAACCTGGCCGGCCAGTACACCAAGTCGCACCTGCCCGGTGTCGGCATCTCGATCGGCCTGACCCGGCTGTACTGGCAGCTGCGCGATGCCGGCTTGATCGACACGGCCAAGAGCACCGTCGACGTGCTGGTGACCCAGATGGACGAGTCGCAGCTGCCCGCCTACCTGGCGCTGGCCGGCGAGCTGCGCGGCGCCGGCATCGCCACCGAAGTGGTGCTCGAAGGCAGCAAGCTGGGCAAGCAGTTCAAGTACGCCGACCGCGCCGGCATCCGCTTCGTGGTGGTGCTGGGCGAGGATGAACTGGCCCGTGGTGTGGTGACGGTGAAGGACCTGCGCCGCGAGGACCAGTTCGAGGTGGCGCGCGGCGAGCTGGTCAAGACGCTGCGGGTGGAGCTGGAGCAGGCTGCGGCGATGGGGTGAGACGAGGCTTTACTCCCCAAAGCCGTCCCACCTCCGTCATTCCCGCTTGACCAGCCTTTCGGCTGTTGAAAAGCGCCTCGCGGGAATGACGGCCTGAAAAAACACGGAGACATGGATGACTTCGAAACAGCCGGCCGTCTACATCATGGCCAGCGGTGAACGCGGCACGCTGTATGTCGGTGTGACTGGAAATCTCAAGCTGCGTGCATGGGAACACCGCGATGGAGTGGTTGAAGGCTTTACAAAGCGCTACGGCGTGAAGCACCTGGTGTGGTTCGAGTTCCACCTGGACTTCCCGTCGGCCATCGCACGCGAGAAGCAGCTGAAGAAGTGGAACCGGGCATGGAAGCTGGAGTTGATTGAGGGCGGGAACCCGCAATGGCGGGATCTCTGGCACGAGTTGGAGTAATCAGCAGGGAAACCCCCGACTCTCCCCATGCCGTCATTCCCGCGCAAGCGGGAATCCATTGGCGGCGCTGCAAGGTCAAAGTGGATTCCCGCTTGCGCGGGAATGACGGCAACAAGATGCGGAGCATTCGTTAAGTGAGCGAAACCATTCTTCTCGACGGCAACAGCCTGACGCGGGCGCAGCTGGTGGCGGTGGCCCGTGGCGGTGCGAGCGTGGCGCTGGACGCGAAGCAGCTGGGGCGCGTGCAGCGCGCGGCCGATTTCCTCGCCGACAAGGTCAACTGCGGCGAGCCGACCTATGGCGTCACCACCGGCTTCGGCAGCAATGCCGACAAGCTGCTGGGCGCGCACCGCGTGCGCGACGAGCTGCCGGGGAGCCAACCCGCCGAAGGCACGCTGATGGAGGAGCTGCAGCACAACCTGATCATCACCCACGCGGTATGCGTGGGCAAACCGTTCGCCGAGGATGTGGTGCGAGCGATGCTGCTGATCCGCATCAACACGCTGATGCGCGGGCACTCCGGCATCCGGGTGGGTACGCTCGAAGCGCTGGCCGCGATGCTCAACGCTGGCGTGGTGCCGGTGGTGCCGGAGAAGGGCTCGGTGGGTGCCAGTGGCGACCTGGCGCCGCTGTCGCACCTGGCGATCGTGCTGCTCGGCGGCGGCGAAGCGTTCTACCAAGGCGAGCGGATGAGCGGCGCCGAGGCGCTGAAGCACGCCGGACTTGCGCCGATCCGGTTGTCGTTCAAGGAAGGCCTGGCGCTCAACAACGGTACCGCGCAGATGCTGGCCACCGCGGCGCTGGCGCTGGATGCGCTGGAGCAACTGCTGGATACCGCCGACCTCGCCGCGGCGATGACGCTGGACGCCTTCGCCGGCCGCAGCGGCGCCCTGCGTGCAGACGTCCACGCGCTGCGCCCGCACCCCGGCCAGGTGGAAACCGCCGCGCACGTACGCGGGCTGCTGGTCGATTCCACCCTGCTCGACATTCCCTACCACCTGGTGCCGCGTTTCAAGCCATGGAGTGCCGAGGCGTGGAGCGAGCCGGACGACCAGACGCTCAGCTTCGACATCGGCTGGGACTGGGTGCCGGCCAACCAGCGCCACGGTCGCGAGGCGTTCTATCGCCGCTTCCTGCCGTTCAGGGGTGGCAAGAAGCACCAGCCGCAGGATGCCTACAGCCTGCGCTGCATGCCGCAAGTGCACGGCGCGGTGCGCGACGCCTGGGCGCAGGCATGCCGGGTGATCGACATCGAGCTGAACTCGGTCACCGACAACCCGTTGATCTTCCCGGACAACGACGGCGCGGAATTCATCGAGGAGCAGGTGATCTCGGCTGGCCACTTCCACGGCATGCCGCTGGCGCTGGCGATGAGTTACGTGAAGGCGGCCATCCCGGTGCTTGCCTCGATTTCCGAGCGCCGGCTCAACAAGCTGGTCGACCCGGCCACCAACGACGGCCTGCCGGCCTTCCTCACCGGCAACGAGGACGGCACCGATTCCGGCTTCATGATCGTGCAGTACACCGCCGCGGCGCTGGTCAACGACCTGGCCACCCGCGCGCATCCGGCCAGTGTGTACTCGGTGCCGACCAGCGCGAATGCCGAGGACCACGTCTCGATGGGCGCCAACGAGGCGCGCCACGTGCTGGACATGATGGAAGACCTCGGCCACGTGCTGGCGCTGGAGCTGTATACCGCCGCGCAGGCGCTGGACTACCGCCAGGAGATGCTGAATGCGGCGCGCCGGCTGGCGACCCGCGGCGGCTGGCAGGCGCTGGCGGCGAAGGTCGCCAACGCGCCGCGCGAAGGCCAGCCACACTACACGCAGTTCGTCGCCGAAGTGCAGCAGCTCGCCGCGGCGCTGACCGGCGCCGGCGATTTCCATGCCGGTGCCAGCGTGCGCGAGGCGCATGCGATCCTGCGCCGGGACATCGGCTTCATGCACCGCGACCGCGCAATGGACGGCGACGTGCGCACGGTCTGCGCGCTGGTGCAGCAGGGCGCGCTTCGCCCGGCAGCATGACTCATCCTTTTTGACGGAAGCCAAGACCATGAGCCTGATCCAGACCCCGGTGTCGTACGGCGAGCTGATCGACAAGATCACGATCCTGGAGATCAAGTCGCGCCGCATCAGCGACGCGTCCAAGCTGGCCAACGTGCGCAACGAGCTGGACCTGCTCAACGCGACCTGGGCCAACGACGCTGCCTCGCACACCGACATCTCCGTCGAGCGCGCCCACCTACTGGCGGTGAACGAGTTGCTGTGGGACATCGAGGACCGCATCCGCCTGAAGGAGCAGGCGCAGGCATTCGACGCCGAGTTCATCGAGCTGGCGCGTTCGGTGTATTTCCGCAACGACGAACGCGCCGCGTTCAAGCGCGAGATCAACCTGAAGCTCGGCTCGCAGCTGGTCGAGGAAAAGTCGTACCAGGATTACCGCGCAGTCTGACGAATGCGGGTAGGAGCCCGCTCGCGGGCGATGCTCTTGCCGTTGCGAATCCCGAATCCCGAATCCCGAATCCCGGCTCCAAAAGCATCGCCCGCCAGCGGGCTCCTACAGCAGCCGCATGTCGTGTGCGGCGGCCTCGTAGCGTTCGACCACGGCGGCCACCGCGATCAGATCCATCACGCCGGGCTTCTCGATCTTCGTGCCCCAGGGAATCTCGCTGGCCGGCTTGCCCAGGTACCTGCGCGCGGCCCCGTCGTATTTGTCCACGCACCAGCGGCGGTCGGAATAGGGGCCGGAACGGTTGGGGTTGCTCGCCGCATGCAGGCCGAGCACACGGGTGCCGACCGCGTTGGCCATGTGCATCGGGCCGGAGTCGGGGCTCAGCAGCAGCTGCGCGCGGGCGAGCAGGGCCAGCAGTTTTTTCAGCGTGTCCTTGCCGGTGAGGTCGAGTGGCGCCGACTTACATGCCGCCAGCACGGCGTCCGCCATCTCGCGCTCGAAGGCGGAAGGGCCGCCGACCAGCGCCACGCGCCAGCCGCGCGCGGCGGCGTGATCCATCACGGCGGCATAGCGCTCCGGCCGCCAGTTGCGCAGCGCATGACTGGAGGTGGGGCTGACCAGCAGGGTCGGCGTGTCGCCGGGCAGTTGGGCGGCGGCCCAGGCGTGCGCCTCGTCGGGGATCGGGATGCCCCAGCGCACCTGGGTCTGCTTCAGCCCCAACGGCTCGCAGAAGCTGCCGATCGCGTCCAGCACGTGCTCGCCAGTGCGCGCGGGGATGCGCTCGTTGATCACCAGGCCATGCAGGTCCTTCGCACGGGCGCGGTCGTAGCCGATGCGCCGGTCGGCCTTGATGCCAAGGCTCAGCAGGTTCGAGCGCAGCGCCACCTGCATCTGCAGCAGGGCGTCGAAACGCCGGCCGCGCACCGCTGCGTGTACCGCACGCATGCCGGCCCAGCCGGCGGCCTTGTCGAAGGTGACGAACTCCACCCCGGGCAGGTCGCCGACCAGCTTGCGTTCCAGCTTGCCGACGATCCAGGTCAGCGCGGTTTGCGGCCAGGCCTGCTGCAGGGTACGCAACAGCGGCACCACATGGGTGACGTCACCGATGGCGGAGGTGCGCAGCAGGCAGATCGAGGAAGGGCTTGTCATGGGGCTGGGTTAGAATCCGGGACAGTCACCGGGCATGATGATGCAGGAACGAACCCACACCGATGCCGAAGGCGCGATTCTGTTCGACGCCGATGCGTCGCCACAAGTCGGGCACGACTGGTTCGCACCGGATTACTGGCGCGGGCGTGGTGCGCTGCGCACGCAGCCCGGCGGTCGCGGCGGCGTGGCGATCGTGGCCACGCTGGTGGGCGAATGCGTGCTGCGGCATTATCGTCGTGGCGGCCTGGTCGCCGCGCTGATGGGCGATCGGTATCTGTGGACCGGGGCTGACCGCACGCGCCCGTTCGCGGAATTCCGCCTGCTTGCCGAGATCGCGCGGCTGGAACTGCCCGGTCCGGCGGTGGTGGCCGCCCGATATTGCCGGCACGGCATGTTCTACAGCGCCGACCTGATCACCCGCCGCATCGCCGACGCGCGGACGCTGGCCGAATGCCTGGCAGCGGGGCGGCTGGATGGCGAGCTGGCAGAGGAGGTTGGCGCGCTGGTGGCGCGTTTCCATCGTGCCGGCGTCTGGCATGCCGACCTGAACGCGCACAACGTGCTGGTGACACCGGATGGGTTGCACCTGATCGATTTCGACCGCGGCCGCATGCGCATCCCGTCGGTCGCCTGGCAAGAGGCGAACCTGCGGCGCCTGCGCCGGTCGTTGCTCAAGCTCGGCGCGGCCGCCGGCAGTGAAGCGACGTTCGAGAAGGCGATCTGGCAACCGCTGCTGTACCGCTATGGGCGGACGCTGAAGCCATGAACTGGCATTTGCATTTTCTGGGCGTGGGTGCTGCGCACGCGGTGGCGCTGGGGTCGTCGGCCGTGGTGCTGGAGCGTGCCGGGGTGCCGCTGCTGCTGGTCGACTGCGGGCCCGACACGCTCGATCGTTACCTGGCGGTGTACGACGCGCTGCCGCCGGCCGTGTTCATCACGCATACCCACATGGATCACGTGGCCGGGCTGGAGCAGTTGTTCATCCGCCTGTGGTTCGACCCGCACCTGCGCGGCACCACCCGGGTATTCGCCCACGCTACGCTGGTCCCGTGGCTGCAGGCGCGCGTGGGCGACTATCCCGGCGCGCTGGCTGAGGGCGGCGCCAACTTCTGGGAGGCGTTCCGGCTGGTGCCGTGCACCCGTGGTTTCTGGCTGGACGGCCTGTGGTTCGACGTGTTCGCCACCCGCCACCACGTGCCGGGCACTTCGTACGGCTTGGCGCTGGACGGCAGCTTCGTCTACACCGGCGACACCCGACCGATCCCCGAAGTGCTGGCCAGCCGTGCCGGTGCCGGCGAAATCATCGCCCACGACTGCGGCTTGGTCGGCAACCCCTCGCACACCGGCGTCGACGACATCGAGCGCGAGTATCCCGAAGCATTGCGCACCCGGCTGCTGCTCTACCACTACGGCAGCGCAGCCGACGGCACCGCGCTGGCTGCATTCGGCTATCGCGTCGCCAGTCCCGGTGAACGCATTGCCTTGCCCGCCCCGATGGAACCCAGGGGCGACGCCGGCTGAATCGGCGCGGGCTTGCTTGCCTGGATGGGGTCCTACCGCTATTCTTACTGACTCTTTGCAGCGCTGGATCGACGGCAAAGAGCGTTCCCTGCGGAGAGGTGTCCGAGTGGTTGAAGGAGCACGCCTGGAAAGTGTGTATACGGCTTAACCCCGTATCGCGGGTTCGACAAATTCGTCTGGAACGAATTTGGACAGCCGTCAGGCTGGCCCCTCGCGCAGCGAGGGGTGAGGCCCAGGAATGGCCGAACAATCCCGCCCGGTGCGGGGTAGTGTTGAAAGGTTTGTGTTGCGGAGAGGTGTCCGAGTGGTTGAAGGAGCACGCCTGGAAAGTGTGTATACGGCTTAACCCCGTATCGCGGGTTCGAATCCCGCCCTCTCCGCCAGTTTCTGAACAAGGTGCGACAGCGTGAAGCTGGCGCAAGAGCAAGAGCAGCAAGCGTAATCGTTTGACGTCCATGGTGGCCCCGTCGGTCCCCCCGCGACGATAGTTCGTAAACTCCGCCAGGTCCGGAAGGAAGCAACGGTAGCGAATGATTCGGGTGCCGGGGTGTGGCTGGCGGGGCCGCCGCCATTTTGAAGACATGCTTTACTGACTTACCTGCCGCGACTTGGCACAATTGACCTTCGCCCCAAGGTAGTCAGGCATGTCCTATCAGGTACTCGCCCGCAAGTGGCGCCCGCGCAAGTTCGCCGAACTGGTGGGGCAGGAACACGTGGTGCGCGCGCTGACCAATGCGCTGGACACCGGGCGCATGCACCATGCCTACCTGTTCACCGGCACCCGCGGCGTGGGCAAGACCACCATCGCGCGCATCTTCGCCAAGTCGCTGAACTGCGAGCGCGGTCAGTCGGCCGATCCCTGCGGCGAGTGCGCGGTGTGCACGGCGGTGGACGAGGGGCGCTTCGTCGACCTGCTGGAGATCGACGCGGCCAGCAACACCGGCGTGGACGACGTACGCGAGGTGATCGAGAACGCGCAGTACGCGCCGTCGCGCGGCCGCTTCAAGGTGTACCTGGTCGACGAGGTGCACATGCTGTCGAAGAACGCGTTCAACGCGTTGCTGAAGACGCTGGAGGAGCCGCCGCCGCACGTGAAATTCCTGCTCGCCACCACCGACCCGCAGAAGCTGCCGGTGACGGTGCTGTCGCGCTGCCTGAAGTTCAACCTGAAGCGGCTGCTGCCGGAGCAGATCTCCGGCCAGATGCGGCACATCCTGGGCGCCGAGAACATCAGTTACGAAGATGGCGCGATCGGCGAGCTGGCCCGCGCCGCGGACGGTTCGCTGCGCGACGGCCTGTCGCTGCTGGACCAGGCGATCGCCTACGGCGGCGGCGCGCTGCATGCCGAGGACGTGCGCAACATGCTCGGCAGCGTGGCGCGCGGGCAGGTGATCGGCGTGCTCGATGCGCTGGCCGCTGGCGACGGCGAGCGGCTGCTGGCCGAATGCACGCGGATCGCCTCGTACTCGCCGGATTTCGGTGGCGTGCTGGACGACATCGCCAGCGTGCTGCACCGACTGCAGCTGATCCAGCTGATCCCCGGTTACCGGCCGGAGGACGACAGCGACGACGACGGCGTGCTGATGGCGCTGGCCGAACGCATGACGCCGGAAGACGTGCAGTTGTATTACCAGATCGCCACCTCGGGCCGGCGCGACCTGGCACTGGCGCCGGATGCGCGCACCGGTTTCGAGATGGCGATGTTGCGCATGCTGGCGTTCCGCCCCGGCGATGGCGCACCGGTCGCACGCGCCGAGCGGGCGGCAGCGAGCGGTCAGCCCGCCGCGCCACGGCCAGCTTCGGCCGCGCCGGCACGGACGCCACCCATACCGACGCGTGCGGCGGAAGCGCCGATGCCGCGGACGCCTGCGCCAACTCCCGCGCCAGCCGTGGCTGCTCCGGTAGCGCGTGACGCCGATGGTTTGCCGGATTGGGAGTCCCTGATCGAGCGTGCCGGCCTGCGCGGCCCGTTCAGCGTGCTGGCGCAGAACGCCATCCTGCGCGAACGCGATGGCCAGACCCTGGTGCTGGCCTTGCGACCGGCGCACATGAGCATGGCGGTCGAGCCGATGGTCAGCCAGATGGAGGAGCGCATCGGCAACGCGCTTGGCGAGCGCATCAAGCTGCGCTTTGTCAGCCAGAACCAGGCAACGGGTGCGCAGACTCCGGCCGCTCGCGCCGCGCAGGCACGCGACAGCGCCCAGGCCGCCGCCGAGCAGGCGATCGAGGGCGATCCGCTGGTGCAGTCGCTGAAGCGCGAGTTCGGCGCGCGCGTGGTGCCGCAATCCATCAAACCCTATGACAACGAATTCGGAGCCAGGTGATGAGAGGACAGATCGGCCAGCTGATGCAGCAGGCGCAGCGCATGCAGGAAGACATGAAGCGCGCGCAGGAAGAAATCGCGAAACTCGAAGTCACCGGCAGCGCCGGCGGTGGGCTGGTCAGCGTGGTGATGACCGGTGCGCACGAAGTGCGCCGCGTACAGATCGACCGGCAGGCGTTCGCGGACGACCCGGAGATGGCCGAGGATCTGGTTGCCGCCGCGATCAACGACGCGGTGAACAAGGTCGCCCAGGCCAGCAAGGACAAGCTCGGCGGCGTCACCGCCGGGATGAACCTGCCGGCCGGTTTCAAGATGCCGTTTTGAGGCCGGGATTCGAGATTCGGGATTCGGGATTGGTAGAAGCGGTACGAGGCGGCACATGCATTTGATTTTTCGAATCCTGAATCCCGAATTCCGAATCCCGGACGTTCAATGAGCGGCTCCCCCCTCCTCGCTGACCTGATCGAAGCACTGCGCTGCCTGCCCGGTGTGGGCGGCAAGAGTGCGCAGCGGATGGCCTTCCATCTGCTGGAGCGCGAGCGCGAACGCGGCCTGAAGCTGGCGGCGGTGATGGAGCAGGCGATGCGGCGCATCGGCCATTGCGAGCGCTGCCGCAACTTCAGTGAGGAACCGTTGTGCGCGCTGTGCGCCAGCAGCACCCGCGACCGCC
Source organism: Rhodanobacter thiooxydans (assembly GCF_021545845.1). Taxonomy (NCBI): domain Bacteria; kingdom Pseudomonadati; phylum Pseudomonadota; class Gammaproteobacteria; order Lysobacterales; family Rhodanobacteraceae; genus Rhodanobacter; species Rhodanobacter thiooxydans. The sequence continues at coordinate 1,982,047 of NZ_CP088923.1, forward strand.
AGGTGCTGTGCGTGGTGGAGTCGCCCACCGATCTGGCGGCGATCGAACAGGCCACCGGTTACCGCGGCCAGTATTTCGTGCTGATGGGACGGCTGTCGCCGCTGGACGGGCTGGGGCCGGAAGAACTGGGGCTGGCGCAACTGGTCCAGCGCCTGGGCGAGGGCGAGATCGAGGAACTGATCATCGCCACCAACCCCACCGTCGAGGGCGAAGCCACCGCGCACTACCTGGCCCAGCTGGCCCGCGCCGGCGGCGTGCGGCCGACCCGGCTGGCGCACGGCGTGCCGCTGGGCGGCGAACTGGAATACGTCGACCGCAACACGCTGGCGCATGCGTTCGGCGGCCGGCAACTGCTCGACTGATTACCGCAGGGGAATGATTATGACCGACACGATTTTCAGCAAGATTGTCCGCCGCGAGATTCCGGCCGACATCGTCTACGAGGACGACGAGGTGCTCGCATTCCGCGACCTGAATCCGCAGGCGCCGGTGCATGTACTGTTCATTCCGAAGCGGCCGTTGGCCACGCTCAACGATGCGACAGCGGGCGACGCCGAGTTGCTCGGCAAGTTGCTGCTGGCCACGGCGGCGTACGCGAAGCAGGAGGGTTTTGCCGAGCAGGGCTACCGCACGGTGATCAACGCCAACGAGGATGGCGGGCAGACCGTGTATCACCTGCACGTGCACCTGCTGGCGGGGCGCCGCATGCACTGGCCGCCGGGCTGAGCATGGCGGCGCCGCATCCTGCACATGAGAACGCCGGCTCGAAGCCGGCGTTCTCATGTGCGCTTACGGTTTCGGTGCGGGCGGCGGGGGTGGCGGCCGCACCACGATGATCTGGCGGGGATAGTAACCGCCGTAGTAGGGATAACCGCCCCAGTACGGGCCGAAGCCTGGACCCCAGAACGGGTCGTAGAAGCTCGCCGGATAGTTCACCACGACCGGGCGCTTCGGCCACAGGTAGACCACGTCGGCCTCGACGCGCGGGTAGGCGTAGTCGAACTCGCCCACCTTCTGCGACACCGTGCCGTGCAGCGTGCCGGTGACGGTCAGCTCGCGCCCGCGGACGAACACTTCCGGGTCGTAGAAGCCGTCGCGGCAGGCGACGAAGCGGCCCTGGTTCTCGCCGCTGTTGCCGGTTTTCGGACGCGCTTCGCTGTCCAGCGGACGCGACAGCAGGTAGAAGCAGGTCTGCTGCGGGCCCGGTTCGGTCTTGATGATCTCGCCGCCCCAGCGCACGCGCGTGCCGCCGGCGCCACCCTGCTGGGCGCTGGCGGTGGAAATGTCGGTATAAGTGCCTTCCAGCGGCTTCGGAATCGTCGCGCAGCCGGCCAGCAGGGCGAGCGCAGCGGCGAGGGTCAACGGGCGGTACAGGGACATGGGGATCTCTCCATCCAGGGGCGACGGCCTGCGCCGTCGTGTCGGCTCCTATTTGACCACGTCGACGATACGGAAATCCCGCACGGCGTGCTGGAACGCGCGCAATGGTTCAGTCGGTGGTTCGTCGTGGGCATAACGCAGTTCCAGGTAACTCCTCATCAGGCTTGCCAGTTCCTCGCGCTGGCCGGGCAGCGCCCGGGCGGCGCGGCTCAGGTAATGCTGCGGGCCTTCGGCCGGGCGACGCGCGATACCATGGCGCGCGAGCTTCCGCTCCAGCTCGCGCAGCGCGTCGCGCAATGGGTCGCGCGGCTGCCGCCGCAGCAAGGCCCACGCCAGCCCGATCGCGATGAACAGCACCCCGCCGATCGCCAGCAATACGCCCAGCGTCGCCGTGTCGGCGTCGCGGATGCCGAACGGCGTCAGCAGGCCGCGCTGGCGCAGCGCGTCAAAACCGATAACGCCCTGGTCCCACCAGCGGTTGACGATGTCCCAGCGATTGCGCAGGCCCTGCAGCCAGTCGTGGCGATACCAGGCCAACTGGCCGCCGGCGGCGGCCGCCGCGCCCAGCGAGACCCGCTCCGGGCGCACCGCGCCGGTGGGATCCACGCGCACCCAGCCGCGCCCGGCCAGCCATACCTCGCTCCAGGCGTGTGCGTCGGAATAGCGCACCAGCAGGTAGTCGCCGAGCTTGTTCCAGTAGCCGCCCTGGTAGCCGGTGACCACCCGCGCCGGGATGCCGGCGGCGCGCATCAGCACGGTGAACGCCGACGAGTAGTGTTCGCAGAAACCCTCGTGGGTGTCGAACAGAAAGTCGTCCACCGAGTCGCGTCCCAGCGGCGCCGGGGCCAGCGTGTAGCGGAAGCCGCCATCGTGGAACAGCGCCAGCGCGGCCTGCACGATGGCCGCATCGTCGCTGCCGTAGCGCTGCCGCCACTGCGCGGCCAGCGCGTGCGTGCGCGGGTTGAAATCCGCCGGCAGGCTCAGGCCGAGGCGGCGCGAGCGCTCGTCCAGCTCAGGCTGCAGCCGGTAGCGCAGTGCCGACCGTCCGACGTAGTCGAGCGGGTCGTTGACAGGCTTGTCGGCCATCACTTCGCGGTCGGCCTGCAGGGTGGCCTGCGCCGGCGCCTGCAGCGGCACGTCGAGCATCGGCAGCATGCGGCGCCAGGTCGGCTGCAGGCTGATCCGGTAGGGGACCGAACTGGCGACCTCGAGCGGCGCCGGTTGCCGCGGCGGCGCGTAGCGCGGGTCGAGGCGGCGCCAGCTGCGGCCGTCGAAATGCCACATCACGTAGGCGCGGAAGTAGCGCTGGTCCGGTGCGGGCGGCGCGCCATCGAAGCTGACCCGCATCGCGGGGTGGTCGTCGGTGAGCAGGTCGGTGAAGTTGCCCGGCGTCATGCTGTCGCTGAGGCCGGTGCGCGCCTGGTCCTGCGCGGGCGCGCCCCACAGCGGCGAGCTCAGCCGCGGCACCAGCAGGAAGGCCAGCAGGGCCAGCGGTAGCGCCGCCGCAGTCAGCGCCAGCGCCGGCAGCAGTGCCCGCGGCAGGCTGGGCGCCGGCAGTTGCCCGGGTTCCAGCGCGCCCAGGGTGGCCAGTGCCGGCAGCAGACTCAGCGCGACCACCACGGTGGTGACCAGACCCTGGTCGAACAGCAGCGCGACCATCAGGGCGAAGCAGGCGAAGCTGATGCCCACGCGCACGTCGCGTGCGACCTCGGTTTCCAGCAGCTTGAGGATCAGCAGGCCGACCGCCAGCGCCGCGCCCGGCGCGCGGCCGAAAATGTTGCCGTACTGCACGATCACCGCCAGCGTCAGCAGGGCCAGCAGGGGCAGCTTGAGCCAGCGCGGTACCCGGCCGGCGTGGCGCCGCCGCTGCCACCAGCGCCAACCGAGAATCAGCGCCAGCGCGATGGCGAGCCACCACGGCAGGTGCGGCGCGTGCAGCCCGAGCACCAGTGCCATGGTCAGGCTGAGCAGGTCGAACGCACGGGTGTCGATCGGCCGCTCGCTTGGCGGTCGGGGCCGGCGCGGCGTCATGGCAACTGCGCCAGCGCGTTCATGCAGCGCGCGTAGTGCAGCGGGCCGCTGCCGCCGGGGATCTCGTTGCCGGGCAGCCACAGGCTGTAGTGGCGACGCTGGGCCTGGGCCTCGTTCAGCCAGCGCGCCAGCCGGGCGATGCGCGCCTCATTGTCCAGCCCGCCCAGCTGGCGCCAGTCCAGCTGCCATTGCGGGTGGCTTTGCGGCTGCTCGAAGTCCTTCACCAGCAGGTTTTCGTGGCGGGCGCTGGCCTTCCAGGCGATGTGCCGCTGCGGGTCGCCGGCGCGGTAGTCGCGTAGCGCGGCCAGTTCGTCGCCGCGATGCAGGCGCATATGACGGGCGTCGTCGGCGCGGGCCTGTGGCGGCGGCCCGGCCGCTTCCGCGCACGGCCAGACCAGCACGGATTGCTCGGGGTGCAACCAACTCCAGGCGCGGAACAGGCCCAGCGGCCAGCTGCTCCACACGCGCAGCCGCGGCAGCGGCTGCCAGCCGCGCCGTTCGGTGGGCAGGGCCAGTTTCACCAGGGCGCTGGCATGGCCGTCGAGCGCAAAGGCGATGGTGCTGGCACCGAGATCGACGCGGATGGCGTTGCGTGGTCGGCGGGAGTCGAACGCGAGGGTGAGCTCGAGTGGCTGGCCGGCGGCCGCGTGGCCGGCGCGGATGTGGCCCAGGCGCAGGCCGTCGAGGCTGCGGAACGCCACCAGCATGCTGGCGGCGCTGGCCGCGCCGAGCAGGCAGGTGAGCAGCAGGCCGGCGTTGTTCGAGTAGTTCAGCGCACCGACCAGCATCACCAGCAGCAGCACGGAAAAGCCGAGACCGAAGCCGGTCGGCACGATATAGATACGCCGCCGGTGCAGTTCGATCGGCAGGCTCTCGGGGCGACGGTAGCGGGTGAGCGCGGGCAGCCGGCGCTCGGCCCGTCGCTGCAGCTGCTGCAGCAGGTCGCGCATCAATCCACCGCCACCTCGGCCAGCAGCAGGCCGGTGAAGATCGGGCCGGGGTGGAAGCGGAACTGGCCGGTTTCGCGTTCGTACACACTGACCCCGATGATGTCCGACGGCAGCAGGTCGCTGGTGAACTGCACACGCTGGAATTCCAGCGCGAAGGTGGCCGCCAGCGCGTGCGCCAGGGTGGTCTTGCCCACGCCGGGCACGTCCTCCAGCAGCAGGTGGCCGCCGGCAATCAGGCAGGTGAAGGCGAGTTTCACCTGGCGCGGCTTACCCAGCAGCACGCGGTTGACCTGGGCCATTGCGGCGTCCAGTCGCTGCTGCAGCGGTTCGTCGTGGGGCTGGGTCAGTGCGGACATGAAGCTCCGTTCCTCAAGCATGGGCAGGTGGCTGGAGGCAGTGTAGCCGCCGCTTCAGGGCAGCTCGACGCCAGCCTCGCGCAGCAGCCGCGCCAACGCGATCAGCGGCAGGCCGATCAGTGCGCTGGGGTCGCAGTTGTCGATCGCCTCGAACAGGCTGATGCCGAGGCCTTCGCATTTGAAGCTGCCGGCGCAGTCCAGCGGCTGTTCGCGTTCGACGTAGCGGGCGATCTCCGCCGCGTCCAGTTCGCGGAAACGCACGCGGGTATGGTCGACGTGGGTATGCCGGCGGCCATTGCGGGTGTCGAGCAGGCACAGCGCGGTGTGGAAATGCACTTCGCGGCCGGAGCTGGCAGCGAGCTGGGCGCGGGCGCGTTCGGCGTTGCCGGGCTTGTCGAGGATCAGCCCGTCGAGTTCGGCGACCTGGTCGGAGCCGATCACCAGCGCGCCGGGATGTTCCCGCGCCACCGCTTCGGCCTTGGCGATCGCCAGGCGCAGGGCGCGTGCGGCGGGAGGCTCGTCCGGCTGCGGGGTTTCGTCGGTGCCGGGCGCGGCCTGCTCAAAATCCGGGAGCAGCCGGCGCAGCAGTTCGGCGCGGTAGCGCGAGGTCGAACCCAGCACGATGCATGGTATCTGCAGCGCGCTCATGTGTCCGATTCGCGCCGGATGTGTTCGCGCATCGCGCTGTTGAGATCGGTCTGGGCCTGATCGAGGGCCTTCAGCAATGGCTGCAGGCGGTCGCGAGTACCGCGCATCGAGGCGGCGGCTTCGTCCAGTTCATGCTGGCTGGCGCGCGGCGAGCGGTCGCGGATCCACAGGCGCTGCTGCAGCAGCGCGCGCAGGCCGGCGTCGATCGCGTGCTGCGCGTCCTGTTCGCTGGCGGCCGGCAGGTCGGGATTGAGCGACATCACCGCATGCGCCTGCTGCAGGCCGCTGCGACAGGTTTTCAGGTCGGTTTCCAGCCGGTCGGCCAGGTCGAGCAGGGTCTTGAGGCTGCTGCCGCGCCTTGTCTGGCGCCGGCGCAGCAGCATGGCGGCGGCCACCAGGACAATCAGCAGCGCCAGCAGCACGACGGCACCGAGCGTCAGATAGGAATTCAAGGGCGGGGGCTCGGGCAACGGGATGTTCAGTCTGCCCCATCGGAGCCGGATCAGGCAAAATGGGCGGCCGGCGGGTGGGGCGGTGCCGTTCCGCCGCCGCGTCGGTTGACTTCGCGCCGTGTCGAACCTAACATTCCGCGACTATGTCCGTGACACTGCCAGAGTCCGTGGACGCTTGGCGCATGGTCTCGGCGCGGCGTTCGTTCGAGGGAACGCTACCCATCGCGGCCCTGTCCCGCCTGTGTGGAGTATTGGCGGACACCGATGGACAGCTGCAGTACGGGCTGGATTTCGGCCGTGACGAGCTGGGCATTAGCTATGTCGACGTTCGCGTGCGGGCTTCGCTGGCGCTCGTATGCCAGCGCACGCTGGAGCCGTTCAAGCTGCCGGTGGCGGTGGATACCCGGCTTGGCCTGATCCGGCAGGAGCGCGACGAGGCTGGTTTGCCGCCGGATTGCGAGCCGCTGCTGGTGGCCGAGGATGGCCGCTTGAACCCGGCGGATGTGATTGAAGACGAATTGCTGTTGGCGCTGCCGCTGGTTCCGGTCAACCCGGACAGCAGCCTGCCCGACGAAGTGACAGGCCATGAACCGGACCGTTCCGGCGAGGGGCATTCCGAAAGTCCGTTCGCGGTGTTGCGCGAACTGAAGAAGTAACCGCTGGTCCGGATCACCCGATCCGGGCCATGACGCAACAGATCACCTTAGTTTCAACCATCGAGTTTCAGCTGGAGAACCATCATGGCCGTTGCCAAGAGCCGCCGTACCCCGTCCACCCGCGGCATGCGTCGTGCGCACGACGCGCTGAAGACCGTGCAGCTGTCCACCGACCCGACCAGCGGCGAGGTGCATCAGCGCCACCACGTCACCAAGGACGGCTACTACCGCGGCAAGAAAGTGATCGAGACCAAGGGCGCGGTGTCGGTCGAGGATTGATCGGCTTCGCGGAGCCCCGCGGGGTTCCCGGATTCCGGTCAGGCGAGACGGCGCGGCAACGCGCCGTTTTGCGTTGACGGACACCACGAATGACGCAGGGGACGGTTGCGCTGGCGCCGTTCAAGGCGTTCAATCCTTCGTTTACGTTGATGGACAGCCGAATGGCCCAGATCTATTCCCGCATCATCGCCACCGGCAGTGCGTTGCCCGAGCGCGTGGTAACCAACGCCGATCTGGAAAAGATCGTCGACACCAGTGACGAGTGGATCCGCACCCGCACCGGCATCCGCCAGCGCCATATCGCCGCCGACGGCGAGACCACCGGCGACCTGGCTTTCCGCGCCGCGCAGAATGCGCTGGAAGCGGCAGGCGTCAGGGCATCCGAACTCGACCTGATCGTGCTGGGCACGACCACGCCGGACATCATCTTCCCGTCCACCGCCTGCCTGGTGCAGGATCGCCTCGGTGCGAACGGCTGCGCCGCGTTCGACGTCAACGCGGCCTGCTCGGGCTTCATGTACGCACTTGGCATCGCCGACAAATTCATCAGGAGCGGCCAGTCGAAGAAGGCGCTGGTGATCGGCGCCGAGACGCTGACCCGGATGGTCGACTGGGGCGAGCGCGAGACCTGCGTGCTGTTCGGCGACGGCGCCGGCGCCGTGGTGCTGGAAGCTGCCAGCGAACCGGGCGTCTACGCCACCTGCCTGCACGCCGACGGCGGCTACAAGGAACTGCTGTGGAACCCGGTCGGCGTGTCGGCCGGCTTCAAGGACGAGCCGAACCACGGCGTGCGTATCCGCATGGCCGGTCGCGAGGTGTTCAAGGTCGCGGTGAAGACGCTCGACTCGCTGGTCGGCGAGACCCTGCATGCCGCCGGCATGGACGAGTCGCAGGTGGATTGGCTGATTCCGCACCAGGCCAACCTGCGCATCATCGAGGCGACCGCGAAGCGGCTGAACATGTCGATGGAGCGCGTCATCGTGACAGTCGACAAGCATGCCAACACCTCGTCCGGTTCGGTACCGCTGGCGCTGGACTACGCGGTACGCTCGGGCAAGGTGCAGCGCGGCCAGAACCTGCTGCTGGAGGCGTTCGGCGGCGGCTTCACCTGGGCGTCGGCACTGCTGCGCTATTGAGCCCCACGGTCCCGGGGCGCTCTCCACGATGCTGCGCACTTGGGCGTCGTCGTGTTTTGTGTCCCGGAAAACGTTGAATACAGCTGCGTACGGCCGGCAATGCTGGCACCATGGTGGTTTTCGTCGACGGGGTTCGCCCATCCCATGAGTTCCATTGCCGCTACGCTCGCTTTCGTTTTCCCCGGCCAGGGTTCGCAATCGGTCGGCATGCTGGCCGAGCTGGCGGCAGCGCACGCTGAAGTGCAGGCTGCGTTCGAGGAAGCCTCGCAGGGCGCCGGCGTCGACCTGTGGGCGCTGAGCCAGGGGCAGGAAGAACAGCTCAACCGCACCGAGAACACCCAGCCGGCACTGCTGGCCGCCAGCGTGGCGGTGTGGCGCGTGTGGCAAAAGCTCGGCGGCGCACAGCCGGCGCAGCTGTCCGGCCACAGCCTGGGCGAGTACAGCGCGCTGGTCTGCGCCGGCGCGCTGTCGCTGCATGACGCGGCGGCGCTGGTGGCCGAGCGTGGCCGGCTGATGCAGGCGGCGGTACCGGCGGGGGTGGGCGCGATGGCGGCGATTCTCGGCGGCGACGACGCGCAGATCGCGCAGGTATGCGCGGAAGTGGCACAGGGCCAGGTGGTGGCCCCGGCCAACTACAATTCGCCGGGACAGCTGGTGATCGCCGGCAACGTCGAGGCGGTGGACCGCGCGCTGGCCCGGCTCGCCGAGCTGGGCGTGAAGAAGGCGATCAAGCTGGCCGTGTCGGTGCCTTCGCACTGCATGCTGATGCGCGAGGCTGCCGACCGCCTGGGCGAGCGCATGGCCGCGATCGACTGGCAGCTGCCGTCGACCCCGGTGATCCAGAACGCCGAGGCGAGGAGCTACGCCACGCTCGACGGGATCCGCGGCGCGCTGCAGCGCCAGCTGTACCTGCCGGTGCGCTGGACCGAATGCGTGCAGGCACTGGCCGCCGGCGGTGCCACCCGCGTCGCCGAATGCGGTCCGGGCAAGGTGCTGACTGGCCTGATCAAGCGCATCGACAAGAGCATCGAGGCGCGTGCGATCGGCACTCCGGCCGAACTCGATGCCGCCCGCGCCGAATGGGCGTGAACACAGATTCCGATTCCGAAGGAACGATCCATGAGCAAACCACTGCAGGGTGAAATCGTGCTGGTCACCGGCGCCAGCCGCGGCATCGGCGCGGCGATCGCGGACGAGCTGGCGGCGATGGGCGCCACCGTGATCGGCACCGCCACCAGCGAAGGCGGCGCGGCCGCGATCGGCGATCGGCTCGCCGCGCATGGCGGCCACGGCCGCGTGCTGAACGTCACCGACGGCGCTGCGGTCGAGGGCCTGGTCGAAGCGATCGCGAAGGAATTCGGCGCGGTCTCGATCCTGGTCAACAACGCCGGCATCACCCGCGACCAGTTGCTGCTGCGCATGAAGGACGAGGACTGGCAGGCGATCATCGACACCAATCTCACCTCGGTCTACCGCACCTCCAAGGCAGTGCTGCGCGGCATGATGAAGGCGCGCAAAGGCCGCATCATCTCGATTGCCTCGGTGATCGGACTCACCGGCAACCCGGGCCAGGCCAACTACGCGGCGGCCAAGGCGGGGATCATCGCGTTCTCCAAGTCGCTGGCGCGCGAGATCGGCGGCCGCGGCATCACCGTCAACGTGGTGGCGCCGGGCTTCATCGACACCGACATGACGCGCGCACTCCCCGAGGAGTCGAAGCAGGCGCTGCTCGGCCAGATCGCGTTGGGGCGGCTGGGTGAGGTGACGGACATCGCCAAGGCAGTGGGTTTCCTGGCTTCGCCGGCGGCAGCCTACATCACCGGGGAAACCCTGCACGTCAACGGCGGCATGTACATGCCGTAGCTCGGATGGACGCAGTTGTCGCCAGCGAACCCGTTTTGGGCGACAATTGCGCTTTCGCGCCGGTCATGGGGGACAGCGTGCCTTCGTCATCGGCCAGGCGTGGCGGCCTCGCGGTTTAGCCACTACAATGCGCCGGCCTTTCGCGGGCCTCGCGCCGGCACAGACAATCAATTACTCCCTTGAGAGGTATGGGCAACATGAGCACCATCGAAGAGCGCGTCAAGAAAATCGTCGTCGAGCAGCTCGGCGTGAAGGAAGATGAAGTCACGGCGAACGCTTCGTTCGTGGACGATCTGGGCGCAGATTCGCTGGACACGGTGGAGCTGGTGATGGCGCTCGAGGAAGAGTTCGAGACCGAGATTCCCGACGAGGACGCCGAGAAGATCACCACCGTGCAGCAGGCCGTCGACTACATCAAGGCCCACTCCAAGGATTGATCGCCACGGAATTGATCGCCGCCGACCGGGCCGGCCTGCTTCGCGCGGGTCGACCCATTCACGCGGCGGCACCGAACGCTGCGCCTTCTTGGCGCAGTTTTCGTTTCTGCAATTTGTAACGTCCAACCCCGTATGGTGGGCAGGACGCCCGCCAGGCACGATCGGGCGACGTCCCTGCGAGCTGCGCGGGACGGCTGCCGGCAGCGGCAGATCCACGCAATCACCCAAGGAACATCAGCATGAGCAAGCGACGTGTAGTAGTGACCGGCATGGGCATCATCTCGCCGGTCGGCAACGACATCGCCAGCGCCTGGGATCGTGTGCTCAAGGGCGTCAGCGGCATCGGCCCGGTCACCCACTTCGACACTTCCGCTTATTCCACGCGCATCGCCGGCCAGGTCAGCGGCTTCGATCCGGCCGAGTGGATGCCGCTCAAGGACGTCAAGAAGATGGACCCGTTCATCCACTACGGCGTGGCGGCGGGCACCCAGGCCCTGCGCGATTCCGGGCTGGAAGTGACCGAAGCGAACGCGCCGCGCATCGGCGTGGCGGTGGGCGCCGGCATCGGCGGCCTGTACACGATCGAGGCGACCACGCTGGAGCTGGCGGCGAAGGGTCCGCGCCGGGTCTCGCCGTTCTACGTGCCCAGCTCGATCATCAACATGGTCTCGGGCCAGCTGTCGATCATGTTCGGCCTGAAGGGCCCGAACATCGCCTGCGTCACCGCCTGCACCACCGGCGCGCACAACATCGGCCTGGCCGCGCGGATGATCCAGTACGGCGATGCCGACGCGATGATCGCCGGCGGCGCCGAGTTCGCCACCACCGGCACCGCGATGGCCGGCTTCTGCTCGGCCAAGGCGATGTCCACCCGCAACGACGAGCCGGCCAAGGCCAGCCGTCCGTGGGACAAGGATCGCGACGGTTTCGTGCTGTCCGACGGCGCCGGCGTGCTGATGCTGGAGGAGTACGAACACGCCAAGGCCCGCGGCGCGCGCATCTACGCCGAGCTGGTCGGCTTCGGCATGAGTGGCGACGCGTTCCACATGACCGCGCCGAGCGAGGGCGGCGAAGGCGCAGCGCGCTGCATCCAGACCGCACTGGACGACGCCGGCCTCAATCCGGCCGAGGTGCAGTACATCAACGCGCACGGTACCTCCACGCCGCTGGGCGACCTGGGCGAGGTGATGGCGGCGAAGAAGGTGTTCGGCGACCATGCGTACAAGCTGGCGATGAGCTCGACCAAGTCCACCACCGGCCACCTGCTCGGTGCGGCCGGCGGCGTCGAGGCGATCTTCAGCATCCTGGCGCTGCGCGACCAGGTGCTGCCGCCGACGATCAACCTGGACGAGCCGGGCGAGGGCTGCGACCTCGATTTCGTGGCGAATACCGCACGCGAGGCGAAGGTCGAGGTGGCGCTCTCCAACTCGTTTGGTTTCGGCGGCACCAACGGCACGCTGGCCTTCCGCCGCGTCTGACTGATCGCTTGGGCGTGACCTGCCATCGCCGCACCCTGGACGGCCGGCGCGACTTGCTCGCGCCGGCCGCTTCGTTCCCCGCGCGCTATCCCTGCCTGCTGGAAAGCGTGGTACACGGCACCGCGCAGTCGCGCTACGACATCCTGTTCGCATTCCCCCGCGAGCGGCTGAGCCTGCACGCCGCCGTCGGCCTGCGCGATGGCGACGGTAACTTGCGCGAAGGGCGTTTCCTCGATGCGCTGGATGCCGCCTGGCGGGCCGAACGGCGGCCGCCGGAGCACGATGGCCTGCCGTTCCACGGCGGCTGGGTGCTGCTGCTGACGTACGAACTGGCCGGCGAAATCGAGCCGACACTGGAACTGCTACCGCCATCGACGCTGCCGCTGGCGCTGGCCGTGCGCTGTCCCGCCGCGGCGATCGTCGACCACCTGCGCGACTGCACGATCCTGGTCGCCGAGGCCGGCTGCGAATATCTGCTCGATACGCTGGAAGCCGATCTCGCGGCCGTACCGGCGATGCCGCCGCTGCCGGCGCCGGTTGCCTGGGAAGAGGATGCGCCGCGACGGTTCCTCGACGGCGTGGCGCGCATCCACGAGCACCTGCATGCCGGCGACATCTTCCAGGTGAATCTGTCGCGCGCCTGGCGCGCGCGCTATGCGCAGCCGCCCGTGCCGGCGTCGCTGTACGCGATGCTGCGCCAGGCCAACCCGGCGCCGTTCGCCGGCCTGCTGCAGCAGCAGGGCTGGGCGGTGGTCAGCTCTTCGCCGGAGCGGCTGGTCGAGGTGCGCGGCGGCGTGGCGCAGACCCGGCCGATCGCCGGTACGCGCCCGCGGCTGCCCGGCGACGACGAGCCGGCGCGCATCCGTGAGCTGAGCGCGCACCCGAAGGAGCGTGCCGAGCACGTGATGCTGATCGACCTGGAACGCAACGACCTCGGCCGCGTCTGCGTGCCGGGCACGGTCGAGGTCGACGAGCTGATGACGGTGGAGAGTTACGCCCACGTTCACCACATCGTCTCCAATGTACGCGGACGCCTGCGCGCCGAGGTGACGCCCGGCGAGGTGATCGCCGCCACGTTTCCCGGCGGCACCATCACCGGCTGTCCCAAGGTGCGCTGCATGGAAATCATCGCTGCGCTGGAAGACGCGCCGCGCGGCGCCTACACCGGTGCGCTGGGCTATCTCGATCGCAACGGCGAGCTCGACTTGAACATCCTGATCCGCACCCTGACCCTGGCCGGCGACGAAGTCAGCCTGCGCGCGGGCGCCGGCATCGTGGCCGACTCGGTCGCCGCCAGCGAACTGGACGAGACCCGCGCCAAGGCGCGCGGCCTGCTGCGTGCGCTGGGAGTGCCGGACTGATGACGGCGCGCATGCTGGTCGACGGCGTGGCATCGACACAGGTGTCGGCGCTGGATCGCGGCCTGGCCTATGGCGACGGCCTGTTCGAGAGCATCCGTTTCGTCGGCGCGAATGCGCCGCTGTGGTCGCGGCACATGCAGCGGCTGGCCGAAGGCTGCGAGCGACTGTATATCCCGGCGCCCGATCCGGCGCAGCTATGGCGCGAGGCGCTGGAGGTCAGCCGCGGCATGGCGGCATCGGTGCTGCGCATCACGATTACCCGCGGTGCCGGCGAGCGTGGCTACGGTCTGCCGGCGGCACCGCGACCGACCCGGGTGGTGGCTGCCTTCACGCCGCCGCCGGTCGCCGCCGAGGCTTATGTGCAAGGCGTGCGCATGCGCGTGTGCGACATCCGCCTGGCGCAGCAGCCGCTGCTGGCCGGCCTCAAGCACCTCAACCGGCTGGAGCAGGTGCTGGCGCGCGCCGAGTGGGACGACCCGGCAATTGCCGAGGGCGTGCTGCTCGATAGCCACGGGCGGGTGATTTCGGCGACCATGGCCAATCTGTTCGCGGTGATCGACGGCGAGTTGCTGACGCCGGTGCTGGATCGCTGCGGCGTGGCCGGGGTGGCCCGCGCCGAAGTGCTGGCGGCGTGCCCGCAGGTGCGGGTCGGCGAGCTGACGCTGGCAGCCTTGCGCGGCGCCGGCGAGGTGTTCCTGAGTTCGAGCGTGCGCGGCATCCTGCCGGTGCGTTCGCTGGATGATGGCAGCTATGCGCCGGGTGCAACGACGCGCCGCTTGCAGCAGCATTGGCGTGATCTGGGATTTTCGATGGAGCAGGGCGGATGAGCGACAAACCGGTGCGCAGGCGCGCATGGCCACGGCAACTGTTGCTGATCGCGCTGCTGCTGGCGGCCGGCGCGCTGGTCTATGGCTGGGTCGACTACGCCCGCTTCGGTTCCGCGCCGCTGAATGTGGCGGCGCAGGGCGACAGCATCGACATCGGCCGCGGCAGCAGCTTCAAGGGCATCGTGGGCGAATTGCGCCAGCGCGGATTCAGCACGGCCAACCCGTGGTACTGGCGGCTGCTGGCCGAGCAGATGCACGTGGCCGGCAAGCTGCATGCCGGCGAGTACGCGCTCGAGCCCGGCGTTACGCCACGCCAGCTGCTGGCGAACATGGCCGCTGGCCGGGTGCTGCAGCGCAATTTCACCATCGTCGACGGCTGGACCTTCGGCGAGTTGCGCCAGGCGCTGGCCCGGGCCGAGAAGCTGAACCACGACAGCGCCGCGCTGGACGATGCGGCGATCATGCAGAGGATCGGCGCCGGCGGCGAAGCGCCGGAAGGCCGCTTCCTGCCCGAGACCTACGCCTACGTGAAGGGCGACAGCGACCTGGACATCCTCCGCCGTGCGCATACGGCGATGGTGAAGACGCTCGACGAACTGTGGGCGGCGCGTGCGCCGGACCTGCCGCTGACCACGCCGTACGAGGCGCTGATCCTGGCCTCGATCGTGGAGAAGGAAACCGGCATTCCGGTGGAGCGCGCGCAGATCGCCGGCGTGTTCGTGCGACGGCTCGAAAACCACATGCTGCTGCAGACCGACCCCAGCGTGATCTACGGCATGGGCGTGAACTACGCCGGCAACATCCGCAAGAGCGACCTCGCCGCCGATACGCCGTACAACACCTATACGCGTGCCGGCCTGCCGCCGACGCCGATCGCGCTGCCGGGCAAGCCGGCGCTGGTGGCGGCGCTGCATCCGGCCGACGGCGACACGCTGTATTTCGTGGCCAGCGGCGACGGCGGGCACGTGTTCTCGCGCACGCTGGAGGAACACAATCGCAACGTCGACTGCTATCAGCGGAAGCGCTGCCGATGACCAGCCCGCGCGGAAGATTCATCAGCCTCGAAGGCGGCGAGGGCGCCGGCAAGAGCACCTTGCTGGCCGGCCTGCGCGAGTACATCGAACGGCGCGGCATTGCGCTGGTGCAGGCGCGCGAACCCGGCGGCACCGCGGTGGGCGAGGCGGTACGTGCGATCGTACTTGATCCGGCCCAGCGAGGGCTGGCCGCCGAGACCGAACTGCTGCTGATGTTCGCCTCGCGCGCACAGCTGGTGCGCGAAGTGATCGAACCGGCCTTGGCGGCCGGACAATGGGTGCTGTGCGACCGCTACACCGACGCCAGCTACGCCTACCAGGGTGGCGGCCGCGGCCAGCCGGCGGAGCGCATCGCGGAACTGGAGCGCTGGGCCTGCGCCGGCGTGAAACCCGACCTGACCCTGCTGCTCGACCTGCCGGTGGCGACCGGCCGCGCCCGCGTCGCCGGTCGCGGCCACGCCGACCGCATCGAGACCGAGGCGGATGCCTTCTTCGAACGTGTGCGCGCGACTTATCGCGAACGCGCCGCGGCCGAACCGGAGCGTTTTCGGGTGATCGACGCCAGCCAGTCGCCCGCGGCCGTCCTGCAGGCCGCGACGCAGGCGCTGGCGGCATTGCTTGGAGAATCGCAGGCATGAACGGACTGCCCTGGCATGCCGAACACTGGGCGCGCCTGCAGGCGCGCCGCCAGCGCGACGCGCTGCCGCACGCCCTGCTGCTGTGCGGCGCCGCCGGCCTGGGCAAGCGCGCGTTCGCGCAGCGCTTCGTGCAGGGCCTGCTGTGTGCCGAGCCGGTGGACGGCGACGCCTGCGGGCATTGCCGCAGCTGCCTGCTGCTTGCCGCCGGTTCGCATCCGGACGTGGTCACGCTGAGCTTCGGTTTGCGCAAGGACGGCGTCCAGCGCAGCGAAATCGTGGTCGACCAGATCCGCGAACTGTCGGCACGGCTGGCCATGAGCAGCCAGTTCGGCGGCTGGCAGGTGGCGCTCATCGACCCGGCCGACGCGATGAACGCCGCGGCTGCCAATGCGCTGCTGAAGACGCTGGAGGAACCGGCCGCGCAGACCATGCTGATCCTGCTGGCCGATGCGCCGTGGCGGCTGCCGCAGACCATCCGCAGCCGCTGCCAGCGGATCGAATTCCAGCTGCCCGCCAGCGCCGACGCGCTGACCTGGCTGCAGGCCGAAGGTGTGCGCGATGCTCCGAACGCACTCGTCGCTGCCGGCGGCAATCCCGGCTTGGCCAGGATCTGGGCCGCGGAGGGTGCGCTGGAGCGCCGGCAGGAAGTGCGCAAGGACCTGGCCGCGCTGGCGGCCGGCCGCGGCCAGCCGACCGAGGTGGTCAAGCGCTGGCTGGACAGCGAGCCGGCGCAGCGGCTGTGGTTTGCCGCGCAGGCCAGTGCCGACGAGACCAAGGCGCGCTCGGCACAACGCGCGGGGCCGCTGGCCAGCACGCTGGACGTCGAGGCACTGGGCCACTGGTACGACGCGGCCAATCGCACCCGCGAGGGCTTGCGCGGCCCGCTGCGTGCCGACCTGCTGCTGCTGGAACTGCTGGCGCAGTGGCGATGAGCGGCAGCGGCGCCCGCTCGTCGCCGGCGCTGGCGCCAGCGAGCGGGGTACCGGTATTTTCGGCGCAGACCCGCCTGCTGGTGGTGGCGCCGCACCCGGATGACGAGACCATCGCGACCGGGTTGCTGATCCAGCAAGTGCGTGCGGCCGGCGGCGAGGTGCGGATCGTGCTGCTGACCGAAGGCGACAACAACCCCTGGCCGCAACGCTGGCTGGAGCGGCGCGTGCGCATCCGCGCCGCCGACCGCCAGCGCTGGGGGCGCCGCCGCCATATGGAGGTATTGCAGGCACTGGCCTGCCTGGGCGTGCCGGCGCCGGCGCTGCAATCGCTGGGCTGGGCGGATCTTGGTCTCACCGATACGTTGCTGCAGTCGCCCGGTCTGTCGGTGTCGGCGCTGGCGGCGGCGATCAGCCAGTTCGGCCCCAGCCTGGTGGTGGCGCCGGCACTGGCCGACCGTCACCCCGATCACGCCGCGGCGCATGTGCTGGTGCGCCTGGCGCTGGCGGAACAGGCCGAGCCGCCGCTGTTGCTGAACTATCTCGTGCATGGTCGCGGCGGTGACGGCGAAGGCTTCGAGGTGCACGGCACGGCGCCGCAGTTGGCATGCAAGCGCGTCGCACTGGCCGAGCATCGCAGCCAGATGGCGTTGAGCGGTAAACGCATGCTGCGCCTGGCTGGCCGCCCCGAGCGCCAGGCCGGGCTGTCGACGCCGCTGGGCGCGTTGCCATGGCGACCACCGTTCTGGCTGCGGCCATGGCTGCGACTCAGCGTGGTGGACCAGGCGGGAGCGCGCAGCTGGCGTTGGCGTGAGGCGCCACTGTGGCGCGACCGGGCCGGCGGCTTCCATCTTTCGACGCCAGCGGCGGCGAAGGGTCTGCCGTGTTTCGTGCGCCTGGCATTGACCTTGCGCTCGCCCTGGATCTTCGACCACTGGGGCTGGTGCGAGCTGTCTGCCGGCGCCGGTTCGGCGCCCACGCCGGCGGCTTGACCGCTCCGGCATCGGCCGCAGCGGGCCCGACCAGCGCTTCGTGCGCGGCCTCCATGGCGCTGGACGCTGCGTAATATTTCGCGACCGGAAACCGACATGACCGGCATCGTCGCGGACCCGACCGGCGAGTGCCGACCGCTGCGGCCATGGATGCGCGCAGGTGCGAGCTATGCGGAGGCATCGCGCAGGCTCTAAGATCGGCAATCGACCGGGGCGTTCGAACGTCCGGCAGGAGCCTCCCATGAAAGTCGTCGCAGCCCGCCAGGGCATCATCTCGCTGAAAATCAAGGATGCGGCCTCGCTGTACAACGCTTACATGCCGTTCCTCAAGCATGGCGGCCTGTTCGCGGCGACGGCGCAGTCGTATTCGCTGGGCGACGAGGTCGTGCTGCTGGTGACCCTGGCCGAGGAAACCGAGCGCCTGTCGGTGGTCGGCAAAGTGGTGTGGATCAGCCCGGTCGGCGCGCAGGGCAACCGCACCGCCGGCATCGGCATCCACTTCAACGAATCGGGCGATGCCGAGGCTGCCCGCAGCCGGATCGAGAACATCCTTGCCGGTACGCTCAACTCCGAGCGCCCCACCCACACCATGTGATGCCGTCGTCACTCCATTTGTGTAGGCAGTCGGGTGTTAATGCGTATCACATCGGTCGTCAAGGCTTGTTGTGCCCATGCGCACTGATACAATGGCGAGATTCGCGGATCCATTTCGCGAGACATCGGATGCCTGCGCGCGGCGGCAGAGCCCGCAGGCATGGCTGGAAAGCCCATGGCTGTCTTGGCCTGCCGAATCGAAGTCGCCTGACCGTGCGTTGCTGGATGCAAATCCCCGCGGTCGCTGATGCGCCGCTGGCGCGGAGGTAAGTTGCATCGTGCTTGCCGAATACTGGCCTGTCCTGTTGTTCATCGGCGTTGCCGTCGGCCTTGGCGTGGCATTGCTGGTCATCGGCCTGCTGGCCGGTCCACGCCGCCCCGAGGCGGAAAAGCTTGCGCCTTACGAGTGCGGCTTCGAGGCATTCGAAGACGCCCGCATGCGCTTCGACGTGCGCTATTACCTGCTCGCCATCCTGTTCATCATCTTCGACCTGGAAATTGCCTTCCTGTTTCCGTGGGCGGTGGTGTTCAAGCAGATCGGCCTCGTCGCGTTGATCGAAATGGGCCTGTTCCTGCTGCTGCTGGTCGTCGGTTTCGCCTACGTGTGGAAGAAGGGAGCGCTCGAATGGGAGTGATCGATTCCATCAGCCGGGTGATGCACAACCCGGAGCCGCTGAACCTGGTCGACGACATCCTGCGGCCGGCCGGTGACAATCCCGTCGTGCAACGCGGCTTCGCCACCACCAGCGTCGATGCGCTGATGAACTGGGCGCGCACCGGCTCGATGTGGCCGGTGACCTTCGGCCTGGCCTGCTGCGCGGTGGAGATGATGCACGCCGGCGTGGCGCGGCTCGACCTCGACCGTTACGGCGTGATATTCCGCCCCAGCCCGCGCCAGTCCGACGTGATGATCGTGGCCGGCACCCTGGTCAACAAGATGGCGCCGGCGCTGCGCAAGGTCTACGACCAGATGCCCGAGCCGAAGTGGGTCATCTCGATGGGCAGCTGCGCCAACGGCGGCGGCTATTACCACTATTCCTATTCCGTGGTGCGCGGCTGCGACCGCATCGTGCCGGTGGACATCTACGTGCCGGGCTGCCCGCCCACGGCCGAAGCGCTGATCCACGGCATCCTGCAGTTGCAGAAGAAGATCCGCCGCACCAACACCATCGCGCGCTCTTGAGCGGCACATCCCTGAAGGCGCAGTCCATGACCGACACCCCAAAGACTTCGCTGGCTGGGCAGCTCACCGCGCGTTTCGGCGACACGCTGGCCATCAGCACCGTGCGCAACGAGACTGTCGCCGAGCTGGCCGCTGACGACCTAATTGCGGTAGCCACCGCGCTGCGCGACGAGCCGGCGTTCCGCTTCAGCGAACTGATCGACCTGTGTGGCATCGACTACCTCGGCTACGGCCAGACCGAGTGGGACACCAGGACCGTCTCCAGCACCGGTTTTTCGCGTGGCGTGAAAGGTCAGGCGCAGGGGCGTTTCGACTGGGCCGGCCGCCCGCGCGGTGAGCGTCAGCCGCGCCGCTTCGCGGCGGTAATCCAGCTGCTGTCGATCGAGCACAACCGCCGGCTGCGCCTGCGCGTGTTCTGCGAGGACGACAGCCTGCCGCTGGTGCCGTCGCTGACCGCGGTGTGGCCGGGCGTGAACTGGTTCGAGCGCGAGGTGTTCGACCTGTACGGCATCATCTTCGACGGCCATCCCGACCTGCGCCGTATCCTCACCGACTACGGTTTCGTCGGCCATCCGTTCCGCAAGGACTTCCCGCTGATCGGCAACGTCGAGGTGCGCTACGACCCCGAGCAGAAGCGGGTGATCTACGAGCCGGTGTCGATCGAGCCGCGCGTGCTGGTGCCGCGCACCATCCGCGACGATGCCGACCTGATGCAGGCCAAGGCCGAAGCCGCCGACCACTGGCGGGAGAACTGAGCATGCAGGAAATCCGCAACTACACGATGAACTTCGGCCCGCAGCATCCGGCCGCGCATGGCGTGCTGCGCCTGATCATGGAGATGGACGGCGAAACCATCGTGCGCATCGATCCGCACGTGGGCCTGCTCCATCGCGGTACCGAGAAGCTGGCCGAGTCCAAGCCGTTCAACCAGTCGATCGGCTACATGGACCGGCTCGACTACGTGTCGATGATGTGCAACGAGCACGCCTACGTGCGCGCGATCGAAACCCTGCTGGGCATCGAGGCGCCGGAACGCGCGCAGTACATCCGCACCATGTTCGACGAGATCACCCGCATCCTGAACCACCTGATGTGGATCGGCTCGAATGCGCTCGACCTGGGCGCGATGGCGGTGATGCTGTACGCGTTCCGCGAGCGCGAGGAGCTGATGGACGTCTACGAGGCGGTGTCGGGTGCGCGCATGCACGCCACGTACTACCGCCCGGGCGGCGTCTACCGCGACCTGCCGGCGCAGATGTCGCAGTACCGCGAGTCGCCGTGGCACAAGGGCGCCGACCTCAAGCGCATCAACAGCTGGCGCGAAGGCTCGATGCTCGACTTCCTCGACGCATTCACCGCTGACTTCCCATCGAAGGTGGATGAATACGAGGTGCTGCTCACCACCAACCGTATCTGGAAGCAGCGCACCGTCGGCATCGGCGTGGTCAGCCCGGAACTGGCCCAGCAGTGGGGCATGACCGGCGCGATGCTGCGTGGCTCGGGCGTCGAGTGGGATCTGCGCAAGAAGCAGCCCTACGCGAAGTACGCCGAGATGGATTTCGACATCCCGGTCGGCGTCAACGGCGACTGCTACGACCGCTATCTGGTGCGCGTGGAAGAGATGCGCCAGTCCAACCGCATCATCCGGCAGTGCGTGGAGTGGCTGCGCGCCAACCCGGGTCCGGTGATGGTGAAGAACTTCAAGGTGGCGCCGCCGTCGCGGGTCGAGATGAAGCAGGACATGGAAGCGCTCATCCACCACTTCAAGCTGTTCACCGAAGGCTACTGCGTGCCGGCCGGGGAAACCTACTGCGCGGTCGAGGCGCCCAAGGGCGAGTTCGGCTGTTACCTGGTTTCCGACGGCGCCAACAAGCCGTTCCGCGTGCATCTGCGCGCCCCGGGCTTCGCCCACCTGTCATCCATGGACACCGTCGTGCACGGCCACATGCTCGCCGACGTGGTGGCCATGATCGGTACCTACGACCTCGTGTTCGGCGAAGTGGATCGATGAACACGGGATTCGGGATACGGGAATCGGGATTCGATAGAGCAGCGTGCGGCGGCCCGGTGCTTCGAGCTTCGAATTCCATCATTCGTTACAGCCGCCAGACTCACACCGAATCGAGGTTCGCGAACGGCGGGACGGTTTCTTTACGAATCCCGAATCCCGTAACCCGAATCCCGGAGTTCAACGCATGAAAGCCACCGGACATTACGAGCAGGTCAGGAACGTCGATCCCCTCGTCGTACTCACCGAGCACACCCGCCAGCACATCGACCACTGGGTGGCCAAGTTTCCGCCCGACCGCAAGCGCTCGGCGCTGATCCAGGCGCTGTTCGGCGCGCAGGAGCAGAACAAGGGCTTCCTCACCGACGAGCTGATCGCCGCGGTGGCGAAGTACCTCGACCTGCCGGCGATCTGGGCGTACGAGGTGGCCAGCTTCTACTCGATGCTGGAGACCAAGCCGGTGGCCCGCAACAACGTGGCGATCTGCACCAACATCTCGTGTTGGCTCAACGGCGCCGATGACCTGGTGCGCCATTGCGAGGAGAAGCTGGGTATCAAGCTGGGCGAAAGCACGCCGGATGGTCGCGTCTACCTGAAGCAGGAAGAGGAATGCATCGCGGCCTGCGTCTACGCGCCGGCGATGACGGTGAACGGGCATTACCACGAGCACCTCACCATCGAGAAGCTCGATGCGATCCTCGATGGCCTGAGCATCGAAGGCCCCGCACACGCCCACGACGCCGAGGGGAAGCACTGATGGCCGTCGGACCCGCTCCGCAGGAACACCAGGTTGTCTACACCACGCTGCATTTCGACACGCCGTGGTCGATGGAAAGCTACGAGAAGGTCGATGGCTACAAGGCGTGGCGGAAGATCCTCGCCGAGAAGCCCGATCCGGCCTCGCTGGTCGAGGAGATCAAGAAATCCAGCCTGCGCGGTCGCGGCGGCGCGGGTTTCCCGACCGGCCTGAAGTGGTCCTTCATGCCGAAGGGCGACATGCAAAAATACATCCTGTGCAACTCGGACGAGTCCGAGCCGGGCACGGCCAAGGATCGCGACATCCTGCGCTACAACCCGCACGCGGTGGTCGAAGGTCTGGCCATCGCCTGCTATTGCACCGGTTCCACGGTGGCCTACAACTACCTGCGCGGTGAATTCCACCACGAGCCGTTCGAGCACTTCGAGGCGGCGCTGAAGGAGGCCTACGCGGCCGGCTTGCTGGGCAAGAACATCGGCGGCAGCGGCATCAACGTGGACATCTACGCCGCGCTGGGCGCCGGTGCCTACATCTGCGGCGAGGAAACCGCGCTGATGGAATCGCTGGAAGGCAAGAAGGGCTGGCCGCGCTTCAAGCCGCCGTTCCCGGCCAACTTCGGCCTGTACGGCAAGCCCACCACGATCAACAACACCGAGACCTACGCCTCGGTGCCGGCGATCCTGCGCAACGGCGCCGACTGGTTCCTCAACCTGGGCAAGCCGAACAACGGCGGCCCGAAGATCTTCTCGGTATCCGGCCACGTCAACCGCCCGGGCAATTTCGAGATCCGCCTGGGCACGCCGTTCGCGGACCTGCTGGAGATGGCCGGCGGCGTGCGCAACGGGCACAAGCTCAAGGCGGTGATCCCGGGCGGTACTTCGATGAAGGTGCTGCCGGCCGAGGTGATGATGGCCTGCACGATGGACTACGACTCGATCCAGAAGGCTGGTTCGGGCCTGGGCTCGGGTGCGGTGATCGTGATGGACGAGACCACCTGCATGGTGCGGGCCTGCGAGCGCATCAGCCAGTTCTACCACATGGAATCCTGCGGTCAGTGCACGCCGTGCCGCGAGGGCACTGGCTGGATGCATCGCGTGCTCACCCGCATCGTCGCCGGCAAGGGCGTGCCGGACGACCTGCATCGCCTGAAGGCGGTGGCCGGTCAGATCGAGGGTCACACCATCTGCGCGTTCGGCGAGGCGGCGGCATGGCCGGTGCAGGCCTTCCTGCACCACTACTGGCACGAATTCGAATACTACGTCGAGCACGGTCGCTCCATGGTCGACGACAAGCTTGGAGCCGCCGCATGAGCGCGCAGCCAACCCAGAACACCGCGCCGAACCTGGTCAACATCGAGGTCGACGGCAAGCCGATCCAGGTGCCCAAGGGCTCGATGATCATCGAGGCCACCGACAAGGCCGGCATTCCGATCCCGCGTTTCTGCTACCACCGCAAGCTGCCGGTCGCGGCGAGCTGCCGGCAGTGCCTGGTCGAGGTGGAGATGGGCGGGCGCCCCATGCCCAAGCCGCAGCCGGCCTGCGCCACGCCGGTGGCCGAAGGCATGAAGGTGCTCACCCGTTCGGACAAGGCGCTGCACGCGCAGCGCAACGTGATGGAGTTCCTGCTCATCAACCACCCGATGGACTGCCCGATCTGCGATCAGGGCGGCGAGTGCGAGCTGCAGGACATGGCGCTGGGTTACGGTCGCAGCGTGTCGCGCTTCACCGAGCGCAAACGCACCATCGCCGACGAGGACATCGGCCCGCTGGTCGCCACCGAGATGACGCGCTGCATCCACTGCACGCGCTGCGTGCGCTTCATCAGCGAGATCGCCGGCACCTACGAGTTCGGCAGCATGGATCGCGGCGACCGCCACGTGATCGGCACCTACATCGGCAAGAACGTCGAGAGTGAGCTGTCCGGCAACATCATCGACGTGTGCCCGGTGGGTGCGCTCACCAACAAGCCGTTTCAGTTCAAGGCGCGCGCCTGGGAGATGGTCGCCAAGCCGTCGATCGGCTACCACGACGCGCTGGGCTCCAACCTGTGGCTGCACACCCGCCGCGGCGAAGTGCTGCGCACGGTGCCGCGCGACAACGAGGCGGTCAACGAGTGCTGGCTGTCCGACCGCGACCGCTACAGCCATCAGGGCATGTATGCCGCCGACCGTGTCAGCGCTCCGGAAGTGAAGCGCAACGGCCAGTGGCAGGCGACCACCTGGGAAGACGCGCTGCAGTTCGCCGGCGAGGCATTGAAGAGGGTGCCTGGCAGCGAGCTCGGTATCCTGCTGCACCCGGCCACCTCGAACGAGGAAGGCGACCTGCTGATGCGGCTGGCCCGCGGCCTGGGCAGCGCGCACGTCGACCATCGCCTGCGCCAGCTCGACTTCGCCGACAACGCCGTGGCGCAGTCGTTCGCGTTGCCGGTGGCCGAGGTAGAACAGGTCCGGGCGGCGCTGCTGATCGGTTCCGACCTGCGCTATGAGGTGCCGCTGCTGAACCACCGCCTGCACCAGGCGACCAAGAAGGGCGCCAAGGTCTACGCGGTCAATCCGGCACACTTCGATTTCAACTACACGCTGGCCGGCGAGGCAGTGGTGGCGCCTCAGGCCATGGTCGATGCGCTGCTGGCGCTGGCCAAGGCTGCCGTGGCTGCCGGTGCGAATGCGCCGGCAGCACTGGCCGAGGCGATCGCGTCGGCGCAGAGCGATCAGGGCGACAGCGACGCGATCGCCGCACTGAAGTCGGACAAGGCCGTGGTGATCCTCGGCGAAGCCGCAGTGACCCATCCGCAGGCATCCTGGCTGCGCGCGATCGCCCGTTTCATCGCCGACGCCACCGATGCCGGTTACGACGAACTGCCGGTCGGCGCGAATGCCGTCGGCCTGGCACAGCTCGGCGTGGTGCCGGGCAACGGCGGGCTGGATGCGCAGGCGATGCTGGCGCAACCGCGCAAGAGCTACCTGCTGTACGGCGTCGAGCCGCCGCACGATTTCGCCGATGGCGGTGCGGCCTTGCGGGCGCTGCATGGCGCGGACCAGGTGGTGGCGTTCAGCGCCTATGCCAGCCCTTCGCTGCGCGAGGTGGCCGACGTGATCCTGCCGATTGCGCTGCTGCCGGAGATCGACGCGACCCTGGTCAACGTCGACGGGCTGGCCCAGGGTGTGGCGGCTGGGGCGAAGGCGCCAGGCGAGGCGCGACCGGGCTGGAAGGTCATGCGTGCCCTGGGCGGGGCGATGCAGTTGGCGGGTTTCGAGTTCGATGACATCGCCGGTTTGCGCGAAGGCATCAGCGCGCGCGCACAGGTGCCGCGCCAGGGCCTGTCGACGCGCGCCGCGCCCGCCGCGCTCACCCGGCTGGCCACCTGGCCGATCTACCGCCTCGATGCGGTGCTGCGCCGAGCCACGGCACTCAACGCCCACCCGCTCAATCGCGCGCCGGCGATCCGCCTCAACGAGGCCGAGGCCCGGCGGCAAGGCCTGGTCGCCGGCGCCCAGGCGACCATCGGCGCGGTGCAGTTGCCGGTGCTGGTCGACGCGGCCGTGCCCGACGGCGCCGTGTGGATCGAGGCAGCCCACGACCTTACCGCCACGCTGCCGCCGCACGGCGCAGCCATCACCTTGAGCAAGGCATAGGCATCATGGCTGATCAACTCATCAACCAGGTCGTGTGGCCGCTGATCTACATCCTGTGCATCGTGCTGCCGCTGGTGATCGCGGTGGCGATGTTCGTGTACTGGGAGCGCAAGGTCATCGGCTGGATGCACGTGCGCCTGGGGCCGAACAAGATCGGCCCCGGCGGCGTGCTGCAGGCCTTCGCCGACGTGGTGAAGCTGCTGATCAAGGAAGTGATCCTGCCGACCAAGGCCAGCCGCTTCCTGTATTTCCTGGCGCCGTTGATCGGGTTGGTCCCCGCGCTGGCGGCCTGGGCGGTGATCCCGTTCAGCGGCAAGATGGTGTTGTCCAACGCCAACGCGGGCATCCTCTACCTGCTGGCGATGACCTCGATGGGCGTCTACGGCATCATCATCGCCGGCTGGGCGTCCAACTCGCGCTATGCATTGCTGGGTGCCATGCGTTCGGCGGCCCAGGTGATCTCGTACGAACTGGCCATGGGTCTGTGCCTGGTCTGCGTGATGGTGCTGGCCGGCAGCCTCAACCTCAGCGAGATCGTCAACGCGCAGGCCGGCGGCAAGGGTCTGTTCGACTGGTTCTGGTTGCCGTTGCTGCCGGTCTTCGTAATCTATTTTGTCTCCGGCGTGGCCGAGACCAACCGCCTGCCGTTCGACATGGCCGAAGGTGAGTCGGAGATTGTCGCCGGCTTCCATGTGGAGTATTCCGGTTCGGCCTTCGCGCTGTTCTTCCTGGCCGAATACGCCAACATGATCCTGGTCAGCTTCCTGTCGGCGACCTTCTTCCTCGGCGGCTGGCTCAGCCCGCTGCAGGGCTGGATTTCCGCCGACGCGCCCGGCTGGATCAGCTGGCTGGGAGCCGGCAGCTTCGCCTGGCTGTTTATCAAGGCGTTCGTGATGTCGTTCTTCTTCCTGTGGTTCCGCGCCACGTTCCCGCGCTACCGCTACGACCAGATCATGCGCCTGGGCTGGAAGGTATTCATTCCCATTGGCATCGCCTGGGTGTTCGTCGCCGGCCTGTTGAAGTACTACGGCCTGGTCAGCACCGGGGTGGGAGCGTAAGCCATGAACGTGATAACCCGTTATCTCAAGAGTCTGATGCTGGCCGAGCTGGTTGCCGGCATGGGCGTGACGATCCGCTACATGTTCAAGCCCAAGTACACCATGCGCTACCCGATGGAGCACATTCCGAAGTCGAACCGTTTCCGCGGGCTGCATGCGCTGCGCCGCTATGCGAACGGCGAGGAGCGTTGCATCGCCTGCAAGCTGTGCGAGGCGGTCTGCCCGGCGCTGGCGATCACCATCGATTCGGCTCCGCGCGAATCCGACGGCCAGCGCCGCACCACGCGCTACGAGATCGACCTGTTCAAGTGCATCTACTGCGGTTTCTGCGAGGAGAGCTGCCCGGTCGACTCGATCGTCGAAACCTCGATCCACGAATACCACTTCGAGAATCGCGGCGAGAACGTGGTGGACAAGCAGAAGCTGCTTGCCATCGGCGATCGCTTCGAACAGCAGATCGCTGCGGATCGTGCCCAAGATGCGCCGTACCGCTGAGGCCCTTCGATGAATCCCCAAACGCTGCAAATCATCTGCTTCTACGTCTTCAGCCTGGTCGCCGTGGCGGCCGCGCTTTCCGTGATCACGCTGAAGAACACCGTGCATGCCGTGCTCGCGCTGGTGCTCACCTTCTTCAGCGCCGCCTGCCTGTGGATATTGCTGGATGCCGAGTTTCTTGCGCTGGCGCTGGTGGTGGTCTACGTCGGCGCGGTGATGGTGTTGTTCCTGTTCGTGGTGATGATGCTCGACATCGACCTGGAGAAAATGCACGAGGGTTTCGTGAAGTTCCTGCCGGTCGGTGTGATCGTGGCCGTCGTCATGCTGGCCGAGATGCTCGGCCTGATCGGCGTGCGGGCCATGCATGCGCGCGATCTGGGTGCCGACCCGGCCGCGGTGGCCGGTGTGTCCAACACCGCGTGGCTGGGCCAGGCGTTGTACACGAAGTTCCTGCTGCCGTTCGAAGTGGCTGCGCTGGTGCTCACCGTAGGGCTGGTGGCGGCGGTGGCGCTGACTCTGCGCGAGCGCCGTGACGCGCGTTACGAATCCGCCAGCCGGCAAGTCAGGGTCGATCCGCGCGACCGCGTACGCATCGTCAAGATGGACGCCGTGCGCCAACCGCCAGCCGCCGACGAAGGCAGCGCAGGAGAATCCAAGCCATGATCTCGCTCGCACACTACATCGTGCTCGGCGCTGTGCTGTTTTGCATCGCCGTGGCCGGGCTGTTCATCAACCGCAAGAACGTGATCGTGCTGCTGATGTCGATCGAGCTGATGCTGCTTGCGGTCAACATGAATTTTGTCGCGTTCTCGCGCTTCCTGGGCGACGTGTCGGGGCAGGTGTTCGTGTTTTTCATCCTCACTGTGGCCGCGGCGGAAGCTGCCGTGGGCCTGGCGATCCTGGTCTTGCTGTTCCGTACGCGCAACACGATCAACATCGCCGACATCAACAGCATGAAGGGCTGAACCCATGGGTCTTTCCACGAGCGTCCTGTTGACCATCGCACTGGCGCCGCTGCTTGGTTCGCTGGTGGCCGGTTTCGTCAGCCCGTTCCTTGGCCGCGCGGGCCGCGCGGTCGCCCACAGCGTCACCATCGCGTGCATGATCGTATCGGTCGCGCTGTCCTTCCAGGTGCTGTACCAACTCACCCTGGGCGGTGCGGGCAACTACAACCAGAACATCTACACCTGGTTCCAGATCGGGCAGGTCAACGCCAGCGTCGGCTTCATGGTGGACCGCCTCACCGCGATGATGCTGGTGGTGGTGGGCTTCGTCTCGCTGGTGGTGCACCTGTACACCATCGGCTACATGCGCGACGACCCGGGCTACACGCGCTTCTTCAGCTACATCTCGCTGTTCACCTTCTCGATGTTCATGCTGGTCATGAGCAACAACTTCCTGCAGCTGTTCTTCGGCTGGGAAGCGGTGGGCCTGGTGTCGTATCTGCTGATCGGCTTCTGGTACAAGCGGCCGACCGCGATCTTCGCCAACCTGAAGGCGTTCCTGGTCAACCGTGTGGGCGACTTCGGATTCCTGTTGGGCATCGCGGCGGTGCTGACCTTCCTGCACACGCTGGACTATGCCAGTGCGTTCAGCGCGGCGCCGGGTCTGGCCGGCCAGACCCTACAGATCACCGCGAACACGCAATGGGATGCGGCGACCGTGATCTGCATCCTGCTGTTCGTCGGCGCGATGGGCAAGTCGGCGCAGGTGCCGCTGCACGTGTGGCTGCCCGACTCGATGGAGGGCCCGACGCCGATCTCCGCGCTGATCCACGCCGCGACGATGGTCACCGCCGGCATCTTCATGGTGGCGCGCATGTCGCCGCTGTTCGAGATGTCCTCGACCGCGCTGAGCTTCGTGCTGGTGATCGGTGCGACCACCGCGTTGTTCACCGGCTTGATCGGCATCGTGCAGAACGACATCAAGCGGGTGATCGCGTATTCCACGCTGTCGCAGCTGGGCTACATGACGGTGGCACTGGGCGTGTCGATGTACTCCGGCGCGGTGTTCCACCTGATGACCCACGCGTTCTTCAAGGCGCTGCTATTCCTCGGTGCCGGCTCGGTGATCATCGCGATGCACCACGAGCAGGACATGCGCTACATGGGCGGCCTGCGCAAGTACATGCCGGTCACCTGGATCACCATGTGGATCGGTTCGCTGGCGCTGGTGGCGGTGCCGTTCACCTCGGGCTTCTACTCGAAGGACGCGATCATCGAGGCGGTCGGCCTGTCGCATCGCTGGGGTGCGAACTACGCCTACTTCTGCGTGATGGCCGGCGTGCTGGTGACGGGGCTGTACACATTCCGCCAGATGTACCTGACCTTCCATGGCAAGGAGCGCTTCACCGTCGTCGCCGCCCACGGCAACGATCATGAGCTGGCTTCCAGCGACATCGTCTACGACGTGCACGTCTCGGCCGACTCGCACGAGGACGAGCACCACAGCGGTGGCCAGCCCGGCGTGCTGCATCACCCGCCCAAGGAATCGCCGTGGGTGGTCACGCTGCCGCTGATCCTGCTGGCGATCCCGTCGCTGCTGATTGGTTACGTCACCGTGGGGCCGATGCTGTTCGGCAACTGGTTCGGCACTGCGATCCACGTGAACGAGGCCAACGACGTACTGGCCGAGCTCGGCCAGGAGTTCCACGGCGCGGCGACGATGGCCTTGCATGGCTTCACCCAGCTGCCGTTCCTGCTGGTGCTGGTGGCCTTCGTGATCTGCACTTACATCTACGTGTTCAATCCCGCGCTGGCCGATCGGATCAAGCGGGCGCTCATGCCGTTGTGGACGGTGCTCGACCGCAAGTACTGGGTGGATGAAGTGGAGTACGCGCTGTTCGCTAGCGGTGGGCAGAAAATGGGGCGCCTGTTCTGGAAGTTCAGTGACGCCGGCGTGATCGATGGCGTGGCGGTGAACGGGTCGGTGCGGCTGATCCATCGCGGCGCGGCGCTGATGCGGCGACTCCAGACCGGCTACCTGTACCACTACGCGTTCGCCATGATCATCGGCGTGATCGTGCTGTTTGGCGGCTATCGACTGTTCGGCAACTAGGGGAAGCAGGCTCCATGTTCACTCATCTTCTCAGTCTGCTGATCTGGCTGCCCATCGTCGGCGCGGTGCCGGTGCTGCTGGCCGGCTCGGCCCGGCCGATGCTGGCGCGCTGGCTGGCGTTGCTGATTACCATCGCGACCTTCGTGATCAGCCTGTGGCTGCTGCGCTACGACCCGAACGGGTCGGTGATGCAGATGCAGGAAACCCATGTCTGGATTGCTACCTGGGGCGTGCATTTCACCTTGGCGGTGGACGGCATCTCTGTCGCATTGATCCTGATGACGACCTTCGTCGGCATCCTGGTCATCGGCGGGGCGTGGAAGGTCATCCAGAACCGGCCGCACCAGTACATGGCCTGCATGCTGCTGCTGGAGGGCCTGCTGATCGGTGTGTTCTGCGCCACCGACGCGCTGGTGTTCTACGCCTTCTTCGAGGCGGTGCTGATCCCGATGTATATCCTGATCGGCATGTGGGGTGGCCCGAGGCGCGTATACGCGACGCTGAAGCTGTTCATCTACACGTTCACCGGTTCGGTGTTCATGCTGATTGCGCTGCTGTACCTGTATCAGAAGGCGCATACGTTCGACCTGGCGACGCTGGCCGCCCTGCCGCTGACCATGAAGGAGCAGGCGTGGCTGTTCTTCGGGTTCCTGATCGCCTTCGCGATCAAGGTGCCAATGGTGCCGGTGCACACCTGGCTGCCCGACGCCCACGTCGAGGCCCCCACCGGCGGCTCGGTGTGGCTGGCCGCGGTGATGCTGAAGATCGGCACCTACGGCATGGTGCGCTTCATCCTGCCGATCACCCCCGATGCCGGTGCGCACTTCGCGTGGATCGTGATCGTGCTCAGCTTGGTCGCCATCATCTACATCGGCTATGTCGCGCTGGTGCAGGAGGACATGAAGAAGCTGGTGGCCTATTCGTCCGTGGCGCACATGGGCTTCGTCACCCTGGGCATCTTCATGGCGTTCATGCTGGTGCGCGAAGGCGGCAACACCGAGATGGCCAGTCTGGGCATGCAGGGTGCGATGGTGCAGATGATCTCGCACGGTTTCGTCTCCGGCGCCATGTTCACCTGCATCGGCGTGATGTACGACCGTACCCACACGCGCCAGATCAAGGATTACGGCGGTGTCATCAACATGATGCCGTGGTTCGGCTTCTTCTACGTGTTGTTCGCGATGGCGAACTGCGGCCTGCCTGGCACCAGTGGTTTCGTCGGCGAGTTCATGGTGATCCTGGCCAGCTTCAGCGCCAGTCCGTGGATCGCGTTGTTTGCCACCTTCACCCTGATCATCGGCGCCGGCTACACCTTGTGGTTGGTCAAGCGCGTGCTGTGGGGACCGGTGACCACCGAACACGTCAGACACATGACGCCGATGACCGCGCGGGAAACCTGGGTGCTGATCGGCTTTGCCGTTGCGGTCCTGATCATCGGCGTGTGGCCGCAGCCGCTGGTCCACCTGATGGACAGCTCGGTGGCGCACCTGGTGCAGCAACTTGCCGTCCACAAGATCTGAGCAGAAGCGAACATGCCCACTCTCCATGACATCCTGACCCTGCTGCCGGAGCTTTACCTGGTGGCGGCGGTGTGCCTGATCCTGCTGCTGGACGCATTCATGAAACCGGCGCAGCGACCGCAGCTGCACTGGATCTCCATCGCCGTGCTGCTGGTGGCGATCTACCTGGTGGTCGCCGGCCAGCCCGAGCAGACCGCGACGGCGTTCAACGGCATGTTCGTGCGCGACCACATGGCGGAGATCCTCAAGGTCTTTGCGCTGGGTCTCACCGCCGTGGTGTTCGTGTACGCGCGGCCATACATGATCGACCGCAAGCTGTTCGGCGGCGAGTTCTACTCGTTGATGATCTTCGCCGTGCTCGGCGTGATGGTGCTGGTGTCGGCCGGCAACCTGGTGACGATCTACCTCGGCCTGGCGCTGCTGTCGTTGTCGTCCTATGCACTGGTCGCACTGAATCGCGATGCGCTCTTGCCGCCGGAGGCGGCGATCAAGTACTTCGTGCTGAGTGCGCTCGCCAGCGGCATGCTGCTGTACGGCATGTCGATGGTCTATGGTGCGTCTGGCATGGGTGGTACACCGACGCTGGATCTGGCGCAGTTGCATGGCGTGATGGCCTACACCACCGCGCCGAAGCTGCTGCTGCTGGGCCTGATATTCATGCTGGTGGGCATCGGTTTCGAGCTGGGCGTCGCACCGTTCCACATGTGGCTGCCGGATGTCTACCACGGCGCGCCGACGCCGGTGACCACCTTCATCGGTGCGGTGTCGAAACTGGCGGCCTTCGGCCTGGCCTGGCGCCTGCTCGAGGTCGGCATGGGCGACCTCAGCCGGTACTGGCAGCCGATGCTGGCCGCGCTGGCCACCGCATCGCTGGTGCTCGGCAACCTGGTCGCCATCGTGCAGACCAACTTCAAGCGCATGATGGCGTACTCGACCATCTCGCACATGGGCTACGTGCTGCTGGGGCTTTCGGCGGCGACCCCGGAGGGCTATTCGGCCGCGCTGTTCTACGTGATCTGCTACGCGTTGATGAGCGCGGCGGCGTTCGGCGTGATGCTGGTGCTCACCCGCGCCGGGTTCGAGTGTGAAGAGATCAGCGACTTCAAGGGCCTGAACCAGAAAGCGCCGTGGATGGCGTTCCTGATGTTGCTGGCGATGTTCTCGCTGGCCGGCGTGCCGCCTCTGTTCGGGTTCTGGGCGAAGGTGCTGGTGCTCGAGGCGGCGATCCACGCCGACATGCTGTGGCTGGCCATCGTCGGTATCGTCGCGGCGTTCATCGGGCTCTACTACTACCTGTATGTCATCAAGGTGATGTACTTCGATACGGCGGAGGAGGGCGCGGTGGTGGAGGTCAAGGCCGACACGTCGCTGCGCGTGGTGCTGTCGGTGAACGCACTGGCCCTGCTTGCGCTCGGTCTGTACTGGGGACCCTTGCTGGCGTGGTGCCAGCGCGCGTTCGGCGTCTGACCTCGGCGCCGGTGGTGGATGGTTTTCCAGCGGCTGCGGCGATCTTCGTGCTTGCAAGAAACCCGCCATCCCGGTAAACTTCGCGGACTCTGATGCGGGGTGGAGCAGTCTGGCAGCTCGTCGGGCTCATAACCCGAAGGTCGCAGGTTCGAATCCTGCCCCCGCTACCAGCTTTAGCTGACAATCCGATGCGGCGATCTCTGCGAAGAGGTCGCCGTTTTCATTTCGGACGGTGATTCGCTCCCCGAGCAATTCGCGGATCGCTTCGCGTGCTGCCGGCAAGTTTTGCGCACGCTGCGCCAGCACTTTCACCATCGCATCCCAGCGCTCGCGCAGCCGCGGCAGCATGGTCACGGCCGGGGCAGGGCGCATGGCGTCCTGCGCATCCTGCAATTCGCTTTCTGCGCGTTCCAGCTCAGCCCGCGTGCCCTTGCGCTGAATGTTGGCCCGATAGCCCTGCACGTACAGCTCGGTTTCCCGCGCGTGCTTGGCATAGCCGCGGTCGGCGTAGACATCTTTGTGGGTATTGGCCTCGTCCAGTATCGACTCGAACACCTCGGTGTCGTTGACCGAGGCGCTGGTGACGTCGACCTTGCGGATGAAGCCCCAGCGCCGATCCGTGTTGGCGTGCAGCTTGTAACCGTAGTGGCTCTTGCCGTGCTTCTTCGTCCAGCGCGCATCCACGTCCTTCTGCGCGCGCTTGAAAGGCTCGGGTCCGTCCCGCTTTCTGGGGCGGCCTGCGGGTGGTTGAGCAGCGACTTCGCGTGGCAGCCGCTTGATGGCCGCGTGGGGCACACACGAATCGCGTGAATCCTTCGGCCTCCCGGGCGGCTCTATGAGGTGCCGGACGCCCCGGCCCACCTTACGGAGATACCCATCATGAACTACGACAATCTGCTCAAGGTCGCCCTGGCCGGCGCGCTGACCTTCGGCGTGGTATCGGTTGCCACCGCCAGCCCGGCGCCGAACGGCGCGAACGACATGAAGTCGGCCAACATGGCCATGACCAAGTGCTACGGCATCAATGCGGCGCACAAGAACGACTGCAAGTCGCCGGGGCATTCATGCGCCGGCCAGGACAGCAAGGCACGTGATGCCAATGCGTTCGTGGCCGTGCCGGCCGGCCTGTGCGAGAAGATCGACGGCGGTTCTACCACCCCGGTCGACAAGGCCTGAGTCAGGGCCATGAGCTGCCTGCTGCCACAGGTGCAGCGCCCGATCCCGGCAGCCGTCGGGATCGGCTTGCGCGCGCCGCACATCGCCCGGGTGCTGCAGGAGCAGCCGCGGGTGCCGTGGTTCGAAGTGCACAGCCTCTTATGGAGGGAGGCCGGTGCCACATTGCCTGAGAACGGTGCCTACTGTGTTCGTGGCTCGCTCTGAGGACCAAACCGTGACGCGTCGATCGTACCGTAGGTATTCCCGCGGCAACCGGCACAGAGGACTGCTCAGTTAGGTGGTTCATGAATGCCGTGCGCACGAGGCTCGCAGGGGCTAAGTCTGCTGGCCGGGTGCCGACGCATGCCTTTCACCCGCGTGCCGCCCGTCCTTCCCAACGGAAGGGGCTATCGCCCGCATTCCTTCCCGCGCGCCCACGGCGTCGTACGGATCGTGTTATCACTCAAATCAGACGGGAGCAGTTCTGTGAACGTAAGTGTTATGAGCCGGCCGCGAAACCATCGGGCTGTTAACGCCACACATCACGTGGATGCCGCCCCCGTCCGTGGCCCTTGGTTGTTCATGACACGGCGCGTGCGCGGGTCCAAGCGGCCTCGCCTCAAGATGCTTGCCCAATGCCTCGCTGTCTCGCTGGTCACGGCGAGCCCCACCGTCTTTGCCCAAAGCACCGCGCCTGACCAGACGCCAAAGGACTTACAGGCCATCATCGTGACCGCCCGTGATCAGCAGGAGCCGTTGATTACCGTTCCCGAGAGCATCACGACCTTCTCAGCGTCGTCCCTCAATGCGCTGGATATCCGCTCGTTCAACGATTACGCCACCAAGACACCGAACCTGTCGTTCAACTACGGATCGGGCACTACCGGCATTTCAGCGGCGCGAACCATTGCGATCCGAGGGATCGGCGGACAGAACCTCTTTGGCGCGGCGGGTTCCACCGGCTTTTATATTGACGATACGCCGCTACCCGAATCGATCGATCCGCGCATTGTCGACATGGAGCGCATCGAGGTTCTGAAAGGGCCGCAGGGCACGCTATTTGGGCAAAGCTCATTGGGCGGCACCGTCCGCATCATTACCCAAAAGCCCGACCTGTCGCACAACGACGTCGGCTTCATGACGCAAGCAGGATTCACGTCCGGTGGCGGGAGCCCGGATAAGGGCGGTAGCGTGACCGGCAATCTCGTGGTCATTCCCGACGAAATGGCCATCCGCGCCGTGCTCTTCGCCAACCACGACGCCGGCTACCTGACGCGCACCTATCCCTCACCCGACAGTCCAGCCGTCGGCGATCCCTTTATCGCTGCCCCGCGTACCCGTGTGGATGACCAGGGTGCGCAAACGACGTACGGCGGATCGATCACAACGCTTCTTCGCGTCACTCCGTCGTTCGATGCGACCTTGCGCTTCTTGATGCAGAACACCTATTTCCACGGCTTTCCCGCGACCTTTGCTCCCCTGCCATCCTTCAAGCCGGCGTATCAGCTTGACCGGGCCTTCGATATCCAGCCCAGCGCGTTGGACAAGTGGTATTTGCCGTCCCTCGATCTTCGCTACCACGGGGATCACTACACGTTAGTGTCGGTCACCAGCTACTTTGATCGCCACAGCCGCGACATCGAGGACTCCACCTATGGCACCCAGCAAGTCATGAGCGGCTACTACGGCGTGCCATCGCTTCCGCCACAGCCTTTCCTCTGGGACCAGGAACACCACCAGGATCAGTTTAGCCAGGAGCTTCGATGGGAATTCACGGACGTCTTTGGCGCCAAGGGCACGTTGGGCGCGTTCTATTCGAAGACCCACACCACGCTCAGTGTGCCGCCAGAGTACGCGCAGGGGCTTGTGGCAGCCACGGCGGACAACACCGTGGTGGGTCCTTGGCCGGACAACCTTCTTTGGATCGACCGCAACCCGGGCATGCAGGAAGAGAAGGCGATCTTCGGCGAGATCGACGTACCGCTCGCCGAGCGTTGGACGGCCACCCTGGGCGCCCGACAGTATTGGCTGCATCAAACGTCCGACTTCACAGCGTATGGCTTCAACAACTTCGGAGCCACGACCAGCGATCCGCAGTCGAGCCATCAATCGGGTCTCGACCCCAGGCTCGCGATCCGTTATCAAGCTACGCCAAACACCCTGTTCTATGCGTCGGCGTCGAAGGGGTTTCGAGCCGGCGCGGCGCAGCAGTATCTGCCGTTCTGCGCGTTGCCGTCGTTACCCGCCGATGACATTACGCATCTGAAGTCAGACACGCTCTGGAGCTATGAAGTTGGTGCCAAAACGTCGATTCCCGATGCAGGCATTTTCATCTCGGCGTCCGCCTACCACATCGACTGGCGCAATCTCCAACAGCAAGTCGCCTTGCCTTGTGGCGCGTACTTTTCCATCAACGGCCGCCACGCGCACATCGACGGGGGTGAAGTCGAGTTCAACGGACGCGCCACCGAGCACCTCGAGCTACGCGCCGGCGTGGGTTACGAACGCAGCCGCATCAACGACCCTGGCGCGCTGTCGATCGTGGGCATCACGCCC
Source organism: Rhodanobacter thiooxydans (assembly GCF_021545845.1). Lineage (NCBI taxonomy): Bacteria > Pseudomonadati > Pseudomonadota > Gammaproteobacteria > Lysobacterales > Rhodanobacteraceae > Rhodanobacter > Rhodanobacter thiooxydans. The sequence goes on from NZ_CP088923.1 coordinate 2,018,978, forward strand.
GGCTCGTCGGTCCTGGGTGTGCCTACCTGGACGGCGACGCTAGCGGGTGTCTATACCCATCCTATTTCGCGGGGCTGGGACGGTTACCTGGAAGCGGACGCGGGCTATACGGGCAGCAGCCGGACGTTGCTGAACGGTGGCAACGGTCTGTTCGGGACGCGCGATGCTTATGTGCTCACCAACGTTCGTGTCGGCGTGCGGCATGGGCCATCGGATGTTTCCTTGAATGTCCACAATGCCGGTAACGCGAAACCGAACCTGGGTGACATCGGTTACGTGGGTTATGCGCAATATACGCAAAATGGCACGATCATCCCCCAGGTCGCCACCCTGCCGCCGCGGACGGTGCTATTGGAGTATCGCTACAACTACTGACCGTTGGGTTCCGATCGTCGTCCGGCGTCTGTGCTGGCATCGGCCTGTGTCGTGACGGGCGCCGTCCCATCGCGATGGGGCCTTCGATCCGATCGCCGAAGGCGCGACGTTCACGCAACGCGATGAATGCTTTTCCAGCCCTTGGCTCTCTCATGAAGGGGCGTTTGGCGTTTGGGCGTGGACGCGCGAAAGCCCCCGTCAGATCATGCTGACTTCGCAAGGAATGTTGCACGTGCACGTTGGGAATTCCGCACCGCCTGCGGCTGGGGTGGCTCTGCATCGGTTGGTGCGAGGCCTGTCGGGCATCGGATTGGCCGTCGTCCTGGCGGCCTGCCAGAGCCCGACGCCGGCGCCTGCGGCCGACCCCCGCACGGCGTCGTGGGGCACCGTACTCACCCAGGCGCGCGGCCAAACCGTGACGATGGCGATGTGGCAGGGCGATCCGGCCATCAATGCCTACATGCGCACCTACGTGGCGCCCCATCTCGCTCACGACTTCGGCATCACGCTGCGGCTCGTGCCGGGGCAGGGCAATACCGTGGTGACCGCCTTGATGACCGAGGCGGAGGCCGGCCCTGCCTCCAGTGCCTTCGATATCGTCTGGATCAATGGCGAAACGTTCTACCAGTTGCGCCAGATCCACGCGCTGTTTGGTCCCTTTACCGCTCAGCTGCCGAACAACCGGTACGTCGATTGGCAGAATCCGTTCATCGCACTGGACTTCCAGCAGCCCGTCGACGGCCAGGAGGCGCCCTGGGGCAACGTCCAGTTGCTGCTGATCACGGACCGCGCCCGCGTCAGCAATCCGCCGCGCACGCCGGCGGCGCTCGCGCAATGGATTCACGCACACCCGGGCCGCTTTACTTTCGACACCGGTTTTACCGGCACCAGTTTTCTCAAATCGCTCCTGTACGCCTTCGCCGATGCGCCGGCGCAGCTGCAAGGGCCGTTCGATCCGGTGGTCTATGCGCGCCTGCGCGATCGCGTGTTCGCCTGGGTACAGTCCGTGCGGGGCGACTTGTGGCGTCACGGCGAGACCTTTCCCACGGATGTGGCGCAGCTGCATACGCTCTTCGCCAACGGCGAAGTGGACTTCACCATGAGCTTCAACGACGGCGAGGTCGACAACAAAGTCGATGATGGCCTCTTTCCGCCGACCGCCACGGCCTACGCCTTGACCACCGGCACCCTGCAGAACAGCCACTACCTGGGGATCGTCCAGCGCTCGGCGCACAAAGCCGCCGCGATGGTGACGATCAACTTCCTGGAATCCCCGGACGCGCAGCTGCGCAAGCTCGATCCCAAGGTATGGGGGGACGGCACGGTGCTGTCCCTGGACGCGTTGCCGGGTGATTGGCGTGCACGCTTTGCGCGGGTCCAAGCGCGTCAGCACGCCCCGGGGCGACACGCCCTCCAGCCCTTCGCCCGACCGGAGCCCTCACCTGAGTGGATGATCCGCCTGTCCGAAGACTTTCGTCGCCAGGTGATGCATGACTAGGTGGCGCACCCCGGACCCGTGGTTGACGCTCCTGCTGTTGCTGACAGTGGGGCCGATGGTGGTGGCCTGGATCTTCATGGTGGCCTATGCCTCAGGCGGTATCGGCCTGCTCTCGACGGGTTGGACGCTCGCGCATTGGCGTGCCGCGCTGGCGAGCGGCGAGACCTGGGCGTCCATCGGTTACAGCTTCGCCCTGGCTGCCGTCACCATGATCGTGGCCTTGGGGCTGGCCATGATCGGCCAGGCCGTGCTGGGCGCACACGCGCGTCGCGGTGCCCTGGGCAGCCTCCTTTTTGTGCCACTGGCCGTGCCACCGCTGGTGGCGGCCCTGCTGAGCATCGAGCTGTTCGGCAACACCGGCTGGTTGGCCCGTCTCAGTCACGCCGCGGGGCTGATCGACCGACCCGACCAGTTTCCAGCGCTGCTGTTCACGCGCTCGGGCAGCGGCATCGTGCTGACCCAGGTGTGCCTCGTCGCGCCGTTTTTGTGGCTGTTGGTCGATCGACTGATGCGGCACGCGCGCGTCGCCGACTTGGGGCAGGTGGCCCGCACGCTTGGAGCCAGTTCGTGGCAAGTCTGGCGTCGCGTGACGTTTCCCGTCGTGCTGCGCGCCGGAGCACCCACGTTCAGCGTGTACTTCATCGTACTGGCCGGCGCCTTTGAGGTGCCGCTCATGGTGGGCGCGCAGTACCCGCAGGTCGTGTCGCTCCTGATCCAGCGCAAGTTCGATCGCTTTGACCTCACCAGCAAGCCGGAGGCCTATGCGATCGCCGCGCTGTACGCTGTGATCGCCGTGACCGCTTTGCTGGCGTTGTTTCGCTGGCACCGACACCGGGTGGGCGGGGAGGGCGACGCATGAGCGTTCGACGCGTGCTGGCCAGCCTCCTGGCCCTGGCGCTTGTGGCTCCGCCGCTGCTATTGGGCATGCTTTCCGTCGCCCGCCAGTGGCGGTGGCCCGCGCTGTGGCCGACCGCGTGGCAGGTCCAGCAATGGCACGAGGTAGCCGGGGACCTCACTGGCGCCGGCATGATGGGCGCGCTGGCTCGCTCGCTCGCCCTGGCACTGACGGTGGCTGTGGTCGCGACGGCGCTCGGCTTACCGACCAGTCGACGGGTCGCGGGCCTCCCGCGGCGCGGTGCGTGGCTGACGGCGCTGCATCTGCCGTACGCGCTCTCACCGGTGGTGCTGGCTGTTGGCCTGCTGTTTGCGTTTCTGCATCTGCACCTGGCCGGACATCTCCTCGGCGTGCTGCTCGCCCAGCTGGTCTTCGCCTATGCCTACGCGGTCATCCTGCTGAGCGCGTTGTGGACACCACGCGTCGCCGCGCTGGAAGACCTGGCGAGCACCTTGGGCGCGCGTCGCCTTCAGGTTTGGTGGCGCGTCCTGGTGCCGGTGGCGCGCCCGATGCTCGCCGTCTGCCTGTTCCAGACGTTTCTGATTTCCTGGTTCGACTACGCGTTGGTACGGTTGATCGGGCAAGGCGAGGTGCAGACGCTCACCATCCGCCTGTTCGAGTACTTTACGTCCGGCGACCTTCGGCTGGCCGCGACGTGTGCCCTGATCTTGATGACGCCGCCCCTGGTCACGCTACTGGTCCATCGCGCGGTGCCCCCGTCGCTCCTGGCACCCCAGGCAGGCTCGTCCCATGAGTAATCGCTCACCTGTTGCCCTGACGATCGAGAACCTACGGGTGACGCTCGGGGACAGCGCCGTGCTGGACGGCGCCTCGCTGCATCTGGCTGCCGGTACCACGTTGGCGGTGATCGGTGCCTCCGGTTGCGGCAAGACCACCTTGCTGCGCGCGATTGCCGGGCTCGTGCCGATCGCGGCTGGCCGCATCACCCTCGGAAGCCAGCCCGTCGACGGGCTGCCGCCTCACCAGCGCGGCATGGTGTACCTCAATCAGGAGCCCTTGTTGTTTCCGCACCTGAACCTGTTCGACAACGTCGCCTTTGGTCTGCGGTTGCGGCATCGACCCGAGGCCGAGATTCGGGCGCGGGTCAGCGAGTTGATGGTCCTGCTCGAACTCGACGGGCTGGAGCGCCGTGCACCCCACGCGTTGTCCGGTGGCCAGCGCCAACGCGCCGCGTTTGCCCGCGCCCTGATCGTGGAGCCCGCCTTGCTTCTGCTGGATGAGCCCTTCAGCAACCTCGATCCCGATACCCGGGTCAGCGCCCAGACGCTCTTTAAGCAAGTGGCGCGCACGCGTGGCATCACCTCAATGTTCGTGACGCACGATCTCAAAGAGTCGCTGCGCATGGGCGATACCTTCGCCCTGATGCGACGCGGGCAGCTGCGCCTCTACCACGATCGCGCTGCCTTTTGCGGCGACCCGGACACCGGCGTGGCACGGGAAGCGGCCTTCTGGAGCCTCGTGATCGATGCCCCGGTCGCGTTCCCCTCCGGCGTGTCGCACCGGCGTACCTGACGCCTCGCGGGCGCGCGCGTTACGACGGCAGGGACAGCCATCGCGCGGCATGGCGCAACCGCTGGACCATGGTGTAGCCGATCACGGCGATGAAGACGCCGGTCCAGATCAGGAGATGGCTACGGTCCGCCACCATCAGCGTGAGGCAGATGAACGCCTCGGTGCGCTCCCCCAGGCCCGGGGAGTAGTGAAAGGATTTCACCGATGTATTGCGAATCGCCGCCGCGATCGACAGAAACAAGGACATCGCCACAGCGATTTCGCCCGCCAGGATCACCAGCATGAAGCGCGCCTCGGGATGACGCCACGCCAAGGCGACGATCATGGCCACCTCGACCACACGATCGAAGGTGATGTCCATGATGGCGCCCAGGGGGCTGGTATGGGTCATGCGGGCGAGGGCGCCGTCCGACGCATCCAGCAACCCCGACAGCCACAGCAGGCCAATCCCCAGCCACGGTTGATCCAACGCGATGCTCAGCGCTGCGACCACACCTACCAGCATGGCCAGTGCCGTGACCGCATTCGCGGAGAGGCCCAGCGCCTTCAGGCCGCGGGCGACCCGGGCAATGAACGGTTCCACCAGATGACGTGCACGGGTATCGAGCATGGTTCCTCAACGAAGCAAGCAGCCCACAGGCCAGAAAGAAAAAGGGCAAGGCGCCCTAGAATAGGTCCGACACCGTGACGCGGAGCTTGCCACTGGGGCGAGGGGGATGTCATCGACAAAATGGCTGTGCAGCTCGATCTGCACCCCCAGCACGCGCCGCGTTTCGTGCTCGATCATGGCCAGCGCCTGCTCATCAAAGCGCGGCTCGCGGACAATGGATACATCCAGCCGATCCAGCTGACGCTGGACTACCTGGAACCGCTCCACGCCAGGGACGCCCTTGCCCAACTCACGCCAGCGCTGGCAAGGGGCGACACGGCCGCGCCACAGGCGGCGACGGTGCATGCAGGGGCCAAGGGCTCCGATGACCTCCCGTAAAGATTAAAGAGAGGCGCTCACCTGGCCAAAGGATTCATGGCGTCACGCAACAGCCAATGCGGCGACCTGCCCGTCACCGGCAGCCCGATGCGCCTCGGCCCGGCGCTGCCGTTACCATGACGCCCGTACCCGCAGCGGGGACGGCAGGGGCGAGGCCCTGTCGTGACACGACACTCGCCTCATCACCTAGAGACCGACATGCCCGATTCGTAGAACCTTTAGATGCCGACCGAGCTCAAGTTCAATAGCACGGAGGTCGATTAGCGAGGGGTTATCCGGGTAGGTTAGGGCTTCTGCCCCAAGCGGCCAGCGGAGTCAACGCTCGCGCCCGTTACCCTCGTAGATCCTCACCGTACGGTCCATGGAGGAGGGGTAGAATCCGTTTGCACCGCGAGATGTTGTCGGCTATGATCAACAAACTCTGATGCGGCCAAGCGGCAGCCTGATGGTCTCAGTAGGATAGAGCCTGAATCCTGCCCCCGCTACCAGATCTTTCTTGATGTAAGAAAGCCTCCTCGTGAGGCTTTTTTGTTGGGCGCAAGGGATGCGCTGCGCGGGGCCGGCTCAGGCAGCGCCCGCAGCGGAAAGAGCTGCATGGAGTGGGACATCGGCGAGATAGGGAAATGGGCCGTTGGAGCCCATTTTTTGTTTCTGCGGTTCTCACAGTGGGAAGGCGACCCATGGATACACAGGCACTGGCGCAACGTTTCAGCGGGGTTCTGGCCGATCTGGGCCTGGAATGCCTTGGTGTGGAGTTCACCCCGTCGCAAGGGCAGAGTACCCTGCGCGTCTACCTGGACTTGCTGGACCGGGAGGCGGGCGACGGCGAACGTCGCGAGGTCGGCATCGAGGATTGCGAGACCGCCAGCCGTGAGCTGTCCGCCTTGCTGGACGTCGAGGATCCGATTCCCGGCCACTACGTGCTGGAAGTTTCCTCGCCGGGTCTGGATCGGCCGCTGTTCACCGCTGCGCAGTTTGCGCGGGCCAGCGGGCAGGAAGTGAAGGTGCTGCTGCGGGCGCCGCTGGAAGGCCGCCGTCGCCTGCGCGGCAAGCTGGTTTCGGCGGAAGGCGGGCACGTCGTGCTGGACGCCGAAGGCAAGACATTCGAATTCGAGCACGCGCTGGTGGAAAGTGCGCGTGTGGTGCCGGACTGGGTGGCGCTCGGTTATGCGCCGCAACCCAAGCCCGGCGGCAAGATGCCCGGCAAGAAATAATCGCTGCGGCCATCCGGGGCCGCGTTCAAGGTTTTGTGTTCCTGGATGGGCGTAACAATTCAACCATCGGCATCCGGACGGGGTGTCTACGGAGTTGCAGTAATGAGCAAAGAACTTTTGCTGGTCGTCGACGCGGTCGCCAATGAAAAGGGCGTGCCGCTGGAAGTGATTTTCGAGGCGATGGAGGCCGCGCTGGCCTCGGCCGCGAAGAAGCGCTATCCGGACGAGGAGCCCGATATCCGCGTGTCGATCGACCACAACACCGGCGAGTACGAGACGTTCCGCCGCTGGGAAATCATCGCCGACGACGGCGAGATGGAATCGCCGTCGTACCAGCTGCGCCTGATGGATGCGCTGGACGAGCGCGCCGACGCCAAGGTGGGCGAGTACATCGAGCAGCAGATCGAGAACGCCGAGTTCGGCCGCATCGCCGCGCAGGCCGCCAAGCAGGTGATCGTGCAGCGCGTGCGCGAGGCCGAGCGCCAGCAGGTGGTCGACGCGTTTGCCGACCGCGTGGGCGAGCTGGTCACCGGCATCGTCAAGCGCGTCGAGCGCGGCAACATCTATCTCGACCTGGGCAGCAACGCCGAGGCGTTCATTCCGCGCGACAAGACCATTCCGCGCGAATCGGCCCGTGTCGGCGATCGCGTGCGCGGCTATCTGTACGAGGTGCGCTCCGAGGCGCGCGGCCCGCAGCTGTTCGTGTCGCGTGCCGCGCCGGAGTTCATGATCGAGCTGTTCAAGCTGGAGGTGCCGGAAGTCGGCCAGGGCCTGGTCGAGATCAAGGGCTGCGCCCGTGATCCGGGCGACCGCGCCAAGATCGCCGTGCTGGCCCACGACAGTCGCACCGATCCGATCGGCGCCTGCATCGGCATGCGCGGCTCGCGCGTGCAGGCGGTGTCCAACGACCTCAACGGCGAGCGCGTCGACATCATCCTGTGGCACGAGAACCAGGCGCAGTACGTCATCAACGCGATGGCGCCGGCGGAAGTGCAGTCCATCATCATGGATGAGGAAAAGCACTCGATGGACATTGCGGTGGCTGAGGACAAGCTGTCCCAGGCGATCGGCCGCGGCGGCCAGAACGTGCGCCTGGCCAGCAAGCTGACCGGCTGGCAGCTCAACGTGATGACCCAGGACCAGGTCACCGCCAAGAGCGAGTCCGAGCAGGAGGCCGCGCGCCAGCTGTTCATGGACAAGCTCGAGGTGGACCAGGAGATCGCCGTGATCCTCGTGCAGGAGGGCTTCTCCAGCATCGAGGAGATCGCCTACGTGCCCAGCGCCGAGCTGCTGGCGGTGGAGGGCTTCGACGAGGACATCGTCGAGGAACTGCGCGCCCGCGCCCGTGACGCGCTGCTGACCGAGGCACTGGCGGTGGAGGAGGGCGTCGGTGAACATCAGCCTTCCGAGGAGCTGCTGGCGCTGGACGGCATGGACGAGGAGACGGCCTTTGCGCTGGCCGCGCGTGCGGTGACCACGGTCGACGACCTGGCCGACCTGGCGGTGGACGACCTGATCGACATCGAAGGTATGGATGAGGAGCGTGCCGCGGCGCTGATCATGGCTGCACGTGCGCCGATGATCGCGCGGCTGGAGAAGGGTGGCTGACCACAGGCGGCGGCAGCCCCGGAGGGGTTGCCGGGAAAGGCTTCGGCGAAGCCTTTCACCACGGATGGAGGTGGCGGCGCAGATGATGCCGCACGGACGATAGGCGCGGGAACGGCGGAGCAAACAACACGATGTCGGATGTTACGATCAAACAACTCGCCCAGGTACTGGGCATGCCGGTCGACCGGCTGCTGACGCAGCTGGGCGAGGCAGGCATGAAATTCTCCGACCAGGAGCAGGTCATCAGCAGCACCGAGAAGGTGAAGCTGCTCGGTTTCCTGCGCCGCACGCATGGCAAGGGCGAAGCCGCCAGCGAGGCCGACGACAGCGCGCCGCGCCAGATCACCTTGAAGCGCCGCACGGTCGGCGAGCTGAAGGTGGCGACGCCCGGCGGCCGCGGCGCCGCAGGCACGGCCAAGACGGTCAATGTCGAGGTGCGCGCCAAGCGCACCTACGTCAAGCGCAGCGTGATCGCCGAGGAAGCCAGCGCCGAACCCGAGCGCGAGGAGGCCGTGCGCAAGCTGCAGGAATCGCAGCAGCAGCGTGAGCAGGAAGAGCGCGAGCGGGTCGAGGCCGAGCAGCGCCGCCAGGCGGAGGCGCAGCACGCCCTGGACGAACAGCGCCGCAAGGCCGAAAAGGAGCAGCGTGAGGCGGAACTGGCTCGCGCGGCCGAGCCGGTGGCGGTCGAACACGTCGAGGCGACGCCGGAACCGGCGGCCGAAGTGGCGCCTGCGGCCGCCCACGACGACGCCACCGGGACCGTCCAGCGCATCGACCAGCGCGACCTGGGCATGATCCTGCCGCGCATCCACGAGCCGCGCAAACGCGAAAAGCTGGTCAAGCCGGTGGCGGCGCCCGCGGCGCCGGCCGCTCCTGCGGCGCGTGGTGCGGTGGCCGGTGCGGCGGCACCGGCCGCGGCCGGCGAGGCCGCTCGCGGCAAGCCCAAGCATCCGCGTGAGCGCAGCGAGAATCTCGGCAAGGAAGACCGCGAGGCCGGCAAGCGCTTTGCCGGCGGCCAGATGCATCTGAGCGAGGCCGACCGTGCCCGTCGCTCTTCCAGCAGCAAGCGCGCCAAGCCCGGCCGCAGCGGCGGCCGCGAAGCATTGCGCGGCGGCGGTGCGGCGGCGGCCGGTCCGCACGGCTTTTCACGACCCACCGCGCCGGTGGTGCGCGAGGTGGTGGTCAGCGATACCAACGTGGTGGCCGACCTCGCCCAGAAGATGGCGGTGAAGGGATCGGAAGTGGTCAAGGCGCTGTTCAAGATGGGCGTGATGGCGACCATCAACCAGACGGTCGACCACGACACCGCGGTGCTGGTGGTCGAGGAGCTGGGCCACACACCGGTGGCGGACACCCAGAACAACGCCGAGGAGACGCTGGCGGCGCATACCCAGAACATCGAACTGGAGGGCGAGAAGGTCACGCGCCCGCCGGTGGTGACGATCATGGGCCACGTCGACCACGGCAAAACCTCGCTGCTCGACTACATCCGCCGTACCAAGGTCGCCTCCGGCGAAGCCGGCGGCATCACCCAGCACATCGGTGCCTACCATGTGGAGACTTCCAGAGGCGTGATCACGTTCCTGGATACCCCCGGCCACGCCGCGTTCACCTCGATGCGCGCCCGTGGTGCGCAGTCGACCGATATCGTGATCCTGGTGGTGGCCGCCGACGACGGCGTGAAACCGCAGACGATCGAGGCGGTCAAGCACGCGCGTGCCGCCAAGGTGCCGCTGATCGTGGCCGTCAACAAGATGGACAAGGACGGCGCGAACCCGGACAACGTCAAGCAGGGCCTGGTGGCGCAGGAAGTAGTGCCGGAGGACTGGGGCGGCGACGTGCAGTTCGTGCCGGTGTCGGCGAAGACCGGCATGGGCATCGAGAACCTGCTCGACGCGATCTCGGTGCAGGCCGAGGTGATGGAATTGAGGGCGGTCGTCGACGGCCGCGCCTCCGGCGTGGTGATCGAATCCAGCCTGGACCGCGGTCGCGGTCCGGTGGCCACGGTGCTGGTGCAGCAGGGTACGCTGCGCAAGGGCGACTTCGTGGTCTGCGGCGTCGAGTACGGCCGCATGCGCGCGCTGATCGACGAGACCGGCAAGCAGGTGGCCGAAGCCGGCCCGTCGATCCCGGTGCAGGTGCTGGGTCTTTCCGGCGTGCCGGAAACCGGCGACGATTTCGTCGCCGTCGAGGACGAGCGCCTGGCTCGCGAAGTGGCCGAGGAGCGCCAGCTCAAGCGGCGCGAGACGCGGATGGTCAGCAAGAGCAACCGGCTCGAGGACATCATCGCGAAGATGGGCCAGGGCGAGGAGCAGCAGACGCTCAACATCCTGGTCAAGGGCGACGTGCAGGGCTCGGTCGAGGCGTTGCGCGAGTCGCTGACCCAGATCGGCAACGATCGGGTTCGCGTCAACGTGGTCGCCTCCGGCGTCGGCGGCATCACCGAATCCGATGCCACGCTGGCCACCGCCTCGAAGGCGCTGTTGATCGGCTTCAACGTGCGTGCCGATGCTTCGGCGCGCAAGGTGATCGAGACGAACGCCGTGGACGTGCGCTATTTCTCGATCATCTACGACGTGATCGACCAGGTGACCCAGGCGGCCACCGGCCTGCTCGGCATGGAAGTGCGCGAGGACATCATCGGCACCGCCGAGGTCCGCGACGTGTTCCGCAGCTCCAAGTTCGGTGCGGTTGCCGGCTGCATGGTCACCGAAGGTTCGGTCAAGCGGAACAAGCCGATCCGCGTGCTGCGCGACCACGTGGTGATCTTCGAGGGCGAGCTGGAATCGCTGCGCCGTTTCAAGGACCTGGTCGACGAAGTCCGTGCGGGCATGGAATGCGGCATCGCCGTGAAGCAGTACAACGACGTCAAGCCGGGCGACCAGATCGAGTGCTTCGAGCGCACCGAGGTGGCACGTACCTTGTGATGCCTGCGGCATCGCAAGGTACGCGGGATTCGGGAGACGGGATTCGGGATTCGGCAAAAGCAAAAGATGAATCCCGTTTGCCCCGTTCTTGCCGTAACCCGCTTTTGCTCTAACGAATCCCGAATCCCGAATCCCGAATCCCGGCCTCCAACCATGCCCTCCCGCGATTTCAAACGTACCGACCGCATTGGCGCCGAACTGCGCCGTGAGCTGGGCTTGCTGGTGCACGCGGCGGTGCGCGACCACGGGCTGCCGTCGACCAGCGTAAGCGACGTGGAGATCACCCGTGACCTCGACTGGGCCACGGTGTGGGTGACCACCATGCTGCCCGAGCAGGGCTTGCCGGCGGTGAAGGCGCTCAACGAGATGAGCCATGAGATCCGCCACGCACTGGCGCACAGCGGCATGCGCATGCGCCGGGTGCCGGAGCTGAAGTTCAAGTACGACGATTCGGTCGACAAGGGCGAGCGCATCGAGTCGCTGCTGCGCCAGCAGGCGCGCGATCTGACGCCGCCGGATGGCGGCGAGCGCGATTGAATCGCCAGTACGGAATTCCGCCGAGTCGATGAATCGTTCGCCGCGCATCCCGTTCCGCGACCTGCACGGCATCGTGCTGCTCGACAAGCCGCCGGGCCTGAGTTCCAACCAGGCGCTGCAGGCCGTGCGCCGACTGCTGCGTGCGTCCAAGGGCGGCCATACCGGTGCGCTCGATCCACTGGCCACCGGCCTGCTGCCGCTGTGCTTCGGCGAGGCGACCAAGCTGGCCGGCAGCCTGCTGGGTGCGCGCAAGGCCTATCTGGCCGAGTGCCGGCTTGGCGTCACCACGGATACCGCCGACAGTGAGGGTGAGGTCGTTCAGCAGCGCCCGGTACCGGAACTCGATGACGCCAGGGTCGAGGCGGCGCTGGCCAGGTTGCGCGGGCGCATCCAGCAGGTGCCGCCGATGTATTCCGCGCTGAAGCAGGGCGGCGAACGGCTGTATGCCAAGGCGCGCCGCGGCGAAACCGTCGAGCTGGCGCCGCGCGAGGTGGCGGTGCACCGGCTGGAGTTGCTGGCGCGCGAAGGCGACACGCTGCAGTTGCTGGTGGAGTGCGGTTCGGGTACCTATGTCCGTTCGCTGGCGGTGGATCTGGGCGAGGACCTGGGCTGCGGCGCGCACCTGACCGCGCTGCGCCGGATCTGGGTCGAGCCGTTCCGAGAGCCGCGGATGGTGACCCTGACGCAGCTGGAGCAGGCGGCGGAGCAAGGCGACGAGGCTTTGCTGGCATGGCTGCTGCCGGTATCGGCCGGCCTGTCCGATCTGCCGGTATTGCGACTCGATGAGACGCAGAGCATGGCCATCTCGCGCGGCCAGCAGATTGCGCTGCCGGGCCTGCCGGAAGTCGGGCATTGCGCGGCATACGCCAGCGACGGCGCGCTGTTGGCGTTGCTGGAAGCCGATGCCGAAGGGCGTGCGCGCATCGTGCGCGGCTTCAATCTGCCGCCGGGCTGACCGATTTGCTCCGACGGCAGGCGGCGCTCTTGTTGAAGCACCACTCCCATCAGTAGAATAGACAAGTTATTTCAACGCTTTCACTCACCTAGGCGAAGCTTGCGCTTGCGTCATCGCGATGACGCAAGCGCAAGCTTCGCATCGCCTTTCAAGGAAACGTACAACCATGTCTCTTACCGCAGAACAGACCGGCAAGATCATCGCTGATTTCGGCCGCGTGCCCAACGACACCGGCTCGACCGAGGTCCAGGTGGCCCTGCTGTCCGCCCGCATCGACCATCTCACCGGCCACTTCAAGGACCACAAGCAGGATCATCACTCCCGCCGTGGCCTGCTGAAGCTGGTCAACCAGCGCAAGCGCCTGCTCAGCTATCTGAAGGATCGCGATCTTGCACGCTACCAGACCCTGATCGAACGCCTCGGCCTGCGGCGGTAATCCGTGCGTTCATCCGTGGACGCAAAGATCAAGAGGCGCTCACCCGTGAGCGCACTTCTCAATCAGATCAGGAATTAAGCACGTGGCAAAAGTAACCAAGTCATTCCAGTACGGTAATCACGAAGTCACGCTGGAGACGGGCGAAATTGCCCGCCAGGCATCCGGTGCGGTCATGGTCAGCATGGGCGGTACGGTGGTGCTGGTCACCGCCGTCGCCGCGGCCAAGCAGAAGGAAGGGCAGGACTTCTTCCCGCTCACCGTCGACTACGTGGAGAAGTTCTACTCCGCCGGCCGCATTCCCGGCGGCTTCTTCAAGCGCGAAGGCCGCCCGACCGAGAAGGAGACGCTGACCTCGCGTCTGATCGATCGCCCGGTGCGCCCGCTGTTCCCGGACGATTTCAAGAATGAGGTGCAGGTCATCGCGCAGGTCGTCTCGCTCAACCCCGAGATCGACGGCGACATTCCGGCGCTGATCGGTGCATCCGCCGCGCTGAGCCTGGCCGGCATCCCGTTCAAGGGTCCGATCGGCGCCGCCCGCGTCGGCTACGCGGGTGGCAAGTACCTGCTGAACCCGTCGGCCACCGAGCTGAAGACTTCCCAGCTGGACCTGGTCGTTGCCGGTACCGCCGGTGCCGTGTTGATGGTGGAATCCGAGGCGCAGCTGCTGTCCGAGGACGTGATGCTCGGCGCGGTGATGTTCGGCCACCAGCAGATGCAGATCGCGATCCGCGCGATCGCCGAGCTGGCCACCGAAGCCGGCAAGCCGTCGTGGGACTGGCGGGCACCGGCGCGCAACGAGTCGCTGGTCGCCGCCGTCAAGGGCGCAGTCGGCAATCAGCTGGCCGCAGCGTTCCAGGTGCGCGACAAGCTGGAGCGTCGCGACGCGATCTCCGCGATCAAGGCCGATGTGCTGGCTGGTCTCAAGGCGCAGGCCGAAGAGAACGGCTGGTCCACCGCCGCGATGGCCACGGAATTCGAGGAACTCGAATACCACACCATGCGCGACAGCGTGCTGAAGACCAAGGTACGCATCGACGGCCGCCAGCTCGACGACGTGCGCGCGATCACCGCCCGCGTCGGGGTACTGCCGCGTACGCATGGTTCCGCGCTGTTCACCCGCGGCGAGACGCAGGCCCTGGTGGTGGTCACGCTGGGCACCACGCGTGACGCGCAGATCATCGACGCACCCGGCGGCGAGTCGAAGGATCCGTTCCTGTTCCACTACAACTTCCCGCCGTTCTCGGTGGGCGAGGCCGGTCGCTTCGGTGCGCCGAAGCGCCGCGAGATCGGCCACGGCCGTCTCGCCAAGCGCGGCGTGCAGGCAGTCAAGCCGGGCATCGAGGAGTTCCCGTATGTGGTGCGCGTAGTCTCGGAAATCACCGAGTCCAACGGCTCCTCGTCGATGGCCTCGGTATGCGGCTCCTCGCTGGCGATGATGGATGCCGGCGTGCCGCTGAAGGCACCGGTGGCCGGCATCGCGATGGGCCTGGTCAAGGAGGGCAGCGACTTCGTCGTGCTGTCCGACATCCTGGGCGACGAGGATCACCTCGGCGACATGGACTTCAAGGTGGCCGGCAGTGCCGACGGCATCTCCGCGCTGCAGATGGACATCAAGATCGACGGCATCACCGAGGAGATCATGAAGGTGGCGCTGGCCCAGGCCAAGCGCGGCCGCCTGCACATCCTCGGCGAGATGGCCAAGGCGATCAGCACCGCGCGCGCCGAGATGAGCGAGTACGCCCCGCGTCTGATCACCATCAAGATCCACCCGGACAAGATCCGCGAAGTGATCGGCAAGGGCGGTGCCACCATCCGCTCGATCACCGAGGAGACCGGCACCACCATCGACATCAGCGACGACGGCACCATCGTCATCGGCTCGGTCAACCGCGAGGCGGGCGAAACGGCCAGGAAGCGCATCGAGCAGATCGTCTCGGACGTCGAGCCGGGCCGCATCTATGAGGGCAGGGTGGCCAAGCTGATGGACTTCGGCGCCTTCGTCACGATCATGCCGGGCAAGGATGGTCTGGTGCACGTCTCGCAGATCTCCGACGAGCGCGTCGAGAAGGTGTCCGACAAGCTGAAGGAAGGCGACATCGTCAAGGTCAAGGTGCTCGAAGTGGACAAGCAGGGTCGCATCCGCCTGTCGATGAAGGCCGTGACCGAGGAAGAGCGCGCCGGCGTCTGAGTTTCCGGGCAAGGCAATTCCGCGAGGCCTGGCTGATGCCGGGCCTCGCGCGTTTGGGCACGGATCATTTTGTGCAACCTGCTTTTGCTAGGATGGATGAACCCTGCAAGAGGATGCACCGATGGCCGACCCGGCGAACGATTTCATCAAGGACTATCAGGCGCTGGCGCAGCAATCCTGGGATGCCTGGACGCGCCAGTTGCAGCCGTCACCCGCAGCCAATCCGTTTGCGCCGTCACCAGCGCCAGCCGCTGGCAACGACACGCTGGAGCGCACGCTGGCCGGGTTGAAGGGGTATTTCGACTGGATGCAGGCGGCCGCCAGCGGCGGCGCGGCCCAGCCGGCCACGGACTGGCATCAGCAACTGCAGCAGATGTTCGGCGGTGCCAGCCAACCATTCACGCAGGCGTTCGGTGGCATCGACAGCGCTGCTGCCGAAGGTTTTGCGCGGCAATGGCAGGCGTGGATGCAGGCGGCTCGACACAGCGGTTTTGCTGACGTGGCGGGGGCACAAGGGCCGACGCCGGCTTTCGGCCTGAACCGTGAGCAGCAGATGCAGCAGCAGGCACTGGCCATCGCCTTGACGACCTCGATACAGGCCATCGCGCGTTACCAGGAGCTGATCCAGCGCGCCAACACGCAAGGCATGCAGCGTCTGCAAGACAAGCTGGCCGAGCCGGGTCGCCAGGTCGATTCGCTGAAAGCGCTGTACGACCTGTGGGTGGATGCCTCCGAAGAGGCCTACGCCGAGATCGCGTTGTCCGACGAGTTCTGCGATGTTTACGGCGAGATGGCCGACACGCAGATGCGCGTGCGCCAGCTGCAGCAGCAGCAGACCGAGCAGATGTGCCAGCAGCTCGGCATGCCGACGCGCAGCGAGGTGTCCAGCCTCGGCGAACGGCTGCAGGCCCTGCGCCGCGAGTTTCGCGCCAGCCGCCAGTCCGGTGCATCCGCCGACCATGCCGACGAGATCATGGCCCTGCACCGTGAGCTGGCGGCGCTGAAACGCCAGTTGGCCAATGGCCGAACCGCGGCGTCGGCACCGAAGAAGAGCGCGCCCACGAAATCCGCGGCGGCAGCGAAGAAGGCGCCGGCAAAAGCGACACGCAAACCGACCGCCGCGCCCGTTCCCAGCCCGCGCAAGCGCAAGTAAAGGAGACTCGCCATGCAAACGCCATTGCGCATCGACCCGGCCAGGGCGCTGGCCGACATCGCTACCTTCCAGCGCAAGCTGGCCGCCGGCATGGGCAACCTGCGCAACGTGCGCGAGCCCGAATACGCCAACACGCCGCGCGAACTGGTCTACAGCGAGGACAAGCTGAAGGTCTGGCATTTCACCGGCCACGGTAAGCCCACCGCGAAGACCCCGCTGCTGATCGTCTACGCGCTGGTCAACACGGTGTGGATGACCGACCTGCAGGCTGACCGTTCGATGGTGCGCAACCTGCTGGAGCAGGGCGAGGACGTCTACCTGATCGACTGGGGCTATCCGGACGGCGCCGACCGCTGGCTGACCCTGGACGACTACATCAACGGCTACCTCGACCGCTGCGTCGACGCGGTGCGCGCGCGGCACGACCTGGATGCGATCAGCCTGCTCGGCATCTGCCAGGGCGGCGCGTTCTCACTGTGCTACACCGCGCTGCACCCGGACAAGGTGAAGAACCTGATCACCATGGTCACCCCAGTGGATTTCCACACCCCGGACAACATGCTGTCGGGCTGGTGCCGCCGCATGGACGTGGACCTGTTCGTCGACACCATGGGCAACATCCCGGCCGGGTTGATGAACTATGTCTACCTCACGCTGAAGCCGCTGCGGCTGAACCAGCAGAAGTACATCGACATGGTCGATATCCT
This sequence comes from Rhodanobacter thiooxydans, assembly GCF_021545845.1. NCBI lineage: Bacteria > Pseudomonadati > Pseudomonadota > Gammaproteobacteria > Lysobacterales > Rhodanobacteraceae > Rhodanobacter > Rhodanobacter thiooxydans. The sequence continues at coordinate 2,035,992 of NZ_CP088923.1, forward strand.
CGACAAACCTGCCGAGCTGGAGAACTTCCTGCGCATGGAGCGCTGGATCTTCGATTCGCCGGACCAGGCCGGCGAGGCGTTCCGCGAGTTCATCAAGGATTTCTACCAGGGCAACAAGCTGGTCGAGGGCACGCTTCAGATCGGTGGTCAGAACGTGGATCTGGGCATAATCACCCAGCCAGTATTGAACATCTTCGCCGAGCAGGACCACCTGGTGCCGCCGGACGCCTCGCGTGCGCTGGGCAAGCACGTCGGCACCACCGACTACACCCAGCTCGCGTTCAAGGGCGGCCACATCGGCATCTACGTGTCCGGTCGCGCCCAGCGCGAAGTGCCGCCGGCAATCCACCAGTGGTTGCGCCAGCGCGACTGAAGCGTCGCCGCGCCTGCCGTGTGAAATACGCACGCGGCAGGCGATAATGGACGGATGAGCGCATCCACCGACACCCACGATTCCATCCGCGCCGTGCAGTGGCGGGGCGATCATCTGCGCCTGCTCGACCAGCGCCTGCTGCCCGGCGAGGAGCGCTGGATCGACTGCCGCGACGCCGCGCAGGTCACCCAGGCGATCCGCGACCTGGCGGTGCGCGGCGCACCGGCGATCGGCATTGCCGCCGCCTGGGGCGTGGCGATGGCGGCGCAGCAGGGCGTGCCGCTGGAACCGGTGCTGGCCACGCTGCGCGCCGCGCGACCCACCGCGGTGAACCTGATGTGGGCGCTGGACCGGATGAAGCGGCGCATCGCGACCGGCGCTGACGCCGACGTGCTGCGGCGCGAGGCGCAGGCGATCCAGGATGAAGACCTGGCCGCGAACCGGCGGATGGGAGAGTCGGGCGCCAGCCTGATTGCCGCCGGCTCGGGCGTGCTGACCCACTGCAATACCGGCTCGCTGGCCACCGCCGGCTACGGCACCGCGCTGGGCGTGATCCGCGCCGGCGTGGCGGCGGGCCGGATCGCGCGGGTCTACGCCGGCGAAACGCGGCCGTGGCAGCAGGGTGCGCGGCTGACCATGTGGGAGCTGGTGCGCGACGGTATCCCGGCACGGCTGATCGCCGATTCCGCCGCCGCGCACCTGATGAAATCCGGCGCGGTGCAGTGGGTGATCGTGGGCGCCGACCGGATCGCCGCGAACGGCGATACCGCGAACAAGATCGGCACCTATCAGCTGGCGATCGCGGCGAAGTACCACGGCGTGAAATTCATGGTGGTGGCACCGTCCTCCACCGTCGACATGGCCACCGGCAGCGGCGAGGAAATCGAGATCGAGTTGCGCGACCCGGCCGAGCTGCTCGGTATCGCCGGTCGTCGCGTCGTGGTCGAGGGTGCGCAGGCCTGGAACCCGGTGTTCGACGTGACGCCGGCGGAGCTGATCGACGCGATCGTGACCGAGCGCGGCGTGATCGAGCGGCCGAACAGCCTGGCGATGCAGGCCATGTTCGGATGATGAAACTCCCGCGCGAGATCGCGCTGTTCGCCGTCGGCGGTGTGCTGGGCTTGCTGGTCGACGCCGGGATCGTGCAGGCGCTGGTTGGCTGGGCCGCCTGGAATCCCTACCTGGCCCGCGTGCTGTCGTTCCTGGTCGCGGCAACGGTGACCTGGTGGTGGAACCGCCGTTACACCTTTGCCGCACGCAGCAGCAACCGCGCGGCACATGCCGAATGGTTGCACTGGCTGGGGCTGATGAGCCTCGGCGCAGTGGTCAATTACGGGGTTTACGCCCTGCTACTGGTGGGCTTCCCGCTGCTGCAGCGCTGGCCGGCACCGGCCGCCGCCGCCGGTTCCGCCGTGGCCGCACTGATCAATTTTTCGACAGCGCGCGGGATGCTTTTCAAGTCCACCGAAACATTGTCTTAAGTCATTGATTCATATTGGTTAAATACTGTAGTTTTGATACCATTCGTGCTACACTCCATAGGTTGATTTCGGGTCGCTTGCGCATGCGCTTGAGGCGCGGTGCCAGCGTCCTTTTTTCGTTATCAGGGAAGCCGATTGATGGCAGAGCTCGCCAAAGAAGTGATACGCGTCAACATTGAAGACGAGATGCGCCAGAGCTATCTCGACTACGCCATGAGCGTGATCGTGGGCCGCGCACTTCCGGATGTCCGCGACGGTCTGAAACCCGTGCATCGCCGCGTGCTGTTCGCGATGAACGAGCTGGGCAACGTATACAACAAACCGTACAAGAAGTCGGCCCGCGTGGTCGGTGACGTCATCGGTAAGTACCATCCGCACGGCGACCAGTCGGTGTATGACGCGATCGTACGCCTGGCGCAGCCGTTCTCGCTGCGCTACATGCTGGTCGACGGCCAGGGCAACTTCGGCTCGGTCGACGGCGACAGCGCCGCGGCGATGCGCTACACCGAGGTGCGCATGTCGCGGCTCAGCCACGAGCTGCTGGCCGACATCGACAAGGAAACCGTCGACTTCGGCCCGAACTACGACGAGAGCGAGCAGGAGCCACTGGTGTTGCCCACCCGTGTGCCGAACCTGCTGGTGAACGGTTCGGCCGGCATCGCGGTGGGCATGGCCACCAACATCCCGCCGCACAACCTCAACGAGGTGATCGCCGCGACGATCGCGCTGATCGACGAACCTGCGCTGTCGATCGATGACCTGATGCACTACATCCCCGGCCCGGATTTCCCGACCCACGGCATCATCAACGGTTCGTCCGGCATCATCGAGGCGTATCGCACCGGTCGCGGCCGCATCCTGGTGCGCGCCAAGGCCGAAATCGAGACCGAGCCGAACGGCCGCGAGACGATCATCGTCCACGAGCTGCCGTATCAGGTGAACAAGGCCCGGCTGATCGAGAAGATCGCCGAGCTGGTCAAGGAGAAGAAGCTCGAAGGCATCAGCGAGCTGCGTGACGAGTCCGACAAGGACGGCATGCGTGTCGTCATCGAAATCCGCAAGGATGCGATGGGCGACGTGGTGCTGAACAACCTGTTCCAGCAGACCCAGCTGCAGGTCACCTTCGGCATCAACATGGTGGCCTTGCTGGACGGCCAGCCGAAGCTGCTCAATATCAAGGACATCCTCGAGGCGTTCATCCGCCACCGGCGCGAGGTGGTCACCCGTCGCACCATCTTCGACCTGCGCAAGGCGCGTGCCCGCGCGCACATCCTCGAAGGCCTCACCGTCGCGCTGGCCAACATCGACGAGATGATCGAGCTGATCAAGACCTCGTCATCGCCGGCCGAAGCGCGCGAGCGCATGGTGGTGCGGCGCTGGGAAGCCGGCCTGGTGCGGACCCTGTTGTCCGCCAGCGGCGCTGGTGCCTCGCGACCGGAGGACATGGACCCGCGCGATGGCCTGAAGGCCGATGGCTACCAGCTGTCCGAGGCGCAGGCACTGGAAATCCTGGCGATGCGCCTGCACCGCCTCACCGGGCTGGAGCAGGAAAAGCTTTCCGACGAATACCGCCAGATCCTGGAAACCATTCGCGGCCTGATCGAGATCCTGGAGAATCCGGACCGCCTGCTGCAGGTGATCCGCGAGGAACTGGAGGCGATCAAGGCCGAGTTCGGCGATGCGCGCCGTACCGAGATCCAGCACTCGCAGGAGGACCTCAACGTCCTCGATCTGATCACGCCGGAAGACGTCGTGGTCACGCTATCGCATACCGGCTACGTCAAGCGCCAGCCGGCCAGCGCGTACCGCGCGCAGCGGCGCGGCGGCAGGGGCCGTTCGGCTTCCGCGTTAAAGGACGAGGATGTCGTCGAACAGCTGTGGGTGGTCAACACGCACGACACCCTGCTCACCTTCACCAGCACCGGTCGCGTCTACTGGCTCAAGGTCTACCAGATGCCGGAGGCCGGTTCCGGCGCGCGCGGCAAGCCGATCATCAACCTGTTGCCGCTGGGCGAGGGCGAGAAGGTGCAGGCGGTGCTGCCGGTGCGCGAATACGGCGACGACCGCTACGTGTTCTTCGCGACCAAGCACGGCACGGTCAAGAAGACTCCGCTGACCGAGTTTGCCTACCAGCTGCAGAAGGGCAAGCAGGCGATCAAGCTCGACGAGGGCGACGCGCTGGTCAACGTGGAACTCACCGACGGCAACAGCGACATCCTGCTGTTCGCCTCCAACGGCAAGGTCAACCGCTTCGACGAGAACACCGTGCGTTCGATGGGCCGCACCGCCACCGGCGTGCGTGGCATGCGGCTGGCGGACGGAGCCGAGGTGGTCTCGCTGATCGTGGCGGCGCAGGGCGACATCCTGACCGCGACGGCGCGGGGTTACGGCAAGCGTACCCGGCTCGATGAGTTCCCGAAGAAGGGCCGCGGTACCCAGGGCGTGATCGGCATCCAGTGTTCCGAGCGCAACGGCGCGCTGGTCGCCGCGGTACAGGTCAGCGAGGCGCACGAGCTGATGCTGATTTCCGACCAGGGCACGCTGGTGCGTACCCGCGTGGCGGAAGTCTCGCAGCTGGGCCGCAATACCCAGGGCGTCACCCTGATCCGCCTGCCGGCAGACGAAACGCTGGTCAGCGTGATGCGGCTGGAAGCGGACGAGGACAACGGCGAGGATGCTGCATCCGCCGCGGCACCGGAACCGGCCGACGACGACGGCTCTCCGACGGAATCCGCCGAGTAAGGCTGGCGACGAATCGAAAAACCCCGGCCATGCCGGGGTTTTTCTTTCAGTGGCTGATAGCGGCCAGCATCGCCTCGGCACTGGAAACGCGCAGTTCGCCCGGCGCCTCCACCTGCAACAGGCGCACTACGCCGTCCTCCGCATACAGTGCGAAGCGGCGTGCGCGCAGGCCCATGCCGAAGGCGCTGCCGTCCAGTTCCAGGCCCAACGCGCGGGTGAAGTTGGCGTTGCCGTCGGCGAGCATCAGCAGGCCCGGGGGAACCTGCTGGGCGCGGGCCCAAGCCTGCATCACGTAGGCGTCGTTGACTGCCAGGCACATCACCTTCACCCCGGTTTCCTGGAAGTCGGCGTAGCGTTGTGCGTAGCCGGGGAGGTGCCGGCTGGAACAGGTCGGCGTGAAGGCGCCAGGGACGGCGAACAGCACCACGCGGCTTCCGGCAAACAGTTCGCCGGTGCGGCAGGGGCGGATCTCCTCGCCGACCACCGACAGCTCGATATCCGGCAGCGACTGGCCGATCTGGATGGTCATGGTGCGGGCTTCCTTCGTTGGCAACCACGCCATGCTAGCGCCGCGGGACGAAGCTTGTCGCCTTGAATCGGGAACCCTGCAAACCCACTTCCTGAGCAGGCGGCATCGAGCCGCAGACCTTTATCGACGAGGAGATACGAACATGAATCTGAGTCGCAATTTTTCGTGGAATCCGGCCGGCACGGCCAACATCGGCGACATCCGCGAGGCGTTCGATCGTCTGCTGGGCAACCCGGCCGAGGCGGACCAGTCCAACGTGGTGACCAGCCAATGGGCGCCGCGCGTGGACATCAAGGAAGAGGACAAGCGTTTCGTGATCTACGCTGACATTCCTGGCGTGGACCCGGAGAAGATCGAGGTGAGCATGGAGAAGGGCATCCTCACCATCAAGGGCGAACGCACCGTGGAGAACCGCGAGCAGAACGGCAAGTTCACCCGGCTGGAGCGTTCGCACGGCGTGTTCTATCGGCGCTTCGCGCTGCCCGACAGTGCCGATGCCGACGGCGTCACTGCGCATGGCAAGCATGGCGTGCTGGAAATCGTCATTCCGAAGAAGGCGGAGACCACGCCACGCCGCATCACCATCAATACCGGCAGCTGAAACATTTCCGCGAGTATTGCGCGGACGACCTGCCGCAGACCATGATCCGCGGCAGGTCGTTGCGTGTGGAAGAGGTCGAACCGGCGGGAGCGGTGCGTGGAATTCAAAGACTATTACGACATTCTGGGCGTGAAGCCCGAGGCGAGCGAGGCCGAGATCAAGGCCGCGTATCGCAAGCTGGCGCGCAAATACCATCCGGACAAGAACAAGGAGGCCGGCGCCGAGGAGAAATTCAAGGCGGTCAATGAGGCCAACGAAGTGCTCAAGGACACCGAGAAGCGGCGTTCCTATGACCAGCTGCGTGCCGGCGGCTACCGGCAGGGCGAGCAGTTCCGGCCGCCGCCGGGCTGGCAGGGGCAGCAGGGTTTCGGTGGCGGCGACAGCGACTTCAGCGATTTCTTCGAGAGCCTGTTCGGTCGCGGCGCCGCCGGCAGCCATCATGGCCAGCCGCGGTCCCGTCGCGGCCGCGACGTGCAGGCATCGGTGCAGATCGACCTGCAGACCGCGTTCGACGGTGGCCGCACGCGGCTGGCCATGCAGGATCAGGCAGGTGGCGAGCGCGTGCTGGAGGTGAAGATTTCGGCGGGTATCCAGCCGGGCCAGGTGATCCGCCTGTCCGGCCAGGGGCATCCCGGCACGGCCGGCGGGCCGAATGGCGACCTGCTGCTGGAGGTGGGTATCCGCGACGATGCGCGTTTCCGGCTGGACGGCCGCAATGTGGTGCACGTGTTGCCGATCGCACCGTGGGAAGCCGCGCTGGGTGCCACCGTGCCGGTACCGACGCTGGCCGGTACGGTCGACCTGCGCATCCCGGCGGGCTCGCAATCGGGGCGCAAACTGCGCCTGAAGGGGCGTGGCATGCCGGGCGCGAATCCGGGCGATCAACTGGTGGAGCTGTCGATCCGTGCGCCAGCGGCGGAGAGCGATAAACAGCGCGCGGCGTACGAAGCGCTGCACGAGGCATTCGCGAACTTCGATCCGCGCCACTGAGCTGCGGGCGGCATAAACGAAAACGGCGCCTGCGGGCGCCGTTTTTCACGAAGCGTGGTGGGGATCAGCCCGGCAGGAATTCCTGCAGCGCCTTGAGCAGCTCCTCTTCCTTGATCGGCTTGGTCACGTAGGCCTTGGCGCCTTGGCGCATACCCCAGACGCGGTCGGTCTCCTGGTCCTTGGTGGTCACCAGGATGATCGGAATGTGCGCGGTCTCGGCGTTCTTGCTGATCGTGCGGGTGGCCTGGAAGCCGTTGAGATTGGGCATGACCACGTCCATCAGGATCAGGTCGGGCTTCTCCGCCTTGGCCACTTCCACGCCCGCGGCGCCGTCTTCGGCCGAGAGGGTCTCATGCCCGAGTTTTTCGACGATCCGCTTGATGCCAAGCAGCTGCGACGGGGAGTCGTCGACGATCAGGATGCGTGCCATAAGGTGATAATTCCCTGCGAGTTTCGTTGATTCTAAGCCGTGGTGGTGCGACTTCCAAGCGCGGTTTCGTCACACCGCGCCGTCGACGCGCACCAGGGTGCGTCCAAACGACTCGCCCGCGAGCATGTGCGCAAACACCTTGGGCAGCTCCTCGAGGCTGGTCTCACGGGTGACGATGCGATCCAGGTGCCGCGGCTTCCAGTCGCCGGCAAGGTGCTGCCAGATCCGGTCGCGCAGATGGCGGGCGGTGCCGGCCGAGGCGATCCCGAGCAGGCTCACGCCGCGGATGATGAACGGCATCACCGTGCTGTCGATGGCGATGCCGCCGGCGTTGCCGCAGATCGCCACGTTGCCGTACGGCGCGATCAGCGGCAACAGTCCACCGAGCATGCTGCCGCCGACGTTGTCCAGCGCGCCGCCGAAGCGGGCGGAGTCCATCGGCTTGCCGCTGAAGGCGAGCTGGTGGCGGTCGATGCATTCGCTGGCGCCGAGGCCGCGCAGGAAGTCGAAGTGGTCGGCCTTGCCGCTGATCGCGTGCACCTCGTAACCGGCGCGGCTGAAGATGTCGATCGCCAGCATGCCGACGCCACCGCTGGCGCCGGTCACCGCGATCGGACCCAGCGTCGGCGATTGCCGGTTGTCCTGCATGCGCAGCAGGGCCAGTGCCGCGGTGAAGCCGGCGGTGCCGATGATCATGCTTTCGCGCAGGCTCAAGCCGACCGGCAGCGGGATCGTCCAGCGTGCGTCGAGGCGCGCGTATTCGCCGTAGCCGCCGTCGCGCGTCTCGGACAGCCCGCTGCCGGTGCACAGCACGGCGTCGCCTTCCCTGAACGCCGGATCGGTCGAGGCGACCACGTGGCCCGCCACGTCGATGCCGCCGTTGAGCGGGTACTGGCGCAGGATGCGGCCCTTGCCGGTGCCGGCCAGCGCATCCTTGTAGTTGACCGAAGAATACGCGACCTTGACCAGCACTTCGCCGGACGACAGCGCGCTGGTGTCCATGGTGTCGATGTCGGCGCGGTAGCCGGCATCGTCGTTGTGGATGCGGAAAGCACGGAAACGGGGCATCTCGACCTCCTGCAGAATCAGGCGTGGACGCTGCGGGAGGAAATCCACTTGGGCGTGTAGCTGCCTTCGTAGTCCCGCATCCAGTCGAACAACGCGGCGATGTCGTCGCCGAACCATATGCTGTCGCGCTGCGCCGCCTTCACGAAGGATTCGTCGACCATGTGCGCCATCAGCGTGCGCAGGTCGCGGTAGTAGCCGCGCACGTCGAGGAAGGCGCAGGGGTAGCGGTGCAGGCCGAGCTGGGCCCAGGTCAGCATTTCGAACATCTCGTCCATGGTGCCGAAGCCGCCGGGCAGGGCGACGAAGGCGTCGGACAGTTCGTACATGCGCGTCTTGCGCTGGTGCATGGTTTCGACCACCACCAGTTCGGTCAGGCCAGGGTGGGCCACTTCCAGTTCCACCAGCTGGCGCGGAATCACGCCAACCACCCTGCCGCCACCGGCCAGCACCGCGTCGGCCACCACGCCCATCAGGCCGACGTTGCCGCCACCGTAGACCAGCGCGATGCCGCGCCGGGCCATCTCGGTGCCAAAGGCGTGGGCCTGTTCGGCGTATTCGGGATGCCGGCCGCTGTTGGAGCCGCAGTAGACACAGATGGCGGTGGGTTGGGGCATGCGTGTTCCGTTGAAACGCGTTTTCGTAGGAGCCCGCTTGCGGACGATGCTTTGAAAGCCGGGATTCGGGATGGCAAAAGCATCGCCCGCAAGCGGGCTCCTACGGGAGACGAAACGGCCCGCTCAGGTTGCCAGGAGCGGGCCGAGGCTCTGGATCCCGGATCGACGCCCATCCATGGGCTGTCCGGGATGAGCCCATCCTGGCCTCAGTTGCCCTTGTGGATGGCGCGCTTGTCGACCGACAGCGCGGCCTCGTGCACGGCCTCGGACAGGGTCGGATGCGCGTGGACGATGCGGGCCAGATCTTCGGACGAACCCTTGAACTCCATCGCCACCACGCACTCGGCGATCAGCTCGGATACGCCCGGGCCGACCATGTGCACGCCGAGGATGCGGTCGGTCTCCGCGTGGGCGAGCATCTTCACCTGGCCCACCGCCTCGTTCATCGCCACGGCGCGGCCGATGGCGGCGAACGGGAAGGTGCCGACCTTGTACGGCACGCCGGCGTCCTTCAGCTCCTTCTCGGTCTTGCCGGCCCAGGCCACTTCCGGCTCGGTGTAGATCACGGACGGGATGGTGTCGTAGTTGACGTGGCCCGCCTTGCCGGCGATCCACTCGGCCACCGCCACGCCTTCCTCGGAACCCTTGTGCGCCAGCATCGGGCCGCGCACGGCGTCGCCGATCGCCCACACGCCATCCACGCCGGTATGGCAGTGCTCGTCGACCAGGATGCGGCCGCGCTCGTCCACCTTCACGCCGGTGTCGTCGGCCAGCAGGTCCTTGGTGTAGGCGCGGCGGCCCACGGCCACCAGCAGCTTGTCGACCACGAGCTTCTGCTCGCCGTTCTTGTCGGTGTAGGTGATGTGCACGCCGTCCTTCTTCACCTCGGCCTTGTTGAGCTTGGCGTCGAGCTTGATGTCCAGGCCCTGCTTGGCGAACTCCTTCGCGGCAATCTTGGCGATGTCGGCATCGGCCACCGAGAGGAAGTCGGGCAGTGCTTCGATGATCGTCACTTCCGCGCCCATGCGGCGCCACACGCTGCCCAGCTCCAGGCCGATCACGCCGGCGCCGATCACGCCCAGGCGCTTCGGTACCTCGGTGAAGTCCAGCGCGCCGGCGTTGTCGACGATCGCCTTGCCGTCGAACTTGGCGAACGGCAGTTCGATCGGGATGGAGCCCGAAGCGAGGATCACGTTGGTGGCGCTGATCGTCTGCTTGCTGCCGTCGGCGGCGGTGACCTCGACCGAGTTGCCCTTCAGCAGCTTGCCGGTGCCGAAGAACGGCGTGACCTTGTTCGCCTTGAACAGCTGGCCGATGCCGCCGGTGAACTGCTTGACGATCTTGTCCTTGCGGCCGATGAAGGTGGCCATGTCGACCTTCGGATTGTCGACGCTGATGCCGTGCGCCGGCAGATTGTGCGCGATGTTCCAGTACTGGCGCGAGGAATCCAGCAGCGCCTTGGACGGGATGCAGCCCACGTTGAGGCAGGTGCCCCCCAGCGCCGCCTTGCCGTCCTTGCCGGTGAACGCGTCGATGCAAGCCGTCTTCAGGCCCAGCTGCGCGGCGCGGATCGCCGCCACATAGCCGGCCGGACCGGCGCCGATGACGATGACATCGTATTTTTCGCTCATTTCATTCGCTCACACGAGATTCGGGATTGGGGATTCGGGATTCGGGATTCGCAAGGGCAAAGGCGTGCGGCGCTGCGGTAAATCCCGAATGTCATCCGGGATTCGGTGGGGAAGAGATTCGAAAGGGCGTCAAATGCGCGCGCTTTTCCGAATCCCGGATCCCCAATCCCGAATCCCGGGCCTCGTCAGAGGCCCAGCAACATCCTTTGCGGATTCTCCAGCTGGTTCTTGATGTCGACCAGGAACAGCACCGCGTCCTTGCCGTCGATGATGCGGTGGTCGTAGCTGATCGCGATGTACATCATCGGCGCGGCGATGATCTGGCCGTTCTCGACGATGGCGCGTTCCTTGATCGTGTGCATGCCGAGGATGGCGCTCTGCGGCGGGTTGACGATCGGGGTGGAGAACAGCGAGCCGAACGTGCCGCCGTTGGTGATGGTGAACGTGCCGCCCTGCAGGTCGTCCAGGGTGAGCTTGTTGTTGCGCGCCTTGGTGGCGTAGTCGGCAATGGCCTGCTCGACGTCGGCGAAGCTCATGTCCTGCACGTCGCGCAGCACCGGCGTGACCAGGCCCTTGTCGGTGGACACGGCGATCGAGATGTCCTGGTAGCCGTGGTAGATCACGTCGTTGCCGTCGACCGAGGCGTTGACGTAGGGGTAGCGCTTCAGCGCCTCGGCGGCGGCCTTGACGAAGAAGCTCATGAAGCCGAGCTTGATGCCGTGTTCCTTCTGGAACGCGTCGCCGAGGGCTTTGCGCATCTTCATCACTTCGGCCAGGTTCACCTCGTTGAACGAGGTGAGCATGGCGATCGAGTTCTTCGACTGCATCAGGCGCTCGGCGATGCGCGCGCGCATGCGGGTCATCGGCACGCGCTCTTCCGGGCGTGCGCCGGGGGTCGGCTTCGCGGCCGGTGCGGCGGCGGGAGCCGCGGCAGGGCGTGAACCGGCGTTGACCACGTCTTCCTTGATGATGCGGCCGTCGCGGCCGGTGCCGGCGATGGCGGAGGTGTCGACCTTGTTCTCGCTGGCGACGCGTTGCGCGGCAGGCGAAAGCGCGGCGGCGGCCTTCGGCACGACCGGGGCAGGAGCCGCCGCGGCCGGGGCGGGAGCGGCGGCAGCCGGTGCCGGTGCCGGTGCCGGCACGGCGGCCACGGCGCCTTCCTCGATGATCGCGATGATCTGCCCGCTGTTCACCGTGTCGCCGACCTGGTGGCGGATTTCCTTCAGCACGCCGTCGACCGGCGAAGGCACCTCCAGCACCACCTTGTCGGTTTCGAGGTCGATCAGGTTCTCGTCGCGCTTCACCGCGTCGCCGGCCTGCTTGTGCCAGCTGGCGATGGTGGCGTCGGAGACGGACTCGGGCAGGACGGGGACTTTGAGTTCGATGGACATGGGAATCCTTGAGTTGGTGCGCTCATCCATGATTGCGGAGATCAAGAAGCGGCTATCCTGGCCGCACTGTTCAGGGAAGCTGCTTTATTCCGCGGCGTGGTCGGTACCCACCGAGGCGGCCAGCGCCTGCTCGACGAGCGCCGCCTGTTCCGCAACGTGGGTGTTGTGGTGGCCGGCGGCAGGTGCCGGCGAGCGCGCACGCCCCGCATAGGAGAGACTGTGCTTGCTGCCGATGCAGGCCTGCAGGTGGTGGCGGATCTGGAACCAGGCGCCCTGGTTCATCGGTTCCTCCTGGCACCAGATCACTTCCTTGGCGGAAGGATATTTGTCCAGTTCTGCCGTCACTTCCTCGCGCGGGAACGGGTACAGCTGCTCGACGCGCGCGATCGCCACGTCGGCCAGCCCGCGCTTCTCCGCTTCCTCCAGCAGGTCGTAGTAGACCCTGCCGGAACACAGCACCACGCGCTTGACCTTCTTCGCAGCCAGCTCGCGATGCTCGCCGATCACCAGCTGGAAGTTGCCGTTGGCCAGCTCGTCCAGCGTGGACACCGCCAGCTTGTAGCGCAGCAGCGACTTCGGCGTCATCACGATCAGCGGCTTGCGCGCGGCACGCAGCATCTGCCGGCGGATCATGTGGAAATTCTGCGCCGGCGTGGTCGGCACGCAGACCTGCATGTTGTCCATCGCGCACAGCTGCAGGAAGCGCTCCAGACGCGCGGAGGAATGCTCCGGGCCCTGGCCTTCGTAGCCGTGCGGCAGCAGCAGCACCAGGCCGCACAGGCGGTTCCACTTCGCCTCGCCGGAGCTGATGAACTGGTCGATCACCACCTGCGCGCCGTTGGCGAAGTCGCCGTACTGGGCTTCCCAGATGTTGAGCGTGTCGGGGTCGGTGGTGGAGTGGCCGTACTCGAACGCCATCACCGCTTCCTCGCTGAGCAGCGAGTCGATCACCTCGACATCGGCGCCCCCGCGCACGGTGGCCAGCGGCATCCAGGTGTGTCCGTCCTTCTGGTCGTGCAGCACCGCATGGCGGTGGAAGAAGGTGCCGCGGCTGGAGTCCTGGCCGACTAGGCGCATGTCGTGGCCGGCATCGACCAGGGTGGCATAGGCCAGGTTCTCGGCGAAGCCCCAGTCGGCCGGCAGCTCGCCCGCGGCCATCTTGCGGCGGTCGTCGTAGATCTTCGCCACGCGGGCCTGCAGGGTGAGGTCCGCCGGCACGGCGAGGATCTTGCCGGCCAGCTCCAGCAGCTTCGGCTTCGGCACCGTGGTGTCGGCCGGCATCGACAGCTTGCCACCGAGGAAGCGGGCCCAGTCGACGTGGCCGTCGCGCACCGGCGCGGTGTCCAGCTCGGTCATCGGCGCGCCGGCTTCCAGCCGCGCGCGATAGGCGTCGAACTGCTTGGCGGCCTCGCCTTCGGCCAGCACGCCTTCCTTCACCAGCTGCTGCTGGTACAGGGCGCGCGCAGTTGGGCGCTTCTTGATGATCTGGTACATCACTGGCTGGGTGGCGGCCGGCTCATCGGCCTCGTTGTGGCCATGGCGGCGGTAGCAGACCAGGTCGATCACCACGTCCTTGCGGAACTGCTTGCGGAACGCGTAGGCAAGCCGGGTCACCAGGATCACCGCTTCCGGATCGTCGCCGTTCACGTGCAGCACCGGCGCATTGACCATCTTGGCCAGGTCGGTGCAGTACATGGTGGAGCGCGCGTCCTGCGGGTTGGAGATGGTGAAGCCGACCTGGTTGTTGATCACGATGTGCAGGCTGCCGCCGATCTTGAAGCCGCGCGCCTGCGACATGTTGAACAGTTCCATGTTCACGCCCTGGCCGGACAGCGCGGCGTCGCCGTGGATCAGCACGGCCATCGACTGCGTGTGCGCGGTATCGCGGCGGCGGGTCTGGCGCGCGTGCACCGAGCCGGTCACCACCGGGTTGACGATTTCCAGGTGCGAGGGATTGAACGCCAGCGCCACGTGCACGCCGCCCTTGGGCGTCTTGACGTCGGCGGAGAAGCCCATGTGGTACTTCACGTCGCCGGAGTGGGCCGGGTCGTCGGGGTGGTCGAAGCGGCCTTCGAACTCGTCGAACAGGGTCTTCGGCGGCTTGCCCAGGATGTTGACCAGCACGTTGAGGCGGCCGCGGTGGGCCATGCCGATCACCAGCTCCTTGATGCCGTTGTCGCCGGCGGCGCGCACCACGTCGTCGAGCATCGGGATCAGGCTGTCGCCGCCTTCCAGCGAGAAGCGCTTCTGGCCGACGTACTTGGTGTGCAGGTAGCGCTCCAGGCCCTCGGCGGCGGTGAGGCCGTCCAGCACGCGCTGCTTGCCGGCGTTGTCCAGGCCGCTGCGGCCGGTGGCCTGTTCGAGCCGGCTGTAGATCCAGTTGCGCTGCTCGTGGTTGCTGATGTGCATGAACTCGGCGCCGATCGTGCTGGCGTAGGTCTTCTTCAGCCGATCCAGCAGCTCGCGCAGTTTCAGGCGCTGGCCGCCGCCGGCGTAGTTGCCGGTATCGAATTCGGTGTCGAGGTCGGCGTCGGCGAGGCCGTGGAAGGCGAGGCCGAGGTCCGGCGCGGGCATCTTCTCGGTCAGGCCGAGCGGGTCGAGGTCGGCGGCGAGGTGGCCGCGCGAGCGGTAGGCGGTGAGCAGGCGCAGCACGCCGGCCTGCTTGCGTGCGTGCTCGTCGCTCACCGGCGCGGCGGCGACGCCGTTGTGGCGCCGCTTCTGCGCCGCCTCGATGCGCGCGATGGCCGCGGCGTGGGAGACGTCTCCCGCTTCGCGGCCCTTGAAGGAGGCAAAGTAATCGGCCCATTCGGCCGGTACCGACGAGGTGTCGGCCAGCCAGGCGTCATAGAGGGATTCGACGTAATCGGCGTTGCCGCCAGCGAGTTGGGAGGATTCGAAGAACTCGCGAATCAGGTTTGTAGTCACGTCACCACCGGCAGGGAAGGGAGGCTTGCGGCCATCCGTGTGACCTTTGAGGTCACGGCTTCCGTCCGGTTTTCAAGCCCGACCGGTCGCCCATACGGATGGCTGGGGAGAATCCTGACGATTATAGCCTCTGGCTGCTGCGACGCGGCAAGCTGCGGGCTGCCCGGAACGCCTTTTCGGCGGGTATCTCCGACGATGGTCTAAGGCGTGTTTTGTCGCACCCGGCGGTTTCCCGCGATTTGCAGCGTCCGGCACCGTGACACCCGGCTGAACGACCGCTCGACCGGCCCGGCTAAAGGCCCAGCGCCTGCAACTCGCTGGCCCGTTCGGCGCGCTCCCACAGCTCGTCGAAGTGCTGCTGCAGCGGCGCCTGGCTGGCGCGGTCGCGGCGGGCGGCGCGGCCTTGCGCGCGGTCTGCCTCGGGCAGGAACAGGTAGCCGCCGGCGTCGTTGAGCAGGCAGGCCGAGATGCAGGCGAGGTCGGCTTCCTCCACCGGTGTGCGGACCTGGATCGCGCTGGGCAGGCGCTGCGCCAGCGCGACCAGCCGGTGGTCGTTGCGCAGGGCGACGGCCGGATCGTGCAGCAGGATACGGATCCGCGCGCCACGGCCGGAAGTCGCGATGCGGCGCAGCTCGGCCAGTTCTTCCGCGCAGGCATAGCTGTCGTTGCCGAGCAGCGGCAGGTGGATGGACAGCTGGTGGCGTGCGTCGGCCAGCAGCTGCAGGCGGGCGGCGGCGGTCTCGCTGCGCGTGCCGGCCGGCAGCGCGTCGATGTCGCGTGGCGGCGCGGCTTCCTCCGCCGCTGCGGACA
Organism: Rhodanobacter thiooxydans; assembly: GCF_021545845.1. Lineage (NCBI taxonomy): Bacteria > Pseudomonadati > Pseudomonadota > Gammaproteobacteria > Lysobacterales > Rhodanobacteraceae > Rhodanobacter > Rhodanobacter thiooxydans. The sequence goes on from NZ_CP088923.1 coordinate 2,051,577, forward strand.
GCGACAGGCGCATCGCCCGGTGTATCAGCCCGGCGTCCTCGAACTCCTCGCCGTACGCGACGAAACCCTCGCGCTGGTAGAAACCGAGCGCGCTGACCTGGGCGTCCAGCGCCACTTCCGGCCAGCCCTGCGCGCGGGCGCGGGCCACCAGCTCACGCAGCAGCACCACGCCGACGCCGCGCCCGCGCCATTCCCGCAGCACGGCCATGCGGCCGATCTTGTGCGCCGGGGTGAGCCGGCCACAGCCGATCGGCTGGCCGGCCTCGTCGCGGGCCAGCACGTGCCAGCAATCCGCGTCCAGCCCGTCGCGCTCGCGCTGTTCGGACACACCCTGTTCGCGGATGAACACCACCTCGCGCAGGTCGAGCAGGGCGCTGCGCTGCTCGGCGCGCGACCAGTCGGCGATCTCGACGTGGAAGTCCTGCAGTTTCATCGCCGGCGGTGTTTGCGCGGCAGCAGCTGGCCATCGTTGACCAGGGCCAGCAGCAGGGCGCATTCGACGGCCTCGGGCTTGCGCTCGATGCGGAGCGTGCGCTGTTCGCACAGCTGCTGCGCCAGCGCCGGCGTGGCCGGATAGGCCTGGCCGTTGGCGTACAGCGTGCAGCCGGACTTGCCGCGACTCCATGCCAGCCGCGACCACGGATGGCGCAGCAGCTGCGCGCCGGCATCGAGCTGCCTGGCCAGCGCGGCCTCGCTCAGCGGCTTGTCCGGTGCAGCGGGTGCCTGTGCGCTGCGGTAGCGGGTGATGAAGCGGCCGAACCAGTCGCGCAGCAGGTCGTCGCGCAGGGCGGCGGCAAACGGCAGCGCATCCTTCAGGCGTTCGATCGCGGCGCGGTCGATTTCGCCGCCCGCGGTGGCCGGTTTCAGGTCCGGGTCGGCGTAGCGCAGTTGCTCCGGCAGGTGTTCGGCGATGTAGTCGGCGAGGTCGCCGGTCAGCTCGGCCTGCGATGGCGCGCGCATGCCGACGGAGAAGGTCATGCACGGGCCGCCGAACGCCACGCCGTCATGCGGCACGCCAGGTGGCAGGTACAGCATGTCGCCCGGGTCCAGCAGCCATTCGTGGGTCGGCTCGAACTGCACCAGCTGCTTCAGCTCCACGTCGGGGCGAAACGCCTTCGGCGCCAGCGGATCGTCGCTGATCGCCCAATGGCGCTGGCCCAGGCCCTGGATCAGGAACACGTCGTACTGGTCGACGTGGGCGCCGACCCCGCCGCCGGGCTCGGCGTAGGACACCATCACGTCGTCCACCCGCCAGCTCGGCAGAAAGCGGAAGTACTCCAGCAGCTGCGCCACGTCCGCGTCCCACTTGTCGACGTCCTGCACCAGCAGGGTCCAGTCGCTGTCGGGAGTCCTGGCGAAATCGGCTTCGTCGAGCGGGCCGGACTTGACCTGCCAGCGGTCGCGCTTCGCGTCGTGCACGATCAGCCGCGCCAGCGCGGTCGGCTCGCAGGCCAGGCCGGCCAGGTCGTCCGGCTGCAGCGGCGGCTGGAAGCCGGGGAGGGCGTGGCGGACCAGCAGCGGGCGCTTCTGCCAGTAGTCGCGCAGGAAACGGGCGGGCGGCATGCCCAGCGGCTGCTTCGCGGAGCCGCGGACTTCGATCGGAAAGGGGGCCGGCTTGGTCATGCGCGCATTGTAGCGGTGACCGCTGCTGGCGACGTCAGTGCAACGCCTTCACCACGTTGCTGAGCCCCAGCCCCAGCACGGCGGTGGCGGCCAGCAGGGTCGCGGCCCGTGCCGGCATGCGCCGGACCAGCAGGGCACCCAGCGGGGCGGCGGCCATGCCGCCAACGATCAGGCCCAGCACGGCCGTGCCATGCGCCGCGCCAAGATGCAGCAGGAAGCTGACGCTGGCGGCGGCGCTGACCACGGACTTGGCCAGGTGCACGGTGCCGATCACCGTGCGCGGCGTGGCGCCGCGGGCGACCAGGGTGGTCACGGTCAGCGCGCTCCAGCCGCCGCCGGCCACGGCATCGGCGAAGCCGGCGACCAGTCCCAACGGGCGAGTGGCGCGCGGCACTGCGTCATCGTGGCCACGGTCGGGCCGGGTTGCCCGCCACAGCAGGAATGCGCCCATGCCCAGCATGTAGATGGTGAGCGCCAGCCGCATCCCGCTGGCCGGGACATGGGTGACCACATAGGCGCCGATCACGGCACCGATGGCGCCGGGAATGGCCAGCGTCCAGAACAGCTGCCGCCGCACGTTGCCGGCCACGAGATGGCTGAGGCCGGAGGCGCCGCAGGTGAAGGTTTCCGCGTAATGCACGCTGGCGCTGGCCACCGCCGGCGGCAGGCCCAGCCCCAGCAGCATCGCCGCGGAGACGACGCCGTAAGCCATGCCCAACGCACCGTCGACCAGCTGGGCGAGTGCGCCCACGGCGGCAAAGGTGAGGAATTCGGACAACGGGGGCATGGGCGGAGGGGCATCCGTGCGCGATACGGAAGTGTAGCAAGTATCGGGAACGGGCTCGTTGCGCGGAAATAAGGCCTCGGCATAAGTACATGCCGACATATCCTTTCCCGAGCCAGCGGTTAAAAAATAATTTGGACGTCGAGAAGTATAGATGTCCAGATGGAGTCAGTGTGAATACCGTCGCCGTGCCAAACCTTCCAGCGCCAAGCCTCGATGCGGACAAGCTTGCCCGGCTGACCCGGGAACTGGAAAGCCTGACTGCCGCCCAGCTGTACTGGATCGCCGCGTGGAGCGCGGCGCAGGCCGAGCAGGTGCAGCGCGGTGGCGGGGTGACTCCCGCGCCGGCGGGGCAGCCGGCCAGTCGGCTGACGATCGTCTACGGCAGCCAGACCGGCAATGCGAAGCGCATCGCCGAGCAGCTGGCCAGCCGTGGCGAAGCGGCCGGCCTGCCGGTGCGGCTGCTGCGCGCCGATGCCTACCCGCAGCGCGAGCTGGCGCAGGAACGCCACCTGCTGCTGGTGATCAGCACCCAGGGCGACGGCGAACCGCCGGACGACGCGCGCGGCCTGTTCGAGTTCATCAGCGGCAAGCGCGCGCCGAAGCTGCCGGCGCTGCAGTTCGCCGTGCTGGGCCTGGGCGATTCGAGCTACCCGCAGTTCTGCACGATCGGCCGCCAGCTCGACGCTCGCCTGGCTGAGCTGGGCGGCAGCCGTCTCGCTTCCTTCGGCGAAGCGGACGTGGAGATCGAGGCGGTCGCCGCGCCGTGGGTGGAGCAGGCGCTGGAGCAGGCACGGGAGCAGCTGCGGCAGGCAGGCGCGCCGGCGCGGGCGACCCCGCTGCACGTGGTGCCGAGCCGCAGCACCTGGTCGCGCGAACAGCCGTTCGCCGCCACCGTGCTGGCCAACCAGCGCATCGTGGCGCGCGACAGCGCGCGTGACGTGCGCCATGTCGAGCTGTCGCTGGAAGGCTCCGGCCTGCACTACCAGCCGGGCGATGCGCTGGGCGTGTGGCCGCACAATCCGCCGGCGCTGGTCGAGCAATGGCTGGAAGTCCTGCAGCTGGACGGCGCGCAGCCGGTGACCCACCAGCAGCGCACGTTGCCGCTGCGGCAGTGGCTGGGCCGCGAGCGCGAGATCACCCGGCTGCACCGCGGCTTCATCAGTGCGCTGGCGACCGCCGGCGGCCACGACGAACTGGCCAGGCTGCTGCAGCCGGAGCAGTCGGCGCAGTTCGCGGCGGTGCTGGCCGACGAGCAGCCGATCGACCTGCTGCGCCGCTACCCGGCGCCATGGCAAGCCGAGGCGCTGCTGGCAACGCTGCGGCCACTGGCGCCGCGGCTGTACTCGATCGCCTCCAGCACCAAGGCGGTGGGCGAGGAGGTGCACCTGACCGTGGCCGTGGTGGATTACGAAGCGCACGGCAGCACGCACTGGGGCGCCGCCTCCTCACTACTCGCCGCGACCGGCGAGGACGGCACCCTGCCGGTATTCATCGAGTCGAACGAGCGCTTCCGCCTGCCGACCGACGGCTCGCGCGACATCATCATGATCGGGCCGGGTACCGGCGTGGCGCCGTTCCGCGCGTTCGTGCAGGAGCGGCGCGAAAGCGGTGCCACCGGCCGCAACTGGCTGTTCTTCGGCAACCGCCACTTCGCCAGCGACTTCCTCTACCAGCTGGAGTGGCAACAGGCGTTGAAGGACGGCTCGCTGCACCGGCTCGACCTGGCGTTCTCGCGGGATCCCGCTTTTTCTGAAAGTCCGCACAAGGAAGTGCGGGGTGTTGCGGTGGAATCGCATAAAACGTATGTCCAGGATCGCCTGCGCGAGCACGGCGCCGAGCTGCATGCATGGCTGAAGAACGGCGCGCACCTCTATGTCTGCGGCGATGCGAAGCACATGGCCCGCGACGTGCACGCCGCACTGGTCGACGTGATCGTGGCCCACGGCAACCAGTCGCCCGAGGAGGCGAACGCCTGGCTCGGCGAACTTCTGCAACAGGGCCGCTACGCCCGCGATGTTTATTAATATGAGCACGAAACTCTCTCATCTCGAACACATCAAGTCAGCCAGCCGCTACCTGCGCGGCACCATCGCCGAAGGCCTGGCCGACCCGGTCACCGGCGCGATCGGTGACGACGACAACAAGCTGCTGAAATTCCACGGCAGCTACCAGCAGGACGACCGCGACCTGCGCGAGGAGCGCCGCAAGCAGAAACTGGAACCGGCCTACGCCTTCATGCTGCGCGCGCGCCTGCCCAGTGGTGTGGTGACGCCGGCGCAGTGGCTGGTGTTCGACCGCATCGCCCGCGAGCATGCCAGCGGCACGCTGCGCATCACCACACGGCAGACCTTCCAGTGGCACGGCATCATCAAGCACAAGCTGAAGCCGACCATCGCAGCGATCCACGAGGCGCTGGCCACCACCATCGCCGCCTGCGGCGACGTGGTGCGCAACGTGGTGAGCACGGCGAACCCGGTAGAGTCCGCCGCGCATGCCGAGGCGTATGCCTGGGCCACGCGGCTCTCGACCGAACTGGCGCCGAAGACGCGCGCCTATCACGAGATCTGGCTGGACGGCGAGAAGCTGCACGGCGATCCCGTGGCAGAGAGCGAGCCGCTGTACGGCGCCACCTACCTGCCGCGCAAGTTCAAGATCGGCCTGGCGATCCCGCCGCTCAACGACATCGACGTGTTCGCGCAGGATCTGGGCCTGATCGCGATCGTCGAGCAGGGCACGCTGCGCGGCTTCAACATTGCCGTCGGCGGCGGCATGGGCGCCACCCATGGCGACGCCAGCACCTACCCGCGGCTGGCCAACGTGATCGGCTTCGCCACGCCGGAACAATTGTTCGGCGTGGCCGAGGCGGTGATCGGCATCCAGCGCGACTGGGGCGACCGCGCCGAACGCCAGCATGCGCGACTGAAATACACGCTCGACCGGCACGGCCTGGACGCATTCAAGGCCGAGCTGGAGGCGCGCCTGGGCTACGCGCTGGCCGCGCCGCGCGCGTACCGCTTCGAACACAACGGCGACCGCTACGGCTGGGTCGAGGGCCACGACGGCCGCTGGCATCTCACCCTGCACATCGAATCAGGCCGGCTCGCGGACACGGGCGAGCGGCGCTGGCTCAGCGGCCTGCGCGAGCTGGCGAAGGTGCATGCCGGCGATTTCCGCCTGACCTGCAACCAGAACGTGATCGTGGCGAACGTCGCCGCGGCCGAGCGCGAGCGCATCGACGCGATCGTGCGCGAGCATGGGCTTGACGGCTACCGCAAGCAGAGTGCGATCCGCCGCCACGCGATCGCCTGCGTGGCGCTGCCCACCTGCGGCCTGGCGATGGCCGAAAGCGAGCGCTACCTGCCGGCGCTGCTGCCGAAGCTGGAGGCCCTGCTCGAACATCACGGCCTGGCCGATGCCCCGATCCTGCTGCGTTTGTCCGGTTGCCCGAATGGCTGCTCGCGGCCGTACCTGGGCGAGATCGCCCTGGTCGGTCGCGGGCCGGGCCGCTACGACCTGCGCCTGGGCGCCGATTTCAGCGGCCAGCGGCTGAACCAGGTCTATCGCGAGAACGTGGACGAAGCGGCGATCCTCGCCGCGCTCGATCCGTTGTTCGCCCGCTACGCCGCGGAACGCGCGGCCGGGGAAGGCTTCGGCGATTTCCTGCTGCGCGCCGGCATCCTGGCGCCGCTGCCGTCGCGGCGCATTCCGTCGGAGCTGGTAGCGTGAGCGCCGCACTGTTCGAACAGGCGCCGCACGAGCCGCGGGCGCTGGCCGAGTTGAACGCCATGCTGTCCCGGTTCAGTGCCGAGCGCCGGGTGGCGTGGGCGCTGGAACATGTCGCCGGCGAGCACGTGCTGTCGTCCAGCTTCGGCGCGCAGTCGGCGGTGTCGCTGCACCTCGTGACCCGCCAGCGGCCGGACATTCCGGTGGTGCTGATCGACACCGGCTACCTGTTCCCCGAGACGTACCGCTTCGTCGACGAACTGACCGAACGGCTCGCGCTGAACCTCAAGGTCTACAGCGCAGCGTTCAGCCCCGCCTGGATGGAAGCGCGCCATGGGCGGCTGTGGGAGCAGGGCGTGGCCGGGCTGGACCAGTACAACCGGCTGCGCAAGGTCGAGCCGATGCAGCGCGCGCTGGCCGAACTGCATGCCGTCGGATGGTTCGCCGGCCTGCGCCGCGGGCAGTCGCGCAGCCGCGCGGCGATCGCTTTCGCCGAGCACCGCCAGGACCACTGGAAATTTTACCCGCTGGCCGACTGGAGCGATCGCGACATCGGCCAGTACCTCGCACGCCACGGCCTGCCGTACCACCCGCTATGGCAGCAGGGCTATGTCTCGATCGGCGACAGCCACACCACTCGCCGCTGGGAGCCGGGCATGGACGCGGAGGACACCCGCTTCTTCGGGCTCAAGCGCGAATGCGGACTGCATAGCATCGCGTAGGTTCTCTGCGCGCCGGTCCGCCAAGGCCGGCTTCAGCCGTAGGGCGGGCACCGCCCGCCGCTCTCCCCACACTTCGTCGCAAGCTGCCGAAAGGGCGGCGGGCGGTGCCCGCCCTACGTGACACGCGCCGGTTCAGGCGGCATCTGGCGGCGTGGAGGGCGGGCGCTCCCGCCAGTGCGGCACCGCCGGCCATTCGGTCGCCGCAGCGTCGGCAGCGAGGGCGCGCACCACGTCGCGGCGATCCAGGTGCGGCGCGAACTGCGCGATGAATTCCAGCACGTATTCGCGCAGCACGCTTTCCCGGCGCAGCACGATCCAGGTCGTGCACTGGGGAAACAGGTGGTCGGCCGGCAGCGCGCACAGGTCGGTGTCGCTGTCCAGCATCGCCATCTCGGCCAGCACGCCGATGCCCAGGCCGGCGCGCACATAGGTCTTGATCAGGTCGGCGTCGCCGGCGGTCATCACGATCTGCGGATGCAGGTCGACGGCTTCGAACGCGCGGCGCAGCGAGGAGTCGGGCTTCAACGAGGAGTCGTAGCTGACCAGCGGCAGCGCGGCCAGTTCGTCGAGCGTGGGCGGCTGACGACGGGTTGCCAGCGGATGCCCCTGCGGCGCCACGATCACCCGCTGCCAGCGGTAGGCCGGCAGCGCGATGCCGGCGGGCGGCGGTGCACCGGCGGTGCTGATCACCGCCAGGTCGACGCGGCCGGCCTCCAGCTGCGCCAGCACTTCGCCGTCGCGGCCAGGCTGCAGGTGCACGCTGACCTGCGGGTAGCTCCGGCTCAGCGCGCCGATCGCGGCGGGCAGGGCGAAGCGGGCCTGGGTGTGGGTGGTGGCGATGCGCAGCTCGCCGCGCGCCTCGTTGCGCAGATTGGCGGCGATCGCGCGGATGTTGGCCGTTTCGGCGAGGATGATGCGGGCGCGCTCCAGCACGTGCTGGCCGGCGTGGGTCACCGCGTCCAGGCTCTTGCCCTTGCGCACGAACAGCTGGAAACCCAGCTCGTCCTCAAGCTGCTTGAGCCGTTTGCTCAGGCCGGGCTGGGTGGCATGGACGCGCGCGGCGGCCAGGGTGATGTTGAGGCCGGAATCGGCGATGGCTACCAGGTAGCGCAGTTGGGTCAGCGTCATGGCGATGCTCTCGTGGGCGGTCGGGATCGTGCGGTCGGGCACGGATACATCGCGCGGCGCAGAGCGTCGTCGGGTCGGGAGCGGCTGCGTGGGTAGTCGTTGAACGGAACATGGTCGGACGTCTATACGGCCATTTGTGCTCCGCGTCAAGCGCGGCATGGCTCATGCCGTCAAGGCATATGCGCGTTCACATGGATCATTTGCGGCCGGATCGGCGGCTGCGTAGCGTGGCCCGTCCCTCCTGTCGATGCCGCCATGCCCGCCACCAGGCTCTATCCGTTGTTCGCCGACCTGTCCCGCCGCGCCGTGCTGGTGGTGGGCGGCGGCGTAGTGGCCGAGCGCAAGGTGGCGGCGCTGCTCGGCGCCCAGGCGCAGGTCACGGTGAACGCGCCCGCGCTCACCCCGCAGCTGCAGCGCTGGGCAACGGCGGGGCGCATCGCCCACCGCGCGGAGCCGTTCCGTGAGGAATGGCTGGAGCGGGTGTGGCTGGTGGTGGCGGCGACTTCCGATGGCGAATTGAACCGGCTGATCGCCACCCTCGGTGAACTGCGGCGGATCTTCGTCAACGTGGTGGACGACGCGGCGCTGTCCAGCTTCCATGTGCCGGCGGTGGTGGAACGCGCGCCGCTGACCGTGGCGATCTCCAGCGGCGGCGCCGCGCCGATGCTCTCGCGCCTGTTGCGCGAACGGCTGGAGGCCGCGCTCGACCCGTCGCTGGGCGCGCTGGCCACGCTGGCGGCGCGCCTGCGTCGGCGCATTCGCCTGCGCCACCCGCAGCCGGCGGCGCGACGCCGTTTCTACGAGGCGCTGTTCGCCGGTCCGGTCGCCGCTTTGCTGCGCCAGGGGCGACCGGATGAGGCGCGGCGGGCGGCGGAGCAGTCGCTGGCGGTGCCCTCGGCCGTACCCGCCGGCTCGGTGGTGCTGGTCGGCGCCGGCCCCGGCGATCCGGGCCTGCTGACCCTGCGCGGACTGCGCGCGCTGAACGAGGCCGACGTGATCCTGCACGACCGGCTGGTCAGTGCCGAAGTGCTGGCGCTGGCCCGGCGCGACGCCGAGCGCATCGAGGTAGGCAAGCAGGCCGGCAACCATCACACCACCCAGGACGAGATCCACACGCTGCTGCTTGAGCACGCACGGGCAGGGCGGCGGGTGGTGCGGCTGAAGGGCGGCGATCCGTTCGTGTTCGGCCGCGGCGGCGAGGAGCTGGAGTTCCTGCGCGCCCACGGCATTCCCTACGAAGTGGTGCCGGGCATCACCGCCGCGCTGGCCTGCGCCGCCCATGCCGGCGTGCCGCTGACCCACCGCGGGCATGCGCAGTCGGTGCGCTTCGTCACCGCGCACTGCCGCGATTCGCTGGACACGCTGGACTGGCGCGCGCTGGCGCAGGAGCGGCAGACCCTGGCAATCTACATGGGCGTGACCGGGCTGGAGCGCCTGCAGGCGCAGCTGATCGCGCATGGCCGTGCGCCGGCCACGCCGTTCGCGCTGGTCGAGAACGGCTCGCTGCCACGGCAGCGGGTGGTCACCGGCACGCTGGCCCAGCTGGCTGCGCGGGCGGCGCTGCATGCGGTGCGTTCGCCGGCGCTGCTGATCGTGGGCGAAGTGGCGGCGCTGGCCGACTCGCTGGCCTGGTTCGGTGCGCCTCCGCTGGGCGGCGTGGCGCCCGCTGCCGCGCGCCGGCAGATCCCGGCGGCAGCCGCGATGCGCCCGACTGAAATCTTTACGGGAACCGGCGCATGATCGCGCCGCGCTTCTCTCGCCTTCCGACAGGAGTACGTTCATGATCTACGACAGTATCCTCGACACCATTGGCAACACGCCTGTGGTACGGCTCAACCGCCTTGGCCCGAAACACGCCGAACTCTATGTGAAGGTGGAGGCGTTCAACCCCGCCGGTTCGGTGAAGGACCGCCTCGCCCTCGCGATCATCCTCGACGCCGAACAGCGCGGCGTGCTGAAACCCGGCCAGACCGTGATCGAGGCCACCTCGGGCAACACCGGCGTGGCGCTGGCCGCGATCTGCGCGGCGCGCGGCTACCCGTTCGTGGCGGTGATGTCCGATACGTTCTCGGTCGAGCGGCGCAAGTTGATCCGCGCCTACGGCGGCAAGGTGGTGCTCACGCCCGGCGCCACGCGCGGTACCGGCATGGTGAAGGTGGCGGAAGAACTGGCGCGCAAGCACGGCTGGTTCCTCGCCAGCCAGTTCGAGAATCCGGCCAACCCGGCGTACCACCGGCAGACCACCGCAGCGGAAATCCTGCGCGACTTCGCCGGCCGCCGGCTGGACTACTTCGTCAGCGGCTGGGGCACCGGCGGCACGCTCACCGGCGTCGGCGAGGTGCTCAAGGTGGCGCGCCCGGAAGTGAAGGTGATCGCCACCGAGCCGACCGGCGCGGCGTTGCTGTCCGGCAAGGAATGGCAGCCGCACAAGATCCAGGGCTGGACGCCGGACTTCGTGCCGGCCGTGCTCAACCCCAAGGTAGTCGACCGCATCGTGCCGGTCGACGACGTGGTGGCCCGCGACACCTCGCGCGCGCTGGCGCAGCAGGAAGGCATCTTCACCGGCATCTCCTCCGGCGCCACGCTGGCCGCTGCATTGCAGCTGGCGGCCGAGGCACCGCAAGGTTCGGTGCTGCTGGCGATGTTGCCGGATACCGGCGAGCGCTATCTGTCGACGTTCCTGTTCGAGGGGGTGAATGAAGGGACGGATGAGGTAGGGTGAGGGGTGTCTAACGTCGGAGTTGACCGGCACGCAGCGGCATTGCGCCGCGAGGCGTGCTGGTGAACGTACGCCCCCCGGCGCAATGCCGCTGCGTGTCCGCGTCGAACGACCTGTTAGGCCGGGGTGACATTCCACGCGTATCCATCTTCGAAGTTCCTCAGTTCCACACCCCATGACTTCTTGAAGCTCTTTCCGAGGAAGAGCAGCTTGGTTCGGTATATGAGCGTCAGGCGATACGAGAACTCTGATATCTGCATAGCTTGACCGAAGCCAATGCCGGGACTGACAGAAATCTCTGCAGCCTCCCCTCCAGACAAGCGAGGGAAGACATGAGGTCCATTGAAGAACCCGCAATTCCTCATCGTGAGCCCGCCAATTCGCGCGCATACATTCTCAGCATCGGCTTGGACTGCAAGCGCCGGCAACTTTCCGCTGTTCTTGATCTTGATGCGCGATTCTGAGTTGAACTTCTTGCTCTTGTCGATGACAGCATCAACTACCAGCTCTGGCGGAAAAGATATCCAAGCCGCATACAGACTCAGGAAGCCGGCGACGGATGTAACTCCGAGCCCGGCAAGTAGCTTGAGCGAGACGTCAAGCAGCGTGCTTTCCATCGGCCTAACTTGAAGTAGGTTTCAGATTGCAGTGTAATCCCGCAGCTTAATTCGTGCCGTTGGTGCAGCTGGTGTAGTGCAAGCCTGCAAATATCAACGACTTGAATCCCCCGGTTGCAGCCTGACTCTGCAATCTAACCCAGCAGCATTTGGCGACGCTGGAAGTGACCGTGGCATCGTTCCACGAGCCCGCCCCGGTGGCAAGCAAGCGCGCCTTACCCCACCACACGCGCCTTCTTCCCCAGCGAAGCCCGCGAATCCCACTCCGCAATCAGCTTCTGTCCCACCCGCGCCAGCGCGCTGATCGCCGGCAGCAGTTCGCGGCCGAGTTCGGTGAGTGCGTATTCGGCGGAGGGCGGGGAGGTGTCGCGCAGGCGGCGGCTGACCAGGCCGCGCGATTCCAGTTCGCGCAGGCGGGCGCTGAGCACGCGGGCGGAGATGCGCGGGATGTCGTGGCGCAGTTCGCCGAAGCGGCGGGGTTCGGCGCTGAGGAACCAGATCACGTTGGGTGCCCAGGCGCCGCGCAGCAGCGCCAGGCTTTCGGTGAGCGGGCAGGCGGGTGGTGGTGCGACCTTGCTCTTGCGGACGGGGAGGCCCATGCGGGTGGCTCGGTAACCGGGGAGTTACCGCATTCTAGGACTAACCGGCGGTTAGGTGGTATCCAATGGTAACCACGACGTCGTAGCATGTGATGGATGGATGCGCGGCTTCGACTGGCGCGTGTCCGTTCCCCCGTCCCTACCAGGAGTCATCGCATGAAGCTCTACTACTCCCCCGGCGCCTGCTCGCTTTCCCCGCACATCGTGGCGCTCGAGGCCGGTATTCCGCTCACGCTGGAGAAGGTCGACGGCAGCGCCAAGCGCACCGAGCACGGCGCGGATTTCTGGCAGATCAACCCCAAGGGCTACGTGCCAGTGCTGGCGCTGGACAACGGCGAATTGCTGACCGAAGGCCCGACGATCGTGCAGTACCTGGCCGACCAGAAGCCGGCCAGCGGTCTGGCGCCCGCCAACGGCACGCCGGCGCGCTACCGGCTGCAGGAGATGCTGGGCTACATCAACTCGGAGATCCACAAGAGCTACAGCCCGCTGTTCAAGCCGGACACGCCCGAGGCCACCCGCGCCGAGCGCAAGGAATACCTGACGCGGCGCTACCAGTTCATCGAGAGCGTGCTGGCGAAGCAGCCGTTCCTGCTGGGCGACAAGTTCACCGCGGCCGACGCCTACCTGTTCACGGTGACCAACTGGGCCAAGCACGTGCAGCTGGACCTGTCGGCGTTCCCGTCGCTGCTGGCGTTCCAGAAGCGCGTGGGCGAGCGTCCCGCAGTGCGCGCGGCGCTGGAAGCGGAAGGGCTGGTGAAGAAGGCCTTGGCCTGAGACGCATCGGGCCGCGCGTGTTGACGCGCGGCCCGTCATGGCTGGTCGTTCCTGCGCAGGCGGGAACCTGGTGTCTCTGTTTTGGCCGGCCCAAGGCACTGGACCCCGGCTCGCACCGGGGTGACGGCGAGGTCAGATGTCCCGCGCCAGCCCCTCGGCCAGGCCGATGTAGCCGCCCGGCGTGAGGTCGAGCAGCCGCTGCTTCGCCTCAGCGGGCAACTCTAGCTTGCCGATGAATTCGCGCATCGACTCCTTGGTGATGCCCTGGCCGCGGGTCAGCGCCTTGAGCTGTTCGTACGGCTGCGGCAGGCCGTAGCGGCGCATCACCGTCTGCACGGCTTCGGCCAGCACTTCCCAGCTGGCGCCGAGGTCGGCGGCGAGGCGCTCGGCGTTCACGGTGAGCTTGCCCAGGCCCTTCTGCAGCGATTCCAGCGCCACCAGGGTGTGGCCGAAGGCGGTGCCCAGCGCGCGCAGCACGGTGGAGTCGGTGAGGTCGCGCTGCCAGCGGCTGATTGGCAGCTTTTCGGCGAAGTGGCCGAGCAGCGCGTTGGCAAGGCCGAAGTTGCCTTCGGCGTTCTCGAAGTCGATCGGGTTGACCTTGTGCGGCATGGTGGACGAGCCCACCTCGCCGGCCTTCAGCGTCTGCTTGAAGTAGCCCAGCGAGATGTAGCCCCAGATGTCGCGCGCCAGGTCGATCAGGATGGTGTTGGCGCGGCGCACCGCGTCGCAGTACTCGGCCACGCCGTCGTGCGGCTCGATCTGCGTGGTGTACGGATTCCAGTCCAGGCCCAGGCTTTCCACGAAGCGCTGCGAGAACGCGCGCCAGTCGATCTCCGGGTAGCTGATGACGTGGGCGTTGTAGTTGCCCACCGCGCCGTTGATCTTGCCGGGAATTTCCACGGCGGCGAGCTGCTTGCGCTGGCGCTCCAGCCGCGCCACCACGTTCGCCAGTTCCTTGCCCAGCGTGCTGGGCGAGGCGGTCTGGCCGTGCGTGCGCGAAAGCATCGGCAATGCGGCGTTCGCGTGTGCCAGCTCGCGCAGCCTGGCGATGATGCGATCGAACGCCGGCAGCAGCACCTGCTCGCGCGCATCGCGCAGCATCAGTGCGTAGGAGAGGTTGTTGATGTCCTCGCTGGTGCAGGCGAAGTGCACGAACTCCCTGGCCTGGGCCAGGGCAGGATCGGCGCCGATGCGCTCCTTGATGAAGTACTCCACCGCTTTCACGTCGTGGTTGGTGGTGGCCTCGATGGCCTTGATGCGTGCGCCTTCCTCGATCGCGAAGCTGTCGGCGATGGTGTGCAGCTGCTTCACCTGGGTGGGCGTAAACGGCGGCAGTTCCTCGATGCCCGGCTCGGCGGCCAGCGCCAGCAGCCATTCGATCTCCACCTGCACGCGGCGGTGCATCAGGCCGAATTCGCTGAAGATCGGGCGAAGCGGCTCGACCTTGTCGGCGTAGCGGCCATCCAGCGGCGACAGGGCGGTGAGGGCGTGGTTGGACATCGGGGCATTCCGGCACGGGGAAACGGCCATTTTACATTGACGGCGGCGCGATGCCCGCCGGCCTATAGTGGAGACAGCGAATCGCGACTTTTCCGCTCGTCATTCCTGCGCAAGCAGGAATCCAGTGCCTTTGGTCTTCAAGGGCCCTGAGTCACTGGGCCCCAGCTTGCGCTGGGGCGACGGGAGTTTTTCAGGATTCGGTTTTCTCCTCCCACCGAAGGAACAGACCATGAGCAACTTCCGCATCGAACACGACAGTATGGGCGAACTAAAGGTGCCCGCCGACGCGTTGTACGGCGCGCAGACCCAGCGCGCGATCGACAACTTCCCGATCTCCGGGCTGCACCTGCCGCGCCCGTTCATCCGCGCGCTGGGCTTGATCAAGGCCGCGGCGGCCGAGGTCAACCTGGCGATGGGACATCTCAAGAAGAACCAGGCCGCGGCGATCCGCAAGGCGGCGCTGGCGGTGGCCGATGGCCAGCATGACGCGCAGTTTCCGATCGACATCTTCCAGACCGGTTCGGGCACCAGCACCAACATGAATGCGAACGAGGTGATCGCGCACCTGGCGGTGGCCGCCGGCGCCAAGGTGCATCCGAACGACCACGTCAACTACGGGCAGAGCTCGAACGACGTGATCCCCACCGCGATCCACGTCAGCGCCACGCTCACCACCAGCGAGCAGCTGCTGCCGGCGCTGAAGCACCTGAAGCAGACCATCGACAGGCGTGCGCGTGAATTGCGCAACACACCCAAGACCGGCCGCACCCACCTGATGGACGCGATGCCGATCACCTTCGGCCAGGAACTGTCGGGCTGGTCGGCGCAGGTCGGTTCCGCCATCGAGCGCATCGGGGATGCGCTGAAACGCATGCGGCGGCTGCCGCAGGGCGGCACCGCGGTGGGCACCGGCATCAACGCCGACCCGAAGTTCGGCCCGGCGATGGCCGTGCAGCTGAAGAAGCTGACCGGGGTGCGCTTCGAGTCGGCGCAAAACTACTTCGAGGGCATGGCCGCGCAGGACGCCGCGGTGGAGCTGTCCGGTGCATTGAAGACACTGGCCGTCGCACTGATGAAGATCGCTAACGACCTGCGCTGGATGAACTCCGGCCCGCTGGCCGGCCTGGGCGAGATCGAGCTGCCGGCGCTGCAGCCGGGTTCGTCGATCATGCCGGGCAAGGTCAATCCGGTGATCCCCGAGGCCACCGCGATGGTCGCCGCGCAGGTGATCGGCAACGACGCTTCCATCACCATCGCTGGGCAGAGCGGCAACTTCCAGCTCAACGTGATGCTGCCGCTGATCGCGCACAACCTGCTGCAGTCGATCGGCATCCTGGCCAACGTCAGTGTGCTGCTGGCCGACAAGTCCATCGCCGGCTTCAAGGTCAACAGGGCGCGGGTGAACCAGGCGCTGGCGATGAATCCGATCCTGGTTACCGCGCTGAACCCGGTGATCGGCTACGAGAAGGGCGCGGCCACCGCCAAGCTGGCGTACAAGCAGCACCGGCCGATCATGGAAGTGGCGCTGGAAACCACCGGGCTGTCTAAGGACGAACTGAGGAAACTGCTCGATCCGATGATGCTCACTAAGGGCGGCATCCACGACGGCGGCTGAGCGCGCCGGCACTCATGCCATGCTAGGCACCCGCGGCCACGTCCATGCGTACCACACGGCGAGCATGGTCAGCGCGGCCTCCAGCGTTGCGAACCCCTGGTAGAAGTGCCAGTCGGCCTGGACCGCCAGCATGGCCATCAACAAGGTGTAGAGCGTACCGAACACAAGGTTGAGCCAGCGGTTCAGGTGCGGCGCGAGAGTGACGGAGAGGAAGATCATCAAGCTGGGTACGGCCATCATCAACGAGGTGCCCAGCAATGCGCCCTGGGTCGCAGGACCGAGCGGCCCCAGCCTGGCCTGCAGCATCTCCTGCAGCTTGCCCGGCGTGTAGAGCTCGAAGTAGTCGCAGTAGATGTAGCAGAACATCACCGACGTCCACAGCGCGGCCAGCTTCAGCTGCACGGGCACGCGCCAGTGTTCGAGTGGCTGGTTGGCGGTCGTGTTCAAGGCAAACTCCCTGTAGGCGATGGGAAAGGGCAGTCACGCACGCGTGGGCGTGACGGATGCGGCTTGCGCTTGCCGGAAGCCGGGGCGCGCGCCCAGCAGCAACAGCCAGAGCATGAACAGCACTTCCACGAATTGCAGCGGGCCGAGCATGCTGGAAAGCATGTCCCGCCAACCCGGCAGAACGGCCCAGGCGATGCTCTGGATCAGGTAGGCCAGGCCATTGAGGATCAATCCATAGCCGAACAGGCGCGGCAGGAAGCCCGAACGCAGCACCAGCATCGCCAGCGGGAACAGCCACAGCCCCCACAGCAGTTCGGCGGCGCCGACAGCCTCGCCGTGCAGGCGCAGGAACAGCATGGCAAGCGCCGCACGCTGCGGCGGATCGAAGGCGGCGAGTGCATTCCCGCCGTGTGCCAGCAGCAGGGCAGCGGCATCGTTGATCACGTTGAAGAAGTACAGCGCCGGCACCAGCGCGCCGCCAAGCAACAGCATGGCGATGCCGTGCCGTCGACCCACGTCGCCCAGCAGGCGGTAGAGCGCCAGCGCGACGAAGGCCATCAGCGCGCCGCAGACGAGGTCGGTGGCCAGGCCGATTCGGAACAGTGTCTCGTGCATGGTGATGCGGGCGATGGTCGCGGCGGCGTCACCGCTCACGAACAAGGCGTTCGGTACGTAGATCAGGCGATACGGCGCGATCAGCACCACCAGCAGATACAACAGGCCGGCCAATCGTGCGTCCCGGTTCAGTGGGTTTATGCGTCGTCCTTGCGGTGGAGAGCTCAGGGATGCGGGTGGATCAGCGCATAGAGATCGGAGCCGGCGATGGTGATCCGCTTGTTCTCGTGACCGCGCCGCAACGCGACAGTTGTGGTGCCGTGTTCGTTGGCGTTCGCCTGGCTGATCAGGTCGGCCACGCGCTTCACGGCGTGGCCGTTGACGGCGAGGATGACGTCACCTGGCTGCAAGCCGTGCATGCCGTTGCCTTCGATCTTGACGATGGTCACGCCCTTGCCGGCAGCCGAGTCCAGGTCGAGCGAATGGCCTTCGGAGTTTTTCCACGTCAGGCTGTTGTCGGTGCTGTGCTCGTCGAGGCTCCAGTGTTGCCAGCTGGCGTGCGTCGGCAGCGTGAACATGGATGCAATGGCGATGGCTCCCAACAGTGAAAGGTGGCGCATGGGCATGACTCCTTGATTGATGGGCGGCCGAGTGCGGACCGCTGGGTGTTTCAGTTCATGGCGTCCTACGTGCAATCCGCCACGTCCTTGGCGTAGACGATGGGGACGTAGGGGTTGGACGCCGCGAGCTGCGCGGCGAGTTGATTCTGTGCAGCTGTGATGGCCTTAGTTTCGAGAAGAGAAGGGCGGTCAATCAGAGAACACCGCAAAGCCCTTCTTGCCGTCCTTGTCCTTCATGTCCTTGCCGCAGTCGTCGATGTCCTTCTGCGTCATCGTGGCGTAGGGCTTAAACGCGGGCATCGTCGCGGCCAGCTTCTGCTGCGAGGCCATCAGGTCGGGCAGGCGCTTGCACAGTTGCAGGGCGGCGGCCTGGATCTGATCGGTCTGCGGCTTGATGCTGGCCTCGATCTCCTTGTCGGTCTTGCCGGTGAACGTGCCCCAGAGCGCCTGCTTTGCTGCGCTGATGCCGATGTCCGCGCCCTGCGCGCCGATGTCCATGCCGGCTTCGGCGATGCCGATGATCTGCTGGCGATGATCCACCAGCAGGGTGTGCTGCTCCGGCGTGGCCGGTACCGGCTTGCCGGCAATCACCAGCTCGCCTTGCGGGGTGATCACCGCCTTGGGCAGGGAGCCGTCGTGCGGGTGCGGACCGTCGCCGATGTGGATGTTGCCCAGGCTGATGTCCTTGCTGACCAGCTCTTTCTTGGCCTGCTCGATGCCTTTGCGGACCTCGGTGGCAATCATCGAGGAAGAAGTCTGTTCGCGGACTTCCTTCGCGGCCTGCGTGGTGTCGCTGGCGGCGCCCGATGGGCTGGTGTCCTGCCCGGATTGGCTGCAGGCAGCCAGCGGCAGCAGCAGGACCAGTGCGAGCGTATTGAGCGTGATGCGCTTCATGGATGTTCTCCTTGATCTCGAGTTCGACCGGAAGTCAGCTGTCGTCGCGCCAGCGGCGGAACCAGATGGCGCCGGCGAGCATGGCCACACCTGCCACGGCGCCGATCAGGAACTGCGGGGTGACCAGCACGGCGTAGTTATGGGTCAGGTCGAGCATGTTCGCGAAAATCTGATGATTGTCGCTGGCGGTCTGACCGAATTTCGAGGCGACGTCGTCGGACAGCTGACCCGGGATCCAGCCACCGGGAAATACGCTGAGCAGGGCACGCCCCACCACATTGCCCCAGAACCACTTGTCGCTGAGGTTGAACAAGCCCATCAGGTTGAACCAGCTGACCACGATGCCGGTGCCCACAGGAATGATCAGTGCCCACAGGAACGGCTTGCCGCGTGCCCAGGCCGAGCACAGCATCAGCCAGCCTACCGTGGGCAGCGCCCACACCACATACAGCGGGATGTTGCTTAGCATGACGGTGGCGATGCGGAACGGATGCGGCAATGTCCACAACATCTGCCAAAGATGGGCGCCGTGGAATGAGGCGGTGATCGCCAGCATGACCAGGACCAGCAGTCCGGTCGCGACACTGGTGACGATCGCGATCGCCGGGGCCAGCACCGTGGCGCAGGCCACCTTGGACAGCACGGTGTCGCGGTCGGAGATCGGCAGCGATTTCCAGAACAGGATGCTGCGATCACGGCGGTCGTCGTAAAGCGAATTCAGGCTGTAGAAGAAAACCACCACGAACAGCACGATGCCGATCAGCACTGCTGGCGTCAGGATGCTGATGTCGAGCGCCTTGCCGATCGTATCCAGGGCATCGGCACCCATGTGCGCGGTGATCGTGTTGAAGTCGATGCCGTTGACATGCACTCCGCCGCGCACACGGAACACCTCACCGGTGATGATGCTCATCAAGGTCAGCAGGAGGACGACACCGCCGGTGATGATCGGTGCCCATACGAAGCTTCCGCGATGTTCCCAGAACTCGCGCTTGATCAGCCAGTAGAAGGTCTTCATGTGTAGGTCCCTTTCATGGTGGCGACGAACAGATCGCTGACGGAGGGGCGGCGGGTTTCGCCCAGCGCCTGCAGCTGCGTGCGGTCGGCGCCGTCGAACAGGAAGATGCTCTTGCCGAATACCTGGCGCTCGTCCAGCGGTTTCAGCGCGCGGGCGGCGGCGGCCCGGTCGGCGCCCACCATCACCTCGATGAAGCGCTCGCCCACCGCATCCATGTCGGCGTCCAGCACGATCCTGCCGTCGCGGATGAACATCAGGTCGGTGAGAATGTGCTCGACTTCCTCCACTTGATGCGTGGTGACGATGATGGTCTTGTTCTCGTCGAAGTAGTCCTCCAGTAGGTTCTGGTAGAACTGCTTGCGGTAGAGGATGTCCAGGCCCAGGGTGGGCTCGTCCAGGATCAGCAGCTTGGCGTCGATCGCCATCACCAGCGCCAGGTGCAGCTGCACGATCATGCCCTTGGACATCTGCCGCACGCGCTGCTCGGGCTGCAGCTTGGTGCGCGCCAGGAACGCCTCGCACTTGGCGCGGTCGAAGCGCGGGTGCACGTTGGCGACGAAGTCCACCGCCTGGCGCACCTTGATCCAGCGCGGCAGCACGGCCACGTCGGCGATGAAGCAGACCTCGCCCATCAGCTTGTCGCGCTGCTTGCGCGGGTCGTAGCCCAGCACGCTCAATTCGCCGGCGAAGTCGGTGAGGCCGAGGATCGCCTTCAGCGCGGTGGTCTTGCCGGCGCCGTTGGGGCCGATCAGGCCCACGATGCGGCCGGGCTCGATCTGGAAGCTGACGTTGTCCAGCGCCAGCGCGGACTTGTACCGCTTGCTCAGGCCGCTGGCCGTGATTACCGCGCTCATGGCGTCTCTCCCTTGTTGGCGCCGGCTTCGCGCAGCAGCGTCTTCAGGTCCAGCCCCAGCCGCTGCAGCCGGGCGAACAGCTGCGGCCACTCCTCGCGCAGGAAGCGCTCGCGTTCCGATTTCAGCAGCGCCTCGCGGGCGCCTTCGATGACGAACATGCCCAGACCTCTCCTTTTCTCAACCAGTTGTTCGTCGACCAGTTCCTGATACGCCTTCGACACGGTCAGCGGATTGATCTGAAAATCCGCGGCCACCTGGCGTACCGACGGCAGCGGGTCGCCCTCGTTCAAGGCGCCGTCCAGAATCATCGCCACCACGCGTTGCTGCAGCTGGCGATAGATCGGGACGCTGTCGTTCCAGGTCATGGTCATGGGTTATTCCTTGCTGATGCGGCCGAACTTGTTGCCAAACGAATAGTAGGGCATGACCAACTGCGGCCCGAGCAGGCTGAGCTGCTCCGTGCCGCTGGCTCCGTGCAGGTGGCTGATAGCCGGGATGGTGGCGATACCGGCGGTGCCGGCATCGCTCAGCAAGGCGGCGGCGCGCAGCTCGGCGGCGTTGGGGCGCACCTGCACCGGCATCAGGTTGATGACATGGGTGGCGTTGGTCCTGCTGGCCGGGGCTGCCAGGGGCGCGACGTTGTAGTTGACGGCGCTCAGGCTGGCGAGGGTGAACAGGACGGCGGCGGCGCTGGCGATCAGGTTTTGCGCTTTCATGACAGGCCTCCTTAGTGACCTCGTTAAGTAGTGTTGTAGTGAACTATAACACTAAACTTTAAGCAGTCAATAGGCAGGATGCGATTTCGCAACATGACTGATGGCCTATGTGGCTGGACGATGGCCCAATGGCCTGGCCGCCATCGTCCGCATCTGGCGGGGGCGGCCGCTCGGCCGTCACCGCCGGCCGCGATCCGCGGCCTTCGGCGAACATGATTCAATGTGCCGATATCCGTCACGCGGAGGCAGGCATGGATCTCGAATTGCTCGACCGGGTCGTGGTGGTCACCGGCGCCAGCAAGGGCATCGGCCTGGCCTGTGCGATCGCGTTCGCGCGCGAAGGGGCGAAGGTGGTCGGTGTTTCGCGCGATCCGGCGAACCTGCGCGCCGCGCAACAGCGGCTCGAGTCGCTCGGCCTGGCGGTGACGGTGCACTCGGCCGACCTGAAGGACAGCGTGGCGGCACAACTGGTCATGGAGCGCATCGAACACGACCGTGGCCCGGTCGACGTGCTGGTCAACTGTGCCGGAGCCGCGCGCCGTGCGCCGCCGGATGAGCTGGATGCCGCCGCAATGCAGGCGGCGATGCAGGCGAAGTACTTCAACTACATGCACGCGATCGACCCGGTGATCCGCCGCATGGGCGCGCGCGGTGGCGGCAGCATCGTCAACGTGATCGGGCAGGGCGGACGCCAGGCCAATCCACAGCACATCGGCGGCGGCGCAGCAAACGCCGCCCTGATGCTGGCCACGGTGGGCTATGCAAATGCCTATGCCGGCAAGGGCGTGCGGGTGAATGCGATCAACCCCGGCATCACCCGTACCGGTCGGGTCGACGAGGGCCTGGATGCCGCGGTCCGCGCCAGCGGGAGGCCGCGCGAGGAAGTGCTGACCGCACAGCTTGCTGGCATCCCGCTGGGCCGCATGGCCGAACCGGCGGAGATCGCCGACGTCGCGGTGTTCCTGGCTTCGGCGCGCGCCAGCTATGTCACCGGCGCGATCATCCCGATGGACGGCGGCAAGACGTCGACGATCTGATCACCAGCGCAAAGGCCGGCTGCGAGGTCGGCCTTTGCGCGTGCGGTTTACCCGATCAGTCCTGCGCAGCGTAGACCTGCCTGCCGCCGACCCAGGTCTGCAACACCTTGGTGCTCCAGATCCTGCTGGCCGGATCCTTGAAGATGTCGTGGTCGATCAGGATGAAGTCGGCCCACTTGCCCGGCTCCAAGGTGCCCAGGGTCTTTTCCGCGTGTTCCGCGTACGCCGCATCGAGGGTGAACACGCGCAATGCCTCGGTCGGCGTCATGTCCTGGTCCGGGTACCAGCCGCCCGGCGGCTGGCCCTGGTGGTCTTCGCGGGTGATCGCCGAGTACAGGCCGTAGAACGGGTTCGGCGATTCCACCGGGAAATCCGAGCCGCCGGCGACGATCGTGCCCTGCTGGAGGAAGCGCTGCCAGGCGTAGGCGCCCTTGATCCGCTGGTGGCCGATGCGGTCTTCGGCCATGTTCATGTCGGAGGTGGCGTGGGTCGGTTGCATCGAGGCGATCAGCTTGAGCGGCACGAAGCGCGGGATGTCCCCGAGCGAGACGATCTGCGCATGCTCGATGCGGTTGCGCAGCGCGATGCCGTTGGGGTGGGCTTTGTAGGCTGCCGCGTAGCTGTCGAGCACCTCGCGGTTGGCGTGGTCGCCGATCGCGTGGACCGCGACCTGGTAGCCCCTGCCCAGCGCCTTGCCGATCTCCGCGGTCAGCTCCGCCGGCTGCAGGAACAGCAGGCCGCGGTTGTGCGGATCGTCGGAGTAGGGCGCGAGCATCGCCGCGCCGCGGCTGCCCAGTGCGCCGTCGGCGAACAGCTTGACCGCGCGCACGGTGAGGAAGTCGTTGCCGTAGCCGACCAGCGGGCCGTCCTTGCTGATCGTGTCGAAATCGCCGTCGGTGCCGCGGATCATCGCGTAGATACGCGCGGTGAGCTTGTGCTCGTCGGCATAGCGGCGGTAGAGCCGGTAATTGGCCAGGTCGATGCCGGCATCGGCGACGCCGGTGAGGCCCACGCTGGCCATTTCGGCCAGTGCGGTATCCAGCGCGGCGGCTTTCTGCTGCGGAGTCGGCGGCGGGACTTTCGCATCGATCAGCGCGCTGGCGCCGTCGACCAAGACGCCGGCGGGGTTGCCGCTGGCGTCGCGCTCGATGCGCCCGCCGCTGGGATCCTGGCTGGCCTGGCCGATCCCAGCCAGCTTGATGGCGGCGCTGTTGGCCCAGCCGGCGTGGCCGTCGACGCGGCTCAGCCAGACCGGACGGTCGGCGACCGCGGTGTCGAGTTCCTTCGCGGTGGGGAAGCGACCGAGCTTCCAGATTTCCTGGTTCCAGCCGCTGCCGAGGATCCACTTCGCCTCGGGGTACGCCGCGGCGTACGCCTTCACCTTCGCCAGCGCCTCGTCCAGCGACTTCGTGCCGGCGAGGTCGACGCTGTTGCGCGCGTAGCCGAGTTCCAGTACGTGGCCGTGGGCGTCGATCAGCCCGGGCAGCAGGGTGTGGCCGCGGCCGTCGACCACCTTGGCGTCGCCGGCGCGGCTGGCCAGTTCGGCATGGCTGCCAGTGGCCACCACCTTGCCCTGGTCGACCAGCAGCGCCTGGAAGCGCTGCAGCTTGCCGTGGCTGTCCAGCGTGTAGCCGTTGACGTTGTCGACCAGCAGGTCGGCGGCTTGCGCGGCCGGCGCGAGTGCCAGCAGGGCCAGCAGCGGCAAATGGAGCAAGCGGTTCATGCGCAGTTCCCCATGGCGATGGAACCGGCAGTGTGTCGGCGTGCGTGCGGTTTTTCCACTGCGCAACCCGTGCCGTGGCGCGCACCACGGCAAACGCCTCCCGCACGAACTCGACCTCGTTGATGCCGATGAAGGCGAAGACGGCACGCAGGCAGGGTTCCTGGAAGTCCGTCGCCGCAGCCAGTGCGTTCTTGCCGCAGATGCCGCCGCGGCGGGAGGCGATGATCACCCGCTTGCCGCCGGCCCGGCCTTCGGGGCCGTTCGCGGCGTAGCGGAAGGTCTTGCCGGCAACCAGGATGCGGTCGAGCCAGGCCTTGAGCGAACTGGAGATGGCGAAGTTGTACATCGGCGCGCCGATCACCACCACGTCGGCGGTGAGGGATTCTTCCGGTATTTCGGTGCCGAGCACGGAGGCTGTGCGGCCAGTCGTGGCAGCGGACATTGGCTTCGAGCGTGCTGCGCTTCAGCTCGGCTACGATGTCGGCGGTCAGTTGACGCGACACCGGGTAGCCACCCGGCGCGCTGGAGTCGATATGCAAGAGTTTCATGAGCAGGTTCCTGATCGAACCAAGTGATTGGCGATGGAAATCAGGATATATTCGGAACAATGTCGCGATGAGACGGCGGTTATCGAACTTGTCGTTCTTGAATGGAAACGACCATGACGATGCTGAGCGGTGCCCTGCAGGACCTCAACGACCTGTATTTCTTCGCCGCGGTGGTCGAGCACGGCGGCTTTTCCGCGGCCGGTCGCGCGCTGGGCGTGCCGAAGTCGCGCCTGAGCAAACGCGTGGCGCAACTGGAGGAACGTCTCGGCGTGCGCCTGCTGCAGCGGACCACCCGGCGCTTCGTGGTGACCGAAGTCGGCGAGCGCTTCTATGCCCACTGTCGCGCGGTGCTGGAAGAAGCGCAGGCGGCGCAGGATGCGGTAGACGAGCTGCGCGCCGAACCGCGTGGCGTGGTGAGGCTGAGCTGCCCCGTGTCGCTGGCGCAGACCGTGCTGGCGCACGTGCTGCCGGATTTTCTCGCGCAGTACCCGAAGATGCAGGTGCGGCTGCTGTCCGGCAATCGCCGGGTCGACGTGATCGGCGAAGGTTATGACCTGGCGATCCGCGTGCGCACCAAGCTGGACACTGACGCAAACCTGGTGATCCGCACGTTCGGCCTGTCGCGCACCAAGCTGGTGGCCAGCCCGGCGCTGCTGAAGGCGCTGGGGCGCCCGGTTCAGCCGGACGACCTGGCCCGGCTGCCGGCGCTGTCGATGAGCGAGCACGAGGGCGCCCAGCTGTGGGAACTGATCGGCGCCAACGGCGCGCAGACCAGCGTGGAAGTGCAGGCGCGGCTGATCACCGGTGATTTCGCCGTGCTGCTGGAAGCCGCCCGTCGCGGCATGGGCGTGGCGTTGCTGCCGGAGTTCGTCTGCGCGCCGGCGATCGCCGCGGGTGAACTGGAAGTGGTGCTGCCGGAGTGGAGCGTGCCCGAGGGCACCATGCACTTCGTCTACCCCAGCCGCCGCGGCATGCTGCCGGGCGTACGCGCGCTGGTGGATTTCCTGGCCGAGCGGCTGCCGGCCACCACCCCGCTGAAGCACGAGCAGAGCAAGCGCGGCGCAAGGGACGAACTTCCCGCAGCGTGATGCGCAGGGCGGATCCGATGCGGTACCCTGTTGGGCTCACGGACATTTATACGGCCAAACGATGATCGCGACCAAGCTTCCCAAAGTCGGCACCACCATCTTCAGTGTGATGAGCCAGCTTGCGCTGCAACACAAGGCGGTCAACCTGGGCCAGGGCTTTCCCGACTTCGAGCCGCCGCAGGGGCTGCGCGATGCGCTGACGCGCGCCATGAACGAAGGCCGCAACCAGTACGCGCCGATGCACGGCACGGCGGCCCTTCGCGAGCAGATCGTGCTGAAGACCGAGCGTCTGTACGGCCGCCGTCTCGATGTCGATACCGACATCACGCTCACCTCCGGCGCCACCGAGGCGATCTTCGCGGCGATTGCCGCGACGGTGCGCGCGGGCGAGGAGGTGATTGTGTTCGACCCGGCCTACGACTGCTACGAGCCGGCGATCGAGCTGCAGGGTGCGCGCGCGGTGCACATCCCGCTGACCGTGCCGGCGTTCGCGATCGACTGGCAGCGCGTGCGCGACGCGGTGACGCCGAAGACCCGCATGATCATGATCAACACGCCGCACAACCCGTCGGGCGCGGTGCTGTCGGCGGATGATCTGGAAGAGCTGGCGGCGATCGTGCGCGACACCGGCATCGTGGTGTTGTCCGACGAGGTCTACGAGCACATCGTCTACGACGGCGCGCAGCACGAAAGCGTGCTGCGCCATCCGGAGCTGGCCGGGCGCAGCATCGTGGTCTCCTCGTTCGGCAAGACCTACCACTGCACCGGCTGGAAAGTCGGCTACGCGGTGGCGCCGGCCGCGCTGTCGGCCGAGTTCCGCAAGGTGCACCAGTACCTCACCTTCTGCACCTTCCACCCGGCGCAGGCGGCGTTCGCCGAGTTCATGGCCAGCGACCCGCAGCATTACCTGGAATTGCCGGCGTTCTACCAGGCCAAGCGCGACCGCTTCCGCGCGCTGCTGGCGCCGTCGCGCTTCAAGCTGCTCGACGTGCCGGGCGGCTATTTCCAGCTGGTCGACTATTCGGCGATCCGCGACGAGGACGACCTCGCTTTCAGCAGGTGGCTGGTCGAGCACGGCGGCGTGGCGGCGATTCCGCTGACGCCATTCTACGAGCGCGCACCGGGTACGCGATTGCTGCGGCTGTGCTTCGCCAAGAGCGACGCCACCATGGAGGCGGCCGCCGAGCGGCTGTGCCGGCTATGAGCAGCGACGGCGTGAGCCTCGAACCGCTGCGCGTATCGCTGGTGCAGGGCGCCACCCGCTGGCACGATGCGCCGGCGAACCGCGACTACTACGGCACGCTGGTGCACCAGGTCAGGGGCAGCGACCTGGTCGTGTTGCCCGAGACGTTCCTG
The DNA here is from genome assembly GCF_021545845.1 of Rhodanobacter thiooxydans. NCBI lineage: Bacteria > Pseudomonadati > Pseudomonadota > Gammaproteobacteria > Lysobacterales > Rhodanobacteraceae > Rhodanobacter > Rhodanobacter thiooxydans. The sequence continues at coordinate 2,078,243 of NZ_CP088923.1, forward strand.
TCCGGCTTCAGCAACGACACCCACGCCAGCGCCGATACCATGGACGGCGAGGGCGTGGCATGGCTGCGCGCCCTGGCGGCCGAAGTGGACGCCGTGGTCTGCGGCAGCCTGGCAATCCGCGAGGATGGCGTGGTCTACAACCGCCTGCTGTGGATGCGACCGGACGGCAGCTTCGCGCAGTACGACAAGCGCCACCTGTTCCGCATGGCCGGCGAGCACACCCGCTACGGCGGCGGCAGCGAGCGCCTGGTGGTTGAGCTGAAGGGCTGGCGCATCCTGCCGCAGGTCTGCTACGACCTGCGCTTTCCGGTGTGGCTGCGCAACCGCCGGCTGGCCTCCGCTGGCGGCGGCATGGATTACGACCTCGCCATCTTCGTGGCGAACTGGCCGGCACCGCGCCGCCAGCCCTGGCGTACGCTGCTGCGCGCACGCGCGATCGAAAACCTGTGCTACGTGGCCGGTGTGAACCGGGTCGGCGTGGACGGCAACGAACTGCCTTACGCTGGCGACAGCGCGGTAATCGATCCGGTCGGCGAGCCGCTGGTGGAACTGGGCGCGCAGGAGCAGGTGGTGACGGTCACGCTGGACCTGGCTCCGCTGCTGGCGCACCGCAAGCGTTTCCCGGCGTGGATGGACGCCGACGCGTTTTCGCTCGATCCGGGTTGAACCTCCGGCCGATACCATTTTTGGCCGCTCCGTTTGTAGGAGCTCGCTTGCGGGCGATGCTCTTGCTTTCGCGAATCCCGACAGAAGCATCGCCCGCAAGCGGGCTCCTGCGACCATCCGGTTCAGAACAGAAAGCCGCCTTGAGGACGGCTTTCTGTGAAGAGACTCAGAGTATCGCCAGCACCGCTTCCGGCGGGCGCCCGATGGCGGCCTTGCCGTTGGCGACCACGATCGGGCGTTCAATCAGCTTCGGGTGCGCCACCATCGCGGCGACCAGGGTATCGTCATCGAGCGCGGGATCGTCCAGCCCCAGCACGCGGTACTCCTCCTCGCCGGTGCGCAGCAGTTCGCGCGCGCTCATGCCCAGTTGCCGCAGCAGCACGGCCAGTTCGGCGGCGCTCGGCGGCGTGTCGAGGTAGTTGACCACCTCGATCTCCCCGCCGTGCTGCTCCAGCAACGCCAGCGTGGCGCGCGATTTGGAGCAGCGGCTGTTGTGATAGATGCGCAGCATCGCCGGCCGCCTCAGCGGTTGCCCGAACGGTTGCCGCCGCGACCCGACGGCCGACCGCCGCCGTGCCGACCGCCTTGCGGGCGATTGCCGCCATGACCTTGCGGGCGTGCCGGATTGCCGGGCGTGCGGTTGTCCTGGCCCTGGCCTTGTCCGTGCGGGCGCGAACCGCGGTTGCCCGGGGCACGATTGCCGCCAAGGCCCGGACCACGCGATTCGGTGCCGAAACTGCCGTAGGGGCTGCCCGCCGCGCGGCCCTGGTTGCCGCCGGCCTGGCGGCGGTTGCCGGCGACACCACCGGGGTTGCCACGCGAAGCAGCGGCACGGGGGCCGCCGTCGCGGCTCTCGCCGGCAAACCAGCTGCGCACCGATGGCAACTCCTGGCCCGGCGCCACGCGCCGGCTCTTCTTGCCGCCACGCTTGCCTCCCGCCGCGCCACGTTCAGGGCGCGCCAGGTTGCCGTTGACTTCCTTGCCGTCGCGCCGCGGCGGCTTGCGGCCGCGTACGGGTTCCTCGCGGATGCGGTCGTACGCGCGCAGCTCGCGCGCCTCGTCCTGGCCGCCGGTCCAGGCGGTGCCGGCGCCACGCTCGGGGCGGTATTCGGTGACGTTGCGACTGGTGCGGCGCTGGTGCAGCACCGGGCTCAGGGTCAGTACCGGTTGCGCGGGACCGAGGCCGCTGGTCTGGCGCAGCTGCTTGACGCCCTCGGCGTCGAGCGCTTCGCATTCGCCACGGCGCAGGTGGCGCGGCAGCTCGATGCCGCCGTAGCGGATGCGCTTGAGCCGGCTGACCAGGAAACCCTGTGAATCCCACAGGCGGCGTACTTCGCGGTTGCGGCCCTCGCGGATCACCACGCGGAACCAGCTGTGGCTGCCGCCGCGGCTGATCACGGCGATCTCGTCGAAGCGGGCCGGGCCGTCATCCAGCTCCACGCCGGCCTTGAGTTTCTCGATGACCTCGTCGGGTACTTCGCCGTGCACGCGGCACAGGTATTCGCGCTCGAGGCCGCTCTTGGGATGCATCAGCGCGTTGGCCAGCTCGCCGTCGGTGGTCAGCAACAGCAGGCCGGTGGTGTTGATGTCGAGGCGGCCCACGGCGACCCAGCGCGCGCCCTTCAGGCGTGGCAGCTGCTCGAACACGGTGGGGCGGCCTTCGGGATCCTCGCGGGTGGTCAGCTCGCCTTCGGGCTTGTGGTAGATCAGCACCTCGGTATCGTCGCGGCTGTCGGTGGCCACCACGAATTGCTTGCCGTCCATGATCACGCGGTCACCCGACTTCACACTCATGCCGATGCTGGCGGGAGCGCCATTCAGCTCGACTTCGCCGGACTGGATGCGCTGTTCGAGCATGCGGCGCGAGCCGAGGCCGGCGTTGGCCAGCACCTTGTGCAGGCGTTCTTCCAGGGCGGGGGCGTCGCTGTCGGCGCGCGGTTCGCGCTTCAGGGACAAAACGGATTTTTGCGGCGCATTCATGCGCGGTACTCCTCGGGATCTTGCTCGGCGGCGTCGGGTTCGGCGTCCGCAGCGGGGTTCGCTGCCTCGTCGGCAGTGGTTGTCGGGGGCTCGGCGGGCAGGCTCGGGTCGGAGCCGGCATCGCCGGATTCGGAGGCGACCGTCGTTTCGGCGGCGGTCGCGTTGTCGTGCTCGTCGGCTGCCGCATCGACGGAATCCTGCTCGTGCAGGAGTTCCTCGTCCGGGTCGATCGGCAGGTCGCGCACGACGCGGGCGGGTAGGGGCTCGGGCTCGAAGCGCAGCTGCGGGTCTTCCAGGTCGCGGATCTCCGACAGCGGCGGCAGCTGGTCCAGCGATTTCAGGTTGAAGTAGTCGAGGAACGCGCGGGTTGTGCCGAACAGCGCCGGCTTGCCGGGCACGTCGCGGTAGCCGACCACGCGGATCCACTCGCGCTCCTCCATCGTCTTGATGATGTTGGAGGACACCACCACGCCGCGGATCTGCTCGATCTCCGGGCGGGTGATCGGCTGGCGATAGGCGATCAGCGCCAGCGTTTCCAGCAGTGCGCGCGAGTAGCGGCTGGGCCGCTCGGTCCACATGCGCGAGATCCACGGGTGCACGTCCTGGCGCACCTGGTAGCGGAAGCCGGAGGCCACTTCCTTCAGCTCGATGCCGCGGCCGGCGCAGTCTTCGGCCAGTGCCTCGATCGCCCTGGCGACCTGTTCGCGGCTGACCTCGTCGGCCTCGTTGAACAGCTCGCCCAGCTGCTGCACGGTCATTGGCTGGGTGGAGGCCAGCAGGGCGGCCTCGACGATGGGTTTGAGTTGCTCGATCTGCATGACCTTGGGTTCGGATGCCGGTTTGATCGGTACTGCTCAGTGGATGTCGTTCATTCGCCGGACGATTCGACCAGTGCCGATTCGCCCGCCTGGTCGTCGTCCGCCGGCGCGTCAGCGGGCTCCTCGGCGTGGCTCGCCTTGGCCTTCACGTAGATCGGCGCCAGCGGCTCTTCCTGGACGATCTCGATCAGCATTTCCTTGGCCAGCTCCAGCATGGCCAGGAAGGTCACCACGATGCCCAGCCGCCCTTCGCTGACATCGAACAGGCTCTCGAAGCGACGGAAGCTGGCGTCGTCCAGCCGGCTCAGCAATTCGCCCATGCGCTGGCGCACGCTGAGCGTCTCGCGCTTGATCGCGTGGTGTCCGAACAGCTCGGCCCGGTGCATCACGTCCTTCAGGGCCAGCAGCAGCTCGGTCAGCTCCAGCGGCGGCGGCAACCTGATCACGTTGCGTTCGCCCACGTCGGCGTGCACCACCGCCGTGTCGCGCTCCAGCCGGGGCATCGCCTCGATGTCCTCGGCGGCGCGCTTGTACCGTTCGTACTCCTGCAAGCGCCGTACCAGTTCGGCACGGGGGTCCTCTTCCAGCCCTTCCTCGGCCGGCGGTCGCGGCAGCAGCAGTCGCGACTTGATCTCGGCCAGGATCGCGGCCATCAGCAGGTACTCGGCGGCCAGCTCCAGCCGTATCACGTCCCGCATCAGCTCGATGTAGGCCATGTACTGCCGGGTGATCTCGGCAACCGGGATGTCCAGGATGTCGAGGTTCTGCCGGCGGATCAGGTACAGCAGCAGGTCCAGCGGCCCCTCGAACGCCTCCAGGATGACCTCGAGCGCATCCGGCGGAATGTACAGGTCCTGCGGCATCTGCAGCAGCGGCTGACCGTGCACGATGGCCAGCGGCATTTCCTGCTGTTGCGGTACCGGCGCAAATGCGTCCTGCGGTGCGACGACCTGGCTCTGTGGCTCGACGGGCTCAGTGCTCATCAATGCGTGTCATGGGCCGTCTTCAGCGGCTGTGCAGTGCGTTCAACATGATCGGATCCATTCCCATGCCGGCACGGCATCGGATGTCCGTACTCGGAACACAGCGGTGAGGCGGTATTCCCGGGGTACTGCGTTCTTCACACTTGTTCGGTCGAGGCGCGGCGGACGCCATCGTCACGACGGGCATGACGAAGCCACTCGATGGCGGTTCGGTCAGGCAGGTCGTCAGCGACCATCGCGCGTCGACTGCGGGTTGTCAGCCACGGCAGGGACGTCAAGCCAGGGAGGGCGGAAACGACGCCACCGGCTGTTCACTGGTCGGTTCGAGAGCAATCGAATGGATGCCAAGGGGCGCCGGAAGTGCTCGGCAAACAATTCCATGGAGCCACGCGTGGGGCAAGAGTAGCGGTTAGTTGGCGCCAAGTCCAGCGCAGGCCACCAGTGGCCGTGGCCGCCCGCAAGGCGCCGGCGGCGGGTGTTTGCCGGTTTCGCACCGACGCCGTCGACAGGCACAATAGGCGGACTGCGCCAGAGGGAACCGATGCGCCGTGAGTGCGGCAGGGGCCGCATGTGACCTAATGCGTCGAATTGGGTCAGGCTCGCGTCAGCATCGTATTGGGCGACGCCGGGCAGGCAGTGACACGCGTCGCGATGGCGGTGCTGCCACGATGCAGGTTCCGGGTCCGGGTGGCCCGGTGGGCGAGACGCATGCAGGTCCGGAGCGGCGTTCGGCAGGGTGTGGCATATGGGATGGCATGGTGATTGCTTCGGCAATAGCAGACCATTCTGACCGGCCATGGCGCAGCGTATCGCCGGCGAATGATGCGGCAGCAAGATTTCAGGACGATGTTGGACGCAATGCCCTCATCGGGGCGCAAGTGCAAACGGGCGGTGGAACTGATGGCGATCGACAAGAACGGGCAAGGTGGCGGCGCACCGGAGCAGCTGCGTCCGGCGCGCATGCAGATCGAGACGACGGTGCTGATGAGCAGCAATGGCGAGTCGCGCCCGACCGAGCTGGTCGATATTTCGGCGACCGGTGCGCTGTTGCGTCGCCCGCTGGGCTGGTCCGGTCACGTCGGGCAAAGCTGGGTGCTCGACATGATCTTCGGCAACAACCTGCACATCCACCTCGAAGCCGTGGTGGCGCGTATCTCCGACCACCACATCGGGTTTTCCTACAGCCGCATCCCCGAGGACAAGCAGGTGCCGCTGTGGAACCTGCTGGGCGGTTACGCCGATATTCTGGAGCACTGGAAGGACGGCTGAGCGAACGCGGCCAGCCCATGAAAACGCCCGCATGCGCGGGCGTTTTCGGTTGCGGGTGCCGCGCGGAACTCAGGCCGGGACTTTTTTCTCGTCGCGCAGTTCGCGGCGCAGGATCTTGCCCACGTTGCTCTTGGGCAGGCTGTCGCGGAACTCGATCAGCTTGGGCCGCTTGTAGCCGGTGAGGTTCTCGCGGCAGAACTGCTTGAGCGCCTCCTCGGTGAGGTTCGGGTCCTTGCGCACCACGAACAGCTTCACCACTTCGCCGGAATGTTCGTCCGGCACGCCGACCGCAGCCACCTCGAGCACGCCGGGATGCTGCATGACGGTGTCCTCGACCTCGTTCGGGTACACGTTGAAGCCGGATACCAGGATCATGTCCTTCTTGCGGTCGACGATATAGAAGTAGCCATTCGCGTCCATCTTCGCGATGTCGCCGGTGTGCAGCCAGCCATCGGCATCGAGCACCTTGGCGGTCTCGTCCGGACGGTTCCAGTAGCCCTTCATGACTTGCGGGCCCTGCACCATCAGCTCGCCGACTTCGCCGAGCGGCAGCGGTTTGCCTTCCTCCGACCAGATCGCCACGTTGGTGGACGGCACCGGCAGGCCGATCGAACCGTTGTATTCCTTGAGGTCGAGCGGGTTGATGCAGACCGCCGGCGAGGTTTCGGTCAACCCGTAGGCCTCGGCCAGGGTGCAGCCGGTGACCTTCTTCCAGCGTTCGGCCACGGCGCGCTGCACCGCCATGCCGCCGCCCAGGGTCAGGTGCAGTTTCGAGAAGTCCAGCTCGGAGAAACCGGGCGTGTTGAGCAGGCCGTTGAACAGCGTGTTGACACCGGTCAGCGCGGTGAAGCCGGACTTGCGCAGTTCCTTGACGAAGCCGGGCATGTCGCGCGGGTTGGTGATCAGCCAGTTGAGACCGCCCAGGCGCATGAACACCAGGCCGTTCGCAGTCAGCGAGAAGATGTGGTACAGCGGCAGCGCGGTGATGATCACCTCTTCGCCGGGCGTGACCAGGTCGGTGCCGATCCACGCGGCGGCCTGCAGCGTGTTCGCCACCATGTTGCCGTGGGTCAGCATCGCACCCTTGGCTACGCCGGTGGTGCCGCCGGTGTATTGCAGGAAGGCGATGTCGTCGTGGCCCAGCGTCACCGGCTGCAGCGGATGCGCGGCGCCGCGCGCCAGCGCGTCGCGAAAGCGCACGGCCTGCGGCAGGTCGAACGCAGGCACCATCTTCTTCACGTGCTTCAGCACGAAGTTGATCAGCGCGCCCTTGGGGAAGCCGAGCAGGTCGCCGATGCCGGTGGTGATGATGTGCTGCACGTGGGTCTCGGCCACCACGTGCTGCAGGGTGCCGGCGAAGTTGTCCAGCACCACGATCGCCTTGGCGCCGGAATCCTCCAGCTGGTGCTTGAGCTCGCGCGCGGTATACATCGGGTTGGTGTTGACCACCACCAGGCCGGCGCGCAGCGTGCCGAACAACGCGATCGGATACTGCAGCACGTTCGGCATCATGATCGCGACACGATCGCCCTTGCCGAGCTTGAGCACGCCGGTGAGGTAGCCGGCGAACTGGCGGCTCATCTCGTCGATCTGGCCGTAGCTGAGCTGACGGCCGAAGCTGGCGAACGCCGGGCGGTCGCGGAAGCGGGTGAACGCCTCTTCCAGCACCGCCGGTACCGAAGCATATTGACTGACGTCGATCTGTTCAGGCACGCCGGCTGGATAGTTCTCCAGCCACGGACGTTCGTTGCTCATGCTTTGGTTCCCTGTTTTGTCGATGACGATGGAGCGACTGATGGAATCGAATGGCGCCAGCCTCCATCATGGCCCATGCGCCGGTTGATTGGAGCATACGCCCGCGTACAGCGGCAAGCCGCACTGCAGCGAGTTGCGTCGATGAGAGCACTGGGGAAAACCGTTTTTTTGCCGATCGTCCTGCTGCTCGCGCTGGCGTTGCCGGCCTGTCGACGCACGCCGGACGAGGCGCAGGTGCGCGCCGCCATCACGTCGATCGCACGGGCGGCCGAAGCGGGTTCGGCCAGCGATGTGGGCGCTCCGCTGAGCGATGACTTCGACGGCAATGCGGGGCAACTGGACCGGCGCGGATTGACCGGCATGATCAGGCTGCTGGCGCTGCGCGGCGAACACATCGGGGTGACCATGGGGCCGGTGTCGGTCGAACCCCGTGGCGAACGGATGGTGGCGAGCTTCACCGTCACGCTGACCAGCGGCGGCAAGCTGCTGCCCAACCAGTTGGGGGTCTATCAAGTCGAGTCCGCGTGGCGCAAGGAAGACGGCTCGTGGCGTTGCTACACAGCGAGCTGGAAGCATTCATTGTAGGAGCCCGCCTGCGGGCGATGCTTTGAAAGCCGGGATTCGGGATTCGGGATTCGGGATTCGCAAAAGCAAGAGCCCGCCGCGAGCGGGTTCCTGCGATTTCTTTGCGTGCAAGAAAACCGCCCCGAGACCAGGGCGGTTTTCGTTCGACACAAGGCTCGCGCTGGGGTTCAGGCGGCCTTTTTGCCCGCCAACTGGCGCAGCACGTACTGCAGGATGCCGCCGTGGCGGAAGAACTCGCGCTCCTTCGGCGTCAGCAGCATCACGTTCACGACGAACTGTTTCTTGCTGCCATCGGCGGCGGTGGCGGTGACCGTGGCTTCCCGTGAGTTGCCGTCATTCAGTCCGGTGATGTCGAAGGTCTCCTTGCCGGTCAGACCCAGCGACTGCGCATTCTGGCCGTCCTTGAAGGTGCACGGCAGCACGCCCATGCCGACCAGGTTGGACCGGTGGATGCGCTCGAAGCTCTCGGCGATCACCGCCTTCACACCCAGCAGCAAGGTGCCCTTGGCCGCCCAGTCGCGCGAGGAGCCGGTGCCGTATTCCTTGCCGGCCAGCACCACCAGCGGTGTCTTCTCCGCCTTGTACTTCATCGCCGCGTCGTAGATCGCCAGCTGCTCGCCGCTCGGTACGTGCAAGGTGTAGCCGCCTTCGACGTTGTCGAGCATCAGGTTCTTGATGCGGATGTTGGCGAAGGTGCCGCGCACCATCACGTCGTCGTTGCCGCGGCGCGAGCCGTAGGAGTTGAAGTCCTTCGGCTCGACGCCCTTCCCGATCAGGAAGCGGCCCGCCGGGCTGTCCTTCTTGATCGCGCCAGCCGGCGAGATGTGGTCGGTGGTGATCGAGTCGCCGAACACGCCCAGCACGCGGGCGCCGTGGATGTCCTCGACCTTGCCCAGCGCCATGGTCATGCCGTCGAAGTAGGGCGGGTTCTTGATGTAGGTGGAATCGTCCCAGCGGTACACCGCGCCATCCGGCGAGGCGATCGCGTTCCAGCGGCTGTCGCCCTTGAACACGTCGGCGTAGTTCTTGGCGAACATCTCCGGGTTGATCGCGCCGGCGATGGCGTCGGAGATTTCCTGGTTGCTCGGCCAGATGTCCTTCAGATAGACCGGCTTGCCGTCGATGCCGGTGCCGATGGCGTCGCGGGTCAGGTCGATGTTCAGCGTGCCGGCCAGCGCATAGGCGGCCACCAGCGGCGGCGAGGCCAGATAGTTCAGCTTGACCTCGGCGTGGACACGGCCCTCGAAGTTGCGGTTGCCGGAGAGCACCGCCGAGACCGCCAGGTCGCCGTCAGCAATGCCCTTGCTGATCTCCGCCGGCAGCGGGCCGGAGTTGCCGATGCAGGTGGTGCAGCCGTAGCCCACCAGGTAGAAGTTGATCTTCTCCAGTTCCTGCAGCAGGCCGGTCTTTTCCAGGTAGTCGGTGACCACCTTCGAGCCTGGCGCGAGCGAGGTCTTCACCCACGGCTTGGCCTTCAGTCCCTTCGCCGCGGCCTTCTTGGCCAGGATGCCGGCGCCCAGCATCACCGCCGGGTTGGAGGTGTTGGTACAGGAGGTGATCGCGGCGATCACCACCGCGCCGTCGCCGAGGCGGAAGCTCTCGCCGTTCTTCTCCACCAGCACGCCGGCTTCGTTGATGGCGTTGGCGGGATTGCCGATCGCACCGGAGCCGCCTTCGTTGACATAGCGCTGGACGTCGCCGTTGCCCCTCTTGCGGTTGGCGGTGAGCGGGCCGACCACCTCGCGGAAGTTTCGCTGCGCATCGGCCAGCAGCACGCGATCCTGCGGACGCTTCGGGCCGGCCATCGACGGTTTCACATCGGCCAGGTTGAGCTCCAGCACCGCGGAGAAATCCGGAACCGGGGTGTTCTCGTCATGCCACAGGCCCTGCGCCTTGGCGTAAGACTCGACCAGTGCGATCTGTTCCGCGCTGCGGCCGGACAGGCGCAGGTAGTTCAGCGCCTCCTGGTCGATCGGGAAGATGCCGCAGGTGGCGCCGTACTCGGGCGCCATGTTGCCGATGGTGGCGCGGTCGGCCAACGCCAGGTGCTTCAGGCCCGGGCCGAAGAACTCCACGAACTTGCCCACCACGCCCAGCTTGCGCAGCATCTGGGTGACGGTGAGCACCAGGTCGGTGGCGGTGACGCCTTCGCCCAGCTTGCCGGAGAGTTTGACGCCGACCACCTGCGGAATCAGCATGGAGGAGGGCTGGCCCAGCATCGCCGCCTCGGCCTCGATGCCGCCCACGCCCCAGCCCAGCACGCCCAGGCCGTTGATCATGGTGGTGTGCGAGTCGGTGCCGAACACGGTGTCCGGATACGCCCACAGCTGGCCATCGATTTCACTGCCCATGACCACACGGGCCAGATGTTCCAGGTTCACCTGGTGCACGATGCCGGTGCGCGGCGGCACCACCTTGAAGCTGTTGAATGCCTTCTGGCCCCAGCGCAGGAAGCTGTAGCGTTCCTGATTGCGCTGGAACTCGATCCCGACGTTCTGTTCCAGCGCGTCCTCGGAGCCGAACACGTCCACCTGCACCGAGTGGTCGATGACCAGCTCGACCGGCGTCAGCGGGTTGATCTGGGTGGCGTCACCGCCCAGTTTCACCACCGCGTCGCGCATGGCGGCCAGATCCACCACGCAAGGCACGCCGGTGAAGTCCTGCAGGATCACGCGCGCCGGCATGAAGGCGATCTCGGTGGACGGCTCGGCCTTGGCGTCCCACGTTGCGACGGCCTCGACCTCCTTCGCGGTGACGTCGACACCGTCCTCGTGGCGCAGCAGGTTTTCCAGCAGGATCTTCATCGAGTACGGCAGCCGCTTCAGGTCGAAGCGCCGGCCCAGCTTGGTCAGGCTGGCGAAGGCGTACTTCTTGCCGTTGACCTCGAGGGTGTCGCGTACGGAAAAGGTGTCTTTCATGGGGACGTGCTCCTGGCTGGATCCTGCGGCTGGGATGACTCGACGACGCTGCCGGAACGGCACAGGGATGGCCTTTCCGGCAAAAACGCGATTATCGCGCAAACCCCGCAGGGCCGCGACTCGGCGGCGCCCGGCGAAGGCTGCAATGCGGCCATGCCAATCGCCGGCAGGCCGCATCGACGGGGTACACTGCGCGCAGTTTTGTGGCGACTTCGCCGCACAGGATGGATCCGATGCCCGGCACACGCAAACGCCTTTGATGACATGCAGCATGCGATGATTTCGATGGGCCTGGCCGCGGTTTCGCTGCGCGATCTCGCGCTGGTGCAGGCGGTGCACCGCCATGGCAGTTTCAACAGTGCCGCGCGGGCGATGCACATCAGCCCCTCCGGGTTGTCGCACCAGGTGCAGAAGGTGGAGCAGGCGCTGGGCGCGCCGCTGTTCGAGCGCGGCGGCCGGAAGATCGTGCCTACCGCCGGCGGCCAGCGTTTGCTGCAGCAGATCGATGCGCTGCTGGCCGCCGCCGAGCACCTGCAGCAGGTCGCCCGCGCCGGCGCGGTCGCCTTCGGCGGCGAGCTGCGTCTGGGCGTGCCGGCCTCGCTGGGGCCGTATCTGCTGCCGCACCTGATCGCACCGTTTCCGCAGCATTTCCCCGGCGCGCGGCTGGGCATCTCCGAAGGCAAGCCGCGCGGGCTGCTGCGCCGCCTGGGCGAGGGCGAACTCGACGCGGTGCTGGCGCCGCCGGCGATGGCGGTGAGCGGGATCGCCTCGCGCCCGCTGTTCTTCGAGCCGTGGGAACTGATGCTGCGCGCCGACCATCCACTGGCCGGCCACGACAGCATCGCGCTGGCCCAGCTCGATCCGGCCGAGGCCATGCTGATGGCCGAAAGCCACGCTGACGGCCTCGATGGTGACGGCAGCGAGCACGGTCACGTGCAGGACGTCAGCCTGGAAAGCCTGGCCGCCCTGGTCAGCCTGCGCGGCGGCTATGCGTTGGTGCCGGCGCTGGCGCACGAGCGGTTGGCCTCGATGCCGAACATCGCGCTGGCAAAGCTCAAGGGGCAGACGAGCGGCCGCGAGATCGCGCTGTACTGGCGCGACGCCTCGCCTTGGCACGATGACCTGCAAGCCTTCGCCGAGCTGCTGCGCAAGCTGGCCAGGCAGCGGCCGGGGCTGCGCGTGGTCGCGGCCAAGGCGAAGGCGGCTGCACCCTGAGCTTGTGGTGGGCCACCCGCCGCTGCTGCGCCTTGCGCCGATCAGAGCTCCAGATGCATACGCAGCGCCACGAAGCGCGCCGGCCCGCGATCGCGGTTGTAGCCAGGGTTGCGCACCAGTTGCAGGTCGGGGCTCAGGGTCAGGTACGGGCCGACCGCGCAGCTGTAGTAGACCTCGAGCAATTGTTCCCGGCCGTAGCGCAGCGCGCCATCGCCCAGCACGAAGCCGCTGCCGCCCAGCGCGAGGTATTCGCGATGCCCCGGCGAAAGTGCATTGAGCGCGACGCCGACGCCGAGACGATCGCCGGGACGGTTCCAGTGCGCGCCCGACAACTGGAAGCCGCCGCTGAGGGTGCGGTCGACCTCGGTGAAGGCGAACGATTCGGTGCGGCCGTCGTTCCAGCCGGCGCGCAGGAACAGGCCGGTGTCGCCGTGGTCGGCCAGCGGCAGCTCGCCGTTGAGGCCGAAGCCATACCTGCGCCGGCCGGGGCGCTCGTCGGCGGTGATGTCGGGCACGCTGCCGCTGGCCTGCGCGGTGGCGATGGCCTGCCGGTACACGCCCATCGAGGCGATGTTGCGGAAGGCCAGCAGGCGCAACGCCCAGCCATCCGGCTCGGGCTGCACGGTCAGCTCGACCTGCTCGCCGCGGGCCTGGCGCAACGACGGCACCAGGCGCTGGCCGTTGGCGTGCACGGGCATCCGGTAGATGCCGTAGCGCAGGCTCCAGCCCGCATCCACCCAGGCCAGCATCACGCCGTCGGTGTAGCCGCGGGTATCGGCGGCGAAATCCCAGGCGGTGTCGTTGAACAGCGTCCAGTTCATGAACTGGGTGCGCGTGCTGCCGGCGTAGCGGTTCTTGTCGAAGTCGTCGCTGGCGGCCATCTTGCCGATCTTGACCTCGACCCGCCGCACGGCTTCCGCGCCCGGCAGCTGATCCTGGGCACGCTCCCCTGTCGAGGTGGCGTCGCCGAGGGGCAGCGTCCAGCGCAGGAAGCGGCGGGCCACGTAGGGGCCCTTGCCGAGCCCGGTGGTGCCGGAGCGGATCACGTCGCCGTTGGTCAGGCCGCCCAGCCCGGTGGCGTCGCTGACGCCGCCGCCCTTGAACATTTCCACGTCGAGGTAGAACTGCAGGCGTGCAGGCAGGGCCACGCCGAAGTAGGCGCCGAAAGTGTCCGAGCGCCTGGTGTCGCTGCGGGCGTGCAGGCTCAGCGGGCCGGCGTAGGGCGAGTGCAGCGGGGACTGGTGCTGGTCGACGAAGGTGTACTGCGCGCCCAGCCACTGGGGCACGAACAGGGGCGCGTCGCCGGCGTGGGAGAGCGGGGCGACCAGCGCCAGCGGCGCGGCGAGGAGGAAACGGGCGAAGCGCATGTTCTCGTTCCGTGCAGGGGCACGGAGCGAGCGGGTCAGACCGGTACGGTCCCGCTCACGGCCGTGCCGTGATGGTATGGCTGTGGTGGGCATGGCGACGCTGGCGCGTCGCGCTGCCGCCGCGACTACTGGCGGGATCGTCGTTCATCTGGGTTGCAATTATCCAATGGGCCCCGGCGGGGCGCGCGCATGATCGGCGCGCGCGACCGGCGTGTCAATGCCGGTCGCGTGCGCTACACGGTTTCGTCACGAGCCGCGCGAGGCGCGCTTGCGGTCGTTCTCGGTGAGGTGTTTCTTGCGCAGGCGGATTTCCTTCGGGGTGACCTCGACCAGCTCGTCGTCGTCGATGAAGTCCAGCGCCTGTTCCAGCGTGAACTTGATCGCCGGGGTCAGCTGGATCGCATCGTCCTTGCCCGAGGCGCGCATGTTGGTCAGCGGCTTGGGCTTGATCACGTTCACCGTGAGGTCGTTGTCCTTGGCGTGGATGCCGACCAGCTGGCCTTCGTACACGTTGTCGCCCTCGGCCGCGAACAGCTTGCCGCGATCCTGCAGCGGCCCCAGCGAGTAGGCCGGGGTGGTGCCGCCGGCGTTGGCGATCATCACGCCGTTGAGGCGCTTGGCGATCTGGCCTTCCTCCTTCGGGCCGTAGTGGTCGAACACGTGGAACAGCAGGCCCGAGCCCTGGGTGAGGGTCTTGAACTGGTTCTGGAAGCCGATCAGACCACGCGCCGGGATCATGTATTCCAGACGTACGCGGCCCTTGCCGTCGGGCTCCATGTTTTTCAGCTGGCCCTTGCGCATGCCCAGGCGTTCCATCACCGGACCCTGGTGGGTCTCCTCGACGTCGACCACCAGCTGCTCGATCGGCTCCATCTTCTGGCCGTCGATTTCCTTGATGATCACTTCCGGGCGCGACACGGCCAGCTCGTAGCCTTCGCGGCGCATGTTCTCGATCAGTACCGACAGGTGCAGCTCGCCGCGGCCGGAGACCAGGAACTTGTCGGCGTCCGAACCCTGCTCGACCTTCAGCGCCACGTTGTGCACCTGCTCGCGCTCCAGGCGGTCCTTGAGCTGGCGGCTGGTGAGGAACTTGCCGCCGCTGAGGTCCTTGTTGCCGGCGAACGGCGAATTGTTCACCTGGAAAGTCATGCTGATGGTCGGCTCGTCGACGGTCAGCGCGGGCAACGCCTCGGGTGCATCCAGCGCGGTGATGGTATCGGAGATGGTCAGGTCGGCGATGCCGGAGATGGCCACGATGTCGCCGGCCTCCGCGGTTTCCTGCTCGATGCGCTCCAGGCCCATGAAGCCGAGCACCTGCAGCACCTTGCCCTGGCGCTTCTTGCCATGGCGGTCGATCACCGCCACCGGCATGTTCTTCTTCAGCGTGCCGCGCTGGATGCGGCCGATGCCGATCACGCCGACGAAGTTGTTGTAGTCCAGCTGGCTGATGCGCATCTGGAACGGGCCGTCCGGATCGACGTCGGGCTTGCTGACGTGCTGCATGATCGCTTCGTACAGCGGGGTCATGTCGCCTTCGCGCACGCTGTCGTCGAGGCTGGCGTAGCCGTTCAGCGCCGAGGCGTAGACGATCGGAAAATCCATCTGCTCGGGGGTGGCGCCGAGGCGGTCGAACAGATCCCAGACCTGCTCGACGACCCACTCGGGGCGGGCGCCGGGACGGTCGACCTTGTTCACCACCACGATCGGCTTGAAGCCCATCGCGAACGCCTTCTGCGTCACGAAGCGGGTCTGCGGCATCGGGCCGTCCATCGCGTCGACCAGGATCAGCACCGAGTCCACCATCGACAGCACGCGCTCCACCTCACCGCCGAAGTCGGCGTGGCCGGGGGTGTCGACGATGTTGATGCGGTTGCCCTGCCAGGTGATGGCGGTGTTCTTGGCCAGGATGGTGATGCCGCGTTCCTTTTCCTGATCGTTCGAGTCCATCACGCGCTCGGCCAGCACGGTACGCTCGTTGAGCGTGCCGGACTGTTTGAGCAGGCAATCGACGAGGGTGGTCTTGCCGTGATCGACGTGGGCGACGATGGCGATATTGCGCAGTTTTTCGATGGACATGGGATCGGCTCGGGCGGCGCGGAGGCCGTCGCGCAGGTTTTTGAAGGGCGAATTAACCGATTATACGGACTTGTGTGACAACTTGCCCGTCATTTCTTCGGTCCGTTCATCCAGCCTGCAGCCCCGAGCCGCGGGTGCGCTACACCACCCCGAGGAGATAGTACGCGGCGATCACCACCAGCACTGCCAGGGTCTTGATCACGGTGATCGCGAAGATGTCACGGTAGGACTGCCGGTGGGTGAGCCCGGTCACCGCCAGCAGGGTGATCACCGCGCCGTTGTGCGGCAGCGTGTCCATGCCGCCGGAGGCCATCGCGGCCACCCGGTGCAGCACCTCCATCGGGATGCCGGCGGCGTGCGCGTTGGCGATGAAGGTCTCGGCCATCGCGCCCAGCGCGATGCTCATGCCGCCGGAGGCCGAACCGGTGATGCCGGCCAGCGCGGTCACGGTGACCGCCTCGTTGAGCAGCGGGTTGGGGATCGTGTGCAGCGCGTCGGCGACCAGCTTGAAGCCGGGTAGGGCGGCGATCACCGCGCCGAAGCCGTACTCGGAGGCGGTGTTCATCGAGGCCAGCAGCGCGCCGCCGACCGCGGCCTGGCTGCCGGCGGCGAGGTGCGCGGTCACTGCGCGCCAGGCGAACGCCAGCACGCACAGGATGCCGACCAGCAGCGCGCCCTCGACCGCCCAGATCGCGGCCACCTTCGACACTTCCTGCACCACCGGCTTCGCGCTGCCCACTACGCTGGGCAGGAACGACTGCGTCTCGCCGTAGAGGCGCGGGATCAGGTCGGTGAACAGCTTGTTGCACACGCCGACCAGCACCAGCGGCAGCAGCGCGACCAGCGGATGGGCCAGCTTGTCGCCCTCGAACGGAGCCGGCTCGTTGCGCAGGTTGTCGCCGTAGCCCTCGCCAGCCGCGGCGGCCTTGCGCCGACGCCAGTCGAGGTAGCTCAGCCCGATGGCCAGGATGAACACCGCGCCGATCGTGCCCAGCCACGGCGCCGCCCAGGTGTTGGTGCCGAAGAACGAAGTGGGGATGATGTTCTGGATCTGCGGCGTACCCGGCAGCGAATCCATGGTGAAGGTGAACGCGCCCAGCGCGATGGTGCCCGGGATCAGCCGTTTCGGTATGTCGGACTGGCGGAACAGTTCCGCCGCAAACGGATACACCGCGAACACCACCACGAACAGCGAGACTCCACCGTAGGTCAGCAGCGCGCACACCAGCACGATGGAGAGAATCGCCCGGCTGCGCCCGACCAGGCCGATGGTGGCCGCCACGATCGCCTTGGAAAAACCCGACAGTTCGATCAGCTTGCCGAATACCGCGCCCAGCATGAATACCGGGAAGTACAGCTTGAGGAAGCCGACCATCCTGTCCATGAACAGGCCGGTGAACATCGGCGCCACCAGCGACGGCTCGGTCAGCAGCACCGCACCCAGCGCGGCGATCGGCGCAAACAGGATGACGCTGTAGCCACGATAGGCCGCGAACATCAGAAAGCACAGTGCGACCAGCACGATCAGAAAAGCCATCCGTGAATCTCCCACCACGACAGGCCACGAGTATCCCGGACGCCCCATGCCGGCGGCACTGTACGAAGGTACAAGTGCCGCCAGCGTGCGCCGCCGCCTACTCTCCCCTCATCAGCATTCGCGCGAGCGATGCATTCACTGCAGGGGGGGATGTCATGAAGCGTACGCATCTGAGTTCGGCGATTGGCCTGGTGCTGGGTTTTGCGTTCGGCGCGCCATTGCAGGCCCAACAGGTCCCTGTCGATGACAATATGACCCAGCAGGCTGCGACATCTCCAGGCCTGGCCAGGAAGAGCGAAGCTACCAAGCTGGAAGCCGTCAAGGTCACCGCGCGCCGCCGCGACGAGTGGTTGCAGGATGTACCGGTCGCCATTTCGGCCTTCAGCCAACAGCAGCTGTCGGATCTGCATGCGGACGATATTTCCGGTATCCAGCATGCGGTGCCGAATCTGTATCTCGACAAGGGCGATGGCGCGAACGCCGTCGTCTACATCCGCGGCGTCGGTCAGAACGACTCGCTGGCCTTCGCCGATCCGGGTGTGGGCATCTATGTCGATGACGTGTTCGTCGCGCGCTCGCAGGCTGCCTTCCTGGAGTTGTTCGATGTCGACCGGGTCGAAGTACTGCGCGGTCCGCAAGGCACGTTGTACGGGCGCAATACCATCGGTGGCGCCATCAAGTTCGTTTCGTCGCCGCCACCGCGCACGCCCAAGGGCTACCTGGAGATGGGGGCCGGAAACTACGACCAGCGTGTGCTCAAGGCCAGCTTCGGCGGCCCGTTGGTCAAAGACACGCTGAATGGCAAGGTAGCCATCGCTTATTCCGAGCGTAACGGCTATGCCAGGAACACGGTGGACGGCAAAAGCGATGGTGACCAGAACACGCTGTCCGGGCGCGCCGCACTTGACTGGAAGCCGAGCGATCGCCTGCAGGTGCTGTTCAGCATGGATGGCAAGCGCGATCGACCTGATACCTCGCGCAGTCCGGTACGGGAAACGTCGATCACCGGTGCCACGTCGTCAGGCCAGTTGGTGACCTACCCGAGGGCTACCGATCCGTATGTCGTTGACGTCAACGCGAACGGGTTGTCGGATCTTACCGCCTATGGCGCATCGGTGACGGCGCGCTATCAGGCGTCGGATGCGGTGATGCTCGAATCAATCACGGCGTATCGCGACATGGACTTCAAACTGAATCTGGACACCGACGGTTCGCCGTTGCCGATCCTGGACATTTTGCTCAAGGAAAAGGAAAACCAGTTCAGCCAGGAGCTCCGCGCCAATTACGATGCGGGTGGCCCGCTCACCGGTACTGCGGGTATGTATTACTTCCACGACGACGACACCTCCTTCTCTGGTGTGGATGACGGGTCGGCCACCATCTTCGGCTTCCCGGTCACCATCTTCGGCTTTCCCAGCTCGAGTCTGGCCGACACGAAGCAGGTCACCAAGTCGTACGCCGCATTCGCCGACGCGTCCTACAATATCAACGATAAGCTCGCCCTCAGCGCGGGCTTGCGATACACCTACGAAGAAAAGACTTCGGGGCGGGAATTCGAGAATTTCTTCGATCCGGCCGTTTCGATGATCAGGAAGACGCCGCCGTTTCTTGCCGGTGCAGGGGTGGTCGGGAAGCCAATCCATGGCAAAGCTGACTTCGATGCGTTGACGCCAAAATTCTCGTTGTCCTACAAACCGAACAGCGAGGTGTTGCTGTATGCCTCGGCGGCGCGTGGTTTCAAGAGCGGCGGCTTCGATGGCCGGGGCACGACCGATTTCAGCTTCCAGCCGTTCAAGCCGGAGTTCGTGTGGACTTACGAGGCCGGCGCCAAGACCGGCTGGATGGACGGTGCGTTGGTCCTCAACGCAGCCTATTTCTACAGCGATTACACGGATATGCAGGTGACCAGCTTTGGTGCGGATCCGGTCAGCGGCGTCTTCGTCAGCCTGTTCTCCAACGCTGCGGCTGCCACCATCCAGGGCTTGGAATTCGAACTGGCTGCACAGCCGAACCCGAACCTGTCGATCAACGCGACGCTGGGCCTGCTCGATGCCAATTATGACAAGTTCAGCACCTTGGTCGGCGGGGTGGTGACCGATGTCAGCAAACGCGACCTCGTCAACAGCCCCAAGCTCAACGCAAGCATCGGCGTCACCTGGACACATCCGGTCGCCAATGGTCTGGATGTCGTGTTGCATGGTGACGCCAACCATCGCAGCTCGTTGGCTACCGAAATCACCGATTCCCCGGTTCTGCGTCAGCGTGCCTACACCTTGCTGAACGCATTCGTCGGGTTGCGTTCGGCCAAAGACAAGTGGGAGGTGCGTGCCGGGGTACAAAATATCGGTAACGAAAAGGTGCACGTCCAAGGCTTTAATCTGGCGGAATTTCCCGGCGTGCAATTGGCTTTCTACACCGCGCCGCGCACCTACGACCTTCGCGTAATTTACCGTTATTGAGGGGAAGCTGAAGTTAGGGATGCGCTGATCGAGTCTCTGCTCGTCATTCCAGCAAAAGCTGGAATCCAGTGTCCTCAAACCGTAGCCGAGGCACGGGATCCCCGTTTGACCAGCCTTCGGCTGTTGAAAGGCACCTCGCTGGGATGACGTCTTGTTCAGGCCTTCCTTAGACGACCTAATCTCACTTGAAGGTTATTGCGCTTCCGCAAGTCAATAAAATCCGTAAGAATCACAGGAGCATCTCATGCGCAAGCTACGAGTCACCCGATTCTTTCGTCCGGTATCTTTTGGCATCAAGAGAGCAGTGATTGTCGGAGCCGGGATATTCGCCATCGCGTTTGGCAGTTCGGCAGCCGCTGGCTCCACGACGCTTGAGGCCAGTTACAGTTCCAATATCCAGAATGGCTGGGAACGTGTCGAACGTTGGCGCGATACCGAGCCTGCATTTACTCAGGAGTCTTTCCCCACTGACGGACGGGGTGATCAGTCGGGTCAACGTGTGACGTTCTTCGGCAGCAGCAAACCGAATTCATCACGATTCCTCATGTATTACGCACCCGGCTGGAGCAGCAATACCAAACCGGTGCCAATATTGCTCGTGCACGGAGCGAATCAGGATGCTGATCTCGCGTGGGCCAATCCGAACGAAGCTGGTGGCTATGGCTGCGGCCGTGCGAGCTGTCCCACGACTGGCATGATGCAGTCGCTTTCAGCCGATGGCTACAAGGTATTCGCGCTGGGCCTGGCCCACAAGAATGGCGATGGCTATTTCTGGTCAGAGCAGATCGCGGATGCTGTTGCCATAATCAGAAGTCGCACCGGCGCTACACAGGTTGACGTGGTTGCCTGGTCCAAGGCGGCTTCCAATGCGCGGATGTACATTTCAAACGTGAAGAAGACCTGGGGTACAGCCTATCGAGGAGATGTTCGTCGTCTGCTGCTGCTCGGTTCGGCCAACAACGGAATCGACTTGTCTTTCCGTCATGGCTGGAGTTTCAGCCTTGTCGTTTATCCCGCGTGCGGCGGCGTCATCAATGGCCCAACCCCGCACAATCAACTGATGTGCTACGGTTTTTTCCATGACGGAGCGGAGTGGACCTATGACTCCGCTTATTTTCCTGGCTCGGCACAATTGCTGAAGCGATGGGACTCGGTTTATCCGCTGCCAACCTATGAACAGGACTGGTACACGACTTATTTTGGTGGCCAGGGATATTATAGCAAAGGCCCAGGTATCGACGCCTATATGGGTAAATCACTGGTCGACGTGATTCGCAACTCACCATCGGCGCCAGGTGTTCGCGTGTACAACTTGTGCGGCAATCAGAACGACATAGCGCTCTTGCATAACGAACACACAGGGCCATCGGATGGCGTTGTTTTTATCCAGAGCTGCCGGGATGTAGTAGGTATTGCTAATGATGGTGGTGGTGCCACCATTGCGGTCAACCACCTGGAGCTGGGATGGGAGCCGCTTGCGATCGCCCAGGTCAAGGCCTGGCTGGATGCACCCTGACTGGACAGAATTTGAATCCGTCGCGAACGCAGCGGCGGCACTGTACCAAGGTACAAGTGCCCAGCTTCGCGTGCATGCCTAAGCTCCCTTCATCGGCATTCGCGTGAGCGATGCATTCACTGCAAAGGGGACGTCATGAAACGCACGCATCTGAGTTCGGCAATCGGCCTAGTTCTGGGTCTGGCCCTGGTGGCGCCACTGCAGGCACAGCAGACGAACGAGGATGCCAGTGCCAAGCCGACGGCGGCGAAGCAGGCCGAGGCGAAGCAGCTGCAGGAAGTGACGGTCAGCGCGCGTCGCCGCGACGAGTCGCTGGAAAAGGTGCCGGTCGCGGTCACCGCGTTCAGCGGCGAGGACATGAAGGACCTGCAGGCGAACAGCGTCGATGGCCTGCAGGGCGCGGTGCCGAACATGAACATCGTGCAGGGCCGCGGTTCGTCCTCGGCGGTGAACATCTTCATCCGCGGCATCGGTCAGCCCGACGCGCTGCAGACCTTCGATCCGGGCGTGGGCATGTACGTCGATGACGTCTACTACTCGCGCATCCAGGGCGGGTTGATCAGTCTGTTCGACGTCGAGCGCGTCGAAGTGCTGCGCGGTCCGCAAGGCACGTTGTACGGCAAGAACTCCACCGGCGGCGCGGTCAAGGTGGTGACGAGGAACCCGGGCGACAGTACCGAGGGCTCGGTCGAAGCCGGTTTCGGCAAGTTTGGCCGGCGTGAGGGCAAGTTCTATCTCGGCGGTCCGCTGGGCGACGCATGGTCGGCCTCGATCGCCGGCGGGTTGGCCCAGACCGACGGTTACGTCACCGATCCGTCCACCGGCCACAAGTACAACGACGAGGACAACAAGTCCGTGCGCGGCAAGCTGCGCTACCACCCGTCGGAGCATTTCGATGCGGTACTCAGCCTCGACTACACCAAGCAGGACACCGGCCTCACGCTGGGTCAGCCGGTCTCGGTGCTGAAGCGCACCGACCTGGTGTTTGGCTCGGTGAAGCTGTACACCCCGAATCCGGACCAGAAGTACGATTTCAGGACGCGCACCTCATTCAGTCCGGACAAGGGCCAGCAGCTCAAGCACGAAGGCGCCGCGCTGAACCTCAACTGGAAACTGTCCGACCGCTGGAACCTCAAGAGCATCAGCGCATTCCGCAAGCTCGACAGCGATTCCTACGTCGACATCGACGCCTCGCAGTTCCAGTTGGGCGACGTGCTGGTCGACTTCCGCCAGAAACAGGCCAGCCAGGAGCTGCAGCTGCAGTACGACAACGGCAGCAACCTGCAGGCGGTGTATGGCCTGTACTGGTTGCGCGAGACCGTGCCGTCGCACCAGGAAGCGTACGCCAGCGACCTGTTCGCGCTGGCCGGTAGACGGATCAATTTCCTGCGCACCATCGACGACGATCTCACCACCACCACCTACGCCGGCTTTGCCCACATCAACTGGGAGTTCGTGCCGAGCTGGACGCTGGCCGCGGGCGTGCGCTACAGCAGCGACCACAAGGATTACGACCGCAGCACCAGCACGTTCTGGGGCGTGCCGTTCGGCAGGTTGAACGAGACCGTGGCCTTCAACGCGAGCAAGCGCTGGAATGCTTGGACGCCCACGCTCAGCCTGCAGAAGCAGCTCGATCCGCAGACCATGGTCTATGCCTCGGCCAGCCGCGGCTTCAAGTCCGGTGGCTTCAACGGCCGCGCCAACACCAAGGCCGAAACGAAGAGTGCCGAGTACAACCCCGAGTACGTGTGGACCTACGAGCTGGGCCTGAAATGGCGTTCGGCCGACAACAAGCTGCAGGCGAACCTGGCCGCGTTCCACAGCAACTACACCGACTTCCAGGCCCGCGTGTCGGAAGTGCAGAACCCGGGCTCGATCACCCCGACCTTCGCCTTCCCGGTGATCAACGCGGCCAAGCTGAAGATGGACGGCATCGAGTTCGAAGGCGCCGCCGTGTTCGGCCAGGGCACCCGATTGTCGGCCCAGGTCGGCTACATGGACGCGCGCTACGCCAAGTTCGTCGACCATCGCCTGAATCCCAGCGACCCGTTGTACAACCCGCGCCTGCACGACCACGTGCCGTTCTCGCCGACCTGGACCTCGCGGGTTGCGGCCACGCAGGCCTTCACCCTGGGCGACGGCAGCGCCATCACCATCGGCGCCGACTGGTCGTACCGCAGCGAAACCTGGCTGAGCGTGGACAACTACGACGCCTTGAGCCAGAAGGCCTACTCGGTGACCGGCCTGTTCGGCATCTACGACTCCGCCGACGGCCACTGGCAGTTCCGCACTGGCGTGCGCAACCTCGGAGACAAGGTCTACAAGACCGATGGCCAGGAGTTCTCCAGCGTTGGCAATATCCGCACCGCGTACTACGGTATGCCGCGCAACTGGTACGCCAACGTGCGCTACAACTTCTGATCCACGCCGAGCCGCAGGAGCCCGCTGGCGGGTTCCTGCGGATACTTTGTGAACCTGCAAGACGGAGCGAGCCGATGAATACCCGATGGGTAGCCCGCCTGCTGTGGCTGGCCCTGCTGGCCAGCGGCGGCGTTTGTGCGAAAGACACCGGTTCGGGCCTGCCCGGATTGAAGCTGGACCCGGCGCGCACCGCCGTGGTCGGTCTCTCTTCCGGCGCCTACATGGCCGGCCAGGCGCAGATGGCCTACCCGGAGCTGTTCCCGAACGCGGCCCTGGTCGCGGGCGGCCCGTACGGCTGCGCTGGTGGCAAGCTGGACGTGGCACTGGGCAGCTGCATGAAAGGCACGCCGGCACCGGACGTGGCCGCGCTGGTGGCCCATGCCGCGAAGCGCTCGGCGGCGGGCGAGATCGGTGCGCTGAAGGATCTCGCCCATGCGCACGTCTATCTGCTGCACGGCAAGGACGATGCACTGGTGGCCCCTGCGGTGGCAGAGGCGGGGGTGCAGTTCTACCGGCAACTGCGCGACGCCACACCGGCGCTGAAGGGCATGCAGGTGCACGACGATGGCGCACGCGCGTTCGCACACAACCTGCCGATAGCCGCCCGCGGCGACAATTGCGACAAGTCGGTGGCGCCATATCTGGGCCACTGCGGCTTCGACGCGGCCGGCGAGATCTTCGCGCAGATGTTCGGCAAGCCGGCACGCTCGGCAGACAAGGCGCAAGGCGAGCTGCGCACGTTTGACCAGGACGCGCTGCGCCCGGAGGGCGCCGATGCGTTCCTGGCCGGCACCGGCTACGTCTACCTGCCGCCAGCTTGCCTCGCTGGCAAGCCCTGCGGCCTGGTGGTGGCGTTCCACGGCTGCAAGCAGAACGCCGATGCGGTGGGCAAGGCCTTCGTCGAGGACGCCGGCTTCAACCGCTGGGCTGACGTCTACGCCGTGGCGGTGCTATATCCTCAGATCCGCGCAAGTTTCGCGCCCTTGAATCCGCAAGCATGCTGGGACTGGTGGGGATATTCCGGAGCCGACTACGACACACGCCAGGGCGTACAGCTGCGCTGGGTGGTGAATGCGGTGCGGGCGCTGGGGATGCCGGCGGGGCATTGATGGCGGGGCGCCTCCGCTTCCTCCGCCGGCTGTCTGTAGATACCGTCTCGTTCCGCGTTATGCAAGCGAGCATCCAGGTGATGCGTGCGCAGAGGCAACGAGGCGGTGTCTGGGGTAGTCAGGATCAAACAGCGAGTTGGTATGGATGACGCCCCAGACTAGGTGCAGGAGCTTCCGCATGGCGGCACACACGGTCACGATGGGGAGCTTCCCGCGTGCGAGCAACCGTTCGCAGAAGGCACGAACCACGGGGTTGTGGTTCTTGGCGCAGATGGCGGGAAAGTAGAGTTTGGCGCGCAAGCCGGGGGCACCGGTTTTGGAGATCCGGACCTGTCCCTTGAGCGTGCCCGACTCGCGCCGTGCCGGGTTGAGGCCGGCGAAGGCGACCAGCTTGCCCGGCGCGTCGAAGCGTCGCAGGTCGCCCAGTGCGGCGAGCAGGGAGGCCGACGTGGTCTTGGCGATGCCGGGGATGGACGTCATCAACGCCGCGTCGTAGCGCAGCTGGGGATCCTTGTCGATGTGATTGTTGATGCGCTGCTCCAGCGCCTTGATCTGCTTGCGCAGTTCCTTGAGCGACGCTTCCACCGAGTCGCGTACGGCGTCATTGGCGACGTCGAGTCGGTTCGCTTCCATCCGCTCCATGCCCTTGAGATCGTCCAGCCGTTCGACCAGCGCGCGCAAGGTGCGCTGGGCCGCTGTCGGCGGCATCCACGGCGCCATCGGATGGGTGCCGGCCTGCTGACTGGTGGCGAACTGCGCAATGAGCTTGGCGTCTGTGCGGTCGGTCTTGGTTCGCGTCAGCTGGCTCTTGCCGAAGTACTTTACTTGCGCCGGATTGGCCACGTAGACCGTCTTGCCTTGCTGTACCAGGAAGATGGCCAGTGCCTCGTGATAGATCCCCGTCGCTTCCATGCACACCGCCGCTTCCGGCGCGTGCTTGTCCAACCAGGTCATCAACTCCTGGAAGCCTTCTTCACGATTGGCCACCTTGGCGCGTGTCTGGAATTTGCCCGGCTTGGCCAGACCAACGGCCACATCAAACGTGGCCTTGGCCACATCCACTCCCACAACGTTTGTCATCGCCTTACCTCGCATGGTTTGTTCCGATCACCATGCTCATCCGGCTGATCCTTAGGTGTGCAGGCTCACGCCAGTGGCGGGCCGAGGGTACCGTTCAAACTTCTGGATGAGCGAAATCGGAACCGGGGTGTGCATCTACGTCACGGGCTCGAAGCCAAAGGAGCGCATCGGCATCACCCGGTTCCCCCGATGATCAGTCGGGAATGCTCGACCCTGACAGGTCGGACATCAAGACCTAAGGAGCGCACTTCGTGCGCGATGCTCTTGCTTCGTTCAGAGCGAGAAGCATCAGAGGCAAGAGCTTTCGTGCGCCTCTGGCGCCCGAGTTACTTTCTCTTTGCGTGGCCAAAGAGAAAGTAACCAAAGAGAAAGGCCACCCCGCTTGCGCGCTTTCCGGGCATCGGGCAACTGCTCCTGCGTTGCCTCCACTCGGGCATCCATGCCCTCGCCATGCCCGGAAAGTTCGCGGACGGGCTACGGGGTTTTTCGACAGCACATCGGGCAACCGCTCCCTGCGTTGCCTCCACTCCGGCATCCATGCCGTCGCCTGTGCTGGCGAAAAACTGGCCGGCATCCTTGCCGGCCACCCTGCGGGCTTTCCTTCGCCCGTCCGCCGCTGCAGAGGGGCCCCGGGTAGGGCAGCGCGCTCCCAGCGCGCACTCTTCAGAGGAGCCAGATCAAGAGCGGGAGCAAAGCCACGGCGAAGCGCCGCTTTGCCGTGGCTTTGGCTTTTCAGCTCTATCACCGAGTGCGGGCCAGGATGGCCCGCTGCTCTACCCGGGGTCCCCTGCGCGGCGGTGAGACGGGGTCGACAGGCCGCGCAGCGGGAGCCGACAGGGATGTCGGCTCCTTTTCGCGCGGGCAGGAGCCCGCTCGAAAAGCCCGGCCCCGGCTCACGGACTTGCCGCCCATGGATGGGCGGCAAGCGCCAAGCGGGGTGTCGTTTTCTCTTGGTTACTTCTCTTTTGGACAAGCAAAAGAGAAGTAACTCGCCCTCCGAAGGAGGACGAAAGCTCTTTGCTTTGAAGCTTTCGTCTCACCAGAAACAGCAAACAACAGCATCGCAACTGAAGTCGCTCCTGCAGTGGTTTCCACGGGTGCGCCCCACATGCTGAGCGCCAGCGTCATCGCCATCGCCGCGCTGTGCTGGCTCGGCCTGCTGTTTGGCGTGGCGCTGCTCGGCGAGCGCCGCCCCCACATTTTCGAGAAGCGCTGGGCGATCGTGTACGCGCTGTCGCTGGCGATCCACTGCACCTCGTGGACGTTCTACGGCACCGTGACCCAGGCCAGCCGCTCGGGCTGGTGGCTGCCGCCGACCTTCGTCGGGGCGATCCTGATGTACCTGTTCGCGCTGGGTTTCCTGCGCCGGATGGTGCAACTGGTGCGCGAGTACAACGCCGGTTCGCTGGCCGACCTGATCGCGGTGCGGCTGGGGCGGCACCCGGGACTGGCGGCGCTGGTCACGGTGGTGGTGGTGATCGGCATCGTGCCGTACATCGCGCTGCAGCTGAAGGCGGTGGCGATGAGCTACGGCATCCTCAGTCACGGCCAGCTGGCCGAATCCAGCCCGTGGCAGGACAGCGCGCTGTACGTGGCATTGCTGATGGCGCTGTTCGCGATGCTGTTCGGCACCCGGCGCGCCTCGACCATGGCGCACAACCGCGGGCTGGTGCTGGCGATGGCGTTCGAATCGCTGTTCAAGCTGGGCGCGATGCTGGCGCTGGGCACACTGTTGTTCGCCGCGTTGCCGGCGGATCTGCCGGCGAACGTACCGGCGCCGCCGGACAGCAGCGGCTTCCCGGCGCTGATCCTGCTCGGCGCACTGGCGATGTTCACCATGCCACACCAGTTCTACGCCGGCATCGTGGAATGCCGCGAGGACGGCCAGCTGCGCACCGCGCGCTGGCTGTTTCCGCTGTACCTGCTGCTGATCTCGCTGCCGATCCTGCCGCTGGCGCGGCTGGGTGACGCGTGGCTGGGCGCGAGCGGCGTGTCGTCGGACATGTACGTGCTGGCGCTGCCGCTGGCGCGCGGCGAACACGGGTTGGCGCTGGTCGCTTTCCTCGGTGGCCTGAGCGCCGCCACCAGCATGGTGGTGATCGCCACGCTGACCCTGAGCCTGATGGTGGTGAACCACTTCGTCGCGCCGCTGCGGGTGCGGGCGGGCTGGGGTCGCGACGAGCACGGCGATCTGCGCGGCGAACTGCTGAATTACCGGCGCGTGGCGATCCTGGTGGTGATCCTGCTGGCCTGGGCCTACAGCAGGCTGCTGGCGGGCAACGAGGCGCTGGCCGACATCGGCGCGATTTCGTTTTCCGCGCTGGCCGGCTTGACCCCGGCGCTGCTGGCCGCGGTGTACCGGCCGCAACTGGGCTCGCGCGCGGTCATGGCCGGGCTGGCCGCCGGCACCCTGGTGTGGCTGTATGCGGTGCTGCCGGCATTGCTGTCGTCCATGCCCGCGTGGCTGCACGACGGCCCGTTCGGCCTGCACTGGCTGGCGCCGGACGGCCTGCTCGGGCTGGGCAACTGGAACCGGCTCGGTCGGGCCGTGGTGGTGAGCCTGCTGCTCAACGTCGCGGTGATGCTGGCGATGGCCGGTTCGCGCTACGGCAGGGTGGCGCGCACGGTCAGCGTGGGCGATGTCGGTCTGGTCGAACTGCGCGCACTGGCGGCGCGCTTCCTGCCGCCGGAACGGGTCGAATACCTGTTCGCCAGCGCGCCCGCCGCGGGGCCGGCCGGCAGCGCGCGGGTCGCCGAGGTCGAGCACGAGCTGGCTGCGGTGATCGGCGCCGCCTCCGCGCGCCTGTTGCTGGAGGTGGTGCACCGGCAGGGCCGCGACGACCTCGATACGGTGGTCGCCATCGTCGGCGAGGCGGCGCAGGACCTGCGCTTCAACCAGCGCGTGCTGGAGGCGGCGCTGGAGAACATGAGCCAGGGCATCTGCGTGGTCGATGCCGAGCTGCGCCTGGTGGCCTGGAATACGCCGTACGCGCGACTGTTCGACTATCCGCCGGAGATGTTGCAGGTGGGCCGGCCGGTGGCCGAGCTGACCCGCCACAACATCGATATCGGCATGCTCGGCCCGGGCGAGGTGGAGCAGCGCGTGCAGCGCCGGCTGGCGCACATGCGCGAGGGTACCCGGCATCTCTCCGAGCGGCGCTTCCCCGACGGCACCATCGTCGAGATCCGCGGCAACCCGATGCCCGGCGGCGGCTTCGTGGCCACCTTCACCGACGTCACCGCGTTCCGCCAGGCCGAGGCGGCGCTGAAGCGCATCAACGAGACGCTGGAACTGCGCGTGGAAGCGCGCACGCGCGAACTGGCCGCGGCCTCGGCCGAGGCGCAGGCGGCGAACGAGGCCAAGAGCCGCTTCCTCGCCGCGGTGACACACGACCTGATGCAGCCGCTGCACGCGGCGCAGCTGTTCGCCCATGCGCTGACCGAGCGCGGCGGCGACGCGGCCAACGCGCGGCATCTCAACGGCGCGTTGGCCGCCACCGAAGGCCTGCTCACCGGGCTGCTCGACGTGGCCCGGCTCGAAGGCGGGCGGCTGCACCCGCAGCCGCGCGCGTTCGCGCTGGCCGAGGTGCTGGATCCGCTGGCCGCCGAATTCCGTGCCATCGCGATCGACCGCGGCGTGCGGCTGGACGTGGTCGGCACGCGCGCCTGGGTGCGCTCCGATCCGCAACTGCTGCGCCGGGTACTGCAGAATTTCCTGTCCAACGCGCTGCGCTATGGCGAACGCGGCCGCGTGCTGCTCGGCACGCGCCGGCGCGGTGGGCAGCTGCGCATCGAGGTGTGGGACACCGGCCCCGGCATCGCGCCGGAGGAGCAGCGGCTGATCTTCCAGGAGTTCCGCCGCGGCAGCGCCGCGGGCGGGCAGGGTCTGGGCCTGGGCCTGTCGATCGCCCAGCGGATGGCCGACCTGCTTGGCCATCCGCTCGGGCTGCGTTCTTGGCCCGGACGCGGCAGCGTGTTCCATGTCGACGCGCCGGTGGCGCAGGCCGTGGCGCGATCCGCGCCGCCCGCGCATGCGCAGCAGCCGCTGCCTGCCGGTCGCGCCTTGCTGCTCGACAACGAACCGGCGGCGCTGGCCGCGCTTGGCAGTCTGCTCGCCGGCTGGGGCTGGCACGTCCACGTCGCCCGCAACGCCGAGCAGGCGCTGGCCGCACCGTGGCGGCCCGACCTGCACATCCTCGATTTCCATCTCGACGGCGGGCAGACCGGGCTGGACGTGTGGCATCTGCTGCGCGCCCGCTACGCCGACGTGCCCACCGTGATGCTCACCGCCGACCGCGACGGCGAATTGCGCCAGCGCCTGCTCGAAGCCGGAGTGGGGGTGCTGTACAAGCCGCTGAAACCGCTGGCGTTGCGGCAGGTGCTGCAGCGGGTGATCGCGGGCGCGGAGCGGGCCTGACCGGCATGGCGGCGACCATGGGTACTTCCGGTCGCCCGTGTCGATCCCTCATCATTCCGGCAGGGCGATCCAAGCGGCGGCGCCCATTTTCCGGTGGAATTTCCGATGTGGCAGACATGCCTGACGACGTGGGCTGATACTCCCCGAGACCCATGCGGTGCCGTGGGCGCCGCAGCAGCGAGTCCTGCACCATGAGCCAGCCGATGCCGCAGGACATACCCGGCGCTGGCGGCGCCGCTTCACGGCGCGTCGGCCGCGACGTCTTCGTCATCCTGCTCGCGCTGTACGTCCTGATCCTTTACCCGATCCTGCGCGCCAACCGCTATTACATGGACGACCTCAAGCGCGCGCTGATCGGCCATACCGGCTGGGATTCCAATGGCAGGCCGCTGACGACCCTGCTGATGAAACTGCTGCAGTGCTACGACTCGGCACTGGTCGACCTCTCCCCGCTGACCCAGATCGGCGCCGTCGTAGTGCTCGCGTGGGCTGGCGCGATGATCGCGCGCCGCTACGCCATCCGTTCGCCGTGGGTGGCCGCCCTGGTGGCGTTTCCGCTGGGTGCACAGCCGTTCTACCTGGAGAATCTTTCCTACAAGTTCGATGCCCTGAGCATGAGCATGGCGATGCTGCTCGCCCTGCTGCCGCTCATCGCGCTGAGGGATAACCGCAACGGATGGTGGTGGGGCGTGCTGGCGATTTTCGCCAGCCTCTGCTTCTACCAGGCTGCCATCAATGCCTATCTGATCTTCGTGCTGCTGGAGGTGGTGCTTGCCCAGTTGCATGGGGAGGAATTGCGGCGCTGGACCAGGCAGCTCCTGGCACGGGTAGGGCAGGTCGGCCTCGCCATGCTGGTCTATCAGGTGCTCGTCGGTATCCACATCCACGGCTGGGTGAAGCAGAAGGCGGAGCGGATCCACGGCTTGCACGACCTGCCGCTGATCAAGGACAACATCGTCGATTTCTACGGGTTCATCGGCAGCAGCTTCAACCGCCACTGGTGGATGTATTTCGCCCCGGTCCTGGTGTTGCTGGCGCTGTTTCCCGTGGCGATCGGTCTGCGTTATGCGCGGCGGGTTCGCCACGCGCATCCGGCCTGGGTTGGCGCGATGCTGTTCGTGACCGCCTTCGCGCTGCCGCTGGCGGCGCTGCTCTGCGTGGCGGGGCCCATGCTGGTGCTGCTCAAGCCGGAGATCGAGCCGCGCGTGCTGGTGGGCGTGGGCGCCCTGCTGGCGGCGGCACTGATCGTCATGCAGGCGGCCCTGCGGCAATGGCATCGCTCGGTGCGGTGGGTGGTGGCCGTCGCCGGCATGCTCGCCCTTGGCATGTGCGCCATCGCCAGCGTCTACGGCAATGCCATGGGCGAGCAGAAAAACTACGAGGAGCGGATTGCCGCGCGACTGGCCGACGACCTTGCCGAGCTGGGGGCCGCCGGGCCGCTGCGCGGCTACCTGCTCGACGGCACGGTGGGGTACGCGCCCCCCGTGGCGCACGTCGTGGAGCAGTTCCCGCTGGTCCGCGCGCTGGTGCCGATCTATCTTTCCGTGGACGACATGTTCGCCAGCCACAATTTCCTCAACTACTACGTCCCCGAGCTGGTGGACATGCGCTACCGGACCGACCCGGTGGCGACGCAGCGGATGACCGCTATCCTGGCGGAGGCCTGCACGGCACCGGTGGCTCGGCGCACCCGCGCCTACACCCTGCGCCTGGTGGACGATACCGTGGTGGTGACGTTCGGCTCCGTGCTTGCGCAGTGTTGCGCCGACGGCACGGGCGCCGACGCGAGCCTGCCCCGGATGTAGCGGGCGGCGGATGCGTGGCGCGATGCACGGCGATCGGCACCGTGCCGCGCTCAGGCTTCCCGCGTTGGGGTTTCCAGGTCCAGCGAGCGCAGCGCCATCCCGGCCTGCGTCCGGTTGCGCACCTTCAGTTTCTCGAAGATGGCTGTGACGTGCGCCTTGACCGTGCGCTCCTGGATACCCAGGCGGTCGGCGATCTGCTTGTTGAGCAGGCCTTCGGCGAGCAGTGCCAGCACGCGCGACTGTTGCTCGGTGAGGCGGGCGAGGCGGCGGGCGAGATCGGTGTCGGCGGGGTCGGCCGGCAGCGCGGCGACGGCGTCGGCGAGG
The DNA here is from genome assembly GCF_021545845.1 of Rhodanobacter thiooxydans. Lineage (NCBI taxonomy): Bacteria > Pseudomonadati > Pseudomonadota > Gammaproteobacteria > Lysobacterales > Rhodanobacteraceae > Rhodanobacter > Rhodanobacter thiooxydans. The sequence continues at coordinate 2,110,543 of NZ_CP088923.1, forward strand.
CCGGGCGGCAGCCAGCTGCCGCAGTCGAGCACGCTGCGGATCGCCACGCCGATCTCGGCCGGGCTGGCGCTCTTGGGAATGAAGCCGGCGGCGCCATGGTCGAGTACGCGGCGCACGATGCGCGGGTCGTCGTGGGCGGACACCACCAGCACGGCCACGCCGGGATGCTGCCCGCGCAACGCGGCGAGCCCGGACAGGCCCCGGCTGCCGGGCATGTGCAGGTCGAGCAGGACCAGGTCGGTATCCGGTTCGGCGGCCAGCGCGGCGAGTACCCCGGGCAGGTCGGCCGCTTCGCGCACGCTGCAGTCGTCGAGGTTCTCGCCAGCCGCCAGACGCAGCGCGGCGCGGAACAACGGGTGGTCGTCGGCAATCAGCAGGCTGGTCATGGGGCGAAGTTAGCGGGCGGCGCGCGCCGCGTCGAGTTCGCTGCATGGACTTTCGTACGATGGCCACCGCTGCCGTGCTTGCTATGGTGGCCGCATGCAGACCCTCGCCCGTCGTTCGCCCCTGCTGTTCTTGTTCACGCTGGCATCGGTCATGCTGTCGGCTTGCGCCAGCCACGGGACGAGGAAGGTATCCACCATGCATGAAGTCGATTACGGCCAGGTGCGGGTGACCGAGCACCGCGGCCACGACGACCTGTTGAGCGCGGGCCTGGGCCTGGCCGGGCTGGCCGGGCCGCTGTCGCCATTCACCAACCCGCTGGATCCCGGCGCGGAAGAGCTGCGCCGGCGCGCGATCCAGACCAGCTGGAAGGGCATCGCCGATCTTGGCCCGCTGGGCGGCTACGGCCGCGTGTATGGCGGCGTGCCGGACGTGCCGGGGCGCGAATACCAGGCGTTCGCGCGCATCCCCGGCGCCCGTTCGCCGCATCGCGTGCTGCTGCAGGTGCCGGACCGCTTCGATCGGCAGAAACGCTGCCTGGTGGTGACCGCCTCGTCCGGTTCGCGCGGCATCTATGGCGCGATCGCGCTGGCTGGCGCCTGGGGCCTGCCGCACGGCTGCGCGGTGGCGTACACCGACAAGGGCACCGGGGCGGGTTACTTCGATTACGCCGACGACAGCGGCGTGGCGCTGGACGGCCGTCGCGCGAAACGCGGCGAGGCGGAACTGGAATTCCAGCCGCCGCCGGCGTCGCCCGCTGCGGGTGTCGCGATCAAGCATGCGCATTCGGGAGACAACCCCGAGGGGGACTGGGGCCGCCACGTGATCCAGGCGGCGCAGTTCGGGCTGGCCATGCTCGACCGCGCGTTTCCCGGCGAAGCGCCGTTCACGCCGCAGAACACGAAGATCATCGCCGTCGGCATCTCCAACGGCGGCGGCGCCGTGCTGCAGGCGGCGGGACTGGACCAGGAACACTTCTTCGCCGGCGTGGTGGCGCTGGAGCCGAACGTGCACGTGAAGGACCGCGGCCGCGCGCTGTACGACTACGCCACCGAGGCGGCGATCTGGTTGCCGTGCGCGTTGAGCGCGGAGCTTTTTGCGCCGGTGCCGCTGGCGCGCGGACCGCGCGGCGTGCCGTTGCCGGCCTGGCCGATCCGCTGCGCCAGCCTGCGCGTGCAGGGCAAGCTCGGCGGCAACACCGTGGCCGTGCAGACGGAACAGGCGCGGCAATACCTGCACGCGCGCGGCTGGACCGACGAGGCGATGCAGACGGCGGCCAGCACGACCGCCTTCGACCTGTGGCGGGTGATCGCCGCGGGCTACGCCTCCGCCTACCTGCGTCGCGGCGCCACGGACATGCCGTGCGGCTTTCATTACGCGGCGATCGGTGCGGGCGGGCTGCCCGGCGTGGCCGATCCGGTGACGCGGGCCAGCTGGTGGGCGGATGGCTCGGGCATTCCGCCGGGCAATGGCATCGGCCTGTTCGGCGGCATGAACGTCTCGGCCGACCCCACCCTCATCGGCAGCGAATGCCTGCGCGCGCTGTGGACCGGCGATGATCCCGAAACGCAGATGCTGCACGCCGCGGTCGCGACCACCGCGGCGCGGCTGCCGCGCAAGGATCTGCCGCTGTGGGTGCTGCACGGCGCCGGCGACGGCCTGCTGCCCACCGCGTTCAGCTCCGAACCGTACGTGGCGTGGCTGCGCGACGAAGGGCGCCGGCCGATCTACTGGAAGGTGCCGCACGCGCAACACTTCGACGCGTTCCTGGCGCTGCCCGGTTTCGGCGAGCACTACGTGCCGCTGCTGCCGTATGGCTACGCCGCGCTGGATCGGCTGTGGGCCTATCTGTACGAAGGCGCGACGTGGCCGCTCGACGCGCCAGTGCCGGCCGCCCGGCCGCGTGGAGCCGGCCCGTTGGAGCGGGCCGCGCTGGGTCTATAGATATTGCTGGGTTATCCTTGACCGTCCACGTGCCGGCGCGCCGGCACGCAGCCGCCTTCAGACCCAAGGATTTGCGATGACCATCAACGTCACCTTCACCACCAACCGTGGCCCGATCCACCTGCGCCTGCACGAAGACAAGGCGCCGGTCACCGTTGCCAGCTTCGTCAACCTGGCCCGGCGCGGTTACTACGACGGCCTGTCGTTTCATCGTGTGATCGCCGACTTCATGATCCAGGGCGGTTGCCCCGAGGGCAGCGGTCGTGGCGGTCCGGGCTACAAGTTCGAGGATGAGTTCAACCCGTCGCTGCGCCACGACAAGCCGGGCGTGCTGTCGATGGCGAATGCCGGCCCGCGGACCAATGGCAGCCAGTTCTTCATCACCCACGGTCCGACGCCGTGGCTGGACGGCAAGCACAGCGTGTTCGGCGAGGTGGTCGGCGCGGCCGACATGGACGTGGTCAACGCGATCCGCCAAGGCGACACGATCGAAAAGGTTACTGTGGACGGCGACGTCGATGCGCTACTGGCGGCACAGGCCGACCGCGTGGCGGAGTGGAATGCGGTGCTCGACCGGCGCGGTTGAGTTTTGCGATCAGGGTCACCGGAAACCGCCGGCCGTCAGCCGGCGGTTTTTTTTGCGGCTTTTCCCCGACAAGGTCTTCACGAAATGTTGTCGTGGCGAATTTCGTGACGGCTTATGATCGGCTGGCCTCGCGCTCGATTCATCACCATCCAAGGAGAACGACCATGTCAATTCTCAACGATCTGCTCGGTGGCCAGGAGCAGGGACAACAGCCGGGTACCGGTTCACTGATCGCCGTCGCGGGGCAGCTGATCGAGAAGGCCGGCGGCGTACAGGGCCTGGTCGGCATGCTGCAGCAGCACGGGCTGGGCGGCGCGGTGCAGTCGTGGGTTGGCACGGGTGCGAACCAGCCGGTGTCGGGCGACCAGTTGGGCCAGGCGCTGCAGAACGGTGGTTTGGGTTCGCTGGTGCAGGAGGCGGCAGGCAAGCTGGGTATGGAGCCGAATGCCCTGTTGGGCGGGTTGTCGAAAGTGCTGCCGCATGCGGTCGATCATCTGACGCCGGATGGCCAGGTGCCGGGGCAGGCGCAGGGCAGCGGTTTCAACCTCGGTATGCTCGAAGGGCTGGCCGGCAAGCTGCTTGGCTGAAGATCGTCCCGATGGAGCAGCACTCCACCGGGACGGCGGTCAGGTCGACTTGCGCCTGACCAGGTGGTACAGCAGCAGCAACACGATCGCGCCGATCACCGAGGCGATGAAACCGGCGGATTGCCCTTGCTGGTACCAGCCGAACAGGTTCTGGCCGGCCCAGGTCGCCAGCAGCGAACCGGCGATGCCGATGATGGCAGTAATGATGAAGCCGCCCGGGTCCTTGCCCGGCGTCAGCAACTTGGCCACCAGGCCGACGACCAGTCCAATCACGAATACCCAAAGCCAGTGCATGCGGATCTCCTTCGCTGGTGAGGTCTCACGGCACCCGTTCCGCGGGCGCGCCCATCATGCCCGGATCGTGTCGCCGCGGCGTGTAGAGCCCTGCAGCCAGCGCCCGCTTCGGGCGGCGTGATAAAATGTGCACCTTTGCTTCCTTCCCTGCGTGAGAACTCCATGCCCCAGCTCGCCCAGCGTGTCGGCCGTGCCAAACCCAGCGCGATCATGGTCATCGCCGAGAAGGCGAAGCAGCTCAAGGCTGCCGGCCGCGACATCATCAGCTTCTCCATCGGCGTGCCGAATTTCCTGCCGGGCGAGCACGTGTATGCCGCCGCGCGCGAGTCGCTGTCGCACGATTCCGGCCAGTACGGCAGCAACCGCGGCGCCGACGCATTGCTGGATGCGTTCCTGAAGCACATCGAGGCGCTGGGTTTCACTGGCTATACGCGGGTGAACCTGTCGATCGGCATCGGCGCCAAGCAGGTGCTGTACAACCTGGCCGAGGCGCTGCTGGACGAGGGCGACGAGATCGCCTTCGCCGCGCCGTACTGGACCACCTACCGCGACATCGCCGACATCGTGGGCGCGAAGACCAACGTGATGTATTGCGGGCCGGAGCAGAACTACAAGCTGACCCCGGCCCAGCTCGACGCCGCGCTGGCGCGCAAGCCGAAGGTGTTCCTGTTCAACAACCCGTCCAACCCGACCGGCATGGTCTACACGCGCGAGGAGATCGCCGCGCTGGCCGAGGTGCTGGCGAAGTACCCGGACACCTGGGTGATCACCGACGACATCTACAATGCGATGGTGTTCGACGGGCTGGGCTACCACAACTTCGTGCACACGAAGCCGGAGCTGCGCGAGCGGGTGATCTTCGTCGACTCGGTGTCCAAGACCTACGGCATGCCGGGCTGGCGCGTGGGCCTGCTGGCCGGGCCGGAGTCGGTGGCCAAGGCGATCACCACGCTCAATTCCAACCACATCACCAGCCTGCCGGAAGTGGTCACCGCCGCCGCCGTCGCGGCCCTGTCGGGCCCGCAGGACATCCCACAGGCCAAGTGCAAGGATTTCGCCGACCGGCGCGACTCCGTGTTCGCTGCGCTTACCGCCATCCCCGGCGTGGTCTGCCCGCGGCCGCAGGGCGCGTTCTACGCGTTCCCGGACATCTCGGTGGCGTTCGGCAAGAGCCACGGCGGCACGAAGATCGGCAACGACGTGGAGTTCTGCGCTGCGCTGCTGGAAGCCACAGGCGTCGCCTGCGTGCCGGGCTCCGCCTTCGGCGAGCCGCGCGCGATGCGCATTTCCTACACCTGCCCGGCCGCACAGTTGCAGCCCGGCCTGCACCGCATCCAGCAGTTCTTCGCCGAACTCGCTTGAAGCCCGGGTTCTTCAACCGAATCCCGAATCCCGTATCCCGTATCCCGTATCCCGTATCCCCAATCCCGGAGAATCACGATGAAAGCCCCCGTTCGAGTTGCCGTTACCGGCGCAGCCGGCCAGATCGGCTACGCCCTGCTGTTCCGCATCGCCGCCGGCGACATGCTGGGTTCCGACCAGCCGGTGATCCTGCATCTACTGGAAATTACCCCGGCGCTGCCCGCGCTGCAGGGCGTGGTGATGGAGCTGAACGACTGTGCCTTCCCGACCCTGGCCGGCGTGGTCGCCACCGACGATGCCAACGTCGCGTTCAAGGACGTCGATTACGCGCTGCTGGTCGGCGCCCGTCCGCGCGGCCCGGGCATGGAGCGCAAGGACCTGCTGGAGGCGAACGGTGCGATCTTCGGCCCGCAGGGCAAGGCGCTGAACGCGCACGCCAAGCGTGACGTGCGGGTGCTGGTGGTTGGCAACCCGGCCAACACCAATGCGCTGATCGCCCAGCAGAACGCACCGGACCTGGATCCGAAGTGCTTCACCGCGATGGTCCGACTCGACCACAACCGCGCCAAGAGCCAGCTCGCCGAGAAGACCAGCAAGCACAACACCGACGTGAGGAAGATGACGATCTGGGGCAACCACAGCTCTACCCAGTATCCTGACCTGCATCACGCCACCGTCAACGGCAAGCCGGCGCTGTCGCTGGTCGACCAGGCCTGGTACGAGAGCGACTTCATTCCCACCGTGCAGCAGCGCGGCGCGGCGATCATCAAGGCGCGCGGCGCTTCCTCCGCCGCCTCGGCCGCGTCGGCCGCGATCGACCACATGCGCACCTGGGCGCTGGGCACGGAAGAGGGCGACTGGGTCTCGATGGGCATTCCGTCGGACGGCTCCTACGGCATCGCCCCTGGCGTGATCTACGGCTACCCGGTGACGGTGAAGAACGGCAAGTACGCCATCGTGCAAGGCCTGGAGATCAGCGCGTTCTCGCGTGCCCGCATGGACGCCACCGACAAGGAACTGCGCGAAGAGCGCGCCGGCGTCGAGCATCTGTTCGCGAAAAAGTAAGCGCCCCAGTTCATCGCAGGCGAACGAGGGCGGCCATGGCCGCCCTCGTGTTTTCTGCCTGGGCTGCTCCGGCCACCGGCGACTACGACCATCGTCGCGATGATGCAGCCGCCGGCGTGTTCTAGGCTTGCGGCAACCAAGCTCCGGAGTCCGCCCATGCGTTACGAGAATTTCTATCGGCAGTCGATCGACGAGCCGGAGCAGTTCTGGGCCGAGCAGGCGCGGCTGATCCACTGGGATACGCCGCCGCGGCAAATCCTCGACCAGTCGAATCCGCCGTTCCGCCGCTGGTTCGTCGGCGGCACCACCAACCTCTGCTACAACGCGATCGACCGGCACCTGGCCGAACGCGCGGAGCAACTGGCGCTGGTGGCGATTTCCAGCGAGACCGGCATCACCCGCGAGTTCACCTACCGCCAGCTGCATCGCGAGGTGAACGTGTTCGCTGCGGTGCTGCAGTCGCTGGACGTGGGCAAGGGCGACCGCGTGGTGATCTACCTGCCGAACATCGCCGAGGCGGTGTTCGCCATGCTGGCCTGCGCGCGCATCGGCGCGATCCATTCGGTGGTGTTCGGCGGCTTCGCCGCACACAACCTGGCGCTGCGCATCGACGACGCGCAGCCGAAGCTGCTGGTCTGCGCCGACGCCGGCATGCGCGCGGGCAACGTGATCCCGTACAAGCCGCTGGTCGACGCGGCGCTGAACGAGTCCTCCGCACCGCCGCCGCACGTGCTGATCGTCGACCGCAAGCTGGACCCGCAGATGACCCGGGTGGCCGGGCGCGACCTCGACTATGCCGAGCTGCGTGCGCACCACGAGGGCGCCGAAGTGCCGGTGGCGTGGCTGGAATCGAACGAACCCAGCTACCTCCTGTACACCTCCGGCACCACCGGCAAACCGAAGGGCGTGCAGCGCGACGTGGGCGGCTACGCGGTGGCGATGGCGCTGTCGATCCGCACCGTGTTCGACATCGCGCCGGGGCAGGTGATATTCGCCACCTCGGACGTGGGTTGGGCGGTGGGGCATTCCTACAACGTCTATGGTCCGCTGATCGGCGGCGCCACCTCGCTGCTGTACGAGGGCCTGCCCACGCGACCGGATGCAGGCATCTGGTGGCAGCTGTGCGAGCGCTACAACGTGCGCACCCTGTTCTCCTCGCCTACCGCGATCCGCGTGCTGAAGAAGCAGGACGAGAGCTGGCTGAAGAAGTACGACCTGTCGAAGCTGAAGTGGCTGTTCCTCGCCGGCGAGCCGCTGGACGAGCCGACCGCGCAGTGGATCACCGACGCGCTCGGCGTGCCGGTGATCGACAACTACTGGCAGACCGAGACCGGCTGGCCGGCGATCACCCTGATGCCGGGGCTGGAACTGAAGACGGTGAAATTCGGCTCGCCCGGCCTGCCGGCGCCGGGCTACCGGATGAAGGTGATCGACGAGAACAGCGGCAAGGAAGTCGCCGCCGGCACCAAAGGCGTGCTGGTGTTCCAGCTGCCGCTGCCGCCGGGCTGCCTGACCACCGTGTGGCGCGACGACGACCGCTACGTGCACAGCTACTTCAGCCACTTCCGCGAGCTGTTGTACAGCTCGCTGGACTGGGCGGTTCGCGACGAGGACGGCTACACGTTCGTGCTCGGCCGCACCGACGACGTGATCAATGTGGCCGGGCACCGCCTGGGCACGCGCGAGATCGAGGAGTCGGTGGCCAGCCACCCGGCGGTGGCCGAAGCGGCGGTGGTCGGCGTGAAGGACGAGCTGAAAGGGCAGGTGCCGATCGTGTTCGCCACCCTGAAGCAGGATACCGGTAACGGCGCTGGCGCGGTGGCGAAGGCAATGCAGCAGCGCGTGGTCGACCAGCTCGGCGGCGTGGCGAAGCCGTCACGTGTCTACGTGGTGAGCGCGCTGCCGAAGACCCGCTCCGGCAAGCTGCTGCGCCGCTCGCTGCAGGCGCTGGCGGAGCAGCGTGACCCGGGCGATTTGTCTACGCTGGACGACCCGAGTGCGCTCGACGACATTCGCCGTGCATTGGAACGTGGCCCCGACCAGGGTTGATGACGTAGGGCGGGCGCTGCCCGCCGGTTTGCTTTGCGCCGTGATTGGCAGTGGATCAGGAGCGGCGGGCGGTGCCCGCCCTACAAAGCGCCCTCTCCCTCCGGGAGAGGGCTTCAAGCAAATCAGGCTGCGACCGTCTTGGCCACCGGCGCCGGGCTGCGAATCAGGTGGTCGAATGCGCTCAGCGCGGCGGTGGAACCGGCGCCCATCGCGATCACGATCTGCTTGTACGGCACGGTGGTGGCGTCGCCGGCGGCGAACACGCCGGGCAGCGAGGTCCGGCCGCGCGCGTCGATCACGATCTCGCCGCGCGGGCTGAGTTCCAGCGTGCCCTTCAGCCACTCGGTGTTCGGCAGCAGGCCGATCTGCACGAAGATGCCTTCCAGTGCGAGGCTGTGCATCATGCCGTCGGTACGGTCCTTGTAGACCAGGCCGGTGACCCTCTGCCCGTCGCCGAGCACTTCGGTGCTCTGCGCGCTGACCACGATGTCGACATTGGACAGGCTGCGCAGCTTGCGCTGCAGCACTTCGTCCGCACGCAGCCTGCCGTCGAACTCGACCAGGGTGACGTGGGCCACCAGGCCGGCCAGATCGATCGCCGCCTCCACGCCGGAGTTGCCGCCGCCGATCACCGCCACGCGCTTGCCCTTGAACAGCGGGCCGTCGCAGTGCGGGCAGTAGGCCACGCCCTTGTTGCGGTACTCCTCTTCGCCAGGCACGCCCATCTGCCGCCAGCGCGCGCCGGTGGAAAGGATCACGGTCTTCGACCTCAGCGTGGCGCCGTTGGCCAGCCGGATCTCGACCAGGCCACCGGTGGCGTCGCTGGCCGGAACCAGCTTTTCGGCACGCTGCAGGTTCATCACGTCCACGTCGTAGTCGCGCACGTGCTGCTCCAGCGCCGCGCCCAGTTTTGGGCCTTCGGTGTACGGCACGGAGATGAAGTTCTCGATCGCCATGGTGTCCAGTACCTGGCCGCCGAAACGCTCGGCCGCCACGCCGGTGCGGATGCCCTTGCGCGCGGCATAGATTGCCGCCGCGGCGCCGGCGGGCCCGCCGCCGACGACGAGCACGTCGAACGCGCCCTTGGCCTTGATCTTCTCGGCCTCGCGGACGCTGGCGCCGGTGTCGAGCTTGGCCAGGATCTGCTCCAGGCTCATGCGGCCCTGGTCGAACAGTTCGCCGTTGAGATAGACGGTGGGAACGGACATCACTTGGCGCGCCTCGACCTCGCCCTGGTACAGGGCGCCGTCGATGGCTACGTGCTGGATCTTCGGGTTGAGCACGCTCATCAGGTTCAGCGCCTGCACCACGTCGGGGCAGTTCTGGCAGGACAGCGAGAAATAGGTCTCGAACTGGTAATCGCCATCGAGATTGCGTACCTGCTCGATCACCTCCGCTGCGGCCTTGGACGGATGTCCGCCGACCTGCAGCAGAGCGAGCACGAGCGAGGTGAATTCATGGCCCAGCGGAATGCCGGCGAAGCGCACGCCGATGTCGCTGCCGACGCGGTTGATCGCGAACGAGGGCTTGCGTGCATCGTCGTCGCGACGCACCAGGCTGATGCGGTCGGACAGCGAGGCGATCTGCTCAAGCAGCTCGTTCAGTTCGGCGGACTTGGCGCTGTCGTCCAGGGACGCAACGATCTCGATCGGCTGCGTGACCTTTTCCAGATAGGCCTTCAACTGGGTAGAGAGATTGGCATCCAACATGGCAACTCCGTGGGTTTCTTCAGGGTGAGTACGGCCAGCACCCGGGCGGGCCGGGCGTTGCTTAGCAGTCGTGTTCCGGTGGGGCGGGCCCGGACGGACTCCGGGCCCGCGGCGCATGGCGCGGTGACGCTTAGATCTTGCCGACCAGGTCCAGCGACGGCGCCAGGGTCTTCTCGCCTTCCTTCCACTTGGCCGGGCACACTTCGCCCGGGTGGCTGGCGACGTACTGCGCGGCCTTGACCTTGCGCAGCAGTTCCTTGGCGTCGCGACCGATGCCGCCGGCGGTGATCTCGACGATCTGGATCTTGCCTGCCGGGTCGATCACGAAGGCGCCGCGATCGGCGATGCCGTCGGCTTCGATCAGCACGTCGAAATTGCGCGAGAGCTGGTGGGTCGGGTCGCCGACCATGGTGTACTGGATCTTCTTTACCGCGTCGGAGGTGTCGTGCCAGGCCTTGTGCGCGAAGTGGGTGTCGGTGGATACCGAGTAGATCTCCACGCCCAGCTTCTGGAACTCGGCATAGTTGTCGGCCAGGTCCTCGAGTTCGGTCGGGCAGACGAAGGTGAAGTCGGCGGGGTAGAAGAACACGACCGACCACTTGCCCTTCAGGTTGGCGTCGGTGACTTCGATGAACTTGCCAGCCTTGAGGGCCTGGGCCTTGAACGGTTTCACTTCGGTGTTGATCAGGGACATCGTTGCTTGCTTCCCATGGTGGTTGGAGGATGAGGGGATGTTACGGCCCGTGATTGGATAAATCTAATTGATTATCGGCATTGGTTCGATTGGCTATAACTATCGAGTGAACCATACGCATCTGAGGCCGGACGGGGCGACCTCAAGCCCCGCCCGTCCAGTCATGTTGTGCGCGAATGGGGTTACGGCGCCGCAGCGAGGCGGTCGCGCAGTTGGTAATCGACCACGGTGGCGGTGACGATGTCGCTGCCCACGTTCACCGTGGTGCGCATCATGTCGAGGATGCGGTCGACGCCGATGATGATGCCGATGCCCTCAGGCGGAATGCCGAACGTCGCCAGCAGGCCGGCGATCATTGGCAGCGAGCCGCCGGGGATGCCGGCCACGGCCACCGCGCTGAGGACCGACAGCAGCATCAGGATGGCCTGGTGGCTCAGGGTGAGCTCCACGCCGAATGCCTGCGCCACGAACAGCACCACGCATCCCTCGAACAATGCGGTGCCGCTCATGTTCATGGTTGCGCCCAGCGGCAGCACGAAGCCGGCCGTGCTGGGCGCAAGCTTCAACTCGTCATGCGCCACCGCCAGCGAGGCGGGCAGGCAGGCGTTGCTGGAGCTGGTCGAGAACGCGGTGATCAGCAGCGGCCGGATCTGCCGGAAATAGGCCAGCGGCGAGCGCCGTGCCAGGAAGCGCAACCACAACGACATCGTGCCGAACAGGTGCAACGCCAGCGCCACGGTGCAGCCGACCACGAACACCGACAGCGCCAGCAGCACGTCCACGCCGACCTTGACGATCACGCTGTAGATCATCGCCGGCACCGCGTACGGCGCCAGCTCCAGCGCGAAGCCGACGATCTTCGTCATCAGGTCGGTGAGGGTGTCCAGCGCCATCTGCACCCGCTTGCGCTCTATCTCGCGCAACTGGGTGGCGGCGGCGCCGACCAGGATCGCGAACACGATCAGCGGCAGCACGTCGCCCAGCGCGTCGCGGCTGGGGCCTGCCACTGCGCCGAGCAGGTTGCGCGGCATGAACATCTCCACCAGCGTGCCGAAACTCACGCCAGGTTGCGCCGCCTTCTTGTTGATCGTCTGCTGCGCGCTGCTGCCGTATTCCTGCATCAGCTGGCTGCGCGCCTCCTCGCTCAGGCGATGGCCCGGCTGCACCGTGTTCATCATCACCAGGCCGATCGCCACGGCGATGCCCATGTTGAGGAAGAACAGCAGGAAGGTCCGGCCGGCCAGCGGACCGAGCCGGTCCAGCCGACCGAGCTGGGCCACGCCGGAGGCCAGCGAGGTGAACACCAGCGGGATCACCACGAAGAACAGCATGCGCAGGAAGATCTGCCCGAACGGGTCGAACACCGCGCTGGAAATCTTCTGCATCAGCGCCAGCGAGGCAGGGTGCCACTGGCCGATGCCCAGCGTGACCACGGCGGCAACCACGCCGATCACCAGGCCCCAGAGGATGCGTTTTGCGAGAGGAATCGATGTACTCATCCGGTTGAATGTATGGGGCCACGGCGGATTCGTCACGCAGGAATTTGCGCTGCGCCACGGCCCCGGTCACGCCGATGCCGTGGCGGCCCGGCAGGCATGCCGGAAAGTCCAATCCCGACTGCGGACGGGCATGGGCTAAAATGGCTGCTTTGACGGAGGCCATATGACGCAGCCAGCATCCCCGGGCGCACGTTTTCGCGCCGCACTCACCGCCGAACAGCCCCTGCAGGTCATGGGCGCGATCACCGCCTATGCCGGCCGGATGGCCAAACGGGTCGGCTACCAGGCGCTATACCTTTCCGGCGGCGGTGTGGCCGCCAATTCGCTGGGCATTCCGGACCTCGGCATCTCGACGATGGAGGACGTGCTCACCGACGCCCGCCGCATCGTGGACGCCACCCAGCTGCCGTTGCTGGTCGACATCGACACCGGCTGGGGCGGGGCGTTCAACATCGCGCGCACCATCCGCTCCTTCATCAACGTCGGCGTGGCCGCGGTGCACATCGAGGACCAGGTCGGCCAGAAGCGCTGCGGCCATCGTCCCGGCAAGGAAGTCGTGCCGAAGGAGGAGATGGTCGACCGCGTGAAGGCGGCGGTGGATGCGCGTACCGACCCGGGCTTCGTGATCATGGCGCGCACCGATGCGGCTGCCGTCGAGGGCATCGACTCGGCGATCGAACGCGCGGTGGCCTACGTCGAAGCCGGCGCCGACATGATCTTCCCCGAGGCGATGAGGATGCTGGACGACTACCGCAAGTTCAAGGCGGCGGTGAAGGTGCCGATCCTGGCCAACCTCACCGAGTTCGGCTCCACCCCGTTCTTCACCACTGATGAACTCAAGAGCGCGAACGTGGACATCGCGCTGTACTGCTGCGGCGCCTACCGCGCGATGAACAAGGCCGCGCTCAATTTCTACGAGACCGTGCGCCGCGAAGGTACGCAGAAGAACATCATCGACACCTTGCAGACGCGCGAGGAGTTGTACGACTTCCTCGGTTACCACGCCTACGAAGACAAACTCGACGCGCTGTTTTCGAAGCAGGGCTGACCGTCACCCCGGTAGGAGCCCGCTCGCGGGCGATGCTTTTGGAGCCGGGATTCGGCATTAGGGATTCGGGATTCGCAAAAGCCAAGGTATCGCCCGCGAGCGGGCTCCTACAGACAGATACGCACGACAAGAAAGCACCAACCTGCACCCTGGAGATTTCCGATGAGCGAGCAAGTCCTACCCAAGGCCAAGAAGTCGGTCGCCCTGTCCGGCGTGGCCGCAGGCAACACCGCGCTGTGCACGGTCGGTCGCAGCGGCAACGACCTGCACTACCGTGGCTACGACATCCACGACCTGGCTGCCAAGGGCTGCTTCGAGGAAGTGGCCTACCTGCTGGTGCACGGCGTGCTGCCGAACTGGACCGAGCTGAACAACTACCGTGCGCGGCTGAAACGCCTGCGCGGCCTGCCGGCGCCGGTCAAGGCCGCGATGGAACTGCTGCCGGCGGCCACCCACCCGATGGACGTGCTGCGCACCGGCTGCTCGGTGCTCGGCACCGTGCTGCCGGAGAAGGACGACCACAACGTCACCGGCGCGCGCGACATCGCCGACCGCCTGATGGCCAGCTTCGGCTCGATGCTGCTGTACTGGTACCACTTCAGCCACAACGGCAAGCGCATTGAGACCGAGACCGACGATGACTCGATCGCCGCCCACTTCCTGCATCTGCTGCATGGCAGGAAGCCCAGTGAGCTGCATGCGCAGGCGCTGGACAAGTCGCTGGTGCTGTACGCCGAGCATGAGTTCAACGCCTCGACCTTCGCCGCCCGCGTCATCGCCGGCACCGGTTCGGACATCTACTCGGCGATCACCGGCGCGATCGGTGCGCTGCGCGGCCCGAAGCACGGCGGCGCGAACGAGGTGGCAATGGAGATCATCGCGCGCTACCGCAGCGCGAACGATGCGGAAGCCGATATCCGTGCCCGCGTCGAGCGCAAGGAAATCATCATCGGCTTCGGCCACCCGGTCTACACGGTGTCCGACCCGCGCAACGAGATCATCAAGGAAGTCTCGCGCAAGCTGTGCACCGACGGCGGCAACCCGACCCTGTTCGACGTTTCCGAGCGGATCGAGAGGGTGATGGGCGAGGTCAAGAAGATGTTCCCGAACCTCGACTGGTACTCGGCCAGCGCGTACCACATGATGGGCGTGCCCACCGCGATGTTCACGCCGCTGTTCGTGATCTCGCGCACTTCCGGCTGGAGCGCGCATGTGATCGAACAGCGTGAGGACGGCAAGATCATCCGCCCCAGCGCGAACTACACCGGTCCGGAAGACCAGGCCTACGTGCCGATCGACAAGCGCTAGGCAGACATTTTTCCGATATGGAAAGGGGAGCCGCGAGGCTCCCTTTTCTGTATCGGCGAAGTGAAAACCGGTTGGGCCGAAACCATGTCCGGGGCTTTCGACGAGCTTGGCCAGGCTCGCCGTGTGGTGGTCTGGATGCTCTCAGTCAGCGGACAGCTTCAGGCGCTGCCGTCGCCGCTGCGCCAGCCAGCCGCCGCCGCAGATGGCGATCACCGCCAGCGCATCCAGGGTGTACTTCGCCCAGACGTGCGCGTCGAACCAGCCGCTGAGCAGATCGTCGTGGGCAATCATGCGTCCGGCCGTGATCGCGATCGCGGCAGCGCCGATGTACATGATGACGGGGAAGCGATCGATCAGTTTCAGGATCAGGGTCGAGCCCCAGACCACCAGCGGTACGCTGATCAGCAGGCCCAGGATGACCAGCAGCAGATGTCCCTTCGAGGCGCCGGCGATCGCCAGCACGTTGTCCAGGCCCATCAGGGTGTCGGCGCCGATGATCGTGCGCAGCGCGCTCCAGAACGTGTTACCGGCCTTGATGTCGGGTCCGTGCTCGTCGCCGTGGTTCAGCAGCTTCCAGGCGATCGGCAGCAGCAGTACGCCGCCGGCCAGCATCAGCCCGGGCAGCTTGAGTAGATAGACCACGATGGCGGTGAGCGCAAAACGGACTGCGACGGCACCGAAGGTGCCCCAGAACACCGCTTTCTTCTGCAGTTCGCGGGGCAGGCGGCTCGCGGCCATGGCGATGACGATGGCGTTGTCACCGGCCAGTACGAGGTCGAGCAAAACGATGGCCAGCAGGCCGGAGAAGAAGTCGGGAGCAGTGAAATGCATGGATGGTTCCGTGCGCGTCGGACGATGCAGCGGACACGGGCACGCGCGGCCCGTGGCCACCGCAAAAGTCTCGTTCGCAGGACGACTGCCGGGTGACCGGAGCGAGGATTCGCTCGTGTTGACGATCACTTCACCGCTACAGATGGGCCTGTCGCGGGAACTACTCCCTTTTGGGCGAGCGGGAATTGTCGGGGCGCGGCATGGTCGCGGTCAAGCGACGCACGGGGCGCCCTTCCTCCCGCAGTCGGCTAAAATAGCGCTTTCCCCTGCCGCGAGATTCCAGCATGAGTGCGCACGACATCCGTTCCGCCGTCCGCCCCGATCCCGACCAGCCGATGGTCGACATCGCCAACTACGTGGCCGATTACCGGATCGACTCGAAGGAGGCCTATGACACCGCGCGCTACATGCTGCTCGACTCGCTGGCCACCGCGATGATGGCGATGAAGTTTCCCGAGTGCGTGAAGCACCTGGGCCCGCTGGTGCCAGGCGCCACCTTGCCGGGCGGCGCCCGCGTGCCGGGCACCAGCCACGAGCTGGATCCGGTGCAGGCTGCATTCGCGATCGGCACGCAGATCCGCTGGCTCGACTTCAACGACACCTGGCTGGCGGCCGAGTGGGGGCATCCGTCGGACAACCTGGGCAGCATCCTGGCGGTGGGCGATTACCTGGGCCGCAAGGCGGAGCGCGAGGGCGGCCAGCCGCTGACCGTGCGCGACGCGCTGGGCTACGCGATCAAGGCGCACGAGATCCAGGGCTGCTACGCGCTGCTGAACAGCTTCAACCGGGTCGGCCAGGACCACGTGATCCTGGTGCGCTTGGCCTCCACCGCGGTGGCCACCGCGATGCTCGGCGGCGACAAGGAGCAGATCACCACTGCCGTGTCACACAGCTGGATCGACAACGGCGCATTGCGCACCTATCGCCATGCGCCGAACACCGGCCCGCGCAAGAGCTGGGCCGCCGGTGACGCCTGCCGCCGCGCGGTGACCCACGCGATCAATGCGGTCCACCGCGGCGTGGTCGGTTATCCGTCGGCGCTGTCGGCGAAGACCTGGGGTTTCTACGACGTGGCGTTCAAGGGCAAGCCGTTCGAGTTCGAGCGCCCGTTCGGCAGCTACGTGATGGAGAACGTGCTGTTCAAGATCAGCTACCCGGCCGAGTTCCATGCGCAGACCGCGGTGGAATGCGCGATGAAGCTGCATGGCGAAGTGGCGGGCCGGCTTGACCAGGTCGAGAAGATCGTCATCGAGACGCAGGAAGCCGGCTGCCGCATCATCGACAAGACCGGCCCGCTGGCGAACTACGCCGATCGCGACCACTGCATCCAGTACATGGTGGCGGTGCCGCTGATCTTCGGCCGGCTGGTGGCCAGTGACTACAACGACGACGTGGCCGCCGATCCCCGCATCGACGCACTGCGCGACAGGATGACGGTGGTCGAGAATCCGCAATTCACGCGCGACTACTTCGACCCGGCCAAGCGCTACATCGGCAATTCGGTGCAGGTGTTCTTCAAGGACGGCAGCAGCACGGAAAAGGTCTCGATCGATTATCCGATCGGCCACCGCAAACGCCGCGCCGAAGGTATTCCGGTGCTGCTGCAGAAGTTCGAGGCGGCCATGCGCGGCCATTTGCCGGCGCATCAGGTCAAGGCGATCATGGCTGCCGTAGAAGACCCCGCACGGCTGGATGCGATGTCATTGCATCACTTCCTGGGACTCTTCACATTGTAAAGACGGTGTGAGTGGAAGATTAAGAACGGGACGATGCGAACTTTCCTGAACGAAGTTTCACCGGCCAATTGGGAGTCGGCGGTCGAAGTATTTCCTGCTTAACGATTTTGCTACAATCCCCGCCGCTTGCCGCCTAACCGCCAAGCAGGGGCAGTGAAAAGCTCTGAGTGACGTAGTTCAGTTCTGACGTGCGACTTCCGGTTAGGGTTGAACGGACGCGAAATCTAATAAATGAGGAGACACCTGATGAAACGTAAGGGCTTGTATTTTCTGATCGCGCTGGCCCTGGGCGGCGTAGGTGCCGTTCATGCGCAGGACACGACTGCTCCCACCGCCACCGAATCGACCACCTCGTCGTATGATGGGCGCTGGTATATCGCGCCCACCGTGGGCGGTTATTACAACGACACCGATCGCCATACCAACAGCCGCCAGTTCTATTACGGCTTGGGCGTGGGTCGGTTCATTTCGCCGAATGCGTCGATTGATCTTTTCGTGGACCGCACCAAGCGCGATCGCGATTCCCAGGTCGGCGGTGGCAGTTGGTCCAACAATACGGTTGGCGCCGCGGCGCGTTTCTATGCGGGCGACTGGAACGCCTGGCGCCCGTACCTGCTGGCCGGCGTGATGGGCAGCAACCACCATTCGCGCGGTGACAGCGGCTGGTCGCCGGCGGCCGAACTGGGCGGTGGCCTGTCCAAGACGCTCACCGACAGCTCCGACATGCGCATCGAAGCCGGCTACCGTTACGACTGGGACGACAAGAGCCAGCAGACAAAAAGCGGTTACGGCGACTGGTTCCTGGGTTTCAGCATCGTGTCGCGCCTCGGCGCTCCGGCGGCCGCTCCGGCTCCGGTTGCAGCAACCCCGCCGCCGGCTGATTGCTCGACAATGGACAGCGACCATGACGGCGTCAACGACTGTGACGACAAGTGCCCGGGTACGGCTGCCGGCACCATCGTCGGTCCGGATGGCTGCCCGCAGAAGGTCGTGATCGACCTGCGCGGCGTGAACTTCAAGTACGATCGCCCGAAGAAGGGTGAGACCGACATCTCGAAGTCGCTGGCCGAGCCGAGCGCCGACTCGATCGCCGTGCTGAACCAGGCCATCGACACCCTGCAGCGCTACCCGCAGGTGAAGGTGACGGTTGCCGGCTACACCGACTCGAAGGGCACCGACGCCTACAACCAGTCCCTGTCCGAGCGTCGTGCCTCGATCGTCTACAACTACCTGACCAGCCACGGCATCAGTGCCAGCCGTCTGGAAGGGCCGATCGGCCATGGCAAGAGCAACCCGATCGGCGACAACGCCACCGACTCCGGTCGCGCGCAGAACCGTCGCACGGAGCTGCAGGTTCAGCAGTAATCGAACCGCGACAACGCAGTAATGAAAAACCCGGCTTCGGCCGGGTTTTTTCTGTCGAGCGCCAATGCAGGGTGCGTCTTCTTGTCGCACTGCGGTCCCGACCTATACGCTGGTGCAATGCCTCGCCCACCTTCTCCTCGCTCCGTCCGTCCCGCGGCATCCGCGCAACAGCCACGCCATGGGTTGGCCCGCGTGTTGTCCAAACTGGGTGCCTGTTCGCGCAGCCAGGCCGAGCAGTGGGTCCGCGCTGGTCGGGTCAGCCTGGACGGCCGTGTGGTGCGCGACCCGTATCACCCGACCTTGATCGATCGGCAGCAGGTTGCCGTCGATGGCCAGCCGGTGAAGTCGGCCAAGTGCGTCTATGTCGCCTTCAACAAGCCGCGAGGGCTTGTGGTCAGTGCAGCCGACGAGCATGGCCGCGCGACGGTCTACACCACGCTGGCGGCCGCCGGCTTGCCGTGGCTGGGTCCGGTTGGGCGGCTGGACAAGGCAAGCGAAGGCCTGCTGCTGCTCAGCAACGACACCGTCTGGGCCGCCGGCATCACCAACCCGGCCACGCATCTGGACAAGACCTACCATGTACAGGTATCCGGCCTGCCGGATACCGCAGTGCTGGCCGCGATGCTGGCGGGCATCGACGATGCCGGCGACTTGCTGAAAGCGCGGCGGGTCGCGTTGTTGCGCACGGGCGAGAAGAATGCCTGGCTTGAAATGGTGCTGGACGAGGGCCGCAACCGGCATATCCGCCGGCTGCTGGCCGCTCTGGGTTTCGACGTGCTGCGCCTGATCCGGGTATCCATCGGACCGCTTGCGCTGGGCGAACTCGCGAAAGGGCAGTGGCGACAGCTGAGTGCGGATGAAGTGGGAGCGCTCGACACCCGCAAAGGCTGAGTGCCGTCAGCCGCCGATCACGCCCAGCTTCCGGCCCACCTTGGTGAAGGCGGCAATGGCCCGGTCAAGATGTTCGCGGGTATGCGCCGCGCTCATCTGGGTGCGGATGCGCGCCTGGCCCTGCGGCACCACGGGGTAGAAGAAACCGGTGACGTAGATGCCTTCCTCCAGCAGGGCAGCGGCCATCGCCTGCGCCTTCGGCGCGTCGTAGATCATCACTGGCACGATCGGGTGCACGCCCGGCTTGATGTCGAAGCCGGCGGCGGTCATCCGCTCGCGGAAGTAGCGGGTGTTTTCCTTGAGCTTCTCGCGCAGCTCGCCGGCGCTGGAGAGCATGTCGAACACCTTGATCGCCGCGGCGACCACGTGCGGCGGCAACGAGTTGGAGAACAGGTACGGGCGCGAGCGCTGGCGCAGCAGCTCGATCACTTCCCTGCGGCCGGTAGTGAAGCCGCCCAGTGCGCCGCCGAGCGCCTTGCCCAGCGTGCCGGTGAAGATGTCGATCTTGTCCATCACGCCGTTGACCTCGGCCGAGCCGCGGCCGCTGTCGCCGAGGAAGCCGGTGCAGTGGCATTCGTCGATGTGCACCATGGCGTCGTATTTCGCCGCCAGCGCGGTGATCTGGTCGAGCCTGGCGATGAAGCCGTCCATCGAGAACGCGCCATCGGTCGAGATCAGCTTGGTGCGAACGCCGGCCGCATCGGCGGCCTGCAGCTGCTGCTCCAGGTCGGCCATGTCGCTGTTGGCGTAGCGGAACCGTTTGGCCTTGCACAGGCGGATGCCGTCGATGATCGAGGCGTGGTTCAACGCGTCGGAGATCACCGCGTCCTGCTCGCCCAGCAGCGGTTCGAACAGGCCGCCGTTGGCGTCGAAGCAGGCGGCGTAGAGGATGGTGTCCTCGGTGCCGAAGAACTCGGCGATCTTCGCTTCCAACTGCTTGTGCAGATCCTGCGTGCCGCAGATGAAGCGCACGCTGGCCATGCCGAAGCCATGGCTGTCCAGCGCGTCCTTGGCGGCCTGGATCACCGCGGGATGGTCGGCCAGCCCAAGATAGTTGTTGGCGCAGAAGTTCAGCACCCTGCGGCCGCCTTGCAGCTCGATCTCGGCGGACTGCGGCGAGGTGATGATGCGCTCGGCCTTGAACAGGCCCTGTTCGCGAATGGCGTCGAGTTCGCTGGCGTAGCGCGCCTTGGCTGAGTAGCTCATGGGGAATTCCCGCCGGTGGCAAAACGCTATTTTGACCGCTTGGCGCCGTGCTGGGAAGGAAGCCACGGCGCCGAGCCTGCGAGCGCTACTGCTTCAGGCCGAAATCCACGCGCGTGGTCTTGCCCTGGTCGTCGACGCCCTGGGCATCGAGCTTCGGTTCCTGCAGCGACACGCGCGCGTCGTCCAGCTTGCCCTTCAGCCACGCCTGCACCGCGGCGGCGCGGCGCTCGGCCAGCGCGCGCATGGCCTTGGCGTCCACTGGCACGCCGGTTTCCATCAGGCTGCGCATCTCGTCGGGTTCGAGCGACTTCTTCAGGCCGAGAAAGTTGCGCGGCTTGTCCTGCAGTTCGTCGTGGCGATAGGCGCGCTTGAGGTACTTCTCGTATTCGTCCGGGGTGACGTTGACCGCGGCCAGCGCGGCATCCGAGGTGTCGGCGTTCTTGCCTTCGGTATCCAGCGCCTTCTCGCGGCGTACCAGGTTGTCCACCGTGACCTTGCGCAAGCCATCCTGGTCCTTGCCCGGGTCGACCCGGCCGATGATGCCGAGCTTCAGCGACGGCTTCTGCTGCAACATGGCCACGATCTTGCCCAGGCGCTCCTGCGCCTTCGCGTCGAGCACCGCCGAACCCGCCGCGAACTCGACGTAGCCCAGATCCTCGTGGCTGCCGCCGAAGGCGCCGGCCAGCAGGCGGAACGGCGCGGTGACAGCCTTGGCGATCAGGTTGCCGAAGGCGCGCCAGATCATTCCGCCCAGGCTGAACTGCGGATCGTCCAGCGAACCGGACACCGGCACGTTCACGTCGATGTTGCCCTGGGTGTCCTTGAGCAGCGCCACCGCCAGCTTCACCGGCAGGTGCCTGATGCCGGGGCTCTCGTTGCGCTCGCCGAAGCTGAGCTGGGTGATGAAGATGTGGTTGTCCGCATCGAGCTTGCGCTGGTCCAGCATGTAGTGGACATCCACGCTGAGCTTGCCGGCGGTGATCGGGTAGCCGGTGTATTTGGTGGAGTAGGCGGCAAGCCGGGTGAGCTCCACCTCGTTGGCCTTGCCCTTGATGTCCAGGAACGCCACCGGCTGCAGCGGGTTGATGCTGCCGTCGATGTCCACCGGCGAGTCGTCGTCCAGCGCCGCCTGCACCGACAGCGCGGCCGGCGGATCGCCCGGGGTGGTGCCGAACGCGCCGATCCGGCCGGTGAGCTTGGTGAGGTTGGCGGTGTAGTTGGGCTTGATGAAGTTGTCGGTGTAGTTGAGCTGGCCGTTGACCAGGGTGATGCCGCCGATGTGGATGTCGGCCGGGGGCGCGGCCGGTGTCGTGGCTGCCGCGACCGCCGCGCTGGTAGTTGCCGCCGGTGCGGGCGTCGCTGGCTTCGGTGGTGGCGGGGGCGGCGTGGCCGGCGTGCCGGTCGCGCGGGTTACCGATACCGGCGCGGCCTCGGGCGAGGCGACCACGTCGGACAGGTTCAGCTTGCCGTCCGCATTGATGATCATGCGGGCATAGAACGAGGTCAGCGCCAGGGCACCGATGCGCACGCGCGGCGCGCCCTGGCCGATGTCGGCGTCGAGGTTGGATGCGCTCAGCGTGCGCCAGCGCAGGAAGTCGTCGCCGGTGAGCTTGTCCTGCACGCGCACGCGCTCGAGTGCGGCGTTGCCGCGGTAATGCAGCTTCGGCGTGCTGCCGCGGCCGTCGTAGTACAGCTTGCCGTTGCTGGTGAGTCGGGCGCCCGACACGGTGACGTTCAGCGGCACGCTGATGTACGGCTCGAAGCGGGCGATGTCCAGTTGCCTGGTGGACAGTTGCAGGTCGGCGCCCAGCGGCGAGGGCCGCAGCTTGCCGGAGGCGGTGAAGCTGCCGCCGTCGATGGCGCCTTCCAGCTTGAACGGCCGCGCGACGCCCAGCTTGTCGTCCAGATCGTCGAGGCTGCCCTTGAGTGATTTCAGCTGCACGGTGGCGGGCTTGGAGCCGACGGCCTGGTCGGTGAAGTCGACCGCGCCGCCGTCCAGGCCCAGGTGGGCGATGCTCCAGTGCCAGGGTGGACCCGGATCCGCCGCGGCCTTCCGCGGGGCACCCGGCGGTGCGAGCAGTTCCAGCAGGCTGATCGCGCCGTTGTGCTGGCGCTGCACATCCAGGCTGAGGCCGCTGGCGGTGACCGTGCCCAGCTGCGCCTGGCGATTGGCCAGGTCGAGCAGGCGGATCTCCGCCTGCAGCTTGCCCCAGGTCAGCGGGGTACCGTGTTCTTTCGAAGGCGCTTCGAGCGCGAAGTCGCTCACCGCGGCGTGTGCGTCGGCGAGATGTACGTTGACGGCCTTGCCCCAGTCGAGCTGCAGCTGGCCGTCGGCGTCGAGTTTGCCCCTGGTTACCCGCGCGGCCATCGGCGGGGCCATCGCCTGCAGCGGGGCCACGTCCACCTGGTTGAGGCCGAGCTGGGCCGCCAGTCGGCCGGCGGCCAGGTCCAGCGTGCCCTTGGCCGACAGCTCGCCGCCGCCGAGCCGGGCGGCCAGGTCGATCCGGCCGGCTGGTGCCGGTTGCAGGCTCAGGCCTTGCAGGCTGCCGTGCAGGTTGTCGATGGCCAGCTCGTGCTGCGTGGCGTCGGTATAGCGGATGGCGCTGTTCGTGAGTGCCAGCGAGGCGATGCGCAGGTCGGTCGGCGTTGCCTTGGCGGTGGAGGCGGGCGGTGCCGGGCTGGCGGTGAGGCTATCGAAGTTGCTGTGGCCACCGGCACCCTGGGTGTAGTGCAGCCGGGCCTGGTCCAGCTGCAGCGCGGCCAGCCGATAGCGCGAGAGCAGCGGCTGCACGTCGGCCAGCTCGGCGCTGCCGTGGCCGAGTTCGAGGATCGGCTCGCCATGGTTGCTGGCGAGCGCGAAGTCATCCAGTTGCAGGTGACCGGTCAGTTGCAATTGCGGCGTGGGTTTGGTCTGCACGAAGTGCAGGTCGAGATTCCCGCTGAGCCGCCCCTTGGGCACGGCCACCGGCAGCGGCACGGGAACGTAGGCCAGGTAGCGCGGCAGATCCAGCTGGTCGAGCTGGAAGTGCACCACGGCCTCGCGGGTGTCCGCGAAGGGTTTGGTGTGGCCGTCGATGCGCAGCGGGCTGCCATCCACCCGCAGCGACAGCAGCGGCTGCACGAACACGTCGGTGTCGCTGGGCAGGTTGGCGATGAAGGGGATGCCCAGTTCCAGCTGCTCGACGTGGTGGTTGGCCTTGGCCAGCTGGTCGTCGAACTGGATGTCGCCGGCATGCACGGCGATGTTGGACAGCGCGAAGCGCGCCGGCGGCGTCTTGGGGGCGGCAGGCTTCGCGGCGTAGCGCTCCAGCAGGTCGGTGAAATTGAAGCGCCCGTCCGCCGTGCGCACGATGCGGATCCGGGGTTGCTGCAGGCGCAGTTCGTCCAGCACCGGCGCCTGGCGGAACAGCGAAGTCCACGAGGCGTTGATCACCGCCTGGTCGATGTCCACGAACGGCGAGCGGCCGTCGCGGTCGGCGATGTGCAGGCGATCCAGCTGCAGGCGCAGGGTATACGGGTTGAAATGCACCGCAGCCACCGTCACCGACCGCGACAGGGCCGCGCTGGCGCGCTTCTCGATCTGGCCGCGGATGATCGGCGGGGCGGCGAAGAAGCCGAGCAGGCCGAACACCACCAGCACGATGGCGGCGATCAGTGTGGCCTTGCGCGCGCGGTGCGAGCGGTACAGCTGCCGGGCCTTGTCGCGGGCCGCCGCCAGGCGGGCACCTGCCATGGAGCGAAGGGCGTTCATGCGGACTTTCCGGTGGCGTCATGGACCGGCGGCACCCGCCGGGCACTTCCTGCAGCCGGCAGCGACCGGCCGCAGGAAGTTTACGCAGATGCGGTGAAACCGGCGATGACAGACGGCGACCGTCGTCCGCGCTCGTTCAGCTCCAGGAGCAGACCACCTTGCCGCAGCTGCCGGCGTCCATCAGGTCGAAGCCCTTCTGGAAGTCGTCGATGCGGATCTGGTGGGTCAGCACTTTCTGCAGCGGGAAGCCGGTCAGCACCATCTGGGTCATCTTGTACCAGGTCTCGTACATGCGCCGGCCGTAGATGCCCTGCAGGGTGAGGCCCTTGAAGATCACCTTGTCCCAGTCGATGCCGGCGCCCTTGGGCTGGATGCCGAGCAGGGCGATCCTGCCGCCGTGGTACATGCAGTCGAGCATGTCGTTGAACGCGCGCGGGTTGCCGCTCATCTCCAGGCCCACGTCGAAGCCTTCCATGTGCAGGTCCTTCATCACGTCCTTCAGCGACTGGTTGGCCACGTTGACCACGCGGGTGGCGCCCATGTCCGCCGCCAGCTTCAGGCGGTAGTCGTTGACGTCGGTGACCACCACGTTGCGCGCGCCCACGTGCTTGGCGATGCCGGCGGCGATGATGCCGATCGGGCCGGCGCCGGTGATCAGCACGTCCTCGCCGATCAGGTCGAACTCCAGCGCGCAGTGCGCGGCGTTGCCGTAGGGGTCGAAGAACGCGGCCAGCTCGGACGGGATCTGGTCCGGGATCGGCCACAGGTTCGAGGCCGGCATGGTCATGTACTCGGCGAACGCACCGTTGCGGTTCACGCCGATGCCGATCGTGTTCGGGCACAGGTGCTGGCGGCCGGCGCGGCAGTTGCGGCAGTGGCCGCAGACGATGTGGCCTTCGGCCGAGACGCGGTCGCCGACCTTGTAGCCGGTCACGCCCGGGCCGACCTCCACGATCCGGCCGACGAACTCGTGGCCGATGGTCAGGCCCGGCTTGATGGTGCGCTGGCTCCACTCGTCCCACTTGTAGATGTGCAGGTCGGTGCCGCAGATCGCGGTCTTCTCGATCTTGATCAGCACCTCGTTGGGGCCGACCTCGGGCAGCGGCACTTCTTCCATCCAGATGCCCTGCTCGGGCTTGCGCTTGACCAAGGCTTTCATCATCTGAGGCATGGGAATTTCCGTGGGGAGAGTAGGTAACCAGGCATTATAGGAGGCGCGCGGGAGGCCGGCTTCGTGCAGTGCAGCGTTGTGGTCCCGAACCCGTGCTTTTACTGTCGCAAGACTGTGTGTCACTGAACGGAGCAGGCGAATGCGTTTGAGCACGATGGGGAGTTTGGTCGGGGCGGCGGTGCCGAAGCAGCGGTGGCGCTCCGTCGTTTCGTCGCTGGCACTGGTGGCGTGTCTGGCAGCCATGCCGGCGGCGTGGGCGGCACCGGATCAGGGGACCGGGAGCCCGCTGCAGTTCCGCATCACAGAAGGGAACATCGAGAACGCATTTTTCCAGGATGGCCCCGTCGCGGCCCATCTGCTGCTCAGCTCCGGCGAGAAGCCGCGCGTGCTGGTGGCGTTTCCGGCCGGCAACAGCGGTGCAGGCGTCTGGTTCGAGCCGACCAGCAAACCGGTGCACTGGTCGCTGGGGCGGGTAACGGGCCAGCAGCGCACCGTGGAGGGGCACGCCTGGAACGGCATCGCCGCCGATGCCAGTGTCACGGCCGACCGGCTGGTGCTGAAGGATGCCGTGCTCGGCAGCATCCGCGTGTTGCGCGACTACCAGCTCGGCCAGGGCTACGCCGCGCAGGTAGCGGCCACGCCGCAGATCGTCGCCACGCCGCAGCTCACCGGGCGCTCGATCCGCTGGCAGCGCCAGCGGCTGGACGGTGCGCCGGGCTACGCCATCGCGCTGAGCACGGACAACGGCCGCTTCGCCCGCGAGGACGGGCACATCGTGCTGCGCCCGGATCGCGCGGGCGAGGCGTTGCACCTGCGCATCGAAGCCAGCACCGGCGAGCCCCCGCTGACCCCGTTCACTGACCTGCTCAACGACCGTGCGCAAGCCGATCTACGCAGCCGCGAGGCACTGCGGTTCCTCAGCTACCGCGAGAAATTCCTCGCCGGCTCCTGGCGTTTCGATACCTATTTCGGCCGCGACACGCTGATGTCGCTGCGCCTGCTGATGCCGGTGCTGCAACCGGTGGCGGTCGACGCCGGGATCGCCTCGGTGCTGGCGCGTCTTTCGCCGGATGGCCAGGTCGCGCACGAGGAGGGCATCGGCGAGTTCGCGGTACTGCAGCATCTCAAGGAGCAGGGCAAGCCGTCGGCGGCGCCGATCTACGACTACACGATGATCGACGGCAACTTCATGTTGCCGCCGGTCGCGGCCGCATGGCTGCTGGAGGATCCGCGCGGGCGCGACGGCGCCCGCGCCTTCCTGGCCGGCAAGCTCGGGGCCGGGCGGCAGGGCGATGCGCTGGTGCGCAACTTGTTGTTCGTCACCGCCAGCAGCGAAGCCTTCGCGCGCAAGCCGGTGTACGCGAACCTGATCGCGCTCAAGCCCGGCGCCAAGGTGGGTCAGTGGCGCGACAGCAACGAGGGCATCGGCCGCGGCCGCTATCCCTACGACGTCAACGCGGTCTGGATGCCGGCCGCGCTGCGCGCGATCGGCGAGTTCCTCGATGCCGGCCTGCTGGACGACTACACCACGCCGGCGCAACGCGAGCGCTTGCGCGCGGCCGCCGCCAGCGCCGGCGACTGGGAACAGCACGCCAGCGCCCTGTTCACCGTGCGTCTGTCCAACGAGCGCGCTACCCGGCAGGTGCGCGATTACGCCAGGCAGATCGGTGTGTCCGATGCCTCCGCATTGAAGGCCATAGGCGACGCTAGCCTGGAATTCCCCGCCATCGCGCTGGATGCGCAGGGCAAGCCGATTCCGGTGCTGCATTCGGACGAGGGTTTCCGGTTGTTGTTCGGCAAGCCTGACGCCGCCGTGCTGGATCGCAACGTCGCCAGCCTGATGCGGCCGTTCCCGGCGGGCCTGATGACTGACGTGGGCATGCTGGTCGCCGATCCCGCCTACGCCGATCGCGAGGTGTGGCGGCGCTTCGGCAACAACGCGTACCACGGCACCGTGGTCTGGGCCTGGCAGCAGGCCATCATGGCTGCCGGCCTGCAGCGCCAGCTGGCCCGCGCCGACCTGTCCGCCCCGACCCGTCAGCACCTGGAGGCGGCACAGTCCGAGCTGTGGCGGGCAATCTGCGCGGCTGGCGCGGTGCGTACCTCGGAGTTGTGGTCCTGGTCATACGCCGATGGCCATTACCGCATCGAGCCGTTCGGTGCGGGAAGTACGGACGAGGACGAATCCAACGCCGCGCAGCTGTGGAGCACGGTATTTCTCGCCTTGCCGCCGCCGGCAGGGCAGTCCTGCCGCTGAGCTTCCCGCTGCCGATCGCCATGGACGGCAGTGTGCAATGCAGCGTTACCCCCACGGGCGTTCCGTCCTATGTTCGCAAGTTGTTGCGAAATGCTTGGGGATACATGAATGCGTTTGAGGAAGATGGGTTTGGTCATGGCCGTGATGCTGGCACCGACTGCACAGGCCGACGAAGGCATGTGGATGCCATCGCAGCTGCCGGGCATCGGCGGACCGCTGCACGCGGCGGGCTTCCAGGGCAATCCCGCCGACCTCGCCGATCTCACCAGGGCGCCGCTCAATGCGGTGGTCAAGGTCGGTGGCGCGACTGGTGCCTTCGTCAGCGACGAGGGCCTGGTGCTGACCAATCACCACGTCGCGTTCGGGGTGATCCAGTACAACAGCAACGCGCAGCGCAACCTGATCGAGCAGGGCTACGTGGCGGCCAGTCGCGGCGAGGAGCTGCCGGCCAACCCGGATTTCCGCCTGCGCGTCACGGTCGGCTTCGACCAGGTCACCGAGCAGGTGCTGGCCAACGCCCGCGGCAAGACTGGCCGCGCCTACTACGACGCGGTGGACGCGGCGAGCAAGGCGCTGGTCGCCGCGTGCGAGCGCGAGGACGGCATGCGCTGCAGCGTGGCGAACATGTTCTACGGCCGCGACTTCTACCTGGTGAAGCAACTGGAGCTGCGCGACGTGCGGCTGGTCTACGCGCCGCCGCGCGCGATCGGCAACTACGGCGACGAGGTGGACAACTTCATGTGGCCGCGCCACAGCGGCGACTTCACCGTGCTGCGTGCCTACGTCGGTCCCGACGGCAAGCCGGCGGATTATTCGAAAGACAACCGGCCGTACACACCGCCGGCGCACCTGCAGATCGCTCGTGACGGCGTGAGCGAAGGCGACTACGTGATGCTCGCCGGCTATCCCGGCATCACCTACCGCCACCGCAGCGCCGCCGAGTTCGCCGACCAGGTGCAATGGCGCCTGCCGGCCTCGGTGGCGGCGATGAAGGCACTGCAGGACGTGATCGAGGAGGCCGGCAAGGCGGATGCGCAGGCGAAGATTCGCTACGCCTCGCAGCTGCAGTCGCTGAAGAACGGCATCAAGCGTTTCAGCGGCGAGCTGGACGGCCTGAAGCGCAGCAATGCGGTGGCGGTGCGCCAGCGGGACGAGGCGGCGATGCTGGCATGGCTGGGCAAGCAGGCCGATGCCCGTACGCTGCGCCCGCAGATCGACGCCGCGATGGCCGAAATCGCCGCCGGCAACGCGGGCCGCGAACGCGACCTGCTGCTCGGCCTCGCGCAGTCGCAGACCCAGCTGCTGCGTTCGGCGCTGCGTCTGCAGCGTCTGGCGCACGAGCGCGGCAAGCCCGACGCCGAGCGGGAAAACGGCTACCAGCAGCGCGACGAGGAACTGATCGCCGGCGGTCTGCGCCAGGTGCAGCGCCGCTACGACCCGGTAGTGGAGAAGCGCCTGCTTGCCGTGCTGCTGGGCCGCTACCAGCAGCTCCCCGAGGCGCAGCGTCTGGCCGAGTTCGATACCGCCTTCGGCCGCACGCCGGCCGAACTGGCGACCGCGCTGGATCGCGTCTACGCCGTCACCAGACTGGGCGACGAAGCGCAGCGCCTGCACTGGCTCGAGGCCACGCCGACCGAACTGGCCAGGAGCGACGACGCGCTGCTGGCGCTCGCCGCGAAGCTGCAACCGGCGCTGCTGTGCCTGGATGACGAACGCAAGGCGCGCGAGGGCGAGCTGCTGCGCCTGCGCCCGGCCTACATGCAGGCGCTGATCGCCTACCGCGAGCAGCAGGGGCGGGCGGTGTACCCGGACGCGAACTCCACCCTGCGCGTGAGCTACGGCAAGGTCACCCCACTCGCGGCGCGCGACGCAGTCGCCTACGCGCCGCTGACCAGCACCGCGGGCATCGTCGAGAAGAACACTGGCGAGGCGCCGTTCGACGCGCCCACGCCGCTGCTCAAGGCGATCGCCAAGGGCGACTACGCCGGCTACCTCGACCCGAAGTCCGGCACGATGCCGGTGAACTTCCTCAGCAACCTCGACACCACTGGCGGCAATTCCGGCTCGCCGGTGCTGAACGCCAAAGGCGAGCTGGTCGGCCTCAACTTCGACAGCAACTGGGAGGCGGTCAGCGCCAGCTGGATGTTCGACCCGCGCTACAAGCGCGCCATCCACGTCGACCTGCGCTACATGCGCTGGCTGATGGACAAGGTCTACCCGGCACCGTGGCTGCTGCAGGAGCTGGGCGTGCCTGCGCGCTGAATGTCGCAGGCATGACTTGCGGCAGATGCCGCGACCACCCGGCTCGGGCATAAGTCGAAAGTTATTACGTCATTTTTCTGGTCTTCCGGGGCCGGCTTTCACCAGGAGATTTTCCTTGCGTCGTCTATTGCTTGCCGCAGCCGTGTCCATCGGCCTGATCTCGTCCGCCCATGCCGTCGAAGGCATGTGGCAGCCCGCCCAGTTGCCATCCATCGCCGCCACGCTCAAGCAGCACGGCCTGAAGCTGGACCCGAAGACGCTGACCGACCTCACCGTCTACCCGATGGGTGCGATCGTCAGCCTGGGCGGCTGCACCGCCTCGTTCGTCTCGCCCGAGGGCCTGGTGGTGAGCAACCACCACTGCGTGTACGGCGCGCTGCAGCTGAACTCCACGCCGGAGAACAACCTGATCGAGAAAGGCTTCCTGGCTAAGACGAAGGCGGACGAACTTTCCGCCGGTCCGTCCGCACGCGTCTTCGTCACCGAGGAAATCCGCGACGTCACCAAGGAGATCACCGCCAAGCTCACTGATGCGATGAGCGGCGCCGAGCGCTACAAGGCGATCGAGCAGGCGATCAAGCAGCAGGTCAAGGCCTGCGAGAGCGACGGCTACCGTTGCGATGTCTACACCTTCCATGGTGGTTACAACTATCAGCTGATCCGCCAGCTGGAAATCAAGGACGTGCGCCTGGTTTACGCACCGCCGGAGTCGATCGGCAAGTTCGGCGGCGACGTCGACAACTGGATGTGGCCGCGCCACACCGGCGACTTCGGCTATCTGCGCGCCTACGTCTCGAAGGACGGCAAGTCGGCCACCTACTCGAAGGACAACGTGCCGTACCAGCCGAAGCACGTGCTCAAGGTGAACCCGCAGGGCGTGGAACAGGGCGACTATGTGATGGTGGTCGGCTACCCGGGCCGCACCAACCGCTACCGCCTTGCCGACGAGGTGCAGAGCTCGATCGATTGGACGTACCCAACCCAGATCAAGGTGTATGAGGACACACTCAACATCATCAACAGCGCCGGCAAGGCCGACCCGAAGGTGGCGGTGAAGTACGCCAGCATGGTCGCCGGCCTCAACAATTACCTGAAGAACTTCGGCGGCCAGCTCGAAGGCCTGCATCGTGCCGATGCGGTGAACGTGAAGCGTGCGCAGGAAGCGGCACTCGAAGCGTGGTTGAAACAGCAGGGCGGCGCGGAGAATGCCGAGTTGGCGGCCGACATCGGCAAGCTGCGCCAGCAGATCGCCACCGACCAGGGCAATCGCGAGCGCAACCTGGCCATCGGCCTGGTCAACCGCGCCCAGCTGTTCAGCACCGCGGTGCGATTGACCCACCTGGTGAAAGAGCGGCCCAAGGCCGACCTCGATCGTGACGCCGGCTACCAGCAGCGTGACTGGGTGCGCATCGAAGGCGGCCTGAAGCAGCTGGACCGCCGCTACGACGCCGGCGTGGACCAGCAGTTCATGGCCTATGGCCTCAAGCGCTACGTGGCGCTGCCGCAGGGGCAGCGTCTGCCTGCACTGGACGCGTGGCTGGGTGGTGCGAAGAGCGAGGCCGAACTCAAGGCGAAGGTTGCCGCGGTGTATGCCGGCAGCAAGCTCGGCAGCGTCGATGAGCGCATGAAGTGGTTCGAAGCCGACAGCAAGGCGATCGACGCCAGTGGCGACAGCATGCTCAAGCTGGCCCGTGCGGTGCAACCGCAGCTGAAGAAGCTGGAAGACGAAGGCGACGCTCGCGACGGCGAGCTTTCCAAGCTGCGCCCGCGCTACATGCAGGCGATGATCGCGTGGAAGGATTCGCAGAAGCTGCCGGTCTACCCCGATGCGAACAGCTCGCTGCGCGTCACCTTCGGCAACGTGCAGGGTGTGGCGCCGCGCGACGGCGTCAGCTACGCGCCGTTCACCACCGCGCAGGGCATCGTCGAGAAGGACACCGGGGTGGAGCCGTTCAACTCGCCGAAGGCCGAGCTGGCCGCGATCAAGGCCAAGGCGTTCGACGGCTACGCCTCGCCGAAGCTGGGCACGCTGCCGGTCAACTTCCTTGCCGACCTGGACATCACCGGCGGCAACTCCGGCTCGCCAGCGATGGACGCGAACGGCCAGCTGGTCGGCCTCGCCTTCGACGGCAACTGGGAATCGGTCAGCGGCGACTGGCTGTTCAACCCGCAGCTCAACCGCTCGATCCAGGTCGACGTGCGCTACATGCTGTGGGTGATGCACCACCTCGACCACGCCGACAACCTGCTGAAGGAAATGGGCGTGCCGGGGAGATAAGCCGCACCTGACGGCGTAGGAGCGCACCCCCGGATCGAGTCCGGGGCAGGCTCTGTGCGCGATGCTCTTGGCTCTGCCCGACATCAGAGCATCGCACACAGAGCCTGCCCCGGACTCGATCCGGGGGTGCGCTACGGGCGGTTGTCGCACCGTTTACACTGGCCTTGATGCCGCTCGACACCCGCCCCCTCGCCATTTTCCTGATGGGCCCCACCGCCTCCGGCAAGACCGCGCTGGCGTGCGAGCTGGGCGAGCGGTTTCCGCTGGAGCTGGTCAGCGTCGATTCGGCGCTGGTCTACCGCGGCATGGACATCGGCACGGCCAAGCCCGATACGGCGACGTTGGCGCGCCATCCGCATGCGCTGGTCGACATCCGCGATCCTGCCCAGCCGTATTCGGCGGCGGATTTCCGCGCCGATGCGCTGGCGGCGATGCAGCGGATCAGCGCGCGGGGCAGGGTGCCGCTGCTGGTCGGCGGTACCGGGCTGTACTTCCGTGCGCTGCAGCAGGGGCTGTCCGACTTGCCGGAAGCCGATCCAGCGACCCGCGCGCGACTGGCCGCCGAGGCGCGGCAACTCGGCTGGCCGGCCATGCATATGCGGCTGGCAACCCTCGATCCGGTCTCCGCCAACCGCATCGGCTGCAACGACGTGCAGCGCCTGCAGCGCGCGCTGGAGGTGATCGAACTGACCGGCAGGCCGCTGTCCGAACTGCAGCGCAGCGGTGCGGCGACACGCTTCCCGTGGCGTGTGCTGAAGCTGGCGCTGCTGCCGGCTGACCGGCGCGTGCTGCACGAGCGCATCGCCCGGCGTTTCGACGCGATGCTGGCGGAAGGGTTCCTGGACGAGGTGCGCGCGCTGCGCGCCCGCGGCGACCTGCATGCCGACCTGCCGGCGATCCGTGCGGTCGGCTACCGGCAGGCGTGGGAGCGCCTGGACGGCCAGACCGACGCGGTCGGGTTCCGCGACCGCGCCATCTTCGCCACCCGCCAGCTGGCCAAGCGGCAGATCACCTGGCTGCGCAGCGACTATGGCACCCGCCTGTTCGACCCCGATCAGCCCGGCTTGGCCGCCTGCGCCGCGGCGGCCGTACAGCTGTTTCTGGGCGGCGCGGGCGGGTCAGCGTCGCCAGCGTGACCCAGTGCACTTGCGCTGCGCAAAAATCTTCTTTCATCAAGTATTTGAAAGCAGCTAACATCCGGTCATGTTGGACCGGGGCGCCATCGGCGTTTTTTCTCCGGTCTGTCCGTGGCAAGGGGAGAACAAGAAATGTCCAAAGGGCAGTCGTTGCAGGATCCGTTTTTGAATGCGTTGCGGCGCGAGCGCGTGCCGGTGGCCATCTACCTGGTCAATGGCATCAAGCTGCAGGGTACGGTCGAATCGTTCGATCAGTTCGTGGTGTTGCTGCGCAACCAGGTGAGTCAGATGGTGTACAAGCACGCCATCTCCACCGTGGTACCGAGCCGCAACGTACGCATCGGCAATGGCCACGAGGGCCATGAAGGCCATGAAGGCCACGACCATCAGTCCGACGCGTCGGCCACGTCCGCCGACGCGGACGCTTGATAGAGGGGCGGGCCGCCCGCA
Source organism: Rhodanobacter thiooxydans (assembly GCF_021545845.1). NCBI lineage: Bacteria > Pseudomonadati > Pseudomonadota > Gammaproteobacteria > Lysobacterales > Rhodanobacteraceae > Rhodanobacter > Rhodanobacter thiooxydans. Next base: position 2,144,406 of record NZ_CP088923.1, read on the forward strand.
TGAAGTGGGTCTGCTCCTGAAGGATCACGCCCACTCGTGTTTGACCGACAAAAGAAAGGCGACCGCGCCGTGCTGGTGCTGCCGCATACCCGTGGCGAAGGTGATACGGCGCGGCGCGTGGCGGAGTTCACCGAGCTGGTGAAATCCGCCGGTGCCGAGGTACTGGGCTTGATCAGCGCCCGCGTCGAGGATCCCAACCCGCGCTACTACATCGGTACCGGCAAGGCGGACGAGGTGGCCGAGGCGGCGCGTGCGCTGGAGGCGGACCTGGTGCTGGTCGACCACGTGCTGACTCCGGTGCAGGAACGCAACCTGGAGAAACACCTGGGTATCCGTGTGGTCGACCGCGCCGGCCTGATCCTGGACATCTTCGCCCAGCGAGCCCGCTCGCACGAAGGCAAGCTGGAAGTGGAACTGGCCCAGCTGAAGCACCTGGCCACCCGGCTGGTACGCGGCTGGACCCATCTGGACACCCAGCGCGGCGGCGCCATCGGCAACCGCGGTCCCGGCGAGACCCAGCTGGAAACCGACCGCCGCCTGCTCGGCGAGCGGGTCAAGATGCTCACCAAGCGGCTGGAGAAGGTACAGACCCAGCGCGGCCAGCAACGCCGTGCGCGGCTGCGCAACACGGTGCCGCGCGTCGCCCTGGTCGGCTACACCAACGCCGGCAAGTCGACCCTGTTCAACGCGTTGACCACCGGCGACGTCTACGCCGCCGACCAGCTGTTCGCCACGCTGGATCCCACCGTGCGCAAGCTGGAGGACCTCAGCTGCGGCCCGGCCGTGCTGGCCGATACCGTCGGTTTCATCCGCGAGCTGCCGCACGACCTGGTCGCCGCGTTCCGCGCCACCCTGGCCGAAGCGCGCGATGCCGATTTGCTGCTGCACGTCAGCGACGCCGCCGACGATGAGCGCGAGCGCCTGCATCGCGTGGTCGACAACGTGCTGGAGGAGATCGACGCCGGCGACGTGCCGCAATTGCACGTGATGAACAAGATCGACCTGGCCGGCGCCGAGCCGCGCATCGAGCGCGACGGCTCGGGCAAACCGGTGCGGGTCTGGCTGTCCGCTGCCACCGGCGCCGGGCTGGACCTGTTGCGCCAGGCGCTGGGCGAACTGCTCGGCGGCGAGCGGGTGCAGTCGGCGTTGCAGTTGCCGTTGTCGGCCGGACGCCTGCATGCGCGGCTGAAGGCGGCCGGCGCGATCACCGGCGAGACGGTGGACGAGCACGGCTGGCAGTTGCGCATCGACGCGCCGCGCAGTGTGATCGCCCCGCTCAGCGGTGGCGACCCCACCGAAACCCGCCTGCTGCGCCAACTACTGGCCGTGGCGGAATGACGCCCCGGCGCGAGCCGCGCTCTGCTAGAATCCCCGCTGTTTGCGCGGCGCCGGAAGGTGGTTGGCGCAACGTCCCTGCAGCCTTGGCTGAATCTCGTGTACAACCCGGTGCAACGCGTGTTCCGGCCGTGGTTGCCGGCCTCCCGACGGCCCCTAGGAGACTGACTCGTGGCATGGAATGAACCCGGCAACAACGGGCAACGTGATCCGTGGAACAGGAATCGCCAGGGCGGCAAGTCGCCGCTGGACGATCTGCTCAACAACGCCAGGAAGCGTCTAGGCAAGCTGGGGCAGGGCCCTGGCAGCCTGCTCACCGGCGTGGTGGTGCTGCTCGTCGTCGGCCTGCTGTTCAGCAGCTACACCATCATCGGCGCGCGTCAGGCTGGTGTGGTGCTGCGCTTCGGCGAGTACTCGCGGACGCTGCCGCCGGGCTTCCACCTGAAGCTGCCGCAGCCGATCGAGTCCGTCACCAAGGTCGAGGCCACGCGGATCCGCTCGGTCACCGACAAGGTGGCGATGCTGACCAAGGACGAGAACATCATCACGATCGACTTCACCGTGCAGTACCAGGTGGACGATTCGCGCAAGTACCTGTTCTCGCTGAACGACCCGGATGGCACCATCGGCGCCGCCGCCGAAGCCGCGGTGCGCTCAGTGATCGGCAGCAGCGACATGGACCAGATCCTGTCCGCCGCCGGCGCCAGCCTGGTCACCCAGGCGCAGGAAACCCTTCAGAAGACGCTGGACACCTACGATTCCGGACTGCGCGTCACCGAGGTCAGCTTCCAGAACGTGGCGCCGCCGAACGAGGTGAAGGACGCCTTCGACGACGTCAACAACGCCCGCGAGGACAAGCAGAGTATCGAGAACGCCGCCCTGGCCTATTCCAGCAAGGTGGTGCCGGTGGCGCGCGGCGACGCCGCGCGCATCGCCGCCGAGGCCGCCGGCTACAAGGCCGAGCGCGTGGCCCGGGCTACCGGTGACGCCGCCCGTTTCGAACTGTTGCTGAAGCAGTACAAGACCGCGCCGGAAGTGACCCGCAAGCGGCTGTGGCTGGAAACGATGGAACAGGTAATGGCGAAGAACCCCAAGGTGATCGACGGCTCCAGCGGCCGCAACATCATCAACCTGCCGGCGTCGCAGGGCTCGCCGGCGGCAACGCAGCTCGACGCGGGCACGACCGGCACCGTGGTATCGCCGCCGACCGGCAGCGCGGCCGGCAAGGGGACGCAGCCATGATGAAGGTCAGTTCAGCCATCATCGCCTTCCTGGTGGTCCTGCTTGGCCTGAACAGCATGTTCGTGGTCGGCGAGGGCCACAGCGCACTGCTGCTGCAGTTCGGCCGCATCGTGCGCACCGACTACCAGCCGGGGCTGCACTTCAAGCTGCCGGTGATGCAGCAGGTGATGCATTTCGACAAGCGCATCCTGTCGCTGGACGCGCCGCCGGAGCGCTACTTCACCTCCGAGAAGAAGAGCGTGAACGTCGATTTCTACGTGAAGTGGCGGGTGGCCGACAACGCCGCCTACTACCGTGCCACCGGCGGCGACCAGCTGCAGGCGGCGCAGCGGCTGACCCCGATCGTGAAGGACGCGCTGCGCTTCGAGTTCAACGCGCGCACCTTGCCCGACCTGATCTCCGGCGGGCGCAAGGACATCACCGAACGCGTGCGCGCGCAGACCGACGCCTCGGCGCGCAAGAACCTCGGCATCGCCGTGGTCGACGTGCGCATCAAGCGCATCGACCTGCCGAACGAGGTCAGCGAGTCGGTGTACAAGCGCATGCGCGCCGAGCGCCTGCAACTGGCCAACGAACTGCGCTTCACCGGCCAGGAAGCGGCCGAGAAGATCCAGGCCGACGCCGACCGCCAGGGCCAGGTGCTGCGCGCCGATGCCCAGCGCGACGCGGCCAAGGTGAAGGGCGAGGGTGACGCGGAAGCGGCCGCCATCTACGCGCAGGCGTACACCCAGGATCCGGAGTTCTTCACGTTCTACCGCAGCCTCGCCGCATACCGTACCTCGTTCGAGGACGGCAAGGGCGTGTTGATCCTGAAGCCCGACGACGAGTTCCTGCGCTACTTCGAACAGCCCGTGCAGAAACGCTGAGTCGACCCCGATGCACCAGCTGGCTGCCGCGTTGTGCCTGATGCTGGTGATCGAGGGCTTGTTGCTGTTCGCGGCGCCGCAAGGCTGGCAGGCGATGGTGCGCGAGGCGCTGAAGCTGCCGCCACACACCTTGCGGCTGTTCGGCGCCGGCGCGATGGCGGCCGGCCTGGTGCTGTTGCAGTTTTTCCATTGATTACGTGTGCTCCCGTCGACGGGGCCACCAACCTGAGCGAGAAGATTATGGGCAAGTCAGTAGTCATTCTGGGTGCGCAGTGGGGCGACGAGGGCAAGGGCAAGATCGTCGACCTGCTGACCGAGCGGGTCAGTGCGGTGGCGCGCTTCCAGGGCGGCCACAATGCCGGCCACACGCTGGTGATCAAGGGCAAGAAGACCGTGCTGCACCTGATTCCCTCGGGCATCCTGCGCGAAGACGCGCTGTGCCTGATCGGCAACGGCGTGGTGCTGTCGCCGGCCGCGCTGATGACCGAAATCGCGGAGCTTGAAGCGAACGGCGTCGAGGTGCGTTCGCGGGTGAAGATCAGCCCGGCCACGCCGCTGATCATGCCGTATCACATCGCGGTGGACAAAGCGCGCGAGATCGCCGCCGGCGGCAAGGCCATCGGCACCACCGGCCGCGGCATCGGCCCGGCCTACGAGGACAAAGTCGCCCGTCGCAGCGTGCGCGTGGCCGACCTGATGTACCCGCACGAGCTGCCGGCGCTGCTGAAGACCGCCGTCGAATACCACAACTTCATCCTCACCCAGTGGCTGAAGGCCGAGCCGGTCGATTACGACGCCGTGCTGAAGGACGCGCTGGCCTGGGGCGAGTACATCCGCCCGCTGGTCGACGACGTCGCCACCATCCTGCACGACGTGCGTCGCGACGGCGGCAACATCCTGTACGAAGGCGCGCAGGGTGCGCTGCTCGACATCGACCATGGCACCTATCCCTACGTCACCTCGTCCAACACCACCATCGGCGGCGCTCTGGCTGGCACCGGTGTGGGCGTGGGCGACATCGACTACGTGCTGGGCATCTGCAAGGCCTACGCCACTCGCGTCGGCAGCGGCCCGTTTCCCACCGAGCTCAACGACGACATGGGCGAACTGCTGCGCGAGAAGGGCAACGAGTTCGGCGCCAGCACCGGTCGCCCGCGCCGCTGCGGCTGGATCGACCTGGTGGCGCTCAAGCGCGCCACCCAGATCAACGGCATCAACGGCCTGGCCGTCACCAAGCTCGACGTGCTCGACGGCCTGGCCACGGTCAAGGTCTGCATCGCCTACGAATACCGCGGCAAGCGCCGCGAACTGGCGCCGCTCGACGCGGACGGCTGGGACGAGTGCAAGCCGGTCTATCTGGAATTCCCCGGCTGGCAGGAATCCACCGCGGGCATCCGCGACTGGAACCAGTTGCCGCCCGCCGCGCGCGCCTACCTGCGTGCGGTCGAGGAACTCTCCGGCTGCAAACTGGCTCTGGTCGCCACCGGTGCCGACCGCGACGACACCATCAGCCTGGACGATCCGTTCGCCTGATCGCCACCGCTCCACGACACCACGCGAGAGGCCCCGCCACGCGGGGCCTCTTCGTTTCCGCCATCGGCACGATTCATCCTCCGGAGTCACCTTCGTTGCGCCCGACGCGCTCACCCACCGGCAGACTCAGCGTTTCCTTGATCTCTTCCATCACGATGTAGCTTTTCGAGTCGCGCACGTTCGGCAAGGTCAGCAAGGTGTTGCCGAGCAGCTTGCGGTACGAGGCCATGCCCGAGATGCGCGCCTTGATCAGGTAGTCGAACGCGCCCGAGACGAGGTGGCATTCCAGCACGTTGGGCAGGCGCAGCGCGGCGTTGCGGAACTCCTCGAAGATGTCGCCCGACTTGTAGGCCAGGCTGATCTCCACGAACACCAGCAGGCCGGCGCCGACCAGGTGCGGGTCGAGCCGCGCGTGGTAGCCGGTGATCACGCCGTCGCGTTCCAGCCGGCGCACACGCTCGGTGCACGGCGTGGTGGACAGGCCGACCCGCTCGCCCAGTTCGGTGAACGAGATGCGCCCTTCGTCCTGCAGCACGCGGAGGATCTTCCGGTCGATTTTGTCGAATTCCTGCCGCTTCGCTACCATATGCCCACCATGGATTGCCGATTTGGCAGCGATATTACCTGCGATATAGGCAAAAGACAGAGAACAAGCCTGATGGATCGTTTCTATACTCGCTGGCTGTCATTCCTGCGGTCGGCCCGCAGGCCATCGTCGGAAGGGGAGCGTAATGCGGGTACTGATTCTGGGCAGCGGCGTGATCGGAACGTGCAGCGCGTGGTACCTGGCGCGCGCCGGTTTCGAGGTGACCGTGGTGGACCGCGAAAGCGCGCCGGCGCGCGAAACCAGCTTCGCCAACGCGGGCCAGATCTCGCCCGGTTATGCCTCGCCGTGGGCCGCCCCCGGCGTGCCGCTGAAGGCGCTGAAGTGGCTGTTCATGCGCCACGCGCCGCTGGCGATCCGGCCCGGCCTCGATCCGCAGCAGTACCTGTGGTTGCTGCAGATGCTGCGCAACTGCACCGCGAGTCGCTACGCCATCAACAAGGCGCGCATGGTGCGCCTGTCCGAATACAGCCGTGACTGCATGGACGAACTGCGCGCCGAGACCGGGCTGGATTACGAAGGCCGCCAGCTCGGCACCGTGCAGTTGTTCCGCACCCAGGCGCAACTGGATGACGCGGCCAAGGACATCGCCGTGCTCAAGCAGTACGGTGTGCCGTACGAGCTGCTCGACCGCGCCGGCATCGTGCGGGTGGAACCGGCGCTGGCCGGGGTGGTCGACCAGCTCAGCGGCGCGCTGCGCCTGCCGAACGACCAGACCGGCGACTGTGAACTGTTCACCCGCCTGCTCGCCGCGCGGGCGCAGGAGATGGGCGTCGAGTTCCGCTTCGGCGCCACCGTGGAAAAGCTCGAGCACGACGGCGGCCGCCTCAGCGGCGTGCGCATCGATGGCAAGCTCGAACGCGCCGACCGCTACGTGCTGGCGCTGGGCAGCTACTCCACGCAGTTGCTGGCGCCGCTGGGCATCCGCCTACCGGTGTACCCGCTGAAGGGTTACTCGCTGACCCTGCCGATCACCGACCCGGCGCTGGCGCCCACCTCGACCATCCTCGACGAAACCTACAAGGTGGCGGTGACCCGTTTCGACCAGCGCATCCGCGTCGGCGGCATGGCCGAGGTGTCCGGCTTCGACCTGTCGCTGTCGCCGCGCCGCCGCGCCACCCTGGAAAAAGTGGTCGGCGACCTGTACCCGCATGGCGGCGACCTGAGCCACTCCACCTTCTGGACCGGCCTGCGCCCGGCCACTCCCGACGGCACGCCGGTGGTCGGCGCGACCCGGCTGGACAACCTCTACCTCAACACCGGCCACGGTACCCTGGGCTGGACCATGGCCTGCGGTTCCGGGCGCTACCTGGCCGACCTGATCGCTGGGCGCAAGCCGCAGATCAGCAGCGAGGGCCTGGACATCTCGCGCTACAGTAGCCGCTCCGCTGCGGGAGCCCATGCCTGATGCGCCCGGCCCGCGCCCTGATCGACCTGGCCGCCTTGCGCCACAACTACCGCCTCGCGCGCGAGCTGGGCGGGCGCAAGGCGCTGGCCGTGGTCAAGGCCGACGCCTACGGTCACGGCGCCGTGCGCTGCGCGCAGGCGCTGGAAGCGGAGGCCGACGGGTTCGGCGTGGCCTGCATCGAGGAGGCGCTGGAACTGCGCGAAGCCGGCATCCGCGCGCCGATCCTGCTGCTGGAAGGTTTCTTCGAGGCCGACGAGCTGGCGCTGATCGACGCCCATGACCTGTGGTTTGTGGTGCAGGCCGGGTGGCAGGTCGACGCGATCGCGCGCGCGCGCCCGGCCAAGCCGTTCACGATCTGGCTGAAGCTCGATTCGGGCATGCACCGGCTCGGCCTGGCCGCAGCGGACTACCGCGCCAGCCTGCAGCGTCTGCAGGCCATGCCGCAGGTGCGCGAGGTGGTGGCGATGACCCACTTTGCCCGCGCCGACGAGCTGGACTGCGAACGCACTACCGAGCAGCAGGCGCTGTTCCACCAGGTGTGCGACGAGCTGCACCTGCCCAGCAGCCTCAGCAATTCCCCCGCGCTGCTCGGCTGGCCCGAGACGCAGGGCGAGTGGGCGCGACCGGGCCTGATGCTGTACGGCGCCACGCCGTTCGCCGGCGCGCACCCGGTCGCCGATCGCCTGCGCCCGGTGATGACGGTGGAGTCGAAGGTGATCGGCGTGCGCGAACTGCCGCCCGGCGAACCGATCGGCTACGGCGCCCGCTTCGTCACCCAGCGCCCCAGCCGCATCGGCGTCGTCGCGATGGGTTACGCCGACGGCTACCCCCAGTTCGCCCCCAACGGTACCCCGGCCACCATCGACGGCCGCCCCGGCGAACTGGTCGGCCGCGTGTCGATGGACATGCTCACCGTCGACCTCACCGACCATCCTGCCGCCGGCCTCGGCAGCCGCATCGAGCTGTGGGGCAAACAGGTCCCGGTCAGCGAACTGGCGCTGCACAGCGAAAGCAGCGCGTACCAGCTGCTGTGCGGGCTGAAGCGCGTGCCGCGCAGCTACGTCGACGCGTGAATGCTCTGCTCCTCCCCCTGCGTGCAGGGGGAGGCTGGCGCCGCAGGGAGTCCTTTAGGTGCGGGGGTCAAGCTCTTGATCTCCAGAACACATCGATCTCGCTCCCTGCGACCCATCGCTGCCACCATCGCGGCATGGACCAGCCAAGGGGGAACGCCATGACCGCACTCACCGAGCGCTTCAGCCGCGCCGTCGACTACGCCCGCATCGCCCACGCTACCCAGCTGCGCAAGGGCTCGAACATCCCGTACCTCTACCACCTGCTTGGCGTCGCCAGCTTGGTGATCGAGTTCGGCGGCAGCGAGGATCAGGCTATCGCCGGCCTGCTGCACGACACCATCGAGGATGGCGGTACCGTGCACGAGGCGGCAATTCGCGCGCAATTCGGCGCTGCCGTCGCCAACATCGTCAGGGACTGCACCGACGGCACCGCTGAAGGCAAGGCCAGCCACACCGATCCCGAGGCCAAACGCCGCGACTGGCTCGAGCGCAAGCTCGCCTACCTCGCGCACCTGCGGCAGTCACCGGACGCCACCCTGCTGGTCAGTGCCTGCGACAAGCTGCACAACGCTCGCGCCATCGTGCAGGACCTCGAAGATCCCGAGATCGGCACCCGCGTGTTCGACCGCTTCACCGGCGGCCGCGACGGCACGCTCGGCTACTACCAGGCGCTGGCGGAAATCTTTTCGGCACGTGGAGTCAAGGCGGCCAGGGTGCTCGACACCACGGTGGACTGGATGCACGAATTGGCTGGGGCGGAGCGGCGTGCGGCGTTGCCCTTCAGCACGCCTGCCGGATGAAGTGACCGCTGCCGCCGTGACGCCACTGCCGGCTTGACGAAAAGAGCCCCGCAAGCGGGGCTCCTTCGTTTTTACGCAGTTGCCAGCTCAGTGCTGCGCGTTCGCGCTGGCGCTGGCGTTGCCGTCGGCCTGTGCCGAGGTGGAAACGCCGCTGCGCGCCGAACCGTGGGCACTGGCCTGACCGCTGGCTTGGCCGCTGGCGTTGGCGGAGCCGTTGCCATGGGTCGAATCGGCATTGGCGGTGGTGCTGCCCTGGGTTGCGCCCGAACCGGACACGTCGACCGACTTGTCCCCGGCGCTGCGCGCGGCGCCGGAAGCGTCCGACAGCAGCCCCGGCTTCGAAGCGGTTTCGCTGCCCGATGAAGTGCCCGAATCAGCCGAGGTAGCCTGCGACGCGTTGCCGGCGTTGCCGGCGACAGCCGTGCCGAGCGAACCGGCGCCCTGGGTGGACTGCGCGCCGGAGGCCGACGCCTGCTGCGCCGTACTCATGGCGGTGTGGGCCGAACCAGCGGCTTCGCCTTCAGCGCTCGCCGTCGCCTGGCCTGCGGCGTTCTGCGCGCGGTTCACCGCGTTGCGGCTGCTGCTTTCGGCCGTCGAGACGGCTGAACGGGCCCGATTCGCCGCCTGGTCCGCGGTGCCGGCCAGGGCATCGCGCGTGGCGGCGGTATCGAGGGCGCCGGTTGCGGACGAATCCAGTTGCGTCGCGCCGTTCAGCGTGCCATCGAGCGCACCGTTGCCGGCATTGGCGCCAGCCGCACCGGCCAGGTTGCCGGCGGCGTCAGCGGCGGCGTGGCCGTTCATCTGACGGGTGGCCTGGGTGGCGGTGTCCGTCGCGGTGGCGGCGGTGCGGGCGGCACGCTGGCGCAGACGCTCCGCGCGCCGCTCGGCTGCCCGCGTGTTGATGTCGGGAGAGAGACGGCCCATGCCGCGGGCCGAACCGTCGAGCTGGCCGCCGATCTGGCCACCGACCTGACCCATGGTCGCGTTGACAGGGCCTTGCAGGCCGCCGGTAATGCCGCCACCGAGTCCGCCGCCACCCAGGATCTGGGCGTGCAGCGGAGTCATCGAGGCCAGGGCGAGGGCGCTGGCGAGCAGGGCGATGTTGAGGGTCTTGTTACGGAGAGTTGTATTGCGCATGGGTGGACCTCCTGCCTGCGGCCGATCCGCGGCTTCCAGGATCCTTTACGTTTGCGCGCGGAAGATCCTTCCGTGCCGGTTGGCAATAGTTGGTTGGTGTTCAGCTTCAGGGCGACAGCAAGCCATAGCCGCAGCGCGGGTCGCGGTTCGATGCGCCCAGATGGCGGGCCTCGCCGGCCAGTTGCTGCTGCGTTTGCGCTGCGGCATCCGCATCGGGCGCGCCCAGCAGCTGCGCGGCCTTTCGCGCGACGATCGGCGCCGCGAACGAGGTGCCGCGCAGCGCGTTGCGGCCGTTGCCGACCACGCCGGACGCGCAGAAATCCACCTGGTCGCCGCTGCCGGCTTCGGGCAGCACGCGGTCGTGCGCATCGACGCCGCTGACGCCGATCACGCCCGGGTACGCAGCCGGAAACAGCGGCGGCGCTGCCGGTCCATCGTTGCCGACTGCGCTGACCAGCACATGGCCGCGCGCGATCATCGCCTGCACCGCGCGCGCTAGCACCGGGTTGTCCGGGCCGACCAGACTGATGTTGACCACCGCCACGCGCTCGCGCGCCATCCAGGCGAGCGCGTCAACGAGATTCGAGGTGGCGCCGCCGACCGCGTCGCCGCACCATAGGTCGGCGGCATACAGCGTGTCCGGGTCGCCGGCGACGAGGCGTGCGGCGACCGCGGTGCCGTGCCGCGACGGGTTTGCCGTCTTGCAGCCGTGCCGCTCGATGCGTGCGCGTGCCAGCGCGGGGTCGGTCGGGTCGACCCCGCCATCGATCAGCCCTACGCGTTGTGCCGGTGCACCGGACGAGGGTGTCGCTGTGCTCGTCGCGCCGGCCACGTCGCCCTGGCCGGCGGGCAGGTAGAGATGCTGGTAAGTGAATGCCGCGCCCGGCACGGCCTGCTGCAGGGCGCGCAGGGCCCTGGCCGTACTGCGTCCGCGGGTGTCGTGCAGGACCACGAAATCCAGCCCCAGCGTTGCGTCCGCCGACGCTTCCCGATCCACTACGAAACCCAGCGCCTGCACCGCATCGCGTTGCGCCGCCGACAAGCCCATGGCGAGGAACTCGCCACGCAGGACCGGGGCGCCGTGAGGGTCGACGTCGACGCGCCGGGGTTCCCTGCGCAACAGCGTCTCAATCTGCAACTTGCGCGTGATGGCCAGCGGTCCGCGCAGCAGGTCGTCGACGCTGCGCAAGGGCGACGTCGGAACGACGGCGGGCAGGTTCGTGCCGGGCACCTGCAGGTTGGGCAGACCTTGCACCGGTCCGAGTATCTGCGCTCGCGCCGGCGTCGCGCCGGCCACGGCCAGCGCGATGGCCAGCAACGGGACGAGCATGGCGGGCGGGCGGTGCAATGGCATGGCCGTGGGCCTCGGGAGCAACGGGGCCGGATGCTAGCATGGGCCCGCTTTACGCCCTCGAACTGCGCCGATGCGGGCGAGGGAAGGAATCCTCCCGTTCGGACGTAGTGGAAGGTGATGCGTGAATGCGAGCGACGCCGTGCGCGAAGGACTGATCCCGCTGCTGCCGCGCCTGCGCCGTCTGGCGCGGGCGCTGGCGGGCCAGGTCGCCGACGCCGACGACCTGGTGCAGATCGTGCTGGAACGCGCGCTGGCTCGTGCCGCGCAGTGGCGGCCGGACGCTGCGTTGGACAAGTGGGTGTTTGCGATCGCGCGCAACGCCTGGCGGGACGAACTGCGTGCGCGTGGCCGGACACAACATTTGTTCGCGCCCGAGGAAGCCGGTGAGATGGCTGCCGACCGCGCCAGCGCACAACCCGCGCAGCAGCTGGAACTGGCGATGGCGTTGGCGGCGTTGCCGCCCGACCACCGCGAAGTGGTGGCCCTGGTGCTGGTCGAGGGCATGTCGTACGGCGAGGCCGCCGAGCTGCTCGAGGTGCCGGTGGGCACCGTCACCAGTCGCCTGGCTCGCGCCCGCGCTAGCTTGCAGGCCCATCTTGGGAAAGACGCATGAACCCGATCGACGACGACACCTTGCAGGCTTATGTGGATGGCGAACTCGACGCCTCCGACGCCGCGCGCGTCGATGCCGCACTGACGCACGACGACGTGCTCGCCCGCCGCGTGCGGCAGGCGCGTGCCGTGCGCGCACAGCTGCGCGCCGCGTTCGATCCGGTGCTCGACGAACCGGTGCCGGAGCGGCTGTCCGCCTTGCTGCAGCCGCCGGCTGCGCAGGCGGCGATACCTGCCGCGCCACGCGTCGCGTCTGCGGGCGGGCACCGCACGGGCGCCAAGCGCAGCCGCGCGCCGCACCGCTGGTTCGTGCCGGGCGCCGCGCTGGCCGCGTCGGTGGCGCTGCTCGCCGTGGCCCTGTGGTGGTGGCGACCCGGCGGCGAGCTGGTGCGCATGCAGGGCGACCAGTCGTTCGCCGCCGGCGCGCTGGAGCGCGCGCTCGATCATGCACTGGCGAGCGAACCGGATGCGAAGGCCCTGGTGTCGATTGGCCTGAGTTTCCGCAGCAACGACGGGCGTATCTGCCGCACCTTCGTGCTGCACCCTGCGCCAGCCCGAGCCGGCCTTGCCTGCCATGGCGACACGGGCTGGGAGCTGCCGGTGCTCGGTACGGCGGCCGCGCCGGAAGGCGGCGAATTGCGCCAGGCGGCGAGCGCCCTGCCGCCTGCGGTGCAGGCCGCGGTCGATGCCCGCCTGCGCGGCAACGTGTTCGACGCACGGCAGGAGCACGCCGCGCGCGACGCCGGCTGGCGCTAGCTGTGCGGCAGCGGCCATTACCGCCGCCGGGGGCAACGGACCCTGAGCGGGAAGTTGACCTGCGCTTCGCAGGCGCGTCGCTACCATGGGGGCAACGGCCTGGGCCGGTGCGCTGTGCTGCGACAGCCGGCGCGTCGGGACATTGCATGGCCGTTTCCACCTGCCGGGAGGAACCATCCGTGTCCGATGAAAATGCGAAGAAGCCGATCGATCAGCTTGCCGACACGGTGGCGCAGCTCAAGGAGATGCGGCACTACTCGAAGAACAACGTGGAAACGCTGACCGCCGCGTGGCTGCTGTTCGACGGCGAATTGTCCAGGCTGAAGCAGGCGGACAAGCTGGCCGACCTGATGGACCGCCAGGGGCAACTGCACGAGGCGCTGGAGACGGTGATCAACGATCTGGACGAGCAACTGGCGAAGATGCAGCCCGAACCCGAGCCTGGGGCATAGGCGACCGCGGAGCGTCGCTGGCACCGGCACGGACTGCGTGGCGCGAGCCGGTCGGGCCGCGGCGCGATGGACGGTAGCGCGGCGTGCTGGCGCGTCGCTGGCCTGATATATATGCGCCTCAGGCCAGAGGCGGGCACGAACTTCCGGGGGCGGCGAGATGGTGGATGTTGAAAGCAGGGTGGAGGCCGATGGCGCTGTCTACCGGACGCTGCTGGAATCGACCCGGGCGATCCCGTGGAAGATCGACTGGGACAGCAAGCAGTTTGCCTACATCGGGCCGCAGATCGAGGCACTGCTGGGCTGGGCGCCGTCGAGCTGGGAAAGCGTGGGCGACTGGGCCAGCCGCATGCATCCGGAAGACCGCGACTGGGTGGTGGATTTCTGCGTGGCGCAATCGCAGGCAGGAGTGGACCACGAGGCCGACTACCGCGCGCTGACCCGCGACGGCCATTACGTCTGGATCCGCGACGTGGTGCACGTGGTGCGCCGGCCCGACGGCACGGTCGATTCGCTGATCGGCTTCATGTTCGACATCAGCGAGCGCAAGCGCACCGAGCAGCAGCTGGTCAGCCTGCAGAGGGAGATGGAGGAGCTTTCCTTCCGCGACGGCCTGACCGGCGTGGCCAACCGGCGGCGTTTCGACGCGATCATCGAGCTCGAGTGGAGCAACGCGCGGCACAACCGGCAGCCATTGTCGCTGCTGATGATCGATATCGACTATTTCAAGCAGTACAACGACTGCTACGGCCACCTGGAGGGCGATGCCTGCCTCAAGCGGGTGGCACGGCTGCTGAGTTCGGCGGCCACGCGTGCACGCGACCTGCTGGCGCGTTTCGGCGGCGAAGAGTTCGTGCTGGTATTGCCGGAAACCGACGCGGCGGCTGCCGCCAAGCTCGCCGACCGCTGCCGCGAACTGATCCTGGCCGAGCAGATTCCGCACGCGTCGTCGCCGATCGGTCCCGTGCTGACGATCAGCCTCGGCGTGGGCAGCATGATCCCGGGCTACGACGATGAAGGGCGGGCATTCATCGACACGGTGGACAAGCGGCTGTACCAGGCCAAGCAACACGGCCGCAACCGCATCGTGGCGGGGTAGCCCTGGCGTTCGCATCCGGCGAACGCATTCCGATGGAGAACAGCATGGGCAGGATCATTCTTTTCGCGGCGCTGGCCATTTTCGCGCTGCCGGTTTTTGCCGCAACCCAGTCCTACGCCGATGCCAAGGCGCTGGCCGATCGCGACGAGGCCTCCGTGTCGAAAGCGCAGTCGGCTGCGCTACTCGCCTCGCAGAAGGCGGCGATCGAGCGGATCGTCACGGCCTGCGCAGGGGGCATGGGGCCGGCGGGCATGCCGCCGTTTGTCGTCGTGGTGGAACTGGACGCGGCCGGCAAGGTGGCCGCGACGTGGCGCGAGGGCAGCTCCGACTTTGCCGTCTGCTTCCAGAAGCAGCTGGGCACGCTCTCGCTGTTCACCCCGCCGCGCGCGCCGTTCTACACGTCGTTCGAGATGAGCATGTCGCCTGGGGATTGACGCCCTGCGTCGGCATCGCCACCAACGCAGGAAGGCCCCGCGTGCGGGGCCTTCCTGCGTCCTACCTGGGCGAAGCGGCGCGGCCGATCAAGCCTCGGCTTCTTCCTTGTACGCATCCACCGGAATGCAGGCGCACTGGATGTGCTTGTCGCCGTAGACGTTGTCGACGCGGGCCACCGGCGGCCAGTACTTCTGCAGCTTCAGGCTGGCCAGCGGGAACACCGCCAGTTCGCGCGGGTAGGCATGGGTCCACTCGCTGCCGCTGACCATGGTGGCGGTGTGCGGGGCGTTTTTCAGCGGGTTGTCCTCGCGCTCCAGCTTGCCTTCCTCGATCGCGCGGATCTCGTCGCGGATCTGGATCATCGCGTCGATGAAACGGTCCAGTTCGTAGCGCGATTCGCTCTCAGTCGGTTCCACCATCAGGGTGCCGGAAACCGGGAAGCTCAGCGTGGGCGCGTGGAAGCCGAAGTCGATCAGCCGCTTCGCCACGTCCTCGGCGCCGATGCCGGTGGCGTCCTTGAGCGGGCGCAGGTCGAGGATGCACTCGTGCGCCACCAGCCCGTTGCGACCGGTGTACAGGGTGGGGTAGTGCGGCGCCAGCCGCCGGGCGATGTAGTTGGCGTTGAGCAGGGCGACCTGGGTGGCCTTGCGCAGGCCTTCCGCGCCCATCATCGCGATGTACATCCACGAGATCGGCAGGATCGACGCGCTGCCGAAGCTGGCCGCACTCACCATCGCGTTGCTGCCACTGCCATGCGTGCGCACGCCGTCCGCACCGAAGGCCTTGGGCAGGAACGGCGCCAGGTGCGACTTCACCGCGCACGGGCCCACGCCCGGGCCGCCGCCGCCGTGCGGGATGCAGAAGGTCTTGTGCAGGTTGAGGTGCGATACGTCCGAGCCCCACTTGCCGGGCTTGGCCACGCCGACCAGCGCATTCATGTTGGCGCCGTCGGTATACACCTGGCCGCCGTGCTGGTGGACGATGTCGCAGATCGCCACGATGTCTTCCTCGAACACGCCGTGCGTGGACGGGTAGGTGATCATCAGCGCGGCGAGGCGGTCCGAATACTTCCCGGCCTGCGCGCGGATGTCCTCCACGTCGACGTTGCCGTTGGCGTCGCATTTGGTCACCACCACGGTCATGCCGCACAGGTGGGCCGAGGCCGGGTTGGTGCCGTGGGCGGATTCGGGAATCAGGCAGATGTCGCGATGCGCTTCGCCGCGCGAGCGGTGATACGCGCGGATCGCCAGCAGCCCGGTGTACTCGCCCTGCGCGCCGGAGTTCGGCTGCAGGCTGACCGCGTCGTAGCCGGTGCACTCGACCAGCATCGCTTCCAGACCGTCGATCAGCTCCTTGTAACCCTGCGCCTGCGCGGCCGGGGCCAGCGGGTGGATGTTGGCGAACTCCGGCCAGGTGATCGGGATCATCTCGGCGGTGGCGTTGAGCTTCATGGTGCACGAGCCCAGCGGGATCATCGTGCGATCCATCGCCAGATCCTTGTCGGCCAGCGCACGCATGTAGCGCAGCAGCTCGTGCTCGCTGTGGTGGGTGTTGAACACCGGGTGGGTGAGGAACGCGCTCTTGCGCGCCAGGGCTGCAGGCAGGGCATCGGCGGTGGCGGCGTCCAGCGCATCGATGTCCGCGATGTTGCCGCCGAACAAGGCGGCCAGCGCGATCACGTCGGCGCGCGTGGTGCTCTCGTCGAGGCTGACGCCGACGCTCCCGCCGTCGATGCGGCGCAGGTTGATGCGTGCTGCGGCGGCTTTGGCGTGCAGCGCGGCGGCATCCACGCCGGTGACGTGCAGGGTGTCGAAGAACTCCTTGCCCACGGCGACGCTGGCCTGGCGCAACGCAGCGGCGAGGATCGCGGCCAGGCGATGCGTGCGGCGGGCGATGCGGACCAGGCCCTTGGGGCCGTGGTAGACCGCGTACATCGAGGCCATCACCGCCAGCAGCACCTGCGCGGTGCAGATGTTGGAAGTGGCCTTCTCGCGGCGGATGTGCTGCTCACGGGTCTGCAGGGTCAGGCGGTAGGCGGGTTTGCCTTCGGCGTCGATCGACACGCCGATCAGGCGCCCCGGCATCGAACGCTTGTACGCGTCGCGGCAGGCCATGAACGCGGCGTGCGGGCCGCCGAAGCCGAACGGCACGCCGAAGCGCTGCGAATTGCCCACCACGATGTCGGCGCCCCACTCGCCGGGCGCGGCGAGCAGGGTCAGCGCAAGCAGGTCGGTGGCCACCGCGACCAGGCCGCCGCGCGCATGCACGGCGTCGGCGATGGCGCGGTAGTCGTGGATGCCACCGAAGGTGTCCGGGTACTGCAGCAGCACGCCGAACGCCTCGGTGCCGGCGGCGTCGGCATCTGCGCCGACCACCAGCTCGATGCCCAGCGGTTCGGCACGCGTGCGCACCACTTCCAGCGTCTGCGGGTGCACGCCGTTCGACACGAAGAACACGTTCGACTTCGACTTGCACGAGCGCTTGGCCAGGGTCATCGCCTCGGCCGCGGCGGTGGCCTCGTCCAGCAGCGAGGCGTTGGCGATCTCCATGCCGGTGAGGTCGGCGCACATGGTCTGGAAGTTGATCAGCGCCTCCATGCGACCCTGCGAAATCTCCGCCTGGTACGGCGTGTAAGCGGTGTACCAGGCGGGGTTCTCCAGGATGTTGCGCAGGATGACGTTCGGCGTGTGGGTGCCGTAATAGCCTTGGCCGATGAAGCTACGGAACACCTGATTCTTGCTGGCGATCGCGCGGATCTTCGCCAGCGCATCCTCTTCGGTGATCGCCGGCGGCAACGCCAGCGGCGCGGCGGACTTGATCGCGCCGGGAACGATCGCGTCGGTCATCGACTCCAGCGAATCGTGGCCGATCACATGCAGCATCTGCGCGATCTCGGCGTCGTCCGGGCCGATGTGGCGCTCGATGAACGCGCCGTGGTGTTCGAGGTCGCGCAGAGAAGGGGGGTTGTGGCTCATGGGTGGGCATCCGAAGGCTCGCGTGCCGTGCCGCACGCGGGGCGCCCCTCTGTCCTTTTGCCTGAGAGTTTGGAAACGCGATGGCTGCGCTTCGTGCCCCTTCGGCGCCGGATTCAACCGGTCTCTCCAGAGTGTTTGCCGCAGGATGGTATGGGGCCTGAGCGATTACGGGCGTTGCGTCTTCGGCAGCGGGCGCCCCCGGTCTGGGGCCGCCTGCTTCTCCCACCATGCGTTTACCGCGGCGATTATACAGGGCGAGCGGTGCGTGTTGCTGCTTGCCGGGGTGTGGTTCAGGAACGCTCCCGCGTTATGCTCGGACGTCCCGTTCCCCGGCCCACCGGAGCTCCCATGATCCGTATCGGCGAAATCGACCACGTGGTGTTGCGCGCCATCGACGTCGCCGCCTTGCAACGCTTCTATTGCGAGGTGCTCGGCTGCAGCGAGGAACGCCGGCAGGACGAGATCGGCCTGGTGCAACTGCGTGCCGGCGCCTCGCTGATCGACCTGGTGTCCATCGACGGCAAGCTCGGCCGCCATGGTGGCGCCGCGCCGGGCAGGGAAGGCCACAACATGGATCACCTGTGCCTGCGCGTGGAGGATTACGACGAGGCGGCGATCGTGGCACACCTGCAGGCGCATGGCGTGCGTATCGGTGAGCTGGGTTCGCGCTACGGCGCGAGAGGCGAAGGCCCGTCGATCTACCTGTACGACCCGCAGGGCAACATGATCGAGCTGAAGGGGGGATTTTCCTAGAGCGTTGGGAGGCTCGCTTGCAACGGCGGACAGGGCTGCAGCAGAACGGCACGCTGGTGCGGCGGCAGTCGCGGAGGCGCGCCCGGTGGTCCCCATGGCAACGCACCTGGCGCGTAGCATGGGTACTTTGGACATGAGTGCCGGCGCATGAACCTCGAGACAGATCGCACCCTCTGTCGAGGCCTGATGGCCTTGGTGGCCTTTGCATCACTGTTCATAACCACGCCCGCGTGCAGCGGGGCGAACAGTCCGGGTAGCCGGTTGCCGCTGACCACGCTCGCGGAGGTGCCGTTACCCGGCAGAGCCACGCGCTGGGACTACGCCAGCCTCGACGAACGAAGCCATCTTCTTTTCCTGGCGCACCTGGGCGACAGCGCCGTCGTCGTGTTCGACACCGCCCAGCGCAAGGTGGTGGCGATCATTCCCGACGTCAGCTCCGTCCACGGTGTGCTGTATGTGCCGGAGCTGGATCGGGTATACGCCTCGGCGACCGGCGCCGATGAAGTGGTCGCCATCGACGCCAAAACCTTCAAGATCATTGCGCGCACGCCGGCGGGCGATTATCCGGACGGCATGGCCTATGCCCCGGACGTGCACAAGCTGTATGTCTCCGACGAACACGGCGGCACCGATACCGTAATCGACGTGCGATCGAACGCCCGGGTGGCCACGATCCCGCTGGGCGGCGAGGTGGGCAACACCCAGTACGATCCGGTCACCCGGCACATCTTCGCGAACGTGCAGACCCGCAGGCAGCTGGTGGAAATCGACCCAGCTACCGACAGGGTGATCAGCCGGATCAGCCTTCCCGGAGCCGTCGGCAATCACGGCCTCTACATCGATGGCGCCTCACGCCTGGCCTTCATCGCCTGTGAGGACAACAGCAAGTTGCTGGTGCTGGACCTGACCAGTCGAAAGGTGCAGGCCACCTTTGACGTTGCCGATGATCCAGATGTCCTGGCTTTCGATGCCTCGCTAGGCTGGCTCTACGTGGCCGGTGAATCCGGTGAGGTGTCGATTTTCAAGGTCACCGGGCAGGCCGTTCGACCGCTCGCTACCGCGATGCTCGGCCCGAATGCCCACGTCGTCGCCGTGGATGGCACCACGCACCAGGCCTATTTCCCGTTGAAGCCTGTGCTGGGCAAATCCAGGCTGCGAATCACGCGGCCCCGGCTCTAGGCTGGTTCATCGCCCCGACCGAAAGCGCGTGAAACCCACGCGCTCCGAATCCCACGACGCGGTGCACTTGTTCAGGCGCGCTGCTCCCTGCGATGTCCCCCGCTTTTGAGTGGCTCTACCGGCTCGGAAGTAGCCGTCAAGACTCGCAAATGATCTTTGACAGGCCGGCACCAACAAGGGTGGCGGAGGGCGATTAGCCCCTGTTATCGGGGTAGGGCAGAGTTATCCAAGTTGGCGAAACGTGCTCTCGTTTGACATCCCGATAAGGTGTGTCGTCTCGGCGGTTACCCGTTACGCAGGGTTGAGGTGAACCCTGGGGCGACGCGTCGGCGCCCCAGGAGACTGCAGTGAGCGTCACCTTGCCTCCACCCTGGAACGAGGTCGCCGAATGGCCCAGTTGCAGCTGGTAGCCGCCGGCGGGCTGCTGCCAGTGCTGGCTCTTGCCGTCGAACTTCGCCAGCAGACGTGGGTCGGCGGTGGCCGTGAGATGCGCGGACTGGCCGGGCTTGAGGGTGACGCGGCACCAGGCGGCCAGTCGCCGCGCATTGTTCGAACCGGGCAGGGTCACGTAGAGCTGCGGCACGTCCACGCCGGCGCGCGAACCGCGGTTGGTCACGGTGAACGAGGCTGTGAGCTTGCCGTTGGCCACGTGCGGCGCGAAGCCGCTGTAGTCGAAGTGCGTGTAGCTCAGGCCGTAGCCGAACGGGAACAGCGGTTCGAGGTGCTGGCGCTGGTACCAGCGGTAGCCCACGTCGGCGCCTTCGATGTTGTAGTCCACGTCCTGCGCCGGCTGGCCCTGCGGCGGCAGGCCGATCGACGCCAGGCCTGCGCCTGGGATAGCAGGGCGCGGCAGTTGCGATTCGTCGCGCGGCCAGGTCAGCGGCAGGCGGCCGGAAGGATCGACCTCACCGTATAGCAGCCGCGCGATCGCCTCGCCGCCAGCCACGCCGGGGTACCACGCTTCCAGCACGGCGCCGACCTTGTCCAGCCACGGCATCGCGACCGGACCATTGTTCTCCAGCACCACGATGGTGCGCGGGTTGGCCTTCGCCACCGCTGCCACCAGGGCATCCTGGTTGCCCGGCAGGGTGAGGTGCGGCGTGTCGAAGCTTTCCGCCACCCACTGCTCGACGAACACCACGACAACCTTGACCTGCGCCGCCAGCTTCGCGGCGGCGGCGATGTCTTCGCCGCTGGCGTAGCTCACCGTGCCGTGCGCACGTTGGCTGATCGCGGCCAGCGGTGCGGACGGCTGGTAGATGCGCGGCCCCGGCCATTCGGAAGGAGGCAGGCCCGGCACCGCGTTGCCTTGCGGCGATTGCACCGCCGAGGAGCCGCCGCCGGTTAGCACACCCTTGTCGGCATGGCCGCCGATCACCGCCACGGACTGCGCGGCGGACAGCGGCAGCAGCGCGCCCTGGTTGCGCAGCAGCACCGCGCCGGCTTCCTCGGCGCGCTGCGCCACCTTGCGGTCGGCGGCGAAGTCGATGGGCGACTGCGTGGCCGGATGATCGGTCACGCCGGCCGCGAACAGGCTGCGCAGGATGCGCTGGGCCATGTCGTCGATGCGCGACTGCGGCACCTTGCCAGAAGCGACCGCGGCGCGCAGCGGCTGGTCGAAGTACACCTCCTTGTCGAAGGTCTCGCCGGCCGATTCCTGGTCCAGCCCGGCCAGCGCGGATTTCGCGCTGCTGTGCACCGCGCCCCAGTCCGACATCACGAAGCCGGGGTAGTGCCAGTCGTGCTTCAGCACGTCGTTGAGCAGCCAGCCGTCCTCGCAGGCGTAGACCGTGTTGATGCGGTTGTAGGAACACATCACCGAGCCCGGGTGGCCGGTGGCGATAGCGATCTCGAAGGCGAGCAGGTCCGACTCGCGCGCGGCGGCGCGGTCGATATTCGCGCTCAGCGTGGTGCGGTCGGTTTCCAGGTCGTTGAGCGCGTAGTGCTTGATGGTGGAGACGAGGTGCTGGCTCTGGATGCCGGCGATGGCGTTGCCGGCGATCACGCCGGCCAGCAGCGGGTCCTCGCCCGCGTATTCGAAATTGCGGCCGTTGCGCGGGTCGCGCACCAGGTCCACGCCGCCGGCCAGCATCACGTTGAAGCCGCGGCGGTGCGCCTCGCTACCTATCATCGCGCCGCCTTCGCGGGCGATCGCCGGATCGAAGCTGGCCGCGGTGGCGAGGCCCGAGGGCAGGGCGGTGGCGCCGAGCTTGTGCGGCTTGGCTACGCCGAGACCGGCGTCGCTCTCCTGGATAGCCGGCAAGCCCAGCCGCGCGATCGCCGGGCCGTAGCCGGCGGAACCCAGCGCACCCGGCGCCATCACGTGGCCGTTCTCGGTGTCGGCGAAGTCGACGCGGATCAGGCGGAACTTCTCGTCCTGCGTCATCGCTTTCAGCACGAGATCGGCGCGCTGGTCGGGCGTCAGCCTGGCGTTCATCCACGGGTACGCGTCGCCGCTCGCGTTCGCGCTGGCGCATGTCCCGCCGAAGGCCAGCAGGGCCATGCCGATCAAGGAAGCGATGCGGGTCTTGTGAAGTGCCATGACGTCCCCTTCGTTATTTCGGAACAGATTGAAAGCATGCTCATCACGGGTGCCGGGTGGCAAACGCGTGACTCGGCAGGTACGGGTTGCGATTCGATGCGGCGATCACGGCCCATGCCGTCGCGGCAAGGCATGGCCGGTGGTAGTACCAGGCATACAGCGCCACGATGCGTGGCTCGGGCGTGGCGTAGAGAAAGCCGCCCGGCGAGGCTTGCTGCGCGATCGCGGCGAACAGCGTGTCCGCCCTGGCCTCGTCGCCGACCCATCGCCAGGCGAGCGCGGCTTGCGCGGTGCCTTCCGTCCACATCCCGTCGCGGGCATCGGTAAAGGCGTAGCCGCCCTTGACCGCATGCCTGCGTTCGACCCAGCCCAGCGCGCGCTGCCATGCCTTCGGTGCGTCCGGCAGGAGTTGCGCCCAGAGCTGTACATCGAGGGCGGACGGCGAGCGCAGCGGCGTCCCGCCGTCGCCTTCGGTACCCGTCCAGAAATGTCCGCTCGCGGCATCCCATTGCAGCGCGACGAAGTCACGGGCGTGCTTCGCCTGTGCGTTCCAGTCGCCGCCGGGTGCGGAGATCCGGGCCAGCCACGTGAACATCGCGGCCAGGTCGATGTTGTGCTCGGTCGATTTCCACGATGCCTTGCGCGGCACCCGCAGGTAGGACTCGATGCCGCCGTGGAAGCCGGCAGCGCCGTGCGCGCCCGACGCGTGGACGACGACCCAGTCGGCGAGATGCACGGCGGCATCGCGCCAGCGCGTTTCGCCGGTGGCGTCGTGCAGTGCCAGCAACGCCAGCGCGGTCCACGCGACGTTCCCGCAGGAGCTGCCGTCCTGGTACGCGCCGGAGTACTGGTGCGCGGCATCGACCCATTGCTTGCGTCGCGCATCCTGCCAGCCATTCGGCAAGGGCTTGTCGCCTGCGACAGCGCCTGCGCGATACGCATCGCGCAGGCGCGTGTCGTGCATGGCCGCGAGGCGCAGCGCTTCGCCGATGCGTTCCGCCTGTGGCCGCCTGCCGCAGGCGAGCATGGCGATGACGGCGAGTGCGTTGTCGTAGGTGAACGCCGCTGAGTGCAGCGGTGGCAGGGCGGGCGCGTCTTGCCCGCGTTCGCTGTCGTAGCTGCGCAGCAAGACCGGAGTGTTGCCCGGCAGTGCATCGACGCGCGCGGCGATGGCGTCGCAGCCTGCACGCTCGAGCGCTGCAATCTCGGGCGTCGCGGACGCCGTGGTTGCCGCATGCACCGGCGTTGCCGTGGATGCGGTGAGCAGCAGGCAGGCGAACAAGGCCGCCACTCCCGCTTTCGCGGGAATGGCGGCAACCGGGGAGCTCGCCATGTTGTGTTGCCATCCCGCCATGGCACGTGGTTCGGCATGCGCCATGGCGGGAGCCTGTTGCACGGGCCCGGTCAGAAGTCCGCGCGCAGGCTGAGGTTGTAGCGGGTGTCGTCGCGGAAGAAGCCCTTGGGCACGGTGGTGCCGTTGGTGTCGATGATCTCGCGGCTCTTGAACGTCGAGTTCAACAGGTTGGCCACCTGCAGTGCCACCTTGACGTGCGGGGTCAGCGCGTAGATCACCGAGCCGTCCAGCCGGCCCTGGGAGGCGGCCATGACCGGCAGGAACGGATAATCCGCCTCCTGGCCCGTGATCAGGAACTGCGAACGCCAGTTCCACGCCAGTCGTGCCGACAGCGGGCCTTTTTCGTAATACGCGGTGAAGTTGAAGGTATCGCGGGACAATTCGCCGGGCGGCAGCTTGAGCTGGTTGACGCACTGCGTGGCCGGCAGATACGTGGCGGGGCAGTAGTTGACCACGCCGAAGGCCAGTCCATGCGGCTTGATGTAGGTGTAGTTGGTCTGCACGCCGAAGCCGGACAGCCAACCATGCAGGAAATCGAATTTCTGCTGGTAGGCCAGCTCCGCCCCGCCCACGCTGCCCTTCTGGTCGAGGTTGGCCAGGCCCGCCGTGTACTGCTCCGGATAGGTCACGCCGTTGTTCGTCACCGTGGTGTCCACCACGTTGGTGATGTACTGGATGGTGTGGTTCAACTGCTTCCAGAACAGCATGCCGGTCAGCGAACCGGCGTTGCCGAAATACCACTCCTGGGTCAGGTCGAAATTGTGCGCCGTGATGGGCTTGAGGTACGGGTTCGTGCCGTTGTAGCCGTTGCCCACCGTCGGCTCGATGCTGCCATTGGTGCCGTAAGGCAGCAGCCCGCTGATCGACTGGCCCGCCTCCAACTGGTTGAGCGCTGGCCGGAAGATCGACTCGGAAAATGCGAAACGGGTGATGAGATCGTCCGTCCAGCCGATCGACAGATTGAAACTGGGCAGCCAGTTGCCGTAGCCGCTGCTGGCCGTTATCCGGCGGTACCCGCCGTTGGCGAAGGTCACGTATTGCTGCTGCTGCGCCGAAGTGAGCGCGCAGAACGTGCCCGGCGAGGCCGGTTGGGTGCCATTCTTCGTTACGCCCTGGCAATACTGCGGGACGCTGGCGTTGCCGAGAGCCTGCTTCATGTCCGGCAGCAGCAGGTAGCCCGCGGCATCGTCCTGGGTATGCACGTAGCGCAGGCCGATGTTGCCGCTGATTTGCAGGCCGCTCAGGAAATCCATGTTGCTGTTGCTGAAGTTCAGGCGGAGATAGGTGGCGTTGGTCTTCTCCCCGTTGGAGGAGATTTCCTGCGGCAGGTAATGCGTGCCCGGCACGAAGGTATAGCCGTACTGGTCGCGTTCGTAGTTGGTGTAGTAGGGACTCCACCAGCTCCAGCCCGGGTTGATGGCCAGCGACTGCTGGTTGATCTGCTTCATCGCGGCGACGGATTGCCAGAATTGCGATTGCGGGTTCAGGTTGAAGAAGGGCGCGACCACACCGAAATCGCCGTTGCTGAAGGCCGGCAGGTTGACGTGGTACGGGGAAACATTGCCGGGTGTGTTTGCGGCCGTGACCGCCAGACCATTCCCGCCAGCGTAGGGCGTGCTGATGTCCCAGAAGTAGCTGTATGGCGAGGAATACAGCGTTTCTTCCTGGTCGCTGTGCCGGAAGCCGAACTGGATGTTGTCCAGCGGACCCTTGTCCACGTCGAAGCTGCCGTCCAGGCGGAAGGCGCGCTGGTTGCCCCAGGATTTCTCCTGGTGATCCTGTGCTGCTGACCAATAGGTATTGTTGGGGTTGGCGAAATACTGGGCCGTCGTTTCGTTGGGATCGGGCGACAACAGTTTGATCGTGGGTACGTTGTCGCCGTGCGTGGCGACGTACCAGTTCGCCTGGGTCATCTGGCGAATGTAGTAGTAGGAATCCGAGTAATCGGAGTGGGTGTCCTGCGCGTCCAGGCTGAGGTGCAGCCGATCATTGACGTTCCACTTCAGGTTGAAGGCGTAGTCGTTGGTCACATAACGCCGCTTGAAAGCGGCGGTATCGAGCTGCGTCGGCACGCCGCCATAGGTGAACGGCAGGAAGGTCGATGCGGCCGGGTCGCCCGAGATAGTGCCGGACTGGAATACCCCGTTGGCGTCGTACACCGGCGTGGTGCCCGCCAGCGGCACGGCACAACCGGCCAGCGTCTGGCCGTTGCAACCATCCGTCGATGCCTGCAAGGTGTGCTCGAAGGTGGTTTCGGAGTCCGATGCCCGATTCCAGGTCAGCGCGGCCTGCCAGGTCTTGTCCGGGCTTTCCCATTGCAGGGCCAGTGCATGGCCGAAGCGCGTGCTGGTCTCGTCCTGGTGGCGAAGATCGCCCCCGACCGGCACGTAGCGATATTCGCCCGGCGCAAGGCCGGGAAAGGCGTCGGTTCTGCCGCCCGGCAGGTTGCAGTCATTGCAGCGCCGTTGGTAATCGACCACGGAAATCGCGTTGTCGGTCTGGTCGATGCGGTCGTAGGCCACGTTGGCGAGGAAACCGAAGCGGCCGATCCCGGTATTCCAGTTGTGGCTGAACAGGCCGGCGATCTGCGGCGTGCCCTTCTTGGCCAGGTCGCCCCAGTACCCGCCAAGGGTGATGGACGTCTGGGTATCCTTGTTGCTGTCGAAGGGCATGCGCGTGTGCAGGTCAATCGAGCCGGCGATGCCGCCTTCGATCATGTCCGCCGTCTGGTTCTTGCTCACCACCACCGAGCCGATCAGCTCGGGCGACACCGTCGAGAAATTGAGCCCCTGGCCGCCGCCGGCGGAGAACACCTCGCGGCCGTTGAACAGCGTGCTGGTGTAGGGCAGGCCCTGCAGGCTGATGTCCGAACCTTGGATCGAGAAATGGTCCGGGTCGGCGGCGACGCCGAAGGCACTGACAGCCACGCCGGGCACGCGTTGCAGGGCCTCGGTCACCGACAGGTCGGGCAGCGAGCCGGCGTCCTGCGCCGAGATGGCGTCGACCACGGTGTCGGCGTAACGCTTGATGTTCTGCGCGCGATTGAGGCTCGACGAGTAGCCGTTGACGGTCATGCCGGTGAGCTGCTTCGCCTCCTTCTCGTTCGCCGTCGTGGCAGCGTTCTTCTTTTTTGCAGCGACCTTCGAATCCTTCTTTGCGGCGGGTGCAGTCTGCGTGGTCTGGTCCGCATCCTGCGGCGCAGATTGCGCATGCGACGGGCCGGCCACGAACAGCGTCATCGCGATCGCGATGGGCAGCAGGCGCAGTTGACTGGCGCCGCCTGCAAGCGGATGCACGGATTGCTTCTTCACTTCGATATCTCCCCGGTTTTCAGTGAACGCTCGGCCAACGCAGTTCCGCCCCTCGACCTCGGTTTCTTCCGCCAGCCGTCCAGACCCCAGACCATCGCCCGCCGTCGTCGGCCAGGTACAACCCCGCATGCCTTCGTAGCCGGCGGGTGGAAGTTGCAGTCGCATGGACGGCTGGCGGCGGAGCCACCACAGGGCGCTTCGCGAACCACAGTCGACGGAGACTTCCCCCCTCCCTCCCTGCGTTGCGCCCCCGCACGACGAACTTCTGGACCCGTCGCAAGCTAATCAAATGTACCAGCGCTGTCAATAGAAAATACTAGCGCTGGTACTTTTGTACGAAATTACTGAAAATCCGAATGGTTGTGCGCGTTCCACTTGGGGTAGCATGGAACGCTGCAAACCATACGGGGGCGGGATCTGCAGATGCCTGCGAGAATCGAAGACGTCGCTGCGCATGCCGGCGTATCCACCAAGACGGTATCCCGCGTGCTGAACGGCAATCCGAGCGTGCGTGCCAGGTTGCGCACGCGGATCGAGGCCTCGATCCGTGCGCTCAACTACGTGCCGAATGCGTCGGCGCGCAGCCTGGCGGGGAACCGCTCGTACCTGGTCGCCTTGCTGTACGACAACCCGATGGCCGGTTCCAGCTACACCATGGAGCTGATCGTGGGCGTGCTGCAAGCGTGCAAGGGGACACCGTACAACGCGGTGCTGCATCCGTTCGACGCAGCGGACGACCTGGCCGCGCGGATCGACGGCTTCGTGGCCACGCACCGGCCGGACGCGCTGGTGCTGGTGCCGCCGCATGCGAACAACGCGAAGCTGCTGCAACGCCTCGACGAGCTGGACATTCCCTACGCGACGATCTCCTCCCGCCTGCACCAGTCACGCATCGACGTCGGTTTCGACGAGCGCAGGGCGGCCGCCGAGATCGTCGAGCACCTGATTTCGCTCGGGCACCGGCGCATCGGCCACGTCGCCGGGCTACAGGGGCACGGCGCCCGCATCTGGCGGCTCGCCGGCTATCGCGACGCGCTGCGCCGGGCCGACATCGCTTTCGACGAGTCGCTGGTGGTGGACGGGGATTTCGCCTTCGCGTCGGGGGCGGCGGGTGCCCGGGCGCTGCTCGACCAGCGGCGCCCGCCCACGGCGATCTTCGCGGCGAACGACGACATGGCCTGCGGCGTGATGCGCGAGGCCTACGAACGCGGACTGTCGATTCCCGACGATCTGTCGGTATGCGGCTTCGACGGCACACCGGTATCGCAGTTGATCTCGCCCGGCCTGACCACGGTGCACCAGCCATGCCGCGAGCTCGGCTGCCTTGCCGTGCAAAGCGTGCTGCAGTCGATCCGCGATGCCTCCGCACCCCAGCAGGCACGGGTGCCCTACGAGGTGCACTTGCGCGCATCCACGGCCGCGCCCCGGAAACCGTAATATCCGTCCAGCACCGGCGCAGGAGACCTGGCGCGCGGATCGACGAAGCGGAGGGGCGGTGATCGACGACGAGGCCGGAGTGGTGATGCGCGGGCTACCCATGCCCGTCGGTGCATGCGCGGGTGAGGCGCCACCAGTGCGCCGTGCCGGCTGGCCGTTCATCGCGATCTACGGCATGGCCTACATGGGTCTGTGGATGGCGCTGCTGCCGCCCATCCTGGTGGGTCTGGCAATGCGTGTGAGCGAGATTACCCCGGCGCACGCGACGGGCAGCCTGTCGCTGGTGGTGGGCGTGGGGGCGCTGATTGCGCTGTTCGGCAACCCGTTCTTCGGCAGCCTCTCGGATCGCACGACCTCGCGCTTCGGCATGCGACGGCCCTGGCTGATTGCCGGCGCCGCGGGGGGAGTAGTCGGGTTGGCGGTCGTCGCGATGGCCGTGTCGGTTCCGCAACTGCTGCTGGGCTGGTGCATCACGCAACTTGCCTACAATGCGCAGTTGGCCGCGCTGACTGCAATCCTCGCCGATCAGATTCCAGCGTCACAGCGCGGCATGGTATCCGGCATCGTGGGTGTCAGCCTGCCGGTGGGTATGGTGGGCGGCACCTATCTGGTGGAGCTCCTTGCGTATTCCGCGCTGGCCATCTTTCTGGTGCCAGCGGTGATCGCCTTGGCCGGCGCATTCCTCCTGGCTTGGGTATTGCCCGACCATCATCTGGCTGCAATGCAGCGGCCGCGTTACGGGTGGCGCGAATTCCTGGGCAGCTTCTGGATCAATCCGCTGCGTTTCCCCGACTTCGCCTGGGCATGGGGCAGCCGTTTCCTGCTCTATGCCGGTGTCGCGCTGCTGATGACCTACCAGGAGTTCTATCTGATCCATCAGTTGGGCTGCGCCCCGGCTGCTGTGCCGCGGTGGATCTTTCTGTCGACCCTGGTGCAATCCGGTGCGGTAGCAGTCGCCAGTGTCGTGGGCGGCGGGCTGTCGGATGCCCGCGGGCGGCGCAAGGCTTTCGTCTGCGGTACGGCACTGATCTATGCGCTGGCCTTGTTGATGATCGCCTTTGCCACTTCGTACACCTATTTCCTCGTAGCCATGGCGATCACCGGCATCGCGCAGGGGGGATACCTGGCCGCGGATCTGGCGCTGGTGACCGATGTGTTGCCAGAACGAGAAACACATGCAGCCAGGAATCTTGGCATCTTCAACATCGCCAACGTCATGCCGCAGTCGCTGATGCCGGCAATTGCACCGGGCATCCTTTTGGCGAGCGGCGGGAGTTATACCGCCCTGTTCACCATGGCAGCGGCCCTCGTTGCGCTTGGAGCCTGGGCCATCCTGCCGGTGCGCGGCGCGCGCTGAAGATGGCCAACTTGTGTACCAAGCGTGGACCAAGCGCTCGAACGACCCCCTGAAAAGACGAAAGCCCGCATTGCTGCGGGCTTCGTTTACAATTGGTGCCCAGGAGAGGACTCGAACCTCCACGGAGTTGCCCCCGCTAGCACCTGAAGCTAGTGCGTCTACCAATTCCGCCACCTGGGCAGGTGTCACACCGCTCACCGAGCTGCGTGAGCCGCGTAATTTAGGCATCTGTCGGCGGCTTGTCAACACTTTTCACATCCATTCGCTGCGACGTGGCATGCTCCGCGGCGCAAACATCACAAGGACCTTGAGTGACCAGAAAAACTCCCCCCCGTTCCGGCCATCCCCAGGACTCGCGTGCCGCAAAGAAGCCCGCCAAACAAGCGCCGCGAGTCACCACTGCACCCGACAAGCGCAACAAGGCTGCCGCAGGCGCCGTGCGCGATCCCCATGCCGATCGCGAGGCGCGGCGTTATGCGCGCCCGATCCCCAGCCGCGAGGCGATCCTCGCCCTGCTCGAACAGCGTGGCGAATTGCTGACTGAGGCGCGCATCGCCGAGGCGCTGGACATCCACGATGAAACCGACCTGGAGGCGTTGCGCAAACGGCTCGCTGCGATGGTGCGCGACGGTCAGCTGCTGCTGGGCCGGCGCGGTGGCTACGCGCCCACGCAGAAGCTGGACCTGATCGCCGGCGTGGTGCTGGCCAATGCCGAGGGCTATGGCTTCCTGCGCCCGGACGAGGGCGGCGACGACCTGTACCTGTCGCCGCAGCAGATGCGCGCGGTGATGCACGGCGATCGCGTGCTGGCCAGCGTGGTCGGCATCGACCGCCGCGGTCGCCGGCAGGGCGCGATCGCCGAGGTGCTGCAGCGCCGTTCGCCGCGGCTGGTCGGCCGGGTGGTGATCGACAACGGCGTGACCCTGGTGACGCCGGACGACCGCCGCCTGAACCAGGACGTGATGATCAAGCCCGGCCGCGAGCTGGGCGCGCGCTCCGGCCAGATCGTGGTGGCCGAGATCACCGACCCGCCGACCCTGCAGCGCGGCCCGATCGGCGAGATCCGCACGGTGCTGGGCGAGCGCCTGCAGCCGTCGCTGGTGGTGGAGATGGCGATCGCCAGCCACGACCTGCCGCACGAATGGCCGGCCGAGGTGCTGCGCGACGCGGCGCAGGTGGAACCGGCGGTGACCGCCGCCGAGCGCGAGGGCCGCACCGACCTGCGCCAGCTGCCGCTGGTGACCATCGACGGCGCCGACGCGCGCGACTTCGACGACGCGGTATACGCCGAACCCAGGCGTGGCGGCGGCTGGCGCCTGATCGTGGCGATCGCCGACGTCTCGCATTACGTGCAGGTCGGCAACGCGCTGGACAAGGAAGCGTTCGAGCGCAGCACCTCCACCTACTTCCCCGGCTTCGTGGTGCCGATGCTGCCGGAGACGCTGTCCAACGGCATCTGCTCGCTGAACCCGAGCGTCGAGCGACTGTGCATGGTCTGCGAGATGCTGGTCGACACCGAGGGCAACGTGACCAAGTCGAAGTTCTACGACGCGGTGATGCTGTCGCATGCACGGCTGACCTACGACAAGGTGTGGCAGGCGGTGGGCCTGCGCGAACCGGACGCGCGCCACGAGGTGGCCGATGTGCTGCCGCAGCTGGAGCACCTGCATGCGCTGTACAAGGCGATGGCGGGCCAGCGCAAGCGCCGCGGCGCGATCGACTTCGAGACGCCGGAGGTGAAGTTCCGTCTCGACCAGACCGGTGGGGTCGAATCGATGGGCGCCACCGAGCGCAACGACGCGCACAAGCTGATCGAGGAATGCATGATCGCCGCCAACGTGCAGGCGGCGCTGTTCCTGGAGAAGAAGAAAATTCCCGCGCTGTTCCGCGCGCATGAGCCGCCGCCGGCGGAGAAGTACGAAGACCTGCAGCAGTTCCTGCGCGAGTTCAAGCTGCGCATGCCGCCGGTCGACGAGGTGACGCCGGCGGACTTCGCCGAAATCCTGGCGCTGGTGCAGGAGCGCCCCGAGCGCGAGCTGATCCAGAGCGTGCTGCTGCGTGCGCAGAGCATGGCGGCGTACCAGCCGGACAACCGCGGCCACTTCGGCCTGGCGCTGCAGGCGTACGCGCACTTCACCTCGCCGATCCGCCGCTACCCCGACCTGCTGGTGCATCGCGCGATCCGCTACGCGCTGAGCGGGGGCAAGCCTTCCGACTACACCTATACGTCCGCCGAGATGGCGGCGATGGCGATCCACTGTTCGCAGCGCGAGCGCCGCGCCGAGGAGGCCGAGCGCGACGTGGACGAGCGCTTCAAGTGCGCGTGGATGGAAAAGCACATCGGCAGCGAGTTCGACGGCGTGGTCACCGGCGTCACCTCGTTCGGCCTGTTCGTGGAACTGGACGAGTCGAAGGTATCCGGCCTGGTGCACATCAGCCAGCTGATGAACGACTACTACCACTTCGATGCCACCCGCAAGTTGCTCAAGGGCGAGCGCACCGGCGCGCAGTTCCGCCTCGGTGACCACGTGCGGATCAAGGTGCTGCGCGCCAGCCTGGAAGACCGCAAGATCGACTTCCGGCTAGTCTCGCCGCGCACGCCGGCCGCACCGCCGGCCGGCAGCGGCAAGGCCTACGACTATGCCGCCGCGGGCGAGCGTTACTCACTGCCGAAGAAGGCCGCCGCTACGGCCAAGGCACCGGGCATGTTCGGTCGGGCGGCCAAGGCGATCGGCCGCGCGTTTGGTCGCAAGGAGGTCGAGGTCGCTGCACCGCCGGCGCCGGCCCCGCGCAAGGCCGCGATGAGTGATCATCCGCCGCCGCGTGCAGCGGCGGCAACGCGCCAGCAGGCGGGTGGTGGGCAGCAGCAGGGCCGCAAGGTCGAGCCGTCATCCGACCGTCGTCCGCGCAAAGGCGATTCCGCCAAACGCGGGCCGGTCCCCGCTGCCGCCCCGCAGACGCCGAAGAAACACGCTGGCCGCAAATCGAAACCGAAAGGCAAGTCATGAGCGAGAGCTGGATCGTCGGCATCAATCCGGTGGAAGGCGCGTTGAGCAACGACGCCGAGCGCGTGCGCGAGGTGCTGGTGGAGAACGGCCAGCGCAATGCCCGCGTGCTGGAGCTGGCCGAGCGTGCGCAGAAGCTGAAGATCCCGGTGCAGCATCGTCCGCGCGACGAGCTGGACCGGCTGGCCGGTGAGGCCCGCCACCAGGGCGTGGCCGCGCGCTATGAAGCGGCGCCCGCGGCGCATGAGAGCGACCTGCCCGGCCTGCTGGAGCGCGACGGCAGCGACGCGCTGGTGCTGGTGCTCGACGGCGTCACTGACCCGCACAACCTCGGCGCCTGCCTGCGCAGCGCGGCGGCGGCGAAGGTCACCGCGGTGATCGTGCCGAAGGATCGCGCGGTGGGCTTGACACCGGTGGTGCGCCGGGCCTCGGCCGGCGGTGCCGACCGCGTGCCGCTGATCGCGGTGACCAACCTGGCGCGCACGTTGCGCGAACTGAAGGACGCCGGCGTGTGGATCACCGGCCTGGCCGGCGACACCGACACCACCGTCTACGGCGTGGACTTCCAGGGACCGGTGGCGCTGGTGCTGGGCAGCGAAGGCGAGGGCCTGCGCCGACTGACCCGCGAGTTGTGCGATTTCGTGGCGAAGATCCCCATGCCGGGCACGATGGAAAGTCTCAACGTCTCCGTCGCCACCGGCGTCGCGCTGTTCGAGGCCCTGCGCCAGCGTGGAGCGAAAAGATGAATTTTTTCTGGTACGACTGGGCCGGCTATCTCGGCGTGGCGCTGGTGCTGCTGGCGTTCTTCCTGTTGCAGGAGCGCAAGTTGCAGGGCAGTGGCCTGGTCTACCAGTTGATGAATGTGCTGGGCGCGATCGGCGTGATGCTGTCGCTGGGCTTCGGCAACTTCAATCTGGCGGCGTTCATCATGCAGGTGGCGTGGTTGCTGATCGGCAGCTACGGCATCGTGCGTGGCATCAAGCGTCGACGCGAGGCTCGCGAGTTGCCGTAGCGGCGGCGTGCGCAGGGACGACCCTGTGCGCTTTCCCATTGCGGGGACGGCCCTGCCGCACACAGAGGAACACCACATGGCGTGGATCTATCTGCTGCTGGCCGGCCTGTTCGAAGTGGTCTGGGCTATCGGCCTCAAGTACACCGAAGGTTTTACCCGGTTGTGGCCCACGGTCGGCACATTGGCGGCGATGGCGGTCAGCATCGTGCTGCTGGCGATGGCGGTGAAGACGCTGCCGATCGGTACCGCCTATGCGATCTGGACCGGCATCGGCGCGGTCGGCGCAGTGGTGCTGGGCATCATGCTGTTCGGCGACCCGACCACGCTGCCGCGGCTGCTGTGCGTGGCGCTGATCGTGGTCGGCATCGTCGGCCTCAAGCTTACCGCCGGCTAGCTGAAGAACAGTAGGGCGGGCACCGTCCGCCGCTCTCGCGGAAATCATTCAACTGCAAAAGCCGGCGGGCGGTGCCCGCCCTACGGAGCGGCGTGCGTTCCCGGTTCACTCGCCGAGCTTGGTGGTTTCCGGGCTCGAGGTAAGGTCGCGCTTGCTGCGCTGCTTGTCCAGCGGCTCGCCAGTGACCTGGAACCACACGTTCTCGGCGATGTTGGTGGCGTGGTCGCCGATGCGCTCGATGTTCTTGGCCATGAACAGCAGGTGGGTGCACGGCGTGATGTTGCGCGGGTCTTCCATCA
This sequence comes from Rhodanobacter thiooxydans, assembly GCF_021545845.1. NCBI lineage: Bacteria > Pseudomonadati > Pseudomonadota > Gammaproteobacteria > Lysobacterales > Rhodanobacteraceae > Rhodanobacter > Rhodanobacter thiooxydans. The sequence goes on from NZ_CP088923.1 coordinate 2,178,727, forward strand.
TGTAGGTGAGCAGCTGACGAAAGTAGCCGGTATAGGCCTCGTCCAGCACCACGTCGTCCTTCCACACCTGGTAGGCGCGTTCGGCATCGCGGTCGCGGTAGGCCACCAGTACCTGTCGCACTTCGGCTGCAGCCAGCGCGGCCAACTGGTGCAGGCCGCCGACCGGAGCCACCGGCGCCACCATCGACAGCGGGATCGAGCGCTTGGCGACGTTGGCGGCGTAGTCGCCGATGCGTTCGATGTCCGAGGCAATGCGCAGCGCTGCGTACACGTTGCGCAGGTCGCTGGCCATCGGCGCGCGCAGCGCCAGCAGGCGCACCACGTCGTGGCCGATTTCCTGTTCCAGCTGGTCGATCGCGTCGTCGTTGCCGACCACGCGCTGGGCGGCGCGCTCGTCGCGCCGCTCGAGCACGTCGATGGCCGCCTCAAGCTGCGTCACCGCCAGTTCGCCCATGCGCACGATCTCGCCGGTGAGCCGGGCCAGTTCGCTGTCGTAACTCTTGATGATGTGGTCGGTGCCGGTGTTCATGTATGCCTCGTGTCTTGTCCCTTCTCCCTCTGGGAGAAGGTGCCCGAAGGGCGGATGAGGGTGCGGGCGGAGCGGGGTGCTGATGCTCCGCCCGAACCCTCACCCCAACCCTCTCCCAGAGGGAGAGGGGTTTTCAGTCAATCAGCCGAAGCGCCCGGTGATGTAGTCCTCGGTCTGCTTCTTGCCCGGTTTGGTGAAGATCTTCTCGGTCTCGTCGAACTCGATCAGCTCGCCAAGGTACATGAAGGCGGTGAGGTCGGAGACGCGCGCCGCCTGCTGCATGTTGTGGGTGACAATGACGATGGTGAACTGGCTTTTCAACTCTTCCACCAATTGCTCGATGCGGCTGGTGGCGATCGGGTCGAGTGCCGAGGTGGGTTCGTCCAGCAGCAGCACTTCCGGCCGCAGCGCGATCGCGCGGGCGATGCACAGGCGCTGCTGCTGGCCGCCGGACAGGCCGAGCGCGTTCTGCTTGAGCTTGTCCTTCACCTCGTCCCACAGCGCGGCGCTGCGCATGGCCTGTTCCACGCGGCCTTCCATGTCCGGCTTCGACAGCCTCTCGTGATGGCGGATGCCGTAGGCGACGTTCTCGAAGATCGTCATCGGGAACGGCACCGGCTTCTGAAACACCATGCCGACCTTGCTGCGCAGGCGGTTCAGCGAGTAGCCGGGATCCAGGATGTTCTCGCCGTCCAGTTCGATCGAACCTTTCGCCTCCTGCTTCGGGTAGATCGCGTAGATGCGGTTGAAGATGCGCAGCAGGGTCGATTTGCCGCAACCGGACGGGCCGATGATTGCGGTGACCTGCTTCTCCGGAATGTCCATGCTGATGTTTTTCAGCGCCTGGAACCCGCCGTAGTAGAAGTTCAGGTCGCGCACGATGAGCTTGGGTGCGACGGCTGCTGCCGCCGCCACCGGCGCGGGATTCGTGGCGAGGGCGGAATCAGTCATGGGATACCTTGTTGCGGGAAAGGATCAGGCGCGAGGCCAGACTCAGCAGCAGCACGAACATGGTGACCACGAACGCGCCGGCCCAGGCCAGGGCGTGCATGGCGTCGCCCGGGTCGTTGGCGTACTGGTAGATGATCTGCGGCAGGCTGGACATCTTGTCCATCGGGTTGAACGCCATGTAATTGTTGCCGAACGCGGTGAACAAGAGCGGCGCGGTCTCGCCGCTGATCCGCGCCAGCGCCAGCAGCACGCCGGTGATGATGCCCGAGCGCGCGGCGCGGATCAGGATCTGCAAGGTCAGCTTCCACTGCGGCACGCCCAGCGACAGCGCCGCCTCGCGCAGCGTGGATGGCACCAGCCGCAGCATCTCGTCGGTGGTGCGCACGATCACCGGCAGCGCGATCAGCGCCAGCGCCACGCCGCCGGCGAAACCGGAGAAGGTGGTCTTGCCGTGGGTGAGGGCGGTGCTCGGCAGCACGATGATGGTGTAGACGAACAGACCCATCACGATCGACGGCGCCGACAGCAGGATGTCGTTGAGGAAGCGGATTGATTCGCCCAGCCGGGTGCGGTTCGCGTATTCGGCCAGCCAGGTGCCGGCCAGCACGCCGATCGGGGTGGCGAGGCCGATGCCGATGAAGTTGATGATCAAGCTGCCGGCCATCGAGTTCAGCAGGCCGCCGTCCTCGCCATAGGCGGTGACCTTGGTGAACAGCTTCAGGTCCAGCGCGCCGATGCCCTGGCGCAGGGTTTCCCACAGGATCCAGGCGAGGAAGGCCAGGCCGACCAGGGTGGCCAGCATGCTCAACGACATGGCGACCGCGTTGGTGACGCGGCGGCGCAGGTACAGCGCGCTCATCAGCGTCCCTCCTTGCTGGCCAGCCGGCGCAGCATTAGCCGCGCGATCAGCAGCACGATGAAGGTGACCACGAACAGCAGGAAGGCCAGCGCCATCAGCGCGGACTTCTGCAAGCCGACCGCCTCGCTGAACTGGTTGGCGATGGTCGAGGCGATCGAGGCGCCCGGATCGAGCAGCGACGCCGACAGGTGCATCGCATTGCCCAGCACGAAGGTCACCGCCATGGTCTCGCCCAGCGCGCGGCCGAGGCCGAGGAAGATGCCGCCGATCACCGCCGAGCGGGTATATGGCAGCACGATGTCCCACGATACTTCCCAAGTGCTGGAGCCAAGCGCATAGGCCGACTCCTTCAATCGTGTCGGTACGGTCTGGAACACCTCGCGCATCACCGAGGAGATGAACGGGATGACCATGATCGCCAGCACGATGCCGGCCACCAGGATGCTGGCGCCGAACGGGTAGTCGCTGCCGAACAGCTTGCCGATCAACGGCACGTGTTCGGCCACCCACGACAGCTTGCCGTCGTCGGGCTTGTTGCCGAGGTTGCTGGTCAGCCACGGCTTGATGTGGTCGGCGAAGAACGGGGCGAAGATGAACAGGCCCCACATGCCGTAGATGATCGAGGGAATGCCGGCCAGCAGTTCGATCGCCGAGGCGACCGGCGTACGCAGCCAGGTCGGCGCGACCTCGGAAAGATAGACCGCTATGCCGAAACTGATCGGCACCGCGATCAGCAGCGCGATGAACGAGGTGACGACCGTGCCGTAGACCGGCACCAGCGCGCCGTAGACCTCATTGCCCGGATCCCACTCCGCACTGACCAGGAAGTGCCAGCCGAACGCGCTGAACGCGTCGCGGCCACCCCACAGCGTGGCGCCGGCGGCGCCGAGCAGGGAGGCCAGCACGAGCAGCGCACAGCCCTTCAACAGCCAGCGGAACAGCTGCTCGTGGCGGGCATCGCGACGGCTGCGCTGTTCCAGGATGTCGGGAGCCGGGATGGCCGTTTCGGTCGCTGGCATGAGGATCCAGTAGTGCGGATAAAAACTTGAAATCCCCCGCCGACAGGATCGGCGGGGGATTTCGTTTCACGGCATCAATGCTTGAACTCGGACGCCCAGTACGCTTCGATCTGGCTGACCAGCGAGGCCGGCAGCGGTACGTAATCCAGTTCGCTGGCAGCCTGCTGGCCGTGTTCCAGCGCGGACTTGAAGAAGTCGAAGGCGACCTTGCTGTTGCCGGCGTTCTTCGGCGACTTGTACATGATCATCCAGGTGGTGGCGGTGATCGGCCACGCCTGCTTGCCCGGTGCATTGGTCATGATCAGGTTGAAGTCCTTGGCGCTGGTCCAGTCCGCCGTGGCGGCGGCGGCGGCGAAGGCATCGGCGCTCGGCTTCATGAAGTTGCCGCTGGCGTTCTTCAGGTCGACCCAGGCAAGCTTGTTTTTCACCGCATAGGCGTATTCGACGTAACCGATCGAGCCCTTGATCTGGCGTACGTACTGCGACACGCCTTCATTGCCCTTGCCACCCACGCCGGTCGGCCATTCCACAGCGGTGCCGAACTTCACCTGGCTGGCCCACTCCGGGCTGACCTTGGACAGGTAGTTGGTGAAGTTGAACGAGGTGCCCGAGCCGTCCGAGCGGTGCACCACGGTGATCTTGCCGGCCGGCAGGGCCAGGCCGGCGTTCAGCGCGGCGATCTTCGGATCGTTCCAGTTCTTGATCTTGCCCAGGAAGATGTCAGCCAGGGTGGCGCCGTCCAGCTTGATCTGGTCGGCCTGCACGCCGGAGATGTTGACCACCGGCACGATGCCGCCGACGACGATCGGGAACTGGCCCAGGCCGAATTTCTTCAGGTCCTCAGCCTTCATCGGCGCGTCGGAGGCGCCGAAATCGATGGTGCCTTCCTTGATCTGCGCGATACCCGCGCCGGAACCGACCGACTGGTAGTTCAGGTGGTTGCCGGTCTTCTCGGCGTACGCCGCCGACCACTTGGACATGACCGGGTAGACGAAGCTGGAGCCGGCACCGGTAATGTCGGTGGCGTGCGCGGCTGCGCCGAAGGTCGAGGCCACGGCAAGCGCGGCCACGGCAGCGAAGCGAAGTGGAGTTTTGTTGATGGTCAACACGGTAGCTCCTTGGAGGGAAGTCGGATGCGACCCCACCATTTCAGGCTTTTCGTGTTGCCATTGGATGAAATGAATGTTGCAGGCATATGACAAACTGTCACATGGCCGTTTCATGCGGGCTGAGCCTGGCATTCGGCGACGCACGACGGCCGCAGCCGGTGGTGGCGCGCCTGCACGACGGATCAGGCGGCGTCGAGGCCGCTGCGGGCCTGCTCGAACAGTTCCAACTGGCGCCAGCGGTTGACCACGCTGCAGAACAGTTCGGCGGTGCGCTCGGCGTCATACACCGCCGAGTGTGCCTCGCGGCTGTCGAACGCGTGGCCGGCGGCCAGCACCGCCTTGCTCAGCACGGTCTGGCCGTAGGCGAGGCCGCCGAGGCTGACCGTATCGAAGCAGCTGAACGGGTGGAACGGATTGCGCTTGTGGCCGCAACGACGCACCGCCTGGTTCAGGAAGCCGAGGTCGAACGCGGCGTTGTGGCCGACCAGGATCGCCCGCTGGCAGCCGGCCGCGCGCACCGCCTCGCGCACTACATGGAAGATATGGTCCAGCGCCTGCCTCTCGGCCAGCGCCCCGCGCAGCGGGTTGGTCGGGTCGATGCCGGTGATCTCCAGCGAACGCGGGTCCAGATTGGCGCCTGAAAACGGCTCCACGTGCGTGGATACGGTGGGCTGCGACCGCAGGTAGCCACCTTCGTCCATGGTCAAGGGCACCGCGGCGATCTCCAGCAGGGCGTCATGCTCGGCATCGAAGCCGCCGGTTTCCACGTCAATCACCACCGGCAGGAAACCGCGAAACCGCTCAGCCATGCGCGGTGCGGTAATGTTGTTGCTGGGAATATCCATCGACGAAGCATATCAGCCGCATCATGCGGCATGAGATGCGCACTTTCCTGCGGTGTCGTGGTGCTGTCTTTGATTTGTCATCAAATCTGCACCCAACCGTAAAATTCCCGGGTCAGAATTGTTAACCAATCGCTAGCCAGCCATCGGATCGAGGGGGCGATCGAGATGCTTTCCACCCACTTGCGGAGAATCACATGCGTTCCAAACTGATTGCGGTGGCGATTGCCGCCGGCCTAGGCCTCACCAGTGTTGCAGCTTCCGCGGCGCCGGCGCAGAGGGCGCCGGCGCAGAGCAGGACGGCCGCCGCCAACAATGGCGAGATCGAACAGCTGAAGGCACAACTGGCCGCGCTGCAGTCCAAGGTGGACGAACTGGAACAGCGCACCGACGCCCAGTCCGAGATCAACGTCAGCACCGGCCAGGCGGTGGAGAAGGCCACCAATGTGACGGCGGCCAGCGACAAGAAGCTCGCCGCGCTGTCGAAGGCGATCAACAACACCACGCTGTCGGGCAAGATGTTCTTCGACTTCACCAGCATCGACGACAAGAACAGCGACAAGGGCAAGAGCGACAAGTCCGGCATCGGCATGGACGTGAAGCGCTTCTACCTCGGTATCGACCACCAGTTCAACGATATCTGGTCGGCCAACCTGACCACCGATTTCAACTATGTCAGCAACGATGGCCAGACCAACCTGTTCGTCAAGAAGGCCTACGTGCAGGGCAAGTTCGACCAGGCTGCGGTATTCCGCATCGGTTCGAGCGACTTGCCATGGATCCCGTTCGTCGAGAAGTACTACGGCTTCCGCTACGTCGAGAACGTCCTGACCGACCGTCTGAAGTACGGCACCTCGGCCGACTGGGGCCTGCACCTGGGTGGCGACATCGGCGCCAGCAAGTCGCTCAACTATGCGGTGTCGGTGGTCAACGGCAACGGCTACAAGAACCCGGGCCGCAGCAAGGGCGTGGATTTCGAAGGCCGCGTCGGCTTCGTGCCGTTCGAGAACATGATCGTGGCGGTCGGCGGCTACAGCGGCCATCGCGGCCAGGAGACCGAGAACATCGATGCGCAGCATACCGCCACGCGCGGCGACTTCATGGTGGCCTATGCCAGCAAGGACTTCCGCGTCGGTGCCGAGTACTTCACCGCGAAGAACTGGAACAACGTGCGCACCCTGTCTTCGGACAAGGCCGACGGCTACTCGCTCTGGGGCAGCGTGGCGGTGGCTGACAACGTGAACATCTTCGCCCGCTACGACAATGCCAAGCTCAGCAAGAGCCTGGATCGCGATGCCAAGGACAGCTATTACAACGCCGGCGTCGAGTACCAGGTGACCAAGGGCTTCAAGCTGGCCGGCGTGTGGAAGCACGGCAAGGTCGAAAAGTCGGTCACCACCCCGGTGCCGCCGCACGTGCAGAACACCAAGACCAACGAGATCGGCGTGTTCGGCGAAGTGTCATTCTGATGCCATGCCACTGACACGTGCAGGCGACACGCTGCCTGCACGGGTTGAGTGACGGACGGTCTATCGCAAGGGAGTTCCACCCAGGGAAGGAAAACGGCGGGCATCAGCCCGCCGTTTGCTTTTCCGCCGTCGGGCGGACCGTGGTCAGCGATGGTCCAGCGTGGCCCCAGTCAGCAGGCCGCGGGCCAGCATGCTGCACTGGCGCCGGTACAGCAGCAGCTGCCACTGGCGCCCGCCGAGTTGCCGCCACAGCACCGCCGAGCGCACGGCGGCGAGCAGGTTCGTGCGCACCTTTTCCACCACGGCGGTCTGCTGCAATTGCTGCGGGTTGCCGCTGACCATCACGCGCGGCTTGAGGATCGACAGGGTCGATGCGTAGACCTCGGCCAGCCGGCTGCTGACCTGGCTGGAATCCTGGCCGAAATGCTCGACCTGCCGCTGGGCGGCGATAATTCCCTGCTGCAGTTTCTCCAGCAGGTCCGCGCGCGATGACAGGCTGCGCTCCAGCCGCATCACGGTCACCGTCATGCGCGTCACCGACATGTCCGGGGTGCTTTCGTCCAGTTGCGCAATCAGCGTGCGCAGGCCGAGCCGCACGTTCGAGATGTTGCCGTACACGCCGACCACCGAAGGCGCGTCGATGCGAAACACGCTGGCCACGCTGGCCTCCATCGCGGCTTCGTCGCAGCGCCCCTCGTTGGCCAGCTGCTGCGCCAGTGCACAGGCCTGGAATAGGCCGGCGAGGGCGAGCACGCGCTCTTCGGTCATGGAAAAAGTTTCAAACACGAGCTTGCGATTCTCCTGCGGGATGCGTGGGGAAGGATTGGAATGGCGGCAGCAGGCTGCCGTAGGGCGCGTCGGTGGCGGCGATCACCGCGCCGCCGAGGCAGACCTCGCCATCGTAGAGGACCACCGATTGCCCGGGGGTGACGGCACGCTGGGGTTCGTCGAAGCGTACCTCAAGTCCGTCGTCGGTCACCCCGACCTCGCAGGCCTGGTCGGCCTGGCGGTAGCGGGTACGCGCGGTGCAGCGGAAATGGGTGGCCGGCGCGGCGCCGGCAATCCAGCTGGGCAGCTCCGAGCGCAGCCGGCGTGAATACAACCAGCGGTTCTCGCCGCCCTGGGCCACGTACAGCACGTTCGCCGCCACGTCCTTGCCGACCACGTACCACGCCTCGCCGCCGGCGCCGTGGCGGCCGCCGATGCCCAGCCCGTTGCGCTGGCCCAGCGTGTAGTACATGGCGCCCTGGTGTTCGCCGACCAGCTCGCCGGCGGGCGTGCGCATCTCGCCTGGGCGAGCGGGGATGTACTGGGCCAGAAAGCCGCGGAAATCGCGCTCGCCGATGAAGCAGATACCGGTGGAGTCCTTCTTCGCGTGGGTAGGCAGCCCCGCCGCGCGGGCCATCTCGCGCACACGGGGCTTCTCGATCCCGCCCAGCGGGAACAGCGTGGCGGCCAGCTGCTGCTGACCCAGTGCGTGCAGGAAATAGCTCTGGTCCTTGGCCGCATCCACCGCGCGCAGCAGCCGGTAGCGGCCGTCCTTGCAGTCGACGCGGGCGTAGTGGCCGGTGGCGATCTTCTCGGCACCGAGCGTGCGGGCCTCATCCAGGAAGGTCTTGAACTTGATCTCACGATTGCACAGCACGTCCGGGTTCGGCGTGCGCCCGGCGCGGTACTCGGCGAGGAAGTGTTCGAACACGCCGTCCCAGTATTCCGCGGCGAAGTTGCGTGTGTGGAACGGGATGCCGAGCCGGCCGCATACGGCCACGGCATCCTTGCGGTCGGCATCGGTCGTGCAGGGGCCGCTGCGCTCGTCCTCCTCCCAGTTCTGCATGAACAGGCCTTCCACCTGGTAGCCGGCCTGCTGCAGCAGCAGGGCCGCCACCGAGGAGTCGACGCCACCGGAGATGCCCAGCATCACCTTCACGATGCGCTGCCTGCGGGGAAGTGGCTCAGCACATCCAGCGGCAGCCGCTGGCCGGACAGCCACAGGTCGATGCTCTGCAGGATCATCGGGCTGCGCAGGCGCTCGCCCAGGGCGGCGATCTCGGCCCGGGTCAGCCACACGGCGCGGCGGATGTCGGTGTCCAGCGCACGCTGCGGGTCGTGGCTGAGCGCACGCGCGGCGAAGCTGAAGCGGACCACCACGTCGCCGTGCTCGGTGCTGCGCCACTGGTGCACGCCGATCAGGTGCTGCAGTTGCACCGTCCAGCCGGTTTCCTCCAGCGTCTCGCGCAGGGCGGCCGCGGCGAGGCTTTCGCCGTCTTCCAGATGGCCGGCCGGCTGGTTCCAGGCAGGCCGGCCGTTGACCTCTTCCTCGACCATCAGGAACCGCCCGCCGTCGGCCACCACGCAGGCGACGGTGACGTGCGGGCGCCAGACTTCGGCAGGGGCGAGGGCGGCGGGCATGCGGGAACGTGGGGCTGGAAAAAGCGTCATTGTGCCATCACCTCTGCCATCGCACCGCGACAGGTGGACGCACCGTCGCAGCGTATACTCCCAGCCAGAAACACGATGCCGGAAAACATGGTCCATCAACCCGACAACGAGCAGGACAGCGGCCGCGGCCTGGCGCTGGAAACCGCCAAGCCCGAGGTGGCGCGACCCCCACTGTTCCAGGTACTGCTGCTGAACGACGACTTCACCCCGATGGACTTCGTGGTCGAGGTGCTGCGTACCTTCTTCAACCTGGATCAGGAACAGGCGGTGCAGGTGATGCTGCACGTCCATACGCGCGGACGGGGCGTATGCGGTGTATTTACCCGCGAAGTGGCCGAAACCAAGGTAACCCACGTCAACGAATATTCACGCTCCCATCAACACCCGTTGCTGTGCACTATGGAAAAGCTTTGAGCGACCCCATTTTGTGCTCATCGCGGCGCTGAAGGCCGCTCAACATTGCAAGCGGAGATGATCCGAATGTTCAGCAAGGATCTGGAAGTCACCATCGGCCACTGCTACAAGCGGGCCCGTGAACAGCGCCATGAATTCATGACGGTGGAGCACCTGCTGCTGGCGCTGACCGAGAACCAGTCGGCGCTGGGCGCCCTGCGCGCCTGCGGTGCGGACCTGCCGCGGCTGTCGGCCGATCTGGAACGCATCATCAACGAGACCGTGCCGGTGCTGCCGCCCGGCGATGAGCGCGACACGCAACCGACGCTAGGCTTCCAGCGCGTGTTGCAGCGCGCCGTTTACCACGTGCAATCCTCCGGCCGCAAGGAAGTCACCGGCGCCAACGTGCTGGTGGCGATCTTCGGCGAGAAGGATTCGCACGCGGTGTACTTCATGCACCAGCAGGAGATCACCCGGCTCGACGTGGTCAACTACATCTCGCACGGCATCGCCAAGATCGGCGACGAGCCGGCGGCCGGCGTGTCCGGCGGCGAGCGCGAGGGCGAGGAGGGCGGCGAGCCGAAGGGCAACCCGCTGCACGAGTTCGCCAGCAACCTCAACGAGCTGGCGCTGGAAGGCAAGATCGACCCGCTGATCGGCCGCGCCGACGAGATCGAGCGCACCATCCAGGTGCTGTGCCGCCGGCGCAAGAACAACCCGCTGTACGTGGGCGAGGCCGGCGTGGGCAAGACCGCGCTGGCCGAGGGCCTGGCCAAGCGCATCGTCGACGGCGAGGTACCGGAAGTGCTGGAAAGCGCCACCATCTGGTCGCTCGACCTGGGCGCGCTGGTGGCCGGCACCAAGTACCGCGGCGACTTCGAGAAGCGCCTGAAGGGCGTGATCGCGCAGCTGAAGAAGCAGCCGGGCGCGATCCTGTTCATCGACGAGATCCACACCATCATCGGCGCCGGCTCGGCGTCGGGCGGCACCATGGACGCGTCGAACCTGATCAAGCCGATGCTCGCTTCCGGCGAGCTGCGCTGCATCGGTTCGACCACGTTCCAGGAATACCGCGGCGTGTTCGAGAAGGATCGCGCGCTGGCCCGCCGCTTCCAGAAGATCGACGTGGTCGAGCCGACCGTGGCCGACAGCATCGAGATCCTCAAGGGCCTGCGCTCGCGCTTCGAGGAACATCACCACGTGGCGTACACCAACGAGGCGCTGAAGGCGGCGGTGGACCTGTCGGTGAAGCACATCCCCGACCGGCTGCTGCCGGACAAGGCGATCGACGTGATCGACGAGGCCGGTGCCCGCCAGCGGCTGCTGCCGGAAGACCAGCGCACCGGCAAGGTCGACGTGGGCGAGGTCGAGTACATCGTGGCGAAGATGGCGCGAATCCCGGCCAAGCAGGTGTCGGCCTCGGACCGCGACGTGCTGCGCAACCTCGAGCGCAACCTGAAGATGGTGGTGTTCGGCCAGGATCCGGCGATCGAGGCGCTGGCTGCGTCGATCAAGATGGCCCGCTCGGGCCTGGCCGATCCGTCCAAGCCGATCGGCTGCTTCCTGCTGGCCGGCCCCACCGGCGTGGGCAAGACCGAGGTGACCAAGCAGTTGGCGATGCAGCTGGGCATCGAGATGATCCGCTTCGACATGTCCGAGTACATGGAGGCGCACTCGGTGTCGCGGCTGGTCGGCGCGCCTCCGGGCTACGTCGGCTTCGACCAGGGCGGCCTGCTGACCGAGGCGGTCACCAAGCATCCGCACGCGGTGCTGCTGCTGGACGAGATCGAGAAGGCGCACCCGGACGTGTTCAACATCCTGCTGCAGGTGATGGACCGCGGCGTGCTGACCGACACCAACGGCCGCGAGGCGAACTTCAAGAACGTGGTGGTGGTGATGACCACCAACGCGGGTGCGGCGATCGCCGCACGACGCAGCATGGGCTTCGTCGAGCAAAAGCACGAATCGGATGCGATGGAAGTGATCCGCCGCATCTTCACCCCGGAGTTCCGCAACCGGCTGGACGCGATCATCCAGTTCGGTGCGCTCGACTTCGAGCACATTCTGCGCGTGGTCGACAAGTTCCTGATCGAGCTGGAAAGCCAGCTGACCGAGAAGCGGGTGAGCCTGGACGTGGGCGCCGATGCCCGCCGCTGGCTGGCCGAGCACGGCTTCGACCCGCAGATGGGCGCGCGACCGATGGCGCGGGTGATCCAGGAAAAGGTGAAGCGCGCGCTGGCCGACGAGCTGCTGTTCGGCAAGCTGGCCGAGGGCGGCGTGGTCCGCCTGAGCGTGGCCGATGGCGAGCTGAAGGTCGACTGCAAGGCGGCGGAGAAGCTGCCGGCCGTGGTCGAGTAAACCGGGAAGCGGGGCAAAGCAAAGGCGGCGCATGGGCGCCGCCTTTGTCATGTCCGCTGCCGTCGCCTCGCGGGCGCGGCAGCCGGCAACACCGCCGCGCTTACTTCATGCGGTAGGTGATGCGGCCCTTGCTCAGGTCGTACGGGGTCATTTCGATCTTGACCTTGTCGCCGGTAAGGATGCGGATGTAGTGCTTGCGCATGCGACCGGAAATGTGGGCGATGATGACGTGCCCGTTTTCCAATTGCACACGAAACATGGTGTTCGGCAGGGTCTCCTGGACCGTGCCTTCCATTTCGATGACGTCGTCTTTGGCCATGTGTTCCGGGGTTCACGCGCAGCCGTCATGGCTGCGTAAGCCGTCGATTATGCCACGGATGGGGGCATGGTCAAAGAATCATCAGCGCCGGCCCGGGGCGATGGAGGTCAGGTGAAATGCTCGTCCAGCTTGCGCTGGATCTCCTGTTCGATCATGCCTTTCAGCGGCCCCAGCAGCAGGCCCAGCTCGGCCTTGACCTGGATCGTCTCCTTGCCCACGGCGATCGAGCCGCTGACGCCGGGGCGGGAAAACAGCAAGGTGTCGTCCAGCCAGCGCCCATCCATGCCGAACTTCTCGCGCATGCGCGCGGCCACCAGGTCGACCACGGCGCGGGCCTCGGCGATCGGCAACTGGTGCGGGCGGCGGATATCGATCTTGGGCATGGCGGGCTCCTGGCAAAGACGCATCTTAATGCGATGTGGCCGCATGCTAGAGTCTCGCGGTCCATCGACCGGTTGATCCATGCGTATCGAATTTCCCCATGCGGCCCGCGAGGATTTCCATTGGGTGCAGCCGCAGTTGCGCATCGGCAGCGCGCCGGACAACGATCTCGTGCTGGCCGCCAGCCAGGCGGCGCCGCAGCACCTGCGTATCCAGCAGGATCGCCGCGGCTGGGTGCTGCAGGTGCTGCCGTCGGCCGACCGCATCTACGTCAACGCGCGGCCGGTGCGCGAGCGCGCCTTGCTCCGCGCCGGCGACGTGGTCAGCGTGGGCGACTGCCGCCTGCTGTTGCGCGATGACGAGGACCCCGCCCAACGCCCGTTGCTGAACGTGCCCGCGCAGGGCCGTTGCACTGTGGCCCTGCGCGCCGTGGCCGGCCCGCTGTCGGGCCGGGTGCTGCCGTTGCAGGACAGCCTGACGTTCGGGCCGCACGGCAATTGTCCGCTGGAGTTGCCGCAGGGTGGTGTCGTGGCGCTGCGGATTTTCTGGGAAGGCGGTCAGCTGTGGCTGGAGACCACCCGCTCGTGCGAGCAGCACCCGTTGCGGGTGAACGGTGTGGTGGCGCAGAAGCTGGCTTTGCACCCCGGCGACCAGATCGGCGTGGCGATGCACCGCTTCGTGCTCGACGGGCCGGGCATGGAGCCGGAGCCGGAGATCGTGCTGGCCGAACCGTTGCCGCCGCACCTGCCGGAAGAGTCGGCCGGCCCGAGCGGCGAAGTGTGGTGGCTGATCGTCACCGCCGCCGTGCTGGCACTGGGCATCGCGCTGGTGCTGCTGATCCGCTTCTGACGACGGGTTGCGGTAGTTGACGGCGTCATGCTGCGCCGCGCCATAATGCGCAAAACACCTTTCGACAGGACGCAGCCGCACGTGAGCAGAGTCTGGAACTTCAGCGCCGGTCCGGCGGCGTTGCCGCTGGCGGTACTCGAACGCGCCCAGCGCGACATGCTGGACTGGAACGGCAGCGGCGCTTCGGTGATGGAGCAGTCGCACCGCGGCAAGCGCTTCATCGCGATGGCCGCGCAGGCCGAAGCCGATCTGCGCGAGCTGATGGGGATACCGGGCGACTACGCCGTGTTGTTCCTGCAGGGCGGCGCCACCCAGCACTTCGCGCAGATCCCGATGAACCTGGCGGGCGAGGGCGACAGCGCCGACTACGTCGTCAGCGGCCACTGGAGCGCCAAGGCAGTCAGCGAAGCCAAACCCTACCTGCGGGTCAACGTGGCGGCCAGCAGTGAGGCGGACGACTATTTGAAGCTGCCGTCGCGCGAGCACTGGCGACTCGACCCAAACGCCGCCTACGTGCACTACACACCGAACGAGACCATCCACGGCGTCGAGTTCCACACCGTTCCCGACGTCGGCGGCACGGTGCCGCTGGTGGCCGACTTCTCCTCGAACATCCTGTCCGAGCCGCTGGACGTGCGCCGTTTCGGGCTGGTCTACGCCGGTGCGCAGAAGAACATCGGCCCGTCCGGCCTGGTGCTGATGATCGTGCGCCGCGATCTGCTGCAGCGGGCCGGCCGGCCAATGGCGCGGATCTTCCGCTACGCCGAGCACGCCGCCGCCGACTCGATGCTCAACACGCCGAACACCTGGGGCTGGTACGTGGCCGGGCTGACCTTCCAGTGGCTGAAGGAACAGGGCGGGCTGGGCGCGATGGCCGAGCGCAACCGGGCCAAGGCCGAACTGCTGTACCGGACCATCGACGGCTCCGGCGGCTATTACCGCAACCCGGTCGAACTGTCCGCGCGCTCGCGCATGAACGTGCGCTTCACCCTGCACGACGCTGCGCTGGACGCGGCGTTCCTGCAGGAGTCGGAAGCGGCCGGCCTGATCGCGCTGAAGGGCCACAAGGCGCTGGGCGGCATGCGTGCCTCGCTGTACAACGCGGTGCCGCTGGAGGCAGTCGAGGCGCTGGTGGCGTTCATGCGGGACTTCGCGCAGCGGCACGGCTGAGAGGTTGTGATTTTTTCAACCTCTCAGACCGGCCACGGCGAGGGCATAGCGAGGGCATGGATGCCCGAGTTGAGGCAACGCAGGAGCAGTTGCCCGATGCCCGAGTTGAGGCAGCGCAGGAGCGGCTGCCCGAGGGCCGGACATGAAACAGTCACGCCAGTGACTGTTTCATGTGAGCGAGTCCGGGCGTGTACCGGACTCGCGACTGAAGAAAACCACAGGAGGTGGTTTTCTTCACAAGCGCTGAGCGGACGCGGACGATGTTTTACGGCAAGATGCCGCTTCATCATTTGGACTTCCATCCATCCAGGCGGCTGAACGCATGACCGATCCCAAGACCCCGTTGAGCGAGATGCGCGAGCGCATCGACAGCATCGACCGGCAGATCCAGCAGCTGATTTCCGAACGCGCGAACCACGCACGCACGGTGGCGAAGGTAAAGGGCGAAGGGCTCTCCGCGATCGACTACTACCGTCCCGAGCGCGAAGCCCACGTGCTGCGCATGGTGGTGGACCGCAACCAGGGACCGTTGTCCGACGTCGAGATGGTGCGGCTGTTTCGCGAGATCATGTCGTCCTGCCTGGCGCAGGAAGACCCGCTGAAGATCGGCTTCCTCGGTCCGGAGGGCACCTTCAGCGAACAGGCCGTGCGCAAGCATTTCGGCCATGCCGCCTATAGCCTGCCGCTGGGCAGCATCGAGGAGGTGTTCCAGGAAGTCGCCGCCGGGCACGCCGACTTCGGCGTGGTGCCGGTGGAGAATTCGGGGCAGGGCATGATCCAGGTGACCCTGGACATGTTCCTCACTTCCGCGGCCACCATCTGCGGCGAGATCGAGCTGCGCGTGCACCAGTGCCTGCACTCGCGCAGCGGCAGGCTGGAGGACGTGCGCCGCATCTATGCCCATGCGCAGTCGCTGCAGCAGTGCAAGACCTGGTTGCGCATCAACCTGCCCGAGATCGAGTGCATTGCGGTGTCGAGCAACGCCGAGGCGGCACGACTGGCGCTGCATGCCGACGATGTCGCGGCGATCGCCGGTGAAAGCGCAGGCAAGGTCTACCGGCTGAAGACAGTGGCGCAGGGCATCGAGGACCGCGCCGACAACACCACCCGCTTCCTGGTGATCGGCCGCACGCTGTTCCCGCCCTCGGGCAACGACCGTACTTCGCTGCTGGTCACGGTGAACGACAAGCCTGGCGCGCTGTACGACGTGCTCAACCCGTTCGCGAAGCACGGCGTCAGCCTGAACCGGATCGAATCGCGGCCGGCGCATACCGGCAAATGGCAGTACGCGTTCTTCATTGATGTCTCCGGCCATATCGACGATCTCGCGCTGCAGGCGTCGGTGCAGGAGATCGGTACGTCGGCGGCGACCATCCGCGTGCTCGGCTCCTACCCGGTAGCGCTGCCTTGAGCGGCCGCCTGGACTGGAGCAGCCGGCCCGGTGGCCCGCTGCGCGGCAGCGTGCGCGTGCCCGGCGACAAGTCGGTATCGCATCGCGCGCTGATGCTGGCGGCGATCGCCGAGGGCGATTCGCGCATCCGCGGCTTTCTCGAAGGCGAGGACACCCGCGCCACCGCCGCCGTGCTGGCGCAGCTCGGCGTGCGCATCGACACGCCGTCGCCCGGCGAGCGCGTAGTGCACGGCGCGGGCCTGCACGGCCTGCGCGGCACCACGCAGGCGCTGGACTGCGGCAACGCCGGCACCGGCATGCGCCTGCTGGCCGGGCTGCTGGCAGGACAGGCGTTCGACAGCACCCTGGTCGGCGACGCCTCGTTGTCGAAGCGGCCGATGCGCCGCGTCACCGACCCGCTGGCGCTGATGGGCGCGCGCATCGACACGCAAGGCGGTCTGCCGCCGCTGCACGTGCATGGTGGCCAGCCGCTGCACGGCATCCGCTACGAGCTGCCGGTGGCCAGCGCGCAGGTGAAGTCGGCATTGCTGCTGGCCGGCCTGTATGCCAACGGCGATACCGAGATCATCGAGCCGCATCCGACCCGCGACTACACCGAACGCATGCTGGCCGCGTTCGGCTGGCCGATCGCGTTCGCGCCAGGCCGGGCGAAACTTTCCGGCGGCCATGTGCTGCGCGCCACCGATGTGGAGGTGCCAGCCGATTTCTCCTCGGCGGCGTTTTTCCTGGTCGCCGCGAGCATCGTACCCGGCTCCGAACTGCGCCTGCCCGCGGTGGGCCTCAACCCGCGCCGCACCGGCCTGCTTGAGGCGTTGCGCCTGATGGGCGCGAACATTGCGATCGAGCAGGAGCGCGAGGCGGGTGGCGAGCCGGTGGGTGACCTCGTGGTTCGCCATGCGCCGCTGCATGGCGTCGAGCTGCCCGAGGCGCTGGCGCCGGACATGATCGACGAGTTTCCTGCGTTGTTCATTGCCGCCGCCGCCGCCGGTGGGACCACGGTGATCCGCGGCGCGGCCGAGCTGCGGGTGAAGGAGTCTGACCGCATCGCCACCATGGCCGCCGGCCTGCGCACGCTCGGCGTGGCGATCGAGGAAACTCCGGACGGCGCGGCCATCCACGGCGGTCGGCTGGGCGGCGGCACGGTGGAAAGCCATCTGGACCACCGCATCGCGATGAGTTTCGCGGTGGCCGGCCTGGTTGCCGCCGGGCCAGTGCGGATCAACGACTGCAGCCACGTCGCCACTTCGTTTCCCGGCTTCCAGGAACTGGCCAACGGCTGTGGCTTCGCGCTGCAGGTTGCGCCGTGAATCGGCCACGCGCAGCGCTGCGCTAGGCTTGCCGCCTGACCCAAGGATCACCCATGTCAAACGCGGTACCCCCGTTCATCGTCGCCATTCCCGCCCGCTACGGTTCGACCCGGCTGCCGGCCAAGCCGTTGCGCGCAATCGGTGGCGTGCCGATGGTGGTGCGCGTGGCGCAGCGCGCGATGCAGGCCGGCGCCCGTCAGGTGGTGGTGGCGGTGGACGATCGCCGCATCGCCGACGCGCTGGCCGGGCAGGAAGGCGTGGACGTCTGCATGACCCGCAGTGACCACGCCTCGGGCAGTGACCGGCTGGCCGAGTGCGCCAGCCACTACGGCTGGGCCGCTGACAGCATCGTGGTGAACCTGCAGGGCGACGAACCGTTCGCACCCGCCGCCGGCATCCGCGCGGTGGCGCAGGCGCTGGCCGGCGACGACGCGCCAATGGCCACCCTGGCCACGCCGATCATCGACGCCGAGGAGCTGTTCGACCCCAACGTGGTGAAGCTGGTGCGCGCCGCCAACGGCCGCGCGCTCTACTTCAGCCGCGCGCCGCTGCCGTGGGCGCGCGATGCGTTCGCCATCGACCGCCACGCGCTGCCGTCCGGTTCGCCGTTCCTGCGTCACATCGGCATCTATGCCTACCGCGCCGGCTTCCTCGAGCGCTACAGCCGCCTGTCGCGCACGCCGCTGGAGCAGACCGAATCGCTGGAACAGCTGCGCGTGCTGGAGCATGGCCATGCGATTGCGGTGCGGCTGACCCCGGAGCCGTTCCCGCCCGGCATCGACACCGAGGCCGACCTGGAACGTGCGGAGCAGTGGCTGCGCACGCGGCATTGAGAGCCTGCAGAACAAACTCTCGAGCCGGCCGCGAGTCGGCCGCACCCGTGCATGATTCGCGTGAGCGAGTCCGTACAAATCCGTCAGCAACGGATTTGAACAGCCACCGGCCGGCCCGCAGGAGGCATGCCGTGGATGGCATGCATGTGCCGGACTCGCGACGGAAGAAAACCACAGAGAGTGGCTTTTTTCACGGGCCTTGAGCCACCACATCGGACGGGTCGCCCTCCGCACCCGTTAGAATCCCTTCATGCAGTCCGCGCAACCACCCCCCTTCGACGGCAAGGCCTTCGTCCGCACGCTCACCACCTCGCCCGGCGTCTACCGCCACTTCGACGCAGCCGGCGAGCTGCTCTACGTGGGCAAGGCGGGCAACCTCAAAAAGCGCGTCGGCAGCTATTTCCTGAAGCCGCGGATGGAACCGCGCATCGCCGCGATGGTGGCGCAGATCGCCCGCGTCGAGATCACCGTGACGCGCACCGAGGGCGAGGCGCTGCTGCTGGAATCGCAGCTGATCAAGTCATTGAAGCCGCGCTACAACATCCTGCTGCGCGACGACAAGAGCTACCCGTACATCTATCTTTCCACCGGCGAGGACTACCCGCGGCTGGCCTTCCATCGCGGCGCGAAGAACCTGCCGGGGCGCTACTTCGGGCCGTACCCGAGCGTCTACGCGGTACGCGAAAGCCTCAACCTGATGCAGAAATTGTTCAAGGTGCGCCAGTGCGAGGACAGCTATTTCCGCAACCGCACGCGGCCGTGCCTGCTGTACCAGATCGGCCGTTGCAGCGCGCCGTGCGTGGGGCTGATCAGCGTGGAGGATTACCGCAACGACGTGCGCCATGCCGAGATGTTCCTGGAAGGGCGCAGCAACGCGGTGATCGACGAACTGGCCGAGGCGATGGAGCAGGCCAGCAAGGCGCTGCAGTTCGAGCGCGCGGCGAAACTGCGCGACCAGGTGGCCGCGCTGCGCCAGCTGCAGGCGCAGCATCACGTGCAGGGCGCTAGCGCCGACATGGACGTGCTCGCCTGCCGCATCGAGGCGGGCATGGCCTGCGTCAGCGTGCTGTTCTTCCGCGACGGCATCAGCCTGGGCACGCGCGACTTCTTCCCGCGCTTGCCGCTGGATGCCGAGCCGGCCGACGTGCTGGCGCAGTTCATCACGCAGTACTACCTGGATCGGCCGGTGCCGCGCGAGCTGATCCTGGGCGAGCCGCTGGCCGATCAGGAGATCCTGGCCGAGCTGCTCGGCCAGCAGGCTGGCCATGCGGTGGATCTGAAATCCAGCGTGCGTGGCGAGCGAGCACAGTTCCTGCAGATGGCCGAACGCAACGCGCAGGCCTCGCTGACCGCGCGGCTGGCCAGCCGGCAGACCCTGGGCACGCGTTTCGACGACCTGCAGAAGGTGCTGGGACTGGACGAGTCGCCACGCCGCATCGAGTGCTTCGACATCAGCCACACCATGGGCGAACTGACCGTCGCCTCGTGCGTGGTGTTCGGCCCGGAAGGACCGGAGAAATCGCACTATCGCCGCTTCAACATCACCGGCATCACCCCCGGTGACGACTACGCGGCGATGCACCAGGCGTTGACCCGGCGCTTCCGCAAGCTGGCCGAAGGCGAGGGTGCGCGTCCCGACGTGCTGCTGATCGACGGCGGTAGCGGGCAGGTGGCGCAGGCGCTGGGCGTGCTGAGGGAACTTGGCGTCGACGGCATCGAGGTGGTCGGCGTGGCGAAGGGGCCGGGCCGGCGCGCCGGCGAAGAGACACTGGTGCTCGCGCGGCTCGAATCGGGAAGTCCCGGGCGCGAGTTGCACCCGGGCTCGTCGTCGCCCGCGCTGCACCTGGTCGCGGCAGTGCGCGACGAGGCGCACCGTTTCGCCATCAGCGGCCACCGCAAGCGGCGTGAGAAGGCGCGCGAGCACAGCGTGCTGGAGGACGTACCGGGTATCGGCGCGCGTCGTCGTTCCGCCCTGCTGAAGGCGTTTGGCGGCATGCAGGGACTGGAGCGCGCCGGTGTCGAGGAGCTGATGCAGGTCAAAGGCATCGACCGCGGCCTGGCCGAACGCATCTACGCCAGCCTGCACGGCTGATCGCCCACGCGCATTCACTCGGCAGTGGCGCGCGGGCATGCGAAACTGCACAGCAAACCATCGGGACGAACCATGCACATCAACCTGCCGACCTGGCTGACCCTCTTCCGCGTTGCCTTGCTGCCGGTGATGGTGGTGGTGTTCTACCTGCCGTTTCCGGGGCACAACATCACGGCGGCGGTCGTGTTCCTGCTGGCGGCGATCACCGACTGGCTGGACGGCTACCTGGCGCGGCGGCTGAACCTCACCTCGGCGTTCGGCGCGTTCCTCGATCCGGTGGCTGACAAGCTGATGGTGACGGTGACGCTGTTCCTGCTGGTCGAGTCGCACCGCGGCGGTTGGTCCGGCATCCTGATGGCAGTGACCGCGGCGGTGATCGTGGGGCGCGAGATCAGCGTGTCGGCACTGCGCCAATGGATGGCCGAAATCGGCATGCGCGCCACGGTCAAGGTCGCCTTCATCGGCAAGCTGAAGACCACGATGCAGATGGTCGCGCTGGTGGTGCTGATCGTGCAGCACGAGAAGGCGGCCGAGGCGCTGCGGCTGTACCACATCGGCGAGGCCCTGCTGGTGGTTGCCGGCATACTCACGATCTGGTCGGGCCTGTACTACCTGCGCGCCGCCTGGCCCAGCCTGAGCGCGGACGGGGCAGGCGCGACGGCGGCCGGCAAGGATGGCGCCTGAGCTGCGCGGGCTTGACGATCCGCATTCACGTATTAGAATGCGCGGCTCCGATGCGGGAATAGCTCAGTTGGTAGAGCACGACCTTGCCAAGGTCGGGGTCGCGAGTTCGAGTCTCGTTTCCCGCTCCAGTTTGCAGACAAAGCCCCGGCCCGTCCGGGGCTTTGTCGTAGCGGCGCCTCCTGCGCATGCCATGCCGGCAATCCGTGTCGAGGCTATTCACAGGCGAACCCGTTCTGCTATGATTCGCGGCTCCGATGCGGGAATAGCTCAGTTGGTAGAGCACGACCTTGCCAAGGTCGGGGTCGCGAGTTCGAGTCTCGTTTCCCGCTCCAATTTTCAGGCAGAACCTCGGTCCACCGGGGTTTTGTTTTTTACAGGCAAGCTGCGATCATCATGGTCGCGATGCACCAAGCAATGGCCAGGTGGCAGAGTGGTCATGCAGCGGACTGCAAATCCGCGTACGCCGGTTCGATTCCGACCTTGGCCTCCATTGCGCAACCGGCTGCAGGCAGCCGCAGGAAACCCGCCCTCGGCGGGTTTTTTTGTGCCGTTTCGAACGGCGGGTTTCGGGCTCTCCGTGCCGTGCGGGTCGAGGCATGCAAGAGCGTGCATGCCGCAGAGGCATGGCCGTTTCGCACTTGCCATCGGCCGTGGGGTAGTCGATTGCGTCATTGCCGCGGTTTTTTTGCGGTTTTTTCCGCTCGACCCGTTGGCGGCACCGCCGAATTCCCCTACATTCAGCGTGCCGCGAGGCATACGAACCAACCATCACATATTCACGAGGGGAAACCCATGGCAAAGACGCAGAAAGCAGCTGCAAAGAGCAAGCCGGCATCCAAGGCCGCACCCGCCGCACCCAAGCCGATCAAGGAAGTCCTGAGCAAGTCCAGCCTGGTGGCGCACATCGCTGAAGCCAGCGGTGTGGTGGCCAAGGATGTGCGCGCCGTGCTGGCAGCGCTGGAAGGCGCGGTGGCCGGCTCGGTGCACAAGAAGGGCGCCGGCTCGTTCCAGTTGCCTGGTCTGCTGAAGATCACCGCGGTCAGCGTGCCGGCCAAGCCGAAGCGCAAGGGCATCAACCCGTTCACCAAGGAAGAGCAGTGGTTCGCGGCCAAGCCGGCGTCGACCAAGATCAAGATCCGCCCGCTGAAGAAGCTGAAGGACGCGGCAGCCTGATCGTTCCGGGTTCCCCGGTACAGGCAATCAAAAGTGCGGCGGGCGATCCCGCCGCACTTTTTTTGTGGCTGCGCCGCAGGCGGGGAAGAGGTGTGCCCGGACCCGGGATCGAACCGGGATACCCGTGAGGGTGAGGGATTTTAAGTCCCTTGCGTCTACCAGTTTCGCCATCCGGGCGTGGCGTCCGCGGCGCTGCGCGGGCGCGCGCATCGTAGCATGCGTGGAGCCGCGGACCGGCTTCAGAACAGGCTCTTGAAGATGTGGATGCCGGCGCTGTACTCGCCGACGATGGTGCCCACGCTGACCAGGAAGAAGTTGAGCAGGGTGCGCGCCACGCGATTCTTCCACCAGCCGCTCCAGTGCACGATGTCGTCGCGCAGGGTGTCGAAGTCGACCACCCGCGGGTGGCGCGCCCAGGCTTCGGCCATCGCGCTGATGCCGCCAGCGGGGATGCCGGGGCGGAACGGTTTGATCGGCGCGGCGATGAAGGCGGCGACGACGCTGAGCGGATGGCCGCCAGCAACCAGGGCACCGAGCGCGGCGAAGCCGCCGGTGAACAGCACCCAGGCCATCAATGCTTGCGTACCCAGCGAGGCGTTGCGGTGGAAGGCCCAGATGATCGCGGCGAATACCAGCAGCACCAGCCCGGCGGCCACCCACTTCGGCCAGCGTGCCTTCGGCGGCGGGACGGCAAGCTCGGCGACCCTGGCGGCGGGATCGTCCTGCTGCTCGCGCAACTGGGTGCACAAGCCCTTGAGGTGGCCGGCGCCGATCACCACCAGCACGCGGCGATGTTCCGTCGTGGCCGCGCGCGCGGCTTCCTCGCGCAGGCGCGCGGCCATGAACGCGTCGCGCTCGCCGATCAGGCTGTCGTAGAGCGGTTTCGAGCTGCTGGCGAATTCGCTGAACGCGCTCTCCAGCAGGTCGCCCTGTTTCAGTTTCTCGATCTCGCTTTGTTCGATGTCCTCGCGCTCGAACACGCTGGCCAGCAGGCCGCCGAGCAGGCCGAAACGCTGCCAGAAGCCCACGCTGCGCCAGGCGCGCTTGAGCGTGGTGCCGACCTCGCGGTCGATCAGCCACAGCGGCAGCCCGCGCGCCTCGGCGCCGTCCATCGCGGCCTTCATTTCGGCGCCGGGCTGGATGCCGGACTGGTCGGCCAGACGTTTCTGGAAGGTCGACAGCACCAGGCTGGCGGCGACCATGCCGGCCTTGCCCTGGCGGATCACCTTGAACAGGTCCATCTGCTTGAACGCTTCGGGGTCGCGCATGCTTTGCGCGCGGCTGTCGCACAATTCCACCGCCACCGCGTCGAAGTGCTCGTGGTCCAGCAGCGCCTCGACCGCCTCCATGCTGCTGCGCGAGACATGCGCCGTGCCCAGCACCACGTATTCCACGCCGTCGTGCTGCACGCGCTCGATCGGCTGGCCCTGCAGGGCGGCGGGCAACGCAGTGACTTCGGTTTCGGGGGCGCTCATCCGTTCAGCAGGCCGGTCGTCGTGGGAGATCCAAGCATGGGGACGGCGGGCATGCGGAACAAGCCGGTACGGGCGAGGTCGGTGCGCTATCAGTCACGGAAGCGCTTGAGCAGGTCGGCGTAGGCGTCGATGCGGCGGTCGCGCAGGAACGGCCAGATCCGCCGCACGTGCTCGCTGCGCGCCAGGTCGACCTCGGCCAGCAGCAGTTCGCGCGCGTCGGTGCCGGCCTGGGCCAGCAACTCGCCCTGCGGGCCGGCGACGAAGCTGGAGCCCCAGAACTGGATGCCGGCACCGGTACCCGACGGGTCGGCCTCGAAGCCAGTGCGGTTGCACGACAGCAGCGGCAGCCCGTTGGCCACGGCGTGGCCGCGCTGCACGGTGATCCAGGCGTCGCGCTGGCGATCCTTCTCGGCCTGCGCGTCGTTCGGGTCCCAGCCGATCGCGGTGGGGTAGAGCAGCAGTTCGGCGCCGGCCAGCGCCATCAGGCGCGCCGCTTCCGGGTACCACTGGTCCCAGCACACCAGCACGCCGAGGCGGCCGACCGAGGTGTCGATCGGTTCGAAGCCAAGATCGCCCGGTGTGAAGTAGAACTTCTCGTAGAACGCCGGATCGTCGGGGACGTGCATCTTGCGGTAGACGCCGGCGATCGCCGCGGAGCGATCGAACACCACCGCGGTATTGTGGTACAGCCCGGCGGCGCGGCGCTCGAACAGCGAGGCGATAACCACCAGTTTCAATTCTTCGGCCAGCTTGCCGATGCGCGCCGTGGCCGGGCCGGGAATGCTCTCGGCCTGGTCGAAGATCTCCACCGATTCGTGCTGGCAGAAGTACGCGCCGTTGTGCAGTTCCTGCAGCAGCACCAGTTCCGCACCCGCCGCGGCGGCTTGGCGCAGGCCGGCGTCGATGGCATCGAGGTTGGCGTCGCGGCTGCCGCGGTCGGTTTCCTGCAACAGCGCGACCTTGAGGGTCTTGCGGGTCATCGGTGTGAATCCTCGGCGTGTCGCCAGCGTAGACCGTACAGTCTAACCGATGCAGTTTCAGGCGATTCCGGCGGGCAATTGCATGGTGATGCAATGCAGGCTGCCGTTCTGCCAGATCAGCGGGCGGCATGGCACCTGCACCACCTCGCGGCCCGGGTGCGCACTGCCGATGATGTGCGCGGCCTCGGCGTCGGCGGCGTCGCCGTAGGCCGGCACCAGCACGGCGCCGTTGACGATCAGGTAGTTCGCGTAGGACGCGGCAAGCCGGCGGCCTTGGTCGAGGATCGGCTGCGCCCACGGCAGCGGATACAGCTGGTACGGGCGGCCGTCGACGGTGCGCAGCGCGGCCAGTTCCTCGCCCATGCGCCGGAGTTCGTCGTGGTGGTGATCGGCCGCGTCGTCGCAGGCCTGGTACACGATGCGCTCGCCCGGCGCGAAGCGGGCGAGGGTGTCGATGTGCGCGTCGGTGTCGTCGCCTTCGAGGTAGCCGTGGCCCAGCCACAGCACGCGCTTCGCGTGCAGCCCATCGCGCAGGATCGCGTCCATCGCCTCGCGCGACTGCTCGGGGTGGCGCTGGTGCAGGCACTTCCAGGTGGTGAGCACGGTGCCGGCGCCATCGCTCTCGATGCCGCCGCCTTCCAATGCCCAGTCGATGCGCCGGTGCGTGGCATGGCCGAACACGCCAACCTGCACCAGGCCGGCGACCAGCGCGTCGTCCTGCGCGGCGCCGAACTTGCCGCCCCAGCCGGTGAAGCGGAAGTCGGTGAGCTGGAAGCCGCCGGCGGCGTCGGCGAGGGTGATCGGGCCGGAATCGCGCAGCCAGGTGTCGTCGTAGGGCAGCTCGACGAAGCGGACTTTCGAAAGGTCCACGCCGGCGTTGCGCAGCTGCAACTGCACGTGCGCGCGCAGCGCCGCGTCCGCGACCACGACGATCAGCGGCTGGAAGCGGGTGACCGCGGCGGCCAGCGCCACGTAGGTGGTTTCCACCGCGGCCAGCCGCTCGGCCCAGTCGGTGCCGGCATGCGGCCAGGCGATCAGCACCGCGGCCTGCGGTTCCCATTCCGCCGGCAGGCGCAAGGAGTGGTCGGTCATGACGGGATTTCCGTGGAGTGTGGTTTGGCGCCTGCGTCGGCGCCGGGCCGCACATTTTACGCGATGCATCGGGGCGGAACGGCGGGGGCGCCTTGTGCGTGCTTGCGGGGCGCTCGCCGGAATGGCGCACGGGAGCGCGCGCCATAAAAATGCGGCCCGCGTCGCCGCGGGCCGCATCGGTCGGAAAATCAGCTCAGTTGGCGTCTGCCGGGTTGGTGTTGTTGCCGGCCGGCGTATTGAGCACCGCGTGGATCACGTGGCTGTGCTCGAAGTACACGATGAAGTTCGAGTATTCCCAGCGGTTGATCTGCGGATGCTTCTTGCTGTCGCCGCCGCGCGGCGACAGTTTGCGCTGCGGCGCGCCCCAGGTCTTCTCGACCTGGGCCATGCTCAGCCCGCGGCGGGGCAGGTTCATGTCCTTTTCCTGCTGCACGCGGTGGATCAGCAGGCTGTCGCCGTGCTCGCGCGACTGAGCCGCACTGGCCAGCTGCGACGTGGCCAGGCCGGCGGCAGCAGCCAGCAGGATGACGATCGGCAAACTGCTCGTGAACTTGACCATTATGGCTCCCCTCTCCATACAAGGCTGTATGCGGCGTCGTTGTAGCAGAAGCGCCGGTGTTGCGCCACGCTGACGCCCGCCGAATGCGATGGGTTCGGCATTCGCCTGCGCGCGGCGGTACCAGGGTGCCTCGTCGGGAAGGGCGTCATCGCCGCTATCATGGGCGGCTGCGGGCGCCGACCCGCCCGCTTCCGATCCAGGCTTTCCATGATTTCCTTCCGACATTTCGCCTTGCGCCGCGGCAGCCGGCTGCTGCTTTCCGACATCGACCTGGTGATCCAGGGCGGCTGGCGCCTCGGCGTGATCGGCCGCAACGGCTGCGGCAAGTCCAGCCTGTTCGCCGCGCTGCAGGGCACGCTGGAGGGCGATGCCGGCGAGCTGGAGATGTCGGGCAAGCTGCGCCTCGCCTCGGTGGCGCAGGAAACCCCGGCGCTGCCGGATGCGGCGATCGACTACGTGCTGGGCGGCGATGAGGAACTGGCCGCCGCGATCCGCGACGAGGTCGACGCCGGCGAGCGCGGCGACATGGAGGCGATGGCGAAGGCGCACCACCGCATCGAGGAGCTGAACGGCTACGACGGCCGCGCCCGCGCCGGCCGCCTGCTGCACGGCCTGGGCTTCCCGTCGGAAACGCACGAGCGCGCGGTGCAGGAGTTTTCCGGCGGCTGGCGCGGCCGGCTGAACCTGGCGCGCGCGCTGATGTGCCCGTCCGACCTGCTGCTGCTCGACGAGCCGACCAACCACCTCGACCTCGACGCCGTGCTATGGCTGGAGGAATGGCTGCGCCGCTACCAGGGCACCTTGCTGATCATCTCGCACGACCGCGAGTTCCTCGACGGCGTGATCACCCACACGCTGCACCTCAACGAGGGCAAGGCGAAGCTGTATACCGGCAACTACAGCGCGTTCGAACGCCTGCGCGCCGAGCAGCTGCGCCAACAGCAGATCTCGCACGAGCGCGAGCAGGCCGAGCGGGCGCACCTGCAGTCCTTCATCGACCGCTTCAAGGCCAAGGCCAGCAAAGCCAAGCAGGCGCAATCGCGGATGAAGCGGCTGGAGAAGCTGTCCGGCACCGAGGCGGTGCGCGCCGAGCGGCCCTTCAGCTTCCAGTTCCCGGTACCGGGACGGCTGCCCGATTCGATGCTGCAGCTGGAGGACATCGTCGCCGGCTACCTGGCCGATCCGTCCACGCACGGGAACGAGGCGGCGCACATCGTGTTGTCCGACGTGCGCTTCAGCATCGAGGCGGGCGAGCGCATCGGCCTGCTCGGCCCGAACGGCGCGGGCAAGTCCACCCTGGTGAAGACCCTGGTCGGCGAGCTCGAACCGTTCGGCGGCGAGCGCAAGGTGCACAAGGACCTGAAGATCGGCTACTTCGCCCAGCACACGGTGGAAAGCCTGCGCGAAGGGGCGAGCCCGCTCGACCACCTGCAGGACAAGGCGCCGGGCGTGGCCACCCAGGTCATGCGCGATTTCCTCGGCACCTGGAATTTCGCCGGTGACCGCGCATTCGAGTCGGTGGACGGTTTTTCCGGCGGCGAACGCGCGCGCCTGGCGCTGGCGCTGATCGCCTGGGACAAGCCGAACCTGCTGCTGCTGGACGAGCCGACCAACCACCTCGACCTGGACATGCGCGAGGCGCTGGCCGACGCGCTGGCCGATTTCGACGGCGCGCTGGTGCTGGTCTCGCACGATCGCCATTTGCTCGGCATGGTCTGCGACAGCTTCTGGCGCGTCGCTGACGGCGAGGTGGCGCCGTTCGACGGTGACTTGGACGACTACGCGCGCTGGCTGAAGACGCGTACCGCCGCGAACAAGAAAGCGGCGAAGGCCGATGCGACGACGAAGCCGGTGGTCAAGGTCATGGAAGTTCCGCCGGAAGAGCGCCGTCGGCAGGCTGCGGCCCAGCGTGATGAGGAAAAAGCCGCGCGCCAGCGGGTAAAGAAGATCGAGACGCGCACCGCCAGCATCGACACCGAGCTGGCCGCGCTGGAGGCACAACTGGCCGACCCGGCCACCTACAACGGCCCGACCAGCGACATGATGCGACTGGGCCAGCGCCAGACCGAACTGCGCGGTGAGAAGGAATCGCTGGAAACCGAGTGGCTGGCATTGGTCGAACAACTGGAAGCCTGAAGAAATGTCCAAGTCGGAGCGATCGCTGCAACTGTGGCTGCCCTCTTTGGCGCACGTCGAGCCGGCGCATCCGCTGCGTGCATGGTTGCCCCGAGCCGACCGACTGCCGGACGGCGGCATTGGCTACCTCGGCGGCCTGGGCGAATATTTTTCCGGCGTCGACGCGAGCGTGCCGGCCGCGGCGATCACCCGCGAGTTCCTTGCCGGCGATGCGGATGGCGAGGTCTGGCTGGCGGCCGATCCAGCATGGATACAGCCGGACATGAACGGCGTGCGCCTGCTCGCCTGCGGCCGCATGGGTCTGGACATGGATGAAGCACGTGTGCTGGCCGAGCCGCTGCGGCCGGTGTTCGACGAGGCCGGCATGCAGTTGGAGCTTTCCACGCCGGACCACTGGCACCTGCGCCTGCTGGCCGATACCCCGCTGCCCGGCCTCGCCGCGCCCGAGCAGGCGCTGGGCGAAGACCTCGCACAGCACCTGCCGCAAGGTCCGGAAGGACGCCGCTGGCGCGTGCTGCTCAACGACATCCAGGTTCTGTTGCACCAGCATCCGCGGAACGCCGCGCGGCAGGCGCGCGGCCAGTCGCCGGTCAACAGCCTGTGGTTGTGGGGTGGCGGGCGCCTGCCGCCGCCCGCGACCAGCGAGCTGGCGGGCGTGGTCAGCGATGACCTGCTGCTGCGCGCGCTGGCCGCACGTGCCGGCATTGCCCAGCAGTCGCGCGCGGCCGAGGCGATCGCCGGCGGCGGGGCCGGTTGGCTGATCGACCTGCAGGACCTGCCGCCGCAGGAGATTGCCACGCACTGGTGGCCGGCACTGCTGCCGCTGCTTGAACGCCAGCCCGTCGTGCTGCATTTCGCCGGCGGCGAACGCTGGCTGCACAAACCCCGGCACCGCTGGCGCCTCTGGCGCGGGGCCGGGCGTTGAGCGTGCTGCAACTGCGCCGGCGCGAGAGCAAGGGCGCGCCGCGTGGCTGGCCGGATTCGGTGCACCCGGTGCTGCAGCGGATCTACGCCGCACGCGGCGTGCTGGAACCCGGCCAGGCCGAGCACCGGCTGGCGCGGATGCTGTCGCCGCAGTTGCTGGGCGGCATGGCGCAGGCGGTCGAGCTGCTGGTCGAGGCGATCCGCGACGACTGGGCCATCCTGATCGCCGGCGACTACGACTGCGACGGCGCCACCGGTACCGCGGTGGCGGTGCGCGGGCTGCGCCTGCTCGGGGCGCGGCGGGTGGATTACGCAATCCCCAATCGCTTTGCGCATGGTTACGGTCTGAGCCCGGCCTTCGTCGCCTCGCTGCAGCCTACGCCGCAGCTGATCGTCACCGTCGACAACGGCGTGGCCAGCGTCGCCGGCGTGGCGGCGGCGCAGGCGCGCGGCATCAAGGTCATCGTCACCGACCACCACCTGCCGGGCGAACAGTTGCCGGCTTGCGACGCGCTCGTGAACCCCAACGTAGGTCCTGAGAAATGCGGGCAGGGAAGCCCGCTTTTTGACTCTCGCGTGCAGGACGCACGCATGAAAAACCTGGCTGGCGTGGGGGTAATGTTCTACCTGTTGCTGGCGCTGCGTGCGAAGTTGCACGGGCAGGGCGCGTTCGGCGCGGCGAAACCCGATCTGTCGCCGCTGCTTGACCTGGTGGCGCTGGGTACGGTGGCCGACCTGGTGCCGCTGGATTTCAACAACCGCGTGCTGGTCGAGGCCGGTCTGCAACGCATGCGCAGCGGCCGTGCCTGCGCCGGCATCGCCGCGCTGGTCGAGGTAGGCAAGCGCAGCCTGGCCACGCTGTGCTCCACCGACCTGGCCTTCACCGTGGGGCCGCGGCTGAACGCGGCGGGGCGCCTGGAAGACATGCGCCTCGGTGTGGCCTGCCTGCTCACCGATGATGCCGCGCAGGCGCGCCGCCATGCCGAACAGCTCGATGCGATCAACCGCGAGCGGCGCGATCTGCAGGCGTCGATGGTGGCCGAGGCCGAGCTGATGGCCGCCAGCCTCGGCCACACGGACGCGGTGGGCGTGGCCCTGTTCGAGCCGTCGTGGCACGCCGGCGTGGTTGGTCTGGTCGCCTCCAAGCTGAAGGAGCGGCTGCACCGCCCGGTGATCGCGTTCGCGCCCGCCGGCATTGAAGAGTGCGGCGAGGGATCGCCGCCTTTTGATTCTGGCGCGCAGGAAGTGCGCACAGGTAACACCCAACTGCGTGGCTCGGCGCGGTCGATCCCCGGGTTCCACATCCGCGACGCACTGGCCGCGATCGACGCGCGCCAGCCTGGCCTGATCGAGCGCTTCGGCGGCCACGCGATGGCCGCGGGGCTGAGCCTGAAGGCCGACGACTACCCGCGCTTCGCCGCCGCCTTCGACGCGATCGCGCGCGAGCTGATCGAGCCCGAACGCCTGCAGGCCGTGCTCTATACTGACGGCGAACTGCCGCCCGGCGCCGCCACGCTGGCGCTGGCCCGGCAATTGCGTGAAGCCGGGCCGTGGGGCCAGGCCTTCCCCGAGCCGCTGTTCGACAACCTGTTCGACTGTGCCGGCTGGAAGCTGATGGGCGAACGTCACCTGCGCCTGCAACTGCGCGATCCGCGCGACGGCGCCGTGCACGATGCGGTGATGTTCAACGCATACCACGGGCAGCCGCCGCCACCCCGGCTGCGCGCGGCCTATGAGTTGACCATCAACGACTGGCAGGGCCGCGAAAGCCCGCGCCTGCTGCTGCGGCACATCGAGCCGGCCTGATTCCGCTTGCACGTTTTTCACGCGGTCGGGGCCAGACTGGGCTCACCCCGCTCATGGAGAACGCCAGTGATCGCCCTGATCGAAGGATTGCCACCCGGCACGCTCGGCTTCCGTGCCCACAGTCAGGTGACGACGGAAGATTACGAGAAGGTCATCGTGCCGGATGTCGAAGCGGCGTTCGCGCTCAACCGCAAGCTGCGCATGCTGTATGTCACCGCCGACGATTTCACCGGCTTCGACCCGGGCGCCCTATGGGATGACGCTAAGCTGGGCATGCGCCATTTCAGCGGTTGGGACCGCATCGCGCTGGTCACCGACGTGCCGTGGCTGCGCGGTACGGCGGTCGCCTTCAGCTTCGCCATCCCGGCGCAGTTTCGCCTGTTCCATGGCGCGGAGATCGAGGAAGCCACCCGCTGGGTCACGGTCCCTTGAACTCGCCCTTGGCGGGAGCCCGCTGGCGGGCGATGCTCTGGGACCAGGCTCGGGATGACCAGACGTTCGTCTGTTGAGAGCCGGGATTCGCAAAAGCCAAAGCATCGCCCGCGAGCGGGCTCCTACAGTGATTGGATCGCACCCGCACTTGCCAGACGCCGCGGAATCTGTTCAAGTTGGCCCATGCATTCCGTCGCTGCCAGCCATCTGAACCTTACCGCGCCTTCCGCGCGGGGCTTCGTGCCGGCCGGCAACAACAATAATCGCGCGAACAATAACGCCAACCGTTGGCGGACCCGCGCGTAGCTGCAAGTTTCATCGAATACGCGAAAAGGCCCGCCCAGTGCGGGCCTTTTTTTGTGCGCGAATCCATCCGCGCAAGCGCAAAAACCGGCCATCCATGGCCGATGTTTCAACTTTGTGCGCGGTTCCATCCGCGCAAGAGCAACACCTGGCCAGCCATGGCCGACTCTTCACAAAAGCGGTATTCACCACCAGTAACTGAGGAACTTCACTATGTGTTCGATTTTCGGAATGTTCGATCTGCAGCCGGGCGACGACCTGGCGGCGCTGCGCCGGCAGGCGCTGGAGCTGTCGCAGCGCCAGCGCCATCGCGGGCCGGATTGGAGCGGGGTATTCGTCGATGCCGGGGTGATCCTGGTGCACGAGCGGCTGGCCATCGTCGACCCCGCCAGCGGCGCGCAGCCGCTGCGTTCGCGTGACGGCGCGCTGGCGCTGGCGGTGAACGGCGAGATCTACAACCACCGCGAGTTGGCATCCGGACTGGGCTACGACTTCACCACCGGCTCGGACTGCGAGGTGATCAACGCGCTGTACCGCGAGCAGGGCAGCGATTTCGTCGGCCGGCTCAACGGCATCTTCGCGTTTGCGCTGTGGGACGGCGCGGCGCAGCGTTACCTGATTGCGCGCGACCCGATCGGCGTCTGCCCGCTGTACTGGGGGCACGATGCACAGGGCCGCCTGTGCGTGGCGTCGGAGATGAAAGCGCTGGTCGGCGTCTGCGCGGACGTGGCGCCGTTTCCGCCCGGCCATGTGTACGACAGCGTCAGCGGCGAATTGCAGCGTTATTACGACAAGCCTTGGCGCGACTACGCCGCCACGCGCGGCCATGACGTGGCGGCACCGGCCTTGCGCAAGGCGTTCGAGCAGGCGGTGCATCGCCAGCTGATGACCGACGTGCCTTACGGCGTGCTGCTTTCGGGCGGGCTGGATTCCTCGCTGGTCGCTGCCTGCGCCGCGCAGTTCGCGCGCGAACGAGTCGAGGACGACGACCGCAGCGAGGCCTGGTGGCCGCGTCTGCATTCGTTCGCGATCGGACTGGAAGGCTCGCCCGACCTGGCCGCCGCGCAGGTCGCCGCCGATGCGCTGGGCACCGTACACCACGGCTTCGTCTATACCTTCTGGGAGGGGCTCGACGCGCTGCCGGAAGTGATCCGCCACATCGAGACCTACGACGTCACCACCATCCGCGCCGCCACGCCGATGTACCTGCTGGCGCGGCGGATCAAGGCAATGGGGGTGAAGATGGTGCTGTCCGGCGAAGGCAGCGACGAGATCTTCGGCGGCTACCTGTACTTCCACAAGGCGCCCTCGGCGGAGGCCTTCCACGAGGAAACCGTGCGCAAGCTCGACGCGCTGCACAGCTACGACTGCCTGCGCGCGAACAAGGCGATGATGGCCTGGGGCGTGGAGGCGCGGGTGCCGTTCCTCGACCTGGAATTCATCGACGTGGCGATGGGGCTGGATGCCGCGCGCAAGATGGCCGGCAACGGCAAGATCGAGAAGCACGTGTTGCGCGAGGCGTTCGACGGCGCCTTGCCGAAGGAAATCCTGTGGCGACAGAAGGAGCAGTTTAGCGACGGCGTGGGCTATGGCTGGATCGACGGGCTGAAGGCACATGCGGAGCAGGCGGTCAGCGACCGCGAGTTCGCTGCGGCGGCGGCACGCTACCCGTTCAACACGCCGGCGACCAAGGAGGCGTATTTCTACCGGCGCATCTTCGAACGGCATTTCCCCGGCGAAGCCTGCGCGGCCACCGTGCCTGGCGGCAAGTCGATCGCCTGTTCCTCGCCGGCGGCGCTGGCGTGGGACCCGGCGTTCGCCAACGCGGCCGATCCGTCCGGGCGGGCGGTGAGAGGCGTCCACGCCCAGGCGCTGGCGTGAATTTGGCCGGCTGGTCGTAGGGCGGGCACTGCCCGCCCGCTTTTGACGGGTCATGACCAGGATCGGCGGGCAGTGCCCGCCCTACAATGCGAGGGCGCCTGCGGCAAACGGGTCTGTTATTCTTGTGCGCTTGCCTCCCACAATGATTTCGCCATGATCGAGACCAATCCCATCCATGCGCAGATCGCCGACCTTCGCGGTCGGGTCGAGTCGCTTAGGGGGTATCTTTGACTACGCTACGAAAAGCGAACGTCTGGAAGAAGTAACCCGTGAACTGGAAAGCCCCACCGTGTGGGACGACCCGGCCAACGCGCAGGAACTGGGCCGCGAGCGCGCCCGCCTGCACACCATCGTCCACGGCATCGACACGCTGACCGCCGGCCTGAATGACGCCGGTGACTTGCTGGAGATGGCCATCGCCGACAGCGACGACGAGACCGCGCAATCGGTGATCGACGACCTGACCAAGCTGGAATCGCAGGTCGGCAAACTGGAGTTCCAGCGCATGTTCTCCGGCAAGATGGATGCGATGAACGCGTTCGTCGACATCCAGGCCGGTGCCGGCGGCACCGAGGCGCAGGATTGGGCCGAAATGCTGCTGCGCATGTACCTGCGCTGGTGCGAGCACCGCGGCTGGAAGGTCGAGCTGATGGAAGTCAGCGGCGGCGAGGTGGCCGGCATCAAGTCCGCCACGTTCCGCGTCGAGGGCGACTACGCCTATGGCTGGCTGAAGACCGAGATCGGCGTGCACCGGCTGGTGCGCAAGAGTCCGTTCGATTCGGACAACCGCCGCCATACCAGTTTCACCTCGGTGTTCGTCTCGCCGGAAGTGGACGACAGTATCGAGATCGACATCAACCCGGCCGACCTGAAGACCGACGTGTACCGTTCGTCGGGCGCCGGCGGCCAGCACGTCAACAAGACCGAGTCGGCGGTGCGTATCACGCACATTCCCACCAACACGGTGGTGGCGTGCCAGACTGAGCGCAGCCAGCATGCGAACCGCGACCGCGCGATGAAGATGCTGGCCGCCAAGCTGTATGAACTGGAAGTGCAGAAGCGCAACGCCGAGAGGGATGCGCTGGAAGCCACCAAGTCCGACATCGGCTGGGGCAGCCAGATCCGCAACTACGTGCTGGACCAGAGCCGCATCAAGGACCTGCGCACCGGCATCGAGCGTTCCGACACCCAGAAAGTGCTCGACGGCGACCTCGACGAGTTCATCGAGGCGAGCCTGAAATCCGGCCTCGAGGCCGGCGCCAAGCGCATCGACGCGTAAGTTCCGATCATTGACGAGGTGACCTGCATGAACGGCAAGAAGATCTGCATCATCGTGTTTGCCTGCACCGCACTGGCGACCTTCGGCACGGTCGCGCAGTCGCAACAGGGCGGCGCCGGCCAGGGCATCAAGCAGGATGCGAAGGACGTGGGCCACGGCGTCGCCAACGGCGCCCGCGATGTGGGCCATGCCACCAAGCACGTTGCCAAGAAGGTCGGCCATGGCGCCAAGGAAGCCGGCACCGGCATCGGCCACGGCGCGAAGAAGGCGGGCATCGCGGTCGGCCATGGCGCCAGGGACGCCGGCATCGCCATCGGTCATGGCGCGAAGGAAGGCTGGGAGGCCACCAAGGGCGCCACCAAAAAAGTGTTCAACAAGGGCGATTGATCGCCCCGATACTCCCTCCACCACGACACATGTGCCGGCCGGCCCGCGTGCGCCGGTCACCACGGAAGCCCCATGAGCGAAGTCACCGATACCCTGCCTGCCGCCGATGAGAATAAGCTGATCGCCGAGCGCCGCGAAAAACTCAAGGCGTTGCGCGGGCAGGGCATCGCGTTCCCGAACGACTTCAAGGTCGACAGCTTCGCCGGTGACCTGCAGGCCGAGTTCGCTGACAAGAACGTGCACACAGCCGAGGCGGTCGAGGCTGCCGCGCGCCGGGTGAAGATGGCCGGGCGCATCGTGCTCAAGCGCGTGCAGGGCAAGGTCAGCTTCGTGCAGCTGCAGGATTTCAGCGGACGCATCCAGCTGTTCATCCACCAAGGCACGGTGGGCGAGGTCTACGAGGCGTTCAAGGGCTGGGACATGGGCGACATCGTGGGTGCCGAAGGCACGCTGATGCGCACCAAGACCGGTGAGCTCTCGGTGCGGGTCGACCAGTTGCGCCTGCTGACCAAGAGCCTGCGCCCGCTGCCGGACAAGCACCACGGCATGGCCGACGTGGAGCAGCGCTACCGCCAGCGCTACGTCGACCTGATCGTCACCGAGGAAGCGCGGCGCACCTTCATGCTGCGCTCGAAGATCATCGGCTACATGCGCCAGTGGCTGGAGGCGCCGGCGCGCCGCTTCATGGAAGTGGAGACGCCGATGATGCACATCATTCCCGGCGGCGCCACCGCCAAGCCGTTCGTCACCCACCACAACGCGCTGGACCTGGACCTGTACCTGCGCGTGGCGCCGGAGCTGTACCTGAAGCGGCTGGTGGTCGGCGGCTTCGACCGCGTCTACGAGATCAACCGCAACTTCCGCAACGAGGGCGTGTCGACCCGGCACAACCCCGAGTTCACCATGCTGGAGCTGTACCAGGCTTACGCCACCTACCACGAGATCATGGACCTCACCGAGAGCGTGATCCGTGACACCGCGCAGGCCGTGCTCGGCACCACGCAACTGGAATGGGACGGCGCCGCGATCGACGTCGGTCCGGCGTTCCGCCGCTGGCGCATGGAAGACGCCGTGCTGGAGCACAACCCGGAGATCCGGCGCGAGGAACTGCGCGACCGCACGGCGATGGCCGCGCACGCCAAGCGGCTCGGCGTGCAGGTCAAGGACGGCTACGGTTGGGGCAAGCTGCTGCTGGAGATCTTCGAGAAGACGGTGGAACACACCCTGATCCAGCCCACCTTCATCATCCAGCACCCGGTGGAAGTGTCGCCGCTGGCGCGCGAGAACGACACCGACAAGGGCATCACCGACCGTTTCGAGCTGTTCATCAACGGCAAGGAGATCGCCAATGGTTTCTCTGAGTTGAACGACCCGGAAGACCAGGCTGCGCGCTTCAAGGCCCAGGTGGAAGCCAAGGACGCCGGCGACGACGAGGCGATGCACTTCGACGCCGACTACATCCGCGCGCTGGAAGTGGGCCTGCCGCCCACCGGCGGCTTGGGCATCGGCATCGACCGGCTGGTGATGCTGCTGACCGGCTCGTCCTCGATCCGCGACGTGCTGCTGTTCCCGTACATGCGGCCGGAAGCGTGAGCCTCGACACGCCCGCGCTGCAGGACCTGGCCGCTCCCGACGGCGTCTGCTACGGCTGCGGCAGCGCCCATCCACGTGGCCTGCACATCAAGAGCCACTGGCACGAGGATGGCGTGCACGTGGTGAGCACCCATCTGCCGGGCGCCGATTTCCACGGCTGGCCGGGGCTTGTCTACGGTGGCCTGATCGCCATGCTGGTGGATTGTCATTCCAACTGGACCGCGATGGCCGACCACTACCGCGCCGAGCATCGCGCGCCGGACAGCAAGCCGCGCATCGACTGCGTCACCGGCAATCTCGGCATCAGGTTCCTCAAGCCCACCCCGATGGACGTGCCGCTGACGCTGAAGGCACGCGTGGAGGGCGAGGTCGGGCGCAAGACCCGCGTGCTGTGCGAGGTCTACGCCGGCGAGGTGATGACCGCGCTGGGCGACTCGATCTTCGTGCGCGTCGACACGGCGCAGCTGGCTGCGGCCGCGCGGAACGCCTGAGCGGCGGCGTGGGTTAAACTTGCGGTTTCGCCGAAACCCGGAGCCCGCATCATGTGGTTTGCCATCCTCGGAACGGACGTTGCCGATTCGCTGGAGAAGCGCAAGGGCGCGCGTCCGGCGCATATCGCGCGCTTGCAGGCGCTGCTGGACGAGGGGCGGTTGTTCGTTGCCGGCGCGTTCCCGGCGATCGAGTCCGAAGATCCAGGCCCGGCCGGTTTCAGCGGCAGCCTGATCCTCGCCGAGTTCCCGTCGCTGGCCGAGGCCCGCGCCTGGGCCGATGCCGACCCCTATGTGGCGGCCGGCGTCTATGCCCAGGTGCAGATCAAGCCATTCCGCAAGGCCTTGCCGGCGTGAGCGAGGCGATGATCGAACAAATCCGCCAGCGCCTGATCCAGGCACTGGCACCCACCGAACTGGAAATCGTCGACGAAGGCCACCTGCATGTCGGACATGCCGGCGAGGGCAAGGGCCATTTCCACGTGCGTATTGTCAGCCCCGCGTTCGCCGGGCTGTTGCCGATCCGCCGCCACCGCCTGGTTTATGCGGCGCTGGACGGGTTGATGGACAACGGAATCCACGCCTTGTCGATCGATGCGAAAAACAAGTAATTTTGAAACAACGAGTTATATAGAACTCTTCAGCTGTTACTTCACGCGGAAACGCATTGCAGCGCCGTCCCGCGTTTGGCACAGTGCCTTGTCGCCCGACTGCGCGGGCACTACCGATGACCCATTGACGACCGCATGCGCCTGACCACGATCAAACTCGCCGGTTTCAAGTCCTTCGTGGACCCCACCACCCTGCACCTGCCGAGCAACATGATCGGCGTGGTCGGCCCGAACGGTTGCGGCAAATCCAACATCATCGACGCGATCCGCTGGGTGATGGGCGAGAGCGCGGCCAGCCGCCTGCGCGGCGATTCGCTGACCGACGTGATCTTTTCCGGCTCGAATACGCGCAAGCCAGTGGGGCAGGCCACGGTCGAGTTGATCTTCGACAACGCCGACGGTTCGATCCAGGGCGAGTACGGCCAGTACGCCGAGATCTCGGTGAAGCGCCAGGTCACCCGCGACGGCCAGTCCGCCTATTTCCTCAATGGCGCGCGCTGCCGCCGGCGCGACATCACCGACCTGTTCCTCGGCACCGGCCTCGGCCCGCGCAGCTACTCGATCATCGAGCAGGGCATGATCAGCCAGATCATCGAGGCGCACCCGGAGGAACTGCGCACGCACCTGGAGGAAGCCGCCGGCATCTCCAAGTACAAGGAACGGCGCAAGGAAACCGAGAGCCGCATCAAGGCCACCCGCGAGAACCTCGACCGCGTGAAGGACGTGCGCGACGAGGTGGACAAGCAGCTCGAACACCTGCACCGCCAGGCCCGCGCGGCCGAGCGCTGGAAGGCGCTGAAGGAAGAACAGACGCGCAAGGAAGCCGAACTGCGCGCGCTGGAATACCGCGGCCTGAAGAGCCAGCATGACGGCGAGGGCGAAGTGCTCTCCGCCGCCGAGATCGAGATCGAGAAGCAGCTGGCCGGCCAGCGCCAGATCGAGGCGCAGCTGGAAAGCGTGCGCGAACGCCACACCGACGCCAGCGAACACCTGAACGCGGTGCAGGCCGAGGTGTACAAGGTCGGCGCCGAGATCGCCCGGGTCGAGCAGCAGGTGCGCTACAACAAGGAGACCGCCGAGCGCCTGCAGCGCGCCCACGGCGACGCCGAGCGCGAGCATGCCGAGCTGGCCGCGCACATCGCCACCGATCGTGATCAGGTCGAGGCGCTGCGCCTGGCGCTGGCCGAAGGCGAGCCGAAACTCGAAGCCCTGCAGCAGCTGCAGGACGACACCGCCGAAGCCCAGCGCAGCACCGAGGCGAAGCTGGCCGACTGGCAGCAGCGCTGGGACAGCCACACCCGCAACGCCGGCGAATCCAACCGCGCAGCCGAGGTGGAGCGCACCAAGCTCAACTATCTCGACCGCCAGGCGATCGACCTGTCGCGCCGGCGCGAGGCGCTGGAAGCCGAGCAGAAGGCCACCGACGTGGCCGCGCTGGACGCCGCCGGCCAGCAACTGGTCGACGAGCACGAGACCCAGCGCGAACGCGTCGAGACGCTGGGCAGCCTGCTCGACCAGCACAAGGGCGGCCACGAGAAGCTGCTGGAGGAAGAGCGCCAGGTGCAGTCGGCGCTGAACGAGGCGCGCCAGCAGCTGCAGGCTGCGCGCGGCCGACAAGCCTCGTTGGAGGCGCTGCAACACGCCGCACTGGGCCAGGAAGAAAACGCCGCCAGCGGCTGGCTGGCTCGCCTCGGACTGAACAAGTCACGCCGCCTCGGTGAATCGCTGCAAGTCGAAAACGGCTGGGAAACCGCCGTCGAAACCGCCTTGAGCGGCTTCCTCGACAGCGTGCTGGTGGATGGTTCGCACGCGCTGGCCGCCGAATTCGAGGCGCTGGAGAACGCCGACGTGGCGCTGCTCGACGCCGCCGACGGCGGCGCCCACACCGCCGGTACGCTGGCCGCCCATGTGCGCGGTCCGGCGGCGGCACTGACCATCCTCGGCCACGTGCTCACCGCCGAGTCGCTGGGCGACGCGCACCAGCAGGTGGCCTCGTTGTCCGCGCTGGCGCCGTACCAGTCGGTGATCACGCGCAGCGGCGAATGGCTGGGGCCGGGCTGGGCGCGCGTGCGCCGCGCGCAGGGCAGCCAGGTCGGCGTGCTGGCGCGCGAGCGCGAGTTGCGCCTGCTGGCCGAACAGATCGCCGCACTGGAAGCGCAGCTGGAAACATCCAGCGAACGGCTCGACGCACTGCGCATCAGCAAGTTCGAGGCCGAGCGCGCCCGTGACGACGCGCAGCGCGAGCTGTACAACGCGCATCGCCGCCAGTCCGAGCTGGCCGGCCAGCTGCAGAGCCACCGTGGCAAGCTGGAAACCGCCCGCGCCCGCGCCGAGAAGGTCAGCGGCGAACTGGATGGTCTAGCGGCCCAGCTCGACGAACTGCAGGGTCAGACCCGCGAGGCGCGCGCGCGGCTGGACGAATCGGTCGGCCTGATGGGCGACCAGGAAGACCAGCGCCGCGAACTGGAGAACGAGCGGCGCACGCTGCTCGAAGCGCGCGAAGAGGCACGCATGAACGCGCGCGAGGCTGCCGAGCAGTCACATGCGCTGGCCCTGGCGCTGGAGTCGAAGCGATCCTCGCTGGGCTCGCTGGAGCAGGCGCTGGGCCGCATGGACGCCCAGCTGCGCCAGATCGAGGCGCGCCGCGACGAGATCAGCGAACAGCTCGCCGCCGGCTCCGACCCGATCGCCGAACTCGAAGCCGAACGGCAAGCCTATCTGGACCAGCGCCTGCTGGTCGACAAGCAACTGGTCGAGGCGCGCCGCGCGCTGGAAGACTGCGACCTCGAATTCCGCAAGCTCGAACAGCAGCGCCACCTGGCCGAACAGGGCCTGGCCAGCCTGCGCGAGGGGCTGTCCGAGAAGCGCCTCGCCGCCCAGGCACTGCAGCTGCGCGCCGAACAGCTGGCCGCGGCGATCAACGCTTCCGGCCTCGAACTGGAGACCCTGCTGACCGAACTGGCCGCGGACATCGACGCGGAGCAGTGGCGCGCGCAACTCGGCGACCTCGGCCAGAAGATCGCGCGGCTGGAGCCGGTGAATCTGGCGGCGATCCAGGAACACGCCGAGCAGAGCGAACGCAAGACCTATCTGGACAACCAGCTGGCCGACCTCACCAGCGCGATGGAGACGCTGGAAAACGCCATCAAGAAGATCGATCGCGAGACCCGCCAGCGCTTCAAGGAAACCTTCGACAAGGTCAACGCCGGCGTGCAGGAGCTGTTCCCGCGCCTGTTCGGCGGCGGTCACGCCTACCTGGAGCTTACCGGCGACGACCTGCTCAACACCGGCGTGTCGATCATGGCGCGGCCGCCGGGCAAGCGGCCCTCCAACATCTCGCTGCTCTCCGGCGGCGAGAAGGCGCTCACCGCGGTGTCGCTGGTGTTCGCCATCTTCAACCTCAATCCCGCGCCGTTCTGCCTGCTCGACGAGGTGGACGCGCCGCTGGACGAGGCCAACGTGGGCCGCTTCTCCAACATGGTGCGCGAGATGAGCGAGAAGGTGCAGTTCATCTTCGTCAGCCACAACAAGGCCACCATGGAAGCAGCCAGCCAGCTGTGCGGCGTGACCATGCGCGAGCCCGGCGTGTCGCGCCTGGTGCAGGTAGACCTGGCCGAAGCGGCTAAACTGGCGGGAGCTGCCTGAGGACCTGATGATGACGTTGCAACCCGTGCTCGCCTTCGCCTGGAACCCTGCCGTCGGCATCCCGATGCTGATCGTTGGGGTGATCGTGCTGGCGCTGATCTGGCTGTTCGGCCAGCCGAAGAAGGAGCAGGGCAGGCGCAGGGCGATGCCGGAGCCACATGCCGGCGAGCGTCGTGAACCCACCCTGGGCGGGCCGGGGAGCGAACCGGGCGCAGGCGAACCCTTCATCGGCGATACGCAGCCGCAGCAGGGCGAGCTCGACGTCGGCCTGCGCGAGGAACTCGAGCGGCTGGGCGCCACACTGTCCGGCGAGCGCGCCAAGGCGCCCATGCCCGCCGCACCCAAGGCCAGATCCAGGCAGCAGCCCAAGCTGGCCGACCATGTCGCCTCGATCATCGACGCCCTGCGCGCGCCCAGCTCCGGCGAACCGGCGGCACCGGACGCCTTGCCTGCGGCGGAGGAGCCTGCTTTACCGGCGCAGGCGCCCGTTGCCGCGCCAGCCGCCGTTGCGCCGCCGCGTTCCGAGCTTGGCCGGCGCCCGGCGCAACTGCCGGTGGAGCGCATCGTCACCTTGTTCGTGGTGGCCCGCGACAACGGGCGCTTCCACGGCCCGGACCTGGTCGTGGCCGCCGAGAAGGCCGGCCTGGAATTCGGCGACATGGGCATCTACCACCGCCTGGTCGACGGCAAGCGCGAGCTGGGGCCGATCTTCAGCGTCGCCAACATGCTCAAGCCCGGCAATTTCGACCTGGCCCGGCTGGATGCCTTGCGCACGCCGGGGGTGAGCTTCTTCATGACCCTGCCGGCGCCGTTGCCGGCGCTGGACGCGTGGGACGCGATGCTGCCCACCGCGCAGCGCCTGGCCGAACTGCTGGACGGTCAGGTGCTGGACGAGGAACGCAACGCGCTCGGTCGCCAGCGCATCGCCCACATCCGCGACCAGCTGCGCGGCTGGGACCGCGACCACGAAGGCAAGGAAATCATCTTCGGGCGTTGATGTCCGGGTCAGCCGACCGCGTGGCGGTGCGGCAGTTTCCAGCCCGGCCGGATGAAATGGCAGGTATAGCCGTCGGGGTAGTGCTCCAGGTAATCCTGGTGCTCGGGTTCGGCTTCCCAGAAATCGCCGGCCGGCGCCACTTCCGTCGCCACCTTGCCGGGCCACAGGCCCGAGGCATCCACGTCGGCGATGGTGTCCTCGGCGATCCGCTTCTGCTCCTCGGATGTATAGAAGATCGCCGAGCGATAGGAACTGCCGCGGTCGTTGCCCTGCCGGTTCGGCGTGGACGGGTCGTGGATCTGGAAGAAGAATTCCAGCAACGTGCGATAGCCGATGCGCGCCGGATCGAACACGATCTCGATCGCCTCGGCATGGCTGCCATGGTGGCGGTAGGTCGCATTCGGCACCTCGCCGCCGCTGTAGCCGACGCGCGTTGAAACCACGCCGTCCAGGCGGCGGATCAGGTCCTGCATGCCCCAGAAGCAACCGCCGGCGAGCACTGCGCGCTCGGTGCTCATCGCGTCTGCTCCACCTGGTCCAGGTAGTCGCCGTAGCCTTCGGCCGCCATGTCGTCGCGGGGGACGAAGCGCAGCGAGGCCGAGTTGATGCAGTAGCGCAGGCCGCCGCGATCGGCCGGGCCATCGGGAAAAACGTGGCCGAGGTGGCTGTCGCCGTGCACCGAGCGCACCTCGGTGCGGATCATGCCGTGCGAGGTATCGCGCAGTTCGTGGACGTGGGCCGGCTCGATCGGCCGGGTGAAGCTCGGCCAGCCACAAGGCGATTCGAATTTGTCGGTCGAGGCGAACAGCGGCTCGCCCGACACGATGTCGACGTAGATGCCCGGCTCCCGGTTGTGCAGGTACTCGCCGGTGCCGGGGCGCTCCGTGCCGCTTTGCTGGGTCACCCGGTACTGCTCGGGGCTGAGCCGCGACAACACCTCGGGATTCCTGGTGTAACGGGGCATGCGGAGCCTCCTGTCGTGATTCGGATGCAGGTGGAAGATGGCTGTTCCCGCGCACTTATCAAGGCAGCCGGTGAAAACGACGGAAGAAGAAGGCGCTTCGGATTCTCTTGCGATCGCGGGCTTCACAGAACACGTGCGTGCCCGCAGGTCGGCCATCAGGCGCATAAGCGCGAAAGGTGGGCAATGCATCAGCCGTCCTCTCATTTCTTGAGATGCCGAGGGAGGACGCTGGAGTCCGCCTCATCTTCAAAACTGGATGCGATTAAAACTACAAGGTATTGATATATATATCAAAAGTATGATTAACCGACTTCTTGCTTGTCATTCCTGCGAAGGCAGGAAGCGCTTTTCAACAGACGAAGGTCTGGTCATCCAGCGCCTTTGCGTTCAACGGCTTGGAGCCGCTGGATCCCAGCTTGACCAGCCTCCGGCTGTTGAAAAGCGCCTCGCTGGATGACGAGCAAAATCAGAGCCTCCCCAGCAATATTTTTCTACTCTCAATTTTCACCTATTTAGGTGAAACTATGCGAACCATGACCATCCAGATCACGAATCGCCAGTTGAACGTCCTTGCCTTCATCCGCGCCCGGATCGAGCGCGATGGGCAGTCACCCACGCTCGAGGAAATCGGCGAGGCATTGGGCATCGGCAACGTCAGCGCGGTGCTCAAGCACATCCGCTCGCTCGAAGCGAAAGGCCGCTTGACCATCGAACCCAACCACGCCCGCAGCATCCGGCTGGTGCGCGAGCCCGATCCGCTGGATGCGGACACCATGGAGCTGCCGCTGATCGGTCGCATCGCGGCCGGCGAGCCGTTGTTTTCGGAGTCACGGGTCGATCGCAGCCTGCGTGTATCCCGTTCGCTGTTCCGGTTGCGGCCGGACTACCTGGTGAAGGTGGTCGGCGATTCGATGCGCGGGGAAGGCATTCTCGATGGCGACCTGGTGGCGGTGCACGCCACGCCGGTGGCCC
The DNA here is from genome assembly GCF_021545845.1 of Rhodanobacter thiooxydans. Classification (NCBI taxonomy): domain Bacteria; kingdom Pseudomonadati; phylum Pseudomonadota; class Gammaproteobacteria; order Lysobacterales; family Rhodanobacteraceae; genus Rhodanobacter; species Rhodanobacter thiooxydans. Next base: position 2,223,438 of record NZ_CP088923.1, read on the forward strand.
GTCATGGCCAGGTGGTGGCCGCACGCGTGGGCGGCGACCGTTTCACGATCAAGCGGCTGTACTGGAAAGGCGACGTGGTTCGCCTGCTGCCCAACAGCCCGGGTTTCCACCCGATCGACGTGGACCCCACCGAAGACTTCGCGATTGAAGGCCTGTATGCAGGCCTGCTGCGGGGCAGCTGATGAACGCAGTGGTTCCACTTTCCGCCTTGCTCGATGCACGCCGGGTCTGGCGTGGCCGTGCTGCCGTGGTCCCAGCCGGCGACCAGCCCACCGGCTGGCGCGCACTCGATACCGTGCTGCCGGCGGGCGGCTGGCCCGACGCCTCGCTGTCCGAGATCCTGCTGCCCGCCGATGGCGTGGGCGAACTTCGCCTGGTGCTGCCCACGCTGGCGCGATTGACCCGAAGCCGGCGCAACGTGGTGATCGTGTCGCCGCCATATGCGCCGTGTGTCGCTGGCTGGCAGCAGCAAGGCGTCGACATGCGCCAGGTGGACATCGTCGAGGCCCCTGAAAAGGACGTGCTTTGGGCGACCGAACAATGCCTGCGTTCGGGAAGCTGTGCCGCCGTGCTGGCATGGCCGCGGCAAGCCGACGATCGCGCCTTGCGTCGCCTGCAGGTGGCGGCGGCTACCGGGCAGGCGCTCGCCTTCGTGTTCCGTGATCGCTCCCATCTTTCCAACGCCTCGCCGGCCGCGCTGCGCCTGGAACTGGAAGCCTTGCCGCAGCCGCAGCTGTGGGTGCGCAAATGCCGCGGTGGGGCCGTGCCCACCCGGCCCGTTCCGCTGGCGCGACTTGCCGGTTGATGGCGACCGGACATGCTCTGGACCTGCATCAACCTGCCGCATCTGGCCATGGATGGGATGCTTCGACGCCGCCCCACGACGGGGCCGCTGGTGCTCGTCGACGGTCCGGCCAACGCCCGCGCGATCGTTTCGGCCAATGAATCCGCACAGGCGGCGGGCCTGCATGTCGGGCAGCGACTTAGCGCCGCCCAGGCGCTGCTGTCGAAGTTCGAGGCGATTCCGTACGACCGCGAATCGGTCGATCGCTGGCACCGCTTTCTCGCGGCCGTGGCCTACCGGTACAGCTCCGAGGTCAGCCTGCTGCCACACGCGATCGTGCTGGAAGTCAGCCGCAGTATGAGCCTGTTCGGGCCGTGGCCGCAGCTTGAAGCGATGCTGCGGGCGGATTTCGCCGGGCTGGGATTTCGCCATCGGCTGGCCGCGGCACCGACGGCTCACGCCGCGCATGTGTTGGCCACGGTCTCCGACGGGCAGGCGGTGCTGTCTGTCGATGCGCTGCGCCATGCCCTGCAGCGGGTGCCGCTCGCGAAGAGCTTTTTGCCGGCGAACGCCATCGCCGCGCTGCCCGGCATGGGCATCCGCAGCCTGGGACAGGTGCTGGCGCTGCCGCGGGATGGTCTGCGCCGGCGCTTCGGCGCGGAACTGCTGGATGCGCTGGATCGCCTAATCGGCGACCGGCTCTCCGGACTGGAGCTGTATCGTCCACCGGACACCTTCGACCTGCGCATCGAATTGCTCCACGAAGTGGAGAATCAGTCGGCATTGATCTTTCCGGTGCGACGCATGGCCGATGACCTTGCCGCCTATCTCGCCGGCCGCGATGGAGGCGTGCAACGTTTCCTGCTGCGCCTGGAACATCGCGAGGAACGCTGTACCGATGTGCCGGTGGGGCTGCTGGCGCCGGAGCGCGAGGGCGCGATGCTGTTCGAGTTCGCACGGGGCCGGCTGGAACACGTCGTGCTCCCCGAGCCGGTGCTGGCGCTGCGCCTGATCGCGCGCGAGCTGCCGGCGTTTGTGCCCGCCGGGCGCGATCTGTTCGACGAACGGCCGGCGAATGCATTGCCGATCGGGCAGCTGCGCGAACGCCTGCGCGCGCGCCTTGGCGATCGGGCGGTCTATCGGTTGGGCAGCACCACCGATCCGCGTCCCGAACGCGCCCAGGCCGTGGCCGAATGCGGCGGCGTCCACGACGAGCCATCGCCGCGGCCCACCTGGCTGCTGGCGCATCCGCTTCCCCTGCGCGGCGCGGCGCCGCGCATCCTGGCCGGCCCCGAGCGGCTGGAAACCGGCTGGTGGGATGGCGCCGAAGCCTGCCGCGACTACTACGTGATCGAGACCTCGCTCGGCCAGCGGGCGTGGGCCTTCTGTCCGCCCGGCGAGCAAAGCGGCTGGATGCTGCAGGGCTGGTTCGCATGAGCCGGCTCGCATGAGCGATTACGCCGAACTGCATTGCCTGTCCGATTTCTCCTTCGGTCGCGGTGCCTCGAACGCGGCCGAGTTGTTCGAGCGTGCCAGGGCATGCGGTTACAGCGCGCTGGCGATCACCGACGAATGTTCGCTCGCCGGTATCGTGCGTGCATACCAGGCCTCGAACGAAACCGGCCTGAAACTGATCGTGGGTGCCGAATTCCAGCTCGAGGATGGCCCGAAGCTGGTGCTGCTGTGCGAGAACCGGCAGGGTTATGCCGAACTCTGCCGGCTGATCACGCGCGGGCGCCGTGCTTCGGGGAAAGGCACGTACCGGCTCACCTGCGCGGACCTGGAAAGCGGCATGCCGGGCACGCTGGCCTTGTGGATGCCCGGGCTGCAAGCGGACACCGCCCACGGCCGCTGGATACGCGCGACGTTTGGCGACCGCGCATGGCTGGCGGTGGAACTGCATCGCGGCCCCGACGACGTCGGGCGCCTGTGCGAACTGCAGGCGCTTGGCCACGCACTGGACCTTCCGCTGGCGGCCAGCGGCGACGTACACATGCACGTGCGCCGCCGGCTGGCCTTGCAGCACACGCTCACCGCGATCCGCCATCGCGTGCCGATCGCCGAGGCGGGCGCGCTGATCTTCCGCAATGGCGAACGGCATTTGCGCCGACGCGACGTGCTGGCCGGGATCTATCCCGCAGCCCTGATGCAGGAGAGCGTGCGCATCGCCGAACGCTGCACGTTCCATATGGGCGAGCTGAAATACGACTACCCGACCGAACTGGTGCCGGATGGCCACACGCCCGCCAGCTGGCTGCGCCAGCTGGCGGAGGAGGGCATCCGCTGGCGCTGGCCGCAAGGCGCGAGCGCCAAGGTGCGCAAGCTGATCGATGACGAACTGGCGCTGATCGCGTCGAAGCAGTACGAAGCTTTTTTTCTCACCGTGCACGACATCGTCCGCTTCGCACGTGGCGAAGGCATTCTCTGCCAGGGCCGCGGCTCGGCCGCCAATTCCGCCGTGTGTTTCGCGCTGGGCGTGACCGAGGTGGACCCGGAGGTGAACCACCTGCTGGTGGCGCGCTTCATCAGCGAGGACCGCGACGAGCCACCCGACATCGACGTCGATTTCGAGCACGAGCGGCGCGAGGAGGTCATCCAGTACATCTACGGGAAATACGGGCGCGAGCGCGCGGCGCTGGCCGCCACCGTGATCTGCTACCGCGGCCGCAGCGCGGTGCGCGACGTGGCCAAGGCGCTCGGCCTGCCGCTGGACCAGATCGACCGGCTCAGCGACGTCTTTGCGCGCGGCTGGGGCGACAGCAAGGCTGACGAACGCTTGCGCGAACAGGGTTTCGATCCGGACAGCCCGATCATCCGCCGCGTGCTGAAGCTCACGTACGAACTGCTGGGCATGCCGCGGCATCTGTCGCAACACGTCGGCGGTTTCGTGATCTCCGATACCTCGCTGAGCGAAATGGTGCCGGTGGAAAATGCGGCGATGCCCGACCGCACGGTGATCCAGTGGGAGAAGGACGACCTGGATTACATGCGCATGCTGAAGGTCGATTGCCTGGCGCTGGGCATGCTGACCTGTCTGCGCAAATGCTTCGGCCTGCTGGAAAGCGGGCATGGCGTGGCGAAAACCATCGCGACGATCGAGCCGGGTGACCGCGCCACCTACGAGATGATCCAGCGTGCTGACACCGTCGGCGTGTTCCAGATCGAAAGCCGCGCGCAGATGGCGATGCTGCCACGACATCGACCGGCGAATTTCTACGACCTGGTGATCCAGGTGGCGATCGTGCGCCCCGGCCCGATCCAGGGCGACATGGTGCATCCGTACCTGCGGCGCCGGAACAAGGAAGAAGTCGTCGATTATCCGTCACCGCAGTTCAAGGACGTGCTGGAACGCACGCTCGGCGTACCGCTGTTCCAGGAACAGGTGATGAAGCTGGCCATCGTGGCGGCCGACTTCACCGATAGCGAGGCCGACAAGCTGCGCCGCTCGATGGCCGCATGGAAACGTCATGGCGGGCTGGAGCCGCATCGCGACAAGCTGATGCAGGGCATGCTGAAGAACGGTTACACGGCGGCATTCGCCGCACGCATTTTCGAGCAGATCAAGGGCTTCGGTTCCTACGGTTTCCCCGAGTCGCACGCGGCCAGTTTCGCCAACCTGGTCTACGCCTCGTGCTGGCTGAAGTGTCATTACCCGGCGGCGTTCGCCTGCGCACTGCTCAATGCGCAGCCGATGGGTTTCTACGGGCCGAGCCAGATCGTGCAGGACGTGCGGCGTCATCGCGTCGCGGTGAGGCCGGTGGACGTACGTTTCAGCGACTGGGATTGCACGCTGGAACCTGATCCGCGCGGCCATGCTGATGCGCGCGCGATCCGGCTGGGCCTGCGCATGGTGCGGGGATGCTCCGAAGCGGCCGCGCTTCGCCTGATGGCGGCGCGCGGACGGCAACCGTTCGCCGACGTCACCGATCTGTGCTCGCGGGCCGGTCTCGATCGTCGCCATCAGGAACTGCTGGCTGATGCAGCGGCCCTGCGTGGACTGGCCGGTCATCGCCATCGCGCGCGCTGGGCGGTGGCCGGTGTCGAGCCACAGTTGCCGTTGTTCGGCAGCGAAAGCCCGGGCGAGCGGGCCGTGGCCTTGCCGTTGCCCACGCAGGCCGAGGACACGCTGGCGGACTACGCACGCGTCGGTCTCAGTCTGGGCGCGCACCCACTGCGGCAGATCCGCGCCCGCTTGAACGCGGCGCACTGCATGGACGGAAAAACGCTGCGCAGACAACCGCACCACAGTCGCGTGCGCGTAGCCGGGCTGGTGACGTCGCGACAGCAGCCGCAAACCGCCAGCGGCATCATCTTCGTGACGCTGGAGGACGAGCATGGCCTGATCAACGTCATCGTGCGGCGGCAAGTGGCCGAAGCCCAGCGTCGTGCGCTGTTGCAGGCACGGTTGCTCGCGGTGGAAGGGCAGTGGGAAAACGTCGATCGCGTCAGTCACCTGATCGCACATCGACTGCGGGACCTCACCCCGCTGCTGGGTGCACTGGATGCGCGCTCGCGGGACTTTCACTGAACGGCCGCCCGTCGTTGCACCGGCGCAGATGGTCGGGAGAACCGCGCGGGAACGCTCCGCGTTAGTGTCAGCCCTGCGAACCGCTGGCCACCGGCACGCCTCGCGCGGCATGCGCAGCAGCGCGGAGGGATGCCAGGTGGCGAACCCCGGCGCCTGCGGGCCGAGTTCGCGCCATTGACCCCGCTCCTCTTGGTACGGGGCCGTGGTGCATGGCGCAGTGCACGGCCCGGGAACGGCTTCAGCCGAACTTCTTGATTACCTGGTCGAGGTTCTGGCGCAGCGTGTCCACGCCCGCCCACGGGTCGGTGCGCAAGCGCGCCAGGCGCCTGGGCGCGGAGCGGATGTCGAAATCGCGGCCGCTTCTCAGCTTGCCCAGCTCGGCCCAACGCAGCGGCATGGCGACCGGCGCGCCGGGGCGCGCGCGCAGCGAGTACGACGCCACGCTGGTCGCGCCACGGCTGTTGCGCAGGTAATCCACGTAGATCAGGCCATTGCGGCGGGCCTTGCTGGCGGTGGCGACGAACTCCAGCGGATGGGCCTGCGCCAGCGTGCCGGCGAACGTCCGCGCGAAATCCTTCACCTGCGGCCAGGGGCAGCCGGGATTCAGCGGCACCACCACGTGCAGGCCCTTGCCGCCGGTGGTGCGCAGGAATGATTCCAAACCCAGCTGCGACAGCAGCCGATGCACCAGCCGTGCCGCGGCCACCACGCGCTCCCAGCCCACGTTGTTGCCGGGGTCGAGATCGAACACCACGCGGTCGGCACGGTCGGGCTGCTCGATGGTCGCGCCCCAGGGATGGAACTCCAGCACGCCGAACCGCACCAGCTCGATCACCGAGGCGGCGTCGCGCAGGTAGATGTAGCTGGCCTGGGCGCCGGACTCTTCCTTCAGCCTCGCGCTGCCGACGTGCTTCAGACCCTGGATCATGTGCTTCTGGAAGAAGCAGGTTTTCGCCGTGCCTTCCGGACAACGGATCACCGACACCGGACGGCCCGCCACGCCGGGCAGGAACCACTTCATTACACTGGCGTAGTAATCGGCCACCTGCTGCTTGGTGATGCCGTCGTCGGGATACACCACGCGCTCGGGATGGCTGATGACGATGCCGCCGGTGGTCTGGCCAGCCTGGCGGCGTGTGGAGGCCCTGGCAGGGCGGGCAGGCGGGGTGCGATCGGTATCGGCCAGGTCCGCCGCGGTCTTGTCGGTACGCATGGTCTTCAGGCTCGGTTGGCGCAACAGGTTCTTGTTGCCGATGCCGCGGTAGTACACCTCGGCCACCGCGACCGGTACACGCCCGGACTCGCTCACATGAAACAGTCACTGGCGTGATTGTTTCATGTTCGGCCATCGGGCAACCGCTCCTGCGTTGCCTCAACTCGGGCATCGGGCAACTGCTCCTGCGTTGCCTCAACTCGGGCATCCATGCCCTCGCCGTGGCCGGTCTGAGCGGTTGAAAAAATCACAACCCCTCAACGCAGGGCCGCGATCAGCGGACAGGACACTTGGCCAGACTGGCTGTGGCAGGCGTGGACCAGCTGGGACAGGGTCCGTTCCATGCGCTTCAGGTCCGCCAGTTTCTCGCGCACGTCCTTGAGTTTGTGTTCGGCCAGCACACTGGCTTCGCTGCAATGCGTGCCGTCCTCCAGTTGCAACAGTTCGGCGATCTCGTCCAGGCTGAAGCCGAGTCGCTGAGCCGATTTCACGAATCGCACGCGCGCGACGTCCGTCTCGTCGTAACGGCGGATGCCGCCGTAAGGTTTGTCCGGTTCAGACAGCAGGCCTCGTCGTTGATAGAACCGGACCGTCTCCACATTGACCCCGGCCGCCTTGGCAAAGGCGCCGATGGTCAGGTTTTTCTGGCTGTTCGTCATCGCGCTTGATTCCATGCAGGACTGCGCAGGCAGGTTAGCACCGTGTGGCGATGCACAAAGGGCCAGATCCCGGCGTAGCCGTTATCACGGCGGCGTTCCCTCCACCGCGCAACGGCATGCGTCACGGCACCCGACAACACCTCCGCATGGAACGCTTGACTCCGTACTTAGGTACGCCCTTACGCTGTCCCTGTACGGTGAACCGGATCGTCGCAATGGAAAAGGAATCACTTATGTCTGCACCAAAGAAACCCAGTGGCGTACTGGTTGCCGGCGGCCTGGCCGCGATCCTGGCATCCACCTGCTGCCTGGGGCCGCTGCTGCTGGTGGCCCTCGGATTTTCTGGCGCATGGATCGGCAATCTGACCGTGCTGGAACCCTACCGTCCGTGGTTCATCGGGCTGGCGTTGGTCGCGATGTTCTTTGCCTGGCGACGCATCTTTCGTCCGGCAACTGCCTGCCAGCCGGGTGAGGTCTGCGCGATACCGCAGGTTCGGACCACCTACAAGCTCATCTTCTGGATCGTGGCCGCGCTGGTGCTGGTCGCGCTCGGATTTCCCTACGTGCTTCCCTTGTTCTACTGATCTGGAGTTCATCATGAAAAAGCTGGTTGCCGTTCTTGCACTCGCCGTCGTGACTGCCCCTGCCTGGGCCGCCACCCGGACCGTCACGCTGTCCGTGCCGGGGATGACTTGTCCGGCCTGTCCGATCACGGTGAAGAAGGCGCTCGATCGAGTAGGGGGCGTCGAGAACGTCACGGTGGCTTTCGAGCAGCGCGAGGCGGTCGTTACCTTTGACGATGCCAAGACCAGCGTCCAGCAGTTGACCACAGCTACGGCCAATGCCGGTTATCCAGCCACGGTAAGGAAATAAGACGTGGGGAATCCAAAAACATTGATACAGGTGGGTGTGGTCGGCTCAGTGCTGGCGGTGTTGTGCTGCGCCACGCCGATTCTGGTGCTCTTGCTGGGGGCCATCGGCCTGTCGGCACTCACCGGTTATCTGGACTATGTGTTGCTGCCTGCCCTGGTGGTATTTCTCGGCATCACGGTCTATGCGCTATGGAAACGGCAGCGGGAGCGAGCCTGCTGCATGCCGAGCCACAAAGAGCAGCGGTGATCGGGGCATCACTGGTTGTGTTGGTATTTCTTGTTGCCCCCGATGGTTGCTGGAACGTCGCTTTCCGGTGCAAGGGAAGGTTTCGAAGTTTCCTCCAAGAAGTGTCCGTTTGCGGCTACTTGCTTCATGTCACTATTTCGAGATATTCATGAAAGAAATGCATTTGTCCGTGTCTGGCATGACCTGCGATGCCTGCGCCGCGCATGTCGAAGACGCGCTGAAGAGCGTGGCCGGTCTCCATGCGGTGACGGTCGCCTATCCCGAAAATACCGCGCATATCCGGGCCGAATCCGCGTTGACGGTTGAATCGCTCAATGCCGCGCTGCCGAGCAAGTACCGTGTGATCGCGCCTCAACGGCAATACCCGGGTACGAGCGCACCGGTGACGAACACGCCCACCATGGAAGCACCAGGTCCGGATCGAGGCTCCCCGCTCAGGCTGGCCGTGATCGGCAGCGGTGGGGCGGCGATGGCTGCTGCGCTGAAGGCTGCAGAGAGTGGCGCACAGGTAACGCTGATCGAGCGCGGCACCATCGGTGGCACCTGCGTCAATATCGGCTGTGTACCGTCCAAGATTTTCATCCGCGGTGCGCACATTGCCCACCTGCGCCGAACCAGCCCTTTCGATGGGGGAATCAGTGCAGCGACCCCGGTGATCGATCGGACCCGATTGCTCGCGCAGCAACAGGCACGCGTCGAGGAGCTTCGCCACATCAAGTACGAAGGCATTCTGGCTGCGAAAGCCAACATCGAGGTGATCCATGGCCAGGCGCAATTCGTGGATGCACATCGGCTCGGCGTGCGTCTGAATGACGGTGGCGAGCGTTCGGTGACGTTTGACCGCTGCCTGATTGCCACCGGCGCCAGCCCGATGATTCCCCCGATCCCGGGGCTGAAGGACACGCCGTACTGGACCAGCGCCACCGCACTGGTCAGCGACACCATCCCCCGGCGCCTGATGGTGATCGGCTCTTCAGTGGTGGCGGTGGAACTGGCCCAGGCCTTCGCCCGGTTGGGCAGCCAGGTCACCATTCTGGCGCGAAGCACGCTGTTCTTCCGCGAAGACCCAGCCATCGGAGTCGCGGTCAAGGCTGCTTTTGAGAACGAGGGCATGAGCGTACTCGAGTACACGCAGGCCAGCGAGGTTGCCTATGCAGGGAGCGAGTTCGTACTCAACACCAACGCTGGCGAACTGCGTGCCGACCGTCTGCTGGTGGCCACCGGCCGCACACCGAACACGCGGGATCTCCACCTGGACGCGATCGGTGTCTCGCGTAACCAGGGCGGCGCCATTGTGGTGGACGAGTCCATGCGCACCAGTGCCGGACACATCTACGCCGCCGGTGATTGCACGGATCAGCCACAATTCGTTTATGTGGCAGCGGCGGCCGGTACCCGCGCAGCCACCAACATGCTGGGCGGCGAGGCGTCCCTGGATCTCACCGTGATGCCGGCGGTGGTATTCACCGAACCCCAGGTCGCCACCGTCGGGCTGTCCGAGGCCGAGGCCCACCTCATGGGCATCGAAACCGACAGTCGCACGCTCACCCTGGACAACGTGCCACGCGCGCTGGTCAATTTCGATACTCAAGGCTTTATAAAAATCGTTGCGGAAACCGGTTCCCTTCGCCTGCTCGGCGTGCAGGCGGTTGCCGCCGAGGCCGGGGAAATCATCCAGTCGGCTGCGTTGGCGTTGCGGGCCGGCATGACGGTACAGGAGTTGGCCGATCAGTTGTTCCCGTACCTGACGATGGTCGAGGGGCTGAAGTTGTGCGCGCAGACTTTCAGCAAGGATGTGAAACAGCTGTCGTGCTGCGCAGGTTGAGCGAGACGGTCGGGTTGTGGGTGTGTGCCAGCCATGGCTCACGAGCGCCTTCGGGTCAGGGCCGTTTTTCTCACACGGTCCGGGGCAGGTGGTGTCGTTTGATATGTGGATTCCATCTCCAGGATCGGGCAGGAACCGTCGACACGGGTGCACAGATTCAGCAGGAGGCGCAGTTCGTCGCGCAAATGGCGCAAGGTGCGCAGACGCTGGGTCACGGCATCGAGCTTGCCATGAGCCAGACGACGTGCTTCCGCGCGCGCCGTGGCCGGATGGTCGCGTAGTTCCAGAAGCTGTCGGATCTCGGCCAGCGAGAAGTCCATGGCCTGCGCGCGGGCGATGAAGCGCAGGCGTTCGAGGTCAGTTTCGGTGTAGGCGCGCCGTCCGCCGCCGTCGCGCAACACGCGGCGCATCAGTCCGATGCGTTCGTAATAGCGCAAGGTATCGACGCTCATGCCTGCCAACTGCGCGGCATCGCCGATCCGATAAGCGCTCACGTGTCGTTTCCTTGCCTGGCGATCCACGCACGAAGCTGCGCAAACGCGCGCGGGCCTTGCACCACCAGCCGACCGTCGATGACCAATGCGGGCAGGCGGACGATGCGTAATTTGGCGGCCGCTTCCAGATGCACGGTTGCGTCGATCCAGTGCACGGATTCACTGCGTTGGTCCGTTGCTTCCTCGACGCCACCGCAGGCGGTGCAGTAGGGATTGTAGTAAAGCTCGGCAGGCACGATGCAATGACAGTCGCGGAATAGCTTGACTTGGAGTTTGCTCCAGGTAATCAGCGATGTCCACGTGCTGGAGACGCTCCCATCTCACCGGCGATGGTTCCTTGCGTGGGTTGTGCAAGACCGGTTTCGTTCATTGCGAAAGGCATGCCAAGTGCAGGAAATCTCAACCGGAATGGCCATGCTCTTGACCTGGAGCGTGCTCCAGGTTTGAAACTCCCCGGCGACGCTCACGCGGTGCTGGATTGGACCGGGTGAGGCGAGCCCTCACCGGACCACGATTTTGCTGGGAACGAACCACCATGAAACCATGCAAAGCGAACCACTCAAACGCATCAACGGCAAAGCTTCGAGCGACATGGGTTGTGTTGATGACTGCTGCCGTCGGCGCATTCGGCAGCGCGCCCGCCGCTGCTGGGCCCATCACCTTCAATACGGCGTTGCCGGTCAGCCAGGGTGAGCTGCTGTTCCAGGAGACGATGATGTATCGCTTGCTCGACGATGGAACGGCACTACCCGATATGCGGGTGGCCGCCCGGGCCGGCATCAGCGTCCTGGCCTATGGCGTTACCGGCAAACTGACCGTGTTTGGAATGGTGCCGTTTCTGGACAAGACGCTGGATATGACCACGCCCATGGGAGCTGTCCATCGGGCCAACCATGGTCTGGGCGACAGCACTTTCTTCGTCCGCTATACGGTGTGGCAGAACAATATCGCTGGTGCGAGTTTTCGCGTGGCGCCGATCCTTGGCGCGGTGGCGCCGACCGGCCGCGACAGTTATCGGGATACTTATGGTGCGCAGCCGCGGATGTTCCAACCTGGTTCGGGCACGTGGGGTGTACTCGGAGGTGTCGTGGCCACCTGGCAGACGCTGAACTACGAGATCGATACGTCCCTGAGCTACCAAGGCAACGGCCGGCATGCCGGGTATTCGCCCGGCCATGTCAGCGAGTTCGACGCCTCGTTCCAGTACCGGCTGCTGCCGCGGAAACTTGGCAACGGCTTGCCGCACTTCCTTTATGGCGTGCTGGAAACGAACCTGATCCGGACCGGGCGCAACGTCATGAACGGCAGCCCTGTCGTGGCGTCCGGCGGCACCGAGTGGTTCATCGCACCCGGTCTGGAGTACGTCACGCCTCGTTGGGTCTTGCAAGGAGTTGTCCAGATTCCAGTGCAGCGCAATGTGCCCTTCGGCAGCTTGCGCGATCGTCGTATCTACAACGTTGCCCTGCGGTTCAATTTCTGAGAGGTTGTGAATTTTTCAACCTCTCAGACCGGCCATGGAGGGCCGGGCATGAAACAGTCACGCAAGTGACTGCTTCATGTGAGCGAGTCCGGGCGTGTACCGGACTCGCGACTGAAGAAAACCACAGGAAGTGGTTTTCTTCACAAGCTCTGAGCCGTGCGCGATTTTTCAAGGAGAACGCTTATGTTTCGTCCCATGGTCCACTTCCTGCGTCTGCTCGTCCTGTCGCTGGGCCTGATAGCTATCAGGCCGGTTTTCGCCAGCTCCACAGTTACGGTCCCCCCGCCTGCCAACGCCTACGTGCTGCGCGTGGACGGCTTGGCCTGTCCGTTCTGCGCTTACGGTATCGAAAAAGAATTCGCCAAGCAGCCGGGCGTGGAGAACACCGACGTGAACCTCAGCAATGGCGTGCTCATCGTGACGGTGAGTCCTGGAACCGCATTTACCGACGCGCAGCTGGCGCAAGTGGTGCACAAGGCCGGTTTTCAACTGAAAGCTGTAGTCAATCGTCCGGCTGGAGCCAAGCCGTGAAACGCACGCTGTACGGGTTGCTCGGCGTTGTGGCCGCCCTGTTGCTGATCGCTGGAACAGGCTGGCTGCTCTGGGTGCCCGGTTGCAAAGAGCCGCCCTACCGGCGGGTGATGATTTGGGGCGGTGCCGGATCGAAGCCGGGTCAATTCCAGGATCCGGTTGGCATTACGCTGGCCGAGGGCAGGGTTTTTGTTGCCGACTCGCGCAATCATCGCATCCAGGTCTTCGACCGCAACGGCCGGTTTCTTCGCGCCATCGATCATCCAGCCACCGGTGCTGCCGGGTTGGGTCGGCCCATGAACCTCACCGTGGCCAGCGGCAAACTGTATGTTGCGGACTACTGGAACGACGACATCAAGGTATTTTCGACCAGCGGCGCGTTGCTTGAGGTCATCGGCCACGGCGGTTCAGGACCAGGCGAGTTCAAGGCACCCTCGGGGGTTGCCGTGTTGCCCAACGGGAATCTCGTGGTGGCGGATTTCTACAACCAGCGTATCCAGGAGTTGCGTTCCAATGGCACGTTCGTGCGTCAGTGGGGCACCACCGGGAAGAAGGGCTATGTGTCCGCAGGCGCATTCAACTATCCCACCGACGTGACCACCGACAGGCGTGGCCATATCTATGTCACGGATGGCTACAACGATCGCATCCAGATGTTTGGCCCCGATGGGCGATTCCTCCGGATGTGGGGCGGTCCTATGGGGCTACACCTTCCTGCGTTCATCAATATCCTCGGCTCGCTCCATGGCTGGTTCAGGACGCCGACCGCCATTGCCATCGGCCCTGATGGCAATGTGTTTGTGGCCGACGAGGAAAACAACCGCATCCAGAAATTCAGCGCCAAGGGTCGCTTCTTGACCGCCTTCGGAACGCCCCATCGGATTCCGGGCTTCACCGAAACCGGGGTGGCGGTGGCAGAGGATGGCACGGTCTACGCTACCAATCTTGCGGACAACTCGGTCGAGGTGTGGAAGTCGGCATCATCCCGGTAAACCGATAGTGTGTTTGTGCCCTCTCATGAAAGGCGGCTACAAGCAAAGTCAGGGCTGCTCTGGACTCTGGCGCAGACAAGTACCGATCAAGGGACGCGCAGCCCGCCATGGTCAGACACCGGATGATGGGCGGCCGTCCTGGTCAGTGCGTTGGTCGACGCGAAACGGCTGCCACAGCATCCGATCCAGGCGCAGCTCGCGTGGGTCGCGGAACTGTTGGATGCCGATGGTCATGTTGAGGTGGCCGTCGCGTGGCTGCGCACGATAGGTGCCGAACAGGCGATCCCACCAGGGCAGGTTGAAGCCGAAGTTGGCGTTGGTCTCGTCCGGATGCCAGGAGTGATGCACGCGATGCATGTCCGGCGTGACGAGGATCCGGCGCAGCAGGCGGTCCAGCGGCATCGGCAGGCGGACATTGCCGTGGTTGAACATCGAAGTGGCGTTCAGCAGCACCTCGAAAACCAGCACGGCCGTCGCGGGTGAGCCCAAGGCCACGATGACGCCCAGCTTGATGCCCAGCGACAGCAGGATCTCCAGCGGATGGAAGCGTGCGCCGGTGGTCAGATCGAATTCGAGGTCGGTGTGATGCATCCGGTGCAGCCGCCACAAGACTGGCACCGCGTGGAACAACACGTGCTGCAGATAGATGGCTAGATCTAGCAGGAGTACCGATGCGCCAAGCGCCAGCCAGTTTGGTGCTTTCAGCACATGCAGCAGTCCCCACCCATGGGTCTCGGCGTACAACGCCACGCCGACGGCGGCGGTGGGGAAGAGCAGCCGCACCAGCACGCTGTTGAGCACGACGATGCCGAGATTGCCGGGCCAGCGCCGCCATCGACCGATCGTCTGGCGCCGCCGGGGCGCCAGCACTTCCCACAGCGCCATCATGGCGAAGATGCCGGTGAAGGCACCGAGCCGGATCGCGGGTTCGTGAGTGAGTATAAACGGGGCCATCGTCGGATGCCCTGGTCAGGAGGCCGGATCGATCGTCGAGGACATCACCCAGCCTTGTCCGATTCCGAACCGGCCTGGCGGGATATCAGTCCGAGATTGGCGACCGCGAACGGGGTCAGCAGATTCATGGCGATCTTGATCGCCAGCTGCGCGTTCCACGGTCCAGCCAGCAGCTGGCCACCGAGGTTGAACACGCTCAGCCACACACCCACCAGCAGCGCCACCATGCAGGTCCGTTTCAGATGGGGAGGGTGGAACACCACCCCCAGGATGTGACGCAACGTCAGCATGTCATGGTCTTTCCGGCAAGCCGGCATGGAACGGGAGCCGGCATCAGATCGTGAAGCGGGCGATGGCGTGCAGGGCGGGAACGCCGCATTATCCGCGCCGGAACCACCCGCGCAGGCAACCCTACCACTGAGCATGACGTCGCGTGGCAAGCACGGGGTGGCGTGTCTTGTCCGGCCCCGGGGCCGGTATGGACGGGAACCGCTTCATTCGTCGGCATAGCCGGTGATCTCTTCCGAGTCGGCTTCCACGCCAAGGCCCAGTGCGATGCGGTTGACGAAGTTGAAATAGGCGGTGACCAGGTTGATGCGCAGGATATCCCCGTCGGTGAGCCCTTCCGTGCGCAATGCCGTCACCTGCGCCTGGTCCATCGTCGACGGGGCGGCGGTGAGCTTTCGCGCGTACAGCAGCATCGCACGCAGCCGCAAGTCGGCGAGCTGGTCGGGTGCCGTGCGCACGGCGGCCAGCACGGCCGCATCCTTTTCATGGCGTTGCAGCGCCTCCAGATGATGCGCCACGCAATAGGTGCAACCGTTGGCGGTGGAGACCACCACCGCGATGGCCTCGCGCTCGCGCCGGCTCAATGGACCGGGGGAGAACATCAGGTGCAGGTACAGGTCGAGATGGTGCTGCAGGGCGTCCGGGTCGAGGCTGTGCACGCTGAGAATGCGCGCCACCTTGCCGCGTTGCTTCTTGATGGTGCCGTAGATGTCACGCAGCGGGCCGCGTGCCTCGCTGTCCGGGATTTCGCTGATCCAGCCCATCAATCGACTCCTCCCCGGATGTCGTTGATGCCGGCAACTGGCGCCGCTCCCACGACGTGCCGCAATGCCTGGACGAGGTCAGGTACGGCGGGGGCCGGGACCCACGGGTATTCCTGTGGGCGCCCGGTCCGGTTGATCCACAACGCCTGCCAGTTTGAGGAAGCCGCGCCGGCGACATCCCAGGCGTTGGATGAATGAAAGGCGATGGCCGATGGTGCGACGCCGAATGCGTCGGCCGCCGCCGCGTAGACGCGGACATCGGGCTTGAATACCTGCAGTTCGTGCACGGAATACACCATGTCGACGAGGTCGTCGAGATGCGCGGCGGCCAGCGCCGTCTGCAGCATCGAGCGGGTGGCGTTGGAAAACACGGCAACGCGCATCCCCGCCGCGCGGTATCCAGCCAGGGCGCGGGGCACCTCGTGGTAGGCGTCCAGCTCGCGGTAGGCGTCCAGCAGCGCCGAGCGCAGGGCGTCATCACGGCGGCCCGCTGCGGCCAGGGCGTAATCCAGTGCTTCTCCGGTTACCTGCCAGAAATCCGCGTAGCGCTGCATCAGGCTGCGGGTCCAGGTGTATTCAAGCTGCTTCTGTCGCCATCGCTCGGATATGTCTTCGGCCTCCGGGCCCATGCGATCGGCCAGCCGGGCTACCGCCGAGTGCACATCGAACAGGGTGCCGTAGGCGTCGAATACCGCGATTTCGGGGCGTGTCATGTGGCCGTGCCTCCTTCAGTTTGTCCAGGATGTTCAGGAATGGCCCGGGTTGCCGCGCGCGGCTTGTCTGCGGCCGTCGATCGTCATGGTGTCGGCATCGCGCAACAGATAGAGCGCCGCGCATCCGGCAAGCATGGGCCAGGCGGCGAAGAACATCAGATTGGTGCCTTCATAGGGGTGCGCGTATTGATGCCAGGCGGACAGTGTCGAGACGGCATGCAGGAGCAACACCGCGCCGTAGGTGTAACGCCGTGCGAGCCCGGCAACAAAGGCCAGCAGAAGTACCAGCTCCATGGCCCCGATCACGACGAAGGCACCCTGGCCGAGGCCGGTGACGGCGTAAAAATGGCTGAATACGCCAGCGCTGTGTTCGGGCCGGATGAATTTGTCCAGCGTCCACATCAGCATCACGAGAAAGATCGACAGGCGCAGTCCAAGCAGTGCCCAACCCAGCCGTTTTGATGAATTCATGGGATGGATCTCCGGGGAAGGCGAGGGCGACAGACTAACGGTCATCCTTTCGCCGAATGGATGCATTGACGACGCAAGGCCGGTCAGCCGCGCTCGACCATGACCTCGCTGGTCTGTATGACCGGCGTGATGTCCGTGAAATTGGGGAGGTCGGCCATGAGTTCGGCGGTGTGCGGTCCGAAACCGTTCTGGAAGGCTTCCACCGAGTCACAGAAAATATGGCTCACGCCGATATAGGTCGGTGCCGCCCCGGGGGCTCCGCCGGCCAGTCCCTTGTCGATCGAGTAGTACCGGCAGCTGTCGCCCATGCGTCGCTTCACAAGCGGCATGTGCGTGTCACGGTAGTACGCATGGTCGAACCGGGCTTCCGGGGCATGGGGGTACATCACACTGATCTTGATCATGATTTTCCTGCTCATGGTTGGGGGCGCACTTTGCGCGCGCCAGGGAATCTGTCGGTACGCCTTGCCTCCGTTCGAATGCAGGCGGGCCGGTCCTGCTTGTGTTCGATGCATTCGATCCGGGCGGGAATGGCACTTACTTAAGCCCCGTTCTCGCTGAGCGTAGCCCGCGCAGCGGGCGGAGTCGAAGCGCCGCCAGACCAGGGCCGCCCCATCGCCGGCGTGTCCTTCGACTTCGGCCTTCGGCCTACGCTCAGAGCCTGCCCCGGACTTGATCCGGGGACGAACGGGGCTTGAGTAAGCGCCATTCGGTCCGGGCGGCTCTTCCTTCCTGGAAGGGCCGCCCGGTCGAAGGGGGTTACCTGGTGGCGAGGATGGCGTCCTTCGCTTCCTGGGTGGTCACCACGTCATTTGCGATCATCTGGAAGTTCGTCAAAGCGGCGGCGTAGCCGTCGAGCCCCGGCAATTGCGCGGCAGCGGTGGCGTCCTTCACCACTTCGACTTCGAAACCCTGCTCCAGCAGTTCCCTCAGGTGGCTTTCGACACAGAGGTTGGCCGACATGCCGGCGAGTATCACCTTCGAAATGCCGTGCTTGCGAAGCTGCAGCGCCAGATCGTTCGTCTGTGGGCCATAGACCTTGTGCGGACTGGTGACGATGGTCTTGCCGTCATTGATGTACTTCTTGTACTGCGGCATCCAGTCGGCGCCGGAGTTCTCGAACCCGTCGAGGCTCAGGGGTCCCTTGCGGTCGAACATGCCGATCTTGTGCATCGCCACTTCAAGCGGGCCGCCGAACTTCCAGCCGTGGTCCCACGGATAGTAGTAGTGGGGCGAAATGACGACCTGCATGTTGCTGTCCTTCGCTGCCTTGAACAAGGTGTCGAGGTTTTCAACGGTGTGGTTGGCCACGACGCTCTTGCCGACCAGCCCCCAGGTCACGCCCTTGGGGCTGAGAAAGTCGACCTGCGGGTCAATCACGACCAGCGCGGTGTTGGCGTGGTCGACCTGCATGGTGGTCTTGGGAAGTTGTGCATGGGCGGGGCCGGCTGCGAAACCGATACCCACGGATGCCGCAAGAAGTGCGAGAGTCTTTTGCATGCAATGCATGAACCTGATGTCCTGATGATGGGGGGTATGTTGCGGGCCGGATGCTTCAGTCCCTGCGACCCTGCCGAAAACGTCATGCCTGGCGCTTCCATGCCTCGCTGGCGAACTGCTCGTTGGTCTGGGTTTCGGTCAGGTGGTTGGTGTAGTTGCTGAGCGTCTTCATCGTCACGCCCAGCACGACTTCCAGCGCCTGCTGGTGGGTAAATCCGGCCTTGAGGAAGGCCTGCAGCGGCGCTCCGGCCACCTCGCCACGCTCCTTCACCATGCGGCGGGTGAACGTGGCCAGGGCTTCCAGCCGGGCGTCGGGCAGGGTGGTGCCGCTGCGCAACGCGTCGACGACGGCATCGGGAGCCTTGGCCACCTTGCGGGCGATCAGTGAATGGGCGGCGACGCAGAACTCACAATTGTTTTCCACGCTGGCGGCCAGCAGTACCACCTGGCGTTCCACCGGGTTGAACGAAGTTTTGTCGAACTGGGCGGAAAGGCCGAAGTAGGCTTCCAGCGCTGCCGGCGCGTTGGCGAGGTTGGCATACAGGTTGGGCACGAAGCCCGTCTTGTCGCGTGCGCCCCGCAGCAGTGGGCGTGCTGCTTCCGGGGCGGAGTCGGGGGTCTGCAAGGTGAATTCGCTCATGGTTCATACTCCATTGATGGGTTGATGGATGGCCGGTCGAATGGTAAAGCGGCCATGGGCATACTGTGGCCCTAGACCGCCCGCGCAACCATGTCTGCAACGCGCGCATGCTTGTCTCCGCGTCTTGATCGGGAGCCTTCGTGGACGAACTGAGTGAATTGATGCGGCACCTCCGCCTGCAGACGCGTGTGTTCCATCGGACCACGCATTGCGGGCAGTGGGTGGTCGATGGTGAATACGAGCGCAAGGCGATGTTCCACCTGGTGGCCACCGGCCGCTGCGTGATGCGGTATGACGGCCATGCCGGCGACATCCTGCTCCGGGCCGGCGACGCGGTACTGTTCAACCGCCCGGTGGACCATTGCCTGATCGCGTCGCTGGGCGCCGATGGCGACGTTCCCACGCTGCTGCTGTGCGGCTACTTCGAGTTCGACTCGCCGTTGTCGGAAGTGCTGCTGGCTTCGCTGCCGGCGCAGCTGCTGCTTCGGCACGATCCGCAGCCGGGCGGCGGGGACTCCGGCGCGCCGGCGGCCCTGCTGCAATTGATCGTCGCCGAAGCCGAGTCGAACGGTCCCGGCGCCATGGCGTTGATGGACAAGCTTTCCGATGCGCTGTTCATGTATGCGCTGCGCCAATGCCTGGCCGCCGGCACGGTCGCGCAGGGGCTGCTGACCGCGATTTTCGACCCGCATCTCGGCCCGGCGTTGCTGGCCATCCATCAGGATCCGCAGCAGCCCTGGACGGTGGCGATGCTCGCCGACCGGGTGCATCTGTCGCGGGCGGCGTTCGCCCGGCGATTTGCCCATTCGACCGGAGCCACCCCGATGGGGTACGTCACCGGCCTGCGCATGCAGCAGGCGAAGTCGGCGCTGGCCGAGCGCGGCGTCAGCGTGGCCGAAGCGGCGGTGATCGCCGGCTATGCGACGGAGGCAGCCTTCAGCCGCGCCTTCAAGCGCCTCCATGGATACTCGCCGGGTGTTTCGCGATCGCGTTGAAACCTTGCCGAATCCTTTTGGTGGTTCGGCAGCTCTATCGGGTGAGGGCGTCGCGCGGCAGCGGGAAGTTCATGGTCATTGCCCCGCGTTCCTGACCATGGATTTCGAGCCTATCCGAACTGCCGCGCGCGTCTTCACCCCTCACGGGCCGTTGATCTCCGAAGCTGCGCATACCATTGACGCAGGTTGGTTCTGCACTACGGTCCCCGTGGGTTTCGACCCCACCGAGTCGAGGTGATCCCCATGCCGTTTCGCTCAGTCGTTACCCATCTCAGCCGCCTTCCCACGTTTGTACGTAGGCACCCCCATCTCGTGGAATCCTCGCTGAAAGACGAGGATCCCGCGCTGGCGGTCATGGTGGATTTCCATCGAGTCTGTCCGGTGACGGTCGAGCCCGAGCGAAGCATCGATGAGGCACTCCAGCGCATGATCGATGCACGTGTGCGTACGCTGCTGGTGCTGGTGAAGGAAAGCATGCTCGGGCTGATCACAGCCTACGACATCCAGGGGCAGAAGCCGCTGCAGTTCCTGCGCGGTTCGAACTGTACCCATCCGAAATGCCGGCACGAGGATATCGAGGTGGCCGATATTATGACCGCCGTGGAGAGCTTGCCGACCCTGCGGGTCGAGGACATCCGCAAAGCGCGGACAGGCGACATCCTGGAAACCTTTCGTGAAACCAGACAGACCCATCTCCTGATCACCGAGCGCCAGGACGATGAACGCGACGAGATACGCGGATTGATCTCGCGCACCGAGATCGAACGGCGCCTCGGCATCTCGCCGGTGCTCGCTTCCATGGTCCGGACCGAGATGGAAACATCCATGTTTCCGCGGCTCCCGGTATGAGCCGACATCGCATGCCGCAGCCGGTCATCGAGGTTGTACCGGCACCGGGAAAATTCGTCGAGCTGGTGGCGGACATCGTGTTGCCTGTGTCGCGATGAAACGTGGATAGCCGGCCCAAGCCGTTGCTGCTACGGCCCTGTCATGAAGCGTGACCCTGATGAATCCTTCGACCGGGGAGGCGCATCTATCGGGCGTGTACGTGTGGAGACATGACCAGTGATCGCTCCGGGAGTCGGATGCATCCTCGGCGATGTGCGGGCCGATCATCGCACCCTGATCGCGAATGAGCCGGCCCGCGCGGGCGGCAGTGGCATCGGTTCGATTTCTTTTCCGACAAACCGCAACGAGGAGAGACCCATGCGCGCCATGTGGCAAGGCATTGTGATCGCCGAAAGCGATCACACGATCGTGATCGAGGGCAATCACTATTTTCCGCCAGAATCGCTCAGGCGCGAGCACCTGCGCGACAGCACCCGGCATTCGATGTGTCCATGGAAGGGCACGGCCAGCTATTTCGATGTAGTGGTCAACGACGAGGTCAATCCCGCCGCGGCGTGGTACTACCCGGAACCCAAGCCGGAAGCGGCGGAAATCCGTGGGCACGTCGCGTTCTGGCACGGTGTCATGGTTCGCCCCTGAAAGCCATCCGGGCCGGGGACGAACCATGCCCACCGCAACGCAGGACAAGGCCGTGACGCCTGCGTCCCGTCGTCTGCCGCGCAGCTGGCCATGCCTGCTGCTTGGCCTCGCGCTGTGCGCGCTTGCCGGTTGCGCCACGCGGACCTGGAATACCCGGATCAAGCCGGCCGGGGTGGAGGATCGCTACGAATTCAAGACGCGATTCCCGCACGCTCCCCGCGATACCTTCGTCGTGCTGGCGTTTTCCGGCGGAGGCACCCGCGCGGCTGCCTTCAGTTACGGTGTGCTGGAAAAGCTGCGCGACACCGAAGTCCCGTCGGGCGGCCAGCCGACGCGATTGCTTGATCTGGTCGACGTGGTCACCTCGGTTTCCGGCGGCAGCTACACCGCGGCGTACTACGGCCTGTTCGGCGACCGCATTTTCGGTGACTTCCGGACCCGCTTCCTCTATCGCGACTGGCAAGGCGAGCTGCTGGGCCTGCTGGGGCGCCCGGATCATCTGTTGTCGATTGCCGGTCGCCACTACAACCGCAGCGATCTGGTCGCCGCCTATCTCGACCGGACGTTGCTGGAGGGCAAAACATTCGCCGACATGTCGCCGGCGGGCCTGCCGATGGTCATTCTCAACGCCAGTGACCTGAACAACGCCACCACGTTTTCCTTCATCCAGCAGCAGTTCGATTTTCTCTGCTCGGATCTGTCGACCTATCCGGTGGCCAACGCGGTGATGGCATCGGCTGCCGTGCCGGGGCTGTTCGCGCCGATCGCACTGCGCAACTATCCCGATTGCCCGCAACGACACCAGCCGTGGGTGGCGCAGTCGCTGGCGCACGATGACCTGCTGTCACGCCGCCATGCCGTGGCGCTCGCATTGTCACGTTATGACGACCCGGAACGGATGCCGGTCCTGCGCCTGGTCGACGGCGGCATCACCGACAACCTCGGCGTACGCGGTTCGATGATGAGTCCGGTGGCGCAGTACGGCAACGTGCCGGACATGGCCGGTGCCTTCACCCCGGAACAGCTACGCCGTGTGCGGCATGTGCTGGTCATCGTCGCCAATGCCCAGGTCTATGCGCCCTACCCATGGTCCGAACGGGGGCGCGCTCCGGGAACGATCGATATCTTGCGCGCCTCGTTCGACGCTTCACTGGGCATACTCAACAACGAGACCGCGGCGCTGGCGAAAAACGGCTTCCTGATGTGGGCACGCCACGTCAATGCGCTGCGTCCGGCGGGAGACCCCACGGTGGACGTGAACTTTGCCGTGCTGACCTTCGGCCAGATCAAGGACGGTGCCGAACGGCAGCGATTCAATGCGATGCCGACGGCATTTCACCTGCGCCGCGATCAGGTCGATGCGCTGCGTGCGCTGGCCGGGCGCTTGCTGACTCAGGCGCCGGAGTTTCAGAGCTTCCTGCGCGAGCTGCGCGATGAGCAGTCTGCCCTGGTGGATCCACATGCCACGACTGCTGCAGAGCCGGCTGGGGTTGGACGGCGATGATCCTGCCGGCGATTGAATGCGCGTCCACCCATGGATGGCGGGAAGCCAGCTCGCATCGGTCGTCAGTGGCGGTACGAGGCTGATGTCGTTCCCCGCCACGGCAGACTCAGGCTGCAGTTCCGGGTACGTCGCGCCGTCCTCGCAACCAGCGCCACGAGTCGAGCGCGTCGAACGCCAGCGAGATGCCGTTGACGAGCAACAATGCGATCGCGAGCGCCATTTCGGCCGTTGACGGCGGCAGATTGCCGGCGGCACCGGATAGGCGCAGAGCCAACGCGATTTCCAGCGGAATCCAGGCCAACAGGTGCGGCAGCGACATCGCCCGGCTCATGCCGCCGGCGAACCACATGATCGGCAGGTTGGTAGCCACCACAAAGAGGGCGGCCGCGGTGCCTGCACGGCCGCTCCAGGTGTCCAGCAGAAGGAACGGCAACACGTTGACCGGTATCAGCACGAAGCCCACCCAGACCTGTACCCAGCGGGGCAGGCTGCGATACGAGCGCCAGATTTTTGCCGACCTGTGATTCATTCGTGCAGCTTGACGCCATCGAGGGCCACGTTGCAATCGGTACGCAGCGGCCGCAGGTCAGCGTCCGCACCAGTCCGTTGCCTGCCGACGGATGCTGTTGCCGTGGCGACGCAGTCGACACCCGCCGCCTTGCTGCCTCATCGGCTTGATGGGTCGCCTGCAGCACACCCGTATGGTGAATCCTTTGGCCTCCCGGGCGGCTCTATGAGGTGCCGGACGCCCCGGCTCACCTTATGGAGATATCCATCATGAACTACGACAACCTGCTCAAGGTCGCTCTGGCCGGCGCGCTGACCCTCGGCGTGGCGTCGGTCGCCACCGCCAGCCCGGCGCCGAACGGCGCGAACGACATGAAGAGCGGCAAGATGGCGATGGTCAAGTGCTACGGCATCAACGCGGCGCACAAGAACGACTGCAAGTCGCCGGGGCATTCGTGCGCCGGCCAGGACAGCAAGGCACGCGACGCTAATGCATTCGTGGCCGTGCCGGCCGGCCTGTGCGAGAAGATCGACGGCGGTTCCACCACCCCGGCGGACAAGGCCTGAGCCAAGGCCATGAGCTGCCTGCTGCCACAGGCGCAGCGCCCGATCCCTGCAGAGGCCGGGATCGGCTTGCGTGCGCCGCACATCGCCCGGGTACTGCAGGAGCGGCCACCGGTGCCGTGGTTCGAAGTGCATAGCGAGAACTATTTCGCCGCCGGCGGTCCGATGCATGCGGCGCTGGAGCGTATCCGCGCGGACTATCCCCTGAGTCTGCACGGCGTCGGCCTGTCGCTGGGTTCGTCCGACGCGCTCGACGTCGCACATCTGGCCAGCCTGCGGCGGCTGGTCGACCGCTATCAGCCCGCGCTCGTCTCGGACCACATCTGCTGGGCTGCGATCGGCGGCGTCCACCTGAATGACCTGCTACCCTTGCCGTATACGAGGGAAGCGCTGGACCTGATGGTCTCGCGCGTGCAGCAGGTGCAGGACGCGCTGGGGCGCGAGTTCCTGGTCGAGAACGTCTCGAGCTATCTCAGCTTCCGCCACGCCGACATGCCGGAGTCGGCCTTCGTCGCCGAGCTGGTACGCCGCAGCGGCTGCGGCCTGCTGTTGGACGTGAACAATGTTTACGTCAACAGCGTCAATCACGGTTTCGACCCGGGCGAGTACCTGCGCGCCATGCCGCATGCCTCGGTGCGCGAGATCCATCTGGCCGGGTTTCTGCGCAAAGACCGGTTGCCGGTGCCACTGCTGATCGACAGCCACAGCCGTCCCGTCGCCGACGAGGTATGGGCGCTCTATCGCGAGGCGCTGGAATTGTGCGGACCGCAGCCGACCCTGATCGAATGGGACCAGGACATTCCCGAACTGGAGGTGCTGCTGGCCGAAGCCGCCCGTGCCGAGGAGGCGCTGCATGCCTGCCGCACCGCGATTGCATGAACTGCAGCAAGGCTTTGCCGCGGCCGTGCTGGGCCGCGGCGACGACGTGGCGGCATGGGTCGACGGCGCCGGGCTGGATCCGGCGGCACGGCTGCGCATCTACCGCAACGCGGTGGCCGCGACCCTCAAGGCGGCCCTGCACGACACTTTCCCCACCGTGCATGCGCTGGTGGGCGAGGATTTCTTCGAGGCGATGGCGGCGCGTTACCAGCAGCAGCATCCCTCGACCTGCGGCAACCTGCAGTCCTTCGGCGGCGCGCTGCCCGGGTTCATCGAGGCGATGCCGCAGGCCCGCTCGCTGGGCTATCTGGCGGACATCGCGAGGCTGGACTGGTTGCGCCAGCTGACCGTGCTGGCGCCGGATGCGACGCCTGCCGACGCCCGGGCCGCCGCCGACGCGGCTGCGGTGGAACCGCACCGGCTGCACCTGCGCCTGCATCCGAGCCTGCATCGGCTGCACAGCCGCTGGGCTGTGCTCACGCTGTGGCAGTGGTGCCAGTCGCCCGTCGGGCCCGCTCCGCGTCCCGATCGAGGTGGCGAGAATGTCCTGCTATGGCGTGACGGCGGCGAGGTGGCCATGGCCGCGGTCGACCCCGCCACGTTCCGCTGCATCGAGGTGCTGGCCGCGGGCGGCGACGTGGCTGCGGCCCATCGGGCGGCCGCGGACCTGGATGCCGCTTTCGATCTTCAACCCTGCCTGCGGGACCTGCTCGTGCAGGGCCTGGTCGTGGCGTTCAACAACCAAGAGGGCTGCACATGAACAAGCTGCTGTGGCGCACGAGTGGTTATTACCGGCAACTGGCGGAGGCGCTGTCGAGCCTGGGGCCGGTGGTGCTGTTGCTGTTCCGGGTGTGGGTGGCACTGGCGTTCTGGCGCGCCGGCGTGGTGAAGCTCGACGACCCGGCGGGTACGTCCTACCTGTTCAACAACGAATACCACGTACCCCTGCTGTCCGGCGACGCCGCGGCGTTTCTCGGCACCTGGATCGAGCTGGTCGCGCCGTGGTTCCTCCTGCTGGGGCTGGGCGGACGGCTGACCGCGGGGTTCCTGTTCATCTACAACATCATGGCCGTCGTTTCCTACCCGGATCTGTGGCCGCACGGTTTCTGGGCCGGCCTGGTCGGCAACGATTTCAGCGACCACAAGGTCTGGGCGATGATGCTGCTGGCGGTGATCGCCTGGGGTCCTGGCCCGTTCTCGCTCGATCGTATCCTCGAACGACTCCGGCCCGCGGCGCGGCGCGGCGACGGCGCGGATACCGCGGTACGGGCAGGGTAGCCGGCCGTGCCGGTCAATCCGCTTGAATCCTTTGATGAGCTGGTGTCCTCTATGGGGTGAGAGAACAGGAATCTCCACCGTTTGCACCATCGAGCAACCATGCAAAGGTTCACCCATGCGACATGACCCGATCCTCCTGGAATCCGCGCGGCAGGGCGATCTCGCCGCCGTCGAACGGCTGCTGACCGCCTGCCGGCCGGACCTGCGGCGCATCGCCCAATCGCAATGCGCCAGCAGCGTGGACCCGGACGATGCGGTGCAGGAATCGTTGCTGCTGATCTACCGCCGGCTCGGCACGCTGCGCACGATCGCTTCGTTTCCTGCCTGGGCCTTCTCGATCGTGCGCCACGAATGCCACCGCCTGCTGCGCGCGATGCGCGGGCAGGTGGCATTGCCGGAGCCGGATCACGCCATCTTCGTCTATGTCGAGCGTCCCGATCTGCGCTCGGACCTGGCTGCCGCCATCCAGTCGCTGCCGGAAAAATACCGGGAGGCGATCATCCTTCGCGATTTCGAGGAGTACTCGATCAGCGAGATCGCCGGCCAGCTCATGCTGACGCGGGAGGCGGTCAAGAGCCGCATCCATCGTGGCCGCCAGATGGTCCAGGAATATCTCAGGGACTGAGCGCCGCCGACCGGATTCCGTACGCATGAAAAATCGCACCACGATCCTCCGCTGGCTGATCGTCATCGGCCTGTCCGGTGCGGTCGTCGTGTTCTTCGCATTGGGCTGGCAGCACCAGTTCACGCTCGCGGCGCTGAAGGCGCACCTGCTCGCGCTGGACGCTTTCCGGCAGACCCATCCGTGGCTGCTCGGCGGTGGGTTTTTCCTGCTGTATGTGGCGGTCACCGCGTTGTCGCTGCCGGTGGCCACCTTGCTGACCTTGGCGGGCGGCGCGACGTTCGGCCTGCTGGAAGGTACGCTGCTGGTGTCGTTTGCCTCCAGCATCGGTGCGACGCTGGCGTTCCTGGCCAGCCGGTTCGTGTTTCGCGACGTGGTGCAGCGGCGCTTCGGCCAGCGCCTGCACGCGGTCGACGAGGGCATCCGTCGCGAAGGCGCCCTGTACCTGTTCACGCTACGGCTGGTTCCGGTGATCCCGTTCTTCGTGGTGAACCTGCTGATGGGGCTGACCCGGTTGCCGATACGCGCGTTCTACTGGGTCAGCCAGCTCGGCATGCTGGCGGCGACCGTGGTGTTCGTGAATGCCGGCACCCAGCTGGCCCGCCTGCACTCGTTGTCGGGCATCGTCTCGCCCCGGATCGCCGGCTCACTCGTCCTGCTGGGGGTGTTCCCATGGCTGGCGCGCGGGAGCGTGGCGTGGGTGAAGCGGCGGCGCCTCTATGCAGGCTGGCCGGCGCCGAAGCGCTTCGATCGGAACCTGGTAGTGATCGGCGCCGGTTCGGCGGGACTGGTCAGCGCCTACATCGCCGCCGCCGTGCGGGCAAAGGTTACCCTGGTGGAAAGCGACGCCATGGGCGGCGACTGTCTCAATACCGGCTGCGTGCCATCGAAGGCGCTGATCCACGCGGCCCGGCTGGCGGCGCAGGCGCGGAGCGCGGCCCGCGTCGGGGTGGATGCCGGCGACATCAGGGTCGATTTCCGCGCCGTGATGGACAGCGTGCGGCGCGCCGTGCAGGCCGTGGCGCCGCACGACTCGGTGGAACGCTACCGCGGGCTGGGCGCGGACGTGCAGCATGGCCATGCACGCATCGTGTCGCCGTGGGCGGTCGAGATCGACGGCAGGCCTGTCACCACGCGCGCCATCGTGATCGCCACCGGTGCCGAACCCATGGTGCCGGATCTGCCGGGGCTGGCCGAAGCGGGCTATCTTACCTCCGAGACGCTGTGGCAGCTGCAGGACCCGCCCGGGCGCCTGCTGGTACTGGGTGGCGGCCCGATCGGCTGCGAGCTTGCGCAGGCATTTGCCCGACTCGGTACGCAGGTCGTCCAGGTACAGAGCCACGGACGCCTGCTGGTGCGCGAGGATGACGAGGTATCCGCCTTCGTGCGGGCGCGCCTGTCGGCCGATGGCGTGGACGTGCGTACGGACTGCCGCGCCTTGGCGGTCGAACGCGACGGCGGGCAATACGCGCTGGTCTGCGACCACCAGGGCCGGCGCGCAAGAATCCCCTTCGACACCCTGCTGGTGGCGGTCGGGCGCAAGCCCCGCGTCGCCGGCTTCGGGCTGGAGGAACTGGGCATCTCCGTGACCAGGACGGTGGATACGGATGCCTGGATGGCCACGCTGTACCCGAACATCTATGCCTGCGGCGACGTCGCCGGGCCCTACCAGTTCACTCACGTCGCCGCCCACCAGGCGTGGTACGCCGCCGTCAATGCGCTGTTCGGCTCGATCTGGCGTTTTCGCGTCGACTACGCGGTGATTCCTGCGGTGACCTTCGTCGATCCGGAGGTGGCGCGCGTCGGCCTCAACGAGCGCGAGGCGCAGGCGCGGGGCATTGCGTTCGAGACCACGCGCTATGAACTGGACGACCTGGACCGGGCGATCACCGAGGATCAGGCGCATGGCTTCGTGAAAGTGCTGACCGCGCCGGGCAAGGATCGCATCCTGGGCGCGACCATCGTGGGCCAGCATGCAGGCGAAATGCTGGCCGAGTTCGTGCTGGCGATGCGCCATGGGCTGGGACTCAACAAGATCCTTGGCACCATCCACGCGTATCCGACCTGGGCCGAAGCCAACAAGTACGCGGCGGGGAACTGGAAGAAGGCCCATGCGCCCGAACGAGTGCTGCGCTGGCTGGCCCGCTATCACGCCTGGCGGCGGAAGTGAGGACGGCATGAGGAATCACGATTTCATGCCAGGACAGAGGGCCGGGTGCCGCATGCTTGCCGTGCGACCGGCATGCGAAGGATCACGGCGTACTGTGGAGGCTCTGCTGCCGGGGCGCCCGGACCGGTCCGCACAGGTGCGCCAGCGCCGCCAACATCGCCAGGACATGCTGCCATGAACGCCGTGCCATCTTTCGCCGCACCATCGTTCGCCCGCTCTCTGCGCGAGCATGGGCTCGCCTTGCCGCGCACGCCGACGGAGATCCTGCAGGTCAACGTCGGCAAGCTGTGCGACCTGGCCTGCCAGCATTGCCACGTGGAGGCCGGCCCCGGGCGCACCGAGATCATGCAGGCGGCCACGGTGGAACGCATCCTGGAACTGCTGGCGAATGCTCCGGGCGTGCATACGGTGGACCTGACCGGCGGCGCGCCGGAACTCAATCCGCATTTCCGCACCCTGGTGCTGGGATCCCGTGCGCTGGGCAAGACCGTCATCGACCGCTGCAACCTGACCGTGCTGTTCCGTCCCGGACAGGAGGACACCGCGGAGTTCCTGGCCACGCAGGGCGTCAAGGTGGTTGCCTCGCTGCCTTGCTACAGCAAGGCCAACGTGGAGAAGCAGCGCGGGCAGCACGTTTTCGATCCCAGCCTGCGCGCCCTTCATCGGCTCAATGCGCTCGGCTACGGCCGCGCCGGCTCCGGGCTGGAACTGGACCTGGTCTACAACCCGCTGGGCGCCACGCTGCCACCGGCCCAGGCGGCGCTGGAGGCAACCTACCGGCGCGAACTGGCCGAACACTTCGGCATCGTGTTCAACCACCTGTTCACCATTACCAACATGCCGATCAAGCGCTTCCTGCACCTGCTCGAGCGCGAAGGCCGCCACGAGCGTTACATGCAGACCCTGCTCGATGCGTTCAATCCGCGGGCGGCGCTGGGCGTGATGTGCCGCAACCTGCTGTCGGTGAGCTGGGATGGCGAACTGTTCGACTGCGATTTCAACCAGGCGCTGGGGCTGCCGCTGGGCGGCCGCCGACGCAGCTTGTGGGAAATCGACGCCCTGGCGGACGTCGGGTACGGCCCGATTGCGTTCGCCAATCATTGCTATGGCTGTACCGCCGGGGCGGGCAGCTCCTGTGGAGGATCGTTGACATGACCATGAACCTGGAACAAGACGTCGTCGCCCGCGCGGAAGAGCAGCAATCCGCCGTGCGCAGCTATTACGGCGAAACCCTGCAGTCGAGCCGTGATCTGCGCACCACGGCATGCTGCAGCCTGGAAGCGATGCCGGAAAAACTGCGCTCGATCCTCGCCCAGTTGCACCCGGAAGTGCGCGAGCGCTTCTACGGCTGCGGCTCGCCGCTGCCGCCGGCGGTGGAGGGCGCCACCGTGCTCGACCTCGGCTGCGGCAGCGGGCGGGACGTCTATCTGCTGTCGAAGCTGGTGGGCGAGCAGGGGCGGGTGATCGGTGTCGACATGACCGAGCAGCAGCTGGCGGTGGCCGAGCGCCACCGCGCCTGGCACGCACAGGCCTTCGGCCATGCGCACAGCAATGTCACCCTGCAGCTGGGCGATCTCGCCGACCTGGCGGCGCTGGGCATCGCCGATGGCTCCGTCGACGTCGTGGTGTCCAACTGCGTGCTCAATCTGGTGCCGGATAAGCGCCGCGCGTCCGCCGGGATATGCCGCGTGCTCAAGCCCGGTGGCGAATTGTATTTCTCCGACGTGTTCAGCGACCGCCGGCTGCCAGGCGAGCTGTTGGCCGACCCGGTGCTGCTGGGCGAGTGCCTGGCCGGCGCGCTGTACGTGGAGGATTTCCGCCGCTTGCTCGGTGAGCTGGGCATGGCCGATGCGCGTGTGTGCGCGCAGCCCGATCGCGCTGACCGATGCGGCGATCGAACAACGTATCGGCTTTGCGAACTTCGAGTCGATCACCTGGCGCGCATTCAAGCTGCCGCTGGAGGATCGCTGCGAGGATTACGGCCAGGTCGCGACCTACCTGGGCAGCTTGCCCGGGCACCCGCACCGCTTCGCGCTGGACGACCATCACCTGTTCGAGAGCGGCCGCCCGGTGCGGGTCTGCGGAAACACCGCCGACATGCTCTCGGGCAGCCGCTATGCCGCGCATTTCCGCATCGACGGCGACAAGCGGCAGCATTTCGGCCTGTTCGATTGCGCGCCCGCCGCATCGACCGGCACCGCGGCCAGCTGTTCGTCCGGCTGTTGCTGACATGACCTCGTTGTCGGTGATCGTGCCGCTGGCGCCCGGCGAAACCGAATGGCCCGAGCTGCTGCGGCAGCTGGCGGACTTGCCGAGCGGCAGCGAGGTGATCGTGGTGTGCGCCGATGACGAGTCGCGGCCGCCACTGACGACGTGGCCCGCGCAGCTGCACTATCGGCAGTGCCGCAGCGAGGCCGGCCGTGCCCGCCAGCAGAATCTCGGCGCCGGCCTGGCTACGGGCGACTGGTTGTGGTTCCTGCACGCCGACTCGCGCTTGCGTCCCGGCACCCTGCATGAATTACAGCACTTCATCGGGCAGCGCGCCGAGGCGCTAGGTTGGTTCACGCTCGCCTTTCGTGGCGATGGCCCGCGCTGGACGGCGTTGAACGCGGCCGGTGCCAACTGGCGCGCGCGCTGGCTGGGGCTGCCGTTCGGCGATCAGGGACTGCTGTTGCCCAGGCATTGCTTCGCGGCGCTGCACGGCTTCGACGAGCAGGCGCGTTACGGCGAGGACCACCTGCTGGTATGGGCCGCAAGACATGCAGGGTTGCCGCTGCGGCGCATTCCCGCCGTGCTGGAAACCAGCGCACGCAAATATGCGCGACACGGCTGGTTGAGTACCACGCTCAGGCACTGGCGACTGACCGCGGCACAGGCGTGGCCGGCATGGCGCGCCACGCGGCGGACGAGGGCATGACGACCGCGCTGGCCATTTTCGTCAAGACTCCGGGTCATTCGCCGCTGAAGACGCGGCTGGCAGCCGTTATCGGCGAACGCGCCGCGCTCAACTTCCATCGGCTGGCCAGCGCTGCCGTGGCGGCGGTGGCCGAGTCGGCCCGGCCGCTCATCACGCCTTACTGGGCGGTAGCCGAGGCCGACGACGCGGCACACGCAGCATGGCCGGACTTTCCCACGATCTGGCAAGGGGAGGGCGATCTGGGCACGCGCATGCATCACGTCCTCGAGACCCTGCTGAGCCGGCACGACAGCGTGCTGCTGGTGGGCGCGGACGTGCCGCAGCTCACGTCGGGGCAACTGGCCCAGGCCGCGCAGGCACTGGCCGAGCCCCCGGTGGCGTTCGTGTTCGGTCCCGCCACCGATGGTGGCTTCTGGTTGTTCGGCGCCAACACGCCGGTGCCGCTGGCGATCTGGCAGTCGGTGCGCTATTCGCAGGGCGACACCTGCCTGGCGTTGCGCAGGGCACTGCCAGCGACGGGAAGCATCGCCGATCTGCCCGTGCTCGCCGATGTCGACAACGCCGACGATCTGCCGCGGGTGCTGGGCGCGCTTGGCCGGCTGCCGGAGGCCTTGCCGGCGCAGCGTGCGCTGGCGGATTGGATGCAGCGGCAACTTGCAGAATTTCCAACCGCCTGAATCGTTTTGCCACCCGGATGGCTCTATGGCATGTGGCCTTGTGCCTTACAGCTTCGTCTTCGCGTGACGCTACCCGGGATGCCCGATGGAAACCCTGCTCGTACTGACCGTGCTGTTCCTCGCCGCCACCAACGGCGCCAACGACAATTTCAAGGGCGTGGCCGTCCTGTACGGCAGTCGCCGCGGCGGTTACTGGACCAGCCTGGGCTGGGCGAGCATCACCACCCTGGCCGGATCGTTGTCCTCGGTGTTCCTCGCGCGTGCGCTGCTGAAGGCGTTCACGGGTGCCGGCCTGGTGCCGGCCGAGGTCGCGGCACAGCTACCGTTTGCGCTGGCGGTCGCCGGCGGCGCCGGTATCACTGTCGCGCTGGCCGCCTGGCGTGGGCAGCCGATCTCGACCACCCACGCGCTGGTCGGCGCGATGAGCGGTGTCGGCCTGATGGCGGTCGGCTCGGCGGTGAAATTCGGCACGCTGGGACACAGCTTCCTGCTGCCGCTGCTGGCGACTCCCGTCATTGCGGTCCTGCCGGCCTACCTGCTGGCGCCGTGGCTGCGCCGGCTGACCGCCCGAGCAGAGCGCGAGCCGGAGTGCGAGTGCACGGTGAGTGCGGTGCAGGTCTCTGCGGACGGACTGATGCTGCGTACGGGCATGCCGGTGGCTCTCGCCGGTACCGTGGCCGAGTGCGAAAGCGTCGGGGCCCGGCGGGTGTGGCGGCCCGATGCCCGTGGCCTGGTGGATGGCCTGCTGTATCTCTCCGGCGGTGCGGTCAGTTTCGCCAGGGGCCTGAACGACACACCCAAGATCGCGGCGCTGCTGCTGCCGGTCGCCGCGCTGGACGGTAACGCCTCGGCGCTGGCGGTCGGCCTGGCGATGCTCGTCGGCGGCCTGTTGGGGGCGGCCCGCGTCGCCCGCACCATGAGCGACAGGATCACGCGGCTCGATGCCGGCGGGGCGCTGGCCGCCGGCCTGACCACCAGTCTGCTGGTCGGCACGGCGTCATTCAGCGGATTGCCGGTGTCCACGACCCATGTGTCGGTCGGCGCACTCGCCGGCAGCGGCATCAGCAATGGTGCCGGCGTGGATCGCCCCGTGATGACCGCCATCGTCCTTTCGTGGTTGATCACCGTGCCCGTCGGCGCGATGTTCGGCGCGCTGCTGTATTTGTGGCTCGGTTGAGCGGTGGCGAAGCCGAGCCCACGGCCTTGACGATGATTTTCCGCCGCTCGCGCCGGCCTCCTGCCTGCGATACGGATGGGCACGCTTCACCGCATCGGTTTCCTGAATCCTTTCGTTCGCCGGCGGCCTCTCTGTTGTCGAGACCCTGCGTCTCTACCCGTACTTCTGCCTTTCACCTGCATTGGAGAACCCCATGAAAGCTTCCGTGAAACTCGCCTCGCTCGCCGCGTTGACCGCTGCCATCGTTGCCCTCCCCGCAGCTGCCGCGGACACGAGCGGCGCCCAGGCCAAGTGCGGGCCGGCGACGAGCATGACCAAGTGCGGCGCCAAGTGTGCGGCAGGCAAGTGCGCTGCCAAGAAGCACCCGCACCGGCACATGAAGGCGAAGTGTGGCGCCAGCAAGTGCGCACCCAAATGCGCACCCAAGTGCGGAGCGAAGTGCGCTCCCAAGTGCGCTGCCCAGCACTGATGGCACCGGCGCCTGGCCGGCGGCATCGGGGTCCCGTTGGCGGTACCGACGCCGATGCCGCCGGCCGGCGCTTGCTGGAAACCTACGCCGCCCTGGCGGCGCGCGGCGAGCATTTGTTGCAAGGCCTGCTTGCGGGCAAGCCCCCGCGACAATGGCAGCACTATCCCGAAAACGATGCGATCGATCGGGTCAGTGGCTACCAGTGGTTCTACCACTCGCACTCACCCGAAGATCGACCCGGCGCCACCGAGCACGGTCACTTCCATCTGTTTGCCCGCCGTCCGCTGTGGGCAAGGCGGCTCCGGTCGGGCGCGGAAAAGGCCTTCGCAGCGTTGACCGGCGATCCGCAGGCATCGGTCACCACCCGGCACCTGCTGGGCATAGGCATGAGCGCCAAGGGCGTGCCAACCAGTCTGTTCACCGTCAACAGCTGGGTTACCGGCGACCTGATGCTGAGCGCCGCGAGTACCGAACGGCTGCTGGCCCGGATGCACCTGGACACCAGCCACGCCAGCATCGACGCCGTGCTGGAGAGCGTGGTCGCGCTGTGTGCCAGCGAGATTCACGAAGTCATGGCGGCGCGTGATGCCACCTTGTCCAGCAGGCCGGCACATGGCGTACTGGCGGATCAGAACCTGGAGCTCCTGTCGGAAATGACCATCGTGTTGTGAGCCAGTACCCCAGATTCGTCTTTTGACATCGTGCTGCTCAAGACCCGGGCGCGTCGCTCCACAGGAAGCAGGCAGACATGGCGCTGGAACGGTCTCTGCACGACCTGGCTTGCGCATGACTACCGCGAGCGGCCAAAAAACCGTCTCTGAAACGTCCCGGACCCATGTCGAACGAAATGATTGGAGAACGTTGTCGAGGAGCAGGGAAGGAGTGGCTTCCGCGAATACCCGGATCGGCGCATGAATCCAACTGGGAATTTGCAGTCTCTTCAAGTTGACGCCTTTGGACCGCACCGGTCGCCCGGAGGGCGACTTGGAGAGCGACATGCGCATCAGGACCCCGGCGCCTGTACCGGAATTTCGAACGCATGGCATCCACGGCGCACCCGATTCATCTCGACGCCTTGCGGGGCAGGCGGGTGCTGCTGAGCTTCTTTCGCGATGCTGCCAGCAGCCGCACCTCGGTGTGGTTGGCCGTGGGTTCGCCCGGATGCGGGTCCTGTTGGGTCAGCACCATAACGGACGTGGATGCCCAGGCGAGTTCGTCCAAAGCACCATCCAGGTGGATGGTACTGTCAGGAACCCGCAGCACGCGGATCTCGGCGGGTGAAGCCGGTACTGACGATGGCGCTCTGCGTGTGCGCCCGCGTTGCCGTGGTGGCCGTCATCATGGCCACCCCGATCGCAAGCTGCAGCGACGCACTCCGCATGGTGCTCCTTGGGCGTGATGGTCAGTGCTTCGCGCTGGCGACCTGGGCATCCAGTGCCGCACGGAATCCGTGCGCGAGGTCGGCGGCTTTGCCCTTGCCCCAGAAATGGGTGAAGTAGTAGTTGGGATTCTCACCCATCATGTGATTGTGCAAGGCCACGATGTGGATACCGGCCTTGCGCAGCGCCTGCAGTACCGGGCGCGCCTCGTCGGCTCGCATGATGAAATCGCCATCGATGGACGCCAGGTCATCGCTACCGCTGAACGCGGCCCAGGTGGTCAACCCCATGGATGCGCCAATGGGTTGTCCGTGCATCTGTCCCTCTC
This sequence comes from Rhodanobacter thiooxydans, assembly GCF_021545845.1. Classification (NCBI taxonomy): domain Bacteria; kingdom Pseudomonadati; phylum Pseudomonadota; class Gammaproteobacteria; order Lysobacterales; family Rhodanobacteraceae; genus Rhodanobacter; species Rhodanobacter thiooxydans. Next base: position 2,259,347 of record NZ_CP088923.1, read on the forward strand.
GTGCGATGGTGGCCTTGGCCACCCCATCGGTGACCGGTGCAGGGTGCCCGATGATCGTGGCGATCGATGTCGCATTCAATTTGCCCGGAGACGGTGTGGCGCCGCCGAACCCTTGCGCAGGCTGAGGATGGGTTGCGCGTACCGCTTTCACCGCATCCCACACCGCTTTGACGCCAGCGGCCAGCTGCGTCGGTGAACCCTCGCCACCGATGTGCATGAAGTACACCTTCGGCTGGTCGTAGAAGAAATGGTTGTGCAGCCCGGTGACGCTCAAGCCGTGCGCGAAGGCGGCGTCCATGGCGGCGTCGACCTCGTCCTGGAAGACGACGGTGTCCCCCATGACCATGGCCTGATCGCCCATCGCGGTGAAGGACGCCCAGGAGCCGAGGCCGGCAGCCGGCGACAGGCGCATGCCGTCGACGGTGACCGGCACGTCCGAGCGACTCCAGCCGATCTTGACGGCACCATCGGGCTGCGCCTTGGCGTCGACGCCGGCGGCCTTGCCGATCGTGGCGGGATCCAGGGCCGTGGCGACAGAGGGCAGGGCTGCCGCGGTCAGGCTGAGCGCGATCAGCGCGAGGCAAAGCGGGCGCAGGGAGGGGCGGAAAATGCGAGCGTTCATGGCGATTCTCCTGGTGGGTCGAGGTATGCGGCGTACAAACAGTCGAGCACGGTGGTCATGTCCTGCAGCAAGCCGTCGTCGTCGTTGCCGCGACGGCTTCGCGCACCGGCCATGACACTGGCAAAGCCGGCGGCATCGGCGGCCGGCACGCCACCGATGTCGAGGTAGTGGATCAGGCGACCCAAACGAGCCAGGCCGGCATTGCGATCCAGGTCGAAACTGGTCACCAGGACTTCGAAACTCACCCGGGCACCGACGTGGGTGAACGTGGCACCGTCGAAATCGAAGCCCAGGGCGTCAGCTGGACAATCCGCGGGCTGGTCCAGCCAGAGGAAGCGGGCATCCGGATCGATGAAACGCCGGATCAGCCAGGCCGAAGCCACCCGATCGATCCACAGGTGCTTGCGGGTGGCCCAGAGGCGAGCGCGGTACTCGGCGGCGTTCCGGCGGGCAATCAGCCCATGTGCAGCGTGAGGTTCGTCCTGCGCGAACTGGCCGTTGAGGGTCTGCTCGGCATCGCGCAAGGCGGTTTCGGCGTGATCCCGCGCCTTCCCGGGGAAGAAATCGACGGCAACGACGCCCTCCACCGCACGGCGCGCCGCCGCCAGCCGTCGGCGCGCCTCGTTCTCTGCCAGACCGGGCAGCTCGACCATCACCATGGACAACTGCTCCAGCCCTTCGGCGTAGAGCGCCGATCGGTCAAATGCGCCTCGTAGCTGGGCTTCCTGAGTGGCATCGGTCGCATGGAACGGCACGATCTGGGCGATCCCACCGATACGCATGACCTCCTCGGCCTGGGCTTGGAAAAGGTCCCGGGCCGACGTGTTGTCCGGCAGTACATACACCCCGTCGCGCAGCGCCTCGGCGCCGGCTCCTTTGAGCGCACGCCACAGCCGCATGCGTGGTGTCTGGCTGCGTCCCGGCAGCGATACCACCAGCATCAGCCAAGGCGATGGATTTGTTTTCATGTAGCGTACGCTACATCCATGTAATAGCATCTACAAGAACTCGGATCTGCCTATGAATTTAGTGGCCGCATCCTCACGGCGGACGTTCGATCCGCTGTATAGCCTGTTTGCCGCTCGCGCATTACGCGATTTTGGCGACAGCTTCGTCGCGATCCTGCTCTCGGCCTATCTGCTGGCACTGGGTTTTTCGCCGTTCGCGGTCGGCGTACTGGCCACTGCCTCGCTGCTCGGTTCGGCGTGCCTGACCTTCGCGGCCGGGTGGCTGGGTGCACGCTACGGAGTCCGCCGGCTATTGCTGTTCGCCGCCGGACTGATGGTCGCCAGCGGGCTGGCGTTCGCCATCTTTCGTGATTACGGCGTTCTGTTGATCGTCGCCTTCGCCGGCACGATCAACCCGTCCGCCGGCAACGTCAGCGTGTTCGTGCCGCTGGAGCACGCCGCACTGGCACGCGAAGCCGGCGATCAGGACCGCACCCGGATGTTCGCGCGCTACAGTCTGGCCGGCGCCTTGGCCGCAGCCTTGGGTGCACTCTTCGCCAGCGTCCCCGAACTGGCAGCACCACTGGGCGTAGGCCGGTTGACCACGATACGGGCCATGTTCGTGCTGTACGCCTTGCTAGGAGTGGCGGGGCGATACCTCTATACGCGCCTTCCCCGGCATGCCGTCAATGGAGCGGCCGTCCCGGTGAGTGCACTTGGCCCTTCGCGCAGCATCGTCATGAGGCTCGCGGCCCTGTTCAGCCTGGACGCCTTCGCCGGTGGATTCGTCGTGCAATCGCTGCTCGCCTTGTGGTTGTTCCAGCGGTTCCATCTCTCGCTGACGGCGGCCGGTGTGTTCTTTTTCGGCACGGGGTTGCTGTCCGCGCTGTCGTATCCGGTGGCCGCGCGACTGTCGCGACGGATCGGTCTGGTCAACACGATGGTGTTCACGCACATCCCCTCCAGCATCGCGTTGATGCTCGCGGCTTTCGCCCCGTCGCTTGCGCCGGCGCTGGCATGGCTGCTGGTGCGCGCCGCGTTGTCGCAGATGGATGTGCCGACACGCTCGTCCTACGTGATGGCCGTAGTGACCGAGCCCGAGCGCAGTGCCGCCGCCAGCTTCACTTCGGTGCCGCGCAGCCTGGCATCCTCCGCGAGTCCTGCACTGGCGGGTGCGCTGTTCGCAGCTTCGTCTTTCGCCTGGCCGCTGCTGATCTGCGGCTCACTCAAGATCCTCTACGACCTGCTGTTACTGGCGCAGTTCCGGCACCTCAAGCCACCGGAAGAACGGTGACGTCATGGCAGCATACGTAGCGCGTAGCATGTGTGCCTTGGACACGAGTGCCGGCACATGAACCTCAAGGCAGACCGCACCCTCTGTCGAGGCCTGATGGCCTTGGTGGCCTTTGCATCACTGGTCGTAACCACGCCCGCGTGCAGCGGGGCGAACAGTCCGGGTAGCCGGTTGCCGCTGACCACGCTCGCGGAGGTGCTATTACCCGGCAGAGCCACGCGCTGGGACTACGCCAGCCTCGACGAACGAAGCCATCTTCTTTTCCTGGCGCATCTGGGCGACAGCGCCGTCGTCGTGTTCGACACCGCCCAGCGCAAGGTGGTGGCGACCATTCCCGACGTCAGCTCCGTCCACGGTGTGCTGTATGTGCCGGAGCTGGATCGGGTATACGCCTCGGCGACCGGCGCCGATGAAGTGGTCGCCATCGACGCCAAAACCTTCAAGATCATTGCGCGCACGCCGGCGGGCGATTATCCGGACGGCATGGCCTATGCCCCGGACGTGCACAAGCTGTATGTCTCCGACGAACACGGCGGCACCGATACCGTGATCGACGTGCGATCGAACGCCCGGGTGGCCACGATCCCGCTGGGCGGCGAGGTGGGCAACACCCAGTACGATCCGGTCACCCGGCACATCTTCGCGAACGCGCAGACCCGCAAGCAGCTGGTGGAAATCGACCCAGCTACCGACAGGGTGATCAGCCGGATCAGCCTTCCCGGAGCCGTCGGCAATCACGGTCTCTACATCGATGGCGCCTCACGTCTGGCTTTCATCGCCTGTGAGGACAACAGCAAGTTGCTGGTTCTGGACCTGACCAGTCGAACAGTGCGGGCCACCTTCGACGTTGCCGACGATCCGGATGTCCTGGCCTTCGATGCTTCGCTCGGCTGGCTCTACGTGGCCGGTGAATCCGGCGAGGTGTCGATTTTCAAGGTCACCGGGCGCACCGTTCGACCGCTCGCCACCGCGGTGCTCGGCCCGAATGCCCACGTCGTCGCCGTGGATGGCACCACGCACCAGGCCTATTTCCCGTTGAAGCCCATGTGGGGCAAGTCCAAGCTGCGAATCACGCGACCACAGCTGTAGGTTGGTTCACCCCGGAGTCGGCGACCGAAAGCGCGTGAAACCCATGCTCTGGATACCGCCGCCCAGTACGGTTGCTCAGGCGCATGGAGGGCACGCAACAAAGGGAGGTCCTCGACCCACACCGGCTCGACCAATCTCAATGCGTGCCCGATTCCGACGGCCTGAAGGCGGTCTCGGTTACCGCTCAACTCTATCGAGGCCTTCTAAGCCCAGATGTACTCTTCAGCAATGGCGCCGTCGCGCCACTTGGCGACGGTTACCATGCGTCCTCCGCCTTCGAACTCGCCGACGACGCAAGTCCACTCGCCGGATCCGAAAGCAATCGGATGGGAGGTTATCTGCGGTGGCGTGCCACCCGCCGATTCGACATACGCTTTCATGGCGTCGATATGCTGCTGAATCCCGCGAGTCGGAGCCTGACCCTTCCAGTCCACCAGGACATCGTCGGTGTGGTGATGGGCGAACACTCCGGTCCAGTCGCCGTTGTTCCATCCGGTGAAGTCGAGATCATCCATGCCCTTCAGATTACGTTTAACCGCGTCGCCTTGCATGGGCCTCTCCTGTTCTGGCTGCGAATCAGACTCCCGAACCGTAGCACCGGCAAAATGCCACAACAACGTCCTGCCGCCCCGCATTGCCAAACGGCAACCACAGGAACTGCCGTAGTCGCCGACCCGTGTGGCCTTGGTACCCGTGACCGTGCCGTTGCTGGTGTTGTCGATCATGCTGCCCGCATGGATCGTGGCGGCGAAGGCCGCGCATAACCAGCAACCATGGCGCCACCCTTGGTCGTGATTCACGACGATTCGGAGCGCAGGCAAGCATTCGAAAGAACGAGACGATTTCGGACCTCAAGCTGGCCCATGACAGAGCGCCCCGAAGATCCGCTCCAACCCGAATGGCTGCCGTTCGCGTGACTATGCTGATGTCGGCAGTTGGCCGGGAGCTGACGTAGGGCGCGCGATTAGGGCGCGTTATCGGGGGTAGGGTGATGCGCGCGGCGATCACGCCCCTAGTGACGACGTCGGATTCTGTATTCCGCCGCCTATGGTTTCGCGCTGCGGACAAGTTCGACTGGTACCGACCGGGATGGCTACAAGCTACGCTCAAATTTCATCCACTTGGTCGCTCGGTTCAATCCCCCTTGTCTATATCTCGCATGCATTTGATCCGATAGGCGAGTTTTGCGCGGCTGATGCCGAGCAGTTTCGCGGCGCGGGTCAAGTTGCCGCCCGAGCGTTCCACCGCCATCTGCAGCAGGCCGTCTTCCAGTTCCTCCAGCCCGATGCCGGATTCCAGCACGCGCTCGGCCAGCGTGTCGGCATGGCGGGGGGTATCGGTGCCGATCGCGCCGGATGCCTGCAGGTGCTGCGCGGGCATCGAGCCAGCGTGCGGGAAAAGATGGTGCTGGTCGATCGCCGAGTTGTCCGGCGTCAACAGCACACCGCGCTCGATGACGTTCTCCAGTTCGCGGATGTTGCCCGGCCAGGCGTAATCGACCAGGGACTGCATCGCGCGGTCGCTCAGGCCGCGGATCTGCTTGCCCACAGGGCGGGAAAATTTCTCGATGAAGCGCTCCGCCAGCAGCGGGATGTCCACGCGGCGTTCGCGCAGCGGCGGAATGGTGATGGGAAAGGTGGCCAGTCGGTAATACAGGTCGGCACGGAAGCGTCCCTCCTGTACGGCCTTGAGCAGGTCGACGTTGGTGGCGGCGACGACGCGGACGTTGACGACCTTGACCCGTTCCCCGCCCAGTCGCTCGATCTCGCCGGATTGCAGCGCACGCAGCAGCTTGACCTGCGCGCTGGGCGGCAGATCGCCGACCTCGTCGAGGAACAGCGTGCCGCCGTCGGCGCGCTCGAAGCGGCCGGCGCGGCTGCTCTGCGCATCGGTATAGGCGCCCTTCTCGACGCCGAACAGCTCCGCCTCGATCAGGTTGTCGGGTATCGCGCCGCAGTTGACCGCGACGAACGGCTGCGCCGCGCGCGGCCCATTGTCATGCAGCCAGTGCGCGAAAATCTCCTTGCCCACGCCCGTCTCACCCAGCAGCAGCACGCTGATCTGGCTGGGTGTGGCGTTGCGGAGCAGGGCCATCGCGTCGAGGAACTTCGACGATGCACCCACCAGCGGGCCATCGTAGCGCGGGCGGGCGATGGATGAGCGCAGGTGCTCGACCTCCATCTGCAGGTCGAGCAATTCGTGCGCGATCGAATCGGGGCGGAAGTACTGCAGGTAGTCGGGATCGTGCCATTCCTCGGCCGGCTTGCCGACGATGCGACAGCAGGGGTCGCCTTGCGCCGTGCACTCCACTTCCTTGAACACGATGAAGCGGTTCATGAAGGCGCTGGTATAGCCCGAGGCATAACCGATCTGCGACCAGCATTCCGGATCGTCCGAATAGCCGGACTCGCGCACGTGTGATTCACATTCCCAGGAGTTCTGCCACAGGTATTCGCCGTAATAGCGACCGCGCTGGATGTCGATATCCTGCTTGACCTTGACGACCTTGACGACGCCCTCCAAGGAATGCAGCAGCGGCCCGGTGGCGAAGCTCTCGACCTGATCGACCAGGTCTGGGCGCAACTTGCGCGCCAGCTGCGCATCGCGCTGGCCGGAAACGAAGCCCATGCGCAGCAGCAAACCACGCGCGCGCTGCTCGCCCAAGCTTTCCAGCAGCTCGCGCCGCAACGCGCCGAGCGCGCCGGTGTGCAACAACATCATGCGGTGCTGGTCGAGCCAGATGAGCCCGCTCGACGATTCAAAACGAATCAGCGATCGGAGCGAGTCGAGCAGGTCGTTCTGAACAGAAATCGCTGGCATCGGAGCCGCCACGGAAGAGGTGGGCCGGTGGCACGCCGCCCGTCTTTCGGGCGTTGCAGGCCGTTCGGCAGGGCCTAGCACAGTTTGATTGCACTGCAGCATGCGCAAATCATCAAGCTGCGGCGCATCAATTGACCATTTGCGCAAACGCAGCCCGGCACCGTTCGCGGCTTGGCCGGCGCAAAGCGCGCTGTGAAGCCGTTCGTGAAGGCTTGGCACGGCGATTGCGTTTAGGGACTGCCAAGGCGTTCCGCCTGCGCAACAGGAGCAGCTGATGAATGCATCAACCCAGCCGGCATTTCGCCAACCCGCGACGACGGTGCGCGTCACCGGGGGCATCGGGCAGCGCTTCGTGCAGTTCGAGTTTTCCCTGGGCGATCCGGATTTGACCGTGGAGCTGGTAATGCGGCCCGAGCAGTTTCGCGAGTTCTGTGCCCGGCATCACAGCCGTTTCCTGTCAGACCCGGAGTGCGCAGCCGTGGACGCCGAGCGGCTGAAATGGCGTTACGGCAAACCCGACGTCGAGAGCTGAGCCGGTTCGACCGGCGCCACCGACACACAATCACAGGAGCTTTTCATGCAGGTCGACATCAAGACAAGTGATATCCGGCCAATCCGGCAGACGTTCTCGCAAATAGCGCGCCGGTTCGGGGCTGACAAGCCGGCCACGCGTTACCAGGAGGCGACGTTCGACCTGCAGTCAACGGCCAATTTCCACTACAGGCCGCTTTGGCAGCCCCAGTACGACCTGTACGACGTGCGCCGCACCGCCATCGTGATGGATGACTGGTATGCCTTCCGCGATCCCCGCCACTACTACTACGGCGTGTATGTCCAGGCGCGGGCCAGGCAGCAGGAAGTGCAGGAGAGCAACTTCGAGTTCGTCGACCGCCGCAGGATGCTGCGCGATGCCGCGGAAGCCGACCGCGCGCGTCTGACCCGCCTGCTGGTGCCGCTGCGCCACTACGAGTGGGGCGCCAACATGAACAACTGCACTGTGGTGGCCTATGGCTACGGTGCGGCCATCACGCAGGCCGCGCAATTCCACACCATGGATCGTCTTGGCCTGGCGCAGTACCTGACCCGGATTGGCCTGCTGCTGGACGGCAACGACACCGCCGTACTCGACCAGGCCCGGCAGGACTGGCTGGGCGACCCATGCTGGCAGGGCGTGCGCGCCTGCATGGAAAAGCTGTTCGTCACCGCGGACTGGTTCGAAGTGCTGCTGGTGCAGAATTTCCTCTTCGATGGCCTGGTGTATCCGCTGGCCATGAGCCACCTGGAGCAGGTGCTCGCACCGCAAGCGGCCAGTGGCTACGCCCTGTCCACGGAGTTCGCCCAGAGCTGGTATGAGGAAAGCGTCCGCTGGGTGGATGCCAGCCTGCGCACTGCGGTCGCCGAGTCGGAGGCCAATGCGGTGCTGCTCAAGCAATGGATCGAGCACTGGTTGCCAGCATGGGTCGATGCCTTCCGGCCACGGGCGACGGCGGCGTTCGGCGACCAGGCTGAGGCCGTCACCGCCGAAGCCGTCGGTGACCTTGTCGCCCGCGCCGGGCGGGTCGGCATCGCTGTGAATACTTCGTCGCCGTCCGACCCGACCGGGAGGAAGCCATGAACAACAACGTCTTCATCGCCCTGCAAACCAGCGACGAGGCCCGCGCCATCATCGATGCGATCCTCGATGACAACCCTGCGGCCACACGTTCGGATTTCCCCGCCATGGTGAAGATCGATGCGCCGGGACGGCTGGTCGTGCGGCGCGAGTCCGTGGGCCAACGCCTGGGTCGCGACTGGGACCTGCAGGAACTGCACCTCAGCCTGATCTCGCTGTCGGGAAACATCGACGAAAGCGACGACGAATTCTGTCTGGTCCGCGGCTGACGCGGTACCCACACCACACTCCGTACCGACGAGAGAACCATGAACAAGCGAGCCTCCGATATCGTGGCGAAAGGCGCAGACAACGCCAAGACTGCCCCACGCAAAGTGGGCCTGAAAGAGCGCTACAGCCTGATGACGCGCGACCTTGGCTGGGACACCACCTACCAGCCGATGGACAAGGTCTTTCCGTTCGACAAGTTCGAGGGCATCAAGATCCACGATTGGGAAGGCTGGCAGGACCCGTTCCGGCTCACCATGGATGCCTATTGGAAGTTCCAGGGCGAAAAGGAACGCAAGCTCTACGCCATCATCGATGCCTTCCAGCAGAACAACGGCCATCTCAACGTCACCGATGCACGCTACATCAATGCACTGAAGCTGTTCTTCCAGGGTGTGTCGCCACTGGAAATAGCCGCCAGCCGCGGCTATGCCATGGCCGGTCGCAACTTGCGCGGGGTCGGTGCGCGGGTCGCCTGCCAGATGCAGGCGATCGACGAACTGCGCCATGCGCAGACGCAGGTCCACACCATCAGCCACTACAACAAGTTCTTCAGTGGCCTGCACGATAACATCCACATGTACGACCGCGTCTGGTACCTGTCGGTGCCCAAGTCCTATTTCGAGGACGCCATGACGGCCGGTCCATTCGAGTTCGTCACGGCGATCTCCTTCTCGTTCGAATACATACTGACCAACCTCTTGTTCATGCCCTTCATGTCGGGTGCCGCGTTCAACGGCGACATGGCCACGGTGACGTTCGGTTTCTCCGCGCAGTCGGACGAGTCGCGCCACATGACGCTGGGGTTGGAGATCGTGAAGTTCCTGCTGGAGCAGGATCCCGCCAACCTGCCCATCGTGCAGCGCTGGATCGACAAGTGGTTCTGGCGCGGCTACCGGCTGCTGGCGCTGGTGGCGATGATGATGGATTACATGCTGCCCAAGCGCGTGATGTCCTGGTCCGAGGCCTGGGAGATCTACTTCGAGAAGAACGGCGGCGCGCTGTTCGAGGATCTGTCCCGCTACGGGGTACGCATGCCGAAGTACCACGAGGTGGCGCAGAAGGAAAAGGCGCACCTGTCGCACCAGGTCTGGAGCACGTTCTACAACTTTTCCCATGCTGCGGCCTTCCACACCTGGATACCCGGCGACGGCGAGAAGGAGTGGCTCGCGGAGAAATATCCCGACACCTTCGACAAGTTTTATCGCCCGCGCTTCGAGCACTGGGACGGCCTGGCGAAGAAAGGCGAGCGCTGGTTCAGCCCCGGGCTCCCGATGCTGTGCCAGACCTGCCAGGTCCCGATGTTGTTCACCGAGGTCGACACGGACCCGACACGCATCTGCTTCCGCGAGAGCGACTACAAGGGCGCCAAATACCACTTCTGTTCGGACGGCTGCAAGGACATCTTCGACTACGAGCCGGAGAAGTACGTGCAGGCGTGGCTGCCGGTACACCAGATTTTCCAGGGCAACTGCGGCGGCGCCACCGTGCCGGAGGTACTGACCTGGTACCACTTCGCGCCCGGGGTGGACAACGGCGACCACGACCTGTCGCCCGACAAGGCCAACTGGGATCGCTGGACCGGCACCCGCACCACCGATTGAGGCAGACCGCTCAACTTTCCGAGGAGATTCGCGCATGGCCGTCCAGGCACTCTCACCCGACTATACCGGCGTTCCCCGCGACGCCGAGGAAAACTTCCACGGCAACCGCCTGCTCTATCTCCACTGGCGGGATCACCTGATGTTCTGCGCACCGTTCTGCATTCCGGTGTCGCCCGACATGCGCTTTGCCGTCTTGCGCGACGAGGTACTGCCCAGTCTGTACGGCTCACATCCGGACTTCGTCCGGATCGACTGGAAAAAAGTGCAGTGGCAGCACGGCCAGGACGCTTGGATGCCCGATCCGACCAAGAGCCTGGCGGACAACGGCCTGGTGCACAAATCGCTGGTGCAATTTCGCACACCGGGGCTGACCGGCATTGCCGGCAGCGGTACGTAAGGAGCCTCGGCATGGCCTACCAGCTCACCATCGAGCCTTTGGGGCAGACCGTGGAGGTCGAGCAGGACCAGACCATCCTCGATGCCTGCCTGCGGCAGGGCGTGTGGTTGCCGCATGCGTGCTGCCACGGGCTTTGCGGCACCTGCAAGGTGCAGGTCGTGCAGGGTGAGTTCGAGCACGGCAACGCCAGCCCGTTCGCGCTGATGGATTTCGAGCGGGAGGAGAGCCAGGCGCTGGCCTGCTGCGCGACCCTGCACGACGACGCGGTGATCGAGGCGGACGTCGACGAGGACCCGGATGCGCTGTACCTGCCGCTGGAGGATCGCCAGGCCGAGGTGGTGCGGATCGAGGACCTGACACGGGGTCCAGCCGAGATACGTGTAAAAATGGGACACACCTTCTGAAAAGGAACGCACTTTCAGAAGCTTGGCTGGAAATTTAGCTTGGATGTGGCGGCGCTCTGCGATCGGTTGCACTGGCGGCATTCCGGCTATTCCAGCATGAGTTCCACCAGAAAGGGATCGGGAACAGCGTCGATATCGATCAGGTAGTCGCCGAAGCGCTTGATATGACCGGTCATGTACGGGCTCATGGTGGCGACATCCTCTCGTTTCGGCTTCCACCCTTCGGTGGCCAGTTCGCGAAGGATACGTGTCAGATCCACCGCGTTGCTGAAAATGATCGCGTTGGTGACCAGGTCGTTGTACTTGACCGTCTTCTCTTGTTCCTCGGGGTCGTTGTCGGCAATCACCCCTTCCCCGCCGAAGAAGTTCCACTTGGCGAAACCATTGTAGGCCTCGACCTTGTTGGTTGAGGCCGTGATTTTTTCGCGCAGATCCAAGTCGGAGATGTAGCGCAGTAGGAAGTTGGTGCGCACCACGCGGCCCAGCTCGCGGAATGCCTGATAAAGCCGGTTCTTGCGGCTGTTATTGCCTAGTTTGCGCAACAGTGTCACGGATGAAATCTTCCCGGCGGTGATCGAGAGCACCACCCGCATCAGATCCTTCCAGTGGGTTTCAATGAGCGCCCAGTCGATGGTGTCCTTAAACAATGAGTCGATGTGTTCGTAGCGTGTCTCGGCGGAAGGACGAAAGAACTTCAGATCCTGCCAGTTGCGAATACGCGGCATCAGCTTGATGCCAAGCAAGTACGACAGCGCGAATACCGGCGCCGACTGACCTTGGGTATCGGCATGCACTGTGTCGGGCTGGATATCGGACTTGTTTTTCAACAAGCCTTCGATGATGTAAATCGCCTCCCACACGCCGGATGGGATGAAGTGGGAAAACAGCGCCACATAGGTATCGGAGACGTGGTGGTAGGCGATGCCGCCGTAGCCGCCATAACGGATGTGATACTCGGCCATCAGGTTCTGATCGCGCATGTCGTATTTCGTGCCGTCGGCGGCCGCGCTTTTCCCATCGCCCCACACCTTGGGCAAGTGCAGTGTGTTGTAGGCGTTGACGATGTCCTTGATCGCCAGGTCCAACTTCTTGCCGTTGACATGGCGACGATTGACGAAAGAGAGCATGTGCGGCGTCACAGCGCCCCGGAAGTGACGTGCCGCCTGTACGGGCCCCAGATTGCTGCCATAGGTAAACGTGGTCAGGACGTAGCGTTCGGTGGCGCGTTCGAGCTTGGGATCGGAGCCGGAGAGCGGGCCAAAGTGTCGGGGGAAATTCACCCAATGGGCGACGTTGCACAGGATGTCGAGGATGTTGCGCTCGGGCATGCGTTGAAGAATGGCGGTCTCCAGGGCCTTGGCCGATTCGGTCGGTTCCTTGGCGACGACGCGCTTGAGAACCGGAACGCCGCGATCATCAATCACGATCTGGTTGTTGTCCGGATACGCCGCGTCGATTTCTTCCGCCGTGCGGGTAAGTTCTTCCCGCAGTTGCGCAACGAAAGCCGCAGCATCGGTGGGCAAGCCCAACTGACCGCAGTAATCGGCCAGCCGGCTTTCACAATCGTCCCAGCTTAAAAGCTGACCGCGATAGTCGGCATATTCCTCAGAGCCGCCGATCGCCATGTCGCCAGTCTTCAGCTCGTTGGCCAGGCAGGAGAAGACACACACCTCAAGGTGCCGGCGGTGAATACGAACGGTACCGTCCTCGGCCCGATGCGACACGACCCGTCGCCATCGATCGTTAGCAAACGCGAGGTCGACAGGTTCGTCGATCCAGTCGCCGCGACGGGGTTCGTGTTCCAACACCAAAGCGAGCGCCTCCACCAACGAGCGGTCCTCGCTGGTCGTGGACAGATCAAGAAGGCGGACCATGCGATAGATTGTGGGGCGGTGACTCTTGAAGAACTTCCACAGCAAGGGGTAGTAGTTGTCACCGCTGTACGCATTGATCGCGGCACAATCCTCCTGCAGCACCTCGATACCACCTCGCTTGCTCAGGAGTTGCCGGATTTCCCGTCCCGCCTCGGTATCGCTCGGATGCGTGTCCAGCACCTGGATCACGTCGGTGAGAGTGGCGACGATGGCCTCGGTCTTCTCGCGATGTCGAACACGCAGCCGCTCCAACTCCTCCTTGCCACGGCGATGCAGATTGTTCATCCGCTTGATGTACATGCCCGCCAGGTCGTCCCGCGCCTGAATGCGTGCGCGGTGTATGAGGCTGAGCAGTAGCAGGTGGCGTTTGGGCGCGCCGAAATCCCGCAATTCGGCGGCATCCAACGCCTTCGCTTCCGCCGCAAAATGCTTGATCTTGGTTTCGGGTACGCCGACCAGGAGGTGGGCCTCACCGACCAAATTCGAAAGCCGGGCAATATGTTCAATCAATCGCTGGAAATGTTGTAGCGAAGAGCGTTTGGGTAGTTGCTTGATCAGCTGAAGCGGGCTCTGGCGGCGGCCGGATTCGACATCGAGCAACGCGTCCAACTGGCTGATATCGGATGGCGACAGGCGTTGCTGGACCAGGTTGAACAGCCGCTGGTTGACCAAGGCACGAATGCGCCGTGCCATCCGATCCAGCGTACTGAAGGCCGGCAGCTCGATCTTGTCTTTAACGAGCTGCTCGATCGATGCATTGATCAGATCCGCCGGATGATCCATGACCTGCGCGGCCGCCCCCATGGCACGGGCAGCGACGTGCATGCCGCGGTCTCGGTAGGCCGTCACGCCCAACCGACGGCGGATGGCCGCGTGGTATCGGTAAAGCGTGCGCGACTCCAGCGTCGCCGGGCGCGCATGGCCGCTCAGGCGCAAGGCATCGCGAACGCATCGCATGATCGCCAGGGGCACGTCATCGACGACGGGAAAGTAACCCAGTCGCTGAAATCCCTTCAGCAGGAGCAGAAAGCTCAGGCGGCGGGTGGGTTCGCGAACCTGTTTGATAGCCAGCGAGAGCTCGTCATCGGTGGGGGTGTAGACCTGTTCGAGTTCATCGGCCGAAGGATGACGTTTGAAGCGCGGGTATGCCGTCCTTTCGATCGATGCCATGGTGACCTAGCCGATAGCGGCGCTCAGGCGCCGGTTCCATCACACGTTTAGATAGTCGTCGCATGCCGCGACAAGTTGCCGGATGCCTGGCTGATCCGCGTCCGGCCTTGAGCGCAAAATGGCACGCAGATCACCAAATCTGTTCATTGTTCGGTATCAGCTCCGACGGGCTTTCCCACATCCAGTCGATCACGAGCGAAGTCAGTGCGGCCGCCTCCAGCGTGGCCACTTCATGCCGGGTCGGGACATACATGCCGGCCCGGATCGTGGGGTTATCCCGTCCATGGCTGTCCAGCGCCGCCTCGAACGCACTGGCGGGCAGTCCAAAACGATCATCGTCTGATGGAGGCATGGGTGTTTCTCCGGCGATCAGGAACGTTTGAGCTTTTCACAGGCTCAGATAATCCTCAATGCGGTTGCGATCGCTACCCAACTTAACCACCAGTGCCCGCAGTTCCTCCTCGGTGATCTTGTACAGCCGTGTCCAGTAGCGAACCTCGTAGGGATCATCCAGTTCGACGCGATACAAGCATTTGGGCAGGTGGTAGTCCGCGTCCTGCGGGGGATGAGGCGGCTTCGGTATCCGGTCAGGCATGAATTGCGGCCTCGACCAGGGATTGATCGCGGGTCGCCGCGAAGCGAATCTGCGGCCAGCGCTCCTGCGTCATCTGCAAGTTGACCCGCGAGGTGGCCAGATACACCAGGGCATTGGCCGCATCCCGCGCCAACTGGTGGGCGTTCTTGGCGCTGAATTCCTCCAGCGCATCGCTATCGTCACAGTGGACCCAGCGGGCCGTGATCGCATTCGTGGGTTCGAACAGCGCGTGCACGCCGTATTCCTGCGCCAGGCGGTAAGCGGCGACCTCGAACTGCAGCACACCTACGGCCCCCAGCAAGAGGTCGTTGCTGGCGACTGATCGGAAGAACTGCGTGGCACCTTCCTCGCTCAGCTGCTGCAAGCCTTTGTGCAGTTGCTTCAGACGCAGCGGATCCTTCAAGTGCACCCGCCGAAACAGTTCGGGGGCGAAATGCGGAATGCCGGTGAACTGAAGCATCTCGCCTTCACTGAAGGTGTCGCCGATCGCGATCGTGCCATGGTTATGGAGACCGATGACATCGCCGGGCCACGCCTCCTCGATCAGGCCGCGTTCGGAGGCCATGAAGGTCAGCGCATCGCTGACACGCACGTCCTTGCCGGTGCGCACATGCCGCAGTCGGACGCCTGGGTGATAACACCCCGAACACAACCGCATGAACGCGATGCGGTCGCGATGTAGCGGGTCCATGTTGGCCTGGATCTTGAAAACGAACCCCGTCACGGACTTTTCCGTAGGCGAGACTCGCCGCGGTATCGCCTCACGCGGCTGTGGTCCGGGGGCGTGGGCGACGAAGAAGTCCAACAGCAGTTGCACCCCGAAATTGTTGACCGCCGATCCGAAGAACACCGGAGTTTGCCGCCCGGCCCGGTAGGCTGCGGGATCGAACGGATGGGAGGCGCCTTTGACCAGCTCCAATTCACCATGCAGTTCGCGCAACGTGTCCGTCCCGATACGCGCCTCCAATTCCGGGTGCTCCAAGCCCTGGAAGATCATCGAGTCCTGGCGGGTGAAATTCTTGCCCGGCTCGAACACGTGCACTTCATCCAGCAGCAGATGGTAGACGCCCTTCAGTCGCTGACCCATGCCGATCGGCCAAGTCACCGGCGCACAGGCGATGCCGAGTAGCGACTCCACTTCGTCCAACAGTTCGATCGGTGAGCGGCCCTCGCGGTCGAGCTTGTTGATGAAGGTCATGATCGGCGTGTCGCGCAGCCGGCACACTTCCATCAGCTTGATCGTGCGCTCCTCCACGCCCTTGGCGCAGTCGATCACCATCAGCGCCGAGTCCACCGCGGTCAGCACGCGATAGGTGTCCTCGGAGAAGTCGGCGTGACCCGGCGTATCGAGCAGGTTGACGATCGTGCCCTCATACGGGAACTGCATCACCGAGGACGTCACCGAAATACCGCGCTCCTTCTCCAGGGCCATCCAGTCCGAGGTAGCATG
The DNA here is from genome assembly GCF_021545845.1 of Rhodanobacter thiooxydans. Lineage (NCBI taxonomy): Bacteria > Pseudomonadati > Pseudomonadota > Gammaproteobacteria > Lysobacterales > Rhodanobacteraceae > Rhodanobacter > Rhodanobacter thiooxydans. Next base: position 2,275,492 of record NZ_CP088923.1, read on the forward strand.
ACGGGTCGTTTTGCGCGATTTGACGCTACCAGCCTGGCGGATGGCGCCGCCGAACAGCAACAGCTTTTCGGTCAACGTGGTTTTGCCGGCGTCGGGGTGGCTGATGATGGCGAAGGTCTTGCGGGGGGCGGGACTGTTCTGGGAGACGTTCATTGGAAACGGGCATGCCAAGGGTGGAAGGGAACGTGTCGATACGCCTTGCCGTCTAGGGGCGGTCGGCCTTTTCTTCGGCAATCTCCTCCACGCATCCCATGCAGAACGGTGCCGCTGGGTCAGCCATCAGGCGCTCGGCCTGGATGTCTTCCTTGCAGCGACAGCAGACGCCATAGCGGTCCTCTTCAAAGCGTTTGAGCGCAGCACTGATGCGTTGCAATTCGATCGTCAAACGGGTGTGCCCGGCCTTGGCCATCTGCTGCTGCGCCATGGCGTCCATTCGACTCAGCCGGCCCTGCAGGGTCTGATCCAGTTCGACGGTGCCCCCGGACGCCTTCAGTTGCTCGATCGTCTCCATCAGATCGAGGCGCTTCTGCAACAGGACGTTCGCCATTTCATGACAGAAGGTTCTGCGATCGGTGGTGGGATGGGCGCCGGACACGGAAATTTCTTGCTCACTCATAAAGCGCTTCCTGGGCGCCATCGGCGGCCGTTGCGTCGGAGGGGTGTTCAGTAACAACCGCGCCGCAGGTCAGCCAAAGCTCGGCGACCTGACTGGCCTTGACGAGCGCGGTGCGGGTCACCTTGGTCGGATCCAGAATACCCATCTCGACCATGTCGCCGAACTCGCCGGTCGCCGCGTTGTAGCCGAAGTTGCCGGTGCCTTCCTTGACCTTGTTCAGGACCACCGACGGCTCTTCGCCGGCGTTGGCGACGATCGCACGCAACGGCGCTTCCAGCGCGCGGCGGGTGATCGCGATGCCGAGGTTCTGGTCTTCGTTGTCGCCCTTCAGGCCTTCGACTGCCTTCAGCGCGCGGATCAGCGCGACACCGCCGCCCGGGACCACGCCTTCCTCGACCGCCGCACGGGTCGCGTGCAGGGCGTCTTCGACGCGGGCCTTCTTTTCCTTCATCTCGATCTCGGTGCCGGCACCGACCTTGATCACCGCCACGCCACCGGCCAGCTTGGCCACGCGCTCCTGCAGCTTCTCGCGGTCGTAGTCGGAGGAGGTCTCCTCGATCTGCGCCTTGATCTGGCCAATGCGCGACTGGATGCGCTCGGCTTCGCCGGCGCCGTCGATGATGGTGGTGTTTTCCTTGGTGATGACGATGCGCTTGGCCCGACCCAGATCGTTGATCGTGGTCTTCTCCAGCGACAGACCCACTTCCTCGGAAATGACCTGGCCGTTGGTGAGGATCGCGATGTCTTCCAGGATCGCCTTGCGACGATCACCGAAGCCGGGCGCCTTGACGGCGGCGACCTTCACGATGCCGCGGATGGTGTTGACCACCAGCGTGGCCAGCGCCTCGCCCTCGACTTCTTCGGCCACGATCAGCAGCGGCTTGCCGGCCTTGGCGACGGCCTCGAGCACGGGCAGCAGCTCGCGCACGTTGGAGACCTTCTTGTCGTGGATCAGGATGTACGGGTCGTCCAGCTCGACCTGCTGGCTCTGCTGGTTGTTGATGAAGTACGGCGACAGGTAGCCGCGGTCGAACTGCATGCCCTCGACCACGTCCAGCTCGTTGTCCAGGCCCGAGCCTTCCTCGACCGTGATCACGCCTTCCTTGCCGACCTTCTTCATCGCGGTGGCGATGATGTCGCCGATGTTAGCGTCGGAGTTGGCCGAGATGGTGCCGACCTGGGCGATCGCCTTGTCGTCGACGGTCGGCTTGGACAGGTTCTTCAGCTCGCCGACGGCGGCGATCACCGCCTTGTCGATGCCGCGCTTGAGATCCATCGGGTTGATCCCGGCGGCCACGGCCTTGAGGCCCTCCTGGATGAAGGCCTGTGCCAGCACGGTGGCGGTGGTGGTGCCGTCACCGGCCACGTCGGAGGTCTTGGAGGCCGCTTCCTTGACGATCTGCGCGCCGATGTTCTCGTACTTGTCGGCCAGCTCGATCTCCTTGGCCACGGACACGCCGTCCTTGGTGATCGTGGGGGCGCCGAAGCTCTTCTCCAGCACCACGTTGCGGCCCTTGGGGCCGAGAGTGACCTTGACCGCATTGGCCAGGGTGTTGACGCCCTTGAGCATGAGCAACATGGCGTCGATGTCGTAGCGAATGTCTTTGCCTGGCATGTCTGCGCCCTCAGGCAACATCCGGAACCGTCGCCGGTTCGGCAAGCGCCTTCATCGACAACCGTATGCGCCCCTGGCGATCGACTTCCAGCACCTTGACCCGCACAAGGTCGCCCTCGCTGAGATGATCGGCCACACACTCGACACGGTCTTCGGCGATCTGCGAGATGTGCACCAGGCCATCCTTGCCGGGAAGGATGGTGACGAAGGCGCCGAAATCCATGATCTTGGCGACCCGGCCTTCGTAGACGCTGCCCGGCTCGACGTCGGTGGTGATCTGTTCCACCCGCGCCCGTGCCCTGGCAGTGGCCGCCGCGTCGCGCGACGCGATCACCACAGTGCCATCGTCGCGGATGTCCAGGGTGACGCCGGTCTCCTCGGTGATCGAGCGAATCGTGACACCGCCCTTGCCGATCACGTCACGAATCTTGTCGGGCGAGATGCGGAAGGTCACCAGCCGCGGCGCGTACTCGCTCAGCTCAACGCGTGGCCGATCGAGGGCCTTGTCCATTTCATCGAGGATATGCAGCCGTCCCTGGCGCGCCTGGGCCAGCGCTTCACGCATGATCTCCTCGGTGATGCCGTCGATCTTGATATCCATCTGCAACGCGGACACGCCGCCGCGGGTGCCGGCGACCTTGAAGTCCATGTCACCCAGATGATCTTCATCGCCCAGGATGTCGGTCAGCACCGCGTGCCGGAAACCCTCTTTGACCAAACCCATGGCGATGCCGGCGACCGGCGCTTTCAATGGCACGCCGGCATCCATCAGTGCCAGCGATCCACCGCACACCGACGCCATCGAACTCGACCCGTTGGACTCGGTGATTTCCGACACCACGCGCAGCACATACGGAAAATCATCGAAGGACGGCAACACCGCCTTGAGGCCGCGCTTGGCAAGCCGGCCGTGGCCGATCTCCCGGCGCTTGGGGCCGCCCATGAATCCGGCCTCGCCGACGCAGTACGGGGGAAAGTTGTAGTGCAGCATGAACAGTTCTTTCGATTCGCCCTCGGCCGCATCGATGAGCTGTGCGTCGCGCCCGGTGCCCAGCGTGGCCGTCACGATGGCCTGCGTCTCACCCCGGGTAAACATGGCCGAACCGTGGGGTCGCGGCAAATTGTGTACGTCGATGTGGATAGGTCGCACCTCGTCCAGGCGCCGGCCGTCGATGCGCTTGCGCGATTCCAGCACGAGCTGCCGCACGGTGTGATGTTCGAGGTCCTCGAATGCCGCGATGGCCTGCTGGCTGGTCCAGCCATGGGACTCCCTCTCCTGATCGATCACCTCCAGCATCGCGTCACGGGCCGCGCGAACAGCCGCCTGGCGTTCGCCCTTGTCGGCGATGGCGTAGGCTTCCACGAGACTGAGTCCCACCAGACTGCGGACACGATCGGTCAATGCTTCATTACGCGCAGGCACCGTCCACGACCATGGCGTGACGCCAGCCTCTGCGACCAGTTCGCGGATGGCGGCGATCACCGGCTGCATGGCACGATGACCGAACATCACCGCGCTGAGCATGATGCCCTCGGAAAGCAGACTGGCTTCCGACTCGACCATCAAGACCGCCTTGGATGTCCCAGCCACGACGAGATCCAGTTCGGATGTCCGCAGCTCGGTTTGAGTAGGATTGAGCACAAACTCGCCGCCGCAATAGCCCACGCGTGCCGCGCCGATCGGTCCGGCGAACGGCACGCCGGAGAGGGCCAGCGCTGCCGAAGCACCGATTAGGGCCGGGATATCCGAGTCCACCTCCGGGTTCAGCGACATCACGGTGGCGACCACCTGCACCTCGTGCAGGAATTCCTTTGGGAACAGCGGTCGAATCGGGCGATCAATGAGGCGCGACACCAGGGTTTCCTTCTCGGTCAGGCGACCCTCGCGTTTGAAAAATCCGCCGGGGATGCGTCCTGCCGCGTAAAACTTTTCCTGATAGTTGACGGTGAGCGGGAAAAAGTCCCGCCCGGGTGACAGGCGCTTGTCGGCCACTGCCGTGACGAGCACCACCGTATCGTCCAGCCGTACGGTAACGGCAGCCGATGCCTGACGGGCGACCGCCCCAGTCTCGATGATGAGTTCGTGCTTGCCGAACGCCAAGGCCTTGAGTGTCTTTTTCATGAACGAATTTCCTGACAAGAGGTGAAGAAGCGGGCGCCCGTCCCGACCTGCGATGCACGACTACTCAACCGAACAGGCGGCTCTTCTGCTCGGCGCGCGCTTCGAGACAATCGATACAGAACGGTGTGGGCGGATCGCAACGGAGCCTGGCTTCGTCGATATCGTCGCCGCAGTGGCAGCAGTAGCCGAACGCGTCGTGAATGATCCGATCAAGCGCCGCATCGACGCGCTTGCTCTGGATCACCAGGTTTGCGTGCGAGGCGCTTTGCAGCAGCGAGCGGTACGGCAGCTGGATTTGCACGAGTAGTGCATTCGCAGCCTCGTCGTCGGGCAGCGGATCGAGCGCGATGCCGAGAAACTGCTTGATCAGTGACAGCTGCTCTTCGCAGTGCCGGATGAGTTGCTCATGGTTCATGGCACACCTCAAAACGATTGCGATGCGGACATGACACGCATCGCCCAAGACCACCGATCACCACAAGGGATGAACGGACAGGAGGTTGGGTTTGGAGGTGTTACCTAGATTGGACGGGCCTGGCCGACCAAGGCCGTGACACCGCAGGATGCGGCACGGCAGAACAGAAGAGAGGCGTTGCAGCTATTCATTACATTCACCGACAAGGATTCGCCATGGGCGCCTGACGGAGTCACTGCCACCATTGACAGTGAAGCCTTGAGCTTGCGCGTCGTTTAATCCCACAAAGGCTACACCCGTGATCGGGGGGTGCCAACCAGCGACCGGGTGACTCGTTTTCTGCTATGCTGGGCGGATGCCTTCGATCTTTTGCATTTCTGCACTCGCCGCGCCTCGCGCCGGTCGCATGACGCCACCCTAGGCGTCGCTACCCTCTGCACGTTTCTCGCTCCTGCTTTCGCAGTTGAGCGCTATCCCTGCCAAGCACCCACCAGCACCGCGTTCGCGCGTGCTGCCCGCTTCTATTCGGATTTCAAATTTATGACATTGAGAAACCTCCGTCAGGAGTGGTTTTCCAACATTCGTGGCGACGTACTTGCGGGCATCGTGGTGGCGCTCGCGCTGATCCCCGAAGCGATTGCCTTCTCGATCATTGCCGGGGTCGACCCCAAGGTCGGGCTCTACGCGGCGTTCTGCATTGCCACAACCGTGGCTTTCGTGGGTGGTCGGCCAGGCATGATCTCCGGCGCCACGGGCGCCATGGCGCTGTTGATGGTGACCCTGGTCAAGGACCATGGCCTGCAGTACTTGTTGGCCGCCACCATGCTGACCGGCGTGCTGCAGATATTGGCCGGGGTGTTCAAGTTGGGCGTACTGATGCGCTTCGTCTCGCGCTCGGTGATCACCGGCTTCGTCAATGCGCTGGCAATCCTGATCTTCATGGCCCAGCTTCCCGAGTTGGCCGGTGGCGACTGGCGGGTCTATGCGTTGGTGGTGGCTGGTCTGATCATCATTTATGGCGTGCCGCGCTTCACCAAGGTGATTCCGTCACCACTGATCTGCATCATCGTGCTGACCCTTTTCACCGTATTGGCCGGTGTCCACGTACGCACCGTGGCCGACATGGGGACGCTGCCGACCAGCCTGCCGACCTTCCTGTCACCCCAAGTGCCATTCAACTGGCACACGTTGATGGTCGTGCTGCCCTATTCGGCAACGATGGCCGTGGTGGGCTTGCTTGAGTCGATGATGACGGCCTCGATCGTCGATGAATTCACCGATACCTCCAGCAACAAGAGCCGCGAGTGCATCGGCCAGGGCACGGCCAACATCGTGGCCAGCCTGTTTGGCGGGATGGCCGGCTGCGCAATGATCGGCCAGTCGGTGATCAACGTGAAATCCGGTGGCCGTGGACGGCTCTCGACATTCTGTGCCGGTGTGTTCCTGTTGATCATGGTGGTCTTCGCCAGCCGGTGGGTGGGCCAGATCCCGATGGCGGCGCTGGTGGCGGTGATGATCATGGTCTCGATCGGTACCTTCAGCTGGTCCTCGATCAAGAACCTCAAACTGCATCCGAAGTCCTCCAGCGTGGTGATGATCGCGACGGTGGTGGTCGTGGTGGCAACCCATGATCTGTCCAAGGGCGTGATCGTGGGTGTGCTGCTCAGCGCGTTGTTCTTTGCGCGCAAGGTGGGACGTGTGCTGCATGTGGGGTCGGCGCTCAATACCGATGAACGCATACGCGAATACCGCGTCACGGGCCAGGTGTTCTTTGCCTCGGCCGAGACGTTCATCGCAGCGTTCGATTTCCGCGAGGCGCTCGATCAGGTACGCATCGACGTCAGCCGCGCGCATTTCTGGGACCTCACTGCCGTCAGCGCCCTGGACAAGGTGGTGCTCAAATTCCGCCGCGAGGGCACCATGGTCGACATCCATGGGCTCAATGAGGCCAGCGCCACGATCGTCGATCGCCTCGCCATTCACGACAAGCCCGACGCCGTCGAAAGCCTGATGGGTCATTGAGGAGAAACGCCATGAAAACCTTGCTCGCCTGCCTCGACGATTCGATTTACACGCAAAGCGTGATCGATCACGCTGTCTGGGCTGCCGGACGGCTCGATGCCCAACTGGAGTTGATGCACACGCTGGAGCGCCATCCCGAGCGTGCTCAAACCTCCAATCTCAGCGGCAGCATCGGGCTGGGTGCCAAGAGCGACCTGCTGTCGGAGCTCGCCACGCTGGACGAACAGCGCAGCAAGTTGTCGCTGCAGCACGGTCATGCCTTGCTCTCCAGCGCCGCCGAACGAGCGCGCCAGCAAGGCGCGGCCAACGTACACGAGCGTTTGCGCCATGGTGATCTGATCGATGCCCTGGTGGAATTCGAGCCCACTTACAACCTGTTGGTGATCGGCAAGCGCGGGGCATCGGCGGATATGGCCAAGCTGCATCTGGGTAGCAGCCTGGAGCGAGCGGTGCGCGCGATCCATCGCCCGATCCTGGTCGCCTCCCGCGTCTTCAAGCCGATCGAGCGCCTGCTGATTGCGTTTGACGGAAGCGCCAGTGCACGCAAGGCGGTCGAACTGGCCGCCCACAGTCCGTTGCTGGCCGGACTCGAGTGCCATCTGGTCATGGCGGGCGCCGAATCGCCGGCCCATGCCGCGCACATGGCCTGGGCGCGCGAGCTGCTTGACGCAGCGGGCATCGCGATCAGAGCCGAGACCATCCCGGGCCACGCGGATGCTGTGATCGCCGACTACGTGCGGTCCCATCACATCGATCTGGTAACGATGGGCGCTTATGGTCATTCGCGCGTACGTCAGCTGATCGTGGGCAGTACCACCACCACCATGGTGCGCAGTTGCCTGGTACCGATCCTCCTGGTGCGATGAGCCCATGCCGATCAGCTTTCCCATCTCGCTTGATATCACGCCGCCCTAGCGGCCACGCCACCTTGCCACAGGACTCTCCCATGACTTGAAAAAAGCCGTCTCTGCGCGGCGCAAGGAGCACCATGTTTGATGAAGCCACCACGACCAACACTCCGGGCAGCGGAACCTACACACCACCTATCACCCGAGCCTCCAGTGCAGTCAGCGAACTGATTGCCGAGGCGGACATCGAAATCAACGGCATCCGCCCGTGGGACATGCAACTGCATGCCGACGGCGTGCTGGAACGAGCACTTGCCGAGGGCAACCTCGGGCTGGGCGAGGCTTACATGGAAGGCGCGTGGGACGCGCCGCAGCTGGACCAGTTTTTCTACAAGCTGCTGCGCGCGCGGCTGGCCGAGAAAGTGCAGCCTGTGCGTATGCTCGGCCACGCGCTGAAGGCCAAGCTGCTCAACCGCCAGACCCGACGTCGCGCCTGGCGGGTGGGCCAAGAGCACTACGACCTGAGCAACGCGTTCTACGAGGCGATGCTCGATCCGCGCATGACCTACACCTGCGGCTACTGGAAGCACGCCGCGACCCTGGCCGAAGCGCAGGAGGGCAAGCTCGATCTCATCTGTCGCAAGCTCAAGCTCAAACCGGGCATGCGCCTCCTCGACATCGGTTGTGGCTGGGGCAGCTTCATGGGCTTTGCCGCCGAGCACTATGGCGTGCAATGCGTCGGCGTGACCGTGTCGAAAGAGCAAGTGGCATGGGCAAAAAAGCGCTATACCGGCATGCCGCTGGAATTCCGCCTGCAGGATTACCGCGAGGTGGACGAGTCGTTCGACCGCATCGTCAGCGTGGGCATGTTCGAGCACGTCGGCCGCAAGAACCACCGCACCTTCATGGAAGTGGCTGCGCGCTGCCTCGCGGACGATGGGTTGTTCCTGCTGCACACCATCGGCAAGAACCAGCGCCGCAGTACGCCGGATCCATGGATCGACAAGCACATCTTCCCCAACGGCGATCTGCCGTCGATCGGCCAGATCGGCGATGCGATGGACGGCTTGTTCGTGGTCGAGGATCTGCACAACTTCGGTGCCGACTACGACCGCACCCTGATGGCCTGGCATGAAAACTTCGAGGCCGCCTGGCCGCAGTTTGCCGAGTCGCTGGGTGAAGTGTTTCACCGCAAGTGGCGCTATTACCTGCTGTCATGCGCAGGCGCCTTCCGTGCGCGCGACATTCAGCTGTGGCAATGGGTGCTGTCGCGCCAGGGGATCGAGGGCGGCTATCGGCGGTGTTCCTGAGCGATTGCACGGGTTGGCACATGGAGCGCACGGCCCCAGAATGGGCACCGTCGGCTCTGAATGCACCTATTCTTGAAAGATCACGCCCGCTTTGTCCGGGAAAACCTGCGCTGGATCGGCGGCGGGTTCCTCCTGATGTTCTTCTCGTCCTTCGGGCAGACCTTCTTCGTGGGGCTGTTCGGCACCGACCTTCGCGCGCAGTTCCATCTTTCGGACGGGCAGTTCGGCGGCCTGTACACGGTTGCCACGCTGGCCAGCGCGCTGACCTTGCCGTGGGCAGGTCGAACCCTGGACCTTATGCCGGGATGGAAGGTGGCGCGCTTTTCCATTGTTGGCCTGGCGATCGCCTGCGTATTGGTAGGCGTGGCGCCGCATGTGATCGTCCTGGCGTTTGCGCTCTACCTGCTGCGGTTGTTCGGCCAGGGCATGATGACCGAGATCGCTTTCACCGAAGTGGGACGGTGGTTCAATGCCAACCGGGGCCGCGCCATGGCGCTGATCGTGCCGGGAGTGCAGGCCGGTTCGGCGCTGTTGCCGGTGGCGGTCGTGCTGATGGTCAAGCTGGGCGGCTGGCGCACTCCCTGGCTGGTTTCGGCCGCATTGCTGATGCTCGTCGGGTATCCGCTCATCATCGGCCTGTTGCGGATCGAGCGAGTGCCGCGTTCCCACGAGCTCGATGCCGGCCGGCAACGCACGGCGCGCGACTGGACCCGGCGTGAAGTGGTTCGGGACCCCGTCTTCTATCTGCTGCTGGCAGGCACGTTAGCGCCACCGTTCATCGGCACCACCATCTTTTTCCACCAGGGGTACCTGATCGCGCTGCGCGGCTATGACCCGCTGGTCTTCGCAGCCGCGTTTCCCGTGATGGCCGTGACGACCGTGCTGTTCGGCTTGCTATGCGGCCACATGATCGACCGGTTCGGTGCCTTGCGCCTGCTGCCTTTCTTCCTGGCGCCCCTGGCAGTGGCATCCGCCGCAGTCGGGCTGGTCACCCCGGCGTGGGGCATTTATTTGTTCATGTTTTTGCTGGGTATCAGCAACGGCTTCACGCAGACCCTGCTCGGCGCCCTGTGGCCGGAGGTCTACGGCCTGGCCAACCTGGGAGGCATCCGCGCGATCATCGTGGCGGCCATGGTGCTGGCCACAGCGCTCGGCCCGGGACTCACCGGCGTGCTGATCGACCTGGGGCTGCCGCTACCTGGCCAGATGCTGTGGATGGCGCTCTGGTGCATGGTGGCGTCACTCGCCATGGCGATGGCTTCACGTGCTGTGCGGTTGCGCGAATGCCGAGCGTGAAGAGCCTCAGCGACCGGTAAATGCTTACCGAAGATTTCCTCGCAAGTTCAGCATCGCGGTGGAACACAGCGTCACCACCGATAGGATGGCCAGCGTGGCGAACGCCCGTTCCTGCGCCGACGCCTTGCAGTTCACACCTGCCCAATGCCACGGCCGCGCAGACATCGTTCAGCGAGTGGCCAGATACTCGCGAACCATGAAGAGCCCGGCAATCGATCGCGCCTCGGAACAATCGTCGCGCAGCATCAAGTCGCCCAACTGGTCCAGGCGCCACGGCACGACCTCCAGTTCCTCCGGCTCATCGCCCGGCAGGCGTTCCTCGTAGAGATCCTCGGCGAGAACCAGATGGGTCCGGTTGCTCATGTAGGTGGGCGCGAGGGACAAGGTTCGAAGGCAGGTCAAACGCCGTGCGCCGAAACCGACTTCCTCCTTCAGCTCCCGGTTCGCGGCGTCCTCAACGCTTTCTCCCTTGTCCATGCGCCCCTTGGGGAGACCCAGCTCATACGCGTGGACACCCACCGAATATTCACGGATCAGCAGAACGACGCCCGGCTCGGGGATCGCGGCGATGATCACCGAGCCGTATCCCTGACTGTGCAATCGATGGAAGTCGCGTCGGATACCGTTGGTGAATTCCACTTTCAAATGCTCGATCGAGTAATAGCCCACCTCGACCATTTCCGACTGTTCAATCCGCGGTAACCTGACGCTAACGCCGGCCGTTGAAGTGAATCCCGCGGACGCTGAAGGGCGGGCGGGCTCCCGTAGGTCCTGGCTCTTGTCGCGATCGTTCATGCAGGGTTTTCTCCTGCGCGCGACGACCGAAGCGGGCGCGGCTGTGTGGTGCTGGCATGGCGCGCATCCGCTTCCGCATGCAGATAGATAGAGGTGGTGCCAATCGAGCTGTGGCGAAGATTTTGCTGGATATGGTGCACCGGTATACCGGCTTCCGCCTGATGCGTGGCGGCGGTATGGCGCAACCAATGGGTTGACGCCCGGCGCACGCGGGTCGCCTTATCGCTGTCCTCCGGTTCCAGCGCGTCGGCGATGCGCCGGAACGTGTCCTTGACGATCTGATAGACCGCGGTGGAGGTCAGTGACGACGAGCGCCCGGCGATCCCCAGAATGGCTGGCACGCGTCCGTTTTCAACGGGCAACGGCGCCAACGCATGGAAGCGTCGATAGCGCGCGAAGTCCGCCATCAATGCGTCGCTGAGCGGGATTTCTCCCTCAACGCCGCCTTTACCAACGACGCGCAGCCACCACGCGCCACGAATACGTTGGAAGTCGCCTTCGCAGGCCGCGGCCGCCTCCGAGACTCGAAGCGCGGACTCATACAGGAAGCGAAGCACCCAGCGAGCGCGTTCGTAGCGCTGGCGTTCGCGCTCGGTAGCACGGGGCCAGTCGTCCAGCGCCCGCAGGACATCGTCCCAGAGCGCCCGATCCAGATAGCGCTCCATCGTGCGACGGGCGCCACGGCGCGCTCGGCGACGTTGCAGGACAAACGGGCTGCCGGCGAGGTAGCCGGCCCGCACGAGGTAGTTGAACAGCCCGGCCAGGATGCCCAACGCCTGCCGGCGACTGCGCTCTCCCAAGGGGCCCGCGAGCAAGCGCCGGTGCTCGCCCCGACGGGCCAACCCATCGTCGCACCAAGCTGCAGGCGGATCAGCCAGAAAGGCCTCGTAAGCGATCACATCCTCGCGTGTCAGGCTGGACACCGGCTTCCCACGCACTTGCACGGACCAGAGCAGAAGCCGCTCGGCTTCCTTGCGGTAGCTGCGAAAGGTGTGCGGCGAGTCGTGGTATTCGGCCAGCCAGAGTCCCATGGCCGCTACGTCGTCATCGGCTGCAATCTGTCGCGTGGCACCCGCGGTAGCCCGGTTGGTGCCGGCCTGCCCGGAAAGGGTGGGCGGCAGGCCCGATGGCGCGGCCAGACTCAAAGCGACATGGCTCATGGCTTTCCGATGTTTTTGCGCATGAAGTTCGCAGGGTACAGCGAAAAGACCTGTGATTATACCAATTATCGTAAATTTCAAGGATAAATCATTACAAGTATAACGTAATACTGTAATATACATTTATCATGTCCTTCTAATTCGACCCTCCGAGCGACTGGAACTACCCATGAGCCGTGTCAGCGATACCCGCCAACGTACCCGTGAAGCCGCTGCCCAGCTCGTTGCCGGCGGCAAACGACCCCACGAAATCACCGTCGACCAGATCTATGCGGCCATCCAGCAGGGCAGCCGAACCACCATCAATGATGAGTTGAAGTTGTGGAAGGACGAGCGAACGAAGGTCGATGCACTCGGAGCGGATTTGCCACCTGCGGTGGCCGACGCCATGCGATCGCTTTGGGTCGCCGCTGTGGAACAGGGAGAGCGGACGTTTGCCGAACAGAGGGAAGCGCTGGAAGCGGAGTTGACCTCCACCCAAAGTGAACGCGATGAAGCCGCGGCATCGCGCGATGCAGCGATGGTCGATGAACAGCAACGAAGGCAGCAAGTCGCCCAACTCGGCGAGCAACTAGATGAACTGCAGCAGCACTTGGTCGCTGAAAGTGCGACCAAAAACGATGCGCTGGGCCAAGTCCACGCGTTGCAGCAGGAAATCGCCAGTTTGCGTACGGAGTCCATGCGTCAGCAGGAAACAGCAGCTGCGGCCCGGGAGAAGCAAGCCACCGAATTTCAGGCTCGTCTTGCCGAGCGTGACCTGGCCTTTCAGACCGAACTCGGTACCGCCACCCAGCGACTGGAAGCGGCGCAGGACCACATGCTCCGGCAGATCGACGAAGCACGCGAAGGGCAACGTCACGCTGAAAGGGCGCTGGCCAAGGCTCAGCGGCGACATGAGGAGCAGCAAACGGAGCTTACCGAATTGCGTTTGCGCTACCGCGAACAGCTTCAAAAGCTCGAACAACAGCGCGCACAGATCGAAGCTCTCAAGAACGAACGGCAGACTTTGACGCGGCAAGTGCTGTCGAACCGCGGGCAAATCGATGGGATGGAACTGGCGTTGCAGTTGCTGGCTGCCAAGGCCGCGGGTACAAAGAAAAGTACCGACGATACGCGCAAACCTGCCCAGCGGAAGAGACGTGTGGACTCCAAGAAGAGCGCCAAAGGGCAGTGACAAAGAGGCTTTTCAATGCCTCTGGCTTCAGCGCCCCGGGAGTTGTTCAGCGTAAGCCGCCAGTTCCGTAAGCGTTGCCGATTCGTCTTGGGCGGAAAGCCAGACGCCGTCGGCCAACTCGCGGTGAAGGAAGATCGATTGATTCTCCGTCCAACCAACTGACCGAACCATATCGTTGGGCAGTTCGATAAGCCACGAACCGTCTATTCGTCGCAGCACAGCCGTTGTTGGATGGGGCATGAGACTGGCTCCGATAGTGAAGGGCTTGGCCCAATTTTACCTCCGCGCGATCCCCAGCATGGGGTCACCCTCGACTTTGGAATCTGCTTGCTTGAAAACCACGACGCCCCCGCATATCACCCGACATATCCAACAACTGATCGCGAAAGTGGTTCCGGGGGGAAACCCTGCCTATCTAACGGTTCAACCCGACGCCGACGCCGTGGTCAACGAATGCTTCCCAAATGTGGCGGCCAAGATCTCGCGTGCCGGTGGACGTATGCTATGCGGCTGGCAGATATGGGAGTGGCCGCATGTGATGGTCGAGGCGGAGTTTCATGCCGTCTGGGTTGCGCCCGAGGGGCAGCTCGTCGACATCACACCCAAGCCGCACGGAGAGGCTGCGATCTTGTTCGTACCCGACGCACGTCGCACGTATACCGGTGTTGTTGTTGATAACGTCAGGTTGCCGGTACGAGACGACTTGCTCGTTCGCCACTTCATCAAGGCGTCCGAGGCCATCGTCCAGGTGATGAATCGTGGCGAGCGCACCGACCAATACGGGCAGATCAGCGTTCCAGCGCATGAAATCGAGCCGCTGATGAGGGCGCAGAGTTTTCTTGGTCAGTCCATTTCAGCGGGCCTCCGCGACCACGACTCTTGTCTGTGCGGGAGGGGCGGCAAGTACAAGCGCTGTCATGGGCCTGGCTTCGAGCGCCTCTTCAATGAGTAGCTTTGGTGTGATTACTGCCTAGATACTCGCGTCAACACAGCTACTTAGCTGCATTTCTGCGAAGATATCCAGAATCCCGGCTATACCTCCAATGGATACTGAGTACTGCATCCCCGCGCCTAGACTGGCGCCAAGACGTTCTTGAGCTAACTCCTTGGGCTGAAATTGTTTTTCAGCCGGAGTGTCCTATTTTTACGCGTATCTCGGCCGGACCCCGACACCCACCGTCAAGGGCATCTGGCTGCGTCCGGACCGGAGCGTGTCATTCCAGGCTGGCCAATACCTCAACCTTCACCTGCCGGGCGTCGATGGGCCGCGTGCGTTTTCGCTGGCCAATGCGCCGGGCGAGGATTTGATCGAGCTGCACGTGCGCAAGGTGCCAGGCGGTGCCGCCACGAGCTGGCTGCACGATGCGTTGAAGGCTGGCGACCGGCTGCATCTGACCGTGCCGATGGGCCGATTCTTCGTGCGCAAGTCAGCCGGCTTGCCGGTGATCCTGCTGGCCGGCGGCTCGGGGCTTTCCAGCCCGAAGTCGATGCTGGCCGACCTGCTGGCCGAAGATTTCGCACACGACATCTGGTTGTTCCAGGGTGCGCGCGACCGCGGCGAGCTGTATTTCGCCGACCACTTCGAGCAGCTCGCGCGCAGGCATCCTCGGCTGCACTACGTGCCGGTGCTGTCCAACCTTGCCGACGACGATCCGTGGACTGGTGCACGGGGGTTCGTGCATGAAGAGTTGAAGCGGCGCTTCAGCCAGGACGGCGGCGCCAGCGCGGATTTCCGCGGCCACCAGGCCTACCTGTGCGGCCCGCCGCCGATGATCGAGGCCTGCATCGCGACGCTGATGCAGGGCCGCTTGTTCGAGCGCGACATCTACACCGAGAAATTCATCACCGCCGCCGATGCCGCCGCGTCGGCGCGGCGCAGCCCGCTGTTCCGGGCCTTGTAGGAGATGCCGATGCGAACCGATGCGGCAACTTACGGAAACCAGTGCGGCGACGCCCCCGCGTCGTCGCTGCAGCTGACGGTGACCGTCGCCTGCAGCGGCGAAAGCTACCTCTGCCGGCGCGACGAAAGCCTGTTGTGCGGCATGTTGCGGCTCGGTCGCAAGGGCATCCCGGTGGGCTGCACCAACGGTGGCTGTGGCGTGTGCAAGGTGCGTGTGGCTTCCGGGCACGTACGCCAGCTGGGCGCGATCAGCCGGGCCCATGTGAGCGCGGAAGAGGAAGCGACGGGCTACACGCTGGCCTGCCGCATGGCGCCGGAGACCGACGTGATCCTCGACGTCGTCGGCAAGTTGCACCGAAACCTTACCCGTACAGCAGCAGGGTGCATCGCCGTGCAGGCACCCACACGAAACGACCATGGGAGAGACGAACGATGAGTGTCATGCGCATAGGCCACGCCAGCATCAGGGTGATGGACATGGACGCCGCTCTGCAGCACTACGGCAACGTGCTGGGGTTGAGGGTGACGATGAAGGACGCCGCCGGGCGCGTCTATCTCAAGTGCTGGGACGAGTGGGACAAGTACTCGCTGGTGCTCACTGCATCCGACCGTGCCGGGCTCGACCACGTGGCGTACAAGGTGCGTGCCGAGAGCGACCTGGACGCCTTGCAGCCGAAGATCGAAGCCTGGGGCATCAAGGCCACCATGCTGCCGGCGGGCAGCCTGCCGGATACCGGCCGCATACTGCAGTTCCACCTGCCCAGCGGCCACGAAATGCGGCTGTTCGCCAGCAAGGAGCAGCTCGGCACCGATGTCGGCTCGCTGAATCCCGACCCGTGGCCGGACTCGCTGCGTGGTGCCGGCGTGCACTGGCTGGACCACACCTTGCTGATGTGCGAGCTGAACCCCGAGGCCGGCATCAACCGGGTGGCCGACAACACGCGCTTCATGGAAGAGGTGCTGGATTTCTGGCTCACCGAGCACGTGCTGGTGGGGCCGGACAAGAACGTGCAGGCGGCGACCTGGCTGGCCTGCTCCACTACGCCGCACGACATCGCGTTCGTCGGCGGCCCGCGCAACGGCCTGCATCACATCGCCTTCTTCCTGGACTCCTGGCACGACGTGCTGAAGGCCGCCGACGTGATGGCGAAGAACAAGGTGCGCATCGACGTCGCGCCGACGCGCCACGGCATCACGCGCGGCGAGACCATCTACTTCTTCGACCCCAGCGGCAACCGCAACGAGACCTTCGCCGGGCTGGGCTACCTGGCGCAACGCGACCGGCCGGTGACGGTGTGGTCGGAGGACCGCCTCGGCAGCGGCATCTTCTACCACACCGGTGACCTGGTCGCCTCGTTCACCGAGGTCTACACCTGATGAATGCCGGCATGCCGCAGGCGGTGCCGTCGTGCAGCGTGTTGCAGCGCTGCATCGACTGGCCAGCGGCGCAGGCGCTGGTCGTCGCAGCCGCGCAGGCCGCACAGGACATGCGGGTACGCGTCAATGTGGCGGTGGTCGATCCGGCCGGCGTGCTGGCCGCGTTCCTGCGCATGCCTGGCGCGCCGCTGCACTCGGTGGAGATCGCCATCGACAAGGCCTACACCGCCGCGAGTTTCGGCCTGCCCACCTCGCGCTGGCCGCAGGCACTGGCCGAGCATTCCGCCGCAGTGCGCGAGGGCATCGTGCTGCGGCCGCGCTTCATCGCCTTCGGCGGCGGCCTGCCAGTGCTCGAAGACGGCCAGCGCATCGGCGGCATCGGCGTCTCCGGTGGTAGCGAGGCGCAGGACGAGGCGATCGCGCACGCGGGCCTGGACGCCCTTCCCATGAATCTCTCAAAAGCCCGAACGAAGAAGAACGCGCCATGAAGCAATTCCAGAATTTCATCGACGGCGGCTGGGTCTCCACGCAGCGCCAGTTCGAGAACCGCAACCCGGTCGACAACCGCGTGATCGGCCAGGTCCACGAAGCCGGCCGCGCCGAGGTGGACCAGGCGGTACGCGCGGCGCGCGCGGCACTGCACGGGCCGTGGGGCGCGCTGAAGCTGGCCGAGCGGGTCGAGCTGCTGTACGCGGTGGCCGACGAGATCAACCGCCGCTTCGACGATTTCCTCGAGGCCGAGGTCGCCGACACCGGCAAGCCGCGCAGCATGGCCAGCCATATCGACATCCCCCGCGGCGCGGCCAATTTCAAGATCTTCGCCGACGTCATCAAGAACGTGCCGACGGAAACGTTCGAGATGGCCACGCCCGACGGTGGCGCTGCGCTGAACTACGCCGTGCGCAAGCCGCGCGGCGTGATCGCGGTGGTCTGCCCGTGGAACCTGCCGCTGTTGCTGATGACCTGGAAGGTCGGCCCCGCGCTGGCCTGCGGCAACACGGTGGTGGTCAAGCCGTCCGAGGAAACCCCGGCCACCGCGACCCTGCTCGGCGAGGTGATGAACGCGGTCGGCGTGCCGAAGGGCGTCTACAACGTCGTGCATGGGCTCGGCCCGGATTCGGCCGGCGAGTTCCTGACCACGCACCGCGGCGTCGACGCGATCACCTTCACCGGCGAGACGCGCACCGGCGAGGCAATCATGGCCGCGGCGTCGAAAGGCGTGCGCCCGGTGTCGTTCGAGCTGGGCGGCAAGAACGCCGGCATCGTGTTCGCCGACGCGGATTTCGATGCGGCGGTGGACGGCATCGCGCGCGCCGCCTTCGTCAACTGCGGCCAGGTTTGCCTGGGCACCGAGCGCGTCTACGTCGAGCGGCCGATCTTCGACAGGTTCGTCGCCGCGCTGAAGCAGAAAGCCGAGGCGATGAAACCCGGCGTGCCCGACGACAAGGCCACCGGCATCGGCCCGCTGATCTCGAAGGAGCACCAGCAGAAGGTGCTGCGTTACTACGCCAGCGCCAAGGCTGACGGCGCCACCATCGTCACCGGCGGCGGCGTGCCGAAGATGCCGGCCGCGCTGCAGGATGGCTCGTGGATCGAGCCGACGATCTGGACCGGACTGCCCGAGACCTCGGCGGTAGTGCGCGAGGAGATCTTCGGCCCGTGCTGCCACATCGCGCCGTTCGACAGCGAGGACGAAGTCGTCGCTCTCGCCAACGACACGCCCTACGGCCTGTGCACCACGGTGTGGACCGGGAACCTGGGCCGCGCGCATCGCGTCGCCGGCCGGATCGACGTCGGCATCACCTGGATCAACAGCTGGTTCCTGCGCGACCTGCGCACCGCGTTCGGCGGCAGCAAGCAGAGCGGCATCGGCCGCGAAGGCGGCGTGCACTCGCTGGAGTTCTACACCGAGCTGCGCAACGTCTGCATCAAGTACGCCTGACCGCCATCCAGAGACCCGACATGAACGCCCACAGCAATCCCGAAATCGGCCAGGACATCGTCGCCGCCGGCATCCGCACCAACTACCACGACCTCAACCGTAGCGCCGCGGGCGTGCCGCTGCTGCTGATCCACGGCTCCGGCCCCGGCGTCAGTGCGTTCGCGAACTGGCGGCCGGTGATGCCGACGTTCGCCGAGCGCCGTCGCGTGGTTGCGCCGGACATGGTCGGCTTCGGTTTCACCGACCGTCCCGCCGGTTACCACTACACGATGGACAACTGGGTCACCCATGCGATCGGCGTGATGGACGCGCTGAAGCTGCCACAGGTGGACCTGGTCGGCAACTCCTTCGGCGGTGCGCTGTCACTGGCGGTGGCCGTCCGCCATCCCGAGCGCGTGCGCCGGCTGGTGCTGATGGGCGCTGCCGGCGTGCCGTTCAAAATCACGCCGGGATTGGACGAAGTCTGGGGCTACCAGCCTTCGTTCGAGAACATGCGCAAGATGATGGATCTGTTCGCCTACGACCGCGCGCTGGTCACCGACGAACTGGCCGAGCTGCGCTACCGCGCCAGCATCCGGCCCGGCTTCCAGGAATCGTTCTCGGCGATGTTCCCGGCGCCGCGCCAGCGCGGCGTCGATGCGCTGTGCACGCCGACGGCGGACATCCGCGCGCTGCCGCACGAAACCCTGGTGATCCACGGCCGCGAGGATCAGGTGCTGCCGCTGGCGACCTCGCTCACCCTGGCCGACTGGATTCCGAACGCGCAGTTGCATGTGTTCGGCAAGTGCGGCCACTGGACCCAGATCGAGCACTCGGCACGGTTCGCGCGCCTGGTCACCGACTTCCTCGACGAGGCCGCGTGACGCCATGGCCATGAAACCGC
Organism: Rhodanobacter thiooxydans; assembly: GCF_021545845.1. Taxonomy (NCBI): domain Bacteria; kingdom Pseudomonadati; phylum Pseudomonadota; class Gammaproteobacteria; order Lysobacterales; family Rhodanobacteraceae; genus Rhodanobacter; species Rhodanobacter thiooxydans. Next base: position 2,294,967 of record NZ_CP088923.1, read on the forward strand.
AGGACATCCGCAAGCACGGCGACGAGTTGTACGAGGCGCTGGCCGCGCGCCGCGCGGTGGCGCCGCTGACCGACCGCGTGCCGGACATCGACATCGACGACGCCTACCGCATCCAGCTGCGCATGATCGAGCGCCGCATCGAGCAGGGCGAGACGGTCGTCGGCAAGAAGATCGGCGTCACCTCCAAAGCGGTGCAGAACATGCTCAAGGTCTACCAGCCGGACTTCGGCCAGCTGCTGTCGGGCATGGTCTACAGCGAAGGCGAGCCGATCCCGGTGGACACGCTGATCGCGCCCAAGGCCGAGGCGGAGGTGGCGTTCATCCTCAAGGCCGACCTCAATGGTCCGGGCATCAGCGCCGCCGACGTGCTGCGCGCCACCGACTTCGTACTGCCGTGTTTCGAGATCGTCGATTCACGCATCCAGGACTGGAAAATCAAGATCCAGGACACCGTCGCCGACAACGCCTCCTGCGGCGTATTCGTGCTCGGTGGCACGCCGCGCTCGCTGCGCGGGCTGGATCTCGCCGTCGCCGGCATGGTGGTCGAGAAGAACGGCGATGTCGTGTCGACCGCCGCCGGTGCCGCGGTGCAGGGCTCGCCGGTCAACGCGGTGGCCTGGCTGGCCAACACGCTCGGTACGCTCGGCATCCCGCTCAAGGCGGGCGAGGTGATCCTGTCCGGTTCGCAGTCGCCGCTGATGCCAGTCGTGGCCGGCGATTCCTTCCACTGCAGCGTCGGCGGCCTCGGCAGCTGCTCGGTGCGCTTCGCCTGATGAGCACGACGCCATGACCCTCGACCAACAAACCATCCAGCAACTGGCGGTGCATCTCGAAGATGCCGAACTGCATGCGCACGCCGTCGCCAAGATCACCGACGCGCACCCGGCGCTGGACTGGGACGACGCCTACGCCATCCAGACGGCGATCCGCAGCCGCAAGGAAGCACGCGGCGCGCGCGTCGCCGGTCACAAGGCCGGCCTGACCTCGCGCGCCAAGATGAAGCAGATGGGCGTCGCCACGCCATGCTTCGGCCTGCTGTTCGACTACATGAGCGTCGCCAACGGCGACGAGATCAAGGTGTCGGAGCTGATCCATCCGAAGGTCGAGGCCGAGATCGCCTTCGTGCTGAAGCAGCCGCTGCGCGGCCCCGGCTGCCATGCCGGCGCGGTGCTTGCGGCGACGGATTTCGTGGTGGCGGCGGTGGAGATCATCGACTCGCGCTACGAGAACTTCCGCTTCGACCTCGCCAGCGTGATCGCCGACAACACCTCCGCCAGCCGCTTCGTCGTCGGCAGCGTCGCGCGTGACGTCGAGGGACTCGACCTGCGCACGCTGGGCCTGGTCATGGAGAAGAACGGCGAAGTCGTGGCGATGGCGGCGGGCGCGGCCGTGCTGGGCCATCCGGCGGTGGCGGTGGCCGCGCTGGCCAACCACCTGGCCACCCGCGGCGAAGAGCTGCCGGCCGGCACTTTCATCATGAGCGGCGGCGCCACGGAGGCGATTGCGGTAGCCGCCGGGGATGCCATCCACGTGCGCTTCCAGGACCTGGGCAGCGTGTCGATGCGTTTCGTTTGAGCCATGCAAGGAATCGGACAATGAACAAGATCAAGTGCGCCATCATCGGCCCCGGCAACATCGGCACCGACCTGCTCTACAAACTGCGCCGTTCCGAAGTGCTGGAGCCGGTCTGGATGGTCGGCGTCGACCCAGCGTCCGAGGGCCTGGCCCGCGCGCGCGACCTCGGACTGAAGACCACCGCCGAGGGCGTCGACGGCATGCTGCCATACGTTGCGGCCGACGGCGTACAGATCGCCTTCGACGCCACCAGCGCCTACGCGCACAAGGCGAACTCGGACAAGCTCACCGCGCTCGGCGTGATGATGATCGACCTCACGCCGGCGGCGATCGGCCCCTACTGCGTGCCGTCGATCAACCTGAAAAAGCACACCGAACAGCGCGAGATGAACCTCAACATGGTCACCTGCGGTGGCCAGGCGACCGTGCCGATGGTGGCGGCCGTGTCGCGGGTGCAGAAGGTGGCCTATGGCGAGATCGTGGCCACCGTGTCCTCGCGCTCGGCCGGCCCCGGCACGCGGCTCAATATCGACGAGTTCACCGTCACCACGGCCAGCGCCGTCGAGCAGGTGGGCGGCGCGAAAAAGGGCAAGGCCATCATCATCCTCAACCCCGCGAAGCCGCCGCTGATCATGCGCGACACGGTGTATTGCCTGACCGAGGAAGCGCCCGACGAACGCGCCATCACCGAGTCGGTCCAGCAGATGGTGAGCGAGGTGCAGAAGTACGTGCCCGGCTACCGCGTCGTGCAGGGCCCGGTGTTCGAAGGCAACCGCGTCTCGATCTACCTGGAGGTCGAGGGGCTGGGCGATTTCCTGCCGAAGTACTCCGGCAACCTGGACATCATGACCGCCGCGGCGACGCGTACGGCGGAGATGTTCGCCGAACGCATTCTCGATGGCTCGCTGAGCCTGCAAGTGGCCTGAGGACCGCACCATGAACTCGAACAAGACCCGCATCACCCTGCACGACGTCACGCTGCGCGACGGCATGCATCCCATGCGCCACCAGATGACGCTGGAGCAGATGACTACCGTGGCCACCGGGCTGGACCAGGCCGGCATCCCGCTGATCCAGGTCACCCATGGCGAGGGCCTTGGCGGCGGCTCGGTCAACTACGGCTTCGGCAAGCACTCCGACGAGGAGTACCTGTCCACGGTCATCCCGCTGATGAAGCGCGCCACGGTGTCCGCGTTGCTGCTGCCGGGCATCGGTACGGTGACGCACCTGAAGATGGCGCACGATCTGGGCGTGCGCAGCATCTACATCGCCACGCACTGCACCGAGGCGGACGTGGCCGAGGAGCACATCACCGAAGCGCGCAAGCTGGGCATGGACACCGTCGGCTTCCTGATGATGAGCCACATGAACTCGGCCGAGGGCTTGATCGGGCAGGCCAAGCTGATGGAAGGCTACGGCGCTAACTGCATCTACGTGACCGATTCGGCCGGCCACATGCTGCCGGCGCAGGTGCAGGAAAAGATCGGCGCGCTGCGCCATGCGCTGCGCCCGGAAACCGAGCTGGGCTTCCATGGCCACAACAACCTCTCGATGGGGGTGGCCAACAGCGTGGCCGCGGTGGAAGCCGGTGCCAACCGCATCGACGCGTCCTGCGCTGGGCTGGGTGCGGGCGCGGGCAACACGCAGACGGAGGTCTTTGTGACCGTGTGCGACCTGATGGGCATCGAGACCGGGGTCGATCTGTTCGCGATCCAGGACGTTGCCGAGGACCTGGTCGTGCCGATGAAGAAAACGCCGCAGCGCATCGGCCGCGATGCGCTGGCTCTGGGCTACGCCGGTGTCTATGGCTCGTTCCTCGGTTTTGCCTGGCGCGCCGAGGAGAAGTACGGCGTGCCGGCGCGGGAAATCCTGCTGGAAATGGGCCGGCGCGGCATGGTCGGCGGGCAGGAGGACATGATCGAGGACACCGCCTTCCGCATGGCGCGCGAGCGCGGCGTGCGCAAGACCGGCACCGCGGCATAGCGGCGCGCGGGGCGGCGCCGCCGCTCCGCAGGCCAGGGTGGGGGAACGGGGCGCACCGGGCGCCGTGCAACGCACGTCGAGGGCGGGGAAACATGCAACTCATCGAGATGAAACATCTGTGCGTGGCGGCACTGACGGCTCTGCTCGCCGTCACGCTGGCCGCGTGCACCAAGGCCGACCACGGCGATCCCGCGGTGGCCGCCGAGCGCGCCAAATCGATCCATCGCACCGACCAGTTCGATGCGGTGGCGGCGACCAAGGGCCGGCTGCTGGCCGGCACGCTCGGCGGCGTGCTGCTCGCCAGCCAGGACGAGGGCAAGAGCTGGACGCGCACCGAACTGCCGCAGCCGGCGTCGATCATCGGCATCAGCGCCTGTCCCGACGGCACACCGGTGGCGCTGGATTTCCACCGCCGGGTGTGGGTGGAGCAGGGCGGGCAATGGGTGGCACGTCCGATCGACACCAAGATGGATCCCGTCGCCATGACTTGCGATGGCACGAATCGGCTATGGGTCGTGGGCAGTCGCACCGGCATCGCTTCGAGCAAGGATCGGGGCAAGACCTGGGCGTCCACGGCGCTGGACAAGGACGCCATCCTGAGCAGCGTGCACTTCTCCGATCCGCAGCATGGCATCGCCGTCGGTGAGTTCGGCAGCGTGGCGGTGACGTCGGACGCCGGGGCGCACTGGGCACTGTCGGCACCGCTGCCGCCGGACTTCTATCCCTACGCGATGTATTTCCGCGATCGCGACCACGGCTGGGTCAGTGGCGTGGCGGGCGCGTTGTTCGGCACGTCCGACGGCGGCGCGACCTGGATCGCCGTCGACAACCCGGCGAAGGCGCCGATCTACGCCTTGAACGGGGCAAGCGACGCGGCCTGGGGTGTCGGCGCAGACGGCCGGGTGATCCGCTGGCTCGCCGGCGCCTGGACCGACGTCGACACCGGCGATGCGGGTACGGGTTCGGGCGAGCTGACCGCACTGACACTGCTCCCGTCCGGCGGGGTATTCGTCGCCGGCGGCGACAACCTGCATCGGCTCAGTCCGAACCACCAGGCCGATTGAGGGCGCCCATCATGAAAAAAATCCGTGACGCCATTACTGGAATCCTGATCCGCGGCGAGCAATGGCTGTTTGCCAATCCGAAAATCGTACTCGGCCTGATCCTGCTGGTGACGGCGGTGTTCGCCAGCTTCCTGCCGAAGCTGCGGATGTACACCGACTTCAACGACCTGCTGCCGCAAAGCAGCTCGTACATCCAGACCTACAACCGCATCAAGCAGAACTTCGGCGGCGCCAACCAGATGGTGATGGTGGTGCACGCCAGGGATGGCTCCATCTTCAATCCGCAGGCGCTGACGCTGATCTACAAGGCCACCCAGGGCGTGGACAGCCTGCCTCACGTCGACCACAACCAGGTTTCCAGCCTGACCCACCGCACGGTGCGCTCGACCCACCTGGCCAACGACGGCAGCATCGTCTCCACGCCGTATTACGACCCGCAGAACCCGGCCACCAGCACGGCGGCGATGCAGGCGCTCAAGGCGGACGTGGTGGAGAACCCGCAGGTCTACGGCCTGCTGGTCTCGCCCGATTTCAGCTCGGCGCTGATCCGTGCGCGATTGACCGAAGGGGAGATCGACTACCGCAGCTTCATCGACGCGCTGGTCAAGTTGCGCGCCGACCTGGCGACGCCGGGCTACGACATCCACACCACCGGCAACCCGGTGCTGATCGGCTACGTCTACACCTACCTTGACCAGATCATCGCGATCCTGTTCGGTACGCTGGCGCTGCTGGCGACGCTGCTGATCCTGTACTTCCGGCGCTTCTACGGCGTGCTGCTGCCGCTGGTCGGCATCAGCCTGTCGACGATCTGGGGCCTGGGTTTCATGGCGCTGTGCGGCTTCAACCTGGAGCCGCTGGCGATGCCGATCCCGTTCCTGATAGCGGCCCGGGCGACCTCGCACGGCGTGCAGCTGGTCGCGCGCTACTACGAGGAGTTCGAGCTGGTGCACGACGGCCGCAAGGCGGCGCGCAACGCGCTCGATGCGCTGTTCCGCCCCGGCTCACTGGCGATCATCGTCGATGCGCTGGGCATCGGCGTGCTGGTGCTGGCGACGGTGCCGTTCGACCACAAGCTGGGCCTGTCGGCCGGGTTCTGGGCGATGTCGGTGATCTTCACCGTGCACTTCATGGTGCCGCTGGCGCTGACGGTGCTGCCCGCACCGCGCAAGACGCAGAACAAGAACCATGCGATTCGCGCTGCGCTCGGCGCCTTCATGGCGCGCACCGGCGGCAACCAGCGCGGCGCCGTGACGATCCTCGGCGTGATGGTGCTGCTGTTCGTGGTGGGTGGCTACTACGCCGCACATGTGCAGATCGGCGACTCCGAACCCGGCTCGCCGCTGCTCAAACGCAACCACGACTACAACCTATCGACCAAGGCGATCAACACCGCGTTCCCCGGCTCGGAGGAACTGCACGTGCTGGTGCGCACGGACAAGCCGAACGGGCTCAAGCAGCCGCAGGCGATGCACGCGATCGAGTCGCTGCAGGCCGACATGATGCTCGACCCGGACACCGGCGGCACCAAGGCGTTGCCGCTGGTAGTGCGCCAGGTCAACCGGCTGACCCACTACAACGATCCGCGCTGGGCGCAGATCCCGCACGGCGCGCGCGAAGCAGGCGGCCTGATGTTCGCGTACATGGCATCGAGTCCGGTGCCCGGTGCGCTGAAGGAGTTCGTCAACCCGGCCGGCGACGAGGCCGACGTGGTGTTCTATTACAAGGACCATCGCGCGGTGACCATCGACCGCGCGATGGCGCAGGCGCGCCGCAGCATCGCCGCCATCGCGCCGGGTGTGGAAGGGCTGTCGATGGAACTGGCCGGCGGCATCATCGGCGTCACCGCGGCGGCCAACCAGGCGATCGACCGCGACAACGTGGTGATCATCCCGCTGGTCATGCTGATCGCCTTCCTGCTGGTCACCGCGTACTACCGCTCGCTGCACGCAGGCGTACTGATGGTGGTGCCGATGCTGTTCTCCACCGTGCTGACCTATGCCTACATGGGCTGGAAGGACATCGGCATCGACGTCAATGCGGTACCGGTGATTGCCGTCGGCGTCGGCGTGGGCATCGACTACGCGGTCTATTTCATGGACCGCATCCGCGAGGAAATGAGCCGCGTCCATGACCTGCGACGGGCGGTGATCGAGGCGTTCAGCACCACCGGCTACGCGGTGAGCTTCACCGCGGTGACGCTGGTGGCCGGCGTGGCCCTGTGGATATTCATGTCGGACCTGCGCTTCCAGTCCGATGCCGCGTTGTTGCTGTCGTTCATGCTCGTCCTCAATGCGCTGGCGGCGATGTTCATCGTGCCCGCCTGGTGCCTGGTGTTGCGCCCACACTTCGTCACGCACGCCAGCGCCAGCGATTGGGAGATCCACCAGCACGCCGACCAGGAAACGTGCGTCACGCGGGAGGCGCCCGGGGAGGCGCGGCTCGCGGAATCAAGAACCGCGTGAAGTCCACACCAACCTACATGAGGGGGAGGGGGTACCGATGAAGGTGAAATTGAAAGCCTTACAAAGCAGCATGATCCTTGCGATCGCCGGCGTGTCCTCGTTGTCGTTGCCGTGCCTTGTTCGTGCGCAGTCGTCTTCGACGGGCTGGATCGTGCACGGGTATTACGAGAACGAAACCCAGGTCCGCGGCCAGGACTACACCGGCAATACGGTGGGGTTGTCGAAAGAACGCAACACGTTCCAGCTCGCCCTGGACAAGAAATTGTCCGATCACTGGAAATTCCACGCCACCTTGCGCGGCACCTATGACGGTGTCTACCGCCTCAACGACAAGGAATACGGCGACAAGGCCGGCGGGCCGATCGTATTGCAGAATACAGCGTCGCCCGTCTTCGCCGGCATCCCCGGCAACCCGTTCCCGAACCTCTCGCAGGCATTCGTTCCGCATGGCGGCGGCATCAACCAGGCCGAGGCGACCGCGCTGGGGCTGCCACCCTCGAACGCCTTCGGGATCAATTCCACCAATCCCAATGCGCCCAACTACAACCCCAACCAGGGCATGCAGGTGCTGGGCCAGCGTTGGCACTCGACCACGCGCGGCGGCGTCGAGTTCGGCGTGCCGGTATGGCCCTGCAACGTGGATTCACGCGGCTGCGCCAACTTCGGCGGTTACGGCAACCTGAGCAGGCACGACCTGGAGCTGCCGGAGTTCAACAATCGCTTCGACTTCCTGCGCGAGATCTATGCCAGCGGCAACATCCCGCTCTCGCCGACGCAGTCGGTGTTCGTCAAGGTCGGTCGTCAGCAGGTGATCTGGGGGCGGACGGACCTGTTCCGCGTGCTCGACGTGATCAATCCGGTGGACTATTCGCGCAACAACATCTACGACGAGCTCGAGGATGCGCGCATTCCCATGTTTATCGCCACGGTCGAATACCGCATGGGCGCGTCGAAGTGGTTCCAGGAGTCCAACCTGCAATTGGTCTGGAACATGGAAAAATTCCGCCCCAACAACCTCGGCCAGTGCGGCACGCCCAACGCGATCCTCGATGCCGGTTGCTTCTTCCGCGGCATGAAGAACCTGTGGGACAACGGCGGCACCGTCTCCAACTTTGCCCCGGTGCCTCCCGGCACGCCGGGTATGTACGCGGCCACCGACTTCGGCCCGCACCAGATCGGCATCCGCGACGTGAAGATGCCCGCGTGGACGCTGAAGAACTCGCCGATCGGCCTGAAGTTCGAAGGCGTCTCGGCGGGCGGCACGCTGGGCTTTTCGCTGAACGCGCTGACCTACCGCTCGCAGCTGCCCAGCCTGCACTCGATCAACGGCGCAGCGACCAACGCCTTCACCGGCCAGCCCGGCAACACCGGGTCGCCCATCCCGGGCATACCGGTGCGGAGCCTGATTGCGTTCGACATGGTGTTCCCGCGGATCAATCTGATCGGCGGCTCGCTGGACTACCAGTGGGAGTGGGCCAAGTCGGCCGTGCGCTTCGAGGGCGCGTACACCACCGGCGAGGAGTTCTCCAACACGCTGCGGCCCAACCTGTACTCCCGCAACCCAGTGTTCCGTTCGGTGCTCGGCATCGACCGGCTGACCTTCATCCCCGGCATCAGCGGGCGCCAGGCCACGCTGATTTCCGCCCAGCTGTTCTTCCAGCACATCTTCGACTACCAGCGCGGCCAGAGTCCGCTCGGGCCGACCGGCATCCCCGACTGGAAGAACGACCTCACCTTCACCCTGCTGATCAAGCCAACTTACATGAATGGCCGCCTCAGTCCGCAGTTGCTGTTCGCGCATGACTGGAAGGCGAACGCCGGGACCATTTCCCCGTCGGTGAACTGGCTAGTCAACAACCACCTGAGCCTCACGGCGGGCGCGCTGCTGCACTACAACGACCTGAGCCGCTACAACTTCGACGATTGCCGCTCGTGCAATCCCTGGGCGCCGTTCACCACGTTCACCGGCGCAAACCCTCCGCAGGCATTCACCGACGGCTCCTACGGTCTGGGCGGCTTCGAACCGCTGGGGCGGTTCCGCGCCGGCCCGCTGGGCACGGCGGGCAAGGAAAACCAGCTCTTCGTGAAGCTGCGCGCCAGTTTCTGAGCGGCAGGCGGAACGCGTCAACACCACATTCTCCAGGAGAGGCGTCATGAACACCAAACCACTCGCATCCATGCTCGCCGCATTGCTGGCGCTGTCGTCGGTGGCGGCCATCGCCGCCGAGCAGGGTAGTGCTTACGTCGAGAACAACAGCCCGACCGGCGATCCGGTCGTGGATGCCTCGTTCAACCCCTACGCCAAGGGCATGCCGACCTTCCCGGGCTACACCCCGGGCGTGGTCATCGACAAGGACAACGTCGAAACCTACAAGGGCATGCTGGACCCGGCGATGTACACCTACGTCAAGAACGGCTGGTACAAGGTGCAAACCCGGCCGACCTTCTCGGAACTGCTGACCAAGAGCTTCCGTGACGCGACCAAGGCGAGCTACAAGAACGTCAAACTGGATCCCAAGACGCTGCAGCTCGAAGGCTACGTTTCCGGCCGGCCGTTTCCGCAAGAGCCTTCGCTGGACGACCCGCAGGCAGGCTTGAAGCTGGCCTGGAACTTCCTGCATGGGGTGAACTGGGGCGACAACGGCACGATCAACCCGTTCTACTGGCAATACCGGAACATGAAGACGGGGCAGGTGGAGCGCGTCATCGACTTTCAGTTCAACTTCCTCAACTACAAGCACCGGTTCGAGGATGCGCCGATTCCGGAAGTCACGCCCAACCCCTCCGAGCTGTACCGCGGCATCTACGTCAAGGTGCTGAGTCCGGACGACGTGCGCAATACGCAATTGCTGATCCAGCGCTACGATGACGACCGCAAGCAGGACGATGCCTATCTTTACCTGGGCTTCCAGCGGCGCGTGCGGCGGCTGCCTACCGGGCAGACCACCGACTCGTTCCTCGGTTCGGACCTGATGATCCAGGACTTCGAGGGCTACAACGACCGCGTGGCGGAGATGAAGTGGACCTACAAGGGCGCCAAGAACATCCTGATGCCGTTGTACTACCACAACGAGCTGAAGCTGTCGGACGAATTCCCGCAGCCGGACGGCTACAAGTTCGTCGCGTTCGGTGGCCAGGGCGGTTGCTTCCCGGAGATCACCTGGCAGCTGCGCAAGACCTACGAACTGGAAGCCGTGCCGGTCAACAACGGGTCGCCGGTCAGCAAACGCTTGTTCTATGTGGATGCGCAGACCGGTGCGCTATCGCGTACGCTGATCTACGACCGCAAGGGCAATCTGTGGAAGAGCTTCATCATCGGCAAGACCGACCCGGACTTCCACCTGCCGATCAACAAGCACTCGGGCATCCCGATCGACGACGCGTTCTCGATGGTCGACCTGGAGGCGATGCACTGCACCACTGGTCACTTCAAGGGCCAGATCTCGTACAAGCTGAATCCGCCCAGCCTGTTCCAGGTGCAGAACATGCGTGATTCGGGAGGCGGTGACTGAGATCATCCGGTAGAGGTGGAGGTCGCGTGCGACCTCCATCCTTTTCCGGACGGACGGTTCCGCTCGCTGACACACCGGCTGAGCGCGGCGGGAAGATTGCTGTCGACAGGTCGTTCTGCCCGGCGATAACTGCAACACCGCGCAGCAGGCCGGTCATTGATGATGTGATCGTGTGGGCGAAAGTCACCACAGCCTGATCCAAGTGTCCTGTCCGGAGCACCAATTGGCCGAGCGTTTGGCCATCATGGAGATGAACGATGCAAGCGGTTGATCTGCAGATTTTCTTCAACTTTCGCAGCCCCTATTGTTACCTGGCCTCCAAGCGCATGTTCGACTTACTGGACGAGTTCCATGTGAACCTCGTGTGGCTCCCGCTGGGCGGCTGGAGCGGCCGGTCGCCACCGGAGCGTGCCAAGTTCAAAGTGCCCCTTGCGCGGCAGGATGTCAGCCGCTTTGCCCGGCGGATGGGCATTCCCTACAACCCGCCGCCCAGGACCACGGACCCGACGCGCGCCGGCGCCGTTTCCCTGCTTGCACAGGAACAGGGGCGGTTGCGGCCCTACGTGATCGAGGTCATGCGCGCGGAATGGGCCGAAGGCCAGGACATCGGCGACCTGGATGTATTGCTGGCGGTGGCGGAACGTGTGGGCCTGGATCGAGGCGCCGCGACCGCCGCCGCCGACGATCCGGTTCGCTACGGGGTGCTGGAAGAAAACTGGAGGCGGGCGCAGGAGCACGGCATTTTCGGGGTTCCCACCTTCATGGTCGGCGAGGAAATCTACTGGGGGCAGGACCGCATCGATTTCGTACGCGAGCATCTGACTGAATTGCGCCTGGCCCGCCTCTGACACCTCAATCCCCTTATGCGTATCGTGGCAGTATTTCTAACCGCGTCACGGAGCGACAAGAAAGCACGAAATGAGCTTTGTCCCAGATTGGGAAATATGTTGCTGATGCTTCCCACGTGGTCCTCCAGGAGCCTTCACCGCCTTAGGGCCATTTGGCGCTTGAGGCGGACGGCTAAGCCGCCACGCAGCTCAAGCGTTAACCAGCCACTTCTGGCCGGGATCTGCCACTGGGGCAGGGCGATTAGGGCAAGTTATCGGGGGTAGGGTGGGCGTCTGTTTTCTGGTGACTTGGAAAAACGAGGACGCTTCAACATCACTTCCATTTCAGCGCCTTGCACTGGGCCTCCTGAAGGAGCTAAATCTGCTGTGCGAAGGGGCCGCGGTGCAATGCCGCGGCGTGACAAGCGTGGCACTGGCCTAGGAAGCGTTTGATGGGATGGGAATTCTCAGTCTGGTCATCCGATGATCCAGTTGGCATGGGATGCCAAGTGGCGCCCGCATTCGGCGCCAGGCGTCTGCTCAGTCGCCGTCCTCCTCCGCCTGTAACGGAACGCACGACGCAGTTTGACATCCACGCGAACCCCACGTCCGCTGTAGTCATGACGAAAGGAGGCCACATGAAACCCAAATGCGTTGTAATTGCCATCGCTGTGGCACTGCTCACGGGCTGCGCTGCATCGCCCCCGGTCACGTACAAATACCACCTGACGAACTGGGAGACGACCATCACCGTAACCCAAACGCTCGGCTGTTCCACCGCTGGAGATTATCTAGTCAGCCTCAGCGATCCAGCCGTCGAGACGAAGTATTTTGCAGACATGAATTCAGCGGACGATGTAGCGATCGACTTGCAAAACATCAACTCCAAAGTGGCCGACTCCAATTTCAAGATTGACTACATGAGTGACGGTCGCCTGCAGGGCATCAACAGCACCACAACTGGGCAGGGTGGCGCGATCTTCAAGGCGGCTATTACCGCCGCGGCAACATTGTCGCAAATTCCCTTTGGGCTGACCTACAACCCTTCGCCAAGCGTAATCAAAGGAGCGCCTGCTCCCGCAACACAACCGAAAGGTCAATTAGCCATCTGCAAGAAGGTGACAAATCTTGGGAACGGCAAACCGATCTCGATCATCTACAAGTACGTTCTCAATGCCGACAAACTCGGCGCTCACGGCCTAATTACGCTTGAGGCAGACGCCGAATCCATGTCCCTCTACAAAGAGGTCATCACCGCGGGAGCGATTCCTTCTTTCACACTAAGCCTGAGCGATACGAAGTCAGATGATGCCGGTGGAAGCTGGGATCCCACCCCTGAGCAAAAGAAGCGGAGTCCTCAAACCCTGAAGGTTCAGGACATGGGCATTGTCACATTGACAATTGCAGAGCTTGGCGGAGACAAAAAAGAACCTGACAAAACGGCTACCGTCCTGATTCCAAAACACGACACGCACGACTTACCGATTCCCAAGGCGAGACTTTTTGGTAGCCAGACCTTTACCGTCGCCATGGACGATTCGGGCCGGGTCAAATCGAGCGGATACCAGCACACAACCGGAGTTGCCGACGTCGTCGACGCAATACGGGAGGCCGCCGACACCCAGACACCAGAAAGCAAAGCGGCAGTGCTCAAGGCACAATCGGATCTCATTGTCCAACAGCACCGCAGGGTCATTTGTATAACTGATCCGACGAATTGCAAGTAGCGCAGGGGATCCGGGGCCGCCACCGCGTTTGGAAGCTTTCAGGCGCGGTGCGTGGAACCGGGGGGCGGTCGCCTCGTGAAGTCGCCAACGCTCTGGGGGCTCGTGGACCGCTTACGATATACACCGACTAGCAAGCCATTACCGAGGACTGGTTCGCCCCGCTTTCGTAGGCGATTCGCCTGTGTTATCGGGGGTAACCGAGGCAGCCCACGACCCCAAGCGGACGGCGGAACCGGGTGGGCCGAAGCCTTCTTGAAATTGCTAGTGCCAACAGGGGCAAGTTTGTGTGCACTCTCCGCGCTGCGCGTCGCAGCGCTCGATACGCGGCGACCAGGGAGGGTCAAATTGCGGCTTTGGCCCACGGACAGTCACATCTGCGTGCGCGGAATCTCCAGAGAGTACGATCGCAGCCTTCACACATACAGGATCGTCATGAGTAGGGTAGTTGCGCTGACTGATGGGCCAACAATACGCGAGTGCGTTGCAAAGGTGCTGAAGGGCTCCTCTCCGGCATACATCGCCTCGCCATACTGGACGAAAGGAACCCTTGCTGCACTTGGTTTCGGTACCGGCCTGCTCAATGGCAAGTTGGCCGTGCTGTGTGACCTCCGTTCGGGTGCGTGCGACCCAGCGGCCATACGGGACATGCTCAAGCGAGGTGCTTCGGTCGTATCGATTGATCGTCTACACGCCAAGGTATATATCGGCGACGGTGGCGTTGTTGTTGGATCTGCGAACGCTACGGCGGCCGGACTTTGGCATGGATCGAGCGCAGATGCTGGAAATCATGAGGCGGCAATGTGGGCGGCGTCCGCCGATGCTGCGCTTCCGTGGTTGGAGTGGTGGCGCGAGTTGGCTGCGGAGGGTGTCGATCTGTCTAACAAGCAGATCGCAAACCTGCTCCTGGATATCGCCGATCAGGAGGTAGCAGTGGCAAAGCCGCCTGCGTCCAGTCTGCTCAATGCGTTGATCGACGGCACATACAAGGATGGCGCCATACCACTGCATGTGACCATCGATTGGCTCGATGCCGATGATGAGGTCGTAGAGAAGGCGGCGAACCTCTCTAAAGAGCTGCACAGCACCATCGGCTACTGGCAGCGTTGGCCGACGATGCCGAAACGGGCCAATGTCATCTCGTTCATCCTCGAAGAGGACGGTAGTACCTGGCTCGAGGATGTCTGGAGAACACCGGATAATCCACGGTTTGCGATGGATCCGGTGACCGAGGCAATCTATGTCAGCAAGGTGGAACTGATCGACGGCCGGTACAAACTAATCCAACCACGTCGGTGGTCCCGCGCCGCCCGCATGTGCGTCGAGGATCCCATGTACCGGCACCACTTCCGGGGAGGCGGTACCGGCGTGTGTCTGCCCATTGATGAGTTCGTACCCTACCTCAAGCAGGCAGGGTGAAGCTCGCCTAGGGCGCCTAAAACATCGCGTGCTCGGCAAAAACTCTACTCGAGAAGGACTTCTGCTGCTTGGGCCGTTCTACGTACTGTTCAACTTCTTCGATCCACCAGCAGCTTTCGTTGCGAATGAACTGGCCCGAATGCGGGATCGGCGCTAGAGCCCTTCCTTCCTGTTTGTGGATTTTCAGCCCGAGCCTTTTGTGCGCGAGCGAAAGGAGGAAAGCGCGGGCTCAGGCGGATTAACTGTATCAGGAGCGCGAGAATCGACCCCGGAAGATCGCGGGCTTGTCAGTGGAGGAGGATGCCTCATTAGTCTGCCAACGCCGGCACCGGTGACTTGTTGAAGCGTGCACTGGAGGAATCCGGTTTCATGAGGACTTACCTCGCTGAGCTGGCCAAGGGCAAGGAAGCTCAGGTCGTTGACTGGCCTCTCATCGCGACCAGCGCGTATCCTTTGGATGAGATTCTAAGGAAGACACCATGGCGCTGACCTTGAGCGAACGTGCCGCTGTTGCGGTACTGGCCAAACACCTCTACAGCTACCTCCCAGCCAGTGGAAACATCAACACGTCATTTCCTTTGGCCGCTCAGCGTACTGAGGTGTTTGAGGGTTGGCCGGAAGGCCGCAGTAAGGAACCAAGCATCGTGGCCTTGCTGACTTGGATAATTGAGCAGCGGCGTGGTCAGTTCTGTTCGTTCATCCAAGAAGTCGTGGCCCAGTCGATGACATGGCGTGGTCGGGCCGGACCAATGACCCGCCAAGAGGTGGAGGAGTTAAATCGGCTTCTCCTGGGTCTAAAGTTCAAGATTTCAGAGCTTCATGACGCGGCGTTCCTTAGCTCACTTGCAACCGATCCCGTCGCGGGAAGGACACCTGCTGTGCCGAGCGCGCCAGAAGCTTTGGCGGTAGCGCGATTTGCGGAACTTGAAGCGGAACTGATGGCACTGTCGGCTCTGGCACCGCAGCCCCGTGGATATGCCTTCGAGAAGTTTCTGGCCAATCTTTTCGATGCGTTCTCGCTTGCAGCACGGGGTGGCTTTCGGAACACCGGCGAGCAGATCGATGGGAGTTTCGTTCTGCACCACGACACCTATCTACTTGAGGCGAAGTGGCAGAGCGCACCCGTGGATGCCGCTACGTTGCGTGCGTTCGCCGGTAAGGTGGGCGATAAGGCAACTTGGAGCAGGGGCTTGTTCGTCAGCGAGAGTGGGTTTTCGGTAGATGGCTTGGAGGCATTCGGCCGTGGCCAGCCGGTGGTGTGCATAGATGGATTGGATCTATACGAGACGCTCAGCCGTCGTCTCAGCTTGGTCGATGTCCTAGCGAAGAAGGTGCGGCGGGCAGCTGAGACCGGGAACCCCTTCATCCGGGTGCGCGACTTGTTCTAGCGTCGCCGCGTCACCTTTGCCGATAGATCTCACAAGGATGCGTCCATTGAACACCGCCAACATTCGCCGTAAAACGACTCGCTCCACGAATGAAGAAGCGTTCTGGCACCTGATCGAGTTGGCGGTGCACCTGTTGAACGAGCGGCCACCGAACAGCGCCACAACCTATGCAGTGCGCGAACTGGTACGGAAAGCCACGGAGAAGGCAGCCAAGTTGCCGCTGACCTCTGGCCCATACACACGCTATATCTCTGACGCGGGTGCTCAGACCGTGAAGACGGGGGCCGTGCCGGTCAAGGATCACATCGTACCCATTGCCTATGTGATCGACCTCTGCACTCGCTATCTGCCACCGAGCGTTGAGGAATTAGCCGAGCGCGTGAAGTTTTGCCGGGCGACTGCGGTGATCTCGACCGAAGAAGACCAAGCGCTCCGAAAAGCGGGCCTGGTGAAGTGCATGCCTGATGATTGGGACGGCGTGAACCCGTTGGCCCGATACGAAAAAGTAGGCATTATCGTGAGGCCCATACGGGAGTCTGAGTCCTGACTCGATTTGCATTCGGTTAGCGGAAATACTGAGCAGAGGAATGGGAGACCATGGAATATCGCGATTTCAAGTTTGCTGACGAAACCACTGCAACCAACCTACGCTTCCTTGCACACTGTTCGGGGCAGGAGCCCTATGGCGACCATCGCGCGCTGGATTCATTCTTGGTCGGCGTTATTCAGACGCATGAAATGCTGCCAGAAACCCTGAAGCGTCTGATTCCGATTTCATGGTGCTACACGAACGGCACGCACTGGAACATGTCCCCTGAGCGCCAACAGGAGCTGTGGCACCGCATCACGGCCGATCTACGCACTGGCATCGAGCGCGTCGAAGCCGAAGGCCCGAGTATTGATAGTTCGGCGTTGGCTGATCGCAAGGAGACCAAGGGTGAGCGGATTCTTGCCTTGGTGAAAGAGTTGAAGGAGAAAGGCGAAGACGAGCATCTCGTTAAGCGGCTGGCTTTCGAGGGAGCCGGCAGTGAGGTCGCATTGGATGCTAAGGCATTGCAAAAGCTGTTCGCCAAGAAACGTGTTCCCGACATGGCTCAATACAATGCCGAGATCGCTCGCTTGGTCGATCACATAGAGAGGATTGCGAAGCGCTTGCATGGGCTCGGCTAGGCCATGATCTGGTTTTTGCCAGCGACGCCCACCGGCACTTCATGCACTTGTACCAAGTGGTGAAATTCCATCGGCCCGAAGCGCTCATTTTCGTTGGCGATCTGGAATGAGCTGAGATTGTATCGATACGACCACTTTGACTACGGGAATCAAACCTATCATGAGTGATGACGATGGTGACGCGGCAACCATAGAAATCGACAAAGTCCGAGCGTCAAAGGCGGGTCATGCCTTCCATGAAGCGTGGGCCGCGCGCACCGCACTTGAACTCCTGCCGCCGTCGACCGACCTTACCGCTATCACGCTCGAGGGTTTCGATAAACGAGACGAGCAGAGCTTGGGAACCGGCGCGGTTGAGATTGCCGATCTTGTCAGGTACCACGGTGCCATCGATGTTGCACGGGCGCAACGAGTCACGGTCGTTCAGTTCAAATACTCGATCGCAAGCGCCGAAACGGCCGTTCGAGCTGCAGACTTGGCGTCGACCCTTGCCAAGTTTGCTGCGACCGATGCCGAGCTTCGAGCAACGCATGGCGAAGCCCATGTTATCGCCGTGGTCCGATATGAATTTGCCACGAACAGGCCCATCCACGAGAACTTAGGAAAGGCAATCTTGGCCGTTGTCGCGGGCACCCAAGAAGCCGGCGATATAGCCCGCCAAGCAGGCCGGATCGCGCAAGCTCTGAAAGACTACCCTCATCCCGTTGCTGACCTGCTGCGGCGATTGGAGTTGGTCGGCAGCAAGGGAAGCTTGACCGAGGCGGAGCGTGCGATCTCCACAACGCTCGCCGCATGGAGCGAACCAGGGGATCCGGATGCGGAAAAGCGCCTGCTCAAGCTGCGGAATCTCATCAGGATCAAGGCCGGCCCCGGTAGCGAGACGGACAAGCGAGTTGATCGGGTAGCGGTTCTGGCTGAGTTGGAAGTGGAGCACGAGGATCGGCTATATCCCACGCCTGACGCGTTTCCCGAGGTAGAGGTCGTCATTCAGCGCGACGTCCTTGGCGACATTGCAACCCTCGCACGTGAAACCGGACTGCCTCTCGTTGTTCATGCGGCGGGCGGTATGGGTAAGACGGTCTTGATGCAAGGCCTCGCCGATCGATTGCGAGCGGATGGCCCCGTGGTGCTCTTCGATGGCTTCGGTGCCGGTCGCTGGCGGGATCCTGCCGACGGCCGGCACCTACCAGAAAGGACGCTTGTCCACCTTGCCAATCTCATGGCTGGGCAGGGCCTGTGCGACATTCTGTTGCCCGTGTCGGACGTAACGGGTTTGCTGAGAGCGTTCCGCCGACGGCTTGCGCAGTCGGTGGAAACAGCTCGGCGAACTCGCAGCGATGCATGTGTTTCACTGGTGCTTGACGCGATCGACCACGCCGGGCTGGCCGCGCGGGATACCGCGACATCATCGTTCGCACACCTTCTCATGCGCAGCATCAGCGTCGATCCGATCGACGGTGTTCGCCTCGTCGCATCGTGCCGGCCTGAACGGCTCGCGCTGGCAACTGGGGATGCCTCGCACCGTTCTTTCGCAGTTCCACTGTTCACTGACGCGGAAGTGCGTTCCCTCGTAGGGCGGCGCGTACCGGACGCGTCGGACGACGAGATCGCCGCTTTGCTGACACGGTCCGGTCGCAATCCACGCTGTCTCGACCACTTGATTGCGACCGGACGACCGTTTGATCCCGTGTCTTTCCCTGACGCCCCGGGAGAGTCGCAAGATCTGCTCGACGTGCTGCTTCGCAAGCGTCTCACCGAAGCGCGCGAAGCTGCACGTGCTCGCGGTGCAAGCGATGCGGACATTGATCTGCTGCTTACTGGTGTCGCTTTGCTCGCGCCCCCGGTTCCCATTGGAGAGCTTGCTGCGGCACACGGCTTGATCGCGGAGCAGGTTGAAAGCTTCGCGGCCGATCTTGCCCCCTTGCTTGAGCGAACGCCACACGGCCTGATGTTCCGCGATGAACCGACCGAGACCCTGATCCGATCGAGCTACGGTGCGAGCCAAGCCGGTCGAGACCGCGTTATTGCTGCTCTCCAAGAACGCCAGCTCACTTCAAACTATGCAGCCCGGGCATTGCCCACGTTGCTCACCTCGTTACGCGATGCCGATCAGCTCATCCGGCTGGCCTACGACCTGCGTGTTCGCCTAGGCGCTTCACAGGTAAGCGTACGCGACATCCGTCTGTCGCGGATCACTGCCGCGATTGCATTGGCGGGACAGTTGAATCGGCGCGACGATCTTCTTCGCCTGCTGCTGGAAGCGTCGCTTGTTGCCGCGGGCCATGAGCGATCCGATCGCTTCCTCTACGAGCATCCTGATCTTGCCGCAGTCGTAGGCGACCCCGAAGCTTTGCGACGGCTTTCCGCGACCCATGTTGGCTGGCCTGGCGGGAAACACGCCGCGCTTGCACTTGCGAACGTCTTCGCTGGTGACCGAGACGAGGCCCGTCGCCACGCTCGGCGATCAATCGATTGGCACAATTGGGCCGCGCATACCAAACGCAGCACGGTGTCACCTTGATTGTGGTGCAAATAGTGACGCTTCTCCGGCGCGTGTATCGCATTGATCTTGAAGGGAATATTACCTTGCTCGGAAACATAAGTTGCGTAAAATCAAGGGGTTGCTGTTAGTCTCTGATCTCCCCCGGCAAAGTTGGAGGCAGGCATGCGGTACTGGCAGACGCCCTACCTTGGGCTGCGATCCATCCCCAAGGAGCTGAACCAGTTCGAGCTCAACGCCTTCTTCAGCTATTCGCCCAAGGAACGGAGCACCATCTTTGCCAAACGCGATGGCTTGCATCGGCTTGCCTTGGCGCTGCAGATCGGTTTCATCCGGATGACGGGCAGCTTGCTCACGGCCGTCAAAGTGGTTCCGGCCGAGTTATGGGCGCATCTCGGTGAAACGCTCGGCATCGAAACGCCGAATATCGCGTCGCTGCGATCACTGTATCGTCGACACCGAACCCTGTTCACGCACCAGAATGCGGCCATGGAGGTGCTGGGTTTCGCGCGCATGTCGGAGCACCAGCGTCGCGCTCTGGTGCGCTACCTGCGCACCGAGGTGATGTCAGAGTTCGACCGCCATCGTTTGATGACGCGGGTCAACATCTGGCTTTACGAGCATGGCATCCTGATCGAGGGCGAACGTCCTTTGAAGGGCGCCATCGCTGCGGCGCTGAAGCTGGCCGAGGACGAACTTGAGGGCGTGATTCAACAGGATGTCCCGGCAACCATGCTCGCCGCGTGGGTGCAGGCTTGCCACGAGCCCGATGGCAAAGGACTCGCCATGCAGGAATGGCTCGCGCAGGCGCCGCATCGGAACTCGCTGCCGCAGATTCGGGAACAGTTCGAGCGTATCCAGCTCCTGACGCAATTGGGTGTCGCCGCTCACCCCATGCCGTCGGTGTCCGACCACATCAAACGCCACTACGCCCAAGCCATGGCTGATCGGCCGCCCTCGGTGAGTAAGCGCCTGGCCGACGCGCGCCGAACCATTGAGGTGTCGTGTTTCCTGCATACCGCGCTCTGCGTCGCGACGGATCGTCTTCTCGCCATGACCCGCCAGCACATCGCCGACCTGTGGCGGAAAGGCATGGACGCCGTCACCCAATCCGCCGAATCACGCGCGCGCACCCTGACCGCTTTTGCAAAAGAAATCCGCGAGCTCGCGCTGGACAGCTCTCTCAGCGAAGGCGACCTGCGCAAGGCCATGCTGAGTGCCGTGGAGAAAGTTGGCGGCACCAAGCGAATCACCCGTGCCCGCCTGACGCGTGAACAACTGCTGATCCAGAACAGCCGCAACTCACGATCCTTGCTGAAGATGCTGTGCGCGCTGCCGTTCGAGAGCGCCTCACCTCATCCGGTGATCCAGGCCATGGATGCGCTCCGCGCCATCTATCAGGATCGCAAGCCGTCGCTGCCCGAGGAGATACCGGTCGCCTTGGGCAAGGTGTGGGACGACATGTTGGTGGACATCGATCGGCAACGTGCGCTCCAGGCGTTCGAAGTGGCGACCTTGTTGGCGATGCGGCGCGCTCTGAAGAGCGGAAGCCTGTACATTGGACACAGCTTCAGTTTCCGCAGTCGCGAAAGCATGCTAATCCCCGCGGATGAGTGGGCCAAGAGCAAGCCGCAGCATTACGCACGGTTGAAGCTGCCGCGCGACCCGAAGGAATTCACCGAGCCGCTGATCAAAGAAGTATCGCGGCAGCTACAAGCCTTGGACAAGGCGGTGAAGGCCGGTGACGTCCTCGTGGACACGCACGGGATACATATCCCCAAAGCCGCCGCCGAGGACGTGCCTGAAGGCGTGTCCGTCCTGCGGGATGCCCTCGTGGAACGCATCGGCGCGGAAGAGTTGCCGGGCGTCATGATGGAAGTGGACAGCCATACCCGTTTCAGCTGGATGCTCCTGGGACGCGAACCCCGCTCGGTCGATGAACTGCGACTGGTGTACGCCGGCCTCCTCGCGCATGGCACCGCCTTGTCGGCGGCCGATACGGCGCGGATGATGCCGGGGCTCTCCGCCCAGGCGGTGAACCAGAGCATGCGATGGATGGCACAGGAAAAACGCCTGCGCGAAGCCAACGCCGCCGTCTTCGAATTCATGCACAGCCATCCGATCGCCGAAAGCTGGGGGCGCGCGGATCTAGCGTCAGCGGACATGATGAGCCGGGAAACGGTCAAGAGCAGCTATTTGGCACGGCGCGACCCCCGCACGAAGAAGAAATCCATCGGCATCTACACGCACATTCATGACCGCTGGGGCATCTTTTACGATCAGCCCATCGTGCTTGGCGAGCGGCAGGCCGGCGTGGCGCTGGAGGGCGTGCTCCGCCAGGATACGGTTGCGATCAAGCAGTTGGCCGTGGATACGCACGGGCAGACCGAATTCAGCATGTTCCTGGGCAAGACCGTCCAGAAGGACATCTGCCCACGATTGCGGGATGCCAGTGCGCACAAGTTGTACGTGACCCCGGAGATGGAGGTGCCCGAGGGGCTCAGCGCAGTGATCGCCAAGAACCTCGCTCACCCCGAGAGGTTAGAGGCCGTGTGGGATGAGTGCGTGCGCATGGCGGCTTCCACCCTGATGGGCAAAGCCAGCGCCGTCGATATCCTTTCCCGGTTCGGTTCGGCCGCCAAGGGCGATGCGTTGTACGACGCCGGCGTCCAGATCGGACGGTTGCTGCTCACGCTCTTCCTGTGCCGTTGGTTCACGCTGCCGGAGTTTCGGCGCGAAATACTGCGTACGCTCAATCACGGGGAGCGGGTTCATGTGCTGGAGCACGCCTTGGAAACCGGCAAGGTGCCGCGGCATCAGTTGAATGCCGCCATCCGCCTTCGTGGCGTCTCGTCGTCGATCACGCTGTTGAGCAACATCGTGATGGCGTGGACCACAACGCGCATGCAGCAGTCGCTGGCAGGCCTGCCGAAAGACATTGGCGCGCATGCCGTTCCGGAGAACCTGCGCCATATCGCTCCCATCCAGGAGGGGCTTATTAATTTCCGGGGGCTGTTCGTATTCCCCATCGAGCGATATATGGCGCGACTGCTCCCTGGCCTGCAGCCCGTCAGATCTGTGCTTCGAGGCATTCGATAAAGCAGCGTGGTGACGACAACTGCGGCTAAGTAGCACACGGACGACGAAGTTGTGGTGATGCTTACTTGGCATGGCGACTTGCAAGCTTCGGCCCTACTCTCTATCTGTCAACACCGCGATGTCGCGTACTCTAGCGAGAGCAATCACGATGCCCAGTAAGCGTTGACCACGGTGGCGCTTGCAATCACAGACCACCATGTCGGTGTTAATCAACCTGTGCGGCTGGACAACGGGTCGAAATCGGCCGTGAGTTTCCGATCATCTGGGTAGATACATACATCGGACGGTATCGCCGGAGCTACTCATGCAGCATTCTCGGAGCTGGCCACTCGCCGCCCATGTAGCCACGCACGGAGGCGATCCAAGTACAGATACACCACCGGCGTTGAATACAGCGTCAGCAACTGGCTGAAAACGAGTCCGCCAACGATGGCCACGCCCAGCGGTCGCCGCAGTTCCGCACCGGTGCCGCCGCCGACCGCCAGCGCGACGCCCGCCAGCAAGGCCGCCATCGTGGTCATCAGGATCGGGCGGAAACGCAGCAGGCAGGCTTCGCGGATCGCCTCACGCGGCGCCAATCCGCGCTCGCGTTCCGCGGCAATCGCGAAGTCCACCAGCATGATGCCGTTCTTCTTGACGATGCCGGTCACCAGCACCACGCCGATCATACCGATCACGCTGAGATCCATGTGCGCGAGGTCGAGCGCCACCAGTGCGCCGAGGCCGGCCGACGGCAGGGTCGAGAGGATCGTCAGCGGGTGGATGTAGTCCTCGTACAGGATGCCCAGCACCACGTACACCGCCACCACGGTCAGCAGGAACATCCACGCGAGACTCGCCAGCGACTGCTCGAACGCGCCCGCGTTGCCGGTGAACTTGCGCGCAACGCCGGCGGGCATGCCGATGGCCTGCGCCGCCTGCCGGATCGCCGCTACCGCCTGTCCCAGCGAGACACCGGGCCGCAGGTTGAAGGACAGGTTCACCGCGGGGAACTGCCCCTGGTGGACGATGGAAAGCGGCCCGGTGGCCTCGGTGTCGACGCGCACCACGGCGGACAGCGGCACCGTGCTGTTGGTGGTGGACTTGACGTAGAGATCGTCGAGCGAGCCCAGCCGGTGCAGTTGCTGCGGCGTCGCTTCGAGGATCAGCGGATAAGTGCCGACCTGGGTGAAATACTGGCTGATCTGGCGCTGGCCGTAGGCGTCGTCCAGGGTGTCGTCGATGGACTGGATGGAAACGCCCAGCTTCGCCGCCGTGGCGCGGTCGATGGCAATGCCCAGTTGCGGCGCGGCATCCTGCAGATCGCTGGCCACGCCTTCGATCTCAGGCAGCCGATGCATGGCCGCCAGCATCTTCGCCGACCAGTGGCGCAGCTCGTCGAGGTTCGCGTCCTGCAAGGTGAACTGGTAGTTGCCGCGCGAGCTGCGGCCGCCCACGGTGATGTCCTGCACCGCGTGCAGGTGCAGCGCGGCGTCGCCAATGTCGCGCAAGGCGTGATTGAGGCGTTCGATCACGCGCGGCGCCGCCAGCTTCCGTTCCGAATGCGGTTTCAGCACGATGAAATAGCGCGCGGTGTTCTGCGTCTGCGCGAAGCCGTTGCCGCCGGTGCTGCCCGTCCACGAGGCCACGCCCGCCACCGCCGGATCAGTAGCGACGACCGCGTCGATGCGGCGTTCCAGTTGCTGCATGCGTGCCGGCGACACGCTTTGCGCCGCGTCCGCCAGCGCGCCGATCAGGCCGGTATCCTGGGTTGGGAAGAAACCCTTGGGAATGGCCCAGGCCAGCGCCACGGCTAGCACCATCGTGGCGAGGAAGCCCGCGAGCATCCACGGCGCATGCGCCAGCACCCTATCCAGCGAGCGGCGATAGCCCGCCGTCAACCGCTCGAAACCCTGCTCGATACGCCGCGACCAGAGGCCCGGCGCGCGTTGCGCCGGATGGATCCAACGCGCGCACAACATCGGCGCCAGCGTCAGCGCAACCAGTGCCGACACCACCACCGCGGCGATCACCGTGAACGCGAACTCGCGGAACATGCGCCCGATCACCCCGCTCATGAAGGCCGTCGGCAACAACACGAACACCAGCGACAGGCTCATCGACAGCACGGTGAAGCCAATCTCGCGCGTGCCGTGCAACGCCGCCGCCGACGCGGGCTCGCCGGCCTCGACATGGCGGTAGATGTTCTCGATCACCACGATCACGTCGTCCACCACGAAACCCACCGCGATGGTCAGCGCCATCAGCGAGAGGTTGTCCAGGCTGAAGCCGAACCAGCCCATCGCCGCGAACGTGCCGAGCAGCACCACGATCAAGGTGATGCCCGGGATCACGGTGGCCAGCAGGTTGCGCAGGAACAGCGCCACCACCAGCACCACCAGCGCGACGGTGAGCACGAGGGTGAACTCTACGTCGCGCACCGAGGCGCGGATGGTGGTGGTGCGATCCAGCACCGTATGCACCTCCACGCCCGCCGGCAGGTTGGCGGTGAGCTCGGGCAGGCGCGCCTTGATACGGTTTACCGTGTCGATGACGTTGGCGCCGGGCTGCCGGTAGATCGTCAGCAGGATCGCGGGCTGGTTGTCGTAATACGCCGCCGCGGTGCGGTCGGCGGCAGCGCGCACGGCGCGGCCCACGTCCGCCACCTGCACCGGCGCGCCATTGCGGTAGGCGAGCACGACGTGCTCGAACTTCTTCGCCTCGGTGAGCTGGTCGTTGGCGGCGATGGTGTAGCCGGTGGTGGGTGTGTCCAGCGCGCCCTTGGCGGCATCGGTGCTGGCGGCGACCAGCGCGGCGCGCGCCTGTTCCAGGGTCAGCCCCATCGCGGCCAGCTTCGCCGGATCGAGCTGCACCCGGATTGCCGGCTGCTGCTCGCCGCCCAGCGCCACCTCGGCCACGCCGGACACCTGCGAGATCGAGCGTGCCAGCAAGTTGTCGACCTCGTCGTCGACCGTGGTCAGCGGCAGCGATGAGGACGTGGCCGCGAGTATCAGGATCGGTGCATCGGCGGGGTCGAGCTTCTTCCATGTCGGCGGCGTGGTCATCGTGGTCGGCAGCGACTTGCTGGCCGCGGTGAGCGCGGCCTGCACGTCCTGCGCCGCGGCGTCGATGTTGCGGTTGAGCGCGAACTGGACCGTGATCGAAGTGGCGCCCTGCGCGCTGAACGAGGTCATCTCGCTGACGCCGGCGATCTGGCCGAGCTGGCGCTCCAGCGGCGTGGCCACCGAGGCGGCCATGGTCGCCGGACTCGCGCCGGGCAGCGTCGCCGTCACCTGGATGGTGGGGAAGTCGATGGCTGGCAGCGGCGCCACCGGCAGGCGCGGAAACACGATCAGGCCCAGCACGGCGATGGCCGCCATCAGCAGCGTGGTGGCTACCGGACGCGCGATGAACGGGGCGGACAGATTCACTGGCGACGACTCCGGGTCGGTGGACAGGCAGGCCGCACTTGTCAGAAAGAAACAGCGGTGCTATCGGTAGCGTCCGGCTGGAATTGCACCGTCATGACGCGACAAGCCAGCAATGTATGCGCTTGTGTCCGTCGCGGCGAACGATTTCAGGCACGGCTAAGCATCACAAAACCTATCGGTAGACGTCGTGACGGCCGCATTGCCTTCGTTGAACCAACTCCGCGCCTTCGAGGCCGCCGCCAGGCTCGGCAGCTTTGCCGCGGCGGCGGTCGAGTTGCACGTGACGCCGGCCGCAGTCAGCCAGAAGGTGCGGCTGCTCGAAGGCCGGCTCGGCTTTCCCCTGTTCAAGCGCCTGCCGAACGGGCTGGATCTGACCGACCAGGGCCGCGCCTACCAGCCCGGCCTGCAGAACGCCTTCGAGGCCATCGCGCGGCTGACCGACGAAGTGCGCGCGATGCGCGCCGGCCCGGTGCTGACCGTGGGCGTGGCGCCGGCGCTGGCGATGCACTGGCTGATCCCGCGCCTGCCCACCTTCAACCGCGACCACCCGGACATCGAGGTGCGTATCGCCACCGGCGGCCTGATGAACCCACTGCGCGACGACTGGACCTGCACCGTGCGTCGCGGCAACGGCGACTGGCCGGGCTACACCGCCGAGGAACTGTTCGCCAGCACGCTGGTGGCCGTATGCACGCCCGCACTGGCCCCATCGCTGCGCAAGCCGGCGGATCTGCGCAAGCGACCCGCCATCGTCGTGTCTCATCTGCGCGAGCAATGGGCTTGGTGGTTCAAGGTCGTGGGGGGCAAGCCCGCCGGCATCCTGCGGGAAGTCTCCTTCGGCAGCTCCGCGATGGCGGTGCAGGCGGCGCTGGACGGTGTGGGCGTGCTGGTGGCGCAACTGCCCTACGTCAGTGACGCGCTGGCTTCCGGCCGACTGGTCGCCCCGTTCGGGATACCGACGCAACGCTACGAAAGCTGGTACCTCGCGTTCCGCGCGGTGCGCGCCGAGAATGGCGCGTTGCGTGTCTTCCGCACGTGGCTGCACGAAGAGGCAGCGCATCAGCGGGACAAGTACCCGATCACGGCATCTCACGCGATCACAAACTGACACATACGGAATCACTACGAGATCTTTTCGGTTCCGTGCGCGTGATGCGTCGATGATGGCGTCACGTGGCAAAGACGATCTGGCGAAACCCGAGGATGAAGCGTCCGCATCGTCTCACTGATGATAATCACGGTGGCGGAAAGGGGCGGACGATATATTCACCACTTACGCGCCGGTGGCGTTTCTGCAGCTTCCAGATTGTGGAACTGAAGACGGCAGAATCGCGTCGTCCAATAAGCGAGCGGCAGGATTGTCGGTCACGCCGCCAGCTTGGAAATACCCGATCACGCTGCCCACCGCGCGGTGCTCGGTCATGGCCATTAGCGCCGGCAACGCGACACCTTGGCGACCGCCTTCGGTGACGAAGCCCGAGCGTAGGCTGTGCCCACCAAAGTCACCTTCCAATCCGGCCAAGCGAGCGCGGCGTTGCACGATGGCGGCGACCGACGCCGGCGACAAGCCTTCGCCGACCCGGTGTCGCCACAGCCGCCGGAAGATCGCGCCTTCGCTAAGCTGGGCCGCGGCGAGCCAGGCGCCGAGCGCATCGGCTGCGGGCCCTAGGATGGGTTTGTCCGGCGTGGACGTGGCGCTTGGCCCGGCCTGCTGCGTCTTGCTGTGCTCGAGGTGATACACGAAAGCGCGCTCACCGACCCGGTGCAAGTCGCTCAGGTCGGCCGCCGCGACCTCGCTGCGGCGGCGCCCGCCGCTGGCGAACGCGAACAGTAGCAGTGCCCGATCGCGCAGGCCCATCAAGGAGTCGTCGCAGGTGGCCAGCAGGGCCGCCAACTCGGCCTGCGTGATCGCGGTCTTCTTGGCGGGGCGCTCGCCGCGCTTGACGGCGGCGCGCCGGGCACGCGCCAGCAGGTGCCGGACCGCAGGCTGCTCGCACGGGTTCGCCACGCGCCGCCATTGATGCGCCTTGGACAGCACGGCGAGGCGATGGCTGACCGTGCTCAGTTTCAAGGGGCCGGGACGCTGCTTGAGCCCAGCTTCGACCAAGGCGGCATCCAAGGCCGCCGGTAGCTCCCACGCCAGCGCGGCCTCGCTGCGTCGGGCCAAGTGGTCGACGAGGAACTGGATCACCACGGTCTCCGGCAGCGGCAGGGCGAAGGGCTGGCCGTAGCGCCCCTGATACCAAGCTACCCAATACCGCAGCGCGCTGGCATAGCTCCGCGCCGTGTTCGCCGAGGCCGCTTCGGCGAGGATCTCGCGCACTGCGGCGGCGGCTTCCGCGGCCAACTGCTCCGGCGAACATCGAGGTGGCCGAGTGGGAAGGAGCAAATTTGCATTCTTTTTCATATGTAGTATGTACTATATATAACGATTTAAAATGCCTACTCGCGATAAGCATCCATTATCGCTTGTATAGCATCAAACCCGACCACCTCGCACATGGGAAAGCCTGTCATGGCCAAGGGCATCACCGAAATGCAGGTCCACACGGCCGCCGACGCCCTGGTGGCTGCCGGCGAACGCCCCACCGTGGAGCGGATCCGTGCCCACCTGGGCACCGGATCCCCGAACACCGTCACCCGACTGCTGGATTCGTGGTGGCAGGCGCTGGGAGCGCGCTTGACCGCCCAGCACGCCGTAGCCTCGATCCCCGATGCACCTTCGGAGATCGCCGCCTTGGCGGGACAATGGTGGGCGCGGGCCTGCCAGCAGGCCCGCGAGGTAGTAGAGGCTGATGTCACTGGCGTGCGTATGCAGTTGGCCAATGATCGCGTGGATCTTGATCGCGATCGGGAGCTGTTTCAGCAGACGCAAACGGGTCTCGAACACGCCCTTACGCAGGCTCAGCAGGCTGAAACGGCCATGGCGGCACGACTGGCCGACGTCCAGCGGTTGGTCGAGCAGCAAGCCAACCAACTGGCGGATCTGACGCAGCAGCGGGATGCGCTGCAAACGCGGAATGAGCGAGGGGAAGCCGAATGCCGCAGCGTCATGGAGCGCCTGCAGGCGCAGGAAACGGCGGCGACGGCCGAACGTGAGCTGCTGGCCCAGCAGTTACGTGCCGCCGAAGATCACAGCCATGCCGAAGTGGATCGCGCCCGGCAGGAGAGCAAGGGACTGCGCACCCGGCTGAGCGCCGCGGAGAAGGAGCGCACCGTGGAACGTGAGCGGCATCGGCACGAACTCGATGACCTCCGGGTCAGCTTGGCCACTGCACAGCAAGACGTGGCGGCGTACCGGGCCCGGGTCGAGACACTGGAGCGCCAGTGGGCCGCGTTGGAGGAATTGCCGGCCATCCTTCGAGCCCAAGGACATGCGGCAAAGGGCAAGCGTACGGGGGCGGCGAAGAAGACCACGAAATCGGCGCGGCAGCGCGCGCGTTCCTCGCGTTGACTATGAGCGTCCGGCCAGACGGCTCGACCGAGCACCCGGGTCGGGGTGTCACTATCTGCAGCAAAATCACGACGGACGGTCGTTAGCCGGGTCGAATTAGGGCTTCAAAATAGGCCAACAGCAACTATTTGATAATAAAAGATTTTATCAAAGCGCCCAGCGAATTTTTACCGCAAAATCAGAGAGATACGGAAGCCATGGAAGTGTCACTATTTGCACCAGAATTAAGGTGACACCTTACCACGCATTTCGTGCCTTGGGTTCGGCCGTGCGCACGCTCTTCCTGCTTCAGTACATTTCCGACCAAGACCTGCGCGAACAAATCACCGCCTCCACCAACAAGGTCGAGGCCTATAACGGATTCTCGAAATACTTCTTCTTTGGTGGGGAGGGCATCATCGCCGACAACGATCCGGTGGAACAGGAGAAGGCCGTCAAGTACAACGACCTGGTGGCCAACGCCGTGATCTTCCATAACGTCGTGGAGCAAACCCGTATCATCCGTTCCCTCATGCGGGAGGGCTGGAAGATCACCGCAGAAGACGTCGCGGCACTCAGCCCCTACATGACCAGCCATATCAAACGCTTTGGGGACTACCTGATCGATGCCGAGGCCGTCCCTGAGCCCTACGAAGCCGAACTGGCCCTGGCCGCTTGAGCGTCCATGGCGAGGGGCGCGGGGTGGTGATTCTGCGCAAGCCCATCTTGGCCGGTGGCCGTTCAACCCACGCGAACTGTGCTCGCTATGCTTCGAGCGGCGCGGCGCGGCGATGGCATGGCATGGCAGGAGGTACCGTGGAGCTCTCGGATTTTCATATTGGCCTGGAATTCGTGGCAAGGGCCGGGTTCCGGTGGCGATGCACCGATGTGGGCACCCGGACCATCTTGGCCATCCAGCTCGATCGGAAGGACCCCAACTGGTACCAGGGGCCGCCGTACATCGCCAAGGAAGTCGTGTTCGATGAGCACGAGATCGCGCGTTGCCACCTGACAAATGCCGCTGCAGTGTCAGCCGCCTCGAAAGAGCACCAGACGATGACACACCCAGGTTATCCCTCAGAGGTCGTGACGCGCATGCTGGAGGCTCGGCATGCTCAGCCTTATCCAAACGCGGGCGTGTTGCGCTTCGACCGGTGCCGGCCGGACGGGGAAATCCTCCATCCCTATGCAGGGCGGCAGGAGGAGGGGGAGTGGGTCGTCAAGCTGTACCTGCCGTTCCAAGAGGACTATGAGGTCATGCCGGAACGGGACTTCATCGCGTTACCTCGGGCGACACCCGCCGACCTACGGGCTCGCGCGGCCAAGAAAAACGGCTAACTCGTTGCCTTGACGGTGGAATTTCGATTCTAGTTGTCAAAATTACACGTATCTCGGCTCAATCCCTTGAAGAATATGGCCGGGCCGCCTTGCTGCAGGCATTGCCGGCGCTGTTCGAAGAGGCTGGGTCGCGAGTACACAGTCGGCTTGCCGCCATACGCGCCTTGCTTGTTCTGCGGCGAATGCACGCACGTTTGCCGCCTTGGGTGCTACGCCGTGCGCTTGCAGACGGCCATCCGGCGATTCGTGCAGCCGCTGCACTTTTCGACGACACGCAGGACAACATACGTCGGGCCGAACTGATCCGCGGTGCACTGAGTGACTGCGTAGCTCTGGCGGTCCTGTGCCGTGAACGGCTCGCCCATCGCGACTCCGGATTTGCCGATGCCGCGCGAGAGGCGCTTCATCGCAACGCCGAACCGGACATCTATGGAAACTTGCATCCCTTGCCAAGGGATGCCATCCGCTGGTTGACCATGGCAGAGGTTGGAGCAGGGTCCGTATGAGTCGGTCAGGGTGGAGCTTCGTCGTGCGATAAAACGGATCAGGACTCCGCTTCGATCGCGCTGCGATGTTCGTCCCGAGCTGCCCGCCAGACCTCGCGGGCGGCGTCGGCATTCATCGCCATGATGCCAAGACCGACGATCAGATCGGGCCACGCCGACGGAGAAAAAACCGTCACGAGGCCGGCGGCGATGATGGCGATGTTGGCCAAGACGTCGTTGCGCGCCGAGAGAAAAGCCGCCCGTGTCAGGCTTCCTCGATGGGCTCGGTAACGTGCAAGCATCAACGCGCAGGAGAGGTTGATAACGAGCGCGCCCAGCGCCGTGATCGACAGCGGTATCGGTGCCGGTGGAAGCGGCGCGTGGAATTTGTTCCATGCCGCCCAGAGCGTGGCGAGCGCAGGGATGAGCAGGATGGCCGCCAGCCCCATGCCGACGCGTGCGCGGGCTTTGAGCGACCACGCAAAGGCGGTCCAGATCAGCAGGTTGACCGATGCGTCCTCCAGGAAATCCACACTGTCGGCAAACAGCGAGACGGACCCAATGCGAAGGGCCACGACAAATTCAATGCCAAAGTAGCCGAGGTTGAGCAACGCCACGAGGAGCACCGTGCGTCGCAGGAGAGCATGGTCGCTGGCCTCGTCAAACGGTTGGCTCATGGCGCTGCCCGGACTTCACATCCAAAAAATGCAAGGACGCGGATACCTTGCTTGAGCAGCCCATGAATACCGGTCGCTGTGGAGCATTCGATGGATAGCTCGGTCCACGAGTCCGGCCATTACTTCCGGGTCTTCTGCGTCAATACGCTGCCGGCGAGCGACTTCGTGGTCGCGCTCGTGCGGCCATCGTTGAGCACTTTGGCGGCGGTCTTCGCGGTCGACGGCGAGGACTGTTTGCCCGTGTGGGCCTGGGCCAGCGCGCTGCCCGCCAACGACTTGGCAACCCTGCTGGCCCCGGGGTCGCGCAAGACCGTCGAAGCGGCTTTTGTCACCGTAGGGCCGGTCTTTTCGTTCTTTGCCATGCGTCTTCTCCTGGTGGAATGAGGACCTGATCGCTAAAACAACCTGTGCTACGTACGTCCGGCAGTCGTGCTGGGTACTTCATCCGTTCGACTAGGCCACTTTCTTGACGGCCTGCTGCAACTCCATCACGTCCAGAGTGAAGTCGAGCGGGACCTGGATCGGCACGGTGGGGCAACGCTTGTCGTTGTAGACGTCCACGTCCGTCGCCAGTTGCACGCAGTCGCCAACGATTTGCAGGCGGCGCTGGGCGAACGATTTGACGAAGTGGGTGTGGGGCGCGTTTGGATCGTCAAGATCCGCCCATAGCGATAGCGTCTGGGTGCCCCGTTTCTGAGTCGCGGCATGTTTGGCGCGATAGCGGCGCCCGAGGCGATCGACTCGGTATTCCTCGCGAAAGACTTGGGCGATGTCAGTGGCGATCGCGTCGATGACGGTCTTGACGCTGGGCTTGTGAAGGCCGTTGCGAAAAGCCCATTCGGCGACCGCGTGCGGATCGAGCAACGCATCGGATCCGACCTCGGCCTTGTAGCGCTCGACGTACTCTTTGACGGCATTCGTATAACCAGACATGTTCCGCTCCTCTAAACCGTGTGAACCATACCCCAGCCATCGGTCAGCGCCGACGACGTCACCGCTTGCCGCACCTTGACCTGAAACTTGCGAAACAGGTCGTAGCGTCCGAGTCGCCGCTGCAATTGGCCGACCACCAGGCCGGGGTGCACGTCGAGGCGCTGCGCAAATAGCACGACGCGTTCTGCGGCGAAAAATGGCGCCACGCGGGCCACAAATCCGGTCATCTCGTCCTGCGCCACGCAAAATTCAGCAGCTTCGGTGTTCGCCACCACTTCCTCGTCATTGATCTGGTCGGCCGCGGTCCCTTCCATGTCTTGGTCCAGGATGTATCCGCGTTCCCGACCATGGCGGCGCAGCACGTGCTCCAGCTCATGGCGCAGCACGAACCAGAAGTTGTCGATGCGATCCAGGCGCAACGACAGCGCCACCACGGGCTGCACGTCGGTGAGCCAGAAGCAGGCGCCGTCGATCTTGGAGCCCGGAATGGGCTCCACAATCACAAAGCGTACGCCGCACTCGGCGAGCACCCGAGCGACATGCCGAGTTTCTTCGGGGGCGGACAAGAGCGCCGACAGACGCGGCAGGGCCTGCCGCAAGCCGGCTTCGGTGTAGGGGGCGATCACGAGCTCCGACGCAATGCGGCGAGCCCGGCACAGCCAGGCCAGCTGCAACATGCTGGGCAGATCGTGGACCTCGGTTTTCTTGGCGGCGTGGCAGAACGGAATCTCATCCTCCAGGCTGTTCACGTCGAAGAACGTGAGAAACTGCTGTTCAAGCACCTCGATGCTCTTGGTGGCCTCGATCCAGCCGCGCTTGATCATCTCGCGTACCGGAAACCGCTCGTAGAGCTTGGCGCGCCGAGCAATCAGGCCGTCGGTAGAGCGGACCTTGGACAGCTGATACTGGCTTTCCAGATTCATCCACAACTCCGGGCCGGTGCCCAGCGAGTCGCCCAACTGGATGGCCGTTTCCGGAGTAATCGCCTTCTTGCCGGCGATCAGCTCATTGATCAGCCGCACCGGACGGCCGATGATCTCGGCCAGCTCGGTCTGCGACCAACCGCGAGCTTCCAGTTCTTCGCGGAGAAACTCACCCGGCGGGAAGATTTCAGCAACAGTGTTCATGGGGTCATCCTCGGGAAAGGTTAGTGATAATCGATGATGGAAATGATCACGACCGTTCTACCGTCCTCGTCTTGCCGCACGCGCAAGAGCAGCCGCCATTGATCGTTCAATCGCATCGAACATTGACCGTCCCGGTCTCCTTTCAGTTTTTCGTAATGCAGGGACTTCATGGCATAAAAGGCGCGCTCGTCGACCGACGCACGGATGAGTTGCATCCGTTTTCGGAACGCCTTGACGATGGCGGCCTCGTAGCCGGCCGTAAATCCCGGGTCCGCCTCAAGCCTCTTGAGCGAGGCGTCTTCGAAATCCACATCCATGATGTTGAGCCTAGCGCCCCTTCATTTTTGTGTCAATGACCTTACCACACTAAGTGTAATAGCAGTCATTTCATGTCACCGCAGTATGTGACGAGCAGGCAAGGCCGCGATCCAGAAAAGTAGTGCCGTAGGCCGATGAACCGTCACTGGGGCGCCTGAATTGTGCAGCAGGCTGCTGCACAATTGCCCGAGAATGAACTACTAGGCAACTGAAATGTTCCTACAAACGGTAACTTAGAAGCCGAATTGCCGATTTTTGGATGAATTCCTGCCGACTCTCCACCTGTCGTCGAACCGGCATTGACCTCATTTTTTTGCCAGCAGATCGGTGGCACGGCTGCTGAGCAGCGCCCCCGCCTGAAAATACCCCATCACTGTGCCCACACTGCGGTGCTCGGTCATCGCCATCACCTCACCCAGCGGCACGCCCTGACGGCCGGCTTCCGTCACAAAGCCTGAGCGCAGGCTGTGCGCCGCCCAATCGCCCGGCAGCTCTGCGAGCGTCGCGCGCCGCTGGACAATACGGGCCACCTGATCCGGCGTGAGCGCGGCGCCGGCGCGACCGTTGCGGTATACCCGGCGGAAGAGAGCGCCCTCGGTGAGCTGCACGGCCTCGATCCAGGCCTCTAGGGCGAGCACCACCTCGCCGCGCAGGGGCTTCTCCCGACGCCCGCCGGTGGCATTGGTTTTGGTATGACCCAAGGCGTAGGTCCACGTGGTGGGACCCAGCCGGCGAATGTCATCGATCTGGATCCCCACCACTTCGGAGCGGCGCCGACCACCGCCGCTCCAGGCCAGCAGGAGTAGGGCGCGATCCCGCAGGCCGCGGACGCCATCCGTACAGGTGGCCAACATCGCTTGCAGCGGTTCAGCCACCAACGCGGTCTTCTTGCGCACCGTCACGCCGCGCTTGGCTTGGGCGCGGCGCGCCTTGGCCATCAAGGTTTTGATCCGATGATCGTCGCCGGGCGGTTCCCAGTCGTGCAGGCGATGCCACTTGGCCAGCACCGCGAGCCGGTGCGCCACCGTGGCATACGCCAGCGCTCCGAGCTTCGCTTTGGCCCCGAGCGCCACGAGCCGCGCATCGAGGGCCGCCGGCAGTTCGTGCTGCAGTCCGTGGGCCGCTTTGCGTTCGAGGTGGTCGACGATGAACTGGCTGGCCACGGCGACCGACACCGGCGTGTCGCCCAATACCTGGCCGTAACGCAACGCATACCAAGCCGCCCAGTAGCGCAGGGCGCTGGCGTAGCTGCGCGCGGTGTTGGCCGGCGTGCCATCAGCGACGAATTCCTGGGCCGCGCGGGCGCCGGCGGCGTCCAACAGCGCCGGATCCAGGACCGGTACGCTAGCGAGCGGTCGCAGCTCATGTAGTATATTCATTACGTTGGCCGTAGTAAAATTGCGCTATCAGGCAGATAAGGTACGATAACCGTTCCCTTATCGTACCTTAATTATGGAGGGCAGGGTATGGCGATCGGGGTTCCGGAAACTGAGGTTATTGCCGCGGCCGATCGGGTCTTGGCCCGTGGCGAACGCCCCACCGTCGAGCGCGTGCGGTCCGAATTGGGGCGCGGTAGTCCGGCCCGCGTCGGCCAGTTGTTGGAAACCTGGTGGGAAGCGTTGGCGCAACGGATGGCAGGCGAAGCACGTTTACCCGAGTTACCGCCCGAGGTCGCCGCCGCGTTCCGGGCGGTGTGGGTGAGCGCCAGCGAGCACGCTACCGCTGGCGCTCAGGCCGCACTTGCTCAAGAGCAGAATGCCCTCCTGGCCGCCCAAACGTCCCTCACGCAAGAACGCAAGATCTGGGAAATTGCGATCGCGGAAGCGCAGGTACTGGCGCAGAGCGCGGGCCAGGCCCGTGAGGTCGCCGAAACGCGACTGACGGACGTCCAACGTCTCGTCGAGCAGCAGACCACCCAATTAAATGAGTTAAACCGGCAACGCGACGGGCTGCAACAGCGCGCCGATCAACTCGCCGAAGCGTTGGAGACGCACAAAAGCACGGTGAATGCTGAGCGTGAAGCCCAATCGCAGCATCTGCGGGCCGTCGAAGATCGGGCGCACGCGGAAATCGATCGGGCGCGGGAAGAAACCAAGACGCTCCAAGCAACGCTGCGGCAGAAGGAACGGGAAACCTCGGCTATCGCCTCCCGGTTGGAAACAGCCATGGCTTCGGCGCGTGCCGCAGACCACTTGGCCACCGAACATGGGGCCCGCGCTAGCACCCTAGAACAGCAACTGGCACGGATGGACGGTCTCCCCGCAGCATTGCTCGCGGCTCAGCAGGCGCTGCAGGCAGCGACCCTGCGTGAAGCGGCGCTACACACTAAATTGGAGAGCCTCAAGTTGAAGCCGTCGCGCACTAGAAAGAAGTCACCTGATCCGTCTGGATCCCGGTAGCCGATGGTCATCCAGCAGGAATTAGCACGCTTTCGCTCCTCTTGCTAATTTTAGCAAGGTTCAGCTAATTCTTTAAAAACAATCGCTTGTGGAAGTGAGCGCTCCAAGCAACGCCGGCAATATTGAACATTGAAAAACGAACTTTACATTTTTGGGGGTTGGGCAAAATTAGCCATGTCGGTGATGCGGGCGTCTGCCTCCTCGGCAAGCCGCGCGGACAGCTGCGCGACCAAGTTTCGAAGCGCATCGCTGATCACCACCTCCGAGGTTGGCGCGGTTGTGGACTCCGCTTCCAATTCCTTGAGGTAGCGATGGATGGTGCTTTTCGAGCCGGTGTTGCCAAGGGCGACGCGGACGGCGTCCACCGATGGGTGCTTGCCTTGCGCGATCAGGCTGTCGCGCGCCTTCTGGACCTCGGTCTTGTACAAGCCAGCCCGCGCCATCACCAGCTCTCCTATGTTTAACGTAACTTGTTACATACCAT
Source organism: Rhodanobacter thiooxydans (assembly GCF_021545845.1). Classification (NCBI taxonomy): domain Bacteria; kingdom Pseudomonadati; phylum Pseudomonadota; class Gammaproteobacteria; order Lysobacterales; family Rhodanobacteraceae; genus Rhodanobacter; species Rhodanobacter thiooxydans. The sequence continues at coordinate 2,332,297 of NZ_CP088923.1, forward strand.
GTAATTACGTAATATGCAACAGCAAACATTCAGCTTGGATGACTTCAAAAGTAACGCGGGATAATGTTGGATTATCCCGCCTGACCCGGTCAGAAGGTGAATTTGGCCCTGCCGGCAGTACGAAATGGCGTTTCCGAGCGACGCGGCTGGGCGCCTACGACATGGTGGCGGCGATTCGCGCCGTAGTAAGTCCGTTATCGACGTCATCCCGCTGAGCGAACCGTCGTTCACCGAAATGCAGGTTGCGGCGCGACACGATGAGTTGGCCGGCCAATACGGCGCGGCCGCGCACACGCTGGACCAGGCCTTGAAGCTTGCCCCCGACTCATCGGACCTGCTGCAGGATCGGGCAGAGATTGCGTTGCGGCTGAAGAATTTCAGCGACGCCGAAAAGCTGGCCCGTCAGTCGTGGTCGTTGGGTCCGAAACTCGGCACCCCTGTGTACCCGCAACTGGCAGACCATGGTCGAGGTGCGCTTGCAGGCTGGCGACCGAGCCTGTGCGGAGCGCGCGCAGGTGGGTACAGCAATGCCGCAAGGCGAGGATCAATCACTTTTGAGCGAGCCACGAGCCGATCCTCGGTTGCTCCTGCGTGCCCGGCGGATGGGGCGGCGCGGTGTCACGCCATGGCCGGTGACCGCGGTCGCGGATCGGTGGTGCGCTTCGCAAGCGGTATCTAGATCGCTGCTGGTGGCGCGGCTTGCCATGCCCCGCAGGCATGCGCAAGGCACCTCGGGTTCATTTGCCTGACGCCGGCGCCGACGGGGTATCGGCATGTTATGGCGTGGGCTTGTGGCTCGCGCGTGCCCGCCCGTCCTGCCGCGCGCGCGCTGCGTCGTGCGGGATGACCGGTATCTGGCGCGCGCTCTGCCAGCCCCCGCCCAGGGCGAGAAACAGCCTGACCTGCGCCAGCGATACCTGCGCGTCGGCGGCCGCGGCGGCCGCCTCGGTGTTGGCCAGCGTGCGTTCGGCGTCGAGACTGGTCAGGTAAGGTGCGCGGCCGCCCCGATACAGCTGGCGATCCTGGGATGCCGCCTCGCGCGCCTCGGCAGCGGCCTCGTGCAATGCCTGCTGGCGATCCAGTAGTTGCGCGTAGCCGGTGAGTGCGGTTTGCGTGTCGCGCAGGGCGTTGAGCACGGTCTGGTCGAAGGCAGCCAGCTGCGCATCGGCTCCGGCTTCGGTTGCGCGCACCTGCGCATGGGCTCTTTTGGACGGGAAGGTCCATGAGATCAGCGGGCCGATCTGCCACGATCGCGTCGGCGCTTCGCCGAAGTCGCCGAGCAGGCCGGAGGCACCCACCGATCCACCCAGTTTGACGTCGGGATAGAGATCGGCCACCGCCACGCCGATACGCGCAGTGGCCGCTGCCAGCCGGCGCTCCGCCGCCCGCACGTCCGGTCGGCGCTGCAGCAGCACCATGCCGTTGCCCACCGGGATGGGCTGCTTGAGCGCCGGGGCTTCCTGGCAGGCATCGACGCCGGGCGGAAGGTCGCCGGGCGTGTGGCCCAGCAGCGCGGCGAGCGCGTACTGGGCGGTCTTCTTCTGGGCGATCAGCGGCGGCAGGCTTGCACTCAGCAGGTCGAACTGGGCCTTGGCCCGGGTCAGGTCGGTGCGGGTGCCGCGGCCGGCGTCGAACAGCCGCTGGGCAACGTCCATGCCGAGCTGCTGCAGCGCCAGCGATTGCCGCGTGATGGCGATCTCGCGGTTGGCGTGGCAGCTTTCGAGGTAGCTGCCGGCCACCTGCGCGACCACGGTGATGCGCGCCATGTCCAGCGCGTCCTGCACCGCCTCGCTGTCTGCCTTGGCCGCTTCGCTGGCACGCTTGAGCTTGCCGAAGAGGTCGAATTCGTAGCTGGCGCTGAGCTTGCCGCTGGCAATGTTGGAAACGGGAAGCTGGTTGGACATGAGCAGGCTTTCGGCGGGAATCAGGCCGCGGAAGGCCTCCGCGTCGGCACCATAGGTGACGCCGCCAGCGTTGATGGCCTGGTCGTAGATGTCCGAGGCGAGGCTTAGGTTGGCGGTGGCTTCGCGCAGACCGGCGTTGTTGCGCAACGCATCCCGGATCAGCTGGTTGAGCAGTGGATCATCGTAGAGTTTCCACCAGGCGTCAGGTCCGCTGCGGCTTGGATCCACTGCCGTGCCCAGCACGATGTCTACAAACGGCTTCTGCGCGTCGGGCTGGTTGATCACGGCGCTGTCGGGGCGATGGTAGTCGGGGCCGACGGTCTTGCAGGCGGCAAGGCTGCACAGCGCGACCAGCAGCATGCCCAGGCGGCGCGTGTTCACGGCGCGCTCCGGGCCGTTGTCGGCGCCACGCCCGGGTAGGTTGCTGCGGGCGCTGCCGGGGTGGCCGGCTGCCGTGGGCGGGCGGTTGCGTCGTTGTCGGGCAATACGGTGACCGTGGCGGTGCGCCCGACGATCAGCCGTATGTCGCCGGGATCGCCATCGAGCGTGATCCGCACCGGCACGCGCTGCGCGAGGCGCACCCAGTTGAAGGTGGGGTTGATGTCTGGCAGCAGGTTGGAGCCGGGTGTCCTGTCCCGATCCTCGATGCCGGCGGCGATGCTCTGTACGTGGCCGTGCAGCAACTGCGACTCGCCCATGACCTCGATCTTCACCGGCTGGCCGATGTGGATGCGCGACAGCTTGGTTTCCTCGAAATAGCCGTCCACGTGGAACGAGCGGCTGTCGACTACCGACAGCACGGGATGACCGGTATTCACGTAGTCGCCGACGCGCACCGTGCGGTCGTTCACGAAGCCGTCGACCGGGCTGTAGACCGTGGTGCGCTGCAGGTTCAGTTGCGCCAGGTCCACCGCGTTCTTCGCCTCGTCCAGGGCAGCCTGAGCCACCGCGACCTTGGAGCGTCCCTCTTCCACGATTTCCTTCGAGACCAAGTCGCTCAACGCATGATTGCGCAGCGCCTCTCGCTGGAACTGGTGCAGGCTGGCCGTGGCCTTCTCCACCGCCGTCCGGGCCTGGTTCAGGGCCAGCTCGTAGCGGGACCGATCGATCTCGAAAAGCGGCTGGCCGCGATGAACCGGCTGGTTGTCGTCGACCTCGACCGCGGTGACCAGTCCCGACACATCGGGCGCCAGCTGCACGACATCGGCGCGCAGATGGCCGTCGCGTGTCCATGGCTCGTCGTGGTAGTAGTGCCACAGGTGCTTCAACACGATGGCCGCGATCACTACGGCGACCAGCGTCAGCATGATCGGCCCCAGGGATTTGAATATCTTTTTCACGACAGTATCCGTTGGGCGAGCAGGAACAGCAGGCCCAGCACGATCACGTACAGGGCGCTGTTGAAAAGGGCGGGATGCCACACGATGCGATAGAAGCCGAGCCGCGCGAGCCCCAGGCGCAACATCGACTTGAAGACGTATGCCAGCACCATCAAGGCCAGCAGGGTCGGCACGAACACGCCGTACAGGCTGAATTCTCCGGGCATGGGCGTCAGCTCAGGTTCGGTTGGGGAGCGTCGGCGAAGACGTCGGCAGGTGGTTGTGTGCGCGTGGTCGAGGACATCGGGAACAGCGCCAGGCGAAGGCCGGCCAGAGCCTGTGTGGTGTGCCGGACGGGCGCGTCGGGGTGGCCGGTCATGGCCTGGATCACCGCGTCCAGATGGCTGCGCAACGCGACCGATGGTTCCAGCGGGTGGCCCGCGGCGACGCAGTCGTCAAAGTGGCTGCCGACCTCGCGCACGACCGCGTCCGCTGTCTCGGCGATGGAGGGTGGCAAGGCATCGCGGTGAGTCTGCAGGTCGAGCAGGCGCAGGCCGATGCGCAGGTCGCGAACGACATCCAGACGCGCCAGCGACTCGTCCTTGATCAGCGCCATGCGCGGCAGCAGCTGGCCGGTCATGTCGACCAGCCGCGAGGCGGCATCGACCTGGTCTGCGCGGCGCGCGCTGTGCCCGAGCAGGGACAGGTCGCGCCACATCGCGCGGGCCAGTCTGCGGGCGATCAGTTCGGTGCCGAAGGGTTTGGTGATCGCGGTCCACACGATGGCGAAGACCATGCCGAGGATCGCGCTGAGCGTGCCTGCGGCGAAGCTCTCGAAGTGCGCCGTGTAGCGTTCCGCCAGACCGAGGTCGGTGATCGCCTGCGCGGTGAACAGCAGCACGGTCATGGTGTGTTGCGGGCGTCCAGTGAACGCGCCGGCCCACAGCAACGGCAGCGCGAGCACCGCGGCAAGGCCCAGGAACGTGTGGACCTGCGGCAGGATCGCGAACAGGTAGATCAGGGCAAAGGCACTGCCGATCACCACCCATTGCAGGAAGGCGTTGAGCTGCGGCCGCGGGTCGTCGATGGCGGCGAAGAAGCAGCTGGCGACGGCGACCAGGATCACCGCCCCGGCGCCCGGCTCCCAGCCCGACTGGATCCACAGCATGCAGGCGCAGAAGGTGGCCGCTGCGGCCGAGACGCTGGAGAACAGCAGCAGGCCGTGGTCGAAAGGTGCGCGAGGGCGAACTGGTCCGTCGCGGCCAGGTGCTGGTACACATGGACACCGCATCGCTGCAGGCGCAACTGCGACAGGCGGAGGCCTTCATGCGTCAGGCGGAAGATGCGGTGGGCACGGCACACAGCCAGCTCGCCCAGCGCAACAGCGAAAAGGCCGCCGCACAGGCTTTGGTGGTGCAGCGCCAGACCGAGCTGGCGGCCGCGCAGCAGCGCACGCAGCGTTTCGCCGATCTGCGCCGACAGGCGTTCGTCTCGCAGCAGCAACTCGACGACCAAACCGAAGCGGTCGATACCGCCGCGGCCGCGCTGGCCGCTGCCCGGGCGCAGGTGGCGGCCAGCGACGCCGCGATTGCCGTTGCCCGTAGCCAAATCCGCGGCAGCGAGTCGGCGGTAGAGGCGGCGCGGGCGGAGGCAGACCGCATCCGCACTGACATCGAGGACAGCCTGCTGAAGTCCCCGCGCGATGGTCGCGTGCAGTTGATCGTGGCCCGTCCCGGCGAGGTGGTGGGCGCGGGTGCGCCGGTACTCAACCTGGTGGACCTGAATGATGTCTACATGACCTTCTTTCTTCCCACCCGCGCCGTTGGCCGCGTCGCCCTGGGCAGCGAGGCGCGATTGGTGCTCGATGCGGTGCCGCAGTATGTGATTCCGGCGCGCATCTCCTTCATCGCCGACGTGGCCCAGTTCACACCGAAGACGGTGGAAACCCAGGTCGAGCGCGAGAAGCTGATGTTCCGGGTGCGGGCGCAGATTCCCCAGGAACTGCTGGAGAAGCACCTGTCCCAGGTCAAGACCGGTCTGCCTGGGATGGCCTATGTCACGCTCGACCCCGCAGCGCCTTGGCCGCCGCAATTGCAAGTGAAGCTGCCGGAATGAACACCGGTGCAACCCCAGCCGCACCGGTGGTGCGCCTGCATGGCGTCGGGCTGCGCTACGGCAAGACGCAGGCGCTTCGGGACATCGACCTCGACATCCCCGCCGGGGTGATGGCCGGCCTGATCGGCCCGGACGGGGTCGGCAAGTCCAGCCTGCTCGCGCTGGTTTCGGGCGTGCGTGCCCTTCAGGACGGACGCATCGAGGTGCTCAGCGGCGACATGGCCAGCGCCCGCTTTCGCGCTCGTGTGTCCCCGCGCATTGCCTACATGCCGCAAGTACTGGGCAAGAATCTCTACCCGACCCTGTCCGTGATGGAGAACGTGGACTTCTTTGGCCGCCTGTTCGGTCATGACCGTGCCGAGCGCGCGCGGCGCATTGGCACGCTGCTGGCCGCCACCGGGCTCGCGCCGTTTGCAGACCGCCCGGCCGGCAAGCTCTCGGGCGGCATGAAGCAAAAGCTCGGATTGTGCTGTGCACTGATCCACGACCCCGAGCTGCTGGTCCTCGACGAGCCCACCACCGGCGTCGACCCGCTGTCGCGCCGCCAGTTCTGGGCGTTGATCGACGGCATTTGCGCCGAGCGACCGGGCATGAGCGTCCTGGTGGCTACCGGCTACATGGAGGAGGCCGGTCGCTTCGACTGGCTGGCGGCCATGGACGCGGGGCGCGTGCTCGCCACCGGCACGCCCGCCGAGCTGCTGACGCATACTGGCTGCTCCACGCTGGAGCAGGCCTTCATCGCGCTGCTTCCAGAAGCGCAACGCGCCGGCTACCGGCCGGTAGAGATCGTGCCGCTGGTGGCCGGCGCCGAGACGGAGCTTGCCATCGAGGCACGCGGGCTCACCATGCGCTTCGGCGACTTCACCGCGGTGGATGGGGTGAATTTCCGCATCCGGCGCGGCGAGATTTTCGGCTTCCTGGGTTCCAACGGCTGCGGCAAGACCACCACCATGAAGATGCTCACCGGGCTGCTCCCCGCGAGCGAGGGCGAGGCGCTGCTGTTCGGAAAGCCGCTCGCCCCCCACGACCTGGCCACCCGCCGTCGCGTCGGCTTCATGACCCAGAGCTTTTCGCTCTACAGCGAGCTGACGCTGCGCCAGAACCTGGTGCTGCACGCGCGCCTGTTCGGCCTGCCGGAGGCGGACCTCGAACCCCGCGTGCAGGCCATGGCCAACCGTTTCGACCTGGTCGACATCCTCGATGCGCTGCCCGACGCGCTGCCGCTGGGGGACCGTCAGCGCCTGTCGCTGGCGGTGGCGATGATCCATGGCCCGGAGATACTCATCCTCGACGAGCCCACCTCGGGGGTAGACCCGGTAGCGCGCGACGCCTTCTGGCGCGCGCTGATTGAGCTCTCACGCCGCGATGGCGTCACCATCTTCATCTCCACCCACTTCATGAACGAGGCCGAGCGTTGCGACCGCATCGCCCTCATGCACGCCGGACGCGTGCTGGTCACCGACACGCCTCAGGCCATCGTGGCGGCGCGTGGCGTGCCGACGCTCGAGGATGCCTTCATTGCCTACCTGCAGGAGCCGCCCCCGCAAACCACCCCGACGAGCTCGCCCGTCGTGCCGGCAGGGTTGGCGCGCGGTAGCCGCCGAGCCTTCAGCCTGCGGCGGCTGTTCAGCTTCACGCTACGCGAGTCGCTGGAGCTCAGGCGCGACCCGATCCGCCTGACACTGGCCGTGCTGGGCAGCCTGCTGTTGATGCTCGTACTCGGTTACGGCATCACGCTGGATGTGGAGAACCTTTCCTATGCGGTGCTCGACCACGACCAGACCAGCATCAGCCGCGATTACAGCCTGAACCTGTCCGGTTCCCGGTATTTCAAGGAGCATGCGCCGCTCTCCAGCTACGCCGATCTGGACCGGCGCATGCGCGCCGGCGAGATCAGCCTGGCCATCGAGATTCCGCCGGGCTTCGGGCGCGATCTGCTGCGCGGCCGGCCGGTGCAGGTCGGCGCCTGGATCGACGGGGCCATGCCCACCCGTGCCGAGACGGTGCGCGGCTATGTGCAGGGCATCCACCAGTACTGGGTGAGCCAGCGCATGCGCGAGGCGCTCGGCGAGGCCGCCGTGGCGCCGCTCGCGACCGTGGAGACGCGCTTTCGCTACAACCCCGACGTGCGCAGCCTGCCGGCGATGGTGCCGGCGGTGATTCCGCTGCTGCTGATGCTCATCCCGGCCATTCTCGCCGCGCTCTCGGTGGTGCGCGAGAAGGAGATGGGCTCGATCATCAACTTCTACGTGACACCGAGCACACGGCTCGAATTCCTGCTGGGCAAGCAGATTCCCTACGTCGTGCTGGCCATGGTGAGTTTTCTCCTGCTGGTGCTGATGGCCGTGGTGTTGTTCCACGTGCCGGTCACCGGCAGCTTCGCGGCGCTCGCGCTGGGCGCGCTGCTCTACGTGCTCAGCGCCACTGCCCTCGGCCTGCTCATTTCCACCTTCGTGCGCAGCCAGGTGGCGGCCCTGTTCGGCACGTCGCTGCTCACCATTCTGCCGGCGGTGCAGTTCTCCGGCCTCATCGATCCGGTCAGCTCGCTCGAAGGCGCAGGGCGCTTGATCGGCAATGTCTTTCCGACGACCCACTTCGTGACCATCTCTCGCGGCACCTTCTCCAAGGCGCTGGAATTCCACGATCTACGGGCCTCCTTCGTGCCGCTGCTGATCAGCATCCCCGTCCTGATCGGCCTGGCCGCCGTGCTGCTCAGGAAGCAACAGCGATGAAACGGCAACGCTTGCGCAACATCGTCTACCTGGGCCTGAAGGAGCTGCGCAGCCTGCTGCGCGACCCCATCATGCTGGTGTTGATCGTCTACGCATTCAGTTTCTCCATCTACACCGCCGCCACGGCGATGCCGGAAACGCTGCACAAGGCCCCCATCGCGGTCATCGACGAGGACCGCTCGCCTCTGTCCGAGCGCATCGTCGATGCCCTGCGTCCGCCTTATTTCATGCCGCCCACACGGATCACCCCGGCCGAGATGGATGCGCGCATGGATGCCGGGCTCGATACGTTCGCCCTGTACATCCCGGCCAACTTTCAGCGCGACATGCTGGTCCGGCGCTCCCCTGCCATCCAGCTGAGCGTGGATGCCACGCGCATGGGCCAGGCCTTCACCGGCAGCGGCTACATCCAGACAATCGTCCTGGACCAGGTCAACGAGTTCGCTCGCCGCGAACATGCCGTGTCCAGCCCGCCCGTGGACTTGGCCCTGCGCGCGCGCTTCAACCCTGAACTCAACAAGTCCTGGTTCGGCGGGGTGATGCAGATCATTAACAACATCACCATGCTGTCCATCGTGCTGACCGGCGCGGCCCTGATCCGCGAGCGCGAACACGGCACCCTCGAGCACCTGCTGGTGATGCCGGTCGCCCCGTTCGAGATCATGGCCTCAAAGGTGCTGGCGATGGCGGCCGTGGTGCTGGTCGCGTCGGCCTTTGCCCTCAATGTCGTCGTACGCGGCCTGATGGGCGTGCCCATCGAAGGCTCGCTGCCGCTGTTCTTTGTGGGTGCGACCCTGCATCTGTTCGCCACCACGTCGTTGGGGATTTTGCTGGCCACGCTGGCTCGTTCGATGCCGCAGTTCGGCATGCTGCTGCTGATGGTGCTGCTGCCCCTGCAGATGCTCTCCGGTGGCAGCACCCCGCGCGAAAGCATGCCAGAAATCGTCCGATTCGTGATGCTGGCAGCGCCCAACACCCACTTCGTGATGTTGTCCCAGGGCATTCTCTATCGAGGGGCCGGCTTGGACGTGGTTTGGCCACAGCTGATCAGCCTGGCGGTGATCGGATCGATCTTGTTCATGATTTCGCTGGCGCGGTTTCGCAAGACCTTGGCCGCAACCGAGTAAACGCCTCGCGTCGCCTGTCAAGTCCGCATTAACCCGCGCCTGTGCTCATAAGCTCGGTAGTCGATTTGGCACACGGTCAGCCAAACACCACCAATGCAACCCCCTAAGTGATTGATTCATTTAGGGCCAATTACTGCAAAAGCGACCATTCCAAGGCTTCCTTCATCACTTGGAATTCGTGCGTTCCTGCTGTGCAAACAGGTTCGCACGGTTTTCGAAGGCCTGAAGAACTCGGGTCGCCGTCGCGATGTCTTCCCGAGGGATGTCTTCGAGCAGGGTGCAACGAAGCGCCTTGAGTGCCGTCTCCATCACTTGCGCCAATCGACACCCTTCCGGGAGGAGGTGGACTGCTCGGATGCGTCGGTTTCCCACGACCTCACGCCGCTCCAGCAAGTTCACTCTCTGCGCTTGATCAAGCGTCCGCAGGAGCGCTGCTGGATGGACGCCGATGCGGTCTGCCAACACGTGCTGCGGCACCCCATCGCCCATACGCGAGACCAGCAAGACGGGCGTCGCCAGCGAGATCGACAGACCAGACGCCGTCAACACCGAACCGGCTACCGAGTGCCAAGCCTTCTTGGTCGGCTGGAGCGCGGCGGTGAATGCGTAGAACGCATCGTGCTTAAGGGGCATGGATCACTTAATCCCGGTTGGCCTTCGTCCGCCCAGATGGTAACGGCGGGCATCACCCGTGCAAAATCAATGTTTGCCTTGACAACTATGTATTAGACAGTAAAAATCAGAACGACTCCAGCCGCAATCCGGGTACGTTCAATGATTGGCTCAAGCAATTTTGTTAGTTGCCTTGGGGGCTGAGCCGCCGTGACCGCGGGCCTCGACGGGAGCGGCGCAGGGTGTCCTCTATGCAATGGGGATCATCCCTCCTCGCTGATCCCTCGGATTTCTGACGTGCCATGACGAACGGCCAGTTTCGCCCGACCAGCCTGGTGGTCGCCACGCTGGGGCTTTCGCTGGCCACCTTCATGCAGGTGCTGGATACCACCATCGCCAACGTGTCGTTGCCCACCATCGCCGGCAACCTGGGCGTCAGTTCGAGCCAGAGCACATGGGTGATCACTTCCTTTGCCGTCAGTTTGGCGATCTCATTGCCATTGACGGGATTCCTCACCCGTCGCTTCGGTCAGGTGAGGCTGTTTGTCTGGTGCACGTTGCTGTTCGTATTGGCGTCCTTCATGTGCGGCGTCTCTCGCAGCATGGGCATGCTGATCCTTTTCCGAACCATCCAGGGCGCGGTGGCCGGACCGATGTATCCCATCACGCAGAGCCTGATGATCGGCATCTATCCACCGCAAAAGCGCGGCATGGCGCTGGCGCTGCTTTCGATGGTGGCTGTGGTGGCACCGATCGCCGGTCCCATCCTCGGCGGCTGGATCACCGAGAATTATTCGTGGTCCTGGATCTTCTTCATCAACGTGCCGATCGGCATGCTGGCCAGCATGGTGGTAGCCAATCAAATGAAGGGTTACCCCGCACCGAACGAGCGGCCGAAGATGGACTATGTCGGTCTCATCACGCTGGTCATCGGCGTGGGCGCCCTGCAGATCATGCTGGACAAGGGCAACGACGAGGACTGGTTCAACTCGCCGTTCGTCATCGTCACCTGCATTGTCGCCGTGATCAGTCTGGCGATCTTTTTGATCTGGGAACTGACCGACGGCGACCCCATCGTCGACTTGCGGCTGTTTCGTCACCATAACTTCAAGTTCGGCACGCTGGCGTTGGTGCTTTCCTTTTCGGCCTACTTCTCCATCAACCTGCTGCTGCCGCAGTGGTTACAGCGCAACCTGGGCTATACCGCGACATGGGCCGGTTTGGCGGCATCGCCGCTCGGTATCGCCCCGCTGCTGCTGACGTTCCTGGTGGGCCGCTATGCGATGCGCTTCGATTTGCGCCTGTTGGCGACCGTGGCCTTCGTGGTGATGGGGGCGACCTGCTTCCTGCGCTCCCGTTTCTATCTGGAGGTCGACTTCACGCACGTCGCCATGATGCAGTTCCTGATGGGGTTTGGCGTGGCATTGTTCTTCATGCCGGTCACCGTGATCCTTTTATCGGATCTTGACCAGAACGAGATTGCCGCAGGCTCGGGGCTGGCGACCTTCCTGCGCACGCTGGGTGGAAGCTTCGCAGCCTCGCTCACCACCTTCCTATGGGATCGGCGTGCCGTCCTGCATCACGCCCAGCTGGCGGAAAGCCTTAATCCCTATAACCCATTGGCCCTGTCGGCGATCCATCAACTGGGGCATGGCAATGCGCAGGCAGGCGCCGATATCATCAACGGCATGATTACCCAGCAATCTTACCAGATCGGTTTCAACGAACTGTTCTATTCCCTCGGCTGGATTTTTCTGGGTCTGATGCCGGTGATCTGGCTGACAAAACCACCGTTTTCACCAAGAGCGAATGCGCTATCCGGCGGGCATTGAGGCAGAAAACTCTCGGATGGGTTCCACGTTTGATGCGAGGTATGAAGACTTCCATGCTCTCACTCGACTGCTTGCAATAACGGAGGAAAATCCATGAAGAACATTCTTGTTGGGTATGATGGCTCATTAACGGCACAACGCGCTTTTCTCTTCGCGCTTGAGCTGGCCCGCTGCTCGGGCGGTCACGTCAGGGTGGTGTCGGTGCTGCAGATCACGGGCGGTGGCGCGGACACCGCCGCGCTGATGATGGCCGATGTGGGGGCGCAACGCCTGGGCGACCTGATGGCGGAATTGAAGCAACTCGCGCCAGACGCCGACAAACTGATCGATCTTGAAATGATCCCCGGAAATCCCGGTGATGTGCTGCTTAGGCAGGTCAAGCAGTACGCGATTGATCACATCGTGATTGGACACACCGAGAGAGGAGCCCTTGCTCGTTGGCTGCTCGGTTCCGTGTCGACTGATGTATTCGCCCACACGCGCATACCAGTGACTGTCGTGCCATGAGGTTTGTGGACAGACCATGGCAGCGAAACCAACGGTTCAGTGCAGTCTTTGAACAAGAGATTTGCAGTCCTGAATCGCAGTTCTCATGCCTGCTCGGGCAACCGCTTGAAGCCTACCCGCCTGCTCTATCAAGCAACACCTGAAAAGACTGTTCCGTGCACTGTCTCACCCAGCCTCGATGGCATTTTCATAAGCATCCAACTAATGGTGAGCTGATCGAAGGAGTTACTTTATGCTCTCACCCCGTATCACACTTTGCGCTACCGCTGCGTTTGCTTGTCTGTTGCTTTCTGGCTCCGTCTTCGCGCAGACCCATCTGGAAGTCCAAGGTGGTCGCAGCTACATGGACAGCCATGGAACTAATTCATTTTTCATCGAGTCGGTCTTCCCTTCATTCCCGTTAGGTGAAACGCGGTTTACCTTGTCGCCCGATGTCTCGATCGGATACCTCAGAGGCCGCGACATTGGGCGCTATCGCACCATGAGCCCCGGCGTCACCAAGAATGTGTGGATCGGCGCCGCGGGTGCCCGTCTGCACTACGGCAGCGAGGGCGACTGGTACCGCCCACTGTTCTTCAGTTTTCAAGTAGCGGGTACGCGTGGACGGACTGAGGCCCTGAGCAGTGCCTATCAGTTTGTAAGCACACTCGGATGGCAATGGAAGCATTTCAGTCTGCAGATTCGTCACATCTCCAACGGCGGCCTACATGAGCCCAATCGCGGCGAAACCATGGGTCTGGTAGGTTTCGGCTTTGATCTTTAACGCTGTATCGATAACACAGAAATGCATCTATGCCATTTACCATTCTTGCCTTGTCGGGTGGCGGCTATCTCGGCCTGCATGAGGCCGTGTTGCTGAGGGAACTGGAGCGTGCCCTGCACAAGCCGATCGGTGAAGCCTTCGACCTGATCTGCGGATCATCGATCGGGGCCGTGGCAGCCATGGCGGTTGCTGCCGGCACGCCGGCACGCGATATCGAAGCGGGGTTTCTCGAACACGGCGCACGAATCTTTCCTGGTTCTCGGTGGCGCGCTATCCGCCCGCTCGCGTACGTGGCCAGCATTCGCTACATGTTTCGCTCTCGCTATCGCGGAGAAACCATAGCGGAGACAGTGAACGCGATCATTGGCGAGAAATTCACCTTGGGCATGGCAAGGACGCGCCTGGTCATACCTGTCATCAATGCGTCTACCGGTCGATTGGAGGTAATCAAGACGTCGCATAGTGCGCGCAATTGGTATTATGCGGACATGCTGATGTCCGAAGTTGCCATGGCGGCGACGGCCGCGCCGACCTACTTTCCGCTGGCCGATCTGCGCGGCCAGCTCTATGTGGATGCGGGGATTTTCGCCAACTCGCCCGGCATGTTCGGCTTGCACGAGGCCACCCATTATTGCCACGTACCAGCGTCGGATATTTACGTGCTGAGTCTGGGCACCAATGTCGCCAACCCTCGCAGGTTAGCACGCGAAAAGCGCAGTTTGGGCGCGCTGGGCTGGATCAAGAACGGACGCTTGTATGCAACGATGGCATCCGCCCAGCGCGAGCTGACGGACAATATCCTTCGACACATTCTCGATGATCGCTACCTTCGGATCGAAGGCACGCCGGATACGGCGGGCGATAGCTTGCTGCAATTTGACAATGCCTCGCTTGCCGCTTCCAAGCGACTCACAGAGCTGGCCGAGCGGGCTTGGAAAGATGCTTACGTGCGTCCGTCCATCAGGGGCCTAATTCAGATGCTGCGCGAACACGAAGTCGATAGCGCATGGCGGCACCCCATTCTTGGCGCAGCTGAACCAGAAACCGACCTGCCTGCATGAAAAAAGTGGATGGCAAGGCAACCGTGCGATCGGTGCGGCAGGGAGCGCGTGCGGGTCAGTTCGCCCGCAACGATGTTTTGCTGCGCATCAGTGCGATTGCTTGGTCAGCCGATTGTTACCCCGATTTTATCCAACGGGTGGCCGCTACGCTGCTTACCCTCGACGAAATCGTCGGGTGCGCAATCGGTCGACCAGACGCATATGGCCGATTTCATTTTGAAGCGGTGGCCGGCAGTGAAGCCTTTATCGGCTGTTTGCGAGCGGTTGAGCGTGGCGAGCATCCAGATATTCGCGCCGAGGCTCAGCGTCTCGGGGGCAGCATGGCGATGGGTCGTGCTTGGCAAAGCGGAGGAATCCAGCGCACGTTCAACTACGCTACCGATCCGGAGATGACCGTGTGGCGTGGGGTGGCGTTGGGTTTGGGCATTCGATCCAATGCGGCCATTCCCGTGCGTCTGCCTAAGGGCACCACTGAGAGTGTATTGACCCTTTACTCATCAGCCACGGGCGGCTTTTCCACCGCAAGTCAACATACGTTCCTGTTGCACTTGCAAAGCCTGCTGGGCCTCGCTTTGACACGGTTGCTGCCGAAAACTGAGGGCATCCAGGCAGCTCCGTTACTCCTACGTGACCATTGGCGCGCCAAACTAGCAACCGACGATCTGGTGATGCAATACCAGCCCGTAGTCGATCTTCGCATGGGCAAGGTGGTTGAGGTCGAGGCCTTAGCACGCATCCGCGAAGATGACCACCTGATACTGCCCATATGGTTCCTGCCAGCGCTCGGCTCGGACGACCTATTGTTCCTGTATCAACAGGGGCTAACCCAAGCACTTGCCGCGCGCCAACAGTGGGCCACGGATGGGCTTGCGCTGGGCATCGCTGTCAATCTCCCTTCGAGCGCGCTACTTGATCGGCGCTATGTGGACATTACCCGCGAGGTTCTTGAACAACACCCCTGTCCATCCGGGACGTTGGTTCTCGAACTCCTCGAATCGGAGTGGATGGACGAAACTATCGATGCTGAGAGTGGCCTGCTGGCGCTTAAGGCGTTAGGGATCCAATTGGCGGAGGACGATCTTGGCTTAGCCTACAGCTCGCTGAGCCGCTTGCGCCACCTCTCCTTTGATCGCATCAAGATCGATCAGACGCTGGTGGCCCAGATAGCGCGGCAGCCGCTGCGGACGCTGTACTTCATATACCAGCTGACCCGGCTCGGCCACGACCTCGGTGTCAAAGTGGTGGTCGAAGGACTGGAGACAGCGGGTCTGATCGAAGCAGCAACAATTCTTGGCGCTGATCTGGGGCAGGGCTTTGCGCTGGCGCGCCCGATGTCTGGTGCTCACGTAGCAGACTGGTGTGTAAGCTCACGTTTCGCGTGCGATCCCATGGTGCCCCGTACGGCCTTGGGCGCGTTATCAGGGTTCCTGTTGTGGGAAGATCGGCTGGGGATGTTTATGGACGATACCGCAATGATCGCAACACTTGTCCGCACGTCTTGTCGAGTCGATGCCTATCTCCATGCATCGGCTGCAAAGGGCACTCAGTTGGATCGGATCCATCGACTCCTGCATCAGATCGCAATTCGACAGGGCCCTGCCAGTGCGAGCTACACCAAAGCTCGCAATGCGTTCATCGAGTGCCTTGTCGAGGATTGGATCCGGATCGAGGAAAACGGCTGATCACATCGCGCTATCCAACCACTGCGCAGTGCATGGAGGCTTGCTGCTATCTATCCCATGACTTTCCTGGCAGCACTGAAAAGCGCTTTCCAATCTACTGAATCCGCCATCGTTCAGATTGGTCACAGGAATTTTTCTCAGTTGCGTTGAACCGCCCCGGGATTTGAGGAGGCTCCAACTCTTGAGAGAATGGAGCCATGAACAAGTCTAGGAAGTTTTCCCCTGAAGTCCGCGAGCGCGCGGTGCGCATGGTGCAGGAGCACCGCGGAGAGTATCCATCGCTGTGGGCCGCGGTGGAGTCGATAGCGCCGAAGATCGGCTGTGTTCCGCAGACGTTGCTGGGCTGGGTCCAGCGGCACGAGGTCGACACCGGTGTACGCGGCGGCGTGACCACCGCCGAAGCGCAGCGCGTGAAAGAGCTCGAGCGTGAGGTCAAGGAGCTGCGTCGGGCCAACGAGATTCTGAAGCTGGCGAGCGCGTTTTTTGCCCAGGCGGAGCTCGACCGCCGACTCAAGTCCTGAGGGACTTCATCGACGAATATCGGAGCACCTTCGGGGTAGAACCCGTGCGCCTCTGCTTCAGATGGCACTGAGATGTCGATCAGAAGCACCCGTTCGACAACGTAGTCGATGAAGTAAGCGATGTGGTTCTTCACCCCAGAGTCAAGCAGAGCTTCGGTATCCCTCAGGGCTTCAAGCAGGTGCTGATCACCCTCTGCCGTGAAAACGGCGCGGCAATCGCCTCGGGCATAGCGCTGCTCAACAGGACGTATACCAGGCCACCCCATCGGAGCCAATCGCGCGTGTGACTTCTCCCCGGTGCATCAGATAGTTCAGGCACGCGATGCTCTCGCCTGTGGCCATGCTCAGCAGGGCCACATCGCTCTCGCTGATGCCGCGGGCAAACAGTGCGCTGAACACATCGCCCGCGCGCTTGGGCTGCACCAGCGCGCGTCGCAAGCGCTCCAGTGCACGGTCTTGCCCGCGTGCCAACGAGTCAATCCGTGCGTGCAGCCCGCGAAAGCAGTCGTTGTGCGCCGGCAGCACCAGCACGTCGTCAGGCACTTCGCGTTTGAGCTTGTCCAGCGAGGCAAGCCAGTCGCTCATCGGGTCGGCGTCCGGCTCGATAGGGTAAACCGAGACGTTGGACGAGATGCGCGGCAAGACCTGATCGCCGGAGATGAGCAGCTTGAGCTCGGGGCAGTAAAGGCAGGCATGCTCCGGCGAATGTCCGTTGCCGACGACGACGTGCCAGATGTGTGCGCCGATTCGCAGCTCTTCGCCATCGCGCAGGCGGCGATAGCTGTCGGGCAGTGCATGGATATGCCTGCCAAAATTTCCGAAGCGTGCCCGGTAGGTCTCGATCGCCGCGACGCTCCAGCCGGCCCGGCGATAAAAATCGGCACCTTCGGGCGGCGCCTCGCGCCCGGTGTCCGAGATCATCACGCGGCAGGTCAGGTACTCGAGCCGTGTCATCCAAAGTCGCACGCCGAACTTGCGTGTCAACCACCCGGCCATGCCGGCATGGTCGGGGTGCATGTGCGTGACGAAGACCCGGGTCAGCGGGCGATCGTCCGGCGCGTTGGCGAACAGTTCGCGCCAGACCAGCGCGGTCTCGTCGGTGCGCACCCCCGTGTCGACCAGGGCCCAGCCGTCGTTGTCGTCGATGGCCCAGATGTTGATATGGTCCAGCGCATAAGGTAGCGGCATGCGGATCCAGTGCACGCCGGGGGCGACCTCGATGGAGCGTCCACGCGCCGGGGGTGCCTCGAACGGATAGTCCAAGGCCAGCTTGGCGATCACATCACTGTCTGGCAAGCCGTCCACCATTATCAACACCTCTATCGGTAGCCTACGATACCCCGGAACTGAACACGGTCTGGTTCAGAGGGCCTTGACGAGTTCCGGCACCGCGGTGAACAGGGTCTGCCTCGAGCCCGTAGTCGGCGACGGTGAAGATTGGCGCCTCGGGGTCCTTGTTGATCGCGACGATGACCTTGCTGTCCTTCATGCCCGCTAAGTGTAAGTGCTGGATTGAGCCGATGCCCCAGGAGCCGTAGACAGCTTGCCCTTGTTCGCCACCATGTACTTGAACAGTTCAGGCCCGGTGTTGACCGGCACGCCGGGATGTACCAGCAGGACGATCGGCGCGGTGGCGATCTGCGACACCATGACCAGGTCGCGCTACGGGTTGTAGGGCAGATTCTTGAACAAAAACTGGTTGATCAGCAGCGAGGTGCTGAGCGAGACCGTCAGGGTGTGTCCGTCGGGCGGCGCTTTGGCCACCATGTCGGTTCCATGAGCCCCGACCGCCCCAGCCTTGTTGTCGACGATGATGATCTGGCCCAGTCAAGGCCCCATTTTCTCGGCCAGCAACGCGCGCGCCATGCCGGCGGTTCCACCGGCGGGGAAGGGCACGATGAACTGGATCGGCTTGGTGGGCAAGGTCTGCGCCTGGGCGACCAAACCAAAGGGCATGGCGATCGCCGACAACTGCCGACGGACGGTGCGGTGGACGAAGGAGTTCTTTATGGGTGTCTTTCTCACGGTTGGATAACGTACGGGCCGACCTTCAGGCCCAGCGAATTTCTGTCTTGATGGGTAAGCTCGCGAGGCAAAGGCGCAGGTGCTCGAACAGTGCATCTGCTTGTGCACCGAGCTGATCGCGCTCGAGCATAACGCTGATGTCGTGAGGCTGCGTCACCATCACAGGCGGGCGCCGGGTCTGCGCGACGCCGACTCCGTGGCACGCCTGGGCGACCAGACTTGTGACCACGGCCTGCGCGGCCAACAAGCGAAGCTCGGGCTTGTAGATCTTGCCGACGTTGGTCACCGGCATGGTGTCGATGATGGTGGCCGTTTTCGGTCTGGCCGGCGCTTCATCGACCCGCTGCGCGGCGAAGGCCAGCAACTCGGCCTCGCTGACGGACGCGCCGGGCACCAGGGTGACAAAGACCACCGGCAGTTCGCCGGCATAGGCGTCGGGCGCCCCCACCGCGGCGCACATTTGCACCGCCGGGTGGGCCCCGATCGCGTCCTCGATTGCCTTGGGATCGATGTTGTGGCCGCTGCGGATGATCAAGTCCTTGGAGCGGCCCGTCAGGTTGAGCCGGCCCTCGCCATCGAGCCAGCCCAGATCGCCGGTGATGAGCCAGTCGTCGGCGGTGAAGGCGTTGACGTTGTCCTCGGGGTCCAGAAAACCCGAGAACAGGTTGGGTGACTTGAACAACACCATGCCGGTTTCGCCAGCCGGGAGGTCGCGTTCCGTGGCGCCGCCCGTCGCGTCGAGTTCGACGATACGCAGTCGTGCATAGGGCAGCGGAAAGCCGACGCAACTCGCCGGCCCGTGGACCCCCGGCGGCGTGATCGTCGAGATGCCGGCCATCTCGGTCATGCCCAGGCTCTCGTGCACGTGCAGGCCGAACAAACGCTCAAACCGGGTGGCCAGTTCCGGCGGCAGCAGCGCGGCGCCGGAGCGGCAGTAGCGCAGCGACGAGATGTCGGCGCCCGCCAGGGGCACGTTGGCCAGCGCCGCTAGTACCGTCGGAACCGCGGATAGCGTGGTGGCACGGTATTTCTCGACCAGCCGCCAGTAGTTGGCCAGGACTTCACGATTGCGCAGCAGCGACGGGGTCGGGATCACGGTCTCGACTCCGGCCGACAGCGCCGCCAGCGACGAGGGCAGGACACCCGCGACATGGAACAGAGGATAGCCGTTGATGGTGACGTCGGAGGCGCGTTCCCCCCGCAGCTTGACGCTTGCCCAGGCGGTGAAGACCTGGGCGCCGTGACTGTGCCGGGCCAGCTTGGGCGCACCCGTGGTGCCGCCGGTGTGGAAGTAGGCAGCGATGTTGGTCGGTGCGATGTTGCGCTGGCTGACCAGGTGGTCGTCGGGTTCGAGCGCGCGCGCCGCGTTGAAGTCCAAGATGCCGTCAGACAGGACACCTACTGCGCCCGTCAGCTCGTCGTGCGGGGCGACGCGCAGTACGTGGGTCAGCGTAGGGACCAGATCGCGAACGCGCATCGCCTTGGCCCAAATCTCCGATTCCCGATCCGACCCATAGGCAATCAGCACCTTCGCGCCGGCAGTTCGCATCAGCGAGGCGAGCTTCTGGTCACCGAGCAAGGGATTCAGGGGCTGGACAATCGCCGCCGCTTCACCGCCCCAAAGTGCGAGGTGGTACTCGAGGCACCCCGGCAGCAGCACAGCGACGGCGTCGTGGGGCTGCACGCCGAGCGTGTGCAGCAGATTGGCGGTCTGGTGGATTCCTGCCAGCAGGACGGCGTACGACCACCGGATCGGGGCGTCGTCTGGGTCGCCACTGCGCAGAAAGGTCAACGCCGTCTTGTCTGCGAAAGCATTTGCCGAGTTGCGCAAGATCTCGTAAGTGCTGCGCACTGTCAGCGCCTCGGCCAGCGGTACTTGTTCAAGTCGATGCACGTCGTCGATGCTGCACACCGGGAACGATGGGGAGAAAGGTGGGGCAAACGGGGGGGTGCCTGGGTGCGCCGATGTTGCATTGCTGGTGGTCACCGCTTCACCCTCGACCCAAGGCAATGTAGCGCTCGAGGTGATGGTCTTCGTCGCCGAACAGGTGGTCGATCATCACCAGCCGTTTGGCGTAGTGGGCGAGCGGCAATTCCCAAGTCATGCCGATGGCGCCATGCAGTTGGATGATTTCTTCGGCGACCAGTGTGCCGGCGCGGCCGATCGTGAACTTGGCGGCCGATAGCGCGCGCTCGCGCGTCACCCGGTCAGCATCGAGCGCAGCAGCGGCGTTGATCACAGCCGAGCGTGCCTGCTCGATCTCGAGCAGCAGATCGGCCATGCGGTGCTGTAGCGCCTGGAAGCTGCCGATCGGTACACCGAACTGCTTGCGCGTGCGCAGGTGTTCGAGCGTAGCCTCCTTGGCCGCGTCCATCGCGCCTAGGCTTTCGGCGCACAGCGCCAGCAGGCCAGTGCCGACCACCTTCTCGATCGTCGCGAAGGCTGCGCCGGCAACACCGAGCAGCGCGTCGGCGCCGAGCCGCACGCCGTGCAGCGCGACTTCGGCCGCGCGCCCGCCATCGATGGTGGGATAGCCGCGCAGCGACACGCCCACGGCCTTGGCCGGTACCAGGAACAACGACAGGCCCGCCTCGTCGTCGATGGCACCCGCGCTGCGCGCCGACACGACGAAGAGATCGGCGCTTTCGCCTTGCTGGACCACCGCCTTCGCGCCGTTTAGCACCCAGCCATCACCGGCGCGTTCAGCGCGCGTTTGCGCGTGCGTGAGTTCGTAGCGCGCATCGGGCTCGTTGTGTGCGAACGCGGCGATGCAGGTGCCGCCGATGATCTCGGCCAGCAGCACCCGCTGCGCCTCGCTGCCCGCCGTAGCGATCGCGCCGC
This sequence comes from Rhodanobacter thiooxydans, assembly GCF_021545845.1. Lineage (NCBI taxonomy): Bacteria > Pseudomonadati > Pseudomonadota > Gammaproteobacteria > Lysobacterales > Rhodanobacteraceae > Rhodanobacter > Rhodanobacter thiooxydans. The sequence continues at coordinate 2,353,339 of NZ_CP088923.1, forward strand.
CGGCGAGCACCGCGCTGCCGAGGAAGGGCTCGACGACGAGTCTGCGGCCGAGCGCCTCGAAGACCACGGCGATGTCGAAGCCCGCGCCGCCGAAGCCGCCGTTGGCCTCGGTGAACAGCGCGCCGATCACGCCCAGGTCGGCGAACTGTCGCCACATCTCGGGGCTGTAGCCCTGCGCAGAGCGAGCGATCCTGTCGCGTGTTTCGAAGCCGTACTGCTCCTTGACGAAGCGGCCGAGCGAATCCTCCAGCATACGGCGGTCTTCGGTGTGTTCGAAGTTCATGTCACAACCCCAGGATCATCTTGGAAATGATGTTTCGCTGAATCTCGTTGGAGCCGCCGAAAATCGACAGCTTGCGGTTGTTGAAGTACTGCGACGCCGCGCTCGCCGCATCGGCCGGCCCGACTGGCTCGCCGGCGAAGCCTTCTTCGAGTGCCTCGGCCACGAAGGGCTGCGCATACGGGCCCATCGCGCGCCGCGTCAGCGACGACAGCTCCTGCCGGATCTCGGTGCCGCGAATCTTCAGCATCGAGCTCTCGGCGCCGGGCACGCCGCCGCCGGCCACGGCTGCGATGACGCGCAGGTTGGTTGTCTTCATGTTATCGAGCTCGATCTCGACCCTCGCCAGACGCGCTGCGAAGAACGGGTCATCGGCGAGCGGGCAGCCATTCTTCTTCTGCGTGGCGGCGATGCGCTTCAAGCGCTCCAACGCAGCGACCGAGAGGCCGACGCCGGCGATATTGGTGCGCTCGTAGGTCAGCAGGTACTTGGCGTAGGTCCAGCCGCTGTTCTCCTCGCCGACCAGATTCTCGACCGGCACGCGCACGTCGTTGAAGAATACCTCGTTGACCTCATGCTCACCGTCGAGCGTGATGATCGGCCGCACCTCGACGCCGGTCGTCGTCATGTCGATCAACAAGAAGCTGATGCCCTCCTGCTTCTTGCTGCCTTTGGACGTGCGAACGAGACAGAAGATCATGTTCGCGTGCTGGCCGAGCGTGGTCCAGGCCTTCTGGCCGTTGACGATATAGTGGTCACCATCGCGGACAGCGGTCGTCTTGACCGAGGCCAGGTCCGAACCCGCGCCGGGTTCCGAATAGCCCTGGCACCACCAGTCCGAACCGTCGAGGATGCGCGGCAACCAGCGGCGCTTCTGCGCCTCGTTGCCGTACTTGATCAATACCGGCCCCAGCATGTTGACGCCGAACGGCACGATGCGCGGTGCGCCCGCCAGGCTGCACTCGTGCTCGAAGATAAACTTCTCGACCGCGCTCCAGCCCGGACCGCCGTGTTCCTCGGGCCAGTGGTTGGCCAGCCACCCGCGCGCGTTGAGGATGGCATGCCACTGCTGCATGTCGGCCTTGGTCAGGCGCTTGCCGGTTGCCACCATGTCGGCCAGGCGCGCCGGCAGTTCGGTAGCGAGAAAGGCCCTCACCGCGGATCGGAACGCCCCTTCTTCGGTAGTGAATGTCAGGTCCATTGGGGCCTCGCTCAGTAGATCTCGAATAGGCCGGCGGCACCCATGCCGCCAGCAATGCACATCGTCACGACCGCGTACTTCGCGCCCCGCCGCTTGCCCTCGATCAGCACGTGGCCGGCCTGGCGCGCGCCGGTCATGCCGAAAGGGTGGCCGATGGAAATGGCGCCACCATTGACGTTGAGCCGCTCGGCGGGGATGCCCAGCCGCTGCTGGCAATAGATGGCCTGCGAGGCGAAGGCCTCGTTGAGTTCCCACAGGTCGATGTCATCGACCTTCAGGCCGTGGCACGCCAGCAATTTGGGCACGGCGAACACCGGACCGACGCCCATCTCGTCGGGCTCGCAGCCGACGATCGCGAGGCCTCGGAACGCGCCGAGCGGCGTGACGCCGGCACGGGCGGCCTCCTTGGCTTCCATCATCACGCAGGCCGACGCACCGTCTGACAGTTGCGACGCGTTGCCGGCGGTGATGAACTTGTCGGGGCCGTTGACCGGTTTGAGCTTCGCGAGCGATTCGTAGGTCGTGCCGCGCCGGTTGCAGGTGTCGGCATCGACCGTGACCTCGCGCTTGGAGACCATGCCGGTCTCCTTGTCCTTGACTGCCATTGTGGTGGTGACGGGGACGATCTCGTCACGGTAGCGGCCGGCGAGCTGCGCCGCCTCGGTCTTGCGCTGGCTCTCGACGGAGAACTGGTCCTGCGCCTCACGGCCGATGCCGTAGCGCTCGGCCACGATGTCGGCCGTTTCTATCATCGATAGGTACAGCGCCGGCTTGTGCTCGGCGATCCAGGGGTCGATGCCGCTGTCGCCGTCTTCGCGCGTGCGGAGGTGTGAGATGCTCTCGACACCGCCGGCGATCATGGCGAGCGCGCCGTCGACGACGATGCGTCCGGCGGCAAAGGCGATCGCCTGCAGGCTCGACGCGCAGAAGCGGTTGACCGTCGTGCCGCCGATCGCGATCGGCAGCCCGGCGCGGATGATGGTCTGGCGCGCGACGTTGCGGCCGGTCGTGCCCTCGGGATAGCCGCAGCCGAGGATCATGTCCTCGATCAGCGCGGGGTCGATGCGTGCTCGATCGATCGCGGCTCGCACCGCGAACGAGGCCAGCGTCGGCCCCGGCGTGATGTTGAATTCGCCGCGGTGCGCCTTGGTCAGCGGCGTGCGGGCGGTGGAGACGATGACGGCTTCGCGCATGATCAGGCTTTCGTGTTGAGGCTGTCGAAATTGGCGCCGCGCTCGACCAGGTCGACGAGCAGCGGCGACGGCCGCCAGAACAGCGGGTCTTGCTTTGCGAACTCGCGGATGTCGGACAGCACCTGGGGCAGTCCCACCATGTCGGCGTACTTCATCGGGCCGCCGCGATGGCGCGGAAAACCGTAGCCCGACAGGAAGACCACGTCGACGTCGAGCGGGCGCTGCGCAATGCGCTCGTGCACGACATTGGCGCCCTCATTGACCATCGCGGCCATGTAGCGGCGCACGATCTCGTCGTCGTCGAACGGGCGCGGCGCGATGCCGGCGCGCCGGCGCTCGGCGTCAACGATGGCCAGCACCTCGGGATCCTCGCTGCCGCTGCGCGCGCCCTCGGCATAGCGGTACCAGCCACGCCCGGTCTTCTGGCCGAACCAGCCGTGCTCGCAAAGCCGGTCGGCGATCTGCACGTAACGTGCGCGCGGGTCGCGCGCGGCGGCGCGGCGCTGGCGGGTGGCCCAGCCGATGTCGCCGCCGGCCAGGTCGGAGACCTGAAATGGCCCCATCGGGTAGCCGAAGTCGCGGACTGCCCGGTCGATCTGATACGGCGACGCGCCGTCTTCCATCATGTGGTCGGTTGCGAGGCGATAGACCGCCAGGATACGGTTGCCGATGAAGCCGTCGCATATGCCGGCGCGCACCGCCACCTTGTGCAGACGCTTGGCGAGTTCGAAGCCGGTGGCGACGACATCGGCGCCGACCCCGGCTGGCACCACGATTTCCAGCAGCTTCATGATGTTCGCGGGCGAGAAGAAGTGCAGGCCCAGCACGTCTTGCGGCCTCGACGTGGCGGCCGCGATCTGCTCGATGTCGAGGTAAGAGGTGTTGCTGGCCAGCACCGCCCCGGGCTTGCAGACGCGGTCGAGCTCGGCGAACACCGCCTTCTTCACCGCCATGTCTTCGAACACCGCTTCGACCACGATGTCCACCTGGCTCAGCGCGTCGTAGGCGGTCGCACCGGCCAATCGCGCCATCAGCGCGCGGCGAGCGTCGGCGCTCATGCGGCCCTTGGCCACCAGCGCGTCATAGACCTTCTGCACGTTGGCGCGGCCGCGCGCCAGGCTTTCGGCGTCGCGCTCGACCATCGTCACCGGCAGGCCGGCGTCGAGCATCGCCACCGCGATGCCGGCGCCCATCGTGCCGCCGCCGACTACGCCCGCCGAACTCAGGGCGCGTGGCGTCGCAGCTTGCGTCCGCGGCACCTTGGCCACTTCGCGCTCGGCGAAGAACGCATGGATAAGCCCTTGGCGCTGCGGGCTGTCGACGCATTGCAGGAAGAGCTCGCGCTCCAAGCGCAGACCCTCGTCGAAGGGCCGTTCCAGCGCGGCCTCGACGGCGTCGATGATCTTCGCCGGCGAGAACAGGCCTCGTGATTTTCTGACGCTGTCGGCACGCGCTGCACCGATCGCGACACGCTGGTTCGCCGGGTCGGCCGGCGCGCAGCTGGCGTCGCGCGTGCGCCGCACGGGTGCGGCCGATGCCACGAGCTCCAGCGCGTAGGCCAAGCCCTCGGCCAGCGCGCCGCTGCCGCCACCAATGCGGTCGATCAGGCCGAGCCCGAGTGCCTCGTCGGCGCCGATGGCGCGGCCGCTCAGCATCAGATCCAGCGCGGCCGGCGTGCCGATCAGGCGCGGCGCGCGCTGCGTGCCACCGGCACCGGGCAGCAGGCCGAGTTGCACTTCGGGCATGCCCAACCTGGCACCTGCGATTGCGAGCCGGTAGTGGGCCGCGAGCGCGAGCTCCAGCCCGCCGCCGAGCGCAGTGCCGTGGATCGCGGCGACGACAGGCTTTGCGCAGGCTTCGATGCGGTTGCAGACCTCGGGCAGCGGCGGCGATTGCGGCGGCTGGCCGAATTCGTGGATGTCGGCGCCGGCACTGAAGCCGCGGCCGGCGCCGACGATCAGCAGTGCGGCGACCTCGCTATCGCCTTCGGCTGCCTCGACCGCCTCGACCAAGGCGCGCCGCACTGCGGATGCGAGCGCATTGACCGGCGGGTTGTCGATCGTGGCCACCAGCACCTTGCCGTGGCGTTCGATGAGTATGACGGCCACGTGGTGTCTCTCCGACTGTAAGTTGGCGAGCACCTTATCGCGTCGCAATATGTTTGACAATATTCGCGATGATTGACAGACTGTTCAATATTATTGGACACATGGCATGAACCTCTCCTCACTGACCCTGCTCGTCGAAATCCTCGATGCCGGCAATCTGAGTGAGGCGGCGCGCACGCTCAAGATGAGCCGGGCCAACGTCAGCTACCACCTGAACCAGCTCGAGCGTTCGGTCGGCATGCAGCTCGTGCGGCGCACGACCCGGCGCGTGGAGCCGACCGAGATCGGTCTGCGCCTGTACCAGCACGGCCGCAGCATCCAGAACGAATTGCTCGCGGCGCGCGAATCGGTGTCGGCGTTGGGCCACACGCTCTCGGGCCGGATCCGACTGAGTGTGCCCAGCGGCTATGGCCAGATGGTGATGAGCGACTGGCTGATCGACTTCAAGCGACTGTACCCCGGCATCGTGCTCGAGGTACGGTTCGAGAACCGCGTCGATGACCTGTTGCGCGACGAGGTCGACATCGCGATCCGTGTCATGGCCGAACCGCCGCAGACGCTGGTGGCGCGCGAACTCGGGCGCGTGCGCTACTTGGCCTGCGCGTCGCGCGCGTATGCCGAGTCGTCGGGGTTGCCGGTCGAGATCGAGCAGTTGCGCAGCGTGCCCTTGATCACTTCGGGCGTGATCGGCCGCCAACTGCGCATGTCGGCCTACCTCGGCGATGAACGGCAGGAGGTGACACTCGAGCCGACGCTGATCTCGGAGCACTTTCCGTTTCTCCGCCAGGCGATCCTGGCCGGCTTGGGTGTCGGGCTGGTGCCCGACTACGTGGTGCGCGACAGCGTGCTGTCCGGCGACGTGGTGACCACGCTGGACCGCTGGCGTCTGAGCATCTTTGGTACCCAGATGTTCATGCTCTACATGCCAAATCGGTACCAGACGCTGGCGGCGAGCACCTTCATCGAATTCACGCTGGCCCGCGCACGCGCTCAGCCGGGCGACGCGCAAGCGCCAGACCTCGACTGACCTTGTGGACTGAAGTCCATAGTCCGTACGTTTTAGCGCCCCATAGTTTGTGTCTTTGATGACCCCAAGACACAGACTTTGCGTGCAAGTCTGTGCACATCCTTTCGGATCAACACTTTACCTGTCGGATGAAGGAACGAATGTCATCCGTCTTAGCGGCATAGTGTGTGCAGCCATCCAGCTCCGTCGATTGCAAAGCGCCAGCCACCTGCCCATCTTCGCCACAGCAACTGACCAGCTTCGCCAGTGATGCTGAATTGTTGTGTGGTGCGCATGTGCTGACCCTCAACCCGAAGCGTAGGATTCAATCCCACGTCATGGCGCGTAAACCGCAAGGTCTTTGCACCGATTTCCCAAAGAAAACGGCACTTAGGATTGAGATTGCCAGCTATTGGGCGAATCCCTGCCGACCCTCATGGCGTAGGCGCGGTGTGCTGGGCAGTTCGCTGAGCGGCCTGATCATCGATCACTGGTTCACCGAGGCCGATGGCAGCAAGGACTCGCACGGCATTCTGGACCACCTTCGCGCTGTACTCGCTGGTGGTGGCGTTGCTGTTTGCGATCTTCTTCAAACACAAGCATATGCGTGGCGCCGCGCTGCCGGTGGGTGGCTCGCTGCACGGCTGAGCGCCTGTTCAGTCGGCGAACATCACCACCTGACGGATCGCCTCGCCCAGCCGCAGGCGATCGAAACCCTGGTTGATCTCATCCAGTGTCAGCCGATGCGAGAGCAGACGGTCGACCGGCAACTTGCCGTGGCGATACAGCGCCACGTAACGCGGGATGTCACGGCGGGGAATCGCCGAGCCCATGTAGGAGCCCTTCACCGTACGCTCCTCCGCCACCAGGCTCACCGCGGGCACGCTGAACATGCGTCCGGGCGCAGGCAGGCCCACGGTCACGGTGGTGCCGCCGCGGCGGGTGGCGGCGTAGGCCTGCGCCAGCACCTCCTCGTTGCCGACCGATTCGATCGCGTGCTGCACGCCGCCGCGGGTGAGTTCGCGGATCGCGGCGACGGCGTCCGGATCTTTGGCGTTGATCGCGAAGTCGGCGCCGAGCTCGCGCGCCAGCACCAGCTTTTCCTCGACCACGTCGACCGCGATCAGCGGATAGGCCGACGCCGCCCGCGCGCCAAGCAACGCCGCCAGTCCGACGCCGCCGAGGCCGAACACCGCCACGCTCTCGCCCGGTGCCACCCGCGCGGTGTTGAACACCGCGCCCACGCCGGTCATCACCGCGCAACCGAACAGCGCGGCGATGTCTGGCGGCAGCTCGCGGTCGATGCGCACGGCCGAGCGCGCCGAGGTCACCGTGTACTCGGCAAATCCCGAAACGCCCAGATGATGCAGCAGCGGTTTGTGCGCGGCGTCGTGCCAACGCCGTCCGCCACCGAGCAGGCTGCCGTCCGCGTTCGCCTGCGCACCCGGCTCGCACAACGCCGGGCGTCCCACCGAACACGGCTCGCAGTGGCCGCACACTGGCACGAACGAGAACACCACGCGATCGCCCACTGCGAAGTCGGTCACACCCTGGCCCAGCGTCACCACGTCGCCGGCGGCCTCGTGGCCCAACACTATTGGCAACGGCCGCGGGCGCGAGCCGTCGATCACCGACAGATCCGAATGACACAGGCCGGCAGCCAGCACGCGCACGCAGATCTCGCCTGGTCCCGGCGGCGCCAGCTCCACCGTCTCGATACCCAGCGGGCGCGACTGCGCATACGGCGTGGCGCAGCCCATTTCGCGCAGGACCGCCGCACGCACCTTCATGGCAGATCCACCTTCAGCGTCTCCAGCGCGGCGCGCATCGTCGCGGGCAGCTGCACCGGACGGCGTTCGGCGCGATCGACGAAGACATGTACGAACCAGCCTTCGGCCGCCGGCACGTCGCGCCCCTGGCGAAACAGGCCGATGCCATAGCGCACGCTGGAGTTGCCCAGGTGTTCCACGCGCAGGCCGGCCTCGATGGTTTCCGGGAACGCGATCTCGCCGAGGAAGCGGCAATGCGATTCCGCGCACACGCCGATCAGCGTGCCATGCTGGATGTCCAACCCGGCTTGCGTGATCAGCCAGGTATTGATGACCGTGTCGAAGTAGCTGTAGTACTCGACGTTGTTGACGTGGCCGTAGATGTCGTTGTCCTTCCAGCGCGTGGCCAGCGGCAGGAAGTGGCGGTAGTTGTCGCGCGCGTTCATGGGTGGCTCCGGTACATGCGGATCAGGCCTCCGTTTCGGCCAGCGGGGCGATCGCCGGTGCCTGCTGCTGCTCGCGGCCGACCAGCAGCAGGCAGGCCAGCGCCGCCGGCAATGCCAGGCCGCGATGACCAGCGCGCAGCTTCTGCAGCGGCAGCGAAAACACGCACACCAGGCACATGGCGCAGGCCACTGCAGTCGAGATGGGCTGCTGCAGCAGAAACCGATTGGCTTCGTCGAAGAACACCTGCTCGAACGCGGCGATCGCCGCGCCGAAGATGATCGCTGCCTTGAGCGTGGCTGGAAGCCACTGCATCAGGCGCCTGCCCAGGCCGCTCACGCCCAGCACGAAGACCAGCGTCGCGAAGGCGCTCGACAAGGCAGTCATCGCCTGGAAGCGCTCGACCGGCCCGGCGTAATGACTGAACACGAAGGCCATCACCAGCAGCAGCGCAGCCGTGTTCCAGTCCGGTGCATACGGCTCGCCGAACACGTACAGCGCCGACACCAGCACGAAGCTTTGCAGCATGGTGCAGGCCACCGCCTGCTCGAAGCTCAGCCCGAAATAGCCGGTCAGGATCGGCGCCACCGCCAGCCCGGTGGCGGTAGCCACCAGCAGGCCCTGCAGGAACTCCGGCCACTGCAGGTGCGTGTGATAGAGCGGTAGGCGTAACGTGAAGGGACCCCAGTCCCAGCCGCGGCGTTGCGTCGATGCCATCGTCGATCTCTCCGTCAGGTGGGTCCTGCGTAAGGCGGAACTCAGCGGCTGTGAAATAGCCAGGCCGCCGTAGCGAGAGCGTCGCCAGTTGCCCGTGCCGGCGGCGGTCGCAGTAGGGAACCTCGAAAAAACCCCAATGACGAGCAAAAGGGCGGTTATTCGAGGTTCCCAGTAGGCGGGCAATTTTTTTCTCAGTCTCTCAAGCGGTCGCGGTGCGCTCGTGCTCCTGGAGCGCGCGCCACATCACCTTGCCGGTGCCGGACTTCGGCAGTTGCTGCACAAACTCGATCGCATGCGGCGCCTTGTACGCGGCCATGTGCTCGCGTGCCCAGGTGATCAACGCGGTTGCGTCCATCTGCTGGCCGGGGCGCAGCACCACGAACGCCTTCACGCTCTCGCCGCGGTGCGCGTCGCAGTAGCCAATCACGCAGGCTTCCAGCACCGCCGGATGGCCGTACAGGATTGTCTCCACCTCGGCCGGCCACACCTTGTAGCCGGACGCGTTGATCATCCGTTTGAGCCGGTCAACCATGAAGAAATAGCCGTCCTCATCCACCCGCGCCAGATCGCCAGTGCGGAAATAGCGCACGCCGTCGACTTCGACGAAGGCGTCCGCGGTGGCCTCGGGCTTGCCCCAGTAGCCCTGGAATACCTGAGGCCCGTTGACCAGCACTTCGCCGACCTCGCCCGCTGGCAACGGCGCGAGGGTCAGCGGATCGACAACGATCGCGCGGGTGTTGCTGATCGGCAGGCCGAGGCACTGCGGCTTTGGCCGGTGCACCGGATTGGTATGCGTGGGCGCCATCGTCTCGGACAAGCCATAGCCTTCCACATAGGGAATGCCCCAGAACGCGTGGATCTTTTCCGCCACCGCTTTCGGCATCGCCGCGCCGCCACCGGTCAGCAGGTTCAGCGAGGCCAGCTTGTCCGGATCGAGATCGGGCTGGTTGAGGAAATCGATCAGCATGGTCGGGATCGCGGTCCATGCGGTGACGCCATGGCGTTCGATCAGCATCGCGGCGCAGCGTTTGTCCCAGCGTGTCATCACCACCATCGTGGCGCCCAGCCACACCGGCGTGTTAACCCCGGTCTGCAGGCCGGTGACGTGGAACATCGGCAGACATACCAGCACCACACCGTCCTTTGCCATGCGGCACCATTCGGCGCCGCCGACCGCGTTTTGCATCACGTTGCGATGCGTGTGCACGCAGCCCTTCGGCTCGCCGGTGGTGCCTGAGGTATACGGGATGATCGCCATGTCGTCGGCGCCGGCCGTGTGTGCCGTTGGCACCAGCCGTGCAACCAGTGCCTCCCGCCAGGGCGTCGCGCCGGGAACCGCGATCCGCGCCGTGCTCACGCACTCGGGCAGAGGCAGGTCGGTCGGCGTGTCGAGGTAATCGGCATAGGTGACGGCGAGCAAATGCTGCAGACCGCCATCGCCCAGCAGCGGCACGACCGTCGACGCCAGCGCCTGGTCGAAGATCGCCAGCTTTGCGCCACTGTCGGCGACGATGTGGCGCACCTCGTCCCGCAGGTTCATCGGATTGATCGGCACCACCACTGCGTCCGCACGCAGCACGGCGTGATACGCAATCACGAACTGCGGGCTGTTCTGCAGATACAGCGCCACGCGGTCGCCCTTGCCCACGCCATGCGCCTGCAACCAGCCGGCCAGCACGTCGACCTGTCGCTTCAGCTCGGCATAGCTCAACGTGCTGTCGTAATAGACGATCGCCGGATGCTGCGGATAGCGCGTGGCCGCCACTTCCAGGTTGTAGTACAGCGATGTCTCGGGCAGCAGCAGGCGCTGCGGCAGGCCAGGCGGCCAGTGGTCAAGGTTCACGGCAACGATTCTCCTCGGATGTTGAACTCAAAAGCGGCCTTCGGTGGCCTCGTAGACGGTGTTGCGCAGCGCTACCAGCTTCGGGCCGAAGTCCTGAATCAGCTTTTCGCGCGTCATGATGGATATCCGCCCGTTGCAGTTGAACGCCAGCACGCGGGTGCGGTCGGCCGAGAGCATCGGTACGCCGATTGCATAGACGTCCGGATTCCAGTCGCCCAGCGAGAAGCAGAAACCGTAGCTCTCGTATTCCTGCCGCGCGCCCACGATGCTGGCACGAATCTTCGGCCACGCCGCCGGCTCGCACTCGCGTTCGAGTTCGGCCAACCGCTCATCGAACACCTCCAGCGGCCGCGCGGCCAGGACGGCCCGGCCCAGCGCGGTGGAACCATGCGGCACACGCTCACCGGTCTCCAGTTTCATCTGGAACGTGGGATCGCCCTGCGCTACTTCTATCACCACCATGCGCAAGCCGTCGGCGGCACCCAGCATCACGGCCGATTGGGTGTACTTCGCCAGTTCCTGCATCAGCGGGCGGGCGATCGACAACAGGTCGTTGCCTTTCAAGAACGCACGGCCCAGCACCAGCACGCCCGTGCCCAACGCGTAATTTTCCTGTTCCGGCGAATACCTCAGGTAGCCGAGCGAGGACAGCGTGAACGCGAATCGCGACACGGTCGGCTTGGGCAGGCCGGTACGTTTGGCGATCTCCTGATTGCCCAGGTAATGCTCGCCGTGCTCGAAGCAGCGCAGGATCGCGAACGCTCGTGCCACCGCGCTGACGAATTGTGGATGCTCGGCATCGACGGCCTTGCTGAAGGCATCGTTGCTGCGCCTTGGATTACCCATGTGTGCTTGCCTTGTTCACTTCAGGTGGCGGCTGGCTGCAACGCATAGCGCGCCAGCTCGAGTTTCGCGATGGTGGCACGATGCACCTCGTCTGGCCCGTCGGCAAGCCTCAACGTGCGAATACGGGAATACATGGCTGCGAGCGGAAAATCATCGCAGACCCCGGCGCCGCCGTGGTCCTGGATGGCCCAGTCTATGATCTGGCAGGCCATTGTGGGTGTCGCCACCTTGATCATCGCAATCTCGGCGCGCGCCATCTTGTTGCCCACTGTGCCCATTATGTACGCGGCCTTCCGCGGCCTTCAGGGTCAGCAGCCGTGCCTACTCGATCAGGCAACGCGATTCGGCGATCCGCTCGTGCCACACGCTGTGATCGCTGATCGGCTTGCCGAACGCCACCCGCGACTGCACGCGCCGGCACAGCAGTTCCAGCGCGCGCTCGGCCAGGCCGAGGATGCGCATGCAATGGCGGATGCGGCCGGGTCCGAGTCGACATCTGTGCGATCTCGAAGCCGCGACCGGCGCCCAGCAGCAGGTTTTCCACTGGCACCCGCTCGCCGAGCAGGCGGATATCCATGTGTCCGTGCAGAGCGCCGTCGTAGCCGAATACCTGCACCGCGCGTAGCACCTCGATACCGGGTGTGCTGGCCGGTACTAGCACCATGGACTGCTGCTTGCCCGGCTTCGCGGCGGGATCGGTACGGCCCATCACGATGTACAGCGCACAGCGCGGATCGCCGGCGCCGGAGGAAAACCACTTGTCTCCGTCGATCACGTACTCGTCGCCGTAGCGACGGATCGAGCAGCGGATGTTGCTAGCATCGGACGAAGTCACGTTCGGCTCGGTCATCAGGAACGCCGAGCGGATCTCGCCGGCCAGTAGCGGATCCAGCCGGCGCAGCTGCTGCTCCGGCGTGGTGAAGCGCTCGAGGATTTCCATGTTGCCGGTGTCCGGCGCCGAGCAGTTGAACACCTGGGCCGCCCACGGCACCCGCCCCATGATCTCGCACAGCGGTGCGTATTCCCGGTTGGACAAACCCTGCGGCGCACGCTCCGAGTACGGCAGGAACGGATTCCAGAAACCCCGCCGCTGTGCCTCGGGCTTCAGCGCCTCAATCACCTGGCTGGTTTGCCAGGGGTTACCGGCGCGCCGGTGCTCCTCGATCTCGTGCTGGTAACGCGCCTCGGCGGGATAGATCAAGTCCTCGAAGAAACGCCGAGAGTCGGCACGTAAGGCCTCGACTTTGGGGCTGTGGGAGAAATCCATAAGGCGTTTCCGAAGATGATCAGGATGCAGTTTTGTTCCGCATAAATGAAACCTCATTTCATTATACATGGATATATTAGTCCGCTAGCTAAAGCCTGCGCAAGCGCAAAAGTTCCTTCATATTTTCGTTCTACGCACTAATAATAGACTATGTATCATATACTTACGTTTGCGCTTGCATTCGATTTGTGGCATCGCTATCATCATCTCGTAACAAGAAATATAGTTTTGCCATACGAAACTTAATCGTTCCCACACCCTGATGGAACGCCATGCCCAAGCTCCACGTACTGCCGCAACAGGAAGCACTGGATCCGGCCCGCCTGCAGGACAAGGTGGTGATCGTCCTGGACATCCTGTTTGCCACCTCAACCATCGTCCACGCGTTCGGCGAGGAGGTGGCTAGCGTGTGGCCGGCGCACGACCACGCCGACGCCGTGCGGCTCGGCGCGGACTGCGCCGACGCGGTGCTGGCCGGCGAGTTCCTGGCCGATGCCCTGCCAAATTTCGCCACCGCTGCACCGCTGGCACTGGGCAGCCTCGGCCTGCGCGGACGGCGGCTGGTCTACAGCACCACCAACGGCACGCCAGCCCTGCATCGCGCCAGTGCAGCCAGACATGTCTATAGTGGGCGCACTGTTGAATGGCGCCACGGTGGTCGCCCATGTGGCGCGCGCGCATCCGGATGCGCCGGTATTATTGCGGTGCGTCGGTTTGCAGGAGCGCTTCAACCGGGAAGACTTCTGCGGCGCCGGCCATCTAGTCACCTACTTCAGCCGATTGGACGGCTATCACTGCAGCGACGCCGCGCTGGCCGCTGCCATGCTCTACCGCAACAACGATGCCCGCAGCACGCTGCCGGCATCGCGCGTGGTCCGGCGCATGCATGCGCTGGAGCTGCAGTGCGAAGTGGAATACGTGGCCCAGTGCAACATCATCGCCGCGGTACCCAAGTGCTCGGCGACCAGCTGTTGCAGATGGCGGCATGAGCACTGCATCGACAGCCCCCTCCGGCGCCGAACGCGCTGTCGTTCGACGCGGAGCTGCTGGCGGCGTACCTGACACAGCACAATCCGCTTGTGCGGACTCCAACCTGCAAGTGTGGAACACCGTGTTGGACCGCTGCCAAGGTCTTGATGGGGGCAGGCCGTCCGTTATATCGGGCAGCAGGCCATCCAGTTGCACGGAGGCATGGGTATGACCAACGAGATAAGCATTGGTCACTATTTCAAACGCCTATTGTCTTTCGAATTTCGCGGCGGGACTACGACACGACACATGGACGCATATCGAATTCAAATGAAGGCTGGATGACCGAATAATATTATTTACGTCGAACTTGCTGCAATGGTTCCGTTGCGCTGAATCAAGCAACGGCGGATTTCTGCATATTAATGACATGCGGAAGTGGGGTGGCGGTAGAAAGTAAATGACGGCATATGGGTGTCTACATAAACGTTGAAATTTTACAGGTGACGTTGTACCCACGTCTTGTATTCGAAAGCGTCATCTAGTATTTTCGTTATGAAGAGACGCTTGACACGCCACAGATAGCGTCAGTAGGAAATGGGATACAGATTTGATAGCAAAACATAGGCACGTGGGTAGTTGCTATTCGTCCAATTTATTATATGACTAATCTCTTGAATCGAAGATGAAGCGACCTGGATCGATAGCGAACAACCTGAATTGACTTGTTACGTTGAGACAGCTTCGCGCTGCAAGGTGAGTGTCTGTGTAGCGGCGAAACCACTGCTTCCGATTGAATATAGCGTGTGAAAGGGGGAGTTGACATGAAAACTACACGATCGTGGCTAGCAGCCTGTCGGACTTACAGAAAACCGACACCTTTTTGGTCAAAAATTGATCAAAATGGTCGGCGCGGGTCGCCCCAATGGAGTTCGAGTGTTCGTGTTGCAACAGAATCGACGTACGAGGCGCATGTCTCATCTAAGTCCGACAGGCTGCTAGGCAATTCTGCGGCAGGTCGCCGTATGTTTACATTGACGGCATATGCCGCTGCACTAGCGTTTGCGGGTTATATGCCATGTGCGAGCGCCACCAAATTCGATCTTGGCAACGACGTTAGCGGTAGCCTGGATACTACTTTGAGCTATGGCGCGCTGTGGCGTACTCAGGGGCCGAGCCCAGGTTTGATCAGTATCGCCAGCGGCGGCACCAGCCGTGACCCGAATGTCGGTATCGGTGACTTGAATTACAAGAATGGCGATATGGTCAACTCGATCTCTCGGATCGGGGAGGAGTTTCAACTCAAATACAAGAGCTTTACATTGTTCGTGCGGGGCGACTACTTCCACGACTTTCAGACTGCTCACGACAAGAACAAGTTCGGTCCGCAAGGCCGCTCGGCTCTGATAAGTCGAGCGCGATTACTGGACGCGTTCGTCAGTGACAATTTCACCGTATCCGGACACTTGGTGAATGTCCGCGTGGGCAGGCAGGTTATCAACTGGGGTGAATCGACCTTCATCCAAAACGGGTTGAATGCGATCAACGCAGTCGATGTGAATAGCCTGCGGCAACCAGGTTCGGAACTCAAGGATGCGCTCTTGCCCAACCCGGCGTTCTCTTTTTCGGCGGGGCTCACCGATAACCTGTCGCTTTCGGGTTTCGTGTTGACGTCGTTCCATCGGGTGGTGCTGGATCCACAAGGTGCATTCTTTTCGCAAACGGACGCGCTCAGCGACTATGGGCAACGCGTGTACCTGTCGTTTGGGCGGGAACCCGGCGGCGGCGTTAACAACGCGACTCCTTCAGACAACTTCATTACCCGCGCTCCGGACTCTCGACCGAGTGGATGGAACCAGTTCGGATTGGCGGCTCACTACACCGTGCCTGCGCTGAACTACGCGGAGTTCGGTCTGTATTATGAGCATTTGGATAGCCACATACCGTATCTCTCGATAGTCGCGCAACAAAATCAGGCAACACCGGGAAGTGGCCTCATCGCGGGCGTTGTCGGAGTTCCGGTGCCGGGTTATGACGGCACCGAACACTATTTCGCGGACTATCCGGGCGGCATCAACGTCTTCGGCGCGTCGTTCAACGCGTCGTTGCCGCTAGGCGTTGCACTACAAGGCGAGTACACCTATCGGCCGCGGATGCCGGTTCAGCTGGCAGCAACCGAGCTGGTGCTGTCCGGCATGGAGTTACCGTCAGAGATTGCACCTAAGTTTGCTGCGTTTCCTGGTGGGTCGATCATTCACGGTTATCGTCGGGTGAAGATGCATCAATTTCAATTTACGCTGACCAAGCTGCTCGCCGATCCGGGGTTAGGCGCAAGCCAGCTGGTGGTACTAGGCGAATTCGGCGCCGACTACCTGGATCTGCCAAATCATTTGAAATTTGCCGGCGGCGGCACCACGCTACCCCTGTTGGCGCCATTTTACGGCCCTACAGGACCACTCGCGGCCCTTACTGCCAAAGGATCATTGCAAACCACGGGTTTTACCTCAAGGTTTTCGTGGGGTTACCGGGCAATTGCACAGCTGCAGTATCTTAATCTGTTCCATTCCATCAACGTCACGCCAAATTTGGCGTGGTCGCAGGATGTTACCGGCAATGGGCCCAATTTTAATCAGGGCAGTAAGGCGGTGACTCTTGGCGTCGACTTCGATTATTTGAACAATTGGCACGCGGGTATTGCTTACACGAATTTCCTTGGCGGCCACACGTCCAACAGCGGAATCGACCCCATTCCAACCCCTGGTCAGTCCAGTTATTACAATACCGGCTCCAACGGGTTGAAAGACCGGGACTTCATTTCGGCCACCATCAGCTATTCGTTCTAGGCGCGCAAGCTAGAGGAGATTTAAAATGAGAGGCAAAACATTGATCTGGTCGGTGATGGCGCTTGCGCTGGGTGTAGGTTGTGCAGGTTTGGGCTATGCGGCACCTCAAGTCGGCAGCCCTTCCGCGGCTCCGTCTGAGCCCGGCAAGACGCTGACTCCATACGGTGCCGTGAAAGCGGGCAACGCAGCCGGCACGATTCCGGCGTGGACCGGTGGGCTGACCACAACGCCGGCGAACGTTGTGTCCGGTTTCAAACCCGGTGTCGTGTATCCAGACCCGTTCGCGGCCGACAAGCCATTGTTCACGATTACCTCGGCGAACGTTGATCAGTACAAGGATCACCTGACCGTCGGGCAGTTGGCATTGTTCAAGACGTATCCGGACTACAAGATGATCATC
The DNA here is from genome assembly GCF_021545845.1 of Rhodanobacter thiooxydans. Classification (NCBI taxonomy): domain Bacteria; kingdom Pseudomonadati; phylum Pseudomonadota; class Gammaproteobacteria; order Lysobacterales; family Rhodanobacteraceae; genus Rhodanobacter; species Rhodanobacter thiooxydans. The sequence continues at coordinate 2,370,225 of NZ_CP088923.1, forward strand.
TACCTGACGCATCGCACTGCGGCGTACCCGCAAGGTGTGTACGAGGCATCCATTGCGAATGCAGCCACCGGGCGCGCGAAATTGGTGACGGGAAATGGCTCCGGGGTCATTGGTACCACTGGCGGCGTACCGTTCCCGATTCCGAAGAACGGCCTGGAGGTAATCTGGAACCAGCTTACTGCGTATCATGGCGAGGGTTACGAGACCAACAACGAACAGGCGGCGGTTACGCGTAGCGGTGCCTACTCGTTGGTCAACTTTCAATATCGGTTGATGACCAACTATGGCTCGCAGACCATCAAGCCGGCAGATCGCGCCAAGAATCTCATTGGCTACTTCATTGAGGCGGTCACCGGGCCAGCGCGGTTGGCCGGCAACGTGCTGTTGGTCCTTGAACCGCTGGACCAGACCATCCAGCAGCGCAAGGCGTGGACGTATAATCCGGGCCAGCGTCGCATGCGACTCGCGCCAGACGTTGCCTACGATAATCCGGGGACGGACTCCGACGGGATGCGGACCACCGATGACTGGAATATGTTCAATGGGTCGCCCGACCGCTACGATTGGAAACTACTCGGCAAACGCGAAATCTACGTACCGTACAACGACTACCGGATGGCGAGCCATGCGGTCACTCTAAAGGAGCTGCTGACGCCCAAGCACCTCAATACGAACTATATCCGCTACGAGCTTCATCGCGTGTGGGTCGTGCAGGCGACGCTCAAGCAGGGGATGTCGCATGTTTACGGCAAGCGGACGTTTTATCTGGATGAAGACTCGTGGAATATCCTGGCTCTCGAGTCGTATGACGGTCGGGGTAACTTGTGGCGCGTCGGTGAAGAATATCCGATACAAGAGTGGGATATTCCCGCCTTGGGTTCCATAGGGAACGTAATGTATGACCTGCAGGCCGGTCGGTATATTGCGTACTCGCTGGTAAACGACTCCAACAAGATCCACGTGAAGACCCCGTTCATTCCTGCCGATTTCACACCGCTGGCTCTGAGGCAGTCCGGTGTTCGATGAGAACTTTGTAGTGCAGAGCACAGTGGAGAGTGTCGGCCGAGAGTCGAGTATTGGGGACAACTTCCACCAGCGGTTCGCCCGCGCAGGTACAGCCGCGTTGCTGGTCTTGGGCATGTTATTGCAGGTCGCTGCGGCCAGGGGTGCCGACTCGCCACCAGCCACTTCAAAAGCGGCGCGGGAGTTGCCGGCGGAGACAGTGGTTCGACCTGGGGATCTCGTTCCTGCCAGCGTCTTGGCACAGCTGATGTTGATCGGTGCGACCCGCGCTGGCACGCGTATTTGCGCGGTCGGCGATCACGGGTACATCATTTATTCCGATGACGAAGGCAAAACTTGGCGACGTGCCGACGCGCCACACAGCGGTCTGCTGACTGCGGTCGATTTTCCGGACCCTCAGCACGGTTGGGTAGTTGGACACGCTGGGCTGATTCTGGCGACCACGGATGGAGGCAGAACCTGGATCGAGCAGCGCTATGAGCCCAAAGAAGAGCAGCCGTTGTTCGATGTGCTGTTCCGCAACGATCGCGAAGGCTTTGCGGTCGGCGCCTACGGATTGTTACTGGTAACGCAGGATGGCGGCCGGCGCTGGCAGCAGCGGAGCATCGGCAAGGATATCGATCGGCACCTCAACTACATCACGGTGTTTGGGCAGAAGCAGCTCGCGATTGCTGCGGAATCAGGCAATCTGTATACCTCGAATGACGGTGGACAGGACTGGGTGGACTCGACGCCTTATGACGGATCCTTCTTCGGGATACTGGATGTACCGGGGGGCGGTTTGTTGGCGTATGGGCTTCTCGGTCACGTGTTTCGCTCGGTCGATGGAGGGCGGAACTGGCTGCGGGTGGAAGGTACCGGGCAAGCATCCCTGATGGGAGGCGTGGCGACTGGCGCTGGAACCGTAGTGCTGGTTGGCGCAGGTGGTACGGTCTTGGTGAGCCACGATGCAGGGCAGCATTTTGCCACGGTCAACAGCAGCAGCGCCAGGACTTTGTCTGCGGTACTGGTACTGGATCACCAGCGTCTGCTGTTGTTTGGCGTGGGTGGGACAAGCATGCTGCAGCTCCCTGCCGCAACGGTGAAGCCCTTGGCAAATGGCGGGGATCACCGATGACTAAGCCGGATACAAAGCTTTCTCCTGCGCGCCACGTGGTCAATGCTTTCTCGTGGCTGCTGTTCAACCACCGGCCTGTGATGTTGGTGCTGTTTGCGTTGATCACGGGGGGGTTGGCCTGGTCGTCGACCAATCTGCGGTTGGACCCTGGGTTCAACAAGATGATCCCGTTGCAACATTCCTACATGCGCACGTTCACCAAGTACAGGGATACTTTCGGTGGCGCCAACCGCATCGTCGTCGCGTTGATGAAGAAGCGCGGCAATATCTACCAGCCAGGCTTCATGCAGCTGTTGAAGGGTGCCACCAGCGACGTATTTTTCATCCCCGGCGTCGATCGCACTTCGGTGCAGTCACTGTTTACGCCGAATACCCGGTTCATCGAGATTACGCCACAAGGGTTCGTCGGCGGTAACGTGGTGCCAGCAAATTTTGCGGGGACTCCACAACAGTTGCTTGCCGTGCGCCAGAATGTCGAGAAGGCGGGTTTGGTCGGGCACCTGGTGGCGAACAACCTGAACGGTGCGTTGATCACAGCGTCGCTTCTGGATGTCGACCCTAAGACCGGCAAGCAGCTTGACGATATCAATATCGCGAAAAACCTGGAACAGCTACGCGACAAGTACGATCGATTGGGCGACAAAGACGGGGTGACGGTTCACATCATCGGATTTGCCAAGGAAGTCGGGGACATCGCTGCGGGCATTCGCGGGGTGATTGTATTTTTCGGCATCGCGTTTTTGATCACGGCGCTGCTGCTGCGGTGGTACACGCGGTCCACGGCGCTTGCACTGATAGCGCTGTTTTGCGCGCTGCTGCCGGTGCTGTGGTTGCTCGGCGTGTTGCCATTGTTCGGTTTCGGCGTCGATCCATTTTCACTCTTGGTGCCATTTCTGATCTTCGCGATCGGTGTTTCGCACGCGGTGCAGATGACCAACGCCTGGCGTACTGCCGCGATCGCCGGAGAAAGTGGTTTGCAGGCTTCGCGGACAGCGTTCGATCAACTGTTCATCCCGGGGGTCCTGGCACTGCTGACCAACGCGCTCGGTTTCCTGGTGATCTTGCTGATCAAGATTCAGATCGTCCAGGAACTCGCGATCACGGCCAGCATCGGCGTGACCCTGATGATCATTACCAACAAGATGGTGTTGCCGATCGCGCTCTCCTACTTGCCGGCTCACCCCGATCACCTGCGGCGCTTGACTCGCGATGAATCCCGGAGCGAGAAAATCTGGCAATTCATGTCGGGCTTTGCAACGCGCCGGCGTGGCGGTGTCGTGATTGGCATTGCGCTGGTGCTGACCGGACTTGGCGCGTGGGGAGCCACGGGTCTGAAAACCGGCGATCTCGGTACGGGAGTACCGGAGTTACGCGCGAATTCACGCTACAACATCGACAGTCGCGTGATCACTGACAACTTCCGCACTGGCGTCGACGTATTGTCGGTCATCGTGCAGAGCCATGGCATTGACGGCGCCTGCGCCGATTATCGAATCATGGACGCCATGGATGCGTTCGAGTGGAAGATGAGTAGCATTCCGGGCGTCGCGAGTGCAATGTCCCTGGTCGATGTAGCCAAGATTGGCAATGCAGGCTTCAACGAGGGTGACATCAAGTGGCAGAGCATCGCGCACAATCGTGACGTGTTGGCTCAATCGACGTCTCAGGTCGAGACTTCCAGCGGCTTGCTGAATGCGGATTGCTCAGCGATGCAGATCCTGTTGTTTCCCAGCAACCACCGCGGTACCACGTTGGCGGGTATCGTCACAGCGGTCAAGGCGTGGAACACGATGTTCAAATCCAGCGCCAAGTATGTACCGGTCGCCGAGCACATGAGTTTCCTGTTGGCCTCCGGCAACGATGGCATCATGGCGGCAACCAATGAAGCCGTCGACAATGCCGACACGATGGAGCTGGTTGCGCTGTTCAGCGCGATCGCGCTGATATGCCTCCTGACGTTTCGCTCGTTTGTCGCGGTGGCGTGCATTCTCATTCCGCTCGCGCTGGTGGCCCTGCTCAACAATGCGTTGATGGCGACGCTCGATATTGGCATGAAGATCTCGACCCTGTCGGTGATCGCGTTGGGGATCGGAGTCGGGGTGGACTACGGAATCTATATCTTCGATCGCCTGGAGTATCACCTTGGCCAAGGCAAGGTGCTGCAGGATGCCTTCCTGCATGCGCTCAAGGAACGCGGCGCGCCAGCCATCTTCACCGCCACCACGATGAGCGTGGGCGTGGGCACGTGGATATTTTCGGCACTCAAGTTGCAGTCGGACATGGGTTTGCTGCTGACGTTCATGTTCTTCATCAATATGCTGGGTGCAGTGTTGTTGCTGCCGGCGCTGATGGCCTGGTTGAGCGGATGGAGGAAGCCCCCGGCTACGGTTACGGTCCACGCCTGATGTTGTGCGAGGACCTGTGATGCTTGGGACTGCCAGGTCGGCGACGCTGCCCGATGGGTGGCCATCGGCGTTCAAATCGACGCCAGGGCAAGTGACCTGCAGCCTGCACCCGTCGGTCTCGACCTCGCGACCGACGATTGAACCGGAAGGTACTGACGGTATGTCTCAATTCACGGTGGGTATGCACTCATGACGGCGTCCGCTTCACCACCCGGGCCGGATGCACATGGCATGCGCCGTGGACGCTGGCTGTGGGACCGCAAACTCTACCGCTATCCGCAAGGTTCGGTGCGGTACTCACAGCTCGCACTCGCGATCCTCGTAACGATCGTCCTTTACTACGAGCTGTACACGGTCGGTGGCGTGTCACCGCTGCTGGCCGTGCAGTTGCACATGTCGTTCATCTTCCTGGTGATCATGATCGGGATTACCAACCTGATCGGCGCCTTCGGCTCGCTGGCTGCCGGCTTCGCGGACCGGTTTGGCCGAGTCAACATCGTCATCTGGGGCATGCTGGTGGTTGGAATTCTGAATGCCATTGTCGTACCGGCGACCAACGATCGTTGGGGATTGACTGTTGTGCTATCCATCATTGGATTCGTCGAGGGCACGTTGCTGGTTGCTACCCCGGCACTGGTGCGCGACTTCAGCCCGCAAACGCGAAGGGCGGTGGCGATGGGTCTTTGGAACTGCGGTCCGGTCGCCGGCTCGCTGGTTGTCAGCATCGTTGCGGCGGCAACACTGGAGCACTTCGGGAATACTTGGACCAGCCAGTTCCGGATTTCGGGAATCGTCGGCTTGATCACATTTGTGATCGCATTGCTTGCCATGAAGGAACTGTCGCCGCAGTTGCGGGACCAGTTGGTGGTTCGCGCGAAAGAGAGCATCTTGGTCGACGCGCGCGCTTCGGTTGGGTTTGAGGCCAATCTCGACAAACCATTCCATCAGTTGTTCAAGCTTGACATTGTCGGTACTGCGCTCGGGTCCGCCTTGTTGCTGCTGCTGTATTTCACCTTAGTCGGGTTTGGCCCCATCCTGTATGCAACCGCGTTCCACTTCAATGCGAGCCAGGCAAACGCCGTGGCCGCGTGGGCGTGGGGTGCCAACGTCGTGGTATCGCTCCTTGTCGGGTTCCTGTTCGACTGGACCGGGCTGCGCAAACCCTGGATGATCGTCGGTGGCATTTTGACCGTCATCTGTGAGCTGATCCTGCTGTTCAACCTGGGCAAGCCCTTGAGCTTCGGTGAGCTGGCAACCATCACGGCGCTCATGTCAGGGTCGTTCGGGGTCGCGATCATCGGTTTCTACGCTGGCTATACCGAGACCATTGAGACCCGCAACCCGGCCCTGATGGCCACGGGCCTCGCGATTTGGGGTTGGACCATTCGTATTGTCGCGTTCATCTCATTCCTCGCCATTCCAGCTGTCGTCACCTCCGCGACCACGCTGTTGGAAGGGCACACCGGCTCTCCCCAATTCAAGACAGCGGTAACTGCCGTGTACGGCGAGTGGCGGGTGTGGCTGTGGGTTTGTGTCGTCGGCGCGCTTCTCTTCATGCTCTCAGTGCCGCTCCACCGCGGGCCGTGGACCATCAAACAAGCGAAGGAACTGATGCGGAAGCACGACCAGCGTGTCGCGGATGAACTGACTTCGTTGCACGGTGCGCAATAAATCCGATGCCGCAGGCTGTTCGTGAACACGTCCGCAAACGCGCGAACCAGGTATGGAGTTCGCGCGAGAGTGCAAGCGCCGGAAGCGGGCCGCTACAACGAGGGAGTACGTGGACCATGAATATTTCCCAGCCGCACTTCGTGGATACTCAGCGTGGACGGTTCGCCTACCGTGAAGGTGGCGAGGCGGCCGGAGGACCGCTGGTGATGATCCATGGCTGGCCGGAGAGTTCGTATTGTTGGAAGCACCTGGCGGGATACCTTCGGCCGGGTTTGCGGATCATCGCGCCCGACCTGCAGGGGCTGGGCAACAGCGAGCGAACTGAGGGATTGGCGCACTACCTCAAGGTCGAGCTTGCCCGGGACGTGGTCGAGGTTCTCGGCGCCCTGGGTGCGTTTGATTTCCAACTGGTGGGCCACGACTGGGGCGGCATTGTCGCCCAGGAGATTGCCATGGCCATGCCGGTGCGAGTGCGCCGATTGATCCTTTTGAACATCGCTGTGATCGACAATCCCGAGGGCAACCGGGAGGTGATCCGGGTGCTGCGCGAGCGAGGCAGTCGCAGTACTGGTACCGGCATTTTCAGCAGGCGCCGGGATTGGCTGAGGTGATGATCCCGGGAGCCGAAGAAGTGTGGTTGCGCTATTTCCTGCGTGCCTGGAATGGGCGCGCCTTTCCCGCCGATGCCATCGAGGAATACGTGCGCTGTTACCGTATTGCCGGGACGCCTGCGTGCGGAGCCAATTATTATCGAGCGTTCCGCGATGACGCCTGACGCTGGGCCGCAATACGTGATCATCGCTGGCCGATGCCGTCTTTGTATATGTATGGCAACAAGGATCCGGTCATCATTCCGGAATACCTGAATCACGTGGACGAGTGCTTCCTGGATCTACAGGTGATCCAGGTGGAGGCAGGCCATTTCCTGCAAGAGGAATCGCCTGCAGAGGTAGCCGCGCACATGAACGAATTCCTGCGCGTTGCCGATCGCTAGCGCCACCGCCTTGTGCAGGCCTCACGGCCAGTGGAGAAATATCGAGATGAAAGAATTGCGTGGCAAGGTGGCAGTCATCACCGGCGGCGGAAGTGGCTTGGGCCGCGAACTCGCGCTGTGTTGCGCGCGTCGCGGCATGCGCCTGGTGCTGGGCGACGTCGACGAAGGCGGCATGGCGGGTACCGCCGAGCTTGCGCGCGCCGAAGTGCCAGGTGTCGAGACCGCGGTGCGGCAGACCGATGTCTCCAAGCTGGAGCAGGTGCAGGCTTTGGCGACGCTTGCCGAGAACCGTTTCGGCGGGGTCCACTTGTTGTTCAACAATGCGGGCGTTGCCGCACACGGGTCGCTCTGGGAATCGACTGTGGACGATTGGACGTGGGTGTTGGGCGTGAATCTGTTTGGCGCGATCTGGGGCATCCGGACGTTCATGCCCATCATGTTGCGCCAGGGCGAGGGTCATATCGTCAATACGGCGTCGGCGGCTGGCTGGATGAACATGGCCGACAGCGGCGTCTACAACGTCAGCAAGTGCGCTGTGGTGGCGCTGTCCGAGACCCTCGCCAACGATATCAAGAAGGCAGGTGGCAAGGTGGGCGTCACCTGTCTTTCGCCGGCGTTCTTCCCCACACGGATCGCCGACGCCGAGCGCAACCGGCCACCGGCGCTTGCGGAAACGATACCGGCCAGTCCGGCTCTGCGGCAGCACGGAGAGATGTTGCGTTACGCCGTTGCCCACGGTCGGATTTCCGCATCGCAGATTGCGGAGATGACGCTGCGCGCGGCGGAGGCCGGGAATTTCCATGTGTTTCCACACCAGAAAGTAAAACAATTGATTCTGGATCGGGCACAAGCCGCCCAGGTGGAGACCACGGCTTTTGATCCTGTGGCAGAACGCTGATGCCGGGACGGTGGCAGTTGCGGATGCGGCGCGTGCGAGTCAGGAGGAGTCCCGCTGCGGCCGCAGGACGGCCCCGTCGACTGGCCTGCTTGTGCGCAGCGGCTAAAGACGGCTTCTCCATCTTCTGGCGTTGGGGGCGGTGTGCCGGTACTTTCAGCTCAAGGATGCAAGTTACCGACGCCGGCGTGGCAGTCGCGTCCGCCGCTGCCCGTCGAAATCATTTTGTTGATGGAGGCGGGATGTGGCAGGCTTGACCGTGGTCTACCGAAACAGCGTCAACAGCTGGGACTGCGACATGATGGGGCACCTGAATGTGCAGTTTTACGTAGCCATGGCCGTTGAAGGATTGTCCGGGTTGGGTCAACGCCTGGGGCTTGGTTCTGACTGTGTACACGATCAGGAAGTCCGGATGAGGGTAGGTCAGCACCATATCCGATTCTTGCGTGAACAACGTCCTGGTGCGCCCGTGACGATCCGCGCCGGCGTACTGGAGGTGACTTCGCGGCGCATGCGCGTGTACGAGGAGATGCTAAACACCGGTACCGGTGAAGTCGCTGCGACGTTCGTCACTGACGTAGCACTGCAGGATGTACACACCGGCCGCATGCTTGTGCTGCCTGACGCCGCACGCGACGCGGTGGAAAAAAGTTTTCGGGCCGACCTGCCGCCATACGCCGCACCCCGCGGTCTCGCTCTGACGGAGCCGCGACCGGCCCCGACGCTTGCCGAAGCCGAGTCGAACGGGATGTTTTTGACCTATCTGGGCGAGGTGAAAAGTACGATGTGCGACGAATACAAATGCATGACCACGCCTTCCTGCATGGGTGTGGTGTCCGACGCGTTTCCCAACCTGCTCGCTGCAACCGGTCAGGCAGACCGCCTGCACAGAGGCGTGGGTGGCGCAGCCCTGGAATACCGCTTCGTTTACCGCCAAATGCCCCACGTCGGCGACATCATCGCGTTGCGAAGTGGCATCAAGAGTCTCAGCGACAAGACTTACATCGTCTGTCATTGGATGTTCGATGTGGCGACCGGAGAAGCGGTGGCGACGGCGGAGCAGGTGGCAGTCATGCTGGATCTCAAAGCCCGCAAGGCCCTGGCCATAACCGACGAGATACGTGCCGGGTTGCAACGGGTGCTGGTACGTGGAATTGCCGTTTGATGGTTGCTGTCTGGTCGCACGGACTGCGACGGCTGGGTTGGGTCGCCGCGCGCAACGTTCCGACGCGGCTGCGGCATCGGTGTCCGGTTGGGCTGTTGCACGGCGGCGAACGTTTGCGCGCAACGTTCGCCGCGCGTTGTGCGCGTGGGTTGATATTGTGTATGCGTATCGGGGCGGCGAAACGCTGACCCGCGTGCCGAAGGTTTTCGGAGGAGCAATGGACTACAGAAACATCGAGTACACGGTGGTAAACAAGGTCGCCCGGCTCACGCTCAACCGGCCGCAGGTGCTCAACGCTTTGACGCCTGATTTGCTGGAGGAAGCGGATAACGCGTTGGGCAGAGCCGAAGCCGATGGCGATGTTGGTGCGGTCTTGCTCACCGGCGCAGGCGAAGGCTTCTGCTCGGGCGCTGACCTGACGCCTTCCACCAGTCAGAATCTGCCACGCGATGCCAAGGGCCGCGTCGACTTTGAGAAGACCTTGGAGAGGTGGTATGCCCCTTTCATCTGCCATATGCGCGCCATGCCGAAGCCCGTCATTTGTGCGGTCAACGGTGTCGCCGCCGGTGCGGGCTGTTCGCTGGCGCTGATGGCGGACATCACGCTCGCCGCACGCTCGGCCAGGTTTCTGCAGGCGTTCGTCAACGTCGGCCTGATTCCAGACGCAGGCGGTACCTGGATTTTGGCGCGCAATACCGGCTCGCAACGCGCCATGGGCATGGCTTTGCTGGGCGAGAAGATCAGCGCCGAGCAGGCTGCCGCGTGGGGCATGATCTGGCAGGTACTGGACGACGAGGCGCTGCTGGATGCTGCCACGGCCATGGCCGAGAAACTGGCCAATGGCCCGTCTATCGCCATTTGCCGTATTAAACAGGCCATCTACGCCGCCTCGCAGAATGACTTGAGTTCTCAGTTGATGCTGGAAGGTGAATTGCAGCGTGAGTGCGGCCACTCGCAGGACTTCGTCGAGGGTGCCACTGCCTTCATGGAAAAGCGCAAACCCAACTTCAAGGGGAAATGATCAATGAGCATGCCGCGCCAGTGGCAAGGTCGCGTCAAGATTCCCGCGATTGCCGCGCCGATGTTTCTCGTCTCCAACCCGGAGCTCGTCGCCGCCACCTGCAAGGCAGGTTTGGTCGGAACCTTTCCCGCGCTCAATCAGAGCAGTACCGAGGGCCTCGTCTCCTGGTTGCAAAGCCTCAACCGCGTACTCACCGAAAGCGACGCACCCTACGGCGTGAACCTGATCGTGCACAAGACCAACAGCCGCCTGCAGGCGGACCTGGAACAGGTCGTCAAGTACAAAGTGCCGCTCGTGATCACTTCACTGGGCGCCGTGCATGAAGTCGTCGATGCGGTGCACGGCTACGGCGGGCTGGTCTTTCACGATGTGATCAACCTCAGACACGCGCACAAGGCCGCCTCCGCTGGCGTGGATGGTCTGATCCCGGTTTGTGCCGGCGCTGGTGGCCACGCCGGCACCCTGAGTCCGTTCGCGCTGGTGCCGGCAATCCGTCGCTTCTTCGATGGCTACATCATCCTGTCCGGGTGCATCAGCTCGGGGGCGTCGATCGCCGCTGCGATCGCCATGGGCGCAGATTTCGCCTACCTCGGCACGCGTTTCATCGCCACTGAGGAATCCTCCGCATCGCCGCAGTACAAGCAGATGCTGGTCGACTCCACGGCCAAGGATGTTGTCTACACGCCAGCCGTCTCGGGTGTGCCGGCAAGTTTCCTGCGCCCGTCGCTGCTTCGCGCGGGGCTGGATCCGGATAATCTCGAACTCAAGACCGGGATCGACCTTGGTGAAGAATTGAACGGCTCCAAGGCTTGGCGCCATATCTGGTCGGCTGGCCAAGGCGTCGGACAGATTGACGACATTGTTCCCGCCGGAGCGTTGTGTGAGCGCCTGATCAGCGACTACCGGAATACCTGCAAGCGCATGGTTGACGGTTACGCGAACTGAACCGCCGCGGCTCTTTTGGAGGCTCCAGCCTTTGTATCGCGACGTAGAATTAGACTGTCTCGTAGATTGAGTTTGAATAGCATGTATATCGACATCGGCAACCCGGTTGAACGCACCGCCTCAGCTTACGATTTCCCACTCCTGATCAAACAGCTTTGGATTACGCCCCTGGCGCACAATCCGGAACAGGAAATCGTCTATCGCGGGCACCGTCGCTTCCGTTATCACGAAACCTACGCACGTCTCGGTCGCCTGGCTTCCGCCTTGTCCGCTATCGGCGTCAAGCCTGGCATGACCGTGGCGGTGATGGATTGGGACAGCCATCGCTACTTCGAGTGCTTCTTCGCGATCCCCATGATGGGTTGCGTGCTGCAGACGGTAAATGTCCGGTTGTCGCCCGAGCAGGTGCTGTACACGCTCAATCACGCGGGCGCCGATGTCATTCTGGTCAACGTGGAATTCCTGCCACTCCTGGCGGATATCCGCGACAGGCTGGAGAAGGATGTCCGGTTCGTCCTCATGCGCGATGATGGGGCTGCTCAGCCTGTCAGTGACCTGGGCGCCGTTGGCGAATACGAGGCGTTGCTGGCCGCCGCCAGCGCGGACTACGACTTTCCCGATTTCGACGAAAACACCCGGGCCACCACGTTCTATACCAGCGGCACGACGGGGCGTCTCAAGGGTTGCTATTTCAGCCATCGCCAGCTTGTGCTGCATACGCTGTGCGTCGCCAGCTGGTTTGGTACGGCGCCCGTACACGGGCGCATCCATCGCGAAGATGTGTACATGCCGATGACCCCCATGTTCCATGTCCACGCTTGGGGTATGCCCTACGTGGCGACGTTGCTTGGGCTCAAGCAGGTTTATCCCGGCCGTTACGAGGCGGGGGCGTTGCTGAACATGATTCGCGATGAAGGCGTGACGCTCACGCACTGCGTGCCGAGCATCCTGCACATGCTGCTGACGCACCCGGACTCCATGGAGACCGACCTGTCGCGATTGAAGATGTCGGTTGGCGGTTCGGCCATGCCGCAGGGGCTGTGCCGGATGGCATTGGAGCGCGGTATGGACGTCATCGCGGGTTACGGCATGAGCGAGACCGCGCCCATCCAGACGGGCGCGAATCTGAGCAGCATCGAACTCGCGGGCGATATCGACAGCCAGACTGCGTTGCGCGTGCTCGCTGGTCAGTCGCTCCCGTTGTGCGACGTGCGTATCGTCGACGCGGACATGCACCCTCAGCCGCATGATGGCCATTCGCCGGGGGAGGTTGTTTTCCGCAGCCCGTGGTTGACGCAAGGGTATTTCAAGGAGCCCGAGAATTCGGAGGAGCTGTGGAAGGGTGGCTACCTGCACTCGGGCGATATCGGCACGATCGACAGCCACGGTCGGTTGCAAGTCCGTGACCGCATCAAGGACATGATCAAGTCGGGCGGCGAGTGGATCAGTTCGCTGACGCTCGAGGATTTGACCTCGCAATGTCCGGGCGTCGGCGAGGCTGCAGTCATTGGCATCGCGGATCAAAAATGGGGCGAGCGCCCGTTGGTGCTGGTCGTCCCCCGCGCCGGCACGACTCTGGACCCGGAGGCGATTCGCCAGTACCTCGCTGATTTGGCCCGCAAGGGGACGATCCCGAAGTACGCGGTGCCGGACCGGGTCCTCGTCGTCGAATCTCTGGCCAAGACCAGCGTTGGCAAGCTCGACAAGAATGCGTTGCGCAAGAGTTATCGTGAGGCGGGCTGAAGCGAAACTGCTGAGTCACCGTCTAACGGGTGCACGCCCATCGGACTCCGGCGGCTACCGTCACCAGTGGTTTGCAGCGTGGACGTTGGCCGGTCCATGCTTCGTCATCCTCTCGGCGGGCGTGGCGCCGTCACGGGACACCACCGACTAAGCGCCGGAACCCGATAGGTGGTGCCGGCGAGCTGTCGATATGAATGGCCAGGCGATCGCAGTCGATGGCGGCGTATCCGCCTATTGATCGCATCGTAACGTCGGCAGCCAAACCCGCCATCGACGATGGCGGGTAACCAACCTGATAAAGGAAGCATCATGGATTTTGGATATTCGACGAAGGTGGAAGACCTGCGCGCCCGCGTGCGAAATTTCATGGATCAACATATCCTGCCGCGCGTGCGCCAGTACAACGAGGAAGTCCATGCCGGTATCTTTCCCGTGTCGTTCATGGAAGATTTGAAGGCACTGGCGAAATCGGAAGGGCTGTGGAATCTGTTCCTGCCCCATCTAGCAGAGGGTGAACCCGGAACCGGTTTGAGCAATATCGAATACGCGCCGCTGGCCGAAATCATGGGGCGCATCGCCTGGGCCTCGGAAGTGTTCAACTGCAGCGCGCCGGATACCGGCAATATAGAATTGCTGCATATGTTTGCCAGCCCGGCGCAGCGCGAGCAGTGGCTGCGGCCGTTGCTCGACGGCGAGATTCGCTCGGCCTTCGCGATGACCGAACCGGACGTGGCATCCTCCGATGCGACCAATATCACGACCTCGATTGCGCGCGACGGCGACGACTATGTGATCAATGGTCGCAAGTGGTTCATCACCAATGCAGCCCACCCGAATTGCAGGATTTTTATCCTGATGGGCAAGACCGACCCGGCCGCCGAACCCCATCGACAGCAGAGCATGATCCTGGTGCCGCCGGACACCGCCGGCGTACGGATCGTCCGCAACATCGACGTCATGAACCATCACGCGCCCGAGGGGCACTCCGAGATCGTGTTCCGCAATGTGCGCGTGCCCGCCGCCAATTTGCTGGGCGAGGAGGGGAGTGGCTTTGCGCTGGCGCAGGCACGGCTGGGACCGGGCCGGATTCACCATTGCATGCGCTCGATCGGTGCGGCGGAACTGGCGCTCGAGTTGATGACCGAGCGGGCCCTGGAACGCCAGACTTTTGGCAAGTACCTGCATCAACACGGCATCGTTGCCGAGTGGATCGCCCGTTCGCGGATCGAGATCGATCAGGCCCGCTTGCTGGTCTTGAAAACCGCCTGGATGATCGACCACGTCGGCGCCAAGGCAGCGCGCAAGGAAATCTCGATGATCAAGGCGCTGGTGCCCACGGTTCACACGACCGTCTGCGACCGCGCCATGCAAACCTTCGGTGCGATGGGGATCAGTCCCGACACGCCGCTGGCCGACCACTGGACCTGGGGCCGGGCGCTGCGTTACGCCGACGGTCCGGACGAAGTGCACCTGCAGTCGATCGCCCGCATGGAAATCAGGAAAAGCCGACAAACGCTGGGCGCCGGCGCGGCTTATCTGACGCCGCCGAAGGAACTGTAACCCGCGTCAGCGCCGACACCGGGAGATCAGCTGGCCAGCGCCTGCAAGTCCACGCTGGTCAAGCCCGCCAGATCCTGAGTCGTGTTGCCGACAAAGGCGGCTCGGCTCGGCGTGCCGTTTTTCAGCCAGCGCCGGGGCGCGGCCTTGAGTTGCGCGGCCGAGCATTGCGCAGTACGCCGGTCCTGAACTGCTTGCACACAGCTTCCGTGACGCCGCGCTGTTGCATGTTCCACGCGCTTTACCCTTTGGTGCACGGCGAAGCGGTTTGTCCAACCCCTTGATCACGCAAATGATCGCTTTTTCTATTTTCTCTTGCGAGAGATCGTTGTCGAGAATCAAGGTCAGCGCTTCGTCGAAGTCGGCATAGGTCGCCGCGGGGCGGTAAGCGTCTGCCGTAGCCATCTTGTCGCGGCTGTATGAGCCCATCACGCTGGCTTTTTCACGGCGAGGATGGGAGCGATGGCGATGAGCAAGGTGCGTCATGGGCAGAGCATGTCCGCCGGTGGCGGAGCAGCGGTCTGACGCGGGCGGCGTACGGCGCTGAGCACGGTGTGAAAGCGGCGACGTTGTCGTACTGGGCCTGGCGACCATACCCTGAAGTCAGACAACCGCGGACGGATTGTTGGTGCAGTGTCGATCAGCGAGCGGCCGGCCACGGCCGAGGACAGCGGTCGATACAGAAATGATGGCCGCAACGCCGCAGCACGTGCGCCGGGAATTGATCGCCAAAATTCCGTGGGCTGTCTTGGACGCCCGGAAGAAGTGGCCGCTGCCGCTTTGTTCCAGGCCATTGATGAGAGCAGGTTCATTGTCGGCACCGAGCTTTTTATCGACGGCGGCATGCTGCAAGTTTGAAGGGCTTAGCGCCGGGGCCACGGCCGAGAGCTTCAAGATGCTATCTCAATCGGTTGACGGTGGGCCTCGCTCGACCGTCAATAACGGGCGTCCTGTGGCATCATGCCTGACGGTCCTGTTTGCTCGACCTGACGGGCAGGGCTGTCTGCTTTTCGCCCACGGTTTTAGCCGCTGCGGCAGAGCGCCGACAGCATCGGATGCTCTACACTTGGTCACTCATTGGCGTACCACTGTCTGTTAGCGGAGGCAATGTTTTGGTGGAAAAACATCGCAGTCAATTTTTGTATCGTCGGTGAGCTCGTTGAAGAACTGGTATAAGCCACGGGGATCGCACTTTCGAGCCGACGGTGGATCACCCCAGCGCTTGTTCCAGCTCCGGAATGATCTTGAACAAGTCCCCCACCAACCCGAAGTCGGCCACTTCGAAGATCGGTGCCTCGCCGTCCTTGTTGATGGCGACGATGGTACCCGCGTCCTTGATGCCGGTGAGATGCTGGATCGCGCCGGAGATACCGATGGCCATATACAGCTCGGGGGCGATGATCTTGCCGGTCTGGCCGACCTGCATTTCATTGGGGCAGTAGCCGGCGTCGACCGCGGCGCGCGAGGCGCCCACGGCGGCTCCGATCTTGTCCGCGAATTTGTAGATGATGTCGAAGTTTTCCTTGGAGCCGACACCACGACCGCCGGAGACGACCTTGCTGGCGCTCTGTAGGTCGGGGCGGTCGCTGGTGCCTTGCTGCAATGCCACGAAGCGGGTGTGGGTGGGCAGCGTGGCGTCGATGCTCATTGCCTCGATCGGTGCGCTGCCGCTGCCGCTGCCGCTGGCGGCGGCGGACCAGGAAGCGGTGCGGATGGTGGCGACCACGGTGTGGGCGGGATTCGCCTCGACCGTGATGATCGCGTTGCCGGCGTAGATCGGGCGTTTGAAGCTGTGACTGGCTTCCACGCTCATCACGTCGCTGACTTGGGCCACACCGAGCAGGGCGGCGACGCGGGGTGCCAGGTCCTTGCCGAAGGTGGTGGAGGGCGCGAAGACGTGGCTGTAGCCGGCGGCGGCCTTGGCGATCTGCGGAGCGAGCACCGCGGCCAGCGCATGCGCGTTCTCGGGCTTGGCGACGGTGAGCACCTTGCTGATGCCTTCTATCTTTGCCGCTTCAGCGGCTATCGCGTCGGGGGCATCGGACAGCACTACCACGTCGATAGTCTGGGGCTTGACCGCGATGGCGGCGCTCACGGCGCGCGCGGTGGCGGAGTTGAGTTTGCCGCCGAGGTGTTCGGCGATGATTAGGATCTTGCTCATGGGTGTCTCCGAAACGTTTTTTGTGGAGCCGACCTGGTGGGCGATGCTCTTGGGTGTGGGTAGAAAAAGCATCGCCCACAGGGTGGGCTCCTACAAGGGAAATTAGGGTTTACAGCAGGCCTTTCTGCTTGAGCGCGGCGACCAGTTCGGCGGCGTCTTTCACCATCACGCCCTTGCTGCGCTTGGCCGGAGCCGCGTAGTGGGTGGTCTTGAGGTGGTCGTGCGCTTCGACGCCGAGCGTGCCGAACTCGATCGTGTCGATCGGCTTGGCCTTGGCCTTCATGATGTCGGGCAGCTTGATGAAGCGCGGCTCGTTCAGGCGCAGGTCGGTGGTGATCACGGCGGGCAGTTCGGCCTCAATCACTTCCAGGCCGGCGTCGACCTCGCGCGTGACGGTGGCCTTGCCGTCGGCGATCTCGACCTTGCCGGCGAAGGTGGCCTGCGGGCGATCCCACAGCGCGGCCAGCATCTGGCCGGTCTGGTTGGCATCGTCGTCGATCGCCTGTTTGCCGAGGATGACCAGCCCGGGCTGTTCCTTCTCGACCAGCTTGAGCAGGATGCGTGCGGCGGTGAGCGGCTGCACGGCGTCCGTGGTGACCACATGGATGGCGCGGTTGGCGCCCATGGCCAGGCCATTGCGCAGATGCGCGGTGAGATCGGCCGGGCCGATGCCGACCACGATGACTTCCGCGGCTACACCCTTTTCGCGCAGGCGCAGGGCTTCTTCCAGCGCGATGTCGTCGAACGGATTGGCGGACAGCTTGACGCCGTCGGTGACGACGCCGCTACCGTCGGGCTTCACCTGGATGCGTACGTTGTAGTCCACGACACGCTTGTAGCCGACCAGAATCTTCATCTGTGGTTCCTTGACCGTGTGAGTCGCCCCTGCCGGGGAAAAACTGCCCATTGTACCTGCCAGTAAACGATCGTACGAAATGGGCTGTTTTCGATCGCTGCCCGGGGTGCGCCGTCAGCCGCTGCGAAGGGCGTACGAATAGGTTGCTGCTTCGGTTTCGGGCAGGCCGAGCGAAGCCAGAACATGCTTCCAGCGATGAAGTTCTCCTGCTCGATCTGAGGAACCGGTATTCCAAGGCAACGAATGAGGTAGTCGGTATTGCTCCGATTGGCACCCCAGTGGAAACAGCACTTTGCCGAGAACCCGCTGCGCTCGGATCTTTACGCCATCGACGCCGGCTAGGCAACAACACCGCTCATTTACCGCTTACACTCGGCCTGCCGGCGGAGATCGATGTGGTCTGGGCCGCCGCGCTGGTGAGGGCGCTGGCTTACACCGCAGACCGCGCGAAGATGGCCGGCCAGCGCGTCGACTTGGCGCTTCAGTTCGGCATAACTGATGAGGTTGCCGTAAAGGCAATGGCGGTGGCGGTGCGTTCGGGATAGCTCGTCGCCGCCACTTCAAGATTGTAGTAAAGCGACGTTTGTGGCAGTTCCAGGTCCGGCGGCAGGCCGGGCGGCCAGTGGGGAAAATTCTTCATCGGCATGTCCCCTCCCTGGGGATGCGCATAGTTGGACGTGACGACGGCTCAATCGACCTTTTGCGGCAGCACCACCAGCTTGCCGATCGCCTCGCGCCCGAGCAGGGCGTCCAGTGCCAGCGGTGCCTGCGCCAGCGAATAGCGGTGGGAGATCAGCGGGTGGATGCGCTGCTCGTGAAGCCAGCCCATCAGCTGGCCGATGTTCTTCGCGTTCAATGTCGGTTCGCGGCGCACGAATTCCCCCCAGAACACACCAAGCAAGGCGCTGCCCTTGAGCAACAGAAGATTAACCGGAATTTTGGGGATGTCGCCTGTGGCAAAGCCCACCACCAGGTAGCGGCCACGCCAATTCACGCTGCGCAGCGCCGGCTCGGTGAAATTCCCGCCGACCGGGTCGTACACCACGTCGACGCCGCGGCCTTCGGTCAGTGCCTTGATGCGTTCGCGCAGATCCTCGTGGCTGTAATTGATGCATTCGTCGGCACCGTGCTCGCTGGCGGCGGCAAGCTTCTCGATGGTGGACGCCGCTGCAATCACGCGCATGCCGAGCAGCTTGCCAAGCTCTACCGCCGCCAAGCCAACGCCGCCGCCTGCGCCGAGCACCAGCAGGGTTTCGCCGGATTGTGCGTTGGCGCGGTCCTTCAGCGCGTGCAGCGAGGTGCCGTACGTGAGCATGAAGCTGCCGGCCAGCTCCAGTTCGTCATCGCCGATGTCGGCTGGCAGCGGTACCACGCGCGTGGCATCGACGGCCACTTCCTGTGCCCACGCGCCGTACTGGGTCAATCCAACCACCTTGTCGCCGATCGCGAGGTGTTTGACCTCAGCACCGACGGCGATGATTTCGCCGGACAACTCGCCGCCAGGCGAAAACGGGAAAGCCGGCTTGGCCTGGTACTTACCCGCCACGATCAGCGCGTCAGGAAAGTTGACGGCCGCGACCCGTGTTCGCACCAGCACTTGTCTGGGACCGGGAACAGGCGAAGGCAAGTCGCGCAGTTGCAGTGAGGAAGGCGGGCCCCAGGTTTCACAGACGATGGCTTTCATGCATTTCTCCAGTTGTCCAGGTAGCGGACAGTCCTTGTCACTCCAGGGTGAAGGCTAGTCGCGACACGGTGGTCTTGGGTAGGCCCGTCTGGCGCGATATGTCCTGATTGCCCAGGCGTTGGGCACCGTATTCGAAGCAGCGAAGGATGAAAACGCGCGCGCAACGGCGCTGACGAACTGCGGATGGCTCTCGTCGATGATCTGGTTGAATGTATCGATATGCCGCTTCGGGGCACCCATCATTCACTCCACAGGAGGCATGCATATTCAGGCTCCGATCCGGGTCTTGTATTTGGCCAGTTCCAGTTTTGCTATCGTGCCGTTGTGGACCTCATCCGGGCCGTCGGCAAGCCTCAACGTGCGAATACCGGAATACATGGCTGCGAGCGGAAAATCATCGCAGACCCCGGCGCCGCCGTGGGCCTGGATGGCCCAGTCTATGATCTGGCAGGCCATTGTGGGTGCCGTCACCTTGATCATCGCAATCTCGGCGCGTGCCATCTTGTTGCCCACCGTATCCATCATGTAGGCCGCTTTCAGCGTGAGCAGGCGTGCCTGGTCGATCAGGCAGCGCGACTGGGCGATGCGTTCATGCCAGATCGATTGCTCGCTGAGGCGCTTGCCAAACGCTACTCGTGACAGCACCCGCTGACACAGCAATTCCAGGGCGCGCTCAGCTACCCCGATAGTGCGCATGCAGTGGTGGATGCGGCCCGGCCCAAGCCGGCCCTGTGCAATCTCAAAGCCGCGACCGGCGCCCAGCAGAAGGTTATCGGCAGGCACGCGCACATCGCGTAGTAGGATTTCCATATGTCCGTGCGGCGCGTTGTCATAACCGAACACAGTCAGCGGGCGGATCACTTCGATTCCTGGGGTGTCGGCCGGCACCAGGATCATCGACTGCTGCTGATGGATGGCCGCCTCGGGATCGGTCTTACCCATCACGATATACAATGTGCAGCGCGGATCACCGGCGCCTGATGACCACCATTTGCGGCCGTTGATAACGTACTCATCGCCCTCCTGCCGGATCGAGCACTGAATGTTGGTGGCGTCGGAGGAGGCCACGGCAGGCTCGGTCATCAGAAAAGCAGAGCGGATCTCGCCAGCCAGTAGCGGCTCCAGCCAGCGGTCCTTGTTCGCCTCGCTACCGTAGCGCTCGATGGTTTCCATATTGCCGGTATCGGGCGCCGAACAGTTGAAAACCTCAGCCGCCCACGGCACCCGCCCCATGATCTCGCACAGCGGTGCGTACTCCAGATTGGACAACCCCTGTGGCGCGCGTGGCGATTGTGGCAGGAACAGGTTCCACAGGCCCAGCTCGCGGGCCATGGGTTTGAGCTCGCCGATGATGTTGGTCGGACGCCAGGCGTCACCAGCGTCGCGGTTGCGCCGCACCTCCTGCGTGTACACAGGCTCGTTGGGATAGATCGATTCATCGAAGAAGCGCAGCAGCTTCGCGCGCAGCGCTTCCACCTTGGGGGTATATGAGAAATTCATGAGATATCCAGCAACGCGAAAGATATATAAGTTTCGTAGAGAGGAACTTAGAACCGAAGTCATTCGACATACTAGGCAGCCATCCAAGGCTTAGCAAGTGGCAGCGTAGCGTTACGCACTGCCACTTGCTGGGCTGCTATGACATACGCTACGATAGACAATATATAGAACTGAGTTCCATTAGACGAAATATAGGGATCTGGCAATGCCGAAGTTGCACGTCCTGTTCACGAAGGAAAATCTCGATCCCAACCGCCTGCAGGGCAAGGTGGTGATCGTGCTTGACGTGCTGTTCGCCACATCCACCATCGTGCATGCCTTCGCCGATGGCATCGACTCCATCTGGCCGGCGCGTGATGCCGAGGACGCGCGGTGCATTGCCGGCGACCTGGACGCGCCGTTCATGGCCGGGGAATACCTAGCCGGGAGCCTGCCAGGTTTCGGACCGGCGACTCCGCTGGCACTGGCCGATGCGCGCGGGCAGGGTGCCACCCTCGTTTACGCCACCACGAATGGCACGGTGGCGCTGAAGAATGCCGCCGCGGCCACCGACGTCTATGTTGGTGCGCTGCTCAATGGCGCCGCCCTAGCCGCGCACGTGATGCGCGCACATCCCCTCGCGTCTGTCTTGCTGGTGTGCTCGGGATCGGCCGATCGCTTCAATCTAGAAGACTTCTATGGTGCCGGCCACCTGGTCGGGCACTTCGAGCGCAGCGGCAACTACGAGCTGACCGACGCCGCGCTGGCCGCGATGCTGTTGCGTCGTGGTTGCGATGCGCAGACGGTGCTGAATGCTTCGCGCATCGGCCGGATGATGAAGGCGCATGCGCTGCAGCACGAAGTCGACTGCGCCGCCCAGACCGACACACTGAATGTCGTCCCCAGGCTCGACGACGGTCGCCTGCACTTGGTGGCGGCATGAGCGACTCGATCAACCCTGCGACGGACACGGCGCTGTCGTTCGACGTGGCCGCGCTGGAGCGCTATCTCGTCGCGCACATCGACGACTTTCGTACGCCGCTGACGCTGAGGCGATTCAAGGGCGGCCAGTCCAATCCCACCTATCTGCTGATCACGCCTGACCGTCAGTATGTGATGCGCAGCAAGCCCGCGCCGGTAGCCCAGTTGCTTCCTTCTGCCCATGCGGTGGAGCGCGAGTACCGGGTGCAATCGGCGCTCGCCGGCAGCGCGGTGCCGGTCGCCTGCGTGCATTGTCTGTGCGAGGACGAGTCGGTGATCGGCCGCGCGTTCTACATCATGGACTACGTCGAGGGGCGGATCTTCTGGGATCAGTCGCTGCCGGGCATGCAGCCGTCCGAGCGCGGCGCGATCTACGACGAGCTCAACCGGGTGATCGCCGCGCTGCACATCGTGGACATCGCGGCGCTGGGCCTGACCGACTATGGCAAACCCGGCAATTACTTCGAGCGCCAGATCAATCGCTGGACGCGCCAGTACCGGGCCACCGAGATCCAGCCGATCGAGGCGATGGACCAGCTGATCGCGTGGTTGCCCGAGCACATTCCGCCTGAGGCTACCCCACAGGTGTCGCTGGTACACGGCGACTTCCGCATCGACAACGCGATCTTCCACCCCACCGAGCCGCGCATCCTGGCGCTGATCGACTGGGAGCTGTCGACCCTGGGCCATCCGCTGGCCGATTTCGCGTATCACCTGTTGAGCTGGCACATCACGCCGGAGTTGGGACGGGGGCTCAAGGGAAAGGATCTGCAGTCGCTGGGCATTCCAGGCGAGGCGGACTACATCAGCGCTTACGAACGGCGCATCGGCCACCCGGTGACGGCTCCGTGGAATTACTACCTCGCCTACAACCTGTTTCGCCTTGCCGCGATCGTGCAGGGCATCGCCAAGCGCGCCGCCGACGGTACCGCAAGCAGCGCGCAAGCGGCCATCGTGGGCCTCAATACCAAACCGCTGGCAGAACTGGGCTTGACGTTTGCGCAACGGGTCGACCACCGATGAGTACGTTGCGGGCCATGTCACCTCTCATCACCCACCCGGGCGCCGCAGAGCGTCCACTCCATGAGCATAGGAATCGAACATGTCAGTGAAGTACGAAGTGCGCGACGGTGTGGCGCTCCTCACCATGCACAATCCGCCGGTGAACGGGCTGGATGCGGCGACGCGGCGCGGGCTCGTGGAATCGCTGGCCCGCGCGCTCGACGACGCGACGGTCAAGGCGGTGGTCGTCACCGGTGGGGCGCGCGCGTTTTCCGGCGGTGCCGACATCCGCGAGTTCAATACGCCACAAGCCTTGCAGGAGCCGACGCTGCCCACCGTGATCGCCGCGTTCGAGCGCAGCAGCAAGCCGGTGGTGGCGGCGATCGAGGGAATGGCGCTCGGGGGTGGCCTCGAACTGGCGCTGGGCATGAATTACCGCGTGGCTGACCAGCAGGCACAGATCGGCCTGCCGGAAGTGAAGCTCGGCATCCTGCCCGGTGCCGGCGGCACCCAGCGCTTTCCGCGCGCCGTGGGTCTGGAGGCGGCGGCCAACATGATCGTGTCCGGCACGCCGGTGGCCGCGGGCAAGTTGGGCGGAACCCGGCTGTTCGACCAAGTGGTCAAGAGCGGCACGCTGGATGCTGCGGTGACGCTGGCGAATGAAGTGGCGGGCAATCGCGGGCCGCTGCCGCGGGTACGTGACTGGAAGATCGATCACCCCAACGCCGAAGGCTTCCTCGGCTTCGCGCGCACCGGCGTGGCCGCGGTGTCGGCGAATTATCCCGCGCCGCTGAAGTGTCTGGATGCGATCGAGGCGGCGGTGACCAAGTCGTTTGAGCAGGGCATCCATGTTGAGCGTGAAGCGTTTGCGATGCTGGTGCAGACGCCGGAGTCGAAGTCGCTGCGGCATGCATTCTTCAGCGAACGTGCCGCCGGCAAGGTGCCGGATATTGGTGCGGACGTGCCGCTGCGCGAGATCGGCAAGGTCGGCGTGATCGGCGCCGGCACCATGGGTGGCGGCATCAGCATGAACTTCCTCAACGCCGGCATCCCCGTGACCATTCTGGAAACGAAGCAGGAGGCGCTGGATCGCGGCCTCGGCACGATCCGCAAGAACTACGAGAACAGTGCGAAGAAGGGCAAGCTCACCACTGAGCAAGTCGAGCAGCGCATGGGCCTGTTGACGCCGAGCTTGTCGTATGACGACTTGAAGGATGCCGACCTGATCATCGAGGCGGTGTTCGAGGAATACGGCGTCAAGGAGGCGGTATTCAAGCAGCTAGACCAGATCGCCAAGCCGGGCGCGATCCTCGCCAGCAACACCTCGACGTTGGATGTCGATCGCATTGCCGCCTTCACTGCGCGCCCGCAAGACGTGATCGGCATGCACTTCTTCAGCCCGGCCAACGTGATGAAGCTGCTGGAAGTGGTGCGTGGAAAACAGACGGCCAAAGACGTGCTGGCTACGGTGATGGCGCTGGCGAAGAAGATCCGCAAGACCGCCGTGGTTTCCGGTGTGTGCGATGGCTTCATCGGCAACCGCATGATCGAGCAGTACGCCCGTCAGGCTGGCTTTCTGCTCGATGAGGGCGCGCTGCCCGAACAGGTCGATCGCGCCGCGGAGAAATTCGGCATGGCGATGGGGCCATTCCGCATGGGTGACATGGCCGGTAACGACATCGGCTGGGCGATCCGCAAGCGTCGCGCAGTGGAACAGCCCGATCTGACCTACAGCAAGAGCGCCGACAAGCTTTGCGAGTTGGGCCGCTTCGGCCAGAAGACCGGCAAGGGTTGGTACGACTA
Source organism: Rhodanobacter thiooxydans (assembly GCF_021545845.1). NCBI lineage: Bacteria > Pseudomonadati > Pseudomonadota > Gammaproteobacteria > Lysobacterales > Rhodanobacteraceae > Rhodanobacter > Rhodanobacter thiooxydans. Next base: position 2,394,727 of record NZ_CP088923.1, read on the forward strand.
CAAGCCGGGTGACCGCAAGGCTTACCCGTCGGCCGAGGTGAATGCGCTGGTCGAAGCGCACTCGAAGGAGCTCGGCATTACCCGACGCAAGATCAGCGACGAGGAAATCGTCGAGCGGCTGGTCTATGCATTGGTCAACGAGGGCGCGCGCATCCTCGAGGACGGCATCGCCTCGAAGGCCTCGGACATCGACATCGTCTACCTCACCGGCTACGGCTTTCCGTTGTGGCATGGGGGGCCGATGTTCTACGCCGACACGATTGGGCTCTACAACGTGCTCGCCGCCATGCGTCGCTATGCGAAGGGCCATGAAGGCGCGGCATGGGAGCCGGCTCCGCTGCTGGTAGCTCTGGCCGAAGCCGGCAAGTCGTTCAACGACTGATCCCTATTCCACGCATCGACTGGAACCATTCCCATGAAAGAAGCTGTCATCGTTTCCACCGCACGCACCGGCCTGGCCAAGAGCTGGAAAGGCGCCCTTAACATGACCCACGGCGCCACCCTTGGCGGCCATGTGGTTCAGCACGCGGTCGCCCGCGCCGGCATCGACCCGGCCGAGGTCGAAGACGTGCTGATGGGTTGCGCGAATCCCGAAGGCGCCACCGGCGTGAACATTGCGCGACAGAGCGCGATCCGCGCCGGCCTGCCGGTCACCGTACCGGGCGCCACCGTCAACCGCTTTTGTTCGTCCGGGCTGCAGACCATTGCGATGGCGGCCCAGCGCGTGATCGCCGGCGAAGGTGACATCCACGTGGCCGGTGGGGTGGAGAGCATTTCCTGCGTACAGCCGTATTTGAACCAGCACATGCTCACCGAAGGCTGGTTGCTGCAGCACAAGCCGGAGATCTACTGGTCGATGCTGCAGACCGCCGAGACCATGGCTAAACGCTACAAGATCCCGCGCGAACGGCAGGATCGCTACGGTGTGGAAAGCCAGCTGCGCGCGGCTGCGGCCGCGGCCGCCGGCCGCTTCGACGACGAGATCGTACCGATCAGTGTGCTCGCTGGCGTCGCCGATCCGGCCACACACCAGTTGATGACGCGCGAGGTGACGTTGTCCAGCGACGAAGGTATTCGTGCTGACACCACCTATGAAGGCGTGGCGAGGATTCGTACCGCACTCCCCGGTGGCGTGATCACCGCCGGTAATGCCAGCCAGTTTTCCGATGGCGCCTCCGCGGCGGTGGTGATGGACGCGAAGCTGGCCGAACAGCGCGGCATCCAGCCGCTTGGCATCTTCCGCGGCTTCGCAGTATCCGGCTGCGAACCAGACGAAATGGGTGTCGGCCCGGTGTTCGCCGTGCCCAAGCTGCTCAAGCGCGCAGGCCTCAACGTCGACGACATTGGGCTATGGGAATTGAACGAGGCGTTCGCCGTACAGGTGCTGTACTGCATGGACACACTCGGCATCCCGCCTGAGCGGATCAATGTCGATGGTGGCGCGATCGCGGTCGGCCATCCCTACGGCGTCAGCGGCGCACGTCTGGTCGGACATGCGCTGATCGAAGGCCGGCGACGCTGCGTGAAGTACGTCGTGGTGACGATGTGCATCGGCGGCGGGCAAGGTGCCGCCGGCCTGTTCGAGATCGGCTGAGAACGACATGGACTCCTTGTTACTCTCGCGCCGCGATGTCAATTTCCTGCTGTATGAGTGGCTGGACGTGGCTGCGCTCACGGCCAGGCCCCGGCATGCCGATCACAGTCGCGAGACCTTCGATGCCGTGCTCGATGTCGCCGTGCGACTGGCCACAGACCGGTTTGCGCCACATAACCAGAAGGCCGATCAGTGCGAGCCGCGCTTCGACGGTGAGCACGTCCACCTGATCGACGAGTTGAAGCCCGCGCTCCAGGCGTTCGCGGAAACCGGTTTGTCGGCCGGTTCCAAGGACTATGCGCTCGGCGGCATGCAGCTTCCGCACGTGGTCGAGATGGCTGCGCTGGCCTATTTGTACGCGGCCAATGTCAGCACCAGTGCGTATCCGCTGCTGACCATGGGCAACGCCAATCTGCTGCTGGCGCATGGTAACCCGGCGCAGATCAAGGCCTTCGTCGAGCCTGAACTGGCCGGGCGCTTCTTCGGTACCATGTGCCTGTCCGAACCGCAGGCTGGCTCCTCGCTATCCGACATAACGACGCGCGCCGAGCCCGATGGCGACTCGCCCTTCGGCCCACGCTACCGCGTCACCGGCAACAAGATGTGGATCTCCGGCGGCGACCACGAGCTTTCGGAAAACATCGTGCACCTGGTGTTGGCCAAGATCCCCGGCACCGACGGCAAGTTGATCCCCGGCGTGAAAGGCATCTCGCTGCTGCTGGTCCCGAAGTTTCTGGTCCATGAAGACGGCTCGCTGGGCGAACGCAATGATGTGGAACTGGCCGGCATCAACCACAAGATGGGCTACCGCGGCACGGTTAACACCTTGCTCAATTTCGGCGAGGGCTCGCGCCACACACCCGAGGGCAGGGCTGGTGCCATCGGCTACCTGGTCGGCGAGGCGCACCAGGGTTTGGCCTATATGTTCCACATGATGAACGGGGCGCGCATTGGCGTCGGCCTGGGTGCAGTAGCGCTGGGCTACACCGGCTACCTGCATGCACTGGACTACGCGCGCCACCGTCCGCAGGGCCGGCTGGTCGGTGCCGAGGGCAAGGATCCCTCCAGCCCGCAGACACGCATCATCGAACACGCCGACGTCAAACGCATGCTGCTGGCACAGAAGGCGTATGTGGAAGGTGGGCTGGCGTTCAACCTGTATTGCGCGCGGCTGTTCGACGAGGCAGCGACCAGCGATGACGAAAACGAGCGGGCCAACCTTACCCTACTGCTGGATATCCTGACCCCGATCGCCAAAAGCTGGCCTTCACAGTGGTGCCTGGCCGCCAACGACCTGGCGATCCAGGTGCACGGTGGCTACGGTTATACGCGTGAGTACAAGGTTGAGCAGTTCTATCGCGACAACAGGTTGAACTCGATCCACGAAGGTACCCACGGCATCCAGGCGCTGGATCTGCTTGGGCGCAAGGTTGTAATGAAGGACGGTGCCGCTTTCCGGCTGTTTTCGGCGCGCGTGGCCGGCAGCATCGACCGCGCAGGCAAGCAGGACTCCCTGCGCACGCACGCGGAGAACCTGGAGGCTCGGGTGCATCGGCTGGCCGAAGTCACCCGGCAATTGTGGGCAGCTGGGAACCCCCTTCTCACCCTCGCCAATGCCAGTGTCTACCTCGAAGCGTTCGGTCACATCGCGATCGCCTGGATCTGGCTGGAGCAGGCGCTCACCGCGGTCGGCAGCGCGGGCAACTTCTACGAGGGCAAGCGCTGCGCAGCCGACTATTTCTTCCGCTGGGAACTGCCAAAGGTAGATGCCCAATTGAACCTGCTGGCGAGCATGGATCGCACCACGCTGGATATGCAGGACGCCTGGTTTTGACCACTCATGACGCTTCGGAATACCTGACATGACCGCCATGCAAATCATCGACAACCTAGAGGCGCTGCACGACTGGGTCGGTCGCGAAGTCGCGCACAGCGACTGGATGACGATCGACCAGCAGTGCATCCAGAAATTTGCGGATGCCACCGGCGATCACCAGTGGATCCACCTCGATGCGGAGCGTGCCCGACGCGAATCTCCCTACAAAGCGCCGATTGCGCACGGCTACCTGATCCTTTCGCTGCTGCCGGCGATATTCGCCTCGTGTGTGCGTATCGACGGCGTGGGCATGACGATCAATTACGGCCTGGATCGCGTGCGCCTGCCAGCACCGGTGCTCGCCGGTCAGCGCGTGCGGGGGCGACTGAGTCTCGATCGTCTCCATGCCGTCGTAGGCGGCGTGCAGGCACACTGGAATTGTACGGTCGATGTGGAACACGGCGACAAGCCGGTCTGCGTCGCGCAGATGCTGGCGCGCTATTACCCGGCGTCAGCCGCCCAAGCCGCGGAGGAAGTCGCGTGACTATCCATGGGAAAGCAGTCGCAAACAGATCTGGGATCGCGGATCGCGCCGGGCTGTATCGCCACCGGCGGGGTTCGAGCCCGTTCTGCAGGCTGCACGGAAGTCGCGCCAGCCATGCCGGCGTCAGGCATCACGACGCGCGCGGACGCGCAGCGGTAAACCGGATTGAAGGGGAAGTTCCACATCGCCAAGCATCGGATTCTCGTCGCCAGCAATCAGCCAGCGTCGTCCATTGTGCAGAGCCGTCCAGCTCCCGCGAGCCAATTACGCAGCAGCCATTGTCCATACAAATCGGGAGGGGATAGACATGACATTCAATCATTTCAGGCAGGACCTGGCGTGGTCCATTGCCACCTCACTGGGCGCGCTCGCCATGGCGCCGGTACTGGCGCTGTGGCGCAGGAAACACCGACCGGTGCCGGCAATGCCTGCGCGGTGCAGGGCGCGCTGCCTTCGCTCGCCTTCGGCTACAACGGGATGAGCGGCATGGGTCGTCACCACGACATCGAGGGCTTCCGCGGATTCTCCAACCCGCGGGGTGTGGTGGTGCGCGGCAAGGATGACCCGATCGTCGCCTTTTACGTACCCTACAGCAAGGCCGAGATCTTGGTGAATTCGGTGTTGTCGGGTGCCGCATGACTTTCAACCGGAGTGCAACATGACGAATTTGACCCGCACGCTTTTTAATTTGGATGGCCAGACGGCGTTGATCACCGGCGGCTCGCGTGGACTCGGCCTGCAGATCGCCGAGGCGCTCGGTGACTACGGTGCGCGGATTCTTCTATCGGCGCGCAAGGCCGACGAGTTGAAGCAGGCGCAGGCGCACCTGCAGCGGCGCGGTATCGAGTCCGAGTGGGTGGTGGCCGACGTGGCCCAGCCCGAATCCGTGCATGCGCTGGTCGATGCCGCCCTGGCGAGGATGGGCCGCATCGACGTGCTGGTGAACAACGCCGGTACCAGCTGGGGCGCACCCGCCGAGGACCACCCGCTGGAGGCATGGGACAAGGTGTTCGATCTCAACGTGCGCGGCCTGTTCCTACTCAGCCAGCAGGTCGGCAAGCGTTCGATGATTGTCCATGGCCATGGCCGCATCATCAACATCGCCTCGATCGCGGGGTTGCGCGGCAATCCGCCCGGCAGCATGCAGACCATCGCCTACAACAGCGCCAAGGCCGCGGTGGTCAACTTCACCCGCTCCCTGGCCGGCGAATGGGGCATACACGGCATCACCGTCAATGCGATCGCGCCGGGATTCTTTCCGTCGAAGATGACCCGAGGTCTGATCGAACAGGTCGGTGAGGAAGCCCTGCTTGGCAACGC